>CAVSES010000002.1:1582500-2254488 GCA_963727045.1 uncultured Gammaproteobacteria bacterium | reverse complement strand
CGTCCGCCACCTGCGCCACTCGTTGCATCCCGAGCACTTGTGCGTACCACTGCGCTGATGTCTGCGGATCGCGAACGTATAAGACAATGTGTGCAATTCGCTTGACCTTAGGAATGGCCATGGCTGCCGGTCTCCGCGACGGCCGGAACGGCCGGGATCCAGGTTACATCCGTGATTTCACTGAACTCGCGCCAATCTTTGCGCCAACTGAGCCCGCCGTCCCGACTGCGGAATAGGTGCCCGTACTCCGCGCCGGCCAGAACCACGTTCGGGTCCACCGCGTTTGTGCCGATGGCCCAGATGCAGGAGTTCGGTTGCACCGGCAGCGGCGCGTTCAGCCATGTCTTGCCGCGATCCTTGGAGCGTAGAAACATCGACGTGGTACCGGGCGTGCCGTCGCTGATGCTCATGAACAGCTCGCTGTCGCTGCCGGGTTTGCGGACAAGAACGCGGGAATAATAGATGTCCCAGCGCTCGCGGATGACCAACTCGTTCCAGGTCTCACCGCTGTCAATTGATGTATAGAGAGCGTTGACCGTCAAGGCGGCGATGGTCTTGGCTGGGCCAGGGAGGATGACGATTGCGTGCAGATCCGAATTGCGCACACCCTTCGGCACGTTTGCATCGATGCGCCTCCACTTCCCCGCCATCCTGTGTGCGGAAAAGACCGCCCTCCTCCACCCCGAC
Organism: uncultured Gammaproteobacteria bacterium; assembly: GCA_963727045.1. Classification (GTDB taxonomy): domain Bacteria; phylum Pseudomonadota; class Gammaproteobacteria; order Steroidobacterales; family Steroidobacteraceae; genus Bog-1198. The sequence continues at coordinate 2,253,801 of CAVSES010000002.1, read as the reverse complement.
CCAGACCTCGCTGGCATCATCGGGATCCATCGCCATCGCAAGCATGCGCGGCCGGCTGATGCCCGCGCACTTCGCCGGCATTTCCAGCGGCACTTTTCCCAGCGTTTGCCGGCATCGCCGGAACGGAAAAACGCCGCCCGCGACGGGGAACCCGTACCCGCATACATGATGTCCGGATTCCTCTGATCAACAACCAGTTTCCACACCGCATAGGGATTCAGGGCGCAATCCACGCGATGCCAGTTTACGCCGCAATCTTCACTGCGAAACAGTCCGGTATCCGCACCAGCAAATACTGCTTGCGGTTTCTGCGGATCTGGCAGGATGCAGCGCACCGAATCATCGAACTCCAGCTCTTGATCGGGTTTGATCCGGCCCCAAGTTGCGCCGTCATCGTGACTGCGCAGCACGGCCTGGCCGGCGGTGGCCACCAAGAGCGTCTTGTCTTGCCTCATGAATGTCGTACCTTCATTGAAAATGTGCGCGTCAGGACAAGTTCACCCAGACACTCTTCGTTTCGCTGTAAAGCTCCATCGCCTGACGACCATGCTCGCGTCCCCAGCCGGATTGCTTGAAACCGCCGAATGGCGTCGCCGGATCGATCAGGTTGTAGCAATTGATCCACACCGTGCCGGCTTTTAATGCTGCGGACGCGCGATGGGCTTGCTTGATATTGTTCGTCCAAACACCGGCCGAGAGCCCGTAGGCCGTGTCGTTCGCTTTCGAGATGAGGTCATCGAGATCCGACCACGGCAGCGCAGTCAACACAGGGCCGAAAATCTCTTCGCGTACGACCCGCATGCCTGCGTTCGCGTCGATGAAGACGGTCGGCTCGTAAAAGAATCCCTTATCAAGACCTTGCGGACGCTTGCCGCCTGTCAGAAGCCGGGCCCCTTCTTCCTGGCCAATCCCCACGTAGCCATTGACGCGGTCCCATTGTTCTTGGGACACGAGTGGACCCAGGTCTGAATCCGGCTTCAGGCCGTTGCCCAGCTTCAATTTGCGCGCCGCGTCGGTGATCGTACTCATCACACGGTCGAAACAACTGGCATGCGCGTACAGGCGCGACCCTGCAGTGCAGGTTTGGCCTTGATTGAAAAAAATGCCATTCGCAACCGCCGCGGCCGCTACCTCCAGGTCAGCATCGGGGAAGATGATCTGCGGTGATTTTCCACCCAACTCCAGCGATACCTTCTTCAGATTGCCGGCCGACGCCGTGACGATCTTCTTGCCGACCTCGGTTGAGCCGGTAAAGGCGATCTTATCCACGCCCTGTGTTCGACCAGCGCGGCACCGGCGTCACCGAATCCGGTGACGACATTCAGGATGCCCGGCGGGAAGCCCGCTTCCAGCGCTAATTCTCCGAGGCGAAGCGCCGTGAGCGGCGTTTGTTCGGTGGGTTCAATACAACCGCGCAGCCGGCGGCGATAGCCGGCGCCACCTTCCAGGCTGCCATCGACATCGGGTAGTTCCACGGCACGATCAGGCCAGCCACGCCAATCGGTTCACGCGTGGTGTAATCCAATATCTGCACGCCGCCGCGCGGGGATACGGTCAACGTCTCCCCGCCGAATTTCGTCGGCCAACCGGCAAAATAACGGAACGTCTTGATCGAGCCTTCCACTTCCACGAGCCGCGTCAGATGCGCAGGTTTGCCATTGTCCAGGGAGTCGAGGACCGCCAATTCATCGGCATCGCGCTCGATCAAATCAGCGAGCCTCATCAGCAAGACGGTACGCTCCATCGCGCTCATGCGCCGCCAGGAGCGATCCTCGAAGGCTTTGCGCGCGCAGCCACCGCGAGTTCGATGTCGGCAGCCGCGCCATGCGCGACGGCCGCCAGCACTTCGCCGGTCGCCGGATTGATCGTGTCGAAGGTACGGCCTGACACCGCGTCGCTACGCTTGCCGCCGATCAGCAACCGCTGTGGCGCGGCGCGGAGGGAGATTTTCAAGCGCTCAGCGCGTTCGATAGCAGTTAATCCGGTCACGCAGGGTCTCCAGTTCGTAGGCGGTTAAGGTTTTGGCCCTGCCGCGGGCAACCGAGGCCGGTCACTATAACCAGAGCTACGAAAGAAAACAATCGGTCTTAGTTGGTGTACTGTTGCACTAACGGGACAATTCGGACTATGCTGTTCCGGATCCTTGTTCATACCGAAAGACGGCAATCGCATGAGCGCATTCGGCACATTGAAAGCGGCGCGGCTCCTGGCCGACGTGCACCAATCGGGCCACCGCTTGCAAGGCCTGCCGAGCGAGCTCGCGCCGGCGGATATGGAGCAGGGTTACGCTATCGAATTCGCTGCCGCGGCGATCCGCGGTAGCGGCGCAGCGGCCTTCAAAATCGGTCTGACCAATACGAAGGCTCAGCAGGCACTCGGGGCCGTTGAACCGATCGCTGGGGCAACTCACCCGCCGGGACCTGTTGCCGTCTGCCGGGCCGCATCGCGACTCCGCGCCATCATCTGCGAGTCGTCGAGGCGGAGATCGTCTTTGAGATCGGCAAGGACTTGAGTCCCGCCCAGGCGCCATTCTCTGAATCCCTTGTGATTGACAGTATCGCCGCTGCCTACGCGGGGCTTGAAATCTGCGATTCACGCTTCAGCAACGGAGACGAGCTGTCCCTCGCCCACCTGGTCGCCGACAACAGCAATGCGGACGTATTGGTCGTCGGCGAACCTATTGCTGACTGGAACGCTGCAAGCCTGGCGGATCTTCCGGTTATGCTGACGCTCGGCGATCATCCGACGATCCAGGGATCAACGGCAAGAGTGCTGGGCAATCCCGTAACATCGGCGGTCTGGCTGGCCAACTGGCTCGCGGCCCGCGGCGAGACGTTGCGATGTGGTCAGCTGATTTCCACCGGTAGTTGTACGGGCATTGCCGAGGCGGCACAGGGTGATCGGGTGCTTGCCATATTCGGCGCCGGAGCGAGCGCTTCGGCAGAGTTCCTGGCGTCTGCAGAACAACCAGAGGTGCAATGATGAGTATGGATTTGGGGCTGGCCGGCAAGGTTGCGATCGTTACCGGAGGCAGTGTCGGAATCGGCAAGGAAACTGCGCGCAAGCTGGCAGCCGAAGGCGTCTCGGTCGTTATTGCCGCCCGTACTGCAAGTACCTTGGAACTAGCCGCCGAACAGATTCGTGCTGACACCCGCGGCAAGGTTCTGCCGATGACGGTGGACACCTCTGATTCGAAATCCGTCAGGGAATTGGTGGCCGCCACCGCCAAACAATTGGGCGGCGTTGATATTCTGGTCAATTGCGCGGCTCACCCGGGCGGTCTGGTCCGCAACAACATAGAGGAAGCCGACGAAGATGCGCTCCTCGTGGACCTCAACATAAAATTGGTTGGCTATTTCCGCATGTGCAAGGCATGCGTCCCGTATATGCGTGCCGCTCATTGGGGTCGCATCATCAATGTCGGGGGACTGACCGCTCGCTCCACCGAGGCCCTAAGCGGAATGCGCAACACCGCACTGGTGCATCTGACCAAGACCCTGTCGGATCAATTGGGTCCGGATGGCATCACCGTCAACATCGTCCATCCCGGGGTAACGCGAACGGAGCACGTGGAAGCATGGTTCGCCGACATGGCCAAGGCCGGTGGCACGACCGTCGACGCCATCATCAAGCGTGAGGCGGCCGACCCGGCCGCCATCCGCCGCATGCTCGAAGTCGGAGAGGTCGCTGATTGCATCTTGTTCCTCGCCTCGCAACGCGCCAGCGCACTGACCGGCGAATCCATCGCGGTGGATGGCGGACTGTCCCGAGCGGTATTTCTGTAAGACACTTCTCTGTTCCGACGTCAGTAGCGAGGGATTCTGAATGAATGAGCGATTGCGATGCGGCAGAACCATGCGAGCCGAGGTGCTGGGCGAGGACACGGTGCGTAAGCGCCTCGATGAAGCGGATCAGTTCAATCTCGACCTCGTGGAGTTTATCGCGGAGTACTGCTGGGGGGCCGGGTGAGGCCGGACCGCGGCTGACATGCCGCGCGCCGATACAACTGTGATCCAAGGTTCTGGCCGGACAATGACAGATCCCGTGCCGACGCGTTGCCTGCGCAGTGGCACGCTGAACGTCTGGGTCATCACGTTTTTTGTAGTCTCCGCCGCGGGACCGTTGGTTTCGATGGCAGGCGGCATACCGGTGGCCATGTTGTTCGGCAACGGTTCGGGCATACCTGCGATGTTCCTGATGGCTACATTGATATTGTGCCTGTTTTCCGTCGGCTATACGGCGATGGCGCGCCACGTGCGCAACGCTGGAGCGTTTTACGCTTTCGCGCAGGAGGGCCTGGGAAAATCGGCAGGCGGGGCCAGCGGACTCATAGCGCTTTTTAGCTACAACGCCCTGCAGATCTCTCTGTATGGACTCTTCGGTGCCGCGGCGGATGCGCTGATTGCGCCAACGATCGGCGCCCACATCGCCTGGTGGATGTACGGCTTCGCAGCGATGGCGTCCATCGCGTTCCTCGGCTATCGTCAGATCGATCTGTCGGCAAAAATTTTGGGGGCGTTGGTCGCCGGCGAATATCTCGTCGTCCTACTATTGGACTGCGGCATCCTTGCCAAGGGTGGGAATGCCGGAATTTCCGTGCGCCCGTTCACTCCCGGCATCGTCATGACCGGCTCCCCGTGGCTTGGATTGATGATGTGCTTCTCGGCCTTCATCGGCTTTGAAGCGACCACCATTTATTGCGAAGAAGCGCGGGACCCTGAAAAAACCATTCCGCACGCCACGTATTTCTCGGTAATTCTGATAGGCGTCTTTTACACCATCTCCACCTGGGCTGCGGTCATGGGCGCGGGCGTTGATCGCCTGGTGCCGATGCTGCAGTCGATGTCTGATCCGACACGGTTTCTATTCTTGTTGTCCGACCGCTTCATGGGACCGAACACCACATCGGCGATGCGAATCCTGTTTGTAACCAGCATCTACGCAAGCTTGCTTGCATTTCACAACGCCATTGCCCGCTATTTCTTTGCGATGGGACGCGACGGCGTGTTGCCGTCCCGCTTGGGAGACACCCACGGCATATTCCAAAGCCCGCATATCGGTTCTCTTTTGCAATCGGCGCTCGCGGTCGTTTGCGTTACGCTGTTCGCCATCTCGGGCGCGGATCCCGTGCTCACGGTATTTACGCTGCCTTCGGCAATCGCCACACTGGGAATCATACTGCTGATGGCCACCACGGCAGCATCAGTGTTCTTCTTTTTTCGGCGCCGCGGTGGCGCCGGTTGGCCGACGATCGTATCGATCGTCATGTCGTTCATTGCATTGTCAGGTGTTTTAGTCTTCGCTGCGGCGCACTTTGAGGTGCTCACCGGGACCAGTCCGACCACGGCACGCATCTTGCCCTTCACACTGGTCGTGGCCGGTGTCGTCGGCGCGCGACAGGCGCGCCGTGCGCCCGGCCGGACCGCCCCAACGGACCAATGAATGGTCGAAGTGCTTCGGTGACCCGGGTTGCGCGAATCAGGGTGCCGGCGCAGGCTCGGCAGAAAGCTTTCCGGTGCGAAAGCTGCCCGTTACGAAGTAATCACCTTTGCAGATCCACTCTCCGTTCTCCTTGGCCCACAGAAACAGGAGCGCAAAGGTGAAGGGCTTCATCTCGCCCTTGGGGAAAGTCACGTGGAAATCCGTCCAATCCCACCCTGCGTTCCCATTTACATAAGTGTAGACGGAGTCCACCTTCACCAAGCTGTCCTGCACCACCTTCTGGTAAAGCGGCCGGATCTGGTCCCGGCCAACGTAGATTCCGCCATTGGCGCCCCCCTCAACCGAGATCACATCGGGTGCGTAGAACTTCGTGACGATCGTTTCGGCATCGTGCGCGGCGAAGGCCTTTTCCTTCAAATCGTACTTCGCACGAATGGCCTTTTTGAATGCGGCCAACTCCGGGGTCTCGGCGGACGCTGCCTGTTTGGCAGCGGCGGCCTTGGTTGGCACTTCGTCCGCCGCCGTTGCCCGGGGCTGCGCCACAACAGCACAGGCTGCCGCGATGACGGACGATATCAGCACTCGTTTCATCATGTGATCTCCAGAGCTTGATTTGCCGCCCGCTCCCCTTCTTCCGCCGCGGTCTCCCACATTTGAGTTCCGGTCAACTCGGAGTGGCCGAAGGAGATGCGGTTGAAACGGTTACGAAGGATGTCACGCGGCGCGGGTTTGCCATCCTTCCCGAAAAAGAATCCCGGTGGATCCACCACGTAGGCGTGTCCCCAACGATTGGTAATGATTCCGGCGATATCGCGCTTTGCATCGAACCCGCAGTCGCCGAACATCTTCGTAAACTGCGCTCGAACCGCCGATTCGATCTGGGCGTAGGTCATGTTGAACAGTTGCATGCGTGCAGCCGTGCACTGCTGCGGGAATGGAACTCCAGGCAGCGGGAAAGGGTTGTACATCGTGAGCACCACAGGCTTGGAAGGATCCAGCGGTTGGGTCGCCTGACCTGGAATTTCCAGATTACGCCGCAGACTCACCCACCAGCCAAATCCCTCGAACCAGCGTGCGGAGGCGACACCCAGCTTCTCGAGAAACTTCCAATTCCGCAGTGCCACATTCACTGTCAAGACGGGCGCATGATGGAACGTATTCATGGCCGCACGGTATTCGGGAGATATGTCGCGGCAGATATGGCGGTTCGCGTGTTGCTGTCCACACAGAACGGCCGCGCGCGCCCGAACGCGGTACAGCTTTCCACCGCGCGCGTAGGTTACGACCACCCCCTTGGCGCTCCCGGGTTCACCTTCATGGACCACGGACACCACGGTCGAGGACAGACGCATGCGCACAGGCTCGCCTGCCCGATCGAGTTGGTCCCACTGCACCGGACTGTTGATGATGTCCGCCATGCGATACTCGCCCTTGAGTGCGGCCGGCAGGATCTTTTTGAGGAAGTGCCGCGCCGTGCCGGCGTGTCCGCCCGGAAAACTGGCCAGATAGATGCCGGCCCGCGGATCCTCACCATCCAATTGATACCGGTAATATCCCGAAACGGCGGGCTGAAGGAAGCTGTAAGCCGCATACGCCGAAATCACGTCTGCGCCCAATCCGCAGCCCATGATTGCGGCGACCGGACTTTGATACTTGAGCACGTCCGGGAGAGCTTCCGGCGGGATACCGACAACGTTCTGCAGGAACTCCTGATAAGTCATCGTATCGAGCCAACGCTCCCAGTCCTCTCTGCGAGGCGGTGTCCGGTACAGCTCCATGCGCATCAGTGCCTCCTTGGACGCTTCCGGGATCGGCGCGTGTTTGAAACCGTCCCGCCACGGATTCTTTACCCAACCCTTACCCTCGTAGTAGAAACCGGTATCCGATCTTTCCCAACCCACATGCATGGGAGTCCACGCGTCTTCCGGCACCAGGATATCCTTGGTCAACCCGGTCGGCTTCTGGTAGACGAATTCATCGGGGAATCCGAGTTCGCCGGCGAAGCGGGACCAGAAGCCTGTTGCCTTGGCCTTCTTGAACGGCACGACGATTCCCGTAGCCCCCTGCGGGGCCGTCAAGTGGTAACCGTCCACCTCGAATTCGTTCTGCTTGGCTTCGCCTCCGAAAATGGGGTGTTGATCCAACATCAGGACCTTGCCGTTGGGACGCTCCTTGCGGTAGGCCCAACACGCCGACAGACCCGACATGCCACAACCCACGATGATCAGATCCGGACTCTCGCCCGTATCGATCGCAGATCGCAGCGCCTTGTCGAATTGCTCATTTCGGATACCGCCGTGCGCGGCGTTCACGACTTCATGCGTATTGCCATTCGAGCGGGCGTAGTCGCCGATACCGCCCGGGCCGGTCCAATCGGGCCCGAGCCCCGTCATGGGTGACGGGACAGTCTGAGCTGCGGCCGTTTTGATTGCGGCCGGTGAGGCCATTTCCAACAGGGCGGCGCCTGCGCCAACCAGCGTGCCACCAACAAAGTCGCGCCGTGTAATGCCGGTTTCTTCGTTGCTCAGAGTCGAATGGAGATCCTTACTGCTGGTCATGCTCGTCACCTCGATATCCAGAAGAAACCATCGGGCTCAAATGAAACCTTCAAGGAAGTCTCAGATCAGTCGGACCGAGCGCTCGGCAATACGGCCTCGGTAAGCTTGCAGCGGCCTGAGTCGCCGCGGCGCAAGAATTCATGCTGTCAGGTGCCACTGCCACTTCGCACCGGGCAATGCGCTGCGGTCGATTTTTTTGTATCTTTCAGCCTGCGTCATAAAATTCTGCCGCAATTGTCCCTGTTTAGCAACAGTGAAGCGTTTTTTCAATAATTGTCCATCGCATAGAATCAAGCCGAGTACACAATCTGAGACCTTGCGTCGACTACGCGCATCATGAGTAACGGCTATTGCAGATGAATCGGATCGGCCGTGGCTCGACACGCGGCGCGTCCAAAAGCAACGCCATCCGAACAAACGCGAACCGTATCCTCTATCCGTCGAGGAACAGCGGCTGCTGTTCTCGGAACTCGCCAGTCACCTGGCCAGGATGGCGCTGTTCAAGGTGAACACCGGGCTTCGGGAACAAGAGGTCGTGAATCTGCGCTGGAGCTGGGAGACACTCGTGCCTGAACTCGACACCTCGGTGTTTGTCGTTTCCCCGCAATTGTGCAAGCGAGGCCAATCGTAAGCGCTTGATTATATGGCGGTGAGAGAGGGACTCGAACCCTCGACCTCGGCATTATGAGCGCTGAAATCGAAGGATAGTCTGAGTATTTTCAATAACTTGCCATGTGGCGCCCGTTGCTATTGGCACCACGAAGCATGACGAAGCAGCACGGAGTCACGCAAAACTCACGCACGAATCTCATGAACCTTTATTTGAGTGAAGATCTTTACGCCGCCAATTCCAGCTTCGCCTTGAGCCCGGCCCGCGAAGCCAAGCGAACCAACATGTCCAGGCTGGACTGCCCAATCTTCCCACGCTTGATATCGGATACCCGAGCCTGCGTAATCCCCAGCGCTTTAGGTACGACCGACTGACACCTCGACAATGCTGGCTCACTTTAGTTGGCGCTTCTCAACCTCAAACCCCTCGCCATAAAGGCCTGCATCCGAGTAAAGTACTATTATCATAGAACACGTATCTGAGTAACACCCTGTGTGAAGGTCCTGGCCAGCTCACCGCTCAACTTCTGTTTGATCGTGCTTGCTCTGTGGTGTCTCATCGGGCTGGCAGGGCTGTTGCGCCCGAGAAGTCTTCGGTTTGTTGGGCGCACTCTTTTTCCGGCGGGCGCCCTTTGCGGATTCGCCCTCGCGGTGATCGCGGCGGTGAGTTTGGCGGGCCCTCCGGAATCGACTGTTCTGCCAATCGGGTTGCCCGACCTGCCGGTTCACCTGCGTCGCGACGCGCTCACCAGCTTTTTTTTGTTTCTGCTCGGCGCAGCGTCGTGCGGCATATCCATCTTTGCCGCGGGTTACTTCCGCCGGGGTGAAGGCACACTCCCGGGGCTGCTATGTCTGCAGTACCACCTGTTCCTCGCGAGTATGGGCTTCGTGCTGCTAGCCGACGACGCCTATGCCTTTATGGTGGCGTGGGAAACCATGGCGCTGTCTTCGTACTTTCTCGTCACCACACAGCACGGCATTGCTGAGATCCGTCGGGCCGGCTTCGTGTACTTGCTCATCGCGCATGTGGGCGCGATCTCCATACTATTGGCGTTCGGCGTCATGCAGGGCGGCAGTTGGCAGTTCACTTTCGATGCGATGCGCGGCGCGCACCTCGCGCCACAGGCGGCGACCGCCGCTTTTCTTTTGGCACTCTTTGGATTTGGTGCCAAGGCTGGCCTCGTACCGATGCACGTCTGGCTGCCGGAGGCGCACCCCGCGGCGCCCTCACCGGTGTCGGCACTCATGAGCGGCGTGATGCTGAAGACCGCTGTCTATGGAATGCTGCGCGTGAGCTTCGATCTACTCGGGAACGCGCAGTGGTGGTGGGGGCTGTTGCCCCTCGGATTCGGACTCTTCAGCGCGTTCTACGGCGTGGTGTTTGCCGCGGTGCAGACCGACATGAAGCGACTGCTCGCGTACTCCTCCATCGAGAATCTCGGTATTATTTTTACCGGTTTAGGGCTCGCGCTCGTGTTCCACGGTGTGGGAATGCCATCACTCGAGGCGCTCGCGCTGATCGCACTTCTCTATCACAGCCTCAATCATGCGTTCATCAAGAGCCTGCTGTTTCTCGGCACGGGTGCGGTTCTGCATTCAACCGGGGAACGCAACCTGGGGCGCCTCGGCGGACTGATCCATCGTATGCCATGGGTAGCGTGGCTCACGCTCATCGGCGCACTCGCCATGGCGGGGCTGCCGCCGCTCAATGGATTCGTGTCCGAATGGTTGCTGCTCCAGGCCTTCCTCTTCGCTCACGAGGTACCCCGGTCCTTCGTCAACATGCTACTGCCGATGGGCGCGGCACTCGTCTCGATGGCGGCTGCGCTCGCCGGCTACGTCATGGTCAAGTTCTTCGGCGTGATCTTCCTCGGCCAGCCGCGCGAGGCGGCTCTATCGAATGCGAGAGATGCGGGGATCCTCCAACGCATCGGTCTCGTTTGGCTTGCCCTCGGGTGCATAGCATTGGGATTGTTGCCCACATACATCATTCGCGCCCTGCGTATCGTCTCCATGCAACTCAGCGGCACCACGCTCCCGAGCGCAACTGCCCCTTGGTGGTTGCTGGTGCCCGTGCCGGGCCGACAGGCCTCGTACTCCGCTCTTGTGTTGTTCCTCGCAATTGCGGCCGTTGTCCTCCTCACCATACTTGCCGTACGGTTTCTCTATCATCGCCGCGTGCGTCTTTCGGCACCCTGGGATTGCGGATTTGGGCGGCTGGATGCGCGCATGCAGGATAGTGCGGAAGGTTTTGGTCAGCCGATCCGGCATATTTTTCAGGCATTTTTCGGCGTCGAACGCGAATTGCCGTCGCCTTTCGACCGCCAGCCGCGTTATCGGGTTGTCGTGCAGGATCTTATCTGGCGCACCCTGTACGCACCGCTCGAACCCCTCGTGCAGAGGGTCGCCAATGCATTTGCATGGCTGCAGCAGGGGCGCATCGCCGCGTATCTTCTTTACAGTTTCGTCACGCTGGTCGTGCTCTTGGGGCTCGTCCTATGACGCCGATGGAAATCCTCACCCAGGCACTGGAACTCGTCGCGGCACTCACCGCGGCTCCGTTGTTTCTCGGTTGGATCAATCAATGCCGCGCGTGGCTGCAGAACCGCACGGCGCCGAGCGTGTGGTTGCCTTATCGCGGCATCCGCAAGTTGTTCTTCAAGGATGCCACGATCGCGCAAAACGCATCCGCGCTGTTTCGGGTCGCTCCCTATGTTGTGTTCGGAACCATGGTGGTCGCGGCGGCCATCATTCCCTCCATGGGAACGCGTCTGCCACTGACCACGGCGGCCGATGCGATCGCGCTTGTCGGCCTGCTCGCCACCGCGCGCGTCTTCATGTCGCTGGCCGCGATGGATATAGGGACCGCCTTCGGCACGCTCGGTGGGCGCCGCGAGATGATGATTGGGTTCTTGGCCGAGCCTGCACTCCTGATGGTGATTTTCGTGGCTTCCATGATTTCCTCGACCACCGCGCTTCCGGCCATCACCGAGCACCTGGCGACGCAGTCTCTCGCTCTATATCCGAGCCTCGCGTTCACAGGGATAGCATTTACCATGGTGCTACTCGCCGAAAATGCCCGCATTCCGATCGACAATCCGGCGACGCATCTCGAACTCACGATGATTCACGAAGCGATGCTGCTCGAGTATTCGGCACGCCATCTCGCGCTCATGGAGTGGGCGAGCGCCCTGAAGCTCTTCAACTACGCCTGCATCGGGTTCGCGCTGTTCGTTCCCTGGGGAGTCTCGACCGGGACGGACAACCCGGCGTCGCTGCTCGCGTCGATACCGCTGTTGGCGGTAAAACTCGCAGTCGCCGGCGCGGTGCTGGCGTTCATCGAGACGGTTTCGGCGAAACTGCGGGTATTTAGGGCGCCCGAGTTTCTCGCAGTCGCATTTCTGCTCGGAGTATTGGGCCTGCTCGTGCATTTGCTGCTGGGAGCTTGACGATGGAGCGCATTCCGTTCGATTTGCAAGTGTTGAATCTGTGCGCGGCGCTCTTGCTGCTGCTGTCCTTTGCGATGCTCGCGCAGCGGCGCATCGTGATCATGGTCAATTTGCTGGCCATGCAAGGCGTGTTGTTATTCGCGGCCACTCTGCTGCTGGCCTGGCGGACAGGTCAACATCACCTTTACCTCTCCGCCGCACTCACCCTTGCGCTCAAAGTCGTCTTTCTCCCATGGATTCTGCACAGGCTGATCCGTCGCCTGCAGGTGTACTGGGACACCGAACCGTTGCTCAATATCTCCGGCACCATGCTGGTGGGCCTCGTAGTCGTCGTCTTCGCCTTCGGACTGGCGCAGCCGATCGCCGCACTTGCAAGCACGGCGACGCGCAGCTCCATCGGCATTGCCGTCGCCGTTATCTTGCTGTCCTTCATCACCATGATTACGCGGCGTAAAGCCATGTCGCAGGTGGTCGGCTTTCTCTCGATGGAGAACGGACTGTTCTTCGGCGCCATGAGCGCGACCTACGGCATGCCGATGATCGTGGAGTTCGGCGTCGCGCTCGACGTGCTCGTCGCGGTGCTTGTGCTCGGCATTTTCTTCTTTCAGATCCGCGAGCAATTCGACAGTCTGGATTTGCATCATTTCGAATCGCTCAAGGAGGAGCCGTAGTATGGAGTTTCTGCTGCTTCTCGGCAGCCCGCTCGTCGGCGCGCTGGTGCTGGCAATCGTGGGGGCGCGGCGCCTTGCGCCGGAGCTCAATTCCGTCGTGAGCCTCGTGACCTTCCTCAGCGCTTGCGCGTTGACAGCTCGGGTAGTTGGAGAGGGCAATCTTGTCGTCGCGCACGAACAATTCTTCATCGATCCGTTCAACGTGTTTTTGGTGACCCTGACTGCATTCGTCGGCCTCACCACCTCGCTTTTTTCGCGCGCCTATATGCGGGTTGAGATGCAACATGGACGCTTGAGTGTCGGTCGGCTGCGTCTCTATCACAGCATGTATCAGCTGTTCATGACGACGATGCTGATCGCACTCACGACCAACAACATGGGGCTGCTGTGGGTGGCGATGGAGGCCGCGACGCTCTCGACGGTATTATTGGTGACGCTCTACCGAACAGCGGCGAGCCTGGAGGCGGGGTGGAAGTACTTCATCCTGTGCGGCGTCGGCATTGCCCAGGCACTGTTCGGCACGATACTGCTATACATCGCTGCAGAGAAGGTCTTGGGAGCGGAGGGAGCAACCGCGCTCCTGTGGACGCATTTGAACTCGGTCAAAGGGCAGCTCGAGCCCACCGTCGTGAGTCTCGCGTTTGTCTTTTTGCTGGTGGGCTACGGTACCAAAGTGGGTCTCGCGCCGCTGCATAATTGGCTGCCGGACGCGCATGCGGAAGGTCCAACGCCGATTTCAGCGGTCCTCTCGGGTCTTCTGCTCAATGTGGCGATCTATGCGGTGGTTCGATGCAAAGTGCTGGTCGAGGGCTCTTTGCACTCCCAAATTCCCTCGCGCATGCTCATGGGTTTCGGTCTGTTCTCGGTGGTGCTGGCCGCGTTTCTCCTGTGGCGACAGCGCGATATCAAGCGCTTATTCGCCTACTCGTCGATCGAGCACATGGGAATCATCACCTTTGCTTTCGGGATGGGGGGCGCCGTCGCCAACTTCGCCGCTCTCCTGCACATGACCGTGCATTCGCTCACGAAATCGGCCATCTTCTTTACCGTCGGGCATGCGGCGCAAAAATCTGGCTCACAGCTCATGGAGAACATCCGCGGGCTCATTACGCTGAGTCCCACGGTCGGTTGGGGTTTGATGATGGGTTCGCTTGCCATTTTGGGAATGCCGCCTTTTGGTGTGTTTGCAAGCGAATTCCTGATCCTGACCACCGCCATGCGGGAGCAGCCGTGGGCTACACCTATTTTGCTGCTGGCTCTCGGCGTCGCGTTCGCGGCGATCTTCGGCCGCGTGCAGCCAATGGTCTTCGGTGAGACCACCGCCCGTCGCTTGCCGCACCCACCGGCGCTGTTGCCGGTATTCACCCACCTCGCCATTGTGCTGGTGCTCGGCTTGTACGTCCCACCGTACCTCGCTGACTGGTACCGGGCGGCGGCTCGCCTGATCGGGGGACAGTGACATGCCGACGCGCGCGTGGTGGGAGGGAAGCCTTGTGATCACTGATACACCCTGCAGCCGACGGCGGCGGGTGATCCCCGAGCACTGGGTAAAGGCGGCCGAGGACGTCGCGGCCGCGGGGGGCCAGCTTCTGGCAATGTGGGCCGCGTCGGATCCCAGCGAGGGCTGCGCGGACCTCATTCGAGCCGCATTTCTGACGCATCTAGGTGTGCTGGTACTCGAATTGCCGGTAGATGAAGGCGATCGCTACCCAAGTCTGCATGAGTTGTTCCCCGCAGCCTCACGCATGCAGCGCGCGGCGTTCGATCTCGCCGGGGCGCGTTCGGATGACATCGACTCGCGACCTTGGATGCGTCATGCAGCGTGGCCGGCCGATGCTTTTCCGCTGCGCGCGGGAGCGATGCCGGCTGCGCAGGCCACTCCGGTCGCGGACTGCTATCCGTTTACACGCGTCGAAGGGGACGGCGTGCATGAGATACCCGTGGGGCCCGTCCACGCCGGGACCATCGAACCGGGACATTTTCGCTTCTCAATCGTCGGCGAGAAAGTTCTGCGGTTGGAAGAGCGGCTCGGGTACGTGCACAAGGGAATCGAGCGGCGCTTCACGGAGCTTTCCGCCGCCGAAGGACATCGACTCGCAGCGCGCGTGTCTGGCGACTCTGCAGTCGCCTTCTCGTGGGCCTATGTCCAAGCGCTCGAGACACTTTGCGGCTGCAGCATCCCCCGACGCGCGGCCTTCCTGCGGGCGCTGTGCTTGGAGATCGAGCGCCTTCAGAATCATCTCGGCGATCTTGGAGCCCTCGCCAACGATGCGGGCTTCGCCTTTGGGCTCAGTCAATTCTCACTTCTCAAGGAGCAGCTGTTACGAACGGTCGAGAAGGCTTTCGGTCAACGCTATTTGCTCGATGCGGTCGTGCCCGGTGGGGTGCGGGTCAATCTAATGGCGCAGGACACGCGCGCGCTGCAGGACTGCATCGGACGGCTTGCGGAGGCCGCACGCCATTTGAGGGAGATTTATGATGAGCACTCCGGCCTGCGCGACCGTTTCGTCGGCGCGGGTTGCGTCAATGCGGCGCTTGCGCGGCGTCTTGGGCTCTTGGGGCTTGCCGGTCGCGCCAGTGGTCAAGCCTACGATGCGCGCATCGACTTTCCACTACCGCCGTATGATGAAATCGTCCCCGCGAAGATCGTGCTTGAGGAGGGAGATGTCGCCGCGCGCGTGACAGTGCGCTTCGAGGAGCTGCAGGAGTCCTGCCGGCTGGTGCGCCTTCTGCTCGATCACCTGCCGCAGGGCCCGCATCGCATCGATGTCGACCGCGCCGCCCCGGAAACGCTCGGTATTGGCCTGATCGAGGGTTGGCGGGGGCCGGTATTCATGGCGCTGCAAGTCGATCCAACCGGCATGATTCGGCGCTGCCATCCACACGACCCCTCGTGGCAAAACTGGCCCGTCCTGGAGCACGCGATCATCGGCAATATCGTGCCAGATTTTCCGCTGATTAATAAATCGTTCAACCTCAGTTACAGCGGTCACGACCTGTAGTTTCCCATGCTGAAGACATTGCGCCAGATTGCCTCGATCGGGATCGTCACGGAACCTTCCCCGCAAGCCGATGATGCGTTGCGGCTGCAGGCGTGCCTCAACGACCAGATTCGCGCCGTGCTGGGGCGCGCACTCTGCGTCCGCCACATTGATGCGGGATCCTGCAACGGTTGCGAGCTGGAAATCCACGCCCTCAACAATCCGATCTACAACCTGGAGGGTCTCGGCATCCGGTTCGTCGCGAGCCCGCGTCACGCTGATCTGCTGCTCGTCACGGGTCCCGTGTCGCGGCACATGGAGGTCGCGCTGCGCCGCACCTTTGAGGCGACCCCGGATCCCAAGCTCGTCGTCGCGCTCGGTGACTGCGGATGCACCGGGGGCATTTTCGGCGAGAGTTACGCGACCTGCGGACGCGTCTCGAATGTTATCCCCGTCGATGTCGCGGTTCCCGGCTGTCCGCCGAGCCCGACGAGAATTCTTCAAGGCATCCTGACAGCCCTCGCGCGCTCGACGGGCGGGACCTCGGGTGCCGATGCGCCTGCGGTGAGCGCTGCGACCCTGCCACGCGGATAACAGCATCGAAGCCCGCTTCCATTTGGAGGTCGAAGACATGACAGCGCCCCATCCCGCCCCGTCCGGTTACTCGCCGACCCTGGTGGTAGATTTCGACGGCGATGCGGCCAAGCAATTGGCGGAACAATTGAGCCACTTCGGTTTTCGGACCGATGTGGTGAGCGGTTCCCAAACTGCGCACGCCACTGCCCATGCCAAGCGCTACGACAGCGTCGTGATGGTTGCCAATCTCACCCGGGCGCCGGATCTGGAGTGCCTCATCGGCTTGCGCAAGCGGGCACGCAATGCGTGGATCATCGTCATCAGTTCGACACCGTGCGCCCATCCGGAGCAAATCACACGTCGATGCGGTGCGGATTCGCTGCTGATCGCGCCATTTACGGTCGAGGAGTTAACGTACCGGTTGTCGGCGTTCTCGCATCGATCACGCCCGCTGTGATTCTCGGCGTCGGCCCACAACGGGGTGAACGATGAGTGCTATAGAGCCATCGCTCCTGGAGATCGCCATTCACTGGCGGGCAGCGCACGGCGTGCTGCGGCTCCTGGAACCACCCACCAGTTGCATCGCCTCGCTCTGTGGGCGCGTGTTCGAAGGAACCTACGAGAAGCCCTTTATCTTCGATTCGGGGCGGGAACGGTGTCTGCATTTCGATCTCACGGCAGTTCAGAGCGCGATGGATCTGGATGACCCGGAACGCTTGAGCCTCGCGTACACGCGCAAGATGATGGCGTTCTTGCTCTTTTGTGCTTCGCCGCAGCGCATCCTGCTGCTGGGTTTGGGTGGCGGGGCGCTGGCGAAGTTCTGCTACAGGCACCTGCCGACAACCGTCATCACCGCAGTGGAGGTCAATCCGGACGTAATCGCTCTGAGGGATATGTTTGTGATCCCGCCTGATGACGATCGTTTCCACGTCGAGTGCGACGACGGCGCGCTCTATGTGACGGGCCTCGGACCCAAGTACGACGTGATCCTGGTGGATGTGAGCGGGCGATCCAGCATCCCGCCACAGTTCACTGCCATCGAGTTCTATCAAAATGCCCGGCGTCGTCTGTCCACAGGCGGTGTGTTCGTTATGAATCTGTGTGAGGACCGGCGAAGCTCTGCCTTACACCTTGCCAAGATAAGACTCGTCTTCGGCGAATTTGTATTGCTGTCCGTGCCGGGAGACGGCAACCTCATCGTATTTGCGGCTAAGGAAGACCTCGTCGGCATCCATTGGCAGCATCTCGAAGAAGGTGCGATTGAGTTGAAGCGCCGGTTTGATCTCGAGTTTCCCCGCTATGTGCGGCGCATGGCACTCAATAAGAGGTTGCGCGCATGGAATCAACTATCGATCTAATGCCGCACATTGCTGTTGAGCAACGTGCGGAATCGCAGCATGAAGGAGCCGCAATCACTAAGCTTAAGAACGGGAAACACGCCGCTTGGATGCGCCGCGCGCAACGGCTTCTCGCGCCCGCGTTGGGCCCTCCTCGCCAGGGACCCAGGGTCGTCCGACGCGTTGTTCGATATATTCCCGAATCAATTGACGCACAACTTGCGAGGGAGTGAGGTCTTCTTCGGCACTCAGCCGTTCCAATACCGCCTTCTTACGAGGGTCGATCAGAATGGTAAATCGTGCCGTGCGTTCTTCAAGTTTCACAATGGCGGTTTTCTTCATTCACATCCAAGTTATATCGTAGGATAAGCAAATTATAATTACAATAATGAAACTGACGCAAGACTCCAACAAGTAACTCCTATCATGGAACCGATAGTCAGAAAGTCTTCGACCTAGCTGGCAATCTGATGGTCTAGGTCCCTGGCACATCGTCGGCGACTCGCATCGCGCATTAAGAGTCCTTGAGTGCGTATTCCGGACCATCTTGACCGCTGATTCCGTTTGAACGTGACCGGTCGTTCCGACCGAACGTGACCGCCGATTCTGATTGAAAGTGACCGATTTGCGGCTTCGGCCGGAATCCTCGGTCACGATCCCGGAATGGTCGGTCACGTTCATCCGGAATGAAACCGAGTTTGCGCTGGAACTTTCATGTTTCAGCCATTTCCTAAGTCCTAAGTGGACCGAAGAATGCCAGCAGGTCAAGCCCATTTATTCCACGTCCCATTGACACCCGCCGCTATTACGCTCGCCGTTTCACCCTCCCGTCGCTCGAACAGTTCGGGCGATGAAAGTCCAACATCTACATGAGGAGTATTGAAATGAACAATCGCAATCAACCATCGACCAACAGAACCCCGGCACCCATACCGGCATCCGCGCCGGTCCAGCAATCACTGTCGACATCCAGCCTCACCTACCTCAACGTCTTCACCGTCGAGGAATTCGAAAGCAACGGCAAGAAGGTCAAAAGCTGGACCAAGATCGGCGCCGCCTTTCCTCATAAGGGTGGCACCGGGTTTTCTGTCGAGCTCAAGGCCTTCCCAGTCGACGGCCGGTTGGTGGTTCTCCCGCCC
This sequence comes from uncultured Gammaproteobacteria bacterium, assembly GCA_963727045.1. Lineage (GTDB taxonomy): Bacteria > Pseudomonadota > Gammaproteobacteria > Steroidobacterales > Steroidobacteraceae > Bog-1198. The sequence goes on along the minus strand of CAVSES010000002.1, from coordinate 2,235,039 downwards.
GATCAGGACGATCGATCGAACAAGTAAACCGTCCACCAACATCTTCCGGGGGCCCTCAAGGGCCCCTTCTTCTTGTGTTGCGCAGTAATAGCCCCCTGTGCAGGCCATCCAGAGGCGCGAATAGTTCATCCAGCAAGGCTGCTTAGCCGTATCGAAACGACTGGAAGCGGTGGCTCGAATTCGTGCGCTGTCGTCTTGTACGGCAGCAGCGCCCCGGTAGTGACGACCAAATGGAATCGGGACAAATCAAACAGTCCACCGGTTTTGCGATCGCGGACCACAACCCGCCCGCCAAGGTAGCTCAAAGGAATCACAGGCACACGCTGCAGCCCGAGCCTCTGGGCTGCTTTCAATCGGTGATTGCCATCCATGACCAAGCCGGTTTTTTCGCAAACGGGAATGGGATGCGTCCAAACACTGTCATACCTGATTTGATCCGCTAACTCTACGACACCGGTATTGCAGACGACCTCGGACGGCCGCAGGCTAGCAATGAACCAGAGCTCGACGTCACTCAAGCTACCTGGGCTGAGCGGGCTAGTGCGGATGTTCACACTAGTTGCGGCGGCTTCTGTCCAACCACCGTAAACACAACCGAGTACGTGAGCGAGTCATCGCGCTTGAGAAATTCCAGGAAACGTTGTTTCACTGCAATGGCCTCCTCCTCGCTTCCCAGGATTTTTGTGGCAGCCGGCAGCACAATATCGAGCTTAGTCTCCCACAATTCCAGGTTGATTGAGTCGATGGCCCCCGCGTAAAGGTGGTAGCTTTCCGCGGACACGCGAATGTCCCTAAATCCGGAAGACTTCATGAGCGAAAACAATTTGCGTCCTACAAAGGGGTCAAAGCCGAGATGTTCAAGGCCGGCAACGACCTTGCCGATCCCTAATTGCAGTTGGGCATCTTCCGGATAGTGCCATAGCATTTGGCCATCCAGATCCTGAAGCAGAACGCGGCCTCCCGGCCGGCACACGCGCAGCATCTCGCGGACCGCACCTTCCCTATCGGATAGGTACTCCAGCAAGAAACGCGAGTAGACGAAGTCATACGAGTCTTTGGGAAAAGGAAGATGACCGGCCTCCGCCTGCAGCAGCTTCACGTTGGGCGGCAGCCCCCCGAGCGTTTGTGAAAATCTGTCAGGATTCAGATCCACTCCTGTCACGTCTGCAGTCGGAATGCTCCGCCCCGCTGCGATCGCGAGGCTTCCCGGGCCGCATCCTACTTCAAGGATCTTTCCTTTGGTTGGCAACCAAGGTGCCAGGTACTGCGTAACCCATAAATCTGCGTCAACCTTTCGACTCAGTCGCCCGGCCTCACGCGGATCCTCCATTAAATACTGAGCATGGAGCATGGGTCATCCCACCGATGCTTCTGGGTGCGGACGCGGTATACCGAGCCCCCGACGTCTGCCAACTCTTATTTGGCCTTCATAGAAGTGTTCAGTGTGTCGATACCACTTCTCAAGAGCCGTATTCAGCCAAATGCATTGCGCGTAGTCTCGAACATGCTCGGCACCTAGGCTGAGCAAGGCGGCAGAGTGTCGCGTATCGATCAGCACTGGCAGTACGTTTGGCTCAAAATCACGATAGGTCTCGGATACACCCAAACAGAGTGCATTACAAACCGGTACCACCGCTTCCTGCGAAAGCGAGGGATCTATGAGCAAATCGCATCGATTCTCAAGAAACGAGAAATTCATCCCAAGTGGCCCTCGATAGGCGAGCGCCGCGCCGATTAGTCGGGAGGATCGACGATCTCGGACGAGCATGACCCTACGGTATCTGCGCAACCCCACACGTTGATATAGTTGATCGACAGATTCGAGGTTGATATCTCCCTCGAACAGTTCCTCGCCTTGCGCGAATACGGCCGAGCGCACACCGCAAACGAACTCCTTTAGCTCCGCTAAATCCGCGTCTCCGACGGCGGAAATGAACAGGTCGTCAGACGGGGCATGAAGCTGTCGCGGTGACAGAAGGTAGTATCCATAGTCTCCGATCCAGCCATGGTCTTTGCCGAGTGCTGCAGAGGATGAGCCGAAAATCTTGTTGGCGTAGCGATTACCACGCCGAAACCAATTCTGATGCGAGCCTTCACGTCCATCCGCCAGCCTAACAGCCGCGCCGGCAAGCATCACGGCGCGGGATGCCAGTGGACTTCCGATGGTGACCAGATGCTGGGTGACCCAGCCCGTGTTTGTACTCAGCCACGATGATATCGATGACCATTCGCCCGCAGCCTTATTGTCGAACGTGGCCACCCATTGAATCAGTTCACCCGCGCGGCGCGCCTTGCACCAGTTGTCCTTTACTAACGGAAGGAAGGGCGCGAGCTTTTTCATCTTGGCCGGATACAAGAATCCGGCTTTCTGGTATCTCTCGAACAGATCATCGATGGACAGGTCGTTGACTCGACAACCATACGATCCAAATGAATCGCCAATCTGGCCTGCGCTGCTATGTTTTCTCATCTCTTCGTCCATATCCGTGTAGGTCCTTAAAAAGGGATCGCATCAGTGCGGACGCCGGATCGACGAGGGTGGTCCCTCTATAAATGCGGCCGCGCACCGCGGGGCAAGTTGATCCGCGCGCTTGCTGACGTCTTTAGCCACAATATAGGTGAGACCAGAAAGTGCACATCGGTACCGATTCACGACGTCATGAAGGTTCGTTCCCTCTGTCCACGGGTCTCCTGCGTTGTAGACGTTTTGCCGCACTTGGCGTCGTACCAGTCAACAGAACCGAAATCGGCTGCTAACGTGAGCAGTACGATGCCTGGGTCCGTGTGCCATCCGGTTGCGCCACACCCTGGATGGTTTCTGCATTTCGTTACTCCCATTGGTAGATTGACTCAATGAAGCATCACGTGCCGTTACCTGCCTCGCCGAAGTGGAAAATAGCTTCCAACCGGCGACTAGACCTGACATTTCTTGCCAAGAACTCTGCAACCGGTAAAAATAATGTTGTTCGAAGTCATTACCGCCTAGGGATCGACCGGGAGTATGGATGCGCTTATTCCCCGTGAAATCCTCGATCGGCTCATTTTGGTGAGCTCCTACGTTACCCGCGGCGGCGGGCGGGGCTGACCCAGACGGAATTGTCGATTGCCGTGGGCTACAGCGACGCGCAAATCAGCCGTCTGGAATAGAACGCGCGCTTGCCGAACCTCGCCACGGTTCAGGTCCGCTTCCTGCCGGTGCTGCGACTCAAGGGAGATCCGGCGGTGCGGGACCGGCTGCTGGAGCTTGCCGGGCAGGCACAGCAGCAACGCCCTCCAGAGGGGAGCGCGGTCAGTCGTTCGGGTCCGCCCATGCCGTCGATCGCTGTCTTGCCCTTCAGGAATCTCAGCGCGGACGCGAGAACGATTACTTCTGTCAGGGCCTGGCGGAGGAATTGATCAGCTGTCCTGTGAGTGCGTATCCGCTAACGGGCTGTCGTACCTTTCGGTCCACGTAAATCCCGCGGCCGGCGGCGGTCTCTATGCCCTCTATGCAAATTTGGGTTCCGGTCCCTCCGTTGGCGCCTCCTGATTCACAAAATCGCCATCAAGCTCGACGGGGCCAGCACCGCATTTTTGCTCAATTCCAACCATGGCTGGGTTCCCGATAAGACTGCACCTAAAATCGGTAGCTGAATTTCAGGCCCGCCACCCGGGGGCGCGTAACCGCCTCCTGTTCGATCCACTGCGGCGAGTTCGTGAACGTGCTAGCGAGGACATTGGTCAGATTCTGGCCAAAAATCTGCGCCGTCCACGCGTCCTTCGCCACGCCCACTGAGGCGTCATATAGGGTGTATCCCGGCTGATCGTAGGACGGCACGTTGCCCGTAGACGAATACGAATTGCCCTGATGTGTGCCACCGATCTGGCAGAAGGCTTTGAAATCCGCGATCGAGAACTCATAGCGGGCGCGGAGATTCGCCTGGAACGGCGGCGAGTTCGCGAGCGGGTTGCCCGCCGAGCCGTACGGGTTTGGTACCGAGGTGATCGGCTGACCGAAGGTCGGACTCTTCGGATTGTTGTTGATCAAGAACGGAGAATTGGTTTGATTGCTGCTGTTCCACGAGGCCGAGCCCTGGATCGTTAGACCGTCCGTGATGCGGGAGACCACTTGGATCTCGACGCCTCTCACCCGGAAATCCGGTCCGTTCGTGCTGAAGGTCAGATTGCCGAAGCCGCCCTGGGGATCAAAGAACGCGATCTGTGCATTCTTCCAGTCCTCCTGATACAGCGCGCCGTTGAACTGCAGGCGGTGGCCGAACCACTCGCTCTTCCAACCAACCTCGTTGTTGGTAAGCGTGTCCGGGGCATAGGTCGCAGGGGTGAAGTATTGGTCGATGCCGCCCGCATCGGGCAGATGAGCCGACACGCCCCGATTGAATCCGCCCGGCCGGAAACCCTGTGACCAGGTGTAGTACACGAGCAGGTCGTTGGTGACCTTCCAACTCAGGTTGGCCCGGCTCCTGAATCCCGAGTACTTCGAACTGTTCGGAATCTGCTTGTCCAGATTGGTCCCGTAGGGCGTCAAGCACGGTCCAAAATACGTGGTCGGCGTCGAATACACCTTGCAGTAGAAACTGCCGACGTCGCCTCCCCGCTCGTTCTCGTCGAACCGGTAGTAGCGCGTGCCGGCCGTGAACGTCAGCGTCTTCGGAATGATGTCGACGTCGACGGACCCAAAGGCCGCCCTTTGATTGATGCTGCGCACGAAGTCATCGAAGAATCCGACGTTATCGTTGCGCACATTAGGATCGTTCGCCGGTACCCCTGGCCACGGTTGAACGTTGTTGAAGCAATTGGTGGCGAACGTGGGCGAACAGGTGGGAACGGTCTTGTACAGCCAGTTGGTGTCATCGTAAATTTTGAATTGTTCCCAATACACGCCGCCGATCGCGCGTATCCGCCAATCGTCCGGAGTGCTCAGACGAAATTCGTGACTCTGATGGGTGTTCTTCTCGTTTTCCTGCCAGGTCGTGCTCGGCGTGTAGCACTGGCCGGCTGCGGCCGATGTTTTCGATATTCCCGCGCATTGATAGTAGGAACCGAACACGCCGCGTGCGTAGTTCGTGTAGTCCTGCACCTGGTCGACGTTGCGCACCAGATAACCGCCGCTGTAGACGGCCTTCAGGTCACCGATTTTGCCGGTCACATTGAGCGACGTATTCTCGAACCGGTCCCGGTCGTACGACGGATTGAACAGCGTCACCGACAGGGGCGGAAGCGGCACGCTGCCGATCGGCACGCCCTGGGAATTGAAGGTGATCCCCTCCGAACCGTACGGCATCTCGGAGAACACCCCCTGGGCATCCATGGTCTGGTAGCTCTGGGTAAGCAGCGCCTCCCAGTCGTCGTTGACCTTGTAGAGCGCCGACAGGCGCAGTCCCTGATAGGTCACAGGATTAATGGCATTGCCCACGACGGCGTTGTTGTTGATCGACACGCTGTTGGTCGGCACCACGCCGCCGTTGTACTTGGCGAAACCCTCATCGGTGCCCGCGCGCGTGAAAGTGCTGGGAACGTTGTTGATGTACCCGCCGCGGCTGTCGTTGTAGATGACCCCGCGCACCGCCAGCGTGCCGGGAATCAGCGGCAGATTGATCATGGCATCGACGTTGCTGTTGGGGTTGCCGTGGGCGGTGTAGCTGTAGCCGGCGTTCACATTGCCCTCCGTCGCATCGAGCTTCGGTTTGTTGGTGATGTAGCGCAACATCCCCGCTTCGGCGCCCGAACCGAACAGCGTGCCCTGCGGCCCTTCCAATACTTCGATGCGCTCGAGATCGGCCGCGTAGATGTCGAGGTTTCGCCCGGGCAGCGACGCGGACTGATCGTCCAGATAGACCGCGACGTTCGGGAATTGACCTGTCGTGCCGCTGCCTTGCGACCCTCCTCCGCCCGGCCCGCCCGGCTCGGCGCTCAGACCGCGCATAAAGATGTTGCTCTGCCCCGGACCGTTGCTCGCCTGCGTTACGTTCGGCAGGTACTTGATGAAGTCGTCGAATGTCGACACATGCAGTTCGGTCAGCGTCTCTGCGGTGAGCGCCTGGATCGTGATCGGCACGTCCTGCATGTTCTCCGTGCGACGCTGCGCAGTAACCGTGATTTCTTGAATCGCGTCGGAAGACGTGTCGGCCGCGGACGCGGCATTCGCGAGGACGGCGCCATTGCCGCTCAATATGGCGGCGATCGCACAGGATAGTTTCGCATTCGAGTTCATCTTCCATCCCTCCATTTTGTTTGTCTCCAATTTATCGACAACACGCGGACGATTACTCGCTGAATCTGGCTTACAATGTCACCGCAGCTTTACAATTCTCGACCCAGCAGATCCTCCTCGAATGGGAAGCGTGAGATCACCTCCGAGCCGGCGGCGGTGATCAGCACTTCCTCCTCGAGCTTCACACCCTCGGCTCCGCCCACCTCGCCGATGTAGCTTTCGACGCTTACGACCATGCCCGGCTCGAGAACGCCGTCACTGCCGTAAACGTTGAAATCTTGAATGTGCGCGATAAAGGGCGTCTCTCCATGCAAGCCGACGCCGTGCATGACGGAGGTGTAGCGGCGCTCCACGAAGGCGTCGGGGATCTTCCAGGCGCGCTCGGACACCTCCCGATACGTAAGCCCCGGTTTGATGATCCCAATGTTGTGCTGGATTTGCTCGTAGGCCAGCCCATACACTGTCTTCTGATAAGCACTCGGCCGCCCGGGACCGCAGTGAAATGTCCGGGAAAAATCCGAGAAGTAACCGAAGCAGCCGATAACATCGGTGTCGAGCGCTACGAGCTCTCCGGGTCGCAGCCGTCTGCCGCTCGATTCTCGAAACCACGGGTTGGTGCGCGGCCCCGAAGTCAGCAGCCGGGTCTCAACGAACTCCCCACCGTGTCGAAGGACCTCGCCGTACATCAACGCGAACAGCTCCTGCTCCGAGATACCCGGTTTCACTGCCTCGCGGACGGCCGCCACGGCGAATTCGGATGCCGCCATGCTGAGCCGAAGACACATGATTTCCTCGTCGCTCTTGATGCGGCGGGTGTGCAGCATTTCCTGCTGGCAGTCCGTCACGATGCACCCTGCGCGCTGCAAGGCTAGGGCATGCAAATGCCCGCAGCGGTCGAGCCCCAGCTTCTTTGATCCGCGTCCGTACTCGCGCACGAGATCCGCTATTTCTTCGGCGAAGAGGCGCGCGGTGTTGTCGTCTCGCCCCCCCACGGAGGACCAGACGATCTTCGAATTACGCGCCTCCTGCACCGTGTCGAGACAGGTTGAGACATGCGCGCTTTGGGGGTATTCGAAGAGAATGATCGGGCCCTCGGTGGGCACGAAAAAATAGCGGGTCGAGTTGCGCAAGAAATATCCGAACATGTTCCTCGAGCCGGTCGCATAGCGCTGATTGTTCGGATCAAACAGCACCACGGCGGCATAGCCCTTCTCACGCATCATCTGGCGGAGGCGGTCGAGCCGGCCGGCGCGCAGGCGCTGTGTATCGACGCTGAGCGGCTCGGTGTCTGTGACCCACAGCCCGGGACCTACGTCGCGGCCCCGGCTTTCGACTGCGGCAGGGGGCTGCGAGAAATCTGCGGTGCGGTGAGCGTCGACCACGATTCAAAACTCCTCGCTACTTCTGAGAACGAAGATCATGGAACATCGCTCTACATCAAACAATTCAGTTAGTTGCAAGATCGCCTTGCAAAATCGCAAGGAATGCGCTTAATCCGTCTAACGGACTGGCGGGTGGGCGGGATCGGAAATTCCCATTTGCAACGCATGCGCCAAGCCAAGCAGTTCGGCCTCGCTGAAGGGCGGCCCCATCAACGAGTAACCGACCGGCATATTGGCGGAGATCCGCCCGATCGGAACCGAGATTTCTGGAAACCCAGCAGCGGCGGCGATGTAGCTCGCCTTGTACGGATCGTCGCTGTGGCACACATAGCTTGGATCCTCGCGGTCGTAGCGCGGAGTCGCCGGGCAGCTCATGCTCGAGAATGCAAATGCCGACAGCTGATTTTCGGTGATCAACGATTGCAGCTGCTGGCGGATGGATGGGAGGACTTGGGTAAGCAGGTGGATATAGACCGCGGAATCCGTGAGCTCTGTGACGTTCGCAGCGCGCAAAGCCTCGAGGCGCGCGGGATTCACCGGCGTGGCTGACTCCTGCACCTCGGGTGAAGTGCAGATGTCGATGAACTGCGTGAGCGTTTTGGGCTGAGCCGCCGGCAACGAGCGCAGGTACCGCTCGAACTGCGGCTTGAATTCTGCTTCACCTACCGGGCCCATAACCGCCGTCCACAAGCGTTCAAATTCTTTGGGTAGCGTGATCGGCACGAGGACTGCGCCTTGCGCCTTAAGCTCGCGCAACGCTGATTGCTCCATCGCATCGACTTCAGGGTTACCCCTTTGGAAATTGCCGATGACACCGAGGCGCACCCCGCGGAGCGCTCCGGTAGACAAGACATCGAGATAGGTCCCCGAGATTCTCGGCTGTCCCACCGTTGAAGCATCTTGAGAATCCTCACCGGCGATTGCATTCAAAACGGTCGCTACATCTCTGACGTTGCGCGCCAGTACCCCGACGGTATCGAAGGTGAGCGACAGTGGGATGATCCCGTTTCTGCTGATCAGCCCCATCGTGGGGCGCATTCCCACGACGCCCGTGACACTGGCGGGTCCCCTGATCGAGCCGGTGGTGTCGGTGCCGAGCGCAAATGGCGCGTAATCCGCCGCGACGGCGACCGCCGAGCCGCTGCTCGAACCGGAGGCATCGCGCGACGTATTGTACGGGTTGAGTGTGAGCCCTCCCGCCGAGCTGTACCCAAGACGGCCATAGGAGGCGGCGAGTTCAGACATGTTCGCCTTGCCTAACAAAATCGCGCCTTGATCGAGCAGCTTCTGCACGACGAAGGCATTGCGTGCGGGTACCGAGTTCCTCAATGCGGCCGAGCCGCCCGAGGTGGGAATGCCTGCACTGTCGTAGTTATCTTTGGCGATGAATGGGATGCCATAGAGGGGACTTTTGTGGACTTGTAGTTTCCCCTGCGCATCGAATCGCTGTGCATCTTCGAGAGCTTTGGGATTGAGACTGATCAATGCATTGAGGTGTGGTCCCCTTTTGTCCAAGCGGTCGATGCGGCCTAAGTAGTACCGAACGAGCTGCGTGGAGCTCACGCGCCCGGAATCAAGCGCGGCGCGCAGCTCCTCGATACTGGCATAGGCGGGATCGAAGCGGGGCTCCCGGGCGCCCGCGCTCGTAGGGAACGCTACGGCCATCAGCAGCACGAGAGACAGCTTCGTTTGCATGGCGAAGTTCACGCGACGATGATGGCCCGACAGTCCGAGCCGCGCAATTCGATGGCGCGCAAGGTCTGGTTGCGGATCTGCAGCAGCCCTCGCCTTCATTCTTCGGCGTTGGCTTCGGCGGACGATCCGAGGAGTTCTTTCGCGCCGCGCCTCGTTACGTCCGCGATCCAATCGAGAACTTTGCGAACCGTGGGATTGCGACGAAGCTCCGGCAATACCATCAGCCAGATTTCTCGCACAATGAGCGGCGTCGGCCCGCTCAGGCGCACGAGATGGGGAAGTGCATCTCCCTCGACGCAGGTCAATATGCCGGCGCCGTAACCTCGTGCGACGAGCTCTGTGTAGGCAGGTCCACCGTTGACGGTCACGCCGAGGCAATGCGCCGACACGTTGGCCTCGATCCACTGGAACTCGGGCCAGCGATCGGCGACTTGTGCAAATCCGATCCAGGCAAGGTCCCGGCGCCAATCCACCCCGGGCCGGAGCAACGACTGATGAGCATAGACCGCGGATCCGAGCGCTCCGATCTTCCGCACCATGGATTGGCCCTGGGCCGGCCGCACATAGCGAACGGCGATATCCGCCTCGCGGTGCTCGAGGACCGAGGGACGGTTCTCGCAAATCAGTTCGAGCTGAATGTTGGAGTGCTGGGGCGGAAACGCCTTGAGCTGACGCGACAGGAATCCGGTAACGAAGGTCTGGATCACCGACAATCGAACCACCGCTCGCCCGAGTGCCGGATCGTGGGTGAGGTCATCCGCCAGGGCGAGTCTCGCGGACTCCATGTCCTGCGCGCGTCGAACAACGATCATCCCCCGCGTTGTCGGCGCAAATCGACCGTCGATGCGATCGAATAGCCGGGTCTGCAGACGATCTTCAAGTGCAAGAATGCGGCGGCTGATCGTGGTCTGGTGAACGCGCAGCGCCTCGGCCGCCGCGACCATGGTTTGGTGTTCGGCGAGCACCAGGACATAGCGTAAATCGTTCCAATCGATGTCTTTGGAATGCATAGGAGCTGAACTCTGAGCGCTGATGGATATTGAACAGCGCCAATTGCATTTTTGCAACGCGATCTTGCAAGGGGCTGCTTTACCTAAAATATGCCTGGCGCGAGTTATGATCGCTACGCACCCCCCGGTTGGAAAACAATGATGACGACCTACCGTCGATCGCTCATTCTGAGTCACCTGTGCGCCATAGCCGCCGCACTCGTCTGCCCCCTGTGCCCCGGTGCCGGGGCACAGTCGTTGACGCCCGCGTATCTGGATCATTTTGACGCTGAGAAAACCCGCGCGGCGTTGAGTGACGGTGTCACGCTCGCGTATGTGGAAGAAGGCCCGCGCAATGCCCCACCAGTCGTGTTGATACATGGATACACGGACAGCGCGCGCGACTGGGCACCGATTGCGCCTCTCCTGACGCCGCGGTTTCGATTGATCATCGTCGATCTGCGCGGTCATGGGGTCTCGAGTAAGCCGGATTGCTGCTATACGCGATTCAACTTTGCGTATGACGTCAAGCTGCTTCTGGAGCGGCTGCACATTTCACGGGCGGATATCATCGGTCACTCGCTCGGCAGCATCGTCGCGCAAACATTCGCCGAGTTGTGGCCAGAGTCCACACGTCGTCTGGTATTGATTTCATCCACGGGCAGGTCTTTCGGCATTCCGGAGTCGGGTACCCAGGCGGTGGCCGCGGGTCTGCCGGGCTGGCTTGCGAGCGTCCAAGCCCTTCAGGATCCCATTGATCCCGATGGCGCATTCATGCGCGATTGGTGGAATATATCGATGTCGGTCAACCCGGAATTTTTCTCCAGCCGTCAGCGACGTGACGCAGCCGCGATACCAGCTCGCGTTTGGCGGGCCATCGCCGATCAGTCTTTGATCGCGGTTGATCTCCGATCGATGCTGCCGCGAATTCAGGCGCCAACGTTGCTGATCTGGGGCGGCCAGGACTCGCTCATGAGCCAGTCCGGTCGCGACGCTCTTCAGATAGGCATTGCACGGGCAGACGTGAAGATATTCGCTCCGCTCGGACACGACCTCTTTTGGCAGGATCCCCGCGCGGTCGCGGCGGTGCTGATCGGCTTCCTGGCAGATTGACGGTTCGTCTCAGGTAGTCGGGGTCGCACGCACCGGTCACGTGTCGCGCAAGGGAGCGCTATGGTCGAGAAATCCGGCGGCACTGTTCCGGTGGAGTATGAGGGAGCACCGATTCGCGCGTTTCACGTGCGCATCGCGATAAGTGGCTCCGGCGGTGTATTCAGCGACGGCTACGGCCTGGGAATCATCGGAATTGCGCTGAGCCGCGCCGAACCTGAGCTGGGACTGACTCCTCTGTGGATGGGTCTATTGGGTGGCGCCTCGCTATTCGGCCTGTTCGGGGGAGCGCTCCTGACCGGCCTTGCAGCGGACCATTTCGGGCGCCGGCCGATCTTCGCCTATAATATGGCGCTCCTCGGCATTCTTTCGGTATTGCAGGGCTTTGTCGGATCCGCCGCCGAGCTCCTTGCGGTTCGGCTCGCTGTGGGCTTTCTCCTCGGCACTGATTACGTGGTCAGCAAGGCCATGCTCACCGAATTCATTCCGCTCCGGTTTCGCGCGCGAGTGCTGGGATCTTTGTCCATCGCGTGGGCGGGCGGATATGCGTGCGCCTACTTCGTCGGTGTGGCATTAGCAGGAACTCATCTCGACACATGGCGCTGGATGTTGCTCACGAGCGCGCTACCCTGCTTCTTGGTGCTTCCGCTTAGAATCACCATGCCCGAGTCGCCCATGTGGCTCGCGAATCACGGCCGCGGCGAGGCGGCGGCGAACATCGTCTACCGCAACCTGGGCGCGGGGGTGGAGCCTCCGTCCAGAACGCTTGGGGCCCCGCGGAGCCGGGGCCGCTGGATGCAGCTTCTCTCCCCTCGATGGCGCCGGCGCACGTTCGTCGCCTGTGCCTTCTTTACCTGCCAAGTCATTCCCTATTTCGCCCTGGGCACCTTTGTCACTCAGGTCATGGCCGCGATGAGTATCGACAGCGGTTTGCTGGGCGGCGTGATTTACAATTCCGCACTGCTCGGCGGTGCGATCATAGGCTTGATGGTGGTCGACCGACTCTCGCGCCGGACATTCTTGATCGGTAGCTTCAGCATCGCCGCTGCCCCCATGCTCATTTTAGCAGTTTGGACCCACGTGCCCACCGTGATGCTGACCCTCCTGTTTGCAGTATTCGCAAGTGTTCTCTCTGCGGCTTCCAATCTCGTGTACGTGTACCTTCCGGAACTCTTCCCCACGGACCTTCGAGCTTCTGGCATCGGGCTCGCCATCGCCATGAGTCGCACCGGATCGGCGGTGAGCACCTTTTTACTTCCGTTGGTGGTCGCCGAGTATGGAATCCGCTCAGCGTTGGCCGCGTGTGCGCTGGTGCTGACGCTGGGAGCACTGACATGCGCGCGCTGGGCCCCAGAGACACGCTTTGCCCGATTGAGTGCGCTCGATGATGTCGAAGAACTGCGTTCTCGTTAGCGGGGTCACTCAACGACCAAAAATGCATTCGAAGCCCTTCATGAAGTACGTCTTCGGTGTATTAGTCCTTTCTGCGATGATGGTAATGGGAACTTCGCAGACTGTGTGGGCTATCAACGCCAAAGGCCAACGGACCTTTAGAATCGAGCATTACTTGCCTGTTGCAGGCCGTAATTTTGCGCAGGGATCAAGCATGTATCTGCTGGAAGGAGCCCGCCAGGCGCTGCTCATCGATACCGCGAACCCCGCCCAGGCTGTGGAGGGAGTGAATGACCTGAAGACGCTCGTTCGGTACCTGCTCGGCCATAACGATAACGGCGAACCACAGGACAATCCGCTCGATTTTGTCGTGGCGAATACCCACAGCCACGGCGACCATACCGGGGAGAACGGGCGCATGAACGATAGAACCGTCTATTACATGGACGGGGATTGGCCAACGCACGCTGTTCCGAACAATTATGTGCCGATACGCGAAGGGGGCGGCCCCACAACACACGGCCGTGGCAGCGCTGTCGGAGCAATAGATCTCGGAAATCGGTTGATCAAGGCGGTTGCAGTTCCTCCGCACACTCCTGGGTCGACTGCATATCTGGACCTTGAGAATCAGATGTTGGTCAGTGGGGATGCCCTGGGGTCGGCGTGGCCCTACCTTCAAATGGGCCCGCTTACCCAGTACGCGGCAACCATTCGCCATGTAGAAGAACTCACACGCAACCTTCCTAATTTGGCAATTCTTCCCGGGCATTTCTATCAGACGGCCGCTTGGGAGCGCGGTATGCCACCTCTCAATGGCCGACCTCTGGATCGCCAGTACATTTTGGACGAGGTCAAGGTCACCGACGGCGTGCTTGCAGGGTCCTTGCCGGGCGAAGCCTTCTTTGCCGCCGGACGCGGCACGGCATGGGCCAAAGTCGGCTCAGGTCAGATTGTGTATTCGCTCGCGACCTTGTATTCCGCCGGCGATAATTCTCGTATGCCGTATCACGCGATTCTAATTCCAGGAGGGTTCCCCAAAAAATGGCTGCTTGATCAATCTCTCGCTCCGGTCTTCAACATCAAGGCGGATTTCTATCTCATTCGTGGTGAACATTCGGAAACCTTGTATCTCGTGATTGGATCAAAGGTGGCGCTTCTCGTCGCAGCCGAGGTCGCCCCAGGTTTGGAAGATATTATCCGGCCGTTGACGATGGAAAAGCGATTGGAGGTAGCGCTGACGAGTGATGCGCACGACCCCGTTGGCGGACTCTCTGAACTCTCGCCGGCGCGTGTCTACACTGCTTCGGACAAGATTTCGAAGATCATACAGGGTGGGAAGCGTCGGCTTAAGGAAGGAGACACGATTGATCTCGGCTATGACCGCGAGGGGCGTCCCCTGCACCTGCAGGCGCATCTGTTCACGTTCAACGGACGATCGAAGCTAACCTTAGTCGACATAAGTGATCGAATTTTGTTCTCCGGCGACGCACTTGGAATGCAGGGTGCTGATGGCGGTGTGACTTTGAGCCCCTACGATCCAGATATGCGCCCGGCCTTGGCAGCCCGGCATAACAAGACAGACGGAAAATACGACGTGGTTTATACCGCTAGTAACTATCAGTGGTATACGAGCGCAACCTACGTCGACGAGTTCTCAAAAGCTATTACGCGAGCAGCATTACATGACGCGCAGCACGTGACGAACTCCAAACAGTACCCCGGCTCAAGGGTATACACATCGGATGGACCGCAAGATGTTGTCGCCAGTGTTATCGTCAGCCCATAACCAACAACGAGTGTTACGGTGCGAGCGCTACCAGGCTTGTCCAGGCTCTCAGCGCGACGTTGCTTTGTCGTTTGGCCGTGTAACCCTGAGAATCAAAAACGACCAGCGTTGTAGCGACGCCGTAATCCGTGACACGAAAATAAATCATGTGCCGCTCGACATTGCGGCGGCGGTACCCGAGACGAATATGGTCACAGGCTGGTGCGGACATCGGCAAATCGGCTAACACTTGGAATGCAGCCGCGAGCAAGTCGATGTACCGTTCGGCTTGTTCACGCCCCCACTCTCCATGCGTGTATTTCCAGATGCCTTCCAGGTCCCGCTCGGCGGCGGGAGAAAGCCGGTATTCAGCCATGCGTGCGACGGAGCTTGCGCTTGAACGCGCCAGCATCGAAGCGTTTTGGTTTTCCGCTCTTCTCACCCTCGATCAACGCCGCGCGAACAGCCTCGATCTCTGCGCCGCGCTCTTGCTCTCGTCGAATGAGATCTCGGATGTATTCGCTGTCGTTGGTGTAATCGCCCGCGTCGACCTGCTCCTTGATCCAATCATTCTGCGGGCCTGTCAAAGTGATTGTCTTGCGCACAGTTGCCATGAGCAGTCTCCAGGGATACGCCGATAGTGTGACTAAATCATACCATTGGTGTAATCAACGGGCCTGTACTAGCCAGACGAGCACCCTCGGAGTCGGGCGCGCAGTCACGCAAACCATGCAAAATGCCACGGTTGAGCAGGTGTAACTCGTTGATTTGGTGGTGAGAGAGGGACTCGAACCCTCGACCTCGGCATTATGAGGCCCAAGCACCAGCGAAATACCCGGGTTCCGAAGCCTTAAGTGCCATCTAGACCCACTAGAATCGGCCTCACCGGGGCACAAAACGGGCACATGGATTTGGGTCATTTCCTTAGCTTTTGATCGTCGCCCAGCCAATCAGCTTCGCAGCGTTTTCACCTTGAATCGAGGCGCGATTGGCGTCACTTAAGCCAGTTGTGTTCTCGACAAACTCATGCACGTTGTAGCAACCCATATCGAAGGGATAGTCCGTGCCAAGCTATCATTACGGGATCGGAGTTCGCCGTTAACCGCCGCTCATGGCTGGTAAGGGCGCCCGATGACTTGTTATCGCCCCGCGGGGTTTGATATTTGGACGTCATTGGACCTTTCCCGGACCCATCAGAGGCGGCTCGGCCGAATAAGATGGCGAACGTCACCGCCTCCTGCCCGACGGCACCCTTGAGCCTGTGGCGCGTCAGATCCAGCGGAGGGCCGTTGCGACGATCTCAGTTGCGCTGGTAGTTGCGCAGTCGCCGTGAGCGATCAGGAGCCGCTGCGGCTCCCAGTCGAGCACCTTTCGTCGGGCAGAACGGGCAAGATCCCGCGACAAGAAGCTCAGACGCCAATCGCCTGGCGTGCTGCCATGCGGCCCAACAATGTGACCGAACCGCATCAACAGCCCCTTGAAACCCATGGCCGCACTTTCGGGAAAACGCTGAATGAGATCACCGAAGATCGCGGTGCGGGACGCGCGGTGAAAGAACACCACTTCCACAAGGGCAAAGGATCCGCGAAACACTGCTTGATCGATGTCGGTCAGCCACGCATCATCTGGGCGATCGCCAAGCTCCGCATCGAAGTGAAGCTGCTTCTTTTTTCGAGCAAGACCTGGGGGCGCGTAAAGCCGTGCATCGGGCCAGCGCTTCTTCCACTCGGGCAGAAATAAGTGATGGAGTTTGTTCGGCGACACGATGTAGCCGACAGGTCCAAGGGCCTCCACGGCCCTGGCCAATTCCTTCGTCAACGCAATCGGGGACCATACCCACACTTGGCCGCTCAAGAGCCGAGCGACCGCCATGCGGGTTGGGTACGGAATACCGAAGAACGAGACGCTCGGTCCGTCCGCCACGTAGAGATTCTGTCCGAACGGGGCGAGCATCTTTAAGATGCCTCTTGGTTGACTAGGTCACGAAGAATATATCGGGCCATTTAAAGTTCTCTGTGACGATGAGGTCGCGTGTCGGAGGTCGTCCTACACAAGGCTGGTGCGTGGCGCTATAGCATCGGCGTTTCTGGCGCCGGGAATGAGATTATAGTCTCGGAACTGCCAATCGGGGCCACGAGTCTGAGCGCGACGCGGCTATCGCGCTTGCCACCGCCTCGAGGATTGCGGCCGCATCGAGCACACTGTTCGCCTTCCAGCGAATCAAGGGGAACGCCGGCGGGCCGTGGCATCATCGAGTTCAACCGCCGCAACTATGATCGTTTCGAAGTTTAAGATCGGGAAATCGAGCGATAGCTGGCTGATCCGATTGAGTATCGCGTGTGTCTGGAACAGTACGCGTTCGCGCTCTTTTAGCAGCTGACGCTTAGCCTTCAACGGCCAGGGCCGGCGAATAAGGCCTCGCGACTTTTATTGCGGATAGGCCTTCACACTGTCAGCAACTGAATCTGCCACGTGTTCCTTGGTGATCACGCCGGCAACATCGCTGCCGCGGGGTACTCCGCGGCCGCGTACAACCACTGCCATGATGGCTTCGCGGCGCCACATGCGGCGTATAACATCGAATGCAGTCTCATCTTCGCGAACTACGGTGAAGTTTCGGTTAGCGACGTCACGCAAGCTCACGCCGGTTTTCGCACTTTCCAGGCCTCGCCGAAGTCCTGTGTTTACGCGGATCACACCGAATAAATGCCCTTTGTCTGTGACCACGACGTGGCGCAGTCGCCCGGCGTGCTCAGGCTGACGCAAATATTCGTCGAAACTCGCCTCTGCTGGCAGGACCTGGATATCGGCGTCCATCACTTCGCGCGCCGAACGAACGAGAAACATGTTGGCATGGCGCGCCTTCGGGATTGCCCGTCCCCTGCGTACGAGTTTTAATGTGTAGATAGTCTCGCGAGAAAGCACGCGGCGCGCGCCAATGCTCATCGCCACGGCCACAATCATCGGCATGACTATGCTGTAGTCGAGTGTCATTTCGAAAATCATCGTCACAGCGGTCATTACGGCGCCGGTGCCACCGCCTACCATCGCACCCATCCCGACCATCGCAAACGCAGGAACGCTTAGCTGAATCTGCAGACCGGCGACATTCCAGAGCGCCGCGAACGCGCCTCCGAGGGCGGCGCCCATGTACAGCGAAGGCGAGAAGATACCTCCTGATGAGCCCGATCCGAGACTGAGCGACGTCGCTAGCGCCTTGCAGAGGCCGAGAAGTACGAGCAGCGAAAAGGCGGAAATCTGTCCCGCTAATATCCCCTGCACGGTGGCGTATCCAACCCCATCGACGTAGTACTGACCGAAGATGCGCAGTAGCACGTACATGAGCACGCCCACGACGAGCATGCCCAACATATGGCGCCAATAGCGCGACTTGATCCTATCGAACAAATCCTCAGCGAGATGCAGTCCTTTGATGAAACCTGCAGCAGCCACTCCGCTCAGCGCACCGAGCACAGCGAACAAGATCAGCACAATCAGAGCATTCGAGTCGACGGCCATGACCTGAAGCGGGGGCACATGAAAGGCCGGTGTATCGCCGAAGAACCAGCGGCCCACGAAGGTCGCAGTACCGGTCGCAATGGCGACGGGGAGGAAGGTCTCGACGCTCACCTCCGGCATCATCAGCTCGATGGCAAACATCACACCGCCAATGGGCGTATTGAAAGTCGCAGCAATTCCCGCGCCGGCGCCCGCAGCAACCAAGGCAATTCGCTGGCCCGCAGGCATGCGAACGATCTGCCCTAAGGTCGAGCCGAGCGCGGACCCGATCTGAATAATGGGGCCCTCGCGTCCAACCGATGAACCGCTGCCGATAGCGAGGGCCGACGCCAGGGATTTGACCAATGCCACGACGGGTCGGATGACGCCACCTTTATGGTAGATCGCATCCATGACCTCGGGCACACCATGTCCTTTGGCCTCCGGGGCAAAATTGGTCACCAGAAACGTCACGCCGACAGCGCCAATCACAGGCACCAAGATCACCAGGATGCCCCACGGCGCAGGAGCCGTGAAAACGTTCGCATCGTAGTGAAGCACCGCGTGACCGGTAAACAATAGATTGTGAATAAGACCAATTAGATCGCGGAACAACACCGCGCCGATGCCGGTGACGACGCCTAATACAAGCGCCAGCAAAGCTAGCTGGGGCAGCGGCAGTAGGCCGGTTTCATCGCGTTCCATTGACTTCTCGCACTGGCATTTGGATTTCGGCTGACGAATCCGAGAACATCGAGTTCCGTAGTCAAAACGGAAGCTTAGCCGCTCGCGGTTATTTGCACTTCGAAAAACAGGTACGCCCGGGTCACGCAAAACACCTTCTGACGCTCGTGGGACTCGGGCCGGAGCAGCAAGTGCTTGATTTTATGGTGGTGAGAGAGGGACTCGAACCCTCGACCTCGGCATTATGAGTGCCACGCTCTAACCAGCTGAGCTACCTCACCATCGACATTGAACTGCCCGGGCGGCGGATTTTGGGCAGCGCCACCCGGCCTGTCAAGGACGCCCGAGGCGGGCGCCCCAGGCCCCTTTTCTCACATTAAACATTGAACCTGAAGTGCATCACATCGCCCTCCTTGACGATGTACTCCTTGCCTTCCAACCGCAGTTTCCCCGCCTCCTTGGCGCCGGCCTCACCCTTGAACGCGATGAAATCCTCGTAGGCGATCACTTCGGCCCGGATGAATCCGCGCTCGAAGTCGGTGTGAATGACGCCTGCCGCCTGCGGCGCCGTGGCGCCTGCGTGAACCGTCCAGGCGCGCACCTCTTTGACGCCGGCCGTGAAATAGGTCTGCAAGCCGAGGAGCGAATATCCGCCCCGGATCACGCGGTTGAGCCCCGGCTCGTCCAACTTGAGCTCCGCCAGGAATTCGGCACGATCAGCCTCCTCTAGTTGCGCGATCTCCGCCTCGATGGCCGCACAAATCGGCACTACGATGGCGCCTTCCGAGGCGGCAATTTCCCGCACCCGATCGAGGCGCGGATTATCGGTGAATCCCGCCTCGTCGACATTGGCGACGTACATCACCGGCTTGTCCGTGAGGAGGTGCAGATCGCGCAGCAGCGCGTGGTCGTGCGCGTCCAGCTTGAGCAGGCGCACCGGCTTCGCGAGGTTCAGCTGCGCGCGCACTTTCTCCAGGAGGTCCCGCAGCCTCACGGCGTCCTTGTCGGCTGCCTTCGCCGCCTTCAGCGCTTTTTGATACGCGCGTTCCACGCTGTCGAGATCGGCGAGCGCGAGTTCGGTGTTGATCACCTCGATGTCGCTCGCAGGATCGATCTTGCCGGCCACGTGCACGATGTCGTCGTTCTCGAAGCAGCGCACCACGTGCGCGATGGCATCCACTTCGCGGATGTGCGCAAGGAACTTGTTGCCCAGCCCCTCGCCCTTGGACGCGCCGGCGACCAATCCCGCGATGTCCACGAACTCCACCGTGGTCGGCAGGATCCTCTCCGGATGCACGATCGCCGCCAGCTTCTGAAGTCTCGGATCCGGCACGGGCACGACGCCGACGTTGGGATCGATTGTGCAGAAGGGGTAGTTCTCGGCCGCGATTTGGGCGCGCGTCAGCGCATTGAACAACGTGGACTTGCCCACGTTCGGCAGGCCGACTATTCCGCAGCGGATCGGCATTGAATTCTTCTCATTGAATCTTTCCCGCCCGGCTGTGCAGCCGGGTCATGGCGCGTTCCGCGCCTTGTTCGAGCAACAGGGGCATGCAGTCGGCCGCGGTGCTGACGGCCTCCAGGATCAGATCTTCTTCGGCGCGCGGCGCGCGCGTCAACACGTAGTCGATGACTTCGGCCTTGTTGCCGGGGTGGCCTATTCCAAGACGCAGCCGCCAAAAAG
This sequence comes from uncultured Gammaproteobacteria bacterium, assembly GCA_963727045.1. Classification (GTDB taxonomy): domain Bacteria; phylum Pseudomonadota; class Gammaproteobacteria; order Steroidobacterales; family Steroidobacteraceae; genus Bog-1198. The sequence continues at coordinate 2,214,629 of CAVSES010000002.1, read as the reverse complement.
TCTCGCCGATATGCGCGATGGTGTCGCGCAATCCGTTGTGGCCGCCGTGGCCCCCGCCCTGCTTCAGGCGCACGCTGCCCACCGGCAGATCCAATTCGTCGTGCGCCACCAGAATTTCCTCGGGCGCCATTTTGTAGAAATCGCTGATCTGCCGCACCGACAGGCCGCTGCGATTCATATAGGTCGTGGGCTTCAACAGAATGATCTCACGCTCGCTCAAATTGATGCGCGCCGTTTCTCCCGAATACTTGCGGTAATCGCGAAACTCGCCGCCGTGACGGCGCGCAAGCAGATCCACGAACCAGAAACCCGCGTTGTGGCGGGTGACCAGATGTTCGGGGCCCGGATTGCCCAGACCGACGATGAGGCGGAGCGGTAGACCAGTCATGAACTTAAAGCTCTACGCAGTGAACAGAAAAAGTAAGGGCCGCCAATGCCGACGGCCCTTCTGATCCAAGATGCGAAAAATGCTACTTCTTGGCGTCTTTCTTTGCCGGTTCCTTCTTTGCTTCCTCTTTCTTCGCAGGTTCGGCCTTCTTCGCCGCATCCGCTCCGGCCGCGGGCGCCGCGCCTGCCGCAGGTGCCGCTGCCGCCGCACCCTCCGCCGCCGGCGCACCGGCCGCCGCTGCCGCCGTCGGCTCGGGCTCCTCCGCACGCGGGCTGTGAATGGCAACCACGGCCGCGTCATCCTTCGCCAATTCGACGAGCGTCACGCCTTGGGGGATCTTGAGTTGCGAGAGATGGATGCTCTCGTTGAGCGACAGTCCCGAGATGTCGACCTCGATGAATTCCGGCAGGTCCTTCGGCAGACAGGAGACTTCCGTTTCGGTGCGCATGTGCGACACGATTCCGCCCTGGGATTTCACGCCCGGGGATGCAGACGCGCCCGTGAAGTGCAGCGGTATGCTGATGCGGATCTTCTCGTTTTCATCGACGCGCTGGAAATCCACGTGCACGATCGCATTCTTGAACGGATGCCTTTGCACGTCCTTGAGGATCGCGGCCTGCGTTTGATCGCCCACCTTCAAATTGAGGATGGTCGAATAGAAGCGCTCATTGTCGAGCATGATCAAGAGTTTCTGATGGCTCAAGGTGAGGGCGCGCGCGTCAGCATGCCCGCCATAGAGGATTGCCGGTACTTTTCCTTCGTGACGCAGGCGGCGGCTCGCACCTTTGCCTTGCGTCTCGCGGAACTCGGCGACGAGTTCGAAAGAGGTCTTCATAATCTTCTCCAGTTACATCACGAACACGGCACCCGCACATCGCGACCAATTGCGCGGGCACCGACCAATTCAACCCAGGAAACCGGTTGCGTACCGGTCCCTTCTAATCTATGTACAGCGAGCTCACCGACTCCTCGTCGTTGATGCGGCGCACGGTCTCGGCCAGCAATCCCGCCACACTCAACTGCCGGATCTTCCTGCAGGTTCTCCCGGCCTCGGACAAGGGGATCGTGTCCGTCACCACCAATTCGTCCAGCACCGACTTCGAAATGCGCTCGATCGCGGCACCCGACAACACCGGATGCGTGATGTAGGCGACCACCTTGAGCGCGCCCTCGTCCTTGAGCGCCTGCGCGGCCTGGCACAGCGTGCCGGCGGTGTCCACCATGTCGTCGATCAGCACGCAGGTTCTTCCCTCGACTTCGCCTATGATGTTCATCACCTTCGACTCGTTCGGCCGCGGCCGCCGCTTGTCGATGATGGCGAGTTCAGCATCATCCAGTCGCTTCGCGAGCGCACGTGCGCGCACCACACCGCCGACGTCCGGCGACACCACGACCATGTTCTGATACTTCTGCTTCCACGCATCGCCCAACAGCACCGGCGAGGCATAGACATTGTCGACCGGTATGTCGAAGAACCCCTGAATCTGGTCCGCGTGCAAATCCACCGTCAGCAGCCGGTCGACGCCCGCGCTCGCAATCATGTTGGCCACGAGCTTGGCGGTGATGGCGACCCGCGTGGCCCGCGGCCGCCGATCCTGCCTCCCGTAGCCGAAATACGGCACCACCGCGGTGATGCGCTTCGCCGAGGCCCGCCGGCACGCGTCGGTCATCATCAGCAATTCCATCAAATTTTCCGCCGGCGGATTCGTCGATTGCACGATGAACACGTCGCGCCCGCGCACATTTTCCATCAATTCGACGCTGACCTCGCCGTCGCTGAACCGCCCCACATCGGCGCGGCCCAATTGCACGTGCAAGTGCCGGGTGATCTCCTGCGCAAGCGTGGGGTTCGCCTTGCCGGTGAACACGGCAATCGTCAATGTATCGAACTCTTTACTCTGCGACATGGATTCAAAGCTCTAAATTGGCTGGGGTGGGTCTGCTAACTCATCCTCTGGGCCATCTCCAGTCGACGAACCGCTCCAACCGCAAAAAATTGGCTGGGGTGGAAGGATTCGAACCTCCGTATGGCGGGATCAAAACCCGCTGCCTTACCGCTTGGCGACACCCCAACTTGGAATCAACAATCAGCAAAGCCACCAGGGCCAAAACTCAGCCGGCCGCCAATCTTTCAAGCAAAGGCGAGTCATTCAGTCCGCGAGCCAAAAAAGCATGCAACGCCGGCGGCGCCTTCCCCGCGATCTCACGGCCGCGATCCATCGTCTCCAGCGCCAAAAACACACAGGCCCCGGTGCCCGTGAGCCGTGCGGGACCAAAGCCCGACAGCCAATCGAGCGCGCGCGCCACCTCAGGATACCGGCGCCGCACCACCCCCAGGCAGTCGTTCCTTCCGCCGGACGCCAGGAAACCGTGAATTGTGATGGGCGGAGAATTTCTTGTCAATTCAGGGTCTTGAAATATCTCGGCGGTGCTGACATCAACATTTGGCTTTAAAATCAGATAGTTAACCTCCAAAGGAGCCAGCGGCGGGTAGAGCGGCGTCAGCCGTTCCCCGATCCCTTCCGCAAAGGCCGCCCGGCCGCGAACGAACACCGGCACATCGGCACCCAGCTTGAGCCCGAGCGCGGCGAGATCATCGGTGGGCCAATTCAATTTCCACAAGTGATTGAGCGCCACCAGACAGGTCGCAGCATCGGAGCTGCCCCCGCCCAACCCGCCGCCCATCGGGATGCGCTTGAGCACGCTCAAGTTCGCGCCCAAGGAACAACCGGCGGCCGTTTGCAGCGCTCGAGCCGCACGTACGCAAAGATCCGCCTCTTCGGCGACGCCGGGAATGTCGATGACGCGGCGGATCCGGCCGTCCGCGCGCACCTCGATCGTGATGTCATCGCAGAGATCGATGAATTGAAAACAGGTTTGCAATTCATGATAGCCGTCGGGCCGCCTGCCCAAGATATGCAAAAAAAGATTGAGTTTGGCCGGCGCGGGCCAGATCGATGTTGCGCTCACCGGCGCCCCCAATGGTCGACGGCGATGCGCACCCGCACCCCCACACGGTTCAATACCAGATGCGCGGGGAGCAAATCACCCTCGGACGGCATGTAGCGATCGTAGTCGATCGTCCACGCATCTTGCTGCAAATGCGAGGCACGGTCCTGATCGTTGCGCTCGAGCTCGAAGGCCGCGGAGGGGTCCGGCACGCCGAGCAGCCAGAATCGAAGGTGATCGATCGGCAGCTCGAACCCCAGGCGCTCCTGCAGTTGCGCGAGCACCGCGTCGCTCGGCGGCGCATCGTTCAAGGAAATCCCGGCGGGCGTGCGCTTGAGAACCATCGCGCCCACCCCGAGGGGTCCGGAGAGGTGCACCTCCGCCGAGTCGCCATGCTCCCGCCAATTCAAGGTGGCTTGCCACCCTTGAGTGCCGACGGCGACGGCTGCGCGTCCGTCGAGCATCCAAGAATCGAGTCTTTGCAGCTCCGCGACCCGCTGCTCCCACGCGGCCCCGGCGGGTGCGGGCGCGCGGCGGGCGGTGACGCAAGCGGCCAGCATCGCGCAACACAGCAGCGTCATTACCGTGCGGTGCATCGTCTCAGTTCACCGCTGCCGTACAGGCTCGAAACGTCGCCGCGTTTCCTTGAGCAGGCGACTGTCGCCGTCGACCACACTGGCATCGGACCAGATTTGTTCGGCATCGGCTCGCCTGCCCTGCTGCCACAGCACCTCGCCGAGATGCGCCGCGATGTCCCCGCCGCGATCGTCCGCGTAGGCCTCTCGCAGGTAGGTCTCTGCCTCGGCGCTCTTACCTTGACGAAACAGCACCCAACCCATGCTGTCGAGGATTGCGGCATTCTTCGGCGCCTCGGCGTGCGCGGCTTCGATGAGCCGGCGGGCCCGTGCGAGGTCGCGGGAATGATCGGCCAACGTGTACCCAAGCGCGTTCAGGGCGGCCGGGTCATCCGGGCGCGCCTTGACGAGATCCGTCAATTCCCGCAGGGCGTCTGAAATCCGTCCTTGTTCCTCGTAGATCGACGCCATCGCATAGCGCAAGTCCACGCTGTCCGGATATTCCAAGACGGCCTGCTTGAGAACGCCCATCGCGCTAGACAAATCGCCGCCGTCGGCATACATCCGGGCGCGGGCTGACAGGATGGCGGGTGCGCGCTGCGGTTCGTCCTCGATCAACCGGTCGAGCAAATCCTCGCCCGCCGCCGCGGCGCCGTGCGTTTCGAGAATTGCCGTCGCCCGCAGCAGCGCCGAATTTGCATTCTCGCCGCTCTGCACCTGTGCGTATAAGCGAAGCGCGTGTTCAGGATCATTATGCCGATCGGCGATCAATGCCAGGTAGTAGAAGGCATCGTCGAGATACTTCTCCGCGCGCACCAACTCGGCGAATTTGACGGTGGCCGCGTCCAAATGGCCCTGCTGAAACTCGATCAGGCCCATCAGGCGCAGCGCCACCGGTGCATATTCGGGGTTGCGCGCCAGAATTTCCAATTGCTGCGTCGCTGCCGGGTCGCGCTGTGCAGCCATGAGCAGCAGCGCATAGTCGAGGCGGTTGACGGGCGTATCTTCGCGGTCGACTCTCTCCTGGGCCTGCGCCAGGGGGCCTTCCGCATCGCCCGCCATGATTCGCGCGCGCGCCAGGGTTTGCTGCAGATCCCGGCGCGCCTCCTGCTCAGCTTCCCCCCCTGCAGCAGGGATCGCCAATGCCGCCGTAAAACTCCGGACGGCTGCGGCGGGATCATCCGCACGCAGGGCCGTGAATCCCTGCACTCGCAATGCCGCCGCGGACGATGGATACGCCGGCGCCAGTCGATCCGCGAGTTGGCGTGAGCCAAAGATGTTCTCGTTGGCGCCGAGATACTTCTCCAAGGCTGCGAGTTCCGCCTCCGTGCCGATCGGCGAGTTTTGAATCACGACCCGGTAGCGGGCCGCGGCCTCCTCGATTCGCTGCAGCGCCAGCGCGGCCTGCGCCGCCGCGCGTTGCGCCTCCACGGATGTCGGTTCGACCTTGATCCAGCGCGCGGCGATCTTCAGGGTCAATGATGGCTGCAGGGATTCGGCTGCCACTTGCGCCGCCCGCTCGAGCAACCCGATGTCGGTTTCCCGCGACGCGGCCGCAGCGTATTGGAGCGCTGCGAGACGCGGCTGATGGCGCGCAAGGGCGATCTCGCCCGTGACGGTATAAAATGCCTGCGGGGCGGGAGCTTCTTCGGATTTCTTGCCCATGGCGGCACAGGCGGCGCAGGCAGCGAGCCCGAGCCCTATCGAAGCCCTCGCGAGGATTGAAATCGGGAACACGGCCTCACTATAGCGAAATGACTACCCTGACGCGGCGGATTCCACCAGAATCAGCGGGTTACGGCTAAAAAAGCGGTTCAATGGCATTCAACGTCCTCGGCATCAACCACAAGACGGCCCCGGTCGCGCTGCGCGAAAAGGTGGCCTTCAGCGAGGAGCGGTTGCTGTCCGCTTTGCGCACCCTGCGCGAACAAGCGGGCGTTGCCGAGGCGGTGATCCTCTCCACCTGCAATCGCACCGAGGTGTATTGGGCGGGGCCCGCCAGCGGCGAGGAGCTCTCGCAGTGGCTCGAACGGCACCACGGCAGCAACCTGGATCTCGCCTCCAGCCTGTACGTTCACCAGGAGCAGCGGGCGGTGGAACACGCCTTCAGTGTCGCGTCGGGCCTCGATTCCATGGTGCTCGGCGAGGCGCAGATTTTGGGTCAGCTGAAGGATGCGTATCGTGTGGCGCAGGAAGCGGGCAGCACCGGCCCCTCGCTCAACAAGCTGTTCCAGGCAGCCTTTTCCGCGGCCAAACGCGTGCGATCGGAGACCCGCATCGGCGAAAACGCGGTTTCGATCGCCTCGGCCACCGTGAGTCTGGCGCGCCGGGTGTACTCGGACTTGAGCGCGCACACCGCCCTCCTGGTGGGCGCCGGCGAAATGAACGCCCTCACGGCGCGACATTTCATCAGCGCCGGCGTCAAGCGCATGGTCATTGCCAACCGCACGCTGGGGAGAGCACAGACTCTGGCGGCGCAACTCAAAGCCCATGCGGTCGGTCTCGAGGATCTCGACAAGGAACTCATCCAGGCCGACATCGTCATTACCTGCACGGCGAGCGCCGTGCCGCTCATCACCAAGAGCGCGGCGGAGAGCGCCGTTCGGGCGCGGCGCCGACGGCCGATCTTCATGGTGGATTTGGCGGTCCCGCGCGACATCGAACCGGCCGTGGCCGATCTGGAAGACGTGTACCTCTTCTCGATCGACGATCTGCAGCAGCTGGTGGACGAGAATCGCCAGCAGCGCGCCGTGGCGGCGGGCGGTGCGCGGCTGCTTATCGAGGAAGAAGTCGCGAAATTCCTCGCCGAATCGCGCGCCCACGATGCGGGCCCCGCCATCCGTGCGCTGCGTCAACAGGCCGACGGGATCCGGCTGCAAACCGTGGAGCAAGCGCGGCGGCTGCTGGCGGCGGGCAAGTCCGCCGATGAGGTCATCGAGTATCTCGCCAACACCCTGACGAACCGGCTGCTGCACACGCCGACTCAGGCCCTGCGCCAGGCCTCGGAGCTGGCCGATTCCTCCCTGGCGGAAGCGCTGACGCGGCTCCTGATCGAAGAACGCGACCGGCATTGAGCCGCAAGGCCGCTATAATTCGCGGCGATGAAGGATTCCATCCGCCGCAAGCTCGAAAAATTGGACGAGCGCTTCGAGGAAATCAGCCGCCTGTTGTCGGACGCGGGCGTCATTGCGCGGCAAAACCAGTTTCGTGAACTGTCCATGGAGTACTCGCGGTTGGGGCCGCTCATCGAGCGCTATCGGCGCTTCATCGCGCTCGAAGGCGACCAAGCCACGGCCCGTGAGCTCGCCTCCGACGAGGACGCCGCCACCCAGGCGATGGGCGAGGAAGAACTCGCCGACCTTGCGCCGCGCATCGCGGCCGAGGAACTCGAACTGCAGCAACTGCTCGTGCCGAAGGACCCGCAGGACGACAGCAACATCTTTTTGGAGGTTCGCGCGGGCACCGGCGGCGATGAAGCCGCGATCTTTGCCGGGGATCTGTTTCGCATGTACACGCGCTATGCCGAATCGAAGGGCTGGGCCGTGGAGACATTGAGCGAAAGCCCGGGCGAACATGGCGGTTACAAGGAAATCATCAGCCGCATCATCGGGCGCGGGGCCTATTCGCTGCTCAAGTTCGAGTCAGGCACGCACCGCGTGCAGCGCGTCCCGGCCACCGAGGCGCAGGGACGCATTCATACCTCGGCCTGCACGGTGGCGATCCTGCCGGAACTGGAAGAGGTCGAAGCCGTCGATTTGAACCCCGCGGATCTGCGCATCGACACCTTCCGCGCCTCGGGTGCAGGGGGCCAGCATGTCAACAAGACCGATTCGGCCATTCGCATCACGCACATACCCACCGGCCTCGTCGTGGAATGCCAGGACGAGCGCTCGCAGCACAAGAATCGCTCGCGCGCCATGTCCTTGCTGAAAGCTCGGCTGCTCGCCGCCGAGCGCGAGAAACAGCAGAGCCAGCAGGCCCAATCGCGCAAGCTTCAGGTCGGCTCGGGGGATCGCTCCGAACGCATCCGCACTTATAATTTTCCGCAAGGCCGCGTCACCGACCACCGGATAAATTTGACTCTTTATAAGCTCGACGACGTGATGAACGGGAACCTCGACGAGCTGATCCGCGCATTGAATCAGGAGCACCAAGCCGAAGAGCTGGCGCAGCAGGTCGAATGAGCACGGTCTTGGAGAATTTGCGAAGCGGGGTCCGCTCCCTCGACGGCCACAGCGACTCGCCACGCCTGGATGCGGAGCTGCTGCTCGGCATGACCCTCGGTCTGTCGCGAGCCGGGTTGGTCGCCCGCGGCGACGATGCGGTCACGGGCGAATGCGAACATACCTACGCAGGTCTGATCGAGCGGCGCCGGCAGGGCGCGCCGGTCGCCTATTTGACCGGGTCGCGCGAATTTTGGTCGCTGTCGCTTCGCGTCACGCCGGCGGTGCTCGTTCCGCGGCCTGAGACCGAAGTCTTGGTGGAGCTCGCCCTCGAGCGATTGCCGCAGAAACGCTCGAGTTCCGTTCTCGATCTCGGCACCGGCAGCGGCGCCATCGCACTCGCCATCGCCTCGGAGAAGCCTTGGGCACGTGTCACCGGGGTCGAGATATCGCCGCCCGCGCTCGAGATCGCGCGGCAGAATGCCCGCGACCACGGACTGACACGCATCGACTTTCGCTTGGGTTCCTGGTTCGAACCCGTGCAAGGCGACCGGTTCGACATGATCGTCGCCAATCCTCCTTATGTGGCCGCCGCCGATCCTGCCCTCGCGAAGCTGGCGGCGGAGCCGGCGATCGCGCTCTGTGACGGGCCAACCGGGCTCGAGGCCCTGTCAGAGATCATCGGCAGCGCCGCGGCACATTTGAATGAACGCGGCTGGCTGCTGGTGGAGCACGGCGCCGGCCAGGCGCCCGATGTCTCGCAGCTCTTGCAGCGCCACGGCTTCACCGGCATTCGTTCGCATCTCGATCTTTCCGGCAGGCCCCGCGTTACACTCGCAGCCGCACACTCACCACACCAGGAAACGTCATGATCCGCTTCGAAACCACCTTGGGCGAATTCACCATCGAACTGCTGGAAAAAGAGGCGCCGCTGTCGGTCGCCAACTTCTTGCGCTACATCGACGACGGCTTTTTCGACGGCACCATCTTCCACCGGATCGTTCCCGGCTTCGTCATTCAAGGCGGCGGCTTCACCGAGGACATGACGCAGAAGCGCACGCAGCCGCCCGTCAAGAACGAGGCGGACAACGGCCTCAAGAACAAGCGCGGCACGCTCTCGATGGCGCGTACCAACGACATCAACAGCGCGACCTCGCAGTTCTTCGTCAATCTGAAGGACAACGATTTTCTCGATCATTCACGGGGCAACTTCGGCTACGCCGTGTTCGCGCGCGTCACCCAAGGCATGGACGTCGTCGACAAGATCGCGGCGGTCGCCACGGCCAAGAAGCGCGGCTTCGACGATGTGCCGGTCGACGCGGTCATCATGAAGAGCGTTCGCCGAATGCCCGCCTGACGCCGGCGTGGCGCACAAGAGATCTATCCTAAGCAGACTGCTGCGGGCCATCCTATGGTTGGTGGTCGCATGCATCGTGGCGAGCGTGCTCGCCGTGGCGTCGATGCGCTGGCTCAATCCGCCCTTCACCGCGTTCATGGCCGAGGCGCAACTCGCCGCATGGCTCAACCGCGATCCGAACTTCGTCTTTCGCCACACCTGGGTCGATCTGGACCGGATCTCGCCCAATCTGCCGCTCGCGGTCGTGGCCTCGGAGGACCAGAAGTTTCCCGAACACTGGGGATTCGATGTGGAGGCCATCGAAAAGGCCTACTCGCTCAATCAGCACAGCCACAAGGTGCGCGGAGCGAGCACCATCAGCCAGCAAGTCGCGAAGAATCTCTTCCTCTGGTCCGGGCGCAGCTATTTCCGCAAAGGGCTCGAAGCGTACTTCACGCTGATGATCGAGGCGCTGTGGCCGAAGCGGCGGATACTGGAAATGTATTTGAACATTGCCGAATTTGGGCTGGGCACGTACGGCGCCGAAGCCGCTGCGCAGCGATTCTTCCACAAGTCCGCAAGCCGGCTCACGCGCGCCGATGCCGCCGTGCTCGCCGCCGTATTGCCGAACCCCGAGCGGTATTTGGCAGCGGCGCCGGGGAGGTACGTTCAGCAGCGGCGCGAATGGATATTGGGCCAGATGCAGGCGCTTGGGGGCCCGGAAATGCTGGTTGAAATCGATGCCTATCCAGACCGGCGCCGCTGAGCTGTAAAATACGGTCGAGCAGCGCCGGGATCTCGAAGATCGCGCGGTTTTGAATTCGTTGAACCCTGGCGCGATAGTACGCGAGCCCGCTCGTGACCGTATGTACGCCGCTGCCGATGTCGCTGAAGGAATCGAGCACGACGCCCGCATCGCGCTCCTCGACCCACTCCGCGTTGTAGCGCTCCTGCGGCATGGTCCATGCGTTGCGCACCACGATGACGGGCAGGCCCTGCTGTACGGCTTCGCTGATGCTGCCGGGACCCGGTTTGCCGATGAAGAAGTCGCTCAGGTGCATGAAATAGCGGATTTGAGTCGAAAACCCGATGACGGCCCGGGGTGCCCGGGAACTCATCGCGCGCAATTCATCCGCGAGGCCCGAGTTGTGGCCGCACACCAGGATGAGCTGCGTGTCGGCGAGACGTTTCGCGATGCGGCGCATGGCCTTCGAACCGTGGCCGCCGAACATCACGATGCCGGTCGGTCGGTCCGGATCGAGCTGCAGCTTGGCGCCGCTCGGCGCCGCGATCCACGCGGAGGGGTCGGTAGAAATCCGGACGAATGATCATCCCCGACGTCGCATGGATGCACTCCTCCGGATAGCCGGCGGTACGGGCCTGTGCGGCCGCCCTGGGAGTGCCGCATATCAAGTGCTGCGCCTGATGCGGCTCGATCCAGAAATGGGGCGGCGAATCGGCGAAATCCGTCAGGATGGTCACGAAGGGCACATTCGGCCGAGCTGCCTTCAGCCCCTGATACATGGCGCGATTGAAGTTCGGCACCAGCGAAACCACCAGATCCGGCTGGGTCCGCTGCCAATGCCGCTGCAGCACGGCGACCAAGGATTTATGGCTCAATCGAATGAGAGCCTGCAAAATCTTGAGCTCTTGGCCCAAACCGAATGTCCAGCCGCGGGCCAGGCGCGCGTTGTAGTACTGCTCAGGCTTGAGCCCGGTGGTCTTGCCGAACACGTCCCGCGGATCGAGGACTTCGAAGAGATTGACCGGCCTCACCGACCACGGCAGCGCCGATTCGTGCAAGGCGGTTTCGAGTGCGGCGGCGGCCGCGCGATGCCCCCCGCCGGCGTTGAAATACACCAAATCGATCGTTGTCATTGTCAGTATCATTCTGCGCACAGACTGTGACCAAACGATGAATCTGCCGTGCTGGCAGCCTGTGGGATTTGAAGAGGTGCCGTATGAAGGTCTTGCGTGCGTTGGGATTGATCTGGCTGTCGGCGGCGAGCCTGGCTGCGGCCTTGCCGGATTCAGGGATGACCAAACCCGGCGTCACGCATTTGAGCCATGGCCGCTTTCGCGATCTTCTCGTGTATCGGCCCGACGGCACGCCTTCAAGTTTCGCGCTCCTCGTCTGGGACGACGCGGGCCGAAGCTCCGTCGACGCGACGGCCCGGCAGCTCGTGCAGCAGGGTGCAATGGTTGCCGGCATCGATTGGCCGGCGTTCAAGGCAAACCTCGAAGCGGACGGGGATCAATGCGTGTCGCCCGACGGCGATCTGGAAAACTTGAGTCACTTCGTGCAGGCCTATTTTCACTCCCCCACTTATATGATCCCGATCTTGGTGGGAAGGTCCGCGGGCGCGGCGATGTCGTACGCCATGCTCGCCCAGGCGCCGCAAAACACCTTTGCAGCCGCAATCACGCTGGGTTTCTGCCCGAGCCTCGACTTGGACAAGCCGCTGTGCAAGGGGGCCGGTCTCGAGTCCGTTCGCCGGTCTCGAGGTCGCGGCGTGGATTTTTTGGCGGGCAGGAGCATTGGAAATCCGTGGCTCGACTTGCACGGTCCGGACGATCAGGCGTGTCCGGCGGCCGCGGCGCGAACCTTCATCTCGCAGGTGCGCGGGGCGGCCATGGTGACCGTGCCGAACGCCGGCCCTGACTTCGCCTCGCTGCCCGGCTGGGTGCCCCAGTTCACGGCCGGCTACAACAAGCTCGCCGCGCAAAATCCGGCACTGCACGCGGCGCCTGCGCCCGCGGGATTGAGCGATCTGCCGGTCGTGGAGGTCCCCGCGCAACCCGTGGCGGCGCCGCCGGATGCAGCGCACCCCGAGGCGGCGGCCCCCTCGGATGTTTTTGCCATCATCATGTCCGGCGATGGCGGCTGGGCGGGACTCGACCAGGACGTCGCGGCCGCGCTCAGCTCAAAGGGCATTCCGGTCGTCGGCCTCGATTCGCTGCGCTACTACTGGACGGCACGCACGCCGGAAGGATTGGCGGCGGACACGGACCGCATGATCCGCTACTACCTGCCGCATTTCGGCAAGCAGCGCGTGCTGCTGATCGGCTACTCGCAGGGCGCCGATGTCCTGCCCTTCGCCGTGAATCGACTGCCGGCGGCGACCCGCGCCCGCGTTGCATTGACCGCCGTCATGGGAATGTCCGAGCACGCGCTCTTCGAGTTTCACTTGACCAGCTGGATTTCCGACAGCAGGTCGGGCCCGGCGACGCTGCCCGAAATCAACCGCATCACGGGCATGCCGGTGCTGTGCATCTATGGCGCGGACGAAGAGGACTCCTTGTGCCCCAAGCTCGATCCGAAGAAGTTCATCATCGTGAAACTCAAGGGCGGCCATCATTTCGACGGCGATTACGCAAACCTCGCGCGCCAAATCCTGGCGGCGGCGAATCCATCACGTTAAGGCGCCCACCCCGACTGGCGCGCAGCGATTTCTCCGGGGCGATCCAGGGGCTCTCCTCGAATCGCCTCCTCGACGGCGCTGCGAAGCAATCCTGAGTCGCCGGAAGCCGCCACGCGATAGCCCTCTCCAGCGGTTCCGGCGTGGGAGGTCTGACCCAGCACCAGTACTTTCCATGACTTGCCCTCGCGGCATGCCAGTCCCGATGTCGCGTTCCCCTCCAGCGAAAACGTACGGCAGAAAGCGCCGGACTTCGACCTGAAGCTGAGCCCAATTGTCGCCACGGCGCCTGCGGGGTGGTCCGCCGACAGTTGATTGGACAAACTGTTCGACAGCGCCCCTCCGGCGACCACCCCTTCGCTCGCCGTCGTGCGCAGCAATGAATTCGCATCTCTGTGCACCCAATATCCCAAGCCCAAACCCAAGAGCAGGCTCGCGGCCATGGCAAGCGAGGGCGCGCCGCGCCATCGCCTCAAGTTACTCTCACTTCCCTTGGCGCGGATGCGAGGCTTGCGCACGGCGGAGAGCAGCCGCTCGGGTACCGGTTCGTCGAGTTCGTCGGCGAAGCCCTTCTGCAGCGCGCCGCGAAGGGCGCGATGTTCCGCGACCCGCTTTCGGACCTCGGGATCCTCGCGCATGGCGGCTTCGATGAGTTTGCGCGCGGCGTCGTCGAGTTCGCCATCGGCGTACGCCATCAACGTGTGATCCGGTACCGTCATCACTGCTCTCCTTCAGGCAATCGCAGCATGCCCTGAAGCGCCTCGCGTCCGCGGGCCAGCCGGCTGGTCAGCGTACCGATCGGCACATCGAGAACGTCGGCCGCCTCCTTGTACGGGAGCCCCTCGACCAAGACGAGGCTTACCGCCACCCGTTGATCCTCCGGCAGCCTGCCCAGCGCAGCGGCAACGGACATTCTGTCGATTTCCCGATCCATTGACGCCACACCCACCTGTTCGCCGGCATCTTCCCCAATGAAAATCTTGGCGCGCCGCCCCCGCGACCGCACCTCATCGATCCAGGCGTTGCGCACGATCTTGAACAGCCAACTGTCCAGCCGGGCATCGCTGCGCCACTGATCCAGACGTTGCAACGCGCGCTCCACGGCGATTTGCACCACGTCATCCGCGTCGTGCGGATTGCGCACGAGATTTCGGGCGAAGCGCCGCAACCGCGGCAACAACGCCACGATCTGCTCCTGGACGTTTTGCACGGTTGCGCTCGTATTCATGGGTAGACGTTCGGCGATGTTGATTCCTTCCATGCTAGCAGCCTCATCCGGCTGTTAGCATCGCTTTGGCGGCCCACGGAGATCGACCATGCGGATTTCGAGAGGGATGATTGCGGCAGCGGTGGCACTCGCGGGCACCGTCCAGGCACAGCTCCGCCTGCCGAGCGTACAATTGCCCCAGTTGCCTTCTCGGAGCCTTCCGGCCGCCGGTCCGGCGGACCTTGCTGCGTTAGGCCGCCTGAGCGATCGGCGGCACCAACTGATCGCCGGCTTGATTCGATCGAATCCGCACCGCATCGAAGCCGATCCGCGCGGCGACCCGATCGTCCGGAGCGAAATAATGGCATTTTCTCCGTCCGAGACGGCGCTGCAGGCCGCGCTGGCGCTTGGATTCCGTTTGCTCCGCGAGCAAAACATCCCAGAGCTCGAGTTGCGCCTGCTCGTCTTGGAACCGCCGCCGCATCTCTCCACCGCCAACGCGCTGAAGATACTTCGCGAGGCCGACCAGCAGGGCATCTACGATTTCAATCATATATACACGGGTGTGGGCGCCTCCGGGGCGTCGACGACGGCCGCGAAAGGGACCGACCCGACCGCCCTTCCCGACAATCTGTCCGGCGGGGATTCTGAAAAACCGCGCGACGATGCCGGCATGCATCGCATCGGGCTCATCGACGCGGGAATCGATGTCGCCCACCCAACGTTTCGTGCATCGGTGATCCGTAGGTGGGGGTGTGCCGGCCGCTCGTTGCCGAGCGCTCACGGGACCGCCGTCGCCTCGATCTTGGTCGGGGATGGCGGCGGGTTTCGCGGAGTGATGCCCGGCGCGCAGTTGCTTGCCGCGGATGTGTACTGCGACGCGCCCACGGGTGGATCGGTCGACACGCTGGCTGGAGCATTCGGCTGGCTGGCCCAGGAGCGGGTCGGGGTGATCAACGTGAGCTTGGTGGGCCCGGACAACGCGATGCTGGCGCGAGTCGTCCATGCGTTGACGTCGCGGGGTTTCATGTTGGTGGCCGCCGTCGGAAATGATGGTCCGGCGGCACCGCCCCTTTATCCAGCCGCGTATCCGCAGGTGGTCGCGGTAACCGCGGTCGACGCGCATCGCCGCGTGCTCATCGAGGCAGGCCGAGGACACCACGTCATGTTCGCCGCACCCGGCGCGGACATGGCTGCGGCGGCTCTTGACGGAAAATATGCCGTTGTGCGCGGCACGTCATTCGCCGCCCCCATCGTCGCTGGTTTGTTCGCGATGGAATTCCCGGCGCCCAATCCCGCCGGCTTGCAGGACGCCGTTGATGCAATGGCCCGGCGCGCGATCGATCTCGGAGAGCCCGGCCGCGATTTGACATATGGATTTGGGCTGCTGGGCGCCGGCTACGCGATCGAACTCAAAGCCGTGATTCGGCGCCCCTAACTCCTTGTCCCGCCTCGCGTTTATGTTCGTGGAAGAAACGTGCGAGGCCGCTCGTATCACTCTGTGAAGGCCGCGCACTGTGCAGCGGTCACCAGGAGATCTACGATGAATACCAAACATGTAGTGGCCTGCATAGGTGTCGCCGGTATGCTCGCGATAGTCGGCCCGGCCTGCGCCGGTGTCTTGGGCGGGGGCGCGGGCGGTGGAATTGGCGGCGCCTTGTCCGGCGGGATGGACGTGACCCGATTCGGCGGCTTGTCGGGCCAGGGCGGCCTCGAGGGCCAGGGTGCGGGCCGGACCGCATTCGACAGACCGAATACTCACGCTGTGTCCGGGGTAACGAAGCAGACCGCTGCGCGCGCCGAGTCCGCCGGCCGAAAAGCAGGCGATGAGTCCGCCTCGGTGCCGAACCTAAGCGCCGCATTGGACTCATCCGCGCAATCCGCGTCGGGCATCGCGAACAGCTCGTCGGCGAGTGCCGCCAATGCGGCAACGCCGGCAACATCGAGTTCGACCCCGCCGGCGGCAGCATCGAAGCCGGCGGCGGCATCGAAGCCGGCGGCAACGAACCTGTTCGGTGGCGCGAGCGGAATCGCCGGTGCGCAGGCGGGCAACGGCGCTGCGGGTGGTTCGGGTGACGTCGACGCGCAACGTTCGCCCGGCAATACGACGGTGGCGGCCGGCGGCGGCGGTACCGCTTCCGCGAATGCGTCGGCCAATCCGCAATAGATGACGATACTTTCGAGGAGGCCCTCGCTGATGCGAGGGCCTCTGCGCGCCCGCAGGTCAGGCTGCGTCGGCCGCAGCTGTCGCATCGCCCGCGTCCGACGCAACGGCCGCGTCCGGATCGTATCCCAGATTCGGCGCGAGCCAGCGCTCGGCTTCGGCCGGAGTCCACCCTTTGCGCCTGGCATAGTCCGCAACCTGGTCGCGGTCGATTTGGCCGACGCCGAAGTAGTGGGCCTGCGGGTGCGCGAAATAGAATCCGCTGACCGCCGCGGTCGGAAACATCGCAAACGATTCGGTCAACCGGATGCCTGCGTTGCGTTCCGGATCGAGCAGCTGCCAGAGCGTCGCCTTCTCGGTGTGCTCGGGACAGGCCGGATACCCGGGGGCGGGACGGATTCCCCGATACTCCTCGCCAATCAGCCCGGCACTGTCGAGCTGCTCGTGCGGCGCATAACCCCATAGTTCGCGCCGCACCCGTTCATGCATACGCTCGGCCAGCGCCTCGGCCAGCCGGTCGGCCAGCGCCTTCAACATGATGCTGCTGTAGTCATCGTGCGCGGCCTCGAAGCGCGCCACGTGTTCGTCGATGCCCAACCCCGAAGTCACGGCGAACGCTCCCAGATAATCCGCTCGGCCCGAGCCCACCGGCGCGATGAAATCCGCGAGACAGGATTGGGACTGATTCTGCGGCTTGGATTTTTGCTGGCGCAGGTGATGCAGCCGGGCCCTCACGATTTGGCGTTCTTCATCGGCGAACACGGTGATGTCATCATCACCGCTGCTGTTGGCGGGGAAGAACCCCACCACCGCGCGGGCCCGCAGCCACCTCTCCCCCACCAGCTGCTCGAGCATGCTCCTCGCGTCCGCGTATAGGCTGCTCGCCGCTTCGCCGATGACCGGATCCTCGAGGATGTCGGGAAACTTTCCGGCAAATTCCCACGCATTGAAGAACGGCATCCAGTCGATGTACGGCACGAGTTCCTCGAGCGGATAGTCGTCGAACACGCGCACGCCCAAAAAGCTTGGGAGCGGCGGCGCATAGGTGGCCCAGTCGATCTTGAGACGCTTCGCCCGTGCCTGCCCTATCGACAGCTGCGGCGCTTTCGCGCTCTTGTTGCGGTGATGCTCGCGGCGCCGCTCATGCTCGGCCTTGATGTGCGCGATGTATGCCTCGCGAGTGTCCTTGGTCACGAGTTGCTGGCAGACGCCCACCGAGCGCGATGCATCCTTCACGTAGATCACGGCGCCCTGATACTGCGGATCTATCTTTACCGCCGTATGTGCGGGAGAGGTGGTGGCGCCGCCGATCAGCAGCGGCTGTTTATAGCCCAGGCGCTGCATCTCCTTGGCCACATGCACCATTTCATCGAGCGACGGGGTGATCAAACCGGACAACCCGATGAGCTCTGCGCCTTCGCGGATCGCGGCCTCGAGTATCTTCTCGCACGACGCCATCACTCCCAGATCCACCACTTCGAAGTTGTTGCACTGTAGAACGACGCCCACGATGTTCTTGCCAATGTCGTGCACGTCGCCCTTGACGGTGGCAATCACCACCTTGCCGTTCGAGCGGCTGCTGCCGTCCTTCTCCTTCTCGATGTACGGGATCAATACCGACACCGCCCTCTTCATGACGCGCGCCGACTTGACGACCTGCGGCAGGAACATCCTTCCGGAACCGAACAGGTCGCCGACCACGTTCATGCCGTCCATCAACGGCCCTTCGATCACATCGAGAGGGCGCCGGGCTTTGAGCCGCGCCTCTTCCGTATCCTGCAGAACGAACTCGTCGAGACCCTTCACCAGCGCATGCTCGAGGCGCTTCTCCACGGGCAGCTTGCGCCACTCCAGATCGTCGCCGCGCTTCGGCCCGCTGCCGCCCTTGAATGCCTGCGAGATCTCGAGGAGGCGATCCGTGGCGTCGGTTCGCCGCGCGAGAATGACGTCCTCGCAACGCTCGCGCAGGTCGGCGGGTATGTCCTCGTAGATCGCGAGCTGGCCCGCGTTGACGATCCCCATGCTGAGGCCGGCACGGATCGCATGATAGAGAAACACCGAGTGCATGGCTTCGCGGACCCGTTCGTTGCCGCGGAAGGAAAACGACACGTTGCTGACGCCGCCGCTCACGTGCACCCCGGGCATGCGCTGCTTGATCGCGGCGGTGGCTTCTATGAAGTCGAGGCCGTAGCGATTGTGTTCCTCGATGCCGGTCGCCACGGCGAAGATGTTGGGATCGAAGATGATGTCCTCGGGCGAGAATCCGATTCTCCCGGTCAAGAGCGCGTGCGCGCGTTCGCAAATGGCAACTTTGCGTTGAACCGTGTCGGCTTGACCGCTCTCGTCGAATGCCATCACGACCACGGCGGCGCCGTAACGCATCGCCAGGCGCGCATGCGCGAGGAACGCCGCCTCGCCTTCCTTGAGACTGATCGAATTGACGATCGGTCTGCCCTGCACGCATTTCAGGCCCGCCTCGATCACCGACCATTTGGAAGAATCGATCATGACGGGAACGCGCGCGATGTCGGGTTCGCCGGCGATCAGGCTCAGGAACTTCGTCATTGCGGCCTGCGAATCGAGCATGCCTTCATCCATGTTCACGTCGATCAGCTGCGCGCCGTTCGCCACCTGCTGGCGCGCGATGTCGACCGCCGCAGCGTAGTCGCCCGCCTCGATGAGCCTGCGAAACTTGGCCGAGCCCGTCACGTTGGTGCGCTCGCCGACATTCACGAACAGGCTGCCTGAGTCGATGGCGAGGGGTTCCAATCCGCTCAACCGGCAGGCGCGCCCGATGACCGGCAGCGGGCGCGGCGGCAAGCCTGCGACCGCGCCGGCGATGGCTCGGATATGATCCGGCGTCGTGCCGCAGCAGCCGCCCACCATGTTGAGGAAGCCGCTGGCCGCGAACTCGGCCAGAATGGCGGCGGTCTCGTGGGGAGCCTCCTCGTATTCGCCGAACGCATTCGGCAGGCCCGCATTCGGGTAGGCGCAAACATACGTGTCGGCGACGCGTGCCAGTTCCTCAATGTACGGACGCAGCTGCTTCGCGCCCAGCGCGCAATTCAGGCCGACGACCGTGGGCCGCGCATGGCGGATGGAATTCCAGAATGCCTCGGTGGTCTGGCCCGACAAGGTGCGCCCCGAGGCGTCGCTGATCGTGCCGGAGACCATGATGGGCAGGTCGCTGTGCAAGTCGTCCAGCACGCCGCGCACCGCGTAGAGCGCCGCCTTGGCGTTCAGGGTATCGAATACCGTCTCGATCAAGATGATGTCGACGCCCCCTTCGATGAGGGCGCGCGCGGCCTCCGCGTACCCCGCCGCCAGGTCGTCGAAGCTGACATTGCGAAACCCCGGATCATTGACGTCCGGGGACAGGGACGCCGTGCGGCTGGTCGGCCCGAGCGCTCCGGCGACGAAGCGCTGCCGGCGGGTCTCGGCGGACACCTCGTCCGCAACCTGGCGGGCCAGGCGCGCGGCCGACAGATTGAGCTCGCCGACCAATGACTGCATGCCGTAATCAGCCTGTGAGACGGCGCTGGAGTTGAACGTATTGGTGGATATCACATCCGCACCGGCGACGAGGTACGCGCGGTGAATGGTCGCGATGACGTCGGGTTGCGTGATCGACAGGAGGTCGTTGTTGCCGCGCACGTCGCTGTGGCGGCACGCGAATCGCTCGCCGCGAAAATCTCCCTCGCCGAGCGCGCGCGCCTGGATCATCGTGCCCATGGCGCCGTCGAGGATCACCAGGCGCTGCTTGAGCAGCCCGACGAACGCAGCGGCGCGCGACTCTTGTTCCTGCAGCCGCACCCTCAGGCCACCTTCGCATGGGTTATGCGCGGCCGCAGACCCAAGGCATGGCAGATGGCGTAGGTCAGCTCCGCGCGGTTCAGGGTGTAGAAATGAAATTCGTGCACACCATGTTCGCGCAGGCGCTGCACCTGTTCGATCGCCACGTTCGCGGCAATCAGGCGGCGCGTCTCCGGCTCGTCATCCAACCCGTCGAACCGCTGTCGCAGCCAGTCCGGCACCGACGTGCCGCAGCGCTCGGCAAAGCGCAGCGTCTGCGAAAAGCGCGTGATCGGCAAGATCCCCGGCACGAGGTCGGCATGAATGCCGGCGGCCACGCACCGGTCGCGATACCGCAGAAATATGTCGGAATCGAAGAAGAACTGCGTGATCGCCCGTCTGGCGCCGGCGTCGACCTTGCGCCTCAAGTTTTCCAAATCGGCATCCACGCTGCCGGATTCGGGATGGCCTTCCGGGAAAGCCGCCACTGACACATCGAACCTTCCGACGGCGGTGAGCCCCGCGACCAGGTCGGATGCAAACGCAAAGCCGTCGGCGGGTGGACGGTAGCGCCCGTCCGGCGGGAGATCCGAGGCGGGCGGATCGCCGCGCAATGCAACCAGGTGGCGCACCCCCTGCAACCAATATTGCTGCGCGATCGCGAGCACCTCCCTGCGCGAAGCGCCCACGCTCGTGAGATGCGGCGCCACCGTGAGGTCCGTCTCGCGGAGGATTCGCAGCACGCAATCATGCGTTCGCGTGCGCGTCGAGCCGTCCGCGCCATAGGTCACTGACACGAACTTCGGCTGCAGGGGAGCCAGCCGTTCAACGCAAGCCCATAGCTGCTGGGCCATGGATTCGTCGCCGGGCGGGAAGAACTCGAATGACACGGCTACTGGACTCGCCATTTGAACCTCACGAAGGATTCTCCGTCCTGACAGCATGCAAGAGAATGAGTTATGATCCAAACTCATTATTCTCATACCGAGGATGAATCTGGCTCATGTCAACCACGGCATTGGAGCTTCGGCACCTGGAGACCTTATTGGCGCTGGCCGAGTGCGGCAGCCTGTCGAAGGCGGCAGCCCGCCTGTTCCTGACCCAATCCGCGCTGTCGCACCAGCTCAAGGCGCTCGAAACTCACTACGGGGCTGCGCTGGTCGAAAAGAACGTCCGGCCGCTGCGTTTCACGGCCATTGGTCAGCGACTGCTCGCTCTGGCCCGTGCGGTGCTTCCGCAGGTTGCGGAAGCAGGACGCGATGTGGCCCGGCTGGCGCAGGGTCATGCAGGCCCCCTGCGAGTGGCCGTTCAATGCCACAACTGCTTCGACTGGCTGATGCCCGCTATGGATGCCTACCGCACCCTGTGGCCGGAAGTCGAACTGGACATCATTTCGGGCTTCGTCGTCGATCCGCTGCCGCTTCTCGACCGGGGCGAGGCTGAGCTCGCCATCATTCATGACCCTCAAGAGGCGCATCCGAACGTGGTATTCAGCCCTCTGTTCCGCTATGAAAGCGTCGCGCTCATGAGCCCCCGGCACCGGCTCGCAGCCAAGTCCTGGCTCGCGGCGGCGGACTTCGCGCAGGAGACGCTCATCACCTATCCGGTGCCGGATGAAATGCTGGATGTCATGAAGCATTGCTTGACGCCTGCCGCCGTCAATCCGAAGCGGCGCACGGCCGAACTCACGGTGGCGATCTTGCAGCTCGTCGCCAGCGGCCGCGGCATTGCGGCGCTGCCATCCTGGACGGTCGGCAACTACATCGAGCGCGGCTACGTGGTATCGCGCCCCATAGGCGAGCACGGATTGCGTTGCGAACTCTATGCCGCAACCTCGAGCGCCGGCGCGCAGGCCGCCTACATCAGAGAGTTCATCGCCCTCACGCGCACGCAAAGCCTGACCGAACTGGCCGGAGTGTCCGCGCTCTGACCACGCCGTCCGATCTCGATTTCGGCGCGCCAAAGATCTGCCGATTCATTACCATAGCGCCCTCATCGTTCCGCGCTCAATAACAAGGATCTCTCATGCACAAGGCTCTGGCCGCCGCTGCGCTCGTTCTGATCACCGTCACCGTGCCGCACGCCGTCGCCGAGGATGCCTCCGGCGAAGGGAAATTTCGCGAGCTGTACAAGGAGCTCATCGAAACCAACACGGCGCTCTCAAACGGCAGCTGCACCCTTGCCGCCGGGCGCATGGCCGCCCGCCTGCATGCGGCCGGATTCGCGGACGCCGATCTGCACCCGTTCGCGGCGCCCGGGCATCCGAACGAAGGCGGTCTCGTGGCGATCTACCCCGGCCGCGATCCCAAGCTCAAGGCCATGCTGCTGCTCGCCCACATCGACGTGGTCGAGGCGAAGCGCGAGGATTGGACTCGCGATCCGTTCAAGCTGGTCGAGGAAAACGGTTCCTTCTATGCGCGCGGCGTCATCGACGACAAGGCCGAAGCGGCCATCTGGGTGGACACGCTGATACGCTACAAGCAGGAGCATTACCGGCCCCGGCACACGATCAAACTCGCCCTCACCTGCGGCGAGGAAACGGCCGGCGCCTTCAACGGCGCACAATGGCTGGTGGAACATGAGCGCGAATTGATCGACGCCGCCTTCGCCGTCAACGAGGGCGCCTTCGGTGAGTTGGATGCCGAAGGCCATAAGGTTGCGCTGGAAATCCAGGCCGGCGAAAAAACCGCCCAGAACTATCGCCTGGAAGTCACCAACCCGGGCGGCCACAGTTCCCGGCCCCTCAAGGACAACGCAATCTACCGCCTGGCCGCAGCGCTGACGCGCGTCGAAGGCTACGACTTCCCGGCGCAGTTCACCGACGGCAATCGGGCATATTTCACCGGAATGGCCAAGATTCAAGCGGCCAAGGGCAATAACGACGTGGCCGAGGCCATGCGCGCGCTGGTGAAGAACCCCAACGACGCCGAAGCCATCGCTCTGGTGTCGGCCAGGGATCCGAGCTGGAACGCGACCCTTCGCACCACCTGCGTCGCCACCATGCTGGACGCAGGGCACGCCACCAACGCGCTCCCGCAGCGCGCCAGAGCCAATATCAACTGCCGTATCTTCCCGGGCGTCACTCAGGAGGCCGTAAGGCTCAAACTCGAGGAATTGGTGGCCGATCCCAAGGTGGTGGTGTCGACTCTGGAAACCCGTGGACCCAGCTCCCCGCCGCCGCCGTTGACGGCGCAAATAGTGGCGCCCGTCGAAAAGCTGGCCGCTGAATTCTTTCCCGGCGTGCCGGTGCTGCCCATTCTGCAGCCCGGCGCCACGGATGGTGAGTTCCTGAATGCGGCGGGCATCCCGACGTATGGCATCGAGCCCTTGTTCGCGGGCCCCGATCTCGGCCACATTCACGGCCTGAACGAATACATCAGCGTCAAGTCCCTGTTGGACTGCCGCGATTTTCTCTACCGGCTGATCAAGATCTATTCGGATCAGAAATGAACTAGCCGTGCCGTCAATGCGCAGCACGTGTAGCCCATGAGCAACGAAGGCAGCATGGAAACGGCGAACGAGTCGTACGACGTGGCGGTGATCGGCGGCGGCCCCGCAGGCAGCACCGCCGCCGCGCTGCTGGCACGCCGCGGCTACAAGGTGATCGCGCTCGAGAAGGCGCATCACCCCCGTTTCCACATCGGCGAGTCGCTCCTGCCGATGAATCTGCCCGTATTCGAACGGCTCGGCGTGCTCGACAAGGTGCGGGCGATCGGCGTTTTCAAGCCCGGGGCGGATTTCGAGGCGGACAACGAGCGCGGCTACAACACCTATGCCTTTGCGCGTGCGATCGGCGCAAGTCCGCCGCACGCGTACCAGGTGTGGCGCCAGGATTTCGACAAGATGCTCTTTGATCACGCACGCGAGTGCGGCGCCGCGACGCGCGAGGGACACGAGGTGGTCAAGGTCGAACAGCGGGGGCCGCGCGAAACGCGGCTCGACGTAAACGCCGACGACGGGCGCAGCTACAGCATCCAGGCGCGCTATGTGGTCGACGCCAGCGGCCGGGACGCGATGCTGTCGACAAAGTGGAAACTGCGGCGCAAGAACGCCGAGCATCAGAGTGCGGCGATTTTCGGCCACTTTCGCGGCGCCTTGCCGCGTGCGGGCGAGGACGCGGGCAACATCAGCGTCTACCGGTTCGACCACGGCTGGATGTGGATGATTCCTCTGCCTGAGGGCGTCATGAGCGTGGGCGCCGTGTGCCGCCCGGATTATCTCAAGCAGCGCAAAGGCCGCACGGTCGAGTTTCTGCTCGACACCCTGAAGCAGAACCCTGGCCTCTGGCGGCGCCTCGACCGCGCGGAGCTGATCGGCGGTGAAGTCCGTGTGACGGGAAATTATTCCTATGACTCGACGCGCATGGGCGGCCCGGGCTGGGTGCTGGTGGGCGACGCGTTTGCATTTCTCGATCCGGTTTTCTCCTCGGGCGTGTACCTCGCGATGAGCGGCGCGGAGCAGGCGGTGGACGTCGTGGACTCGGCGCTGCGCGAGCCGGCCGGCGAGCGCGCGGCATTGCACAGGCTGGAGAAGCGCCAGCGCGCGGGCATGGCCCGCTTCTCCTTCTTCATCTACCGCTTCAATGGCCCGGTGATGCAGCAGATGTTCCGCGCGCCGCGCAACACCTGGCAGCTCGAGCAGGCGGTGATCTCCATGCTCGCGGGCGATCTGTTTGATACGCCGAAGGTGCTGCGGCGCCTGGGGCTGTTCAAGCTGGTCTACGCCATCTCGGGCGTCCTCGATTTGCGGGCCTGGCGTGCCGAGCACAAGTACCGCCTTGCGCAGGCGCGCTCGCAGTTCACCGGCGGCAACACCCCGCTCGACAAGGTTTGACCGCCATACGGAGCAAGGATTGCCGAACGTGGCGCCTGGCCTCCTCTTGCGCTTAGACTTGGGCTCCATCTACTTCAAAAAAACGGCGAATCCCGGAGGGCAGAATGCGTATCGAATCCCGGCTGATCTTGAATCTCGGCGCAGCCGCAATCATGTGCATGGCGGCCGTGGCGGCGAGCGCCGACGAGACCTGCAATTCGCCCTACATGTCGGGTCTGATCAAAGGGCAGGAAGATTTCGTGCATGTATGGACGCTCGGCGTGCCGGGCTTGGGCGACGGCTCGGACAAGCTCGTCACCATCGACGCGAACCCCGCGTCGAAGAGCTACGGCAAGGTGATTCACAAGGTCTCCGTGGGGGGCCGCGGCGAAGCCCATCACATGGGGTTCACGGACGACCGCAAGTACCTGTGGGCGGGCGGTCTCGACGACAGCAAGATCCATGTCTTCGATGTGGGCACGAGCCCGTCTCATCCGAAGCTCATCAAGACGATCGACGACCTGCCGGCAAAGACCGGCTATGCGGGGCCGCACACGTTTTACGCATTGCCCGGCCGAATGCTGATCGGCAATCTGTCGAACGCCGCCGACAAGGGCGGCGTGACCGGCATGGCCGTGTACAACAACAAGGGCGACTTCATCGCGAAGTACGACATGCCTGTCTCCGCCATCAAGCAGGTCAAGGGCGACGGCTACGGCTACGACATCGCGGTGAACCCCGCGAAAAATGCGCTGCTGACCTCGAGCTTCACGGGCTCGAACAACTACATGCGCGATCTCGGCGAGGTCGTGAAGGATCCCGAAGCGATGAAGCATTTCGGCAATACCATGGTGATGTGGAACCTCAAGACCATGCAGCCGGAGCAGATTTTCGCCGTTCCGGGCGCGCCGCTCGAGATCCGCTGGGCGCTTCCGGAGGGCAATGACTGGGCGATCACGGCCACCGCCCTGACCTCGAAACTCTGGCTGGTCAAACGCGATGCCCAGGGGCGCTGGCAGGCGAAGGACGTGGCCACGATCGGCGATCCGGCGAAGATTCCCCTGCCGGTCGATATTTCAATCACCGCCGATGCGAAGGGATTGTGGGTGAACACCTTCATGGACGGCACCACGCATTACTTCGATCTCACCGACCCGGAGCACCCGAAGGAGACCTACAGCAAGCACACGGGCAGCCAGGTGAACATGGTGTCGCAGAGCTGGGACGGCCGGCGGGTCTACATCACCTCGAGCTTGCTGTCGAAATGGGACAAGACGGGAAAGGATAACGAGCAGTTCCTGCGCGCCTATCATTGGGACGGACACGATCTCACCCCGGCGTTCGAGGTCGACTTCGCCAAGGAACAGCTCGGCCGACCCCATCACATGAAATTCACCGCGAATCCGCAGCGCATGGCCTCCCTCGTCAGGGCGTCCGCGCCCTGATGCCACCGCTCGGCGCCCTCGCCGGCGCGCTCTCGATCCTGTCGCTGGCCGGCATCGCGGGCGTCGCGGTCGGCGCCGTGGATCCCGGCGTCGCTACGGCGCCGCGCATGGAATTCGTGCCGCCGCCGGCCGGAAGCTACCGGCTGCAGAACATCCAGCGCGTCTCGGACGCGGTGCTGCTCGACAGCAGCGATCGGGCCGTCCGGCTCTCCGGGCTGACGCGGGGCAAGATCACGCTGCTGACGTTCTTCTACACTTACTGCGTGGATCCCCTGGGTTGCCCCTTTGCGCACACGACGCTCGCCGAATTGCGCGATCGCGTCAGGGCCGATTCCGCGCTTGCGCGGCGCGTGCGCTTCGTCAGCGTGAGTTTGGACCCCACCCACGACACCCCGGCCTGCATTGCACGCTACGCCGAGGAATTTACGGTCGATCCAAAATTCGAGTGGCGCTTCGTGACCGCGAAGAGTGTGCCGCAGCTTCTGCCCGTCCTCGAGGATTTCGGGCAGGACGTGAGCGTGGACGTCGATGAGAACGGCCGTGCGACGCGCACCCTGCATCACATGCTCAAGATCTTCCTGATCGACGCCCGCGGCGAGGTGAGGGAGATCTATTCGCTCGCATTTTTGCAGCCGCAGGTGATGTTCAACGACATCAAGACGCTGGCGCTCGAAGCGGGCCCGCCGCCGCGCCGCGCTTCGTAGCCGTCGGTCAGCGTGTTCAAGAACGCCTCGATGTCCTCGATGTCGGAGTCGTTCAATGCAGGCGCCTCGCCCGGATGCCGGCCGAACGGAGGCTGCATGTCGACGTTTCCCCGGTATTGCACCGGCAGGTCGTCGAATTTAAGCGCGGCGCCGCTGGCCTCGAGCGGATACCACTTCTGCGGCTGAGTGTCCCGTTCGGCATAAAAGCGGATTACGTCCTCCAATCGATGCAACACGCCGTTGTGAAAGAACACCCGGCGGGTTGCCACGTTGCGGAGCGTGGGCGTGCGAAAGAGACCGCAGTATTGCTTCTTGTCCTTGAGGTCCGTGCGCAGGGGCCCGCACAAACCAAGGTCTTGGTACTGCGGATTCGAATTCGCGGGAATCTCGTTGTTGCGCGGTGCGCCGATGCCGGCATAGCCGAAGTCCGTGAACTGCGGGCTCGCCCCGCCGCGCACCGCACTCGGATGACAGCGTGCGCAGTTGCCTCTGGCGGGATCGTTGAAGGCGGCGAGGCCCCGCAATTCCCGCCGGCTCAAGGACGTCTCGCGCCTCAGCCAAGCGTCATACTTGCTGCTGTACGGATAAAAATCCTCGGGGCTTTGCTGAAAAGCCTCCAGCGCCATCAGCAGTGCCTTGAACGCCAGGGCCTTGTCTTCGAAGATCCGGGCGCCGAACGCACAGCGGATTTGCTCCGCGTAGCCTGCACGCTGCACCTTCGCGACCACCGAGTCGGCGCCCGCATTGGCCATCTCGAACGGCGAGAACAGCGGAAGCCGGGCCTGATCGTGCACCGATTGCGACCGACCGTCCCAGGTCCGCCCGCCCGCGGGGCCTTGATCGACGCTGTCATCGCCGTCGTCGTCGAAATAATGTTCGGTGAACGGCGGCAGGTTCTGCGTGTACATCAGCGAGGGCACCGCGCGAACTCCGAATCGCCTTCGGCCGCCGGAGCCGCGCTGCACCGGCAAGCCGTTCGGAGGTCCGAAAGCGCGCTTGGGGTCATGGCAGGTGGCGCACGCCATTTTTCCCGAGGCCGACAACGACGTATCGAAGAAGAGCGCCCGCCCGATGTCCATCATCGCGGGAACCGGTGGGGGCTTGGCAAAACTGCCGGCATAGAAGGGCGCCTCGGCGGCGGCCGCGGCGCATGCCATCGCAATCAGGGAGCACCCGATCGCGAAGGCTGCCAATCGGGAGATCATCGCCGGTTGATCGCCTCAGTGCACCGATCGGCCGCTGTCCGCGGCGGGACCCGCGTTGAACAACTGCGCGACATCCACGGCGTCGAACACGTACGCGCGGTTGCAGAAATCGCACCGTACTTCGACTTCTCCGCGTTCGGCCAAAACGGAACGGGTTTCCGCCTCGCCCAAACCCTGCAGCATTCCGGCAACCCGCTCCCGCGAACATCGGCACCTGAAAAAAACCGGCGCGGGCTCGAACACGCGCACGTCGTCCTCATTGAACAGCCGGTGCAGAATCTCCATGTCGGCCAGCGTGCGCAACTCTTCGGTCGTGAGTGTCTCGCCGATCAGCTGCACGCGCCGCCAGGCATCCTCGACGGCGGCCGACGCCGCGGGGTCCGCCGAGGATGCGTGCGGAATCGGCAGCTTTTGCAGAAGCATCCCGCAGGCGCCGGAGCCATCCGCATGAAGCCAGAGCCGCGTCGGCAACTGTTCGGAATTCTCGAAATAGGCCTGCAGCGATTCGCCCAGGCGCCCGCCGGCGATGGGAACGATTCCCTGGTAGCGCTGCGACCCGTCGTCCGTCTCCAGAGTCACGGCGAGGTTGCCGGTCCCCATCAGCTCCGCCGTCCGGGAAGCGCCGGCTTCGGCGTCGATTGCGCCGGCCCGCGCTCCCGCGCCGCCGATCACATTTTCATGGTCAGCTTCCCGATAGCGTGCCAGCCCCCGAACTCCGAGGCCGCTGGTGCATTGCGCCAGCATGAGGCGCACGGGGCCGTCGCCCTGCAGCTGCAGCGAGAGAACGCCGTCGAACTTGACGGTCCCGGCCAACAGCAGCGAGGCCGCCACGGCCTCGCCCAGCATGTTGCGGACCGGCGCAGGATAATCGCGGTTCTCGATCAATGCGCGCCAGGCCGCATCCAGGTGGACCAAGTGTCCGCGAATGGGGAATTGCTCGAACATGAAGCGATGCAGACAGTCGCGATCATGCATCTTAAGAGGATCCACCCAGTTTGGCCCTGAGGATTTCATTGAGCTGCGCCGGGTTGGCTTTCCCTTCCGTCGCCTTCATCACCTGCCCGACGAAGAAGCCGAACAGTTTGTCCTTGCCGGACCGGTAATCGGCGAGCTGTTTGGGGTTGGCGGCGATCACCGCGTCGATCACTCCTTCGATGGCGCCGGCGTCGGTGATCTGTTTGAGCCCCTTGGCCTCGATGATGGCGTCGGCGGACCTGCCGTCGGACCACATCGCCTCGAATACTTCCTTGGCAATCTTGCCGGAAATGGTCTGATCGACGATCCGCTGCAGAAGGCCGCTCAAGTGTGCGGGCGCGACGCGTGATGCCTGAATCTCCAGGCTGTCGCGATTGAGCGCGCTCGACAGCTCGCCCATGACCCAATTGGCGGCCAGTTTCGCGTGCGCGGCGCTCAGCGGCGCCGCGACGGCTTCGAAATAGGCGCCGAGTTCCCGGCTCGCGCTCAGCACGCCGGCATCGTAGACGGACAGACCGAAATCCCGCGCGAAGCGGGCCGCCTTGTCGTCGGGCAGCTCCGGCAGGGTCGCCCGCACCGCATCGATGAAGGTCTCGCCGATTTCGACGGGCAACAGGTCGGGATCCGGGAAATACCGATAATCGTTGGCTTCCTCCTTGGATCGCATCGGGCGGGTCTCATCCTTGTCCGAGTCGTAAAGGCGTGTTTCCTGCACCACCGTGCCGCCGCTCTCGAGCAGGTCGATCTGGCGCGACACCTCATAGTTGATCGCCCTTTCCACGAATCGAAAGGAATTCAAGTTCTTGATCTCGGCGCGTGTACCGAATTTTTCCCTGCCGCGTGGCCGCACCGATACATTGGCATCGCAGCGAAACGATCCCTCTTGCATGTTGCCGTCGCAAATCTCGAGATAGCGGACCAGGGTGTGAATCTTCTTCATGTACGCGACCGCCTCCTTGGCCGAACGCATGTCGGGCTCGGAGACGATTTCGAGCAGCGGCGTACCCGCGCGATTCAGGTCGATTCCGCTGGCGTGGGCCAGTCCCTCGTGCAGCGACTTGCCGGCATCCTCTTCGAGATGGGCGCGGGTGACGCCGATGATCTTCACGGAGCCATCGTCGAGCACGATCGCGAGCCTTCCCCGCTTGACCACGGGCAGTTCGTATTGGCTGATCTGATAGCCTTTCGGCAAATCGGGATAAAAATAATTCTTGCGCGCAAACACCGAGCGGCGTGCGACCTCTGCGCCGATGCTGAGCCCGAACTTGACCGCCATGCGCACGGCTTCCGCATTCAGCACCGGCAGCACGCCGGGGTACGCCAGATCGACCAGGTTGGCCTGACTGTTCGGCGGCGCGCCGTAGGCCGTCGCGCTGCCGGAGAAGATCTTCGACTTCGTGGCGAGCTGTGCGTGGATCTCGAGCCCGATGACGACTTCCCAATCCGACATCATTCGTACCCGCGCGGCGATCGGCGGTGCCAATCGGTGGCCTGTTGGAAGAGGTGACCCGCGTTCAACAGCTTTGCCTCGGAAAAGTGCGGTCCGATCAACTGCAAACCCATCGGCAGGCCGTCGACAAATCCGCAGGGCAGCGACACCCCGGGCAGACCCGCAAGATTCGCGCCGATGGTGTAGATGTCGTTCAGATACATGGTCACTGGATCGTTGACCTTGGCGCCGATGGCGAAGGCCGGCGTCGGCGTCGTGGGTCCGATCAGAAGATCGACCCTGGAGAACGCCGCCCGGAAGTCGTCGGTGATCAACCGGCGCACCTTCTGGGCCTTCAAGTAGTAGGCGTCGAAATACCCCGCCGACAGCACGTAGGTGCCCGTCATGATGCGCCGCTTCACCTCGGCGCCGAAGCCCTCGCCTCTCGAGCGCGTGTACATGTCGAAAAGATCCTTGGGACTGTCGCAGCGGTACCCGAAACGCACGCCGTCAAAGCGCGAGAGATTCGAGGAGCATTCGGCCGGCGCGACCACATAGTACGTGGGCACCGACAACGGTAGGTGCGGCAGGCTGACTTCCAGCGTTTCCGCCCCGAGGCTCGCGTAGATCTTCAAGGCGTCGTGGATCAGCGCGGCGTTGCGGGCCTCCAAACCCTCGAAAAACTCCCGCAGCAGCCCGATCTTCAAGCCCTTCAGGGGCTCATCCAAGGCGGCGGCATAGTTGGGGACGGGTGCATCGACGCTGGTCGAATCTTTCGGATCGAAACCGGCCATAACCTCAAGGACGATCGCCGCATCTGCGGCACTGCGGGCGAAAACCCCCGCTTGGTCGAGGCTCGATGCGAACGCGATCATTCCGTAGCGCGATACGCGCCCATAGGTCGGTTTGACTCCTGTCACGCCCGTCAGAGCGGCCGGCTGACGGATCGACCCCCCCGTATCCGTGCCGGTGGCAAAGGGGGCCAGCCGCGCGGCGGTCGCCGCCGCCGATCCGCCGGAGGATCCGCCGGGAACCTTGCTGATGTCCCAAGGGTTCTTGACGGGACCGTAGAAGCTCGTCTCGTTGGAGGAGCCCATCGCGAACTCGTCCATGTTGGCCTTGCCCAGCATCACCGCGCCCGAGGCCTTGAGCCGCGTCACCACGGTCGCGTCGTAGGGAGCAATGAAATTGTCCAACATGCGCGAGCCGCAGCTGGTACGCACCCCGTCCGTGCAGAAAATGTCTTTATGAATGAGAGGGATGCCGATTAGGGGCCCCTTCTCCCCCGCCGCCCGGCGAGCATCGGCAGCCCTTGCCGCCGCCAGGGCTTGGTCGGCCGTGAGCGTGATCAATGCGTTGAGGGCGGGATTCAAGCGTTCGATCCTGCCCAGGAAGTGGCGCGTGAGTTCAACGCTCGAAATCTCGCCCGAACTCAAAGAACGGCTCAGCTCGCCGATGGAAAGGGTGTGCAGCATCGTCACTTTAGAATAGCAGGCCTCAAGCCTAGTCGATGACCCGCGGCACCACGTACAACCCGGACTGCACGGCCGGCGCATTGGCCTGGTATTTCTCGTGATTATCGGTCTCGGTCACCACATCGGCGCGCAAGCGTTGGCTCTGGCCTTCAAGAGGATGCGCCAGGGGCTCGATATTGTCGGTCTGCACTCGCGACAGCTCGTCGACGAAATCGACGATGTTCGACAAGCTGGTCACATAGACCGGCATCTCTTGTTCGGTGATCGACAGGCGCGCGAGTTGTGCGATCTTTTCGACGTCTTGACGAGTTAGGCTCATAGGATTCGCTAAAAGTGCGCGCCATCTCACGCAAAATAAGCCTGGTGGATGATACACGTTGCCTTGCTGAATGTCGTGTCGGTTGTTACATTAGCCCAACTTTTTTAACCCCTTTTTTCAAGTAAAAATATCCCATGTTCAAACGCCTTAGAGGTTATTTCTCCAATGACCTCTCAATCGATCTTGGAACCGCCAATACGCTGATTTACGTTCGCGAGCGCGGCATCGTTCTCAATGAACCGTCGGTCGTCGCAGTGCAGGACGAACCCACCCGCGGCGGCAAAATCATCGTTGCGGTCGGCGTCGAAGCCAAAAACATGCTCGGCAGGACCCCAGGCCATATCACGGCGGTCAGGCCGATGAAGGACGGGGTCATTGCGGATTTCACCTACACGGAAAAGATGCTGCAGTACTTCATCAAAAAGGTGCACGGCAACCGCTTCTTGAGCCCGAGCCCGCGGGTTCTGGTGTGCGTGCCCTTCGGTTCGACGCAGGTGGAGCGGCGAGCCATCAAGGAATCGGCTGAGGGCGCCGGCGCGCGCAGCGTGGACATCGTGCCCGAGCCCATGGCCGCGGCGGTCGGTGCGGGCCTTCCCGTTCAGGAGGCGCGCGGCTCGATGGTGCTCGACATCGGCGGCGGCACCTCCGAGGTGGCGGTCATTTCCCTGAACGGCATCGTTTATGCCGCGAGCGTCCGCATCGGCGGCGACAAGTTCGACGAGGCGATCACCAACTACGTGCGGCGCAACTACGGTATTTTGATCGGTGAAGCGACCGCGGAGCGCATCAAGCTGGAAATCGGCTCGGCCTACCCGGGTCAGACGGTGCGGGAAATTTCGGTCAAGGGCCGCAATTTGTCGGAAGGCGTGCCGCGAAGCTTCACCTTGAATTCGAACGAGATTCTGGAGGCGCTGCAGGAGCCGCTGCAGGGCATCGTCGGCGCGGTCAAGCAAGCGCTCGAGCAAACGCCGCCCGAACTCGGCGCGGATGTTGCCGAGCGCGGCATCGTGCTGACCGGCGGCGGCGCGCTGCTGCGCGACGTCGACAAGTTGCTGATGGAAGAGACCGGGCTGCCCGTGGTGGTTGCGGATGATCCCTTGACCTGCGTCGCGCGCGGCGGCGGCCGGATCCTCGAACTCACCGAAGAGCATGGGCCAGGCATATTCGGACTGGAGTAATGCAAGCGACTAGGGGCGTCTGCGGCGTTGCTTAAGCTAGGCTCCTAGCCCGTGGTCGCATTCCGCAACACCGACCCATCCGGGCGAACCACGGGACTTCTGCTTCGGTGCGTGCTCTATTCGCTGCTGGCGTTGGGCCTCATCATCGTCGACAAGCGCTACGACCATCTGGGCAGGATCCGCCGGGTGCTGTCGGTCGTCGCCTACCCCGTGCAAATCGCCGTCGCGAGCCCCTTCGAGGGTTGGGACTGGTTTCGCGAAAGCGTGTCGTCCCGCTCAGCCCTCCGCGCCGACAAGACCAAGCTCGAGGAACGGTTGCGCGTGGCGGAATTTCGCCTGCAGCGCTATGAGGCGCTCGAAGCCGAGAGCCAGCGTCTGCGCGCATTGCGGAGCAATACCGCCGCCGTGGCCGACCGGTTCGTCATCGGCGATGTGATGGACGTCGACCTCGACGCTTTCCGCGAGCGCGTGTTGGTCGACAAGGGAGCGCAGGACGGCGTGTTCGCCGGGCAGGCCGTGTTGGACGCCGGCGGGGTCTTCGGACAGGTCGCACGCGTCGGCCAGCTGACCGCCGAAGTCATCCTGGTGAGCGACGCGACGCACGCGATACCGGTGCAGATCAATCGCAACGGATTGCGGACCATCGCGGTCGGCACGGGCGACATGGCACGCCTCAAGCTGCCATATCTTCCGACCAGCGCCGATGTCGTCGCGGGAGACTTGTTGGTGACCTCGGGGCTCGGCGGTGGATTTCCGGCCGGTTATCCCGTCGGCACCGTCGCCGAGGTCAAGCGCGATCCGGCGCAGTCCCTGGCCGACGTCGATGTGAAGCCGGCGGCCGCGCTCGACCGCTCGCGCGAGCTCATGTTCGTCTGGCTGAAACCGCAGCCGGCCGCGGCCCCGGCAGCGGGCGCGACGGGAGCGCCGGGCGCGAAGCCTGCGCCGACTGCGACGCCGTCTGCCCCGGCGCCGGCCGCAGCCCTTCCGCAATCGCCAACGAAGGCGCCAAGCGGGCCCGCTGCGGCCGCGAAGATTCCACCGCCGGCGGGAGCGAACGACGAATGATGCGCGAGACCCGCATCCGTCGAATCC
Source organism: uncultured Gammaproteobacteria bacterium (assembly GCA_963727045.1). GTDB lineage: Bacteria > Pseudomonadota > Gammaproteobacteria > Steroidobacterales > Steroidobacteraceae > Bog-1198. The sequence goes on along the minus strand of CAVSES010000002.1, from coordinate 2,180,002 downwards.
CCATGGCCCTCTCGGCGCTCGTGGCATTGGCGCTGGCCGTGCTGCCGCTGCCCACGGTGCTCGAGGCGTTTCGTCCGGACTTTCTGGTGTTGGTGGTGTTCTACTGGTCCATTGAGTCGCCCCGCGCCGGCGGATTGACGCTCGCCTTCATGTCGGGCCTCGCGCTCGATGTGATCCAGGGCGTGGTGCTGGGGCAGCACGCCCTGGCACTGACGTTGATGGCGGCGTGGGCCACGCATCTGCGGCTGAGGTTGCGGGTATTCTCGATTCTTTCGCAATGCCTGACGATCTTCGCCCTGTTGACCGGATATCAGTTCGTGCTGTTCTGGGTCGATGGCGCCACCGGCAATCCCGTGACGACGTTTGGACGCTGGCTCGCACCCGTCATCGGCGCCCTGCTCTGGCCGCTGGTGGTCGGTGCGCTGAGCCGTTTTCATGAACGCTGACGCCGGCCGGAGCTTGTAGCGTGCCGCGCCGAGTCCGCATCAAAGATCACTTCGGCGAACAGCGCATCTTCGCGATCCGCAGCATCGTGGCCGCGGTATTCGTGAGCTTGCTGCTGTTGACCGTCGCGTCCCGGCTCTTCTTTCTGCAGGTGCTGCGGCATGACTATTACGCGCAGCTCTCGCAGGGCAACCGCGTCAGGACCGACCCCATTCCGCCGAGCCGCGGCCTGATTTTCGACCGGCACGGCGTGGTTCTGGCGGAGAATCTGCCGGCCTTTCAGCTCGAACTGGTGCGCGAACAGGTCGGCGGCACGTCGCAAATCGACGGTATCCTGGCGCGGCTCGTGGACATCGGCCTGCTCGAGGCCGAGGATGTGAACAGCATCAAGCGCACCATTCTTTCGCATCACGTCTACGAAAGCGTGCCGATCAAACTGCAGCTCGACGACGAAGAGATGGCTCGTTTCGCCGTGCATCGATTCGAATTCGCGGGCGTGGACATTCGCACCCGGCTCTCCCGCCACTACCCATTCGGCTCCATGGCGGTGCATGCCCTGGGCTACGTGGCCGCCATCAGCGAACAGGACCTCAAACACATCGATTCGGCGGCCTATGCGGGAACCACGCTGATCGGCAAACTCGGGGTCGAAGGCGCCTACGAAAACGACCTGCACGGCACCCCCGGATACCGCGAAGTGCTGGTCAACGCGGCGGGCCGCCCCGTCGAGCGCCAGGGCGCGTTTACGCCGAAGCTCGCCGTACGTCAGCCGGTGGCCGGCGCCGACTTGATTTTGAGCCTCGACATGCGGGTGCAGCGCGCCGCGGAGGACGCCTTGGCGGGCAAGCGCGGCGCTGCGATCGCCATCGACCCGCACAGCGGCGACGTCATCGCTCTCGCCAGCACGCCGGGATTCGATCCCAACGCATTTGCGCGCGGCCTCACCACCAAGCAGTACAACGCCCTGGAAAACGACATCGACAAGCCGCTGATCAACCGGGCGCTGCGCGGCGCCTATCCGCCCGGCTCGACGGTCAAGCCATTTTTTGCGCTCGCCGCCTTGAAATACGGCGCCATGACCGCCGAACAAAATGTGTTCTGCCCGGGACACTTCAATCTTCCGGGCAGCGCCCATCAGTTCCGCGACTGGAAGCCCAAAGGCCACGGCATCGTCGCCATGCGCCACGCCATCATGCAATCCTGCGACGTGTATTTCTACACGGTCGCCAACAAGCTCGGCATCGACCGCATGCACGATTTCATGAGCACATTCGGTTTCGGCGAAGTCACCGGGATCGACATTCCGGGCGAGAAGCCGGGATTGATGCCGTCCACGGAGTGGAAGAGCCATGCCTACAAGCGGGCCGCCGAGCAGGTGTGGTATCCGGGCGAGACCATCAGCGTCGGCATCGGCCAGGGTTATATGCTGGCAACGCCCATGCAGCTCGCGCATGCCGTGTCGGGGATCGCCTCCCGCGGCGAGATCTTCAAGCCGAGGCTGGTGTCGGCGGTTCGGGCGGCCGGATCGAGCACCTTGACGCCGCGTCCCATCGAGCGCGAGCCGCCGCTCGCGGCCGTCAGCGCCGAACAGTGGGACGTCATCGTGGACGGCATGGAATTGGCGACCGGCCCCGGCGGTACGGCCGCTGCGGCGACCGCCGGCTCGCCTTACAAGATTGCCGGCAAGACCGGCTCCGCGCAGGTGTTCACCATCGGCCAAAACGAGAAATACAACGAAAAGCAGGTGTCCGAGCGCATGCTCGATCACGCACTGTTCATTTCCTTCGCTCCCGCCGACGATCCGAAACTGGCGGTGGCGGTATTTGTCGAAAACGGCAAACACGGCGGCAGCACGGCGGCGCCGATTGCGCGCAAGATGTTCGACGCGTATCTCCTGCCGGAGAAGGCGCCTGGCATGGTTGAAGCACCGGTTCTGGGGAAGGCTCTATGATATTCGACGAGTTCTCGCCGTCTCGGACGCGCCGCACGCTCACCGCCGGCGGCCGCACGTTGCGCGCCCTGGGGTTGGACGGACCGCTGACCGGCGTGCTCGCCATCATCGTGTGCATCGGGATTCTGGTGGTGTACAGCGCCTCCGGGCAGAACTGGAAAATGGTCGAGCACCACTTGGTGAACATCGGCATCGCGGTCACGGCCCTGCTCGTGCTCGCCAAGCTCGCGACCCCGCAGTACCTGCGCTTGTTCGCGCCGGGCGCCTACATCGTCGGCGTGCTGCTGCTGATCGTGGTCGACGTGACGGGTCATATCGGCAAGGGCGCCCAGCGCTGGCTCGACATCGGCTTCATGCGCTTCCAGCCCTCCGAGATCATGAAGCTCGCCGTGCCGATGATGTGCGCCTGGTACATGCACGAGCGGCCGCTTCCGCCGACGTTCAAGGATTTGGTCGTGATGGGCATCATGATCGCCATTCCCACCGCGATGATCGTCACCCAGCCGGACCTCGGCACCGCGCTCCTGATCGCGGCTTCGGGACTCATCGTGATGCTGCTCGCCGGGCTGCAGATTCAGATCATCCTGATATCGATACCGTTGCTCGGCGGCGCCGCCTGGGCGGGGTGGCATTTCATTCACGACTATCAGCGCCAGCGGATACTGACCTTCCTGAACCCCGAAACCGACAGGCTCGGCGCCGGCTATCACATCATCCAATCGCAGATCGCGATCGGCTCCGGTGGCGTGTTCGGCAAGGGCTACATGAACGGCAGTCAGGCGCAGCTCGAATTCCTGCCGGAACGCTCCACCGATTTCATATTCGCGGTCATCGGCGAAGAATTCGGTTTGCTCGGGCAGCTGCTGATCCTGTCGCTTTACGGCGTCGTCATCGGGCGCGCCCTGTATCTCGCGATGCAGGGCCAGGACACGTTCGCGCGCCTGACGGGCGGCGCCATCGCACTCAGCTTCTTCGTCTACGTGTTCGTCAACTCAGGCATGGTGAGCGGCATATTGCCGGTCGTCGGCGTGCCGCTGCCGCTCATCAGCTATGGCGGCACCTCGATGGTCACGCTCCTCGCGGGCTTCGGAATATTGATGTCGCTGCATTCGCACCGCAAGCTCATCGGATCGTAGGCATGCGCGCAATATCCGGATCCAGGACTCTGCTGTTGCTCGCGTTCGTGCTGTGCGCGGGTGCAAAGCCCGCGTGCGCGCTCGATGTGAAGCGCGCCGACGTCAAGGAATTCATCGCGCACATGGCCGGAACCACGTCTTTCAAGAAGCGCCAACTGCGCAAGCTCTTGAAAGCCGCCCAGAGCCAGCCGGCCATCATCGAGGCGATGGACCGGCCGGCGGAAAAAGCCAAGCCATGGTTCGAATACCGTCCGGTCTTCCTGACCGAACGGCGCATCCGCGAGGGCACCGATTTCTGGCTCGCGCACCGTCAGGCGCTGGATCAAGCGAGCGTGCGCAGCGGTGTTCCGCCCGAGTACCTGGCCGCCATCCTGGGGGTCGAAACCTACTACGGACGCCTCACCGGCTCATACCGGGTGATCGATGCGCTCTGCACGCTGGCCTTCGATTACCCCGCCCGCGGGAAATTTTTCCGCGATGAGCTCGAACAGTTTCTGTTGTTGACCCGCGACTTGCGCGTAGACCCCTTGAGCGTGAAAGGATCGTATGCCGGCGCCATGGGTGCACCGCAATTCATGCCGTCGAACTACCGGCGCTACGCGGTCGATGCGGATGCGGATGGACACATCGACCTCTGGACCAACTGGTCGGACGTTTGCGCGAGCGTCGGCAATTACCTCAAGGAGCACGGGTGGAATGCCGGCGAACCGGTGCTGAGCGAAGCGAGCGTGGAGACGGACAAGGCGCCGGAATTGGATGGACGCAAACTGGCGTTGTCCGAGACCGTTGGATCGCTGCGCTCGAAGGGCGTGAGCTTCGACAGTTCGTTGTCGACGGACGCGCCCGCGTTGTTGATCGCCGCCGACGACTCCGACGGCGTTCATTGGCGCGTCGGCTACAACAACTTCTACGTGATCACCCGCTACAACCACAGCGCCCTGTACGCCATGGCTGTCAACGACCTTGCCGCGGCGGTCAAACAGCGCGTCCTGCTGAACGATGCGCAGGGCGTCGTCACGCCGGGCGTGACCGCACCGGAAGCCGTGCCGAGCGCCTCGGCGCCGGCTGCCGCGACGCCGGAAGCCGCCCCCTCGCATCCGGCGCCGACGCGGTGAATGTCGCGCGCGAACTCGCCGCGCCGCTGGGGCTGACCGTCGCGGTCGGGCTCACCGCGTGCTTGAGTTCGCCGCCGCAGCGCAGCGAACCCCCGGCCGCGTCAGTGCCGCAGGTGGTCACGCCGCCGCCCGCGGCGGACTCCGTGCCGGACGCCGTCCCGCGTCCGGAACCGCGATCCCGCAAAGGAAATCCTCCGTTCTACGACGTCTTGGGCAAACGGTACTACGTCCTCTCCTCGAGCGTCGGCTACTGGGAGCGGGGCGTCGCATCTTGGTACGGGCCGGGGTTTCACAAGGTGCGCACGTCGACCGGCGAGTCTTACGACATGTACGGGATGACTGCGGCTCACAAGACATTGCCGCTGCCAGCCTATGTGCGCGTCACGAATCTGCAGAACGGCCGAAGTGTCGTCGTGCGGGTCAACGACCGCGGGCCCTTCGTCGGAAATCGAATCATCGACCTCTCGTACACGGCCGCCGTGAAGCTCGACATGCTGCGCAACGGCACGGCCATGGTGGAAATTCGAGCCATCGATCCCTTGATCCCCGCCTCGACCACGGCTGCGGCGATCCCTGCCGCGGCCCCGGAACTCTACGTGCAGGCGGGGGCGTTCTCCGATCCCGGCAATGCGCAACGCATGGCGGAGAGGTTGCGCGGCGGCAGCTACGGAAAGATCTTCGTGCGCGACGATCAGATCGCAGGACGCAGAATGTACCGGGTCCGCGTCGGACCCGTTCGAGATGTCGCCGACTTCGACCGCGTGGTCGCGGCCCTGGCGCAGGCCGGCATCCCCGACGCGCACCTGGCGTTCGACTAGCCTCTCACCCGACCGTGCCGTGCGATAATCCTCAACATCCAACCTCAAGGTATTCACCCACCATGCTCCGTTTCGTTCTCGCTTGCATCTCTCTCGCTGCATTCGCGGCCGTTCCCTCTTCCGCCGAGACGCCCGCGCCGGCTGCTTCGATCAGCATTCCGACCGCACCCTCGGTTGATGCGCACGCCTATATCGTGGTCGACCATCGCACCGACAAGATTCTGGCCGCAAAGGACGCGGTGGCGCGAATGGAGCCGGCGAGCCTCACCAAGCTCATGACTGCCTACATCGTGTTTCAGGAGCTGGCAGCCGGAAAGCTGAAACTCGACGAACAGGTCACGGTGAGCGAGCATGCCTGGCGCTCGGAGGGTTCGCGCACCTTCATCGAATTGGGCAAGCCGGTGTCGGTGCTCGATCTGATCATGGGCATGATCGTGCAATCGGGCAACGACGCCACGATTGCCCTGGCCGAACGCATTGCAGGAACCGAGGAAACGTTCGCGCAGATGATGAACGCCAATGCAAAGCGTCTTGGGATGGTGGGCAGCCATTTCGAAAACAGCTCGGGATTGCCCTCTCCCCAGCACTACACCACGGCGCGCGACCTCTCGCTGCTGGCGAACGCCATCATTCGCGAATATCCCCAGTACTACAAATGGTTTTCGGTGCGCGAATTCGAGCACAACGGCATCAAGCAGCAGAATCGCAACGGCCTGCTCGAGAAGGACCCCACGGTCGACGGCTTGAAAACCGGACACACGGATTCGGCCGGATTTTGTCTGGTGACCTCCGCGCTGCGCGACGGCATGCGGCTCGTGTCCGTGGTGATGGGGTCGACGAGCATGAAAGCGCGCGAGAATGCGAGCGCCGCACTTCTGAACTACGGATTCACGTTCTACGACACGAAATTGGCGGTCAAGGGCGGCGCGGTTCTGGCGACGACGCGGGTCTGGAAGGGCCAGAGTCCCTCTGTCGAACTCGGCATCAGGGACGATCTATACATCACTTTGCCGCGCGGCGGAGCCAATGGCATCGGGACGGCAACCGACATCAAGCCGCGGTTGATCGCGCCTCTCGTGTCCGATTCCGACGTCGGCAGCCTGCGCGTGTTCACCGGCAGCCAGACTCTTGCGACGCTCCCCTTGCATCCGCTGAAGGACGTCGCCGCCGGTGGATGGTGGCGGCGGCTGATCGACACGATCCGGCTGTGGTTTGCCTGACATGGCGCAGCCGCTGCCCACCTGCTACTTGAACGGCGATTACGTGCCCCTGGCGCAAGCGCGCGTGTCGCCGCTCGACCGGGCATTTCTTTTCGGCGACGCCGTCTACGAAGTATTGCCGGTCTACGCGTCGCGCCCGTTTCGATTGCGCGAGCATCTGGACCGGCTCAATCGCAGCCTCGCAGGCATTCGAATGCCTGCGCCGCTGTCGCACGGCGGCTGGGCGCAGGTGTGTCAGGAGCTTATCGCCCGCAATTCAGCCCGTGAAGCGTATCTATACCTGCAGGTGACCCGCGGCGCCGAATTCGGACGCAATCACGCCTGGCCCGAGGGGCTCAAGCCGACCTTGTTCGCGTACGCCACGGCGCTCGAACCCCTCCCGCCCGGCATGCTGGAACAGGGGGTGCAGGCGGTCACCGCGGTGGACACGCGCTGGGCGCGGCGGGACATCAAATCCACCGCGCTGCTCGCGAACGTTCTGCTCAAGAGGCTCTCGGCAGATGCAGGTGCATTTGAAACCATTCTGCTCGAGAACGGCGAACTCACCGAGGGCTCGTCGACCACGGTGCACGTCGTGACGGGCGGCGTCATCCGCACGCCGCCCAACGGACATCATATTCTTCCCGGGACGACCCGCGATGTCGTCACCGAGCTTGCCGTGCGTCTGGGAGTGAGCTGCGAAAGCCGTCGCGTGACGGAAGCCGAGCTGCGCGGCGCGGAGGAGATCTGGCTGGCGTTTGCCACCCGCGGCGTTTTGCCGGTCACGGCTCTCGACGGCGCTGCGGTCGGCACCGGCATGCCCGGCCCCTTGTTCAGGCGAATGCACGCCGCCTTCGCCGATTACGTACGCGAACTCGCGGGATCGCCGGCCCTATGAGCGGCGGCACCGTTCAGAAATTTCCTGGAGAATTTCCCATCAAGGTGATGGGGCGCCGCGACAACGATCTGCGCGCGCGTACTCAGACCATCATCGAGCGCCATGCGGGTGCGATGCCCGAATCCCAAGTCCGCACGCGCACCAGCGCGGACGGCAATTTTCTGGCCTTGACGTATCTCGTGCACGCGTCCAGCCGCGAGCAGCTGGACGCCATTTATCGCGAGTTGACCGCCTGCAAAGCGGTGTTGATGGCGCTGTAATCGGGCCCGAATTTCAGATGCCGCAGGAGGTGCGGCGTCAATCCGACTGCCGCCGTGTTCACGGCCTCGGCGGCGGTCTGGCCGGCAAAGTGCGCAACCCGATCCACCAGTCGGGTGACCGAGAGTCCTCGATGTCCGCAAACGTTGATGCGTTCGAAGGGCGACAAATCGAGCGAAACGTTGAGCGCCAAACCGTGATAGCTCGCGCCGCGCCGGATCCGCAGGCCAACGCTCGCGAGCTTGACGCCGCCGACGTACACCCCGGGCGCCTCGCGCGAACCCGCGGCGGCCAGGCCCAGCCCGGCGACGTAGCCGATGACGGCGCTCTCGAGCGCCACGACCAATTCGCGAACACCCAGGCGCCGGCGGCGCAAATCGATGAGCGGATAGACGATGAGCTGCCCGGGTCCGTGATAGGTCACTTGACCGCCGCGGTCGATTTGAACCACCGGGATGTCGCCCGGCGACAGCAGATGCTCGCGGCTTGCGTTCAACCCCAGCGTAAACACCGGCGGATGTTCGACGAACCAAATCTCATCGGGCGTCGACTTCTCGCGCTGGTCCGTGAATCGCTGCATCGCCCGCCAGGTGGGCTCGTACGGCGAGAGCCCCAGATGCCGGATCACAGGGGCGTCGCTCATGAGGCGGGGCGCGCTCCGGCGGGTGCGGCGGGCACGGCCCGGGCGTTGTCGAGCCCGGCATTGTTGCGCGCCAGAGCACGCTCCGCGCGGTAGCTCGAACGCACCAATGGGCCGGAAACGCACTCCAAAAATCCCAGTGACAATGCCTGTTCGCGGTATCGATCGAATTCCACGGGCGTGACGAATCTCTCGACACTCAAGTGATTTGGCGTCGGTCTCAAATACTGTCCGAGAGTCAGGATGTCGACCGCGGCAGCGCGAAGATCCCGCAGGGTCTCAAGAATTTCCTCCTCGGTTTCGCCCAATCCGAGCATCAAGCTCGTCTTGGTCAACGCCGAGGGCCTGTGGATCTTCGCCTCCCGGAGCACATCGATGGTCTGCGCGTAGCCGGCGCGTGGATCGCGCACCGGATGGGTCAGGCGGCGGACCGTCTCCACATTCTGCGCGAACACGTCCACCCCCGCATCCAGGACGGTTTGCACGTCGCGTATGACGCCTTGGAAATCCGGCGTCAATGCCTCCACCGCGGTGCCGGGATTGCGCCGTTTGATGGCGCGAATCGCCGCGGCGTAGTGCGCCGATCCGCCATCCGCAAGATCATCGCGGTTGACCGACGTGAGCACCACGTACTGGAGGCCCATCAGTTGGACCGAGCGGGCGACGTTCTCCGGTTCCTGCGGGTCCAGCCAGCCGCGGGGATTGCCGGTGTCCACCGCACAAAATCGACAGGCACGCGTGCATACGGAGCCCATCAGCATGATGGTTGCGGTGCCGGCGTTCCAGCACTCGCCGATGTTCGGGCATTTGGCCTCTTCGCACACCGTGCTCAGACGGTGCTCGCGCACGATTTGTCTGACCGCAGCGAACTCCTTTCCCGACGCCAGCGGCGCCCGCAGCCACGTGGGGAGGCGCTGCGCGGGCGCGGCGGCTGCGGCCGCCGCTGCGAGCGCTTGGGGCTTCGGTTTGACGCCGTCTCGGATCGCGGTAAAGCCTTGAGCGGTGGTGTATTTGTCGCCGCTGCGCGCGGGCCGCGGTTCCTGCGATATGGGGATGCCCTTGAACTTCGACATGCCCGAATTGTACCCCAGGGCCCGTGCAGCCTGTCTGAGCATTCAGACAGGCTCCTGGCCGGCGTTCAAGACCCGCAGCCGCTCCGGCGTGCCGACATCTTCCCACGATCCCGTGTAAAGCTCTGCGGAACAGCGATTTGCCGCCATGGCGCGCAGCAGCAGGGGCTTCAACGGGAATGCGCCGTCCGAACATCCGCTGAAGAAGCCGCACCGATACGCGGCGATCCCGGAAAAGGTGTATTGGCTCGCGGCCGAGGGCACCGCGAGGCCCCGGTCGAGTCCGAAATCACCGTGCGGATGCTGCGGCGGATTCGGCACCAGGACCAGGTGCGCATCACGATCGGAGGCGATCCGAAGGGTCTCGAATGGAAAGTCCGTATAAACATCACCGTTGACCACCGCAAAAGGCCCCGGCGCAAGATGCGGCAATGCGCGGAAGATGCCGCCGGCGGTTTCCAGCGCATGCGGCCGTTCTTCGCTGTAGATGATCGGCGCGCCATAGCGTGCGCCGTCGCCAAGATACTCTCGTATCTGCGCGCCGAGCCAGGCGAGATTGATCACGATCCGCTCCATCCCGGCGCGCGCCAGGGCCGCGACGTGGCGTTCGATCAGCGGTTGACCGCGCACGCGCAGCATGGGTTTCGGAGTGGTGTCGGTCATGGGCCGCATCCGCTCGCCCCGGCCGGCAGCCAGAATCATGGCGGCGCGCGGGCGTTCAGGCGCTGCGCTCATGCGCTCGCGCGCTCCTGGGCGGCGGAAAATTCGGGGTCGATGCGCCTGGCGATGAATTGGGCGAACTCCGCCGTTTCGGGATACTCCGCGGCGGCGGCCCGCGTGTAGTTGAGCACCCGCGGCAAATCGAGCAGATATTGGGACTTTCGATCCCGATAGTTGAGGCGCGCGAATATTCCCAGCACTTTGATGTGCCGCTGCAACCCGATGAGATCGAACCACCGGATGAACGTGTCCTCGGTTGCTGCGAGCGCAAACCCGCCGGCGAGCAGCCGTTCGCGGTGCTCCAAAGCCCATGCGCGCACTCGCGCCGCGGGCCATTCGATATAGCAATCCTTGAGCAACGACACCAAATCGTAGGTGACGGGCCCCCACACCGCGTCCTGAAAATCAAGGATGCCGGGATTGTCGGCCGGCGTCACCAACAGATTGCGCGAATGATAATCGCGATGCACGAATGCCGCAGGCTGCGCCAGTGCGCTCCGCACCAGGGCCTCGAACAGGCGGTTCAGCATGCCGAGTTCGGCGGCCGACAACTTGAGTCCCAGATGATCGCCAAGAAACCACTGCGGCATGAGCTCCATTTCGCGCATCAGCATGGCACGGTCATAGCGCGGCAGATCACGCGACATCGCTTCGTCGGCCGATTGCATGGCCCTCAAGGCCTTGAGCGCATCCGCATAGAGCCGGTCGGCCGCGCCGGCGCCCCGGAGCTCATCGAGATACTGCCGCGTTCCCAAGTCCGACAGCAGCAGAAAACCCTGCTTCGCATCCCTTGCCAAAACCACCGGCACGTTGAGTCCGATACCGAGAAGCATTCTCGCCACCTTCACGAAAGGCTCGAGGTCTTCCTTCCCGGGCGGCGCGTCCATCGCGATGTAGGTTTCCTCGCCGCGGGTCACGCGAAAATAGCGGCGGAAACTCGCGTCGACCGAGGCGGGCGCGATCCCGCTGCCCGCAAATCCCAAGTCGTCGAACACCCAGCGGGTCAATTCCGCCAGGCGAGAATCGCTTGCATCCGGTACACCCATGCTTGACCATTCGCTAACCGCAAATGCGGCGGCTTCCAGTATACCGACTAAGGCGATGCATTTTGTCCATGGCTTTTCCCGCTCGAGCCGCATTCACCGTCGTCTGCCTCGCGATTGCCTCCATGGTCCGCGCCGCAGACATGTGTCCCGCTCCGCCGAAGTATGAGGCACCCGTCGCGAGCGACATCGCCGCCGACGATCATCGGATTCACATCGACAGCGACGACGCCGTGCTCGACGCCAACGGCAGCGCCGTGCTGAACGGCCGCGTGAGGGTGCGGCAGGACGCGCGCAGCGTCACCTCGGATTCGGTCACCTACGACGACAAGACCGGGCGCGTCGCGGTCAAAGGGGGCGTGGATTTCTCGGATCCGAAATTGCGCGTGCGCAGCACCACCGGCAGCTATGACATCGACGGTGCCGCGAATTTCGATCAGGCGAACTTTCAGCTCATGGATCGCAACGGGCGCGGCTTCGCGAAGGACATCGACGTGCTTCCGGACGGCAAGGTGAAGCTGGTGACGGTGCGCTATACCAGCTGTCCGGTGGGTAACGAGGATTGGATGCTGCAAGCCTCCTCCATCAGTCTCGACACCAAGGTTCAGGAGGGCGTCGCGCGCGACGTCACCATGCGCTTCAAGGACGTGCCGATCTTCTACACGCCCTACATCTCGTTTCCCCTGGGGGACGAGCGCAAGAGCGGCTTGCTTTTCCCAAGTTTCGGCCATTCCGGAAACAATGGCTTCGAACTGGAAGTTCCCTATTACTTCAACCTGGCGCCGAACTACGATCTCACGCTCACGCCCGGACTGCTGTCGGCGCGCGGCGTGCAGCTCGCGGAGAGTTTTCGCTTCCTGACCGCGGATTCCCACGGCCAGCTCGACGCCACGTTCTTGCCGAACGATTCGCAATTCCACAGCGACCGCAGCTACCTGCACTTCACGGACATCACGAACCTGAAGCAGGGAATGCGTTTCGACGCCGATATTGCGGGCGTCAGCGACTCGAGCTACTTCGAAGACTTCGCCGTGGGTTCCGACCAGACCAGCGTGACGTTCCTCGAACGCCGCGCGGATATCCTCTATTACGACGATGCGTGGCGGGTGCGCGGCGAGCTGCAAAATTTCCAGACCATCGATATCATCAACGTGCTCACGACTTGCCGCGCCGGAGTCTCGTTGCCGCCGGCGCTCTGCGACCAGCGTCCCTACTCGCGTGTGCCGCGGATTCAAGCCGATGCCCTGTGGCCGATCATGAACAGCCAATTCGAATTCGCGCTTGACGCCGAGGCCGTCAATTTCCTCCGCGAAGTGGGCCCGACGGGCGTGCGCCTGAACCTGGCGCCGGAAATTCGCTGGTCGAGCCGCGGATCCGGCTACTTCTTCGAGCCCGCGGTGGGCTACGATTTTACGCAGTACGATCTCAAGAATGCCGCCGCCATCGGCATCGGTGCCCCGAGCACACCCACTCGGACGTTGCCCTATGCGCGGGTCGATGCGGGCCTCGTGTTCACCCGCGACGCGGGGTCCAAGGGACAACGGACCCAGACGCTCGAGCCGCGCATCGCCTACAGCTACGTTCCCTATCGCAACCAGGACAACCTGCCGCTGTTCGACACCGGACTGCCCGACTTGAACCTCACTGAGTTGTTTCGGACCAACCGATACGTGGGCGAGGACCGGATCGGCGATGCCAATCAGGTGGCTCTCGCCATGACCACGCGGCTCTTCGATACCGCATCGGGCACGCAGTATCTGTCGGCCACCCTCGGCCAGATCCGCTATTTCTCGATTCCGCGGGTGGGTTTGCCCGCGGTGGACGCCTTGGCGGCATCCGGCGAAACCTTGGTCACCGTACCCGGAGTCAATCCCCTCGCCCTGCCGGGCCAGGCGTTGGTCAATGCCCGCGGACAGACCCTCGCGGTCATGCCCGGCCAATATGTCTCGGGCCTGCCGCTGCAGACCTTTGCACCCCTCGGCTCCGGCCAGACACTGGCACAATACCCGGCTTCGGATCTCGTCGCCGATGTTGCGGTGACCGCCTACAAGCACTTCAGCTTCAACTTCGACTATCTGTGGAACCCGTACACCTCGCAAACAGACAAATCCGAGGTCTCACTGCAGTACCGCCCGGACCCGACCCGGGTGGTCAACCTGGGCTACCGCTTTCAGCAAAACGTCCTGACTCAAGGGGTCATCCTGAAACAGTGGGACGGCTCGTTCGCCTGGCCCATCACAGCGCACTGGAATACCGTGGGCCGCTGGGTCTATTCGCTCCAGGACAAGAAAACGATCGAACAAGTGGCTGGTTTTGAATACAAAAGCTGCTGCTACCGCATTCAGGTCGTGCAGCGACGCTACATCAGCAACTTCAACGGAGGACTGGACACCTCGTTTGCATTACAATTGGAACTCACGGGCTTGAGTTCAGTCGGAAAGCGTGCGGATTCCTTCTTGGAACAATCGATCCGCGGGTACTCAACCCGGGACCCGAATGCCCAGTATCAGGCCCCCTGACAGGAACTTCGACTCATGCGTAAGTTTGCGGTATTTTGCTTGTTGGCGATGCTGCCGCCCCTGCTGCCGATGGCGGCCCATGCACAGACCCGCGACATCGGCGTGCACGGCGAAATGCTCGACCGGATCGCCGCCATCGTCAACGACGGGCTGGTGCTGAAAAGCGAGCTTGACGCACAGATGGATGCGGTCACCCGGCGGCTGCAGGAACAGAAGGTCGAACTGCCCTCGCAAAGCGTGCTGAAGCAGCAGGTCCTCGATCGCCTGATACTTCAGGAAATCCAGTCCCAGCATGCCAAACGGGTGGGCCTGACGGTGTCCGACGAGCAATTGAACAGCGCGCTGCAGGAAATCGCGAGCCGCAACAAGATCCCGTTCGATCAGCTTCCGACGGCGCTGGCCGCGCAGGGCGTCGAATACAAGCAGTATCGCGAAGGGATGCGCAGGGAGCTGACCTTGAGCACTCTGCGGCAGCGCGACGTGATCGCTCACATCAACGTGAGTCCCCACGAGCTCGAGCAGTTTCTCACGCGTCAGCAAACCTCGGCCGCCAACGATGAATTCAACGTATCGCACATTCTCCTGTCGCTGCCGGAGGCCGCAACGCCGCAGCAGCTGGAGGAGATTACGCACAAGGCGCAGGACCTGGCCGCCCGCGCCTCCAAGGGCGAGGACTTCGGTCAACTCGCGATCGCAAACTCCAACAGCCAGACGGCGTTGGACGGCGGCCAGCTCGGCTGGCGCAAAGGCACCCAGCTGCCGCAGTTCATTTTGGATCTGGTCACGAGAATGAAGGCGGGCGAAGTGAGCGAGCCCGTGCGCACGCCGAGCGGATTTCACATCGTGAAGCTGAACGAACGACGCAGCGGCGAGGCCCCGGTCATCATCAACCAGATTCACGTCCGCCACATCCTGATGAAGACGAACGAGCTGGATGACGACGAGACGGTGCGCCAGAAACTGAGCAAGCTGCGCGATCGCATCCTGAAGGGTGAAGATTTCGCCGGCCTGGCCTCGACCAATTCCGCGGATCCGGGCTCCGCGCCAGACGGCGGCGATCTGGGCTGGAGCGGCCCGGGCACGTTCGTACCGGAATTCGACAAGGCGATTGCGGACTTGAAGCCAGACGAGATCAGCGAACCGTTCAAGAGCCGCTATGGCTGGCACATCGTGCAGATGCTGGGCACCCGCACATACGACAGCACCGACGATGTGCGCCGGCAGCGTGCATTCGCAGCCATCCGCGAGAGCAAGGCGGATGAGGAGACTGAATTGTGGTTGCGCCGCTTACGCGACGAGGCTTTCGTCGAAGTCAAGATGTAGGCGCGCGCAGCGGTGTACACGCCGCGGATCGTCGTCACCTCGGGTGAACCCGCAGGAATTGGGCCGGACGCGTGTGTCGATCTGGCACAGGATGAATGGAATGCCGACATCGTGGTGGCGGGCGATGCCGGGCTGCTGGCGGCCACGGCCCGCGACTTGAGCGTGCCGCTCAACATCGAGCGGTATGACTCCTCGCGGCGCTCCGTCCATCGCCCTGGAACCCTCAAGGTCATGCATGTTGCGGCCGCCCGGCCGGTGATCGCGGGACAGCCCGATCCGCGCAATGCCGCCTACGTCATCGACATGCTGGACCGCGCCTGCGACGGCTGCACGAACGGCGAATTTGCGGCCATGGTCACGGCACCGGTGCAAAAGAGCACGCTGATGGATGCGGGCTACGCATTCACCGGCCACACCGAATATCTCGCGGCACGGACCCGCGCCGCGCTCCCGGTCATGCTGCTGGTCGCCGGATCCTTGCGCGTGGCGTTGGTCACCACTCATCTGGCGCTTGCCGACGTGCCGCGTGCCATCACCCGTGAGCGGCTGCGCGCCACGATTCGCATCGTGAACTTCGGATTGCAGCGCCATTTCGGCTTGGACGCGCCGAGAATTGCGGTGCTGGGACTCAATCCGCACGCGGGCGAGGCCGGACATCTGGGAAGCGAGGAACTCGAGGTCATCGAGCCCGTGATTCGCGAGTTGCGCTCCGAAGGCCTCGACCTCCAGGGGCCCGTACCCGCGGACACGGCCTTCACCCCCCGCTTCCTGCAAACGGCCGATGTCATCGTCGCGATGTACCACGATCAAGGGCTGCCGGTGATCAAGCACGTCGGATTCGGCAATGCGGTGAACATGACGCTCGGACTGCCGATCCTGCGCACGAGCGTCGATCACGGTACCGCCTTGAGCTTGGCGCGAAGCGGCAATGCAGACGCCGGCAGCCTGCGGGCGGCGCTGCACCTCGCCATCCACCTCGCCCGCACAGGCTCCACCCGTGACGGCACGTAGGCGGTTCGGCCAGCACTTCTTGCATGATCCCGGCGTGATCCGCCGGATCATCGACGCCGTGGCGCCTGCCGCCGGGGAGCGCATCGTCGAGGTGGGCCCCGGCCGCGGTGCGCTCACCTGGGGGCTCCTCGAGCGCGCAAGGCGCTTGGACGCGATCGAGATCGATCGCGATCTGGCGCAGGCGCTCGAGGCCGACCCGAGGGCGAAAGGCGGGCTGCGCGTGCACGTCGAGAACGTGCTGGACACGGACTTCATCCGCCTTCGGGGAGCGGGTACGCGCTTGCGGATCGTCGGTAATCTTCCCTACAACATCTCGACTCCCCTGCTCTTTCGCCTGCTGACGCAGCGAGCCGCCCTATCGGACATGCATTTCATGCTGCAGAAGGAGGTCGTGGATCGGATGGCCGCGCAGCCCGGAACGAAGGATTACGGGCGTTTGACCGTCATGCTCGCGGCCGTCGCCGAGGTCGAAGCGCTGTTCGACGTCGGCCCCGGCGCGTTTCAGCCGCGGCCCCGGGTGTGGTCGGCAATCGTGCGCTTGCGGCCCACCGAAAATCCGCGCTTCGACATCGGCCGTGACGGCGCGCTGCGAACCTTGGTGACGACCGCGTTCTCCCATCGGCGCAAGACGCTGCGCAATTCGCTGATGGGTCTGCTCACCTCGCGGGATATCGAATCCTGCGGTATCGATCCGCAATTGCGTCCGGAAACGCTCGCGCCGGCGCAATTCGGCCTCCTGGCCGCCCAATACTCGCGATTGGTCGGCTATACTTGAACGCTCATGGCCGGATACAAAAAGCTTTTGGTGCTCGTGGATCTGTCGGAAGGCAGCGACCAGGTCGCCGTCGCCGCGCGGGAGCTTGCGTCATATTCGGATGCCTCGATGGTGATATTGCACGTCGTGGATTTCGTGCCGGTGGAACCCCTGGGCGAATCGCTGATCCCCACGATTGAGATCGAGGATGAATTGATCAAGCGGTCGCGCGAGAGGATCGACGGGCTCATCTCACGATTGGCGCTGCCCCGGGCCGCCGGCCGGGTGGAAGCGGGAAACACCAAGGCGGAGATTCTCCGCGTCGCGGAAGAGGAGCGCGCGGATCTCATCGTGCTCGGCGGCCGGGAACGCCACGGCCTCGCCATCCTGGTGAACTTCACGGAAGACACCGTGCTGCATGGTGCGCACTGCGACGTATTGACGGTACGCTTGAAATGATGCGACGGCGGTCATGACCTCCGAGCCCGAGAATCCGAGAATCCGCGTCGAGGTCGAAACATCCTATCTCGAGGAGCAGTCGGATCCGCGCGACAAGCGTTTCGTCTTTTCATACACCATCACCATACGCAACGAAGGCCAGGTCCCGGCGCGTCTGCTCACCCGCCACTGGATCATCACGGATGCGAACGGCAACGTGAAGGAGACCCGCGGCGACGGCGTGGTCGGCGAACAGCCTTACCTCAAACCGGGACAGGGATTCCGCTACTCGAGCGGCGCGGTGATCGAAACGCCGGTCGGCACCATGCAGGGCAGCTATCAGATGGTGGCCGACGACGGACAGCAATTCGATGCGCCGATTGCACCGTTCAGGCTCGCCATGCCCGGAGTGCTTCACTAGAAGTGCAAGCCTGATGGCGCTCTACGCAATCGGTGACGTGCAGGGCTGCGATGCCGAACTCGGTGCGTTGCTCGGGGCTCTGCAATTCTCGGCCGACCGCGACCGATTGTGGTTTGTGGGCGATCTTGTCAATCGCGGACCCGACTCCCTGGGCGTACTGCGCAGAATTCGTTCTCTGGGGGAAGCGGCGACCGTCACCCTGGGCAATCATGACCTGCACCTGTTGGCCGTGGCCTTCGGATCCACCGGTGCACGCAGCGGCGACACGCTGGGCGGGATACTGACCGCCCCCGACCGCGATGCGCTCCTCGAATGGCTTGCGGGCCGGGCGCTGTTTCACGAAGATCCCGAATTGAACGTGTGCATGCTGCATGCGGGACTGGCGCCGCAATGGGACTTGAACCTGGCGCGCCAATGCGCGCGCGAGTTCGAGGATGCGCTGCGGCGCGACCCGGCGAAGCTGTTCGACCGGCTCTACGGCGATCAGCCGGATCTCTGGGACGAGGTTCGCGGAACAGAAGAGCGACTGCGGTTCGTTGCCA
Source organism: uncultured Gammaproteobacteria bacterium (assembly GCA_963727045.1). Lineage (GTDB taxonomy): Bacteria > Pseudomonadota > Gammaproteobacteria > Steroidobacterales > Steroidobacteraceae > Bog-1198. The sequence continues at coordinate 2,161,702 of CAVSES010000002.1, read as the reverse complement.
ACTGCTTTACCCGTCTGCGCTACGTCGATGCGGACGGCCGGTTGGTGCTTCGCGCCAAGGGATCGCCGAAGAAGCCGCAGGCCCGGTCGCTGATTCCGTGGTTCGAGGCAAGGCAGGCGCTTTGGCGCGGACCCCGCATCGTCTTCGGCCACTGGTCGACGCTGGGCTTCTTCCGCAATGCCGACGTCACGAGTCTCGATACGGGCTGCGTTTGGGGCGGCTCATTGACGGCGCTGCGGCTGGATGATCCCGGTGCGCGCGAGATTCAGGTGCCCTGCGCGGCCGCCCAAATTCCCTGACGCGGCCAATGGCCCGGGAGCCTCGCGGTGCCGGTATAATGCGGCAATGCAAGCACTCCCGCCCTTCAATCTGCGTCGATGGATCGAGCAGAATCGAGAACTGCTCAAACCCCCCGTCGGCAACAAGCTCCTGTTTCAGGACAGCGCCTTCATCATCATGGCGGTGGGCGGCCCCAATGTCCGTAAGGACTATCATCATGACCCAAGCGAGGAGTTCTTCTTTCAGGTGGAGGGGGACATGGTGCTCAAAACGGTCCAGGACGGGCGCATGACGGATATCCCGATTCGCCAGGGTGAGGTATATCTCTTGCCCGCGCAGGTGCCGCATTCCCCGCGGCGCCCTGCCGGCACTGTCGGGCTGGTCGTTGAGCGGCGCCGCGCTCCGGATGAGCTCGATGGATTCTCCTGGTATTGCGAGAACTGCGGGCAGTGTCTGTATTTGGAGCGCGTCGCGGTGAGCAACATCGAAACGCAATTGCCTGAGATTTTTTCCCGATTCTTTTCGAGCCTTTCGCATCGTACCTGCACGGCCTGCGGCACGGTCATGCAGGTTCCAGGCCGGTGACGCCCGACGCCGCAGGCGCGCTTGCCGCGGACGCAAACGATCCGCTGGCGCATTTCGCGGAGCGGTTCCATCATCCCGTCGACGGTACCGGGCGAAGGTTGGTGTACCTGTGCGGCCATTCGCTCGGGCTTCAGCCCAAATCCGCTGCACAGTACGTCGAACAGGAGCTGAACGATTGGCGGAGGCTGGGCGTGCTGGCACACCATCAGGCCGGGCGTCCCTGGATTCCCTATCACGAGCACGCTGCGGCACCGCTCGCCTCCCTCGTCGGCGCGCATGAGAGCGAAGTCATCGCCATGAATTCGCTGACGGTGAACCTGCATCTGATGATGGTGAGTTTTTTCCGCCCCCGGGGCATGCGAAACCGGGTGTTGATCGAGAAATCGGCATTCCCCTCGGATCGCTACGCCATCGTGTCGCAGCTGCAATTCCACGGATTGAACGCGCCAGAGCACCTGGTGGAGGTCGAGCCGCGTGCCGGAGAGCGGCATTTGAGAACGGAGGACCTGATCCATCGCATCGAGCGCGAGGGATCCGCGCTCGCGCTGGTCCTGCTGCCGGGCGTTCAATACCTGACCGGCCAGTCCCTGGACGTGAAGGCGGTTATCGGCGCGGCGCGGCGCGCGGGCGCCGTGACCGGCCTCGATCTCGCTCACTGCATCGGCAATACGCCCGTGCACTTGCATGATTGGGACGCCGATTTCGCCGTGTGGTGCAGTTACAAGTATTTGAACGCCGGGCCCGGGGCCATCGGCGGCTGTTTCGTGCATGATCGGCATGCACGAGGCGTCGGTCTGCCGCGGTTCGCTGGCTGGTGGGGACACGACGCCGCGACGCGGTTCGACATGGGACCCGAGTTCAATCCGATCCCCGGCGCGCAGGGCTGGCAGATCAGCAACCCCCCGGTCCTCTCCGCAGCGCCGCTGCTGGCCTCGTTGGAGATCTTTACGCAGGCCGGCATCGGGCGGCTGCGCGAGAAATCCATCGCGCTGACCGGATTCCTGCAGCGTCTGCTCGAGGCCCGGCTGGCCAGCCTCGTGGACATCATCACACCCGGCGACCCTTCGCAGCGCGGCTGCCAATTGAGCATTCGCATCGCGCGGCCCGCCGCCGCCGCCAAACGCTGCCATGAATTGTTGACGGAGGCCGGGGTGATCTGCGATTGGCGCGAGCCGGACGTGCTGCGGCTGGCGCCGGTACCGCTTTACAACTCTTACAGCGATGTGTTGGCTGCGGTGGACGCGCTGTCACATGCGCTGCGTCGATGAACGCCGCTCGCCCGGCCGTTCGCATCGTCGGCGCCGGTCCCACCGGCGCACTGCTCGCGATCCTCATGCAGCGCCGCGGCCACTCGGTCGAACTCTACGAGAGCCGCTCCGATCCGCGAGGCTCCGCCGCCGGGTCGGGCCGGTCGATTAATCTGGCGCTGGCCGACCGCGGTATTCACGCACTGCGGATGGCGGGAGTGTTCCCGAGCCTCGAGAAGGCGCTGCTGCCGATGCGCGGGCGATGCATCCATGGGCCGGATGGAAGCACATCGCTGCAGCCTTACGGACAGCGGCAGAACGAGCAGATCTACTCGATATCGAGGCATCGCCTGACGCAGGTCTTGCTCGAGATCGCGGCGCGCGAGCCCGGGGTGACCATTCACTTCGAGCATCGATTCGAGACTGCGGAGTTCGACGAGGGAGTGGCGCTGATACGCGATCTGCGCCGCGACCGCCTGATCAGCGTCCCCATGCAGCCCTTGTTGGCGACCGACGGGGCCGGCTCGTGGATGCGCAGACGCATGAGCGCGCTCAATTTCATCGATGCGCAGGAAACCGACCTCGAGCACGGATACAAGGAGCTCTCCATACCGGCCGATGCGGCCGGGAAGCACCGCATGGCTGCCGATGCCCTGCACATCTGGCCCCGCGGCAATTACATGCTGATCGCCCTGCCGAACGAGGACGGCAGCTTCACCGCCACGCTGTTTCTGGCAAAGCGCGGAAACCCGAGTTTCGAGAGTCTGGCGGACCCCGGCGCCATCGAAGAATTCTTCTCCCGAAGCTTTCCGGACGCACGCGAACTGATGCCCGGCTGCATTGCAGAATTTCAAAATCACCCCGTCGGATTTCTCGGCACCGTGTCGGCAAGCCCGTGGCATCATGGCGGGAAGGCGGCGCTGATCGGGGACTCCGCGCACGCCATCGTGCCCTTTCACGGTCAGGGCATGAATTGCTGTTTCGAGGATTGCGTGGAATTCGACGCCTGCATGGGCCGTCACGCGCCGTGGGCGGACGTCTTTTCGGATTTCGGCGCGCTGCGCAAACCAAACACCGACGCGATCGCCGTCATGGCGCTCGACAATTACCTGGAAATGCGCGAGCGCGTCGCCGATCCGAAGTTTCAGCTGCAGCAGGCGCTGTCACTGGAGCTCGAACGGCGCTTTCCGCAGCGCTTCATACCCCGCTACTCGATGGTGATGTTCCACCACGAAATTCCCTATCGAACCGCGCTGCTGCGCGGAGCCGTGCAGTCGGAGCTGCTGAACGAGTTGACCGCGGGCGCCGTATCGAGGCTCGAGGACGTGGATTTCTCGCGCGCGGAACGCGAGATACGGGTCAGACTGGCGCCGCTCGGCTGATGCCGGCGGCGGCTCACGCGCGCTCGAGCGTGATGAAGCTGTAGGCATACTCATTCTTGTCGTCCGCCTCGTGCCGTTCGCGGGACGACTCGCTCCACTGCGCCCCCCGCCAGCCCGCGAAGACCGTGTCGCCGTCCGGGATGGCTGCGTGGATCAAGGTCAGATGGATGCGGTCGGCCTCGGGCAGGCACCGGCGATAAATTTCCGCCCCGCCGATCACCATCAATGCCGGCCGGCCCTCCGCCGCCAGGCGCGCGTCGCCGAGGGTTTTCACCACGATGCAGTCGCCGGGGGAAAATTCCGGAGAACGGCTGAGCACGATGTTCGTCCGTCCCGGGAGCGCCTTGCCGATGGACTCGTAGGTCCTTCGGCCCATCAACACCGGCTTGCCGAGGGTGAGATCCTTGAAATGCCGCAGATCCGCAGGCAAGTGCCACGGCAGCCGGTTGCCGCGCCCGATGACGTCGTTTTCCGCGACCGCGACGACCAGTTCAAGCGCGGCCGCCTCGCTGCCCGTCCCGACGCTGCCGTGCCGCCGCGCCATCAAGCAACCCGGCATTCCGACAGGATCCACCGCGTCAGTTCCTGCAAGTCCTCGCGCCCGCGATCCTCGGGCCTTTGCAGCAACACATAGCTCTCATTGGTCGTCAATTCCGCCTCGAATAATTTAACCAGCCCCCCGGCGACGAAGCGGTCGGCGCTCAAGCGGGACGGAACCAGGGCCACCCCCACGCCCTGCTCGGCGGCAAGTACCACCGCCGACATGGTATCGAGGCGCACCAGCCGGTTGGGCTTGATCGGCTCGATTCCGATACCCGCCGCCCAGCGCTCCCATGCCTCCCGCCGCTCCTCGTGCAGCAGCAGCGTCTTGCCGCTCAAGTCGTGATACGAGTTGATGGGATTCTCGAGCAGAAAAGCCGGCGAGCAGGCTGCGATGAAGCTCTGTGCGAACAATTCGTGCACGGTGAGTCCCTCCCACGGTCCGGAGCCCACCACGATGGAGAGGTCCGCCTCCGGCGGATGGGTCTTGGGCGCGGAGAAGCTCGTTTCGATCCGAATATCCGTCTCTTCCCGGGCCTGCGAAAAGGACGCCAGCCGCGGCAGCAGCAGCTCGTTCGCGAAAAATGGCGGCACGTTGAGGCGGATGATGGTCCGTCCGTAGCGGTCTTGAAGCTGCTCGGTGACCGATTCGAGCTTGGAGAAGATATCGTTGATGTGTTCGAGATAGTGCGCGCCCGCGTCGGTCAATGTCAGCGTGCGTACCCCGCGTTCGAACAACGCAACTCCGAGCTGTTCCTCGAGCGCCTTGATCTGGTGGCTCACGGCGGACGGCGTGACGAACAGCTCCTCGGCGGCGGCCTTGAAGCTTTGCAGCTTGGCGGCGACCTGAAAGGTCTTCAGAAACTTGAGCGACGGCAACCGCATAGGCGTCCAATACTTTGAAGTGGGGCGTGATTACCGTTGCGGCCCCTCACGGCATACTCTCGGTATATTACACTACGTAACCGAAGCAACATTCGTGCCAGGGGTAAACGCCTGAATCGGCGGGCAGCGACTTTACATTATCCCCTGCGGCGCTTTCTGCACGGGCGTCGCCGGGCCTTGGCCGCACGATAGTAGCGCAAGGATGATTGCAGATTGATTTCGCCGCCTCCGAAGGACCGCGGCGCGGGGTCTTTAGTAATTGACCGATGGGTTGTCGCCGGGATAGATGACCCCGACCACGTCGAAGCCGCCCGGCGTGGTGCATTGAACGGAGTGCAGCTGCTTGCGCGGCAGGAACAGAACGTCTCCCTCGGCGACGCTGGTCTTGAGGTTCTCCGTCCACACGACCCCCGCGCCATTGAGGAAGATCAGCGTCTCTTCGTACAGATGCCGGTGCGGCTCCGCCTTCGACACGGGGATGTTGCCGATGAATTGCGTCACCACTGTCGAGCCATGCTCGCGATTCACGAGCAGTTGGTAGTGGCGCTCGGCCATTTTGCACCGATGCGCCGCATCGACCCCTGCGGTGCGGCGCGGATACTGTGCTTCGAATGCGGCGGGCATCTCCTCGAGCCAGACGAGATCCTCGCTGCCGGGGCCGTTGCACATGAAGAACTTCATGGGAGCGGGGCCGCCGTTGCGGATGCGGTAGGCTTCGCCCGGCCGGACGTAAATTCCGGTGAGTGGGCCCACGTCGAAGCGACGTCCGCTGATGTCGATTTCTCCGCCACCCGCGGCGATGAACAGGACGGTGTGCCGGCCGTCGGCGGAGATCACCGGCGAGGCGTCCCGGGCAAGCTCCCCATAAAACACGGATTGAAACAACGCACCGTGCGCGGGGCTTGCCACGGCGCAATATCGCAATGAGCCTCGCGCGGTAAGGGCGGCCCTAGCCGGCGAGAACACATAGCATGCTCCGTCGAGCCGCACGACGGGCGCGGCGCCGGCCGCCGCCGTCGAGACCTTGCGATTCTCGGGGCTGTCCGGATCATCGGCGACGTGGCCGCCCGGCAGATTGTTGTGGGCGCCGTCGCAAAACGGCGGCGTGGCCGTGTGTTTGCAGCCGCAAAAGATCACCTCCTCGTCGCGTTCGGCCTTGAAGGCCATCGGCAGCAAGCCGGTCCCTGCATGCGAGCCGTCGCAGAACGGCTGCGCACGGGAGCGGCCGCAGCCGCACCACAGGCAGCGCCTGCCGGCCTTGACCTCGCAGAAAAAGCCCTTGCGATGGGCGATGACGGGATCTGCCATGTCAGGGGGCGAACGCGGGCCGAAGTTCTCTCATCGAGGCGATGAAGGACTCCACGTCGTCCTCGTTGTTGTAGAAATGAAAGCTCGCACGCACGTTGTCGTCGCGGTTCGACACCACGATGTCGCGCCTGCCGAGTTCCGCGCACAAGCCGCCGCTGTCGCGCGCGGGTACGGCGACCGTGGCGCCGCGGCGCTCGTTCGCGAGAGGCGTGATGCTCGGCCAGCCGATCTCCTCGAGCCTCTGCATGCATCGGCGCGTCAAGGCGTAGTTGCGCCGTTCGATCGCCGGGGTGCCGGCCGCCAGCAGGAACTTCAGGCCCGCCTCGGCGGCATAGCAATTCACGACGGCGGGCGTGCCGGCCTCGAAACGGCGCGCGCTCGGCGCAGGCCGGTTGGCGGTGATGTCCATCGCGCCGATGTCGGCCTGCGCGAACCAGCCGGTGTTCGAGGGGACGAGGGATTCGATGATCGAGTCCCGAACGTACAGAAAGCCGATGCCCGCCGTGCCGAGCAGATATTTGAGCATCCCGCCCGCCGCGAAATCCACATCCAGGGCCTTGACGTCGATATCGATCGAACCGACCGACTGATAGCAGTCGAGCAGCACCCGGGCGCCGTTCGCGCGGGCGAGGCGCACGATGCCGGGAATGTCGAGCTTTGCGCCGTTCCTGAAGCAGACGTGGGTGATTGCCACGAGCTGAGTATGTTCGTCGATCGCTTTCGCAAAATTCTCCAATGGTATGTACCCGTCGGCCGCGCGCGGTACGTGCACCACGCGCGCCCCGCGCGGCTCCTGTGCATGCCAGATTTGCGCGTTGGTGGGAAACTCGAAGTCGCTGATCACCACCTTGTCCCTCGAACCGGAGAACTGCAATGCGCTTGCGAGCGCATTCAGGCCCGCGGAGACCGAGGCGGTGACGGCGATCTCATCGGGCGCCGCGTGCAACAGCGTCGCCGTCAGCGCGCGCACGGATTCATTCTTGGCGACCCACACGTTCCAGTTCGCGCCGACCAGAAGCCGGTCCTCCATGTAGGCCTCGAAGGCGGCCCTCACGTCGTTCGCGAGCGCGCAATACGAGCCGCTGTTGAGATAAGTCTTGCGCTCGAGAACCGGGAATTCCCTGCGCAATCGTTGAAAATCCGGTTCCTGATCCATGCCTAGGCCTTGAAGATGAAATATGCCGCAGAAAGGAGCGCCAGCCAGGGAACTCCGACGATCCACGAGATGCGCCACGTTTCCTTGTCGAGTGCCATCGTGACGAGCACGGCGCACAATAGCGCAAGACCCGCGATTTGGATGATGGGAAACCCGGGCATCCGCACCGGCAGATCCGCCGCCCGATGCCTTCGCCGGAAGCTCAGGTGGCTGAGCAGGATGATTATCCACACGATCATCGCGTCGAACAGGGCGATCCCGAACAAATAGTTGTACGCCAGCGGCGTGACTTTGGAAACCCCCGCGGCTGCGAGGATGCAGGCGCCCGAGAGCAGGATGGCGGCCACCGGCGTGCCGTTCCTGCCCAGGCCGCCCAGGAACCGCGGTGCATACCCTCCCCGCGACAGGGAAAACAGCATTCGCGAGCTCAGATAGACATTGGTGTTCATGCTGGACAATGCGGCGCTCAGCACCACGAAGTTCATGATTCCCGCGGCATGACGGATGCCCGAGTGCGCAAAGACGCGCACGAACGGACTTTGCGTAACGATCGCGGCGCCGGTATCCGTCCACGGAACAAACGTGACCACGATGGCAAGCGCGAGAATGTAGAACAGGAACAACCGCAGCGCCATGATGCGCAGCGCCGCGGGGATCGTCCGAACGGGGTCCTTGGCTTCGCCGGAGGTGACCGCGACCACTTCGATGCCGCTGAACGAGAGAATGCCGATGATGACGGCCATCCAAACGCCGCCGAAGCCATGCGGCACGAACCCACCGGGCAGCCCCGTGAGATTGTGCAAACCCACGGGCTCTGCCCACATCCCGAATATGGCCGCCAGGCCGAGCAGAATGAAAATGACAATGGCCGCGACCTTGATGAGCGCGAACCAGTATTCGATCGAGCCGAAATTGTCCACCGACCTTGAATTGAAATACAGGAGCGTGGAGGCGAATCCCAGGGACCACAGCCACACGGGCGTGCCGGGAAACCAGAATGTCATGTAAACGCCGGCCGCCACCGCCTCGCCGCCGACGGCAATCACCTGGGCCATCCAGTACGAGTAGCGCGCTATCACGCCCGCCCATGGATTGAGATAGATCTCCGCATAGGTCCCGAACGAGCCGGCGGTCGGATGGACCACCGCCATCTCCGACAGGCTGAACACGATCGCCGCGGCGGCAATGGCGGCAATGGCGTAGCTCAAGATCACCGCGGGACCGGCATAGCCGATGGCAACGCCGCTGCCCATGAACAAGCCCGTGCCGATCGCACCGCCCAGGCCGATCATGACGAGCTGCGGGCGGGAGAGATCCCTGTGAAGACCGGCCTCGCGCCCGGTGATCGCGGCCGCAGCCGCGTCCGCGGCTGTGCCGTCCGGTGCCGGCGAAATGTTCGAAATCATAGGAAGTCTAGCATGCCGATCCTGCATGTTTTCGCGCCCTTTTTGCGCCGCTTGCGGGTAAGCTCGGCGACGGATCGATAACGGGAGTGCGGCTTATGTCGGCGTTTCAGCGTGAAGTTCTCGTTCGCTTCGGACATTGCGACGCGGCGGGTTGGGTCTTCTACCCGCGCTACTTCGAAATGATCAGCGATTTCGTCGAGGATTGGTTCGAAGACGGTCTCGCCGCGAGCGCCCCGGGATTGTTTCACCACAAGCAGATTCTGACCCCTTCGGTTCATTTCACGGTGGACTTCGCCAAACCGACTCGATACGGCGATCGGCTGACATTCAATCTCTGGACGGTGAGAGCGGGGACCAGTTCCTGCGAACTTCGCATCGAAGCATCCCATCAGGGCGAGCTGCGCATGCGCGCGAAGCAGGTGCTGGTGTTCATCTCGGCCGCGTCGGCCCGTGCGACGCCGATTCCACCGGAGCTCATCAGCCGGATGCAGCGCTTTTCGGTCGACGCTGGGCCGGAGCCGCCCAGGAAGCGCAGAACGGGAAAGAGCCGCACGCACGAGCGCGCGGCCCCGAAAGCCTAAAGCGGCACCAGGGCAAGAACGCGCAACGGGCTTCCCGAACCGTTGACGATCTTGAGCGGCGGGGCGATCACCACGGCGCCCGTCGGCGGCAGGTGCTCGAGGTTGGTGAGGCTCGCGAGGCCGAACCGGTTCGAGCCGTGCATGATCGTGTGACACGGAAACATGGGATTGAAAGTCGCGGCCTGACCCGCGTCCGTGCCCACCGTCTCGACACCCACGCCGAGGATGTCGCGCTCACGCGCCAGAAACGGCACGCAGTCCGGGTGAAATCCGGGCGTATGCGGGCCATCCGCCGCGATGTTGAGGTACGCCTCCGCGCCCTCCCGCTTCGACCAGTCGGTGCGGATCAACACCCAGGCGTGTTCGGGAATCCTTCCGTGCTGCCGTTCCCAGCCTTCGATCAGATCGCCCGTCAGCAGGAAATCGGGACTCTCACGGGCCTGCTGCGCCACGTCGATGACGCATGCGGGACCGATGAAGCGCTCCACCGGAATGTTGTGCGTCGCGTTCTGGGGGTAGTCCTTGCCGGTGACCCAATGGATCGGCGCATCGAAATGCGTGCCGGTATGCTCGCCGCAGGAGAAATTATTCCAGTACCAAGCCGGGCCGCGCGAATCGTAGCGGGAGATCTCCTCGAGCGAGAACGGCTTCGAGGGCGCGAATTGCGGGGGCAGCTTGATCACCGGCGTGGCCGCCTGCAGCGGCACCGTCAGATCGATCACGCGAATCCCGCCGGTCATGATGCCGCCGACCAACTGTACCAGCGTCTGCGAGTGGTTCATGCAGGGTCCCGATAGTTGACACGTCAAGCAGTGTCGACTCTAGCACGGGACCCCGCGGTCAGCGAAACAGATTCCGCACGTCCCCCAGGGTCATCATGACGCCCCACAACATGGGAATCATGACGATGAGCCACAAGAGGACGACCCACGTCCCCGGTGTACGATGCCGCTTCTCAGCCCGTGCGGGGGACGCGGATTTTGCACCGCACACCAATGATTTTCCTTCCGTCGCCATCATGTCTGCCGTCCTCGATGCCGGGGATCGACGCGCGGCCGCGCCCTATCCTTTCAAACGGATTTTGGCGGCAAAACAGGACAGGGATCCCGGTGTACGTGTAGGGATGTCACGTGCAAATTGCCGGCGCCCCTCGCGCTCTCGATCGAATTATGTTCGGCGATTCGCGGATTGTCGCGAGGAGCCTCTAAAAGTCGTCGAGCTCGAGCATGGCGGAACGCGCTACGCGGCCGTTCTTCACCAAGATCCCTTCGGCGCGCAGGCGGCGCGCTTGTTCTCTGTGCTCACGGGATGATCTTGGAAATACGATGCGGCCGCCCGAACCCACCACACGATGCCAGGGCAGGTCGAGATCTTCCGGCGCCGTCTTCAATGCGAATCCGGCCTGGCGCGCCCGGCCGGGAAATCCGGCGATGCGGGCAACGATGCCGTAGGTCGCCACCCGGCCGCGCGGTATAACGCAGACCGCATGCCACATCGACTGAAGCGCGGGGTTTTCGGGCGCTGCGTGTCTCTTCTTCGGACGCATCGATCAGCCGGCTACGAATATAGATCGAGCTGACGACTGTCGCCGATCACTTGATCGAAATCGAGCCCCAATGCGGCCAATACCGGCTCTGCAACGGGTTTCACCTGCTTGAGGACGTAATGTTCGCGGTCGATGGGGTGCCGGATGTTGTCGAGCGGTTCCGCGCCGGCAGTGGTCATGACGTAGCTGATCGACCGGCCCGCCGGCAGCGCGGACTTGCGGGCTGCGACCACGTGCGGCGGCGTGGTGGCCGTGTACGCGTCCGCGTCCTTGCGCAGATTCTTGCGATACACGAGCGAGGCGTCGTGGCCGCCGCTTCTCACCTTCTTCACCACGTCGGAAAGGTATGCATCCACCGATTGGCCTTCGAAGAGGCGCTGATAGAGTTCGCGCTGCACCTCCTTCGCGAGCGTCGTCCAATCGCGGCGCACGACTTCCATGCCGACGAATTCGACCCGGCCGGCCGGCCCATCGCTGAGCAGGCCGGCGTAGCGCTTGCTCGCTCCACGCGTGCTGTGACGGGCGAGCGGCAGGAACAGTTTCAGATACAATTTTTCGAATTCCAGCTCCAAACGGCTCGCCACGCCCCAGCGGCTTTCGACATGGGTGCCGAGCGCCGAATTGAGCTCCACCGCGAGTTCCCGGCCCCGCCGGAGTGCGACATCCGCGTCGTCTGCGCACGAATCGACGAACAAACTGTCGGTGTCCCCGTACAGCACCTTGAACCCGGCCGACTCGAACCATGCCTTCGACCACAGCAGCAGTTCGCGGCCCGTGCCGGTGATGGCGTTGACCAGCGCCGGATTGTAAAACCGGCAGGCCGGGGCGCCCAGAACGCCGTAAAACGAATTCATCAGAATCTTGATCGCATTCGACGCCACGGCGTCGCCTGCGCATCGAGCGGCCTCGCGGCGTGGAAAGAGCTCATCGAGCATGCGGGGCAGAATCGCTGGCGTACGTGCAAAGGCGCCGCCGGCGGTTCGGATGAGGTCGGCGCCGGGCGCAGGTCGGTCGACGTATGACAGGGGATCGATGTTCAAAGTGCGGATGATGCTGGGGTACAGGCTCTTGAAATCGAACACCCACACGTTGCGATGCAGACCGGCCTCGGACTTGAGCACGTGACCGCCCTGCTGGGCGGCATGGACCTGCGAATCGTCGCTGCGCACGCTCGGCGCCACGATCGCCCGCCGTTCCAGTTCGGTCAGGTACAGAAAGTCGAAGGATGCGATGCTGGCCGCGACGCGGTCGGGCGTCATGCCGGTCAGGAGGCTGCGTGCGTATGCCAGCCGCACGAGATCGAGCCGGCCCACGATATCGAAGGCAAGACGCGCATCGGTGCGCGCGTAGATGGCGAAAGCGGCGAGATCATCGCGGTAATTGGCGAGGATTTCCGCCATCCGGTCGCGCGCATCCCCCGCCACGGCCTTTCCTTCGCCCAGCACCTCGCGGGCCACGGCATCGAGCGAATAGTCGTCCATGCGCACGAAAGCCCCTCGCATGAGATCGATGCCGTCCAGCACCAGACGCCCCGGAATGGTCGCCTGACCGCTGCCGAAATACCCTTCAGCCTTGCGCAGGCGCATCTCGCCCGGTTCCCGGCCCAGCGTGAGCGGGTGGTTCAATCGGACCGCCGTCCGCTGAAGAACCGACAGATCGAAGTCGATGACATTCCAGCCCGTCAGGACGTCCGGATCGAATTCCCTCACGCGGGCGCAGAACGCATCGAGCGCTGCACGCTCGTCCTCGCAGCGGCGCGCGCGCTGCGGCATCGCCCGGACCCCGCCGTCGACGATCAGAACTTCGTCGATGCCCGGCGCATAGAGCGAAATAGCGAGCAGGCTTTCGTCCACGTCCGTTTCGATGTCGAACGACAGCACGCGGGGAGCGACGGCGACGCGGGCCGGCCGCAGCGTCGGGTTCGTATACACCCGTGCCACGCCGTTTCCCGCGATCCATTCCCCGTCGATCTCGCATCCGCCCTTGACGCCCCGCTCGATCAGATAGCGGGCGGCGAAGCGCACGTCCGCTTCGAATGTCGCCACGCCCGAGGCATGCAGGCGGTCGCGGAGTGCCGGCACGTCTTGGGGAATTTCCACCTCGATACGGCACGCCGGATCGCCCGCAAAGGTGTGTCTGTCGGCGGGTTTCGGCCCCGGAGCGCGCAGCGCGCGGGCGCGCGCAGCGTCGGCGGCGCGAATATAGAAATAGGGGCGTTGCCGGTCGTCGCGCACCGCGAACGTGCCGCCGTCCTCGAGCCGGCCGTAGAGGTGCACCACTGGCGTGCGCCGCCCGCTCGGCCCGAGGACGTTGCGGTAGCTCGTCTGCAGAATGAAGCCACGGGCCCCCATGCGCGCATTTTGCGTCATCGGGCCGGCAGCCGCGAGCGCCCGCGCGTCAATCGCGCGAGCGGAACCAGCCGCTGATGCTCAAGCGGTCGCGCTGCGCCGGCAGCACCTCATGCTCGCGGCCGGGTGTAAGAAAGCACACCAGCCGGCCGCCGAACGGCTCGATGTCCCGATAGCCGCCCGCTGCATCGAAAATGCGCAGTTCGCCGCCGGTGGCCGGCATCCAATTCTGGTTCAGGTACAGCACCAACGAGACCTGGCGCTGCGCGTGTCCGTGCGGCTGGTCCACGTGGCGCGCATATCCGGCGCCGGGCGGATACCAGGCATGGTGCAGCTCGAGATCGAACAAGCCAAGGTACGCTTGGGCATTGAGCTGCAAGCGCAGCTGCTCGAGCCGCTCCAGCAGCGCGCGCTCGGCTGGCAACAGCGGCGCGGTGATCCAACAGATGGAGTCGCCGCGAATTTCCTCCCGGTGCTGCAAGCCTCGCCCGCCGCCGATGCGGGCCGCGGAAAAATCGCCCCGTCTCCTGCGCAGCCGGGTGCACTCGGCCAGGGCCCGAACCTCGGACGGCATTACGAATCCGTCCCAAACCGATACGCCGTTGCGGACCAAGCCGGCATCAGCACCCGCGGGCACGAGTTCGGGAGCGCCCCCGCCGCTCAAGCCTTGCGCGCCTTCTTGGCGGCGCCGCGCGGCTTCTTCGCGGCCTCGAGCATGCTGCCGCGGCAGCTCGCGGCTCCGCAGCGGCACGCGTAGACCTGGTCGACATCGGGCTCATCGTCGCGGTCGCGCTGGATCTGGTAGTCATACGAAAGCTCCTCGCCGGGCTGAATGGTCCGGATCGCCTCGATGAAGATCCGTCCGTTCGAAATCGTGCTTTCGCAGTTCGGATCGCAGCCATGGTTGATGTACCGCGCCTCGTTGCCGTTCACCCCCGCATCGATCACCGCTTTCGCATCCACCGTGAACAAAAAAGTGTGATTGTCGCGGGGGTCCTTGCCTTCGTAGCGTGAATCGGCCTCGGCATGGGTCACGCGCTCACCAAGGTATTCGATCACCGTCGTCCCCTTGCGGATGCGGCGTGCGGCGAACACGCCATATCCGTGGATGGGAGAGTGCCGCACCTCGCACAAGGGGGTGCGGGGGCGGCGCGAAGGTTTTTTCATACGGCGATGGGGGCTTTGATGGCGGCGTGATGGCGATAGCCAAGGATCTCGAAATCCTCGTATGCGTAATCGAATAAACTGGGGGGTATGCGCCTGATTGCCAGACGCGGCAGGGAATACGGCGTTCGCGTGAGCTGCAGGTCGGCCTGCTCCAGATGATTCAAGTACAGGTGGCAGTCACCGCCCGTCCAGATGAACTCCCCGGCATTGAGGCCGCACTGCTGCGCCAGCATGTGCGTCAGCAGGGCATACGAAGCGATGTTGAAGGGCACGCCGAGCAGCGCATCGGCGCTGCGCTGGTACAGTTGGCAGGACAACCGCCCCCCCGCGACATAGAACTGGAACAAAGCGTGACACGGCAGAAGCGCCATGCGCTCCAGTTCGCCCACATTCCATGCGCTCACGATGATGCGGCGCGAGTCCGGGTTGCTCTTGAGCTCATCGACGACGCGTGCCAGCTGATCGACATGACGCCCATCAGCGGTCGGCCAGCTGCGCCACTGCTTGCCGTATACCGGCCCCAAATTGCCGTCGCTGTCGGCCCACTCGTCCCAGATGCTGACGCCGTGTTCGCGCAGGTAGCGGACGTTGGTGTCGCCGCTGATGAACCAGAGGAGCTCGTGGATGATCGATTGCAGGTGCAGCTTCTTGGTCGTCACGAGCGGAAAGCCGTCCGCAAGATCGAAGCGCATCTGGTAGCCGAACACGCTCAGCGTGCCGGTGCCGGTGCGGTCGTCCTTGCGCGCACCGTGCACCCGGATATGACGCAGAAAATCCAGATACTGCCGCATTACGCGTGCGCCGTACTTGAATTGCCCGACGCCGCATTGCGGCGATAGGCATAGATCATCACGGCCGCGCCGGCGACGATCATCGGCATGGTCAG
The DNA here is from genome assembly GCA_963727045.1 of uncultured Gammaproteobacteria bacterium. Lineage (GTDB taxonomy): Bacteria > Pseudomonadota > Gammaproteobacteria > Steroidobacterales > Steroidobacteraceae > Bog-1198. Next base: position 2,146,386 of record CAVSES010000002.1, on the reverse strand, counting down.
CAGCATGCCCATGGTCAACCAGCCGCCCGCCAGATAGCCGATATTCGCATCGGGAAGGCGCACCCACTCAACCGCGAATCGCGCGCATCCGTAGACGAGAAGGAACAGGCCGATCGGCGCCAGCCGCGGGCGCGGCTTGCTGGTGAACCACCAGAGCACGACGAACAGCAACAGTCCTTCGAGGCTTGCCTCGTAGAGCTGCGAGGGATGCCGGGCGACGAGTTCACCCGACGGGCCCGGCACGCCGAAGCCCCAGGGCAGGTCCGTGGGTTTGCCCCACAGTTCGCCGTTGATGAAATTGCCGAGACGGCCGGCGAGCAACCCCACCCCGGGCAGCGGCGCCAGGAAGTCGAGCACGTCGGGGATTCGCTTGCCCTTGATCCGCGCGAACACGGCGGCAGCGGCCAGCACTCCGGTCATGCCGCCGTGAAAGGACATGCCCCCGTCCCAGATGTGGAAGACGTTCAGCCAGTTCTCGGCGATCACGTCACGTCCGTAAAAAATGCACCAACCGACGCGGCCGCCGACGATGACGCCGATGGCGCAATAAAAGATGAGATCGTCGATGTCGAGCCCCGTCCACGTCGATCCAGGACGGCGGGAGCGGTATCGCGCCAGCAACCAGGCGGCGACAAATCCGACCAGATACATGATCCCATACCAATGCACTTGCAACGGTCCGATGCCGAATATCGGCCCGATCGAAATGGCAATGGGGTTGATGTGCGGATAGGTCAGCATGCGGCTACTTTAAACTGTCGCCGACCCGGCAGAAATAGGCCTTGAGATACCGGGTTTCCGGGATGGCGGGATGCACCGGGTGGTCGGGCGCCTGGCCGCCCATCTCGAGTATCTGCAGGTGTTTGTCGGCCGACCTCGCTGCCTTGGCGATGGCGTCCTGCAACTGCTCGGCGCTCACGTGATGGGAACAGGAGCACGACACGAGAATGCCCTCGTCGGCCAAGAGCCGCATCGCGAGCTGGTTCAAGCGCTTGTACGCCGCGAGCGCCTTGGGCAGATCCTTCTTGCGTTTGGCAAACGCCGGCGGGTCGATGATGACGATGTCGAATCGGGCGCGCTTGCCCGCCAAATCCTCCAGCACTTCGAAGGCATCTCCCTTGAGCGCGCCGACCCGGAATTTGTTGCGTTCGGCATTGCTCGCGGCGAGTTCGAGCGCCTGCGCGGAACTGTCGACGCACTGCACCTCGCCCGCGCCGCTGTGCGCCGCGCGCACGCCCCAGGCCCCGACGTAACTGAATACGTCCAGGACCCGGGCGCCTTTGCGCACGTACTTCACCAGGGCGCGGCGGTTGGCCGCCTGATCGAAGTACCAGCCAGTCTTCTGCCCTTCGGCCAGCGGCACCTGAAATACGAGCCCGTCCTCGACCACCAGCCCGAGCTCGTCGAACCGCCCCTTTGCGGTCTCCACGTAGCTCGGAAGGCCCTCCATGTCGCGGGTCGAGCCGTCATTCTTGAAGAGCAACGCCTCGCAGCGCAGTACTTGCTCCAGGGCCCGTTGAATCGGAAGTTTGAGCCGCTCCATGCCCGCGGTCCCGATCTGCACGACGCAGGCGGAACCGTAACGGTCGACCACCAGGCCCGGCAACCCATCGGATTCGCCGTACACCAGACGATAGTAGGGCTCAAGGTACAACCGCTCCCGCATCGCCAGGGCGAGTCGGATGCGCGCCGCCAGCCAGGCTGCATCAGGGATCCTCCATGTACCGAGCATGCGCGCGCTGATGAGCGACTGAGGATTCACATAGGCGAGACCGAGCGCCCGGTCATTGTGCGCCAGCACGCGCACCAGCTCGCCCGCCTTGAATTTCGTCAATGGCGTTTGCTGAGTATCGACCTCGTTGCTGAAGATCCACAGATGCCCCGCTTGCAGACGGCGATCTTCGTTGCGCTTCAGGCGCAGGGCGGGCAACTCTGCCACATTGCTGGGGTCGGACATGGAAGGTACTTCAGCTATATTGGCGCGCATTCTATCTGACGCGGAGCGGCAACATGCAGCGCAATCGCCTTGCGGCAGAAACGAGCCCCTACCTTCTGCAACACGCCGGCAATCCGGTGGATTGGTACCCGTGGGGGGGTGAAGCCCTGCTCGCGGCCCGGCAGGCAAACAAGCCGATTCTGTTGTCCATCGGCTATTCAGCCTGCCACTGGTGCCACGTCATGGCGCACGAGTCATTCGAAGACCCGGCCACTGCCGAGCTGATGAATGAACTCTACGTCAACATCAAGGTGGACCGCGAAGAACGTCCCGATTTGGACAAGGTCTATCAGCTGGCGCAGCAGCTCATCACGCACGGCACCGGCGGCTGGCCGTTGACCATGTTCCTCACGCCGGACGCCCAGACGCCTTTCTTCGGCGGCACGTACTTTCCGAAGGAGCCGCGCTACGGGATGCCGGCATTCGGCGATCTGCTGCGACGCGTGGCCGAGTACTACCACACCCACGGCGCGGAGATTGCCACGCAGAACGAGCAGTTGAAGCTCGCGCTTGCCGGGCTCGTGCCTGAAGCCGCGCCCGCCGGAGTCGCGCTGGACGACTCACCGCTCGTGGAGGCGCGCGCCGCCCTCGAGCGATCCTTCGATGCGCGGTTCGGGGGATTCGGCCATGCACCCAAATTTCCGCATCCGGTCAGCATTGAGCGCTGCCTGCGGCATTGGCATGCCACCTGCACCGGGGCCAGCCCTGATCTTAAGGCGCTGTACATGGCAAGCCTCACATTGACGCGCATGGCCGAGGGCGGAATCTACGATCAGTTGGGCGGCGGCTTCTCGCGGTATTCCACGGACGCCGAGTGGTTGATCCCGCACTTCGAAAAAATGCTCTATGACAACGGTCAATTGCTGGCCGAATACTCGCGCGCGAGCCTTGCGACCGGGGAGGCGCTTTTCGCGCGCATCGCCGATGAGACCGCGGATTGGGTTCTGCGGGACCTGCGTGCTCCCCAGGGAGGCTTCTACTCCAGCCTCGATGCGGATTCCGAAGGTCACGAGGGCAAATTCTACGTGTGGTCGCGGACCGAGGCTCAAGCACTGCTGGCGGAGCAAGAATACGCGGCGGCTTCGCGCCGCTTCGGGCTGAATCGGGGCGCCAATTTCGAGGGCGAATGGCATTTGCACGTCTGCGAATCCATCGACGCGATCGCGGCGGCGCTCGGGCTTCCAGGAGAGTTCATCGCCGCATTGATCGAATCGGGGCGGGTCAAGTTACGCAACGCGCGCGCGCTTCGGGTATGGCCGGCACGCGATGAGAAAGTCCTGACCGCGTGGAACGCTCTCATGATCAAGGGGCTCGCAATCGCCGCGAGGGTGCTGCGCCGGCCCGAGCTCGCGGACGCCGCCACGGCCGCCGTCGATTTTATCCGCCGCTTTCTCTGGCGCGACGGCCGCCTGCTCGCAACCTACAAGGACGGGCGAGCGCATCTGGCCGCCTATCTCGATGACTATGCATTTCTCGCCGATGCGCTCCTCGAGTTGCTGCAGACCCGCTGGCGCAGCAGTGATTTGCAATTCGCGCGCCAGTTGACCGAGGTCCTGCTGTCGCAATTCGAGGATCTTGAGTCGGGCGGCTTCTACTTCACCGCCCGGGATCACGAACGGCTCATTCACCGCAGCAAGACATTCAGCGACGATGCCATGCCGTCGGGCAACGGGGTCGCTGCATCCGTGCTGTGCCGCCTGGGGTACTTGCTCGCGGAGGTGTCCCACTTGGACGCGGCTGCGCGCACCGTTCGGGCAGGATGGACCGTGCTTCAGCAATATCCACAGGCACACATGAGCCTCGCCAATGCGCTGGATGATCTTCTGACGCCGATGCAGGTCGTGATCATCCGCGGCGAAGCCGCGGAGGTGCAGCGCTGGGCGGCGGAACTCGGAACCCTGTACGCGCCAAATCGCCTGGTGTTCGCCATTCCGGACGATGCCGCGGAGCTGCCGCCCGCGCTTGCTGCAAAGCATGCCGCGGCGCAGACAGTGGCCTACGTGTGCACGGGCATGACGTGTTCGGCACCCCTCGGCGAATTGAACGAGGTCGCGCGCGAACTCGCGCGGCGCATCGAGTAATCCCCGGGGCGGCGGGGCCATCGCCGGGAGGGCCGCGCCCCGGGCAGCCTGTCTTCATGCCTGCGCGGCGGCCAGCCCTTCAGCCAGGCGGCGCTTGAAATCGCCGTGGATGGCATCGCAATAGGCGGGCGCCGCATTCCAATCGAGCGCCCAGGGCTGCGCGCTGCGCGTGGCTGCAGGCTCACTCGATTGTCGCGGGAAGATATGCGCGTGCAGCGCGGGTTCGACGTTGCCGAATATCGCGTAGTTGATGCGCACGGCCGCCGTGACCGCCATCAATGCATCCCCGACCATCGCCATGTCGGAGAGGAATCGACCGCGCAATTCCAGGGGCAGCGCGTTCAAATGCGGTACGACCGGGTCGGGCAGCAGCAGGCAGTAGCCCGCCACCACCTGGCGTTCCCCCATGACCACCCAGCCGGAGCGCAGCCGGGCAACCGCGGCCTCATGGTTCCCCGCGCGGCAGCGATCCACGATGGAATGAATCGCGGTCGGCGGCGTCATTGCGCAAGCGCCTTCGACACCACGGCGGCGTCCACGGGCGCCGCCGAATTGCCGAAGCTCGACCGCAGATAGGTGAAGAGCGCGGCGGCGTCCGCGGGTTTCATCCAGCCGAACTGCAGCATCTGTGTCGGATAGCGGCCGGTCGGCATGGAGCGGGGTCTCTGACCTTTGAGGACCCACAACGTCAATTCTGCGGGATCACCGAGCACTACGGGCGATCCGGCCAGACTCGGATAAACGCCGGGAATTCCCTTGCCCGTCTGTTGATGGCACGGTACGCAATTGCCGCTGTAGATGCGCTCGCCCTGACCGGATGCGATCGATGCAGCCGCAGGCGAACCCGGCGGGGACGGCGCACACCCGGACAGCGCGCAGGCCAGCATCAGCATCGAAGAATTTCGCGCCACCGTCCGCATGCTAAGATTCTAGCGCCTCGCACGCTGCGATGCTGAATTCCTGCATGCGCGAAACAAGGAGCATTGCCATCCTACGATTCCGTACGGCGTTGCTCGCCGCCGCCGTTTTGCTTTTCGCCTCCACGGCGCTTGCGCAGGCGCCTGCCGAAGATGCGCTGAAGCGCATCATCGAGGAAGGCAATCCCGCGTATCTCGATTGGTCCGCGGCACCGCGCAATCGCGGTCAGATCGGCAATCTGTACGAAGCGAACGGCTACCGCCTCTTGTGGAGCGATGGCGCGAAGCCGACGACGGCGGCAATCTCCTTGCTGCAGCAGCTGCGGCTGGCCGGCGAGCGCGGCCTCAACCCGGAGGATTATCCGGGCAATCGCCTGGCCTACCTGTTGAACGATTTGATCGATGCGCCGCATTCCGGCATCGAGCAGTGGGCGCTCTTCGACGCAGGCCTGTCGCTGGCCGGAATGAGATTCCTGTCGGATGTTCATTGGGGCCGCATCGACCCGGCGTCGATGGGGTACGGCTTGAGCGTCGGACGGATCCCCCTCGACATTCCCACCACGCTTGCCCATCTGTCGACCGCGGTGGACGTAGCGGTCGCGGTCGACGCGCTGGAACCGCAATTCAGCCACTACGAGCTGCTGAAGAAGCAGTTGTCGCACTACCGGGATCTGGCGGGCGAGCCCGATCTCAACGACCTGCCGGCATTACCCGCGAAGTCGCTCAAACCCGGGGATTTCTATTCCGGTGCAGCCAAGCTCGAGCGCCTGTTGGTTGCCCTCGGCGATGAGGCGCAGCCGGCGTCCGCCGCGCTCCCCGCGGCTCCGCCGCTATCGCTCTCTCCGGAATTGGTCGATGCCTTGAAACATTTTCAGGGCAGGCACGGCGAGCGTGCCGACGGCGTCCTCGGCGCCGCGACGTTTTCCCAGCTCACCCGCCCCTTGAGTGAGCGCGTGCGTCAAATCGAATTGACCATGGAACGGTGGCGCTGGCTGCCCTCGGAGCTCGTGTCCGCTCCCATCATCGTGAATATTCCGCAGTTCCGTCTGTTTGCATTCGAGTCGACCGCGGATTCGGAAGCGCACATGCTGCAGATGGATGTAATCGTCGGCAAATCGTTCGACAAGACCCAGACGCCCGTGTTCGCCGCCGACATGAGCTACTTGATCTTCCGGCCCTATTGGGAAGTGCCGTACAGCATCGCTTTGAAGGAGATCGTGCCGTCGGCGCGCCGCAATCCGGCGGACATCGAGCGGCGGCAGATGGAAATCGTGCGAGGATCCGGGGATTCCGCGACCGTGATGCCGAATACCGCCGAGAACGTCGAACTGGTTGCCAGGGGAACTCTTCGGATCCGCCAGAGGCCGGGGCCCGACAACTCCCTCGGGCTCGTCAAATTCATGCTGCCCAATCCCTACAACGTGTACCTGCATTCGACGCCCGCGCGATCCCTGTTCGCCGAATCGCGCCGCGATTTCAGCCACGGCTGCATCCGGGTGAGCGACCCGGTCGGACTCGCGCAATACGTGTTGCGCGATTCACCGGAATGGACGCGCGAGAAGATCCTCGCCGCGATGAACGGCACCGCTCCTTTCACGGTGACGCTCAAGAACCGCATCCGCGTCTTCATCGTCTATGGCACCGCAATCGCCACGGAGAAGGGCAACGTCCTCTTCTTCGACGACATCTACCGGCACGATGAAAGGCTGGAAAAGGCCCTGGAGGCGGAGCGCAGCGCGCCGGAAACTTGAGCCGCCGAGAGGCTCTAACCCTTCCAGGTCCGAAAGGTCCCCGTATCCAGGTGTACGAAATCAGAGGTCCGGTAATAGCCGACGCCGCCGCGTTTGAGATCCAGGGCGTGGCCCGCGAGATCCGCGCAGTCGATGCCGCTCACGCGCACATCGATGGCTCTGCCTTCGATGTGCAGACTGTGCTGGGCGACCCCCGTGCTCTGTTCGCGAAGATGTGCATTGGTCTGCGGCGAACGGTAGCCTGAGATGACGCTGAACACCGGATCGACGCCCGCCTGGTGCGCGACCTTCACCAGATAGTCCATCAGGCTCGGGTCGATGGCATGACGCTCGCCCGTGCGAAAATCACGCAGCAACACGTTGATGGACGCGAGTGCGTCGGGCACGTAGGCGCCATCGCGGAAGAATTCAATCTCCAGTTTCTCGTCGGTGTGCAGATTCTCGAGGGCGATGCGTTTCGGTGCGCCGGCAGTCTCCAGGCTGCGCGCAGGCAGCGCCAGCAAGCTCGCGGCCGACACCAAGGCGGTTGCTCCGCCCGCTTTCAACAACCGCCGCCGAGTCCAAATCATCGTCGTCCCCTGTCGGTCAACAACCGACCGTTGTCGAGCGCCAATACCGTGGCGCGCGGGAAAAAGTTGAATTCCGATGCCGAGGCCCAAGTGTAGGCGCCCATCATGCGTCCGACGATGAGATCGCCCATGTCGAGTCTGGGCAATTCCAGCCCCTCATCGATGACATCGATACTGTCGCAAGTCGGTCCCGCAAGGACCGAAGGATACAATTCGCCGCCAGGCACCAGCGCTTCCACGGGGTATTTCGCATGATCGAATACCTGGCCGCTGTAACTCCCGTACAGGCCGTCGTCCAAATAATACCACCATCGGCCGTTGCGAAGCGCCCGGCCCATCACCGATGTGACGGAAATCGCCGCCGGCGCGGCGATATAGCGGCCCGGCTCCGCAATCGGGCGGATGGTGGCCGGGAGCCCCCTCAAGGCGCTGCGAATCGGTTCACAGAACTCCTCGATGGGCGCCGAGCGCTCAAGATAATCCACCGGAAAGCCGCCGCCGATGTCCAGGATGCGCGGTGCCTGGCCCGCCTGCACCGCGTCGGACATCAATTTGCCGCACCGCGCAATGGCCTTCGCAAACATCGCAGAACCGGCTGTCTGGGAACCCACGTGAAAAGAGAAGCCGTCGATCTTGATGCGAAGATCCGCCGCCAGCCGCAGCAAATCCGGAACCGCTTGCGGTTCGCACCCGAACTTGCGCGACAAATCGCATTTCGCCTCCGGGCTCGAGAACGAGATGCGAATCAGCAGCGAGCAGCGGGTGCGGTACTTCACAAACTTGCGCAATTCATCCGGGTTGTCGATGACGAACCGCCCGATGCCGTAAGCCAACGCCGTGCGTATGTCGCTCTCGCGCTTGATCGGATGGGTGTGAATGCAGCGGTCGGGCGCCACCTTCAGACGCCTCAGCAATTCCACTTCGCCGTTGGTCGCCAAATCGAAGAAGGCGCCCTCCGCAGCCAGCGTGCTGATGACCGATGAATGCGGCAGTGACTTGACTGCATAGTGAAGATCGACTCCGGGCAGCGCGGCCGCGAGCCGGCGATATTGGCTGCGCACGCGCTCGGCATCGATGATGAAGAGCGGCGACCCGTACCGGGCCACCAGGTGCTTGATCGACTCGGGAGCGAACGGATCGCGCGCCGGGTCGAACTCCAACGGCTCGCGCGCGGCAGCGCGTGGTTTCAGCACGGCGTGGGGCACTGAAGGTCCTAGCTCACGCTCAGTTCGAGAGAATCGTCGACCATGCCGCTGGCGCGCTGCAGCCGGTCGAGAATCGCCGCCCAACGTTCGTCCGCCGGCAGGCTTTGGACGAAGATTCTCACGCAGCCGGCGCGGTCGAGAGTCCGCAGGTGGTTGTACAAATTGTGCGCGTAGATGTCGGGCCTCTTGCCCGCGTTGATCCAGGTCATATGCCGCTGGGTCTGAAGCGGCGGCCGCATGGCGAGAACCGCCACCTTTTCCTCCCGCGCCGTGATTTCTCCCGCGCGCACCTCCAACTCGTCCGAAGGAACGATCTCCAGAGGGGTGGACGGCGCATAGTGCAGCGCGCGGTCTCCCGGAGCACGGGGCGCAACGCCGCCGATCGCAAGCTGCCCGACGACCTGCTCGAGCTGGGAACGGGTGATGAAGCCCGGCCGCAGCAGGCGCGCCTCATTGTTGAGGCACGAGACGATGGTCGATTCCAGGCCGATCGGTGATTCACCGCCGTCCAGAAGCACGTGCACCGCATCCCCGAACTCGTCGCGCACATGTTCCGGTTTTGTAGGACTGAGCCGCCCGTAGCGATTGGCGGACGGCGCGGCGATGCCGCCGCCGAAGGCGTTCAATAATTGTTGCGCCATGGGATGCGAAGGGACGCGGATGCCGATGCTGTCCTGGCCACCGGTGACGATGTCGTTGACGTTGTCCGCCTTGGGCAGGATCAAGGTCAGCGGGCCGGGCCAGAATCTGGCGGCCAATTGTTCGGCGACCGGCGGCACCGCGGACACCCATCGGTGCAAGTAGCGCGGATCGTCCAAATGCACGATCACCGGATGATCGGGCGGCCGCCCCTTGACCTCGAATATCTTGCGCACGGCGGCCGGATTGGAGGCATTCGCTCCGAGTCCATAAACCGTCTCGGTCGGAAACACCACCAGGTCGCCGGCGCGCAGGGCTTCGACGGCTTGTTCTATTTCAGTCTGCGTAGCTCTTACCACGTGGGCATGATATCAAGACTGGGATACCAACAAACCTTGGCTTGGCTTCCGGGTGGCCGATCTGTGCCGCACTGCCGCTTTTTTCTGGAGGACGGATCACTTTGCGTCACTTCGCGGAAGAATCAAGTGTCGGCGGAAGGATACATTGCATGAACACCAAATCGAGCCAGCGTCCGAATTTGTATCCAACCTCGTGAAAATGACCGACGCCGACGAACCCCAGGCTGCGGTGCAGGCGGATCGATGCCTCATTGTCGGCGTCGATGCCGGCAATCATGACGTGCTTTGAGGCGCCGGCGGCGCGGGCAAGAAGCTCCGCCACCAACGCCCGCCCGATGCCCCGGCCGCGGCAGTCCGCACGCACGTGAACGCTGTGCTCGACGCTGTGTCGGTAGCATGGCCATGCGCGGAATTCGCCGTATGTTCCGAACCCGGCGATGCCCGTGTCATCCCTCGCGACGATCATCGGAAATCCATGCTGCATCTTGGCGTCGAACCAGGCTTCGCCGCGGGCCGGCGTGAATTCCTCCTCCGAATAGACCGCGGTGGAATTTCGAATGACCTCGTTGTAGATCGCCAGAATCTGCGGAAGGTCGCGTCGCGACGCATTGTCGATCATGGGGGCTTCGTCCCTCTCAGTCGAAAGAGAACGCCAATACTAGACCAACGCCCGGCGGCGGCGGGGCATTCCATCGGCGCCGTTTCGGCGGAAGCGGCGCATTTTTTCGACGGTACCGCACGTCTCCATGGAGCACCATCGGCGCCGTCCGCCCTTGCTGGCGTCATAGAAAAGCCACCCGCAGGAATCCTGCGAGGCGCACCGCTTCAACCGCCGCGGCTTCGCGGTCCGCAGTAATTCGAGCGCCGACAGCGCAATGCGTTTCAGGGGCAGTCGGGCGTCAAACGCAGCCGGCAGCCATGACACGCCCTCAGGCGACAAGGGATCGAGGATGAGATCCGCCCAGGCCTGATGCAGCCATCGGTCGCATGCACGCAGCGCGTTCACCGGCGTCGCGGTGCCGTCGATCCGGGCGGCCAGCAGGGCATGCAGATGTTCACGAAAGCCGTTCACTTCGACCATGACGTGGGAACCCGCCGCGATGCGGTCGGCCTCGTGCCGCGTGAGAACCCCGGCCCGCAAGCACCATTCCAGATATCGCGGCGGTGTCGCGAGGTAGTCAAAGGGCACGCCCGCGAATCGGTCGTGAATCGTGTTGACGAAGTCCAGGCACGACCGCCCGCCAATGAGGCGGATGCTGTCGATGGGAGGCTGCTCTGCTGCGTTCGGATTCACTCGCCCTCCTCGTTGACTATACCATTAATATTCTGTTTACTGGTATACGTCAACCTCACCGGAGCGCCCCCATGAACATCCTTCGAGAATGGCGCGCCGAAATCCGCCGGGCGAGCAGCGCCGACTATGTGGCGTACGTCGAGGAGACGGGCATCGCGGAATATCGGCGGACGCCGGGCAATCTAGGTGCCGCAGTCGCGGTGCGCGACATCGACGAAATGCGCAGCGAAATAGTCACCTTGAGCTGGTGGACTTCGCTCGATGCAATTCGGGCATTTGCGGGCGAGCCGCCGGACAGGGCGCGTTATTTTCCAAAGGACGAGGAGTATCTGCTGACCCGGCCCGACCATGTCCGCCACTATCGTTGCTCGGACAACGTGTAGCTCTCATCGCCGGTCTGCCTTAGCATTGGCGCATGCGCGAGCACGACCACGACCACGAGCACGGTAACGAGCGCACCCTGAGTCCGACGGAGCTGCGCGTTCGCGCCCTGGAGACCGTGTTGACCGAGAAGGGCTACGTCGATCCCGCGGCGCTCGATGCGCTGATCGACACTTATCAAACGAAGATCGGTCCGCGCAACGGCGCGCAAGTCGTGGCGCGCGCGTGGTGCGACGCCGGCTTCCGTCGCTGGCTTCTCGAGGACGCCACGGCGGCGATTGGTTCGCTCGGTTTTTCGGGAAGGCAGGGCGAGCACCTGGTGGCGGTCGAAAACACCCCGGAACAGCACAACGTCGTGGTCTGCACGCTGTGCAGCTGCTACCCCTGGCCCATCCTCGGGCTCCCGCCCACGTGGTACAAGAGCGCGCCGTATCGTGCGAGGGTGGTCAAGGATCCGCGCGGCGTGCTCAGTGACTTCGGCTTGGAACTGCCTGCGGCGGTGCGAATCCGCGTGTGGGATTCGACGGCCGAGGTACGCTATCTCGTGGTCCCACAGCGCCCTGCCGGCTCCGAAGGCCTCGCCGAACGCGAGCTCGCGAATCTCGTGACGCGCGATTCAATGATCGGGACCGGTGTGCCCCGCCGCCCCGGCACAGCCAGTGCCGCAGGCGTTTCGACTTGAGCGCTGCAGCGCCGGGCTACCGATCGAACGCCGACCTCGGCGGTGAGGATGGGCAAGGGTCTGTCAGCCTCGACCCGGGGGGCGAAGTGTTTCACTCAGCGTGGGAGGCGCGTGTTCTCGCGCTCACCCTGGCGATGGGCGCGACCGGTCTCTGGAACCTCGACATGAGCCGCTCTGCACGCGAAACGCTGGCGGACTACGGCAAGCTCACGTACTACGAGATATGGCTGGCAGCGCTCGAGAATCTGTTGCTTGAGAGCGGCGCGGTGCGCGCCGAAGAACTCGCCCAGGGCCGCGGGATGCAGGCCGCGTCGGCCGCGGTGAGCGTGTTGCGCGCCGGTCAGGTGGCGGCCGTGCTGGCGCGAGGCGCGCCGACGGTGCGCGCGGCGGACTCGCCTGCCCGCTATGCGGTTGGAGAACGGGTGCGAACCCGCATGGTCGTGCCTTCGCATCACACGCGTCTGCCCGCCTATGCGCGCGGCAAGCGCGGCGTCATCGAGCGGGTACATGGCGTTCACGTCTTCGCAGATTCGCACGCCCAAGGCCTCGGCGAACGGCCGCAATGGCTCTATACGGTGGCGTTCGACGAGCAGGAACTCTGGGACCCTCCCCATTTGCCGCAGCACTCCGCAATTTCCGTGGACGCATGGGAACCCTATTTGGATCCGGCATGAGCGAGGAATTCCCCCTCGACATGTCAGGCTTCCCCCGAGACCCTGAGGGGCCCTTATTCAACCAGCCCTGGGAGGCAAGGGCGTTTGCCCTGGTCCTCCGGCTTCACGAACGTGGATTATTCACCTGGACGGAATGGGCCGCGGCGCTCGCCGATGAAATCCGTGCGGCCGAAGCGGCCGGAGACACCCGCTGCGGCCAGACCTACTACGAACTCTGGCTGCGAGCGCTCGAAACCATGGTCGCCCGCAAAGGGGCTGCATCCGGCGAGGAGCTCGTCCGGGCAGAGCGCGCCTGGGCCGAGGCCGCGCTGCGCACGCCGCATGGCTCTCCAATCGAGCTGCGGCCGGACGACATCAGGGCGACACCGCTGCCGTGACCTCGGGCGGGTCGAGCGCCGTGCGGGTCCAGTTTCCGTCCTTTTGCCGTTCGAGCTCATATGCCGGCCAGTAGTGCTTGTCGAGCTTGAGAGTGATCACGTCCGTTTGACCATTCCAACTTACCGTCTTCAAGCGCAACGACGCCCGATCGGGTTTGCCGCCGACCGCTTTGATGAAGGCATCGAGATCCGCGGTCGGCTGGCCGTCGACTTCGGTGATTCGGCGGCCCGCATAGAGTCCGTAGTGGGTTGCCGGCGAACCGTAGAAAAAGAACGACACGAACACGCCGTAGGGAGCGATGCCGCGCTGCGCGGCCATGGCGCGATGAGGGGCCTGCAACGTCGCTCCCGCCCAGATCAACACCCGGTCAATGTCGCGGCCATCGAGCGCCACGGTGTTCATTTCGAGCGTCTTCTCGGCGCCGTCACGCCAAACGCTCACCCTGACCCGCGGCTTTTGCACCGCGCGTTCGACCTCGCGGAAGCGGTTCACCACCTTGCCGTCGATGGCGAGGACCAGATCGCCGGGCACCAGCAGCGCCGCGGCGGGCGATCCTGCCACCAAGCGGTCGATGCCGAGCACCTGCCGCCGCTGAGGGTTGTGCTCCTCGAAACGCCGCACCCATTCTTCCGGCAACCCCAGCTCGCGGGCGCCGGCCAAGGACTGCACATTGAACTCCGCCTCGAAGGAATAGAGCGGCCGGCCGCCGGCCACCACGCCGATCATTTCCGAAACCAGTTCCGCGGGCATGCCGCGATTCACCTGCTCGAGTTCGCGCTGGGTCTCGAACGCAAAACTCGACCACAGCGCGAGCACATTGCCTTTCTCATCCGCCAGCACGCCGTCGTAGTCGGTCGGCGGGTTGATGAGGCTGATCGCCTCCAGATTGCTGTCGCGAAAGCGCAGCGTGCGCGACAGCGGGAATGAGACCACATCGACGCTGGAAATCTGGGTCCTCTGCGAGAGGATCTTCGAGTCCGCGCGCTGGCCGACGACCCACACATCGTCGCCTGCGCCGAGCGGCTTGGTGAGCAGGTTTGCCGCGCGAACCGGCGTGGTCCCGATCGACTTCGGATCGTAGGAAACCACCGCAAGATTGTGCAGCGGATGGATGAACACGACCTTGCCCGGGACCTCGACGGTTCCGGCAAACGTGATTCGTACATCGCCCATGGCGAGCGGCACGGTGTTGCGGTCGATCGCCACGAGCCCGCGCTCGGCATCGACGATGACGCCCGTGCCGTGGTAGTTCTTTTCAGTGACTCCGGAAACGGAGTACGGCATGTCGAAATTCACCATCACCAGCGATGGAGCCAGACGATCGATGCGAGCATCGCCCGTCTTGGCGAACTGCGTCGACGCAGGCTTCACGCTCGTCGCGTCGGGTCCCGGTGCGATCGCGACGCAAGGCCAGGTGCCGAGGGCATCGTCACGCTTGCACCGGCGGGCCGGAAACCACCGCCTGTCCATGCGGATCACCTTCAATTGCGCGGCGCGCGGGTCCTCCAGGGTCACGTAGCGGACCGGGGCGCTTGCGCCGTCGGCCAGGTCCGCCAGAGCGGCCTCGAAATCCTTGAGATTCTCCACTTTCTTGCCGTTGAACGAGCTGATCAAGGCGGCGCGGGGAATGCCCGCGCTGCCGAACACGTAGCCGGGATTCGCGACGTACACCCCGCTGATGGGCACGTTGAAATGCCGCGCCTGCTGGTAGGAAAGTGTGTGCACCACCGCTTCGCCGAATTCGATGTATTCATCGGCCGTGATCGAGCTCAAGGACTGCACCTCGAGCGAATGCCGGATGTTCTCCCGGCCCCGCTGCACCTCCACGTCGACCTTTTGGCCGACGTGACCGTCGAGCACCTCCTCGAGCGCGAAAAACTCGGGGATCGGCTTGCCGTCGACAGCCACCAGAATATCCCCGGGTGCCAGAACCCCGTCGGCGCCGGAGCCCGGCTGCACGTCATCGACCACGAGCATGCCGGTCAACTTCGGGTACGCGCTGCGCATCCGCGCCTCGGTGTCGGGATTGAGGCCGAGACGCCTGAGCTCATCGTATGGGGTGTATTTGTACACCGTCTCCAGGGATCCGCGCGGCACGGGCCTTCCGGCGTCGATGAACTTCAATGCGCGGGTCACCGCCGTCAGCGGCAGGTAGAAGCTCGAGGCCGCGCCGGTCGCCCCGCCTGCATTCAATGCAACCACCCGGCCTTCGATGTCGATGACCGGCGAGCCGGAGGAACCGCCCGACGTGCCGGAGGCGGCCTGAAAATAAAACGTATTGAAGTCGTTGTACTTGCCGTAGCCGTATTCCGGCGCTTCGCGATCCAGACGCGCCAAGGTGCCTGCGAGAATCGACAATTGTTCTCCCGCGTCGTTGCCGACCACGCGGATTTCCCGGCCGATGACCGCGCCCGCCGGATACAGGGGCAGCTCGGCCGGTTGGATGAATTTGAGCTTCGCCGGGTCGTAGCGGTAGATGCCGAAGTCGTGGATGGGATCGCGGTACACCGGATACAGCTGCACCTCCTCGCGGTTCAAGAAAATCGCCTGCGCAGTCACCGGCCCCGGGGTCACGACGTGACGGTTGGTCAATATGAGTCCGCGCTTGGCGTCGATCACGAAGCCCGTGGCCTGAGCGGTCGTATTCCATTCCGTGTCGAACGCCCGCGTGCTGTCGATTTGAATGGTGACCACGCCGCTCGCGATCCGCTCCAGGGTCTGGGCCCAGTTGGCGGGCGAACTGGGTATGCCGGGCGCAGGAACCGGCATCGCGGCAGCGATAACACGGGTAACGGACAACAGAAGTACCGGCAGAAGAAATGTATTCCGGGGCATGCGGACCCCGGGCTCACATGGAATATTCAGACAGGCTCCTTTGATGGATCGTGGTCAATGCCCGTGGTCGGACAAGACCAGGAGCCAAACGGTTCCTAACAAGACGAAACTCAGCATTACGGCGGCCGACCCCATGTCCTTGGCCATGCCGGCCAGGGGATGTCGTTCGATCCCCGATCGATCGACCACCGCCTCGACGGCGCTATTGAGAACTTCCACCACCAAAATCAACAGCATCGGGCTCACGAGCAACGCGCGTTCGACGCCCGAACGGCCGAGGTACAGGCCGGCGGGAATGACCATGAGCGCAAGTCCCGCCTCCTGCCGAAACGCAGCTTCTTCGCGCCACGCGTGTGCCAGACCCTGGAAAGAATAACCGAACGCGCGCAGCAGGCGCGTAATTCCGGTCGGCTTGATTCTATCGATCATTCAAGCGGCGGGTTTCCAGGCCAAATCCAGCTGTTTCGCCGCGCGCACGTCGTCGAGTCGCCGCACCGGCATGGTATGCGGAGCCGATGCAAGCTTCTCGGGGTCCTGCTCCATCTCCCGGCGAATCGCAATCATCGCGTCGCAGAAGCGGTCCAGATCCTCCTTCGCCTCCGTCTCGGTGGGTTCGATCAGCAGACATTCCGGCACCAGCAATGGGAAATAGGTGGTCGGCGCATGAAACCCGTAGTCTAGCAGCCGCTTTGCCACGTCCATCGCGGTGATCTGGTAGAGCCGGTTTTCCCGCTTCAACGTGATGATGAATTCGTGGCTCGCCCGGCGCGAGGGATACGCGGCTTCGAATCCCGCCGCTTGCAGGCGCTTCGAGAGATAGTTCGCATTGAGCGCGGCGAATTCCGCGACCCGCACCATGCCCTCGCGGCCCAGCAGCCTCATGTAGATGTAGGCGCGCAAATTCACGCCGGCATTCCCCATGAATGCCGATAATCGGCCGATGGACTGCGGCAGATCGCGCTCCGTCAGCCAGCGAAAACGCGTGCCGTCCCTGCCCACGACCGGAATCGGCAGAAACGGCCGCAAGCGGGCGCCGACGCCGACCGCACCCGAGCCGGGGCCGCCGCCGCCGTGCGGAGTCGAGAAGGTCTTGTGCAAATTCATGTGAATGACGTCGAAACCCATGTCGCCGGGGCGCACCTTGCCGAGAATCGCGTTGAGATTGGCGCCGTCGTAATACAAGAGTCCTCCGGCTTCGTGAACGATGCGCGCGACCTCCGTGATCTTGTGCTCGAACACCCCGAGGGTGGAGGGATTCGTCAGCATGATGGCGGCCGTGGCGGGGCCCACCGCCGCCTTCAGGGCATCGATGTCGACGTCGCCGTTCGCATCGCAGGGTATCTCCTTGACGCTGCAGCCGCACATCGCGGCGGTGGCGGGATTGGTGCCGTGCGCAGCCTGCGGCACGATGATTTCAGTTCGCGCCTGATCGTTTCGCGCGCGATGGTATGCGCGAATCATGGCAACCCCGGCAAACTCGCCCTGCGCGCCGGCCATGGGCGTCAGGCTCACGCTCTGCATCCCGGTGATTTCCTGCAGCATCTCCTGCAGCTCGTACATGCAGGCGAGAAATCCCTGCGGCTCGGGCCCGAGCGGATGTCTGCCGAGAAATTCCGGAAGCATGGCGAAGGTGTTGCACGCCTTCGGGTTGTACTTCATGGTGCATGAGCCGAGAGGATAGAAATGCGTGTCGATCGAAAAATTCATCTGCGACAAACGCGTGTAATGGCGCACCGCCTGAAGTTCGGACACCTCGGGCAGCACCGGCGGCGTCGCGCGGCGCAGATGCGCGGGAATCTGGGCGGAGCCCGCCACTGCGGCGGGAATTGGCTGCCTGCCCGGCGGCCCGGCTTGCTCAGTTCGAATATGAGCGGTTCTCTCGCGTGCAATTCAGCCATCGTGACCCCCTCAGGCGGCCGCGCGCGACGACTTCATGACGTCGGCACAGGGCCGCAGCATATGAATCCAAATCGGCATCGAGCTTGGTTTCCGTCGCACACACCAGAAGCGCGTGGCCAAGCTCCGGATAGCGGTCGCCAAGATCGAGACCTGCGAAGATGCCGCGGCGCGCGAGCGCCGCGATGACCGGCGCGGCCGGCCGGTCCAGGAGAAGCACCGCCTCATGAAAGCGGTGCGTCGTGAAGGCCGGCTTGACCCCGCCGATGGCGCTCAAGCGCGCCACCAGGTCGGCTGTGCGCTGCATGCTGGCGTCCGCCACCCGGGAGAGGCCCTCGGCACCCAGAAGCGACATGTAAATGGTGGCGGCCGTGACCATCAGACCCTGATTGGTGCATATGTTCGAAGTCGCCTTGCTGCGCCGAATATGCTGCTCGCGTGCCTGCAAGGTCAGGCTGAACCCCGGCCGGCCTTCCGCATCCACGGTGCGTCCGACGATCCGTCCCGGCATCTGTCGCACGTACTGCATGCGCGTCGCCATGAATCCGAAGTATGGTCCGCCCGAGGACAGCGGCACACCCAGGGGCTGCCCTTCTCCGCATGCGATGTCGGCGCCCAGAACGCCCCGGATTCCGGCGCCCCACTGCCCCGGGGCTTTGAGCAGCGCCAGCGAGGTAGGGTTGACTACGGCGATCAACAAGATCTTGTTTTGGTGCGCCCAGTCCGTGAGCTCATCGACCTCTTCCAGGTTGCCGAAGAAATTCGGCTGTTGGAGCACCAGCGCGGTGACATCCTGCCCGGCGTACGGTTGCACCGCTTCGAGCGGCGTACGTCCCGTCGAACGGTCGAAATCCACTGTCTCGAAGACGATGTTCTGATTGCCCGCGATCGATTTCGCCACTTGCGCGTAGGTGGGATTCAGCGTGCGCGGCAGCAGTATGCGCCGTGAATTCGCGGCGCGATTCGCGCGCACCGCCATGAGACAGGCCTCGGCCAGCGCCGACGCACCGTCGTACAGCGAGGCATTCGAAACTTCCATTCCGGTCAACGCGCAAATCATGGACTGATACTCATAGATCAGCTGCAAGGTGCCCTGGCTCGCTTCGGCTTGATACGGCGTGTAGGCGGAATAGAATTCGCCGCGTGTCGCGATCGCCCAGACGGGCGCCGGAATGTGATGCTCGTAGGCTCCGGCGCCGATGAAATTCAGGGGCCGCCCATCGCTTGCCGCGCGTTCTGACAGCAGGCGCCCGACTTCCATTTCGCCCATGGGCGGCGGCACCGAGAGCACGTCCGCCCGCAACTCCCCGGGAATTTCATCGAACAGATCCTCGATGGATTGCACGCCGATGACCTGCAACATGCCCGCGATGTCTTCGGGCGTATGAGGGATGAAAGCCATGTAATTCGTTCCCCTACTTTGCTTCGTCGGCCAGGTACTTCTCATAGTCCGCCGCGCTCATCAGGCCGTCGGCTGCCGATGAATTCGTCCGCACGCGAAACAGCCACCCGGACCCGTAGGGGTCCTGGTTGAGCAGTTCGGGCTGCGACGCCAGCGCGGCATTGCCCGCGACGACGTTCCCGCTCACCGGACAATAGACGTCGGATGCGGCCTTGACGGATTCGACCACCGCGCAAGCCTCCCCGGCGCGCAGCGCCCGGCCCGCCTCCGGCACTTCGACGAACACGAGATCACCGAGCGCGCTCTGCGCATGGTCGGTGATGCCGATTTCGACGGCGCCGTCCTGCACCGGACGCACCCACTCGTGGCTCTTGGTGTATCGTAAATCGCTCGGAATATTGCTCAATGTGAACTCCCGTTGGTCTAGATTGGTATCAACACCTTTCCGTGGCGAACGAACGGCGGCTTGACGATCCTCGCGGCGTGCAGCTTGCCGCGCATTTCAACCTGCACGCTCCTGGCTCCGCTTCTCGGCACGCGCGCGAGCGCGATGGAACGGTTCAATGTCGGAGAAAATGTGCCGCTGGTCACTTCGCCGGGCGGCAGCGGCGCCGTACCGTCGGCGATCAGCACTTTTTGATGACTGCGCAGCACGCCGCGTTCTTCGAGAAGCAGACCGACGAGTTCCGCGCCTGCGGTGCTGCGCAGTCTCTCGAGCGCATCGCGCCCGATGAAATCCCTGTCGCCGGGTTCGAATGCCACGGTCCATGTCAACCCCGACTCCAGCGGGTGGTGATTCTCGTCCATGTCGTTGCCGTAGAGATTCATGCCGGCTTCCAGCCGCAGGGTGTCCCTCGCTCCCAAGCCCGCCGGCCGCACGCCCTGCGCACGCAGGGCATCCCATGCAGCGGCGGCTTCGGACGCCGGCAGCATCACTTCGAAGCCATCTTCGCCGGTGTATCCCGTGCGCGCGATGAACCATGAATCGAAACCAGAACCGCGAAAAGGCGCAAGTCCGAGGACTTCTTCGCGCTGCGGCGGAGCCAGCAGCGGCAGGGTCTTCTGCCGCGCGTTCGGGCCCTGGATCGCGATCATCGCCAGGTCCTCGCGCAGCTCGACGCTCACCCCGAAGGCCGCCGCATGCCGCAGGATCCACGCCATGTCCTTGTCGCGGGTGCCGGCA
Organism: uncultured Gammaproteobacteria bacterium; assembly: GCA_963727045.1. Taxonomy (GTDB): domain Bacteria; phylum Pseudomonadota; class Gammaproteobacteria; order Steroidobacterales; family Steroidobacteraceae; genus Bog-1198. The sequence continues at coordinate 2,126,144 of CAVSES010000002.1, read as the reverse complement.
TTGACGACCATCCGAAACCAGGTGTTCGAGAGGAAATAGACGATCAAATCGTCGATCACGCCGCCGCTGGGCAGCAGCATGCAGGAGTACAAAGCCTTTCCGGGAATCGTCAGCCGGCCGACGTCGTTTGCCAACAGGCTCCTCAGGAATTCGCGGACCCTGCCGCCCTTCAAGTCGACGACACCCATGTGCGAGACGTCGAACATGCCCGCGTCGCGGCGGACGGCATGATGTTCTTCGATCTGCGAACCGTAGTGCAGCGGCATCTCCCAGCCGCCGAAATCGACTAGTTTTGCACCCTGCAGAATGTGGGTGTCGTGGAGCGCAGTCTTGAGACCCATCGCAACCTCGCGGCGAAAGAACGAGAGACGAAAGCACCGGCGTGCCTTGCCCCTCTGTCCTTTGGACCTGAGAGATCGCGCGCCCGTGATGAGCGCTGCTCCCCTTCGGTGGATCGCCGCTCGGGCGGCGATCGCTCTCCAGAGATCGCGAGAGTCTGCCGTTCATGTGCCTGAGCGTTTCCGGGCGGTTGCGCCTTCGGCGGTCCTTTGGCGAAAGGACTCTCTCCAGACAGCTCTTATCGCGATGCCGGCATGATACACGATCCGCCGGTCGGATGACGCAACGGCCCGGGTCTTCCGGGAAGGCCGCGAGCCTAGCCGCCCGACCTTTTTGCCGGCCAGCCCAGCTTGTTGAGCTCGGCGACGATCACGTCGCGATGATCGCCTTGAATCTCGATGACACCGCCGCGCACGGTTCCCCCCGAGCCGCAGCGCCTCTTGAGTTGAGCCGCCAGTGATTCGATGTCGGACGGCGACATCGGCAGGCCCGCGACCGTCGTCACTCCCCTGCCGGCACGTCCCTTGGTTTCCCGCCCCACGCGCACCGCCGCCGGTTTGGCGGAGCCGGGAGCGCCCTTCGGGCACACGCAATCGCGCACCGGTCTCAAGCAATTGGGGCAGAGACTGCCCACGCCGGTCGAGTAGATGATTCGTTCCGCCATGCCCGTATTATGCCAATTTGCGTACCGGACCCACCATGAGTTTTGCAACACCAGTCTCTTTGCACGGACGCCATGTGTCGCTCGTGCCCCTCGCCCATTCACATCATGATGATCTCGCCGAGGCCTTGAAGGACGGCGAATTGTGGACCCTGTGGTACACCAAGATTCCCGCGCCCGGCCAATTGCGGGCGGAAATTGCGCGGCGTCTCAACCTTCTGGAGCAGGGCTCGATGGTACCGTTCGCCGTCATCGAGAAATCGACCGACGCGGCGGTCGGAATGACGACTTTCATGAACATCGATGCGCCCAACCGGCGCGTCGAAATCGGCTCTACGTGGTACCGCAAGCGCGTGCAGCGCAGCGCGGTGAACACGGAGTGCAAGATGTTGCTGCAGCATCCTCGACCGCGAGTGGCCCACGGTCAAAGCGCATCTCGCGCATCGATTGGAGCGCCCTTAGGCCCCCCTCCAGAACGTGATGATCGCGCCCCTGGTGAGGATCAAGGCCCCGCCAACCAGCGTGGGCAGCGTCGGCAGCGCCCGAAAGGCGATGTAATTGACAAGTTGCCACACCACGAACAGGGTTGCGATGTAGAGTCCGACCACACGCCCAAAATCAAGCGGCGCAAGGTTCAGAAATGAACCATAGCCAAACAGCAGAGCCGTGCCGGCGACGAACAAAAGGATGCGAAGCGCGCCGGCGTGATCGTAAATCGCCATTCTGAGCGCCGCGTCGCCGCTCACTTCCAGCGTGGTCGCGATCACCAGTAAGATCAGCAGGTGTACGGCTTGCAATGAGCATGGCGGGATCTGGCCCTGCATGGCCCCAGTTTGCAACTTCTTCCACCCGGCGGTGTTCTGGGTTTTAAACGAACTGAATTCCAGTGCGCCATTCATCCGAGCCCATTCGCTCAACCGAGTTCACGACTTTTATGCGTGCGTATCAGGACATGGTTTTTTCGACCGCCGCCCGCCTGGCGGGCAACGACAAGCAGGCGGAAGACATTGCCCAGGAGGTCTTCCTCCGGGCCTATGAACATTTCGATCGCCTGCGTGCGAGTCCGACGGCAGGCGGCTGGCTCAAGACGGTGACCACCAATCTCTCGCTCAACTACTTGACGAGGTATCGTAGGCGCTGGCGTTTGTTCTCCGAACTCGGGCCGGCAACCTCCGGGGAACCCGCCCCGGAAGCGGAGCTGCCGTCCGACACGCTGGTCTCGGACCTGGGTGCCGAACAGCGGCACGGGATGATCGAAAGGGCGCTGCGCGCGCTGCCGGAACATCAGCGCCTCGCGCTCGTGTTGTATCACTTCGAAGAGCTTTCCTACGACGAGATTTGCGCGAGACTCGGTGCCTCGCTCGCCAAGATCAAAACCGACATACGCCGGGGACGGGCGGCGCTGCGCCCGCTTTTGCTGGCGGGCGGCATCACCTCCTCGGGTCCGGACAACTGACATGATCACGAACGATCCGGAGGAGACACTGGAGCGGCGGCTCGATCGCACCCTGCGTGAGTTGCCCATGCGCCGCGCGCCGGCGACGCTCGAATCGCGGGTGCTGGGTGAGCTGCGCCGCCGGGCAGCGCTGCCTTGGTGGCGCCGCAGCTTTGCTCACTGGCCGCTTCTCGCGCGAATCTTGTTTCTGGCGATTTGCGGCGCATCGATCAGACTCGCATTTCTGGGCGGCGCCACCGCGGCCGCCGGCGTCCGTTCCCTGTCCTGGTCGCACCAGTTGGGGACGCTCGCGGCCTCGGGTGGAAATCTCGCGGCGTTGGTCGCGCGCACGGCCCCCCCGCCCTGGCTCTACGAAGGCGTCGTCGTGTGCGGCGTGCTCTACGCCATCTTGTTCGGACTCGGCGCTGCGGCCTACCGCACGCTATACCTTCAGCCTTCAGGTGACCATTCCCATGAATAGATTCTCACGGCAACGACTGGCCTGCCTCAGCGTGCTGCCGCTGTGCGCCCTGATTCTCGCTGCTACGGCGCGCGGCGACGACTGGCCGGCGGCATCGGATGCCCGGCACTCCTGGCACGTCCATCACGGCGACGGTTTGGTCAACATCGGCCATGACTCGGATCTGCCCCGCGGGCAGCAGGCGGACTCGGTCGTTTCGATATTCGGGTCCTCGAGCAGCGAGGGCGCCGCCGGCGACGTCGTCTCCATTCTCGGGGACACCCGGGTCACCGGAGAGACGAGCGGCAATGCCGTCGCCGTTCTCGGAAACGTATTTGTCGACGGCAGAACGGACGGGGACGTCGTTGCGGTGCTCGGCAACGTAGAGCTGGGACCGCACGCCGAGATCGGCGGAAATGTCGTGGCGGTCGGCGGCATCCTGCAGCGCGACCCCGCCGCGATCGTGCACGGCAACGTTCAGAACGTCTTTGCCGGCAATTTCGGCAATGCGGGCTGGCTGCGAACCTGGATTCATCACTGCCTGCTGTTTGGGCGGCCGCTGTCCTTGGCACCCGGCCTCGGGTGGGCCTGGGGATTGGCGTTCGCCTTCCTCGCGCTCTATGCGGTGCTTGCCCTGTTGTTTCGCGAAGGTCTCACACGCTGCGTGCAGACATTCGAAGCTCAGCCCGGACAATCCGTTCTGGCCGCGCTCATCGCGATGTTGTTGACTCCCGTACTCGTGGCGTTGTTGTTCGTCACGGTGATCGGCATCGCGGCCGTGCCGTTCGTCGTGTTCGGGCTGTTTTGCGCCGGCCTCTTCGGCAAGGCGGTCATGCTGGCGTGGTTGGGCCGGCGCGTCACGGGCAGACGCGGCACGGAACCAATGAACCACCCCGCCCTTTACGTGCTGATCGGCGGCTTGTTGGTGCTCGCGCTTTACCTCGTTCCCGTGCTCGGCTTTCTGGTCTACAAGCTCTTGGGGCTGTTGGGTCTGGGTGCTGTCGCCTACACCGTGATACTGGCCGCACGGGCACACCAGGCTGCCAAACAGCCTTCTTTCGCTTCACAGGAATCTCCCGTCAGCCCGCAGGTTTCCCCCACCCCACAGGCGCCTCCCACGCCGCAGGCTCCTTCCGGCGCGACGGGTGCGGCGCCTCGCGACACCGCCGCCGCTGCGCAGCCACCGCCCATCGCTGCCGCACTGCCCCGGGCGGGGTTCTGGATTCGCATGGTGGCGCTGTTCATCGACACTTTGTTGGTTGGCGTAATCCTTGGTGTTTTGCACGAACATCATTTGCATCTATTGGTGCTAGCCGCCTACGGCGCGGTCATGTGGAAGCTTCGCGGCTCGACCGTCGGCGGGATCGTGCTCGATCTGCGCGTCGTTCGATTGGATGGTCGGGAAATCGATTGGGAGACTGCGATCGTCCGTGCGCTGGGCTGCTTCCTGTCCCTGGCCGTGGCCGGTCTCGGATTCATCTGGATCGCCTTCGACGCCAACCATCAAGCCTGGCACGACAAAATCGCGGGTACGGTCGTGGTGCGGGTGGCGAAAGCTGCACCCCTGGTATAATTGGCGGATGACTCCCCGTAGAACGTCCCTGAGTGTAAGAGTCGGCGCCGTGACCATCGGCGGCCGGGCACCGATCGTCGTGCAGTCCATGACCAACACCGATACGGCCGACATCGACGGCACGGTGGCGCAAGTCAAGGCGCTGGCGCGCGCGGGGTCCGAGCTCGTGCGGATCACGGTGAACAACGACGAATCCGCCGCCGCTGTTCCACACATCCGCGAGCGCTTGGACGCGCTGAACATCAATACGCCCTTGGTGGGCGACTTTCACTTCAACGGCCACAAATTGCTCAAAGTCCACCCGGCGTGCGCAGAGGCGCTGTCGAAACTTCGGATCAATCCCGGCAACGTCGGCCGCGGCAGCAAGCGCGATCCGCAGTTCGCGGAAATGATCGAAACGGCATGCCGCTACTCAAAGCCGGTGCGAATCGGCGTGAATTGGGGCAGCCTGGACCAGGATCTCCTCACCCGAATGATGGACGAGAACTCGAAGCTGGCGGCGCCGCTCGAGGCCATCGAGGTGATGCGCGAAGCCATCGTCGTGTCGGCCTTGGACAGCGCCAAGCGCGCCGAGAACCTGGGCCTCAAGTCCGACATGATCGTCATCAGCGCCAAGGTCAGCGGCGTGCAGGACCTGATCTGCGTCTACCGCAATCTCGCGGCGCGCTGCGCCTATCCCCTGCACCTGGGATTGACCGAAGCCGGGATGGGCAGCAAGGGGATCGTGGCGTCCACCGCCGCGATGGGCGTGCTGCTGCAGCAGGGCATCGGCGATACCATCCGTGTTTCCTTGACCCCCGAACCCGGCGGCGACCGCGCGCAGGAGGTCATCGTCGCCCAAGAAATACTTCAAACCATGGGACTGCGCGCCTTCACTCCGATGGTGATCGCCTGTCCTGGCTGCGGCCGCACCACCAGCACGTATTTCCAGGAGCTCGCGCAGAAGATCCAGAATCACATCCGCCACCGGATGCCGGAGTGGCGCAAACGGCACACGGGCGTCGAAGACATGTCCGTCGCCGTCATGGGATGCGTCGTCAACGGTCCGGGCGAGAGCAAGCACGCTAACATCGGGATCAGCCTGCCCGGCACCGGCGAGAATCCGGTGGCGCCGGTCTACGAGGACGGCACCAAGACGGTGACGCTCAAGGGGGACCGCATCGCCGAAGAGTTCCAAGAGCTGGTCGAACGTTACATCGAACGCACCTACGCAAGAAACCCATAGAAGGCCTCCGTGTGAAGGAACTGTCCGCCAGAAGGTGCGTGCCGTGCGAGGGCGGCGTGCCGCCGCTGACGCCCGCTCAAGCGAAAGTCCTGCGCAAGCAGCTGCATGAAGACTGGCGAATTGCCAAGGATTCGAGGAGCCTGAAGCGCTCGTACAAATTCAAGGATTTTTACCGCACCATGAGCTTCGTCAACGCCGTCGCGCACATCGCCAATACCGAGGACCACCATCCGGATTTGAGCCTCGGCTACAATTACTGCGACGTTGTTTTCACGACGCATTCGATCGGGGGCCTGTCCGAGAACGATTTCATTTGTGCGGCAAAGGTCGATCGGCTTTGAGAAACTCCGGAATGTCGACCAACCCAAGCGCTCGTCTGGCCAGTTGACGCTTGACGAAGGGCACCTTGCCCACGGCGCTTAAGCCCGCGATTCGCAAACCGGCGGTGAAGGGGTTCTCCGTGCAAAACAGCCGCTCCAGGCCGTCGAAAGCTGCGGCGGCCAGCTGATTCTCGCTGCGGCGCCACCGCTCGTAGCGCCGCAACAACTTCTGCTCGCCGAAGCCGTCGGCTCCTCCCGCCTGGCCCAGAACGTCGGCCAGCACCGCGCAGTCCAGCAAGCCCAAATTCAATCCCTGGCCCGCCAGCGGATGCACCACGTGCGCCGCGTCGCCGAGCAGCACCGCCCGCGGCCGCACGTACTCGAGCGCGTACTGCAGCTTGAGCGGGAAGCTTGCCAGGGCAGTCGACAGTTCGCATTCCCCGAGCACCCCGCCGCTCGCCTCCGTGAGCGCCGCGCCGAAGCCCCTCGGGTCCAATGTGCGCAGGCGCGCCGCCTCGGGCAGCGTGGCGGTCCACACGATGGATGAGCGTCCGTCCGGGAGCGGAAGGAAGGCAAGCGGCCCGCCGGCGAGGAATCGTTGCCACGCGGTGCGGCGATGGGGTTTCGCGGTCCGTACGTGCGCGACCAGCGCATCTTGATGATAGCTGTGGCCGGCGGTTTCGATGCCGAGAAGCGCGCGCGTCTTGGATTCCTGCCCGTCCGCGGCAATCAACACCCCTCCGCGCAGGATGCGGCCGTCGCTCAACCGGACCGAGATGTCGCTGTCGGCGGCGCCGACCGCTTCGATTCCCGCCTCCATGAGCACGGTGCCCGCGCCGCGCGCGGCTTGCAGGCATTGCCATTGCAGTACGCGGCCATCAACGATGAATCCCAGGTTGGGCTCGGCCATCTCCGCACAATCGAAGTGCACTGATCCCTTGCCGTCCGGATCGCCGCCGCGATCCCACACGCACATGCGCTCGTACGCGTATACCCGCTCCGCCGGCAGCGAATTCCACACCCCGCATGCCGCGAGCAGGCGCTGCGAAGCGCGGCTCAACGCAAACACCCGCAGGTCCCAGTCAGCATCCGCAGGCGGCGCCGCGGCAAACCGGTCGGCGATGACGGCAACGCGTCCGGCGGCGCAGAGCTTGCGCACGACGAGCAGGCTCGCCATGACCGGGCCAATCACGCCGGCTCCGACGATGATCGCATCGAAGTCGCGGCTGCCCGGGGCGGTCATTGGAGCGCGACCCCGCGCGCCAATTTCGGGATTCGCGTGTGGCCGCCGGCGCCCATGCTCAAGCGCGACAGCGCGGCTTTTGCGGGCGGAAACAGATCGAACGCCAGCAGCCCGGCATTGCGCAGATGGCGCACCACGTTCAATGGGCTCGCGAACGTTCGCACGAGGCCGTCGGTGAACGCAATCACGCCGCCACGGTCGGCCGCGCGCCACGCATCGTATTCGGCCAGCAGGCTCGACGCGCCGGCATCGAAGCCAACTTCGTGGCGCCGTTCGGCTATGAGTTCGGCGAGGCTCGCGACGTCCCGCAATCCCAGATTGAAGCCCATGCCGGCAACCGGATGCAGTCCCTGCGCTGCATTGCCAATGATCACGCAGCGCCCCGCACTCAAACGCTCGGCGCGGGTGAGCGAGAGTGGGTATGGGACCCGGCGCCCCGCTTTGAGAAACCGGCCGAGGCGGAATCCAAACCTTCGCTGCACCTCGGCGAGAAATTCCTGGTCCGACCACGACATGGCCGATTCCACCGCCGCCCGGCTCAACGTCAGAACCAGGGTGCAGCGGCCGCCCTCGAGAGGGAGCAGCGCCAGCGGCCCTGAGTCCGTAAATCTCTCGAATGCCACATGGTCATGGAATCGCTGCGGCAGCACGGTGGTGATGACGGCGGTCTGCTCATAGTCGCGGGTTTCCGCCTCGACGCCAAAGGCCCTGCGTACCGCCGATTGCACGCCGTCGGCCGCAACCACCAGGTTCGCCTCGACACTCGTCGTTCCGGCCCCCTGCGCGATCTGCAACTCGACGGTGCGTTCGCCGCCCACGACACGGGCGACCGTCCCGGGGCAGTAGACTTCGACATTGGAACTATCCCGCAGGCGCGGCCACAGCGAGGCACCGAGCGCCCGGTTCGGCACGACGTATCCCATGGCCTCGAGTCCCTGTTCCGCCGCATCGATGCGCGCAAAGCCGAATCGCCCCTGATCCGAGACGTGAATCCTGCGGATCGGCGTCGCCAGCGATTCGACGCCCGACCACACCCCGAGAGTTTCCAGGATCCGACGGCTGCCGTTCGACAGGGCCGTGGTGCGCTCATCGAAGCTTGGCTGCGACGCAGAGTCGTGCGGTACGGCTTCCACGAGGGCGATCCTCAACTTGAGCGGCGCCAGTGCGACGGCGAGGCTGGCTCCAACCATCCCGCCGCCGACGATGGCGATGTCGGCTGGCTGCGTCATTGCGAGAGTGCTTCGATCGCGTCGGGAGCTTTCTCGAGCGCGCCGGTGAGCACCTCGGCCGCGTCGGCGGTCACCAGCGCTTCGTCTTCGATGCGAACGCCGATGTTCCAGAATTCCTTCGGAACCTTGGAGGAGGGCCGGATGTAGATTCCGGGCTCGACGGTCAGCACCATCCCCGGCTCCAATACCCGCCATTCGCCGCCGACCTTGTAGTCGCCGACGTCATGCACGTCGATTCCGAGCCAATGGCCGGTGCGATGGCTGAAGAACGGCAGATAAGCCTCGGATTTGATGAGCCCGGCGACTTTTCCCTGGAGCAGCCCGAGTTTGACCAGTCCCTGCGTGATCACGCGCACCGCAGCCTCGTGCGGATGGTTCCAATGGTTTCCGGAACGCACCTTGTCGATGGCGGCGAGCTGGGCCTCCAACACGACCTCGTAGACCGCGCGCTGCGCGGGAGTGAACCGGCCGCCGACCGGAAACGTGCGCGTGATGTCCGATGCGTAGTAATCATGCTCACAACCCGCGTCGAGCAGCAGCAGGTCTCCTTCGCACAACGGCCGGTCGTTGTCGCGATAGTGCATGACGCACGCGTTGGCGCCGCCGCCGACGATCGGGTGGTAGGAGACATCGGCGTTGTGCGAACGAAATTCGTGCAGCACCTCCGCCATGACCTCGTATTCCATGCGCCCGGGGCGGGCGAATCGCATCGCGCGGCGGTGGGCCCCCACTGCGATCTGCGCCGCGCGCCGCAGACTCGCCGTTTCGGCGCGGCTCTTGTAGAGCCGCATGTCGTCAAGCACGTGCCTCAGTGCGACGAACTCGTGCGTCGAGCCGTCCGCCCGGCGCGACTGCACCCGCAGGCCATTCACCCAACTGACGATGTGGGAATCGAACTCCGGGTGCGTGCCCATGGAGTAATAAACCTGCGAGCGGGCTTCGATCAACCCCGGCAGGATTTCCTCGATGTCCGCGATGGGGAATGCATCGTCCGCCCCGTATTGTTCGACGGCCCCGTCCGTTCCGGCCCGCGCACCGTCCCACGCCTCGCGCATCGGATCGCGCTCCCGCACGAATAGAAGATATTCCCCCTGCAGCCGGCCCGGGACCATCACCGCGACGGCGTCCGGTTCGGAGAACCCGGTCAGGTAATAGAAATGGCTGTCCTGACGATAGGCATACTCGATGTCGCCGTTGCGCAGGCGCACCGGTGCCGCCGGCAGGATCGCGATCGCATCCTTGCCGATCATGCGCATGAATTGGCGCCGTCGGCGCGCGAACTCCTTTCGATCCATCGGGAGCCTCCCGGCTCAATGCAGCCGCTGCTGCGCCGGATACACCTGCCGGCGAAGCGGCAGCAATTCCTCGAACACGACCTGGGCCGCCACCCGGATGAACTCGACCAGTTCCGCATACGCCTGTTCGTTGGATTCATCCGCATCCGCGTCATCACCGGTCGCCCGCGAGATCTCGGTGAAATCCCGCACGATCTCGCCGACATCGCCGTTCAGCGCTTCAAGATCGGAAATATGTCCAGTCCCGAGACCATACAGAAACCCCGTGCACCATAGCGCCAACGCGTTCGCGCGGCCGTTGAGCGGTTGTTCGTCATCCGGCAGCAGGGGTTCGAACTCCATCCCCTGTTCGCCAAAGGAGGTCGCGGTCGCCGTAAACACCCGTTCGATCATGGCGGCCGACTCGGCAGACAGTGAAGTGCCGTCGGGAAGGATTTCGTTAACCCAGTCCTGCATTCTATAGGGCGACATCGCGCAAAGGGCGCCGCACAACGAGCCGTGCGCCTCGGCGGCATCGGCAAGACTGCCGGCGGTCGCCAGCACGTCCTCAAAATCCTGGAATCGAATATCGGAGATCATGGCTGTCCCGATAATACCGCAGGAAGGGGCTTCGCTGCCCTTTGCATTGCGCTATGCCCCGCTCTATATTGGCACCCTATGAACGAAGCCAACCCAAAATCAGCGGTCGAACTGGAACTGAAGCGGCTCGAGAAGCGGCTCGAGGACCTCATCGTGACCGTGAGTCAGATCAAGGAGGAAAACCGCGCCTTGAGGCAGCGGCAGGAAACGCTGACGTCCGAACGGGCCAGCCTCCTACAAAAAAACGAGCAGGTTCGCGCGCGGGTCGAGGCGATGATCGGCCGGTTGAAGTCGATGGAGCAGGCATGAGCGACAATCAAGCGAGAGTCAGCATCCGGATACTCGAAAAGGAGTATCACATAACCTGCCCGATCGAGGAGCGCTCGGACCTCCTGGATTCCGCGGAATTCTTGAACACGAAAATGCGCGAGATTCGCGATAGCGGAAAGGTCGTCGGCCTGGATCGCATCGCCGTCATCGCGGCTCTTAACATGGCGAACGAGCTGATTCGATTCCGCAATCGTGACACCAATCTCGATTCCGACGTCGGCGGACGCTTGCGTATCTTGCGCGAGCGCGTAGAGTCGGCCTTGGAGAAGGGTCAACAGCTCGAGCTCTGAGGCGTCCGAAGGGACGCGCGCATGGGCACCTTCTCGGACGATCAAATTTGGCGCTGCCTGCGGTGTTCGATGCGGATCGGGTTACCTCTCGACCCTAAGTTTTAAACCCCAGGGGCCATTGCTTGCTGGCAGCATTGTGCAAGTCCGCCTCGAGCGGAAAGCCTTAAGTGCCGCAGTTAGCCCCACCTGTTGCTCAGGTCGGGAGCAACGGTCCAAGACGGCATCTGCGGGTGGCGCCATCTCCATTCGATGAAAGCAAAGATACGCAAATACATGCGTGCGCAACGCAAATCCCTGAACGCCACCGATCACGGTCGGCGCTCGAGGCTGGCCGCCAAGGCCGTCTCCGCACTTCCGATGTTCAGGGCCGGAAAACGCGTTGCGGTGTACCTGCCCTTCGACCGGGAAACGGATACCTCCGGGTTGATAGCGGCCGCGCGCCGCCGCGGCGCCCACGTGTTCGTTCCCGTCATCGTAGACCGGCGTCATGGCCGGATCCGCTTCTATCCCTTCGACGGCAGAATCCGACGCGGCACGTTCGGGATTGGCGTTCCCGTGAGGCTCGCTCAGGCTATGCCGCCGCGCTGGCTGGATCTCATCGTCGTCCCCTTGGTCGGTGTGGATGGCGCGGGCCGCAGATTGGGCATGGGCGGCGGATTTTACGATCGGGCGCTGGCGTTCCGCCGCAACCGGCGCCGCTGGAAGGGTCCGCATCTGGTCGGACTCGCATTCGATTGTCAGCGCACCGACTTGAGATTCGCCGAAGCCTGGGATGTGAACCTGGACTCACTGGCGACGGAATCCGGACTGCACCACTACGCGAGGACACCCCCATGAACCATTGGCTCCTGAAATCGGAACCGGATAGCTTCAGCGTTGACGATCTGAGGCAGGCGCCCAGGCAGACAGCCGCGTGGGATGGAGTGCGCAATTTTCAGGCCCGGAACATGCTGCGGGACTCCATGAAGAAGGGCGATCAAGCCTTCTTCTATCACTCCAGCTGCGATGTCCCGGGTATCGCAGGCATCATTGGCATCGTAAAGGAAGGCTATCCGGACGAGACGGCCTTCGACCCCAAGCACCATCATTACGATCCCGACTCCAAGCCGGATGCACCGCGTTGGTACGTCGTCGATGTGAAGCTGGTCCGCAAGTTCAAGCGCATCATCACGCTCGATGAGTTGAGGAAGCACGCGGCAAAGACACTGAAGGATTTTGTTTTGCTGCGCCGGGGGAATCGACTGTCGGTGATGCCGGTGTCGAAGAAGGATTGGGATTTCATTCTCACTCTCGAGTGACGTCCTTGAGTGACGTCGCTCACATCGCTACCACATTTGCGAGGAAGAAACGCGACGGCGCTTGTAAATTAATTATTCGTGTATATACTCGGACCCCGGACTAACCCGATAACGGAGTTTCTAACATGGCAGCGAAAGCAAAGAAGGCGAAGAAGAAGGTAGCTAAGAAAAAGGCCGCTAAGAAGAAGTAAGCCTTCGAAAGTAATCAACTGTGCCCGCGTAAGCGGGCACAGTTGTTTTTGGAGGAAGGTATTCTCGTGTCGTCGGAAAAAAAACGTCGGGCAGCGGAAGCCGCACTCACATACATAGAAAGCGGGATGGTGCTGGGTGTCGGCACGGGGTCCACCGTGACCCAGCTCATAGAGGCGCTGAAAGACCGCAAAATACAGCTTTCGGGCGCTGTGTCGAGTTCTCGGCAGACCTCCGAATCCCTGCGTGCCGCCCGGATTCCGGAACTGGATCTCAATAGCGCCGGACCCTTGCGCCTGTACATCGACGGCGCCGACCAAGCCACCGCGGACGGCGTTCTGATCAAGGGCGGCGGCGCCGCGCTCACCCGCGAAAAGGTCATCGCAGCCGCATCCGATAGATTTGTTTGCATCATCGACGACACCAAGTTGGTCGAGGTGCTGGGCGCGTTCCCTCTGCCGGTCGAGGTGATTCCGATGGCGCGCTCCCACGTCGCGCGACAGCTCGTGAAGTTGGGGGGGCAACCGGTCTGGCGAGAAGGCGTGGTCACCGACAACGGCAACGTCGTCCTGGACGTCCACAACCTGCGTATCGGTGAGCCCGTGGTTTTTGAATCCGCCGTGAACCAAATCGCGGGGGTGGTGACCGTCGGCCTGTTCGCCGTGCGCCGCGCCGACATACTGATCGTTGCGGGCGATGATGGCGTAAAGACCCTGGTGTGCGGATCGGTCCAGGCCGGCTAAATCTCCAACCGCGTCCCGATTTCAACCACTCGATTGGGCGGCAGACCATAGTAGTCTGCGATCACCTGCGCACTCCGCGCCATTTGTATGAAAGCTCTTCTGCGCAGGGGGGGCAGATCCGAACGCTGTCCCGGCAGCAGTTCCTCGCGGCTCAGGAAGAAGGTCGTTTGTTCGGGCTCGTAAGGCACGCCGTGAGTTTCAGCCTCGCGCAGGATCTCCGTAATGTTCGGCTTCTCCATGAACCCGACCTGCGCCACCACCCGCACGATGCCCTCGCATACCGGGGTCACGGTCAAGCGCTTGGACGAGGCGATTCGCGGCTGCTCGCGGGTGACCACCGTCAGCAGGACCACCCGCTCGTGCATCACGCGGTTGAACTTGATGTTGTTGAGCAGAGCGCGAGGGATGCCCGATGCCTTCGCATCCAGGAATATGGAGGTGCCTGACACCCGTACCGGCGGGTCGCGCTTCAAGTCTTCGAGGAAGTCGCGCACCGGCTTCTGTTCGCGCAACAGCCGCGCCATCACCGAGGCGCGCCCGCTCTGCCAGGTCTGCATCAGCCAGTAGATGATCAATCCGGAAACCAGCGGCAGCCAGCCGCCGTCCTCGAGCTTGGTCAAATTGGCCAGGAGGAAGGCGATGTCGACGACGAACAGCAATGACAGTCCCGTCCGCAGCGGCCTGCTGTCGCGGCCGGTCCGTGATTTCATCAGGCTTAAGGTGAGCGGAGTCACGATGGTCATGGCACCCGAAACAGCGAGCCCATAGGCACCGGCCAGCGCAGAAGAACTGCCGAATCCCATCACCAACCCCAGCGCGGCGAACATGAGAATCCAATTCATCGTGGGCACGTAGATTTGGCCGGCATGTTCGGCCGACGAGTGCAGCACGCGCAGCCGCGGCAGGAGCCCGAGGCTCACGGCCTGGGTGGTCACCGAGAACACCCCGGAAATCACTGCCTGCGATGCAATGACGGTCGCTGCCGTCGCGATCATGACCAGGGGATACAGCGACCATGCGGGTGCCATCAAGTAGAAGGGATTGCTGATGGCCGCCGGGTTCTCGATGAGCAGCGCACCCTGCCCAAAATAATTCATGACGAGCGCCGGCATGACGACGCAAACCCAGCCGAGGCGAATGGGCGCCTTGCCGAAATGGCCCATGTCGGCGTACAGGGCCTCGCCGCCGGTGACGGTCAGGAAGACTCCTGCGAGAACCGCGAGCGAGCCGATCTGGTGCTGTCCCAGCAGGCGCAGCGCGCGCGACGGGTCGAGTGCGAGCAGTACCGTCGGTTCGCGCACGATCCAACCCACACCCATCACCGCGAGTATCGTGAACCACCCGAGCATCACCGGACCGAACACCCTGCCCACCGACCCGGTGCCGTGGCGCTGGATCAAGAACAAACCCACCAACACCACAACCGTGATCGGCAGAACGGGAATTTGCGCATCGGGCGCCGCCACGCGCAATCCTTCCACGGCGCTCAGAACCGAAATCGCCGGTGTGATTGCGCCATCCGCGAAGAACAGCGAAGCGCCCAAAATTCCCAGCGTCCCGTACAACCTGCGGCGCGGGCTTTCGCGCGCAGTGTTGATGACCAGCGCGGTCAGTGCAAGCACCCCGCCCTCTCCCTTGTTGTCGGCGTTCAATACCACGCCGACGTATTTGAGCAGGATGACGAGGACCAAGGACCAGACGATCAGCGACAGAACGCCCAGCACATGTTCCGGCGTGACGGCGATGCCCGGACCCGTGAAGCAGGCCGACACGGCATAGAGAGGACTGGTACCGATGTCGCCGAACACGACTCCGAGCGCCGCAAGCGCCATCGGCGCAAGCCGTCCACTCGAATTTCGTTCGCCCGACATCTTTACCCGCGCACGTTGGTAGAAAAAGGCCCACCTTGGTGGGCCTTGAATTTGGCTGGGGGACTAGGATTCGAACCTAGGTAAACGGTGTCAGAGACCGTTGTCCTACCGCTAGACGATCCCCCAAAACCGATCAACCGCCAGGCGTTCCCGCTGTTAGCGTTTGGAGAACTGCGTACCGCGGCGCGCTTTGCGGCGACCGACCTTCTTGCGTTCCACTTCACGTGCATCGCGGGTGACGAAGCCGGCCTTGCGCAACGGCGATCGCAATGTTTCATCGTACGCCATGAGCGCGCGGGTGATGCCATGGCGAATCGCACCGGCCTGGCCGGTTATGCCACCGCCCTCCACGTGCGCGTCGACGTCGAATTTTCCGTCGAGCTGCACCGCGCCGAAGGGTTGCTGCACGATCATCCGGCCGGTCTCCCTGCCGAAAAACTCAGCGAGAGTCCGCCCGTTGATCGACACCTTGCCGGTACCTTGGCGCAGGTAAACCCGTGCGCTCGAAGTCTTGCGGCGGCCGGTGCCGTAAAAGGAATTGACGGCTGTCTTGGATGCCATTGTATCTGTCCTTGAGAACTCTTAGATTTCCAGCGCTTTGGGCTGCTGCGCCTGGTGCGGATGGTCCTTGCCGCCGAACACATGCAGCTTCTTGTACATGCGTCGCCCGAGAGGACCCTTCGGCAGCATACCCTTCACCGCGAATTCGATCGCGCGTTCCGGGTGCTCCTTCAGCAGCTTGCCGAGCGAAATGCTCTTCAAGTTCCCGACATAGCCGGTGTGCTGGTGGTAGAACTTGTCCGTGAGCTTGGCGCCCGTGACTTTTACGGTGCCCGCGTTGATGACCACGATATGATCGCCAAGATCTTGATGCGGCGCATAATTCGGCTTGTGCTTGCCCTTCAAACGATGGGCGATCTCCGAGGCCAGCCGGCCCAGGGTTTTGCCTGCCGCGTCGACCAGAAACCAGTCGCTGCGGGATTCGTCAGGCTTCGAAAATACGGTGTACATGAAAATACTCAGGTGTTTCAGGTCGTTAACGAAAGGCGCGAAAGTGTACAGAACGCCGGCCACAGACGCCAGCCCTGCTCCACCCGAGACGCACCTATAATATAGTGTGCTGATGAATTCCCGCAGTTTTGACTTGGCCGACCGCGTCCTGGGGGAAATAGATAAGGCAATCAAAGTCTTAAGTACCCCGGCCTGCCCTTCCCGGCCGGCGCCCTCCGTCGAGGGGGAGGCGCTTCAGGAGGCGCAGCGGGCCGAATCCGTCCGTTTGATGCGGGTGAACCACGCCGGGGAGGTGGCTGCGCAGGCGCTGTACCAAGGGCAGGCCTTGACCGCGGATGACCCCGCGATCTCCTCCGCGATGCGGCATGCCGCGGCTGAGGAAAACGACCATCTCGCGTGGTGCGAGCTCAGGCTCAAGGAACTCGGCGGCCGCACCAGCGTCCTTAATCCCTTATGGTATGCGGGTTCTTTCGCGATTGGCGCCCTTGCCGGCGCCCTCGGTTCAGGGACGAGCCTTGGCTTCGTCGCGGAGACCGAGCGGCAGGTCGAATCGCATTTACGCGGACACATGAATCGCCTGGGCGGTGCCGATCGGCGCAGCCGGGCCATTCTCGAGCAAATGACGCACGATGAAATGGCCCACGGCGCCAAGGCGACCTCGCTCGGGGGCAGAGTGCTGCCGATTCCGGTGGAGACGGCGATGCGCCTGACCTCCCGGCTCATGACTCTCGGTTCGTATTGGCTGTAACCTTAAGGGGACCTGTTTGCCCGCCAGTGCTTGCGATTCCGGGACTTATGTAATAAAACGTGCGCCAGCACAGGCGTTAACAGACGATACAAGAACTTAGGGAGTGACCATGGAAGAAGGGGCAAAAGCCTTAAGCGATATCCCAGCGATCAATCGTTTCTTGAGCTACTGCCGTATTCGGACAGTCCCTTCCAAGACCGTGATCATCCACGCCGGCGATTTGCCGGACATTCTGTACTACATCATCTCCGGTTCGGTCGAGGTCATGATCGAAGACGAAGACGGCAACGAGATGGTGCTGGCCTACCTGAACAAGGGGCAGTTTTTCGGCGAGATGGGGCTTTTCTACGAGCAGCCGACGCGCAGCGCCTGGGTGCGCACCCGGCAGCAGTCCGAACTCGCTGAAATGACCTATCCGCGCTTCCGTCAGATTGCCGCGGAAAGCCCGGGCCTGATCTTCGAGTTGGCGACGCAGCTCGCCACCCGGCTCGACCGCACCAACCGCAAGCTGGGCGATCTGGCTTTCGTCGACGTCACCGGCCGCGTTGCGCATGCCATCATGGATCTGTGCGGCGAGCCCGATGCAATGACCCACCCGGAGGGAATGCAGATCAAGGTGAGCCGGCAGGAGCTCTCCCGATTGGTGGGATGCTCCCGCGAGATGGCGGGACGCGTACTCAAGGTGCTGGAAGAGCAGGGCCTGTTGCGCGCGACCGGCAAGACCATAGTCGTCTTCAACGCGCGTCCGAAGATCAAGACTCGGCCGCTGATCGTTCCGGTGAAGGCCGGTGCGGGCGGCGGTGCCGCCAAGAGCACCCGCAGCGAAACCCATGATGACGACGACGAGGACGACGAGGACGACGAATAGGGCTTACGCCGTCCTGCCGCCGAGTTCGATTTGCGCGCGCATGGCTTTGATGGTGGCTGCGTAGTCGGCGCTGCTGAATATGGCGGATCCTGAAACGAACGTATCGGCGCCCGCCCGGGCGATCTCGGCGGCATTGTCCACCTTGACGCCGCCGTCGATTTCCAGCCGGATGTCACGCTTGGCGGCCTTGATGCGCGAGCGCGCCTCGGCGAGTTTGTGCAAAGCCTGCGGGATGAATTTTTGGCCGCCAAAACCTGGATTGACCGACATGATCAGGATGAGATCGATCTTGTCGATGACGTAGTCCAGCCAGTTCAGCGGCGTTGCCGGATTGAACACCAGACCCGGTTTGCACCCCGAATCCCGGATGAGCGCAATGGTGCGATCCACGTGCTGGGTCGCTTCCGGATGGAAGCTGATGTAGGTCGCGCCGGCCTTGGCGAAGTCCGGCACCAGCTGATCGACGGGCGAGATCATCAGATGCACGTCGATGGGCGCCTCGACTCCCGCCTTGCGCAGCGCCTCGCAGACCAGCGGTCCGATGGTGAGATTCGGAACGTAGTGATTATCCATGACGTCGAAGTGGATCCAATCGGCGCCCGCGCCGAGCACGGCATTCACCTCCTCTCCCAGGCGGGCGAAATCGGCCGACAAGATCGAGGGCGAAATAATGATCGTCATCGTCACTCCTTCATCGCATGCCGCGCGCCGCGCGTATTCCTTCATAGGCTTCCTGGATGCGCTGAGTCTTCTCCTTCGCCATTTGCGCCATCGACTCCGGCAATCCGTTCGCCACCAGTTTATCAGGATGATGGCGGCTCATTTGGCGCCGGTACGCCTTGGTCACTTCTTGATCACTGACACCGGCATCGAC
This sequence comes from uncultured Gammaproteobacteria bacterium, assembly GCA_963727045.1. Taxonomy (GTDB): domain Bacteria; phylum Pseudomonadota; class Gammaproteobacteria; order Steroidobacterales; family Steroidobacteraceae; genus Bog-1198. The sequence continues at coordinate 2,107,563 of CAVSES010000002.1, read as the reverse complement.
CTCCAACTCTGCATAACATGCCGCGAGCGTTCCCGCCCCGGCCGCGGGCCGTGCACCGGCCGATGCACCCTGCGCTCGTTGACGCGCTCGAAGCGAGGCCTCCATGTACGCGAATTCGAGTCCGGACATTCCGAGCCTCTCGGCGACTCGAGTCAATATCGAGCGCGCGGGCGGAGATAAGTCGTTGCCGGCCAGTGCCGCGCGCAATTGCAGTTCCATGAATGCATGCAGCAGGTCGTAGCGCTGCCCGCACGCCTCGCGCAGGCGCTCGATGCTCAGGTCCGCGTCGTAGGCGGCTGCCTTTCCCGCGCGAAAGCAGGCGATGGCGGCGCTGATCTCGCGTTCGCCCAGCTTAAGTTCGTGCATCAGCCGCCGCGCCGCGTCAATCTCCGCCTCAGACACCCGGCCGTCGGACTTGGCGACGTGGCCCATGAGTTCGAAGGTGGTGCGGAAGAACTCGTCGGGGATCGACACGGTGTGCCCCCGATGCGCCGTGCCTGCCGCGGCGGCATGGCCCATGCTCTGATCGTACATGTGCCCCATGATGGCGCCCATCACGGCTCCCCAGACCCTTTGAGTGATCAGGAAGCCGATGAGAGCCCCAAAGAACTTGCCCTTCCACATCATTCGCGTTGACCTATCCACCGTGTCCCGCCACAATCGCCGGCCTTTCCCTCCTCCATGGTAGCAGTCGGCAGGCCGCGCACGCATGCAACAGGTTTCGCAATCGGCACCGCTTTTTGAGTCGCATTTACGCGGCTTAAAAAAAATTCACCAAGGCAAGGTCCGCGACATATACGATGTGGACGCCGAGCATTTGTTGATCGTCGCGACCGACCGCTTGTCGGCCTTCGACGTCGTTCTGCCGGACCCGATCCCGTTCAAAGGCGAGGTGCTCACGCAGATCTCGCTCTTCTGGTTTGCCAAGACGGGGCACATCGTGGCGAATCATCTCTCCACCGTGAAGGTGGAGGATGTGGTGGCCGACACCCAAGAGCGCGCCCAGCTTAAGGGCCGGGCGATGGTGGTCAAGAAACTTTCTGCTCTGCCGATCGAGGCAGTGGTGCGCGGCTATCTGATCGGCTCCGGCTACAAGGACTACAAGCTTCACGGGTCGGTATGCGGAATTACGCTGCCCGGCGGACTCAAGATGGCGGATCGGTTGCCGCAGCCCCTCTTCACGCCGGCCTCCAAGGCCCCCGCGGGATCTCACGACGAGAACATCGACTTCGACGCCATGGTGAAGTTGATCGGACTCGAATACGCCACCGGCGTTCGGCGCAGCGCGCTGAGCCTCTATCGTTTCGCGGCGGAGCACGCGCTTGCAAGAAACATCATCATCGCCGACACGAAGTTCGAATTCGGGGTCGACAAGGCGGGGCGCCTCTTCCTCATCGACGAAGTGCTGACGCCGGATTCTTCGCGCTTCTGGCCGGTGGCATCGTACCGGCCCGGGATCAGCCCGCCGAGCTTCGACAAGCAGTTCGTGCGCGACTACCTGGAATCGCTGCAATGGAACAAGAAGCCGCCGGCGCCGCATCTGCCGCAGGATGTGCTGAGGCGAACCAGCGATAACTATCGGGAAGCGCTCCGGCTGTTGACCGCATAGGGCCGGCATATCGGCCGTGTTAGGCTTTGAGGCATGCCCATCTGGTTGGAACGTCTGGAAGACGGCTTGTTTCAAAGATCCCGCAGCATGGGTCCGCCGTGGGGCGCGACCCTGCGCTGGCTGCGATTTCCAGTGGCGCTCATCCGCGACTGGCTGGGCGGCGAAATCACCGTCCGCGCGATGAGCCTCGCCTACACGACCCTGCTCTCCCTCGTGCCGCTGATGGTATTCAGTTTTGCGATACTCAAGGGGCTCGGTGCCCGCGGAGACCTGAGATTCATTCTGCATGAATTCTTCCGCCCGTTGGGCGCCTCGGCGGCACAATTGACCGAAAGCGTCATGCAATTCGTGGTGAACATGCGCGGCGAACTGCTCGGTTCCATCGGCCTCGCGTTTCTCGTGTACACCGTGATCACGACGATTCAAAAAGTCGAGGCCAGCTTCAATTTCGTATGGCGGGTCGAACGGCCGAGAAGCTTCGGCCGCCGTTTCATCGAGTACCTGAGCGTCATGATCCTGGGGCCCATCCTGCTCGCCGTGGCAATCGGGCTCTTGGGCTTCGCCGAGCGCAGTCCGATCGCGCAATGGCTGCACGGCGTGGCACCTTTCGCGGGAGTCTTGGGGCTTATGAGCCACGCCGTCCCGTACGCCATCGTCACCGCCGTCTTCACGTTCATGTATTCATTCATCCCCAACACCCGCGTCGAATTTCGCGCCGCGCTCATCGGGGGCGTCACCGCCGGCATCATTTGGGCGTTCGTCGGCAAGGTTTTCACCTCCGTGATCGTGTATTCATCGCAGATGGTCGCCGTATACACCGGATTTGCCATCGTGCTCACGACGCTGATCTGGGTGTATTTGAGCTGGCTCATACTGCTCATCGGCGCGCAGCTCGCGTTCTATGTGCAGTTTCCCCAGTATCTTCGGCACGGCCAGGAGACCATCGAACTCACCGGCAGGGACCGCGAACAAATGGCTCTGTCGATCATGTATTTCATCGGTCGCGACTACGGCGCGGGCACGAACCATTGGACCGCAGCGGGCCTCGCTGCCGAACTCGACGTGCCCAGCATTGCGCTCGCCCCCGTGGTCACGCTGCTCGAGCGCGGCGGCTTGATCGTGGCGACGGAGAAGGAACAGTTCGTCCCGGCCCGCGATCCCGCGGGCATCCTGCTGGCCGACATCCTGGGCGCGGTGCGCACGCTGCAAATCGGCCGGTTGCCGATCGAGGTGCATCGCGTGGCGAACGCGGCTTCGATCATGCGCGAGGTGGAAACCGCGACGCGGGAGAGGCTGGACGGCCGTTCGCTCAAGGATTTGATCGCCGACAGCGCTTGAGGCGCGCCCTTCACTCACCGGCGATGGTCATTTCCGCAAGCAGGATCGAACCCACGCGCGTGCCGCCGCGCGTGTCGACGTCGTCGCCCACGGCCGCTATGCCCTTGAGCATTTCCCGCAGATTTCCGGCGATCGTGATCTCCGCGACCGGGTACCCGAGAGAGCCGTTCTCGACCCAGAACCCCGCGGCGCCGCGTGAATAATCCCCGGTCACCATGTTGACACCCTGTCCCATGAGCTCGGTCACCACGAGACCGGTCCCGAGCTGCGACAGGAGCGCGTCCCTGCCGCCGGCGAGGTTCGGCGACACCACCAGGTTGTGCGCGCCCCCCGCGTTTCCGGTCGTCTGAAGCCTGAGCTTGCGGGCCGAGTAGCTCGACAATATGTAGCCCGTCAGGATCCCGTCCGCGACCAGTTCGCGGTCGCGGGTCGCGACGCCCTCATCATCGAACGGCGCGCTGCCCATTGCTTTCGGTATATGCGGCCGCTCCGCAATGGAAAAACCGCGTGGAAACACCTGCTGACCCGCCGAATTCAACAGGAACGAGGATTGCCGGTACTGGCTGCTGCCGCGAATCGCCGCAGCGAAATGTCCGATGAGGCCGCGCGCGAGCTCCGGCACGAACAGCACGGGCGAACGGCGCGTGCTCAGTTTGCGCGGTCCCAATCGGGCGATGGTGCGCCGGGCGCTCTCGCGGCCGATCGCCTCCGGCGGCTCCAATTCGCGCCAATCACGGGAGCTGCTGTACCAGTAATCGCGCTGCATGTCGTCTCCGGTGCCTGCTAGCACCACGCAACTCAAGGTATGCGAGGTGGTCGGATAGCCGCCCAGAAAGCCATGAGTATTGCCGTACACATGCAGCCCGTGGTGGGTGGCGAGCGAGGCACCCTCGGAATTGTTGATGCGCTTGTCGAACGCAAGCGCCGCCGACTCGCAGGATCTGGCGATCTCGATCGCCCGGTCCGCCGTCACATTCCACGGATGCGACAGATCGAGATCCGCGGGCGCGCGCGCCATGAGCGCCGCATCCGCGAGACCCGAGCAGGGGTCTTCCGCCGTGAATCGTGCGATGCTGCATGCCTTCGCCACCGTCGCCCGGACCGCATCCATCGAAAAATCCGCCGTGCTGGCCGACCCCTTGCGCTGCCCGAAATAGACCGTGATCCCCATGCTGCGATCGCGCTGATGTTCCAGGGTCTCGACCTCGCCGAGTCGCACGCCGACCGAAAGACCCGTATCCTGGCTGACGGCCGCCTCGGCTTGCGAAGCGCCCCGGGCGCGCGCCTCTTCAAGGGCACGCTCGATGATTGATTCCAGGTCCTGTTGAGCGAGGCGGACGGGGTTCAAGGACACGGCCATCGATATCTCCAAAACTCTCTTAAGGGATCGTCGAGGCGATTCTACCGATCTCAAGTGATAGCATGGGCGTTATGACGAGCGACAAGGAAACCGAAGCTTCCGGGGAGACCGAGGAGCAGCGTCTGAGCAAGAGCGCCCGCAAGCGCGAAGCCGCTGCCCTGCAGGAGCTGGGCGTGAAATTGTCCGCCCTTCCCGACCAGGAGATCAAGGCGCTGGACCTGCCCGACAGCCTGTTCGTTGCACTGCGTGATCTGCGCCGGCTGCCCTCTCACGGGGCGCAAATCCGCCAGCGCCAGTACATCGGAAAGCTGATGCGGGAGATCGATCCGGAGCCGGTGCTCGCCAAGCTGGCGGAGCGCAAGCAGCGCCATGATCTCGAGATCCGCCATTTTCAGGAAATCGAACGGTGGCGCGATCGGCTGCTCTCGGAGCCCGCGGTCGCGATCGACGAGCTCGTTCTCAACTTTCCGCAAGCGGATCGGGCCGTGCTGGCTAAACTGCTGGAAAAGGCCGAGAGGGAGCGCCTGGAGCAGCGCTCGCCCGTCGGCGCACGGGAACTTTTCGCGTTTCTGCGCCAGCTGCTTGCATAGGCTTTGCTAGACTGGGGTCCTATGAATGCCTTGGTCGGAATCATTATGGGATCGTCTTCCGATTGGGAAACGATGCAGGGTGCGGCCGACGTCCTCGACACCCTCGGCATAGCGCATGAGGTTCGAGTCGTCTCGGCGCACCGCACGCCCGACCTTCTGTTCGAATACGCATCGACGGCGCGCGCGCGCGGTCTGAAGGCCATCATCGCGGGCGCGGGCGGCGCCGCGCACCTGCCGGGGATGACGGCAGCCAAGACCTCCGTTCCGGTGCTGGGCGTGCCGGTGCAGTCCAAGTTCTTGAACGGCATCGATTCGCTGCTGTCCATTGCCCAGATGCCAGGCGGCATTCCGGTCGCCACCTTTGCCATTGGAGCTGCGGGCGCCAAGAATGCCGCGCTCTTTGCGGCAGCCATCATCGCCAATGAAAGTGCCGAGATTCGCACGGCCTTGGACGCCTTTCGCCAGGCACAGACCGCCGCCGTGCTCGCCAAGCCGGATCCCCGCGGCCCTTGAAATCATCGCGCGTTGGCATCGTCGGCGCCGGCCAATTGGGGCGAATGCTCGCGCTGGCCGGATATCCGCTCGGAATTCGGTGCCTGTTCCTCGACCGCAGCGCCGCGGCCCCCGCCGCGCAGGTGGCGCCGATTCTAACCGGTGATCTCGAGGACGCGGCACAGCTTGCCGCGCTGGCCGCGCGCAGCGACGTGCTGACTTTCGACTGGGAGAACATCTCGGGCAAGGCGCTCGCGCCGATCGAGCGGTTGACGCGGATCCGTCCGCCCCGGGCGGCGCTCGAGGTCTCCCAGGACCGCGTGTCGGAAAAGGCGCTGTTCTCCAAATTGCGCATCCCCGTCGCCGCGCATGCGCCGGTCGACAGCAGGGATCATCTGATCCGGGCGATCGGCAAACTCGGGCTCCCCGGCATACTCAAAACACGCCGCATGGGATATGACGGCAAGGGTCAATTCGTCCTGCGGGAGCCCGCGCAACTCGATGCCGCATGGACGGCGATCGGCGGCTCCGGCCTGATTTTCGAGAAATTCCAGGATTTCTCTCGCGAAGTATCCATCGTCGGAGTGCGATCGTCGAAGGGTGAAACCCTGTTCTATCCGCTCTCGGTTAATCGCCACGGCGGCGGGATTCTTCACTTCGGCATCGCACCGTTTGCGAACCGGCTCCTCGAACGAACAGCCCAAACCTACATGAGGCGGGTCATGGCCGCGCTCGATTACGTGGGTGTGCTCGCGATCGAGTTTTTCGTGGTGAAGGGACGGTTGGTTGCGAATGAAATGGCGCCCCGGGTGCATAATTCCGGACATTGGACCATCGAGGGTTGCGTGACGAGCCAATTCGAAAACCATCTGCGGGCGATTTGCGACCTTCCGCTCGGCAGCACGCGGGTGTTGGGACACACCGCCATGATCAATTTTCTCGGAAAAATGCCGGACCGTGATCGTCTCCTGGCCATCGATGGACTGGCTTTCCACGATTATGGAAAGGAGCCTCGCCCGGGACGTAAATTGGGCCATTGCACCATCCTCAAGAACCGCGTCTCCGAGCGCAATGCGGCGCTTGCCGATGCATTGAGATTGATCGAATGGACCTGAGCCCGAGCATTTCGCCGGCCGGGCCGAATCCCGTACACTGCCTCAATTCATGTATCTAGAACTCTTCAAACTCCATGAATTGCCCTTCCGCCTGAGCCCGGATCCGCAGTTCCTATACTTGAGCAAGCAGCATGCGCGCGCCAAGGCGTACATGGAATCGACCATTTGGTTCACCGACGGATTCGTCGTGATCACGGGCGAAATCGGTGCGGGCAAGACCACCTTGATCGAAACGTTCCTGCACGAGATGCAGACCGATGCGGTCGTTGCGCAGATCAACCAGACCCAGCTGTCGCCGACGGCGTTTCTGCAAACCGTCCTGGTGCAGTTCGGCTTTTCCCCCTTCAACATGAAGAAGCCGGAAGTCCTGGCGACGTTGAATCAATTCCTGGTGGAGCAGCACATCAACGGCCGCAAGGTGCTCCTGATCGTCGACGAAGCGCAGAATTTGAGCAACCGGGTGCTTGAGGAAGTGCGGATGCTGTCGGGCATCGAGACGACGAAGGAGAAGGCGCTTCGCATCATTCTCGCGGGTCAACCTGAACTCAACGACAAGCTCAATTCGCCCGAGTTGGAACAGCTCACGCAGCGCGTGCGGTTGCGATTTCATCTGACCGCGCTCACCAAGGCCGAAACCGGCGCCTACATCAATCATCGCCTCGAGGTCGCGGGCTCGCAGGGTCGCCGGATTTTTGCGGAAGACACGTACGCCACGATCTACAAGTACACGGGAGGCGTGCCGCGTCTCATCAACACTCTGTGCGATACGTGCCTGATGGCCGCATTCGGCCGCGACCGGGATACGGTGGACATGGAAGATCTCAAAGCCGCGATCGAGGAGCTGCAATGGGTCGAATTCGCCGCCAACACCAACCGCATGCGGGCGTACGAGATGGAGCATACCAGCCCCGATATTGATACCGGCCCCACGGTCGGACGGATCCTGCTCGCGAGCGAGGGCAAGACCGTGATGGAACGAGAGCTAAAACCGGGCCGTCTGGTGATCGGCCGAACCTCGGACAACGACCTGCAGATCGACAGCAAATTCATCAGCCGCCATCACTGTCAGATCGTGACGCAACTCGACTCCTGCGTGATCGAGGATCTCAACAGCACCAACGGCATTTTCGTGCAGTTCAAGCGTGTGAGGCGGCACAACCTCAATGACGGCGATGTGGTGAAGGTCGGTCAACACGAAATCATGTACATCGACGAGCGCGCGCCGCGTTTGCGCGGCGCCGGCGATGTGCCCGGCAATGAGGACGACGACAAGCCCTAGGATCAGCCCCGCAGCGACGACGGCAAGTCGATCGTTTCGCCGGAATATTCGCGGCTCAGCGCACGGTAGTCCTGGCGCCGCAACAGCACCGTCAGCGCCGCCGTTTCGACGACGACGCCGAGCACGAAGGCGATGACCGCGCGCGGCCCGATCGGATCGAGGTAGAAAAGAAAGATGGCCAATCCGCCGATCGCCATATAGACATAGGGCAGACTTTCATAAACAGGACGAGCCAGGCGCATTTGGGATCCCTCCGTGCCCTATGTTAATGCGGACACGGCGCGCAAACCCGGCAATTTGACTTAAAGCGGGCCGATCTCACCCCATGACCCGCTCCGGGGCCGCCTCCCGGGGGCCCCGGACCGTCCTCGGGTGCGGATGCCGCAGCGGCTCAAGCGGCGCGCCTCATTGCCTGCCAACCCTCCCTGAGCCTGACAGGCGTCAGTCCTTGCCGACCAACAGCTCGGAAATTCGAGATAGCCAGGAATTGCGCCACCCCTCGACCCGAAGCTGTTCAGTCTTTACTTTGGGAGCCCGTTTGGCCTCCGACAGCAGGTCCTTGGGCAGATTCAGCTGAAACGTGCCCGTCATTGAATTGTCGGCCATGGAAACTCCGTCGTTGCGTCGTTGATACGTGTGGTCAGAGTACCGAGTCCCATCCGCAGGCAGATGAGATCCGGCGCACGTTATTGTTGTTTCGCTTGAGGCCGCGAAGCAACCCGTCGCAACAGTGCGACGTGTCGTCGGAATTCGACGTGTCGCCTTGTCGGAATTCCGGAAGTCGTGCCGTCAGAATCTCACAATATGTCGCGTGGTGCGGCGCAGTCCGCATCCGCGCGAACGCGATCTGCTGGGAATCATCGTGCGCCGCCGCTCTGCAGGCGAGCGGCCTCGAACTCATCGCCAGGCAGCCACTTCACCGTGCCTTTCGCCTCGAGCGCCTGCCAGCCCAGCGCAAAGCCGAAGCGAGCGAGCGACGCGTTGCTCGAAAAATCCATCGCTGGCGAGTACTCGTCGCTGGGATTGTGATAGTGCTTCGCCGTGTAATCGTCGCGCTGCGCCTTTCCCCATTCCGCAGGATGGCCCGCGAATTTCACGCCGGTATTGATCGAGAACGCAGGGACCCCGGCGCGCGCCAGACTGAAGTGATCGGAGCGATAGTAGTGGCCGGCGCCGGGTTCGGCGTCCGCCTGAATTTCGAATCCGAAGGTCCTGGCCGTCTTTTCCACGGTGGGATAGAACGACGTGCGCTCTGCGCCCGTGACGTTCACCGATTGCGGCAGGCCGATCGGCGGTATCGCATCAAAATTGAGGCCGAGCGCGATATGCGCGGCCGCGATGGGCAGGTGCTTGCCCAGAAAGTTGGATCCGAGCAGCCCCTTCTCCTCGGCCGTCACCGCAGCGAACAACACCGCATGGGGCGGCCGGATCATGGCCGAGCCGTAGGCATGGGCGAGTTCCAGCAGCACCCCCACGCCGGTGCCGTTGTCGATGGCACCGTTGTAGATGTTGTCGCCGCTCATCGACTGATCGATTCCCAAATGATCGTAGTGCGCCGAATACACGACGGCCTGATCGGCGGCGGCGCCGTCGGTGCCGGACAGCAGGCCGAGCACGTTGTTGGAGACGAATTTTCGAACCTCGCTCACGATGTGGGATTTGAACCGCACCGGCAATTCCCGTGACTTGAATCCGCGCGTGCCGGCGCTTGCCATCATGTCCTCGAGCTTGAGGCCGGAGGCGGCGAACAATTGCCGCGCAACATCGAGCTGCACCCACGAAGCCGCCTTGAGCTTCGGATCCTTGTCGTTGCTCAGATACACGGCCTCGCCGCTCCAGGAACTCTGCACCACGCTCCAGCCGTAGCTCGCAAGGTCGGTGCGGTGAATGATGAGTGCGCCGACCGCTCCTTTGCGCGCCGCCTCTTCGAACTTGTAGGTCCAGCGCCCGTAATAAGTCAGCGCTTCGGCATTGAAGAATTTTGTGTCGGTCGACGGCGGCTCGTTGACGATCACCAACACCACCTTGCCCCTGACGTCGACGCCCTCGAAATCGTTCCAGCGGTACTCGGGAGCCTCGATCCCGTAGCCGGCGAACACGATCGGGGCGTCGATGTCGACGCTGCCGGTCTGCAGCTGATTGCTGATCACGTAGTCCGCGCCGAGCTTCAAGACGAGCGCGCTTCCGTTCGCCGGTTCCAAGGAGGCCGTCGTCGCCGGCGATGTCCGTACGCCGGTGAATTCGACGCGCTGCAGATAGCCGCCCTCGTCCCCGGCGGGTTTCAGTCCGTCCAACGCGAACTGCGTGGCGATGTACTTGGCCGCGATGTCGCCGCCGCGTGCACCGGTCCCGCGCCCCTCGAGGAGGTCGTCCGATAAGAACCGCACGTGCGCACGGATGCGTTGCGGATCGATACCGCGCATCGCAACGGCCGCCTTGACCGGCAGGCCCAGCTCCCGGCCCAGATCCGGCGCCGCACCCGCACCGGCCACTCCGGCCACTCGGCCGCACTTAATGCGAGCACCGCAAGGCTGAACAATTTCACAGGTCCGCTCCTGGTTCAAGAAAGGCGCAACATTAGCGCAAGTCGCGCCGCCCGACGCGGTTTTGCGCCATATACAGGCGAAGCGCTGCGTTCAAAGGCTCGCCGAAAAAGCGGGACACCGCTGCCGCGCCAAGCGCGGAGGACAGCAGGAACAATGCGAAGAACGGCAGCTTGCAGGCATGCGCCAGCGTCCCCTTGGGTACAACGTTGCGCATGCCGGCGAGCACGATGATGTGAAACAGGTAGAGTTCATAGCTGTGCCGGCCGAGCCAGCCGACGGCCCTGGCCGGCAGGGGCGCCATGTCGCCGCCGGGCGCATCGAATGCATCGATCAACAAACATGCGCTGCAGAGGGCGATGACGGAGAAGCCGAACACCTCGTGTCCGTCTATCCCGGCGAAATATCCCGCCGCCAAACCCGCTGCCGCCGCGCCGCGAATGAGGCGCTTCGCGGTCCGGCCGATGCCGAAATGGCGACGGCACAGGGCCGTGAGGCAGCCGAACGCAATCGCGTCGAAGCACGCCGCATAGCCGTACATGAAATAGAGCTCATCGTCCCGGTGCGCGCTTCGGTAGGCCGGACCCGCCGCGATGGCGACGGCGCACAAGCCGATGATGTATCGGTTGCGCTTCAACACGATGCAGGCAAGCGGGAAGATCAGATAAAACACTTCCTCGACGGACAGGGACCAGTAGATGTTCAGGCAATAATTGAAGTATCCCGTCGTTTCCATCAGAACGTTGTGCCAGAAGGTCAATACAGAAAGCACGGCCACCACGAAAAACGAGGGCGGCATGGGGTGCCCGCCCTCGCTCGAGCTGAACGAAGGCACGCCCAGCAGTCCCAGCGGGACGATGATGGAAAGCGCCAGCAGCAGGGGCGGAATGATCCTCGAAAAGCGAAATGCGTAGAACTGCCGCAGGTCGACATCGCCCAGCCGGCCGTAGCGATGCTGATTGTTCGAGGTGATCAGGAACCCGGAGATCACGAAGAATATGGTGACGCCGTAGTTGCCGTTCAGGATGGCGGCCCGCAGCCACGCGGCCGGCACCACCCTCGACAATGGGCTGTCGATGAGGTCGTAGGTCAGCGAGAAGTGGAGCAGCAGCACCAGAAAAATCGCGACGCCGCGCAAAAAATCGATCCGTGCGCTTCGTGTCGTGGTTGGCAACTGCATGCGGGAGGTTACCAAAAAGCGCGGGCGAAGGCGCCTGTGTCGGGAGCGTCCCGCCCGCGCCGCGGCCGCCAGCATCGTGCAGTTCCCCAAGGGGCATTCATCCCTTGAATGCGCCGCGGGATCATTCTGCATGGATGAAGCGGCGCGTGAAATCGCCCCTCTTCGCGCGAATGCGCAGATATGCAAAGATAGGCGCAGCCTTGGAGATCTGCGCAGCCCGCCCTCGCGATTCTCAGCCCGTGCCGCCCACCGTCAGCGCATCGATCCGCAAAGTGGGCTGACCGACTCCGACGGGCACCGACTGGCCTTCCTTCCCGCAGGTGCCGACGCCGCCGTCGAGCTTCAGGTCGCTGCCGACCATGCTGACACGCTGCAGGACGTCCGGGCCGTTGCCGATCAGGGTCGCCCCTTTGACGGGAGCGCCGATCTTGCCGTTCTCGATCAAGTAGGCTTCGCTCGCCGAAAACACGAATTTTCCGGAAGTGATGTCGACCTGCCCGCCGCCGAAATTCACGGCGTACAGGCCCTTCTGGACGGAGGCGATGATTTCCTCCGGCGGGCGCGAACCGGCGCGCATGTAGGTATTGGTCATGCGCGGCAGCGTCATGTGGGCGAAGGACTCGCGTCGGCCGTTGCCGGTCGCCGGCATCCCCATCAATTTCGCGTTCATCTTGTCCTGGATGTAGCCCCGCAGCACACCCTTTTCGATCAGCGTCGTGCATTGGGTCGGCGTGCCTTCATCGTCGACATTCAGCGACCCGCGCCGTCGATCGAGCGTGCCGTCGTCGACCACGGTGATTTCGTCCGCGGCGACCTTTTGGCCGATGCGGTTGGAAAAGGCCGACGTGCCCTTGCGATTGAAGTCGCCTTCCAGGCCATGCCCTATGGCCTCGTGCAACAGGATACCGGGCCAGCCCGGCCCCAATACGACCGTCATGGAACCGGCAGGCGCGGCAACCGCCTCGAGATTCACCAGCGCCTGGCGCACGGCCTCCCGTCCGTGGGCAAAGGGCTCCTCGCCGCGCAGCAATTCGTCGAGTCCGAAACGCCCGCCGCCGCCGCTGTAGCCCTGCTCGCGGCGGCCGTTCTGCTCGACGATGACCGAGACGTTGACCCGCACGAGAGGCCGCACATCCGCCGTCAGCGTGCCGTCGCTCGTCGCGATCAGCACCACCTCGTGCACCGCCGCCAACGAGGCCATCACCTGTTTGACCCTCGGATCGATGCGGCGCGTATCGGCGTCTATGCGCATCAGCCACGCCACCTTGTCTTCGTCGCGTATCGCGTCGAGGGGATCGACCGGCAGATACAGCTTGTGCGTCAACGGTCGCTGCCATGCCTTCACCGCGTTTCGCCCGCCGCTGCGGGCAATGGCACGCGCGGCGTCGGATGCCTCGATCAGCGCAGGCAGCAGCACTTCGTCGGTGTAGGCGAAGCCGGTTTTCTCTCCGCTGATGGCGCGCACGCCGACTCCTTGCTCGATGCTGTGCGATCCTTCCTTGACGATGCCGTCCTCGAGCGACCAGGACTCCTCCCGCGACAGCTGAAAATACAGATCCGCATAATCCACGCCGCGGCTCATCACGGCGTCGAGCACCGTCGACAGCCGGGTTTCGTCGAGGCCGGACGGGGCGAGGATCATTTTCTCCGCGACATCGAACCGAGCCTCGCTCTTCAGAGCGGTGCGCGCGTTCATGTGAGCACCGGCGCGGCGCTGCGCGGTTCCGGAGCGGCGTCGGGCAGCCCCAGTTGGCGGTTGTCGAGCGCCGGAAAGCGCGCGCGCGTCTCTGCCTGCTTCGCAAGATCAATGTCGGCTGTGATCACTCCGGTACCTTTCGCCAGGCGCGACAGCACCTGGCCCCAATAATCGACGATGAGGGAATCGCCATACGTCTCGCGGCCGCTCGTATGAGTGCCGCTCTGCGCCGGCGCGACGACGTAGGACAGGTTCTCGATGGCCCGCGCCCGCAGCAGGGTCTCCCAATGCGCGCGGCCCGTCGGCACCGTAAACGCCGCGGGCATCGCCAGCCACTCGGCGCCCTGCAACTCCAGTTCGCGGTACAGTTCGGGAAAGCGCATGTCGTAGCAGACCGAGAGTCCGAGCCTGCCGACGGGCGTATCCGCCACCACCGGCTCGCGCCCCGCGACGACGTGGGCGGACTCGCGATATTGCTCCTCCCGGCCGGGAATGGTCACATCGAACAAATGAATCTTGTCGTAGCGCGCCACGCGCTTGCCTGCGGCGTCGATCAGCAGCGACGAGTTGGCCACCCGGCGATCACCTCTGCATCGGATGACGACGGTGCCGCCCAAGATCCACATGTTGAGCTTTCGAGCGGTGTCGCTGAGGAAGGATTGGACCGCACCGTCGCCGTCGGATTCGGCGACCTCCACCTTGTCGGCATCGCGCAGCCCGATGAACGAGAAGTTCTCCGGGAGGCAGGCGATGTCGCATCCCAGGTCTTTGGCTTGACGCAACAATTCACCAGCCGCGGACAAATTGTCTGCGACGATATGGCTCGACGTCATCTGTATGGCGGCAACTTTGCCCATCTATTTCGGCGCCTCGGCAGATGCGGCGGCCGCGTCTGCGCTCTTGATCCGTTCGACAATCGGATTATCCCAACTGCCCGTGATTCGATAATACCCTCGTGCCAGTCCCTTCAGCGGTTGTTTGAACACTTGCGTGAAAAGAAGCACGGCCCCGGCCACGACGGGCCCGCCCGCCAAAGCCGCCAACGGCAGCGAATTCCCGACGCTGCCGGTCACCACTGCAGTTTGGTCGTAATCCTTGTTTTTCAAGCCGACCCGGCCAATTAGGCCGATTTCGGCCGCCGGTCCCTTGACGAGGAGGTCATCGGTATAGGCGCTGCCCTCGCGTAGATCGAAATTGCCCCGCGCGGTGTCGAATGCCAGGCCTTTGTCCGTAAGATCGCTGAAATCGAGCGCCAGGCGTCTGCGCAGCGCAGCAACACTGGTAAGTCCCAATACCCGCCCGGCGCCCGGCTTGAGCCCGACGATTTGGCCCCGCTCGAGCGACAGCTGCACGTGTCCCGCCGCCAGACTCAAACTCTCGGCGGTCGGCGCCCCGATCCAATTCAGGTCGAAGTCCATGCGTCCCGATTTGGCTTCGATGACCGGAATATAGCCCAGCTGCTTGAGCGTGTCCTGGACGTCGTTGCTGGTGAGCGTCCCCTCGATGCGGCCCAATCCGGCATCCTTGCCGCGCCATTCCCCCACCGCGCTGGCGTTGAAGTTGGCGCCGGCGAGCGCGAGGTGCGTCAAACCGATGCCATCATCCAGCTTCACAAGAGTCGCCTGCACATCGCCCAGCTGGCGCTCGCCCCAATGCACGTCGGCCGCATGAAAATCGATCGCCGGAATGCCGCGCGGATCACCCGGAGTGTTCGAGAATTCCGGCGGATGATCGGAGTCCGCGGACGCGCCGTCCTCCGACGGCACCGCTTCGGCGGCTTCGAAATGCAGCCGGTCGAACTCGAGTTTCCACGGCTCGGTCGCATCGGCGCCGCGCGGCAATGCGATCGTCCCGGTGACATTGGGCCCGCCCACGGCGACATGCAGGCTGCCCTCCGTCACCGACAGGTTCAACGACACGTCGCGAAACGCCAATCCCAGATAGTCGAGTTCGGCGACGTTGAGCCTGGCGGCGCGCAGATAGTCCGACAGCGGCTTGGCGCCTTTTTCACCGGGAATCAGCCTGAGCCATCCTGCCAAGTCCAACCGCCCGACGGATCCGCCCACGTTCAGTATTTGCGACTCGCTCGAATTCGAATCGCCGGCGCCGAATATCAGCGTCAGATGCGCGAGCCGCACGCCGTTCGGATCGGGCTCCAGGCCGTAGGAACCGCTCACCAGCGACCCCAAAGCCAGGCGTCCCTGCGCACCGCCGGCCGCCGGCCATTGGATTTCGAGCCAGGACGGCATCGGGGTATCCGCGCTCTTGTCCAACGGCGCGGGCAGCTTCATCTCGAGACCCAGCAGGTTGCCGCTCACGCGCAGGCTCCGTTCGCGGTTGGGTTCGGGTGCAATCTTGAATGTGGCCCGCCAATCCGTCTGTCCGCCGATCATTATGCCCGGGGGCAGGTCGAGTGCCGTACGCAGCGCATCGCCGCTCAGCGTGCCGCGAAATTCCAGTTGCGTGCGGGTCAGCGGCCGGCTGCGCGGCGCCCGCACTTGCATCTGAAAGTTCCCGCCGAAAACGCGTCCGTGGACATCGGCATGGGCCACTTGCGCGCCGTCGATGTCGAAATCGCCGGTCAAATCGGTCGCAGCCACCGTCGACCCGGATCGATTGAGCGCCACGCCGTCCAGGCGGCCGTGAATCAATATGCGCCGATGCACGAAATCCTTGAACGGCAGAAACAAGTCGACCTTGGATTGCATCGCGCCTTTGGCGTCGACATTGGAGAAGGCGTGCTCCGACGATCCATCGAGCGGCGATGCCCGCAGAAATTTGAGCGCGTCCCCGGCGTCGCCGGCCGCCCCGACGTGAATTTCGAGCTCGCCGGTTTTGAAATCGGCGAAGCGCGCATCAGCCGATCCGAGCGGAATGCCGCCGACCCGTCCGGAGACGAGGCGCGCGGTCAATCCCTCGTTGCGAAATTCCGCCTGCGCGACCAGGCCTTCGAGCGGCGGCCATCCTTCGCCGTAGTCGAGCGTCATTCCTTCGAGGACACATCGCGCGAGAAACAGCCCGCTGCCGTCGCGGAACGGAAACTGCCGTATCGGTCCGCGCAACACCACGTCCGCCCGCGACAGGCGGCCCGCCACAAGAGCTCGATCCAGCCAGGCCAGCCCCGGCGGTGCAATGAGCGCGCGCGGAAGATAGTAGCGTGTGTCCGCCACGTTGCCGTTCTCCACGGTACTCGCCAGCGTCAACACCGGCGAGGAGCCGTCGGCGGGGCAGTGCCCATGCTGCCTTGGCGCGAACCAGGGCGTCGCGGTTCTTCATTTCCCAATCCGGCGTGGCAATCAACAGTTCATCGCTCGTGCGCTTCCAGTACACGGTTGTCGTCAGCGTTTCGAGCTCCACGGGGCGCGATAGCTGCGCGGGCCACGTGAACACCGCCGTGCGGGTGTCGATATTCACGTGGCCGCCGCTTTCGGTCCCGGCAATCGTGCCCGTCAAGCCGCGCAGACCCGGCGAGCGCCCCACCGGGGCAAATCCGACGTCCCGGAATTTTGCCTGGACCTGCAGCCGCCAGGGGTCGGCGGCCGAGCTGCGGGCCAGGGCGATGACCGCCTCGGTCCATTCGCCGGTCGGAGCTATCTCCTGAAGCCGGTCGCGCACCGCCTTGTCCGGCAGGAGACCGCCGAGCGGCAGCAGCGTGTCGGCACGAAAGTAATTGGCGTGCGCGCGCAGATCGAGCAAGCCGGAATCGGCGCTGCGCCAAGCCACGTCGAACTGCGAATCGGGATCTCGGCGGCCCGACCGTACCGTGCGCACCTTCCTGCCCGAAAGGGTCCAGCGATCTTGCGCATGCGCAACGCTCAAGACGCCGCTGATCTGCTGGAATTTGGCGCTCGGGCCGTCGGAGAGCTGCGTGACCACGCCCTGCGCCGCGAAATCGAGTTCAGCCTGCGACAGGACGCCTCCGGTGCCGCTCGCCGCGAGTTCGAATGCTCCGCTGCCCGCATCCAGCCGGCTCAAATATTCGGGCAGCAGCAACCGCCACCCCGAAAAGGAAATATCGCGCGCACGGACCGATGCGCTCCAGCTCAAGGATTGCAGCCGCTCCAGGCCGTGCGCGTTGCCGAGGATGTTCAGCGTGCCGCCGAGCGCACGCGGCAGGCGCGCATTCAGCGCGAGCGACAGGTCCTCGAGGCCGCGCCGTATGTCGAGGTTGACATCCTGCAGCTCGAGCTGCGGCAACGCGGAGTTCCAATCTTTCATCACGACCACGGCGTGACGGATCGCCAATTTGCCCGCGGGCAGATCGTCCAGCGTGAGCGTCTCGAGAGAGGAGGAGTTGTCCCCGCCCAGTTTGATCTCGGATGCGAGCGCAAAGCTCGCCGGGCCGAGGCGCGCGATGACGATGTTCGGCGAATCGAGCTCGATTCTGCCCGCAAGCAGCTTGCCGCTGCTGATCAGCTGCCATATGTCGGCGGCTACGCGCCCGCCGGCTGCGCGCGCCAGCACCCGGCGGTCATCCTTGGAGCGCAGCTCCAGCCGCGAGAAATGCAGCTCCGGCCCATACCAGCGAAACGAGGGGGAAACGCCGGCGAAGGCGATGTGATATCCGGTTTGGGTTTGCAGCCACTGCTTGATCTCAACCTGATACAGAGGGGCGCGGTCCAGCGCGAGCTTGACGGCCAACATCAGCAGGATTGCGAGGCCCAGCATCCCGGCTAGGCAATAGAGCAGGATCTTGGCGGCCTTGCGCGCACTCATCACATCAGCACGACGTCGTATTGGTCGACGGCGTAGAGCGCTTCGGTCTGCAGGCGTATCGGCTTGCCCGTGACAAGCTCCAACTCGCCGAGCGCGGAGGATTCTTCATCGAGCAAACGCTCGATCACATCCTGATGCGCCAGCACCATCAGCTGCTGACATTCGAACTGGCGCGATTGGCGCACGATTTCGCGAAACACCTCGTAGCAGACCGTTTCCGCCGTCTTGACGAATCCGCGCCCCTCGCACGTTGGACAGGGCTGGCAGAGCAAGTGTTCCAGGCTTTCGCGCGTGCGCTTGCGGGTCATTTCGACAAGTCCCAGCGGTGACACCGACGACATGCTGGTCTTCACGTAATCATCGGCGAGCGCTTTTTCCAGGGCTTGGATGACCTGCCGGCGATGCTCCGGCTCCTCCATGTCGATGAAATCGATGATGATGATGCCGCCGAGGTTGCGCAGACGCAGCTGTCTCGCGACGGCCACGGCCGCCTCGAGATTGGTGCGGAAAATGGTTTCCTCCAGATTGCGGTGCCCGACGAACGCGCCGGTGTTGACGTCGATGGTCGTCATCGCCTCGGTCTGATCGATGATCAGGTGGCCCCCGGACTTCAGCGGCACCTTGCGATCGAGGGCTTTCTGAATTTCCTCCTCGACGTGGTGCAGCTCGAAGACCGGCCGCGCTTCTCCGTACAATTCGATTCGCGGCAGGGCATCCGGCATGAATGTGGCGGCGAATTCGCGCATCTCGCGATGCGCGCTTGCCTGATCGATCAGCACCTTGTCGACATCCGGCCGCAGCAGATCCCGCAGGACGCGGAGGTGCAGGGGCAAATCGGCGTGCACCAGGTTGCCGGGCTCGGTGCGCAGACCCTTCTGACGCACGAACTCCCACAGCTTGCGCAGGTACATCATGTCGGCGCGCAGCGCCTCCGCGGGCGCATCCTCCGCTGCCGTGCGTACGATGAACCCGGCGGTTTCGCCGGGCTCCAAACCGGCCAGTACGGCGGCGCGCAGACGCTCGCGCTCGGCTTCGTTTTCGATCCGCGCCGAGACTCCGACGCCGTGCCCCTTCGGCATGTACACGAGGAAACGCGACGGCAGAGTGATGTAGGTGCTCAAGCGGGCGCCCTTGGTACCCAAGGGATCCTTCACGACCTGGACCAGGATTTCGTTGCCCTCGGCAACCAGCGAGCGGATGTTCTCAGTACGCGGCGGCTCGATTCCGGTGTCCGCATGGCGCGGATCAAAAATGTCCGAGGCGTGCAGAAATGCGGTCCGCTCCATGCCGATCTCAATGAAGGCCGCCTGCATTCCGGGAAGCACCCGCGACACGCGCCCCTTGTAGATGTTGCTGATCAGCCCGCGCCGGCTGGCGCGCTCCAGAAATATCTCCTGCAGGACGCCGTTCTCCACGACCGCCGCTCGCGCCTCGTGCGTGCTCGCATTGACCAATATTTCGGTGCTCATGCCCGTTCGCGCGCATGACGGGGGAATACGCCCGCGCTGACCAGTATTTCCGCGGTCTCGAACAGCGGCAGCCCCATCACTCCGGAATAGCTGCCGCGCAGGTCCGCTATGAATATCGCAGCCCGCCCCTGTATCGCATAGGCGCCGGCCTTGTCGCGGGGTTCGCCGGTCTCCCAATAGTCCTGCGCCTCGCCGGCGGTGATCCTGCGGAAGGTCACCTCGCTGCGGCTGACTCTCGATTGAAGGCCGTTCGCGGTGCGCAGGGCGACCGCGGTCAGGACCTCGTGGGTGCGGCCGGAAAGCTGCAACAGCATGCTCTGCGCGTCCTTCGGCCCCGATGGCTTGCCGAGTATCCTGCCATCCAGCACCACTGCGGTGTCCGCCGCCAATACGGGCGTCCCGGCCGCATCGGCGCTGCGCTCCCAGCCGTCGCCCGCTTTTGCGGCCGCCAGGCGCGTGACGTAGGCTGCCGGTGCTTCGCCGGGCAAAACGGTCTCATCGACCGCCGTGGCGACCACCCGGAACTGCACGCCGATCTGCTGCAAGAGATCGCGCCGGCGGGGCGACCCCGAGGCTAGAAAGACGAATTCCCTGGACATGCGGCGAGGATACCGAACCTTGGCAGCTCAAGCTCGGTGATACGGGTGGCCGGCCAGCAAACTCATGGCGCGATAGAGCTGTTCGGCGACAACCACCCTGACGAGCCCATGCGGCAGGGTGAGCGGCGACAGGGACCAGCTGTGATCCGCCCTGTCCCGACATTGCCGCGACAGGCCGTCGGGACCGCCGATCAGCAGCGCGAGTGGGCGGCCATCCCGCAGGCGCCCCGCAAGCCACGTGCTCAGTTGCTCGGTGCTCATGGTCTTGGCGGCGATTTCCAGCGCCACCACGTAATCGTCGGGCTTGATCGCCGCCAGCATGTCCGCCCCCTCCCGCCGAATCGCCCGCTCCGGGCTTTCCCCGGCGCGCCGGGTGGCGACCGCAATCTCCTGCAACTCCAGCACCAGGGGCGTGCGCAATCGCTTCTGGTATTCGCAAAATCCGCTGTTGATCCATTCGGGCAGACGGGTGCCGGCGGCAATCAACCGGCATTTCATACGGGCGGGGCACCGGCTGTTGCCGACGCCGCGCCCCTCACGCGCGCGCGGCGCGTTTCGCGGCCGTTATGTCCCATAGTTTTTCGAGGCCGTAGAACTCGCGCACGCGCGGCAACATGACGTGAACGATCATTTCATTGAGATCGATGAGCACCCAGTCGCTGTCCTGCTGGCCCTCGACGCCGTGCGGGCGAAACCCCGCTTCCTTCGTCTTCTCCACCACGCGTTGCGCGACCGAACGGACGTGCCTGTCGGAGGTCCCGCTGGCAATCACCATGAAGTCCGCAATGTCGGTGAGCCCGCGAACATCCAGCACTTTGACCTCCAACGCCTTCATGTCGGCCAACGCATCGATCACCACGCTCTTGAGGGAGGATTTCGCCTTGGGTTTTTTGCGCACCGCGGGTGTGCGGGTTGCCGGTGGGTCGGTGACCGCTTTCTTGCGGCCCTTTGAAGGGATGTTCGAGGTCTTTTTGACTGGCACTACGCTGTCCGTGTTTTGGAATAACAGTGGGTATCGAGGATCAGTTTACGCACTGCATCCGGCATGAGGAAGCGCGGATCCCGGCCCATGCCGATCAGCTGGCGGACCTCGGTGGAAGAGATCTCCAGCTGGGTCACGGCATGAATGTAGATGCAGCCGGCTCGAGATTCGTGCAGGTCGCCGATCCGACCCGTGCCGCGGTCGACGAGCAGTTCCCCGAGCGGCCCCATTCCGGGCGCGCGCCACCCGGGCCGATGCGCCACCACCAGGTGTGCCAATTGAAGAAGCTCGCGCCACTGATGCCATTTCGGCAGGCTCAAGAAGGCATCCATGCCGACGATCAAACATAAGCTTCGATCCGGATACTCGTGGCGCAATTCGGCGAGGGTCTCCACCGAGTAGGAAGGACCTGCCTTGCGCACCTCGCGATCATCGACGACGAAGCCGGGCTGGCCCGCCGTCGCCAGCTGCACCATTTCGAGCCGCAGTTGCGCATCGGCGAACGGCTGATCGCGGTGCGGCGGGTTTCCAGCCGGCAGAAAGCGTATTTCCTTCAGCCTCAAGGCCTGCTGCAGCTCGAACGCAGTGCGCAGGTGCGCGTAGTGGATCGGATCGAAGGTGCCGCCAAAAATACCCATGGGATTCATCCGGCTACCCTGCCTGAATCCGCGGTCGCTTGCAAAGCGCCGGCTAGTGCGCCGGTGAGACCGGTGAGTGCCATCCACGGGTCGCCCATCCCCAAGCCCTTGATGACCCGGTCGGTCGCACTGGCCTGGGTCAGCAGCCGCGCGAGCGGCAGCTCATTGATCCTCGACAAGGCGCGCGGCGAGGGCGCAGCTGCCAGATGCCAGCCGCTTCCCCGCGCCGGAGCGTGGAGTCGGTCGCGTTCGCGGGCCTGCCATAAACCGCGCAGCTCGCGCACCAGTGCCCATAGAATCAAGGTCGGCTCCACCCCTTCGCCTCGCAGACCATGCAGCACGTGCAGAGCGCGCGCCGCGTCGCCGGCGGCGGCGGCCTCGGCCAGCTGGAACACATCGTAGCGGGCGCTGTCGCCGACCGACCTCAGTACCATCCCGGCGTCGATCGGCTTGCCGCCCGCAAGCAAACTCAGCTTCTGAAGCTCCTGGTCGGCAGCGAGCAGATTTCCCTCCACTCGATCGACGATCAGCTGCGCCGCGGCAGGTTCTATCACGATCTGCATCTGCCTCGCGCGGTTGCGCAGCCATCCCGGCAAAGCCGCCGTCTCCACCGGCCGAATGGGAACCCAGATCCCGTGCTTCTCCACGGCCCGCACCCAGGCAGCATCGGCCGCCTTCTTGTCCAGCTTGCCGGTGAGGATCAAGCACAGGACATCCGGCGGCGGCTGCGAGGCCAGCTCGGCGAGCTGCTGCGCTCCTTTGTCCGGCTTGGCCGAAGGCAGCCGCAGCTCGAACAGGCGCCGCTCGGCGAACAGCGACAAAGATTGGCTCGCGTGGCGCAGTTCGTCCCAGGCGAAACCGCGTTCGATGAAGAAGACCGTGCGATCTGCATATCCCGCCGCTCGCGCGGCCGCGCGGATGGCATCCGCGGCCTCGCCGACCAGCAGCGGCTCGTCGCCCGACACGAGATATACGCCCGCCAGGCTTCGAGTGAGGGAGGCGGATAATTGATCGGCGCTCAGGCGCAATCGTCGATCCTCGCACGCGCCGCTTCGTACTCGCCCGACATCTCGTCGACCAGCTCCCGCACCGTCTCGACGCGGTGAATGCCGCTGACGCTCTGCCCGGCACTCCATATGTCCCGCCATGCCTTGAATTCGGCGTTGCCGCCGGTGCCGAAGTTCATCTTCGTCTTGTCGGCTTCGGGCAGCTTGTCCGGATCGAGCCCCGCGCGCACCACGCTGCCGCGCAGGTAATTACCCGCGACGCCGCTGAACAACGAGGTATACACGATGTCCTCGCCGCGGCTGTCGACGAGCATCTGCTTGTACTCGGCGCTGGCATTGGCCTCTTCGGTGGCGATGAAGCGTGTCCCGAGATAGGCGAGATCCGCACCCAGCGCGCGCGCGGCAAGCACGTCGGCGCCGGTGCTCATGGCGCCGGATAGAATGATCGTTCCCGGATAAACCTCGCGAATCTGCTTGACCAGGGCGAAGGGGCTCAGCACGCCCGCGTGCCCGCCCGCACCGGCGCACACGGCGATGATGCCGTCGACGCCCTGCGCCGCTGCTTTTTCGGCATGGCGCAGATTGATGACGTCGTGAAACACGATGCCGCCGTAGCCATGAACCGCGGCGACCACTTCCGCGGGCGGTCGAAGGCTCGTGATGATGACGGGCACGCGGTGCTTCACACAGAGTGCGACATCGTGCTCCAAACGATCGTTGCTGCTATGCACGATTTGATTGACCGCGAAGGGAGCCACCTTGTCGTGCGGGTTGGCGCGTTGGTGGGAGTCAAGTTCGGCGGTAATCTCCGCAAGCCAATCGTCGAGCTGCGCCTTGGGGCGCGCATTCAGCGCCGGAAATGAGCCTACGATGCCGGCCTTGCATTGCGCCAGCACGAGGCGCGGAGTGGAAACGATGAACATCGGCGCCCCGACGACGGGGAGCCGCAGGCGGCCTCGCAGAATCTCAGGGATGGACATGTCCGGGCTCCGCACCCGCACAGGTCATTGACGGGTTTGCGCCATTATGGCGTAGTCCGCTGCGCCGCACACGTTCGTCAAACGCACACCGCCAGGAATCACGATGCAATTCGACACTTTGATCTTCGAACGGCGCGATGCCGTTGCCCACGTCACGCTCAACCGGCCCGACCGATTGAACGCCCTGAATCTCGCGTTGATCACCGACTTGACGAAGGCCGCGGCCGTCGTCGATTCCGACCGGGGAATTCGCGCCGTCGTGCTCAGCGGCTCCGGCCGCGCTTTCTGCTCCGGGGCGGACCTCATGGGCGAGGATCTCATGGGCGATCCCAAGCGCAGCCGCGGCGAAAATATCGGCGCCAGCTTGCGCGAATACTTCAACCCGATGGTGACGGCCTGGAACGGCCTGAAGGTGCCGGTGGTGGTGGCGGTCAACGGCATTGCCGCCGGCGCGGGAGTAAGCCTCGCGCTCGCAGGGGACCTCGTGTTGGCGGCGCGATCGGCCACATTTCTGCAGCTGTTCGCGCCCAAGCTCGGCCTGATGCCCGATCTCGGCGGCACGTTTCATCTGCCCCGGCTGGTGGGCACGGCGCGCGCGAAAGGGTTGGCCCTTCTCGGCGAGCCGTTGAGCGCTTCCGACGCAGCGAATTGGGGGCTGATCTGGGCCTGCGTGGACGATGCGGCGCTCCATTCGCAAGCCGAATCCCTCGCCGGCCGGTTGGCTTCGGGACCCACCCGGGCGTTTCAACGCATCAAAGCGGTGTTCAACAGCGAGCCGTGCGCCACGCTCACCGAGCAGCTGTCGCTCGAGGCAGTCGCCCAGGCCGAGCTTGGCGACACTCAAGATTTTGCCGAGGGCGTACAGGCGTTTCGTCAAAAGCGCGCGGCGAATTTCACCGGCAACTAGGAGCGGATATGAAGCACCTGATATTGACGGCTGCGGCCCTGTGCACTACCGCGGCGACGATTGCGGCCCCCGCCGCCCAGCCGCCCCTCATCGACCGCAGCCTCTTCTTCGGCGAGATACCGATCGCGGGCGCCCAGATTTCGCCGGATGGGCGCTTCATTTCCTTTCTCAAGCCTTACCAGGGCACGCGCAACATCTGGGTCAAGGGGGCGGACGAACCTTTCAGCGCCGCCCGTCCCGTCAGCCACGAAGCGACGCGGCCCATCCGCAGCTATTTTTGGAGCCGCGATTCGAAATACCTCCTGTATTCGCAGGATTCGGGCGGCGATGAAAACTTCAACATTTATGCGATCGACCCGGGCTCGCCGGCAGATCCTAAAACGGGTGTTCCGCCGACGCGCCCGCTCACCGACTTGAAGGGCGTGCGCACTCAAATCTTTTCCGTGCCGAAAGCCAAGCCGGACATTCTGTACATCGGACTGAACGACCGCGACCCGCGATGGCACGATCTGTACGAGCTGCACATCTCGAGCGGCGAGAAGACGCTGATGCGCAAGAACACCGAGAATATTGCCGGATGGCATTTCGACAACGAGGGCAATCTGCGTCTCGCGCAACGCACCAATGCCGCCGGCGACACCGAGATCCTGCGCGTCGATGCCGAAGGCTTCAAACCCGTCTACGGTTGCAGCGTGCTGGAAACCTGCGGCGTCTCCGGTTTCGATGCCGCGAACAAGCAGGCTTATCTCGTCACCAACAGAGGTTCCCTCGATCTCATCGAATTGGATCTGCTCGATCCTGCCAGCGGCGCGGCCGTCAAGCTGGAGGGCGACCCGCAAATGCGCGTCGATCTCCTCGATCACAAGGTATCCGAGGTCGATCACCGCGTCCTCTTCACCGACTACGAGGACGACACCGTCCGGCGGTACTTCAAGGACAAGGCATTCGAGAAGGACTACCGCTGGCTCGAGTCGCAGCTCCAGGGGCTCGAGGTCACTTTCGGTGCGGCGTCGAAGGATGAGAATCTTTGGATCGTGAACGCATATAGCGACGTGGAACCCGGCATTGCGTACGTCTGGAACCGCAAGGCGCGAACTCTGGCGCTGCAGTACCGCATTCGCGAGGACTTGCCGCGCGACGCACTGTCACCGCGTAAGCCGTATCATTACCGGTCCTCGGACGGACTCGACATCCCGGCCTACCTGACGTTGCCGAAGGGATTGGCGGCGCAGAAGCTGCCGCTGATCGTATTTCCACACGGTGGCCCCTGGGCGCGCGATTCATGGGGATACGACACCTACGCGCAATACCTCTCCAACCGCGGATACGCCGTTCTGCAGCCGAATTTCCGCGGTTCCACGAGCTACGGCAAGAGGTTCCTCAACGCCGGCAACGGCGAATGGGGGCGCAAGATGCAGGACGACCTGACGTGGGGCGTGAAGTCCCTGGTGGCGTCGGGCATCGTCGACCGCGCGCGCGCAGGGATTGCGGGCGGCTCCTACGGCGGCTACGCCACGCTCGCCGGCGTCGCATTCACGCCGGATGTGTACGCGGCTGCAGTTGCAATCGTTGCGCCGTCGAATCTGATCACGCTGCTCGACGCGATCCCCCCCTATTGGGAAGCCGGACGCAAGCAGATGTACACGCGCATGGCCGACCCGACAACGTCGCAGGGCAAGGCGCTGCTCGTCGCCGAATCTCCGTTGACCCAGGCGAAATCCATCGTCACACCCCTGTTGGTGGTTCAGGGGAAGAACGATCCGAGGGTCAACATCCGCGAGAGCGATCAAATCGTCGCCGCCGTGCGCGACAACGGCAAGCCCGTCGAATATCTGGTCGCGCCGGACGAAGGCCACGGGTTTGCCCGGCCCATCAATAATCTGGCGATGGTCACGGCGATGGAGATCTTCTTCGCGCGCCACCTGGGCGGCCGCCATCAGGAAGAGGTGCCGCCGGACGTCGCCGCGAAGCTCAAGGACATCACCGTCGACCCAAAGACCGTCAACGGCACGGTGACCTTGAAGGGAACGCCGGCCCCCAAGGGCGACTGAGCGGAGTTCAACGCGGCGCCGGCGGTGCGGCGCCCGCCGGGCTGCCGCTTACGGCATCATCGACGCTGGAGTAATCGAGTCCGGCCGCCGGCAGCTGGCTGAAATTGGCGCGCATCAACGCGTCGCGGCTGGCTTCCTTCAGCCGCGCGACCCGCATGTCGATCCTGCGTGCGGCGAGCCAGGCCGCGAATTCTCCGAGGCTCTCCAATGCCGTTCCGTCGAGATCGGGCGACTCCTCGAGGCTGAACACCACCAGATGCACGTCAGCCGCGCGCAATACGCGTTGCCGAGCCGCCGCCAACAGCGGCTCGGCATTCGCGAAGAACAGGGGCTCCTCGGGACGCAGCACCAGAATCCCGGGCGTGTGCGTCGCCTTCGGAAAACGCTCGACGCTCACGAAATCGTGCGTGCCTACACGGCCGAGTACGGACATCCGCGGGCTTGACAATGAATGCAGCAGCATCGCCAGACTGAAGGCGATTGCGGCGAGGAGTCCGTCGAGCATGCCGAACGCGATGACTGCGGCGACCGCCGTGAGCGTGACCAGTCGGTCCCGCCGCCAGAGGAAGTACGGCCGGAAGACCCGCAAGCGCAGCGACTTGCTGACCGCATGGATGACTATTGCAGCGAGGACGGGGTCGGGGATGCGGTCGATCCAGGGCAGAAACAGGAGCACGAGCGCCAGGACGGTCGCGGCCGCATACAGACCGGCGGCGCGCGATTTCGCCCCGGCGGCTTCGTTCGCCGAAGTACCCGAATATCCCGCGCCGACTGGTGTTCCATGGAATGCGCCCGATACGACGTTCGCGAGGCCAAAGGCCACCAAGTCGCGATTCGGCTGCACGGCACCGTCGTGCTTCAATGCGAAGGTGCGGATGGAACTGTACGATTCCGCGTACAGGATGAACATCAGCGCGAGAGCAAACTCCACCGTCGGCAGCCATTGACCGCCGGCGGGAAGCGCAAATGATGGCATTTCCAAGGCAAGATGGATGGGGCCCACGAGCGCCACGCCGCGGGCCGAGAGCCAGGGGGCGGCCGCGATCCCGGCGACGATCACCACCATGACCCCGGGAACGTGCCGGACGCGCTCGAGCGCGTAGAGACCCAGCAATGCCCCGACGCCCGCCGCAAGACTCGCCGGCTGCCATGCGCCGGCGCCGCGCACGATCTCGATCAGCAGCGCGAAGAAATCCGTGCTGCGCGCATGGATGCCGACGATATGCGGCCACTGCTTCAGGGCGATGACGAGGGCGAGCCCGAAGGAGAAGCCGCGCAGCACGGGCCGGGCGATCAAGTTGGACATGGCGCCGAGACGCGCGCAGCCGGCCAACAGAAAGGCGATCCCCGCCGCGCAAACCAGTATGGTCGCACACGCGATGCGTTGAGCGGCCGAGGTGGCGCCCAACGCCACCGTGGCCGCCGCCAACACTGCCGCGGATGAGGAGGTGGCGGTGACGATGGCATGCGGACTCCTGCCGACGAGGGCATAACAGAGGAGCCCCGCGAACAATCCGATCACTCCCGCCTCGGGCGGCAGGCTGGCGAGCCCGGAGTATGCGACCGCCTCCGGCAGCAGCAACCCTGCGAGCGATAGCCCGGCCAGAGCGTCGGCCAATTCGAATGTCGGCTTCACTGGTCGGAGGACGGACCGCACCACCCCGGCAGAAAGTCCGCCTCGGAGCTTTTTGCGAGCTTCAATGCGCGCACCAATGCGGATGGGAAGTCGTCATCGAGCAGCCTGCGCTTGATCCGCCGGCGCAGGAAATCGGCCCATAGGAATTCGCTGAACGGCGTCGTGTCCTTGGCAAAGCCGCCGCTTTGGCGAAGTTCTCCGGCCAAACTGCGATACGGATCATCGACCAAGCCCGTGATGCGCTTCGGCACGTCCTTGTAACCCCGGCGCCGGCCTTCCTGATCGAAGGGATGCAGCCAGCCGCGGTTGTCCAGAAAAATCCAGAAGGCGTCGCGCGACAGACGCCGCAGATCTGCAACCACCGCGGTCGCGATGTCCTTGACGCCTTCCTGATGCAGTGCCAGCGTCAAGTGATGATGATCGATGACATAGTATTCGTCCTTCGGACCCCAGATGACGGGAATCAAGTGTTTGCCGAGGAAATCCGATTTCTTCCGGTCGGGGTGATTGCGCCAGCCCTTGCGCTTGGCCTTGACTTCGCGCATTCCGACCGTGATTTGCGTCGGCCTGAGGACTGCGATCGGTACGGGATGGATGCGGGGTTCTCTGGGTAGGGTCATTGCTTGCTCCTGGCCGCGGGTGAGCTCGACCGCCCCGGGCGCCGCCGGCTTCAGTGCCGGTCGATTGATTCTTGCGATTGCGCATGGTGCTGTCGCGCGCCGATGCGCGCTCACGGCATCGTGGGATTTTAGCAAAAACCGGCAGGCGCGGCCGCGGCGCTCGCGAGAGCACTTTCACTGCAAGCCGCCGGCTTGGGATCGCTCGAATATGGTCGTCTTTTTGACAATGATGGACCTCGGCCCAATACTGGTCGGTCGGCGGAGCGGCCATGGGCCCGATGCCGGAGCTTCGGCGTTGCGCCGATCGATGCAGGGGGAAGATTTGGTTTTCGCGGGAGAATGCTGATGGGGATATCGAAGAATTGCCTCGCTTGGGCCGGTGTTGCCGCAATGGTAGGGTCGCTGCGCGTGTTCGCCGCAGACGCCGGGAACGAACTGGAAACGATCACAGTCACGGCCCAGAAGCGCGCCGAGAGCGAGCAGAGCGTGCCGCTATCCATGACAACTTTCAGCGGCGCCGCACTTCAGCAGAAGGACATCAACACGTTTTTCGATTATGCCACGAAGGTGCCCAACCTGGCGTTTGCACCCACCGGGGACGGCGTCGGCACCGCGCGCACGGTGTCGATCCGCGGTATTTCAGGAAACAACGTGACGAGCTTCTACATCGATGACACGCCGCTGCCGGATTCGATCGATCCGCGGGTGCTCGATCTCAACCACATCGAAGTGCTGCGCGGCCCGCAGGGCACGCTATACGGCGCGCGCTCGATGGGCGGCTTGGTGCGCATGGTCACCAGGGAACCCGACTTGAACGATTTCCAGGCCACCGTGCATGGCGGCGCCTCGTCCACAGACCACACGAGCCAACCGAACTGGACCGGCGATGCGGTCGTCAACATCCCCCTGGTTCCCGATCGGGTTGCGCTGCGCCTGAGCGGCTTCTACGACACCGAGGCAGGCTACTTCAAACGCAGCTTTTGCACCGACCCGTCGGCGGCCATGGCTCTCGCCTGCACGCCGCTTGCCGCCACCGGCATCACGACGATCAAGAACATCGGCGAGATCAACGCATACGGCGGCACGGCGAGCCTCACCTTCAAGGTCAACGATGCCCTCACCATCACGCCGCGCATCATGATCCAGCGGACCGACTACAACGGCTTCCCCATGGCGGACTACCTGACGGACACCGGTAACGGGGTGGGCTATCCCGTGCCGACGCCCGGCACCGGAGCGCCCACGCCGAGCCGGATGATTTCCCGCGATTTCACCCAGGCGCGCTGGTTCAACGTGCCCGAAGGCGGCTCCGACGCCTGGGGACTCGAATCGATAGCGCTGCATTGGAAGACGGACATCGGTGAGCTCGTTTCATCGAGTTCATACTTCTCGCGCAAGGTGATGGAGACCGAAGACGAGACCGACTTCGTCTACGCCGCGATCACGGCGGGCGCGGGCGGCTCCCCGCAGCCCAGCGGCATCAGCGAAGAAAAGGACTACCAGGAATTCGTCCAGGAAGTGCGCTTCGTCTCCGCCTTGCAGGGGCCGGTGCAATTCGTCGTCGGCGGATTCTATTCCGACACCCATGGACGTTTGCCGTTTGCCGCCTATTATCCGGGGGCAACCACGCCGGGATTGGATGCGACGCTGCTGGGGCCGGGCAACGGTCAGCTCACGCCGGGCTACCCGGACCTCATCTTCGCGCAGGACTTCCACACGGACATCAAGGAGCCGGCGGCATTCGGCGAGGTCTCCTTCCAGCCGGTCGACCCGCTCAAGCTGACAGCCGGTCTTCGCTGGTACCAAGTGAGGAATTCCTCGAGCGGTTATGAGCTCGGACTCGCCACCGGAGGAGGTCCGGCCGTCGTCAGTCCGCCCGACTCGCAAACCGAAAGCGGCATCAATCCGAAATTCGAGGCGGACTATCACCTCACGCCGGACCAGATGGTCTATGTCAACGTGGCCAAGGGATTTCGGCCCGGAGGCATCGTGCCCATCGTACCGGCGGGACAACCGGGCACGCCCAACGATTGCGTAGCCGCGTTGCGCCAGGTGAATCCCAACATCACGCTCGCCGATACGCGCGCCTTCAAGTCGGACTCCCTGTGGAACTACGAAGTCGGCACCAAGACGGGCTGGCTCGATCACCGCCTCACGGTCGATGCGGCGGCGTTCTACATCAAATGGAATGACATCCAGCAGGAAATTCTTCTTCCCTGCGGATTTCAGTACACCGCGAATGCCGGCGCCGCGGTGAGCAAGGGCGGCGAGTTGGAAATTCACGCCCGGCCTGTCGAGCCGTTGGAACTGTCGGTCGGCGTAGGCTATCAGAACGCGAAGATCACCGAAGGCAGCGCCGCATCACCGCAGCAGACCGGCTCTCCCATCTATCAGGTGCCGGATTGGACCGCCAACGGATCGGCGTCGTACACGACGCAGTTGACCAGCGATTGGAAGATGGTCACAGGCGCCGACTATTCCTACATCGGCAGAAGTTTCAGCGGCAACAACGACCCGAGCGATCCGCGGCTGCGCCCCGCGTACAGGCTCATCAATGCGCGCCTCGCATTCGCTCGCGGCGCGCTCGAGATCGCGGTGGTCGGCAGAAACCTCGCCAACGAAGTGGCGAATCTTGGGGATAATCGGTCGATCGCGGCGGAAACGCCGGGGCGTCCGCGTCTGTTGGTGAATCAACCGCGCACCATCGGCGTGGAATTCAGGCAATCGTTCTGATGCAATCCCCTCGTCTTTGACGAGGGGATTCTCTCGATGCCCCGCCGCCGCTCAGGCGGCGGTGCTCAACCGGCGTCCGGGAGCACGGCCGTGGCCTCGATTTCGACGCGCGCCTCTTCTTCCATGAGCGCGACCACCTGCACCACCGACATCGGCGGAAAGTGCTTTCCCATCGCCGCGCGGTAGGCGGCGCCGATGTCGGCCAGTTGCTGCTGGTATTCGTCGCGGCTGGTCACGTACCAGGTCAGACGCACGATGTGGGCAGGGGTGGCTCCGGCGTCGGCCAGTATCGCGACGATGTTGAGCAGCGCCTGATGCACCTGGTCGGACATCCGGGCGCTTCGGAACCGGCCACCGGCATCCCAGCCGACTTGGCCGGACACGAAAACTTGAAGACCGCGGGCCGCCATGCCGTGGCTGTACCCCTTCGGTCGCGTCCACCCGGCGGGCTGCAGAATGCGGGGCGTGGGCTTGTCGTCGTTCATGCGGTCTCCGTTTGAGCGAGCAATTCGCGCGCGATGATGAGCTTCTGAACCTCCGTGGCGCCTTCGTAGATCCGCAGCGCCCGCACGTCCCGGTACAGCCGCTCGGCGACTTCGCCGTGCGTGACCCCGCGGGCGCCGAACATTTGCACGGCGCGATCCACCACGCGCTGCGCGGTCTCGGTCGCCGCCATCTTCGCCATGGCAGCCTCCATGGTGACCCGTTCGCCGCAGTCGCGCAGCCACGCAGCCCGATAGGTGAGGAGGCGCGCCGCGTCCAATTCGGTCGCCATGTCGGCGAGTGCCGCCTGCGTCAACTGAAAATCGGCGAGGCGGCGCCCGAACATTCGCCGCAACCGCGCCTGCGCGATCGCCTCATCGAATGCGCGCTGGGCGAAGCCGAGTGCGGCCGCGGCCACCGAGGTGCGAAAAATATCCAGCGTGCGCATCGCGATCTTGAATCCCTCGCCTGCGGCACCCAGCAGGTTCGCCGCCGGCACACGACAGTCTTGGAAGACGAGGGTCCCCATGGGATGGGGCGCGACGATGTCGATGCGCTCGGCGATCGACAGCCCCGGCGTGCCGGCGTCCACCACGAAGGCGCTGATGCCGGTTGCGGCGGTGGTTCCGTCTGCACGGACGCTTGCCGCTTCGGAGCGTGCAAATACGCAATAGAAATCCGCGATGCCGCCGTTGGAGATCCAGGTCTTCGCGCCGTCGAGCACGTAACCGTCGCCCACGCGCCGCGCACGGCACCGCATTCCTGCGACGTCCGAGCCGGCCTCGGATTCCGACAGCGCGAATGCCGCGATCGCCTCGCCCCGCGCGACCTTAGGCAAATATCTCGCCTTGAGCTCCGCGGATCCCGCGAGCGTGAGCGCGCCGCTGCCGAGCCCCTGCATCGCAAATGCAAAATCCGCCAATCCGTCGAACGACGCCAGGACTTCGCGCACGATGGCGATGCCGCGCACGTCGAAGTCGGCGGCGGCTCCCCCGTGATCCGAACGCACGCAGTGGCGCAAAATGCCGGCGGCTCCGAGCCGCCTGACGAGATCGATGCAGTGAGCGTCGGCGGATGCGCGATCGCTGCCGTGCGCCGCAGCGAGATTTGCACGGCTCCACGCCATGACGCCCGCATGGAGCTCCCGGTGACGGGCCTCGAAGAAAGGCCAGTTCAAGAAGGGCGCAACCACCATGGCGGCCTTCAGTTTCCCTCGAACACTGGCTTTTCCTTGCCCGCAAATGCGCGGTAAGCGCGCCGAAAGTCCTCCGTCTGCATGCAGCGGGCCTGCGCGCGCGCCTCGGCTTCCACCGCCTCCCCGATCGACAGATTCCATTCTTCATGCAGCATGCGCTTGGTCATGGCGTGCGCGTACGTCGGGCCGTTCGCCAGCGCCGCGGCAAAGGCGATCGACTCGGCGAGAACGCCGGATTGCGCCACCAGGCGATTGTAGAAACCCCAGGCCAGACCCTCCTCCGCCGTCATCGAGCGTCCGGTGTACAGAAGCTCCGCGGCGCGTCCCTGACCTATGATCCGCGGCAATATGGCGCATGCGCCCATATCGCAGCCCGCCAAACCGACGCGAACGAACAAGAATGCGGTGCGCGCCTCGGGGGCGGCGAAACGAATGTCGGAGGCCATGGCGATGATGGCGCCGGCCCCCGCGCAAATCCCCTCCACCGCCGCGACGATCGGCTGCGGGCACCCACGCATGGACATGACGAGATCGCCCGTCATGCGGGTGAATTCCAGCAGTCCCTGCGCGTCCATCCGGGTCAAGGGCCCGATGATTTCGTGGACGTCGCCGCCGGAGCAGAAATTGCCGCCCGCGCCGGTGATCACGACGGCCTTGACCGCCTGCTCTCCGGCGAGAACGCGGAACAGCTCGTTGAGCTCCGCGTAGGACTCGAAGGTCAGCGGATTCTTGCGCTCCGGTCGATTCAAGGTGATCACACCGACCCGCCCCTCGATCCGCCACAGAAAAGTACGGGCCACATGGTTCACGAGTGTCATATGGGGGTCTCCACTCTCAGCCGCTCCCGCCGGCGCACATGATCCTTGAGACCGTGCAGGAGCCCGGCGAGCCGCTGCTTGCCCCTGGCCGGCAGACCGTCGAAGAGATCGATGATCCAGCGTTCGTGCTCGGCCGCCATCTTCTTGAACTGGCGCTGGCCGATGGGCGTGAGTTTCACCCGGAAGGCGCGGCGGTCCTGCGCATCGATCACGCGCGCAACCATTCCTTCCTTCTCGAGCAGATCCGTAATGCCGGTCACATTGCCTCCCGTCACCATCAATCGCTTCGACAATTCGCCCATCTTGAGCCCCTCGGGACACCGCTCGAGCTGCGCCATGAGATCGAAGCGAGGCAGCGTGGTCGAGAATTCCCCCTGCAGACGCTGCCGGATGTGATTCTCGATCAGCGCCGAGCAGCTCATCAGCCGCAGCCAGAGGCGCAACGAATCGTGATGATCCTCGCGCACGCGCGTCTCGCTGTCGGTCGACGGCGCCACGGGCGGCTTCGGGCGGCGGATCGCGCTGGCCGCCATGTCACATGACCTCGCCGCCGGCCACGGCGATGCTCTGTCCGGTGACGCTTCCCGAACTGCGCAGGCACAGCCAGCGCACGGTGTCGGCGACCTCGCCGGGCATCACCAACCGGCCCTGCGGATTGTGGGATATCAATTCTGCACGGGCTTCCTGTTCGCTGCGGCCGGTCTTCGCGCTGATGTTCGCGACGGCGCTGCGCACGAGATCGGTGTCGGTGTAGCCCGGACATACGGCGTTGACCGTCACGTTGCGGCGCGCCGTCTCGAGCGCAACCGCGCGCGTAAGTCCGATCACCCCATGCTTCGCCGCGCAGTACGCGCTCACGTACGGATAGCCGACCAAGCCGGCGGTGCTCGCAATGTTGACGATGCGTCCGAAGCCGGCCCTCAACATGTCGGGCAGACACTCGCGCATGCACAGGAACGTGCCCGTGAGGTTTACCGCCATCATCGAATGCCAGAGCGCATCGTCCGTGGCGCCCAAGGCGCCGCTGCGCGCCTGGCCGGCATTGTTCACCAGCACCGTGATCGGGCCGATTGCCGAGCGCGCCGCCGCTATCGCCTCGCGCACCGCCCCGGCATCCGAGACATCGGCAATCCTGCAGCTTCGGCGCACGCTGCCGAGATCGGCGGCGACGGTCTCGAGGTCGGATCCCGAGCGCCCGAGCAGCGTTATATCGGCGCCCGCGCGTGCGAGCGAATGCGCAATTGCGGCGCCGATGCCGCGGCCGGCGCCGGTGATGAGGGCGTGCAGACCTGCGAGCGGAGCGGTCATCCGGCGCCAGGAGGCTGTCTGAGTGTTCCGCCGCGGCCACGTGCAATAATCAAACAGCCTCCTAGACGGGACCCACGGCTTGCGCCGCCCGCTCCATGTTGCGCTCGAGCTGGGCTTTGCCCGAAAGGTAGGGGTCCGGCCACGCCTGCGCCTCGAATTTCTGTTCCGCCGCCGCGGCCAGCGTCCAGGCGGGATTGGCCAGGTGCGGCCGCGCCAGCGCGCAGAGATCCGCGCGCCCCGCTGCGATGATCGAATTCACGTGGTCGGCCTCGAAGATATTGCCGACTGCGATGGTCGGAACGCCGATCTCGTTGCGCACCTTGTCGGCGAAGGGAGTCTGCCACATGCGTCCGTACACCGGATGTTGATCCGCCACGGTCTGGCCCGTCGAAACGTCGAGCACGTCGGCGCCGGCCTGCTTGAGCGCCCCGGCGATGATCAGCAAATCCTCCTCCGACAGGCCGCCCTCGGCCCAGTCGCATGCGGATATTCTCGCCGAGAGCGGCCGCTGCGCCGGCCACACGCCGCGCACCGCGGAGAAGACCTCCAGCGGAAACCGCAACCTCGATGCGACGTCTCCGCCGTACTGATCCTGGCGTCGGTTCGTGAGCGGCGAGAGAAAACTTCCAAGCAAGTAACCGTGCGCGAGGTGCAGTTCGAGCATGTCGAAGCCCGCCTCGAGCGCGAATTTCGCGGACCTGACGAACTCGCCCCGGACCTCGTGCATGTGGGCACGCGTCATCTCGTGCGGAACCTGGCTGATGCCCGTCAGATACGGCAGCGCCGACGGCGCGATGAGCGGCCAGTTGCCGGCCGCGAGCGGGTGATCCATGCGCTGCCAGCCGACCTGCGTCGAACCCTTGCGGCCGGAATGGCCGATCTGCAGGCAGATTTTGGCGATCGACTGGGTATGAACGAAGTCCACGATGCGCCGCCACGCATCCCGCTGCACTTCATTCCACAGGCCGGTGCACCCGGGAGTGATGCGCCCGGTCGGCGACACGCACGTCATCTCGGTGAACAGGAGCCCGGCGCCCCCGACGGCGCGGGCGCCGTAATGCATCAGATGCCAATCATCGGGCACTCCGTCGGTGGCCTTGTACTGCGCCATCGGCGACACAACCACGCGGTTCGCGAGCCGCATGTCTCCGAGTTGAAACGGCAGAAACATCGGCGGCCGGCCCGCATCGCGCACTCCGCTGCGCTCCGCCAGCCAGCGTTCGTAGCCGGCCACGAAACCAGCATCCCGAATCTTGAGATTTGCGTGGCCGATCCGCTGGCTTCCCGTGAGCAGCGCATACGCAAATTGACGCGGTTCGAGCGTCGCATATCGCGAGACGTTTTCGAACCATTCCATCCGATTGCGCGCCGCATTTTGAAGCTTGAGCGCCTCCAGGCTCCGTTCCGCCTGGTACTGCTCGAGCGCGCACCGCACATCGGCGCCGCCCGCCACCCGGTTCACGAGGGACATCGCGTCCTCCATCGCCAATTTGGTGCCGGAACCGATGCCGAAATGGGCCGTATGCGCGGCATCGCCGATCAATACGATGTTTTCATGATGCCAACGCGCGCACAGCACCCGGTTGAAATTCAACCAGGCCGAACCGCGCAGATGGTTCGCGTTGCTCATCAGCCGGCATCCGCCCAGGTAATCGGCGAACAGGGACTCGCAGAAGGCGATCGACTGCGCGGCGGTGCAGCGGTCGAGGCCGTGCGCGCGCCAGGTTTCCTCGCGCGTCTCGACAATGACCGTGGAGACGTCGGCGCTGAATTGATAGGCGTGGATTTGGAACCAGCCATGTTCGGTCTTCTCGAACGCGAAGGTGAACGCGGCAAATTGCCGGGTCGTGCCGAGCCAGATGTAGCGGCACTTGCCCACCGCGATGTCCGGACGGAATGTTGCGGCGTGACGCGTTCGGATCTTGCTGTTCACGCCGTCGGAGGCGACGATGAGATCGGCATCTGCAAACGGCTCGAACCGGTCGATTTCCGCCTGAAAATGCTGTTCGACGCCGAGCGACCCGGCGCGCTCCTGAAAGATGTTGAGCAGACGACGGCGGCCGATGCCGCAGAATCCGTGGCCGCCGGAGCGGATGGTCTCTCCCCGGAAATGAACGTCGATGTCGTCCCAGTGGTGAAAATCGCGGATGATCGCGTCGTGCGACCAGGGGTCGGCGGCTTGAAATCCGGACATGGTCTTGTCCGAAAATACGACGCCCCAGCCGAACGTGTCGTCGGGCCGATTGCGTTCGTGGACCTCGACCTTCAATCCAGGAAGCGCCTTCTTCAGAAGTATGGCCCCGTACAGTCCCGCCGGCCCGCCGCCTATGAACACGACTCGCTTCATGCGGCGACAATAGGACGAGATACTTTAGATGTCAAATATATCGCCGTCACCCTTGCGCGGGTGCGGCCCGCGCTGTGCCGTCAGCGCGCCGACGCCAGCGCCTCGGACAGCGCGACGCCTTCATCGTCCGCGAGCGCGGCCACCCTGAGCTCGCGCACTCGATCGGCCGCGCCTTCGCGCCGTTGCCGCGCCACCGCTTCGGCCAGGATCGCATCGAAGCTCGCTTCACCGCGCTCCTGGGTTTCGCCGTAGCCCTTCAGCAATTGCTGGCACTCTGCGATTTGCACGGCCAATGCATAATTCCCGGGCGCCACGCGCGCGATGAGATCCAGCCAGCGGCCGATTCGGGCCTGCTCCTCGGAATATCGAAGTGTGTTTCGACGCCGGACGCGCAATCCGGCGATCCAATAGAGCTGCAGAAAGCCTCCGATGCTCGTGGTCGAGATCTGCCGGTTGCCGGCGAGGCGGTTCATCCACCGCCGCCGCATTTTCGAGCGAAGGATCCACCGCCCCCAGCGGGCCGGCAGCGTGCCGCAGATCTCCTCGACCCGCGGCTTCATGAACTCGGTGACGTTCACCAGCTGGCCCGTCGCCGGCCGGACCTCGTGCAGCACGCGCTTCGCGCGCGCCGAGCGAATCTTCAGGTCGGCGACGCGAATCGTGTCCTCGAATGACATCCAGAGCGCGAGTCCGCGCGCCACGCTTGCCGTGAGCTCGAATGCCGCCGAATCGCAAGGCTCCAGGGCGGTCACGGCATCGAGTCTGTCGAGATACAGCCTTGCGTAGCCGACATCCTGATAATCGATCAGCCGGCGGACGCCCTCGCGAATGATGGCCCTCACCGTCTGCGGAACGCGCGCGCTGATTCTCGCCTCCAATGAGGACGGCAGGACCGCACCGGCATTGGCAGTGTTCACCGAGGATTCAGCGGCTGGCGTATCAGCCTCCGGGGTGCCGGCGGCCGGCGCATCAGCGGCCGCCGGCCGGGCCTCGGATGCCGCGCGCCGCGCCGCCTCGAATGTCCGCGTGCTCGATGCGGCCTCGACGCCGCCGGTTCGGATCGCCTCCACATATTGCTCTGCCGCGAAGGGCAGCGCGCCGGATCCGCACAGCGCTCCAAGCATGGCGGCGCTGATCACGCTGCCGTTCGCTTCCGCCATCGCCTGCATGTCGAATTCGATGTATTTTTTTGCGTTGCTCCGCGCGAGCGTGCGCACCTGGGCAGGATCGGCGCGGCCGTCGCCCATGTGCGATTTTTCCTGGATCGCGTAGATGCGGTGGGATGAGGCGATGAGCGTGGTGCGCCCGGTGACCAATCCCCGCTGCATCGCCCTGCCCGCTTCCATGATTTCCGACGCGATCACCACGTCGACATCGCCGGGATTCGGCATCAGCGCAAAAACGGGTCGGCGACCGGCCGGCAATCGATCCACCGGGAAGAATTCGAGATAATAAATGGTCGCACCAGTTCGCTGCGCGACGCCGGGGACGGAAGTGGCCTGCGAGAGATAGCCGGAGCGGCGCGCCGCATCGATGAGCCAATCCGCCACGACGCCGCCACCCTGCCCGCCGAGGGCGGCAATCGTCAGGGTAATGGGCCTCGGGTCCGTCACGGCGAGGCCTCGGCGGCGATGCGCGCCAGCCGGCGGTCGAAGCGGCGCTGCAGATGGCCGATTACGGAGGATCGAATTCTGGACTTGAGGCGATCCCACGCGCTCGGGTTCGTAATCACGTCCGCCCTGTAGAACGAGGGGCACAGCACCGCGGCATGCGCCACTTCGCCGCACACCCCGCAACCCACGCAGCTATTGTCGACGTGGGCCACCGGATCGCGGCGCAGCGGATCCGGATTCGCCTTGATCGTCAGCGACGGACACCCGGAAAGCCGGATGCACGAGTGATCGCCGGTGCAGACATCGGGATCGATCCCGAAACGCTGGCGAACGACCCGCTTTCCTTCCAGAGCCATCCGCTTGAGCTGGGGTGCGACCCGCCTCTTGCGGTTCAACTCGCACTCGCCCTCGGCGATGATGACCTTGGGTCCCTTGTACGCCGTCGTCAAAGCCTCGCGAAGCGCGTTTATGCCCTCCTGCATCCGGTACGTGTGCACCGTCCGCACCCATTCGACACCCACGCCGCGCACTGCGCGCTCGATCGGATTCCTGCCCTTTCGGTTCTTGACCTCCGCGCGCGAAGAGGGAATGTACTGGCCGCCGGTCGCCGCAGCGTAGCCATTGTCGACGATGACCGTGACGGAGTCGTGCCGGTTGAACACGGAGTTTCCAATGCCGCTGGTCAATCCGTTATGCCAGAAGCCGCCGTCGCCCATGATCGATATGGTGCGCCTGCCCCCCTGGCCGCCGCTCAATGCCGCCGCGCTCGCCGATCCCAGCCCGTATCCCATGATGCTCGCGCCCGTGTTGAACGGCGCCAGCGTGGCGAACGAGTGGCATCCGATGTCGGCGCTCACATGCA
Organism: uncultured Gammaproteobacteria bacterium; assembly: GCA_963727045.1. Classification (GTDB taxonomy): domain Bacteria; phylum Pseudomonadota; class Gammaproteobacteria; order Steroidobacterales; family Steroidobacteraceae; genus Bog-1198. The sequence goes on along the minus strand of CAVSES010000002.1, from coordinate 2,067,397 downwards.
CGCCGCCGAGCTCCTTCTGCACGATCTTCATCGAGGAGAAAAAAGGGCGCTCGGGACAGCCGGTGCACAGTCCCGGTGGCCGCAGCGGAACCGCTTTGCGCAGGGCTTCCAGCGGCAGCAGCGGCCGCTCGGACAGGGTCGCCGGCTGCGGATGCCCGCCACCCTGGGGCGCCAGAACATGCGGCAGCCACCGCGCCAGGAAAGTCTTGATTCCGGCGCTGACCGCGGCGCCGGTGTATTCCCCCGCCATCGGCAGCGGGCCCTTGCCTTCGACGCGTGTCTCGACGTCCGCATTGCGCAGGAACTGATTGACGCTCTGTTCGATGTATTCCGGCTGGCCCTCCTCGACGATCAGCAGCGCCCGCTTGCCTGCGGCGAACGCGATGAACTCCTGCGGAACGAGCGGGTATGTCACGTTGAGCACGTACAGGGGAATCCTGGACTCCCCAAAGACGTCCGCAAGTCCCATCATTTCAAGCGACCGCAGCACCGTGTTGTACAGCCCCCCCTGCATGACGATTCCGACGTCCTTTAGATCGCCGGGGTGCATCTCGTTCAAGTGATGATCGACGATGAAGCGCACGGCCGCGGGCCATCGCGTCGCCACCTTGTCCTGTTCCTGCGCATAGGTTGCCGGAGGAAGAATGATCCGATCGGCCGACCTTTGCGGATTCCCGAGCGCCTCCTCGATGCTGACCCGCGGCGCGACGTTGTCCTTGGCGACGAAGGAGCCGTGCATGTGGCACGCGCGGATGCGCAGCATCAGCATGACCGGCGTGCGGCTCGCCTCCGACAGCTCGAAACCGCGCTCCACCATGTCGACGATCACGCTCGTGTCGGGCCGGGGATCCAGCAGCCACATCTGCGATTTCATCGCGAACGCATGCGTCCGCTCCTGCATGATGCTCGCGCCTTCGCCGTAGTCCTCGCCCACGATCATCAAGGCGCCGCCCAGCACACCGGCGGAGGCCAGATTGGACAGCGCATCCGACGCGACGTTGGTCCCGACGGTGGATTTCCAGGTGACCGCGCCCCGAAGGGGATAGTTGACCGAGGCGGCCAGCATGGCGGCCGCACCCGCCTCCGACGCGCTCGATTCGAAATGGACGCCGAGATCATCGAGTATTTCGCGGGCGTCGGCCAGAACGTCCATCAAATGCGAGACGGGCGCACCTTGATATCCGCCGACGTACGACACGCCCGCCTGCAGCAACGCCTTCGTGACGGCGAGGATCGCCTCGCCTTCGAACACTTCGCCCGCCCCGAGCCGGAGCGTCTGAACTTCGCGTACGAACGATCGCTCTGCCATGACTGCGCCTTGAGTGTGCCCGGTCGAACTGCAATACTAGTCCGGTTACGTGATTTTGCAACTATTGCCCTTGAAGGAATCAAGCAGTGGCCTCGCTTCCATCGACACCGGTTCGGCGCCGCGGCGGCAGGTCACGGCTCGCGGACGCCAAGAGGCGCGGCGATCCGCAATTCACCCATTTCCGGCTGGCCGACTCGCCGCTGTATCTCATCGTCCGCACGGCGGGGCGCTACGCGCAGCAGATGCAGGCCGCCCTGAATGCGTCGGGCATGGATCTTCCGAGCTGGCGCGCGCTGATGATCGTCAGCGAGGCAAGTCCCAGCAGCGTGAGCGAAATTGCCGAGCGGTCGGTGACGCTGCTCTCCACCATGACACGGGTGGTGCAGCGCCTGGAGAATCGCGACCTCGTCAAGCTGTCGAAGCGCCGTTCGGACGCCCGCGTCACCGAGGTGCACCTGACGCCCCTCGGCAGGCGGTTGGTCGAACGCGAGCGCCGCACGGCGGGTGGAATCTACCGACGGGCCGTGCACGATCTTTCGCCCGCGGACATCGCGCTCCTGAACCGGCTGACGCGGCGCATCTTCGCGAATCTGTCGTGATCGAGGAGCGCGGCGGGCGCGTCGCGCGGCCCGGGAACGCTCATATGAGCGCCATCGTGCGGCTGTCGGCCTCGGACCGGAAGTACTTCTTCAATGCGTCCGTGAAGATCCGATTGTCCTCCGCCGCACACGAAAACAGCGTCATCGAGGAATGAAATTTGAGGTTGTCCGGGAAGCCGAAGATGTCCTCGATGGCCCGGCCCTCCACCGCCAACACCAGCCCGGTGCAGTTTCGGAGGCGCGGCCCGAGCAGCGCATGATCGAGATACGCCTTCGCTTCCTCGAGCGATGAGAGCGCGAATTTATGCGCCATGGGACTGTGTCCGAGGCCGGCAAGCTGGGGAAAGATGTACCACATCCAGTGGCTCTCCTTGCGGCCGGCCCGAAGTTCGAGCTCCACCTGTGCGTACACTCCCCGCTGGGCATCGACGAAGCGCTGTAGATCATAAGGATCCATGCAACCTACCTCAGGCGCGCAGGTGAGAGGGCGCAAATCCACCACGGCCGCTCCGCGGCGCGCCGTGCCGATTGCCCCGCCAATCTTATGCTAGTCTCGAGCATGGCCGCCGGCATGTTTTGGAGGGGGAATCGCGGCCATTGAGGATAACGCCCATGTCTCGCCGTTCAGCCGCGCATCGCAGATCCATGCACATTGCCGCCGTGGCGGTCGCCTCTGCATTGATCTCGTCCTGCTCGGCCAACGCGCCTCCGGCGGCCGCCGCGGTCGCGGTGGGTACGATCACGGTCACCCCGCATCCGGTCGCGTTTCCCGAAAACTATGTCGGACAGACCGAGGCCATCAATGCGGTGGAAATCCGGCCGCGGGTGGGAGGCACGCTCGAGAAGCGGGTGCCGATCGAGGGCGAGCCCGTCAAGGCGGGACAACTGTTGTTCGTCATCGATCGGGAACCCTACATTGCCGCACTGGCTCAGGCGAAGGCGACCCTGGCGCAGAGCGAAGCGGGACTCGCACAGTCTCAGCGCGATTTGGCGCGCGCAAAATCCCTGTCGGAAATCGATGCCATCAGCCAGCAGGAATTGGACGCGGCGGTCGCGAAGAACCAGGCCAATCTGGCATCGATCGACGCCGCCAAGGCGGCGGTCAGAACCGCGGAGCTCAATCTGGGCTACACCACCATACTGAGCCCGATCGACGGCATCATGGGCCGCGCGCAATTGCGCCAGGGCGGAATGGTGAACGCGAACAGCACGCTGCTGACGACGGTCTACCAGACCGACCGCATGTACGTGAATTTCAGCGTCAGCGAGCAGCGCCTGCTCAGCATGCAGCGCCAGCTCGGCCGCGCGCCGAGCCAGAACTCGAAGACGCCGCCGCCGTTTCGCATCTTTCTGGCCGACGGCTCGGAATATCCGCAGACTCCGCGGCTCAATTTCATCGACCCGGCGGTCGATTCCCGCACCGGCACGCTGGCGCTGAGGCTGGAGGTCGACAACCCGCAGCAATTGCTGCACGCCGGTCAATTCGCCCGGGTGCAGGTGGCCGCGCAGCAGGATCCGAACGCCATCCTGGTGCCGCAGCGGGCGGTGCAGGATCTGCAGGGGAAGAACTACGTCTGGATCGTCGATGCGACGGGTCATGCGCAGCAGCGCGATGTGCAACTCGGTCCGCGTGTCGGTTCCGACTGGAAGGTGCAGGAGGGCCTCAAGGCGGGTGAAACCGTGATTGTCGACGGACTGCAGCATTTGAAGCCGGCAGTGCCGGTCAAGGCCTCCCCGGTGGCGGCGGGAGTTTGAGCGCGGGGCATGATCGACTATTTCATCGACCACCCCATATTCTCGACGGTGCTCGCGATCATCATCACAATCGCCGGCGCCGTATCGCTCGCCGGCCTGCCGGTGGCGCGCTATCCGCAGATCACCCCGCCGACTATCGTGGTATCGACCAGCTTCCCCGGCGCCGACGCCGCCACCATCGAGCAGTCGATCGCCTCGCCGATCGAGCAGCAGGTGAACGGCGTGCCGCACATGATCTACATGGATTCGAAGAGCGCCAACGACGGCACCTATAGTCTCACGGTCTCCTTCGACGTCGGCACCGCACAGGACATCGCGGCGGTGGACGTGCAGAACCAGGTCGCAATCGCACAGCGCCAGCTTCCCGCCCAGGTGCTGCAGCAGGGCATCACCGTCGCCAAGCGTCAGCCGCAAATCCTGCTCATCGTGGCGATCGGTTCCGACAATCCGCGGTACGATTATCTGTTCCTGTCCAATTTCTCCACGCTGCATGTATACGACGCCCTGGCGCGTGTACGCGGAGTCGGTCAGGTCATCGTGTTCGGTGCCCGCGACTACGGCATGCGCATCTGGCTCGACCCGGCGAAGATGGCGCGGCTGGGGGTCACCACCGAGGACGTGACCGGCATCATCAACGAGCAGAACGTGGTCGCGCCGGCCGGCAGCATCGGCGCGGAGCCGGCGCCGAAAGGCCAGCAGATGCAGTACGTCGCCTCCGTGAAGGGCCGCCTGTCGACGCCGGAAGAATACGAGGCCATCGTCGTGCGCACCGGCCCCGACGGCGCGGTCGTTCACCTCAAGGACATCGCCCGCGTTGAACTCGCCGCCACGGATTATTCGCGCTCCACCAAGGTCAACGGTGTCCCCACCGCAAGCATCGGCATCTATCAATTGCCGGACGCCAATGCGCTGGAGGTGGCCCGCGGCGTGCGCCAGGCCATGGATGCCCTGGCGCCGACATTCCCTCAGGGCATCCACTATTCGATTCCCTTCGACACGACCCTGTTCGTGTCCGAATCCGTGCATGAAGTCGTGGTTACCCTGCTGATCGCGGGCGTACTCGTCCTGCTGGTCGTGTTCATCTTCCTGGAGAGCTGGCGCGCCACGCTGATACCGATGGTTGCGGTGCCGGTGTCACTGATCGGGGCTTTCAGCGCCTTCGTCGCCCTCGGCTTTTCGCTCAACACCCTGACGCTGTTTGCCCTGGTGCTCGCCATCGGACTCGTCGTGGACGATGCAATCGTCGTGGTCGAAGCCGTAACCCAGATCATGGGCAGCCGCAAGCTGCCACCCCGCGAGGCGACCAAGGCGGCCATGAAGGAAGTCGCGGGACCGGTGATCGCAATCGCGCTGGTGCTCGTCTCGGTATTCGTCCCCGTCTCCTTCCTCGGCGGATTGACGGGCCAGTTCTACCGGCAGTTCGCGCTCACTCTCGCCGTGTCCGTGACCATATCCCTGATCGTCGCGCTCACCCTGACCCCGGCGCTCTGCGCGCTGCTGCTCAAGCCGACCGACCAGACGCATTTCGGCGGACCGTTGGGCCGCGCATTCGGCCTGTTCAACCGCCTCTTCGAGCGGTTCACCGGGCGTTACACCCAGTCTGTACGCAACCGCATCCGCCGCAGCGCGCAATCGATGGCGGTGTTCGCTGCCTTGAGCGCGGCCGCATTCTGGCTGGTGTACAGCAGGCCCACCGGCTTCATGCCGGACGAGGATCAGGGCTACATCATAGGGCTCGTGACGCTGCCCCTCGGCGCCTCGCTGCAGCGCACGGAAGCGGTCGCGGACGAGTTCAGCCGGCAGCTGCGTGCGCAGCCCGAGGTGGAGGATTTTTTTGCGGTCACCGGCTTGAACCTGCTGACCGGGACGAATTCGCCGTACGCCGCCACGATCTTCGCGGAATTGAAGCCCTGGGCCAGGCGCGGCGGTGGACAGCACAGCGCGGCATCTCTGGCGGCGCGGCTCAATCGGATCGGCGCCGGCATCAAGGAGGCGAACGTGTTCGTGTTCAACCCGCCGCCCATTCCGGGAATCGGCACGGCGGGCGGATTCGAATTCATACTCGAGGATCGCAGCGGCGGCGACATTCAAAAATTCGCCGATGTGCTCGGCGATTTTCTCGGCGAAGCGAACAAGCGTCCGGAGCTCACCCGCGTATTCACCCAGTTCAACACGCGCACGCCGCAGATAGAATTCGTCCTCGACCGCGAGCGCGCGAAGACGCTCGGCGTGTCGATCTCCAGCATCTTCGGGAGCCTGCAGACATTCCTCGGCGGCAACTACGTCAACGACTTCAATCTGTTCGGCCGCACCTACAAGGTGACCGCCCAGGCGGAGGCGGATGCGCGAGCCGTGCCCGATTCGGTCAATGGTTTGTACGTGCGGACCGCTCAGGGCGACATGGTGCCATTGTCCACCCTGGTGACGGTCAAACCCAAGACCGGACCCGAATACATCGAGCGCTTCAACGTGTTTCGCGCCGTCACCATCAACGGCTCCCCCGCCCCCGGCTACAGTTCGGGGCAGGCGACGCAGGCGATGGAGGAGTTGGCCCGCAATCTGCCGAGCGGCTACGGCTACGACTGGACCGGCACGACGTATCAGGAAAAGATCTCCAGCGGGCAGAGCGGCGCAATCTTCGGCATGGCCATCGTATTCGTGTTCCTGGTGCTGGCGGCTCTGTACGAGAGTTGGGCTGTGCCGTTCGCGGTGCTGCTGTGCATTCCGTTCGCCGTTTTCGGTGCCTATGGGGGACTCGCGCTGCGCGGCATGCAGAATGATATCTACGCCCAGATAGGGATCGTCATGCTGATCGGACTGGCTGCGAAGAACGCGATTCTCATCGTGGAGTTTGCCAAGCTCGAATACGAGCGCGGCAGACCGCTGGTGGAGGCATCGATCGCGGGGGCGCGCCTCCGATTGCGGCCGATTTTGATGACTTCCTTCGCCTTCATTTTCGGGTCGCTGCCGCTGGCCATGGCCAGCGGTGCGGGGGCCTCCGCCCGGCGCGTGCTCGGCACCGCCGTGGTGTTCGGGATGAGCGCCGCCACGCTCGTGGGCATCTTCCTCATACCGGTGTTCTACGTGCTCATGCAGACTCTCGCCGATCGCCTCGGCCGCTCGAAGCCGCCGCCGGCGACGCCGCCATGACCCCCAAGGCGAACCGTGTCATCGCGGGCATTCTGACGGTGGCGGCCGCAGGTTGCGCGCTCGGGCCCGACTACCGGCGTCCCGATACGGCGACGCCGGCGGCCTTTCGCTTCGAGGTGGATGCGACCGCCGATTCTCTCGCCGATGCGGGCTGGTGGGAGGTCTACGAGGATCCCGTGCTGCAGGCGCTGATTCGCGACGGCCTCGCCAACAACCTCGATGTGCGCATCGCCGCCGCGCGAATCGACCAGGCGCGCGCAGCGCTCGGCTCGACGCGTCTGCAGCAGCTGCCGCAGCTTGCGGTGAATGCGGACGCCGTGCGCCAGCGCACGTCGGCTTACGAACTCGTGCCCGGAGTTCCCCCGGTTCTCGACGTCCTCACCGTCGAGGGCAGTTTGTCCTATGAGATCGATTTCTGGGGCAAGTACCGACGCGCCACCGAGGCGGCCCGGGCACAGCTGCTGCAATCCGCCTATGCGAAGCAGGACGTGATGGCGGGATTGGTGGCCGGCATCGCCACGGCCTATTTCACGCTGCAGGCCCTCGATGAACAACTCGAGATCACGCACCGGACCGTCGACACACGCCAGAAGTTTGTCGACCTGACTCAGGCACAGCATGATCGCGGCACGGTGTCGGAACTCGACGTGGCCACCGCGCAGGCGCAGCTCGCCATCGCCAACGCGAATCTGCCGGATCTGAGGCGCCGCATCGGGCAAACGGAAAATCAATTGAGCGTGCTGCTCGGGCACAACCCGGACGGGATATTGCGCCGTGGTCTCAAGGAGGAAGACGGCGGCGGCGCCGATCATGCGCGGGCGCCCGTGCCCGCGGCAGGCTTGCCATCGAGCCTGCTGGAGCGCCGTCCCGACTTGCGCGAAGCCGAGCAGAATCTCGTTGCCGCGAACGCCGAGGTGGGAGTCGCCAAGGCGAACCTATTCCCCAACATCACCCTGACGGCGCTCGGCGGAGGCGTGAGCCCCGCGCTGTCGTCATTGTGGAGCGGGCCGGCGCGCACCTGGTCCATCGGCGCCGCCGTGGTGCAACCGCTGCTCAATCCGCAGCGCAACCTCTATCAACTCGATGTCGCCGATGCCCAAAAGCGGCAGGCCCTGCTGCAGTATCAGAAAAGCGTGCAGACGGCGTTTCAAGAGGTTTCGGACGCATTGATCGCCCGCCGGCAGGACGCCGAGCTGCAAGCCGCGGAAGAGGCGCAGGTTGATGCCCAGCGGCGCGCCAACACGATCGCCCTGGCGCGGTATCGGGTTGGCTATGCTTCCTATTTCAATGTGATCGACGCCGACCGCGATCTGTTCACCGCCGAGCTGTCGCTATCCGAGGCCCGCCTCAGCACGCAGTTGTCGGTCGTCCAGCTCTACCGGGCTCTGGGAGGGGGCTGGCAGGTGGAAAGGCCGGGCCTGGCCGGAGGCCGATCTTCGACACCGGAACGCTGACCTCAGCGGCCCGCGAGTCCTCGCCCGATTTTCGGCCGGGCGCTTGTTCGGATCCGCAGGAATTGCAACCGCCGCATGCGCCCTGCACCTTTCCCGACACGGCATCGAGCCTCTCCGACATCCTGCGCAGGCCGAGGAAGCGCGGCGCGCGCGCCGTCGCCCGGGCCATGGCCGCGAGCATCCGTCGCCGCAGGCTTTTCGGGCCGAGCGATGCGACGGCGTATCCGGCGCTCGCGAGCAGCACCAGGCCCACCAGAAAATTGTCGAGAATGCCGTTCATTCAGAGTTGCATCCCATCAGCTCGTCAGCGCCAGCGCAACCCGATAGGTAATCCACGAGCCGGCATAGGCCATGGCGAACAAATATGCCGCCATGATGATCGGGTATCGCCATGAATTGGTTTCGCGTTTCACCGTGGCGAGAGTCGACAGGCACTGCGGCGCAAAAACGTACCACGCCAGCAGCGAAAGCGCCGTCGGCAGACTCCATGACTGGGCGATGAGCGGGGTCAAAGCGCCGCTCACGTCGCTGCCCGTCGCGGACAGAGCGTAGACGGTGCCCAGCGCACCGACAGCCACCTCACGCGCGGCGAGCCCCGGCACCAGCGCAATCGATATCTGCCAATTGAAACCGATGGGCGCGAACAGCACCGCCAGCCACGCACCCAAATGTCCGGCGATGCTGTACTGAATCGGCGGTCCTGTTGCGCCGGGCGGGGGCGCGGGAAATGAACTCAAGGCCCACAAAATCACCATCAGGGAGAGAATGATGGTGCCGACCCGGCTCATGAAGATTTCGACGCGCTGCCACAGGCCGATGATCAAATTGCGCAGATTCGGCCAGTGATAGGCCGGCAATTCGAGCATCAACGCCTGCAGGCCCGATCCCGCACCGGTGCGCTTGAGGACGAATGCCACCGCCATGGCGCTCGCGACCCCCACGAGATAGAGCGCGAACAGCACCACTCCCTGAAGCTCCAGTCCACCCCACACGGTCCGGCGAGGGATGAATGCACCGATGATCAGTGCATACACGGGCAGGCGCGCCGAACAGGTCATCAGCGGTGCGATCATGATTGTCGCCAGCCGGTCGCGGGCGTTTTGAATGGTGCGCGTCGCCATGATCCCCGGGATCGCGCAAGCAAAGCTCGACAGCAGGGGAATGAATGCGCGCCCCGACAGGCCGACGCTGCCCATCACCCGGTCGAGCAGGAACGCGGCGCGCGGCAGATAACCCGAATCCTCCAGCATCAGGATGAAGAAGAACAAAATGATGATCTGCGGCAGAAACACCAATACGCTTCCGACCCCGGCAAGCATGCCGTTGATGAGCAAATCCTTCAGCAGGCTGGCGGGCAGCATGGCATCGAGCCAATTGCCCAACGCGGCGACGCCGAGTTTGATCCCGTCCATCGGCACCTGCGCCCAGGCGAATACGGCTTGAAATACCAAGAACAGGATGACCGCGAGAATCAGCGGCCCGAGAACGGGGTGCAGCACGACGGCATCGACACGATCGCTGACCGTTACGCCGTCGAGCCGGTCGGCCCCCACTACCCCCAAGATTCTGCGCACCTCGGATTGGTCGTGTTCGATGTCCGTCGCGCTCAAGGGTCGCCACACGGCGGGGCGGCGATCCGGGGTGTCCGCGGCAATGTTCAATCGGTCGAGCACCTTGACCAGGGCCTCGACGCCGGTCGTCCTGACGCCGATGGTTTCGACCACCGGCACACCCAATTCGACGGCCAGCCGCGGGGCATCGATCAGGATGCCCTTGCGCCGGGCGATATCGCTCATGTTGAGCGCCACCACCATGGGCAAACCCAAGCGCTTCAAGCTCAAGACCAAACGTAGATTTTGGCGCAAATTCGTGGCGTCGGTGACGCAGACGACGAAATCGGGCCGCGTCTCGCCGGCGCGGCGGCCGAGCAGTACATCGGCGGTGACCTGCTCGTCCGGCGTGAGCGGGTCGAGGCTGTAGGCGCCCGGCAGATCCAGGATCCGGACTCGCTTGCCCGAAGGGGTCAGCAGCGATCCCTCCTTGCGTTCGACGGTTACGCCGGCGTAGTTGGCGACCTTCTGGCGGCTGCCGGTGAGGATGTTGAATAGCGCCGTCTTGCCGCAGTTGGGATTTCCAACCAGGGCGACCAAGGGACCGGGACCGCTGGGAAGAGCCTCCATGGGCTCACGCAGGCTGCTGCTGCTCCGGACAAACGCGGACGCAGGCAGCTTCGAAGAGTCGCAGCGCGAAGGTGCCCGTTCCTATGCGCACGGCGATGGGCGCCCGCGACAATAGTCCTCTGGCAACGATTCGCACGGCTTCCCCGGGCAAAAAGCCCAACTCGGCCAGGCGCCGCCCCAGCTCGGCCGGCGCCGACGCATCGGCGGCCGCAATTGACACCACCCGCGCCCGGGTGCCGACGGACAGCTCGTTAAGCCGGATATCGGTGGGCGCTTCGGCAGGGACGATGGTGGCGGGTGTCGTCAACATAAACGCAATTCTACATGAGAATCGTTCCCATTACTATTACGGGGTCACATTGCTGCATTGCAACTCCGAGAGGCCGTCCCGTTCCTGCTAATCTTGACGGCCCTTAGGCCTCGGAGGCATTGAAATGCCTACGCTTTTCGAGAAAATCATCGGCGGCGAGCTGCCCGCCACCGTGCTTTATCGCGATTCTCGAGTGATCGCCTTCTTGGACATCAGACCCGCAGCCCCGGTCCACATACTAATCGTCCCGAACAAACCCATTCCCACCGCCAACGACGTTGCCGACGAGGATGAATCGTTGGTCGGACACATGTTCATCGTTGCGCGCGATCTCGCCCGGCAGCAGGGCATCGCGGAGAGCGGCTATCGGTTGATCATCAACTGCAATGCGGATGGAGGCCAGGAGGTGTATCACCTGCATCTGCATCTGCTCGGCGGGCGCCCGCTCGGTCCCATGGTTTCGCGAAAATGAGCACATAAAGAAGAGGAAAATCGATGAAGAAGAAAAAAGGCGCGACGGTCAAATCGCGCGCTACGCCGCGGCAATCGCCCAAGCGTCCGGCGGCAAACGTTAAGCGCGCGATTCGGCCGGCGCAACGCGCTCAGAGCCCGACCGCCTCCCGGCACGCATCCCGTCAACTTGAGCGCAGCGCCCAGCGGCGCGAGTTGTATCCCGCGCTCGAGCCCTTCCGGCACGGGTACCTGCGCGTCTCGGACGTCCACGAAATGTATTATGAGGAATGCGGCAATCCGGCCGGCAAACCCGCCGTGTTCCTGCACGGCGGCCCCGGTGCCGGATCGGACAAGCGCGCGCGGCAATTCTTCGATCCGCAGCACTACCGCATCGTGGTGTTCGATCAGCGCGGCTGCGGACGCAGCCGCCCGAGCGCGAGTCTTGTCGAGAACACGACGTGGCACCTGGTCGCGGACATCGAACGACTGCGAAGGCATCTTGGCATCGAGCGCTGGCTCGTGTTCGGCGGTTCGTGGGGCAGCACCCTGGCGCTCGCCTACGCGGAGGCAAATCCGGAACGCGTCAGCGAGCTGGTTCTGCGCGGCATCTTCCTGCTGCGCTACGCCGAAATCCGCTGGTTCTACCAGCAAGGCGCCTCGCAGATTTTCCCCGATGCTTGGGAAGCCTACCGCGATGCCATCCCGGCGGACGAACGCGATGACTTCCTTAGCGCCTATCACAAGCGCCTGGTGGGCAGCGATCAGCGGGCCGCGCTCGCGGCCGCGCGCGCCTGGTCGATATGGGAGGCCTCCGCGAGCTTCCTGTACAGCAACGGCGACAACATCAGGAAATGGGGCGAGGACCAATTTGCCCTGGCGGTCGCCCGAATCGAATGCCACTATTTCGTGAATCGCGGGTTTCTGCGCAGCGAAAGCCAATTGCTGGACGATGTGCCGCGCATCCGCCACATCCCGACGACGATCGTGCAGGGGCGGTACGACATCGTCTGCCCCGCGACCAGCGCATGGGACCTGCATCGCACTTGGCCGGAGGCGGACCTGCGGATCGTGCCGGATGCAGGGCACTCGGCGTTCGAGGCAGGCAACGTGCATGAGCTCGTGCTCGCAACCGACCGGTACCGCAGCCGCTAGCCGGGAGCCCGTGCCGCGGATGATACTCATGCGCTCGACGGCGGCGGCGTCTTTGTGCCAGAGTTCGGCACGGCGGATGAAAACGGCCGCTGGATAATCGAGGGGCGCGGAGTGGATCCGGATATCGTCGTGGAACAAGACCCGGTGCAAGTGTTGAACGGCCATGATCCCCAGCTCGAGCGCGGCATTCAGGAACTCATGCAGCGTCTGCCCGGCACCCCGACCGGTCTGCCCCGGCGGGCCGCACCGCCCGTGAAAACCGGGCCGTAAGCCGTGTCGGAACTCGCCACGCTGGGTCTGGCGCGCGCCGCGGATGCCCGCGAGATCGCGGAAATGTCGCGAGATTTCATCGAGCAGGGGCTGACGTGGTCATGGACCCCGGCCCGCGTGCAGCATTTCATTTGCGGGCCGGAATCCTCCGTGGTGGTCGCGCGGCGCGACCGGCGCGTTGCGGCGTTCGCCATCATGCATTTTGGGGATGAAGTGGCGCACCTGAATCTGCTCGCCGTGGCGCCGGAGCATCGCCGCCAGGGTCTTGGCCGGCAGCTCATGGATTGGCTGACCACGACGGCGGTCGAGGCGGGCGTGTTTCGCATCAATCTCGAGCTGCGCACGTGCAATGAACCAGCGCGCATCTTTTACGAGCGTTTGGGATTCGACCAACTGGGCGTCGTTCGGGGCTACTATCAGGGCCGCGAATCGGCGCTGCGCATGTCGCGGCGCCTGGCGAAGAACCAGTGCTGAATCGCGAACACGAGGACGCCGAGCCCCAATGCGTCGTGGGCCACGGCCGCCAGATGCTGCCATCGGTCGTCGCTGACGAAGAACAACGCGAATCCGCTCAATGTGAGCATCATGAAGAACCCGGCGAGCACCGCGCCGCTCAGACGCCGCGTGCGCGCCGGCCATCGCGCGAGCAGGTGACGCGCCGTGAGCCAGCCGAAAAGGTACGTGCTGACGAGGGCGACGATCCCGTGCAGCGTGAGCACGGCCCCTTCCCAAGGATGCGGGGTGACGCCGAATGGGCCGGTCGATTGGAAGAACTCATCCAATAGCAGCCACGCGCAACCCGAAAGCCAGAGCGCGCCCAGGATCAAATAGACGGCCAGCCGGCTCCGCGCCGGCATGCGGCGTTTGTGGCTAACCCGCGCCATCAGCAGGTCGCAGCGCAGATTGCCAGAGAGCGAGAAGCCAGCGCACGCCTTGCGTGACGTGTTCCGAGCTCAAGGTGGCGCCGGATATGTTCTTGATGTCGGTGCGGAAGCGCAACTGCTGCAGAGAGTCGCGGTGGGCGAATTGCGAGCGCCACGCGGCGTTGCGAATTTCCCCGCCGTGACTCTCGCGGTAAGACAGGATCTCGAGGGTCCCGAGCGCACCGTGCGTGTCGATGCCCACCGCGTAGGTGATGAGACTCTGCCGGCCGATCACCTCATCGACGAAGACATGCCCCAGCGGCACGCCGCCGCGCGTTGCCTTCCAGATCCGCACCCTGCCGTGAGGCGGCTGCGGACCCGCGCGCGCCAACATTGCCTGCATCTGCTCGGGCGTTTGCGGAAGCAGTATTTCTTGAAAGCCGTCGGCCTGCGGAAAGATTTCCTTCTGGGCGGCGTCGACGCTGAGATAGTCGGCCGCCACCACCACCGCAGGCGCCGGCAGCAGCGCCGCCAACAGCAGGCTCGGAATTTGATACCGCTGGTCCATGTAGGCTCGAATTGCTATTACGAATGGGAATTATTATCATTTACTTTTACGGTGTTGGCAACCTGGCGGCCGTGCAGTCAGATCGCTGAAGATCGGCTGCTTCCCGATCTTGGGGGGGCGCTGTCCCGGTCCCTTTGCTGGATCAGCGGATTGATTGCGGCATTGGGGAATACCACGGACACGCGGCACCCCTTGCCGGGGGCGGTATCGACGGACATCTCACCGGACGCGGCCCGCACCCGTTCGGCCACGCTCCACAGGCCAAACCCCCCGGTTCGCGGCTCGAACAGACTCAGCTGCCATTCGAATCCAACGCCTCGATCTTCCACCACGACGCGCAGGTCCGTGGGCGTCTGGGTGACGGTGACGGCGGCGGACAGCACACCCGAATGCTTGACGACGTTGCGAAGCAGCTCCCGGATGAGCTTGAACACGAGCACCCGCAGTTCGATGTTGTACGCGGCGGCATCCGGGTCGACCCGCAGGTCGACCTGCAGGTTATCCTTGCCGCGCATGTAGATGCTAAGCCACTTGAGCGCGGGCTCGAGTCCGAGTTCATACAATCCCGGGGGACTCAAGTCGGCGATGACCTTCTGCGTGATCGATTGAACTTCGCGCACGGTGTGGGTAGCTTCGCCGAGCAGCAGCCGGACTTCGGGCGGCGATCGCAACGCCACTGCGTCGAGCGTCATTGCGAGACCGACCAGCTGCTGGCCGATCCCGTCGTGCAAGTCGACGGCGGTCGATCGCCGGGCGCGCTCCTCCGCTCCGACCAATTGCCGTGCATAGAGCTGCAGCCGGTCCTGCTTCTCGCGCAGACTTTGGTTGAGTTCGACAAGCTCCGTCACGTCGCGGGCGATGCACCAGATGCGCGCCAACTTCCCCTTCTCGATGACGCCCCGGAATCCGGTGATATACGTGAGCTGACGGGAGCCGTCCGGCACGGTGAATTGCAGCCCGTCCATCGAGTAGCCCTGACGTGCCGCCTTGTCGAGGTGCTCGAGATAAATCGCGGACCAGGGCGCATCGGCGCGCCATAGGCGTGCGTCGGCCTCGGGTATTCCGAGCAACCGATTCAATCTGAGATACAGAAAATTGCATTCCGCCACATATGCATGCCCGCGAAGCCACGCGACCTGCTCGTCCGGCCGAAGATCAGCCTCCATCGGCTCGTCCAGTTCGATGCGCCACACCGCTTCGGAACTCTGTTCGATGAAGTTATGGTACCGCTCGCCGCTGGTGCGCAACTGCTGCATCGCATTTCGCATTTCGACCAGAACGATCGTGAGCATGAAGCTGATCGCGACCAGGGTCGCCAGGTACAATTGCAGAGCCCCGACCCGCACGAGCGGATTCGGGTCGCCCGCAAAGGGCCCGAAACCACGGCTTGCAAAGTACGACGCGACAAGCACGGCGCCGGCTGCGAAGGATGCGCACCAGCGGGGCGGCAGCCGGAATGCCGCCACGATCATGAGCGCGAGAAGTGCGAACGGCATGTCGACGATCGAAGTGACGCTGCCGGCCGGCGCCGAGAACACCCAAACCGTCATGCCCATCACGGCGCAGCCGATCACCGTCAACTCGCCCTTGGGCGCGGCGGGGGCCGACATCTCGGGAGCGCGCCACCGCACTGCCCAGCTCATCACGACCGGAGCAATGCACAAAGATCCAAGCCAATTGCCCGCCCACCACAGCTGCCATTCACGGAGATAGCGGGCGCCGCTCAACGGCTGGGCGGCGCCGAAGGCGCCAATGACCGCGCTGGCTGCCGCGCCCAATGCAACCGCCGCGAAGAACAGCAACACGTGCCGGACCTGCGGAATGTGCGGAGCTGCCATGAGCCGGCGCGCCATGAACGCGCCCACGATGGCGTCGAGGGAGTTGGCGAGGATGAACGGCCCGTATCTCTGCCAGATGAAATGGTCGGCCCGCGCCACGTCGATCACGATCTCCAGGGCCGCCTGAACGCCGAGGATCCAGATCCAATTGCGCCGCGGCGAAAACCACAGGGCCATGAAGAGCAGGCCCGCCGCGGGCCAGATGATGGTCAGCCGCTGAGAGTTCTCGTGAAGAAGCACGCCCAGGATCAACAACGTCGAATACATGAGGCCGAACGCGGCCAGCGAAAGCACTCGACGTCCGAATCCGAGGCGCATGAAGTCCCAGACGAGACCGGAGGCGTGATGGTTTCTATCGGATTTCGGATCTCCGCTCGGCACGGACGGCATCGTCATGTGGAGACCTCCCTGCTCATGCGCCCATCGCCCGTTGACGAATCCTGTTGCCCGCGGACGATCTATCAATAATAGTGCACCTATTTCCTGCAAGATTACAGGAGCCGCCGGTCCGTGCCGCAGATATGCCACGCTTCAATTGGCGCCACCCGGATGCGCATCGGCATGGGCACGTTCATCGCCGTCGGCGCCGAGGCGGCCGCGGCGCAGAGCGCGTTGCCGGGGATCGAGGCGGCATATGCCGCCATCGCGCAGGTCGAGCGGCTCATGCATCCAACGCGGAGCGGCAGCGACCTGCTCGCCATTCACCAAGGCGCGCTCGGGCGTCCCGTTCCCGTGCACGCTTGGACGTGGGAGGTGCTCGCATTGTCGCGGCGGCTGCATCGTTTGACCAACGGAGCTTTCGATCCCTGCCTGCCCGGCTCGGCGGGCCGCTTCGAGGATCTCGAATTGACGCTTCCGCATGCCGTGATTCCGCACGCGACGCTGCAAGTCGACCTCGGCGGCATCGCCAAGGGTTTTGCGGTCGACCGCGCGCTCCTGGCGCTGCGCGCGAACGGTTGTCGCGGCGGCCTCGTCAATGCGGGCGGCGATATGGCGGTGTTCGGCGACCAAAGCCGCTCCGTGGTCATCCGTGGCCATGGCGGGAGCGGCAGAGTCATTGAACTCAAGAATCGGGCGCTTGCCTCCAGCGATGTTTGCGGCGAGAGCCATCCCGCCGAGCACCGGGGCTATTACGACGGCGCGAGCCGCCGGCGACTCCGTGCAGGCCGGGTCTCGGTGACCGCCGCGAACGCCGCGGTTGCGGATGCTCTGACGAAGTGTCTGCTGGCGAGCGGCGGTGAAGTGAATCCGGCATTGCTCGAGACTTTCGATGCGCATCTGGCCGCCGGGGATTTCGACTCATGACGCGTCCGCCCAGCACCCGCATGTTCGGAACCACCCGCCGCCGCATCGCCGCAGTGGGTCAGGGGACCTGGAAAATCGACGAATCGGCGCCCCAGTCGGCCGTTGCCGCCCTGCGCCGCGGCCTCGATCTTGGACTCGCCCACATTGACACCGCGGAAATGTACGGCTCGGGCGCCGCGGAAATCATGGTCGGAGAGGCGATCGCGGGGCGGCGCGACGAAGTGTTCCTGGTGTCCAAGGTGCTGCCGGGCAACGCCTCGAAACAGGGCACGATGACGTCATGCGAGAAGTCGCTGGCGCGTCTTCGGACCGATCGCCTGGACTGCTACCTTCTTCACTGGCGCGGCAACCATCCATTGGAGGAGACGATCGGAGCCTTCGACAGGCTGATGAGCGAGGGCAAGATTTTGTCCTGGGGCGTGAGCAATTTCGACGTCGCGGATCTCGAGGAAGTGCGCGCCATTGCAGGCGCCGGGCACCCGGCATGCAACCAGGTGCTCTATCACCTGCAGGAGCGCGCCATCGAACATGCGGTACTGCCGTGGTGCAAAGACCACGGGACGGCGGTGGTTGCGTATACGCCGTTCGGTCAATCGAGCATCCCCTTCGACGCGCGAACCAGGCAGGGCAGGCTTCTCGAGGAAATCGCCCGCGCTCACCGGGCGACCGCCCGTCAGGTCGCGCTGAGATTCTTGGTGCGTCACCCCGATGTGTTCGCGATACCCAAGGCCTCAACCGTCGCACACGTCGCGGAAAACGCGGGCGCCGTGGACCTGGATTTGAGCGACGCAGAATTGGCAGAAGTCGACGCGGCATTTCCGCGGGGAAAACGCCCGCGCGGGCTCCCCATGATATAGGTCCTCAGGAGCCCGCTCCGGACATTCGCAGAATGTGCGGGCCCACTGCCTCCATCGTCGGGGTCCCGGTCAAAGCCAAGGTCACGCGCAATTCATTGCGCATGATCTCCACCGCCCTGGCCACCCCCGCCTCTCCCGCGGCAGCCAGCGCATAGAGGAACGACCTGCCGATCAACGTGCCGCGGGCGCCGAGCGCCAGCGCCTTCGCAATATCCTGGCCGGAGCGGATTCCGCCGTCGAACAGCACTTCGCATCGTCCGTCGATCGCTGCAACGATTTCCGGGAGCACGGAGATCGAAGACGGCGCCCCGTCGAGTTGCCGGCCGCCGTGGTTCGATACGACGATGGCGTCCGCCCCGGCTGCGAGCCCGAAGCGGGCATCGTCGGCGTCGAGCACTCCCTTGAGGATCAGTTTGCCGGGCCAGCGGCTTCTGACCCACTCCACGTCGCGCCAATTGGCGGACGCGTCGAACTGCGTCGCAGTCCATTCTGATAGCGTGCGAATTCCGCCGTCCGATCCGCTGATCCGACCGACCAGGTTGCCGAACGTGCGCCGTTTGCCGAACATCACCTTCAGCGCCCATGAGGGTCTCGCCGCCACGTCGAGGGCGTTGCGAAATGTGAGCCGCGGCGGGATCGTCAGGCCGTTGCGCGGGTCGCGCCGCCGCTCGCCGAGCACCTGCAGATCGAGCGTCAGCATGAGCGCGGAGCAGTGCGCAGCGGCTGCGCGATCGATGAGCTCTTGATTGAACCCTCTGTCCTTCATCAAGTATTGCTGAAACCAGAAGGGCTGTCCCGTCGCCGCGCGAACGTCCTCGATCGAGCATATCGACATGGTGCTCATGCAGTACGGAATGCCGCAGGCCAATGCGGCGCGCGCCGCGAGAATCTCGCCGTCCGCGTGAAACAGCCCTGCGAGTCCGGTCGGCCCGATCGCCAGAGGCATCGACGCCGGCGCGCCCGCCAGCGTCGTCGCCAGAGATACGTCCGACACGTCGACCATCACCCGTTGACGAAAGGTCATCGCATCGAGATCGGCGGTGTTGCGCAACAGGGTGCGCTCATCGTACGCGCCGCCCGCGGCATAATCGAAGATGGCCCGCGGGATGCGTCTCTTGGCAAGCTTGCGCAGATCGTCGATGCTGAGAATCATTGGCGGCATTTCTCGTCCTTCCCGCGAGTTCCTTCCCGCGCGCTTCAACCCGCGCCGGCAACGGATCGGAAATGTTCGACCACGGGCGCCCCTTCCAGGTGCGGCCCGATCTTCGTCCGCCATTCTGTGAATGCGGGCGATCCGCGAAATTTCACGGTGTGATCCTCGAGCGTTTGCCATCGCACGATCAATGCGTAGCGGTTGGAATCCTCCACCGAGCGCCGCAATTCATGCGACAGGTATCCCGCGCTGCCGCCAAGGACCTTGATCGCGTCCGCAAAGGCGGCCTCGAACTGATGTTCACCGCCCGGACGAATGGTGAGCAGCGCGAATTCAATGATCATGACACCTCTCCGCTTCGCCAGCCTAATGATGGTAGTTCGGATACGCCGGCCGCGGCGGCTCCATCAAGGGATGAGCCGCCAATTCGCGCAGCGCAATCGTCACCGCCGCCTCCAATTGAGGATCATGTCCGCCGCTCACGGCCTTGGGATCCTGCTCGACCACCACATCCGGGTCGACGCCGTGATTCTCGACGTCCCATTCGCCCTTCGGGGAGAAGAAGGCGACGCTGGGTGAAGTGACGCGCCCGCCGTCCATCAGGACTGGAATTTCACTGATGCCGACAAGACCTCCCCACGTCCTCTTGCCCACCAGCGTGCCGAGCTTCGCCTGCTTGAAGAGCCACGGCAAGGCATCGCCCCCGGAGCCGGATACCTCATTGGCTATCATCACTTTTGGCCCGTATATGGCGGCATTCGGGGTGTGTTCGATTCTGCCGTATCGAGGCGACCAATACGCTTCGACGCGGCGGCTCATGACCTCGATCATGTAGTCCGCCATCTGTCCGCCTGCGTTGAACCGCTCGTCGATGACCGCGCCCTGTTTCTGCGTCTGCGCCAGGTAATAGCGGTTGAAATTCGCGAACCCCTCGGCTCCGGTGTTCGGCAGGTAGACGTAGGCAAGCTTGCCGCCGGACATCTGGTCCACCTTGCGCCGGTTGGTTTCGATCCAATCGATGTGGCGCAGGTTCGCCTCGCTCCCGACAGGCACAACGGTGACATCGCGCGCCTTGGCACCATCGGCCGGCGAGACGCGCAGCGTCACGGCATGTTCGGCGGTGCCTTCGAGCGGCTGCTGGATATCCACGGCGCTCGTCAACTCTTCGCCGTTGATGGCGAGAATGCAATCGCCGGCGCTGAGATTGAGCCCGGGTTGTGCGAGCGGAGCCCGTTCGAGCGGATTGAAGTCGCCGCCGGAATAGATCTTGGCGAGGCAGTATCGATTGTTGCGGACGACAAAGTCGGCACCGAGCAGGCCGCCGGGCACCCGGCGAGCCCGGGGAATCGCGCCCCCGCTCCCGCGCAGGTGACCGACCGAGAATTCACCCAACATCTCTTGGAAGACATAGTTGAGGTCGGCCCGGGATGCGATCGATGCCACGTACGGCTGGTAGCGGCGTTCGTCTGCAGCCGTGGGGGCGCCATGAAAGTTCGGGTCGTAGAAATACGAGCGTTCGATTCGCCATACCTCGCGGTACATCTGCCGCCATTCTTCGGACGGGTCGACCCGCACCTGCAGGGCCCCCAGCGGCACAACCCCCTCGCCCGGTTTCAGCGGAGCATTCGCCGGCGCGATGACCCACGTCGGCCGCGGTTCCTCGCCGGGGGGCGGCGGCGGCGCATCGGGTTTGCGGTTGGAGACGGCGAGCATCATTTTTTCTCCGTCCGCTGACACCTCAAGACTCTCGATGCGCTCGGCCAGCTTCTCCGTCTTGCGGTCATCCAGGGTCCATCGGCTCAACGTAGCGGCGCGATCGTCATTTCGGCCGGGGTCGGATCGGACGAGAAAATACAAGCTGCCGCGGCTTCCTGCGGACAGGGACACGTACGCCGCCGTGGGCAGGGGCAGCGCCACGGTGCGTGACGCGATGCCGTTCAAGTCAACTTTCGTCGGCGTTGCCCCCGGCGCCCCGCGCGCCGCGCCCGGATCGGGGTGCGGAGCGGCCGAATGGTCCTTGGGCCGCTTGAGCCTCGCCGAATTGTCCTCGGAAGCCCCTTCGTCGCCGTCCATGGGCTGGGCCGCTTTCGCTCCCGGCGCCTTTTCGTCATCCATTTCGGGCGCAAGGGGCGAGGCCTGGTCTTGGCTCAGTACGATGGCGTAGATATTCGAGCGCACCTGGTACAGGTCGCTCGACATATCGAGCCCGTCGGAACTCGCACCGGAATTCGTGCTCGCGGTGAAAAAGAGATATTTCCCGCCGCGGTCGAATGCCGGCAGCCGTGAGTCCGCCATCGAATCAGTAACCTGGGTGGACTTGCCCGAATCGAGCGAATAGATGAACAACGCGTGCAGATGATTCTCCAGCGAACGCGGGTAGGCAATCCATTTGGAATCGGGCGACCAGGCCAGATCGTAGCTGGCATCCGAGAATCCGCCGTAGACGTTCTTGTCGTTGAACACCGTGAGTTTGCCGGTGAGGGTGTCCAGCAGATACATGTTCAGCCGATTGTCGTGGAACGCGATGTGTTTGGAATCCGGCGACCATTTCGGCGCAAAGTAATATGCAGGCTCCGGCGCCAGCGGGAATTTCTTCACGGCGGCGGTGCCGGTTTTCGCAGCCCCGGTCTGCGAGGCGACGTGCAGCGCGTACAGCCCGGACTCGTCGGAGAAATATGCGATCGATTGGCCGTCCGGAGACCAGGCGGGTGAGCGCTCCATCACCCCCGGCGTATTGGTGATGTTGCGCACCGGCCCCGATTTCATCGGTACCGTCAGGATTTCCCCATGCGCTTCCAGTGCGGCGCGGAGGCCGGTGGGTGAGATCGCGGCGTGATCGATTTCCGTCGAGACGTTCTTGATGCTGGCCCGCACCTCGGGCAGGTCGGCCTGGATCTCGATCGGAACGAGGCGGCTCTTGCCGCTGATGGTGTCGAAGAGATGAATCTCCCCCAGTTGATCGTAGATCAAGGTGCTGCCCTCGCCGGCGAGACTTCGGATATCGGGGCCGTCGTTGTGCAATACCTCCGCAACCGCTTTGGTGCCGATGTCGTAACGAAAGATACCGATGTGGCCGGCGCGCCCGGAGAGGAAATAGATCTGTTGGCCGCAGTAGACGGGAAAGAAATCCGACGCCTGTTCGTGCGGTATCTCCACGGAATCAAGCCTTGCAAGCTCCGTCACCCGGATCGTGCTGGCGCGGCCGCCGCGGTAGTTGCCCCAGGACACGTATGCGGAGTATTCGAATCCAAAGGCGGGCGCCAGCGGCGAGTAGGCAATGTGCGACCCATCCGGCGATATCTGACCCTGATACGCCATGGGAAGCGGCATGCGCGTCGCCTCGCCGCCCTCGGCTGGTACGGAAAAGAGCTGCGCATACCGGCTCGCCGACTCGCGCGTCGAGCGAAACAAAATCCTTCTGCCATCGGGACTCCAGCCGACCGCGATGTCCGGGACCGGGTGATATGTCACGCGACGCGGCACGCCGCCGATCGCGGGGATGGTGAAGACATCGGTGTTGCCGTCGTATTCGCCCGTAAAGGCGATCGTGCCGCCGTCCGGAGAGAAGATGGGGGCGCTCTCCAGGCCCACGCCATTCGTCAACCGTGCGGCGCGGCCGCCCTCACGCGGCACAATCCATAGATCTCCCGCGTAGCCAAAGGCGATCGACTCGCGGCTGAGTGAGGGCGACTGGAATAAATGGTGTGTTTTGGGTTGTGGTTCGGCAGCTAAGCAGAAAGTCGAGAAGCACGCGAGTCCCAGCACAATTGCCGAGTTGTGAGTGCGGCGCAAAGGACGCTCCGGTAATCGGTTGGTGGCCAATTGCCGATGTTGCGGCAGTTGGGTTGCGGTTGTCCAACCGCACTGCCGGTGCCAACGGTTAGAGCAAGCGCGCCGTCAAGTCATAGTGCCGGTCGAAGGTCACGGCGATGTCCCACAGGCTGGTCACTGCAACCAATAGCCACATGGCCCGCCTCGCCCACGACTCCAGCGTCAATTGCGAGGTTGCCACCTCATCCTTGTCCCGCTCGGCCGCTTCGTCCGTCATTGCCGGGTTCATCGCGGGCTGCTCATCGACATGGCAGCGATTGATTTCATGCTGAAAGCCGCATTATGTTGTAACCCCCCATGGTCTCCCAGTTCCCCCATGGAAGGCCAGACTGTCTGAAATCAGCGACAATGGCTATACGTGATACACCGCATTCGGCTTGGAGGATTGACATGACATTGAATGCTCTGCGCACCGCCGTGGCGGCGCTTGCCGCCGCCGTCCTGCTCAGCGCCGCCGTCGAGGCGGCTGCGCCCCAACAGAAGACCCAGGCACCCGGCTACTACCGGTGGATGTTGGGCGCAATCGAGGTTACGGCGCTGTCCGACGGCACCTTCCCCATGGAGACCGACAAGCTGCTCACCAACATCAAGCCGGACGAACTGAATGCCGCCCTGGCGCGGTCATTCCTCAAGAACCCGGTCGAGGCCTCGGTCAATGGTTTTCTCATCAACACGGGTTCGAAATTGGTGCTGGTCGACACGGGAGCGGGTACGCTTTTCGGCCCCACTGTCGGCAGGCTGCTGGCAAACCTCAGGGCATCGGGCTACGAACCTCTGCAGGTGGACGAGATCTACGTCACCCACATGCACGGGGATCACGTCGGAGGGCTGTCGGCGGACGGCAAGCGGGCTTTCCCCAACGCCATCGTGCGCGCGGCCCAGCCGGAGGCAGATTTCTGGCTGAGCAAGACGCACATGGACGCTGCTCCTCAGGATCGCAAGGACGGATACCGAAGCGCGATGAACATGCTCGATCCGTACGTCTCCGCCGGGAAGTTCAAGCCGTTCAACGGCGACGTCGAACTCGTGCCGGGTGTGCGGGCGCTGGCAGCTCCCGGCCACACGCCGGGCCATACGCTATACGTCGTCGAAAGCGAGGGTCAGAAGCTCGTGCTTTGGGGCGACTTGATGCACGTCGCGGCGGCCCAATTCCCCGACCCCGGGGTGACCATCCGCTTCGATACGGACTCCGCCATGGCGGCGGCACAGCGAAAGAAGGTGTTCGGCGATGCGGCCGACCATGGGTTTTGGGTGGCGGGCGCGCATCTGTCGTTTCCGGGCATCGGACATCTGCGTACCGCGGGATCCGGATACGCATTCGTGCCCGTGAACTACGGCGCCGTGCACTGACGGGCTACGCCGGCTGCCCCGGTATCCACGATGTCCCGGCAAGGGGAATGCCTGCCATCGCAGCCGCTTCCACGGTCAGCGCGACCAGATCTTCCTTTTCGAGATGATGCACGTCCTGCTTGCCGCAGGCGCGCGCGATCGTCGTCAGCTCCATGTTCACGGTCTTCAGGTAGTTCTTGAGGCGCTTTGCGCCCACGGCGGGATCGAGGCGCATTTCGAGCGTTGCGTCCTGCGTCGTGACGCCCACCGGACATTTCCCCGTGTGGCAGTGATGGCAGAATCCTGGCGCCGTACCGAGCCGCGCGTAATCCTCGAGGGCCGACACATGCTGTCCGCCGGCGATGTAAGAATCGCTGTTGCAGCCCAACGCCACCAACACGCCCTGCCCGATCGCCACCGCATCCGCCCCCATGGCGAGCGCCTTGGCCACATCGGCGCCGCTGCGAATTCCTCCGGAAATCACCAACTGAACGGTGCCGCGCATGTTCAGATCGTCCAATGCATCCACCGCCTGGCGCAGCGCGGCGAGCGTCGGAATTCCCACGTGCTCGATGAAGACGGTCTGAGTTGCCGCCGTGCCTCCCTGCATGCCGTCGACCACGATGACATCGGCTCCCGCGTGTACGGCAAGCTTCACGTCGTTGAACACCCTCGTCGCGCCGACTTTGACGTAGATCGGCTTTTCCCAGTCGGTGATTTCGCGCAATTCCTTGATCTTGATCACCAGATCGTCGGGCCCGGTCCAGTCCGGATGCCGTGATGCCGAGCGTTGATCGACGCCTTCGGGCAGAGTTCGCATGCGCGCGACCCGCGGGTTGACCTTCTGCCCGAGGAGCATGCCGCCGCCGCCCGGCTTCGCGCCCTGGCCTATGACGATTTCGATGGCGTCCGCGCGCCTTACATCGTCGGGGTCGAAACCATACCGGGACGGCAGACACTGGTAAATGAGCGTCTTCGACGAGGCCCGCTCCTCGGTGGTCATGCCGCCGTCGCCGGTGGTCGTCGACGTACCGACTTCGGTTGCCGCACGCCCCAGTGCGTCCTTCACCCGCGCGGACAGCGCACCGAAGCTCATGCCGGCAACGGTGATGGGGATTGCGAGCTCGATCGGCCGGGTGGCGAAGCGCGTGCCGAGCACCGTTTTGGTCGCGCAGCGTTCCCGGTAGCCTTCGAGGGGGTAGCGCGACAGCGAAGCGGCGAGAAACAACAGATCGTCGAAATTCGGCACTCGCCGCTTCGCGCCCAATCCGCGAATCTCATACAGCCCGCTCGCCGCGGCGCGTTGAATGTAGTCGATCGTCGCCCGGTCGAATCCAGCCGATTCCTCGAGGTGTGGGGCCGTCATTGTCAGTACTCCTGATCGGCATCGGCGTGCCAGTGATAGAGACTCTTCGCGGATGCAACGCGTTTGAACTCACCGGGGTCGTACGAAAGACTGGATTGAGAGAGCAGGCCCCTGACGGCGGCGCGATCGGTGTCGGCCATCGGCTCGAATCGCGCGTCGGCGCCGAGCGAACGCACTTTGCCCCGCACGTAGATGACCGCTTCGTACAGTGAATCGCCGAGCGCATCCTCGGCGTCGCCGCAAATCACGATGCGGCCCGACTGCGCCATGAACGCAGAGAAGCTTCCGACGCTCCCCCCCACCACGATGTCGGCTCCCTTCAGCGAGATTCCGCAGCGCAATGAGGCGTCGCCATCGATGACCAGCAGGCCGCCATGGGCTGAGGCCCCCGCCGCCGTGGAAGCGAAACCTTTGACGTGCACGCGTCCGGACATCATGTTCTCGGCGGCTCCCGGGCCCGCATTGCCGTGCACGGTGACCGAGGCGTGCTTGTTCATGCCCGCCGCGTAGTAGCCGACATGGCCGTGAATGTGCACGTCGAGGTTCGCATCGAGGCCGCACGCCACGGAATGCGCGCCGTCCGGATTCCTCACGTCGATCCGCGAGATGCCTTCTTGGGCCGCGTGTTTGTGCAGAAATAGATTCAGCTCCCGCAGGCTGTCCCGGGAGAGGTCGAATTCGCGCACCTCGGGCAACGGCCTCAGATTCGCCATGAATAAATCTCCTCCGGCTTGGGCTCGAACAGCGTCGCTTGAGAAATCCGAGGAAGATGCGCCAGCGAGCGGAACTCCGAAGCGATGGCGACGTAGTCGTCGGTCTCGGCAACCACCGCCGGCTTGCACGCGAATGCGTCTCGGACGATGAGCAGTTCCTGATCGGTTCCCATGAGGAACGTGTAGAACCCGTCCAATTCGCTGAAGCCGCGTTGCACCGCCGTCTTCAGATCGTCGCCTTCGCGCAGCCGCCACTCGAAGAACCGGCATGCAGCCTCGGTGTCGTTGTCGGTCTCGAATTCGATGCCGAGCGGCTCCAGTCGCTTGCGCACCAGATGCGGATTCGAGAGCGAGCCGTTGTGCACCAGACAGAAGTCGCGTCCGGCCGTGAATGGATGCGCGTGCGCCGGCGTGACGGCCGATTCCGTCGCCATGCGGGTGTGGCCCACCAAATGCGACCCATGCAGGGAGCTGAAACCGTACCGCTCCGCGATGTCGGCGGGGGCGCCCACGTCCTTGTACAGATCGATCGATCGGCCCGCCGAGAGCACGGCGATCATCGGCGCGTGTGCGCGCGAGCCATGCGGCGAGATCATCCGGGTCGGCAGCGGTGGTCAGCACGGCGTGATTGCCGTGCGGAGAAATCTCGTGCGCATGCTCGAAGTCGGCGGCGATCCCGGCGAGCAGCTCCGACCAGTCCACCGAGTTCTCGCCGCTGTACAAACTGAGCTTGTGGTGCCGCTCCGATACGGGCTGGTGTAGACGGCGAGCCCCGCCGAATCGGGGCCGCGCTCCGTCATGCCCACCAACATGGGAACCATGAGCGCACCCAGCTGTGCGCGCAGCGCTGGATTCTTGACCAGAAGACCGACGATTCCGCACATGTTTGAGCTCCTGATGAATCCGACTAGAAGAACTCGAGGTAGCGGCGCGATTCCCAATCGGACACATGGCGCGAATACTCGGTCCACTCCATGCGCTTCAGGCGGATGAATTCGCGCGCGAGATCCGTCCCCAAATCCGTCGCAGATGACCTTGTCGGCCTCGAGCGCATCGATGGCTTCACTGAGCGATTGCGGCAGGAGCTTGATGCCCTTGGCCGCCAAAGCCTCGGGCGACAGATCGTACAGATTGATGTTCTGCGCCGGCCCCGGGTCGATTTTTCGATCGATGCCGTCGAGGCCCGCCGCAATCAACGCGGCAGACACGAGATAGGGATTGCACGCGGAATCCGGAAGGCGGATCTCCAGCCGGCCGTGGGGGATGCGCACACAGGCGGTGCGGTTGTTGTCGCCGTATGTAATGTACGCGGGAGCCCACGTGGCGCCGGACAGCGCGCGCCCGACGACCAGCCGCTTGTACGAGTTCACGGTCGGCGCCGCGACGGCGCAAAGCGCGCGTGCGTGCTTGAGAACTCCACCCAGAGAAGTGGTACGCCATGGTCGATAGACCCATGCCGGTCTTGTCGTTCTTGTCGTAGAACGCGTTCTTCTGCTTCGCCGATCCCACCGACACATGGAAGTGCGCGCCGCTGCCGGCGCGGTTGGCAAACGGCTTCGGCATGAACGTCGCGGTCACGCCGTGCTTGTGCGCAATCTCGCTCACCGCCATCTTGACGAAGGTGAAGTTATCGGCGGACTTGAGCGCATCTGCGTACGTAAAATTGATTTCGAACTGGCCGTTGCCGTCCTCGTGATCGATTTGATACACATCGATGCCGACGGCGCGCAATCCCGCGACCATTTCGTCGAGCACCTCGCGGCTGCGGTACAGGCCCTTGTAGTCGTAGCACGGCTTGTCGAGCCCGTCCGTGGGATCGGCGGGCCCGAGGGTGCCGTCAGGCCGGCGCGACAGCAGCATGAATTCGGGTTCGATACCCGTGTACATGGTGAGCCCGCGTTCGGTCAGCCGCGCGATCTGCGATTGCAGCGCCACCCGGGAGCAGTAGGCATACGGCTTCTTGTTGACGACGCCGTTGCAAATGATGCGGGCATACCCCGGCATCCACGGAATGTCCTGAAGCGTCGACAGGTCGCCGACCGCCATGTAGTCGGGGCCTTCCGGACCCATGCCGAATCCCCACAGTGCAAAGCCCGCGAAGCCGGCTCCGTCGGTGAGCACCATTTCCAGATGTTCGACGGGTACGGCCTTGGCCTTGGCGGCACCGTGAATATCGACGAACTGCGCCAGGACATAGCGCGTCTTGTGCTGTTCGAAAAACTTTTTCGCCTGCTGCTGATTCATCCGCAAACCCCCGTGTATGTGCCGCCGGATTCAACGACCACCGCGCCCAGCGACGCGCCCAAGTACGGACCGAACGTCGGATCGCACCAGATCCGATATTGACGCTCGGCCGGATCACCGCCCTCCGCTCCTCGATCCCGCCCGCCGCTCCCGCCCTGCGCCACGACCAGGACCGCGACCCCGATCATCAGCGTCATGATCACAGTCCGGGAGCCGGGCGGCAGCGCGGCGAAATTCACATTACACACCTGCGCCAGCACGTCGTGAACTCCCTCGCCGGCGAGATGGAACGCCCAATCCTCGCGCATCACCGGGTATACCCCCGGTACGTGCCGGTCCAGTGATGGCGCAATTCGCTTCAGACTCGTCCCGCCCGGGCCGTCCTCGAGGAAGAACTCGGCCGTTCCGAGACGTGCGACCAACAGCGCATCGTCGGCGCGCGTTGCGTCCGAACTCGCCCAGGTGTTGGGCTTCGCCGGCGGCGCGATCCCGTTCGCCGCCAGCCACTCCGCCGCACGCGGGCCTTTGAGGCCGAGCCGGTCGCGGGGTTCGGGCAACTTCAACGCCAGCGCGCTCATGCGGCCGCCTCGGCCCTTTGACGCAGATTTTTCGGATCGTAAAACGGCGCAGGCGCCACTCTGGCGGCCACCAGCCTGCCGTCTTCGCCGCGAATCTGAATGTCGCGCCCGGCCTCGGCAAGGTGCGGCGACAGCATGGCGAGCCCGATGGATTTGTTCAACGTGCCTGACCGGGTGATGCTGGTGACGCGGCCGGCGATCGCGTCCCCGTCGATGATCAAATGGCATTCCTTGGGCAACGGCGCGTCTGCGGTGAGTTCGATGCCGACCAGCCTTTGCCGGGGCCCGCGCGCCTGCAAAATCCGCAAACTGCGCTGTCCGACGAAAAAGGGCTTCTTCATGGCGACCGCCCACATGGCGCCCGCCTCGTTGGGATCTGTCAACCCGTCGGTGTCTTGACCCACGATGAAATGACCTTTTTCCAGGCGCAGCACCCGCTGCGCTTCCACGCCGAAGGGTCTCAGGGCGTGGGGCATGCCCGCCGCGTGGAGCGTCTGCCAGACCTCGGGACCGCGGCCGGCGGCCACATGGATTTCGTATCCAAGTTCACCCACGAAGCCCACGCGCATCAAGCGGGCAGGGACACCGGCCACGTTCCCGGACCGGACTCCCAGATACGGAAAAGCGCCGTCCTCAAGATCGATGTCCGTCAGCGTCTGCAGAATCTGGCGGCTCCGGGGCCCGGCGAAATTGAACGCCGCGCGATGGCCCGTGACGTTCACCAATGCGCAATCGAGGCCCCACAGCGCGTTGAGGCGCAGCAATTCTCGAAACACCGTGGCCGATCCACCGGTCGTCGTCGTGAAGTAGAAGAGCTCGCCGCTCAAACGCGCAATGACGCCGTCGTCGATGATGACGCCCGCCTCGTCCAACATCAGTCCGTAGCGGGTCATTCCCACTTTGAGGTCCGAAAACCGCCCGGCGTACGCCCGATCCAGGAGCTCCGCCGCACCCGGGCCGTGGACCTCTATCTTCCCCAGCGTTCCCACATCGATGAGCCCGACGCCGCAGCGCACCGAGCGGACTTCCGCCTCGATGCTCTGCGCCCGCGATTCGCCGGCCACCGCGTAGTATTCGGGTCTTCGCCAGTTGCCCGCCGGCATCCACACCGCGCCGAGCGAGGCATGCTGCGCGTCGACGGGCGTGCGCCGCTCCGGGTGGAAGCTGCGGCCCGCCAGCAGCTTCATCGGCACGGGATGATACATGGGCCGCGCCGTGGTCAAACCGAGCTGTTCGACGCCGATGCCGCGGAAACGCGCCAGAATGCGCAGCGCGTTCATGTTGGAATGTTTGCCCTGCGACGGTCCCATGCCGACGGTGCTGTACCGCTTGAGCAGCTCGCTGGAGTCGAATCCTTCCTGTGCGGCGTTTTCCAGGTCCTTGACCTGCAGATCCTCGTCGAAATCGACGAAGTTCTTGGCCTTGGGGTGATCGAAAATCGGAAAGCGGTGCGAGGGACAGCGTCCGCTGCGCACCGTGGACGGGGTGCCCGCGGTGCCGAACCCGGCATGCGCCGCCGCTTGGGATCCCGCCCGCCGTCCGTCGGCAATCCGTGCCTCGATATCGTAAACGCCGTTCAGCCGGCCGGCGGCGTAGATTCCGGACGGCAAATCCGCGGGCACGAATTGCTGCAGCTCCTCGGCGAAACGCGTGCTGCCGCCGGCTTGAAGCAGCAGCTGCGCGGCGGCCGCCCATCCGGTGCTCATCAATATCGCATCGCAGTCGATGCGCTTCGATGAGCCGGCGTCGATATCGCCGGCCTCGTTCAGCGGCGCGGCCTCAAGACCCGCGACGCCGCCGTCGGACGCACGAATCGCTTCGTATGGCGCATGCGCATGCAGCACCGGCACGCCCTGTGCGGCGCAGGCCGCGGCGGCCGCATCGCCCTCCGGCGATGCCCGCAGCTCGACGATGGCGGCGACCGGCACGGCGCGCTTCAGCAGCTCGAGACAGGCCTGGTACGCTTCCAGATTGGCGGCGACAATGGCCACGCGACGCCCGGCAGCGACGCCGTAGCGGGAGATCAGCCGCAGCGCGCCGGACGCGAGCATCACGCCGGGCAGATCGTTGTTGCGAAATACGGCCGGCTGCTCGATCACCCCCGTGGCGAAGACCACCGCCTTGGCGCGCATTTTTGTCATGCGCGTGGGCGAGGCCAGCGCGACCCAATGGTCGGCGTAGCAGCCGGCGGCAACCGTTGCCGGGTAGAGCGCGATGGAGGGCGAATCATGCACCGCCCGCAGCAATGCCGGCGAGGCGCCGTTGCCGTCCAGCCGCAGCGATTCGTCCACCAATGCCACCTGCGCGCCTGCCTGCGCCGCCGCCGCAGCGGCCGACAGACCGCTCGGCCCCCCGCCGATCACCAGCACGTCGCAAAATCCGTATTCTTTGGGCGTCGTCTGGCGCACGGCGTCGAGGCTCACCTCGCCCAATCCCGTGAGCGCGCGAAACATCCGCTCCCAGCTCGGGAATAGCCGCCTTGAGTGAAACGCCTTGTAATAAAACCCCACCGGCAACAGGCGCGAAAGACGATCCAGCACCCTCGCTTTGTCGCGCTCGAGGCCGCCGAAGGTGTTGATCGCCGACACGCGCATGCCCTCGCGCAGCAGGGTCACGTCGCCGCGCACGTTCGGCACGCCGTCGACCTGAAACAGCGTGTTGCTGTCGTGATTGGCAAACGAGAGGATGCTTCGCGGACGGTGATACTTGAAGCTGCGCGCCAGAAACGTGAGGCCCGAGGCGGCGAGCGCCGAGGAGATGGTGTCGCCCGAGTAGCCTTGATATTCGCGGCCTTCGAAGCTGAAGCGCAATGTGACCGAGCGATCGAGCCACTCCCCGGACGGTGCTGCGAGGCGATGCATCATGGCGCAACTTCCGGCACCGGCAGCCCCGTCCGCACCGCCTCCGCGGGAAACGTGCCGAGAACCACGTCGCGAGCCGTATCGCGCAAGACGATGAACCAGTAACCCGAGGCGATGTGACACCACCATTCGTATTTGGCGCCCGGTGACCCGGTGCGGTTGAACACATAGTCGCTCCACTGCGCATCGCTGCACGTGGCGGGGTCAGGACTGCGGC
Organism: uncultured Gammaproteobacteria bacterium; assembly: GCA_963727045.1. Taxonomy (GTDB): domain Bacteria; phylum Pseudomonadota; class Gammaproteobacteria; order Steroidobacterales; family Steroidobacteraceae; genus Bog-1198. The sequence continues at coordinate 2,035,042 of CAVSES010000002.1, read as the reverse complement.
GGATCTCGCCGCCGTACGCGAATTCCGACACCGGCCGCGGGCCATTCAGCGGACACGCCAGGATTTTCATCAGTGGCCCACCGACGCCGCGCCCTTCTCCCCGGTGAGCTCATAGCGCGCGAAGCGATCGAAGGTGAAGCCCTCGATCAGCGGATGATTGCGCCCCGTGGCCACCGTATGGCTCATGGTCTTGCCGCACACGGGCGTCGCTTTGAAGCCCCAGGTGCCCCATCCCGCATCGATATAAAAGCCCTCGACCGGCGTCACGCCCATGATGGGCGCGAAATCCGGCGTCATGTCCGCGAGCCCCGCCCATTGGCGATTGACCTTGACCTCGCTCAGGAACGGAAACATGTCCAGCATGTGCGAGGCCAGACCCTCGACGAAGTCCAGCGTCGGACGCGTGGCATGCAATTCGTAGGGATCCAAGGACGCGCCCATGACCAGCTCGCCGCGGGCGGTCTGCGACACATACACATGCAGCGACCCCGACACGATGATGGGATCGAGCCAGGGTTTCACGGGCTCGGAAACCATGGCCTGCAGAGGATGCACGTAGATCGGCGTGCGCAGTTCCACCATGTCGAGTATCCGCGGCGTGAATCCGGCCACCGCGCACAGCACCTTGGAGGTGGCGATGGGCCCGCGGGTCGTGTCGACGCCGACCACGCGGCCTCCCTGCAATCGAATGCCGGTAACCTCCGTTTGTTGGTGGATTTCCACCCCGCGCCGGTCCGCGCCCCTTCCGTATCCCCACGCCACGGCGTCATGGCGCGCTATGGCGCCCGGCTCGTGAAACAAGGCGCCCAGAATCGGCGCGTGGCCTCCGCAGCTCATGTCGATCGACGGAATGCCGCGTTTGACGAACGCTGCATCGACCGCTTCGGAGCGCACGCCAAAATGTTTGTTGACCTCCGCCCGCCAACGCATGGTGCGCATCGCCGAGTCCGTGTGCGCGAGCGTGTAGTGGCCGCGCGTGGAATAGAATAGGTTCAGATCGAAATCGGTGCCGAGGTCCTGCCAGAGCCGCACGCTTTCGTCGTAGAATCTCACCCCGTCCGGGGTGAGATAATTCGAACGAATGATCGTTGTGTTGCGGCCGGTATTGCCGCCCCCGATATAGCCCTTCTCGAGCACCGCCACGTTGCGGGTTCCGTGGTCCCGCGCGAGGTAGTACGCGGCCGCCAGCCCATGGCCGCCTGCGCCGATGATGACCACGTCGTAACCCCTCTTGAGCGAATCGTGCCGCGTGAACATGCGCGGCTCCGGATGCTTGCTCGACAGGCCGAAACGAAGTAGGCGATAAGGCATGCGGATTTCAGCGGAATTCGCCGACGCGACACAAGATTATCGGGGACGCTACCATGTGCGAATATAAACACGAAATTTAACTGTGGAGCAAATCATTTGCGTATTGCGCAACCCCGCGCCGCCCGGAACTGCATGGTACCGTTCCGTCCGCCCTGGAACTCTAAGCTTTCAACCGCCCTGCAGGAGTAAATGACCTTGCCGAGATGCACACTTTTCGCCCGCGCCTGCATTCGCGCCGCACTGATCTTCTCTGGCAGCGCCGCACTCGCTGCGGCAGCGCCTCAAATACCCGGCAACGTCGATGCCGCGCGACTGCTCGGCGCCGACAAGGAACCGCAGAACTGGTTCACCGCCGGGCGCGACAAGGACGGGACCTACTACTCCCCTCTGGCGGGCATCGACCAGAGGAACGCCGCGCAACTCGGCTTTGCGTGGCAGTACGATCTGGGAAGTCCGATGCGCGGCCAGGAAGCCACCCCCATCGTCGTCGACGGAATCATGTACACCTCGGGTACCTGGGGTTATGTCTATGCGATCGATGCGGCCACGGGTAGGGAACTGTGGCGCTATGACCCGAAACCCGACTACTTCACCGGCAGACATCCCTGCTGCGACCTGGTCAACCGCGGTGTGGCGGTGTGGAAGGGCAGGGTCTACGTGGCCTCGACCGACGGGCGCCTGCACGCTTTGAATGCGGCGACGGGCAAGAAGATCTGGGAAGCCGACACCATCACCGATCACAACCTGCCCTACTCCAGCACGGGCGCGCCGCAAATCGCCGGCAAGGTGGTCGTGATCGGAAACGGGGGCGCCGACATGGGCCACACCGCCGTGCGCGGCTACGTTGCAGCCTACGATCTGCAGACCGGCGAGTTCAAATGGCGCTTCTACACGGTGCCGCCCGCCGTGGGTCAGCCGTACGAGAATCCGGAATTGGCGCTGGCGGACAAGACCTGGGATCCGCATCGCAAGGCGGATCAGCACGGCGGGGGAACGGCGTGGGACGGATTTGCGTACGATCCCTCCCTGAACCTCGTCTACTTCGGCACCGCCAATGCGGCGCCCTATGATCTGCGTCAACTGGGGCCGGCCAAGCTCGACAGCCTGTTCGCCGCCTCCATCGTCGCGGTCGACGCAACCACGGGGCGCATGGCGTGGTACTACCAGACGACGCCGCGCGACAGTTGGGATTACGACTCGGTTCAGAAACTGATTCTCGCCGACATGCAATTCGACGGTACTGCCCACCCCGTCATCATGCAGGCGTCGAAGAACGGCTTCTTCTACGTTCTCGATCGCAAGACCGGCAAACTGCTCGCCGCAAAGAACTATGCCTACGTGAACTGGGCCTCCCACATCGACCTGAACACGGGTCGGCCGGTCTTGACCGGCGAAGCCGATTGGTATTCCTCGCCGAAGAACGTGTATCCCTCCTGGGCCGGCGCGCACACCTGGAATCCCATGTCCTACAGCGCGCAAACGCACCTGGTCTACATCCCCGTCATCGACATGTCCGCCGTATGGATCGACATGCTGCATAACGGCGGCACCATGAAGTACCTCGACGGCTTCTTCACCGTGCAGGGTATTTTCCCCGACGACACGTATGATGCCGCCGCTTTGAAGAAGCTGTACGGTCCGGTACCGGACCTGCAGGCGGTCAAGGCGACCCGCAAGGTGAAGCCGGTGCGCGAACTGTTGCGCGCCTGGGATCCGGTTGCGCAGAAAACGGTCTGGGAGCACGAGACGTCCTCGGGCATCCGCGGTTACGATGGCGGCGTAATGTCGACCGCGGGCAATTTGGTGTTCCAAGGCCGTGGCAGCGGCGAACTCTGGGTCTATGCCGCCGACACCGGAAAGGTGCTCAAGGTGATCAAAACCGGCAGCCACCTGATGGCGGCGCCCATGACCTATTCCGTCCGAGGCGAGCAGTTCGTGGCAATTCAGGCGGGATACGGCGGCGCCGCGATCACGGTGGGCCCGATTCCGCCGAGCAGCGCCGCGCTCAAGTATCAGAACACCAACCGCGTCATCGCTCTCAAAATCGGCGGCGGTGCGGTGCCCACCCCGGCGCCGCGCGCGGAGGAGCCGTTCGACGAGCCACCGGTGCAAAACGCCGGAAAGGCGCAGATCGACGCCGGCGAGTTGAAGTTCGTCGAGGAGTGTTCGCGCTGCCACGTACTCGGGCCGAGCAGCACGCCGGACCTGCGCAAACTCAATCCGGGTGTGCACTCCGCATTCAAGGACATCGTGCTGAAGGGAGTGCTGGCGCCCTCGGGGATGGAGCGGTTCGACGACATCTTGAGCGAGCAGGACGTCGATAACATCCACGCCTACTTGATCGATCAAGCCTGGATGGCGTATCGGGCGCAGGAAGCGGCGCACCATTGAATTGAGGCAGGAGTTCGACCCGCACATGCTGATCCGACCCGCCGCCTTGCACGACATCGCAGACCTGGCTTCATTGGTTGAGCGGTATTGGGAGTTCGAATCCATCGCGGGTTTCGATCGGGGACGCATCGAGATCTTGCTCGCCGGCATGCTCGCGGATCCCGTTCGGGGCGCCTGCTGGGTTGCCGAAGATGGTGGTCGATTGCGCGGCTACCTGCTGGCCGTTTTCATGTTCAGCCTCGAGCACGGCGGCATGATGGCGGAGATCGACGAGCTGTTCGTATCCCGGGACATGCGCTCCCGGGGAGCGGGCTCAGGGCTTTTGGCGAGCGCCGAGCGCGAGCTTGCGGCGCGGGGCATGGTTCGTGTGCAGTTGCAGCTCGCGGCCGGCAATCAATCCGCGCGCCTTTTCTACGGCCGGCACGGTTTTCGCCCCCGCGAGGGTTACGAATTGCTCGACAAGGCAATTTCGACGAATCGACCGCACTGCGGCTTATAATGCAGGCATCGCCGTTGGGCGCCGGCGATCGGATGCGCAAGGGAGAGTTCGAACGATGCTCCAGCCTGGGTTGATGATGGATAGGCCGCTCCTGATTTCGGCCATCATCGAGCATGCCGCGGCGCAATTCGGCGACATGCAGATCGCCTCGCGGGAAACGCATGGGCCGGTCTTTCGATACACCTTTGCCGAGTGCGCAACCCGCGCCCGCAGACTCGCGAACGCCCTGCGCGACCTGGGATTGGATGCGGGCTGCGCGGTGGGGTCGCTGGCCTGGAATAATCATCGCCACCTGGAGGCCTATTACGCGGTCTCCGGCAGCGGCATGGTGATGCACACGTGCAATCCGCGTCTGCACCCCGAACAGTTGACATACATCATCAATCACGCCGAGGACCGGGTGCTGATGTTCGACGCGACGTTCGCTCCCTTGATCGAGCGAATTGCCCCCTACTGTCCCAATGTCGAGGTCTGGGTCGCCCTGAGCGACGCGGCGAACATGCCCGCCTCCGAGGGCATACCGAACCTGTGCTGCTACGAGGAATTGATAGCCGGGGCAAGCGAGCAATTCGAGTGGCCTGAATTCGACGAGCGCGCCGGCGCCGTGCTTTGCTACACCTCCGGCACGACCGGCAACCCCAAGGGGGTCCTCATCTCACACCGTTCGTTGGTGATCAACGCAATGGTGGTCTGCATGCCCGGCGTGCTCGGCATATCCCCAAAGGAAACCATATTGCCGATCGTGCCCATGTTCCACATCAACGGCTGGTGCATTCCGTATGCCGCATTGATCGGAGGAGCGAAGCTCGTGCTCCCGGGACCCCGCCTGGACGGCGCCGGACTGTACGAACTGATGGAAGCCGAGGAAGTCACCGTCAGTGCAGGCGTGCCCACGGTGTGGCTGTCGCTGGTGCAACATCTCGAGCAGCACGATTTGCGCCTCTCGACCCTGCGGCGCCTGGTCTCGGGCGGCTCCGCCCTGCCGCGCCCGTTGATCGCAACCCTGAGCGAGCGGTACGGGATCGACGTGCGGCATGGCTGGGGAATGACCGAGACCGTCGGGGTGGCGAGCATATGCACCTTGGATTCCGGCGAGATGAAGCTGCCGCCGGCGGATAAGCACTCGGTTCTCGCCAAGCAGGGAAAGTCGGTGTTCGGCGTGGAGCTCAAGGTGGTGGATGACCGGGGCGCCAGGCTCCCGCGCGACGGTACGTCGCAAGGCGAGCTGATGGTGCGCGGACAGTGGATCGTCGGCGAGTACTACAAGAGCGACAGCTCGGCGCTCATCGACGGCTGGTTTCCGACCGGCGACATTGCGACCATCGATGCGCATGGCGTGATGCAGATCCGCGATCGCGTCAAGGACCTCATCAAGACCGGCGGCGAATGGATCAGTTCGATCGATCTGGAAAATGCCGCCGTCGCCCACCCCGCGGTGGCGGCCGCTGCGGTCATCGGAGTCAAGCACCCGAAATGGCAGGAAAGACCGCTCCTCTTCGTGGTGCGAAAGCAGGGCCGGCTGCTCGAGCGCGAGGAAATCCTTGAATTTTTGGCGGGACGATTGGCGCGTTTGTGCGTGCCGGACGATGTCATTTTCCTGGAGTCGCTCCCTCTGGGAGGAACCGGCAAAGTGCAGAAAGTGCTCCTCCGAAAGGAGTACGGCAACGTGTTCGAATAGCCGCTCCAAAGGAGTTCAAAATCATGACTGCATATCTTCGGGCACTCGCAGCCGGCTTGGGATTCCTCGGCATCGCTTCGTTCGGACTTTGCGCCGTTCCCGTGGCCTGCGCGCATGCGGCGGACGATCCTCCCGCCAACGCCGCGGCGACGGTGAAGACCGACGCCAAGGCCATCGGCACGGCAGTCAAGCGAGACGCCAAAATCGTGGCGGACGCGGCGAAGGAAGGCGCGCAGAAGGCGGCGGCGGCGGCGAAGGACGTCGCACACCATGTCGCTGTTGCGACCAAGCAGGGAGCCCACGAGGTTGCCGCCGCGGCCAAGCAGGGCGCGGCGAAGGTGAAAACCGCGGTGAAGGCGGACCGACCGGACAAGACCGGCGGCACGTCGGAAGGCAACCCGGGCAGAAAACCGGCCCGGTGATAAGCGGGCTCTATCGGGCGTGAAGCGCCGATTCTCGTGCCGCGGCCGTGTTTGGACGCATGAGAGAATTTGCATGGATTGCAATTTTTCATCGTTTGTCGCCGCGCCGCCGCGCGGCTACCGTTGCGGCCATGCTCATGCAATCGCATGCGTGCAACCCGGAGCCGTGAATGAAGATGATCCCGCTGTCCCTTATTGCGTTGTCGGTGTGGAGCGCCGCAACCCTCGCGGCCTCGCCGTCGGGACGTTCGATTTCGTTGACTCAGGAACCTCTCGTCATGCGGCTGAACAAGGACGAGTTTCGCATCGCGTTCGCCATCAACGGCGAGCGATGCGGCGCGGACGGCTGCAGCGGCATGATCCGCTACCGGGTCGACTGGAGGACCCAGGATGGCGCGACCCGCTCCGAGATCAAACATGTCGGCTACACGGTGCCGGCGCGGGCCGCCCGCACGATCGCCGTGGACCGTCAGTACTTCGACACGGCCGAAGGCCAGCACACGACCGAAGTCGTGAACGTCCGCGTCGATGCGATCACGTGCGGCAGCCGCAACTGATCGCTGGGCGATCCCGCAGACCGCTACGCCATCGCGAAAGTCTGCTACCCCATCGCGTACAGGTATTCGACGAACGAAGCAACTGCCCCGTCCAATCCCTGCACCTTGGGATTGGTCGACTCGATCACGTAGTACTCATCCGGGGCGTGCGCGCCGGTGCCGTGGCCCAATCCGAAGTGGCCCGCCGGCAGCTTCAGCGGCGCGCCGGTGAAAACGTAGCCCGGCCATGACCCCGCCGATCGCGGCCAGAGCTGCGGATCCACCCCGAGCCTGCGGTACGTCGCGAGCTGCGTCTGAATCAGCTTGCTGTCGGGATCTGTTTGGGTCGGATCGTATCCGCCGCTCATATTGACTTCGATATCGGCGTATCCGTGCTTCGCGAGGTGCGCCTTCAGCTTGGCGAGCGTGTCGGCCGCGGTCATGTCGGGCACCAAGCGCATGTCGATCTTGGCCACGGCCTTGTGCGGCAGCACCGTCTTGCCGCCGGGTCCCGTGTAACCGGCCACGAGGCCCTCGATGTTGATCGTGGGCCGCGACTCGAGCAGCTTCAACGAGTCCACCCAGCTCTTGTCGTGAACCCAGTGCCGCACTCCATACAGCCCCTTGACCGTGGCCTCGGATGTTTTTGCCGCGTGTTCCTCGATCATGCGCTCTTGCGCCGCGGTCAAGGGTTGCGCTTTGTCGAAGAATCCCTCGACCGCCGGCGTATGTCCGTCTCTTTCGACCAGCGTGTTCAGCGCCTGCACGAGATGCCAGCTCGGTGAATCCACCTGTGCCTCGAGGCTCGAGTGCACGTCGCGCGCCGGGCCACGGCCCCATCTTTCCCCGCTTGAAATGAGCTCGAGTTCCACCACGCCCTTCGCGCCCAGGGAGACCTCCACCCCGCCATCGCGATCCTGGGCCGCTTCCGGCATGAAGACGCCGACGCATCGCTTGAGCTCGGCCATCACTTCGGGATTCTCGATCACCTCATGGAAGTTCGGCGAGGCAATCTCCTCCTCGCCCTCGCACACCAGCACCAGATTCACCGGCAATTTCCTCCCCGCCGCCTTGAACGCCATGAGCGCGCTCAGAAACGAGTTCTCGGGCCCCTTTTGATTCACGGCGCCGCGTCCCATGCAAACCGTGCCGAGGCCTTCCTTTTGCACCAGCCGCGCCTCGAGCGGAGGCGAACTCCATTCCGCGGGCACGAACTGCTTCACGTCGTACATGAAATAGATCGCCATCGTCGTGCGCGCGCCGGCGTCGATCTTGCCGAATACTCCCGGCTTGCCCGACGTGGGGATGAGCTTCACGCCCGTAAACCCGGCATCTTGGGCGAGCTTGGCCATGTGCTCGGGACCCTGCGGATAGTTGCGGTTCTCCGCCGCAATCGACGGCAGCGCGATCCAATCCTGCAGCCGCTTCAGATTCTCCGCGTGCATTTTCGGGATCTGCGCAAGTACCGCGCTCTTGTCCGCGCTCTTCGCGGACCCCGCAGCCAGCACCGCCGCGGGAGCCCCCGCCAGGGCAAGGCCCGATACCGTCCCGCACACGAATTCCCGTCTGCTCACATCCGATTTTTCGCCCGACATGCGTCCCCCCCGTTCTTAGAAATCAGCGATCAGCTGCAAGTGAGTTCGATAGTAAGCGCCGCGCGCGGCGTAGTTTCCCGCAATTTCGATGAGATTGCCGCGTTCCTCGGGCGTGAGCTCGCGCACCACCTTCGCAGGCGCGCCCAGGATGAGGGTGCCGTCGGCAAACGACTTGCGTTCGGTGATGACGGCGCCGGCGCCGACCAGACAGCCTTTGCCGATGACGGCTGCGTTCAACACGACGGCCTGTATGCCTATGAGTGAACCCTCGCCCACGGTGCAGCCGTGCAGCATGGCCTGGTGGCCGATGGAGACATTGGCGCCCACCATCAGCGGATATCCTGGATCGGTGTGCATCACCGCGCCATCCTGGACATTGCTGTCGGCGCCTATGCTGATGACTTCGTTGTCGCCCCGCAAGGTTGCGCCGAACCAGACGCTGCTTCGGTCGGCGAGCACCACGTTGCCGACGACCACGGCGCTTGGAGCGACGTACGCGCTCATTGCCACCGCCGGAGCCGCATCACCCAACTTGTACAGCGCCATGCAGCCTCCGCCTGGTGAAATGCCGAGCCGATCGATCCGCACGACCATACCGCACAAAGGAGCGCTCTAATAGTCTGAGTTATGATTCGCGGCGACCATGAATGAGACACCGACCTACGTCGACTCCGCCGCGCCGGCCTGGCGCACCGTTTTGCCGCGCCTGTGGCTGCTCCGGTCGGTCGCATCGGCGCCGGCCGGCGGCGCGCTGCGCGCGTCCGTGATGATGGGCGCCTGCTGGCTGGCGGCGTGGATTGTGATCGACCGCTGGCAGTCTCAGCCGGAGCCGCAGTTCTTTCCCAGCGGAATTCCCCTGCTGGCGTGGCACGTGCTCGCAATTCTCGGCCTGTCGGCACTGTTGCGAGCGCGGGCAAGTCCTGCGCCGCCGTTCGCGTCCGCGCTCGCATTGACGATGGGAGCGGTGCCGGTCCCGCTGCTCTTCACGGGCGTGATCATTCAATACATCGATCCTTCCTGGGTCGGTGGTGCGGCGATTCTCGTATGCCTGTATCTGCTGGCCTACTTCGCGCGCGGGCTGCACGCCCTTACCGGGCACCGCCAGCGCGCGGCCGCCTGCGCCGGGCTTGTCTTCGTCGCGGCGTTCGCCTGGCTCAGCGATGCGCTCGATGCCATTCCGGACGTGTGGGCGCCGCTCGAAACGCAGGCGGCGGAGCCGGAGAATGCGATGGTCGACGGCGAGGCCGTCCTGTTCGCGCAGTCCGGGCGGATCGACCGCTCGCTGGCGGCGATCTCACGCGATGCGTCGCCGAATCCCAGGGCGTTCTTTCTCGGCTTTGCGGGTGTCGGCGACGAAAAGGTATTCGCTCAGGAAATCGGACTGGCCGCGCGGGTGCTGGGCGGCCGATACGGCATCTCCGGCAGAGAGCTGTCCTTGATCAATGATCAGCGCGACATGGAAAGCGCTCCGCTCGCGACCGTGTCGGGGCTCAGATACGCATTGCGCGGCCTCGCTTCGCGCATGAATGTGGACCGGGACGTGCTTTTCCTGTCGATTTCCTCGCACGGCTCGGAGGATCCCGCAATCGCGGTCGCCAATGCCGACCTGCCCCTCGACGACCTGACCGACGAGGACCTTGCCGACGCCTTGCGCGAGTCCGGAATCCGATGGCGCGTCATCATCATATCGGCGTGCTACGCAGCGGGCTTCATTGAACGCTTGAGCGACCCGCAAACCATCGTCATCGCGGCGGCGGCGGCCGACCGCACGTCTTTCGGCTGCTCGAGCGGGCGCGACTTGACCTATTTCGGCGAGGCCTTTTACCGGGATGCGCTGCCCGATGCCCGCTCGCTCCGCGACGCCTTCGAGGTGGCAAAGACCGCCCTCACCGCGCGTGAGCGCCGGGAACACATTGCTCCGTCGAATCCGCAAGCCTATTTCGGCGGCAAGATGGAGGCGAAGCTGTCAAGTCTCCTCATCGTAAATGATGATCGACAACATCCGGATCGGCACCTTGTCGAGCGTCTCGGGGCCGTGCGGCACGTCGCCGCGGAAACTCAGTGAGTCGCCGGGCTCGAGCGTATAGCTGTGGCTGCCGTGCCGGTAGGTCAGCGAGCCGGCGAGAAGGTAGATGAACTCCGTGCCCGGATGCTGAAAACCGGGGAACACTTCGCTCTTGTCGGTCAGCGTCACCAGAAAAGGTTCGAATGATTTTCGCGGCCCGCGCTGCGCCGCCAGCAGATGATAGGTATGTCCGCGTCGGGTGCCCCGCCTGACCACCTCGAGTCCCTGCCCGGCCGGCACCCGTTGAGCCCCCTCCTCGTCGCCGCCCAGCTGCTGCAGCAGCAATGACGGGCGTACGCCGAGCGCGCCCGCCAGTGCAACCAGGGTCTCGAGACTGGGGGTGACATGGCCGGTCTCGAGCCGGCTCAGCATCCCGGCGCTGATGCCGGCTGAAGTCGCGACGTCCGTGAGCGTCAAATCCTGACTCTCCCGCACCCGCCGGGCCACCGCGCCCAATTGCCGGCCAACGTGACCCGGAGCGACGCTCGCCACTGCCGCGGATCTCGGGTGTTTGGTCAGACGCGCCACGCGAGGCCTCTTGGTTTGATCACGCACAGCCTGCGACTTCCAGGCGCATGCGGATCAATTTACACTGCACGCAATAAATTTGCACTACAGTAACTAGCATGTTATTTATTTCCGATGCCCGCGCATTTCCCACGTCCTTCGCCGCGCAGTTCCGACCGGTGCGGCGTTGCCTGGCCAGCGCCGTTCGATAGCGAATATGATACGAGTTCCTCGCCTTGAGGGGCGAGTACTTCCCAAATAAACACCGCTCCACGAAGCGAGAGGATCAAGAGTATGGCGCGCGACCCAAAACACGACATTCTGTTTCAGCCGATCAAGATCGGCCCGAAGACGCTGCGCAACCGGTTCTACCAGGTGCCGCATTGCATCGGCGCGGGCTCCGACAAACCGGGCTTTCAGGCGGCGCACCGGTCGCTGAAGGCTGAAGGCGGCTGGGCGGGAATCAATACCGAGTATTGCTCGATCCACCCCGAATCGGACGACACGCATCGCTTGTCTGCACGCATCTGGGATGCGGGGGACGTGCGCAACCTCCGTGCCATGACCGATCACATTCATCATTTCGGCTCCCTGGCAGGGGTCGAGCTTTGGTACGGCGCATCGCACGCGCCCTGCATGGAATCGCGCGCGACTCCGCGCGGTCCGAGCCAATACGCCTCGGAGTTCGAAACCCTCACGTATTGCAAGGAAATGGACTTGGACGACATCGCCATGGTTCAGCAGTACTACGTGGATGCCGCCCTGCGTTCCCGCGATGCTGGTTTCGACATCGTCTACGTCTACGGAGCGCATTCCTACCTGCCGCTGCAGTTTCTCTCCCCGTACTACAACAAGCGCAAGGACAAATACGGCGGGTCGCTGGAAAATCGCGCGCGATTCTGGCTCGAAACGCTGGAAAAAGTCCGGCGAGCCGTGGGCCACGACTGCGCCATCGCCACCCGCTTCGCGGTCGATACGTTGTATGGCGACTCGGGCGTGGAAGTCGAGAATGACGGCATGAAATTCATCGCCCTGGCCGATCCGCTGGTCGACCTGTGGGATGTGGATGTCGGCGACATCGCCGAGTGGGGCGAGGACGCGGGACCATCGCGGTTCTACCAGCAGGGGCATCAGGTGCCGTGGACGCGCTTCGTCAAGCAGGTGGCCAAGAAGCCGGTGCTTGGCGTCGGGCGCTTCACCGACCCGGAAAAGATGACCGAAATCGTCACCAAAGGAATCGCGGACATCATCGGTGCGGCCCGGCCCTCGATTTCCGATCCCTGGCTGCCGAAGAAGATCGAGGAAGGACGCTACGACGACATCCGCGTCTGCATCGGCTGCAACGTGTGCATTTCGCGCTGGGAAATCGGCGGTCCGCCGATGATCTGCACGCAGAACGCCACCGCGGGCGAGGAATACAGGCGCGGCTGGCACCCGGAAAAATTTCCGAAGCGCGGTTCGGACGATTCCATCCTGGTAGTCGGCGCCGGACCTTCGGGCGCGGAGTGCGCCCGCGTGTTGATGGAGCGCGGCTACACCGTGCATCTTTACGACACCGCCGCCAAGATCGGCGGTCACTTGAATTCGGTGATGACGCTTCCGGGACTCGGGGAGTGGGGCTACCACCGCGACTACCGGGAGCTGCAGATCAACAAGCTGGTGAAAAAGAACAAACAGAGCCAGGTTGCCCTCGCTCAAAAGCCCATGACCGCCGAGGCGGCACTGACCTACGGCGCCGAGAAGATCGTCGTTGCCACGGGTTCGTCGTGGAATACCGACGGGACCAATTGCCTGAGCCACGACCCCATTCCCGGTGCGGATGCCTCCAAGCCCGATCAGCTCACTCCGGAACAGGTGCTCGAGGGAAAGAAGCCCATCGGCAAGCGCGTCGTGATCCTGAATGCCGACACCTATTTCATGGCGCCGAGCCTGGCGGAGAAGCTGGCGGTCGCCGGCCACGACGTCACCATCGTCACGGGCGTGCATTTGGCCAACTACATGCACTTCACGCTCGAGTATCCGAACATGATGCGGCGCATGCACGAACTGCACATCAAGGAGATGCACAACGCATTCGGTTCGCGGATCGAAAAAGGACGTCTGGAGGTCTACGATATTTTCGGCGACGGCTCCAAGCGCACCTACCGCGGCCGGGGACTGTTGCCGCGCGACGTCAACAAGAGCCAGCGATGGGTGGAATTCGACTCGCTCGTTCTGGTCACCGGCCGCCACTCCAATGACGGTCTGTACGCGGAACTCAAGGCCCGCCAGGGCGAGTGGCAGAAGAACGGAGTCAAGGACGTATACGTGATCGGCGACGCCGAGGCGCCGCGTCTCATCGCCGATGCGACGTTCACCGGCCAGCGCCTGGCGCGCGAAATAGAGGAAGCCAAAGCCCAGCAGCCGCTGCCCTACAAGCGCGAGGTCGCCGTATGGGGTGCCGCGCACATGCCGGGCGGAAAGTTCGAGCTCGAATACAAAACCTGATGGGCCCGTTCGAGCATTCCACGTGAGCCGCACCGACTCCGTCACGCGGATTCTCTTCGAGGCGTTCGGAGCAGCCGAAGTTCGGATCTTCTACGTGCTGGGCTACGCCGCGATCGCGATATTCGCATACGGCGTCTACGTGCAGATCCGCAAGTATCGGCGGGGCGCGGCGCTCAAGCTCGAAGGGGGGCTGTGGGGCCGGTTCGGCGCCATGGCGGCGTCGGTGTTGAACGGCCGCACCGTCGCCCGCCGCGATCCTGCGGCGGGCGGCGCACATCGGCTCATATTCTACGGATTCGTGCTCCTGTTCGCGGGCACGGCGACCATCACCCTGGAATACGACATCCTCGAGCCCTTGTTTGGAATCCGATTCTGGCACGGCCGGTTTTATCTGGTGTTCTCCCTGGTGCTGGACGTTGCCGGAGTCGCCCTGATAGCGGGCCTCCTGTACATGATGTACCGCCGCGGTTGGATGCGGCTTCCGAAGCTCGACTACGCAAGGCCGGACCGCGCGCCGGGCGATCCGGATTTCGATCGGCCCCAATACCGCCGCGAGGATTGGGCATTCCTGTGGATCCTGGTGATCATCGCCTGCACCGGCTACCTGCTCGAGGCCGCGCGGCTGGTTTGGCTTGAAGACCGCGCGGACGTCTGGGACACGCGCTGGTGGTCTCCGGTCGGCGCGCTGCTCGCGCAGGGCATGCGTGCGATGGGCATGTCCGATCTCGGCGGGGGCCTGTTGCGGCACGGACTCTGGTGGTTCCATGGTCTGATCGCGCTGGTTCTGATCGCCTTGATCCCCTATACCAAGGTCAAGCACATCTTCACGGCGGCGGCATCTCTGATGGTGCGCGACCGCCAAGCGGCGCAAAGACTGCCGCGGGTTCCCGACTCACAGCCCGAGGCCGGCGCCTCGAAGATCACCGACTTCAATTGGAAGCAGCTCCTCAATCTCGATGCATGCACCAAATGCGGCCGCTGTCACGAGGCCTGTCCCGCGCGCGCAGTCGGCGCGCCGCTCTCGCCTCGCGACGTGATTTTGAGCCTGCGCGAATTCGCGCACGCGACCCTCGAGTCGGGCACCGTACCCGACGCCGCCGAACTCGACGTGCACGGCAAGGCGCCGGGGCAGGTGGCCATGGAAACGCTGTGGTCCTGCCGCACCTGCATGGCGTGCGTCGAGATTTGCCCGGTCGCGGTGGAGCACGTTCCCATCATCGTGCAGATGCGCCGCAAGCTGGTCGAAGACGGCGCCATGGATCCTTTGCTGACAAAGACGCTCCAGACGATTCACAAGACGGGAAATTCGTTCGGCGAATCCAAACGCAAGCGCGGCGCATGGAGCAAGGCGCTGCCCTTCCCCGTCAAGGACGCCCGAAAGGAGCCGGTCGATGTACTGTGGTTCGTCGGCGACTACGCGTCCTTCGATCCGCGCAATCAACGAGTCTCGCAAGTTTTCGCCTCGCTGCTGCACGAAGCGGGCGTTGATTTCGGCATTCTCTTCGACGGTGAGTCGAACGCCGGCAACGACGTGCGCCGGGTCGGCGAAGAGGGACTGTATGAAGTGCTCGCGACGGCGAACGTGAGCGCGCTCTCGGGCGCAACATTCAAAAGCATCGTCACCACCGACCCTCACTCGTTCAACACCATACGCAATGAGTATCCCGATTTCGGCGGCCAATACGAAATCGAGCACTACACCACTCTCGCGCTGCGGCTGTTCGCGCAAGGACGTTTGCGCGTCGCCAACAAATTGAACTACCGCGTGACGTTCCACGACCCCTGTCACTTGGGCCGCTTCAACAAGGGCTATGACGCACCGCGGGAGCTGTTGAAGCTGCTCGGCTGCGAACTCATCGAGATGGGCCGCTGCAAAGCCAACTCTTTCTGCTGCGGCGCCGGCGGCGGCAGGATCTGGGTGCCCGATCCGGTGGGCTCCGAGAAGCCCGCCCAAAATCGCATCAAAGAGGCGGCGGCCATCCCCAACCTCGAGATCTACGTGGTGAGCTGTCCGAAGGATCTCACCATGTTCGAGGACGCACTCAAAACCACCGGGAACGAGGGTAAATTCGTGGTCAAGGAACTCATAGAACTCATTCGTGAAGCCATTCCGGCGCGCCGCGCCGAGGAGGCGCCGGCATGAAGATCCTGGTGGCGGTCAAGCAGGTGGCGGCGCTCGATGAGGATTTTGCGATTCGCGAGGACGGTCGCGACGTCGACCCCGGTTTTTTCATCCGGGATCTGAACGAATGGGACGATTTCTCCCTGGAGGAAGCCGTTAAAATCAAGGAGGCCGCCGGCGGAGCGGTCGAAGTGGTCGCCGCCTCCGTGGGACCCGAGGAGGCCGATGAGTCTTTGCGCAAGTGCCTGGCGAAGGGCGCAGACCGGGCGATCCGGGTTTGGGATCCCGCGATCGAGGGCTCGGATTCCATCGCCATCGCGCGAGTCGTGGCGGCGGTGGCCAAGCGGGAGGCGCCGCAGATGTTGTTTGCGGGCGTGCAATCCTCCGATCAGTCGTTCGCCTCCACCGGCATCGCCGTAGCGGCGCTTCTCGGCTGGCCGCACGCCGCCGTCGTGAGCAACCTGACTTATTCACCGGGAGCCCCATCGGCCGTGTTCCGCCGTGAGTTGGAAGGCGGGCTCCTGCACGAAGTGCAAATCCAATGCCCCGCGGTGCTCACCATTCAACTCGGCATCAACACGCCGCGCTACGCAAGCTTGCGCAGCATCAAACAGGCCGCCGCAAAGCCCATCGAAGTCTTGTCCCTGGCGGATGTCGCGTTGGGTAGCGCCGACGTCGGCGAATCGGGTTCCTTGTCGCGCGTGCGCCGCATGTACATCCCGGACAAGGGCCGGGCGCAGCTCATCGAAGGAGATGCCGCCCAACAGGCGGCTCGTCTCGCCGTGATCATCCGAGAATACAAGGGAGCTCAAGCATGAGCGGCGTCCTCGTCATCGCGGAACAGAGGCGAGGGGAACTGCGCCCGGTGTCGCTCGAATTGGTGACCGCGGCTCAAGGCCTGCGCCGTACGGGCGAGGAGGTGGCGGTCGCCGTCCTGAACGATGCGCCCGATCGATTCCGAGGCGCTCTGTGCGTTTCGGGGGTCGACGAAATCGTGACCGTGAAGGTGGCCGCGGCCGAATTCGACCCCGACCTATTCGAATCCGCGGTGGGCGCACTGATCGCCGAACGGCGCCCGGACGTGGTGCTGGTCGCCCACAGCGTCGATTCCTTCGGATATGCGGCGGCGCTGGCGGCGCGGCTTGGGCTGGGGTTCGCGACGGATGTGTTCAAGGCGCAGAGGATCGACGGCGAACTCGTTGCGACGCGCGGCGGCTACGGCCAGAAAGTCAGCGTCGAAATGGACTTCCCCGGCCGCAGCACGGTGCTCCTGGCGGTCCGCGGCAATGTGTTCAAAGCGCCCGAACAGCCGGCTTCTCCCCGGATCACCGCCTTCGAGGCGCCGGCGGCGCAGAGCCGAGCGGCCGGCAGGGAATTCATCGAACTCGCCGCGGGGGACGATGTTGACATGACCGCCGCCGAGTTTATCCTGACCATCGGCCGCGGCATCGGCGAAGAGGCCAAGGTTCCGCAATTCCGTGAGTTGGCGGACACCCTTGGGGCGACGCTCGGATGTTCGCGGCCCATTGCGGATGCGGGTTGGCTGCCGAAGAGCCGGCAGGTCGGCCAATCCGGCAAGACGGCGAGCGCCTGCAAACTGTACATCGCCATGGGCGTTTCCGGCGCAATCCAACATCTCGCGGGAATGAAGCACGTCAGTACGATTGTCGCAGTCAACAGCGACGCCGAAGCGTCGATATTTGGAGTGGCCAAATATGGCATCGTGGGAGACATATTTGAAATCGCCGATGAACTACGCCGATTATTCTGAGTTTGATCGTCTCAGACGGGGCCGCACCGGCGCCGTTATTTTTTGCGCGAAGCGCATATCATGAGCACGGTTGCTGAAGTCGCTGCGGCCGACGCGGACGCCAAGAGCTCGGGCCTCGAGCGTGGCATCGACTGGACGGGAGCATTCTGGGTGGCGAGCGGCGTGCCGCCCTTGGTGCTGTTCTCGATCGGCGCCGTCGCAGCAACCGTGGGCAAGCTGTCCTGGATCATCTGGACGGCATCGATCGCGATGGGCTTCATCCAATCGTTCACGTATGCGGAAATCGCGGGCCTGTTCCCCAACAAGGCGGGCGGCACATCGATCTACGGCGCGATGGGCTGGGTGCGTTACGGCAAACTCATCGCGCCCATTTCCGTGTGGTGCAATTGGTTCGCCTGGTCGCCGGTGCAGGCGACGGGTTCGGCGCTGGCGGCCGGCTACATATTGAGCGGGCTGTTTGCGCCGGATGCGGCGATCAATACCTGGCAGCTCACGCTGCTCGACCTGGGCTTCTTGAAGGCGGGCTTGAGCTTGCGCATCAACGCCGTCTTCGTGCTGGGCGCCGTCATATTGCTGGCGGTCAAGTTCATTCAGGACGGCGGCATCTTGAGATCGGCGAACACCACCAAGATCCTGGGGATTTCCGCGATGATCCCCCTGCTGCTGATCGGAATCGTGCCCATCCTGACGGGCGACATCGTCAAGGCGAACTTCTTTCCGCTCGCTCCGCTGGCGCACGACGCCATGGGACGCGTCGCCGACGGCACGTGGAATATGGCGGGGATCACGGTGTTTGCCGCGGGCATGTTTCTCGCAGCCTGGTCGACCTACGGATTCGAAACCGCGGTGTGCTACACGGGAGAATTCAAGAATCCGAAGACAGACACCTTCAAGGCGATCTTCTATTCTGGATTGCTCTGCGTGGTGGTGTATACCCTGGTTCCGTTTGCATTCCAGGGTTTTCTCGGCCTCGGCAGCCTGGTGCATCCGGCGGTCGTCGATGCCGCGGGCAATGTGACCACGGCGGCCGAGTACGGCGGGATGCTGGCGCCGGACATCTACAGCGGCATGGGTGTCGCGGCGGTCATGTCGAGGATGGTGCATGCCGGACAGCTCGTGGGCGTGATCGTGGTGATCATGCTGATTCTTGCGCTCGTCCTGTCTCTCATGACCTCCATGGCGGGCTCCTCGCGCACTCTCTATCAAGCATCGCTCGACGGATGGCTGCCGAAATACCTCGCGAAGGTGAACTCGCATGGCGCACCGACCAACGCGATGCTCACCAATCTGGGATTCAACCTCGTGCTGCTGCTGCTGTCCGACTCGGTGTTCGTCATCGGCGCCGCCAACATCGGATACCTGATTTTCAATTTCTTGAATCTGAACGCGGGCTGGATTCACCGGCTCGACCGGCCGCGGCAGGAAAGGCCCTGGCGTGCGCCAACCTGGATCCTCGCCGCCGGCGCGGTGTTGAGCTTCGTGAACCTTGCCTTCATGGGGTTCGGAGCGGACGTCTACGGCGCCGGAACGCTCAAGACAGGCCTGATCTTCGCTGCGCTCATCGTGCCGGTGTTCGTCTACCGGCACTATATTCAAGACAAAGGATCATTTCCCAGCGAGATGGCGCAGGACCTGGACACGGTGAACGGCGAAAGGATCGTCAAGCGCGCGGGCATCTGGCCCTATGTCGTGTTGGTCCTGGGAATCACGGTGGTTGCCGTCACGCATCGGCTCGCGGTGTATTGAATGCTGGTCACCGGCATCAAGAGCAAGCCCGTCTACGCGCCGCTGCAGGCCGATACGCGCGGCCGCTACCACTTGATGGCCGGAATGGGCGTGGGTGCCGCGCCCCTCCTTCGGGTCGTCTCCGAAATGCAGGCAGCCGCACCGCAGTCGCTGAAGAACACGCGCGTATTGTACGTGACCGATGCCGCGACCCCCGCCGGTGCGCAAACCCGGGCTGCCGGCGCAACAACGTCGCAGATCGAGCGATTCAAGGCAGCCGCGGTCGGTGATGTGCAGTCGTTCCCGGGCATTCCCCCGCTGCTCGAGCGCTTCAGAACCATCCTTGGACAGTCGCTGATGGGCACCCGACTGTATGTGGCGGGACCCGAGAGTTTCATCGGCCTGGTCATGAAGATCGCGCTGGAGTTCAATCTGAACAAGGATGAGATTCGGGCGGAGGAGTGCGGTACTTTGGCGCGGCGCGTCTATTGCATTCATTGCCGGGCCACCACAGAGAACGTGCGGACCAACATCGTGCGCTGCGTCGAGTGCGACCGCTGGCTGCTCGTGCGCGACCACTATTCCCGCCGCCTCGCTGCGTACATGGGCGTGATGGCGGATGCCGAAGCGCCCGGCGAGCTGCCGCCGCTCAAGGAAGTGTTCCTATGAACGACGCGCAGACCATCGGCGTCGAAGTCGTCGGCATCGAGCAGGTCACGCCGCAGATCAAGCACTTCAGGCTGGCACCGATCGCCGGCGGCAGCCTTCCCGTGTTTTCGGGAGGCTCTCACATCATCGTCGTGATGCGGGGGGCCGACCGCATCCATCGAAATCCCTACTCCCTGCTCGGCTCCCCGCAGGAGCTCGACACCTACGAAATCGGCGTTCGGCGCATGGAGGAAAGCCGTGGCGGCTCGCATTACATGCACGACGTGGTCAAGGTCGGCAGCCGTCTCGAGATCGCGCACCCCGTGAATCTTTTCGGTCTCGACAAGATCGCGCGCAAACACCTGCTGATGGCCGGCGGCATCGGCATCACGCCCTTTCTCGCGCAACTCGAGGACCTGCACGGCGGCGGCGTTCCCTATGAGCTGCATTATTCGGTTCGTTCGACGGAACACGCGGCCTTTTTGGAGCGGCTGCGCGGGCGCGAGGGCGACAGGCTGCACATGTATTACGACAGCGAGGGGCAGCTGATTCCGTTCGAGGCGTTGCTGGCGGCTCAACCCCTCGGCACTCACGTGTATGTCTGCGGCCCGGCCGGCATGATCCAGCACGTCATCGGCACCGCCCGCGCCTGCGGCTGGCCCGACAGCCACATTCACTGGGAACAATTCAGCGCCCCGCCGGTCGGCGATGCCTTCGATGCGTTCCTCGCCCGATCGAAGATCCGTGTGCACGTCCCCCCGGACCAAAGCCTGCTCGAGAGCATCGAGGCCGCCGGCGTCGAAGTGCCCTATCTTTGCCGCGGTGGCGTCTGCGGCTTTTGCCAGACCAAGGTGCTCGAGCTGGACGGCGAACTCATTCACAACGATCATTTTCTGTCGGACGCGGAGAAAGCGAGGGCGAAGAGCATCATGCCGTGCGTCTCGCGGGCACGCTGCAAGAGCCTGGTGCTGGACCTTTAGGGGATCGCAATATGCACGTCGAAAAAAGCAAGCTCTTACCCGGCGCGCTTCGCGCCGTTGCGTGGACGGGGTCGCATCGGCCCCGTTTACAGTCCGCCCGGAGTGCGTAACGTGAGCACCGTATTCAAACCTCACGAGACGTTCCGCGACGACTTCAGCTATCTCAACAGCCCCGAAGCCATCCGGCGTTTTCCCCTGCCCTTTCCCGAAGATACCTACATGTATTCGGTGAACATCGAACCGCATCTGCCCGGACACCTGGGCGCGGTCACGGAGTTTGCATTCGACGTGGACGAGCATTACGTCGCGGAATGCCGCGAACGGGCCATCGTGCTGGCCGCAGAGCCGCTGCGGTATCAGGCGCTGCCTCACATGATGAGTTCGCAGTGGGATTGTCTGGAATTGATCATGGAATCGCTCGCCAGAGACTATCCCGCGCACTTTTCGCTTTCCAAGCGGGGCAATCGCTGGCATTGGATCAACCGGCCGCTGGAAATCGACCAACAATTCACGTTCGGTGACACCGCCACGCTGCCCCGCGAGCCCCTCGATTACATCACGCGGCAGGCACAGGGAGATTTCGTCGTGATGGATCAGCGCGAAGGGGACTTGTGGGCCGAAGCCGGGATGGTGACGACGCAGGCCGACTGGTCCCTGGACTTCGACATCGGCATGACCTTCAAGGAATGGCATGGTCCCGTGCCGCTGGCGCATGAGCTTCAGGTTTTCGACCGCGCCCTGAAATTCCTGCTCAATCTTCGGCTCGGCCAGCCCGTACGGCGGCTGAACTGGACCATGACCATCCATCCGCGGCTCGACACCTCGCCCGAGAATTATCACAAGTGGGGAGTCGACCGCGCCACAGTGACGCCGCAGAATGCCGGCGATCTCGTGCATCTTCGCGTGGAGCTGCAGGGGCTGTGGAGATTGCCGCGCAGCAATGCCATCGTGTTCGGCATACGCTGCTATCTGATCAGCCTGCGGGAGCTTGCGACCGTGCCGAAATGGGCGCGACGCGTGCACCGGGTCCTCCGAGATTTGCATCCCGCGCTGATCGACTACAAGGGCCTGACACGCTATCGCGACGCGGCAGTGCAATGGCTGGCGCCGTTCGATGACGGCGCGCCCACCACGCCGGGCACCGCACCTGAATAACCGCCGCGAACGGCGGCGCCGACACATTGACACACTCTGGAGGCATCTATGGCACTTAGCTGGCGCACGTCGGTCCTGGCCGACCGGCATCGGGCACTCGGATCGAAGCTCGAGGATTGGAACGGCATGGGGACGGCATGGACCTATGCGAAGGACGTGGCACAGGATCACGTGGCCATCCGCACCAAAGCGGGCCTCATGGACGTGTCGGGCCTGAAGAAGCTGCACCTCGTCGGGCCGCATTCCTCGGCCATATTGAATTACGCGACGACCCGCGATGTCACCAAGATATATCCCGGAAAATCCGCGTATGCCTGCATGCTGAACGATGCAGGCCACTTCATCGAAGACTGCATCCTGTATCGCGTCGGACCGAATTCGTGGATGGTGGTGCACGGCAGCGGCGCGGGCCATGAAACACTGGCGAAATACGTGGTCGGACGCAACGCCGCGATGATCGTCGACGATGATTTGCACGATTTGTCGCTGCAGGGACCCGTGGCGGTGGATTTTCTCGCGAAGCATGTGCCCGGCATCCGCGATCTGAAATATTTCCATCACCTTCCGGCAACCCTGTTCGGACGTCCCGTGACCATCTCGCGCACCGGCTACACCGGCGAACGCGGCTATGAGATATTCTGCAAGGGCGAGGATGCCGGGTTCATCTGGGACACGATCTTGAACGAGGGCAAATCTCTCGGCATCATCCCGGCCTGTTTCACGACGTTGGATTATCTGCGGGTAGAAAGCTCGCTGCTCTTCTATCCCTACGACATGTCGCAGATGTATCCCTTCGACAAGGATCCGCCCGGCGACAGCCTCTGGGAATTGGGCCTCGACTTCACCGTCAGCCCCGGCAAGAACGATTTCAACGGCGCGGACGCGCACTACCGCCTGAAAGGCAGGGAGCGCTTCAAGATCTTCGGTTTGCTGGTGGAGGGAAAGACGCCCGCGGACATGGGCGATCCTGTGTATTCCGGCGACAAAAAGGTGGGGGTCGTCACCTGTGCCATGGTATCGACCTTGACGGGCAAGTCGATGGCGATCGCACGCCTCGACGTTCCCGTGGCGGTCCATGGAACGAAGCTGTCGATTCGCGGCAAGAACGTCAAAGGAGCTGCAACGGCGCACACGCTGCCCTTCGACGATGTGGAAAAGAAGAAGCGCACGGCGGTGGGCTGACATGCAGACCAAACTTTTGATAGACGGGGCACTCGTCGGCGGCGAGGGCGCGGTGGAACGGATTCTCGATCCCGCGACGGGCCGAAGTATCTCCGAGGTTCGGGAGGCGAGCCCGGACCAGATCAATGCGGCGGTTGCCGCGGCCGACAAGGCGGCGCCCGCGTGGGCGCAGGTTGTGCCCAAGGACCGCGCCGCGCTGCTGTTGCGGCTTGCCGACCGCATCGAATCGGATGGTGCAGCGTTCGCCAGGCTGGAATCCGACAATACGGGCAAGCCGCTCGCCGCGGCGCTCAACGACGAAATTCCGGCGATAGCCGATGTGTTTCGCTTTTTTGCGGGCGCCGCGCGCGTCCAGCACGGCGCGCTCGCCGGTGAATATCTTCCGGGCTACACCAGCATGATCCGCCGCGATCCGATCGGGGTCGTCGCCTCGATCGCGCCGTGGAATTATCCCTTGATGATGGCCGCCTGGAAGCTGGGGCCGGCGCTCGCGGCCGGCAACACGGTGATCTTGAAGCCGTCGGAACAGACGCCGTTGACGGTGCTGAAACTCGCGGAGCTGATAGCCGAAATCTTTCCCAAGGGCGTGGTCAATATCATCTGCGGCCGCGGCGAGAGCGTCGGCGCGCCGCTGGTGTCGCACCCGCGCGTGCGCATGGTGTCCCTCACCGGAGATGTATCGACCGGGCAGAAAATCCTGCAGCTGGCGGCCGGCAATCTCAAGCGCACTCACCTCGAGCTCGGCGGCAAAGCCCCGGTCATCGTGTTCGATGATGCGGACCTCGATGCGGTCGTCGCCGGCGTACGGACATTCGGCTTCTACAACGCCGGGCAGGACTGCACGGCGGCGTGCCGCCTGTATGCCGGAGCGAAGATTTACGATCGTCTGGTCGCCGATTTGAGCGCGGCCGCAGCCTCGCTCAAGGTGGGGCTGCAAACCGAAGCCGGCGTGGAAATGGGTCCGTTGATTTCCGAGGAACAACGCGCGCGAGTCGCCGGATTCGTCGAGCGCGCGGC
The DNA here is from genome assembly GCA_963727045.1 of uncultured Gammaproteobacteria bacterium. GTDB lineage: Bacteria > Pseudomonadota > Gammaproteobacteria > Steroidobacterales > Steroidobacteraceae > Bog-1198. Next base: position 2,010,951 of record CAVSES010000002.1, on the reverse strand, counting down.
GGCGACCCGCCACGTGGAAGTCACCGCGGGCGGCAAGGCGCGTGCGGGCGGCGGGTTCTTCTTCGAGCCCACGGTGGTGGCTGGAACCCGGCAATCGGACGAAATCGTGCAGCGCGAGGTATTCGGGCCCGTGGTGTCCGTGACGCGCTTTTCGGATGCCGACGATGCGGTGGCCTGGGCGAACGACAGTGAATATGGCCTGGCCTCGTCGGTCTGGACGAAGGACGTCGGCAAAGCCATGAGCGTGGCGGCCCGGCTGCAATATGGATGCACGTGGATCAACACCCACTTCATGCTGGTGAGCGAAATGCCCCATGGCGGCTTCAAGCGCTCCGGCTACGGCAAGGATCTGTCGGCCTACGCGCTCGAGGACTACACGGTGCCGCGGCATGTGATGGTCAAGCTGTAGCGCGCGGTCCTCGACTCGATGCCGCCGGCCGCCCGCGGGCGTCGCGGCGGCCGTGCTAGCCATTTCGTTTCGAGAGCCAGCGGACAATCGAGCCGGGTACGACATCGCGAGCCCTGGCGCTCACATACATTCCAATGTGGCCCGTGTCGACCTGAAGCGATTCATAGTCCTCGCAGCCGACCTGCGCGCCGAGCGGAATGCTTGCACTCGGCGGGACGAGATGATCGTTCGACGCATAGATATTGAGCACCGGGCACTTGATGTTCTCGAGAAGGACCTGCTTCCCGCAGAGCTCGAGCTCATTGCGCACCAGACGATTCTGCTGAAAGAACCACTGGATGAACTCGCGAAATGCCCTGGCCGGCTGGTCAGGGCTGTCGAAAATCCACTTCTCCATGCGCATGAAATTCTCCAGCTGCTTGGGATCGCCCTGCATCTGCAGCAGGTGGACGTACTTTTGCTGGGTCAAACGGAACGGCATCAAGGCAAGGTAGACGAGGTTCAGGAAGTCGCCCGAAACATTGCCCGAACGGGTCAACAGGTCGACATCCACGTGCTGCGCCCACTTCGACAGCAGATTCTCGGGCGTCTTGAAATCCACCGGAGTTACCATCGTGATCAGATTGGCGATCCTCTTCGGCTCCAGCGCCGCATAACAAAGGCCCATCGTCCCGCCCTGACAGACACCGAGCAGATTGAGCGCATCGATTGAGTTCTCAACGAGGATGAATTCCACGCACCGCCCGAGATAGCCGCCGACGTACTCGTCCAGGGAAGTGAAGCGATCCGAGCCGTCGGGATAGCCCCAGTCGAGAAGGTAGACGTCGATCCCCAAAAACAAGAGTTCGCGGATGAGCGACCTGTCGGGCTGCAAATCCAACATGTACGGTCGGTTGACCATTGCATAGCAGATCAGCACCGGCGGAAGTTTGGCCGACCGGGCGAGCGGCGAAAAGCGATGCAGCCGGATCTTGTCTTCGCAGTACACGCACGTCTTCTCCGACACACCCACCTGCACCTCGCCGATCTCGCGCAACGCGCGGAGCACCGACTGCGCCTGCTTTTGCATCAGTGCGGCATCGTGCAGCAACCGATCGAACGATTCGGTGGTTGCCGTCATCGGCCGGCTCGCTTCGACGGCCGGCGCGCCTCCGGTGCGGGAACCTTCGGCTTGGGCGCCTTCGGCTTACGAACCTTGGGTCTTGGGGCCTTCGGGGGCCAAGGCTTCTTTGCCGCCGAGGTGAGGGCCATGACCCGCCGGTGCAGGCTGTCGACTTCCGCTCTGCTCGGCCAATCCAATTGCCGCGCGAGCGCCTCGAGCAATTTGCCGCGTTCCACCTTGAATGCGGCCAATATGTTGCAAAGATCCGCGAGCAGCCGTGCGAACGACTCGCCATGAGCGGCCGCTGCATAGGCTTCTTCCGCACTGTCGATCCAGGCATCATAGAGCGCGGCCGGCGATGGTTGCGCCGCCGCGCCGCTCGCCGTTCGCTTTTGAAATGCCTGCAGGGCGTTCTGCCCGATGTCGGCCCCTTGCTGGGCGAACTCCGCGTATCGGCGTTGGAATTGAACGGTGAGTTCCTGCATGCGCCTGCCGATTTCCTGATATTCGCGCGTAATCCCAAGCGCGGGCAAGAGGCCGGTGAACACATTTTCCGGTTTGAAATGCTCGCCGGCGGGAAGGTCGGTGCGCATGCCGAGATTGTCCGCAAAATCCTTCCAGGGCCCGAGGAACTCAAACGGCATGCGCCCGCCTGCGTTCCCCGGGGATCCGCTGAAACACTCGAACATAGCCTGACACGCGGCCGAGTAGTCGTCCCATGCCTTGAGAAGCGCGGGCGACTGCAGGTCGGCGGTATTTGAATCAGTCATTTGAAATGGCTCTTTGCGTCGCAATATCAGATGCGTATTTGTGCGCGAATTCCTACGTTACATGAATTGTGCAATGCATACTAAACGCGATATGCTGATGCCGGGGGGTCAATGCCGCACCGCTCGTGCGGCGGTAAAACAATATGTCCAATGAACGAGTAATCAAAAAATACGCAAACCGCCGGCTCTACGATTCTACGGGCAGCCGCCACGTCACTCTCGACGACATCCGCAAAATGATCGTCTCGGGCGACAAAGTAAAGGTCATCGATGACAAGTCCGGCGAGGACCTGACGCGCGCCGTGCTGCTGCAGGTGATTTCGGAGCAGGAACAGTTCGGCACCCCGGTTTTGAGCCTGGAGTTGCTCGAGTCGATCATCCGTTTCTACGGCAATCCGGTGCAGGAAATGCTGACGCGGTACATGGAGCAAAGCGTCGGCTCCCTGGTGCGTCAACAGCAGGTCATGCGGGCTGAAATGGCGAAGGTGCTGGAGGGCCCGATGGCTCCGATGGCGGAGTTCGCCCGGCAGAACATGGAACAGTGGGCGAAGATTCAAAATTCCATGATGTCCGCCTTTGCGGCCTCAAAGCCGCCCTCGCCCGGTCCTGCGCCCGCAGACGACAAGACCGAGCCGCCGCACAAGAAATGAGCAACAGCCGCATCAGGCAATCAGGGTAGTTATATGCAAATCAAAGACAAGACCGTCGTCATCACGGGCGCCGCCCGGGGAATCGGCCGCGCGCTGGCCGCCCGGTTCGCGAGCCAAGGCGCCAATATTGCGCTGTTGGACCTCAACGCCGCGGACCTCGCGGCCGCAACCAAACAGTGCTCGGATCTTGGAGTCCGGGCGTCGTCTTATGCGGTCGATGTAGCTTCGGAACCGCAGGTGTCGGCGGTTCTCGATCAAGTGGTGCGTGATTTCGGCTCGCTCGATGTCATCGTCAACAACGCGGGCATCGTCAAGGATGCATTATTGGTCAAGGTCAAGGACGGGGAAATCGTCGGCAAGATGACCTTGCAGCAGTGGCAGGCGGTCATCGACGTGAATTTGACCGGGGTGTTCCTGTGCGCCCGCGAAGCAGCCGTGCGGATGATCCGGCTCGCCAAGGGGGGCGTCATCGTCAACATATCGAGCATATCGCGGCAAGGAAATGCGGGGCAGACGAATTACACGGCCGCCAAGTCCGGGGTTGCCTCGATGACGGTGGTTTGGGCCAAGGAGCTGGCGCGCTACGGCATCCGCGTCGGTTGCGTGGCCCCCGGCTTCACGCACACGGACATCCTGGCGGCGATGAAGCCCGAGGTGCTCGAGAAAGTCATCGCACCGGTTCCGCTCAAACGATTGGGCGAACCCGACGAGATCGCGCACGCGGTGCAATTCATCGTCGAAAATGATTTCTTCACCGGGCGCTGCCTAGACCTCGACGGTGGGCTGCGCTTGTAGCTGATCCGGCGGACTGCCCACGAAGCCGCCACGCGCCACGCCCAAGAGCGTGTCCGCCGCCCGGCGGACACGCATCACCGAGCAGGCGAGCAGATCGTCGGTGACGCTCGACTCGAGCCACCACTCATGATCATAGGGCGGGACGCCGAGAGCGGCACCCACCCACCGCTCGACCGCCTCGGCTTCGTATTCGCAAACCGTGCGGTTGAGCCGCGGACTCACATTGCAATGGACAATGAGATGGGTCAGTTCGTGCGCCAGGGTCAATAACTCCTGTTCGAGGCTCAAACCCGCGCGCAGCACAATGCGCCGCTCCTCGACGCGGCCCAACACTCCCGGCATCAAGAAATTCCGCAATACCGGAGCACCGGAGCGAGCGGAGAACTGCTCCAGGCGATCGATGTACCCCTGCAATCCCATCGCTTGAGACCTCGCACTCCTACAAAATCTTACCGCGACGCACTACAAATAAACGATCCATACAATGTCTATTCGCCAAATAATCAAAGAATTTTCTTTAATATCAATATTATAGAAGAATAATGGTTACGAATATGAATCTCCAATAAAACCTTTTGCACTGCATACTTTTCTATGTATAATAGCCCCACTTAAACAGCAGTCGTCATTCTCAAGGAGCCTACCATGACCCAGCCCACATTCGATTTCACCGCTCTGTTCGACACCTATCGGCAGGCGTTTGCCCCCGTATTTACCGCCCAGCAAAAGTACTTGAAGACGTTGGAGCGGCTCGCGCGCTACCAGTTCGCCGTGGCGGGAGACTATTTGGATTGGTCCCTGTCGCATGCCAAGGCAGGCGTTGAGCCGAAATCGGTTGCCGATCTCGTCGGCCAGCAGACCGCATTGAACACGACGTTCAGCGACAAGCTGCGCGCCCGTGCGGAAGAGTTCACCCAGATCGCCTCCGAAACACAGGGTGTCGTCAGCCAGTGGTTCGACGAAGCCGGTGCCAAGGTGGCGCAGTCGGTCAAGAAAGCCGCCTAACCCCTTCAGCACAACGCGATATCAAAGGGCGACTCCGGTCGCCCTTTTTTTCGCTCGAGAATCGCGAGTCGGTCTATCATCCAGGCGGGGGGAGTAATTCTATGGCGGAATCCGTTCCGAACGTTCAAGAGGAGATCGCGCGGGAAATGCGCGCGCAATTGGCCGCGGTCACGGGCGGACTTGCTCCCGACGATTATGCCCAGGCTTGGTGGGACTGGTACCTGCATCTGGCGAAAACGCCCAGCAAGCAGACCGAAATCGCTCGAAGAGCCGTCGAAGCGCTCATGGATAATTTTTCCTTCGCCATGCGGGCGTCGACCGGCAAGCCGGTGCCGCCCGCAATGGAGGATAAGCGGTTTGCGTCGGAGGCCTGGAATCAGTGGCCCTACAATGTCATGGCCCGCGGCTATCTGAATTGGGCCGAGTTCGTGAAACACGCGACTTCCAATGTCCCGGGTCTGACCGGACGCAGCGCGGACCTGGTCTCATTCTCCTCTCAGCAGGCGCTCGAAGCCGTCTCGCCCGCCAACCACCTGCTGGCGAACCCGGAACTGCTCGAACTCACCCGAGCGCAGTCCGGAAAGAATCTGGTGGCGGGATTCAAGAACTGGCTCGAAGACGTCGACGGGATGCTCAACAGCAAGGCGCCCTCGAGCAGCGCGGAATTCAAGGTCGGCGAGAACGTTGCGGTCACCCCCGGGAAGATCGTCTATCGGAACGAATTGATCGAGATCATCCAGTACTCGCCCGCGACCCCGGCCGTGCACGCGGAGCCCATCTTGATCGTGCCCGCGTGGATCATGAAGTATTACATTCTCGACCTGTCGCCCCGCAATTCGCTGGTGCGGTATCTGGTCGACAAGGGCCACACGGTTTTCATGATTTCGTGGAAGAACCCGAACGCGGCCGACCGCAATCTCGGCATGGATGACTACCACAACAAGGGCATCCGCGATGCCTTGAGCGCCGTGGGCGCGATCGTTCCGAATGTCAAAATTCACGCCGTGGGCTATTGCATCGGCGGAACCCTGCTGTCGATCGCGGCGGCCAAACTCGCGGCGGAAGGCGATCACCGCCTGGCGTCGATGACCCTGTTCGCCGCCCAAACGGATTTCAGCGAGCCCGGCGAGTTGTCCCTGTTCATCAGCCCCAGCCAGCTGTCGATGCTCGAGGCAGTGATGAACAAGGCGGGTGTTCTCAGCAGCGACAAGATGGGCGCGTCCTTCGCCTTGCTGCGCGCGAAGGACCTGCTCTGGACGCCGGCCATCAACACCTATGTCAAGGGCAACCGCGAGAAGCTCAACGATCTGATGGCGTGGAACAGCGACGGTACACGCATGCCGTGGCGCATGCACACCGAGTACTTGAAGCAGTTGTATCTGCAGAACGATCTTGCGGGCGGCCGGTTCCGGGTCAACGGAGGGCCGATCAGTCTCTCGGCGATCTCCCTGCCCATGTTCGTGCTCGGCACGGAGACCGATCACGTGGCGCCGTGGAAATCTGCATACAAGGCGCGCGCGCTGACGCGGTCGGCGGACTACACGTTCGTGTTGACGAGCGGCGGCCACAACGGCGGCATCGTGTGCGGCCCCGTGAATCCGAAACGCCGCTTCCGCGATTTGACGTGGACAAATGCCACGGACGCGCTCGATCCGGATCAGTGGATGCAGCAGGCGGCCTTGCACCAAGGCTCGTGGTGGCCGGCGTGGCAGGCGTGGCTCGCCTCACATTCGGGACCCTGCGACGCAGCGCCGCCGGCTCTCGGAAATCAATCTGCGGGGTACGGAGTTCTCGGTGATGCGCCGGGAGAATACGTGCGGCAGCGATAGTCAAAGAACCTAAGGGGAAAACGATGGCCAGCAAACCGACCAGAATTGCGTATGTGACGGGCGGGATGGGCGGAATCGGCACGGCCATATGCGTGCGGCTCTGCACCGAAGGATACCGCGTGGTCGCGGGCTGCGGCCCGACATCGACCCGCAAGGATCAATGGTTGAGCGATATGCGCGCCAGGGGGTTTGACGTGCATTCCTCGGTCGGCAACGTGTCCGATTGGGACTCCTGCGCGGCGGCATTCTCGAAAGTTCGGGCGGAAGTCGGCGAAATCGACATCCTGGTCAACAATGCCGGGATCACCCGCGATGGGACGTTCCTCAAGATGAGCAAAGATGCGTGGGACGCGGTCATCAACACCAATCTCAATTCCCTGTTCAATGTCACCAAGCAGGTCATCGACGGCATGGTCGAACGCCGTTGGGGGCGGATCATCAATATTTCCTCGATCAACGGCCAGCGTGGCCAGTACGGCCAGACGAATTACTCGACGGCCAAGGCCGGCATTCATGGTTTCTCCATGGCGCTCGCCCAAGAAGTCGCGGCCCGCGGCGTTACGGTGAATTCGGTGTCCCCAGGATACATCGGCACCGACATGGTGAGGGCGGTCCGGCCCGAAGTGCTGGAAAAGATCGTCGCCTCGATTCCCGTCAAGCGTCTCGGCGAACCCGCTGAAATCGCATCGATGGTGGCATGGCTTGCCTCCGACGAGTCGGCATTCGCCACCGGAGCAGATTTCTCCGTCAATGGCGGCCTGCACATGGGTTAGCAGCGCCCGCCCGCCGCCTTCGCCGTGAAATTACTCGTCATCGCATTCGCCCTCGCCACGCTGCCTTGCGCTGCGCAATCTGGCGCGGGTTCAGCTCCCGTCGCGGACGCGATCGCGGGTGAGCGATTGGGAGCGGTCTCGTTCCCGGTGTCCTGTTCTGCGAAGGCACGCGCGCCCTTCAGCCGCGGCGTCGCACTGCTGCACGACTTCTGGTACGAAGAGGCGCAACGCCAGTTCGAGCAGATCGCCGCGACCGACCCGTCCTGCGCCATGGCGCACTGGGGAATCGCGATGAGCATGTTCCATCAGATCTGGGACCGGCCGGATGAGCAGGCGGCCGCTCGCGGCTGGTCCGAGATGCAGGAAGCGCGCTCATCGGCGGCGAAGACCGCGCGCGAGCGCGAGTACATCGTCGCCCTCGGCGGGTTCTTTCAGCCCGACCGGCGCGACTACCAGTCGCGCATCGAGAGCTATGCCGCGGCCATGGCGAAGCTCTACCGCGACCATCCGCGCGATATCGACGCGGGCGCGTTCTACGCGCTGTCGTTGTTGGCGGCGCAGGCGCCCGACGACACCAGCCTCGCTCAAAACCGCAAGGCAATGGCGGTATTGACTCCCTTGTTTGCAACAAATCCCGATCACCCGGGAGTGGTTCACTACATCATCCATGCGTGCGACACACCGCAGCTCGCCCAGGACGGGCTTGCGCGCCGCGCAGCACTATGGAGAGATCGCCGCCTCGGCGCCGCACGCAGTGCACATGCCGGGCCATATCTTTGCGCGCCTCGGCATGTGGCAGGCCGACATCGAATCAAACCCTGCCTCGGTCGCCGCATCGAAAGCCGCCGAGTCGCGGCATCAAAGCGGCGCCATGGATCAATTCCATTCCGACGATTTTCTCTTGTACGCATTTCCTGCAAACCGGCCGGGACGCGGACGCCAAGGCACGTTCTCCGCGATTCGGCCGCCGCGCTCGCCGGCTTCGAATCGATGGGCGACATGGGCGGGCGCTACATGGACGGAATGTTTCCCTACTATCGCACCAAGTTGCCGGTCTTCTTCGATCTCGAGATGCGGGATTGGAAATCCGCGGCCGCGCTCGAACCGCTCGCCGGCGCGCTTCCCGAGACGCAAGCCATGACCTATTGGGCCCGCACCGTGGCCGCCGGACATCTGCGGGAGCAGGGCCAGGCGCGCGCCAGTCTTGCCGAATACGAATCTCTGATCGAGAAGGTGCGCAAGGGGAGACATGCATATCTGGCGGATTCGACCGGGGCGCGAATCGAGCGCGGCGAGATGCTGGGGTGGATCGCCTTTGCGGAAGGCAATCCGTCGGTGGCGCTCCAGCGCATGCGTGAGAGCGCGGATCTGCAGGACAAGGTCGGCCAGGGCGAGGTGGACATTCCGGCGCGGGAAATGCTCGCGGACATGCTGCTCGAATTGGATCGCCCGCGGGAGGCACTCCTCGAATACCAGCGTGCCCTCAAGTTGAGTCCGAATCGGTTCAACGGGCTCTACAACGCCGGCCGGGCGGCGGAAGCGGCGGGAGACGGCGCGCAAGCGCGGATGTACTACTCCGCGCTGCTCAAATCGACGGACGGCGGCGCGCATTCCGCCCGTGCGGAGTTCGGTCACGCGAAAGCGTTCGCCGCCGCGACGGCGCGCGCGGAGTGACGGGCGGACCCGCGAGCAGCCGTCTTCAGAACGGTCGTGGTTCTCTTTCATTGACCTCACTGGACCGTGCTCGTGACAGCAGCTTATATATCGCCCCCCCCTGCACCGGCGAGTCAAGGGATCATAGGCACGTATTCGCTGCGAAACGCCGTGCTTTAGCGCCAGCCCTCGCGGCGTCTCAACCCCGGTCTTGCAGCGCCGAGCGCCAGCCCGCCCAGCATCAGCAAGGCCGCGCCGCTCAACAGCGCGGGCAGACCCCGGACAGGCCAGAGATCCATGGCGAAGCCGCCGGCACTCGGTCCGATGACGCCGCCGAAGCAATACACCATGACGAACAGGGTGTTGGCGCTCGGCAGATTTTCCGACGCGAATTCTTCGCCGAGCAACGCGACCCCCTGGCTGTAGAACGCGTACAAGGTGCCTCCCCAAACGAACAGCAGCGGCCACAGCAAGAGCGCGGCATGCAGGCTCGCCTGCAGCACCAACGGCCCCACACAGCTCGCTGCCGCGCAGATGGCGAGCAACGCCCTGCGTCCATAGCGATCGGCGAGCATGCCGATCGGTACCTGCAATACGACATTGCCGGCCATGAACACGGCGACGAGAAGCAGCGCCGCCCGCTCATCGAGCCCGGACTGCATGCCGAACAGCGGCAACAGCGTGAGATCGGCGGACTCGACCAAGCCGGCGACGAGAGCGGCCAGCATCACGATCGGCGCGGCTTTCAATGCGCCCGACAAGCCGCGCAACGGCGTGAATTCCTGAGCCGTGCACGTTACGCGGCGCAACAGCACCAACGGCAGCAGCGTCAGCATCAGACAGCCGGCGCCGACCGCGAAGGGCTTCGCGCCTTGCGTACCCGTGAACTCGAGGAGAACGGGTCCGGCGACGATGCCGATGGAAAAGACCGTCCCGTAAATGCCCATGACCGTTCCGCGGGACTCGATGCCGCTGACGCTGTTCATCCAAATCTCGCTTGCAATCCACACGAGCCCGAGCGCGCATCCCGCCACGAACCGCAGCGCCAGCCATACCGGGAAGTTGGGCCACAGCGGCATGATCAGCAACACGGCGGCGGCAAAGACGATCCCGCTCACGATGCAGCGCTTGAGGCCGAGACGCACGATGGCGTGTGGATAAAATGGTCCGCACAGGATGACGGCAATCAAGCTCGCGGCCGTCACCGCACCGACTGCAAAGCTCGAATAACCCAACCGGCTCAAGGCGAGCGCAATCAGAGGCGGCTGAAAACCGAAGATCAGCCCCACGCCGAGACAGCTCGAGAATACTGCCGCCAACCCTAAGCGGGGCGAGGGTGGCTTCATGCACCCAACTCCGGCGCGCTGGCATGGGATCGCACCGCCAGCGTGCAGCCGACGGTCACCGTCGAGTCAGCGGCAGCCAATCCGCTGCGCGGATACCGGCACAAAGCATGCATGCGACACTTGCGGTGCCTCGCCGACTGCAACATTTCAGCAACATCGGAAGCGATATATCTCATTCCTGTTGTGCAAGAAACTTGCGTGCCAGTAAACCCTATGTTACGAATTGAGTCTACCGATCGCCAAGGGATCGCCAATAAAGCGCGAAGGGATGAATCAATCGGGGCCTCAGGTGCCCTCGCAGTCAACACCGCGCGGCTGTTTTTTGCTCGACCTTAGGGAGATTCCAAAATGAAAGAGATGTTGTGCGCAGCAGACGATCGCATGGGATTGCGGGCCTCGGTGCTCATGGCCCTGCTGTGTGCCGCGGCCATCGGCGGACATGCACGCGCAGCCGCGGCCGGCAACGCGGCCGGCGAGAAGGAGACAGGACTGGAAGAGATCGTCGTCACCGCCGAGAAACGCGAATCGACCGTGCAAGCCACACCGATCGCAATGACAGCCTTGAGCGCGAGCGATCTCGCCGAGCAGAACGTCGGGTCGATCCAGGACCTCGTCGGCGCAATCCCCGGCATATCGCTGCGCACGGCCGGTCCGGGTCAGACCGAGTACGAAATGCGCGGCTTGGGCTCCGCCGGCGGCTCAGTGGCAACGGTGGGTTTCTACATCGACGAGACGCCTCTGTCGGCGTCCGCGGTGGCCCTCAACGGCCGGACCGTCATTGATGCCGACCTCTACGATCTCAATCGGACAGAGGTCCTTCGAGGGCCCCAGGGTACTCTGTACGGCGCCGGGTCCATGGGCGGCACCATCAAACTGGTCACCAATCAGCCCAAGCTCCACGTCTTCGAGGGGGCGGCCGAGGTGGATGCCTCTCAAACCACCGGCGGCAGCACCAATGGCCACGGCAGTTTGATGCTGAACCTTCCGATCGGCGACATCGCGGCGCTGCGCGTCGTGACGACGGGCAAGTACATCAGCGGCTGGATCGACCGCAAGGTGATCGAGGCCGGCAAATTTCCGTTTCCCACAAATTTCGGCAATTGCGGAGTTTATTACTGCACCCGCGGGGACGTGCAGGATGCGCCGGTCGCCCAAGATCACCGGAACTCCAATATCGAGCGCTTCGTATCGTCGAGGGCAGCCTTGCTGGTCCAACCCGCCGATAACTTGTCCATCACCGGAAACTTCATGTATCAGCGCATCGACGCCGATGGGTACAACAATTATCAGGCCACGGGCACCTCGCCCATCGGCAACCAAGCCATCTATCAGCCCTACGACATCAAGGAACCGTACTACGATTCTTTCCACCTGTTCAGCTTGAAGGTCAGCTACGACATGTCGTTCGCCAATCTAACATCGGCATCGTCCTATTGGCAGCGCGATGTTTACCAAAATACGGATTCGACGGAAGCCCTGCAGAACATCTTCAATTACACGGCCTTTGTCCCCAACCTCTACTCGGACAACGATCTTACGTGGCAGATCGCCCAGGAACTGCGCCTCACCTCGCGCGGCGACGGGGATTTCCAGTGGGTCGGAGGGCTCTACTATTCGGACCTGCACTCAGGGTATGTCACAAAGAATCAGACCACCGGGTTCGTCACGACACCGGTCTGTTCGTTGCCGGGGTTGGGGGGCGATCCCGCGTTGGGCGGTCATTGCGCGCCAGGCACGACCTTCCTCTACGCACCTCCCCTGACGGGGGCGAATCCCGAGGGCATCATGTTCAACGACAACAATCCGAACGTGCTCAAGCAGGAAGCGATCTTCGGCGAGGCAAGCTACAAGGTCACGCCCAGCCTCAAGGTCACGGCGGGATTGCGGTTCTATAAATTCACCATCGCCAACAACTCCAACCAGCGCGGCCTCGGCACGGCGTCGGGGAGCGCCACGCCGACTATTTCCACCGCTTCCGGGAGCAATACCAGCTTGCTGCCGAAGGTCAATGTGTCGTACGAACCCACCTCGGATCTCACGGTGTACAGCACGCTCTCCAAGGGTTCCCGTCCCGGCGGCGTGAACCTGCCGATACCGCTGACCCCGTTCAGCCAGGGCGCCTTTTATTACTGCGGCCCGGGCACGGGGCCCAGCTACCTCACCCAGCAGCCGGCCTACTATTCCCCGGACGACCTCTGGAGCATCGAATTGGGCGAAAAGGCCAAGTTCAACGACCGGCGCTTCACGGTCAATGCGGACGTTTTCTACGTCAAGTGGCACAACATTCAGCAGTTGATCGTGTTGAGCTGCGGCTATCCTTACAATACCAATGTCGGCCAGGCCAAGGCATACGGACCGGAACTCGAAATGGCGGCGAGACTCACCGATTCGATCACGGCAGAGTTGTCCGGTGCCTACACTCAATCCTACATCTACGACGCGAAGGACACTCCAGGGCTCCCGGTCACAAACGGAACGCGGGTTACCAACATTCCGAAATACACGGGCAACTTGGCCGTGAGCTACGAGACGGCGCTGCACGAGGACTATAAATTCACGTTCCGGATCGCAGAGTCCTATGTCGGTCCGGTCGAGGATACGGCGTATTTCCGCGAGACCTTGGGACCGTATGGCCTAATGGATTTTAGGATGGGATTCGGCAAGGAGCTTTGGACGGCGTCGGTGTTCGGCACCAATTTGACCAACAAGCACGCTGCGATGACCATCGACAATACGGTCTTCGCCTGGCAGCAGCCGACCATCACGCGTGTGTCGACCAATCAGCCGCGCACGATTGGCATAGCGTTCGAAACGAAGTTCTGAGGGCCGCGAGTGGCAAACCGAACGTGACTGTCAATTCCGGAGGACCGGTCGATACGGATGCCGACCAGCTGCGCGCACTGGGATACGTCTCGCACTTCGATCGAACGATGTCGAAGTGGGAAAATTTCTCCCTCGGCTTCACGTACTTGTCGCCGGTCGTCGGCGTCTACACGCTGTTTGCGACCTCCTTCATGGTCGGCGGCCCGCCGATGTGGTGGACCTATATCGGCGTCGGACTGGGACAGCTCATGGTATGCCTCGTGTTCGGCGAAATCGTCTCGCAGTTTCCGATTTCCGGTGGAATCTATCCCTGGGCGCGGCGCCTCGTCGGCAAGCGCTGGGCATGGATGGCCGGGTGGGTGTATGGCTGGGCGCTCTGCTGCACGATGGCGGGGGTGGCGACCGGAGTTGCGCCGTTTCTCGCGCAGCTATTCGGCGTCGACAGCACTGCTCTGGCAACGACGATCATTGCCATCGTGCTGATCGTCGGCACGACGCTGCTGAACCTGAGCGGCACGCGCCTGCTGGCGCGCGTCGCGATGTTCGGTTTCATTTGCGAACTCGTCGGTGCGATCGTGGTCGGCGGCTACTTGTTGCTGTACGCGCGACACCAGCCCCTCAAGGTGCTGGTGGACACCACCATCGTTCACACTGACGGCAATTACCTGCCGGTGTTTCTCGCCTCCTCGCTCGCTGCGATGTTCTGCTACTACGGATTCGAAGCCTGCGGTGACGTCGCCGAGGAAACGCCCGATGCAAGCCGGCAGATTCCCAAGGCCATGCGCATGACGATCTACATCGGCGGCGCCGCGGCTCTGTGGGTGTGCCTGGCGTTCGTGCTCTCGATCAAGGACATGAATGCGGCGATATCGGGCGCGGATAAGGATCCGATCGTCACCTTGCTGCGCGATGCGATGGGCGAGCTGGGTTTCCGCGCCGTGATCGTCGTGGTGCTTGTTTCATTCATCTCGTGCCTGCTGAGTTTGCAGGCCGCCGCCAGCCGACTGGTGTTTGCATATTCCCGCGATCAGATGATCTTCGGCAGCAAATTCTTGAGCCGCATGTCTCCCGGCCACCATGTACCCTCCAATGCGCTCATCGTGATGGGCGCCATACCGGCGGCAATCGCCCTTTCGGCTCTATGGCTGCAGGATGCGATCGCCACCATCATCAGCTTCGCGGCCGTGGGCATCTATATCGCCTTTCAAATGATCGTGCTGGGGGCCTTGATTGCGCGCGCCAAGGGATGGCGGCCTTCCGGTTCCTTCACGCTGGGCGGGCGGGGTTGGCTCGTGAATCTGCTCGCCCTCGCCTATGGCGTCGGCGCCATCATCAACATTCTCTGGCCCCGTCCGCAGACCCCGACCGATGCGTGGTACGTGGTTTATGGAATGCTCGCCGCGACTGCCGGCGTGGTGCTTCTGGGCGGCCTCTACATGACGCTGGCCCGGCCTTACGAGCATGGCAAGGCGCCGGCGGGCGATGCGCATCGGTTGGGATCGCCGGCAAATCAGCCTCAAGGGTAAGGGCCCGCGGTTGCGTCGTTGCCGCCGTCGACGCTCAAATTCGCGCCAGTCACGTAGCTTGCGAGATCGGATGCCAGGAAATGCACGCAGCGCGCGACTTCATCGGGATGTGCCAGGCGGCGCATTGGAATTCCAGCCGCGAGTTCGCGCAGGTTGTCGGCCGGATCCCCGCCGCGCTTGGCGAGAATGTCGTCGACCATACGCGTGTGGATCTCGCCGGGGCATACTGAATTGACGCGGATATTGTCGCGCGCATGATCCAAGGCCATGCACCGGGTGATCTGGATGACCGCTCCCTTGCTCGCGCAGTAGGCCACATGATTGGCCTCGCCGTTCAGCCCCCACTCCGAAGCGACGTTGACGATCGCACCCTTGCCCGCGGACTTCATGTGCCTGACCGCAGCGCGGCTCAAATAGAACAGCGCGTTCACGTTCACCGCCATGGTGTCGAGCCACTGCTGGTCGCTCGTGTCGAGGGCGTTCGCGGTGTACAGAATGCCGGCATTGTTGACCAGCACGTCCAGACCGCCGAGCCGTTCGATGGTCTCGCCGACCAACCGGTCGCAGGCCCCGGCCGCGCGCACATCTGCGGCGGCGAATTCGGCGCTGCCTCCCGCCGTACGAATGGCTTCGACGACTGCGCGGCCGGCGGCCTCGCGGCGCCCCGACACCATCACGCGGGCCCCCGAGGCCGCGAACGCATGCGCGCAGGCCTCGCCGATCCCGGTGGTCGAGCCCGTGATCAATACCACTTTCCCCGCGAAGATCATGATCATTCTCCAATCTTGCCGCCGCCCCGGCGTTCGGCATTATAAGCAGGTGAAGCTATGTCCCGAGATCCCAAGCACGACGTCCTGTTCGAGCCGCTCCAGATCGGCCCCAAGAAGATTCGGAATCGATTCTGGCAGACCTCGCACTGCGCCGGACCCGGCGCCGAGAGGCCCGGTGCCCAGGCGCATCTGCGCGGCATGAAGGCCGAGGGCGGCTGGGGGGCGGTATTCACCGAATTCTGCTCCATTCATCCCGAATCGGATGAATATCCGTACACCTCCGCCCGCATCTGGGATCAGGGAGACGTCGTCAACCTGGGCTACATGTGCGACGTCGCGCACCGGTACGGTAGCCTCGCCGGCGTTCAATTATGGTACAGCGGCGGCAACGCGCCGTCGCTCGAATCGCGCGAATTCGGCCGCGCACCCAGCCAGTGGCTGTCGCCGATATTCGCGACGCGTTCCGTGTACGGCTGCGAAATGGACGAGCTGGACATCCGGACCGTGATCAACATGTACCTCGAAGCGGGCAAGCGCGCCGCGCAGGCGGGATTCGATCTCCTCGAAGTCTCCGCCGGCGACGACACTCTGCCGATGCAGTTTCTCGAACCGCGCTTCAATCGCCGCACGGACGGGTACGGAGGCAGCTTTGAGAACCGCTCGCGATTTTTCATCGAGCTGCTGCATGCGCTCAAGCGCGAACTTGGGTCCACGTGCGGCATCACCACCCGCTTCGAAATCGACACTCTGCACGGGCCCGAGGGGGTCGAGGCGCACGACGACGGCGTACGGATGCTCGAATTGTTCCGCAAGGAAGGCGTCGTGGACGCAGTGGCGCTCAAAATCGGCGACTACGCCGAGTGGGGCGAGGACGCCGGCGTATCGCGCTTTCGCAAATCGGGCTGGATGACGCCGTTCATCAAGCAGGGCAAATCGATCCTGGGGCCGGGCATACCGGTGGTCGGCAACGGCCGGCTCACCAGCCCGGACGACATGGTTGCGCTGATCCGCGCCGGCGTGCTCGACATCATCGGCGCCGCGCGCCCTTCGATTGCGGATCCGTTCCTGCCGACGAAGATTTCGGAAGGTCGGATCGAGGACATCCGCGAGTGCATCGGCTGCAACATCTGCGTTTCGAAGTTCCAGCAGGGCGGCCAGATCATGTGCACGCAGAACGTGACCATCGGCGAGGAATACCGACGAGGCTGGCATCCGGAGAAATTCATCAAGACCACCCAGGCATGCTCCGTGCTGGTGGTGGGCGGCGGCCCGGCGGGAATGGAATGCGCGCGCATCCTGGGCGAACGCGGCTACGTGGTTCATCTGCGGGAGGCGGAAAAGGAACTCGGCGGCCACTGGAAAGCCGTGGCGACGCTGCCGCGCCTGGGCGAATGGGCGCGGGTGATTACCTACCGGCAGACACAACTCGCCAAGTTGAAGAAGGCCGTCCAGGTTCATCTCGGCGTCGGCACGATGACCGCAAACGAAGTCCTCGGCTACGGCGCGGACCGCGTGGTCATCGCCACGGGCGCCCATTGGAGCGGCGACGGACGGGGGGCGAATTTCGGTCCGATCCCCGGCGCCGACGATTCCATGCCGCACGTGCTCACGCCGTTCCAGATCACCACCGGCAAGCCCGTGCCGGGCAAGCGGGTCCTGGTCCTCGACGGCGACGGACATTTCATGGGCATCACGCTCGCGGAGCACATGGCCAATCTAGGCAAGGAAGTCACCTATGTCTGCGACGCCGCCGATGTCGCCGAATACGGCGTCTTTACCATGGAGTCCTTCAACAACAAGCGCATGCTGTTTGAAAAAGGAGTCAAGGTGTACTGCAGTCATTGGGTCGACAAGATCGAGCCGGGCAAGGTTTCCTTGAGTTATCTCTACAAATACGGACCCGATCTGACCGGCCCGAAATCGGGCCGGATCCCGCGCAAGGACAATGGCGGCGAGTTCGACCTCGACATCGATGCGGTCATCCTCGTGACGTCGCGCCGCTCCGATGATCGTTTGTGGCGCGAATTGAAGGCTCGCAAGGGCGAATGGGCCGCCTTCGAGATCCAGGACATGTTCAGGACCGGCGACTGCAAGGCGCCGGCGCAGCTCAATCAAGCGCTGTGGGACGCGCACCGGCTGGCACGCGAATTCGACAGTCCGCACCCTGCCTATCCCCTGCCGTGGATCCGGGAGCGGCAGCTGTGGGGCGGCCCGACGATCCCGAAACTCGGCGATCCGCGGGTCGACGTGGAAGCAGGGTAAGATGCTCGTACGTCCAACGAGGTGCCGCCGATGACCGTATCGAACCCCGCTGATGCTGCAAAGAACGAACTCTCGCGCTCGCTGAAGCCGCGCCATCTGACCATGATCTCGATTGGCGGCATCATCGGCGCCGGCCTGTTCGTCAGCAGCAGCACGTCCATCATCGCCGGCGGCCCGGCCAGCTTCATCAGCTATGCCATCTGCGGCTTATTGATACTCTTGGTCATGCGCATGCTCGCGGAGATGGCCACGGCGCTGCCCAACGTGCGTTCCTTCACCGAGTTTGCACGCGCCGGACTCGGTGAGGGTGCCGGATTCGTGGTGGGCTGGCTGTATTGGTATTTCTGGGTCCTGGTGGTGCCCGTCGAAGCGATCGCGGGGGCCAAGATTCTGGAGCATTGGATCCCGCTGCCGCCGTTGCCCATCGGCGTCGGACTCATGACCGTCATGACGTGCGTGAATCTGATGTCGGCCCGCTCCTATGCAGAATTCGAATTCTGGTTCGCCTCCATCAAGGTGGCGGCCATCCTGGTCTTCATTGCAATTGCGACATCCTATGCGTTCGGCTGGACCTCCCCGCATGGGGCGACGTTCGGCAACCTGGTGGAGCATGGCGGATTTACGCCGCATGGCTGGATCGCGGTGCTCGCCGCGGTTCCCACGGTTTTCTTCGCGATGACCGGCGCGGAAATCACTACCATTGCCGCCGCCGAATCCGCGCAGCCCGGGCGCGCCGTCGCCAGGATGGGATCCGCGGTGATCGGCCGTATTCTGGTGTTCTACGTGATATCGCTGTTCCTGATCGTCGCGGTGACTCCCTGGAACACCGTGCGTTCGGGCGAGTCGCCGTTCACGCTGGCGCTCAATACCATGCATGTGCCTTGGGCTGGCGAGATCATGACCGTCATCATCCTGACCGCCGTTCTGTCCTGCATGAATTCCGCATTTTACGTGAGTTCGCGGGTGCTGTTCATTCTCGCCGACCGAGGCGATGCGCCGAAAGGCCTGGTCAAGTTGAACGCCCGCAAAGTTCCGGTGGGCTCGGTACTGATCGGTTCGTTGGCGGGTTTCCTCGGCATCCTGGCCGCCACCGAGGCGAAAGGCGTCTTCGACTTTCTGGTGAGTTCCTCCGGTGCCCTGGCCGTCTATATCTACATGGCCATCGCGGCGGCGCAAATCACGCTCCGGAATCGCCGCGAACGCCACGGCGAGCCACTGCCGCCGGTGGTGATGTGGCTGTTTCCCTGGCTGAGTTATGTGGCCATCGCCGCCATGGGCGCCGTCTTGATCGCCATGGCATTCACGCCGGCCCTGCAACAAGACTTCAAGTTCAGCTGCATCACGCTGGTGGTGGCCGTCATCGCCTATCTCATCGTGCATCGCGTGCGCCAGCCCAGAGTCGCCCCCTCCGCCGCCTAGCATTGGCTTATAAGCTGCTGTCGATTGGTGATTTTCCTTCGATCCCCACCTCGGAGGAGGCCGGCCACCAAATTATCATCCTGTCAAATGATAAAAATTTGACCGTCGGATATAAAGCATCCCCCGCGCTCTTACGCAAATTTGGCAGGATTGAATTCAGGCTTCGACAGGAAATTCGGAGCAGGTTTAGGAGAATCTCGCGCCGGCAAGCCAGCCAACTCCCCCGCTGGCGCGATATCCCGGCGGCGTGGGTACCTGATAAGGCCCACGCCGTTTTTTATTCTCAGTCCCGGTCGTTGCAGGGCGGTGTAGACCCGTCGCGGCACAGGGCGGGGCCGGCATCGCGTTTCACCGCGCCGGGACTATCCTCATGCGACACGTTGCCTCCGGATGCACACCCGGCGGCGAGGCATGAGGTAATGAGCAGGCTGATCAGTATTTTCATGGTTCCATCCACCTCGAGTCCAGTGAGCGCCCGGCGGCTCCAATGCACGTCAAACATCTCAGCATGGTCGCTTCCGGAGGGCAAAATCTAGAGACGGCAAGCTCTTGTCTGTGTCAGGGCCGTCCTACCGCGCTTTTCCCAGGACCACCGTTTCGATCCGCCTCCGTATAAACCACTATGTTGCGATTTTCCAACGGGAGTAACCTGCATGGTTTTGGGAGCGGCGAACCCATGCATTTACCGGTTCTTTCCCGATGGCTCCGCGACGCGTCGGAACGTCCTTGAAATGATTGCGCTGCTGCAGGCGAGAGCCGCTGGGTTATGGTCGCGTTCCCACATCCGCAACAACGTGCTGGCCGGGGTGGTGGTGGGTATCGTCGCATTGCCCCTGGCAATGGCCTTCGCGATCGCTTCCGGCGCGCGGCCGGAGCAGGGGCTGTACACGGCCATTGTGGCGGCGTTGCTGACCTCCATTTTCGGCGGCACCCGCGTGCAGATCTCCGGTCCCACGGGCGCCTTCATTGCCGTGCTTGCGATCATTACCGCACAACACGGCATCGCCGGCCTGCAAATCGCCACCCTCATGGCAGGGGTCATCTTGCTGGTGTTCGGCTTTGCGCGCCTCGGGGCGGTCATCAAGTACATTCCAGATCCCGTCATCGTCGGATTCACGGCCGGAATCGCCGTCATCATCTTCGTCGGTCAATGGAAGGACTTTCTGGGTCTCACACCCGCCGCATCGGGCCTGCGCTTCCACGAGAAGCTTTGGTCCCTCATCGAGGCATTGCCGACCATCAATCCGCCCACGGCGGGTTTGGCGCTGCTCGCGCTGGCGATCCTGACCGTAGGCGCGCGCTACTTGAGGCGCATACCGGCACCGCTGATCGCCATGGTCGTGGTTACCGTGGTTCAGGCGGCTTTTCAGTTCAAGGGCGTGGCCACCATCGGTTCGGCGTTCGGCGGAATCCCCCGCTCGCTGCCCGCCTTGTCGTTCCCCTCGTTGGATCTTGCCCGGGTGCTTTCCTTGGTGGGACCCGCATTCACCATCGCGCTGCTGGGGGCGATAGAGTCCCTGTTGTCAGCGGTCGTCGCCGATGGAATGGCCGGGACCCGCCACGACTCCAACCAGGAGCTCATCGGTCAGGGCATCGCCAATATCGTGGCACCGCTCTTCGGGGGCTTCGCCGCCACCGGCGCTATCGCACGCACGGCAACCAACATACGCAATGGCGCCACCAGTCCGCTGGCGGGGATCGTGCACTCGGTGTTTCTGATCCTGGTGATGCTGCTCCTCGCCCCCCTTGCCTCTGCAATACCTCTATGCTGCCTCTCGGCCGTCCTCTTCGTGGTGGCCTGGAACATGAGCGAGCTGCAGCACGTCGTGCGCCTCATACGCGGTGCACCGAAAGTCGACGTCGGAATCCTGCTGTTGACGTTCTTTTTGACCGTATTCGTGGATCTCGTCGTCGCGGTCAATGTGGGCGTGATCCTGGCGGCGCTGTTCTTCATGCGGCGGATGGCCGATTCGGTGAGCGTCGAGCAGCAGGCCGGTGCACCTGCCGGCTCCGGCGCTGCAAGTATGCCGGCAATCCCCGCGAACAAGGGCATCGTCGTCTTCAACATCGACGGACCGGTGTTCTTCGGCGCGGCAGAGAAACTCGAGCGCACCCTGGAGCACATCCAGCGGCCTGCCACGACGCTCCTATTGCGGATGGGCAACGTGCCTTTCGTCGACGCCACCGGCATTTTCGCGATCGAGGAAATCATCACTGATTTTCGGCGGCATGGCGCCACCGTGCTGCTGGTTGAAGTCAGGCCCAACGTGCGCTACAAGCTGGAGCGCAGCGGCGTGATCGCCCATGTCGGGGAGGACAACGTCATCGAGACGCTCGAACAGGCGCTGGCGCGCGCAACGGAATTGCGGTCGGCCGCTGAGACTGGAACATGACTCACCCGTTGCAGTGTGTCGATGCGGAACTCTCAGCCTTCACGCAAGGCCGCGAGGCGCTCGCGTGCATGCGCCTGTCCGAACCGATTGTTGAACGCCGTAGACGGCGCCTGAGCGCAATCAGACTTCTCAGCGCTCAAATTTCGTCGATAGAATGATGGACGAGTTGGTGCGCTCCACGCCGTCCAACGCACCAATGCGATCGATCACTTGATCCATCTCTGCGACCGACGAGGTCGCGGCAACGGCGATCAAATCCACATCGCCGCTCACCGAATGAAGAACACGCACCTGCGCAATGGCCCGCAGCGCCGCGCTGACCGCGCGCGCTTCCTTCGGTCCCACCTTGATCATGACGTGCGCACGCACGGCTCCCATGCCGTGTTCGGGCGCCAGCACGACTCCGTAGCCGACGATGATGCCCCGCTTTTCCAGACGCTCGATGCGGCTTTGCACGCTGGTGCGCGATCGCCCCACCATCCGCGCCAGCTGGGCCGTGGAGGCACGGCCGTCTTCCCGCAGGGCCAGAAGAATCTTTTCGTCGATGACATCCATGGCACTTCGCCGGTTTATGGCTGCGTAATGCCGTGACTATACCTTAATAATGACTAAAATGACCCTACCAATCGCAGGGCGGCCGGTCAAAAATAGCGGCCATCACACAAGGAATGGACATGAAAGACATCGTCATCGTCGGTGCCGGAAAAATCGGATCCATGATCGCGGAGTTGCTCGGCGGATCGGGCGACTATTCGGTAACCGTGGTCGATCGTTCGCAGCAGCAATTGGACCGTCTGGAGACCGCGGCGCCCATTCAGAAAGTCTCCGCCGACATCGCGCAGGATGGCGCTTTGCGCAGGATTCTGACCGGCAAGTTCGCGGTCTTGAGCGCCGCGCCTTACCACGCGACCCGTCTGATCGCCGAGGCGGCCAAGGCGGCCGGCGCACACTACCTGGATTTGACCGAGGACGTCGCAAGCACCCGTGCCGTGAAGCAGCTCGCTCAGGGCGCGCGCACCGCCTTCATTCCTCAATGCGGACTCGCCCCGGGATTCATCACCATCGTCGCAAGCGACCTGGCGTCACGGTTCGACGAACTGCACGATGTGCGCATGCGCGTCGGCGCGCTGCCGAAATTTCCGTCGAACGCGCTCAACTACAATCTGACGTGGAGCACGGACGGCGTCATCAACGAGTACTGCGAGCCGTGCGAAGCCATCGTCAACGGCAAGCTGCGTGAAACGCAGCCTCTCGAGGAATTGGAGGAATTCTCGCTCGACGGCATCTTGTACGAGGCGTTCAACACCTCGGGCGGCCTGGGCACTCTGTGCGAAACCCTCGCCGGCAAGGTGCGCAACCTGAATTACCGGACCATCCGTTATCCCGGCCATGCCGCGATCATGAAGGCCCTGCTCAACGACCTGCGTCTGCGCGACAGGCGCGAGCTCCTGAAGGACATTTTGGAGAATGCCGTTCCCATCACGCTGCAGGATGTGGTGATCGTGTTCGTGACCGTGAGCGGCCTGCGCGGAGGTCAGCTCATGCAGGAGACCTACGCCAACAAGATCTACGCGGCGCCGCTCGGCGGACGCGTACGCAGCGCCATCCAGATCACCACCGCCGGCGGCATTTGCGCGGTCCTCGACATGCTCGCCCAAGGCAAGCTGCCACTGTCCGGGCTGATTCGTCAGGAAGACATCAAGCTGTCTGCGTTCCTCGGCAATCGGTTCGGCCGCTGCTACGCCATCCCCGCGGCCGCGGCCGCGAACGCCGCCTGACGCGCAAGACACTCCTCACGCCCGTCGATCGACGAATGCCGCGATGTCGGCGAGCGTCGGCGCCCGGCCGCGCGCCGGCAAACTCAATGCGGCCACGGTGTCGCCGTGCAGGAGTTTCGGGTAGAGCTTGAGCGTCACGGACACGCCGCGAGCCCGCAAAGCAGTCGCCAAGTTGCGGGAGTTCTTCGGCCACACGGTCTCGTCCCTCGAACCATGCACCAGCAGCATCGGCGGCGCGCCGGGCCGCACGAAATTGATGGGCTGCGAGTCCGGGTAGTTCGGTGGCGGACCGAACATGTCCCGAACGTCCTCCTCGAGCAGCGGCAGGAAATCATACGGCCCCGAAAGGCCGATCACCCCGGCAATGGGCGGCGCTGCCTGTCCCGCGCCTGCGAAATGCCGCGGGTCGAGCGCGACCAAAGCGGCGAGGTGCGCACCCGCCGAATGGCCCATCATATACAGACGCGCCGCGTCCGCATCGAATTCGCCGGCATGCGCCGCAGCCCAGAGCGCCGCACGCGCGGCATCGTCCATGAAGCCCGGCATCTTGACCTCCGGGTAGTGCCGGTAGTTCGGCAGCACGGCGACATATCCCAGTTCCGCCAGGGCCGCGCCCACAAATCGGTAGTCCGCCTTGTCGCCGGAGCTCCAACGGCCACCGTGCCAGAAAACGACCAGCGGACGGGGGTCCACGGACTTCAGATCCGGCACGTACACATCCAGGCGGTGCTGGGGCCCCAGGCCGTACGAAACATCGGAGTGGCGGCGATAGGCGCCGAAGACCGCGGGCACGTTCGCGGCCAAGAATGCCATGCGTGAACAGCCGGCGGCCAGCATGGCCCCGAATCCGGCGATCGCGGTGCGGCGCGTCAAGCGAGCCGGGTTATCGGCAGGCGTAGGTGACATGTCCCCGTGGATCGAGCAGTCCGTGACGGATCAACCAAGCGCGCGCGTCCTCCGCATCCTCGGCATACCAGGCCGCGGTGCTGCCCAACCTGAAGCTGTAGCCCCAATCATCCATATCCCGGCACAGGCGCTCACGGCCGACGTTCGGCAGCGTCTCCGCCAGCACCAATTGCAGGTAGCACACGGCGCCTTCTTCCGCATCATCTCCGCCCGCATCGGTATCCAGGCCCGCGCGGCGTTCAGGAGTCATGCAGATGAAATGCGCGCCCTCGTGCAGCACCGAGTGCACCGGCGTGTCGAGCCGCGCGAAGAGCTTCGCGCCGATCAAGCCCGCCTCGCGTTCGCCCCAGTACGATCCGGGGATGATTTCGCCGGGCGCCACCAAGCGCAGCTCCAATCCATATCGGTCCAGGAGAAGTTCCAGGCTCATTCGATCGATGCCATTGATCAGGAGCACGCCGCCGCCCCGCCGAATCCTACTTCAAGCTCGTGAGCCGGCGCATCGCGATGGACACCAAATCCCGAGCCATTTGCTGCCGCAGGATATCCGCTTCGTGCTCCTTGGCAAGCAGCACGTTCTCCTCGAAGCTGTAGTCCTTCGACAGACTGATGGTCTGCGGAGCCAGCAATTCCTTGTCGGGGCCGTGCACCGCGAAGGTGATCGTGTACGTCAGTTCGTACTCCGTCGGAATATTGAGAGCCGACACCGACAGCGTCCGGCGCTCGACCGAATCCTTGGTCACGTCGATGGTGGCGGTCGAGGTTGCCCTCACGCTCTGCAACGTGGCGCCCGCACTCTTGAGCTGATGCTCGAACTCGCGGGAAAAATCGGTGTAGGGATCCTTGAGCGTGAGGTAGGGACGTGCCAGCACGCCGGGCAGAGCGTCGCTTCCCACCAGTCGAAAGCCGCAGGCGGACAGCCCGATCAAAGTGCAACATCCCGCCAAAAACAGCGGCCAGCGCGCGCGCCCGGCCGCACCCGGGCCCGGCATTCTGCGGCGACTGCGCTTGTGGATCATGGGGCAATTACACCACGACATTGACCAGCTTGCCGGCCACGATGATCACCTTGCGCACCGGAGCGCCGGCGATGAATCTTTGCACGTTGGGATCGCCGAGCGCCGCGACCCGCACGCTGTCCTCATCGGCGCCGACGGCAACCCTGATGTGGCCCCGCAGCCTGCCGTTGACCTGCACGACCATGGCGATCGAGGAGGTCTGCAGAGCCTCGGAATCCACCGCCTTCCACGGTTCGTCGATGAGCGCTCTCTGGTGACCGAGGGCGCGCCACAGCGCGTGCGTCACGTGCGGAACGATGGGCGAAAGTCCAAGCACCGCGATTTCCAAAGCCTCCTGTACCACGCTGCGATCCTGCGGGGAGTTCTGCGGAAACTTCCCGAGCGCATTCGTGAGCTCCATGGCCGCGGCAATCGCAGTATTGAATGTGCGGCGGCGCCCGATGTCGTCGGTGATCTTCGCCAGGGTCTGATGCGCCTGTCTGCGGATCGCCTTCTGAGCCTCGTTCAGCGCCGCCTTGTCGAGCGCAGTCACCGCGCCGTGCGTGACGTGGTCATGCACGGCCTTCCACAGGCGCTTGATGAACCGATAGGCCCCCTGCACGCCTTCATCCGACCACTCGAGCGACTGCTCCGGCGGCGCGGCGAACATGGTGAAAAGGCGCGCGGTGTCTGCGCCGAATTCGTCGACCAGTGTCTGCGGGTCGACACCGTTCTTCTTCGACTTGGACATGGTGACCACGCCGCCGGATTCGACTTCCTCGCCGTCCGCGCGCAGCACCGCGATGCGCCGCTGCGCGGTTTGATCGAGCGTAATCTCGACGTCGGCAGGATCGAAATACTCGACGCGGCCCGCATCCGGTTTGCGGAAGAACACCTCGTTGAGCACCATTCCCTGGGTGAACAGGTTCGCAAAAGGCTCCTTGAACGCGACCAATCCCAGGTCCCGCATGACTCGCGTCCAAAAACGCGAGTACAGCAGGTGCAATATCGCATGCTCGATTCCGCCGATGTACTGATCCACCGGCAGCCAGTACTGAACGCGCGAATCCACCATTCCGCGGCCGTTGTCTGGACAGGCGAAACGCAGGAAATACCATGACGAGTCGACGAAGGTGTCCATGGTATCGGTCTCGCGACGGGCATCGCCGCCGCATCGCGGGCACGAAACGGCCACGAAGGCCTCGTCCTTGAGCAGCGGGTTGCCGCTGCCGTCGGGAACGAGGTCCACCGGCAGCACCACCGGCAGCTGCTCGTCGGGCACGGGCACCGTGCCGCAGGCTGCGCAATGAATGACGGGGATCGGACAGCCCCAGTAGCGCTGCCGCGAAATTCCCCAGTCGCGCAACCGCCAGGTCGTGCGCTTTTCGCCGAGGCCCTTGCGGCTCAAATCCGCCGCAACGGCATCGACGGCCGCTTGGTACTCCAAACCGTCGTAAGGCCCGGAATCGATGCAGCGGCCGTGATCCGCATACCACGGCGCCCATTCGTGAGGGGAGTACTTTCGGCCGCCGACGTCGATGACCGGTTTGATGGGCAGGTGATATTTCTTGGCGAACTCGAAATCCCGCTCATCGTGCGCGGGCACGCCCATGACCGCGCCGTCTCCATAGCTCATGAGCACATAATTGCCCACCCACACCGGGACGGCCTCGCCGCTGATGGGATGGCGCACGGTGAGCCCCGTGGGCATGCCCTTCTTCTCCTGCGTCGCGAGTTCCGATTCGATGGCGGGACCCCGCTTGCATTCCTCGATGAACGCCGCCAGTTTGGCGTCACGGCGCGCGGCATGGGCCGCGAGCGCGTGCTCGGGCGCTACGGCGCAAAACGTCACCCCCATCAGCGTATCCGCGCGCGTGGTGAACGCATACATCACGCCGCTGCCCAGATCCTCGATGTCGTACGGAAAACCGAGGCGCACGCCGACGCTCTTGCCGATCCAGTTGGCCTGCATGGCGCGCACGCGCTCCGGCCATCCCGGCATGTGGCTCAAGGAATCGAGCAGATCCTCGGCATACGCCGTGATCTTGAGGTAGTACATCGGGATTTCGCGCTTCTCGACCAGCGCTCCGGTGCGCCAGCCGCGGCCGTCGATCACCTGCTCGTTGGCGAGCACGGTCTTGTCGGCAGGGTCCCAATTGACCACACCGGTCCTCTGATAGGCGATGCCCTTCTCGAGCATCCGCAGGAACAACCACTGATTCCAGCGGTAGTACTCGGGATCGCAGGTGGCGAGCTCGCGGCTCCAATCCAGGGCGAACCCGAGGGATTTGAGCTGCGTCTTCATATGCGCGATGTTGTCGCGCGTCCACTTCGCCGGCGGCACGCTGTTCGCCATGGCGGCATTCTCGGCCGGCAGACCAAACGCGTCCCATCCCATGGGCTGAAGAACGTTCTTGCCGTTCATGCGCATGAATCGCGACAGCACGTCGCCGATGGTGTAATTGCGAACGTGCCCCATGTGCAAGCGACCGCTTGGATAGGGGAACATCGACAAGCAATAATACTTGTCGCGGGCGGCATCTTCCTTGGCTTCGAAGCAGCGCGCTCGGGTCCAAAATTGCTGGGCTTCCGCTTCGACAGCGGCGGGTTCGTATCTTTCTTGCATGATTGGGCCTCAGAATACCCGAGATGCGCAATAGCCGTGAACTGCATTGGCCTGGATTAAGGATGCTTAAGCTTAATTTCCACTCGGCCTTCGCCCTCGTCACTTTGAGCGGCTGCCTTTGGTTCCTTGCGGTGACGCCCTTCGATTTTTCAGCCTTCGCCTGGGTCGCGGCGGTTCCCATGTTGCTCGCGGTCGATCGGGCGCCCACGTTCAAACAGGCACTTTTTCTGGGCTGGTGGGCCGGCGTGGTGGAGACGGGGGGCGGCTTCTACTGGCTGATCGACGTGATGCGGCGCTTCGCGGACTTTCCCTGGTGGGCGGCGACGCTGGGGTTCCTGCTGTTTTGCGCGACGCGCGCGCTCATTTTTCTGTTGTTCACCGCGATCGTGCGCGGCATCCGGCAAAGGCGCCGCGTCCCCATGACCGTGCTTGCGCCGCTGGCGATGGTCGTTAGCGAATTCGCGGTGCCGCAATTGTTCCCCTGCGGCCAGTGGATCTCCCAGGCGTGGCACCCGCTCGTCATCCAGATCGCCGAACTGACGGGTCCTCTCGGGGTCACCGCGCTGCTGATGCTGGTCAACGGCGCACTCCTCGACCTCGCCGTCGATGGGCTCGCTGCGCGTCATTCGGCGCTCGCGGCCGCGGCGCTGACCGTTGCGGCTCTGGTCTTCGGCGGGGTGCGCATGCGGCAGGTGGACGAAATGATCGCCCGCGCGCCGCGCTTGAAGGTTGGCCTCGTCCAGCCGAACTTCGCCTACACGGTCGACGGCGAATTGTCGCGCGAAGAGGCCGTTCGCCAACTGACCGCGCTGCAATCGCAGTCCCGCCGGCTGCAGCACGACGGCGCTCAGCTCATCGTGTGGAGCGAGGGCAGCTATCCGGTGACCTTGCCCCGGGATTTCGCCGCCGATCTTGCACCCGAATCGCTGGGGATGATCCGCCGCGGATTCAGCATCCCGGTCGTGGTGGGCGCGGAGATGTACGACGCATCGCACGACGACGCGTTCAATTCAGCGATCATCCTCGACGACAACGGACGAGCGGCCGGACGCTACGACAAAGTGCGCCTGCTGGCGTTCGGCGAATACATTCCGGGCATCGAGACCTTTCCGTGGCTGCGAAATTTCCTGCCCGCGGGCACCGGTCGATTCACGGCGGGCAAGGGACCGGCCACGCTGCCCCTCACGGGTGGCGGGAACCAGGTTTGGAAACTCGGCCCGGTGATCTGCTACGAAGATATCTTGCAGGGGTTCCTGCGCCGCGTCGGGCAGCTGCACCCCGATCTCCTCGTCAATTTGACCAGCGACTCCTGGTTCGGCGCAGACGCCGAGCCGTGGGAACATCTGGCGTTGTCCGTGTTCGCAAGCGTCGAGCTTCGCGTGAGCATGGTGCGCGCAGTCAATTCCGGCGTCTCCGCGCTCATCGATCCGAATGGCCGCGTGGTGCAGAAGACGTATGCAGACGATCCCTACCGCAACCCGCATCCCGAAGACGGCATGCTGGTCACGGTGCCCATGGTGTCGGGAGGCCACACGGCCTATGAGGAGACGGGCAATTCATTTGCCTTCCTCTGCATCGCCGCGCTGATCTTCACCGGCTGGCCGAGACATCCAAGGAGGCGTTGAGTCCGAAGCTTCAGCGGATGCCGAGCCCGTCGCGCTCGTGATGGTTCGGATACGGCGGCACCTTGGGCTCGACGACCGGATGTTCCTTCAGTTGCTCGAGCACTATCGATACTGCGCGTTCCAGCTGTACATCGTGTCCCGCCGCCATATCTTTGGGCAGCATTTGGACTTCGACGTCCGGCGCGATGCCGTGGCCTTCGACTTCCCATTCGTCGTTGAGGCCGTAAATTGCATAGCGGGGCGCCGTGACGAATCCGCCGTCAATCAGGGTCGGGTAACCACCGATGCCGACCAGGCCGCCCCAGGTGCGCACCCCGACCAGGGTCCCGAGATTCGCCTTGCGGAAATACCAGGGCATGGCGTCTCCGCCGGATCCTGCGGACTGATCGATGATCATCGCCTTGGGTCCAAAGATCGCGCCCTCCGGATCGTGAACCGGCTTGCCGTCGCGTTCGATCGCGCCGCTCAGCAATTTCTGTCCCAGCACGTTGACGACATAGTCGGCGATGAATCCGCCTTCGTTGTAGCGCTCGTCGAGCACCACCCCTTGTTTGTCCAGTTGAGCATAGAAATATCGGTTGAAATTGGTATAGCCGGCGCCCGCAGTGTTCGGCATGTAGATGTAGGCGATTCTGCCGCCCGACAAAGAATCGACTTTGCGCCGGTTCGAATCGATCCAGTCGAGGTTGCGCAGTCCATGCTCGGAGTCGACGGGCACGACCGTGACATCGCGCGCATCCTTGCCGTCGGCACTCTTTGCAATACGCAGTACGGTCTGCTTGCCCGCGGTGCCGTCGAAGAAGGCATCGATGTTGTCGGAGGCACGGAGTTCCCGTGCGTTGACGGCAAGCAGGTAGTCGCCCTCGACGATATTGATGCCTGGAAGCGTCAGCGGCGCGGTGAGCGACGGTGTCCAGTTCTGACCGTTATAAATCTTCGCGAATCTGTAGCGGTCGTGATCGAGCGTATAGTCGGCGCCGAGCAGGCCGGGCTTCGGCGCGTCCGGCGGCTTGCCAGGCCCGCGCACGAACATATGCCCGATCTGCACCTCGCCGAGCATCTCTACGCACAGATAGGTGAATTCGTCGCGCGCACCCAGACCATCGAGGTAGGGCTGGTACCTCGCTTGAATCTTGTCCAGGTCGAGACCATGAACGTGCGGGTCGTAGAGAAAGTCACGCTGCAGGCGCCAGGTCTCGCGATACATCTGTCTCCACTCGGCCCGCGGATCGAGCACCGCGGTCATGCCGCCGTTGTTCACAGGCTTGCCTGCGGCCGCGTCCGGCGAACCGGGCTTGAGTTCCGCCGTGGGCGCGAGAAACCAGTTATCCTGCCGCGAATAGAACAGCTTCTCGCCGTCGAAGGACACCTTGAAGGCGGTCAAGCCGCTCAAGATCTCTTCGGTCAAGCGCTTCTCGGTGGTGAATCGCCACAGTGCAAGCACCGGCGTCCCGCCATCCTCCGACGAGCGGCCCACCGCAGGACCAGCGGCGAGAAACAGGACCCCCGCCTTGCCCACCGCGATATCGACGTAGTTGCGCGCGGGAATCGGCAGCGACAGGATCCGATTGCCGATCCCCGCCAGATCAATCACCGTGGGCTTGGGCTTCTCCGCCCCTTTTTTTGCCCCGTCCTTCCTGCCCTGCTCCTTGGCCGCCGGCCGGTCCTTGTCGGAGTCCGGTGTGGCGCCCTGGTCGTCCTTCTTGGCGTCCTTCGCGGCGTCGCCCTTCTTCGCCTCATCTTCCTTTTGCTTGTTCTCATCGTCGCTCTCCGGCGGCACCGGCGAGGCGCCGCTGCGCGACAGCACGACGACATACACGCTGCTGTTGGTGGCGCGATCGAGCGACGAGAGATCAATCCCGGCATCCGATGGCCCGTTGTTCGTCGACGCGGCGAAGTACAGGTACTTTCCGTTCGGATCGAAAACCGGATGCGCTGCGTTGCTCATGCCGTCGGTGATCTGCGTGGAAGCATGAGAGGCCAGGGAATAGAAGAAGATCGCATGCATCTGACTCTCGAGGTCGCGGGTATACGCAATCCATTGCGAATCCGGCGACCAGGCAAGCTCCATGGCGCTGCCGAAACCGCCCCGCAGACCGGTGTCGACCTTGACGGGTTTGCCGCCGGCCACGTCCACGTACCACAGATGCAGATGCTTATCCGTGAAGGCGATGCGCTTGGAATCGGGCGACCAATGCGGGGCATAAAAGAACGACGCGCCGGGTCCCAAGTCGATGACTTTCGGCGGCTGCAAGCCATCCTGATCCCGCACGTGGAGTTGGTATTCCCCCGAGGCATCGCTGAAATAGGCGATTGATTTTCCGTCGGGCGACCACGCGGGATCGCGCTCGGCAGACCCCGGCGTCCGGGTCAAATTGCGGGTGTCCCCTTTTTCGGCCGGCACCGTAAAGATGTCGCCGTGCGCTTCCGCGAGAATGCGCGCTCCGGTCGGTGAGATGGCGACATTCTGCAACTCCTTGACCGGAACATTGGCCAGATGCGGCACGAGCTCCGGCAGGTCTCCGCGAATCGTGACCGGCACGGCGTGTTCTTGATGCGTCGTGAGATCATACAGATGCAGCGAGCCGAACTGCTCGTAGACCAGCGCGCCCGGTCCTGCGCCGACCGACTTCAGGTCGAAGGCCTTGTTCGCAATGACCTCGCGCACCTCCTTCGTTCCCCGGTCATAGCTGAACAGAGAGACGGGGCCGTTGCGGTCGGACAGGAAGTACACCGTGGCGCCGCTCCACACCGGGTTCGAATCGTTGGAGTTTTCGCGGGGAATCTTTTCGATGTCGAGAGTCTTGAGGTTCACGAGCCAGATCGGGGTCGTTTGGCCGCCGCGATAGCGCTTCCACGCCGGTTGCCACTGCTGGAAGGGCACATATGCCAGCGTGCTCGCATCATCCGAGAAGCTCCCTTCGGCGGCGCTCGGCAGGGGCAGCGATTGTGGCGGTCCGATGCCGTCGGCGCGCACCCGAAACAGCCGGGGAAAGTCCGAGTAGCTTGCATGCTGCGAGGCGAACAGGATCTCCTTGCCGTCCGGTGTCCAGCCGGCAACCCGGCTCCCTGTCGGCTCCCAGGTGAGCCGCCGCGGCACTCCGCCGTCCGCATTCACGACGTACACGTCCATCAATCCATGAGCGCTGGTCGAGTATGCAATTTGCGTGTGATCGGGCGAATAATAGGGCCCCGCCGCCACGCTGCCCGCCGAGGTCAGCCTTCTTGCATCTCCCCCTTCGCGCGCGACGACCCAAATATCGTTGGCGTAGAGAAACGCGATCTTGTCCTGGCTGAGCGCGGGATTCCGCAAGAGCAGGGGCGCCGCACTCCGGGCGGAGGCACAGAGAAGCAACCCCCCGACGACGCACAGTGAAGCGCTGACGATTCCATGACGACGCATGCGATCACCTCGGGCCAAAGAATGCGAAACTATACTAGGGAGGGTGCTCGTGCGCACCCAAGGAATGGCGTCCAAGGCGCGGACAATCGCACGTCCTGCTGCGAGAACCGGAGTCATTTTTTCGCGGTTTTGCCTTCGAGGAACGCCGCGATGTGCTCGTTGAGGAACCTGCCGTCCGCCGGCGATGCACCCGCGCCGGCCGGGTGGCCCCAGAGCGAGGGAATCGGCACGAGCGAACAATGCGCAATGAACGCCGCTTCGTACCGCGCGTCGGTCACCGGGAAATACAAGTCGGTTTGCGACGGCATGTACAGCACCTGAGCTTTGATGGAGCGCAGCGCCGCCTCGACATCGCCGTGAAACGGCGGGGTGCCGCCCACGTCGTGCCGTTCCCACGTGCGCATTTGAAGGATGAGGTCATTGGCATCGGCTCCGGGTATGAAATTCGTGCGGAAGCGCTCGACTACTTGATCGAAGCTGCCGCCGAGCGCGGGGTCGCCCCGCCAGAGTTCGCGCCGCCACCATTCCTGCGAGAACAGCCAGCCGGTCCAGACCATGGCGAAGGCCTGCATACCCTTCTTCGGCTGTACGGAGTAGTCGCCCCCGTTGAATGCCGGGTCGAGAGTGAGCGCGGCGATCTGCCCCTCGAGCCGCACGATGCCATGACCGTAGGTCTTCGCCGTACCCGACGTGGCCACGATGCGATCCATGAAGTCCGGATAGCTCACGGCCCATTGAAACGCCTGCTGAGCCCCCATCGAAAAGCCGATCACGGCCCGCAGGTGGCGCACTTTGAGCTGTTCGGTCAGGAGGCGATGCACCGCGTCCACATTGTCGCGGACCGTCGTGGCGGGAAATCGCGGGCCATGCAATGGCTCGGGCGTGTTGCTGGGCGAGGACGACCGGCCGTTGCCGAACAATTCGCTGGTAACCAGAAACAGTTTCGCCGGGTCTAGCGCCTTGCCCGGTCCGATCAGAAACCCGTAGCCGTGCATGTCGGCCATATAGTGCGACGGGAGGAGCACCGCATTGTCGCCTGCCGCATTCAAATGCCCGTAGGTGCCATAGACGATGCGCGCCAGCGGCAGCACAGCGCCGTTTTCCGTCTTGAAATTTTCGATGGTGAACTCGTGCTGGACCGGCTCCGGGTCGGCGGCCTGCGCCGAGGACCACTGCGCCGCATGGAGCGCGGCGGCCAGGACGAGACGGTTGATGATCCGGTTCGGAACGCGAATTCGCACGGTTTTCCCTTGTCGAGACGCCGATGATGAATGCGGCCTGCGGCCGGGTCAACGCATTCACCGGCGTTGGCCGCCTTTCAGGACGATGGCGGGTTTTCCTCGATGGATTTATAGTCTTGCGGTAGCCCTGCCATCGCCTTGCCTTCCACGAGGTACATCATGGTCAGTCTGCGGATAAACGGCGAAACAAGGAATGTCGACGCTCCACCCGACATGCCGCTGCTTTGGGTGCTGCGCGATGTTCTGGGGCTGACCGGCACGAAATTCGGCTGTGGTATAGCGCAGTGCGGCGCCTGCACCGTCCACGTGGATGGGGCGCCCGTGCGCTCCTGCCTGCTGGCCGTGGGGTCGATCGGCCAGCGTGCGGTCACCACGATCGAGGGCATCGGCGCCACCCCGGTCGGAGCCCGGGTGCAGAAGGCATGGCTGGATCTGGAGGTTGTCCAGTGCGGCTATTGCCAGTCGGGCCAGATCATGTCGGCGACGGCGCTTCTCAACACCGTTGCGCATCCCGGGGATTCGGACATCGACGCCGCCATGGCGGGGAATATTTGCCGGTGCGGAACTTATGTCCGCATCCGCGAGGCGATCAAGCATGCAGCCCAAGCCTGATCCAATTCCATGTCATTTTCAGGATCGCACGGCGCTGACGAGGCGCGAATTCCTTCAGACCGGGCTTGTCGTGGGCGGTTTGATGGTCGGCTTCCACATACCCTCTGCCGGCGGCGCGCAGGCTCCTGCTCCCGAGTTCGCACCCAACGCATTCATACGCATCGACAGAAACGGGAAGATCACCCTCATCATGCCACAGGTCGAAATGGGCCAGGGTATTTACACCTCCATCGCCATGATACTGGCCGAGGAACTCGATGCGGACTTCGACCAGGTGACACTCGAAGCCGCGCCCCCCAATGACAAGCTCTACGGCAACCCCATCTTTGGACTGCAAGTCACCGGCAATTCGAATTCGGTGCGTTCCTTCTGGCTGCCGTTGCGCAGGGCGGCCGCGGGCACGCGCTACATTCTCGTGCAGGCCGCCTCCCGGCAGTGGAAAGTGGATCCCACCGGCGTCCGTACCGAGAAGAGCGAAGTAATCCACGATGCGAGCGGTCGGCGCGCCTCCTACGCCGCGCTGATCGATCATGCCCGGGGCCTGACGCCGCCAAAGGAGCCGGCGCTCAAGGATGCGAAGGACTTCAACTTGATCGGCACCCCGCGCAAGCGGTTCGACACGCCCGACAAGGTCAACGGCAAACTCGTGTACGGGATCGATGCCATGCCGCCGGGCGTGAAGTTCGCGACGCTGGCCGCTTCTCCGGTATTCGGCGGGACCGTGGAGCATGTCGATGACGCCGAGGCCAAGGCAGTCCCCGGCGTACGCCAGATCATCGTGTTCAGGGATTTCGTCGCCGTCGTCGGCGATCACATGTGGGCGGCCAAACAAGGCTTGGACAAGCTTCGCATCACGTGGAACGAGGGCCCGCATTCCACGGTTTCCTCCGATGAGATCTGGAAGCAGCTTCGCGCCGCGAGCGAGAAGGAGGGCGCGGTTGCCAAGTCCGTGGGCGACGTCGCCAAGGGCCTGGCCGAAGGCGAGAGGCTGGAAGCTGCGTACGAGATGCCCTTCCTTGCGCATGCCACCATGGAGCCGATGAACTGTACGGTGCACGTGACGCCGGCAAGCTGCGAGGTTTGGGTTGGAACCCAGGTGCTCACGCGGACCCAGGCCGCGGCGGCCAAGGTTGCGGGGCTTCCGCTCGACAAGGTCACGGTGCACAACCTCCTCATCGGCGGCGGCTTCGGTCGCCGGCTCGAGGTGGACATGACCGACATGGCCGTGCAAATCGGCAAACAAGTCGACGGGCCCGTCAAGGTCGTCTGGACCCGTGAGGAGGACATTCAGCACGACGTCTACCGCCCCGTGTACCGCGACACCCTGTCGGCGACGCTGTCGAACGGCCGCATCGCCGGCTGGAAACACCGGATCACGGGCTCCTCGGTCATCGCGCGCTGGCTGCCGCCGGCGTTTCAGAAGGGCATCGACATCGATGCCGTCGACAGCGGCGCAGACATTCCATATGACATTCCCAATCTGCACGTGGAATATGTGCGGGATGAGCCGCCGGCCGTGCCGACGGGATTCTGGCGCGGCGTCGGCCCCAACAACAATGTATTCGCCATCGAAAGCTTCATGGATGAGCTCGCGAAGAAATCAAACAAGGATCCGGTCGCATTTCGCCGCGGCCTGCTCGACAAATCGCCTCGCCTCAAGGCCGCACTCGAACTCGCGGCTGCCGAATCGGGGTGGGGAAATCCTCTGCCTGCACGCACCGGCCGGGGCATCGCGCTCCAGGTGGCATTCGGCAGCTTCATTGCGACCGTCGCGGAGGCCGAGGTCGATGCCAACGGCGAAGTGCGCGTACGCCGTGTGGTTTCCGCCGTGGACACCGGCATCGTCGTCAACCCGGACACGGTGGTGGCGCAATTGCAGGGCGGCTTGATATTCGGGCTGACTGCGGCCCTATACGGTAAGATCACCATCGCCAAGGGCCGAGTTCAGCAGAGCAATTTCAACGACTATCGCATGCTGCGAATCAACGAGGCGCCGAAGATCGACGTGCATTTGATCAAGAGCGGAGAAGCGCCCGGCGGCATAGGCGAGACCGGCGTGACGGCCGCGCCGCCGGCTCTTGTCAATGCACTCTGCGCCGCGACCGGCATTCGCCTGCGCCGCCTGCCCATAGACCGAGATATTCTGTCCGGGAAGAAATCATCATGAACAATACCTCCCAATCCAGCCGCGCCGGGCGCTACGTCCTGATCGGCATCGCCGTGATTGCGGCCGTGGTCCTCGTTGGCTTCCTGTGGATGGTGGCGCTTGCGCCGCATGCCATGGATTTCGCGGGAGGCCCGCATGCTGCACTGACGGAATATCACGCGCAGGATCCGACGGGCGTTCCCGCTGAACTCAAGAGTGCCAGCCTCGTCGAACAGGGCGCGTACCTTGCGCGCGCCGCGGACTGCGAGGTCTGCCACACTGCGGACGGCGGAGCTCCCTATGCGGGCGGCCGCGCCATCGTGCTGCCGTTCGGCACCCTCTACTCGACCAATATCACGCCCGACAAGGAAACTGGAATCGGCAATTACAGCGACGCGGATTTCCTCAACGCGATTCACAAGGGTATCGGCCGCGGGGGCTCGAGACTATATCCGGCGATGCCTTTCGCGAGCTACACGTACATGACCGACGCGGACGCGGGCGCCATCAAGGCCTACCTCTTCAGCCTCAAGCCCGTACATGCCCCCGCGCCGCAGAACACGCTCGACTTTCCGTTCAACCAGCGCGCGTTGATGGGAATGTGGGCGCTCCTGTTCAACCCCGACAAGCGCTTCGAGCCGCGAACCGCGCGCGATCCGCAGTGGAATCGCGGCGCTTATCTCGTGGAAGCCATGGCGCACTGCGGAGAATGCCACACCCCGCGCAATCTGCTGCAGGCGCTCAACCAAAGAGACAAGTTTTCGGGCGCGGTGCAAACAGGCTGGCGCGCGTACAACATCACATCGGATCCGAAGAGCGGTATCGGTGCCTGGAGCGAAGGCGACCTTGCGCATTATCTCGCGACCGGGCACGCGGATGGCCGCGGTACGGCGACGGGACCGATGGGAGAAGCGGTGGACAACAGCCTTCAATACCTCACGCCGGGCGACGTCGGCGCCATCGTGACCTATGTACGCTCGGTGACTGGAATCGCAACGGCCGATCTCGAACAGACAAGGACGAATCCCGCGCCCGCGTCGCACGCGGAGGGAGTTGCCGCGAATGCCGAGTCACACGGCAAGTCGGTCTATGCCGGCGCCTGCATGGGCTGTCATGACTGGACCGGCGTCAGCCCGGTGCTCCCGTATGCGACGCTCACGGGTGTGCGGTCGGTGAATGATCCGACCGCGACCAATGTAGTGCAGGTCATTTTGTCCGGTGCGCATCGGCGCGCGTCTGACGAACGCGCCAACATGCCTGCCTTCGGCAGCGCGTATTCCGACGAAGAAATCGCGAGCCTCGCCAATTACGTCACCGCGCGATTTGGTGCCCAACCTTCCGCGGTCACGGCGCAAACCATCGCAAAGCTCCGCGCGCAAAATTGAAGCTGCAGCTGCGCTAGGGGGGACCGTCGAACGGCTGTGCCGCGGGGCTCAAAATCGCCTGCGAATGAGGCATCATTGGCCGTAGCCCCAGGCGCCCGCACAGGGTCGACATCACCTGAGGCTCGCACCACTCGAGCCCGACGCCTGCCGGCGTCGTGCGAATCACGCTCGCCAGGATGCGTTTGGCCCTGCCTTCGGCCGGCGACCAGGCGGCGGGCTCCAGATAGACCAGCGACATGCGCCGCAACGCCAGCGACGTCTCCATGAATGCGCCCGAGACACTGATGTTGACCACCCGACCGGTCCCGATTTGGTGCGGAAAAACCAAAAACCGCACCGCCACGTCGGTCGATTCTCTAGAGCCCCAGCGATGTTCCATGTTTCCTCTCCCGCGCTTTCGAGCACCCTAGCGGGACCCGCATGCTGACTCTGTAGGGAAATCATGACAATTGGAGGTGCCTCGACGATCTTCCTATCGCGGTTGCATCAGGGTGTGAACTTCGTCACACGGGCATTCAGTGGGCGGCGCCGGCGGCGGGCGACTTGATGACCGCGCCGTCCTTCATCACGAACTCAACGGTCTTGAGGACATCGACGTCCGCAAGCGGATCACCCGCCACGGCGATCACGTCCGCATAGGCGCCGCGCGCAATCACGCCGATCTCGCCGCGCTTGCCGAGCAGCTCTGCCGCGCGGGCCGTGGCCGACTGAATGGCCTGCATCGGCGTCATGCCGAATTCGACTTCGCGCGAAAATTCCTGGGCGATCGGCTCGGACCACTTGAACCCGCCCACGTCCGTTCCGAACGCGATCTTCACGCCGGCGTGCAGCGCCTTCGTGAACGACACACCATGCACCGCCACTCGTTTTCGATCCCGCTTTCCCGAATCCGTGTCCGAGGGATCCCAGTCCGTGTAGTACACCTGCAGGGTCGGCACGTACCAGGTACCCTGCTTGATCATCTGCGCGATCTGCGCGTCCGTGATCTCGAGCCCATGTTCGATCGAATCGCAACCGCCGTCCAGCGCGCGCTGCAGACCCATGCCGTTGTATGCGTGGCAGGCGACTTTCCGCCCCCAGCCATGCGTCTCGTCCACGATCTCCTTCAGCTCCTCGACGGTAAGCGTCGGTTGCGACACCAGGGCACCCTGTGCATCGAGCCAGGAGCGGTGGGTCATGTACACCTTGATCCAGTCCGCGCCCTTGTCCAATTGTTCGCGGGCCGCCTTGCGTGCTTCGACGGGCCCATCAATCAGCTGCGAGCCCTTGGGTACGATGATTTCGGGCGCGTAACCCTCCAGCGGATAGCCGCCGGTCGATGATATGGACATCGTCGACACCCACATCCGGGGCCCCGGGATGAGCCCTTCGTTGATTGCCTGCTTGATGCCGACATCGCCGTAACCCGCGCCCTCCGTCTCCATGTCGCGAATGCTCGTGAAGCCCTGCTCGAGCGCGCGGCGCGCAGAC
Organism: uncultured Gammaproteobacteria bacterium; assembly: GCA_963727045.1. GTDB lineage: Bacteria > Pseudomonadota > Gammaproteobacteria > Steroidobacterales > Steroidobacteraceae > Bog-1198. The sequence goes on along the minus strand of CAVSES010000002.1, from coordinate 1,971,236 downwards.
ACCACAGCCCGCGCGACGCGGTAGGAGGCTGGAAATTTCAGAAGCTGCGCATCGTAGCCCCCGGCGGCAGGATCCTCGCCCTGCAGAAAGATATGGGTATGGGTATCAATCAGGCCTGGCAACAGGGTTGCAGACCCCAAATCAATCACTTGCGCCTCTTCGGGCAGGGACGGGGAGTTGGCCGGAAGGACATCGACGATGCGGTTGCCGCGAATCAGAACTTGGACGTTGTGCCGGCGCTTCTCGCTGGTTCCGTCGATGAGCCACTGCGCCCGAATGACGAGCAGCCGGGCACCCGGTGCCGCCGCATCGTGGCTCACCTCCTGCGCAAAACCCGAGCGCGCGCATATCAGCAGACCCAAGGCAACCAAGGCGATCCGATTCATGGACGGTCCTCAACCAAACTGAAAGCCGGAGATCCGTTTGCCGCCGATCGGCTCGCCGAAGCTGCGAAATCCGCGCTCGCCCTGCGCGGCGCCGGCTGCCACCATGAGCGGGATCAAATGTTCCTCGCGCGGATGCGAGGCGGCGCCTCCCGGCGCTTCGCGCCATTTTACGAGCAGTTGATCGCGTGTCGACGGATCCTGCACGGCGCTGCCGAGCCACGCATCGAAGGCCGCAGCGGCGGATTCACCGCGGCCCGAAAACAAATCGGCCAGGTTGTGGTAGCTCATGCCGCTGCCGACGATGAGAACACCCTGATCGCGCAAAGGCGCCAAAGCGCGGCCCAATGCCAGATGCAAGGCAGGATCAAGACTGGCTTGCAGCGAGAGTTGCAGGATGGGCACATCCGCGTTCGGATAAATGAGCAAAAAAGGCACGAAGACGCCGTGGTCCAGGCCCCTTTTGGATTCCACGTCGGTCTTGAATCCGGCCTCCTCCAGCAACGCACGCACGCGCTCGGCGAGCTCGGGCGCGCCGGCAACGGGATATTTCAAACGATAGGTATGCTCTGGAAAACCGTAGTAGTCGAACAGCAATCCCGGTTTGGCGGCCACATTGAGCGTGGGCAGCTGGTTTTCCCAATGCCCCGAGATCACCAACACTGCCTTGGGTCTGAACCCGAGCGCAGCGTCGATTCCGCGCAGATATGCAGCCAGCCCATCCCACATGTGGGGGGCCGCAGCCGGCGGGTCCATGAAGAAACACGGACCGCCGCCATGCGGGATGAACAGGGTCGGTAGTCTTTTGGTGTTCACAGCGATGCTTCCCGGCGGCCCTGAGCCTAGCCGGGTGACCTGTGAACGTCAATTGAGCGCCGCGGCTACGCGTTGACGCTGACGTTGGATCCCGCGGGTCTTGGCGGCGACGCATCTCCGTTCTGCAGATTCTTCGCCAAATTGTTCAAATAATTCTGCAGCAATGTACCTGCGGATGCAGATGCCGGCGGATTCGCACCGGCGACTGAACCCGTTGCAGTTGCGGCGGACGACGCTGCATTGGCGGCCGTGGAAGGTGCGGGCGCCGCTGTGGGCGTCGCTGCGCTCGATTGCACGCCGATCGCCTGCTCCAGCGATTGAAGCAGACTGCCGAACAGATTCTGTGCAGCCCCTGCCGGAACTTGCGCGGCGGTGTCGCTGCCTGAATCGTTGGCGGCTTCGACATGAGAGCCCTTCTTATGGCTGTGCGGATGGATGTTGATTGCGGGGAGCGCCGATGCTGCGGGGCCTAGAATGGAGAGTGACAACATATGAGTTTCCTTGGTTGAAGCGTTGCGGACATTCTGCCGCCGTGATTGCGTGGATCCTTGAACTGGGCGGCAACGATTTGCCGCCCGCCGCCGCCGCAGCGGTCACGCGTTGCCGCCTGCGACGCCGATCCGCCGCTTTGTGCCGCGCCTGGATTGGATGAATCGAGCATCGATTGACCTGCTGTGCCTGAATTCCTTGCCCTTGAGGCAGCGTCAACGCCGCCTCCCCAAGCTCAGAGCAGGTTTTGTGCCAATGGCCCGAGCAGCCGCAATCCCAAATCCGCCGCCGATCGATCCCAAGGCTGCGGCGGTGGCCCAAGCGCCTTGCAAATGCGATGATGCGGGGAGCAACGCACTCACGCCCTTTTCAAGGATCTTGTATGGAAACCGCGCCCGAATTTCGGGTAGCCCCGGGCGCGCCCGCCGGGATCGCGACGACCCGGTCCCTGCGAATTCGCCAGACGGTGACGGTTCTGCTGCTGTTCGGCGGATATGCCTCGCTCTACTTCTGCCGGGCGGATCTGTCGGTCGCCACGCCGCTTCTTGCCGACGAGCTGGGGCGGCACGGCGTCGCGCATGACGATGCCATCATCCGCATCGGAGAGGTGACATCGGTCGGAGTGCTGGCCTACGCGATCGGCAAGCTCTTCTTGACCGGCTTGGGCGACTTCTGGGGAGGCCGCATCAGTTTCCTCATTGGCTTGGGCGGGGCGACCGCCTTCACACTGCTGTTCGCTTCCGAACTCAGCCTGCCGCTGTTCACGGTTGCCTGGATCGGCAACCGCCTCACGCAATCGATTGCATGGGCGGGACTCATCAAGGTTTCCTCGAAATGGTTCGACTATTCGTCATACGGGATGATCATCGGCATCCTGAGCATCAGCTATCTCGTCGGAGACGCGGCTGCGAGGCAGTGGATGGGCATGCTGATCGATCATGGCCATGGTTGGCGCATCCTGTTCTTTTTCGCCGCCGCCGTCAGCGGCCTTTTCTTGATCATCAACTTCTTCCTGCTGCGAGAGTCGCGGGTCGATGCGGGGCATGTCGAAGCGAAGCCCAATCCGCTCAACTTGTTTGCGGCATCGGAGTCCCGGCCCCAAAGCGTGGGACAGCTGCTGCTGCCCCTGATCCGCAGCCGCGCGTTTCTGCTGGTTTGCCTCCTGTCCCTGGGCTGCACCATAATTCGTGAAACCTTCAATGCTTGGACGCCGGTGTACCTGCGCGACTACCTGGGATATAGCAACGGCAACGCGGCGCGTATGAGCGGGATCTTTCCCGGCGTCGGCGCCATATCGGTGCTGGCGACGGGCTGGCTCAGCGACCGTCTCGGCGTGAACGGTCGCGCGCTGATCATGTTCATCGGGTTGAGCGCCGCTGCCGTTGCCTTGCTCGTCTTGATGACCTTGAAGTCCAGTTCGTCCGGGTCTCTTCTGCCGCTGTTCGCCATCGGCACCATCGCATTTTGCCTTCTCGGCCCCTATTCGTACCTCGGCGGCGCCTTTGCGCTCGATTTCGGCGGCAAGCAGGCGGGCGCGGCATCGTCGGGCATCATTGATGGCGTCGGGTATCTGGGGGCGGTGGCTGCGGGCTACATCGTCGCTCGAGTCTCGGTGTCATTCGGGTGGCAGGGTGTCTTCGTGGGCCTGGCGGCGGTCAGCACGCTGGCGGCGATCGGCGCCGGGTGCCTGTATATCTTGAATGCAAGAGCCGCGGCCGGAACCCTGTCCGAGCATTCCAGGCGGGCTGCTGACGGCCGGCATCTCCCATGAACGGCATCGCCGCAGTGAAGCGGCTTTGGTCAGAGCCCTGCAAGCTCAACATCGAGTGGGCGGACGGTACTTTGAGTGAATACCCGAGCCTGTGGCTGCGGGACAATGTGCGCGAAGACCGCGATCCTCACAGCGGACAGCGGCTCGTCGACATTGCGGATTTGCCCGAGGATCCCAGAATTCGCTCCGCCGTGCCCCGCAACGGCGGCGTCGACGTCGAGTGGGAGGCCGAATCGCGCTCCGCGACGTTCGAGCTTGAATGGCTGCGGATGCAGGGCGCGAAGCGCTCCGGGCCGCGGTCCGAATTCGCAGTCAGGCGCTGGCTGGAAGGGGCCCGTCTCGATGCCGCGCGCGACTTTGCATGGGCGTCATATTCCGATGCGCGGACCGACACTCCCCTGCGCAGCCGATGGCTGATGCGGCTGTTGCAAGACGGCATCGCGTTTCTGAGCGACGTGCCATGTACCGAAGGAGGAATTCTGGAGGCCGCATCGCTGATGGGCCGGGTCGCCGAAACCAACTACGGACTGGTTTTCGACGTCCGCTCGGTGCCGCAGCCGGAAAACCTGGCATATTCGGACCTGGGCCTGGGGCTGCATACGGACAACCCCTACCGCGAGCCCGTGCCGGGGTTTCAGGTGCTGCATCTGTTGGTCGCGTCCCCCGACGGCGGCGAGAACCTTTTCGGGGACGGCTTTGCCATCGCCGAGCACATGCGCGAGTCCGCTCCCGACGCCTTCGCAGTCCTCACGCGGACCCCGGTGCCTTTTTTTTACCGCTCCAAGGATGCGGAACTGTACGCCGAACGGCCCCTGATTCAGCTGGCGTGCAGCGGCGAGGTAAGCGCCGTGCACTACAACAGCCGCTCGATTGCGCCGCTGCCCTTAGGCTCCCGGGATGCGGGCGCATTCTATTCGGCTTACAGGCGATTCGCCGCACTGCTCCGCGAGCCCGGGTTTCAATTGAAATTCAGACTGCGTGACGGCGATCTCGTCGTGTTCGACAATCAACGCACCTTGCACGGCCGCACGCCATTTTCATCATCGAGACACCCGCGGCACCTGCGCGGCTGCTACTTGACGCGCGACAGCGTGTACTCGACGGCCGCCCTCCTTCGGCGCGAGCAACAACCGGAATCCCACTCATGAACCCTAGCGATGAAATTCTGGACATTTTCGACAAGCGCGGCTCGGAGGAGTATTTCGGCGAGAGCGTTTCGATGATGGAGCATGCCTTGCAGGCCGCCTACTTCGCGCAGATCGCGGCCGCCCCGCCGGAGCTTGTGGCGGCCGCGCTATTGCATGACGTCGGCCACCTTGTCGAAGAGGTTCCGAGCGATATCGGCGACTGGACCGTGGATGCGCATCATGAGGTGATCGGCAGCCGTTGGCTCGCGCGGAGATTCCCACCCGCGGTGTCGGAGCCCGTGCGGCTGCACGTTCCTGCCAAACGCTATCTCCTGGCCACCGATGCCAAGTATTTCGCCAGGCTGAGTCCTGCTTCGATCATCACTCTCAAGCTGCAGGGCGGCCCCATGACCGCGCAAGAGGCGGCCAGGTTTGAGACCGAGCCCTTTTTCAAGGACGCGGTCCGGGTGCGGCAATGGGACGATCAAGGCAAGATATCCGGATTGAAGACGCCGGGGCTCGGCAATTATCGCGCGCTCATCGATGCGCTGATCGGCTGAGCCCGTTATTGCGCAGTCTTGAACCTCTGCCATATCCGGGTGATCGCACGCGATTGCTCCGGGGAATCCTCCATTTGCACGAACAGCCTGCGTTGCTGGTCCGGTGGCGGATAGACGGCCGGATCGGCGACGATCGACGGGTCGAGCAACGGCGACGCGGCGGAATTCGCGTTCGCGTTGCCGATGAAATTTGAAATGTGCGCAATGACTTGCGGATCCATGAGGTAGTTGATGAACCGGTGGGCGTTCGCGACATTCGGTGCATTGCGCGGGATTGCCAACATGTCGAACCACAGCAGCGAGCCCTCGTCAGGAATCACATAGGCGATCTTTATGCCGTTCTTGGCATCCTCAGCCCGGTGCCGCGCCTGGAAGACGGTGCCGTTGTATTCGAGCGCAACGCAGATATCGCCGTTGGCGAGCGCTTCGGTGCCGATCGAGGAATCGATGTTGCGGATGTAGGGACGGATTTTGACCAGGACCTGTTCTACGTCGGCGAGGTCCTGCGCGCTGGGCGCGTTCGGATTTCTGCCCAGATATTTGAGCACCAACCGCTCCACGCCGGCGGGCGCGTCGAGAAAATTGATGCCGCAGGCCGATAGTCTGGCGGCAAACTTCGGGTCGAAGACCAGGCGCCAGCTGTTGACGGGAACGTTTGGGAGCGCCTCCGCCACCATCTTCACGTTGTAGCCGATGCCGTACGTTCCCCAGGCGTACACGACCGCATGCTCGTTCCCCGGATCGTTGAGCGCAACCCGCGCCATGATGGCGGGGTCCATATTGACGAGGTTGGGCAGCTGCCTCTTGTCGAGTGGCAGATAGGCGCCGCTGCGAATTTGCCGTTCGAGGTAGGGGGCTGTGGGGACGACGACGTCGAAGCCGCTGTTGCCCGTCAACATGCGCGCTTCGAGCGTCTCGTTCGTTTCGAAGAACGAAACCCGGACCTTCAGGCCCGTCAATTTCTCGAAGGACGCAACCGTGTCGGGCGCCATGTAGTCCGCCCAAATGTAGAGGTTGAGCGCGCGCTCATCGCCGCTTTTCGCGGCAGATTGAGCGTGCGGGGCGTCCGAATCACGGTTCCCGCAGCTCATCAAACCCAATCCCGAAGCGCAGAGCATCGAAATTGAAAACAACCGGCCGCAGAAACGCGTCATTCCACCACACCAATCGCCTTCAGCGCCTGCAAGTATTCGGCCACCAGATCCAGGGGCACCTGTCCGTACTCCGCCGATAATTCGTCGGCAATCTGCCTCGCGCTGCGCCTTCCGTCGGCAAAGTTCAGCGCTTCGTAAGCGTACTCCTCGCCGCCGCCCCACGATCCTTCGAAACTCAGCAGCTTTGGCGCCGCGATTCCCGCCTGGCTCGCATGTTCGGCGAGGTAATCGTATCCGAACACTGTCAGCGGACCTCGGGGCTCCTTGAGCCGTCGATAAACAACCGCCCCTTCTCCCTTCGCCCCGGGGCGAGAAATCCCCAATTTCGCGGGGGTCCCGGCGACGAACGCGCCGAGAGAGGCGCGTACTTCGCGTTCGTATTCCCCGACAACGTCGGCCGCCGTCCGTCTTTCCAGCCACATCGCCTTTCTCAACAAACCGCCCGCCTCGATCGCCCGATCCGCCGCCGCAAGGTCGCGCGAAGAAAGGTTCGCGAGGAAATAGCCGCTTGTTGCTCCGATCATTGCCGCGCGCTTGAGCTTGGTTGGATCGATGTTCGCCGGCGAGTCCAGGTTGGTGTGAACATAGCGATCCGGCCAGTCGTTCAGGTAGATCGCGGGAATCGCGAACGAGGAATCCTGATACACATCGTGATCGCTGCCCATCGTGTAAGCCGAATACATTGCCCGCAGCGGCTCCTTGCCGCCCTCGGGCGCGACCAGCGGATAATCCGCGCCGCCCGTGGCGGCGAAGCGGTACGACTCGCCGTTCACCCAATCGGCCACCGCCCATGCCACGTCGTGCACGAACGAGGGCAGGCTCATGGGTCCGCGCGTCACATGAAACACCGCCTTCGTTTCCGGGCCGCCTCCGACCATGTCCATGTGCACCACGGCCTTGATCCGCTGCGCGAACCGCGGGGCGGCGTTGAGCAAAGTCACGGTCCCCTCGACCTCCGGCGGCCAGATGAACCGAAGCGTGCGCGCCGGCCGCGCCAGCGTGCCGTCCTCGATCAATTTCTGCAAGGTGCGCGCCACCTCTAGAATGGTGACGCATCCGCTCGCGTTGTCATTCGCCCCCGGGCGTTGATGGTCGAGATGGCAGGAATATGCGATCTCTTGATCCTTCAGCGCAGGATCAGAGCCTGGAATGGCGGCGGTGACCACCTCATAGAATCCAGGATGTTGGCCCGCCCTGACGACGGCGTGCAGGCGGATGCTCTCCCCGGGCAACCGTGCCTGCATCGCGCGAGCGGCCTTCAGCGACACCATGAAGGCAAATGTCGTGTTCGGCGAGAATGACTCCAGGTGCCCCCATCGAATCAGATTGTCGTTCTCGCCGGCCCAGGCCGTCTTCTGATTCAGCGCATAACTCACGATGCCGGCCGCACCAAACTTGCCGACTGCCAGGTCTTGCACTGCGCCGGGTTGCGCCGCAGCCAGAACGATGCGGCCCTTGACTTCCCTGTTCGCATAGTCCTTCTCGTGAGTCCCCTCCCCCACGTCGACCAGATCCGCTGTCACGTCGGCCGATTCGCTGTCCTCGGCCAGCACGATCGGCTCCGCCGCGTAGCTCGCGATCGTGGCGGTCCTTCCGGCCCTGACCTCGGTCAGTTCTCCCACCTCCGCATCCCATGCACGGCGCGCGCGCTGCGTTCCGTAGAAGATCTTTCCGTCGGCAGGGAACTGCAGAATCTGTACGTCGTTCAAGCCATAGGCGCGCGCCCGCTCGGCCACCAATTCCGCTGCCGAATGAAATCCCTGCGAGCCGCGCTGTCGGTGAAGCCGGGCAAGACCCTCAAGGTTTATTTTTGCGGTTTCGCCGCTCAATTCATCGGCGATCGCGGCCACATTGGGTTCCGGCAGCAGCGGCGGAGGACCCGCAAACGCGGCGGAGACGCAGGCGATCGGGCAAATGCAGGCACAAACGAGGGGTCGCATGACAGTCCCACTCCTGAAGCGGCATCGGTGCGCCGAAAGGTATCACTAAGAAATCGCGCCGCGTTATTCTTTGCGCTCTCCGCCGCTTGCCCGCGACGATTCGCTGCGCGGCTGGATCGACCGGGGACGCCCGGGCTCGATCTTGACTCACTTTGCGTTTTAGAGTACTTAACAAGATACAGTTTGATCGCCCAGAGTGTCTCATGCCAAGGTCAAGTCCGGCGTTTCCAGTCCAATCCGGCGCTCCGGCGGCCATCGAGAGCCGAGCGCTTGGCACTCTTGCCTACATCCGCGCATCCATCGAATCGTCAAGCTCGATGGATGTACCGGGAATGGCCGGCATCGTCATGGGGATCATCGGCGTTCTCGCCGCGATCGCGGTGTCATTGCCCAGATTGGCCCCTCACTGGCTCGCGATCTGGCTCACCGCCGCGGCGCTCGCCCTCCTGCTCGGCGGAGCCCTGGTGGCGCGCCAGATCGTGCGGCAAGGCCGCTCTTTGTACCTGGGTCCGATGAGGAAATTTTTGCTTTGTCTATGTCCCGCGCTTCTCGCCGGCGCCGTGTTGACGGTGGTATTCGAATCCGCCGGAACGACCGCCTATATACCCGGCATGTGGCTGCTTCTCTACGGATGCGCCGTGCTCTCGGCGAGCACGGTCACCACAGCGGGTATCGCGCGGCTCATCTGCGTCATGGGAGCCATGTTTGTCGCCCTCGGATCGATGACGTTCGCACTGCCCACCGCGCACACGGCGATGCTGGGACTCGGATTCGGCATGCTGCACATCGTCTTCGGCATCCTGATAGGTCGGCGCGGTCATGCGGAGTAAATCAGGCGCCTTCAGACGCAGCGAGCCACCTCCGACATCCTCTTCCAGGGCCCCGTCGAGACCGGTGTCCGTTCCTCGTTCGCCGCACGCCAGGGAAGACGCAGGGTTCGATCGTCTGATCTACGAGCGCGTGCGCCTCGGCATCATGAGTGCGCTCGCCATGAACGAGCACCTCACGTTCAACGAGCTCAAATCCCTGTTCGACGTGAGCGACGGGAACTTGAGCGCGCACGCGCGAAAACTTGAGGAAGCGGGCTATGTCGTCTGCACCAAATCCTTCGAAGGCCGGCGTCCCAAGTCCGAATACTGCATCACGCCCGTCGGCAAGAAAGCCTTGCTTCGCTATCTCGAGCACATCGAGGCCGTGATCAAGGCAACGCGGCGCGCCTGAACCCATGCATGTGGCAATCATCATGGACGGAAACGGGCGTTGGGCCACCGAGCGCGGTCTGCCGCGGACGGCCGGCCACATCGAGGGCGCCAAGGCGGTGCGCGCCACCGTTGAAACGGCGGCGCGCGCGAACGTCAAGACGCTGACGCTGTATGCATTTTCATCCGCCAATTGGGCGCGACCGGCGGCGGAGATCGCGTCGTTGATGCGTTTGTTCGGTCAATACCTGTTCACCGAGACCCGCCGCTGCGTGGAACAATCGATTCGCATCAATGTGATCGGCAGGCGCGACCGGCTCGGAGAGAACCTGCTTCGGTCCATCGAACAAAGCGAGCGATCGAGCGCGGCCGGCGCGGGGATGCTGCTGCGGATAGCCGTCGACTATTCATCTCAATACAGCATCGTGCAGGCCGCACAGCGCGCCTCGCGTCATGAAAATCCCACGGCCGAAGACTTTCATCGCCTGCTGCAGGAGGTCGATCATTGCGCGTATCCGGTGTCCGAGGTGGACCTCTTGATTCGCACCGGAAGCGAGCGCCGCCTCAGCGATTTTCTGTTGTGGGAATCGGCGTTCGCCGAGCTGCATTTCACCGACTGCTTGTGGCCGGACTTCGACGAGCGGCGCTTTCAATTCGCGCTCGACGACTACGGCAGCCGGCAGCGGCGCTTCGGCGGACTGAACACCAAGACGCTGTGAGCCGTCCCCGGGAACGCCGCGCGCCTCGGCCGCCCTAGTGCCGCCGAGGCACGGCGCATACAATTCCCGCCGTGAAACCCACCGACTTGGCCGCACGCATTCGCAATCACCAGCCAGGGCACGCACTGGCCCGTGATTTTTACACCGACCCAGCCATATTCGAGCGCGACATGGAGCGCATGCTGCTTCGGCACTGGTTCTGTGCGGGTCATGCAAGCAGCATCCCGCGCGCCGGCGATTATCTGCTGATCGATCTCGGACCGGAATCGGTGATCGTCGTGCGAACGGCTGCCGGCGAAGTGCGCGCCTTGCTGAATGTCTGCCGGCACCGCGGATCGCGACTGTGCGCCGGACGTTCCGGCAAGGCCCAATCCGCACGGCTCACCTGCCCCTATCACGCCTGGAGCTACGACTTGGACGGCAATCTGTTGGTTGCCCGCCAGATGCCCGACTCGTTCCGGCGCGCCGACTTTTCCTTGAAATTGCTCCCGGTCCGAATCATGGAAGGACTGATCTTCATCACCTTCGCAATAGACCCCCTGGATCTTGGCGTCGCCGCGGACGCTCTGGCGCGCTCGGCCGGCGTGCACGGATGGGCCTCGGCGAAAGTCGCGCATCGCGAGGTCTATTCGATCAAGGCGAACTGGAAACTCGCCGTCGAGAACTACATGGAGTGCTATCACTGCACACCCGCCCACCCGGAATTCGCCAAGCGCCACGTCTATGCGCGTCCGGCCGAACAGAACGTCGAATTGGAGCGGGCGGGGCGCACCCGGGCCGAAGCCCTCGGCATCGTCGTGCCCGACATCGACCGCTACGGGTGCGCAGCCGGCGGCGGCGAATCCGTCGCCGTCATGCGCAGCGCCCTGCACGACGGCATCGCCAGCGCCACGGCCGACGGCAGGTCGGTCGGCCGCTTGATGGGCTCCTTTTCGGCACCGGACGGCAATTCGACCTACTTCGACATCGGCCCGATCAGCGACTTTCTCGCCTACCCGGATCACGGCGTCATCTATAGATTCATCCCGAAAGCGGTCGACAGCACGGAGATGGAGGTGATCTGGCTGGTTCATCAGGAAGCCGTCGAAGGCGTCGACTACGACGTAGGGCGCCTGACCTGGCTGTGGAAAACCACCAGCGCCGAAGACAAGAAAATCGTCGAAATGAACCAAGCGGGCGTGAATTCGCGCTTCTTCGAGCCGGGACCCTATTCGATGCAGGAATCCTACGCCGCGAGATTCGTGGAGTGGTACCTGCAGGAGTTGTCCGCTTGAACCGGGATTGCGTCAGTCGGCAGCGGCCGCGGAGGCCGGTTTGGCGAGTTGGCGGGCCTCCGCCAGGCGTTTGCGGAGCGCCGGCACCGCACGCGCAGCATTCGGATTCTTTTCCATTGCGTCGAGCGAGTGATCGATGGCATCCAATCCGAGGCCGAGCCCGAGGCGGGTGGTGGCGGCCTTCAGGGCGGATTGAAATCCCGGATCCGCATCGAGTTCCGTCTGCCCGAGAGCCTGCGCCTTCGACAGGAGGTCATCGAGCACGGTGATGGCGCGCTTCGCGTTGGCGGGGGAGGTGAAATCGCGGGGATTCGTGAACTGTGCCACTTCCGGAAGGCTGGTGGCGAAGCGCCGCAGCGCTTCGGCCTGGCGGGCGTTGCGCGGATGGTTCTGATGCATCACGGCCTGCGCGGCGCCCATGATGGCGAAGGGGGCCATGGCGGCATGGGTGAGCATGGGAGCGCCTGAAACCACTCCGCTCAGCGGCAGTGCAATGAGCGCCAGACCGCCCAGGCCATGGACCAAGTGCAGGGCCGAGCGCTCCACGGCGAACACTTCGTGCAGCACCGCGCGAACTGGCACCAGCGCGAGAATTGCCGCGCCGGCCAGACATGCCAATGAGGGCACCGATTGCGCATTGAGCTTGAAATGTTCATAGGCGACGAATAATCCGGCGGCACCGAGAAGACAGAACACAAACCGGAAAATCCGGGCGAGCAAAGGACGCGATGCGCGCGCCGCTGGGACGTTCGTGCCGGCGATTGAGGGATTGACTGCGCCCATGGTTTCCTCCTGTCAGTGGCCGGCGGCGCAAGGCCGCGTCAACTCGACGCGGCGGTTGTGGGCCCGGCCTTCCAGAGTGTCGTTGGTCTCGACCGGACGCGTCAAACCGTAGCCCTTCGCAGCGAGGTGCTCCGCCGGAACGCCGAACTGCGATACGAGAGCCTGTCGCACGGCCGCCGCGCGCTTCTCCGACAAATCCTGGTTGTAGTCGGCCGATCCGATGTTGTCGGTATGTCCTTCGATGGTAAGAACTGCGTCCTTGGACTGTTTGACGACCGCAGCCACGGCCTTGAGCGTGGGCTGGGATTCCTCCAGCAGCTGCGCGCTGCCGGTGTTGAAGTAGATTCCTGACAGTTCCACCCGGCAGGATTTGCCGCCCAACTGGGCTTCCATGCTCGACACACGTCCCGGAGCCTTTGCAGATGCATGCTCATCGGTGGCCTCGGCATCCGGCAAATCGATCCGAGTGACAAGCGAGTGCGTGTTGGCGAAGATCCATTTGAGAGTGAGCGGATACTCCGGGCTGTCCAACCACCAGAACTCCGCGTGCTGGTCGGGGTTCGAAGGGGAACTGAAAGTCCCCGAGGCGTGTATGGCGGGAAGATTCGTACGCACGGCATTGACCAGAACCGACACCATAACCGGGCCGGATTCGACCCTATGCAGCGTGCCCCGGTAGTAGACGCGGCCGGTGCCCAGCATCATGAACGCATTGCCGATGGCTCCCGATGAGAGCGGATTGCCTTTGTCATTCGCGTTCGACGGCGCCGCTTTGGTCAATTGTCCCAGCACGGGATCCAAAATACTCCCCGTGTACGAATTGACGCCCAGCACGAACGGCACATCCGTCCCGGAATCCAAGGACCTCAATGTTTTCGCCGAGGTTTCGGCGAAGGTTTGGCCCGCGTATGTTTCAGGATCCGTGCTCCCGTACAGGAGCGTCATGCGGTTCGATTGCGCGAGATCCTCGCGCCGGACCCTGCGGTAGAGCTGGAATTTCTGCGCTTCCGCGTTGGCCTGCTGATTGGTCGGCGCGGCCAGGCGAAGCTTGTACACGATTTCCTGAGGCGAGGCCGATTGCACCGACGTCCATGTCTCTTGATCGAGGTCGTTGTAGCCATGCACCCCGCTGGTTTGGCCGCTCACCAAGGTGGAACGTTCCGAATTGGTGATGACCAGCCCGGCGACCGGCAGGATGGCCGTCTTCTCCGCGGCGCCCGCCCCGAATGCGGCCGGCTGTCCAACGGCCATGATCGCCGCGGCGCCTGCGATCCTGGCGGCGAGCCGCACCTTGGGCGCGCGGCGTCCCCGCAAGCGGCGAGCGCAATGATTAATCGTCCGCACCGAGATTGTCCTGTGTGGCCTCGGTGAAACCCTTCGGTATTGCGAATTTATCGGCGGCCAAGGACTGGCGCTCGATCGCGGTCACGGTTTCTTCGTGTTCCGCCTTGCCGCCCGACATGTGGCGCACCAAGACCGGGAAACCGTCCATCTTGCCGTACAAGGTGTATATCGGGGAGATCGCCCTGGACATCTGCGGGGAAGCCGACATTACATCGGTGGCCACCGCCGCGGCCTTGTGTGAGGCAGCAACGAGTTCATCGCCGCCCGCGATGCTGCCCTTGGCGGCGACACAGTATTCGGTCGAGATCTTGCCGTCACGCGTGGCCTGCCAGATTTCGCAGCTGTAGGAGCCCACGCGCTCGCTGCGGCCGGCGTCCGACAGCGTGTAGTTGTGCGTCTGCGCCTGCATCGCCTTCATGCGCGCTTCGAACATCGCGCGCCTTTCCGGCGGCATGTTCTGCATCATCGCCTGCATCTTGTCCTGCAGGCCGGATTGCTGAGCCGCCATTGCGCTCTTGTCCAATTTGCGGAATGTGCGCTTCGGCACATCGACCATCCAGATCACTCCGTCGCGGATCAATTGAATGTCGCGGACGTGTCCTTGATCGTCGAGGCCGTCGATGCGCAGATAGCCATCCTGCGCATAGAGGATCGAGTGATCCTTCGGCTGATCGGCCGGAAGCTGCTTCGACGCCATGTGCACGACCACTCCCGCCTGCGCAGCCGTCGCGTACAGCAGCGGCATGCACAGAATTCGCACTGGGATTCGCATCGCGTTCTCCTCGGTGTCCCTATATCTTTCGCATGGCCGCGCCGACCAGGGCCTTGACCTTGTCCGGATCGAGCGTTCGCCGGTCTATCTTGACGCGGACGTCTTTTTTGAGCGCCACGAAGTCGTTGTACGATACGCCGGCGCGCTCCCACGGATCGTCGGCCGAACCCGCCGCCAGCGGCTGGTCATCCGCGTCCGTTGCAGCGCCACCCATGGCCATGCCGGTGATCCTGACGGTATGCGCCATACCGCGATTTTCGGCATAGCCGCCTCGCCACGTGTAGTCGAGTTCGTAGACCCGCCGGATGCCGTTCTCGCGGGGAACTTCGTAGCTGCAGCTCGCGGTTCCGCCCGGCGCCGGAGCGGAGACCAGGGGACCGAGTATTGCTTCAGCCTCGGATCGAGACACGAGCGCGCAGGGATCGGCCTGCATTGGACGGGTCTTTGCGAACGCCTGGGCCGCCGCGACATTCGCCGCACCGTCGAGCTTGAGGGGTTTGTCGATGCGCTTGAAGGCGGCATCCACCAGCGATGCCGCCTGGCGCAGCGTCGCATCGGAGCCGGTGAAATCGATCGAGATCATTTGATCGGCCCGCAGCGCATTGAACAAGCAGCAGTTCAGCGCCGTCAGCTGCGCTTCGTCCCACTCGCCGGTGAGTTCCGTCCCATCGTCAAGCGTCAACGCCTTCTTGGCCGCCGCACTCGGCGCCCCGCCCAGGAGCTTCTTGGCGAAGCCGGTCATGCGGTAGCTCTGCGCGCCGTCCGTGAAGTCTACGGTGAGGGTGATTTCATGAAAATTGGCCGTTACGTATACGCAGTCCGGACCATCGGCCCCAGGCGTCGTATTGTGCGCACGGTACGGCGGCGTCCCCAAGGGAGCGCCCAATACGGCCTCGACTTCCTTGGGCTCGAGCAGCGCACACGGATCGTCGTGATGAAATTCGTCCGAGGTGGTTTGCGAGATGGGGGGCCGGGCCGAATCGCTGCCGGAGATGGGAGCGCGCGGTTTGCCGCCGCATCCCGCGAGGAAGGCGCTGAACATAATCACGCAGCACAACCGGATCCCCATGCCGCCCCCAATGCGGTTTGCTCAGCCGGCATCTCGTGCGGCTAGATTACAGTAAAGGGCGGGCGATCTCTATTGACTTTGCAGGCGCTGTCATCCGCCGCGCCTTCGCCGCCATATGGCCACTCCCAACATGAACGCCGCGCCGAGGACCACTGGATAATTGCCGAGCCTCGCATACGGAGTGAGCCCGGTCATCGGCCGCACATCGGCCCGCAGCACCGATTCGGCAAACTGCGGCAGCCTCGCGACGACTTCACCGTGCGGACCGATCACGGCCGTGATTCCGTCGTTTGCCGCACGCACCAGGTAGCGGCCCGCCTCCAGTGCGCGCATGCGCGCTATTTGCAGATGCTGATGCGGCGCCGTGGAATCGCCGTACCAGGCGTTGTTGGTCACGTTGATCAGCAAGGTCGAACCGCGCAATGCCCGCAGCTGCTGACCGCCGAAGGCATCTTCGTAGCAAATCGTGATTCCGAGCTGCTGACCGGCGGCGCTTAAGCGTGGCTGATGTTCGCCGCCCGCTGTGATGTCGTCATACGGCAGGCTCATCAATCGCATCCAGGAGCGCACGAACGAGGGCACCGGGAAGTATTCGCCGAAGGGAACCAGGTGCCGCTTGTAGTACCAGCCGCTGCCCGAATCGGTCAGAACCAGCACCCCATTGTGATACTGCTTCGATTCCGGGCTGTAGTCGACGAGGCCGATCGCGAAATCCGCGCCGTGGGCGCGTCCCTGTTCCTGCAGGCTGCGCAGGAAGTCTTGTATGTCGCTCGCGAGCACCGGCAGCGAAGCCTCCGGCCAGACGATGAGCCGGGCGCCCCAGGCCTGTGCGGTTAGTCTCAGGTACCGCGCCATGGTCGCCTCGCGATTCTTCGCCTGCCATTTCTGATCCTGCGATACCGCGCCCTGCACAGCCGCAACAGGGATCGACGCAGCCGCCGCACGTGTCCAGTCGTGGCGTGCGAGCAGGGCCGGGACGAAAAACAGGATTACGATGCCCCCGACGGCGAGGAGACGCCGGGAGACCGTAACGGACGGCATCAGAAGCACGTTGAGCGCGACCGCGGCCGTGACCGCGGCCCAGGTCACGCCATACACTCCAAACAGCGGCGCCCATCCGCTGAGCGGCGAGTCGATCATGGCGTAACCGAGCGACAGCCACGGGAAGCCGCTCAACGCCCATCCGCGCAGCCATTCGGTCAGCACCCAGAGGACCGGCAGCACCAACCACGCGCGCGTCGCACTGCCTTTGAGCCAAAAACGATTCGCGAGGTAGCACGCCACCGCGGGATACAGCGACATCGCGGCGACCAGGGCTGCCTGCAGCAGGAGCGTCAGCCAGACCGGCACCATGCCGAACACATGAAGGCAGGTGTACAGCCAATACGTGCCGAACGCGAACAGGCCGCCGCCGAAAGCGCCGCCCAACCAGAACGCGCGGCGCGGCGGCAGGCCCCGGATGAGGGCGAAAAGCAGCGCGGGGGCCAGCACGGCGACCGGCCACAGGCCGAAGGGGGCGAACGCGAGATTGAGGCAGGCACCGGCGGCGCAGGCAGCCGCCATGCGCCCCGGGGCCTGCATGCGCAACGCGGCGGAAGCGCCGCGCGCCGCGACACTCAAGGAATCGACTCGTCGGCGGCGGGCGGTTCGAAATCCGTTGGCGTGATCACACGCAGTAGATCGATGCGGCGGCGATCGGCGCGCAACACGCGAAATTCCAGTTCGCCGACCTGAATGGTCTCTCCCCGGCGCGGCAATCGTCCGAACTCCTGCATCAAGAGTCCGCCGATCGTGTCGTATTCTTCATCCGAGAACGCGGTCCCGAAGTAGTGGTTGAAGTCGGCGATAGGCGTGAGCGCACGCACCGTGAATTCCCTCGCACCCTCCTTGCGTATCGTCTGATCGTCTTCCACGTCGTGCTCATCATCGATCTCGCCGACGATTTGTTCGATCACGTCCTCGATCGTGACCAATCCGCACACGCCGCCGTACTCATCGACGACCATGGCAATGTGATTGTGGCTGCGGCGGAATTCCTTGAGCAAGACGTTCAACCGCTTGCTCTCGGGAACGAACACGACCGGACGCATGTACTCGCGGATTTCGAAGCTCTCGTCCCCTGCCGCTTGCAGCCTCAACAAATCCTTCGCCAGGAGGATGCCGAGGATCTGATCGCGGTCTTCGCCAATCACGGGAAAGCGAGAATGACCGGACTCGACCACCCTTTCGACCAGTTTATCGGGAGGCTCGTCGCGCTCGACGAATACCATTTGCGAGCGCGGCACCATGATGTCGCGCACCTGCATGTCGGCCACCGCCAGAACGCCTTCGAGCATGACCAGCGCATCGCCGTCGAACAGACCGCGCTCACTGGCTTCGCGCAGGTCCTCGATGAGCTCGGCGAGATCGCGCGGCTCGCCGGACATCGATTGGGTAATGCGCTTTAACCAGCGGCCAGTGGTGCCGCCTTGAGGTTGTTCTGACATGAGGCCCTAAGGATACTCGATCAGCAATACGGGTCCGAAAACCCAAGCCGATCAAGGATTTGACCCTCCTTGGCAGCCATTCTCGCCGCCTCGGCCGCCATTTCATGATCGAACCCCAAGAGGTGCAGCACTCCGTGGACGATCATGTGCGCCCAATGCGACTCGAGAGTCTTTCCGGCGGCTGCCGCCTCCCGGGCGACGACGGGAGCGCAGATCACGAGTTCACCGAGGTAATGTCGGCCGTCCGGTGTGCGGCCCGCTCCGCCGAACGACAGCACGTTGGTCGGCTTGTCCTTGTGCCGGTAGCGGGCGTTGAGGCTGCGGCTGCGCGCCGTTCCGACCACCCGGACGGACAGCACCACGGACCGCCGCATGGGTGCGAGCGCGGCGGACGCCCAGCGGGAGAGTTGCCGCGAGCCGGGCGCCCACGGGCGGCGCGCGGCGTAGCTCACATCGAGTTCGAGCCTGCGCGTCATGCCTCAGGGCGCGTCGTCGGGGGCGTTGGCCTCATAGGCCTGCACGATTCTCTGCACCAGCGGATGGCGCACCACGTCGCGCGAGCTGAACATGGTGAAGGCGATGCCTCGCACGCCGCGCAAAATGTCGATGACCGTGCGCAGGCCGGACTGCTTGGAATTCGGCAGGTCGACTTGCGTGATGTCGCCCGTCACCACGGCCTTGGAGCCGAAGCCGATGCGCGTCAGGAACATCTTCATTTGCTCGTTGGTCGTGTTCTGGGCCTCGTCCAGGATCACGAACGAGTCGTTCAGCGAACGCCCGCGCATGAAGGCGAGCGGCGCCACTTCGATCACGTTGCGTTCGATGAGTTTGGCCACGCGCTCGAATCCCATCATCTCGTAAAGCGCGTCATACATGGGACGCAGGTAAGGATCGACCTTTTGCGACAGGTCGCCGGGAAGGAAGCCCAATCGTTCGCCGGCTTCGACCGCGGGGCGCACCAAGACGATTCGCCTGACCTTCTCCGACTGCAGCGCCTCGACCGCACACGCGACGGCAAGATACGTCTTGCCGGTGCCCGCCGGGCCTATGCCGAAGGTCAAGTCATGCGTGCGGACGTTGTTGAGATATTCGGTCTGATTGGCGCCCCGGGCGCGCACGGCACCGCGCGAAGTGTGGACCTTGAGTTCGTCGGATTGCGTGTTGGATTCGGAGTCGTTGGTGTCCATGTCCAGTTCTTGCAGGGCAATGTGCACGCGTTGAGAGTCGACAGGCTCGCGCTGCGCCCGCGCGTATAGGTCGAGCAACACCGCCTCCGCGCGCTGGATCGCCGCAGGCATGCCGATGATCTGAAAGCGGTTGCCGCGACGCCTGACTTCCACCCCGAGCCTGGCCTCGATTTGATGCAAATGCTCGTCGAGCGGCCCGCACAGTTCCACCAATCGGACGTTGTCCGCCGGTGCGAGCAGCAGGTCCCGGGTCGCTGAAATCGAACTCACGATGCCCCGTCGGCAACGAGACGGCCGCGCAACGAATTCGGCATGGCTTCGGTGATGATCACGTCCGCAAAGGTGTTCATGAGCGACCGGGGTCCGTCGAAATTGACCCAGCGGTTGTTGTCCGTACGGCCGGCGAGCTGACGGGCATCGCGTTTGGCCGGCCGTTCGACGAGCACCCGCTGCCGGCTGCCCACCATGGTCAGGGATATGGCGCGGGCCTGTCCGTTCAAGCGTTGCTGCAACAATTCGAGCCGCCGCTGTTTGACCTCATGCGGAACCTCATCCGGCAGCGCGGCAGCCGGCGTGCCTGGACGGCGGCTGTAGATGAAGCTGAACGACTGATCGAATCCCACCTCCGCCACCAGATTCATGGTCGCGACGAAGTCCTCGTCCGTCTCGCCCGGAAAGCCGATGATGAGATCTGTCGAAATGCAAATGTCGGGGCGTACGGCCCGCAATCGCCGAAGCTTCTGCTTGTACTCCATGACCGTGTGGCCGCGTTTCATGGCGGCGAGAATGCGGTCCGAACCGCTTTGCACGGGCAGATGCAGAAAATTATTGAGCTTGGGCACATTGGCATATGCCTCGATCAGGCTGTCGTTGAAGTCGAGCGGATGCGAAGTCGTAAAGCGTATCCGCTCCACCCCGTCGACGGCGGCCACAAAATGAATGAGCGTCGACAGATCCGCCGCTGTGCCGTCCATCATCGGGCCGGCATAGGCGTTCACGTTTTGCCCGAGCAGCGTGATCTCGCGCACGCCCTGACGGCTCAAGCGAGTCACTTCTTCGAGCACCTGATCGAAGGGACGGCTGATCTCTTCACCGCGCGTGTACGGCACGACGCAGAACGTGCAGTACTTGCTGCAACCTTCCATGATCGACACGAACGCCGTGGCACCGCTGGCCTGGGCTGGCGGCAAGCGGTCGAATTTTTCGATCTCGGGAAAGCTGATGTCGATTTGCGACCGGCCGGACTCCTTCAACCCCTCGAGCATCGCCGGCAGGCGGTGCAAGGTTTGCGGTCCGAACACCAGGTCGACGAACGGCGCCCGCGCCGTGATGCCCGCGCCTTCCTGGCTTGCGACGCACCCCCCCACGCCGATGACGACATGCGGGCGCTGCTGCTTGAACTGGCGCCATTCGCCCAGCAAGGAAAACACCTTTTCCTGAGCCTTCTCTCTGACCGAGCAGGTATTGACCAGCAAGACGTCCGCCTGCGCCGGATCGTCGGTGCGGGTCATGCCGTGGGCGGATTCGAGCACGTCCCGCATCTTGCCCGAGTCGTACTCGTTCATCTGACAGCCGAACGTTTTTATGTATAAAAGACCGGGCATATCAGGAGCCTGTGTGAGCATTCCGCGTGAGCCGCGTTGGCTGGGTGAGGGAGCGGATGCAAGGCGCGCGGCGCAGGGCGTAGTTAACACCACGCCCAAGCTGCGCAACGCCGCAGACGCCCCTCACCCGGCCAACCCTCGGGGACCGGACGGATTTGCCTTCATTCGTCGTTGTCGCCTCCTTATTGGGCATACACCCAACCGCGTCGGCTCCGCCTCGACTGAAGGCAAATCCGTCTGGGTCGCGGCCGCGCGGAATACTCACACAGGCTCCTAACATAGGCTCGCATGGAAAAGGCCGCTAAGATACTAGGAAGTATGGCAATACGCGAAGTTCTAAAAATGGGCGATCCGCGCCTCCTGGCCCCGGCCGAACCGGTCGTGCATTTCGGCACCCCGGAGCTCGAAAACCTGCTGATCGACATGCGGGACACGATGCGCGAACTCAATGGCGCGGGGCTCGCTGCACCGCAAATCGGCGTTGGGCTGCGGGTCGTAATCTTCGGATTCGAGCACAATCCGCGCTATCCCGAGGCCGATTCGGTGCCCTTCACCGTATTGATCAATCCCATCCTGACCCCCTTGAGCGAGCAGCAGGACGAGGGCTGGGAAGGCTGCTTGTCGGTCCCCGGCATGCGCGGACTCGTGCCCCGGTACCGGGATTTGCGATATACGGGCGTCGATGCCGCCGGGATGCCCCTCGATCGGACGGTCAAGGACTTCCATGCCCGGGTCGTGCAGCACGAGGTCGATCACCTGGACGGGATCCTGTATCCGCGCAGGATCCGCGATCTACGGCAGTTCGGCTTCAATGACGCCCTGTTTCCCGGCGAGAACCTCGCCGACGATTGAAGGGACGAAGCTGTAGAATCGTAGCCCGCGAATTCGATCACCGGAAGGCCACTTATGCCCACAACGTTTCAGCTCAACGGCAAACCCACGACGCTGGATGCCGATCCCAACATGCCCTTGCTCTGGGCGGTCCGCGAAATGGCGGGCCTCACCGGGACCAAGTTTGGCTGCGGAATGGCGCTTTGCGGCGCATGCACCGTTCATCTGGACGGGAAGGCCGTCCGCTCCTGCATCACGCCGCTTGCGGCCGTCGCCGGCCGCAAGGTCACCACGATCGAGGGTCTGGCATCTGCGCCCGCGAAGGCCGTACAAGCGGCCTGGGTCGAGCTTCAGGTGCCCCAGTGCGGCTACTGTCAATCAGGCCAGATCATGTCCGCAACGGCGCTCCTGGAAGCGAATCCTGCGCCGACGGATGCCGACATCGACGGCGCGATGAGCGGCAACATCTGCCGCTGTGCCACCTATTCACGCATTCGCGCCGCCATACATGCGGCTGCGAACTCCATCAAGGCATAATCCATGGCCACCAATTCCCGCGCCTCATCGTCATCGACACGCCGCGATTTTCTCAAGAGCGCAGCCGTCAATGGTGCAATCGCGCTCACGATCGGATTCGAATGGGTCCACTCCGCGCGCCGATCATTGGCCGGCCCGGCCGCCCCGTCCGGCGGCAGTTTTGCACCGAACGCGTTTCTGCGAATCGGCGCCGACGACAGCGTGACGGTAATCGCCAAGCATGTCGAAATGGGCCAGGGTGCCTACACCGGCATCGCCACGGTGGTTGCGGAGGAACTCGATGCCGACTGGGCGAAGGTTCGCGTCGAAAGCGCGCCCGCCGATGCCAAGCGCTATGCCAACCTCGCCTTCGGCACGATACAAGGAACCGGCGGCAGCTCGGCCATGTCGAATTCCTGGAATCAACTTCGCGAGGCCGGCGGCAAGGCCCGCGCGATGCTGCTGGCCGCGGCCGCCAAGGATTGGAAGGTGCCCGTCGCGGAGCTGACGGTTGACAAGGGCATCGTGTCCCACGCGGCCAAGAAGCGCCGGGCCGCCTTCGGGGCGTTGGTGGCGACCGCGGCGACGCTTCCCGTCCCGGAGACGGTGCAGCTCAAAGACCCCAAGGATTTCAAGTTGATCGGGCATCGGGCGCCCCGCGTCGACGCGCCGGCGAAGTCCGACGGAACCGCGCAATTCACGATCGATGTCTCGATGCCGGGCATGCTCGTGGCGCTGCTCCAGCGGCCGCCCCTGTTCGGCTCGAAGGTCAAATCCTTCGACGCCACCGCGGCCGCCGCGGTACCGGGAGTGGTCAAGGTGGTGCAGGTGCCGGGCGGCGTCGCAGTGGTCGCCAAGGGTTTCTGGGCCGCCAAGCTCGGGCGCGACGCATTGACGATCGAGTGGGATGAGTCGAATGCCGAAAAACGCAGCTCCGTCGCGCTCATGGACGAATACCGGCACCTCGCCGACCAGCAGGCTCTCTCTGCACGCAAAGACGGCGATGCCGCGCAGGCAATCAAAGGCGCCGCCCGCCGTGTGTCGGCGAGCTACGAGTTCCCCTATCTCGCGCACGCGCCGATGGAGCCCCTCGATGCGGTCGTCAGGCTCAACGCCACCAGCTGCGAGATCTGGGCCGGCGATCAATTCCAGACGATGGACCAGGCGAATGCCGCGCGCACGGCCGGATTGGATCCGCAGCAGGTGAGCATTCACACGCTGTATGCCGGCGGCAGCTTCGGCCGGCGCGCCAATGTAGGTTCCGATTACATCGTCGAAGCGGTGTCCATCGCGAAGGCGTTCGGCGCCGACGGCACGCCGATCAAGCTGCAGTGGACGCGCGAGGACGACATCCGCGGAGGTCTTTACCGCCCGATGTACTTTCACAAACTGGAAGCCGGGCTCGACGCCAACGGCCGGCTCACCGGCTGGCGGCACGTCATCGTGGGCCAGTCGATCATGGCGGGCGGTGCATTCGCGGGAATGATCAAGGACGGTGTGGACCCCACCTCGGTCGAAGGTGCATCGACCATCGCCTATGACATACCGAACATAGCGGTCGACCTGTCCACGACCAAGACCGGCGTGCCTGTCCTCTGGTGGCGCGTGGTTGGAAGTTCGCACACCACCTATGCGGTAGAAGCGTTCATCGATGAGGTGGCGCATGCGGCGGGCGAGGACGGATTCGCATTCCGGCGCAAGCTCCTCGATCAGCATCCGCGCATGAAGGCGGTTCTTGAATTGGCGGCCGACAAGGCGGGCTGGGGCACGCCGCTGCCGCCGGGCAAGGGACGCGGCATTGCGGTGGCCGAAGCGTTCAAAACATTCGTCGCCCAGGTCGCGGAAGTCAGCGTGGACAAGGACGGCCAGGTCAAGGTCGACCGCGTGGTCTGCGCGGTCGATTGCGGCACTCCGATCAATCCCGACATCATCGCCGCCCAGATGGAAGGCGGCATCGGTTTCGGCCTCG
Source organism: uncultured Gammaproteobacteria bacterium (assembly GCA_963727045.1). Classification (GTDB taxonomy): domain Bacteria; phylum Pseudomonadota; class Gammaproteobacteria; order Steroidobacterales; family Steroidobacteraceae; genus Bog-1198. The sequence continues at coordinate 1,947,243 of CAVSES010000002.1, read as the reverse complement.
GCGCCATTCTATACGGCGCCATCAGCTTGAAGGATGGCCGGGTCGAGCAAGGCAATTTCAATGCTTACCGCGTGCTGCGCATCAATGAAATGCCGAAGGTGGAGGTGCACATCGTGCCCTCGGGCGAGCCGCCCACCGGCGTCGGAGAACCGGGCGTGGCGCCTTTGGGGCCCGCCGTCGCGAACGCGATATTCGCTGCGACCGGCAAGCGCAACTATGTGCTGCCGATCTCGAGGTCCAATCCAGCCTGACTCGGGATCCATCTCACCCGCGCGTGAGCGCCGCATATCGCTGCAGATGAAGGTCGCTGTCGCCGAACATCAATTGTGCGGCGGTGAGCCGCTTGAACAGATGACTGACTTTCAACTCGTCGGTCATCCCCATGCCGCCGTGCAGCTGCACCGATTGCTGTCCGACGAATCGCGCGGCCTGGCCGATCACGACTTTGGCGGCCGACAATGCCCGCCGGCGCTCCCCCGCATCATCGCCCGCGCACCGCAGCGCTGCGAGATAGCTCATCGAGCGCGCCTGTTCGAGATGAATGACCATGTCGGCGATGCGATGCTGCAGTGCCTGGAACCGCCCGATGGGCTGGCCGAATTGCTGTCGTGTGCGCACGTAATCGACGGTGGCGTCCAGCAGTGCCTGCATGACGCCCACCGCATCCGCGCACAATGCGGCAAGCCCGATGTCGAGGGCCGCTTCGATCACGGGCAGCGCTTGGCCCTCGGCCCCCAGGCGGCTGCCGGCCGGCACCTCGACTCCCTGCAGGTAAACGTCCGAGGCACGCCCGCCGTCGACGGTGGGATAGGTGTCCAGCACCAAGCCTGGGGCCTCGCGCGGCACGAGAAACAGCGACACACCCACCGCCTCCCCGGGTTCGCCCGCCGTGCGGGCGGAAACGAGCAGGGTGTCGGCCGCACCGGCATGCATGACGACTCCCTTGTGTCCATCGAGTCTATAGTTCTCGCCGAAACGTCGCGCACGCGTGGTCACCCATCGGGTCTCGAAGCGCGCGCCGCTCTCCAAGTGCGCGAGCACCGCGATCCTTTCCCCGGTCGCCATGCCGGCCAGAAGTTCGCCCGCAGCCGACTCGTCGGCAAACGCTCGCAGTGCGGCGGTCCCGATCACGGCGCTGCTCAGCACCGGCTCGAGCAGTAAACTGCGGCCGCAGTCGCCCATCATGGCCAGCGTCTCCAGCGGTCCGAAACCGAGTCCTCCCTGCGCGGCGGGCACGGTAATGGCGAGCACGCCCAGGTCGGCGAGGCCGCGCCACACCGATTGATCCCACCCGGCATCGGAACTCTTGATCGACCGATAGCGGTCAAAGTCGTACTGTTCCCTCAGGTAGCGTTCCACGACGTCGTGCAGCTGCCGCTGTTCGTCGCTGAATTCGAAGTTCAAGTGACGGCTCCCCTATAGTCCGACGATCATTTTGGAGATGATGTTCTTCTGAATTTCATTGGTGCCGCCGAAAATCGACAGCTTGCGCTGATTGAAATACGAGGCGGCGAGGGTCGACGCGTACCGCGGTCCCGGCGGCTCGCGCGTGGGGTCGAACTGCCACCCGGCTTCCATCGCCTCGCGGCGAAGCGGCAGCGCATAGGGCCCGACGGCGCGCATCAGCAGCTCGGAAATGCTTTGGTGAATTTCAGTGCCCCTGATCTTGAGGATCGAGGCCTCGGGACCCGCGGCGGGAGTGGTCCGCTCCGCGGACAACACGCGCAGATTGGTGATCTCCAGGGCCCAAAGATCGACTTCGATCTGCGCGACCTGAACCGCGAACAATGGATCCTCGATCAACGGCCGGCCGTTCTGGCGCTCGCTCGCCGCGATGCGCTTGAGCCGGGCCAGTTCGCGCTTGGCGATACCGATGCCGGCAATGTTGGTGCGCTCATGGCCGAGCAGGAACTTGGCATAGGTCCATCCGCGGTTCTCGTCCCCGATGCGGTTTTCGACGGGCACGCGCACGTTCTCGAACCATATTTCGTTGACCTCATGACCGCCGTCGAGCAGCACGATGGGCCGGACGGTGATTCCGGGACTTCTCATGTCGATCAACAAAAAGGTGATGCCGGACTGCTGCTTTGCCAATGGATCGGTGCGCACCAGGCAGAAGATCCAGTCGGCATATTGACCCAGCGTGTTCCATGTCTTCTGGCCGTTGACGACGTAGTAACCCCCCTCGCGCACGGCACGAGTCTTCAACGACGCCAGATCCGAGCCGGCGCCGGGTTCCGAATACCCCTGGCACCACCATTCCTCGCCGGCGCTGATCTTCGGCAGAAATCGCTGCTGCTGGGCGATCGTTCCAAAGGCCATGATGACGGGCGCCACCATCTTGGTGCCGAACGGTATGAGTCGTGGGCCGCCGGCGAGCGCCGATTCCTCCTCGAAGATGTATTGCTGCACGGAATTCCAGCCCGGGCCGCCGAATTCAACCGGCCAGCCCATGCCGCCCCATCCCCGCTGGTGCAGGCGGCGCTGCCACAGAACATGATCCTCGCGACCAAGCTCGTAACCGTTCAGCACCTTTTCGCTGATGCTGGGCGACAGCTGCTCGCGGAGAAAGGCCCGCACCTCCTCCCGGAACGCCTGCTCTTCATCGGTAAATTCAAGGCGCATGGGCGGCGTCGGGAATCATGATCGTAAAGACCTCACGTTCTGCACTACAGAATTATATTCCGAATTGGGGCAATATTACGCGCACCGGACGTCGGCCCGTGGGACTGCGAGGATAATGGTGGTGAGCCGCATTGACGTTGCGACCATGGGATTGCCCCGATGAACAGGCCCCGGCGGGCGGCGCACCCCGCCAAACGGGGGAAACCGCCGCTCAAGGCGCCCATTGTCAAAGCGGACCGCCACTTCGTGACCGCGCTCGCCCGGGGTCTCGAGGTGCTGGCCTGCTTTCGCCACGGCGATCGCATGCTTGGCAATCAAGAGCTTGCCCGCCGCTGCGCTCTTGCCAAATCGACCGTGTCGAGGCTCACGCACACGCTCACCAAGCTTGGGTATTTGGTCTACGTCGAAGACAGCGCCAAATACAGCCTCGGTACCGCCGCCTTGAGCTTGGGAAGCTCCATGCTGTCGCGGCTCGACATCCGCAAGCTCGCGCATCCGCTGATGCAGCGTCTCGCCGAATTCTGCCAATGCACGGTGAGCCTGGGTGCTCGCGATCGGCTCTCCATGCTTTACGTCGACGCGGTTCGCGGATCGGCAGCCGTCACGCTGAGCCTCGATACCGGGGCACGCATTCAAATAGCCACCTCGGCGATGGGCCGCGCTTATCTGACCGCGGTTTCGGAAGACGAACGCAACGAAATAATGGATCGGGTGCGCGAGTTGGCCGACGCCGACCGCTGGCCCGATCTTGAGCGCGGTGTTGCGAGGGCCCTGCGCGACATTCGTGATCTCAAGGTTTGTTGTTCCTTCGGGGACTGGCAGAAGGACGTCAACGCCATTGCGGTGCCCGTGAGGCCGGGCGGCGGGCTGCCGCCGATGGCAATCAATTGCGGCGCGCCGGCCTATATGGTGTCGAAGGAGTTTCTCCTGGAAATGGTCCGGCCGCGGCTCATTGCGCTCGCCGCAGAACTGGAAACGGCACTGGGACTGGACGCTTGACAGCCGCCCAAAAACGGCTCAGATGGGTGTGGCGGCCCTAAAGGCGGCGGCGTCTGTGCGTGCGCGCCAGTCGGACGGCGACTGGCCTGTCCAACGACGGAACGCGCGCGTAAAGGAGCTGCCGGCGGAGAATCCCAGCATATAGGTAACGTCGCTCACCGTGTGCCGGGGCGCGCTCAAGTAAGCCAGGGCGAGCGCGCGCCGGGTCTCGTCCAGAATTTCCTTGTACGTGATGCCGCAGTCCGCCAATTTTCGCTGCAGGGTGCGCGCGCTCATGTTGAGAAGCTCCGCGACGTCCTCCTGAGAGGGCTCGCCGTGGGCCAGACGTTGCGTCAGCACCTCGCGGACGCGCCACTGCAGGTTGTCGCGCTCGATCTGCGACAGATACTCGAGCGCAATCGCATCGTTGTGCCGCGCGAGTTCAGGATTGCCGCCGTCGAGGGGGCGCTCCAAGGTGCCGGCGTCGAACACCAGCCGGGTCCGCGCCGCGCAGAATTTCAAGGGGGCACGCAGAAGGCGCTGAAAATCATCGATGTTGGCGGGCGGCGACCGCTTGAGCTCGATTCGAAGGGGCGAGTAGTCCCGACCCGTCAGAGACCGGCACATCCGCAGGTATGCCGCCACCACGGCATCGACCGATTCCCAGGGGACATCGACCTTGGGTTCGATCACGAAATGATACTCCGGACCCTGTCGCGAGAATTCGTACTCGATGGCGTCGCTCGCCACGTGGCACAGGCGCTCCACGCGTTCGAATGCTTCCTTGAGCGTCGAGCTCGCCGACAGCCCGTAACTCAGCGCGTGGAAGGTCGTTTGCTTGATGTGGCTCGCCACCTTGAGCCCAAATGCAGGATCGCCGGTCGCCGCCACCGCCGCCTTCCAAAGGCGCGACACGGGACTTATCGGGCACCGTGCAGTCGGACCATCGAACGATCTCAGATCGAAACAAGCCTCCGCGAGCAGCGCTTCGCTGTCGCAGCCCGCGGCATCGAGCGCCCGGCAAATCGCCCGGACCCAGGTCACCAGGATCGTCTTTCCGCCTGTGATATCCGTGGAGGACGCAAATCCGCGCCCCGCAAACGGCCTGTGTGCGCATGCCTGAACTCCCTAAGTCGCCGTCAGCCGATGGCGCCATCCGGCCGCGCGGCGCTGCAGATTTGAAGCCGCTCAGAACGGGATGTCGTCGTCGAAATCCTCCTTGCCGCCGGCCGGCGCGGGGGCCGACGATTGATCGTATTCGTCCCGAGGCGGCGAGGCGGCCCCGGCGCCGCGGTCCGCTCCGCCAGCCCCGCCGGCGCGGCCGCCCAGCATTTGCATGTTGTCGGCGATGATCTCGGTCGTAAATCGATCGTTTCCCTGCTTGTCCTGCCATTTCCGGGTTCGCAATTTACCCTCGACGAACACCTGCGACCCTTTGCGCAGGTATTCCGCCGCGATCTCGCCCAAGCGGCCGAACAGAGCGATGTTGTGCCATTCGGTCCGTTCCTGCTGGGCGCCGGAGGCCTTGTCCTTCCACGATTCGCTGGTGGCGATGCGGATGTTCGTGACCGTCATCCCGCTCGGCATCGAACGGGTTTCGGGGTCCGCGCCGAGATTGCCCACCAAAATGACCTTGTTTACGCCGCGCGCCATACATACCCCCGAAAACTATTTTAAGCCGAGCATTGTACACGCAGGGAGCGGCCCCAATACGGGCCTTGACTGCTGCGCTCATGCAGATATCCGCGCTCGGGACCATCGGGCGCCATCGGCCACACCTCCGTTTGGGGCCCTTAGTCCCCCGCTTGACGCGGCGGGTATAGTAGTTGGTTACATGCAAAATATCCGAATCCGGGGTGCCCGGACGCACAACCTGAAGAACATCGATCTCGATCTGCCGCGTGATCGGCTGATCGTGTTGACCGGCCTTTCCGGTTCCGGAAAGTCCTCGCTCGCCTTCGACACCATTTACGCCGAGGGCCAGAGACGCTACGTGGAATCGCTCTCGACTTATGCCCGGCAGTTCCTGTCGATGATGGAGAAGCCGGACATCGACACCATCGAAGGGCTGTCGCCCGCAATCTCGATCGAGCAGAAATCCACCTCGCACAACCCGCGCTCGACGGTGGGCACGGTCACCGAGATCTACGATTACCTGCGTCTCTTGTATGCCCGTGCCGGCACGCCGCGCTGCCCGGATCACCACATCGATCTCGCAGCCCAAACCGTGAGTCAGATGGTCGACGCGGTTCTCGAGCATCCGGAAGGAACCGCCATGATGCTGCTCGCCCCCGCCATTGCCGAGCGCAAGGGTGAGCACGCCGAACTCATCGAGGAATTGCAGGCGGCCGGCTTCGTGCGCGCGCGAATCGACGGCAAGGTCGTTGAATTGGATCAAGCGCCCAAACTCGACGTGCGCCGCAAGCACACCGTCGAGGCGATCGTCGATCGCTTCAAGGTTCGGGCCGATTTGACCCAGCGCCTCGCCGAATCGTTCGAAACGGCCTTGCGGTTGGGTCAGGGCGTGGCGCGCATCGCTTACATGGACGACCCCAATCGCGCCGAACTCGTCTTTTCAGACAAATTCGCATGCCCAATCTGCAACTACTCCCTGAGCGAACTCGAGCCGCGGCTGTTCTCCTTCAACAGCCCGATCGGCGCCTGCGCGACGTGCGACGGCCTCGGCACCCAGGATTTTTTCGACGCAGAGAAGATCGTCGCCAATCCGCATTTGTCCCTGGCGGGCGGCGCAGTGCGCGGTTGGGATCGGCGCAATGCCTACTACTTTCAGCTGATTCAGTCTTTGGCGCGCCATACCAGGTTCGACATCGAGGCGCCGTTCGAAAGCCTGCCTCAAAAGCTCAAAGACTTGGTGCTTTTCGGCAGCGATGATGTCGAGATCGAGTTCAAGTACCTCGACGGCAAGGGAGGCACTGTCAAGCGCAGGCACACCTTCGAAGGCATCGTGCGGAATTTGGAGCGCCGTTACAAGGAGACCGAATCGGCGACCGTGCGCGAGGAGCTGGCGAAGTATCGTTCATCGCGCCCTTGTCCCGTGTGTCAGGGAACCAGGCTCAACCTGGCGGCCAGGAACGTGTTCATCGAGGGGAAAAGCATCCCTGAAGTGTCCTCGCTGTCGGTAGACCGCGCCATTTCGTTCTTCGGCAAGCTCAAACTCCTGGGCTGGCGCGGCGAAATCGCCGTCAAGATCGTCAAGGAAATAGGCGATCGGCTGGGATTCCTCGGCAATGTCGGCCTCGGATACCTCACCCTGGATCGCAGCGCCGACACCTTGTCCGGGGGTGAAGCACAGCGCATTCGCCTTGCAAGCCAGATCGGTTCGGGCCTGGTCGGGGTCATGTACATTCTCGATGAACCATCGATCGGTCTGCACCAGCGCGACAACCAGCGCCTGCTGGATACGCTCGTCAATCTGCGCGACCTGGGCAATACGGTCATCGTGGTCGAACACGATGAGGATGCGATCCGCCAGGCGGACCACGTCGTCGATCTGGGCCCCGGCGCGGGCGTGCACGGCGGTCGAATCGTTGCCCAGGGGACGGCATCCGAAGTCGCGGCACATCCCGAGTCGATCACGGGGCAGTATCTGAGCGGCCGACGCCGCATAGAGATTCCCGCGAACAGACGTGCGCCCGATCCCGCGCGCATGCTCAAGGTGGCGGGCGCGACGGCCAACAATCTAAAGAACGTCACGGCGGAGTTTCCGCTCGGACTGCTGACCTGCGTGACGGGAGTTTCCGGTTCGGGCAAGTCCACTCTGGTCAACGACACGTTGTTTCGGGCGGTCGCAACGCAGCTCAACCATGCCTCGCCCGGAACCGCGCATTTCGACCGCATCGAAGGGCTCGATTACATCGATCGCGTGATCGAGATCGATCAAAGCCCGATCGGCCGCACTCCCCGGTCCAATCCCGCCACGTACACGGGACTGTTCGCGCCGATACGGGAAATTTTCGCCGCCGTCCCGGAATCGCGGGCGCGCGGCTATGAAGCGGGCCGTTTCAGCTTCAACGTCAAAGGCGGACGCTGCGAAGCGTGCCAGGGCGACGGGGTGATCAAGGTGGAGATGCATTTTCTCGCCGATGTCTATGTGCCTTGCGATGTGTGCAAGGGCAAGCGCTACAATCGCGAGACATTGGAAATCCGCTTCAAGGGCAAGAACATACAGGAAATCCTCGACCTCACCGTCGAGGACGCCCTGCCGTTTTTTTCCGCGGTACCGAGCGTACAGCCGAAACTGCAGACCTTGCTTGATGTCGGCCTGTCCTATGTGCGCCTCGGGCAGAGCGCCACCACCCTCTCGGGCGGCGAGGCGCAGCGCGTCAAGCTCGCCAAGGAGCTTTCGAAACGCGCCACCGGGCGCACGCTGTACATTCTCGATGAACCGACCACGGGACTGCATTTCGCGGATATCGCGCAGCTGCTCGCCGTCTTGCATCGTCTGCGCGACGAGGGAAACACGGTCATCGTGATTGAACACAACCTCGACGTGATCAAGACGGCGGACTGGGTCGTGGATCTGGGACCGGAGGGCGGCGATGGCGGCGGCCGGATCATTGCCCAAGGGACGCCGGAACAGATCGCCGCGAACAAGGCGTCTTACACGGGACACTACCTGCGGCCGAAGCTCGCGCAACCGGCCGTACGCAAGCGCGCATGAGCGCTGGTTGGAGCCACCCGGCGGGGGCGCCGCGGTTCGCACCTCTGGCCGGAGCCGCAGTCGGTGCGGTGGGTGGCGCCGTCTACTGGGTCGGCTCGCAAGTCTGGCCCACCAGCGTCGCCGTCGTGCTGTCGATGCTGGCCACGGAGCTGCTCGGCGCACGCACGGCGGCGGGAGCGGGCAAGAGAGGCGAACGCGCCGGCTCGACGGTCTTCGTGTTTGGCGTGCTCATCAAATACAACGTACTGATGGCGCTCTCGGCCGCCAACCTGCCCTTCGCATTGCCGGCGAACCTTGCGCTGGGCTTCATCATGATCGCCGGGCATGCGTGCAGCCGCGCTCTGGCTGTCACGGTTCTGCCGATGGCGTCCCGGCCGGCATCACGCCTGCCCTCGCACGCCGATCTTGTGATCGCATTGCCTCTGGGCTTTGCACCCGCCGCCCTCATCGGCATACCGGGACTCATCGGGCTGGCCGCCGCCATCGTCGTGCGCATCGCGTTTGTCGCCCATCGAAGGCGCCATCGGACCGAGATCTCTCCCTCAACACCCGGCATCACCCGGCTTCTGACCGAGGTGTCCTTCTACTTGGGCGCCCTCGCCGCCTGGGCGTACGTCTGACCGCCTAGTAGGGGGTCACGCTGTTGTCGACTTTGCCGCTGAACAGGAACGGCAGTACGTGAATCTGCTCCTTGCGGACCGCCTCGAGGTCATTGGGATCGAGACCCAGGGCTTGGATGATCGTAGGGGCGACCTGCTGATTGTTGACCGCACTTTTGACGACGGCGCGCTGCATGCCGTCGAGCGACACGAGGAGCGCGGTGTGCACATCATCTTCGTTGAATCCGCCGTGCTCCGACAGCTTCGAGCCGCCGGTGAAGATCACCCCGGTGTTGACCTTCAGGATGATGTCCGGGGTGCGCGGATCGGAAGCGGGATTGTTGGATTTGTTTCGCAATGATTGACCCGCGAAGATTTCCTGGATGCCGAGCACCTGTTGATTCCCCGGGATGCTCAAGGTCGCCACGACGCCCGGGGCCAGCGACGGGTCGGTGAGCCAGATGAGCGAGCCATCATCGGAAAAGTCAAACGCGTCCGCCGCACCGATGGTGGCGGCCGGCTGACCGCCGCCGACGCCGTGGCGCTTCGTCACGTCGATCGCGGACTGACCGTGCTTCGCGCCGACGATGATCAGCGTCGATTCGTACAGGCGCTGCGCCTTCAGTTCCTTGACGAAACGGCCAAGCGACCGGTCGATGAAGTCGAGTTCCCCCGCGAGCGCCTGCCCCGGTGTTCCCAGCACATCCGTGTAGCCACCCTTGAGTCCGCTGACGGGGTCCACCGCCAGCTTCTCGCCCACGCTCACCGATTGGAAGTTGGTGCCGAACAGCGCGGGCACTCCGACCTTGGAGGTACGATCATGGTTATAGCCGTCGATCTGATTGAGCACGGCCTGTACATGGAGCTGGTCGTAGCACTTGATGTCATCGAAACTGTTGGTCCACCCGTCATCGGGGGACGGGTCCGCATATGGCACGGGGGCACATCCCGGAAACTGCGGAAGCGCCAAGGGGATGGAGTTGATCTCCGGGCCATAGAAGTCCTCGACACCCTTGCCGCTCGGCCCGTTCGTCCATTCGTACGAGGGGTGCTTGTCGGTCCACGCCGTGCGCCCGCCCGCCGCCCGTACGACCTCGAAGATCGTGTTTACGCGCAGGTACTCGTGCGGCAGTATGGTCTTGCAGGCGTTCTTCGGGTCGCGCACCAAGTACTCAGGATTGACTCCGCCACCGCCGTCGAGGTGCGTAAGGTCGATGTCCACCGCCTCGTCCCACGCCACGTTCGTGCCAATCGTTCCAGCGCAGCTGCCGCCGGGGTTACCCAGGCCGTCGGTCTGTGCCGGCGGGGACAGCGCGCAATAACTTGCGATTCATTGAAACCCCCTTGGTTTGATGGACGCCGGCATGCAAGATCCATTTCACCGGCGTGGGGGCCACACCCTACGATCCTTGTGTTACAAAATCGCGACGCGGCGCGCCGGTCCGAAACGCCGACCGGATGTTGTCGTCTATAATGACCCCCCCCTTTGACCCAGGTGGCACGGATTTGCAGCAAGTTCTCGTCCATTGCGACCCGCCGCCGGCAACGACATGAGGCGCCGCGCGGCGTCGTTGATTGCCCGCGCCTCGCTGCCCGTCCTCATGCGTCTGAATCCGGAACTGGCGCACGATCTGGGGCTGGCCGGTTCGCGCTGGCTCGAACCTCTCTGGCCGTCGCTCGAACTTCCGGCCGCCCTGTCGGTGCGCTGTTTCGGGCTTCAATTCGCGCATCCATTGGGTCTCGCGGCGGGCTTCGACAAAAACGGCGACCGCCTGGATGCGCTGGGCGCGATGGGCTTCAGCCACGTTGAGCTGGGGACTGTGACGCCGCGTCCGCAGCCGGGCAATCCCAAGCCTCGTATGTTCAGAATCCCCGAAGCAACCGCGCTCATCAATCGGATGGGATTCAACAACAAGGGCGTGGATCATCTGGTGGCCCAAGTCGCCCGCAGCCGTTATCGTGGAATTCGCGGCATCAGCATCGGAAAGAACTTCGATACGCCGCTCGAGAATGCCCAGGACGATTACGTCACCTGCCTGCGCAAGGTCTACTCCGTCGCGGATTATGTCGCCGTGAACATTTCCTCCCCGAATACGGCACGGCTGCGCGAATTGCAGGCCGCCGACGGTCTGCAAAGAATCGTCGGCGCGCTGCACGAGGAACGCCGGGTGCTGCAGGAGCGTCTCGGAAAGCGTGTCCCGCTGCTGATCAAGATCGCTCCGGATTTGACGCCCGAAGAGATCTGCCAATTGGCACGGGATTTGCGTTCGCTCGATGTGGATGGCTTGATCGCGACCAACACCTCGACCGGCCGCGAAGGGCTCGCCGGTGCGACGGCCGCCGCCCAACCTGGAGGCTTGAGCGGTGCGCCGCTGCATCCCCTCTCGGTGAAAGTGATCACCCAGCTGCGCGCGGAGCTGGGAAGCGGCTTCCCCCTCATCGGCGTTGGCGGTATCGTAAGCGCCGACCACGCCCGGGCAACGCTGCGTGCAGGTGCCAACCTCATCCAGATCTACACGGGCTTCGCCTACCGGGGACCCATGCTGCTCGACGACATCATCAACGCATTGTCCGCATGATCGACGCAACCACCGTCGAGCAATTTCAGCGTGACGGCGCAGTGTGCATACGCGGCCTGTTCCGGCCGGAGGAAATGCGGATCCTCTGCGACGGCATCGACGAGAATCTCGCCAACTTGAGCCCGCGCGCCAAAATAGCGAGCGCTGCGAGCGATCCGGGCCGCTTCGTGGAGGACTTCTGCAATTGGCGGGACAATGCGAATTACCGGCGGTTCATCTTCGAATCGGCCTTGGCGGAAACAGCAGGCCGGCTGATGCAAAGCTCCACAGCGCGCCTCTACCACGATCACATGCTGACCAAGGAGCCGAACACCCGGCAGCCGACGCCGTGGCACCAGGATCAGCCTTATTACAACGTGGAAGGACGTCAGAACGCGAGCTTTTGGATTCCGGCGGACCCGGTGGGCCGCGAGTCAACGCTCGAGTTCGTGGCCGGTTCCCACCTCGGGCCGTGGCTGATGCCGCGCTCCTTCATGGACGCTCAAGCGAAGTGGTTTCCAGAGGGCTCGCTGGCCGATCTGCCGAACATCGAGGCCGACCGCGGCGCGTTTCCGATTCTCGGCTGGGATCTCGAGCCGGGCGACGCCGTGTGCTTTCACATGCTCACGTTGCATGCGGCCCCTGGCGTCGCGGACACGCGTCGCCGCGTGTTCTCCGTGCGCTTCCTCGGCGACGACATGACGCACGCGCCGCGCCGCTGGCGCACCTCGCCCGAATTTCCGGGCCTGAGCGATGAACTCCCGGCGGGATCGCCCATGATCCACTCCTTGTTTCCCGAACTGTGGCGCGCCCCATGAAATCCGCGCCGACCGTGTCATATACCCGCTGGGTGCCCTGGTCGATTTTCGTTATCTTGCTGGTGTTCGCGGCGCTGTTCGTGACCGGCACCGCGTCCCGGCTGCCGCTGACGGTGGCGTCGCACTTCGACGCGGACGGGCGACCCAATGCCTTCATGTCGCGCGGCGGCTATGTTCGATTCGAACTGTGCATTGCGATCGGCCTTCCGCTCATCGTGGTGACCATCCTGTCGGCGGCTTTTTCCCGCGCCACCGATCTGAAGCTGCCCAACCGCAACTATTGGCTGGCGCCGCAGCGGCTCGAACGCGCCCGCGCATTGTTGGTGGCGCACGGCGTGTGGTTCGGGTCGCTGCTGGTAACCCTCGCCTGCGCCGTCCATGGGCTCGAACTCGAGGCGAACCGCCTGCAACCCCCGCATCTACCGAGTCGGGCCTTTGCCGCTGTACTGATCGCGTTTCTCATGGCGACGGCGGCATGGGTGGCCGCCCTTATGTTGGCCTTTCGGCGGCCTGCCGGCTCCTAGAGGAGCCTAACGCAGAACCGCGGTGAGCGTGATTTCCGGGACGCTGGCGAGGGCCTTCGACAGCGGACAGTCCTTCTTCGCGCCCGCGGCCAGCTTCTGGAATGTGGCCTCGTCGATGCCCGGCACGCTCGCCTCCAGCCGCAATGCGATGCGATCGATGAGGAATCCCCCTCCCTTCATCACCAGACGCACGGCGGCCTGCGTATCGATCGCGGCGGTCGCGAATCCCGCTGCATCGCAGGCAAACGAGAACGCCATGGTAAAGCAGGCGGCATGCGCGGCCGCCAGCAGTTCCTCCGGATTCGTGCCGCGGCGATCGTCCTCGAAGCGGCTGGCGTAGCCATAAGGGTAAGATTTCAGCGCATCGGTCTGAGTGCTGATCTTGCCGACCCCCTTCTTGCCCTGACCTTCCCAATGAACGGTTGCAGTCTTGTCACTCATGAATGCTCCCAAGTCTAATAGTGAGGCAGCGGCATGAATTCGGTCTCCCCCGGCACGTCGGGAAACTGCCGCCGTTTCCAACGATCCTTGGCGCGCTCGATGCGCTCCGGGGAAGAGCCGACGAAATTCCACCAGATGTACCGCGGCGAGGGAAAGGTGTCGCCCCCGAGCAGCATCACCCGGGCCTCGCCTGCCGCGCCCAGCATGGATTCCTTCGCGGGCTCGAGCAGCGCGAGTTGGCCCGCTGCGACGGGCGCCCCGTCGACGGCGACATCGCCCTGCACCACGTACACCGCGCGCTCTCCCGCGCTGGGCGGCAGCCCGAGCGCACCTCCCCGCGAGAAATGCGCGTGCACGTACAAAGTTGGCCACAGCGTGACGACCGGAGAACGCAGTCCGAACGCTTCTCCGGCGATGATCGTCAGCTCGACTCCATCGGCCACGCGCGTCGGCAAAGCCGCAGCGGGGTAATGAACGAAGCTCGGTTCCCCATCCTCGTGCCCGTCGGGCAATGCCACCCAGCTTTGAATGGCGTGGACATACTCGCCCGATGCGCGCGCGGCCCGCGGAGTGCGCTCCGAGTGCACGATTCCGCGCCCGGCCGACATCCAATTCACATCGCCGGGACGGATTTCGCGCACCGAGCCCAGGCTGTCACGATGCTCCAGCGAACCGGCGAATAGATAGGTCACCGTGGCAAGCGCAATATGTGGATGCGGCCGCACATCGATGCCATACCCCGGCGCGAACTTCGTCGGACCGAGATGATCAAAAAAAATGAACGGCCCCACCATCTGCCGCTCGTCGGACGGCAGCACACGGCGCACATGAAAGCCGCCCAGGTCGCGTTGATGCGAGTCAATCAGCTTGAGGATCGTCATGGGTTGCCCGCAGCGTGCCGACGATCGCCCGCCGTCGTCAACGCCTTGAGGAATTCATAGTAGAACTCGATGCCGGTGTGGTATGAATCGACCCTCACCCGCTCGTCCTTGCCATGCATGCGTATATCGTCCCGATCGATCGCAATGCCGCTGATTCCGTAGCTCGGGATGCCGGCATACATCGTATATATGCTGTCCGACGATCCGGTGACCATCGTCGGCATCACGGGCGCACCGGGCCACAGCTTTCCCGCGACCTTGCGCAGCGACTCCATCACGTCGGCGCGCAGCGGCGGCGGCACCATCGCTTTGCGATCCGATCCGTGGTCGGACAGCTCGCCCGCGTCGTTCTTGTAGCGAACGGCCAGCTTCGGGTCATTGAACATCCCGACCAGCTGAAGGCGGATGTCCTCCTGCGAATGGCCGGGGAATATCCGGCAATTGACGTTCGCCTCCGCACGCTGCGGCAGCGCATTGGGCGCATGGCCGCCGCTCAGCATTGTCGCGACGCAGGTCGTGCGCATCGTCGAGTTGTAGCGAGCGTCCCGTGAAAGCCGCTCGATGGCGGCCGTATCGGGCGGATTCGCCAGGATCGCGCGCAGATCGGCGGCGGTCTGGCCCGTTTCGATCTTGGCCATCCCGCCGAAATACTCGCGCGTGACGGAGTTCAACTCGAACGGAAACGGCGACTTTTCGAGCGTCGCGAGGGCATCCGCGACGTGGTAGATCGCATTGTCCGGCTTCGGAAGGGAACTGTGCCCGCCTGGGTTCGTGGCCAGCACCTGATAGTCGGCATAAAGCTTCTCGGTGGCTTCGAACTCCACGGACAGCGGCTTGCCGTGATCCGTGCTGACCCCGCCCGAGTCCGGATTGAGCACGAACTCGGCGTCGATGAGTCCACGATGGGTTTGCAGGAGCCAGTCGACGCCGTTGGATTTTCCGCCTTCCTCATCCGCAGTGAGAGCGAGGATGATGTCGCGGTTCGGAACGAATCCCTCCTTCTTCAAGCGGATGAAGTCCGTGACCGCAATGGCGTCGGCGGCTTTCATGTCCTGGGTGCCGCGCCCGTAATAGTAGCCGTCCTGCTCGACGAATTTGAACGGATCGGTGCTCCAATCCTCGCGCTTGGCCTCCACCACATCCAGGTGCCCGATGATGAGGATCGGACGCAGTTTCGAGCCGGCTCTGCCCCGATATCGAGCGACCATGTTGCCCTTGCGGTCGTTGGGCCCGAGGACCGCCACGTCATCCGCGGGAAATCCTGCATCGAGCAGGCGCCTTGCCATCGCCTGCGCGGCCGTCGTTGTACTTCCAATGGAATCGGTGGTATTGATCTCCACCAGTTGTTGGAAGACGTCGCGCGCCATGTCGTGGGTGGCAGCATCGTTCCGTGCCGCGTCCGACCACGCGGCCTGCCCCGGCAGGATGCACGCGAGGATGGCGATCGAATTGAAGCGAATGCCGTATTTCAAGAAGTTGGTCTCCGAATAAAAACAGAAAATCAGGATGTAGCCTATGCCACTGCAAGTCAATCGAAGCGCGTGCGTGCTGCGAGTGAGCGCCGTGCTCGCCGGTCTCATCCTGGGCACCGCCGCAGTCGCGCGTGGGCAACGGCCGCCCGACATGATCCTCTTCGGCGGCCGCATACTCACGGTGGATCCGCGCGATTCGATTGCGGAAGGCCTGGCGGTTCGCGATGGAAGAATCACCGCCATCGGCAACAGCCGGGATATTCTCCGACTTGCCGGCGCCGCCACGAAACTTATCGATCTGCATGGCCGAACCGCGACGCCCGGGCTCATCGACAGCCATGCGCACATTGCCGACGCCGGCGTGGAACAGCTCTATCATGTTCATCTCAGCGACGCCTCGACGGTCGATGAGGTCGTGCGACGGGTCAAGGCGGGGGTGGCCGAACTGAAGCCCGGCGAATGGCTGCAGGGGGACGGGTGGGACGAGGGCAAGCTCGACGAACGCCGCTACGTCTTCGCTTCGGATCTCGATCGGGTTTCCCCCGGGAATCCGGTATGGCTGATGCAGACGACCGGACATTATGGAGTGGCCAATTCCGCGGCGCTGCGCGCGGCGAACATCTCCGCCGCCTCGAAGGACCCGCCCGCCGGCACGATCGACCGCGACTCTCAAGGCAATCCGACCGGGGTATTGAAGGAATCAGCAAAGGACGCGGTTCTGGCACTCATACCGCCGCCCACGGCGCAGCAGCAGCGCGAGGGTATATTGAGAAGCATCGCCGATCTGCATCGCGAGGGCATCACTGCGGTGAAGGATCCCGCAATCGACCGGCCCGTCTGGGATGCGTACCGCGAGCTTGTGCGCGAGGGCCAATTGTCCGAGCACGTGTGCGTGCTCTGGTACGCCGGCAGCTCTCTCGACTCGGCGCGCGCCGCACTTGCATCGATCCTCGCGCAGCCCCGGCCGCCCCAATCGCTGGGTGACGGCCGTCTGATGTCCTGCGGCGCAAAGATCTTCATGGATGGCAGCGGCGGTGCGCGCACGGCCTGGATGACGGAGGAATGGCACAAGAACTCGACTGAAACAGACCCCGGGAATTTCGGGTATCCGTCGACGGACCCCGAGGTCTATCGTCAGATGGTGCGCCTGTTTCACCAGGCCGGGGTGCATGTCGGCACCCACGCGATCGGCGACCGCGCAATCGACTGGGTGGTGGACAGCTACGCACAAATCCTCGCCGAGACACCCACCGTCGGTCTCCGGCACAGCATCATCCACGCCAACATTCCGAGCGACCATGCGATCAAGACGATGGCCGGCCTCGAAAAGCGCTACGACGCCGCCTACCCGGAGCTTCAGGCTCCCTTCATGTGGTGGATCGGCGACACGTATGCGGGCAACTTCGGGCCCGAGCGATCGTTGCGTTTGGTGCCTCTCAATACCCTTCTGAAGAGCGGAATCCGCTGGGGCGGCGGCTCGGATTATTCGGTGACACCGATCGCCGCGCGCTATGGGCTCTGGGCATCAGTCGAACGGGAAGCGCTGAAGGGCACCTATGGAAAGCATCCCTTCGGCACGGCCGAATCCGTCGATATACGCACCGCCCTTCGATCCTATACCGCATGGAACGCAAGGCAGCTGTTTCTCGAGGACCGCATCGGTTCGCTCGAGATCGGCAAGGAGGCGGACATCGCCGTGTGGGACCGGGACATGTACGCCGTACCCGCACGGGAACTGCGCGATTTGAAGTGCACGATGACCCTGTTCAATGGACGAGTGGTGTTCGACGCGGACCGCCAGTAACGGTGCTATTCTGCGCCGCTGTCGCGACCGGCACCCGGAGAACGAGAATGGCCAAGAGAAGAAATCGCGCTGTAACCCGCTCGGCGGCGGAAGCCGCGGTGCAGACGCTGTTGCGCTGGGCCGGCGATGACCCGGCGCGCGAGGGCCTTCGCGACACCCCGAAACGCGTCGTCAATGCCTACGGCGATTGGTTCTCGGGATATACGATCGATCCGGGAGCATACCTGCGGCGCACGTTCGAGGAAGTCGAGGGTTACGATGAAATGGTGGTGCTGCGGGATATCAGCTTCGAATCCTTTTGCGAACATCACATGGCGCCGATCATCGGCCGCGCGCACGTCGGCTATCTGCCCACGGATCGCGTGGTCGGCATCAGCAAACTGGCGCGGGTCGTCGAGGGGTATGCGCGGCGGTTTCAAGTGCAGGAGAAGCTCACCTCGCAAATCGCCGCGTGCATCAACGACGTTCTCAAACCGCGCGGCGTCGGAGTGGTGATCGATGCGGTTCATCAATGCATGACGACGCGCGGCGTCCACAAACGCGGCGTCTCGATGATCACCAGCAAAATGCTGGGCACCTTCCGCGCCAATGCCAGTACGCGCGCGGAATTCCTGCGGTTCATCGATATCGAGGGTCACTCCCAGAGCTGATCAGTTCCGCTTGCGCTCGGGAACGGCGCGTGCCGGCATCAAGTCGACCGAGAAGCTGTACTTATGCTTCTCCCCGGGCTGCAGAGCACCGACGCCGACCACGTGGCGCGCCAATTTCTCTCCCCGCTCGTTGGTGATCGAGATCACCACGCAGTATTCGCAGCTCTCGTGGCGCTCGGCATGGCGAATGGATCCTTCGATGCGAAGCGCGGATACCGACTCCGCCTGCGGCTCACCACCCGCGGAATTGAAGCGAAGATGGTGCTGACAGCCGGGACAAATATTGGCGCTCTGCAGAACGACCGCCTTGCAGTGCGGACATATTCGCGTCGCGCCTAAGGTGCCAGCCCGAGCAACGCTCATCCGGGAGCCTCCTTAACTGCCGCTGCCCACCAAGCCCGGCTTGACCTTCACTTTCTCGTCCTCCCATCCGAACTCCACGTGCCCGCGCATGCGCGAGCCGGCCGCGACCGTGATGGAGCCTGCTTTCACGTCACCGACGATGATGCCCCCTTCCTGCACGTCGACCCGTTTGGCGGACTCGATGTTGCCCTGCAGCTCGCCGCCGACGACCACGATGCCGGCCAGAACCTGACCGGTCAAATGGGCCCCGTGTTCGATCGTGAAATTGCCGTCGATGCGGACGTCGCCCTTGAAGCGGCCCGCCATGCGCACGTTGCCCGAGCCTTCGATCTTGCCTTCGATCGTCAAATTCGCCGCGATCACGGACTCTCCGCCCTCGGAGGAAGTCTTGGGCGTGGGACGTCGCGGCGATACGGCCAGTGCCGGATCACTCGGATTGCTGCGCTCCGGCAAATTTCGCTCCGGCGGCGGCGCCGACGGGGGGACGGCAGGACCCGCATTGGCGGGCGTGGGTTTTTCGTTCCAAAGCGCCATGAGTTAACTCCCATTGATATGGTGGCTAAAGCGTACACGCTAACGCTGAAAAATGTCATCGGACACTGTCTTTTAATGGAGACGGGGGCCGGCGGGGCCGCTCCGTAGGGGGATCCCCCCACAGGAGCCTATGGCGGCCCGGCGCGGGCCAGATCGAGCAAGCCGCAGACATCGCGCACTCCCTCGAGGATGCGAGGCGCCATCCGACCCACCAGCGACGGGTCCACGGTGAAGACATGGTGATCGCGCACGGCGCGAAGATCGCCGAAACGGCCCCACTCGGCGCCCTGCCTTGCGCCGTCGGCGCCGGTGGCGGCGATGAGTATCACGTCGGGATTGCGCGCGAACACCGCCTCCTTGTCCACCGCAGGCGCCAGCGTCGAAAGATCCGCGAAAATATTGTCGCCTCCGCACAGCGACAGCACTTCGCTGACCATGTGCCCGCCCGATAATGTGTACAGGGGCCGATCCCATACCTGATAAAAGACCTTGAGGCGCGGCCGCGCCGCATATCGTGCGCGGAGCTCCGCGAGCTGACTCCGATAGCGGCGCGCGGCCTCGGCCGCCACCTCCAGGGTGCCGGCAAGACGGCCGAACTCGAGCAGCGTCGCACCAATATCGTCCAGACGGGTCTGATCGGTGACGTACAGCTTGAGGTTCAGCCGCCTGAGCTCGGCCTTGCGGTTCGCAGGGGTGCCTGAATCCCACAGCACGACCAGCGTTGGTTTGAGCCTCAAGAGACCTTCCACATCAAGCGCTGCCGGTTCGCCGACGCGTGCAATGCCGGCAACCGCCGCCGGATAATCGCTCGAATCGTCGACGCCGACGATTCGATCACCGGCACCCGCGGCAAACAGCAATTCAGTGATATGCGGACTCAAGCTGACGATTCTCGGCACCGTTTCCGCGGCGCCGGCCGTGTGCGGCGCGCCTTGCGCAACGGCTGCGCCGCCCAATGCGAGCGTCAATCCCAATATGCAAGTGCGCCGAATAGCCATGCCGGCATGGACTATAATGTGACGGCACGAAAAATGGGGCGTTAACTCTTGTTTCAGAAGCTCAACCGCCTGGCCTCGGATTCGATTCTGAGTGTGATGGCAAAATATCGGGCGGACGGTTCGCCGTCGAAAGTCGACCTCGGCGTGGGTGTGTACCGCGATTTGAGCGGCAACACACCGGTGCTGGCCAGCGTACGCCGGGCCGAGCAGGAGGTCCTGGCATCGCAAACCACGAAGTCCTACGTGGCGGCCGCGGGGCGCGAGGAATTCAACACCGCCGTCGAAGAAATGGTCCTGGGTGCCGCGCATCCCACCCGGCTCGAACGGCGCGCGCGCACCGTGCAAACGCCCGGCGGCTGCGGTGCGCTGCGCGTCGGCGCAGAACTGATTCGCGCAGCGGCCCCCGCCGTCGGCGTACATGTCAGCGATCCCACCTGGGGCAACCACGTCCCGCTGCTGGGCAGTTCCGGTCTCAAGCTCGCTCGCTACCCCTATTACGATGCCGCGGCACATGAGCTGCGCTTCGGCGCGATGCTCGAGCACCTCGATCGCGCTCCCGAAGGCGACACTGTCCTGATCCACGCCTGCTGTCACAATCCCACCGGCGCGGATCTCGATGCGGCGCAGTGGCAGGAGATCGCTCGGCTGCTGGCGCGCCGCCGTCTCGTGCCATTCCTCGACCTCGCGTATCAGGGATTCGCCGTCGATCTCGATGCCGACGCAGCCGGCGTTCGCCTGGTCGCGAGCCAAGTTCCGGAAGCGCTGATCGCGGTGTCATTTTCCAAGAATTTGGGCCTGTACCGCGAACGCGTCGGTGCGTTGATCGTGATCGGCGAAAATGAGACTCGCGCCGATGCCGCGCTGAGTCACGTGCTGCAGATCGCCCGCAGCATCTATTCGATGCCGCCCGATCACGGCGCAGCGATCGCGGCGCATATATTCGCGAGTTCCGCCCTCAAGGCGGAATGGATCGGGGAGCTTCGGCAGATGAGGACGCGGATTGCCGACATGCGCGCACTTCTGGCTCAGCACCTTCAGACGGAGATTGGCGACGGGACATTCGATTTCATCCGAACGCAGCGCGGTATGTTTTCTCTGCTCGGCGTCTCGGTGCAGGCGGTGGAGCGTCTGCGCGACAAGCATCATATTTACATGACGCCTGACAGCCGGATGAATCTCGCGGGCATCATGCCTCGCAATGCGGGCTACGTCGCAGAGTCGATCGCAGCGGAACGCATCGGATGATCCGTCAATCGCCCAGGGCTTGACTGAGTGCGGTGACCTCGGCGGCGGATTCGCGCATCACTTGCTGGGTTTTCGATTCGTTCAGCCCCAGCCGCTCGGCGGCCCCCAGGTCGCGCAACGCAAGCTCGAGACCGGCGGCGTCGCCGGCGTGCGAAGCCATGAGGATCGCCACGCACACGACGTCGGTCAAATCGGCAGGACCGTCCACTGCCCGGGTAAGGTCCGACTGGTCCCCGATCGCTTGCGCCATCGCCTCGGAGAAGCCCCAATTTTCGAGAATCGCCTTGCCGATGGAGGCATGCCACTCGTCGATGATTTGATTCAGCATCGAGTTGCTGGCAAACAGTGCCGGGTGTTCGACCACCCGCGTCAACACGTACAATTTGCCGATGCCGTGCATCATGCCCGTGAGCATGGCTTCGTCGGGGTTTATCCTCGTTGAGGTCCTCGCCAGCACATAGGCGAATGCCGCCACGGAGGTGCTTCGCTGCCAGAGTTTGTTGAGATGGTGCTCCAGACCCTTGAGCTTGCTGCTTTTGCGGATCTGCGCCATCGAGAAGGAAATGGAGGCGCTGCGCACCATGTTGTAGCCGATGCGGTTGATTGCCGTACGCAGGTCGGTGACCGCCCGGCCGCTGCGATTGAGCGACGCGGAATTGGCAATTCGCAGCAGGCGCGCCGCCAGGGCCGGCTCGGATCCCACGACCCGGACCACCTGGTCCACCGAGGATTTGGGGTCCGAGAGGATCCGCCTGACCCGTACCGCAATCTCGGGAAACGAGGGTAGATCGAGATTGCCGACCGACAACTCCGCCGCCAGGGTGCGGACGAAATCGAACGCGACGGTGGACGGGGCCTGCAAGGGTTTATTCGTCAAATTCGAACTCGCTTACCACGGCGGCGGTCACGGCGACGCGCCGGTCCGAAGCAATTAAATCGACCGGTAGGGGCCATTCTTGAGGAAAATCTGGCAGAAATCCGCTCACCGCGTCGCATTCAGCGAACTGGAGTGGGCCTGCTTTTGAAGCGCTGCTGCACTTCGCCATGCCGCGAGCGCTCCGTGTAGTTCCCTCCGCTGTAGGCGGCGACCACGCGGCGCCAGAACGCCACTGCACCGGGATTGCGCATATATTCCACTATTTCCCAATCGCCGGCGAACCGGTCGAAGATCAATGTCGCCGCATCGCGCCCCATACCGACCCTGCGGTATTGCTTGCGCACGAAGAATTCGGACATTCTATAGTCCGCGGCCGGTTCGCCCGCGGCCGGTATCCGCGGCCGGGTGACGAGCGCAAAACCCACCGGCTCGGACCCCTTGAGAATCAACAACGGATGCGAATGATCGTTGGAGAACCAATTCGCGAAAATTTCGTCTTCGCGCGGATTGTCCGCGCCGATGACCGAAAACAGCCCGGTGTTCAGATCGGCCAACGAGTCGATGTATTCGCCGTAGACACTCTGGATCCACTGGCGATCCTTCTTCGAGTGTCGGCAGTCGCGAATACTGACTAGCAACGAATCCGCATCCTCAATCTTTGAAAAAGACACAGCCCGGACGAACGTGCCTGCTGGCCGCCCGCCCGGGCATGTGAGATCAGCTAACTACCGAATTACGGCTTCGCAGCGGATGCTGCACTCGAGGCTGCATCAGCTGCTGCGCTCGCAGCTGCAGCGGCATCGCTGGCGGCAGAGGCGGCAGCGTCCGCAGCCGGCGCGGCGGCCGGAGGAGGAGTCGTATCAGCAGCCGGGGCAGGAGCCTCGGTCTTGCTGCCGCAGGCACTCAGCACGAATGCAGCGACAAAAGCGCTTAAAGCAAGTTTGGTCTTCATCTATCGATACCCCAGAAATATTAAGAATAAAATTTTAAGGCCGAGCGTTTTGTTGGGCCTTCACCCAAATGTCGGCTGCGATTTTAGAGGGTTTTGCCCCAATTTCATATCACTTTCGCGACCGGTGTTGCGCCTTTAACGCTTTGGAATCGAGAGTGGGGTTAAAGACCTACAGCGCGGAGGGTGTCTGGCGCATACTTTAGGCGCCGGGCATGGTCGGGAGATGACGTGAGCGCAACGAGCCTCGATGAGCTATTCAAGCCGCATTTGCATGTGCTCATGCGGCGCACGGAACACTCGCTCGCGGCGAGCGGCTATGATGCCCTGGTCATCCACGCGGGTTCTCCGCCCGTGCAGTTCCTGGATGATCAGGACTACCCGTTCAAGGTGAACCCCCATTTCAAGGCCTGGGTGCCGATCGTGGACAATCCACGCTGTATATTGGTGGTCGTCCCCGGCGCACGCGTCAAGGTTCTGTTCCATCGACCCAGCGATTACTGGCACAAGCCTGCCGAGCTCCCGAAGGCGCCATGGACCGCCGAAGTCGACTTGATCGCCATGGATGGGCCCTCGAAGGCGAGCGAGCACTGGGAGAAGCTCGGCCGGGTGGCCTTCATCGGTCCGGAGGCCTTCGCCGGGGCCGATCCCGCCGACATCAACCCGCCGAATCTCCTGGCGAGGCTGCACTACGACCGCGCCGTCAAGACCGGCTACGAGCTCGAATGCATGCGCCGCGCCGCCGAGCTTGGCGCCAGGGGGCACCGGGCTGCACTCGCGGTATTTCGCCGCGGAGGATCCGAATACGAAGCGCACATGCGCTATCTCACGGCGTGCGCCCAGCGGGAGGAGGAGATGCCCTACAACAACATCGTGGCATACAACGAAAACGCCGCGGTGCTGCATTACCAGCACCTGGAGCGTGCCGCCCCTGCCTCCCTGCGGTCATTCCTCATCGATGCCGGCGCGCAGTATCGCGGTTACGCATCGGACATCACACGCACATATGCAGCGCTTCCGGGCCGCTTTGCCGATCTCGTGGATGCCGTGGACGCGGCACAACAAGCGTTGTGCGCCGAGATCGTCGCAGGCCGCGATTATCGGGATGTGCACATCAGCGCGCATCGGATCCTGGGAGACGTCATGCTTGAGGTCGGCCTCACGAAACTTCCCGGGCAGGCTGCATTGGAGCAGGGCGTGACCCGCGTGTTCTTCCCCCATGGAATCGGCCATTTGCTGGGTCTGCAAGTTCACGACGTGGGCGGTGTCATGGGAGACCAAGAAGGCCACGAGCGGCTGAGGCCCGCAGGGCATCCATACCTCAGGCTGACCCGAATGCTCGAGCCCGGCGTCGTGGTGACCGTCGAGCCGGGAATCTACCTGATCGATTCCTTGCTGGCCGGGGCGCACGCCGATTCTCGCCGCGCCCATATTGACTGGGCGGTGGTCGAGGAGCTCAAGCCCTTTGGTGGAATTCGAATCGAAGACAATGTCGTCGCCACCGCGGCAAGGCCCGAAAACCTGACTCGCGACGCGTTTGCCAGGGTGACCTAAGGACAGCGCGGCCCAAGGAGGCCGTGCGTCAGGCGGCCGCCTTCTTGCGGCGCTTGGGGGCGGGCGCGGCCTCTGCGGCGCCTGCCTCGTCGCCTGCGGCCTTCTTGGACTTCTTCGGCGCCTTCGGAGACTTGGACGCCTTCGGCTCCTCGGTCTTGGCCACAGGGGCCGCTGCGGCCTCGACAAGCTGCATCAAGGCCATGTCCGCCGAATCTCCCGGCCGCGGCTCCATCTTGAGGATTCGCGTGTATCCACCGGCCCGCGCCTTGAAACGAGGACCCAGGTCCGCGAACAGCTTCTCCACGACGCTCACGTCGCGCAACCGCGAGTACGCCAGACGGCGCTTTGCCACGGAGTCCACCTTGGCCAGGGTGATGAGAGGTTCGATCACCCGGCGCAGTTCTTTCGCTTTGGGCACCGTGGTACGGATGGTCTCGTGACGCAGCAGGGAAGTCGCCATGTTGCGGAGCAACGCGTGCCGATGTGAAGAGTTGCGCGAAAGTTGGCGCCCGCTGTTTCTATGCCGCATATTCTGGAGCCCTTGATCGTCCCTTGCGTTTAAATTCCGTCGCGCTCGTCGTCGCGCTTCAACCCCGGCGGCGGCCAGTTGTCGATGCGCATCCCGAGCGTGAGCCCGTGGCTTTCGAGTACTTCCTTGATCTCGGTCAGCGATTTCTTGCCCAGATTCGGAGTACGCAGGAGCTCAACCTCGGTCCGTTGAACGAGATCGCCGATGTAGTGAATGTTCTCGGCCTTCAGGCAGTTGGCGCTGCGGACCGTCAGTTCCAGCTCATCCACCGGCCGCAGCAGGATGGGGTCGAACTGAGTTTCGGTGGCCTTGGTGGTCGATTCGTCCTGGCCCTGCAGATCGACGAACACCGACAATTGGTCCTTGAGGATTCCGCCGGCGCGCCGAATTGCCTCTTCCGGATCGATCGTGCCGTTGGTTTCGATATCGAGAATCAGCTTGTCCAAATCGGTGCGCTGCTCGACTCGCGCACTTTCGACGTTATACGTGACCTTGCGGACCGGGCTGAACGAGGCGTCGAGCTGCAGGCGGCCGATCGCGCGCGTTTGCTCCTCGAACGCCTGGCGCTGCGCCGCGGGACGGTACCCCCGCCCGCGCTCCACCTTGAGCGACATCGACAATTCACCGGCCTTGGTCAAATTCGCGATCACGAGATCGGGATTCAAAATCTCGATGTCATGGTCGCCGGCTATGTCGCCGGCGGTCACCGGCCCGGGGCCCTTCTTGTGCAGGCGCACCTCCGCGACGTCGCGGGTGTGCATGCGGATGGCCACCGCCTTGAGATTGAGCAGAATGTCGACGACGTCTTCTTGGACGCCCTCGATGGCCGTGTACTCGTGCAACACACCTTCGATTTCAATCTCAGTGATGGCGGCGCCGGGCAGCGAGGACAACAGCACCCGTCGCAGGGCATTGCCCAAGGTGTGGCCGAAGCCGCGTTCGAACGGTTCGATCACGATTCGCGCATGGCGAGGCGACACCGGTTGTACCTTGACAACTCGCGGCTTCAAAAATTCATTGATCGATCCCTGCATGGATATCACCTACGTTAACTGACCGGGGACAGCGCAAGCCCTTGGCTGCGATGCGTTACTTGGAATACAACTCGACGACCAGGCTCTCGTTGATGTCCGGCAGAATCTCCTGCCGATCGGGAACCGACTTCAGAATTCCCGAGAATTTCTTGTCGTCCACTTCCACCCAATCAGGAAAGCCGACCTGCGCGGCGATCGTGAGGGCTGCCTGTATGCGGGTCTGCTTTTTCGCCTTCTCGCGCAGGCTGACCACGTCGCCCGCCTTGCACTGGTAGGAGGCGATGTTGACCAGCTTCTCGTTCACTGAAACGGCCTTATGGCTCACGAGCTGGCGCGCCTCGGCGCGCGTTGCCGCGAAGCCCATGCGGTAGACAACATTGTCCAGCCGGCATTCCAAAAATTGCAGCAATGTTTCGCCGGTGGCACCCGGGCGGCCGGCCGCCTTTTGATAGTAATTGCGGAATTGGCGCTCCAATACCCCGTACATGCGGCGCAGCTTCTGCTTCTCGCGCAGCTGCAGGCCGTACTCCGACAGCCGCTGCTTGCGTTCGCTCTTCACGCCGCCCGGCGGCACTTCGAGCTTGCACTTGGACTCGAGAGGCTTGACCCCGCTCTTCAGGAACAGATCGGTTCCCTCGCGGCGGGACAGTTTGCATTTTGGACCGGTATATTTTGCCATTACGAACCCTTGAGCCTTAGCCTCTGACAGACACTAAACGCGCCGCTTTTTGGGCGGACGGCAGCCGTTATGGGGGATCGGAGTCACGTCTTCGATGTTCGTGATCTTGAGCCCGCAGCCGTTAAGGGCACGAACGGCGGATTCGCGGCCCGGTCCCGGCCCCATGACGCGCACTTCGACGTTCTTCACACCATGCTCCTGAGCCGCCGTGCCGGCACGTTCCGCAGCGACCTGGGCTGCGAAAGGCGTCGACTTTCGCGAACCGCGAAAGCCGCAGCCGCCGGAGGTCGCCCAAGACAGCGTATTTCCCTGCCGGTCGGTGATCGTGATGATCGTGTTGTTGAAGGATGCATGCACGTGCGCGATCGCATCCAGCACGTTCTTCCGGACCTTCTTGCGGACCGGCTTGCCGCTCTGGGCGCCGCCGCCGGCGCCTTGACCCGCGTTCTGTTTCTGATCAGCCATAGATATCCTTGCCAGGCGCTTCGCCATTTCCGGGCGCTGCGCAATTTCCAGGCGCTACGCGCCACTGTTGAACGGGGTCGCAACGACCCCGCCCGAAATAACCCAAATAAACCCTAAACCTTGCCCGGCGGCGCGTTCATCTTCACCGCCTGTTTGCGCGGGCCCTTCCTGGTACGGGCATTGGTGCGCGTGCGTTGACCTCGCATCGGCAGCCCTTTGCGGTGCCGGATGCCGCGGTAGCAGCCCAAATCCATCAGGCGCTTTATGTTCATCGACACTTCACGCCGAAGGTCGCCTTCCACGGCAAATTTCGCGACTTGCGAGCGAAGCGAGGCCACCTCGGCGTCCGTCAAATCCTTCACCTTGACGCTGTACTTCACGCCGGCCGCGTCGCAGATGCGGGCTGCACGACTGTTTCCAATGCCGAAAATATGGGTTAATCCGATGACTACGTGCTTGTTCATCGGTATGTTGATGCCGGCGATACGCGCCATCTAGTTCTCCACCATAGCGCACGCGAAAAAGCGCGCAAGTATATAGTATTTCAGGCGCTTCGCGCCAGTTTTCAATGGGGCCGAGGCGATCCCGACCGCTGGCGCCCGCCGCGCGGGCAAGACAAACGTGCTTTTGCCTCTCATGCGCATCAACCCTGACGCTGCTTGTGCCGGGCGTCCGACGAACAAATGATGTAAACGATGCCGCGGCGCCGCACGACTTTGCAGTTCTTGCAGATCTTCTTCACCGAAGGACGAACTTTCATTTCTTACTCCCGATGCCGCGCAAGCTGGCCTTCTTCATCAGGCCCTCGTATTGGTGCGACATCAAATGCGACTGAGTCTGTGCGACGAAATCCATGACGCCGACGACGATGATCAACAGCGAAGTGCCGCCGAACTGGAAAGGAACGCTGGGATTGACCATGCGGATGATTTCGGGCAACAGACACACCGCCATGATGTACAGGCCGCCCCACAGAGTGAGCCGCGTCAGCACCTTGTCGAGATAGTCGCCGGTCTGCTGTCCGGGGCGAATCCCGGGAATGAACGCGCCGGCCTTCTTCAGGTTGTCGGCCGTGTCGCGTGCGTCGTAGACCAGGGCCACGTAGAAGAACGCAAATCCGATGATCAGCAGCGCGAACAGCAGGACGTGCAGCGGCTGCCCATACCCGAGGACGGCGGCGATCTTCTGCAGAGTCCTCTGTATGGCGTTGGGGTTCGGGCTGTTGCCGAAGAATTGCGCGATCGTCGCCGGGAACACCAGCAGGCTCGAGGCAAAAATCGGTGGAATGACGCCCGCCATGTTGAGCTTGAACGGCAGGTGCGTGCTCTGGCCCTGCATCATGCGCCGCCCCACCTGGCGCTTCGCGTAGTTCACCTGGATCTTGCGCTGCGCCCGTTCGACGAACACGCAGAACAGCGTCACCAATATCACGACCACGAGGATCAACAGCACGATCAACGGATTCATTTCGCCCGAGCGCACCATCTCCAAGGTGTTGCCGATGGCCCGCGGCAGACCGGCGATGATGCCGGCCACGATGATCATGGTGATGCCGTTGCCGATGCCGCGCTCGGTGATCTGCTCGCCCAGCCACATCACGAACAGCGTGCCGGTGGTGATCGACACGGTGGCGATGAACAGAAATTGCGGACCCGGATTCGGCACGAGATTGCCGCCCGAGTTCTGAATCGCAAGGGCCGCACCGAAGCCTTGGAACGCCGCGAGCAGCACCGTGCCGTAGCGGGTGTACTGCATCAGCTTGCGCCGGCCGGATTCGCCGTCCTTGCGGATTTGCGCCCAGGGCGGATACACCATCGAAGCCATCTGGATGATGATCGACGCCGTGATGTAGGGCATCACGTTCAGCGCGAAAATGCTGAAACGCTGCAGTGCGCCGCCCGAGAACATGTTGAACATGCCGAGCAGCGTGCCGTTCTGGGTCGAAAAGAAAGCGGCAAAGCGCGCCGCATCGATTCCGGGCACCGGGATGAAAGTGCCCATTCTGTACACCACCAACGCACCCAGCAGGAACCACAGACGCTTGCGCATCTCGGCGAAGCGCGTCATGTCTCCCAAGGCGGCGGTCGGGTTGGTGGCAGCCACGGCTCTTAAGCCTCGAATCGCCCGCCGGCCGATTCGACCGCGGATCTGGCGCCCTTGGTCGCCGTGATCACCTTGTCCTTCACGATGAAAGCTTTGGTGACTTTGCCCGACAGGATGATCTTCACGATCTTGGTGCTTTCCGGCACGAGATTCGCCTCGATCAGGCCGGCCAACGTCACGTCGGCGCCGGAAACGCGCATCAGATCGGACAGCGTCAATTCCGCGCGCGAGGCCTTCATGGCGGAACGAAAGCCGATTTTCGGCAGTCGCCGCTGCAAAGGCATCTGACCGCCTTCGAATCCGACCTTGTGATAGCCGCCCTTGCGGGCGCGCTGCCCTTTGACGCCGCGGCCGCAGGTCTTGCCCTGGCCGGCGGATGCACCGCGGCCGACCCGCAAATGCGGCCGCTTGGCACCGGCACCCGGCTTGATCGTGTTCAATCTCATTTGGATACCCCGCCCAACGCGCTCTCTACCTTCAGCATATGGCTGGCCGCATTGATCATGCCGCGATTCGACGGCGTGTCCGCCACCACGACGCTGTGGCCGATCCGACGCAGACCGAGGCCTCGGGCGGAGTTGCGGATGCTGGCCAGTTGGCCGTACATGCTCTTGATCAAAGTGACTCTGATTGATTTGTCGGACATGACGTTCAGCCCACGAGTTCCGCGACGCTCTTGCCGCGCTTCGCCGCGATGTCGTCCGGGGTGCGCAGCTTGGCCAACGCATCCATGGTCGCCCGAACCACGTTGATGGGATTGCGCGAGCCATAGCTCTTCGCGAGGACGTTGCGAACGCCGGCGCACTCGAACACCGCGCGCATGCCGCCGCCCGCGATCACGCCGGTGCCATCGGCCGCCGGCTGCATGTACACCCGCGTGGTCCCATGCCGGCCCTTGACCGCATAGAACAACGTGTCGTTCTTCAGTGAGACCGTGACCAGGCTCTTGCGGGCCTGCATCATGGCCTTTGAAATCGCGACCGGCACTTCACGCGCCTTGCCGTAGCCGAAGCCCACCCGGCCGGCACCGTCGCCAACGACGGTGAGGGCGGTGAAGCCGAACTGCTTGCCGCCCTTGACCACCTTGGCGACGCGGTTCACCGCGACCAGCTTTTCGAGCAGGTCATCGCCGGACATTGGTTTTTCTACTCTCGCCATAGTGCCCTTGGGACCTCTTCGTTAAAACTCGAGACCCGCTTCGCGCGCGGCCTCTGCCAGCGCTTTGACGCGCCCGTGATACATGAAACCGGAACGGTCGAACGCGACCTTTGCAATGCCTTTGGCCTTGGCGCGCTCCGCGATGGCGCGCCCGACTGCCTTGGCGGCCTCGATGTTGCCGGTGGACTTCAATTCACCGCGCACATCCTTCTGCAAGGTCGACGCGGCAACCAGATACCTTGTCGCCCTCCGGGGCGAAGATCTGCGCATAGATATGCTGGGGCGTGCGGTGCACCGACAGGCGCAGCGCGGCAAGCTCCTTGATCTTTACGCGGCCCCTGCGCGCGCGGCGCAACCGGGTGTCTTGTTTGGTCAATTTCATGTGCTTACTTCTTCTTCGCCTCTTTCAGCGAAATCTTCTCATCGGAGTACTTCACTCCCTTGCCCTTGTAGGGCTCGGGAGGCCTGAAGCCGCGAATCTCCGCCGCGGTCTGCCCGACGCGCTGACGGTCGATCCCCTTGACGATGATCTCGGTCTGGCTCGGCGTTTCGATGGTGACCCCGTCCGGAATCGCGTAGTTGATCAGGTGCGAATAGCCCAAAGTCAGCGTGAGGCTCTTGGCTTGAACGGCGGCGCGATAACCGACGCCGACCAACTCGAGCTTCTTCTCGTAGCCCTTGGTGACGCCCGTCACCATGTTCGCCAGGTGCGCACGGGTCGCGCCCGCGATGGCATTCAAGCCCTCCGCCGCCGAACTTGCCTGCACCTCGAGATGCTTGTCCTGCTGGACCACCTTGATGCCGCTCTTGATCGCCAGCGTCAGCGTGCCCTTGGCGCCCTTCACCGTGACGACATCCGCGCCGATCGTCGCGCTGACGCCCTGGGGGAGATCTACCGGCTTTTTTCCGACTCGAGACATGATTGTGAAACCTTGCGTTTGAGGCCTATTGAACGACGAAGAGCACTTCGCCGCCTGTGCCGGCAGCGCGCGCCTGGGCGTCGGACATGATGCCCTTGGGCGTGGAGATGACCGCCACACCCAGGCCGCCCAGCACCTTCGGCAGATCGTCCTTGCCGCGGTAGATGCGTAAGCCAGGCCGGCTGATGCGCTCGATGCGGTCGATCACGGGACGGCCGTCGTGATACTTGAGCTCGATGGACAAGGTGCTCTTCGCGCCGGCGGCGTCAACGCCGTAGCCGGCGATATAGCCTTCGTCCTTCAGAACTTTGAGTATCGCCAGCTTGAGCTTCGAGGAGCCCACGCCCACGGTCGGCTTCCGCGCGGATTGCGCATTGCGGATACGCGTCAGAAGATCGGCAATCGGATCAGTCATGCTCATTGTGCGCGCCTCACCAGCTCGCCTTGGACAGGCCCGGGATTTCGCCGCGGTTGGCGGCCTCGCGCAGCTTCGTGCGGGCCAGTCCGAACTTGCGGTACACGCCGCGCGAACGCCCCGTGATCGAGCAGCGATTGCGCTGCCGGCTCTTGCCGGCGTCTCGCGGCTGCTGCTGCAGCTCCACCTGCGCGGCGGCGCGCTCTTCCGCCCCGGTCTTGGGGTCGCGGATCAGCTCCTTGAGTTCGGCGCGCCGCTTGGCGTATTTCCCCGCTACTTTGAGGCGGCGCTTCTCGCGCATGAGCATGTTCGTCTTGGCCATGGGCTATTACCCTACTTGCGAAACGGAAAGTTGAAGGCTTCTAACAACGCGCGCCCGTGCTTGTCATCGTGCGCCGACGTAGAAATGGTGATGTCCATTCCACGGATTTGGTCGATCTGGTCGTACTGAATCTCGGGGAAAATGATCTGCTCCTTCACCCCGAGGCTGTAGTTGCCGCGGCCGTCGAAGGAGCGCGTGCTGATGCCGCGGAAATCACGGATTCGCGGTATCGCGATGCTCACGAGACGATCCAGGAATTCGTACATGCGATCCCCGCGCAGCGTCACCTTGCAGCCGATGGCCTGGCCGTCGCGCACCTTGAACGTCGCCACCGACTTCTTCGCCTTGGTGACCGCGGGCTTTTGTCCCGTGATCTTGGCCATGTCGGCGGTCGCGGCGTCCATGACCTTCTTGTCGGCCACAGCCTCGCCCACCCCCATGTTGACGGTGATCTTGAGGATGCGCGGAACCTGCATCGTGTTCTTGAGCCCGAGCTTCGCTTTGAGCTCCGGCACGAGCTTGTCGTGATAAATCTGTTTCAGTCTGGCAGCCATACATTCACCCGCTATTTCGCGTCGACCATTTCTTTGTTCGACTTGAACACCCGCACCTTGCGGCCGTTCTCGAGCGCCTTGAAGCCGATGCGATCGCCCTTCTGCGTCGCAGGATTGAAGACCAGCACGTTTGACACGTGCAGAGGCGCTTCGCGTTCGATGATTCCACCCTGAACACCCATCTGCGGATTCGGCCGCTGGTGCTTCTTGGACATATTGAGCCCCTCGACGCGCACGCGGTCGTCCGCCAGCACCTCGATCACCGCGCCCTTGCGCCCCTTGTCCCGGCCGGTGATCAGAACCACCATGTCGCCCTTGCGAATCTTCTTCATCACAGCACCTCGGGTGCGAGCGAAATGATCTTCATGAACTGCACATTGCGCAGCTCGCGCGTCACCGGCCCGAAGATGCGTGTGCCGATCGGCTCGAGCTTGTTGGTCAGGAGCACCGCGGCATTGGTGTCGAAGCGGATCAGCGACCCGTCCGCGCGACGTACGCCGCTGCGGGTGCGCACGACGACGGCATCGTACACCTCGCCCTTCTTCACCTTGCCGCGCGGAATCGCGTCCTTGACGCTGACCTTGATGACGTCTCCCACGGCGGCGTAGCGGCGCTTCGAGCCGCCGAGCACCTTGATGCACATCAGGCGTTTGGCGCCGCTGTTATCGGCGACATTCAACATGGTTCGGAGCTGGATCATTTGGCGTGCTCTCTCATTCTGCCTGGGCGCGATTTACGACCCGCACAAGCACCCATGATTTACGGCGCGACATCGGGCGGCACGGCTTGATGGACACGGTGTCGCCTTCCTTGCACTCGTTGCCCTCGTCATGCGCGAGAAGCTTGGTGGTGCGGCGTATGTATTTGCCGTAGGTCGGATGCTTCACCAGACGCTCGACGGAAACCGCGATGGTCTTGTCCATCTTGTTGCTGACGACCTTTCCGGTGAGCAGCCGCTGTCCGCGGGGGGGAGCCCCCTCGGACGCTGCGCCCGCCCCGGCTTCGCTGGTTTGTACTTCGGTCGACATCACGCCTTACCTCCGCTCACCCTGGATTGGGCGAGCACCGTCTTGACTCGCGCAATGTTCTTACGCACCTTTGCAAATTGATCGGGTTTCGCGGGCTGGCCCGTGGCCCGCGCCATGCGCAGATTGAACTGTTCCCGGCGCAGCTTGAGAAGCTCCTCGCCGAGATCCTTCGCCGCTTTTGCGCGCAAATCTTTAGCCTTCATGTACGCATCCTCATGTCCGGACCTGGCGCTTGACGAACGCCGTCGACACGGACAGCTTGGCGGAGGCCAAACGGAACGCCTCGCGCGCGATCTCCTCGCTCATCCCTTCGATTTCGAACAGCACCTTGCCGGGCAGCACCCGCGCCACCCAGTACTCGACGTTGCCCTTGCCCGAACCCATGCGCACTTCGAGCGGCTTCTGCGTGATCGGCACGTCCGGGAACACCCGGATCCAAATCCGGCCGCCGCGCTTCACGTAGCGCGAAATGGCGCGCCGCGCCGCTTCGATCTCGCGGGCAGTCATCCGGCAGCGGTCGGTCGCCTTCAGGCCGTATTCGCCGAACGCGACTGAATTGCCGCGCTGCGCGCTGCCCGAAATTTTTCCCTTGAACTGTTTGCGGAACTTGGTCCGCTTCGGCTGCATCATGCTGGAGGTACCTGGGTCAGCTTAAGGAAGGCGCCGGCGCGTCGGTGGACTTGGGCGCAGTCGCCGCGGCACCCTCCGCATCGGCCTCGACGGCTTCCGCTTCCGGCTGATCGAACACTTCGCCCTTGAATATCCAGACCTTGATGCCGATCACGCCGTACGTGGTCTGCGCTTCTGCGATCCCGTAATCGATGTCGGCGCGGAAAGTATGCAGAGGCACGCGTCCTTCGCGATTGGTCTCCGTGCGCGCGATCTCCGAACCGTTGAGGCGACCGGAAATGCGGACTTTGATCCCCAGCGCGCCCGACCGCATGGTGTTGGTCACGGCGCGCTTCATGGCGCGGCGGAACATCACGCGTTTCTCCAGCTGCTGCGAAATTCCTTCGGCGACGAGCTTGGCGTCGAGTTCGGGCTTGCGAATTTCGGCGATATTGAGGCGCACGTCGTTCATCGTCATGCCGAGGATCTTGGCGACGGCGGTGCGGAGCTTCTCGATGTCCTCGCCCTTCTTGCCGATCACGATTCCCGGCCGAGCCGTGTGAATGGTGATGTTGGCGCGGCGCGCGGCCCGCTCGATGTGAATGCGGCTCACTGAAGCATCGGCAAGCTTCTTGTTGAGATACTGGCGCACCAGGTGATCGGTGTGGATGTTCGAGGCGAACGTCTTGGATCCCGCATACCACTTCGACGTCCAGTCGCGCGTGATGCCGAGACGAATACCAATCGGATTTACTTTCTGACCCATTAGGCCTCTCGCTTGCCGTCGGACACTTGAACCAAAATATGACTGTTGCGCTTTGCGATCCGCACGCCCCGCCCTTTGGCGCGCGCGTGAAACCGCTTGAGCATCGGCGCCGGGTCCACTTCGACCCGGGTGACCTTCAGATCGTCGACATCCGCATTGAAATTGTTGTAGGCATTCGCAATCGCGGAATCCAGCACCTTGAGGACGATCTTCGCGCCCTTCTTCGGCATGAACTTCAGCGTATTGACCGCAAGCGTCGCGGATTTGCCCCGGATGGTGTCCACCACCAGGCGGCACTTCTGCGGAGAAATGCGTGCGTATCTCAAAACAGCCTTGGTTTGCATGCCCTACTCCGCCGCCGACACTTTTTTGTCGCCGGAATGCGCCTTGAACGTGCGCGTTGGCGCGAACTCGCCGAGCTTGTGTCCGACCATGTTCTCGGACACGAGCACCGGCACATGCAAACGTCCGTTGTGCACGGCGATGGTCAATCCGACCATGTCGGGGATGACCATGGAGCGGCGCGACCAGGTCTTGATCGGTCGGCGATCATTCTTTTGACTGGCCGTCTGCACCTTCTTGGCCAGGTGCAGATCCACGAACGGGCCTTTTTTAAGCGAACGAGGCACTGTTATTTCTCCAGTCTCTTACAGTCGTTTGTTCTTGCGGCGCTGAACGATCATGCCGTCGGTGCGCTTGTTGCGGCGCGTCTTCTTGCCCTTGGTCTGCAGGCCCCATGGACTCACGGGATGCGGATTGCCCTGACCCGACTTACCCTCGCCACCGCCGTGCGGGTGATCGACCGGATTCATCACGACACCGCGGACCGTCGGGCGCACGCCGAGCCACCGCACCGCGCCGGCCTTGCCGAACACGCGCAGGTTGTGCTCGTCATTGCCCACCTCGCCGATGGTGGCGCGGCAATCGACGTGAATCTTGCGCATTTCACCCGACTTCAGACGCACGCTGGCATACACGCCTTCGCGCGCGGCGAACTGGGCGGAGCCG
The DNA here is from genome assembly GCA_963727045.1 of uncultured Gammaproteobacteria bacterium. Taxonomy (GTDB): domain Bacteria; phylum Pseudomonadota; class Gammaproteobacteria; order Steroidobacterales; family Steroidobacteraceae; genus Bog-1198. The sequence goes on along the minus strand of CAVSES010000002.1, from coordinate 1,911,102 downwards.
CCGGCGCTGCGCGCCAACTGGCCGCCCTTGCCCACTTTGAGCTCGATGTTGTGCACCGTGCTGCCGACCGGAATGTGCCGCAGCGGCAACGCATTGCCCGGCTTGATCGGCGCGTCCGCGCCGGAGCGGATCTCGTCGCCGGCCTTCACGCCCTTCGGCGCCAGAATGTAGCGGCGCTCGCCGTCCTTGTAGAGCACCAACGCCAGATGCGACGTGCGGTTCGGATCGTACTCGAGGCGTTCGACGACTCCGGGAATGCCGTCCTTGTCGCGCTTGAAATCGACCAACCGGTAGCGCTGCTTGTGTCCGCCGCCGATGTGGCGCGTGGTCTGCCGGCCGGAATGATTACGGGCTCCGGTGCGATTCTTCTTGGTGGTCAAAGACTCGAGCGGGCCGCCCTTGTGCAGGTGCGAGCGGTCGATCTTGACGACGAAGCGCGTACCCGGAGAGGTCGGCTTCATTTTGATGAGTGCCATGGCCGTTGAATCCTTACTTCGAAGCGCCGCCGGTGAAGTCGATCGATTGCCCGGTCTCCAAACGCACGTATGCCTTCTTGTATCCGTTGCGCTTGCCGGCCACGTTCTTGAACCGCCGGGTTTTGCCGGGCTTGTTGAGCAAATTGACGCCCTCGACCTTGACCTCGAACATCAGCTCGACCGCGTTCTTCACCTCGGCCTTCGACGCGTCGTCGCGAACGCGAAACACATATTGGTTCGCCTTTTCGGTGACGTTGGCCGCCTTCTCCGACACATGCGGCTGGATCAGAACGGTCATCAAGCGTTCTTTATTCATTGGCGCCTCCGAGACGCTGTTCGAGCAACTTCAGGGCGCCGACGGTGGCGATCACCTTGTCATGCTTGATCAAGCTCACCGGATCGAGCGAGGCCACCGGCATCACGTCCACGTAAGGCACGTTGCGGGCCGCCAGGAACAATTTTTCCTCATAGGCCTCAACGAGAATGAGCGCGCGGGTCAATCCGAACTCGGCCAGCTTGCTGATGAGCAGCTTGGTCCTCGGTGCCGCCAGCTCCATGGATTCGACGGCGAGCAGCCGATCCTCGCGGACCAGCTGCGACACCATGGATTGCATGGCGGCGCGGTACATCTTGCGGTTGACCTTCTGCGAAAAATCGCGCGGCCGAGCCGCGAAAGCCCGTCCGCCGCCCACCCAGATGGGGCTGCGAATCGACCCGGCCCGCGCCTGACCCGTGCCTTTCTGGCTCCAGGGCTTCTTGCCGCCGCCGCGGACCTCCGCGCGGGTCTTTTGCGCCTTGGTGCCGCTGCGTCCGGCCGCCTGATAGGCGGTCACGACTTGATGAATGAGCGCTTCGTTGTAGGCGCGGCCGAAAGCCACATCCGACAACTGGATGTCGCTGGCGGGGGTTGCGTTCTTTACCTGGAGCTTCATGAGGGTTTACTTCTTGTCAGCTTTGGCTGCGCCCTTCGCAGCGGGGGCGGCCTTGGGCTGCGCGGCGCCCTTGGCGGCGACCGGGGCCTTGTTCGGTGCCAACTTCCTGCGGCGTCCGCGCCCGGCGGCTTTGACCGACGGCCGGATGATGACGCGGCCGCCCTCGGCGCCGGGAATCGCGCCGCTGATCAGCAAGAGGTTTCGTGGCACGTCGACTTCGACGATGCGCAGATTTTCGATGGTGCGGTTCTTGACGCCCATGTGGCCCGACATGCGCTTGCCCTTGAACACGCGTCCGGGGGTCTGGCGCTGTCCGATGGAGCCCGGCGCGCGGTGCGACACCGAGTTGCCGTGGGTCTTCATGCCGCCCGCAAAATTATGCCGCTTCATGGTACCGGCGAAGCCCTTGCCCACCGTGGTTCCGGTGACATCCACGATTTGTCCTGCCGTAAACATGTCCACCTTCAGCTCGCCGCCGGTCGCCAGTGCGTCGCCTTCGCCCTGCCTCAAGCGGAATTCCTGGGAGGTGTAGCCTGCGGCGACGTTTGCCTTGGCAAAATGACCGGCCAGCGCCTTGGGGACGCGCGACGGGCGGCGGGCCCCGATGGTGACCTGTACCGCACGGTAGCCGTCGGTCTTGTCACTCTTGACTTGCGAGATGCGGTTCGGCAACGCCTCGACGACCGTCACGGGAACAGTCACACCGGCGTCCGTAAAAACCCGGGTCATGCCGCACTTGCGGCCAACCAGACCAATGGTCATTGTCAATCCTCACAGCGGGCGCCCCAATCAAGGGGTATTTGCCGCATTCGTTGCAATCAGCCGGCGGTTTGGACATCGGACCCCGAAAACCCTTGGGTTTCGGCGTCGGCGCCCACGCGCTCCGGCCTCTAAAATGGACGGCGGATTATATATGAATCCGCCGTGGGTTCAAGTTTTCGGGATTCTTAGGCGCCACGCGCCGAATTCAACGGGGTCGAAGCGACCCCTCCGGGAATGCCCTCAATTCAGCTTGATCTGGACGTCGACGCCGGCCGGCAGCTCGAGCTTCATCAGGGCGTCGACCGTCTTGTCGGTCGGGTTCAAGATGTCCATCAGGCGTTTGTGCGTGCGGATTTCGAACTGGTCGCGGGCATCCTTGTCGCCGTGCGGCGCCGTCAAAACGGTGAAGCGCTCCATTTTGATGGGCAGCGGCACGGGGCCCTTGACGGTCGCACCGGTGCGTTTCGCGGTATCGACGATTTCGCGGGCCGACTTGTCGATCAAGCGGTGATCGAATGCCTTCAGGCGGATCCTAATGTTCTGATTGGCCATAAACTATTTCCTCAACGGACGGGGTCGCTTTCGACCCTGCAGCAGTTGCGCGAAGCGCATGAAAAAGGGGGCGGAATACTACGCTAAAAATTTGGTGATCGCCATTACGCGATCACCTTAGCAACGACGCCTGCGCCGACGGTTTTGCCGCCTTCGCGGATGGCAAATCTCAAGCCCTGCTCCATCGCAATCGGCGCAATCAGCTCCACCACAATCTTGATGTTGTCCCCGGGCATCACCATCTCGGTGCCCTCCGGCAACTCCACCGCTCCCGTCACATCCGTGGTGCGAAAGTAAAACTGCGGCCGATACCCCTTGAAGAACGGCGTGTGCCGCCCCCCTTCCTCCTTCGTCAGCACGTACACCTCTGCCTCAAACTTCGTGTGCGGATTGATGCTCCCCGGCTTGCACAACACCTGCCCGCGCTCCACTTCCTCGCGCTTCGTGCCGCGCAGCAGCACCCCCACGTTGTCACCCGCCTGCCCCTCATCCAGGAGCTTGCGAAACATCTCCACCCCCGTGCACGTCGTCTTGGAGGTCGGGCGAATCCCCACAATCTCCACCTCATCGTTCACCTTCACCACCCCGCGCTCAATGCGACCCGTCACCACCGTGCCGCGGCCCGCAATCGAAAATACATCCTCCACCGGCATCAAAAATGCCCCCTCCACCGCACGCTTGGGCACCGGTATGTACTCATCGAGCGCCTTCACCAGCCTCAGCACCGAGGGCACCCCAATCTCGCTCGTGTCCCCCTCCAGCGCCTTTAACGCAGATCCCGTGATGATCGGCGTCTTGTCACCAGGAAATTTGTACAGCGTCAACAGGTCCCGCACCTCAAGCTCCACCAGCTCGAGCAGCTCCGCGTCATCCACCATGTCCGCCTTGTTCAAAAACACCACGATGTACGGCACCCCCACCTGGCGCGCCAGCAAAATGTGCTCGCGCGTCTGCGGCATCGGACCGTCCGCCGCGCTCACCACCAAAATCGCCCCGTCCATCTGCGCCGCACCCGTGATCATGTTCTTCACGTAGTCCGCATGCCCGGGACAGTCCACGTGCGCGTAGTGACGCGCCTCGCTCTGATACTCCACGTGCGCCGTCGCTATCGTGATGCCGCGCGCCCGCTCCTCCGGAGCCTTGTCAATCTGGTCGTAGGCCTTGAACTCCCCGCCAAACTTCTCCGCCATCACCTTCGTCAGCGCCGCCGTCAAGGTCGTCTTGCCGTGGTCCACATGCCCAATTGTCCCCACGTTCACGTGCGGCTTCGTTCGCTCAAACTTCCCCTTCGACACGGCTTATCTCTCCCAAATGAGTGGAAACGGTTGAATTTACGCTACGCTATCTCAAGAAGCTTTCTTCATGACGGCATCGGCGACATTGCTCGGAACTTCCATGTATTTCGCGAACTCCATCGTGTAGTTCGCCCGGCCCTGACTCATCGAGCGCATCGCCGTCGAATATTGGAACATTTCGGCGAGCGGCACATCCGCGGTCACGATCTTGCCGGACGGCGAATCTTCCATTCCGATGATTTGACCCCGCCGGCGATTCAGATCGCCGACGATGTCGCCGTAGTAGTCTTCCGGGGTCACCACTTCGACCTTCATGATGGGCTCGAGGAGGACCGGTTTGGCCTTGCGGAAACCTTCCTTGAAGCCCATCGAGCCCGCGATTTTGAACGCCATTTCGTTGGAATCGACGTCGTGGTATGAGCCGTCGAATATCGTGACTTTCACATCGACGATCGGATAGCCGGCGATCACCCCGGTTTGAACGGCCTCCTGGATGCCCTTGTCCACGGCCGGAATGAATTCGCGCGGCACGGCGCCGCCGACGATGCCGTTGACGAACTCGTATCCCTTGCCGGCGGCCTGCGGCTCGATCTTCAGCCACACGTGGCCGTACTGACCGCGGCCGCCCGATTGGCGCACGAACTTGCCCTCCGATTCGACGGTGGCGCGGATGGTTTCGCGATAAGCCACCTGCGGCTTGCCGACGTTGGCCTCCACTTTGAATTCGCGCTTCATGCGGTCGACGATGATTTCCAGGTGTAGCTCGCCCATGCCCGAGATGATGGTCTGTCCTGACTCTTGGTCCGTGTGCACCCGGAACGAGGGGTCTTCCTTCGCCAGGCGCTGCAGGGCGACGCCCATTTTTTCCTGGTCGACTTTGGTCTTCGGTTCGACTGCCACCGAAATGACCGGTTCCGGGAACTCCATCTTTTCGAGAATGATTACCTTCTGCGGATCAGACAGGGTGTCGCCGGTGGTCACGTCCTTCAAACCGACCGCAGCCGCGATGTCTCCGGCGCGGACTTCCTTGATTTCGGAGCGTTCGCTGGCATGCATCTGCAACAGCCGTCCGATGCGCTCATTGCGGTTGCGATTCGGCACGAATACCTGATCGCCCGAGTTCAGCGTGCCCGAATAGACGCGAAAGAACGTCAGATTGCCCACGAAGGGGTCGTTCAGGATCTTGAAGGCCAGCGCCGCAAACGGCTCGTTGTCGTCCGCCTGGCGGGTCATGGGTTCGCCGCGTTCGCTCTGGCCTTTGACGGGCGGCACTTCCGTGGGAGAGGGCATGTATTCGACGATGGCGTCGAGGACGGCCTGTACGCCCTTGTTCTTGAAGGCGGAACCGCAGGTCACCAGGCACACCTCGTTCTTGAGCGCGCGGGCGCGCAGACCCTGCTTGATCTCTGTGTCGGACAGCTCGCCGGATTCCAGATACTTGGTGAGCAGCGCCTCGTTTCCCTCGGCGGCGGCCTCGATCATCCTCGCGCGCCACTCCTCGCACTCTTTGAGCATGTTCGCCGGAATGTCGCGATACTCGAACTTCATCCCCTGCGTTTCTTCATCCCACCAGATCGACTTCATCTTGACGAGATCGACGACCCCGACGAATCCGTCCTCGGCGCCGATGGGCAATTGAATCGGAACCGGATTGCCCCGCAGACGCGTTCGGATCTGCTCGACGCAGCGCAGGAAATTGGCGCCGGCGCGGTCCATCTTGTTGACGAATGCCACGCGCGGGACGCCGTACTTGTTCATTTGCCGCCATACGGTCTCCGACTGCGGCTGCACGCCCGACACGGCGCAGTAGACGGCCACTGCGGAATCCAATACGCGCAAGGAACGCTCCACTTCGATGGTGAAATCGACGTGCCCCGGGGTATCGATGATGTTGATGCGGTGTTCCGGAAAGCTCTTGTCCATGCCCTTCCAGAAGCAGGTCGTGGCTGCGGCGGTGATCGTGATGCCGCGCTCCTGCTCTTGTTCCATGTAGTCCATGACGGCGGCGCCGTCGTGGACTTCGCCGATCTTGTGCGACACGCCCGTGTAAAACAAAATACGCTCGGTCGCGGTGGTCTTTCCCGCGTCGATGTGAGCGGAAATACCGATGTTTCGGTATCGCTCGATGGGCGTAGTGCGTGCCATTGTGTACTTTCCAAGCGCTAACGCGCGAATTCAACGAGGTCGATGCGGCCCCGTCCAAGAAAATCAATATATGGCCGAACCCGCGTAAAACCAGCCGGGGCCGCGCAGATACGGCCTGTCGGCCGGTGTCCGCGCGCTACCAGCGGTAGTGTGCGAACGCCTTGTTGGCCTCGGCCATGCGGTGAGTATCTTCGCGCTTGCGGACCGCGGCGCCGCGATTCTCGGCGGCCTCCATCAGTTCCGCGGCGAGACGATGTGCCATGGACTTCTCGCTGCGCGCGGTGGCGGCCTCTATCACCCAGCGCATCGCCAACGTCTGGCGGCGATTCGCCCGCACTTCAACGGGCACTTGGTAGGTGGCGCCGCCGACTCGGCGGCTCTTGACCTCGACCACGGGCTTGACATTGTCGAGCGCTTGCTGCAGTACAGCAATAGCTTCGCCGCCCGCGCGACCGCTCTTGTCGCCAATGCGGTCGATGGCGCCATACACGATCTTTTCGGCTGCGGACTTCTTGCCGCGCTCCATCACCATGTTGATGAACTTGGCCAACATGTCGTTCCCGAACTTGGGGTCGGGAAGGATGGTGCGATGGGGGGCTGCTGCTCTACGGGACATGGGAAACCTTTATTTCTTGGGGCGTTTGGCGCCGTACTTCGAACGGCCTTGCCGGCGATCGCTGACGCCGGCGCAGTCGAGCGCGCCGCGGACAGTGTGGTAGCGGACACCGGGCAAATCCTTGACGCGGCCGCCGCGGATCAATACCACCGAGTGTTCCTGCAAATTGTGGCCTTCGCCGCCGATGTAACTCGAAACCTCATATCCATTGGTCAAGCGCACGCGGCATACCTTGCGCAGCGCCGAATTGGGTTTTTTCGGGGTCGTCGTATAAACGCGCGTACACACCCCGCGCTTCTGCGGCGAGGCTGCGAGCGCCGGAACCTTGGACTTCCAGGCAGGCTCGTTCCGGCCGGTGCGAATCAGTTGGGTCGTCGTCGCCATAAATACCTTTTGAGCCACCCTCTTGAAATGACAGGAGCGGCGTGATGCATTGACTAAAATTGACGGGCGCGCATGCCCCGCACGTATGCCCGGAGACAAAGGCCGGCGATTGTAGGAACCGGGCGAGCGGGTGTCAAGGAGAATGCGGCGATGCAGCATGCGCAATGACGTCGTTCGCTGCCCGGCCAACCATCCTACCGGCTAATCAACCAGCAGCAGCCCGAGGAGCGACAGCAGGAGGACGGGCGGCATAATCACCAGGCCCAGTTTCAGGAAGTCCCCGGCCCGCACGTGGATGCCGTCTCTGCGCAGCGCGGTCAGCCATAGAATCGTCGCGAGGGACCCCGTTACAGAAAGGTTTGGGCCCACATCCACGCCGATCAGGATTGCGCCCGCGACAGTGGGCGCGACGTTCGCTGTCTGCACGGCGGTGCCGGCGATGAGTCCCGCCGGCAGATTGTTGATGAGATTTGAAACGACGCCGACGATCACGCCGGCGCCCGCTGCGGCAAGCCTGCCGGAGTGCGACACCTGATCGCGCAGAAAATCGCCCGCCGCATGGATGACACCCGACCGGTCCAGCCCTTCCACGAGCACGAACAGTCCGGCTACCAACGGGATCACTCCCCAGGAAACCTCCCGCAGAAAACGCCACGGCGAAGAGCCTGCCGCCAGGGAAACCGCACCGAGAGTCGCGAGCCCCGCAATACAGGTCGGCAGCCCGAGTTGCAGACCCAATGCCGACGCCAGCATCAAGACCCCCGCCGTGGCCACGATGCCGATTGCAGTCAACTTGCTTGCGCCCGACAGAACGGGAACAGTCACATCGACGGCCACGCATTGCTGCAAATCCTTGCGCTGAGTCCATCGAAGCAACACGTATGTGAGGCCGATCGACAGCAGCGAGGGCAGCGCATAGCGCGGCAGCCATTGGAGCAGTGGCGGCATGCGACTGGCATAGATCACGAGATTTGCCGGGTTGGAAATCGGCAGCACGAAACTGGCCGCGTTGGCGATGAATGCACAGGCAAAAAGGTATGGCAGCGGCCGCTCGACCTTGGCCGCGCGGGCCACGGCCGCGACGGCGGGGGTTAACACCACGGCGGTCGCGTCATTGGACAGGAAAACGGTCACCACGATGCCCACGATGTAAACCAGACCAAACAAGCGATCTGCGGAACCCCGGGCCATCGATGCGGCTCCTGCCGCCAGCCAGTCGAACAGGCCTTCCTGCCTGGCCAGTTCGGCCAACAGCATCATCCCCGTCAAGAAAAGGTAGACGTCGGCACCCTTGCGCACCCCGTCCACCGCGGCCCTGAGCGGCAGCAGTCCGAATCCTACCAGTGCCGTCGCACCGACCAGCGGCCAGACCGCCTCCGGCATTCTCAGCGGGCGAAAAATCACGCCAGCCGCCGCCAGTCCGGCGATTCCCCAGATTGCGAGGTGCGAAGTCATCTGCGGGCCCATGTTGTCAATTCGCGAATCCTCGTCAAGATCACGCTAGCTTACCGTGTAGGATTTCTATTTCTTGCCGCCGTTGCGGCCCGGCAGGAGCCATGATGCGCATTGGCGCCAAGGGAGAGAATTGAATGTTTACCGTATTCTCGCCGGATCACGCGCTCCGCAGTCCTCGGACCGAACTCTATGGAGGAGAATTGGTCCGTCCGCACGAGTCGCCCGAGCGCGCCCGGATGGTTCTCGAGCGAGTCGAAGCCCAAGGGCTCGGCGCTGTCATCGCCCCGTCGAAGTTCGGTACCGCCCCTCTGCTGCGCGTTCACGATGCGGCGTACTTGGGTTTTTTGGAATCAGCCTGGAGCGAGTGGGTCTCCGCGGGCAACCGAGGCGAAGCCATTCCCGACTGCTGGCCCGCGCGCCGCATGTCCCAGCGCCGCCCGAACAGCATCACGGGCAGGCTCGGGTACTTCGCGATGGCGGGCGAGACTTCGATCAGTCACGGCACCTTCGAGGCTGCGCTCGCCGCCGCGGACGTCGCCTTGACCGGCGCATCGCGGATCGAGGGCGGCGATGGCGCCGCGTTTGCCTTGTGCCGGCCGCCGGGTCATCACGCGGCGCGCGACCTGTACGGTGGCTACTGTTTCTTGAATAACGCCGCGATCGCGGCGCAATACCTGCGCGACACAGGGGCCGCGCGTGTTGCCGTCCTCGATGTTGATTTTCATCACGGCAACGGCACCCAGGACATTTTTTATGATCGCCCTGACGTGCTGTACGTGTCGCTGCATGGCGATCCCGCGGAGGCGTTTCCGTACTTTTCAGGCTATGCCGATGAAACGGGCATCGGCGCGGGCGAAGGATTTACGCTGAATTTGCCGCTCCCCAGAGGCACTGAATTCGGCGCCTGGGCCGGGGCGCTGCGCGTCGCGCTCCGCCGCATCGAGGATTTCCGGGCGGACGCACTGGTGGTGTCCCTCGGCGTGGACACCTTCGCGGAAGACCCGATCAGCTTCTTTCGCCTGCAATCCGCGGATTTCTTCACCTACGGTCAAATGATCGGCGCCTGCGCCGTTCCGACGCTGTTCGTGCTCGAGGGCGGGTACGCCGTCGGCAAAATCGGCATCAATGTGGTGAATGTCCTGACGGGCTTCGAAACGGCGCAGGCGGATTGACCCCGCGGGATTCGCGAATCGCCGCCGTATCGAAGAGCTCGCGGAACGCGCGTTCTCCGCCCGGAGTGAATTTGACCACGCGCGAATTCTTGTCGCGCGCCGCCCACTTCAATGCAATGTAACGGGACAATAGGGCTGCGCCGAGCGATCCCGCGAGATGATGCCTGCGTTCGCTCCAATCCATGCAGGGCCTGCAAAACGCGCGACGTTGCCGGGCGGCGGCCGCCGTGTCGACCCCGAATTGCCTGAACCACTCCTCGCCCGCCCCGGTGAGCCGAGGCTCGCCGCAGGACATCTCGAAGGTCCCCCGGCGCAACAGGGATTGGTAGGCCATCACGCCAAACTCGCCGGCGAGATGGTCGTAGCAGATTCGTGCCCGACGCAGGGCGGGTTCTCGCGGACTCGAGAGCAGCCGGACGGCGCCGGTCCGAAAAGCGACTCCCATCAAGGACTCGAGCAACGCCGCGACATCTTCATCGGCGAGGCGGAAGTATCGATGGCGTCCCTGCTGATCCACCGCCACAAGCGCGGCATCGAGCAACTTCGACAAGTGCGCGCTCATCGTCTGCTTAGTCACTCCGGCAACCGCCGCCAATTCGGTCGCCGTTAACGACCGATCCGCCATCAGCGCCGTCAGCACGTCGGCCCGGGCGGCGTCGCCCAGCAGAGCCGCAATTCGGGCGATATTCGGGCCGTCTTTCATGATTCGACGCTAGACGAACCATCTATTACATGCAAGCGCCTAAATTGCTCCCATGAGCGTCGTCTGTTTCATCCGCTACGAAATCGATCCCTTCCAGCGCGCCGAGTTCAAGACCTACGCGGAGAATTGGGGGCGCATCATTCCGCGTTGCGGTGGCGATCTGCTCGGATACTTTCTGCCCCACGAGGGAACCAACCACATTGGCTGGGGCCTCATCGGGTTCGAGTCCCTTGCGGCTTACGAGTCTTACCGGGCGCGCCTGAAGGAGGACGCGGATGCGCGCGCGAATTTCGCCTTTGCCCAAACCGGTCGCTTCATCCTGCGCGAGGAGCGCACGTTTCTCGAAGCGGTCGGCGGCACCCTCGCAATTCCGAAGTCCGGATAGCCGCGGCCGGCACGGATCATCAGAAGTCCTTCCACTGCTCTTCCGCGGGAGCGTGCGTCGCACGCGGTACCGCCGAAACCTTGGAGACGACGACGTTGGGCCGCTTCTTGCCGGTCAAGGGCCGGGTGGGCGAACGGCGCTCCACGGCGCGAGCCGTGGGGGCGGTCGGGGCCGGCCGCGCCGCCGCATGCGAGACAACATCGGTGGCGGCTTCACCGACGTTGTAGCGCGCGATCAGTTGCAACAGGCTCGACGCCTGTTCGGTGAGCGCCTGCGCCGCCGCAGCCGCCTCTTCCACCAGCGCCGCGTTCTGCTGGGTGACATCGTCCATCATCATGATCGCTTTGTTCACCTGTTCGATGCCCGACGCCTGTTCGCGACTGGAACTTGCGATCTCGGCCATCACATCCGTAACCTTCGTCACGCCGGTGACGATCTCGGCGAGCACCTTGCCGGATTCATCCACCAGCTTGGCCCCTTCGGTCACCTTGCCGACCGAGTCTTTGATCAAGGTCTTGATCTCTTTGGCGGCCTCGGCGCTGCGCGAGGCCAGGTTCCTGACCTCCGAGGCGACGACCGCAAAGCCGCGTCCCTGCTCGCCGGCCCGCGCGGCTTCCACCGCCGCATTGAGCGCCAGCAGGTTCGTCTGAAAGGCGATCTCGTCGATGACGCTGATGATGTCGGCGATGCGCTTCGAGGAGGCATTGATTTCGCCCATCGCGATGACAGCCGCTCCGACGACCGAGCCGCCCCTTTCGGCCTGCTCCCGCGCCGCCGAGGCGAGCTGATTGGCCTGGGCGGCGTTTTCCGCATTGTTCTTCACGGTCGACGTCATCTGTTCCATCGAAGACGCCGTCTCCTCGAGACTCGACGCCTGCTCCTCGGTGCGCTGGCTCAAGTCCGTATTGCCGCGGGAGATCTCCTCCGATCCGGCGCGCACCTCCGCCGCTGCATGACTCATGCTGCGCACCACGTCCGCCGTGTTCGTGAGCAGCCGATTCATGCCGAGCGAAAGCGTCTTGAAGAAGCCTTCCTTGCCTTCCTCGCGAATGCGGGCCGTCAGATCCCCGTCTATCGCCTTGGCCACGACCGCCTGCACCTCGGTTTCGATGGCCACCTCCTGCGTCCGATCGGTCCATTGGACCACCGACCCCACGCGCTCGCCGTCGTCATCGGAGACCGAATTGATGGTCGCGCGCATGACGGTATCGCCCATCTTGATGTCGACCGTGTGCGTGCCGGTGAGACTCGACAGCAAATGCCGCTGCTGCGCGGGCGCCCGGTGAAAGTCGTCGATGGAGCTGCCGACGATCCGCTCGGCGTCGAACGTCGGGAGTTGCTTGCGCACCTCGCTCATGCGTCTGCGGAATATCGCCACGACCGCATCGTTTGCGTAGATGACATTTCCCTGCAGGTCCGCCAGCATCACGCCGATCGACACGCGATCGAGAGCCGTGCGGATCCGGGCATTTTCCGTCGCCGAGAGCGCGTTCCTTCGTCACACGGTCGCGCAAGGCGACCTGCATGCGATCGAGGCCCCGCAGGGTCTGCCCGATCTCGTCGTTCGAGCTCGCGGTAACGATGCTCGAATAATTCCCCTTCTCGATTTCACTTAGTACCGCCACCGCATGATTCAACGGATTCTTGATGGCCCGCGTGATGAGAAATGCGAGCGCGCATGCGACGGCGATGACAGCCAGCGAAAGGGCGATGACAAACAGACGGGTGCTCTCGTAGGAAGCCGACAGGTCCTTGGCCGTCGCATGGATCCTTTCCTTCTGGTGTTCGGCCAGCTTCTGCAGGGCGGTAAACATGTCGCTCTGCGCGGGTCGGAGCCGCTGAAACAGCGTGTCCTTTGCGCCCTTGAGGTCCCCAGCCTCGACTTGAAGGAGATATTCGGCATCCAGCGGGACGAGGACATCACGTGCATTCAGGGCCGTCTGCAACAGCGCCTTCCCCTCGGGCGAGTGGACGTTCGCCAACATGGCGTCCGCGTGCTCCTTGCGCTTCTCGGCCAGCTTCCGTGTTTCATCGATTTCCGACTGCACCTGGATCTTGTCGTCCATCAGCAGCATGTTTCGGGTGTGGGCCATCGTTTGAGCGATGCTCGCGCTCCATTCTTCGGTTTCGACGATCTTGGTGAGCTCCGCGCCGCTGACCAAGCCAAGGCCGGCATTGAACGAAGCAAGTCGGGAGACGCTCAAGGCTACTGCGGCGCCCAGCACGATGATCACCCCGCCAAATGCAAGCATGATGCGGGCGCCCACTGATTTGCTGAAATTCATGTTCATCTCCAAGCTTCGATATCTTCAGGCAGGCACATTCAGACGGCCACCTGTCGGTGGTTCATCGCATCCATTCGCTCCGCGGCGGCCTTCGGCCGCATCGCGTTCAAGTAACCCGACACCTCGGCTTCCAGGAGGTCGGTTTGGCGGGCGAGATCGGCCGACGCATTCAGCACGCCTTCCGCCGCATGCTCTGTCTCACCGGCCGTGCCTTTGACCTCTTGGATTTGATCGCTGACCCGCCGGGTGAATTCGGCGGCCGATTGCACCGACTTGACGATGGTGCCCATGGCGGCGCTCTGCCCGGCGACCGCGCTCGATATCGACGCGGAGCCGCTGCTCAACGAACGAATCGTCTCCGCAATCGACGTGACGTCGCCGGCCGCCTCCCTTGACAGCGTCTGAATGCGCTCCACCTGGGAGGTGACCCCGTCTGTCGCCTGCTTGGTCTGGGTCGCGAGCGCTTTGACTTCATTGGCAACGACCGCGAAACCGCGGCCGGCAGGCCCGGCGCGGGCCGCCTCGATGGTGGCGTTGAGCGCCAGCAGGCTGGTGCGGCTCGCGATCGATTTGATGAAGTCGAGCACCGATCCAATCTCGAGCGCGGCGGCGTTCATTGATTGCAGCGTGCCGTTGAGCCTGTCGGCGTCACGCGATGCCGTCTCCGCCATGATCGAGGAGGCGCACACCTGTTTGGAAATGTCCGCGATCGATCCGCCGAGCACATCGATGGACGCGGCGATGGTCTGTACGTTGTTGGACGCGTCCAGGGCCGACTGCGACACCTCGTCCGCACGCGTGCGCGTGGCATCGGCGGCCGATCCCATGGTCCCGGCAGTTTCCTGCAACGTGCCAAACGCGTTCGCGAAGCTGCCAAGCACCTGGTGCGCGTTCGCGTCGAAGCGCTCCGTCAAGTCGGTCAATTCCCGCGCTCGCTGCGCCTCGGCCGCGAAACGCGTCTGATCGGCGCGATCACGTTCGGCTTCCGCGGCCCGCTGCGCGACCGCGCGCAGGCGGCCCTCCTCCTCGATACGCTTCAGGCGCTCATTTTCGACCCCGTTATCGCGGAACACATTCACCGCGCGCGCCATGCGGCCGACCTCGTCGCCGCGCATGGCGTACGGAACGTTGACCGACCAATCCGCGCGCGCGAGCGCGCCGACGACGCGCGTGAGTTCCACCAACGGCGCCGTCAAGGATCTCGCGAGCCACAGGCTTACCGTGAGTCCCCCGACCACCGCCAGGAGTCCGCCGATCGCGGTGCGATGCATCGCGCCCGCAGAATTCTCCTTCATTTCCGCAAACTCGGCCGCCGAGGCCTCGCCGTAGGACTTGGAGAGCGCCTTGAGGATGGCGTGCAGATCCTGAAAGAACGCGCCGGCCGAGGTCGCATAGTCGACGGCGACGCTTGCATCGACAAACAGGGTTTTTGAAAATTCGCTGCCGGACTTGCGGTACTTGACCGTTAAATCGGCAAGCTTCGCGGCTTCGGCTTCATGTCCGCTCCCACCGGCGCGCTCGGCGACGGCGGATAATGCGTCGCCAAGCTTGTCGAGGTCGCCTGGCAGGGAATCGACGAGCGAACGGACGATCTTTGGCGGCGCGCCGTTCTGCACCAGGGCCATCGCGCGGAACATCCGTCCGTTGATCTCCAACGCAGCCTCGTCCGCTTCGTCGAGCGCCGTCACCCCGCGAACCGTATCATTGAAGAGCCTCGCCGAGGCGGAATCGACTCCGGTCTGCTGTCGATAGGTGACAGCCTCGATGGCCAGAATTGTCAGGATCAACAGCAGCGGGGCAAGCAGCATCTGCCATCGTAGAGAAATGTCGCCGAGCGTTCTCACTTGCGGCCGCGCGCCACACCTATTCGGTGTAGGTACCAGCCTTGAAGATGAGGCCGTCGTGCACTTCCCAATAGGCCGTCTTGTTCTGGAGTTTTCCCGTCGTCGGATTCTTCATCACGTACTCGATCCACCCGGACGGTTTCTGTTTGGCGGCATTCACCAACTCTTTGACATAGAACTTTCCGGCGGAGTCGGATTGGTCGAGGCGGTTGAGACCGACCTTCGCAGGAGAAATCGGATGTGCGACGCACACGCCATTGATGTCGTGAACGTCCACATAGTCCTCGCCCTTCGCAAACAGACCGTCCTTCTTGTTGAATTCGACCAGCGATTTGTCCCTGCCGTTCGTCTTGTAGAACTCGGCGGCTTTCTTCACGACTGCGACGACTTCATCCCTGCTTGGCGCCTCGGCAAAGGTCCCGGCGCACGGCAATGCACAGAGAAAGATCGCGGCGATGAGAGACTTGAGGTTGGATTGCATTTCGATGCCTTGGCGATGGAACACGCCGGTGGATGGATTCAAACTCGTTATTTTCTATCGGCGCGTTCGGGTGGATCTTGAGTTCACGCACGCCGAAACCGCGCAGCGTGCGCACGGAATGAACTCGAGAAGATTGCTGCTAAGCAGTCAACCAGGGATTGGTGCGGCGCGGACGCTTGGAATAATTTTTGCGCAACCGTTGAGCGGGCGCCAGGGGCGTGCGAGAGAGGTCAAACGGTCAGGAACGCGAGCACACCGCCGCCATATTTCGGCACCTGCACCTGAAAATCGCACCGCGCCTTCGCCTGGGTCAGAAAGGCGGCCGCGGCGGCGGGAAGCGTGCCGGTGGAATAGATCCGCTCGAGCTTCAGGTGAGGCGAAGCGGGGTCCATCACCAGGCGCGTGCAGATGTTCATGATCTCCCGCAGATTGTCGACCATGACCGCGGTGAGTTCACGGGTCTTCGCAGCATCCTTGGCGGCCGCAGCGGGCAGCATGGAAAGCGCGGCGCCAAGAGCTGCGGCAAGAGCTGCGTCTGCGCCGCACATCGCCACGACTTCGCCGGCGTCGGAAACGAACACGCCAAACCATGCTCCGCCCGCCGGCGATTGATCAAGTTTGCCGCCGGGCTTTACGTCCAAGCCGTCGAACATGATGCCGAGGAACTTGATTATCTTCGCACCATCGGGCAGAGGATAGGCACTGGCCATGCGTTTTTTTCCTTCCCTGATCGCGCTTAGTGAATATGGGCGCCGAGGTGCTCTTCGAACGATTCGGGCGTGAAGGGCTTCGAAATGAGGAATTTCGCGCCGGCGGCGATGGCCTTGGCTCGCATGTCGGGCGTCGCCTCCGTGGTGATGAAACCGAAGGTGAGCTTGACTCCGTCAGCCGACAGCGCCTCGAGCAGTTGCAGGCCCGTCATGTTGGGCATGTTCCAGTCTGAAAGCACCAGATCCGGCTTCGAGGCCTTGATCGAGGCGAGAGCCTTCGCACCGTCGTCGACTTCGGTAATGTCGTGACCCTCGAACCCCGCGAGACGCAGCGTCTTCTTGACGATCATGCGCATGGCGGTGGAATCATCGACGATCAAGATCTTCATCAGGTGCCCCTTGTGAGTGCGCCGTATTGCATCATTGGCGGCTCCTTCATGTCACGGACCCAGTGCCCGGTTCCTCAAGTCCGCAGAAAAATATCTCGGCGAGCTCAGCGCGCAGGCGTCTCGCAGTGCGGCGAAATTGGCGGAGCACTCGCGAGATCGACGAGGCAAGCGGCGATCTGCGATAGAGGGTGCAGGGACTCGACCGCTCCCAAGTGCCAGGCGGCACCCGGCATGCCCCAGACCACGCTGGTAGCCTCATCCTGCGCGATGGTCGAGGCACCCGCGTCCCGCATCTCCTTCATCCCCTCGGCGCCGTCGCGGCCCATTCCTGTCAGCATCACCCCGATCGAATTGCGGCCTGCGGCGCGCGCCACCGAACGAAACAGCACGTCGACGGACGGCCGATGACGGTTGACGGGATCTCCTTCCGTCAGGCGGCAGGCGTAGCGATCGCCCTCGCGCACCACGAGGAGATGGTGATCCCCGGGAGCGATGTAGACGTGGCCCGCCAGGATGGGTTGCCGGTCACACGCCTCGCAGACTGCGAGCGCCGAACTCGCGTTCATTCGAACGGTGAACGGAAGGCTGAAAGTCCTTGGTATGTGCTGGACGATCACAATGCCCGGCATATCCGCCGGCAGCCGCTCGAGAACCATTTTGATGGCCTCGGTACCGCCCGTCGAGGCGCCGATGGCGATAATCCGGTTGACTGCCGCACCGCCGGATGCGGCGCGACTTGGCGCCATGGTTTGACCGCCATCGGCGCCCGGGGCGACTTCCTCGACCAAGGGCCGGACCTGCGCCCGCGCAGCGATCTTCACCTTGGCGATGATCTCCTGCCCCGCGTCCCGGATTCCGCGCACCGCATCCACCGTCGGTTTGGCGACGAAATCGACTGCCCCGAGCGCCAGGGCATCGAGAGCGACATCCGCGCCCTGCTGGGTGAGCGAGGAGCACATGACGACAGGCATGGGGCGCAGCCGCATGAGATTGCGCAGAAATGCCAGTCCGTTCATGCGCGGCATCTCGACGTCGAGCGTCAGCACGTCGGGGTTGAGCATTTTGATCTTTTCCCGCGCCACGTAAGGATCCGGAGCCGTTCCGATCACCTCGATGCCTGGGTCTGAGGAGAGGATCTCGGTCAGCAATTGGCGCATGACCGCGGAATCATCGACCACCAGCACGCGGATTTTCTTGTCCATGCATCATGCTTCCGGTCAGAACAATTCGACGGACCCATACGTGACCTGGGCGGCCGATGGCGCGGATTCTTGCTCGCGTTCGAACACCGCCCTGTTGACCGTGGAGACGAGTCGCTTCACGCGGACCTTTCCGGTGGCCGGAATGTAGTAGAGCTTGCGCGCGAATTTGTCCCCAAGATCCTCAGCGCTGATGAGGAATCCTTCCGTCTTGAGATAGTCACGCACGAACTGCGAGTTGCGCCCACCCACGTCGAGCGCCATGTCGAGCACCTTGCCGCCGCCGATCACCTTGAACTCGAGATTCGCGCGCTGTCCGCCGAGGGCCATGATGTCGTTCACCAGGCGCTCCATGGCCACGTTTCCGTAGCGCGTCGCGGAACTCGCCTGATCCCCCCAGCCGCTGGTGCCGCCCGAGCGGTCAATGGGCAACATGAAATGGTTCATGCCGCCTATGCCGAGTTTGCGCTCGCGCACGCACGCCGACACGCACGACCCCAAAACCGTGAAAATCGCCTCATTCTGGCGCGTGACGTAGTAATCGCCCGGTAGAAGCTTGGCGACGGGCATGCCCATTTCCGCATCCCAGGCGCGGCGAATGTGTTCGAAGTGAGGCAGCGCCGGGGGTAGAACGTGCGCCCCGACGATTTTTGGCGATGCGTTGACCATCGTCATTCCGTCCGCCGGTAGACCGTGCGTCCCACCAGTTTGTAGCGGCGCGATACATTGGAAAGATTCTCGGAGTGGCCGATGAACAGCCAGCCACCCGGCTCCTGCAGGTCGGCCATTCGGTCAAATAGCGTTCGCTGCGTGGTCTTGTCGAAATAGATCACGACATTGCGGCAAAATATGATGTCGAACGGACCTTTCATCGGCCACGAATCCACAAGATTCAGCTGCCTGAACGTGATGAGCGATTTGAGCTCCTCCGACGCCGCGCGCAAGTCCGGAAGTCCGATCGCCCGGGGAAACCATTTCTTGACTCGTTCGGCGGAGACTGTCTTGAACCGGTCGGCCGCGTATATCCCTTCGGCCGCGGTCGCCACCACCGTCGAGTCAATATCCGTGGCGAGAAGCTTGATGTCCCACCCGGGCAGATGGGCGAGCGTTTCGCTCATGACCATTGCCAGCGAGTAGGGCTCCTCGCCGGTCGAGCAGCCCGCCGACCAAAGCCTTATGCGCCGGACCGCGCTGCGCTTCGATTCTATCTCCGGCATCGCATCCGCCGTGAGGACGTCGAAATGGTAGCTCTCGCGGAAAAAAGAAGTGAGATTCGTGGTGACCGCGTTGATCAGATCCTGCAGCTCTCCGGAGTCTGCACTCTCCACGTGCTGGCAATATTGCGCGAAGGATGTGAGCTTGAGTGCGCGCAGACGCCGGGCCAGCCGTCCATAGACGAATTCGCGCTTGGCTTCGGAGAGTGCGATGCCCGTGCGGGCATGCACGAGATCGCGCAAGCGTTTGAAGTCCGAGTCCGTGAGTTCGAATTCCTGTTCAGCCGCGCGGGTATTCATGGCTGATCGGGACGGAGTTCGGTGAAGAACATTTCGGCGTTCTCGGGCGGATCGGCGGCGGCTTCGTCGGGGGTTTCAATGGCAACCATCCGGGCAAAAAGTATGCGCTCCTCGGCCATGCTGAATGCCCGCAGCTGCTTCTCGCACAGCAACCGCCACGACTCGGCGGTCCCGGTCGATCGCGTGTTTCGCAAATATTCGTGCAAGCTGCGCAACGACTGCGCGACATGGACGAACCCCTGAGTGACGCGGTCGTGCGCCTGCATGGCGACGATTACGGCGCACATGTCGCGTTCGACCGCCTGCCTGGGCGTCGAAGGCGCAGCCTTGGCGCAAGCCTCCGCGGCGCCCAACAGTTCCGCGAGCGAGGCGAGGACTCGATTGCAGGACTCGGCGTCGATCGCCAGACTGGCTTCGATCTGCGTCGCCGCCCAGCCCAGCCAGGCCCCGAACTGCACTGCGTCAATGACCTTTGATTCGATCCGCGCGCGGCTCAGCTCCGCCTCAGAAAGGCCCTGGCCTGTTGATTCAGGCGGCAGCATCGCCGCCGGCTCCGGCGGATTTGCCGTCCAGGATATGCAGCAGCCCGGCCACGCCGATGAGTGCCGCAGATCGATGGAGGGCATTGGATACGCCATCCCACGAACACGCGACACCCCGCTCCGATCCCGTGCGCCATGCGCAGGCGAGCAATTGCAAAATGGCCGTATCAATCTCTTCCACGCGGCTGCCATCGACCACGACCGCCGCGCCGGAGGCGAATCTCTCAAGCAGCATCTTGTGCAGGTCCGCCGCCCCGGCGATGGTCTCCCGAGGACCCAGCACGACCGGCTTCCCCGGCGACCCGCCCTTCGTCATCGTCTTGCGGCGGGTCCTTTTTGCGCTCACGCTGCTGCGACTCCCGGCTCCTGTTCATCGACGATGCTGTTGCCGATGAGCCGGTCGATGTCGAGAAGAATCAGCATTTTCTCGTCGACCGTCGCAAGCGCCTTGACGAACACCGTATCGACGCTGCCGCATACGTCCGGCGGCGGTTTCGTGTCCGCCGATTCGACGTTGTAGACCTCGGACACCGCATCGACGACGACTCCGACGGTGCGCTCGTCGCGTCCGCCCGCGACTCGCACGACAACGATCACCGTGGTCGGCCCGAAATCGATGGACTCGAGGCCAAACCGGCGGCGCAAATCGATAATGGGCACGACCGCGCCGCGCAAGTTGATCACGCCGAGTACGTAGTCAGGGGTGTGCGGTATCCGCGTAACCTTGTCCCACCCCTTGATCTCCTGCACCCTCAGGATGTCGACTCCGTATTCCTCGCCGGCGAGCATGAACGTCAGGTATTGCTCGCTGGTTTCGGCGGCGGACCTGTCCGTGCCGGCCGATGATTTGTCATTTTTCATGATTTCCGTGTCTCCAAAAGCTTTCCGCACTCCAAGGACCCGCTCCGCGCACTGCCGCCGCCGTAGACCGCAAGATGCGTCATGCGGCGCGCGCCATGTCTTGTTCGCCGCCAGGCTTGACGGCCGAGCGGATGAGACCCGGCACATCGATGATCAGGGCGACTTGTCCGTCGCCCAGGATGGTCGCGCCGGCGATTCCGGGCACCGATTTGAAATTCGCCTCGAGACTCTTGATCACGACCTGCTGCTGCGCCAGTAGATCGTCCACGAGAACGCCGACTCGCTTGCCGTCCGCTTCGACCACGACCAACAAGCCCTTCTCGGCGCTCCTGCTGTCGGGCTCGACGCCGAACTGGTCGCAGAGCTTGACCACCGGCAGATATTCCTCCCGCAAACGAAATACCTCGGTTCGCCCCACGAGGGTGTTGACCCGGTCGCGCGAGACCTGAATGGTCTCGACGATGGCAAGCAGCGAAATGACGTAGACCTCTTTGCCGACCCGCACCAGTTGACCGTCCAGGATTGCCAGCGTCAGGGGCAATCTAATCCGCACAGTGCTGCCGAGGCCTGCCCTGGACGAGATTTGCACGTGGCCGCCCAAATCGTTGATGTTCCGCCGCACTACGTCCATGCCGACGCCGCGTCCGGAAACGTCGCTCAGCTGTTCCGCGGTGGAAAAGCCCGGCATGAATATCAAATTGTCGATCTGCTCCTCGGTCAGATCTTGATCCGGGGGAATCAGCCCACGCTCGCGTGCCTTCTGCAGAATTTTCGCCGTGTTGAGTCCCGCCCCGTCATCCCTCACTTCGATGATGATGTTGCCGCCCTCGTGAAACGCCCCGAGCTCAATCCTTCCGGTTTCGGGTTTCCCCGCGGCAAGGCGCTGCTCGGGCGTTTCCAAGCCGTGATCGAGTGCGTTTCGAACCAGATGGACGAGCGGGTCGTTTATTTTCTCGAGCACAGTCTTGTCGAGCTCCGTGCCCTCGCCGGTGAGTTTGAGGTCGACCTTCTTGCCGAGTTTCCTCGAGAGATCGTGCACAATCCGCGGAAAACGGTTGAACGCAAAGCTGATGGGCAGCATGCGGATCTGCATCACGCTCTCCTGCAATTCGCGCGTGTTGCGCGCAAGCTGGGACAGCCCCTGACGAAGCCGGTCCAGCTCGTTCGGGTCGACGCCGTCCGCAAAACGACAGAGCATCGACTGCGTGATGAGAAGCTCGCCGACCAGGTTGATGATGTTGTCGAGCTTCTCGGTGGCGACCCGGATGGATCCCGCGTCGGTTGACGGCGCGGTCTTGATTGCCGCCGGCGGCGGCTTCGTTTCGGTGGACGGCGCGGGAGTTGCAGAGGTCTGACCTATGGTCCCCTGCACGGTCACCGGCACGACCGGTTCGAATCCCCCCGTAGGCGTGAACTCGAGGCGGCAGCGGGAGTCCACCCAATCGAACACTTCATCGAGCCTGGCGCGTGGCACCTGTCCCGCGATGTCAAGTTCCCACGAGAGATAGCACGACTCCGGGTCGAGCGCAGCGAGCGTCGGCAGCCGCGAAAGCTCAGCGCGGACGGCAAAGCCTCCCAAGCGTTCGAGTTCGCCGAACATTCGCGTGGGTTCATTGCGCAGCCGCAATAAATCGGCGACAGGCTCGAAGACAATGTGCCAGCCGCCGCCGGTGGCGGCATCGACCGCTGAGGCCAGCACGGCGGCCGTTCCCGCGGGCACCGCCAGGGGGTGCTCGCCGAGAATGTGCGTGATGTCGCCGTTGAGGCTTGCGATCCTGCCTTGATCGAGGGGTTGTTCGGCCTCGGTAGCAGCAATCATCTCGCGCAGGCAATCGCAGGCTTGCAGCAGGATCTGAACGGCTTCGGGGGTGATCGCCCGCACGCCGTTGCGCATCTCGTCGAGCAGCGTCTCCACTCCGTGCGTGAACTCCGCAACAGCGGCGAAGCCGAATGTTGCGGAACCGCCCTTGATGGAATGCGCGGCGCGGAAGATGGTGTTGATGTTTTCACCGTCGGCGGCGCTGTCGAGGTTCAGAAGACCCGACTCCATCGCGTCCAAGCCCTCCCGGCTCTCCTGGAAGAAGACCTTCGCGATCTCCGCCATTTCCGGATCGAGCGTCACGCTGCATTCCTTCGGCGCATATGGGGGTTCCGTTGAATCTGCGGTTCAGATGACGCGAGCGACGGTGGCAAGAAGCTGCGGGGGATTGAAAGGCTTGACGATCCAGCCGGTCGCGCCGGCGCGTTTGCCGTCCATCTTCTTCTCCTGGCTCGACTCCGTCGTGAGTATGAGCATCGGCACGAACTTGTAGGCCGGCAGCGCCCGCAGCTCGCGCACCAGGGTGATTCCGTCCATGCGCGGCATGTGCACGTCGGTCAGCACCAGGTCGGCCGGAGATTTTCGCGCCAATTCGAGAGCCTCGACGCCATCGCACGCCTGCACCACGTCGTAGCCGGCGCCGCGCAGCGTGAACGAAACCATCTGCCGCATGGATGCCGAGTCATCGACCGTAAGAATTCTCTTGCTCATTTACAGTCGATCTCCGCTCGGCGATGACGCGATAACGCTCACTCAACAGCAGGAGTATCGTCATCGATCATGGAAACTTAACGCAGCGCTTCAAATGAACGAAGCGATGTGGCGCTGCGATTCGTGTGCGTGGCCCGGTACGCGCGGCCCGGCGCGCGCCGCGGCGTCAGGAAAATCCTTACGCCGCGACGAGCAGCGGCAACATGTCCGCAGCCGTCTCTTGAGTCCGCTCGATGATGTCGGTCAGCGCCGCTTGGTCCAACTTGATCAAGCGCATAGCAGCATCTGAAATGGCCGGAGCATCGGCGAGGTCCCTGCTGTCGATTTCCGCCAGTATCGCAACGCTGTTCGCGATATGTATGGTCGCGACCTCGGAGGGATAGCCTTGCGCGCGTTCGGGTTCGTGGTGAAATTCGATGCATTCCTGCAAGACGAGGGGCAGCCCCCAGCTTTGCGCAAGCGCCACCCCGACCTCCGTGTGATCGAACCCCATCACGGTGCGTTCGCACACATAGAGATCCAGATCGTCGGGGGAATCGATCGACCTCATCAGCGCCAGACGTGCCAGCTCGGGGACCCGGCTGAACAACACGAGTTGTCCGACGTCGTGCAAGAGTCCCGCGACGAATGGAGAGTCTTCGCTGCTGCGCACGCGGCGCTGCGCGGCGATGTGGTCCGCAGCTGCCGCACACAGGACGCTGTGCCGCCAGAACGACTCCATCGTGATCAGTTCATTGCTGATCCCGTCGAAGCTGCGCACCACCATGAGCCCGACGGTCAAGTCCCGCACCTGGCGCATGCCGAGCACCGTGATGGCGCGGCTTATCGTGGCTATCTTTCCGTGTTGTCCGAAGGCCGGGCTGTTGGCGATGCGCAGCAATCGCGCCGTGAGCGCGGGGTCGCTGCTGATTTCGCGGCCTATGTCGCTTGCCGAGGAATCCGGATCGTTGACCCGCCGTGCGATGCGCAGCGCCACGTCGGGAAGCGTGACCAGATCCTTGATCGCTGCCACGAGCCCATCCGGAGTCAATTCGCCCTTGTTCACGCTGTACCTGTCGGCGGCTTGGCGCGAAAGTTGAGCGGCCCCGGCGTTTGCTGCACCCGCGCCGCCACCTGAAGGCTCCGATCAGGCGATGGTTTGCGCAGCCACGAGCGAGGCGTGCGCGCCCTCGGTCGCGCGGAGTTCGCCCCGGTACATCACACCTGCACACGGATTCGCGCCCAGTGCATAGCAAAGCTCTGCGGGGCGCTCGATGCGCCAAAACGCCAGGTCGGCGCGCTTCCCGACTTCGATGGTGCCGATCTCATCCAGCTCACCCAACGCGGCCGCGGCGTGCCGCGTGGCGCCGCGCAGCGCCTCCTCCGGCGTCAAGCCGAACAACGTGCAGGCCATGTTGAGGGCGAGCAATATCGACGTGCAAGGTGAGCTTCCCGGATTGCAGTCGGTCGCAATCGCCATCGGCACACCCTCTTCGCGCAGCAGTGCGACGGGCGGAGGCGTCGCCTGCCGCAGCGTGAAGTACGCGGTCGGCAACAGAACGGCGACCGTGCCCGCAGCCGCAAGGGACTGCGCGCCGGCGCCGCTCAGATACTCCAGATGGTCGGCAGACAAGGCGCCCCACTTCGCGGCCAACTCTGCGGCTCCCATGTCGGTCAGCTGGCCCGCGTGGACATGAGCGGGCAATCCGAGCCGCTTCGCCGCTCGCAACAGGATTTCGGTTTCCGCAAGCGAGAAGGCGATGTTTTCGCAGAACGCGTCCACCGCATCGACCAGTCCAGCCGCGGCCAAAGACTCCAACCAGGGGCCGCTGGCATCCTTCACGAACTGAACGCGAGCGGAGGCGCTGTCCCGCGGCAATGCATGCAACCCCAGGTACGTCTTTTTGATCGTCACCGGCAGTTCGCTCCCCAAATCCCGCGCCACCTCGAGCAAGCGCCGCTCGGCCTCGAGTTCGAGGCCGTAGCCGGACTTCACCTCAATGGTGGTAACGCCCTCGGACATCAGGCGTTTGGCGCGCACGGCGGCGGAAGCATGCAGCTCCCGATGAGTTGCGGCGCGCGTCGCCCGCACGGTCGATTGGATGCCGCCCCCGGCGCGTGCAATGTCCTCGTAGGACACGCCGCAGAGCCGCCTTTCGAATTCCTCGACCCGATTGCCGCCGTAGACCAGATGCGTGTGGCAATCGATCAGTCCCGGCGTCATCCATAGACCGCGGGCATCGTGGGCCGGAACATCGAGCAGAGCGGACTTGCGCGCGCCTTCGGCGGCGGGACCGATCCAGGCGATTCGATCGCCTTTCACCGCCAGCGCGGCATCTTTCATATTGCCATAGGGTTCCGCGCCCGCGACCATGGTGGCAATGTTTGCGCCGACCCAAATCTGGTCCCATTCTTTATTCAAGTCTTTTGGCACCGCAGATCGCCGCTGCCGGCGGATCCAAGTATGATACGGCAAACCAGGTTCCCTATACAGGTATAGTCAAGATGCGTCGTTACCATTTGCAGTCGGCCTATCTGCGGCGTGGGTGGGCCCAAGACGTCATCGTCGGCGTCTCCGACCAGGGTTTCATCACCGACGTGACCACTTCGGCCACCGGCGCCGACCTGTCGCCGGGCGGCGAGCGCGTCGACGGCATCGTCGTGCCGGGCATGTCCAACGGGCACAGTCATGCATTCCAGCGGGCCATGGCGGGAAATACCGAGTACCGATTGTCGGCGCGCGACAGCTTCTGGACGTGGCGGCAGGCCATGTATGCGCTGGCCAATCGCGTCGATCCCGGCGACCTGCAAACCCTGGCGACTCAGCTCTTCATCGAGATGCTCAAAAGCGGCTACACCTCTGTGGCCGAATTTCACTATCTACACCGCCGGCGGGACGGCATCGCCTATTCGGGGCCGAACGCTCTTTGGGATGCCGTCATCGACGCCGCCTCGACCGCCGGCATCGGTCTCACATTCCTGCCGACCCTGTATCAAACGAGCGATTTCGGAAGCCGGCCCTTGAGGCCGGAGCAATCGCGATTCGCCTTGGAACTGGACACGTATCTTCGCGGAATCGAAGAGCGCATCGGCAAGGATCGGCACAGCCCCTCGCCGCTACTGCGCACAGGGGCCGCATTCCACAGTCTGCGGGCAGTCCCCTTGGACACCCTGCGGGAGGCGGCCGAGCGGCTGCGCGAGATCGACGCCGGCATGCCTGTGCACATCCATGTGGCCGAGCAGGTGCTGGAGGTAAAGGCATGCCTCCGCGAGACCGGCCGGCGTCCCATCGAATTGCTGCTGGACAGCGGATTGCTCACCGAGCATTGGTGCCTGGTGCATGCCACTCACGCCACCCCCGCGGAACTCGAGGCGCTGGCTGGTGCCGGGCCGAGCGTGTGCGTTTCCGTCAGCACCGAGGCCAATCTCGGCGACGGCTTCTTCGATACTGCCCGCTTTCTCGCCGCGCGTGGGCGGCTCTGTGTCGGCTCGGACAGCCAATCCACCGTGAACCCCGCCGAGGAACTGCGCTGGCTGGAATACCAACAGAGGCTGCGCAAGAAGCGGCGCGGCGTGCTCGCGACAAAGACGGAGGCGCACGTGGGCACCCGCCTCTGGATCGACGCGGCACGGCAGGGTGCGCAGGCCATCGGCCAACCCGCAGGAGCGATCGAGGCGGGGCGTCGCGCCGACTGGCTGGTTCTGGATGGCGCACATGATTCGATGGCGGGCGCGGCGGAGGACGCCGCATTCGACCACCTGATATTTGCGGGCGGCGACGCGGCAATCCGCGATGTCATGGTCGCCGGCCGCTGGGTGATCAAAGACAGGCGCCACGCGGCCGAGGACGAGCTTCGACCGCGCTTCGGAGATTTGATGCGCAGACTTGCGGTGCCTCAATAGATTCAGGTTGACTGTACCTGTCTATACAGCTTAATCTTGCGCCATGAGCCGGCCCAACGCGTCGCTACAACCGCTGTATTTACAGGTAAAGCGGCATATCCTCGACAATATCGGATCGGGCAAGTGGGGCGCTTCGATGCGGGTGCCGTCCGAAAACGACATCGTCAAGTCCTTCGGCGTTTCGCGCATGACCGCCAACCGGGCGCTGCGCGAATTGCGCGATGAGGGAGTGCTGGTGCGTATCGCCGGCGTCGGCAGTTTCGTGGCTGAACAGCACGCGCGCGCGCATCCTCTTGAAATCCGCAGCATTGCCGACGAGATCCGCCGCCGGGGGCACGTCCACCGCGCCGAGATCGTTTCGCTGGAGAGGGTGCGCGGGGCGGCGGAACTCGCAGAAGATTTTGGCGTGGCGCCGCGCAGCGAATTGTTCTGCTCGGTCATCGTGCATTTCGAGAATGACCGTCCCATTCAGCTCGAGGATCGCTATGTTCTGCCAAAGCTCGCACCGGATTATTTGAAGGTGGATTTCAATCAGACCACGCCCACCGACTATTTGCTCGAGGCCGCTCCGTTGCAGGAAGCCGAACATCTGCTGCGGGCCGTCATGCCGGATGAGCGCACGCGAAGGCTTCTGGCCATGAAGCGCGACGAACCGTGTTTGCTCATGATCAGACGCACCTGGACCGCCGGGCAAATCGCCTCGGTGGCCCGTCTGTACTACCCTGGTTCCCGTTACGAAATGTCCGGGCGCTTCCGCCCCTAAGGAATGACCATGCTCGCCCCATTGAAGCCCAGAATCATCCGTGCGGCCCGCGGCAGCGCCTTGAGCGCGCGCACTTGGATGACCGAGGCGCCGCTGCGCATGCTGATGAACAATCTCGACCCCGATGTCGCGGAAAATCCGGCTGAGCTCGTGGTGTACGGAGGCATCGGCCGCGCCGCACGCGACTGGAACTGTTACGACCGCATCGTGGAGACCCTGAAAGTCCTCTCGGAGGAGGAAACCCTGCTGGTGCAGTCCGGCAAGCCCGTGGGGGTGTTCCCGACGCATCCGGACGCGCCGCGGGTGCTGATCGCCAATTCCAACCTCGTGCCGCACTGGGCGACCTGGGAGCACTTCAACGAGCTCGATCGCAAGGGTCTCGCCATGTACGGACAGATGACCGCAGGCTCGTGGGTGTACATCGGGAGCCAGGGCATCGTGCAGGGCACGTACGAGACCTTTGCGGAAATGGGCCGGCGGGACTTCAACGACCAGCTCAACGGCAAATGGATATTGACGGCCGGCCTCGGCGGCATGGGGGGCGCGCAGCCGCTGGCGGCCACCATGGCGGGATTCAGCATGCTGGCGGTGGAATGCCGTCAGAGCCGCATCGACAAGCGCCTGCAAACGGGCTACGTGGATGCGCAAGCGAAGTCCGTCGACGAGGCACTTGCGCTGTTCGCGGAAGCGAAGAAAAATTCCAAACCGATTTCCGTGGCGCTTCTCGGCAACATCGTCGATGTGCTGCACACCTTGCTCGAGCGCGGCATCAGACCCGATGCCCTGACGGATCAAACGTCGGCGCACGACCCCGTCAACGGTTACCTGCCGCAGGGTTGGACTGTCGAGCAGTGGGATGAACGCCGCGTCAGCGACCCTGCCGGCACCAGTGCCGCTGCGATCCGCTCGATGGCGAAGCATGTCGAGTATTTGCTTCGCTTCAAGCGGATGGGAATGCCGGTGTTCGACTACGGCAACAACATCAGGCAGGCCGCGCTCGATGCCGGCGTCGCCCAGGCCTTCGATATTCCGGGATTCGTTCCGGAATACATTCGCCCGCTGTTCTGCCGCGGCGTGGGCCCATTCCGCTGGATCGCCCTCTCGGGTGACCCCGGGGATATCTACAAGACCGACGCGAAAGTCAAAGAGCTGATCCCGGACGATCCCCATCTGCATCATTGGCTGGACATGGCGCGTTCGCAAATCCATTTCCAGGGATTGCCGGCGCGCATCTGCTGGGTGGGATTGGGGCAACGGCACCGCCTGGGATTGGCATTCAACGAAATGGTCAAGAGCGGCGAGCTGTCGGCGCCGATCGTCATCGGCCGCGACCATCTGGACTCCGGGTCCGTCGCGAGTCCGAACCGCGAAACCGAGGCCATGAAGGACGGCTCCGATGCGGTTTCCGACTGGCCTTTGCTCAATGCCCTGTTGAACACGGCCAGCGGCGCCACCTGGGTGTCGATTCATCACGGCGGCGGCGTCGGCATGGGCTACTCCCAGCACGCCGGCGTGGTCATCGTGTGCGACGGCAGTGCGGCCGCGGCCAAGCGGCTGCGTCGAGTGCTTTGGAACGATCCCGGCACCGGAGTCATGCGCCACGCCGACGCCGGCTATGAAACCGCCATCGCCTGCGCCCGCGAGCAGGGCCTGAATCTGCCGATGATCGGTCAGTGACGAACGTACTGGAGTTCCGCGCCGGAGAACTCTCGCTTCCGGCGCTGCGGCGAATCTACGAACAGCCGGTCGCGATGCGGCTGTCGGCTCACGATCGAGGCCGCATTTCGGACGCAAGCTCCTTGGTGGACAGGATCATCGCGGCCGGGGATGCGGCGTACGGCATCAATACCGGCTTCGGTTTGTTGGCACAGACGCGCATCCCGCCCGAACAGCTCGAACTCTTGCAGCGCAACCTCCTGCTCTCACACGCGGCCGGCGTGGGCGATGCGTTGCCCGACCCCGTCGTGCGTCTGATCCTTGCCCTCAAGATCAATGCGCTCGCGCGCGGACACTCCGGCATCACGATGCCGGTGATCGACGCGCTGCTCGCGTTGCTGGAGCATGAGGTCTATCCCGTGGTTCCGGCCCAGGGCTCGGTGGGTGCGTCCGGGGACTTGGCGCCCCTGGCCCATTTGAGCACCGTGCTGCTTGGCATCGGCAGGGTGCGGGTGCAGGGTGTCGTGTTGCCGGCAGGCGATGGCTTGCTCGCGGCCGGACTGCACCCCATCAAGCTGCGCGCCAAAGAAGGGCTCGCATTGATCAACGGCACCCAGGTGTCCACTGCGCTTGCCCTCGCAGGATTGTTCGGCGCAGAAGACGTGCTTGCGGCCGCCGTCGTCGCCGGCGCAATGTCGGTGGACGCGCTCAAGGGAAGCGACTCGCCGTTCGATGCGCGCGTACAGGAAGTCCGGGGTCAACCGGGACAAATCGCCGTGGCGCGCGAATACCGCGACTTGATCGCGGGCAGCGCGATTCGCGCCTCGCACCTCGACTGCACGCGCGTGCAGGACCCCTATTCCTTCCGCTGTCAGCCGCAGGTGATGGGAGCTTGTTTGGACCTGGTTCGCAATGTGAGCGCAACGCTGCAATTGGAAGCCAATGCGGTCACCGACAACCCGCTGCTGTTCGTCGAGGCGGGCGACGTATTGTCGGGCGGGAACTTTCATGCCGAACCCGTGGCGTTCGCGGCCGATACGCTGGCTCTCGCGCTGGCGGAGATCGGCAGCTTGTCCGAGCGGCGTATGGCCGTATTGGTTGATCCAAAAATGAGCGGCCTGCCGCCCTTTTTGGTCGACAACAGCGGCGTGAATTCCGGCTTCATGATCGCGCAAGTCACTGCAGCGGCCCTCGTGTCCGAAAACAAGACAATTGCCACGCCGTGCAGCATCGATTCGATCCCGACTTCCGCGAACCAGGAGGACCACGTGAGCATGGCGACGCACGCGGCGCGCCGCATCGGCCGCATGGTCGACAACGCGGCCGCCGTGGTGGGCATCGAATTGCTCGCGGCCGCCCAGGGCATCGACTTCCACAGGCCCGCCCGATCCTCATCGAGTCTCGAGCAAGTGCATTCGGGCGTGCGCGCCGAAGTGCCGTTCTATGCAGCCGACCGCTACTTCGCGCCGGACATCCAGGCAGCGCAGCGTTGGGTCCTGTCGGGACGCTGGTCTCCGCTGCTCAAGCGGATTCTGCCCTCGAGGGTCGATCGCTGATGGGCGCGCCGCTGTCGGGCGAGCCGATCTTCGAATACCTGCCGGGAAACCGGCCGCTCTTGATCAGCTTCCCGCATTCGGGCACATATGTACCGCCCGGGCTCGAGGCACGCCTTCGGCCCGAAGCGCTCGATCTGCCCGATACCGACTGGTTCGTGCCGCAACTGTATGATTCTCTTCGCGATCTCGGCGCTTCGATCATCCGAGCCACGCACACGCGCTATGTCGTCGACCTCAACCGGCCACCCGATGGCGCTCCGCTCTACCCGGGTCAGCGCGAAACCACGGTGTGTCCGACCGAGACGTTCGACGGCGAAGCACTGTACCGCGACGGCGCGGATCCAACGCCCGGAGAAATCTCCGAGCGGCTGCGCACGTACTGGCGTCCTTACCACGAACGGATTGCCGAACTGACCGGCGAACTGGCCCGAGTCCACGGACATTGCATCCTGTGGGATGCGCATTCCATCCGCTCGAGGGTGCCGGGCTTGTTCGATGGACGCCTGCCCGATCTCAACGTGGGCACGGCCGACGGCCGCAGCTGCTCACGTGCCTTGTTGGATCGAATCGTCGAAACGCTTCGCGCACAAGATCGCTATTCGTTCGTCGTCGACGGCCGATTCAAAGGCGGCTACATCACTCGCCGCTACGGCAATCCCGCGCATGGTATTCATGCCGTCCAATTGGAAATTGCGCAATGCGCCTATCTTAAGGAGGCGCGAATGCCGGCGTACGATGCGGGCCGCGCGGCGCCCCTGGCCGGTTTACTGGCTGATTTGCTCCGCCGCGCCGCCGGATTCGGCGGCGCAGAGCCTGCGGTTGCAGCGGCGGGGACTCTTGCATGACGCCGGAGCAGTTCAGGCACGCGGGTCACGCGCTCGTCGAATGGATCGCCTGCTATCGCGAACAGCTGGCCGCGGGTGGCGTCCCGGTTCAGTCGAGGGTGCGACCGGGCGAACTCATCGCGCAGCTTCCGGCGGCGGCACCCGAGTCGGGGGAACCGTTCGATGCCATCCTTCGAGACCTCGATGGTCTGATCATGCCGGCGGTCACGCATTGGCAGCACCCGAGTTTTTTCGGTTATTTCCCCGCCGCGGCGCCGCTTGCCTCGGTGCTCGGCGACATGCTGAGCACGGGCCTCGGCGCCATCGGGCTGAACTGGCAGGCGTGTCCGGCCCTGACGGAACTCGAACAAGTCACGACGGACTGGCTTCGCGACCTGTTGGGCCTGCCTCCGACTTTCAGCGGAGTCATCCAGGATACGGCGTCCGCAGCCGCGCTCATTGCGTTGATCTCGGCACGCGAACGCGCCACCCAATACGGTTCGTCGCGCGAAGGACTGCAGGGTGCGGGAGCGCCGCTCATCGTCTACGCTTCCTCGCAGGCACACAGCTCGATCGAGAAGGCCGCGTTGCTCGCCGGCTTTGGACAGCAGCACGTGCGTCACATTCCGGTCGACTCTCAATTCCGGCTGTCGGTGCCGGCGCTTGAGGCTGCGATCGAACAGGACCTCGCCGGCGGACGCAGGCCCTGCACAGTGGTGGCCACGACCGGTACGACTGCGGCCACCGCCATGGACCCGATTGCGCAGATCGCATCGGTCGCGCGCCGCCACGCGCTGTGGCTTCACGTCGATGCGGCGATGGGCGGCACTGCGATGCTGCTGCCGGAGTGCCGCCATCATTGGGCGGGCATCGAGGACGCCGACTCGATCGTCGTCAATCCGCACAAGTGGATGGGAATCGCATTCGACTGTTCCCTCTATCTGATCAAGGATCCTCAGCATCTGGTGCGGGTCATGTCCACGAATCCGAGCTACCTGCGGACACCGATGGACGCCCAGGTGCGCAACTATCGCGATTGGGGCATCGCACTCGGCCGCCGATTTCGCGCGCTGAAGATCTGGCTGACGCTGCGTGAACAGGGCGCAGACGCAATTCGCGCGCGGCTGCGACGCGACATTGAGAACGCGCGCTGGTTCGCAGCGCAGGTGGACGCGGCACCCGCGTGGCGACAGCTCGCTCCCGTGACCCTTCAGACTGTATGCGTGCGCCACGAACCCTCTGGCCTCGAAGGCGAGGCGCTCGACCGGCACACGAGACGATGGGTGCAGGCGATCAACGACTCCGGCGCGGCGTACCTTACCCCGGCGGTGATCGACGGGCGGTGGATGGCGCGCATATCCATCGGCGCCGAACTGACCGAGGCGCCGCATGTCGAGGCACTCTGGCACGCGATGCGCGTCGCCGCCGACGCAAGCGCCCGCGAAGCCGCGCCCGGCGGCGGGCACCACCAACCAAGGGCTCCAACATGAAATTCTTCGCCTCCGTCGCGCTGTGTCTGTCGCTGATCCCCTCGCTGAGCCGGGCGGGCGAACTCAACCTTGCGACGCTGACGTGCGTCAAGTACGAAAACGAAGTGCTGCCTGCCACCGCCTCGAGCCCCGATGCCGACTCCCTCGACACCGTGATGTGGCTGTTCGGGTATTCGGTCGCAAAGTCCGGTGCGCACGTCATGTACTCCGATGCGCTCGCCCCATTTGGATTCGCGCTGGACGATGAGTGCAAGAGCAATCCCGCAGAGAGCCTGTTGGACGCGCTCAGCATCCTCAAGCCCGAATCGAAGAACCCGATGAATCTCGCCAATGTGGAGTGTTCGGCGTTCGCGTCACGGCATGCGCAGTTCGAGCGCAGCGATGTCGAAAGCGCCAAGACCATCATGATGTGGTTGTTCGGATTCGCGGTCGCAACATCCGGCAGCCATCTCTTCGACGCGGGCTCTCGGCACGCCTTTGAAACCGCGTTGCTCGATGATTGCGCCAGGCATCCGACCGCCAGCCTGTTCGACACGCTCACGAAGGTGAAGATTCCCAAGCGCAAGCCGTAGGTGCAGAGCCAGCGCAGATCACGCGGAATACTCAGACAGGGTCCTGTGCTCCGCGCAGGTGATTCCGTCGATCCAGGTCTCTTGAACTTTGAATTCACGGTCCACCAGGACCAGATTCGCCCGATAGCCCGGCGCGATTCGCCCGAGTTCGTGGTCGAGGCCGAGGAATGCAGCCGGGTACTCGCTGGCCATGCGCGCGGCCTCGGCGATGTCGAGTCCCAGCAATGAAACTGCGTTGCGCACGGCCGCCGCCATGTCGAGTGTGGTGCCCGCCAGAGTTCCGTTTTCGTCGCGGCAGATCCCGTCGATGACATGAATCGTGCGGCCCTGCAGTATGAAAGTGGCTTCGTCGGTTCCCACCGCCGGCATGCCGTCCGTGACCAGCATGAATCGATCATGGCGCTTGCAGCGCAGCGCAAGCTTCAGCATGATCGGATCGACATGGTGGCCGTCGACGATTATCCCGCACCACGTGTTCTCGTCGTACAGCGCCGCGCCGACGATTCCCGGAGCGCGCGGCTCGAGACGCGCCATCGCGTTGAACAGGTGTGTGAAGCCGCGCAGTCCATGATCGATGGCGGCGGTGGTCTCGGCGTAGCTCGCATCGCTGTGTCCTGCGGACACCAAGATGCCTGCCGCGGCGAGCTTCCCGATGACTTCGGGCGTGGTCATTTCAGGCGCGAGAGTCAACACCGTTCGCCCGCCGCGCAGCCGGCTCAGTAGCGTCACCAAGCGGTTGCCGAGCGGACGCAGGTATTTGGAATCGTGCACTCCTCGTCTCGTCCGGTTGAGGAACGGTCCTTCGATGTGAATTCCCAGAACTCCGGGCATGCCTTGGTCGAGCGCGGACTGCACCGCGGCGATCGCGCGCGCGATGGTGTCCAGATCGTCGCTGATGAGCGTGGGCAGGAAGCCGGTCGTGCCGAAGCGCCGGTGAGCCGCGCCTATCGCGCGGATCGAATCGGGATTCGGATTGTCGTTGAACAGTACGCCGCCGCCGCCGTTGACCTGCACGTCGATGAAGCCGGGGAGCAAGAGCTGTCCGTCGAGATCCACGAGGAGCGCCTCGGCGCAGCGCGAATCCCCGGGATCGACGAGGGCTTCGATGCGCTCGCCCGACAGGAGAAGCGTCTGCCCGTCCACCAGCCCCGAACCCGTCAGCATGCGGCCGTTCACGAGTGCCTTGCGCACCACACCATCTCCGTGACATTGCGCATATGCGCCGGGGTGAATCATACGGCTGCTGTGAGAAAGGTCCTACGAGGTCAAAGGGTGTCTACCGACTGCTTCGTACGGCACCATGCCAAAACAATTGCATGCGTCAAAGGCGCTCAAATTCAAGGGAGATTTGCCATGCAATTTCCATTCGCGAGGCGACCGTGAGCAATCGCGCAGGACGCGCGAAATCGGGCGCCGGCGGCCCACTGGAGGAATTGTTCGACGGAGTCGACGAGTTGATCAAGCGAGTCGCCGACACCGAGAACCCGGAAATCCGCAAAATCCGGGCGAAGGTGCATGCGTCCATGGCGGTGGCCAGGAGCGCCTTCGAGGACAGGGCCGTCCAGACTCGCGTGGAGGAAACACCTCTTGGCGGGGACTTCGAGGGGTATATGGACGATGATCACGAACAGGCGCTCGGCGTCGTCTTATTGGTGGGGGTCGGACTCGGCGTGATTATGTCAATCCGGTCCTGATGATGCAGCTCATGCAGCCTGGGAGGTTTCCTACGGGCGTTCGGCCCCATCGCCGAGTGCGGCCGGCGCCCCGACATGCTCGACTGTCCCCATGGGAAGGACTGCGAAACCATGAACGCTGCCCTCGGAACAAGAAGGATAACCCGGGGCTGTGGATCATCCAAAAGATCCGCTGATCGCATCGATGATCATGCCATCGCCGCTTCGAATCCTTTACGTCGAGGACAATCCAATCGTGCGCGAAGTGACGGCTGAATTGTTGATTCAGGACCGCCGACACGTAGTCGCCATGAGCACGGCGGAAGAGGCTCTGGGGGAATTCAAGCAACACGAATACGATGTGGTGATCACCGACGTCAGTTTGCCGGCCATGTCAGGCTTGGATCTGGCGAGGCAAATACTCAATATCGAACCGAAGGCGCCGATCATCGTGGCATCGGGCTATATTCTGGACTTGAACCTGCAGACGTGGGGCCCCAATGTCCGGGCGATCGTCAAGCCGTTCGAGGCCGCCGAGATCGACGCACTCATAGCGGAACTATGTCCCGGAGGCGCCGCGGGCTAGTGCAGGATCGGGTTTATGCCGCAGCGACAGCAGCAGCAAGGCGGCGGCGAGCGCGAAGTACCCAATGCAAAATTGCGTCGCGGTCAGGCGCGCCATGCCCTCGAGCTGCCAGAGTGCGTACGTGCTGCCATCCTGGCGTACCGAGTGGATGATTCCAAAAGCGCACAGCGCCCCGCCGGCCGCGAGATATGCCGCGGCCGCCCGCATGCGCTGCTCGACCATTTCGACGACGAAGGCAGCCCAGATCGTCGCCGTTATGATGAACCCGTTGCCGAGCGCAACGATGACCGCCAGGGCCGGCAGGCCGTGCTCGGAAGCGCCCATCAATTGCGTGAACTTCTGCGGCGAAATGAACTTCGGATCACTGAGCTCGATGGTCAACAGGCGGGCGACGGATGGAAAGAAGCTGATCGCAACCGCCGGCGCCTGACGCAGGGGTACGGCGCTGAATGCCTGCACGGTGATGTTCAACGAAAGGAAAACCAAGACAGGAGCCAGCACTGCCAACGGTATCAACTCGATCAAATTCGACACATAACCGAGCATGCCGCCGGCACCGATGAAGATGCCGGTGAGCCAGGTGTATCCGGCGCGCGCGCCCATTTGCTTGTACGCGGGGTGACCGATGTAGGGGGTTGTCTGCGCCACCCCGCCCGCCAACCCGGCCATGAGGGTTGCCGCCGCCTCGGCCAATAGAATACTGCGCACGTCATAGTCATCCCCGGCGACTCGCGCACTTTCGGTGTTGTTGACTCCTCCCACCACCGTCAAGAGGGCAAACGGTACGATCAACGGCAGATACCCGGCAACGCCCGCGAAGCCATGGACGATCCCCGCATCAAGATGTGGAAATGCGAGACGCAGCGTGGGCATCTCCGGCACGGCCGCGGTCATCCCGGCCACGCCCCAATGGCCCAAGGCGTAATACGCCGCGGTGCCGATGATCACGGCAAACAGGACACCAGGCAGACGGCCTGGAACCCAACCCCTCGCGAGCAATGCGTAGAGCACCAGTCCGAGGGTGAGAAATCCCACGATGGGCACCTGCAGCAGCTCGATCATGGGAAAGAAGCCGATCAACATCAGGGCAATTCCCGCCAACGAGCCGAGCAAGCCGGCCTGCGGCACCAGCCGCCGCACCCACCGGCCGGCAAAGGCCATCAGCAGCTTCAGCACCCCCATGGTCACGGTGGCCGCCATCCCCAGGTACCAAGTATCGAGGCCGGCAGCAGTCGGACTTTCCCCCGCCGCGCGAAAGGTCAAGAAAGCCGGACCCAATACCAGCAGCGCCATGCCGATGGTCGAGGGGGTGTCCAAGCCGAACGGCATTGCCGTGACGTCGGCCCGGCGGGTACGCCGCGCCAGCCGCACCGCCAACCAGGTGTATATCAAGTCGCCCACGAGCACGCCGAATGCAGTTCCCGGAAACATCCGTCCAAAGACGATGGACGCGGGCACGCCGTAGCCGCCGATCAGAACCGCGGCGAGCATCCCGAGCACCGAGAGATTGTCGACGACCAGTCCAAGGAAGCCGTTTACGTCGCCCGCCACGAGCGACAGATAAGGTTCCTTGGCCGGCTCAGACGCCAAGGTTCAGCAGTGCCGCGTTGCCGCCCGTCGCCGTGGTATTCACCGTGAGCGTTCGCTCGTTCGCAAACCGCGCGAGGTAGTGCGGTCCACCTGCCTTCGGTCCGGTACCCGATAGCCCGGTGCCGCCGAATGGCTGTACGCCCACCACCGCGCCGATCATGTTGCGGTTGACGTAGGTGTTGCCGACGCTCAGGCGCTCGAACACCTGGCGCCAGAAGGACTCCAACCGTGTCTGCACACCCAGGGTCAATCCGTAATTGCTGGCGCGGATCGAGCGAAGGACTTCCTCGATATCCTGGGACCGGTACCGCACCGCATGCAGTACGGGTCCGAATTCTTCGTGCGTGAGCTGGGTTGCAGCGTTCAATTCGATGAGATGCGGCGCGAAGAAGCTGCCGTTCGCATGCGCCTCGCCGAGACCGCAGGCCTTGATGAGGCGTGCCTCCTTGCGCATATGCGCGACATGCCGCGCCAGACCGTCTGCTGCCGCCGGCGTGATCACGGGCCCGAGATCGGTCCTGAAATCCGCCGGATCGCCGATGACAAGCTCGTCCATCGCACCCGCGATCATTTCCAACACCTGATCGGCTATGTCCTCTTGCAAGAACAGCAGGCGAAGCGCGGAGCAGCGCTGCCCAGCGCTCATGAACGCCGAACTGACCACGTCATCCACGACTTGTTCCGGCAGCGCGGTCGAATCGACGATCATGGCGTTCAATCCGCCGGTCTCGGCGATCAAGGGCACGATGGCTCCGGTGCGCGCCGCCAGGCTGCGGTTGATCGTCATCGCGGTCGCAGTCGAACCTGTCATTGCCACGCCGGCCAGCGCGGAGTGGGCAAACGCGACCTCGCCAAAGTGACGTCCTCGCGCGGGCACCAGATGCACGGCCTCAGGCGGCACCCCCGCTTCGTGAAGCAACTTGACAAAACGAGCCGCAATCAGCGGCGTGGGCTCCGCTGGTTTGGCGACGACGGTATTGCCTGCCGCAAGCGCGGCGGTGACCTGACCGGCGAAGATTGCCAACGGAAAATTCCAGGGGCTGATGCAGGCGAACACGCCGCGTCCGTGAAGCGACAATTCGTTCATTTCGCCGGTGGGACCTTCCAACCGTTGTGGCTCGGAGAATTCATCCCTTGCCCGCGCCGCATAGTAGCGGCAGAAGTCCACGGCTTCGCGAACCTCAGCAATGGCGTCCGAAATCGTCTTGCCGGCCTCGCGCACCAGGAGTTCATGAAAATCCGCGCGGTCCGCTTCGAGAAGGTCGGATGATTTTTCGAGCAAGGTGGCCCGCGCATCGCCGCCTCTGAGATTCCACGCCGGCTGCGCCGCGGCGCTCGCGTCAAATGCCGTCGCGATTTCCTCGGGAGTCGCGTCGCGCGTGCTTCCCACGGCATCGCGACGATCCGCCGGGTTCGTCACAGGGTGTGTATTGCCTGACAGCAGAATCCCATTGACGATCGGCCCCGCAACCGGCTTTGCAGGGCGACGGATCGATATCTCCCTGCGCAACTCGTCGACTTGCGGCGGATTGCCCAGATCTACCCCGCGCGAATTGCGCCGGTCCGCGTAGAGAGCCGTCGGCGGGGGCAGCTTCGGGTGCGCGTAGGATTCCAGCCGTTCGATCTCGGATATGGGATCACGCACGATTTCGGCGACGGGCACTTGTTCATCCATGAATCGGTTCACGAACGATGTATTGGCGCCGTTCTCCAGCAGTCGCCGCACGAGATAGGCCAGCAAATCCTTGTGCTCGCCCACGGGCGCGTAAACCCGGACCCGCGGAAAATTCGGGATCTGGCGAGCGGCCTCGGCATACAGGAGACGACCCATGCCGTGCAACCGCTGGAATTCATAGTCCGCGCCGCCGGGAGCCAGTTCCAGGACCGATGCGATGCTGTGGGCATTATGTGTGGCGAATTGTGGATAGATCGCATCCATGTGACCGAACAGTCGTCCGACGCAGGCCAGGTAGGAGACATCCGTTGTGACCTTGCGCGTGAACACGGGATAACCGTCCAGGCCGCGCTCCTGGGCGCGCTTGATTTCCGTGTCCCAGTACGCGCCCTTCACCAGGCGCACGGCCATGCGACGGCCGCAAGTGCGCGCAGTCGCCGCGACCCAGTCGATGACGTCGAGCGCGCGCTTGCCGTATGCCTGAACCGCCAGACCAAGGCCGGACCAATGACGCGTGGCGGGATCCTTTGCGAGCGCCTCGATCACGTCCAATGACAGGTCCAGCCGATCCGCTTCCTCCGCGTCGATCGTGAGTTGAATATTGAGATCGGCGGCGCGGCGCGACAACCCCTGCACCAAGGGAACCAGGCGCTCGATCACCCGTTCGCGCTGCAGCAGGGAATAACGAGACTCCAATGCCGACAGCTTGATGGAAATACTGGATGCCTCTTCGGCGCGGCGGCCCGCCACGCCGGCCCCGATGACGTCGATCGCGTGTTCATAGGAGGCCAGGTAGCGCCGCGCGTCCTGCTGGGTGCGCGCTCCCTCTCCCAGCATGTCGAAGGAGCACAGCGTCACCTCCGGTTCGCGGGAACTGCGCGCCAGGGCTTCTTCGATGCTGCGACCAACCACGAATTCGCCGCCGATGATGCGCATTGCACGGCGCACCGCCAGGCGCACCAACGGCTCGCCGGCCTTGCGCGTTAACTTTCGCATCCACCCGGCGGTGTCCGTCTTGATGCTGGGCTCCAGTTCGAGAATGCCTCCGGTCAGCATGAGCCCCCAGGTCGAGGCGTTGACGAACAACGATTCCGATTTGCCCGCGTGAGAAGACCAATCACCGGTGGCCAGCTTTTCGGCGATCAAGCGATCGGCGGTCGCGTCGTCGGGGATGCGAAGCAGCGCCTCGGCAATGCACATGAGCGCAATTCCCTCCTGATTCGACAATCCGAATTCCTGCAGGAACGCGTCCAGGAACGGGCGCTCGTCGCGGCGCGCACGTGCTCCGTCCACGAGCGCCATGGCCGTTGCCACCGCACGATGGCGCGCACCGCCGGTCAGTTCCAGCGCATGCAGCAGGCGCGTCACCGCACGGTTTTCCGGCCATTCGCCGTGATCTCTCACCGCCATGCGCAGCGAATCCGGGGTCTGCGAATGCTGGGGTTCGTCCAAATTGGCGGCCATGGCTGATCCTTGCGGAGAATAGGCGCGTGCGCCGTGCGGTCAAGTATCGATAAGAGCGCTCGGGAATGCCAGAGGTTTGCGCATCAGGGTGCTCTTGCCGAACAGCGACTCGACCAGATCGACGGCAAGCACCGCCGTCTTGTTGCGAACGTCGAGGGCGGGGTTCAATTCCATGATGTCGAGCGAGGCAACGCGGCCCGTGTCGAAAATCATTTCCATGCACAATTGGGCCTCGCGGTAGGACAGGCCTCCCGGCACCGTCGTTCCCACGCCGGGCGCTATTTCTGGATCCAGACAATCGACGTCGAAACTCACGTGCAGGTGGGTGTCGGCTTCCATGTCCTTGAGCGCGAGCTCCATGGCCCGTCTCATGCCCATCTCGTCGATGAAACGCATGTCGAACACGTCAAGATCCTGTTCGTGCACGAAGCGTCTCTCGCCGGCGTCGACGCTGCGGATGCCGACCTGGCGCACCCAACGCGGACTGATCGCAGGCTGCGCTCCCCCGATCTGCAGCAATTCGCGCGGCCCGAAGCCGCAAAGGCAGGACACCGGCATTCCATGCAGGCTGCCGCTCAGCGACAGTTCCCGCGTGTTGAAATCGGCATGTGCATCGAGCCACAGCACCCGTAGCGGCCTGCGCACGTCGCGGCAATGCCGGGCGACCGCGGAAATCGAGCCGATGCTCAAGGAGTGGTCGCCGCCCAGAAGAATCGGCAACCGATGATCGGCCAGCTCCCGATATACCGCATCGTGAACCTCGAGGTTCCAGGCGGTCACTTGGGCAAGATTGCGGTAGCCGTTGACCTTGAGCAGCCCGGGATTGGGTGGTCCGCTGACGTTGCCGCAATCCACCACGTCGAGGCCGCGCTCGAGCAGCGCGGCGTGGATTCCGGCAACGCGCAGCGCCTCGGGGCCCATGGAGGCGCCTCGATCGCTGGCACCGACATCGGTCGGCGCACCGATGAGACTGGCCGTGCGCGCCGCGGAGCTCATCACGCGAACCTCCTGCGTTGCGCAGGCGCCCGCTGCCGGCCCAGCGCCGCGAATAGATCCTTCGGATCGTCCGGCTCGGGGATGAGGTCGATTCGCATGCCTCCGTCGGGCTGTTCGGCGTTCAATCGGTGCAAATATCGCAGCGAAGAGAAGTCATTGAGCGCGAAGCCGACCGAATCGAAAATCGTCACCTCGCGATCGTTCGACCGGGCGGGTTGCTTCGAAAGCAATATATCCGCAAGTTCGGCGACCTGGCCTTCGCCGCGAAGTTGTTGAATTTCCCCCTCGATCCGCGCTTGAGGCTCGAACTCCACGACGATGCGGACATCCTTGGCGCGAAGAATATCCGCGTGCAGCTCGGTCTTGCCGGGGCAGTCTCCGCCCACGGCATTCAGATGCATCCCCGGCTCGATCATCTCGGGAGTGAGGATGGTCGCGTTGCGCTTGTCCGCGGTCACGGTGGTCACGATATCAGCGCCACGAACGGCCTCGGCCGTGCTTGCACAGCGCGTGACGGTCAGATCGGAGATCTGCAGTCTCGTCAGATTGCGGACGAGTTTGGCGGTGGCGCGAGGATCCGTATCGAACAGCCGCACCTCGCGCACGCCGGTCATTCGGTGAAACGCGATGGTCTGAAATTCGCTCTGCGCGCCGTTGCCGATGATCGCCATCACGCGGCTTTCCCGTCGCGCCATGTTTCGCGCCGCGAGCGCGGAAATGGCCGCCGTGCGCAGCGCTGTGACGAAGGTCATTTCCGACAGCAGCAACGGGTAGCCCGTCGCCACATCGGCGAGCACCCCGAATGCGGTGACGGTGAGCAGACCCTTGCCCGTATTCTTGGGGTGGCCGTTGACGTACTTGAATGAATACAGCTTTCCATCGCTGGTTGGCATGAGTTCGATGACGCCGCCGGCCGAGTGGCTGGCGAGCCGTGCCGATTTCTCGAATTCGTCCCAACGCCGGTAGTCGGATTCGATTTCTGCCGCCAATTCTTCTATGAAGCGCGCCGCACCGACCCGGCTGACCAGATCGCCAAGGCGCGCAATTCCAATGTAATCCACCATGGTTCTTCCCCCGCCATCCTGCAGGCAGTTAGTTTCAGCGAGGAGGTGAGCCAAATAATAGCCAGAAAGATGATCAATAGGCGTATATAATTGCGCATATCGCCATGTTTTACTGACGTTTTGTACAAATAAACCAAGGAACGCCCCGATGGACGCCACTGATCGCCAGTTGGTCTCCCTATTGCGGGACAACGCTCGTTTGTCGGTGGCCGCGCTGGCCAAGATGCTGGGCGTTGCCCGCGGAACCGTTCAGAACCGGCTCGCGCGCATGGAAAAGGACGGCACCATCGTCGGATACACCGTCAAGCTCAAGCCCCAGGCCGAGGACCAACGCATTCGCGCATTGATGACCGTGGCCGTCGAAGGCAACCGGACCGACGAAATTCTGAAGCGTCTGCGCGGTGATCCTGCGGTGTGCGCACTGCATACCACGAACGGGCGCTGGGATATCGTCGCCGAACTTCGCAGCGATAGTCTCGAGGCCGTGGACAAAGTGTTGAGCCGGATTCGCCTCATCGACGGAATTTCCAACACCGAAACGAGCCTTCTACTCTCCACTCACAAGTTTTAGCGTCGCCAGAAAGACCGTGGTCGAGGGCGACGAATTGGCCGACTCGAGCCTGTGCAGACG
Organism: uncultured Gammaproteobacteria bacterium; assembly: GCA_963727045.1. Lineage (GTDB taxonomy): Bacteria > Pseudomonadota > Gammaproteobacteria > Steroidobacterales > Steroidobacteraceae > Bog-1198. The sequence continues at coordinate 1,867,448 of CAVSES010000002.1, read as the reverse complement.
ACCGCGTCCGTGCGAGAGCACCGCAAGATCCCACGGCTCGAGCGTGACGGTCTTTCCCGAATTGATCGCCAAACTGACCCTGCGGTCGACCGCAAAAATCAGAGTCGCTTCATCGCGCGCCGCGCCCACGGGGAGCGACTCGATGAACCGTTCGACCCGGACGGCGACGCTGTCCCGTTTGGACACGATGAGATTCAAATCCACGCAAGGGCCCTTCAAGAGCTCGCAATGCGTCGACAAGGCGCCGTCGAATTCCATCAGATCGCCCACCTCGCGCAGCGTCTTTTGAACGCCGCCGCCGAAGCGCAATTCGACTCCATTCCCCTGCAACAGCACCATCTTGCGGTTGTAGTCCGGATAGTGCGAAAACGGACCGGACGCGTCGATGTGTGCCACGCTGACCCGCCAGCGGAATGGGTCGCCGGCGGGGGGCACCCGAATCGCTTCATGCGTGACACCCCCGCCGTTCCTCCACGGCGATGGGGTGAACGAAGACTTGCGAATGACCTGAAGCTTCGGGGTCGGCACTTCCGGCTATCTCCCGTTCACCGAAGGGTTGACTTGATGTGAAAGGTATCCTCGATCAGCCGCAGCGCATCCGCCCCATCCCATTGTCTCGCTCCGTAGACCTTCTGGAGCACCCGGCCATTGGCGTCCACCAGAACGGTCAGCGGCAGGCGCGTCGCGCCGAGCATATCTTCCATGCGCAAGCCGGTGTCGATGAAATGACTGATTGTCGCATTGGCATGTTTCAACAGCCCCCTGGCTTGATCGGCATAATCGTCCGTCGAGATCCCGATGATCACGAAGGATTGCTCCTGATTGCGCCAGGCCAGCCGTTCGAGCGACGCCATTTCTTCCCGGCAGGGACCGCACCAGCTCGCCCACATGTTGATGATCAGCGGCCGGCCGCGAAACGCGCTGAGTTTCTGCGATGGTCCATTCAAGCCCTGAAGCGTTGCGTCCCGCAGCGTCGCCCCGATGGGAACCTCCGACGAAGCGCCCGCAAAAGCCGCCGGATTCGCAACTGCGATGCAGAGAACGAAGCCGAACAGCCGCCCTGGGTGGATTCCAAACATCATGCTTCCCGCCTCGCGCGCTACCTCCGCTTCCCCAGCAGCGCGAATGCCGCGCCCTGAGGATCTGCGGCCTGCACGATCCAACCGCCACCAGGCACCTGCTGCGGCGCCAGCATGATCTTGCCGTCGCCGTCGGTCACGCGCCTGGCTGCGGCATCTATATCCCCGACGTTGAAGTAATAGAGCCAGAATCGCTGTTTCTGTGCGGCGGGGCTGTTGAACATCGCGCCCATTGCCATCCCGCCGATCTTGAACAGCTGGTAGGTCCCCATGGGTCCCATGTCGATGGCGTCTCCCTTGCTCCAGCCGAACATGTCGGCATAAAACTCGAATGCCCTCGCCCAATCGAAGGTGTGCAGTTCGCGCCAGCCGATATGCCCGGGTTCGGCGGACACGACCGGCTGCCCCTCTTGGGTGGGCTTGAACAGATTGAACGCCGCACCCTGAGGATCGGCGACCACCGCAAACCGGCCGACACCGGGTATATCCGCCGGAGCTTTCAGGATCTCACCGCCCAGTCGTTTCACCTTGGCGGCGGAGCTGTCCGCATCGTGGACTCCTATGTATCCCGCCCAGGAGGGCTTCATGCCCGCGTCGCACGCCTCTTTCGGCAGCGCCATCAATCCTCCGACCTGCGTATCGCCGGCGCGCAGGATGGTATAGGTCATGCCGGGCATGGGCATATCCTGCATCTTCCACCCGACGACGTTGGCGTAGAACGCCTTCGCCGCGGCGACGTCGCTGGTCATCAATTCATACCAAACGAAGGAACTTTGCGCGGCTGCGGCCATGACCTTCCCCTATGTGATTGATACCCATAGGCTAGCACCTCGCCGCCGCTGATCAAGGCGGGGAATCTGGCGGGATCCGGTATCCTATCGCTGCCACAATGTGATCAGTGCATAAATCAAGGCGATCACCGTCAGTCCCGCATGTCCGAGACGGGACTGGACGAGCAGGTCGTGGGATTCTTCGCGGGGCTGGGCGAGACGGGCGATGGCAGCGAGAAACAACATGGATCGGCCTTGGCGGTTGCAAACGTCAAAGATAGACGGGCCGCGCGGCAAAAGCGTGATTTGATTCGCATCTTGCGGAAGATCGGACTTCTGAATTGTCGGCGCGGATGGCGCGCCTTGGGGTGGCACGCATGAGAACGGACCATTTTCGGATCATCGCATCTCCATTCATCGTCGCGGTTGCCTTCTTTGCCGCCGCAAGCGGTGTTGCAAGGGAAGATCCGGGCTTCATCCGGATCGCTCCCGCCGATGTACATTGGCAGGACATTCCCGGTGGACACGGGGCTCGGCAAGCGACGCTGTTGGGAGACCCGGACAAGCCGGGCATTTATGTGATTCGGGCCAAATTTCCGCCGCACGTGATGGATCGTCCCCATTGGCACCCGAACGCTCGTTACGTGACGGTGCTCGAGGGGACTTGGTACACGGGGACCGGGAACACCTTCGATTTGACTCGCGCGGTGCCGTTGAAGCCGGGCAGCGTCATGCTGCATCCGGCGAAGGCGGTCCATTGGGACGGATCGGGTGGCAATGAGACCGTGGTCGTGCAGATTGTCGGCGAAGGTCCGGCTGAGTCGACGCTGCTGGATCCCGCCAAATCCTTCTGGATCGAAGTGCCGCATTAACCGGGCGCGATTCTGGTCAAAAAAGTCTTTGCAATCGGGGTCGCTATCATGGCGTTCAGATCTTGGATCATCTTTACCGCATTGCTCGGCGCGGTGTGCGCCGCTTTTGCGGCCGCGCCAGCGCCCTCCCCTCATGTGTCCTCGGACGGCCCGGCGCTCGACTTTGATTTTCCATCGGTTCGGGTCGGCGTGGCGGAATACGAAGAGGGCCCGACGGGCGCGACCGTTATTCTATTTCGCAAACCGGTGATGGCGGCCGTTGATGTGCGCGGCGGTGCTCCCGGAACGGTCAATACCGACTTGCTTCGGCTCGGCCTTGACGGCCCCGTCGTCGACGCGATCACGCTCGCGGGCGGTTCGGCATATGGTCTATCGGTCGCAACGGGGGTGGCAAACGCGCTCAAGGAGAAGACCGCCGATCCGGGCAATTGGAAGAACATCGCGGTCGTTCCTGCCGCGATCATTTTCGATTTGGGCTCGCGGCGCTACAACACTGTGACGCCGGACGACACGCTGGGCCGAGCCGCACTCGATGCCGTGCGCAGCGGTTGGATTCCGTTGGGCGCGCGCGGGGCGGGCCGCTTCGCCATGCAGGGGAGCTATTTCGGGGATGTGCAGCATTCGGGTCAGGGTGCGGCAATCCGGCGATTGGGTGCGGTCAAAGTATTGGTCATCACCGTGGTGAACGCGTTCGGGACCATCGTCGATCGAGACGGACGCGTGCTGCGCTGTGCGCATCCGGCCACAGGCGGGTGCGGTGCCATCACTGAGCGGATCGCCGCGCATTTGGCTGCGCTCGATGCCTCGAAAGTCGCCGATGGGGACGTCGCGACGCATGCGGGTCTTAGCGCGAATACCACGATCACGGTCGTGGCGACGAATCAAACGCTGCCCCATTGGGCCCTGCAGCGGGTTGCAGTGCAGGTTCACAACTCGATGTCGCGGGCAATTCAGCCATTCGGGACGGAGTTCGATGGTGACACCCTGTTTGCAGTGTCTACGGGTGAGGTCAACGATTCGACCGTCGGTACGGCGGATCTCGGCGCTCTGGCCTCGGAAGCCGCGTGGGACGCCATTCTCGCCAGCGCACCGGTGCTGCCTCCGAGTCCGCCGCGGTCGCAGCTCACCCTCTCATCTCAGGCGATCGATTCGCTGGTGGGTCGATATGAATTTGCACCCGGCGCAGTCGCCGAAATCCGGCGGACCGCCGACGGATTGGAGGCGGAGGTTTCCGGCCGCAGCAGCCTGTATCTGCCGTCGGATCAATGGGTGTCGATGATGCCGGTGTCGAAGGATGAGTTCGAGTTCCGAACGCAGCGCGCCGATCGCCTGCGTTTCGATCGGGACACAGCCGGCCGCATTGTAGGCCTGACCATCAATCCCGGGTCATGGCCGATTCGTGCGCACCGATTGCCGCCATAGCTCCTGCCGGGTCGCGCTGCGTCTAAATCCAAACCGCATTCAGACATTCGCGTATTTGCGCGAGCTCCGCATCGCTCGCATCCCAGCTGGTGACGTGGCAGTCGGCATATAGCCTGATTTGGAGGGTCTGAAGTGCCTCTACTACCACGGAGATTCGATAGCCCGTGGGCGACTCCTGCGAGCACACCGGGCACCTCACATGGAACGGGATCTCAAGCTCTGTCATTTTCAAGCACCCGGGCGTTCCGTTTCACCGCTTCGGGGTGCGCCGCGAGCCTTTTCTTCACGGCATCCAACCGCTGCTCATCGATGACGCGGGCACCGTCCGGCTGCCTCATCGCGCGCTCGAGCTGCGCCTGGTGCATGAATAATTCCAAGAGCTCATTGACCGTTTTCATGTGCGTATGGTGACCCGGCGTGAACCCGCCGCAATGTGATCGATCTCGCGGTAACGGCGGCATTCCTGCTTTAGTAAAACGCCCCCGAAAGCACTGTCGCCGGGCGCAGACGGGCGGCGGAAGTCGGATGACCAAATGCGCATGCGCAGTGACAAATAGTGTCACTTGAAGGATTGCGCCGCCGGGTGCTTTCAGCGAGGCATCGTCAATCGGCCGCTAGTTTGCCTTTTTGATTTGTTGTCCGAGAGCCATCGATCCCGCGCCGCACTCGGCGCGGTTTGCGCCAACCGGGCCCAATTGGTCAAAAAACCAGCAGCCCGGCTCAAGCGGCTGAATTATGGTGACGTTTGCGTGACATGTCGCAGGTTATGCACCGGCTTATGCACCGGGACTGGGGATAGCAGTTGTCAAGAGAATTTCACATGCAGAGTTCGGCCTGCCGCCGACTTTCGAATTGACGTCGCGTCTCAGGCGGGTGCTAAATCTCGAAGCCCTTTCAGATCACCCCACACAAGGAATATATTCCGTGCCTCTTGAACTTTGGCTCGCCTTCGTCGCCGCCTCCGCCGTGTTGCTCGTCATTCCCGGGCCAACGATCCTCACGGTCATCAGCTACTCACTGGCGCATGGGCGGCGAGCGAATGTGCCTCTGATCGCCGCAGTCGCGCTCGGCGATTCAACCGCTCTATGGATATCCTTGATGGGTCTGGGCGCCCTTCTTGGCGCCTCCGCATTCTGGTTCACCTCAGTCAAATGGGCGGGCGGTTTGTATCTCCTGTACCTCGGCGCGACGCGGCTGCGCGCCGGGATGTCGTCGATTGAGACGGCTGCGCCCATCGTTCCCGGGTCGCGGAAGAGGCTGTTCGTGAACACCTACCTCGTCACGACGTTCAATCCAAAGGGCATCGTGTTCTACGTGGCATTCTTGCCGCAGTTCCTCAATCCCGGTTCGAACATCACGCGGCAACTTTGGATCCTGGCGGTCACCTTCGTGGCAATGGGCATTCTCAATGCCGCTCTTTACGCGACCTTCGCCGCTTCGGCACGGCGGGTGCTTTCGTCTCCGCGAGCGCAGCGCCGATTCAACGTCGCCGGCGGATCACTGCTTTGCGGCGCGGGAGTATGGGCGCTGCTGGCGAAACGTGCTGCTTGATGGAGCCGCAAGGGTTGATGTTCGATCGAAGCCTGGGGATCGGATTCAAGATGCGATAGGATCATCGGTTCAGCGCCCATCGGCGCTCATTTGGCGACACTCATGCAAATCGATCCCGCTGCGCATTCGCAGGCCGACACCTACAAGCTGCTCACGAACGTCGTCGTACCGCGGCCCATTGCCTGGGTGACGAGCCTCAATGAATCGGGTGTGGTCAACCTTGCCCCGTTCAGTTTTTTCAACGCGGTCGGCAGCAATCCTCCCTATGTGGTCGTAAGCGTCGGGTTGCGCGACGACGGGAGCCCGAAAGACACCGCCCGCAATATCGGGCGCCGCGGCGAATTCGTGGTGAATCTGGTGACCGAGGCGCTGCTCGACGCCATGAACATCTCCGCCGCCGAATTCCCCCCGGACGAAAGCGAATTGACCGCTGCGGGCCTGCATACGGCACCCTCCGCGTGCATCGAGTCACCATTGTTGGCGGAAGCCGAAGTCAGCCTCGAATGCAGGCTGTTCCAGTCGCATGCGCTCGGCGAGAACACGCTGTTCATCGGCGAAATTGTGATGTTTCACGTGGCCGATAATTTGCTGGGTCCGCGGTTGCGCATCAACAACTTCGCTCCGATCGGCCGGCTTGGTTCACCTTCGATGTACTGCAGAACCACCGACCGGTTCGAATTACCCCGGCTCAGCTACTCCGAATGGCAGGATCGGTGCAAAGCGCAGGTCGAGCTTCCCCCCTAGCCGACGTCCAGTCTAAAATTGAACCGTCACGGTCATGGAATTCATGCCTCGATAGAGCCGCAGGGGGATTTTTGAGTTGACGGCGGAAGCTGCCGCCGCGGTTTGCAGATCTGCAATTGTCGCGATCGTACGGCCGCCGAATTCGTAGACGATGTCGCCGATGATCATTCCGGCTTTTTGTGCAGCGGAGCCGCTCTTGACCGAGGCGATCAATATGCCGCCTCGAGTGGGTTGCTCCTGTGTGGCGGCGACGGGAATTCCCTCGATCCCCAGATCGGGCTGCGTTGCCAATACGGCTGCCGTGTCCGCTGACTTGGCGACGGGCGCTCTGTCGGCGCTTTCATCGACTTTGGCGAGAAGGCCGGCGATCTCCGCGGTCGACAGTGCGCCGCCGTAGCTGGGGCCCGATTTGGCAACCAGTTCGAATCGCCACAGGATCGGGCTGCCGATTGCGTTCTGCGCGGCTTGACGCAGCGTTCCCTCCTCGATGGGGAACGCCACCCGCTCGGTGTATGTGCAGGTTCCGGTGGCGCAAAACTCCGAACTTCTTTGGAGCGATGTGATTTTCACCGATCGCGGACCCTCGGGGGCCGAAAAAGCAGCCGTTTCGTACGATCGGAAGCTGCCGCTGTAAATGATCAACGCATTGACCTGATAGGACTTCCGGCCGGTCCTTCCGTCGATCACCGCTGTCAGAAATTCATCGTGCCATAGCATGCGCATCGGACCGGTACGTTCGACGAAACCTCGCTCCGTGGAGATCGCGGTGGTGCCGGCGGCGGGATCGGCGGCAACTTCGGCGGTATCCTTGAAGTGGTCCGCCGTCAGCTTGAGCACCGCCGAGTCGCTTGCAAGGACGGGGGTCATCCAGACGCCGATGAAAAGGAGCGAGGCGCCGACGCCATTCCGCAAGCCCGGTCGCGGGGCGGCGTTCATGGATGGATCGTCGCTGTCATCGCCGGATGGTAGCGATTCACGGTTCGTTGATCCAGATGACGATGGCATTAAGTTGGGCGCCTGACGGCACGTCACCCCCGCTCCGCGCACCGGCCGGGGGTGCGGCGACCGTCTCACGTGCGCATCGTGCGGAACCACCCGAGCGGATCGTGCGCAACGGCGACGCCAATTATCAGGGCAAAAATCGACAGCGCGGCAACCAGCGCGGCCAGTCCGCCGGCGGGTGTACGGGCCCGTTTCAGGGCGACGGACCCCAGGAGCACATAGACCAAGAGCAGCACCACCTTTGCGGTCAGCCAGCCATTCGCGAAGGGATACTGTCTGAGGATCGCCATGAGAAGAATTGCGGCGCCCAAGAGCGTTGAGTCGATTACATAGGAGGCGACGCGCAATGCGATATGGTTGGCGGCGGTAATGCCGCAGATGCGCAGCAGACCGCGCATCGTGAACAGCGTGCCGGAGGCGACGACGCAGCCGATATGCAGAAATAGGATATCGGAATAGTGGGACGCCAGTGAGGATGTCACTTATCGTGGTTGAGTGATCTGAGTTTTATCATGAACGCGGCATCTGCGGACTTCAGGCCAATTGCGCGGGCTCGAACGACGCCATTCTTGTCGGCGAGCGAAATCACCGTAGAGTGACTGAAACTGTGATCCGGCAGTTCGCGATAGCGAATGCCGAGGGCTGCCGCCAGCAGCGCCACATCGCCAGCGCCGGCCCTGGCCACGATCCAACGGGAATCCCGGATGGAATGCTCATTTTTGAACGCTTCAAGTTCAGCCGGCGTATCGTGCTCCGCATCGAAGGACACCATCAGAACGCGAATCCGAGCCCTCTCACTGGGCGCGAGTTCGTCGTCGATGTTTTGGAGATCCGTCGTCAGAAGCGGGCACACGACCGTACAGTGACTGTAGAACATCGTTATGAGCAGGGGTTTGCCGCGCAGGGACGACAACGCAATTTTTTCCCCCTGCGACGTTTCCAGTGAGATCTTCAGCTGATACAGGGAGTCGCCCGGCAACGCTGCCGCATCGCCCGGGCTCCCGCCGCCGCTCTCGGTGGCCATCCCGGCGGCCGAGAACATCGCCATCGCAGCGAGACCAATGAGACGATTCTTCATTGGCTTGCCGCGGCCGCACATCGAAATCCAAGGCTGCGAGCGGTCGATTTGCCTTCGAGCGAGCTTAAGAAGGCGATGCGCATCAGGATCGGATAGTTGTCCCGATCCTGGGCGCTCAGGGCACCCGCGCCGCAAAAAGCCAGCTTGTCCGGATCGCCCTGGGTGCGGCTGTCCCCGCTGACCATGAGAGCTCCGAAGTCATCGACCCATTCCCAGATGAGGCCGTGAAGGTCTTCTACGCCGTACACGTTGGCTGAGGCGTGACCGATCTCCGCCAGGGGTTCGCTCGCCGGCCGAGCGTACCAGTCGAGAATCCGGCTGCGCCACGCCGCGTCGCCGCGCGCATCCGCGCTCTTTTCATCCGCCGCGGCAGCGACCTCCCATTCGGACCAATTGGGCAGGCGGCCGGCCGCCGCCGCGCAAAAGGCCCGCGCGGCAAACCAACTCACCCGGGTGACGGGTTGTTCGCGCAGCGCCGCGGCGCCGAGCCGATCCGCAGCCGCCCAGTGCGACAGATAATCCGCGTCGGCAAACAGAGCCGGCACCCGCCCCCTGCGCCACTCGGGATGCTCAAGGACGAATTGCAGAAATTGGGCATTTGACACGGGCCGCCGATCGAGGCGAAACGCGGCCACGTGCACTCGATTTGCGCCCGGCGCAGGCGCCAACGTCGGTGTGAAATCCGACGCTTCGATGACCACGCGTCCGTCCTCCGGTATGCCGGCCGCCCCGGACATCATCGGCCAGGTTAGGGCCAGCGCCCACAGCGCAAGGCGCATGCTCATCAGTTCGCCGCACCTGCGGCCCGGGGGGTGCTCTTTCGAGTCTCGGCGACCTCGGCCGCGGAGAACACGTAGCCATGGTTGCCCCAGGAATGCGTAACGTAGGTGAGAATGTTGGCAAGCTCATCATCGTTCAGCTGGCTCATCGCGGGCATCACTGAATTGAAAGTTTTTCCGTTCACGACTACCTCGCCCGATAGCCCATTCAGCACGATGTGAACTGCGCGCTTCGGTGTATTTGCCAGCAGATCGGATCCTGCCAACGGCGGAAATACCCCTTCCAATCCCTGTCCATTCGCCTGGTGGCAAACGGAACATGTGCCGTTGAAGTGAGCCTCCCCCGCTTTGATCTGCTGATCCACCGACAACGTGCCCTGCTCGGCCGACGCGGCCACTTGGCTCACGACCTTGAGATCCTGCGCCTTGTCGCCAAGGTAAGCCGAATCGACCTCCTTGCCCGAATAAACGCTCTTGTCCTCCGGTCCATCCACTTTCAGGATCGCGAGCGCGCCCTTGTTGAAGGCGCGAAAGATTGAGTGGTCGACCATCACGAAGCTGCCCGGCACGACGGTGTGAAACTCCGCGATCGCGGCGCCGCCCGACGGGATCAACGTCGTCTGCACGTTCTCCTGGTATGAGGTTCCTCCCTCGAATTGCACACGATCGAAGATTTCGCCGATCACGTGGAACGAAGACACGAGGTTCGGACCGCCGTTGCCGATGAACAGCCGGATTGTCTCGCCGACTCTTGCCGTCAAGGCATGGTCGCCGATCAGGGAATTCTCGCTGCCGTTGAAGACGACATAGGTGGGCTTTTCATCGATGGCCTTTTGCATGTCGAAGGTTTGCAGGCCTTTTTCCCGGTACTTCCCCACGGTGTAGAAATCGCCCTGCATCACGTAGTATTCGTGGTCGACCTTCGGCAAGCCCTCCGGCGGCTCGACCAACATGAGCCCGTACATTCCGTTTCCGATATGCATGCCGACCGGCGCCGTGGCGCAGTGGTATACATAGATGCCCTTGTGCAGCGCCTTGAACGTGAACTGCGACTGATGCCCGGGGGCGGTGAAACTCGAAGCGGCACCGCCGCCCGGCCCGATGACACCGTGCAGGTCGATATTGTGCGGCATCTTGTTGTCGGGATTGTTCTTCAGATGAAACTCCACCGTGTCCCCCTCGCGGACGCGAATGAAGCTGCCGGGCACCGTGCCGCCGAAGGTCCAAAACGTATACCGGACGCCTTCTGAGATCTCCTTTTCAACTTCCCGCACTTCAAGTTCCACGATGACCTTGGCCGGCTTCATCCGGTGCGTGGGTGGGGGAACCTCCGGTGGAGAGGTGAGAATGGCATGGATCGGTGCGCCGGCGGGTTCCACGGACTTTTGCGGTTCCCTTTGGGCCGCATCGGCGCCGCCGCTCAGGGCGGCGCCGACGAGGGCGGTGAAGCACGCCGCGCAAGATGCATATTTCATGGAATTTCCTCTCACTGTTGATTGATCTTCGTCAACCCGATTTCCCGTCGGCCCGCGGCGAACACAAGATCGGTGCATATGTCCAAAGGAAAAAGAAGAATGCAGTTGTCCATAGTGACGCGCTCAGCAAAATGACGAGCGAGTAAGGCAGCCCCAAGCCCAGTCCAAAGACGCGGGTGATCGCGGCCAGGGCGAGGAGAACATAGGCGGCCACGGTCAAGGGTTGCGCAACGAGCGGCCGTCCCGTGTGGCCAAGAGCGGCCCGCGTCATGACGCCCATGATCATGGTGGCCAGCACGCCGATGGTGAGCGCGTGCAACCAAAATGCGGACCCCGCAAAGCCGCCCAGCAAGGCCGCGCTCTTTAGAGCAAGCCCAAGGGGCAGCCAGGCATAGCCCAAATGCAATACCCACAGAATGGGTTGTCCGAGCGTCGCCGCAGACCGCCACTGCGCCAGTCGAAGTGCCTGGACAATTGCGGCAATTCCCGCGACCACGCCGGCGGCGCGGCTGTTCGGCCACATGAGGTCGGCGAGCGCCACGGCCGCCATCGAGACGATCGCGGCCTCGGTGGTGTGCGGCCACGCGCGGATCGCGGCACGACTGCCGCTGGCACGAAGTCCGCTCGAGGTAAACGCCGGCAGGATGCGCCCACCGATCACCGTGACCATCAACAATGCAATATCGACCGCCATGAGCAAGCTATGGGAGGCCGCGGCGGCATCATGCCGCATGAGCGCCCGATGAAACACCGCGTTGCACGTCGCCAACAGCAGGAGCACCAACAAAAGCGGAGTGTTGCGATTGCGCGCGCGCAGCAGCGCCGGCGCCAGCAATCCTCCCAACAAGACAAGGAAGCCCACATCGACGCCGAGTACGGCCTCAGCCGGCCACGACGCGCCGCTGGCAATCAGGAATCGGCCGAGGATCCAGACGGCCACCAGGATCTGCAGCGGCAATCCCGCAAACCCGCGGTGACCCGTCCAACTCGGCACTGCGGTGAGCAGAAATCCGGCGATTGCCGCACCGACGAAGCCGAACACCATCTCGTGCGCATGCCATAGGGTCGGCGGCCAATTGGTACCGAGCGGCACGCCGAACACCCAAATGGCGACCCATGCCGGGATCAGGGCGAATGCCGCCAACCCCGCGATGAGGAAGGTTGGCCTGAATCCGCTTGCGAACAATCGACTACGCATTCCAGTTTGATTTCCGCTGACGTGATCAAAGATGTCTTTTACATGCATGTTTGCCGCAGCGGCATCGTGGCTTCCACGTACAGATTCCGGTCATCTCCCCGTCTACCGTGAGCGCTGCCCTTCATCAGGATGGATTTCATGCAGCTGACCCGCTTTTCGGACTACGCCCTTCGGGTGCTGATGTATGCCGCCGAGCAAGACGGCAGGCAGGTCACGATCGCCGAAATCGCCCGTGTCCATGGCGTATCGCAGAATCATCTGATGAAAGTCGTGAACCGCCTGGCGCAGCTCGAATTCCTCACGACGGTGCGCGGCCGGGGCGGCGGCATCGCGCTGAGCCGTCCGGCGGCCGACATCTCGATCGGAGCGATCATCCGTGCGCTGGAGCCGTTGACGATCGTGGAATGCTTTGCCACCGGCTACACCGGTGATTGTTGCCTGGCGCCCGGCTGCGCGTTGGCGCGGGTCATGCAGAAGGCATTGGCGGATTTTCTGACGGTGCTGGATCGGTTCACGCTTGCCGACGTCAGCAAGTCCGTCCGATCGCCGAGCCGATTTCTTGCGTCCGTGGGAGTTTGAGTCCGCGGTTTCGGACGGCAGCCGCGCCTGCCCGCCATAAAAAAGGCCCCGGACTCTTTCGAATTCGGGGCCATATCTTTAAAGATGCTTTTTATTTTTCTATTCCGCAGCCTCTGTGTCCCCCGCCGGTACTGCGTCGTCCGAGTCGCCAATGCCGCCGCTCACATCCATGAAGCTTCGGCGGCGGCTGTCGTCAAACGCCCGTCGGCGTCGCGCATGATACGCGAACCCGGTGCCTGCGGGAATCAGCCTGCCCACGATCACGTTCTCCTTCAAGCCGCGCAGATCGTCCTTCAAACCGCGAACCGCGGCCTCCGTGAGGACGCGGGTGGTCTCCTGGAACGACGCCGCGGAAATGAAGGACTCGGTCGCCAACGATGCCTTGGTGATGCCCAACAACATGGGTTCCCAGGTCGACTGGTGCTTGCCCTCGGCCTTCTGCTTTGCGATGACGTCGAGCAACCGGCCGCGATCCATCTGTTCGCCTCGCAGCAGCGCCGAATCGCCGGTATCCAGTACCTCGATCTTGCGCAGCATCTGCCGCACGATGACTTCGATGTGTTTGTCGTTGATCTTCACGCCCTGCAGTCGGTATACGTCCTGGATTTCCCGGACAAGGTAATTCGCCAGCGCCTCGACGCCCTGCAGCCGCAGGATGTCGTGCGGATTCGGCTCGCCGTCGGCGATTACCTCGCCCTTTTCCACCTGCTCGCCTTCGAACACGTTGAGATGACGCCACTTGGGGATCAGCTCTTCGTACTTGTCGGTCCCCTCGTTGGTGATGATCAAACGGCGCTTGCCCTTGGTTTCCTTGCCGAAGCTCACCGTGCCGCTGCGCTCCGCCAGAATCGCGGAGTCCTTCGGCTTGCGCGCCTCGAACAGGTCGGCCACGCGCGGCAGACCGCCGGTGATATCGCGAGTCTTGGAGGACTCCTGCGGTATGCGCGCGATGACGTCACCGACCGACACCTTCGACCCGTCCTCCAGGCTGACGATGGCGCCGGCAGGCAGCGCATAGACCGCAGGAATGTCGGTGTTGGCGAAGGTGACTTCCTTCCCCTTGGCGTTGGTGAGGCGCACCACAGGACGCAAATCCTTGCCGCCGGAGCCCCGCTGCTTCGGATCCAGCACCACTGTGCTGGTGAGACCCGTGACGTCGTCCACCTGGGAGGTGACGGTGATGCCGTCGACGAAGTCGGAGAACTTGATCATTCCCGCGACTTCCGTGACCACGGGATGTGTGTGCGGATCCCAGTTCGCCACCGACTGTCCGGCGGCCACGATATCGGCATCGTTCACCGTAATGGTGGCGCCGTACGGGATCTTGTATCGCTCACGCTCGCGTCCGAACTCATCCACCACGCCCAGTTCACCTGAGCGCGACACCGCGACCAGGTGCCCTTTCTCATGGCGCACCGTCTTGATGTTGTGCAGGCGGATGGTGCCCTTGGACTTGACCTCCACGCCGTTGGCAGCCGCCGCTCTCGAGGCTGCGCCGCCGACGTGGAAGGTGCGCATGGTGAGCTGAGTGCCCGGCTCGCCGATCGATTGCGCCGCGATGACGCCCACGGCTTCGCCGATGTTGATGCGGTGGCCGCGGCCCAAATCGCGCCCGTAGCACTGCGCACATACGCCATATCGCGTCTCGCAAGTAATGGGCGAACGCACCATCACTTGGTCGATGCCCATCTTCTCCAGCAGTTTGACCAGCTTCTCGTCGATCAGCACGCCGGCCTTGACCAGCACTTCGCCGCTCGCCGCCACCACCACGTCGTCGGAGACCACCCGGCCGAGCACTCGCTCGCCCAGGCCTTCGACCACGTCGCCGCCCTCGACGATCGGAGTGATCGACAGACCATTGGCGGTGCCGCAATCGATCTCGGTGACCACCAGATCTTGCGCGACGTCGACCAGACGGCGGGTCAGATAACCCGAATTTGCCGTCTTGAGCGCCGTGTCGGCCAGGCCCTTGCGCGCGCCGTGAGTCGAGATGAAGTACTGCAGAACGTTCAAGCCCTCGCGGAAATTCGCCGTGATCGGCGTTTCGATGATCGAGCCGTCCGGCTTTGCCATCAGGCCGCGCATGCCGGCGAGTTGACGGATCTGCGCGGCGGAACCGCGGGCGCCGGAATCGGCCATCATGAAGATGGAATTGAACGACTTCTGACGGACCTTGTTGCCCTTCGTGTCGGTGACTTCGTCGGTGCCCAACTTCTCCATCATGGCCTTCGCCACCTGGTCGTTGGTGCGCGACCAGATATCGACAACCTTGTTGTAGCGCTCGCCGTTGGTGACCAGTCCCGAAGAGTACTGCTCCTGGATCTCCTTCACTTCCTTCTCGGCGGTGGCCAGAATCTTGGTCTTCTGCAGAGGCACGACCATGTCGTCCACGCCGATCGACACGCCCGCGCGCGTCGCATAGTGGAAGCCCGTGTACATCAACTGATCTGCGAACACGACCGTTTCCTTCAGGCCCACGGTGCGGTAGCACGCGTTGATCGTCCCGGAAATCGTCTTCTTGGTCATGTCCTGGTTGATGGCATCGAACGACAGGCCGTGCGGCAGAATCTCCGACAGCAGGGCTCGACCGGCGGTCGTGGCAACCACGCGAACGTTCTGGACCAGCTTGCCCGAGGCATCCCGCACGTATTCGGACAGACGCACCTTCACCTTGGCCTGCAAATCGATGTTGCGGCTCTCGTACGCCCGATGCACTTCGGCTACGTCGCTGAACGCCATGCCCTCGCCCTTGGCGCCCACGCGTTCGCGGGTCATGTAGTACAACCCGAGCACCACGTCCTGCGACGGGACGATGATCGGATCGCCGTTGGCGGGCGAAAGGATGTTGTTCGATGACATCATTAGAGCGCGCGCCTCGAGCTGCGCCTCGATCGAAAGCGGCACGTGAACCGCCATCTGGTCGCCGTCGAAGTCGGCATTGAACGCCGTGCAGACCAGCGGGTGAAGCTGGATCGCCTTTCCCTCGATCAATACCGGCTCGAATGCCTGTATTCCCAGGCGGTGCAGGGTGGGCGCCCGGTTCAAGAGCACCGGGTGTTCGCGGATCACTTCCTCGAGGATGTCCCACACCTCCGGTCCCTCGCGCTCCACCAGGCGCTTCGCCGCCTTGATGGTCGAGGCCTCGCCGCGCAACTGCAGCTTGGAGAAGATGAAAGGTTTGAACAATTCCAGCGCCATCTTCTTCGGCAATCCACACTGATGCAGACGCAGGGTCGGACCGACGACGATCACCGATCGGCCCGAGTAATCGACGCGCTTGCCGAGCAGGTTCTGGCGAAACCGGCCCTGCTTGCCCTTGATCATGTCGGCCAGGGACTTGAGCGGACGCTTGTTGGTTCCGGTGATCGCGCGGCCGCGGCGGCCGTTGTCGAGCAGTGCATCGACAGCCTCCTGCAGCATGCGCTTTTCGTTGCGCACGATGATGTCCGGTGCATTCAGCTCCAGCAGCCGGCGCAGCCGGTTGTTGCGGTTGATGACGCGCCGGTACAGATCGTTCAAGTCGGATGTAGCGAAGCGCCCGCCGTCGAGCGGCACCAGTGGGCGCAGGTCGGGGGGCAGCACCGGCAATACCGTGAGCACCATCCACTCCGGCTTGTTGCCGGACTCCATGAACGCCTCGATGAGCTTCAGGCGCTTGGAGAGCCGCTTGATCTTCGTCTCGGAGTTGGTGTTCGCCATGTCCTCGCGGACCTTGACGACCTCGGACGGCAGGTCCATCGACTTGAGCAGTTCATGGACCGCTTCGGCGCCCATGCGGGCGTCGAACTCATCGCCATGCTCTTCGATCGATTCGAGGTACATCTCGTCGGTGAGCAGCTGGCCGCGCTGCAGCGACGTCATGCCCGGATCGACCACAACGAAGGCCTCGAAATACAGCACGCGCTCTATTTCACGCAGCGTCATGTCGAGCATCAAGCCGATGCGCGACGGCAGGGACTTCAGGAACCAGATGTGGGCGGTGGGGCTCGCCAGTTCGATATGCCCCATGCGCTCGCGGCGCACCTTGGACTGGGTCACCTCGACGCCGCACTTCTCGCACACCACGCCGCGATGCTTCAGGCGCTTGTATTTGCCGCAGAGGCACTCGTAGTCCTTGACCGGTCCGAAGATCTTCGCGCAGAACAGGCCGTCACGTTCCGGCTTGAAAGTGCGGTAGTTGATCGTCTCCGGCTTCTTCACTTCGCCGTACGACCAGGAGCGGATCATGTCAGGAGACGCCAGCCCGATCTTGATCGAATCGAAATTCTCGACCGGCACTTGCTGCTTGAACAACTTGAGTAAGTCTTTCATTGATTAGGCCTCGCTCTCTAGTTCGATGTTGATGGCCAAGGAGCGGATCTCCTTCACCAGAACATTGAACGATTCCGGCATGCCGGCTTTCATTTCATGGTTGCCGTCGACGATCGCCTTGTACATCTGCGTGCGCCCGTTGACGTCGTCCGACTTGACAGTGAGCATTTCCTGCAGGGTGTATGCGGCGCCATACGCCTCGAGCGCCCAAACCTCCATTTCCCCGAAACGCTGACCGCCGAATTGCGCCTTGCCGCCCAGCGGCTGCTGGGTGACCAGGCTGTAGGGACCGGTGGAGCGCGCATGCATCTTGTCGTCGACCAGGTGGTTCAACTTCAGCATGTACATGTAGCCCACGGTAACCGGCCGTTCGAACTGTTCGCCCGTGCGCCCGTCGTGCAGCGTGGTCTGACCCGACGTCGGCAGATCCGCGAGCGTCAGGAGATTCTTGATCTCTTCCTCGCTCGCGCCGTCGAACACCGGGGTGGCCATCGGTACGCCCTTCTTCAGGTTGCTGGCAAGCTCGATGACCTCGGCATCGCTCATGGACCTGATGTCTTCCTTCTGACCGCCGGTTTCGTTGTAGACCTGCCCAAGGAACTTGCGCAGCTCCGCGACGGCGTGCTGCGCCTCGAGCAGTTTGCCGATCTTGGCGCCGAGCCCTTTCGCGGCCCAGCCCAGGTGCGTTTCCAATATCTGCCCGATGTTCATGCGCGACGGCACTCCCAGCGGATTCAGCACGATGTCGACGGGCGTTCCGTCGGCCATGTACGGCATGTCCTCGACCGGCACGATGGAGGAAATCACGCCCTTGTTGCCGTGACGTCCGGCCATCTTGTCGCCCGGCTGCACGCGGCGTTTGACCGCGAGGTACACCTTGACCATCTTCAGCACGCCCGGGGCCAGATCGTCGCCTGCCGTGATCTTCGCCTTCTTCTCCTCAAAGCGCTTCTCGAACGCCTTGCGCTGGCCCTTCAGGCGCTCGGAAACCGTCTCCAGCTGCGCGTTCGTCTCCTCGTCCTTGAAGCGGATTTCGAACCACTGCTCGCGCGGCAGATCTGCGAGATAGGCGTCGTCGATTTGCGTGCCGGCCTTGATCTTCTTGGGCCCCGCTTCGGCCGCCTTGCCTTCGATCATCCCGCGCACGCGCTGGAACAGGTCGTCCTCCAGAATGCGTTGTTGATCCGCCAAGTCCTTGCGCACGCGCTCGAGCTCCGATTTTTCTATGGCCAGAGCGCGGGAGTCCTTCTCGACGCCGTCGCGCGTAAAGACCCGAACGTCGATCACCGTGCCGTCCATGCCGGGAGGCACGCGCAAGCTCGTGTCCTTCACGTCGGAAGCCTTCTCGCCGAAGATCGCGCGCAGCAGCTTCTCTTCCGGCGTCAACTGCGTCTCACCCTTCGGCGTGACCTTGCCCACCAAGATATCGCCCGCGCGCACCTCCGCCCCGATGAAGGCAATGCCCGCCTCGTCCAGCTTCGCCAACGCGGAGTCGCCCACATTGGGGATGTCCGCGGTGATTTCTTCGGGCCCGAGCTTCGTGTCGCGCGCCACGCAGGTGAGCTCTTCAATGTGAATGGTCGTGAACCGGTCTTCCTCGACGACGCGCTCTGAGATCAGGATCGAGTCTTCGAAGTTGTAGCCGTTCCACGGCATGAAGGCGACAAGCAGGTTCTGACCGAGCGCGAGTTCGCCCAGATCCGTCGAGGGACCGTCGGCCAGCACGTCGCCGCGCTTGATCGAATCCCCCGCCTTCACCAGCGGACGCTGGTTGATGCAGGTGTTCTGGTTGGAGCGCGTGTACTTGGTGAGCGAATAGATGTCGACGCCGGGTTCGCCGGCCGTCGTTTCATCATCGTTCACCCGGACCACGATGCGCGAGGCATCGACGGAATCGACGCTGCCGCCGCGCCGCGCCACCACGGTGACGCCGGAGTCGATGGCGACCGCCCGTTCCATTCCGGTGCCCACCAACGGCGTTTCCGACCGCAGAGTGGGGACCGCCTGGCGCTGCATGTTCGATCCCATGAGGGCGCGGTTCGCATCGTCATGCTCCAGGAACGGAATCAAGGACGCCGCGACGGAAACGATCTGTTTCGGGCTGACGTCCATGAAATCGATCTTGTCGGGCGCGGACAACGTGAACTCGTTCTGCGTGCGGCAGGAAATCAGATCGTCGGTGAACTCTCCCTTGTCGTTGAGGGTGGCGTTCGCCTGCGCGATCACGTACTGCCCTTCTTCGATGGCCGAGAGGTAATCGATCTTGTCGGTGACCTTGCCGTTCGAGACCCTGCGATACGGGGTCTCGAGGAAGCCGTAGTCGTTGGTGCGCGCGTACACCGCCAGCGAGTTGATCAAACCGATGTTCGGACCTTCCGGCGTTTCGATCGGACACACGCGCCCGTAATGCGTCGGATGCACGTCGCGCACTTCGAACCCGGCGCGCTCTCGCGTCAGGCCGCCTGGGCCGAGTGCGGATACGCGCCGCTTGTGGGTCACTTCGGAAAGCGGGTTGTTCTGATCCATGAACTGCGAAAGCTGCGAGGAGCCGAAGAACTCCTTCACCGCGGCCGCAACCGGCTTCGCATTGATCATCTCCTGGGGCATGATCGGCTCGCTCTCGGCGATGGTCAGGCGCTCCTTCACGGCGCGCTCCACGCGCACCAGGCCGATGCGGAAGGCGTTCTCCGCCATCTCGCCGACGCTGCGCACGCGCCGATTGCCCAGGTGATCGATGTCGTCCACGTGGCCGTTGCCGTTGCGGATGTCGATCAGGGTCTTCATGACCTCGATGATGTCCTCTTTGCTCAAGACCCCCGAGCCCGTGATTTCCTCGCGGCCCACCCGGCGGTTGAACTTCATGCGTCCGACCGGCGACAGATCGTAGCGTTCGCCGTTGAAGAACAGATTCTGGAACAGGTTCTCGGCGGCATCCTTCGTCGGCGGCTCGCCTGGGCGCATCATGCGGTAGATTTCGACCAGCGCCTCGAGGCGGGTCTTGGTCGGATCGATGCGCAGGGTGTCCGAAATATACGGACCGCGGTCAAGATCGTTGACGTACAGCGTGCGGATCTCGGTGATGCCGCTTTCGATCAATTTGCCCACCGTCGGAACGGTCAGGATTTCATTCGCCTTGGCCAGAATCTCGCCGGTCTCGGTATTGACGATGTCGTGCGCGAGTACTTTGCCCTGCATGTACTCGGTGGGCACGGGCAGCCGCTTGACGCCCGCTTCCTCGAGTTCCTTCACATGGCGCGCGGTGATGCGGCGGCCTTCCTCGACCACGACCTTCTTGCCGACGCGGATCTCGAACGCGGCCGTCTCGCCGCGCAGGCGCTGCGGGATGATCTCGAATTCGATTTCCTTCTTCGACAGGTGGAAAGTGTTCTTTTCGAAGAAAATGTCCAGCACCTGCTCCTCGGTGTAGCCGAGAGCGCGCAGGATGATGGTCACCGGCAATTTACGGCGGCGGTCAATGCGCGCGAACACGCAATCCTTCGGGTCGAACTCGAAGTCCAGCCACGAACCGCGATACGGAATGATGCGGGCGGAGAACAACAGCTTGCCCGACGAGTGAGTCTTGCCGCGGTCGTGATCGAAGAACACGCCCGGACTGCGATGCAGCTGCGACACGATGACGCGCTCGGTGCCGTTGATGATGAAGGTGCCGTTGTCGGTCATGAGCGGCAGCTCGCCCAGGTACACTTCCTGTTCGCGCACGTCCTTGACGGGCTTCTTGGCGCCGCTCGCCTCTTTATCCAGCACCACCAGGCGGACCTTGACGCGCAGCGGAGCCGCGTAGGTCAGGCCGCGCAACTGGCACTCTTTCACGTCGAATACCGGTTCGCCCAATCGATAGCTCACATACTCCAGCGTCGCGTTGCCGGAATAGCTTGAAATGGGGAACACGCTGTCGAAGGCGGCGTGCAGGCCGATTTCGTCGCGTTTGGACTCCGCGACATCCGCCTGCAAGAACCGCCGGTATGAATCCAGCTGGATCGCGAGCAGATATGGCGTGCCGAGAATGCTCGGGCGCTTGCCAAAGTTCTTACGAATGCGCTTCTTTTCGGTGAACGAGTAGGCCATTAGAGATCACCCTTTGCTAGGCGCTTCGCGCCAGAATTTAACGGGGTCGCAACGACCCCGTCCGAAACCAAATCAAAAGCACAGCCGACGGTTGCCGCATGATCAGCGGCAACCGTCGAACTGCGCATATCGTCGATAATCACTACTTGATGGCAGCCTTTGCGCCAGCGTCCTCGAGCTTCTTCTTGATCGCCTCGGCATCCGCCTTCGGAATGCCTTCCTTGACCGTCGAAGGTGCGCCTTCGACCAGGTCCTTCGCTTCCTTCAAACCCAAGCCGGTGATCTCGCGGATGACCTTGATGACGCCCACCTTGTTGGCGCCGAACTCGGTCATGGTCACGGTGAACTCGGTCTGCGCCTCCGCCGCCGGAGCAGCCGCAGCGCCGCCGCCCGCCGCAACCGCCGCCACGGGAGCGGCCGCGGTCACATTGAACTTCTTTTCCATGTCGGAAATCAGTTCAACAACCTCCATGACGGACATCTTGGAAATCGCGTCGAGGATTTCATCTTTAGTAACAGCCATTATCGTCTCCAAATATCTAAAGGAGTCTTGCGACCCGAATCAGGATTAATTCGCCGCCGCCGTCGCTTCACCCGCTTTCTTGGCTTCAAGAACAGCAGCGAGCGTCCGCACCAACTTCGAGTTGGGGGCGGCCAACGTACCAACGAACTTGCCAATAGGCGCCTTAAGCACACCCAACAATTGCGACAGCGCCTGCGCGCGCGTGGGCAAAGAAGCCACGCGCTCGAGTGCATCGGGCTTGAGCAGTTGCCCGCCCATGGACACGAGCGTCGTCACCAATTTGTCGTTGTCCTTCGCGAACGCCTTGACAATCCGCGCGGCAGCGCCCGGATCGTCATTGGAGAACGCGAGGACGATGGGTCCTTTCAGCGCCGGAGAAATGCACTCGAAAGCGGTGCCGGCAACCGCCTTGCGCGCGAGCGTATTCTTGACGATCCGCAGATAGACGCCTTCCTTGCGCGCCTTGGCGCGCAGATCGGTCATCTGCGTTACCGTCAAGCCACGGTTCTCTGCGCCCACCACGGACAGGGCTTTCGCCGCGACCGCGTTGACTTCTGCCACCACGACTTTCTTCTCTTCTAACTTGAGTGCCATCTAGGTCCCCCGGAAAGAAGCGTCACACTTAAGGCAGGGCGCCGCCGCCCTGCCCACCCTTTGAGTACGTCCCCGTACTCGTTGGTGCGACCTTCACCAGGAGATTTCCCGATTAGGTCCCACCATCTGCGCAGGTTGATCATTAAGAGCCCTTGCCCGCCTGCGGTCTTCGACGGTGGTTGCGTTCGACCTTTGGGTCTCGCGCAGCCCTCCATCTTCCAATGCGCTTACGCGCAATCTCAATGCGCTTACGCGCAATCTCAATGCGCTTGCGCGCAATCTTCAACGGGGCCGATGCGGCCCCGTCCGATAAACAATCAACCCAAGCCCAGACTGGCCTGGTCAACCGCGACACCCGGGCCCATGGTCGAGGACACGGTCAGCTTCTTGAGATACACACCCTTCGAGGTCGCCGGCTTGATCTTCTGCAGATCCGCTACCAGCGCGAGCAGGTTTTCCTTGAGCGCCGTCGTCTCGAAATTGGCGCGCCCGATCTGCGCGTGGATGATCCCCGCCTTGTCCGTGCGATAGCGCACCTGGCCGGACTTGGCATTCTTCACCGCCTCCGCCACGTTCGGCGTCACCGTGCCCACCTTTGGATTCGGCATCAGGCCGCGAGGTCCCAAGATCTGACCCAATTGACCCACGATGCGCATGGCGTCGGGGCTGGCAATGACCACGTCGAAATCGATTTGGCCCGCTTTGACCTTCTCGGCGAGATCCTCGAATCCCACGATGTCGGCGCCCGCCGCCTTGGCGGCATCGGCGTTCTTGCCCTGGGTGAATACCGCCACGCGCACGGTCTTGCCCGTGCCATGCGGCATCACCGTCGAGCCTCGGACCTGCTGGTCCGACTTCGTGGCGTCGACGCCCAAATTCACGGATACGTCCACGGATTCATTGAACTTGGCGGTCGCGAATTCCTTGACGAGCTTCAGGGCGTCATCGATGGGATAGGACTTGCCCGGCGGCAGCTTTTCCTTCCAAGTCTTGGTTCGTTTCGCTACGGCTGCCATGTCACACTCCCTCCACGTCGACGCCCATGCTGCGGGCGCTGCCGGCGATGGTACGCACCGCCGCATCCAGGTTGCCGGCGGTCAAATCGGGCATCTTCAGCTTGGCGATGTCCTCGAGCTGCTTGCGCGAAATCCTGCCGACTTTGGCGGTGTTCGGCGTGGCGCTGCCCTTCGGGATCCCGAGGGCCTTGGCAATGAGCACCGACGCCGGCGGCGTCTTCATGATGAAGGTGAAGCTGCGGTCGCTGTAGACCGTGATCACGACCGGGGTCGGCAGGCCCTTTTCCAATCCTTGAGTCTGCGCATTGAATGCCTTGCAGAACTCCATGATGTTCACACCTTGCTGTCCCAACGCGGGACCCACCGGCGGACTTGGGTTCGCCTGGCCTGCAGGTATCTGCAGCTTGATGTAGCCCGTAACTTTCTTCGCCATCGTCGCTCACTCCTTGGGTACAAACGCTCTCCTGTCACGGAAAGCTCCCCTTAGTTAGGCGCTTGCGCGCCAGAAACTACGGGGCCGATGCGGCCCCGTCCGAAACCAATCAACCCTTCTCGACCTGCGAGAAATCCAATTCCACGGGCGTGGAGCGCCCCAGGATCTGCACCGCGACCTGCAGACGGTTCTTTTCGTAATTCACGGACTCGACCACGCCGTTGAAGTCGTTGAACGGACCATCGGTCACCCGGACCACCTCGCCGGGCTCGAAAAGCACCTTCGGCTTCGGCTTGTCCACGCCCTCTTCCACGCGGCGCAGGATCGACATCGCCTCTTTGTCGGTGATGGCCGCCGGCTTGTCGCTGGTGCCGCCGATGAACCCCAGGACCTTCGGCACTTCCTTGACCAGGTGCCAGGTGTCTTCGTCCATCTCCATCTGCACGAGCACATAGCCGGGAAAAAACTTGCGGTCGGACTTGCGCTTTTGTCCGTCGCGCATTTCCACCACTTCCTCGGTGGGCACCAGGATCTCGCCGAACTTGGCTTCCAATCCGGCGCGCTTCACCCGCTCTTTGAGCGACTCGGAGACCTTGTGCTCGAAGTTCGAATACGCATGAACTACATACCATCGCAAGGACATAGACAGCTCCGAGATCTTCAGCCGGATTGACCGCTCAGGAATCGAGTGAGCAAGGTCAGAATCCAGTCGAGTCCCCAAAAAAATAGGCCCATCACAATGGCGAAAATAAACACCACATAGGTGGTCTTGATCGTCTCTTCGCGCTCCGGCCACACCACCTTGCGCAGTTCAATCCGCGCTGCCTGCGCAAACTGCCAAAACTCGCGGCCGTACCAGCTGAACCACATGAGGCCCGCCGCCGCCGCAAGGCCGGCGATGACCATGCCCACGCGGATGACCAGCGGCTGCTCGTCAAACCAATAGAACGCGACGATGCCTGCAATGAGCACGACGATCGACAACGCCATCAGCGCCGAATCCTTTGCCGAAGCGCCCGCCGGTGTTTGGACTTCTGCCATGTTTACTTGCCGTTACCTACAGGCTCGAGCGACGACTGGCAGGGCAGGAGGGAATCGAACCCCCAACCTGCGGTTTTGGAGACCGCCGCTCTGCCAATTGAGCTACTGCCCTGTATATGTTTACGCGATCACCTTAGCAACGACGCCTGCGCCGACGGTTTTGCCGCCTTCGCGGATGGCAAATCTCAAGCCCTGCTCCATCGCAATCGGCGCAATCAGCTCCACCACAATCTTGATGTTGTCCCCGGGCATCACCATCTCGGTGCCCTCCGGCAACTCCACCGCTCCCGTCACATCCGTGGTGCGAAAGTAAAACTGCGGCCGATACCCCTTGAAGAACGGCGTGTGCCGCCCCCCTTCCTCCTTCGTCAGCACGTACACCTCTGCCTCAAACTTCGTGTGCGGATTGATGCTCCCCGGCTTGCACAACACCTGCCCGCGCTCCACTTCCTCGCGCTTCGTGCCGCGCAGCAGCACCCCCACGTTGTCACCCGCCTGCCCCTCATCCAGGAGCTTGCGAAACATCTCCACCCCCGTGCACGTCGTCTTGGAGGTCGGGCGAATCCCCACAATCTCCACCTCATCGTTCACCTTCACCACCCCGCGCTCAATGCGACCCGTCACCACCGTGCCGCGGCCCGCAATCGAAAATACATCCTCCACCGGCATCAAAAATGCCCCCTCCACCGCACGCTTGGGCACCGGTATGTACTCATCGAGCGCCTTCACCAGCCTCAGCACCGAGGGCACCCCAATCTCGCTCGTGTCCCCCTCCAGCGCCTTTAACGCAGATCCCGTGATGATCGGCGTCTTGTCACCAGGAAATTTGTACAGCGTCAACAGGTCCCGCACCTCAAGCTCCACCAGCTCGAGCAGCTCCGCGTCATCCACCATGTCCGCCTTGTTCAAAAACACCACGATGTACGGCACCCCCACCTGGCGCGCCAGCAAAATGTGCTCGCGCGTCTGCGGCATCGGACCGTCCGCCGCGCTCACCACCAAAATCGCCCCGTCCATCTGCGCCGCACCCGTGATCATGTTCTTCACGTAGTCCGCATGCCCGGGACAGTCCACGTGCGCGTAGTGACGCGCCTCGCTCTGATACTCCACGTGCGCCGTCGCTATCGTGATGCCGCGCGCCCGCTCCTCCGGAGCCTTGTCAATCTGGTCGTAGGCCTTGAACTCCCCGCCAAACTTCTCCGCCATCACCTTCGTCAGCGCCGCCGTCAAGGTCGTCTTGCCGTGGTCCACATGCCCAATTGTCCCCACGTTCACGTGCGGCTTCGTTCGCTCAAACTTCCCCTTCGACACGGCAAATACCTCTTAGATGATGAAAACTGGAGCCCACGAGCGGGATTGAACCGCTGACCTCGTCCTTACCAAGGACGTGCTCTACCAACTGAGCTACGTGGGCCGCATCCATTTGGAGCGGGTGATGGGAATCGAACCCACGTGATCAGCTTGGAAGGCTGACGTTCTACCATTGAACTACACCCGCACTTAAGCTTTCGCCAATGGCACGAACCCCTTCCTCAGCTGGTGGAGGGGGTAGGATTCGAACCTACGAAGGCATAAGCCAGCAGATTTACAGTCTGCCCCCGTTGGCCGCTTGGGTACCCCTCCTCAAAATGAGCCGCGTATTTTGGGGTGCGAGTCACGTGGTGTCAATGTCAAGTCGGACCTAAATCCCAGTTCGCGGAGCGCGAAGACCTTCATCTTGACACTATCGTACGTTATATATATCTTAAGACATGTCTTACAATATAGTGAGCCAGACATGACGCGCTGCGTGCCGCATTTTTTCGGACGACATGCGGGCCGGGGAGGACATGGATTCTTCGGCAGGGGATTCATGGACGGCGGCGGGATGGGAGGCCGCGCCTTCGGCCTGGGCCGAAAGCTCGCGTCCGTCGATCTTCAGCTGCTCATTTTGGGCTTGCTGGCGGAAAAGCCGCGCCACGGATACGAGATCATCAAGGCGCTCGATGAGCGCTCCAAGGGCTTTTATGTGCCGAGCCCCGGCATGGTGTATCCGGCACTGACCTTCCTCGAGGAAATCGGACATGCCACGGTCGAGGCCGACGGCGCCCGCAAGCGATATCACATCACGGGTGCGGGCAGTGAACATCTGCGGAATAACCGCGCCGCGGCGGACGCCCTGTTTCAGCAATTCGAACGGGTCGGCGAACGCATGGACAAGGTCCGGCGCGCGATGCAGGCACAGGAAGCCGGGGAAGCCTCCGACGCAGGACACGAGCGCCGGGGTTCAAAGGACTTGCTGCGGGCCCGACGCGATCTCAAGACGGCTCTCGCCGACAAGTGGGACTCCTCCCGGGAGGAACAACAGCGCGTCGTGGAGATTTTGCGGCGCGCCACGGCGGAAATTTTGGGTCAGTGAATCCAAGCCTACCGCGGACCCAAATGCGCGTCGAACAGCCTGAGTATCCTCTTGTACTCGTCGAGCCAGGAGTCGGCGTTCGAGAAGCCATGGCGGTCCAAAGGATAGGGCGACATGGCGAAGTCGTCCTTGTGCAATTCGATCAACCGTTGATACAAGCGCATCGAATCCTCGAATAGCACGTTATCGTCGATGACGCCGTGGCAGATCAGGAGCGGATCGCGCAGGCCGTCGGCAAATTCGATCGGCGAAGAGCGCGCATAGGCAATCGGGTCGATTTGCGGATTGTTCAATATCGCCGACGTGTAATTGTGGTCGTACTGCATCCAGTCGGTGACCGGCCGCAGTGCCGCGCCCGCGGCAAATTCTCCCGGCGCGCGGAACAATGCCATCAAGGTCATGAAGCCGCCGTAGGATCCGCCGTAGATTCCAACCCGCTTCGGATCCACCGACGCATGCTCCGCCAGCCACCGCTTGCCGTCGAGCAGATCCTCCAGTTCCGGATGCCCCATTTGCCGGTAGATCGCCGTCCGCCAGGCGCGTCCGTAGCCCGCCGATGCACGATAGTCCATGTCGAGCACGACGTAGCCGCGCTGCGCCAGGAGGTTATGGAACATCTGTTCGCGGAAATAATAGGGGTACCTCAAATGCACGTTTTGCAGGTATCCCGCTCCGTGCACGAAGAGAACGGCGGGCCGGCCGGCGGATGGGCCGGTGCCCGGCGTTCGGTAGAGCTTGGCGTAGATCACTGCGCCCGCGCGGCTCGAGGGAATCTCGACTATGTCCGGCGCGATCCACGATCGGGACCTGTACTGCGCGGTGCGCGTATCCGTCAGGTCCCTTGCCGTGCCCGAACCGTCGGCGTTGACCACGGCGATTTGTGAGTTCACGTAAGGCGAGGAGTGGGTGACGAGCAATCTTCTGCCGTGCTGATCCAGCGCGAACTTCTCGAGGCCCTCGAGCCGGGTGATCCTTTGCAGCGTGCCGCCTCCGCTTGGCACCCTGTAAACGTCGTATGAATAGGGTGCCTTCGAATTGCTCAAGACGTAGAACCAGCGGGCATCCGGGGACAAGACCGGCTCGGACACCTCGAAGCGGCCCTGCGTCAGCGCACGCGCCTCGCCTGCCGTCGGCTTGGTGTACAGATGCGCAAAGCCGCTCTCCTCGGACTCGTACCAAAGTGTGCGGTTGTCGCCGAGCCAGCCGAATTCGTTGAAGGTCCAGCCGATCCACGCGGGATCGGTGAGGCGGTGCTGCGGGACCAGTGCGTACTTGGCAAGATCCACGCTCGCGATCCAGCGGTCCTTGTTGTCCAGGGCGAGAAGCTGTATGGCGAGCGCCCCGCCGTCGCGGCTCCAGACGATCCCCCCGGCCCCCGGATCAGGCTCGTCGGACACCACCGTGATGCCGCGCTTCGGCGCCGCGACCTGCCCGGCGAGCGCGTCGGGCTTCGGCGCGGTGCCGTTCTCGCTGCGGATCGACTGCAGCGGATCGTCGCCGATTCCGGGAAGCGCGTCGGCGCTCAAGGCGTGCGCCGTGTGATCGACGAGATTCAGCAGCACCAGGGACTGCGGCGCGGGCGGGTAGCGCCCGACCCGCACGCGCTCGGTCTCGAATTCTTCGTAGCCGGATTCCGTGACGTAGCGCGTGAGCTTGCCCTCGAAGCCCTTGGCCGCCGCCTTGGGCACGGTGACGACGAGCAGCCAATGCGCGTCGGGCGACAATTCGGCGTCGCGGATGCTCACCTCCTCGCCGAGATAGAACGGCGCCGGCGCTCGCGTGACGTCCGCGCTTTGTGCATCCCGCGCGTGCTTATTGTTGATCTCCTCTTCGTCGTGCAAACGCTTCAAAGTCGAAAAAACATGCAGCTGCAGATCGCGCAGATCGTCGGGCTTCGGTGGCGCGTCCGGATCCTTCTCCGCCTTGACGATGGCGGCGGGCGCGGTGATGCCGCTGCGCAAGTCATGAACGAACCAATCATTCCCGGCGCGGAAACTCAGGAGCCGGCCGTCCGCGGAGAACTGCGGCGCGGATTCGATCTGCGGGGTTCGTGTTATCTGGGCGAGGCGGCCGCTCGCGATGTCGCGCACGAAAATGTCGCCGTTTCGAGCGAACGCCGCGCGCTTGCCGGTGCGGTCGAAAACCGCGGGGGCGTCGGCATCAGCCATCGCTTCCGGGCCGATGAGTCGATCGTTGCGTCCGTCGAGGTCGACCCGGTGCAGGTCGACGATCGGAGAACCACTGCGCTTCGCCGAGTAAAAGACCGCACCGTCATCGGCAGACCAATACGCATCTTTCACTGCCGCGCCGATCCAATCGGGATCCGCCATGATCGTCTCGAGCGTTAGACCCGGCGCCGTGTCCGGGGTGGGAACGGAGGCCCCGGAGCCGGCCGGCGTGCCGACTGCTCCGGCGCCGGCCCGCGCAATGACACAGATCCAGATGACCAAGCAGGCTTTGAGCTTGCTCATGGGTGAAGCACGGGAACCTCAGCGGCCCCAAGGGTGAGTTCCATATAGGACGCTCCGCGAATCGGGTTGCAGTAGTAGGGCTCGGTCGGCCGAAACCCGAACGAACGATACAGCCTCTGGGCCGCGGTCATGTCCTCGAGCGTGTCCAAAACCATGCGCCGATAGCCGAGGACGCGCGCCTGGGTCAACAGCCGCTCGATCAAAAGGCGCCCGAGACCGGCTCCGCGGGCGCTTGGTTTGATGTAGAGCCGCTTCATCTCGCACACCTCGCTCGAGAATCGCCGCAGGCCGCAGCATCCGACCCAGTCATCTTCGCGGCCCGCGAGCACAAGGCAGCCGGACGGCGGTCCGTACATTGCGGTCAGATCATCAAGTTCGGCTGCAAAGTTCTGGAAACAGAGATCGGCCCCCGTCGAGGCGCTGATGTGCGCGCCATATTCCTGGATGAGGACGCGCGCGGCCGAGAATAGCTCGGGCGTGTCCGCCTCGACCAACCGATATGCCGGGGACATGTTCAAATTGCCGGCGCCGCTCTTGAGATCCGGTACCAAGCTTACCTCAAGAGATCCGGCATCCGCAGCAGCGCATGGCACGGAGTGTCCGCGGCCGCTTGACCGACGGCCGGGCCAATGGTATGCAACACGTACTAATTGCACATCACGGCGGGGGGGCCTCATGTCTCTCAAGTACTATCACGCGGAGCCGGCGGCGAACTCCCTAAAGTCCATGATTCCGCTCATCGAGAAGGGCCTGCCGTATCAAAGCATCTATGTCGATCTGCACAAATTCGAGCAGCATGCAGACTGGTTCGTGGCGATCAATCCGGAGGGACAAGTCCCGGTGCTCGATCACGACGGCACGATCATTACGCACACCACCGTCATCAACGAGTACCTGGAGGACGTCTTTCCCGACGTCCCGCTGCGGCCGCGGAACCCGGTCGGCGCGGCGCGCATGCGCTACTGGAACAAGTTCTGCGACGAACAGGTCATGAACTATGTCTCCATGCACGGCTGGCATCGCATGGTCGGCATCATCGCGCGCAAACTCGACAGCGGCGAGTTCGAACGACTGATGGAGAACATCCCGCTGCCCGATCAGCGCACGAAATGGCGCACCGCGCGCTCCGGCTTCAGCGAGACCGACCTCGCTCATGCGACTGAAAAAATTCTCTACGCGGTGGACAAGGTGGAAAAGCAGCTCGCGCAGACCGCCTGGATCGCGGGCAATGACTACACTCTCGCCGACATCAATTTCTATTCCTACTGCGGCATGATGGTCGAGCGCATGTTTCCGGAGATGGAAATCGGCAAACGCTGCCCGCGTCTGGTTGCGTGGCGGGAGAAGATGAACGCGCGGCCGGCAGTGGCGCGTGCCCTCGCCGGGGAGGATCGCACGGCCCCGGGCCTTCGCACCTGGACCGGGCACGCGCGATGAACCCGCGAAGTGCGGCCCGTGCGCACTTGAGCCCTCACGCGCCGAAGAAATTCAGCTCGAGCAGCACGCCGTTCGGATCGAGGACGAAGATCTGCCGCAGAGCGACTGCGGCGACCTCATTGAGCCGATGTTCGAGGCCGCGGCTCTTGAGCCGCGACAATAGGTCCTCGTAGTTCGAGCACCTGAGCGCCACGTGATGCAGCGCCCCGGTCGGCCCCGGGCGCACTTCGCGGTCGTAGTATCGCGGGCACTCGAGGCTGTTGATGTGCAAGATCGCGCGGCCGGCGCCGTCGTACATCCAGCGCGCATTCTCGTGCGTGAGCGGCGGCGGGCCGTCGCACGGCTCGAGCCCGAGCAGTTCCTGGTAGAAGCGCGCGCTGCCCTCCAGATCGGAGGTGATGATGTTCACATGATCGAGTGCTTCGACGCGCACGTTCACTTGAGACCCCTGCGCTGCTGCCGGTAGCTCGCCCGGCGAGTCTTCTCGAAATCGACGCGTTGGTTGTATCCGGGATCGACGGGATAGTCGCGGAAATCCGCGAGAATCTCGCCGAACACTTCACTAAGCTCTTCCTTGAACTCCGGATGCGAGAAGATGTGGAATCGATCTTCGCGCATGGCCTCGAGCACTCGCGCGGCGATCACATCCGGCTCCATGCCGAACTCGTGCACTGCTGCGAGCCGCTTGACGGCTTCCTTGTCCACCGGCCTGGCCCCCGCCTTGAGAGCCGCCGGCCGCACGTCGTCGCTCGCGTAGATATAGGACTTGACCAGGCCGGGGCACAGCACCGACACGCCGATGCCGTGGGGCGCGAGGCTCGCCCGCAGCGATTCGGACATTCCGCGAACGGCGAACTTGGTGGTGTTGTAGATGCCGCATGCGCCCGCCGCCAGGAAGCCCGCCATCGAAGCCGTATTGACCAGGTAACCACCCTTGCCCGCACGGATCATGCGGGGCACGAAGGTCATGACCCCGTTGATCGGACCCTGCAGGTTGACCCCCATGATCCAGTCCCAGTCGTCGTAGCTCGACTGGTCGATGGTCTGAAACAAATTGACGCCGGCGTTGTTGAACAACAGGCTGACGGCTCCGAATTTCGCCTCCACGGCATCTGCAGCGCGCGCCATGTCCTGCCGCGAAGCCACGTCCACCGTCACGCCCATCGCGCGCGGATTGTCGAGGTCCTTGAGCGCGGCATCGATCGATGCCGCACGGATATCCGCGATGGCGACATTGCAGCCCTGCGCGAGCAGCGCGCGTGTAAGGCCGATGCCGACGCCGTGCGCACCGCCGGTCACGAACGCCGTACGTCCTGCAAAATCTTTCATCTCCTGCCTCGCTTGTGTCGCGCCGTCTCGGCGGCGTGGATCGGATTGCGGAACAGCATGCTGAAGGTGCGCTTGTATTCCTCGTTTTCTGGAAGGTCGGGAATGGCCGCACACATGGCTTGCGCGCGATCCTCGACCCCCTGGCGGAACTCGCTGTGGGTCATGATGTAAAGCTCATCGTTGAGGATGCCTTGCAGCACTCGCTGGCCGATCGCTTCCTTGGTGCTGAACAGATGAAACAAGTTGCCGTTCTGCTGACGGCGCTTGTCGGCCTCTGCATAACCGGTGTCGGCGAGCGCAGCGGGCCGGGTCTTGCCTGACTCGGCGATGTTCGACTGCACCGCCCCCGGGCAGAATGCCGAGCAGATGATGCCCTGCGGCTCGAGTTCGGCGCGCATGCATTCCATCATGTGCACGGCGGCACCCTTCGAAGTGCCGTAAATGGTCGCTCCCGGATGGGGCATCAGTCCGGACATGGAGGCGGTGTTGACGATGTGCCCGCCCTCGCCGTGACTCTTGATCCGCGGCAGAATGGTCACGATCCCGTTGATCGTGCCGCCGAGATTGACCCCCATCACCCAATCCCAGTCGGCGAAGGTGGCAAGCTCGGTCGGGCCGACGACCGCGACGCCCGCGTTGTTGCAGAGGATATGGATCTTGCGAAAGCGCGCTTCGGCGGCGTCCGCGGCGCGCGCGTAGGCGGCGCGGTCGGTGACATCGAGCTTGAGCGGGAGAACGCGCTCAAGGTGGCCGAGCTCCGCCGTCGCGGCCGCGAGATGATCGTCGCGTATATCCGCAATGACCACATTCATGCCGGCGCCCAGCAGCGCCTTGGCGATGCCGAGGCCGATTCCGCTTGCGCCGCCGGTCACGAATGCGGTCTTGCCGGGCAGGTCTTGCATGCCGTGATCCCCCAATCGACTGATACAGCTGTGCGCGGTCGCAGCCAACAAAGCGCTGGACAAACCGTCGCGAGTCATATTGTATCTAACACATACAGTCCGGCGCTGGCAAAGCACACCGGAAGAAGGGGGAGGAATGGTTTCGGAAGCAACCGGGGCAGCGGTCGCCCAGGCGACGCAGCCGAGTGCGGCTGCGCAGGGTTGGCCGGCGCGCGGCGCGGCTTACTACGGCCTCGCCGTGATCATTTTCGCGACTGCGCTGAATTTTATGGACGCGCAGATCTTCAACATGCTGGCCCAGCACATCAAGGCCGATTTTCACCTCACTGACGAGCAGCTTGGCTTCCTTTTGGGGCCCGCCAACATCATCTTCTACGTGCTGGTCGGGATCCCCCTGGCGCGCCTCGTGGATCTATACCCGCGCAAGTACGTGCTCGCCGGGGGCATCACTTTCATCGGCGGCATCACCGCCCTTGGCGGACTCGCGCAGAACTTCGTACAGCTGTTCATGAGTCGCATGCTGGTCGGCGCGGGCGGCTCGGCGCACGCCCCTGGGTCATACTCGATGCTGGCCGACTACTTCCCGCCGGCACGGATGCCGCGGGCCATCGGCTTCCTGCAGCTGGGGTTCATCGGCGGCAATGTGCTCGGAATCTACCTCGGCGGTTTGCTGTTAACCCTCGTGTCGGGCTGGCCGGTCACTCACTGGATGGGCCTGACCATCCGCGGCTGGCAGTGGGTGCTCATGATGGTCGGCGCACCCGGCTTTGTGATTGCGGGCCTGCTGCTGCTCGCGAAGGAGCCGCCGCGGCGCGGGGTCACGGTACTGTCGCCGGCCGCGCCCATGAAAGCCGTGTTGCGCGAGATCTGGACGCGCAGGGCGGTCTACCTGCCGCTCTTCATCGGACTCGCCTTCAGCGCCACGGAGTTTCTCGGCCTATCGGTCTGGCGCCCGGCGTTCCTCACGCGCACCTACGGCTGGACGCCTGCGCATATCGGCAAATGGTTGAGCGCCGTGACCCTGGTGTCTTACCTGGTCGGAGCCTTGGTGGGCACCGTATTCGCCGAGTGGCTGGCCAAGCGCTACAAGGACTCCCACGTGCGCGCCGCAACGATACTCTTCACCCTGGCCGCGCCGTTCGAGATCGCTGCACCACTCATGCCCTCGGGGGAGCTGGCGCTGCTGTGCGTGGCCCTCGGCGGGGTGTGCGCCCTGGCCTCGTCAGTGCCGCAGAACGCCGCCATCCAGCTCATCACGCCGAATGCGATGCGCGGCCGGGTGACCGCCATCTACCTCTTTATGTTCATCTTCTTCGGCGCGTTCGGGGGGCAGCTGATCGGGAGCATCACCCAACGCGTCTTCGGCTCCGAGGCAGACCTGTGGAAGAGCATCGTGCTGACGGCCTCGATCCTGCTGCCGCTCGCCGCGTTCACCATCTCGCGGGGCATCAAGCCCTACGGCCGCGAGGTCGAACGATTGGAGAAGCTCGAGGCGCAGCGCACGGGACCGTGACTTGCCCCGTGAGCTATACTTGAAGCTCATCCCGGGTAGGCCGATGCCGCGACAAAAAGAAATCCTCGCCATTACCACGCCGCACGTCGTGGGTGATGAGGACATCGGCGAGATCCGCAATATCGTCGGCTTTCACATCCGGCTGGCCCACGGCGCAGTCTACCGGCACTTCACCGAAACCTTCGCGCAGCTCGACCTCACGCAAAAGCAGGTCTCCGCGCTCTGGCTGATCGACGATCACCCTGACATCGCGCAGACCGGCCTCGCGCAGCGCATGCGCATGGACCGCGCCACGACGATGGCGATCGTGAACCGGCTCGAAGCGAAGGGATACCTCGCGCGCACGAAGTCGTGCAGCGACGGACGCAAGCAGGCTTTGAACCTCACGCCCTCGGGCCGCAGGGCGCTGTCGACGGCGAAGCGTGCCATCCGGCAGCACGAGCAGTGGTTGAAGTCACGCTTCAACGAAAAGGAAGTCGCCAAGCTGATCGAGCTGCTCACCCGCATTCACGAATAAGACGCGGCCGTCCTGCGCCTGAGCCGGCCGCCATCACCCATCCTTGAACCCTTCGCGCGCGCGACTGTTGTCGAGCGCGATTGGCCGGCCGGTGACCGGATGCGGGTAGTGGAATGGAACCGTGTCGGTCGCGGGCCACAGCCGAGGCGCCGGATTGATGAGTTCATCCGGTCCGAGAGGGTCCTGCGGGTAGCACACCGTGGCCATGGGAATGAAATCGATGGGGGTTTTCTGCCAACCCTCGGCGAAGCTGCCATGCCAGAATGGGAAATAACGCAGTGCCCTGATCTTCCAAACATCGTTTTCCCGCACGTAGTCGTTCTCGTAGATGCCGCCCTCCCACCAGGCACGCTGATTGCCTTCGGCCGTGTGATGCAGGCCGGCCTGCATCGTCGAGCGGCCGCGCGCCTGCGCTGTGCGGCGGTCCGCTGCCACGTCGATGACGAACTGCAGCTGCGGGTGATCGAGCAGCCAGCCGTAGCGCGGGCCGTTGTGGCCCTGGGTGAAATTGGCTTGAAACCGTTCTATGTACAGCCGGCGCACGCCGGCCTTGCGCAGATAGATTCCGCCGAGAAACCATACCTCGCCGTCGTCGGCGAACAGGTCGACCACCTCGTTGTATTGCGACTTGTCGATAAAGTAGCCGTAGGTGTACTGAAGGCGGCGGATCCGGTTGATATCCCGCTCGATCGCCAGCTCGTGCTCGAGCCTGTCGATTCTGGCGGTCAGTGCGGCAAGGTCACTCATGTTGAAGTCTCCCCCGGTTCGCTACATATTTGTATGCATTGCCGACAAAACGCAATAGGACCGTCGCTACGATCCTGTCCACACGATCAAAGGCTGCCAAGGAGACTCCCATGCGTTCACCCGTCCTGCTGCTTGCCGCCACGCTGATCTTTGCGTCCGCGCATGCCCGCGCCGATGACTGCCGCCTGAAGCCGAAGGAGGTGGTCACGCGGTTCATCACGGAGCTTTATGTTGAGAAGCGGGCGCGCGAAGCTTTCGAGACCTGGGTCGAGCCCGGCTACATTCAACACAACCCGCTCGCAGCAACCGGCCGCGACGCGGCGATCGCGTTCCTTGAACCGTTTTTTCAGGGGCATCCTGACGCGGTCTATTCGATCAAGCGCATCCTCGCCGACGGCAATCTCGTCGTGGTGCACTCACACGCCAAGTTCACAGCGGACGATCGCGGACTCGCGGTGGTCGACATCCTGCGGGTCGAGCACTGCAAGATTGCGGAGCACTGGGATGTGGCCCAGCCGGTGCCGGAAAAGTCCGCCAATCCCAACGGCATGTTCTGAGCCAAAACCTCCGTCCCGTCGGCGCAGCCGTATGCCGCCCAAGGCGCTGTCAAAAGTTCTTTTTGAACTCTACCCAGACCGTGCGCGGGGCCGTGGGATTGCCGTAATCGGCACCCGACTGCCCGTACAAATCGAACACCGCGATGTACCAGAGCTTGTTCGTCAGGTTCGAGCCGACCACGGAGGCCTCCCATTTGTCCGATGCCGGTTTGTAGGTGAGACGGCCATTGAGCTCGTGGTAGCCGAAGACATAGCTGTGCGCATCGGGGACGGCCACGCTGCTGTAGCCGCTCGAGTAAATCCAATCGAGGCGAGGGCTGATCGTACCGCCGTCCGCGGTATGGGCGTCGTATTGCGCGGCGAGGCTCCATTTCGACGGTTGGAACCCCGGCGCCGGGTCGCCGATCGAGATGCCTGACGCCGCGACGATGGAGGTATATTCGAATTTCTGCCAACTGGCGCTGCCCTCCAGTGTGAGGCCCCCATATCGGAAGGAAGATTCGAACTCCGCGCCGTAGATATTCGCATCGCCGCCGTTGACCGGCGCCGCGCAG
Source organism: uncultured Gammaproteobacteria bacterium (assembly GCA_963727045.1). Taxonomy (GTDB): domain Bacteria; phylum Pseudomonadota; class Gammaproteobacteria; order Steroidobacterales; family Steroidobacteraceae; genus Bog-1198. The sequence goes on along the minus strand of CAVSES010000002.1, from coordinate 1,830,470 downwards.
GGCACCGCTGTGCTGCCGCCGGAGTACTGCGGACAGCTCAAGAGGACGACCTGGATATCCTTGTACTTGTTGTAGAACCCGGACACGTTGACCCGCAGACTGTGATTGAACCAGTCGCTCTTGGCGCCAATCTCATAGGCGGTGAGGTCTTCAGGTCCAAACGGTTGCACCTGCGAGGCGATGAACGGACGCGGGTTCGTGCCGCCGCCCTTGAACCCCGTCGATACGCTGACATAGGTCATTAGCTCCGGACTCCAGCGGTAGTCCAGGTTCAACCGATAATCGGTCTTGTCGCCGGAGTATCGGCCCTGGGTTCCGGAGAAACCCGGCGGGAAGAACAGGCTGTCGCCGCCGCCGATGGTCGGAGGATTGTAGCGGTTGTAAGTGTAGGTCTTCTCTTGGTGGGTGTAGCGCAGGCCGCCATTGAGGTTCAGCCCCTCGATGATGTGCCAGGTGGCATTCGCGAAGCCCGCATAGTCCGTTTCCTGCACAGGGTCGTTGCCCAGGAACTCAAAATCGAGACCCGGGATCACGTAATCCAGGACTTGATGCGTGGGATAAGTCGTGACCTGATCCAGATAGAAGCCGCCGACCGAGTAGTCGAGCACGCTCCCGACCCTGCCGTTGAGGCGCAATTCCTCCGTCAGCGTGTGGTTGAGCAAGTGTTCCGCACCCAAGGATCCGTACAGCGGCGAGACATCGTTGTCCTCGGTCCATTGAGTGTCGAACGAGCGGTAACCGGTGATCGATTTCAGCGCCAGATCGGGGCCGATCTTCCAATCGAGGGTGAGGTTGGTGCCCCAGTTCTTGTTGTAAGTATTCGGCGAGAAACAGTAGGTATTGCCGGCCAGTCCCTTTGCACAGAACGACGCGTAACTGATGTACGGATTGTTCGGAACGAAGCGGCTGTCATAGGCCACGCCTGCGGGATTGCCCGGCGGATAACCCGAATTGACGTTGGTTGGAAAGGCCGCTGCCGGATTGACCGCCAGCAGCGTGATGGCGGCGCTCTCGGACTTGTCGATTGTAATATCGCCGGTCAGGTTTGCCTCGAAATTCTCGCTTGGCAGCCAACGAAGCGCGATGCGGCCCCCGCTGTAATCCTTGCCGCCCTCCTTGCCCGCCGCGCAGTCCTGCTGCAAGCCGCCGACCGCCGGGATGCCGGAGGTGGGAAACGCGCAGCCGTAGTCGATGCGGGTCACGTAGCCGTCCTGCTGGTGCGTGACTCCGGAAACGCGCATGAACAGGGAGTCGCTGATGAGCGGTACATCGGCCATTGCCTGCACTTCGAGCAGGTTGCGCTGGCCGTAGCTCACCTTGACCGATCCCGTGTCGTTGCCTTGAGGCTTGACCGTATAGAGCTTGATGGAACCACCCTCGGAATTCGCACCGGACAGAGTGCCCTGAGGGCCGCGCAGGATCTCGACGCGGTCGAGGTCGAGCAGGCTGAAATTCGAACCGGTGAGGCTCGTGTAATAGACGTCGTCGATATAGATACCGACTCCCGGCGCGAAGGCCGGATCGAAGTCGGCTTGGCCGATGCCGCGGATCGTGGCGGTCATGCCGGGACCAAATGCGCCGCCTGTTTCGACCAGCGTCACGTTGGGTGCCTGCTGGCCAATATCATGGAGCGTCCTCTGGCCGCGCTCTTCCATCGTCTCGGCGTTGACCGCCGTGATGGCCACGGGGACGTCCTGCAGGTTCTGCTGCCTGAACTGCGCTGTGACGATGATTTCCTCGAGGCTGTCCGTTCCCTTTGACGCCTGATCGGCTGCGGCCTGTCCCGCCATCGCCGCCGCCGCCAAGGTCGGCAAAACCCAGGGCCGTAACATCCGACGCACAGAAGCTTGAACTGTCGATTTCATGAGAATCGTCCCCCCAGTAGCCCTGACATGCTTGTTCTTCGTACGCGGTCTGTGCCGGAATGATGCGTTTCTACAACATCGATGTCGGCAATCCCGCTGCGTCGCACCGTTTTCCAAGCCTAGTCGCGCTTCCGGCGGTCAAACTCTTCCAACCGTGAACAAAAAGTCGAGCCACGGCGACAGGCCGGCCCGCTGGCTTGGGGACAGCCCGGTCGGGCCTCGCAAAGACTTAAGCGAGCCCCAGCACCGCGATCGCGTTTTCCTTGAGGATCAGATCGTGGACCTCGGGCTTGAATCCCGCTTCGCGAAAGTCCTTGATCCAGCGATCCGGCGCGATCAGCGGGTAGTCCGATCCGAACAGCATCTTTCGCTTCAGCTGGGTGTTCGCGTACTGCACGAGCTGCGGAGGAAAGTACTTCGGCGACCAGCCCGACAGATCGATGTACACATTGGGTTTGTGCAGACACACGGACAATGCCTCGTCCTGCCACGGCCAGGAGGGGTGCGCGATGATGATCTTCATGTCCGGGAAATCGGCTGCCACGTCGTCAACATGAATCGGATTCGAGTACTTGAGGCGCATGCCGCCGCCTCCCGGCATACCCGTGCCTATCCCGGAGTGCCCGCTGTGAAAGATGGCCGGCAGCTTGTGCTCCGCGATGACCTCGTAGAGTCCGTAAGCCATGCGGTCGTTGGGGAAGAATCCCTGCACGGTGGGATGAAATTTGAAGCCTTTGATGCCGCCCTCCGCGAGCAGTCGCCGGGCTTCGCGCACTCCCATCTTGCCCTTGTGCGGATCGATGCTGGCAAACGCGAGCATGATGTCGCTGTTCTCGCGGGCGGCGTCGCGAACCTCCTCGTTGGGGATGCGCTTCGACCCCAGCTCGTGCTCCGAATCGACGGTGAACATCACCAGTCCGATCTTGCGTTCGCGGTAGTAGGCGATGGTTTCGGCGATCGTCGGGCGCTTGCCGGCCTTGAAGTACTTCGAAGCCGCATCCTCGTATTCCTTCCAGACTTCATCCACCGGCTGCCGGCAGGACACCTCGGCATGCGTGTGCACGTCGATCGCGATCAAGTCTCTTACATTCATAGTCCTCTCCTGCTCAAGAATCGCGTGAGGCATCCCATGACGCAAGCGTACGCCCCTCGCTCACCAGGCGCGCGAGCAGCGGCGCCGGCTGCCAATGCATGGGTCCGTTGAGATCGCGGTATTTGAGAATGCCGTCGTGGACGGTCTTGAGGCCGATGGTGTCGGCATAAAAAAGCGGCCCGCCTCGATACCGCGGGAACCCGTAGCCCGCACACCACACGACATCCACATCGCTCGCGCGCAGTGCCACGCCCTCCTCCAGGATGCGTATCCCCTCGTTGATGAGCGGGTACAGGCAGCGTTCCACGATTTCTTCCGCCGAGTGAGTGCGCTGGGCAATGCCCAGCCGGCGGGCGGTGCCTCGAAGGATGTCGATCGCCTCCGGATCGTCGTGGCGGGTCCTGTCGCCGGGCAAATATTTGTAATAGCCCTTGCCGTTCTTCTGCCCGAGTCTTCCGGCCGCGTGCAGCGCGAAATCCGCCTGATAGTAGGACGGATCCGGCGGATACCGGTCGGCGTTCGCGCGATGCACGTTGACGCCCACATCGATTCCCGCCATGTCGAATACCGCCAGGATGCCCATCGCCATGCCCCACGCCTCGAGCGCGTCGTCCACCTGGCGCGGGGTCGAGCCTTCCAGCACCATGCGTTGCGCCTCGCGCGCATATCCCTCCATCATGCGATTGCCGATGAAGCCATAACAGACGCGCGCCAGCACGGGCGTCTTTCGCAGGGTTTTCGCCAGGTCCAATACGGTTCGAATGGCCGCCGGACCCGTGGCATCGGTGCGTACGACCTCGAGCAGCGGCATCACATTGGCGGGGGAGAAAAAATGCAGCCCGACGACGTCTTCGGGCCGGCGCGTGGCCGCCGCGATCGTGGTGACGTCGAGCGTCGAGGTGTTGGTGGCGAGCACGGCACCGGGCTTCACAGCCTGGTCGAGAGCGCCGAAAATCTGTCTCTTTAGATCGAGGTTCTCGTACACCGCCTCGATCACCACGTCGGCGTCGGCGAGATCCGCGTAGTTCAGGCCGCCGCGGATCAGCGCCATCCGCCGGTGTTTTTCCTCCGGGGTCAAACGGCCGCGCTTCACCATCGAGTCGTAGGTCTTGCCGACGACGGCCAGCCCGCGGTCCAGCGCTTCCTGGCTGGAATCGATCACGGTCACGGGCAGGCCGGCGTTTGCGAAGCAGATGGCGATGCCGCCGCCCATGGTTCCGGCGCCGATCACCCCGCCGCTCGCGATGTTGCGTGCCTTCGCGTCGGCCAGACCGGGGACCTTGCGGGTGCCCCGCTCCGCAAAGAAGATGTGCACCAGCGCCTTCGATTCGACGGTCGCCTTCGATTCATTGGCGAGTTCGGTCTCGTACTTGAGCCCCTCATCGAACGGCAGTCTCGCTGCGGCGCTCACGGCCTTGATCGCCGTCAGGGCGGCTACCCGGTTCGGATACTGGCGCCTCGCCTGCTGTGTGAGCCGCTCCATGATGGCCGGGGTGGCGGTATCGGGATCGACGCTGCGCTCCGAGGTGCGGCGCACGCCGCGACCGCTTCGCACCAGTTCACGGGCGAATGCGATGGTGGCGGCACGGAGCTCGCCCTGGACCTCGGCGTCGATGAAACCGAGCTTCATTGCGGTGGCGACGTCGACCGGGCGCGCCGCCAGGATCAGCTCCAGCGCCTTTTCCACACCGATCAGCCGCGGCATGCGTTGCGTGCCACCGGCTCCGGGAATGATGCCGAGGGTCACCTCGGGGAGACCGAACCGCGCATCCGGCGCCGCGACCCGGTAATGGCAGGCGAGCGCAATCTCGAGGCCGCCGCCCATGGCAACGCCGTGCATTCCCGCCACGACAGGCACGGGCAGTTGTTCGAGCTGCCCGAACAGGTCGCGGAATTCGGCCTCCTTGGGGGGACCCTCGAATTCGCTGATGTCCGCGCCGGAAAAGAAAGTGCTGCCCTCGCAGACCAGCACGACTGCCGCGATACCCGCGCGGGCTCGTATGTCGGCGATGGCTGCGAACAAACCCTCGCGCACCGGTGCCGAGATGGTGTTGACCGGCGGACTGTCGACGGCGATGACGGCCACGTCATGGTCGACGGTCAAATTGACGGGATTGATGCTCATGAATTGCTCCTACGAACTTTTCAGCTCGCAAAGTTTGGCGAGCTGCTTGAGGAGGGTCCGCCGGCCGGCGACGCCCAGCAGCCGGGTAATGCGCGCCTCGTGAAGGGCCTGATCGTCGAGGGCGCCGCGCAGCGCGCGCTGTCCCGCGGGCGTCAACTGCAGACGATTGGAACGCCGGTCGGTCGCCGAGGTGTCGCGGCGCACTAATCCGAGCGATTCGAGATGGTCGATGACCGCGACAAGATTGGCTCGTTTGATGCCGAGCGCGGCGCAGACTCGCGACTGGCTGAGTCCCGGATTGCGCTCGATGACGGCCAATATGGAGAACTGACCGGGCCGCGCCACGGCACCCTTCCGGCCGGCGATGAAGTCCGCGAATACCGCCAGTTGGGCCTGCCGCAGCATGTACCCGACCTGCTTGTCGAGACCTGCGAGGTCGGTCGCCGGGGTGCGCGGGGATTCGGTCACGGGGTTCCTTCGGTTGGACTTATTGTTATATCTTATAACAATATATATCGGAAGTGTCCGAAATCCGGTGAGGAGGATCTTGAGGCCGCCTGGTTCGCCTCGCGTCGTGTTGCTCTTCCTCGTCCGTCGAGTTGAAATGACGCATCGCGTGCAGCCTCTCCTTCCAATGTCAGTCACCTTGTATCACTGGGAACCGAACGCCAATTCCGGCAAGCCGATGCTTGCGCTCGCCGAGAAGGGCGTGGCGTACCAAAGCCATTATCTCGATTTGCTTCGGTTCGATCAGCATCAGCCCGCGTATCTCGCCATCAACCCTGATGGGACCATTCCGGCCATGGTGCACGGCACACGCGTGCTGACCGAATCGACTCCGATGATGGAATACATCGACGATGCATTCCCGGGGCCGCCGCTCAAGCCCCGCGATCCGCAAGCGCGCTGGCGCATGCGCTGGTGGATGCGATTCTTCGACGCCTATTTCGCGCCGTCGCTCAGCATGATCGGCTGGCAGATATTCGTGGGGCCGGCGGCGAGGCAGCGTCCGCCCGAGGAATTGCGAGCCGCCATCGACAGGATCCCGCTCGAATCGCGTCGGATCGCCTGGCGCAAGGCCATTTTCAACGAATTCTCCGCCGAGGAACTCGCCGAATCGAAGCGCCGCGTGCTGTTCGCCACGCTCGAGCTTGAGCGGCATCTCAGCCGCTTCAAGTGGATCGCCGGCGACACTTATTCGCTCGGCGACATCAACGGCTTCAACCTCGGTTACGCCCTGCCCTTGTCGCAACCGGACCACTGCAACGACGCGAAGACACCGCATATCATGGAGTGGCTGCGGCAAATCTACGAACGTCCGGCGGCGCGTGAAACCTGGGCCAAGGGGCGCACTCAAATGGCGGCGCGCATCAAGATTCTGGAGCGCGGTCCCCGGGAGCCAGGCGCCCATGCTTGAACTCTACACGTCTGAACCGAACACATTCTTCTTGAAGCCGCTGATCGCGCTGGCCGAAAAGCGGGCGCAATTCACCACGCATTACTATGACGCCGCCGCGCTCGAACAATTTGCCGAGGCCTTCCCGACCGATCGGGAATCCCGCCTGCATCTCGAGCGGGAGGGTCCGCTGCTGGTGCACGACGGCACCATCATTTCAAGTTCCTTCTTCATGCTCGAATACATCTCCGAGGCATTGCCGGGCGCATCGCTGACCCCGGCGGATGCATACGACGCCTACCGCGCGCGCGCGTGGGGCCAGTACTTGGGCGCAAACTTGGGCTCGTGTGTTCCGGTGCTTGGCTCGGCCAAGTACTTGCGGCCGTATCTCGACACTCTCGACGCCGCCTGGCTGGATCAGCGCATTGCCTCGATCGAGCCCATGGAACGGCGCGCGGGCTGGCGGGCGCTTCGCGATGGCACCTACACCCGCGAGCATCTTCAGAGTGTCGTCGATCGCCTGGCAGCGCCGGTGGCGCGGGTGGAAAAAGCGCTGCATGACGGGCCGTGGCTCGCTGGGCCGGCCTTCTCGGTGGCCGACATTGATGCCTATCCCATGCTGTGCGTGCTGCCTGATCTGGCTCCGGCAGTCGTCAATGGTGATGCCACCCCGCGCATCACCGAATATCTTGGCCGGATCGAGGTCCGTGATTCGGTGCGCGAGTCGCTTAAGTTTGCGCGGACCCAGCATCCGCGGCATCAGTTCGTGCCGGGTCTGGAGGCCTCGCGCTGGGGATGAGCCGGCGGCCAGGCTCTCCTTTATATCGCGGCCGTCGGGTCGGCCTTGTACGGCAACAGCCACAGCGCGGCTGCCGCGACCAGCGACCCAGCGCCCATCGAGACCGAGACGAACTCGAGCCCATATCCGGCGTGAAACAAATAGCCCGCAATGATGGGCGCGAGCCACGAGCCTGCCCGCCCGAATCCGATCGTGAACCCCGTGCCGGCGGCCCGCGCGTGCGTGGGGAAGACCTGCGCCATGAGGCCATACAGACCCACCACCCCGGCGTTGGTGAAGAAGCCGGCGACCATGCACACGAGCGAGAGCTGAACGAGGTTTGTCTGGCCACGGCCGAACACGGCCACCATGATCGTGGAGATCACCAGCACCGACATCGTCAGATGTTTCAGGCCGAAGCGCAGCGACAGCAGGCCAAGCACGGCGCCGCCGGTTGCGCCTCCGACGTTCGCCCAGACCAGCACTCCCGCCGCGGACGCGGGCGTGAAACCCATATCCACCACGATCTTCGGCACCCACTTCAAGATGAAGTAAAACGTCGTGATGTGCAGAAAATAGGCCATCGTCATCAGCACGGTCACTCGTGCGAGCTGCGGACTGAATATGTCGCCCACCGAAACTCTGCGGGCCTCCTCGGAGACCGTGGGAAGCTGCGCAACCGGCGGGAGCCGCATGCGGATCAAAGTTCCATTGACGCTCGCGAGCGCCCCCAACGGCTGCCGCCGGCAGAGCCACGATACGGACTCGGGCACGAGCAAGAGAACCAGCGGAATGAACGCCGCTGTCGCCGCAGCCCCGAACGTGAACACCATGCGCCAGCTGCCCTGTTCGAGCAGCAGCGCCGCAATCGATCCGCCGAGCACCGCGCCGATGGGATAACCGATCGCCATCAACGACACGTTGAGGCTGCGGCGCCGCGCATTCGAGAATTCCGCGGCCACCGCGTTGATCGCCGCCAGCATTCCTCCGATGCCGAGTCCCGTGAACACCCGCCAGGCAGAGAGGTCATACACGCCCCTGGCCCGCGCTGCCATGATCATCCCGGCAGTCATCACCGCAAGGCAACCAAGCAGCGTGCGCCGCCGTCCGATCTTGTCGGCGACGCCGCCCAGGAAAACCGAGCCAAGTCCCATGCCGGCGAGCTCCATGGACAAGACCATGCCGAGTGCGGCGCGGTCGATGTGCCAGTCGCGGGCAATCCCCGGCGAGGCAAAACTGATGGCGAGTACATCGAATCCGTCGAGCGCGTTGAGGCCGATCGTGATTGCAATCACCGCGACCTGGATTGCGCTCATGGGGCTTTTTGCGATGACCTCGCGCGGATCCGCCGTCATTTGAGCTGGCAAGCCGTCGGCAGCGCCGACAATCGCTCCAGAAGCTTGAGCAACTCCAGTCGCCCCTCGCTGCCGATTTGGGCGACGACCCGTGCTTCATGCAACGATTGCAATTCTGCCGCATCCTGCAGCAGCGCTCGTCCGCGCGAAGTCAGGCCGAGCGAGTACGTGCGTCCATCGGTGTCGGATTTGCGGCGGCGGACGATGCCGCGTTTCTCGAGATTGGCGATCGTCGCGACAAAATTTGCCTTTTGGATGCCGAGCGCCGCGGACACGTTCGACTGACTGGCGCCCGGGTTCTGATCGATCATCACCAGAACGGCGAACTGGCCCGGGCGTAGATCAAGCTCCGCCAGCGTGTGGATGAAATCCGCAAAAATGACGCCCTGCGCCCGGCGCAATGCATACCCTACGTAGCCGCTGAGTGGCGTCATATTCACGGCTCCGTTTTGCGTCGCGCGCGTCTCTTGTTCGTCCATTGGACGGGACGCGTTGCGGGCCTCACCTGCGTGACGTCGGCCGCTTGCCGACCCCCAGAGCGCATGGTGCCGCGCCATGATGTTGAAAACTCGACGCAGAGTGACATCGAATTGGCCGGTTCGGGCAGCGGCGCCGCCATTCATGCCGTGATGTTCACGCATGTTGTTGATTCACAACGAACTGACGAATACTGCCCGACGACAACTCTCCGTTTCGCAAATAGCACCTATAAGCCGAAAGAATTAGTTCGGCGAATTGATTGTTACGTATAACTAACAGCACAACAACTGTGGGGTTGCCCTCACAATAAGGCAGATTCCCGTCATTACGGGGGAGTGGTACATGGCAAATCTTGAGTCGTTCTCGACGTTCGGTCTGGACCCGCGCCGCAAGCTTGCTTTCTGGAACGATCGAGCCAGCGAAAGCTTTTCACCGCTGGTATCCGAGCCCGATGACATCCGTGCCTTCAATGGGTCGATCGTACGCGGTTCAATCGGCGACATGACCCTCGCCGAGGTGTATTCGGACGCCCAGATCGTGCGCCACTCGCGCTCGCATGTGGCGCGCACCAAGGACTCGATGTTCTTCCTGCATTTGCAGCTCGAGGGCGAGAGTGTCAGCCGTCAGGACGGACGCGAGTCCCTGCTTCGCGTCGGCGACTTCACGCTCTGCGACAGCACCCGCCGCTATGAAATGATTTTCACCGGCGCCAACCGCATGCTGGTTCTCGGTATACCGAACACGACCCTGCGGCGCCAGATCGGGTGCCCGGAGTCCCTCGCCGCCATTCCGATGTCGGGAGTCCGCGGGGCCAGCGGTCTTCTGTCTCAGCTGTTGCGCAAATACTGGAGCGAGTATCACCAAGGACTCGATGAACAGACCGGCAGCCGTGTTGCCGTCGCCATACTCGATCTCATCGGCGCCGCCTATGCCGATCTACCGCAGGCGCTGGCCGACCGCTCCTCGCTCGGCACGGCCCATCGGATCCGCATCATCAATTTCATCGAGGCGCATCTCAATGATCCGGATTTGACGCCGACGCGCATCGCCGAGGCGTGCAAGATGACCGCACGCTACCTGCATCATCTGTTTTCGGATCAAGAAGAGACGGTGGCCCGATACATCCTGCGCCGACGCCTGGAGGCCTGCTCGCGCGCCCTGCAGTCCGGCGCGCAACGGGGACGCACGGTGACGGCGATCGCCTTCGACTATGGATTCAACAGTCCTACTCATTTCGGGCGCGTGTTCAGGGCCAAGTTCAATGTGACGCCGCGCGAATATCGCCGCGAGAAAGCCGGCATCACCTAGGAGCACATCCTAGCGGTGGCACACGAATATCAAACCCTGTTGAGTCTCTTCATCGACGGTGAGCGTCTGGGGCCATCCGGTCGGGCGACTCACCGTGTGGTCAATCCGGCGACCGGAGATGCGCTGGGCGAGTTGCCGCTTGCCACCGCCCAGGATTTGGATCGAGCCTTGGACGCGGCGGCGCGCGGCTACCGGGTTTGGCGCGGGCGCAGCGCGGCCGACCGCAGCCGAGTCCTTGCCGGCGCCGCGCAGTTGCTGCGTCAGCGCATGGACAAGATCGCCGCCATCGCCACGATGGAGGAAGGCAAGCCGCTCGTCGAGGCAAAGGCGGAGGTCATGATGGCCGCCGGCCTCTTCGACTTCTATGCCGGCGAGGTTTCGCGCGTCTACGGCCGGGTGCTGGTGCGCCCGCCAGGCACGCTGTCGCGGGTCATGAAGGAGCCGGTCGGCCCCGTCGCCGCATTTTGTCCCTGGAATTTCCCGATCGGAAACCCGGCCCGCAAATTGGGCGCCGCGATCGGTGCAGGCTGCTCCATCATCATCAAGCCGGCGGAGGAGGCGCCGGCTTCGGCCATCGAAGTGCTGAACTGTCTGCTCGATGCCGGCCTGCCGGGGGAGGTGGCAAGCTGCGTATTCGGCGTGCCGGACCAGGTGTCGCGGCACCTTCTCGCCTCGCCCGTCATCCGCAAGGTGAGTTTCACGGGCTCGGTCGCGGTCGGCAAGCACCTGATGAAGCTCGCCGCCGACGGCGCCAAGCGCACCACCATGGAACTCGGCGGTCACGGTCCCGTATTGGTGTTCGACGATGCCGATTTGGGACGCGCCCTGGATCTCCTGGTTGCCCACAAATTTCGCAATGCCGGGCAGGTTTGCATCTCTCCGACGCGCTTCCACGTGCAGGAGGGGATTTACGAGCGCTTCGTCAAGGAATTCTCGTCGCGGGCTGCGAAGGTCGCGGTCGGCTCGGGTCTCGATTCCGCGAATCAGATGGGTCCCATGGCCAATCCACGGCGCCCGGACGCGATCGAGGGGTTCGTCGCCAATGCACTGAAAGTCGGTGCACGTGTCGCCACGGGTGGAGAACGCGGCGGCGGCTCCGCCGACAATGGTTTTTTCTTCCGACCGACCGTGCTTGCCGACGTCCCGCTCGAAGCACGGGTCATGAACGAAGAACCGTTCGGACCGATTGCGCTGATGCGACCGTTCAAGACCTTTGACGACGCGATCGAACAGGCGAACCGGCTCCCTTACGGGTTGGCGGCATATTGCTTCACCGAGAACGGCCGGCGTGCGCTGTTGCTCGGCGACGCGATCGAGAGCGGCATGATCGGCATCAACACCACCGTGGTGGCCGGAGCCGATTCGCCGTTCGGGGGAGTGAAGGACTCCGGGCACGGGTCGGAGGACGGCCCCGAGGGTTTGGAGGCGTGTCTGGTGACGAAGGCCATTCATCAGGCGTGAGGCGGGGAGGGCGATCGATGACTGAGCTGAAAACCGGCGGCGCTCAAGGATATTTGCGCATTGCCACCGAAGAAGCCTTCATCACCCCCGCGGTGCTGTCCGCGTACAAACGGCTGATCGCCGCCGGCATCGACGATCCCGGCTTCGTCAGCCTGTGGGGATTTTATTCAAGCTCTCCGTCCGCCCGTGCCACCACCGTCATCGAACGCTTGCAGGACTTGGGAACCCGGCGACTCGCCGACATGGACGCCACGGGCATCGACAAGGCAATCATCGCGCTCACCGCACCCGGCACCCATGTCTTTGCCGACGATGAGGCGCGCCGTCTGACCACCGACGCCAACGATCAGCTCGGTGCCGCCTGTCGCCGCCACGCCGGACGGTTCGTGGGCATGACTGCCATTGCGCCGCAGGACCCTCAATGGTCGGCCAAGGAAATGCAGCGGGGCCATGCGCTCGGCTTCAAGGCCGTGATCTTGAACGGGCACGTCAATGGCGAATACACCGATCATCCAAAATACTGGCCTATCTTCGAGGCTGCGGAAGCGCTCGACACCCCGATCTATCTGCACCCCCAAGGCCCGTCCAAGGGACTCGTCGGCCCTCTGCTCGAACGCGGACTGGACGGTGCCGTGTACGGGTTCGGTGTCGATACGGGCCTGCATCTCCTCCGACTCATCGTCATGGGGGTGTTCGACCGGTTCCCGAAATTGAAATTGATAGTCGGTCACGGCGGGGAGGCGCTCCCGTATTGGGCCTATCGATTGGACTACATGCACGCCGCCGGCATCCGCTCCGGCCGCCATGAATTCTTGAAGCCTCTCGAGCTTCCGATCTCCGGCTACTTCAAACGCAACATCTACGTCACTTTCTCCGGAGTTGCGTGGGAGCCCGCGATCCAATTCTGCAGGGCGACTCTCGGCATTGATCGCATCATGTACGCCATGGACTACCCGTACCAATACCAGCCCGAGGAGGTAGCGACGCAGGATGCGATGGCCATGAGCGCACAGGACAAGAAGGCGTTCTTCCAGACAAATGCGGAGAAGGTATTCGGTCTTTGAGCCGCGGCCGAAGGGCTAACCCAGCAGCGGATGCCCCTTCGGCAACTGGTGTGCGTACCAGGTCGCGAGCCGGTGCCGGATGGTTTTTTCCGCGACCTGCTCCTCCGGCATCGGGGCAATGATCTTGTCGTGCACCAGCAGGCGATACACATAGAGCGCCTTGTCGCTGGCCGAGTCGGTCGCCTCGAACTCGACCGCGCCGCGGCCTTCGGCGTATTGAACACCCGCGAGCAAGGCCGCCTTGAACAATTCCGCTTCGTGCTTGAACTTCTTCATTGGCCGCTCCTCGTCTGGGTCCTGAAAATGGGCCAATGATATTGCAAGACGGGCCGCCGGTGACGAAGCGGATTCGTACCGGTAAGCTAACCGCTCGAGCCCGAAGGAGCGCGTCATGATCGATCGCCGCGATGAGCAAGCCGGCACCGTGGTCGAAGTCGGGGCGGCGTTTTTGAAGCTGGGCTTGACATCCTTCGGCGGACCGATCGCGCATGTGGGCTATTTTCGCCGTGAGTTTGTCGAGCGGCGGGGTTGGGTCGACGAGGCACGCTTCGGTGAGCTGGTCGGGCTTTGCCAGTTCCTTCCCGGGCCGGCAAGCAGCCAGCTCGGTTTCTGTTTGGGGTTGCTTCGTGCGGGGTGGGCCGGCGCCTTCGCCGCTTTCATCGGCTTCACGCTGCCCTCGGCACTGTTGTTGTTCGCGTTTGCGGCGTCGAACGGTCATCTGGCGGGGACGTGGGGAGCGGCTGCCGTGCATGGCCTCAAATTGGCGGCCGTCGCCGTGGTCGCACAGGCGGTGTTCGGTATGGCGCGCACGCTCGCTCCCGACGCGCCGCGTGCGCTGATGGCGGCGGCGGCGGCCGGCCTGATCGCCGTGGGCGGCAGCGCCTGGATGCAGTTGCTGGTGATTGGCGGCGGCGCCGCTTTGGGTCCGTGGCTGTGCCGCCATGCCACGGCCCGTCACGGTGGCGTCTTTCCGCTTCGCTACGGACGGGGCGCCGGAAGCGTGCTGCTGCTGGCGTTCGCCATTCTGCTGGCATCAGCGCTGCTTCTCGCGCCGAATGCGTCGCCGATGTTTCAGGTGGCAGGCGCATTCTATCGCGCGGGCGCGCTCGTATTCGGCGGCGGGCACGTCGTTCTGCCTCTGCTCAGGCAGGTGGTGGTGGATTCCGGGTGGATGGAGATTGATACTTTCCTCGCCGGCTATGGCGCCGCGCAGGCGGTTCCGGGTCCGATGTTCACCGTGGCCGCCTTCATGGGCGATCACCTGCAGGGCGGCCGCGGCGGCCCGGCCGGTGCCGCAGTGAGCCTTCTCGCGATTTTTCTTCCGGGCTTGTTGATCGCTTCCGGTGCGCTGCCGTTTTGGCAGACATTGAGCGCCGGGGATATATCGGCCCGCATGCTGGCGGGTGTCAATGCCGTGGTGGTCGGGCTGTTGGCCGCGGCACTGTACGATCCGGTTTGGGTGAGCGCCGTCTGGGATGCGAAGGATTTTGCGATTGCATTGATCGGGTTTGTCGCTCTGGTGGGCGCGCAGTGGCCTTCGTGGACGGCGGTGCTGTGGTGCGTATCGATGTCGCTGATGCGAGGGATCACTTGACTCGTTCGACCGCGGCGGGTGTACTTCGCCAAGGACACCTGAAGGATCATCCATGATCGACCTGTATACCGCCGCCACGCCGAACGGCTGGAAAATCTCCATCGCACTGGAAGAGCTCGGGCTCCCCTACACGGTGCATCCGCTGTCGTTCTCGAAACAGGAACAGAAGGCGGACTGGTACCTCAAGATCAATCCGAATGGCCGCATCCCGACAATAGTCGATCGCGACAACGGTGATTTTGCCGTGTTCGAATCAGGCGCCATTCTGATCTATCTTGCGGAGCGGACCGGCCGTCTCATGCCGCCGGATCCGAAGGGACGTTCGCTGGTGATCCAATGGCTGATGTTCCAGATGGCGGGAATAGGCCCGATGATGGGCCAGGCGAACGTGTTCTTACGTTATGCGCCGGAGAAGATTCCTTACGCCATCGACCGCTATCAGCGCGAAGTGCGCCGCTTGTTCGAGGTGCTCGAGCACCAGCTCGCAGGCCACGAGTACGTGGCGGGGAACGAGTATTCGATCGCCGATATCGCTCATTGGTCATGGATCCACGGCTACGAATGGTCCGGGGTCGGGATCGACGGCCTGCCCAATCTAGCGCGCTGGATGAAAGGCGTGGGGGAGCGCCCCGCCGTGCAGCGCGGACGTGCCGTGCCGCCGCCGGGCGACATCGGCGAGAAGGACAAGACCACGGTCGATACCGGCCGCAAGATCCTGGTCTAGATCGTTAGGAAGATCGGCGAAGCGGCTCACCGCGCCGCGGCTGCGAGTTTGTCCTCGTTGGCGCGATGAATGAGATACGCACGGATCTTCTCGAGATCCTGCGGCGTGATCTCACTCTTGAACGCTACCATTCCCTTGTCGGCGCGCGCACCCTGGCGCACGGTCATGTCAAACGCCTTTGGATTCTTGACCAACGCCGAATAGCGCAGGTCCGGCAGCACACCCGAGCCCGTCGCGCTGTCGCCGTGACACGTGGAACAGTAGGTGTGGTAGAGCGCCTTGCCTGCGGCCACTGTCGCCGCGGTGCCCAAATCGGGCGGCGGATCGAGGATCGCCGGCGCCGCAACGGCCAATGCCGGCAGCGCGGCATTTCCTCCGAGCTTGTACGCCAGCACGCGCGGCAAGTTCGATGCCGTGTGCGAATCGCGCGCAAGTTCGCCGGCGGCAAGACCAAAGGCGCCACCCCATCCCACTTCGATCGCGACGTACTGCTCATCACCCACCTCATAAGTGATGGGGGCCGCCAGAACGCCCGCCTGCGTTTCGGCGGACCAGAGCCGCTCGCCCGTGTCGGCGCGGTAGGCGACGAACTCCCCCATCGCCGTTCCCTGAAATACCAAGTTGCCCGCGGTCGACACCACGCCGCCGTTCCAAGGGGTCCCCAGCTCCACGCGCCACGATTCCTTGCGGGCGATCGGGTCCCAGGCCGCGAGGTGTCCCTTCAGGCCGCTCTTGATCGCCGCCTTGACCTTCGGGTCCTGCGGCAGGCTTCCTGAATTGAAATCGATGCCGGTATTCCACGCCAGTTCGCGCGGCTTCGCGTCCTTTTCCGGAATATATGGGAAGCCCGCTTCGGTCACGGGAATGTAAATGAGCTTCGTCTGCGGATTGAACGACATGGGTTGCCAGCTGTGCGCCCCCCCCGGCCCCGGCATTGCGACGAATGGCTTTCCGGTTTCACTATATCGGGCGGCGCTTTCGACGTTCGGACGGCCGGTCTTCGGATCGATTGTCTTTGCCCAGTTCGTGACGGCAAAGGGATCCGCCGACAGAAGTTCTCCCGACGCGCGGTCCAATACATAGAAGAAACCGTTCTTGGGCGCCTGCATCACGATGCGGCGCGAGGTCCCGCCGATTTGCAAATCCGCCAGGATCAGCGGCGAGCAGGAGTCGTAGTCCCACTCGTCGCCCGGCGTCGTCTGGTAATGCCAGACATACTCGCCGCTGTCCGCCTTCAATGCCACGATCGATGACAGGTACAACGCGTCACCTCGCACCTTGGCGCGGTTCCATGGCGTGCCGTTTCCCACTCCGATGTAGATGATATTCAGCGTCGGGTCGTATGCGATCGAGTCCCACACGGGTCCTCCCCCGCCCAACTTCCACCACTCGCCGCTCCAAGTCTTCGAGGCCGTCTCGAGCGCGGCGCTTTCGAACGGCTTGGACGGATCTCCGGGCACGGTGTAGAAGCGCCAGATTTGTCTGCCCGATTCGGCGTCGTAGGCGGTGATGTAGCCGCGCATGCCCATTTCGGCGCCGCCGTTGCCGATCAGGACCATTCCCTTCACGATGCGGGGCGCGCCGGTGATGGTGTAGCGCGCTCCCGCCGGCACCGTTGCCACCTCCCAGACCGGTTTGCCGGTGGCCGCATCCAACGCGATCAGCCGGCCGTCGAGAGTGCCGAGGTAGATTCGACCTTTCCACGCCGCAACCCCGCGGTTGACGACGTCACAGCAGGCGTTGAGCGCCGCAGGGCCTGGAACCTTCGGGTCATAGGTCCAAAGGGGCGCGCCGGTTTTCGCATTGAGCGCAAACACTTTGCTCCAGGCGCTCGTGACGTACATGACTCCGTCGATCACCAAGGGTGTCGATTCCTGGCCGCGGTGCGCCGTGTCGAGGTCGTAGGCCCAGGCGAGTCCGAGATCCTTCACGTTGCCCGCATCGATCTTCTTCAATGGACTGAAATGCTGTTCGCCGTAGGTGCGGCCGGGGCCCATCCAGTTGCCGGGCTCCGAGTCGGCCGCGATCAACCGGGCCTCATCGACGGCAGCGGCGGACTTGGTCGGCGGCGGGGGTGCCGCGACGGTCGGCGGCGCCGGTGATTGTCCGCAACCGGCAAGCGTCATTGCGAGCGTCGCGCCGGCCGTGAGCTTGATTTTCATGGCCGATATGAAGCGCCGCAGCACAAGGTTCGGACTCGACCGATAACGAGCTTCGATTCGATCAAGAGCGAACGTCCCCGCGGCCGGTCTGCGCGCCTATCACGCTGCGTACGGCGGCCGAAAATCCGGACCATTCGCCGGCCCGTCGCAATGACTCGCTGAGTTCCAGTTGTACTCCCGCGCCGGTGCGGCCGCGGTTGCAAATGTTGAGCGGGTCCCGGCCCGGAAAGCGATGCCCTTCCGTCAGGCAGGCGATCCCGACGTCTGCAAGGGCTTGTGCGACACTCTGCTTCAACGCTTCATTCAGGCCTCCCAACAAGACGTCAGGTCCCGGCGCCGCATACCCATGAACGGCAATGACGGTATCGCAGCCGGAGATCAGACCAAGTGCACGCGGCTCATCGAAGCGGTGACTGGCCAGATGCAGGCAGTCGAAATTGTCGCCGGTCGTCCGCAGCCCCTCGAAGAGATAGAGATGATGTTCATCGCCGGCGATGAGGCGCGCGATTTCGGACGTGCGGCCTTCGATCCGACCGCCGTGCGGAGCGAGCACCGCGACCCGGGACCGTTCGCGAGGCGCCACGTGCACGGCATAGTCGATGCCTTCTTCATAGCGCTGGGCGAGATCACGGTAGCACTGGATGTCGTCTGCCGAATCCGGCTTGCGCACTTTCACTCCAACCGATAGTCGCGCTGCTCCCGCGCGTACTCGAGGAAATAATCCAATGATCCCACATTGGACATGGCCGCGCGATTCGCGGCCTTCTCGACCGGCACGCCCATGAGAATGCGGCGCACGGGCACCTCCATTTTTTTGCCGGTGAGCGTGTACGGAATGGCCTTTACTTGAAGAATCTTGTCGGGCACATGCCGCGCGGAGTAAGCCTTGCGCATGCGCGAGCGTACTTTCTCTTCCAAATTCTCGTCCAGCAGCAGGCCGTCGCGCAGCTTGACGAACAGGGGCATGAAGAATCCGCCCCCCGGCAGATCGAGGTTCACGATCAATGAGTCTTCGATCTCGGACACCTCGATGAGCGCGCGATACACCTCGGCGGTGCCGATGCGCACCCCGTGCCGGTTGAGCGTGGCGTCGGATCGGCCCAGCACGAAGCATCCACCGCGCGCATTCACCCTGAAGAAGTCGCCATGCCGCCAGATGCCGGGGTATTGATCGAAATAGGACTCCCGATATCGGCTGCCGTCGGCATCGTTCCAGAATCCGACCGGCATGGAAGGCATCGGCCGCGTGATGACCAGCTCACCGACTTCATCCACCACCGCCTCTCCGCGTTCGTTGAAGGCGAACGCCGCAACGCCGAGTTGCCGCGCTTGAATCTCGCCGGCATAGAGCGGCAGCGTCACGACCCCGCCCGCGATGCCGCAGCACAGGTCCGTGCCTCCGCTGCCCGAATGCGCCCAGATATCCTTCTTCACGCATCGGTAGAACCACGCCATGCATTCGGCGGTCACCGGTGAGCCTGCCAGCATTACCGACTTCAACGACGAAAGGTCGAAGCGATCCTTGGGTAAGATGCCCGCTTTTTCGAGAATGCCCACGTAGGTGGGGCTCGCGCCGAAAAATGCGGCATGGGTGCGCTCCACCATGCTCCAGAGAACATCGGGCTCGGGATAGGCCGGATTCCCGTCGTAGAGCACCGGCACGACGTCGACCAGCAGCGCGCTCACCAGGAAATTCCACATCATCCATCCGGTGGTCGTGAAGAAGAACATGCGCTCGCCGGGGTGCACGTCCATGTGGAATTTGAGCGACTTGTACTGCTCCAGAATCATCGCGCCATGGCAATGAATGATGGGCTTCGGCAGGCCCGTGGTGCCGGAAGAAAACAATATCCACAGCGGGTGCGCGAACGGAACCTGCTCGAACTCGAACGAGTCCGCCGCAATCTCGGGGCCCGCGAGCGCGTCCTCCCAGAACATGGAGTTCGAAGTCAGCAGGGTTTCGCTCGCGGGCTCGAGATGCCGCAGATAAATCACCCGCTCGAGCGAGGGCAGCGCACCCAAGATGGCGCCGAGCTCCGGACGCCGATCGAACGCTTTGCCGCCGTAATAATATCCGTCCACGCAGAATGCGAACCTGGGCGCCAACTGCTCGAATCGATCGACGGCGCCCCGCGGCCCGAAATCCGGCCCGCAGCTCGCCCAAATCGCTCCGACGCTGACCGTCGCCAACATCGCAACGACGGCCTCGGGAGAATTCGGCAAATAGGCGACCACGCGGTCGCCGGGAGCGAGACCCAACTTGCGCAGATGGGTTGCGAGCTTTCGCACCTGCGCGCCAAGATCGGTCCACGACAATGCGCGCAGAGGACGCCGCTCGCTCAGGAACAGGAGCGCATCGGCTCCCGCCCGCTCATGGCGCAGGGCGTGCTCCGCGTAGTTGAGCGCCGCACCCGGAAACCAGACCGCACCCGGCATCGATCGGCTCGCCAGAACCCGTTCGTAGGGCTGCGATGCGCGAATATCGAAATATTCCCAGAGCGAACCCCAAAATCCTTCCTGATCGTCGATAGACCATTGCCACAGCGCCGTGTACGAATCGAACGGGCGCCCGCGCTCGGCCAGCCAGGCGTTGTAGTGCGTCAGATGCGCCCTCGACTTGCGCTCGACGCCCGGCGCCCAGAGCAGGTCGCCCTCTTTAACCGTATGCATCCAATGGCTCCGACTTCATTGCTTCGGGCCGCCGCATGAAGAACAGCACGGCTGCGCCGAGGGCGCACCAGGATGCGAGAAAATAGAAGTTCACGCCGTAGCCGACGCCCTGATCGAAAAAATGGCCGGCCACTTTTGGTGCCACGGCCGACAATGTCGTATTGATCGCGATTGCAAGACCCGCGAGCGAGGCGAAGGCGCGCGTTCCATAGTAGTTGCTCAACACCGCCATCAAGCACACGAGTCCGCCGCCGAAACCGATGCCGAGGCAGGTTGCGAACAGAAACACCTGCCAGAGCGCATGCGCATTGACGATGACCACGAGTCCGACCGCGAACACCGCCATGAAAAGGGCGTAAATGTAGCGTGGATCGATGCGGTCGCCGAACGCCGCGAGGATCACTTTGCCGATGAGGCCGGAGACCGTCATGATGCTGACGGCCCATGCCCCGACACCGGCCGAGTGGCCGAGATCCTGCAAATGCACGACGCCATGAGCCAGGAACAGCGTATATCCGCCGCTGCCGCCGATCAGCGCCCCGAGCAACAGCCAATAGGCGGGATGGCGGGCGGCCTCGCGGAATGTCCAGTCCCGACGGGTCACGAATATCGGCCGCGTATCGGGCGCGGCGCGGCCATCCGCCCGCGGCGGCCCGAACCCATCCGCCACCTGGCCCACGTCTTCAGGCCGCTCGCGCACGAACACGAGGGCAACACAGGCAGCCGCGGCGGATAGTGCGGCAATCAGCCACCATCCTGCGCGCCAGGTGCCCGTGGTCTCGATCAACCGGTGGAGCAGGGGCGCCGCCACGAACCCGCCGATGGCGCCTGCGGAATATAGAACCGACAACGCGAGGGACCGCCGCCTCACGAACCACCGCGCCAGACCCGCCTGCGACGCCATCGCCGATCCTGTGGCGACACCGGTGCCGACCATGAGCCCGAAACACAGCATCGCGCCCACGCCGCCAGTGACCACGGTCGCCATCAATAGAGAGCCGGCGATGACCAGAGCGCTGCCCAACAACAGGGTCTTGCGCACACCGAAATGATTGACGCTGAGGGCAACCAGCGGGCCCGGGAGCCCCGACATGATCATGTACACCGAAAACATGTTGCCCAGGGTCTCGCGATGCAGGCCGATGGCCTTGGCCATTGCAGCATTGATCACCGCCGGTCCGTAGGCTGGAAAACCCAGATTCAGGAACACGACGCTCCACAGCGCGACGAGCATGGTCCACCCGTAGAAAGCGCGCTTTTTCAATTCTCGCCCCAGACCTCGCGCGCGACGCGCACGACCAATTCCAGCTTCTTCCATTGCTCCGCTTCGGAAACCGCGTTTCCGTGATGCGTGCTCGAGAAACCGCATTGCGGCGACAGACACAGACTTTCCATCGGCACATAGGCGCTGGCCGCATCGATGCGCCGCTTGATCTCATCGGCGCTTTCGATCGCGCCCTGCTTCGTCGTGACCAAGCCCAGCACCACCTTCTTTCCCGGCGTCAGCCCGCGCAGCGGCTCAAATGACCCCGCGCGGGAGGAATCGAACTCCATGAAAAAACCGTCGACGTCGATGGAGAACATCGCTTCCGCAACGCTTTCGTAGCCGCCCTCGGCCACCCACGAGCTTCTGAAGTTCCCGCGGCATGTGTGCATGGTGATCGTCATGCCCGGCGGACGCCCGCGCAGCGCCGCGTTGACCGCGTCGGCGAAGCGTTGCGGCAGGGTGTCGGGATCATCGCCGTTGAGCCGGCAACCGTCGCGAAATTTCGGGTCGCACAGGTAGGCGAACGACACGTCGTCCAGCTGCAGGTACGTACAGCCGCGTTCGGCAAAATATCGGATGGCGGTGCGATAGGCGGCGGCGACGTCGTGCCAGAACTGCGCAAGATCAGGATAGACCGCGCTCGAGACGGCGTTCCGGCCGCCGCGCAAGTACAGCATCGAGGGCGAGGGAATCGTCACTTTCGCGGTCTCGCGGGTGATGCCCTGCAAATACGCAAAGGCGTCGACCATGATGGGTTTCGAACATTTGATCAAGCCCGTGACGGTGGCCATCGGCGGCTGCTCTTCGGTGCCTCCGAAGCGATTCAAGTTCGGTATTTCGGCCACGGAAACCCCGTCGAGCTGCCGCAAGAAGTCGATGTGCCAGTAATCCCGGCGCAGCTCGCCGTCGGTGATCGATCTGAGGCCGATGGATTCCTGCTTCTTGACGACGGCCCGGATGCTGTCGTCTTCGGCCCGTCGCAGCGCGTCGATCGACAGCATGCCTTCCTTGAATCGCGCGCGCACCTCGGCCAGCTCCGCCGGACGCAACAGGCTGCCGACCTGATCAGCGCGAAACGGTGGTTTCAATGCAGCCTCATCCTGGTCCGTACAGTCCTTGCGGCACCTTGCGCCATGGCCCATGAAGCGGCCATGGAAGGATTTGCGCTCGACCCTCGGGGAATGCCCGCTCCACCGAAAGCGCAAAACTACGCCGCGCGGACGCAGCCGCGGATATGTTGCCGGCGCAATCTGGTAAAATCATATCCCCTTCAAGCCAGTGTCGTGCATGCAGTTTCATCGTTTCGACCTCAATTTGCTGATCGCGCTCGACACCTTACTGCGTGAGAAGAACATCACCCGGGCGGCCGAGAAGGTCTTCGTATCGCAGCCTGCGATGAGCGCCGCGCTGCACCGGCTGCGCGATTACTTCGGCGACCCGCTTTTGGTGCGCGTCGGCCGCGACATGGAACTCTCGCCCCGCGGGCAGTCGCTGGTCGAACCGGTCCGCGAGGCGCTGTTGCTCATCCAGGCCACTCTCGGCACCCAGCCGACGTTCACCGCAGCCACCACGCAGCGCGAGTTTACGCTGATACTCTCCGAGGAGGCGGTTCCGGGGCTCCTGCCCGCATTTCTCGAGCGGGTTTCCAGCGACGCGCCCGGAATCCGCATCAAGATCGAGCTGGTTTCTCACGCGGCGCTCAACCGCGTCGAGTATGGCGAGGCGGACCTCTGCCTGTGTCTGGACAGTTTGCGACTGTTCGACGTGCGCGCGTATCCCGATACGCTGCGCAGCGTGCGCCTGCGCCCGGTTCGATGGGTGTGCGCCGTCGACCGCGACCATCCCAGCGTGGGCGACAGCATCTCGGCGGAGCAATATTTTTCATTGCCTCACGTGTTTGGCCGTCCCAACGGCTACACCGCCACCGCCGAGGAATTGGTGCGCCGGTTGCTGGACATCGATCTTCACGTGCACATCACCGTACCCAGCCTCTTGCACCTGCCGCTGGTACTGCGAGGCACCCGCCTCGTCGCCACGCTGCCCGAGCGGGTGGCGCGTATGTTCGCATCCACGTTGCCCATAAAGACCTTCCCGGTGCCGTTCGAGACTCCCGCGCTGCACGAGATCCTGCTCTGGCACAAACGCAACGAGTCGGATCCCGCGCACGTCTGGCTGCGCGACCTCATGGTTCGGCTCACGCAGGAGTTATAGGCCGCTTAGCGCTCCGCCCGGCGAGTTCGCTGTGCGGCGAAAATCTGCTCCCGCGGGGTACAGACAGCCGCCGGCTCCCGAGGATGATGCCCGTCATGGCTCACTTCCCCAAGACGTCCGGATTCACCGGCACCCTTCGCCCGAACCGCTTCGAAGGCGACATTCACGACCTGGAGCTGGAAGGTGAGATCCCGCCGCAGTTGCACGGCACGTATCATCGAGTTCATCCGGACGCGCAATTCCCTCCGATGTTCGAGAATGATCAATTTTTCAACGGCGACGGAATGATAGGCTTGTTTCACTTCCGCGGCGGCAGGCTCGACTTTCGCCAGCGCTATGCGCAGACCGACAAGTGGAAGATCGAGCGCGGCGCTGAGCGCGCCCTGTTCGGCGCTTACCGCAATCCGCTGACCGACGACCCAACCGTGCAGGGCAAGATCCGCGGCACGGCCAACACGAATGTACTCGTCCATGCCGGCAAGCTGTTCGCCCTCAAGGAGGACAGTCCGGCCCTGCTCATGGACCCGTTGACTCTTGCCACCGAAGGCTACACCGACTTCGGCGGCAAGATGGTGGGAAAGACTTTCTGCGCGCATCCGAAGATCGATCCGCTCACCGGTAACATGTGCGCGTTCGGGTATGCGGCAAAGGGATTGCTGACCCGCGACTGCCATTACATGGAATTGAGCCCGGCGGGCGAGCTCCTGCAGGAAACCTGGTTCGAGGCGCCTTACTACTGCATGATGCACGACTTCGGCGTCACCCGGGACTACGCTGTGTTTCACGTGGTGCCGTGCGTGAGTTCCTGGGAACGCCTGAAGGCTGGTCTCCCGCACTTCGGATTCGATACCTCGCTTCCGGTGTACCTGGGCGTGCTTCCCCGGCACGGCGATCCGAAGGCGCTTCGCTGGTTCAAATCACCGACCCTTTTCGCAAGCCACGTCATGAATGCATTCAACGACGGTCCGCGTGTGTATTTCGACACCCCCGTCGCGAAGAACAACATGTTTCCGTTTTTTCCGGACGTGCGCGGCGCCCCATTCAATCCGGCGGAGGCCATGAGCTTCCTCACCCGCTGGACGGTCGACATGACATCCCCGGGGGAGGCATTCCAGAAGTCCGAGCGACTTACGGAATTGTTCGGGGAGTTCCCCCGCATCGACGATCGATACGCGACACAGGCGCATCGCCATGGATGGTTGTTGGTCTCGGATCGGGAAAAGCCGTTCGATGCTCCCGGCGGGCGCGCCTCGGGACTCGTCATGAACTCGATCGCGCACATCGATTTCACCTCCGGCAAACAGGCTGTTTGGTGGTCGGGGCCTCAGAGCATCGTTCAAGAGCCCTGCTTCATACCGCGCGCGGCGGGCGCTGCGGAAGGCGACGGCTACCTCGTGGCCGTGCTCGACAATCTGGTCGCGAACCATTCGGACCTCGCCGTCTTCGATGCGCTGCGCATCGCCGAAGGTCCGTTTGCCCGCGCCAGACTGCCGTTTCGTCTGCGTCCGGCGATACACGGCAACTGGGCGGACGCCAGCCGCACCGGAGCGCGGCCGCAATGACCGCCACAGCACGCCGCTGCATCACCGTCATGTACCCGAACACGCCGGGCGTGACATTCGATTTTTCCTACTATCTCGAACACCACGCCACCCTGATCGATCGTCTGTACGGCAAGAGCATTGCCAAGCTGGAGCTCCGCCGGGGCAACTCGACGCCGGACGGGTCGCCGCCGCCCTATGTTGCCATCATCAATATATGGATCGCGGATCAAGAGGCGTTCGACCTCGCGGGCGCGAAGCATGGTGCGACACTGATCGCCGACGTGCCGAACTTCACCAATACGATGCCGACGATCCAGATCGACGACATCGTCGTCTGAGCGACAAACCCCGCGGCTCGCGGAGTTTCGAGCATCGACAGCGATGCTGCGCCGCGTAAAAGCCCGCAGCCGGCGCGTCATCATTTCGGGGGACGCGATGGCCGGTCCCCCGCCGTTCGAGCACTCATCATTTCTGAGGATGTGCACCTCCGGGCACTGACGGTAATTTTGGTGCCGGGAAGAGAATCACAAGTCATCCAGGGAGAAACATCCATGCGTACCAATCGCTGTCTCACGCGAGTCTTAATGTCGCTGGCAATACCCGTATTTGCCCTTGGTGTTTCCGCGTCGCAGGCGAAAAACACCGGTTCGCCGCTGATCGATAAAGTGCGCGTGGCCACCGAGCGATTCAGGGATATCAACGTTGCGATCGCCGAGGGCTTCGTCCAGGGCACTCCATGCGTCAGCGGTCCCGATACGGGCGCCATGGGCGTTCACTTCGTGCTGCCCTCACGTATCGCCGGCGGCGTACTGCAGGCGGACCAGCCGGAGGCTCTGATCTACGAGCCGCTCCCGGGCGGGGCTTTGCGCCTGGTCGGCGTCGAGTTCATCGTGCTTGCTAGCATCTGGGAGGCCCAGAATCCGAAAGGGGGCACCCCGGCGCTCGACGGCGATCTCCTGAATTATGTCGCGGCGCCGAACCGCTTCGGTTTGCCGGCGTTTTACGAACTGCACGTCTGGGCCTGGGAACAAAACCCGAAGGGAAGCTTCGCCGATTGGAACACGGCAGTTTCCTGCGATAGACAACCCGGTTGATAGACCGGCAAGCGGGTGCTCGACCGGAGGGGGTGGCCGGCGATCCAGACAGTACCCGTCCGCCATCAGAGGCGGTGGGCGCTGCCTCGCCGCGTTGAAAATCATGGGTAGAATCGGATTCCTATGGACGAATTTGCAGCTGATACAGGGAATCAGCCTCGACCCCTCGTCGGTCGGGCTCGCGAACTCGACGTATTTCGCACGGCCTTCGACCGTATGCTGGCGGGTCGCCGCCAGCTTGTATTGATATCGGGCGAGTCCGGAATCGGCAAGACGCGGTGTGCGGAGGCGCTGGCGGACGTAGCCGAGGATCAGGGCGCCCTCGTGCTTTGGGGGCGATGCCGGGAAGAGGCGGGGGCACCGCCATACTGGCCGTGGGTGCAGATCCTGCGCGCCTATGTCGACGCCTCCTCGCTCGACGAGGTGCGCCTCAATATGGGCGCGGCGGCCAGGGACATCGCCGCTCTCGTGCCCGAACTCCTCGATACATCGCCGCATCCTCAACAGACCTCCAACGCCGCCGCGGATTCGGGCCCGGCACGATTCCGCACTTTCGATGCCATACGGCAGTTCTTCCACCAAGCCACCCAGCAGGTCCCGATCACTTTGGTGCTGGATGACCTTCACTGGGCGGACGTGCCTTCCCTGTCCCTTCTTGAATTCCTGAATCAAGAGTTGCCGAGCAGCCGGCTGCTGATCGTCGCCACGTACCGGGATGCCGACGCCTCAAGAAAGACGCCGCTGCTGAACACCCTTGGAGGATTGAGCCGGGATCCCGACGTTCAGCGCGTTCATCTGGCGGGACTCTCGCAAGCGGCCATCGGCGAGGTGGCCGTGCGAATGTGCGAAGTGAATCTGTCCGAATCGGCGATCAAGTTGATATATCAACGGACCGATGGGAATCCGTTGTTCGCCATCGAGTTGATCAAAGTCCTCATGGACGAGAGCGCGGGAGACGCCATCGCGGCGATGCCCGCGAGAATCCCTGCCGGAGTTCGCGAGACCATCGGCCGGCGGTTGAGCCGCCTTTCCGATGAATGCAACGAAATCCTATGCGTCGGGGCCGTCCATGGCCGGCAATTCACGGCTCGTGAGATCGCCGTCGCCACCGACGAGAACGTGCAACACGTGCTGACGGTGCTCGAGCCGGCCGTGCAGGCGGGCATCGTTCAATCGCACGCCGAGGTCATCGGCGGCTACCAATTCAACCATGGATTGATCCGCGAGACTATCTATGAGGACATTCCCACGGTCGATCGGTTGCGCATGCACGGCCGCGGCGGGGACGCCCTCGTCACCGTACATTCCGCCAACCTCGAGCCTGCGCTCAGCCGCATTGCACACCACTACCATCAAGCGGCGGCGATCGGATACTCCGAGCAGGCGGTGATCTACGCGCTGCGGGCTGCGGAGAGTGCGGTTCGGATATATGCCTACGAAGATGCGCTCCTGCATTACGACCGCGCGATCGAGACCCTCGAGAGCGGCGGTCTGATTCAGGACGAACGTCTTGCGCGCGCCTACATTCTCAAGGGCTCCGCGCTCCGGCTGTTGGGGCAGATCGATCGTTCCATCGACGTGCTGCTGGAAGCCGTCAATCGGATCCGCGTCCTGGGCAGCGCCGAATTGCTGGTTGATGTTTTGGTGTTCCTTGCCATGACATCGCAACACGTTGCCCAACGGCATATCGTTCCGCTGCTCGACCGCGCGCTGGCGCTGCTGCCCGAAACGGATTCAGCAGCGCGCGCCAAGGCATTGGCGACGCTGGCATTCGCGCAAAGAACCTCGGCGGACAGGTCGCAGGTGCAGCTCCTGGTGGACGAAGCCCTTTCGATGGCGAGCCGCAGCTGCGACGGCACGGCGCGCTGCGCATGTTTTCAGTTGACGGTAATGGCGCTGCGGGGCGATCCGGCAAGCTTGCACCGCCGGCTGATGCTCGGCCAGGAATACATCGCCGCGGCACGCTCCACCGCCAGCGGCGACTTGCTGGCGGAGGCCTACCATTGGCAGGCACTGAACTACTTCGAAGCCGGAAAGATCGAGGATCTCGAAGTGCTCTTGGAGCAGTACGAAAGCCTCGGGACGGCGCGCTTCGGGATGCATCAGTACTGGGCGGGCTCCTATCGCGTCACCCTGGCGTTGCTGCGCGGCGAATGGACCGATTTGGAAGGTCGCATCGAGGAGCTGCTGGAAATCGGCACCAAGACCCGTCGTGGCGACGCCGACGGCGTCTATGGCGCGCAAATGTTCGCGCTCAACCGCGACTTGGGCCGGTTGCACGTGCTGGCTCCGCAGATAAAGGAGCTTGCTGCGAGCGGGACCAAGCGCATGTGGGAACCCGGACTCATGCTTCTGTGCGCGGAGATCGGTTTGCTCAGGGAGGCGCGCGGCATATTCGATCGGCTGGCGGCGCAGGATTGCCGCGCCATATGCCGGGACGACATGTTCGTGGCGTGCCTGGTGTTTTGTGCGCAAGCCTGCTGCGCCTTGGAGGACGCGGGGCATGCCGAGTCGATCTATCGGCTGCTGCGGCCTTATGGCAGGCAGACGGCAAACCATCCCACGGCGGTGTGCTTCGGCAGCACTGAACTATACCTCGCGATGCTCGCGTGCACGGCGAACTGGCCGGATATCGCCCGCGAACACTTCGAGCACGCACTGACGCTCAATCGCGCGATGCGCGCGTGGCCGTTGTTGGCCCGAACGATGCACTGTTACGGCGTCTTCCTGGCGGCGCGGCCCACCGACGCGGAACGGCGGATGGGCCTTCAGCAGCTGCGTGAAGCGGATGAACTCGCGCGCCGATTGGGAATGGCGCGCGTGGTCGCCGACATCAATGCCGTGCTGCATGCGAGAGACGGCGGGATCGCATTTCCCGACGATCTCACCGCCCGCGAGGTCGAGGTTCTGCGTCTGCTCGCGATCGGCCGCACGAACAAGGATGTGTCGCTCGTGCTGTCGATCAGCCTCAACACCGTCGCCACGCATGTCCGCAATATTTTGAACAAAACGCAATGCGCCAACCGTACCGAAGCGGCGGCCTACGCCATTCGTCACGGACTGCACAATGCGCAGTCGGATTCCCCCGTCACCTGACCCATCTGGAGAATATTATGGCGCTGTTCATGATAGAGAGAAATTTCGCGCAAGCGTTCAACGCTTCCAAGAAGGACTACAAGGCCGTCGTCGAAATCAACGATGCCGTCGGCGTTAAATGGCTGTATTCGTTCTTGTCCGCGGACAAGCGCAAGACCTACTGTCTCTATGAGGCGGAGAGCGGCGACGCCATCCGGGAAGCGGCGCGGCGCGCCGGACTTCCCGCGGATATCGTCATCGAGATCGGGGGCGAATTGCGTCCTGAATTGTTGCTCGCATGATCTTCGAGTCCGACGGCCATCCAGCGCGGGCTTCGACCCCGCACTGGATGGCCTCACACGGTCCAATCAGTTGGCCTTTGCAAGCTGCACGAGCCCGGCCCCGTCTCCCTTGGTGTGCAATTGATGGTATTGCGACAACAGCGGACTGTTGACGCCGGCCACCGCGTTGGCGACCGCCTGATCCATGCAGGCTCTGTATATCGCCGCAATTCCCATTTCCCGGCTGTCCATCGGATCGCATACCACGCGTGCCGCGTGCCGGAGGCGGGCGTACAGCGCAGCCGCTCCTGCCGCTTTTGACAGATCGAGATCCGGGAACCGCACGACATACTGTTTCGCCCCGTCGCTCACCGGCTGAAGGTTCGAAAAGGTTGCGGCGGACGCGGCGGACGCGCCGAACCCCAGGGCAACCACGGCGCTGATCGTCATCGCCCGGACGGCAAAGGTCATTGACTTGTTCATATCGATCTCCTTGAAAAGTGATGAATGGTTCGACGGTGCCAATTTGCGCCGCGACGGAGGTCGTTTGAATCGCGCGAATTGACTAGGGACCCGGCCGGTCCCATGGCGGGCCGAATCGCCGGAACTGACTAATCAATTAGAATGAGGCCGGGCCTGCCCGTCCTTCAGGCGTTCTCGTTGTAGATCGCATTGGACAGGATGAAGCGCACGGATTCAGTGCGGATTTCGTCGGCGGCATCCCCGCTGATCGAGGCTTCGATCTTGGCATGGCGCGCCCGCAGGACATCGCGGTATTCCGGGTGGCTAATGATGAACAGCTGATTGTCGCTGATGCCCCTCAAGACATGGCGTCCCGCCTCCACCGCATCCATGGCCACGTCCATGAATGATGTCTCACCGTCCTTGCGCGGCGCGGACTGAGCGTAGCCGCTGTCCTTGAATCGTTCGGGGCGCAACGGGTCCCCGTCGCCGATGTTGGACTTGACCGTTCCAGGACAGTAGACGGAGACGCCGACCTTGCGGCCGATCATGTCGGTACGCAACGACTCGGAGAGTCCGACGACTGCAAACTTGGTCGTGGTGTAGAGCCCCACGGCGCCGAGCGCGGCGATGCCGCCCATCGAAGCCACGTTGACGATATGCGCTTCTTCCCCGCTCGCGACCATTCCCGGCAGGAAGATCACGAGCGCATTGACCACGCCCCCGACATTGACGTTCATGATCCAGTCCCAATCGCTGAACGTGGCCTGCTCCATCGGACCGTGGATGCCGATCCCGGCGTTGTTGATCAGGACCTGCACCGGGCCATATACGCGCTCGATTTCCCGCTTCGCAGCGCTCAAGCCGGCGCGGTCGGTCACGTCCACCTTGATGGGGTGCACCGACTGCCGCGGCTTGTCGCGAAAATACGCCATCGTCCGGTCCAAATGATCCTGCCGGCGGTAGCTGAAGGCCACCTTCATGCCTTCTTCCGCGAGCACCTTGACGATACCCTGCCCGATGCCGCTGCTGCCGCCGGTGACGAATGCCACTTTGTCCTTCAGGTGCTTCATGGTCACTCCCGGCGTTGGGTTCGAGATTTCACGCATCGCTGCGGGGCAGAGATCGTCCCCGCAACAGGTCCGCGCCTTTTTCCGCGATCATGATGGCCGGCGCATTCGTATTTCCGCCCGGAACGTCCGGCATGACCGACGCGTCAACGACGCGAAGCGCGCCCACTCCGCGCACTTTCAAGGCCGCATCCACGACCGCCAGCGCATCGCTCTGCACCCCCATCTTGCAGGTGCCGACGGCGTGCTGCGTGATTGCCGCGGTTTCGCGGATGAAGCGTTCAAAATCGGCGTCCGAAGTCACATTTGCGCCGGGCAGTATTTCACCGGAAATCAAGCTGCGAAGCGGTTCGCGATGATAGATGTCGCGGATCGCCTTGAGGCCGCGTATGGCCCGGTCGACATCCGACCGCTCCTTGAACAAGTTGAACGAGATCCGCGGGGCGTCGTGCGCATCCGCCGAACGCAACCGCAACTCGCCGCGGCTGTCCTGCTTGATCATCGAAAGGCCGGCGCCGAGCGTATGCGGCGGCTCCTTTCCAACCAGCGGCAACCAAAGCTCGCGCGCGCCGACCTCCCCGGACATGCATGTGAACTGCATGTCGGGCCGATCGAGGTTCGGATCCGTTCGAATGAACAGGTTGCCCGCGGCTCCATTGGTGGCGAACAGGCCGCTGCCGAACAACGCCCATCGCAGCACCCAGAGGGTTGCGCGATCCAGGCGCAGCTCGCTGCGAAAGGCCCCGGGGCGCAAATTCCAACCCACGAACATGAAGGGGTGTTCGATGAGATTCTTGCCGACGCCCGGCAGGTCAGCGAGGGTCTCGATTCCCATGGTCCGCAGATGCTCGGCCGGTCCCACGCCGGACAGCATGAGAAGTTGGGGGGAGCCATAGACGCCCGCAGCGACGATGACTTCACGCCCGGCCCTCGCCGTGAAGCGCCGCCCGCCTTGCACATAGTCGACGCCGACGGCCCGTCCGCCCTCGATGCGGATCCGTTCGACCAGGGCTCTCGTCTGCACCTTGAGATTGCGCCTGCGGAGAGCCGGTTTGAGAAATACGCGTGCGGCGCTCGCGCGCCGACCGCGCACCACGGTCATCTCGCTTCGTTGGAATCCTTCGTTGCTCCGGCCGTGATAATCGTCCGTCGCCGGATAGCCTGCCGCGATGCTTGCCGCGCGGATCTCCTCGTAAAGCATGTTCGACCTGGGCACGGCGATTTCCAACTCGCCTGAGGCGCCATGATACGAATTTTCGCCGAGCCAGCTCTTCTCCGATCTTCGAAAATATGGCAGAACGTCCGCGTACCCCCAGCCCGTAAGGCCGCGCCCGGCCCAGTCGTCGTAGTCGCGGCGGTGGCCCCGGGCGTACACCATGCCGTTGATCATCGAAGAGCCGCCGAGACCCTTTCCGCGCGGAATCTCGATTCGGCGGCCGTTCAAAAACGGTTCGGGCTCGCTCTCGAAGTTCCAGTTCAGATCACGGCGCACCACGTACTTTGGGAAGGCCATCGGCATGTCCTTGAACAGCCCGGTGGACGCGCCCCCCGCCTCCAGCAGCAGGACAGTGGCCTGCCCGCCGTCGCTCAGGCGGTTTGCCAGGACGCACCCGGCCGATCCCGCCCCGACGATCACGAAATCGAATGTTCTTGCCGCCGACATTGGTTTTCCAGAATGCCCGCATCACTGATGCCCGATCACCCAGGAGTGAACGGGGTTTCACACGACAACGCTCGAAACCGCGGGTGACCTGTCTTGAGCGGCCGGCGCGGGCGCTGCGGGTTCGCTGCCGGTAGAATGGTGATTCCATCGTCGTCGACCGTGTTGGACGGGATTGTGGTGGAATGCGGCGCAAATATCGGAGATCTCACCATGCGTGCCTATGAAATCGTTGCCGGCAGCAGCACCCTCGACGGCCTGCGCCGCTGCGAACGTCCCGACCCCAAGCCGCAGCCCACCCAGATTCTGGTGCGGATCCGGGCCGCTTCGCTCAACTACCGCGATCTTCTGATTGCAAGAGGCCACTACATGGGGGGGGCCGTCGCGGCCAATACCATTCCGTTGTCCGATGGCGCAGGCGAAGTCGTTGCGGTCGGCTCTGCGGTCACCCGCTTCCGAGTGGGCGAAATCGTTGCCGGAACATTCTTCCGGGGTTGGATTGACGGCAAGGCGCCGCGCGGCCCGCTGACCGCGCTCGGCGCACCGCCGGCGGACGGCGTGCTGGCCGAGCTTGCGGTATTCGACCAGCAAGACGCAGTCTCGGTGCCTTCTCATCTATCCCCGGCGGGCGCAGCGACGCTGCCCTGCGCGGCCGTGACGGCCTGGCGCTCGCTTGTCGACATCGGGAATGTGGCTCCCGGGGAGACGGTGCTCGTGCTGGGCACGGGAGGCGTTTCCACGTTCGGTCTGCAGTTCGCGCTCTTGGCCGGCGCCCGGGTGCTGGTTACATCATCGAGCGACGAGAAATTGGCCCGCGCAATGGCGCTCGGGGCCGCCGGCGCCATCAACTACCGCACGCACCCCGAGTGGGAGCGCGAAGTTCAAAGACTGACCGACGGCCGGGGCGTCGATCATGTGTTGGACGTCGGAGGTGCGGGCACCTTGGCGCGCTCGATCGGTTCCGTTGCCGCGGGCGGACGAGTGGCCATGATCGGCGTGTTGACCGGCGTCGGCGCGGCGGGCAGCCCCTACGGGTTGCTCGGAAAACAGGCTAGCTTGCATGGCGTATATGTGGGATCCCGCGGTCAGTTCGAACGGATGAACGCCGCCATCTCGATGCACCGGATGGAGCCCATCATCGACCGCGAGTTCGATTTCGACGATGCTCCCGCCGCGTACCGGCATCTCGAAGGCGCGACCCACTTCGGCAAAGTGGTGATCCGGCTTTGAGCACCGAAACGACGGTCCGCGCCGCGGTATATTCCCTGCTGCGCGAATTCGATCTGACGACCGTCTTCGGCAATCCGGGTTCAACCGAGCTGCCGATGTTCCGTGATTTTCCCGCCGACTTCCGCTACGTGCTCGGGCTGCAGGAGTCGGTCGTCGTCGCCATGGCCGATGGTTTCGCTCAAGCGCGCCGCAATGCCGCGTTGGTCAACCTGCACTCTGCGATCGGCGTTGGCCACGCCCTCGGCAGCATCTTCACGGCCCACAAGAATCAGACGCCGCTCGTGATCACGGCTGGTCAGCAAGCGCGCTCGATTCTGCCTTTTGAGCCCTTTCTCTACTCCGAACAGGCCGCGCAGCTGCCGAAGCCCTATGTGAAATGGAGCAGCGAACCCGCGCGGGCAGCCGATGTCCCGGCGGCCATCGCGCGCGCCTACTATGTGGCCATGCAGCCGCCGCGCGGACCCACGTTCGTCTCGATACCGGTGGATGATTGGGAGCGTCCTTGCGCGCCGCTGACTGCGCGCGTCGCCAGCCGGCGCATCGCGGGAGACCCCGAGATGCTCGAACGTGCGGCCGCGATGCTGCGCAATTCGCGCAGGCCCGTGATCGTCGTCGGCGCATCGGTGGCGCGCGACGACGCCTGGGATGAGACCATCGCGCTCGCCGAGCAGCACCAAGCGGCGGTCTGGGTCAGTCCCATGTCGGCGCGGAACAGCTTCCCGGAGCGCCACGCGCTGTTCGCGGGATTTCTGCCGGCCGATCGAGCCGCCATCGTCGCGCGGCTGCAAGGCGCCGATCTCATCCTGGCGCTGGGCGCGCCGGTTTTCACCTACCACGTCGAAGGTCACGGACCCCATGTGCCGGAAGGAGCGGGCCTGATCCAGCTGACCGACGATCCCGGCGCGGCGGCATGGTGTCCGGTCGGCACCTCCATCGTGACTAATTTGAAGCTTGGCATTACCGCGCTCCTCGGGCACCCACCCGCCGCCGCGCGCGGACTTCCTGCAATCCCCGCGCGGGCATCGCGCGTCGCACCGGACGTTCTCACGGACCGGTATCTGATGCAGCAACTCGCCGCATTGCGGCCATCCGACAGCATCATCGTGGAGGAAGCGCCGAGCAGCCGTGGACCGATGCACGATCATCTACCCCTGCTCGAGCGCGACACTTTCCATACGTGCGCAAGCGGCGGACTGGGATTCGGTCTGCCCGCCTCGGTGGGCGTCGCGCTGGCGCGGCCAGGCCGCAAGGTGATCGCACTGCTCGGCGATGGGTCCGCGATGTATTCGATTCAGGGATTGTGGAGCGCGGCCGAACTTCGCCTTCCGATCGCCTTCATCATCGTCAACAATTCGAGCTATCGGGCGCTCGAAGAGTTCGGCCGTCACTTCGGCATCCGTGCGCTGCCGGGGGTGCTGCTGCCGCATCTGGATTTCTGCGGGCTCGCGCGGGCCCAGGGGGTCGCAAGTGTGCGCGTCGAGAATTGCGCGGATCTCGATGCCGCACTCCTCGAGCTATTCGCGGCCGACGTGCCGATGCTGCTCGAAGTCGGCGTCAAATGACCCCACGTCGACCAAGATCTTGAGGCCCTCCTGTCGCCGCAGCCGCTCGAGGCCGCGCTCCAGCAAGGACTCGAACGGAATGGTTTCCACCCACTCATCCAGCGGATATCGTCCTTTCGCCATCGCGTCGATGACGCTCGGAAAGGCATGCGCCGACATGGCAACTCCGGTAATGCTGACCTCGGGCATCAAGAGATCAAAGGGCGGAATCACCACGGGTAGATGATGGATGGCGACGACGACCGCGGTGCCGTCCACTCGCGTCCCGTGCAGCATCGCGTGGAATGCCGCCGGCACGCCGGCCGCATCGACCGACGCATGTGCGCCGCGGCCCCCGGTCAGATCGCGAATGGCGGCGACGGAATCGCAATCGGCGGGGTCGAGAGCGATGCGCGCACCGAGGCGCTCGAGCACCCGCCGCCGCAGCGGCGAGGGATCGACGATGATGACCTCGATGCCGCGCGACAGGAGCGTCAGGCACACGCCGATGCCGATCGGACCCGCACCATGAATCGCCACGGTCTGCCCGGCCTCGAGCCGGCACCTGTTGGCGGTGTGCCAGGCAACCGCGAGCGGCTCGATCAGCGCGCCTTGCATGGGCGTCATTCCGGGCGGCAGCCGATGAGCCATCGAACGGCGTACGACGGTGAATTCCGCAAGGCCGCCTCCATTGCGGTTGTAGCCGTGCAGCGCGACGAGGGGACAATGGTTGTATTGTCCGGCGTTGCACCAGTGGCAATGGCCGCAGGTCTCGAGCGGCTCGACCGCCACCAAATCTCCGGGAGACAGGTCCTCCACCCCGGCGCCGACGGATACCACCACGCCCGAAAGCTCGTGACCGAGTATGACGGGATTTTTGACGCCGGTCAGCGGATGCGGCGTCGTGCGGGTCGTCAGAGGCCCATCGTAGTACTCGTGCAGATCACTGCCGCAAATGCCGTTGTAGATGACGCGCAGCTTGACGTCGCCGGGACCCGGCTCGGGTTCGGGGACCGATTCGAGCCTGAGGTCGCGGGGA
Source organism: uncultured Gammaproteobacteria bacterium (assembly GCA_963727045.1). Classification (GTDB taxonomy): domain Bacteria; phylum Pseudomonadota; class Gammaproteobacteria; order Steroidobacterales; family Steroidobacteraceae; genus Bog-1198. The sequence continues at coordinate 1,793,921 of CAVSES010000002.1, read as the reverse complement.
CCGTGAAAGACCGCGGCACGCATGCTTTCCGATGCGTCAGTTCGTGACGTTCAGCCGGTACGCGCTCGGCGGCGCACCGAATCGTTCGCGAAACCGGCGGGCGAAGTGGCTGGGCTCGCTGAAACCGCAATTCCAGGCGATTTCGGCGATTCCAAGCCCGTCGAATCGCTTGTCGCCGAGGAGCCTCTGCGCCTTGTTGAGCCGGCAGGCATACAATTCTTCGCTGAAGGTCGTGCCCGCGGAAGCGAACAGCAGATGAACGTAACGGCGCGACAGGCCGATCGCGGCTGCGACAGTCGCCGGGCTGAGGTCGGACTCGTGGCAGCGCTCGCGGATCGTCTCCTTGACGCGCCGTAAGAGCGCCCTCTTATGGGTGGTCGGCGACGGATCAGCGTGTGCGGTCGCCAGCGCCAGCAAGGAGACGATTTGTTCCGCCATCGCCGCCGGCGGCAACCCCGACTCGCCCACCGTCGTGGGCGTGACGTTGCTCAACGCCGAAGCCAGTGTCGCTCCCCAGCCGCTCCGCCCGTCGATGAGGCGCGCAGCCGCATCCTCGGGCGACGGCAGCCAGCCCCTGAGCCAATCCCTGCGAATCTCGAGTACCAGGGCTTCGACGCCATTGGGGAAGTCAAAATCAAAGCCGGCGAGGCAATCGATCAGCAGGCAGTCGCCGGCTTCGACCTTGAGGCTGCGGCCGTATTGCTCGATCAGTTGCACGCCCTTGCGCACATGAATCAAGTGGAAGGTATGGTCCTTCGCGTTGCATGCCGCCGTCCGTTCGCGCCAGACCTTCTGTTCGCTGACTGAAATGAAATTCGCCTGGATCGGACCGAAGGCGTGCTTCTCGATGTGCCCAAAGAACGCACCCTCCTGCGAGCTCTGAATGTGCATCTGCAGAAGATTCTCGCAGATCACATCCCGCCAATAGGACAGCGCCTTGCCGGGCTGCAGGTGTTCGGTCGACCAACTTTGTTCGAATGCTGCCACGCGGCCTCCCCCGCTCAACCCAATCCAGTCCCGTCTACTTGCGAAAATTTGGAAGATCCCATCTTCCTCTGTCGGGATACGAGATACAAGACGACGATGCCGGCCGCCGGAACGCATCGCCGTTGCACCGTGAAGCGATCAGCCGTCGCGTCTGGCGCCGACGCCGTACTCGATCTTGGCGTTGCGGGTTGCCTGGAACTCTTCGAGCGACTGACCCCGCATCGCGGCGTACACATGCAGATTCGACACGCCGACCACGGCCGCCAGCTTCTCGAGCACGAAAAATATCACACCATAGTGAATGAGGTTGCGCCAGTCGAGCCGTCGCACCAGATCGGCCTCCTCCGCGGTCAACTCATACGTGATCATCAGCGCATCGGCATTCCGTCGAAACGCCTCGCGGTGTGCAGGAATGATCAAGTCGTGCAGAAACCGGTTGAGCCGGTATGCCTTGGCGCTCCGCTCCAGCGTGTAGGGATATGTGCCGGCGAGACGCTCCACGCCTTCGAGCTGTCGGTCGCGGAATGGCGCGCTGGGTGGATATTCTCCCTCGTTCTCGTAAATCGCAGTGGCGATCGCCGTCATGGACGGAAGATAGTAGGTGCGGTGGAGCCTGCGGATCCGATCGGTCATGGCACCCCGCATGATCAGCCACATGATGACCTCGGCGCCTTCGAGACCTCCGCGTTCGGCATACTCTGCGTGGGTCAGATCCGCCAATACCGCCGGGTCCGTCTCCAGCAGATCCAGAAACTGCCGGTCCCATTCCGGGTTGTTGAACCCGCAGCGCTCCCCATGGACCTGGTGCGACAGACCCCCGGTCGCGACGATCACGACGTTGAGATCCGATGGGTATGCGCGAATCGCGCGGCCCAGGGCCCCTCCCAGCCGATAGCAGCGCCGGGCGGTTGGTATCGGAAACTGCAGCACGCCGACTTGGAACGGCAGTATCTTCCATGGCCAGTTGCCGTCGGCGTCCGCAAGCATCGACAGCGGCGAGAAACATCCATGGTCCACGGGCTTGCCGCGAAAGAACGAAATATCGAATTCCTCTGCAAATAGACTGGTTGCGATGGACCGCGCAAGTTCCGGAGCGCCGGGCAGCGGCGGCACATTGCGCACTCCGCCTCCCTCATCGGCCGGCCGGTACAGGTCATCGACCCCAAGCGCAAATGGCGAGTAGTGATCAAAGAAAAACGAGGTGATGTGATCGTTGTAGATGGTCAACAGAACGTCCGCGCGCTTCTCGGTGAGCCACGCACGGATTGGTTCATACGCATCGAATATCGGCTTCCAGACGGGATCATTCTCGAGGCGCCGATCCTTGGCGAACCCGATCGTCGGTGTATGCGATGTTGCGATTGCGCCGATGATCTTAGCCATGAGCTTGGGCCTTGTGGGAGTAAAACGTCTGAACGAAGGTTCTCACCAACGGTATGCTAATGCTTGACGACCTTCGCGACGAGACCGGATTGATGATTTCCGAAGTGTCGACGCAATCCGCGGCGCTGTTTGCAGTCAGCGGGCGCACAACGTCGGGGAGCTTTATGTCAATTCTGCCCAATCGCCGCGATGTCATCCGCATGTTGACCGCGGGTGCCGCAACCACGTTCGCACGCGGACTTGGCGCAGCACCAGACCAGCCCCGCTTCCCGGGCGGCGCGGTAATCCGCACCGTCCTCAAGGACGTGCCGCCCGAAACGCTGGCGCGTGGCGCAACGTTGTTTCATGAGCACTTGTCGTTTGGCGACGATTTCATGCCGAAGGTCATGTCGCGGTTTCGGACCCTCCTGGGCCCGGACGCAATCCTTCCTGCGCTTGCGCCGCCCGCACAGCGGCGGTTGATGCAGGATCTGGACGTCATGGCCGAGGAACTTCGATCGGCGGCGGCGGAAGGCGTCGCGTGCATCGTGGACGCAGGTCATCCGGACATGGGTCGGAGCTTTGATTTCCTCAAGAAGCTCTCGTTGAAATCCGGGATGCCGATCGTTGCGGGGACTGGCTACTACACCCAGCCATTTTATCCGCCGGAGATTGCGCGCTGGGACGAGGGAAAGATCACTCAGGAACTCATCGCACAGACAAAGGGCGAAGCAATCGGCGCATTTGGCGAGATCGGTACGTGGGACGCGATGACGCCCTCCGAGCGCAAGGTATTCCGCGCGGTAGGCAAGGCCCACCTCGCCACGAATCTGCCGATCTTTACTCACACGAATATGGGCAAGGGCGCGCTCGAACAGCTCGACGTGCTGGAGTCGGTCGGAGTCGATCCCAAGCGGGTGGCGATCGGGCATCTTGGCGGCCTTACTGACGCCAACGCGGAGGTTCCCAAGGCCATTTGCAAGCGCGGGGCATTCGTCGGCTTCGACCGGCAGGGTGGTCCTCAAGACGCAGATCAGGTGCCGGCCGTCATGGCGCTGCTGGAGGCCGGTTTCGCGGACAGGCTCCTGATCTCATCCGATTTTTCTTTCGCCTCCGATCTCAAGCGCAACGGCGGTGCCGGGTACGCGATGGCGGTGACCGTCTTCGGACCCAAACTGCGCAGTGCCGGCGTCACACAAAGCACGCTGCATGGGATTCTCGTGGATAATCCACGCCGATTTCTGGCGTTCATCCCAAAGGTGCGGCGCAGCGCACTCAACCGCCTGTGAAGCGAAAATAGACTCTTAAGGAAGCGAGGATCAGATCCTCCGGTGCTACAGTCCGCTGCATGACCGGTCGCCATACAAGGGGATGAAATGAGCGTGCAGGCACTCAACGCCGAACGGCAGATCTGGGTCTACACTCAGATGCTGCGCATCCGCGAGTTCGAAGAGCGCGTGAAGCGTACCTTCACCGACCATCCGGGTGTGATTCGCGGACACACACATCTCGCCGACGGCGCCGAGGCGTCGATCGTCGGCTCGCTGTGTCACTTCCGCAGCGGCGACGCGGCGCTCGCCACCTATCGCTGCCACGGATATCCATTGGTTCTCGGCAGCGATCCGAAGGCGATGATGGCCGAGGTTTATGGCCGCGTGGACGGCCTGTGCAAGGGTCTCGGCGGGTCGATGCATCTCACCGACGTGAAGCGCGGCTTCCTCGGCACCTCGGGCATCGTGGGCGCCGGAATTCCCCACGCCGCGGGCGCCGCCTGGGCGGCGCAGATCCGCAAAAAAGCCGAAATCGTGTACTGCTTCTTTGGCGACGGCGCGTCGAAACAGGGCGCATTTCACGAGACGCTCAATATTGCCTCCCTGTGGAAGCTGCCGGTGATCTTCGTGATGGAGAACAACGGCTACAACGTCGTGACGACCTCCGAACAGGAAGACGCAAACGCCGCGAACGGCGAGCCTCTCGCCGTCAAAGCCAAAGCGTATTCGATGCCGGGTGTCACCGTCGATGGAACCGATCCATCGGCCGTATACACCACCGTCGGCACGGCGGTCGAGCGCGCGCGCGCCGGCGCCGGCCCGACGCTGGTCGAATCGAAGGTCTACCGTCTTTCGGCGCACGGCAACATCATCGCCCCGCCCGGCGTGCCCCTGCACTATCCGGAGCACGAGGCCATCACCGTGTTCGGCAAGCGCGAAGAGTACGAGGCGGCTCTGCGCGGAGACCCGGTGCCGCGCTTTCGCGCCACCCTGGTCAAGGCAGGTGTACTGAGCGCCACGAAGGCCGACGAGCTCGGCGCACAAGTCGGGAAGGAGATGAGCGAGGCGGTCGAGTTCGCCGTCAAGAGCCCCTTCCCCAGGCTCGAGTCCGCACTCGACAACGTCTACGCCTGAGCCGGAGCGACATATGGCACAGCTTCCCTTCATCGCCGCCATCGACGCCGGCATTCATCAGGAAATGCGGCGCGACCCGAGCGTGCTCTACTTCGGGCAGAACATGGCGACCACCGAGAACCATGAGTTCGTCGCCGCCTATGGGCACGATCGCGTCCGCGTCACCCCGATATCCGAAACCGCGGAGATCGGCATCGCCATCGGCGCCGCGATGGCGGGATTGCGCCCGGTGGTTGAGCTTTACATGGCGGAGTTCATGCTCGTTGCGATGGACCAAGTAGTCAACGAAGCACCCCGCTTCAGGTACATGTCGGGCGGACAGGTGAAAGTGCCGCTCGTGCTCAAGGCGGGTTTCGGCTTCGCGTGCGGTTGGGCCGGTCAGCACACCGGATCTCTGACCGCACTGTTCATGGGAGTCCCCGGCCTCAAGGTCGTCGTGCCCTCGACCGCCGCCGACGCCAAGGGGCTGATGGCCACGGCGATCCGCGATGACAATCCTGTGGTCTTCCTGCACCACTATCTGCTCACGCTCGAGCCGGGCGAGGTGCCGGACGGCGAGCATCTGGTGCCGTTCGGCAGGGCCGAAATTCGTCGCCCCGGCGGCGACGTCACCATCGTGGCGACGGGGTGGATGGTGCCGCGCTCGCTTGCTGCGGCGAAGAAGCTCGCCGAAGAAGGCATACAGGCAGAAGTCATCGACCCGCGCACGGTGGCGCCGCTCGACTTGGAGACGATCTTGAAGTCGGTCGCCAAGACGGGGCGCCTCGTCCTCGTCGATCAGGCGCCGCGCCACGCGACGGTGAGCGGCATTATTGCGGGCGATGTCGCCGAGCACGGGTTTTCGTCGCTTAAGGCGCCCATCGTGCAGGTCACTGCGCGCGACGCCACGGTCCCCTACAGCGAGCCGCTCGAGGCCTATGTGATTCCTGACGAGGAGCGGATCATCGCCGCCGTCCGAAAGGTGCTTCAGGGGCGGCGCTGACTCAAGGCCGCAGGCGATCTACTCCAAGCGCCAGTCGCGACCCTCGAGTATCTCGATCAGTCTCGCAAGGAATTGCGAGGCGAGGCGGCCGTCGGCAACGCGATGATCGACCGCCAGCGTGAGGTCCGACATCGGGCGCACGACGGCGGCTCCGTCTCTCGCCACGACACAATCGCGTTGGCGGCCGACGGCGAGTATCGCAGACTGTGGCGGATTGATGATCGCCGTGAAGCGGTCAGGCCCTTTCGCGCCCAGATTCGAGATGCTGAACGTGGCGCCGTCGAGTTCATCGCGCTTAAGTTTGCCCTTGAGGCCGCGCTCGACGCAGTCCTCGCGGCGGCGCGCAATCTCTGCGAGGGCAAGGCGCTCGACTTCATGAATCACCGGCACCAACAGGCCGTTGCCGGTTGCAATCACCAGGCCAATATGCGCGCCGCTCGCCGGTACGATGTGGGCGTCGGCCGATTCCGGGTCCCCCGAGAACGTGGCGTTCAACGCGGGAAACTCCATCAGGGTCCGGGCGACCGCCTGAAGAAGAAAATCGGTCAGCGAGAGTCTGGCTGCGCCACCCCGCAGCGTCGTAGAGAACTCGCGGCGCAGTGCCAGCAGCGTTGTCCACTCGACCGCGCGCGAGACCGTGAACTGCGGAATGGTGGAGCTGCTCTTGGTCATGGCGCGGGCCAGCGCCCGGCGCATCGGCGAAAGGGACGGCGCTGCAGTCTTGTCCGCGCGCGGCACGCGGATGGCGCGTTGCACATCATCCAGCTGAATGCGGCCGCCCGGACCGGTGCCGGCGATCCCGCCCAAGTCGATGCCATGTTCGGCGGCGAGCTGGCGGGCGACCGGACTGCTGCGGATACGATCCCCGACGCGCGCCCTCGTGGCGACCGGGCTCGCCGGCGATGTCGAGGCTGCCGGCGATGTCGGGACTGCAGGCTTGGCTGCTTCGGCCGAAGCCACGTGCGCCGCCGCCGCCGTACCTGCGCCATGCGCCTGGTCGGACTCGATCCAGGCAACCTGATCGCCGACAGCTGCCTGGCTGTCGACCTGCACCAGGATCTCCGTCAGCCGCCCGCTGGCTGCCGCCTCGATTTCAACAACCGCCTTCTCGGTTTCGACTTCAAGCAGCGGTTCACCCGCGACCACCCGGTCGCCGACGTTCTTGAGCCAGCGTACAACCTTGACCGCCTCCATCACCAGGCCGACCTTCGGAATTTCCTGCGCAATCAGGGTCACTGGCTGCCCCCGTGTTTTATTCCATCAGACCCAAGAGCCGGCGCGCTGCGCGCACGAGATCGGCGCTCCCCGGGAGCAGCGCACGCTCGAGTTCCGGAGCGAAGGGAATCGGCGCAAAGCCGCAACCAACGCGCAGCACCGGCGCATCAAGTTCGTCGAAGATTTCCGCGCCGATGCGCGCTGCGATCTCCGCTCCCACGCCGCCATTGAGCACTGCCTCATGTGCAACGAGCGCGCGATGCGTCTTCGACACGGATGCCGAAATCGTCGCCATATCGAGCGGCAGCAGCGTCCGTAGGTCGATGACTTCGGCGGAAATGCCGGCTTCCGCCAGTTCATCTGCCGCTTCAAGCGCAGTTTGCACCATCGCCGAATAGGCAACCAGCGTGAAATCCGTGCCGGGTCTTGCGATCCGCGCCTTGCCGATCGGCGGCAATTCCGCGCCCTCCACCCACTCCTCTTTCATGGTGTACAGCCGCTTGTGCTCGATGAAGAGCACAGGCTCGCCGAGCCGGATCGAACTTTTCAGCAAGCCATACGCCTCGACGGGGGTTGACGGCGCGACCACGACCAGTCCCGGCACGTGGATGAACCACGCTTCGAGGCTCTGCGAGTGCTGCGCGGCGGCTCCGCCCGCGGCGCCCGCCTGGGTGCGCACCACCAAGGGCACGGCGAGCTGGCCGCCCGACATGTAGCGGTACTTCGCGGTCTGGTTGACAAGGCAATCCATCGACAGCGTGGCGAAATCGATGAACATGATTTCGAGCACGGGTTTGAGACCGCACAGCGCGGCGCCGGTGGCGAGGCCGGTGATGGCCGCTTCGCTGATGGGCGTGTTGCGTACCCGTGCAACCCCGTGCTTCTGCGCGAGACCCCGGGTGACGCCGAACGCGCCCCCCGCCGCTACGTCCTCGCCCAAGAGATATACCGCGGGGTCGCGCGCCAATTCCTCGTCGAGCGCACGGCGAAGGATTTCGATGAATGTCTGCTGCACTGATCAGCCCTGGATCCCGGCGAGCGCCGGCGAGCGGTAGACATGGTCGAGCACGGTGGCCGGTTCGGTTCGCGGCGCCGCCCTTGCGCGCTCCACCGACTGCAGCACCTCGCTCTTGCAGCGCTCGGCGATGGCGTCCAGCACTTCCGTGGCGACGCCGCGCCCGACGAGGTGGCGCTTCAGGCGCTCGATGGGACACTTTTCGCGAATCTCCGCGAGCTCCTCCTTGGATCGATACTGCTGCGAGTCGCCGACATAGTGGCCCGCCATGCGGAAGGTCATGCATTCGAGCAGATAGGGACCGGCGCCGCGGCGCAGAGTGTCGATCGCAACCCCTGCGGCCGCGAATACCGCCGGCAGATCGTTGCCGTCGATGGTCTTGGTGGCGATGTCATAGGGCGCTGCGAAACTGCTCACGTGCTTGACGTTGGAGTGTTCCTCGCGGCTGGTGAACTCCGCGTAGCCATTGTTCTCGCAAACGAACAACACCGGCAGGCGCCACAGCGCGGCGAGGTTCAGCGTCTCGTGAAACGCCCCCGCGCCGGTCGCGCCGTCGCCGAAGAATACCACGCTGATGTTTTGCCTTCCCTGGGCCTGTGCCGCCCATGCCGCGCCCGCAGCGAGCGCGAGATTGCCTGCCACGACCCCGGTTGCGCCCAGCACGCCATTCGCTGCATCGACCAGGTGCATCGAACCGCCGCGTCCGCTGCACAGGCCGCTTTGCTTTGCTAAAATCTCGGCGAATGTCGCCGTGAGGTCGCTGCCCTTGGCGAGCACATGACCGTGACCGCGATGACTGGTGAAAAGCACGTCCTCGCGTTTGAGCTGCGAGCAGACACCGACGGCCACCGCTTCTTGCCCGGTGGACAGGTGCGGAAATCCGGGGATCTCGCCGGCGGCTGCGAGCCGCTGCACCTGGCCCTCGAACAGACGTATGCGCCAGAGAGCCGCGTACATCTCCTTCCAATCAGCCGGTGTTGGTTCGGTCACGGGCTTACTTCTTGGTCAGACGCGACGATTCAACCACCCGCTGCGTCTTTACGAATGCCTCGGTCGCCGCCGTGTTGAGGTCCCATTTGCGGATGTATTCGTTCAGGACCTCGACGCCGATCGGTCCATCGTAGCCGACGGTCCAGAGCGCCTGCAGAAACGCCGCGATGTCGAATTCGCCGTCGCCGGGCAACAAACGTTTGTTGACGACGGAATCCTGGAAATGCACCGGCATGGCGAGAGTGCCGTCGTTGATTTCGACGCCGATCAGGTCGCGCACGGTGAGTTTGCGGACGATCTCGTCAGCGCCGATGCCGATTCGCTGCAGGTGCAGATTGTCGAGCATGGTGCCGCCGTTGGCCGCCCCCGACCCGCGCGTCAGCTCCAGCACCTGATCGAGCGACGGTGCGCGCGAGAATTGCGCCGGCAACATTTCGAACAGGATGTTGGTGCCGCGTTCGGCGGCTTGACGACACAGCGCCGCAAACGCCGGCGTCATCTGGGCGACGTCCGCGCAATCATTGCCCAGATCTGCGATCTTGATATGCCGGGCGCGCAATGCCTCGGCCGCCTCGAGCAGCAGCGCGCGGGTTTCGTCCGATGCCGCCCTGCGCGCGTCGGTGCAATACCAGTCGAGCAGCCATTCGACCTCGACATTGACGATTCCGTTGCCGTCCAAAATGTGCTTCATGTCCTTGAAACTGTACTTCTTGCGGATCTCGCGGATGTCCGCGTGCCAGAAACCCATGCCGGTGAATCCGGCCTTCGCCGCGATTTCGACGCGCGTCCGAAAGTCGTGCAGACAGCGTTGATCGCCGAGCGGATCGGCGCCAACCGCGAGCGTCCAGAAGGACCCGATCAATTCAATTGGCTTGGTCATGTGTTTCGCATCGAGTGATGATCCGGATGATACCTTCACGACGGCATTGCCCCCAACTGAGAGCGCATGAGAAATCTGCGTTTAGTGCGTTCCCCGTTTCCTGCGCGCGAGCCCCGCGGGCGCGGTCTCCGGCAGCATCGCGGCGAGCACGACGATCGCAGCGATGATGCCGGCCAGAATCCACAGGGTTGCGCGCAGTCCCTCGAGGTCCGCCACCCTGCCCGCGGCGCTCGGCGCCAACACGCCCCCCACGATCTCGCTGATTCCCATGGTCAGCGACAGTGCGGTGGCGGTTCTCGCCGCACCGACGATCTCCGATGGGATGGTCGCCATGGCCAGCGGGAAAACGCCGCTCAACGCCGAGCCCACGGCAATACAGGCCATGAGTGGTGCAATCAGGGTGCCGTTGATGAACAGCAAGCCGAGCGGCAATGCCAGACCCATCATCGACGCCGCAAGTACGACCGGCTTGCGGCCGAATCGGTCGGAAGCCCCGGGCACCAGGAATGCCACCGCCATGGATGCCACACCGAACGAGGACATGATCCAACTCATGTGCCGCGCATCGAAGCCGCGAACCTGAATGAGGTACAACGGCGTGAACGTGAAAAGCACCATGAGGTAGGCTACCAGCAGGGTCGAGATTGCAATGCAAAGCAGCATCGAGCGATCGCCAAGCAGTTCGACGAAGCCGGTGCGCCCAACGGCAGTCCGCGCCGCCGCCGTGGGTTCGTGCACCAGCGCGGCGATCAAGAACGCCATGACGATGCCCGGAAGGGCGGCGAGAAAAAAGGCGTTGCGCCAGCCGTAGCGGCTCGCCATCCACACGATGATCAGCGGCCCCAGGGTGTTGGCGAGCAGATTGGCGCCGAAATTCTGCGTGATGCCCTGCGCCAGGCCGCGGCGCTCATGAGGCACCTCTGTCGCGATCAGGGTCTGGGTAATCGGCATGATGCCGCCCTCGGCGACCCCCATGAGCAGGCGGGCCCCGAGCAGCCAGATGAATGAGGCCGCAAAGCCGGACAACACCGAGGCCAGAGAGAAACCGACGGTTGCCACCACCAGCATCAGCTTGAGCCGCCCGAACCGGTCCACCAGGCTGGCCACGCGCAGGCCGGCAATTGCCCAACTGAAGGAAAAGGCGGAAGCGATCTTTCCGATCTGAAAATTGCTGAGGTTGAGATCCGGCTGAATGAACGACGCAACATAGCTGAACACATTGCGATCGAAGAACACGACGCCGAAATTCGCACTCAGAAGCGCCACCAGCATCCATTGGTAGCGGCGCATGGAAGCGGGCATGTCGCTTCTCGTGCCCGGTGGTTTCAGTGGCGAATGGTGCATAGCGCGCCGCCGTCCACGGACCACGCCGCACCGTTGACGAAGCTCGCCGCGGGCGACAGCAGAAACGCGACCGCTTCGCCGACCTCGCGCGGCTGACCGATGCGCTCCTGCGGCGCGATCTTTCCCAGGGTGCGCTTGCCGAGTTCGACGTCGCCGTTGAACAGGGTCTTCAGCATGGCTTCTAGCAGCGGTGTATCAATGACGCCCGGCATCACCGCATTCACGCGCACGCCGCGGGCGCCGACGTCGGCGGCGGCGGTCCGCGTCAGCCCGATCACCCCGTGCTTGGTGGCGTTGTACGCGCAGGCTCCGGCCAGGCCGCGTTCGCTGGCGATGGATCCGGTATTGACCACGGCGCCGCCGCCCTGTTTCAGCATCACCGGAATCACATGCCGCATGCCTAAAAAGATGCTGCGCAGATTGACCGCCATCAGCCGGTCGAATTCTGCCTCGTCGTAATTCTCGATGGACGCCACCTTGCCTTCGGTGCCGGCGTTGTTGAACAGTCCGTCGATGCGCCCGAAGGCCTCGCAGGCCGCGGCGACGTAGCCCTGCACCTCATCCGAGCGGCTGACGTCGGCATGAAAGACTTCGACCTTCGTGCCGAACGCCGCGACCGCCGAACGTCGCCGTTCGAGCCCGTCGCGGTTGATGTCCACGAGCAGAATATCGGCGCCCTTCCTCGCCAGCACTTCGGCCGTCGCATGACCGATGCTGCCTGCACCGCCGGTAACGATGATCTTCTTGCCCTCGAGGTCCTTCATCGCAATTTCCCCATGATCAAGTCCGCCGCCCGCTCGGCCACCGCATTGACGGGAATATTGCTGTTGCCGGCGATCACGGTGGGGATCACCGAGGCGTCCACCACGCGAAGCGCATCGACACCCTTCACGCGCAACGACGTATCCACCACATCGCCGATGCGGCAGGTGCCGCAGGGATGGTGCACCGTGACCAAAGAGCGGCGGATGTGCGCCTCGATCTGCGCACGCTCGCGTACCTCCGGCCCCGGCGATGTTTCCCGGCCGTCGAGCGGCGCAAATGAAGGCGCGGCGAGGATGGAGCGCGCCACCTCGAAACCCCGCACCAGCACTTCGATGTCGCTCGGGTGCGCGAGAAAATTGAAATCGATCGCCGGCTTGTCGTGCGGGTCGTTGCTCGTCAACATGACGCTGCCGCGGCTGGCCGGCCGCAGGTTCACGAAGATGATGCCGTAGCCATGCCCGCGCGGCAGCCAATGGCCATCGGCATTGCGATGCGCCGGCATGAAGATGATCTGCAGGTCCGGACGATCGACATCCGGGCTCGAACGCATGAATCCATTCGCCTCGAACACATTGCTCGCGAGCGGGCCGGAACGAAGCAGCAGGTATTGCGCGGCGATGAGTACGCTGCGCGGCACCGTGCGCCAGGACAGGCCGTAGGATTCAGTGTTGGCCGTGCGCACCGCAATCGATGCCGCGGGGTGATCGTGCAGATTTCTGCCGACCGCAGGCAGATCGAGGAGCGGCACGATCCCCGCGGATTGCAGGGCCGCGGCATCGCCGACGCCTGAGAGCTGCAGCAGCTGCGGTGAGCCATAGGCGCCGCACGCGAGGATCACCTCCCGGCGGGCCTGAATGCTGCTCCGCGCGCCGTCCTGCTCGACCTCGATGCCCGTTGCACGCCTTCCGGCGAACAATACGCGCGTGACGAGCGCGCCGGTTACGATCTTGAGATTCGGCCGGCGCCGTGCGCGGTTCAAATACGCCGTCACCCCGGACTCCCGCCGGCCGTTGCGGATGGCCGCCTGCCGCGGACCGAAGCCTTCCGGATCTCCGCCGTTGAAATCGGCGCAGCGCGGCAATCCGAGGAAATCGGCAGCGGCGAGGAAACGCCGCACCAGCGGATTCGGCTTTGGGATGTCGATGACGTTGACGGGACCGCCCCGCTTCCGATGGGGCGTGTGCGCGGCCTCGTAATTTTCCAACCGCTCGAAATAGGGTTCGAGATCGCCATAACCCCAGCCGGGCTGATGCCATTCATCGTATTCACGCGGATGCCCGCGAAAATACACCATGCCGTTGATCGAGGAACAGCCACCGAGCACGCGGCCGCGCGGCACCGGCAGCATGCGGTTATCGACATGGCGCTGCGGCACCGTTTGATAACCCCAGGATTGGCGCGGATTGCCGATGGCTTTCGCCACCATTGCCGGCACGCGGATCGCGGGGTCGTCATCCGGCGGCCCCGCTTCAATCAATGCGACCGTGGCGCCTGTCTCGCCTGACAGACGATTCGCCAGCACGCAGCCGGCGGTGCCGGCGCCGGCGATTACATAGTCGAATTCATCACTCATCGACCGCGGCGTCGGCTGAGCGGCATCACGCGCCGCCGCCGAACAGGGTCGCGACGTAGTGACTGTCCATGTATTCGCGGATGGCGAAGATCTTGCCGTCGCGCACGTCGATGCTCCAGGCGTAGCGGTTGTTGTAGGGCCGGCCGTCGCGGAGCGTACCCATGCCGCGCGATTCGCACATCACCGTGTCGCCGGTCGACACCATGCGATCCACCGTGGTCTTCGGATCGCCGGACATGAAGAGGCCGCGCACCGGTGCCAGAAACTCATCGACGATCTTGTCCCGCGGCCCATGAACGCCCGCCCCCGGAATGCCCTCGACCATCGGCCGCCACGTGGCGTCGGGATGCAACGTCGCCCGGATGGCCTCGAGTTCGCCGGTGCTCAAGATGCGGAAGAATTCGAGCACCAACTGCTCCTGCGGTGTGCGCGCGCTGACCATGGGCTACGCCTTCTTTGCCTGGTCGATCTCGGCAAGCGCTTCGCGCGCGATGCGCATGCTGTCGATGCCGGCCGGCACTCCGCAATACACCGCCACCTGCAGCAGCACCTCGCGGATCTCCTCGCGCGTCACCCCGTTGTTGAGCGCCGCCTTGACGTGCAGTTTCAGCTCATGCGGCCGGTTCAGCGCGCTGATCATGGCGATGTTGATGAGGCTGCGATCGCGCAGCGCGAGCCCGGGCCGCGTCCACACATGGCCCCAGCAGTACTCGGTCGAGAGTTCCTGCATCGGCATGCTGAACTCGTCGGCATTTGCCATCGAGCGCTCCACGTACTCGGCGCCGAGCACCTGCTTGCGCAGCTTCATCCCCTTCTCGAATTTATCCCGCCCCATAACCTTATTCCTCCTTGCTGCCGATCTGGCAGCCCGCCCAGCCTTCTACAACCCTCACCAGATCGGTGCAATCCGCGGCATCGCCGTAGATCTGGCGGGTGATGGATAACATCTGCCGCACGGCCGCGCCGACCACCATCGGCACACCCAGCGCTTCGGCCTCATCGAGGCACAGCCGCACGTCCTTGAAGGACAGTGCATTGGCAAACCCGAAATCGAATCTGCGATTCAGAACATGCTTCGGAATTTTGTCCTGTGTCGCGCTGTTGCGTCCCGACGATGCATTGAGCACGTCGAGCATCGCCGCCGGATCGACGCCGGCCTTGACGCCCATCGCCAGTGCTTCTGCCGCAATGGCGAGCGAAGCCGCCGACATCAGATTATTGGCGAGCTTGACCGTCTGGCCGAGGCCCGGCTTCTCGCCGATCACGTAGACTTTCCCCAGCACTTCCAGGAGCGGGCGCACCCGTGCCAACGCCTGCGCCGGGCCGGATGCCATGATCGCGAGTTTGCCGGCAGCCGCCCCCTTCACGCCGCCCGAGACCGGGGCGTCGATGGCGGCGATGCCGCGCGGCGCCAGCAGGGCTGAGATCGCTTGTGCCGCAGCCGGGCCCGAAGTGGACAGGTCGACGAAGACTTTGACAGCGCCCGAATCCGCGATGGTGCGCGCGGTCTCGCGCGCATCGGCGGGACCGGGCACGCTGGCCATGGCCACAATGCTCGACGCCGCGGCATCCGCAACGGATGCTGCGACCCGCGCGCCGAGCGCCGCAGCCGCCGTGGTGGCTGAGGCTGCCGGATCGTAAATTGTGAGCTCATGGCCGGCCGCGATGAGCCGCGCCACCATACCTCCGCCCATGCGGCCCACACCGATGAAGGCAATCTTGTCGCCCACGAGGATTCCTGTGTCAGCGCCGAAGCATCGAGTCTAACAGCCCTGCGGCCGGCCGCATCAGCCGCGCGGATCGAGATCCACCCGTACCGCATCGGCGAACCCGGTGCGCGCCGCGGGATAGTGCGCCAGCACCTTTGGATCGTGCCCCGGAATCACATGCTGCGGTGTATCGGCCAGCGCCTCGATGGTGGCGAAGGCATCCAGGTACGCGGCAACGTTGTCGACAATCGGAAACGGCCGCCGCTCGTGCCAATTGACGTAGAAGTGCGCCGCATCCGACGCCAGCACCACCCAGCCGCGTTGCGTGTGGACCCGCACCACCTGCAGGCCGCGCGTGTGGCCGCCGATGCGGTGGAGCGTGATGCCCGGCGCCAGTTCGGCCGCTCCGTTGTGATACACGACCCGCCCGGCAAAGAGCTTGCCGACCATCGCCTGCACATCGCGCACATCATAGGGCGCACGCATGATGGCGTGGCACATCGCGCTGCCGGTGCAGAAGGCCATCTCCTCGGTTTGCAGGTGATATCGGGCGCGCGGAAACAGCCCATGGTTGCCCGCGTGATCGTAATGCATGTGGCTGATGATGACGTCGGTCACCCGCGTCGGATCGACACCCACGGACGCGAGCCCTGCTTCGACGGGCTGCACCAGCTGCCGGCCGCGCGCAGCGCCGACGGTGGCATCGAATCCCGTATCGAGCACGAAGGCGACCCCGGGGCCCACGATCGTCCAGACATAGTAATCCAGCGGCATGGGGCCATCGTGCTCATCGCCGCCGATGAAATTATGGCGGGCCGTGCGCTCGAGATGGCCATAGCGGACCGCGCAGATTTCATAATTCGGCAGCATGGCAGTATGCTCGCGGGATTCGCTGCAACAAGCAACACCGGAAACGAAACACATCATGACGACTGCCGACATCGTTGCCGTGGGATCGGGCCATAATGGCCTGGTGGCTGCCGCGTACCTGGCGGCTGCCGGCAAGAAGGTGCTGGTGCTCGAGCGCAACGCGTGGTTCGGCGGCGGCGTGGTCTCGCGCGAACTCACGCTGCCGGGCTTCCGCCACGACCAGCACTCCATGAGCCACATCTTCATCCAGGCCAATCCGCTCCTGAGGAACGACGAGCTCGCGCTCAAGTCGCGCTACGGACTCGAATACATCCTTCCGGACGTGCCGATGATGTCGGTGTTCGAGGATGGCCGCACGCTCAAGCTTTATCGCGACCGCGAGAAGTCGGCCGCCGAGATCGCGAAGTTCTCACGGAGAGATGCAGAGGCTTTCCGCAAGGTGTCATTGCAGGCTGCCGCCTGGCTGCCGCTGATCGCCGCCTCCCTGTATGCGCCGCCGGCGCCGGTGGGCGCCACCTATGCGATGTTCGATCAGAGCCGCGAGGGTCGCGAGCTCTGGCGGGTCATCCAGATGAGCAGTCACGATCTCCTGTGCGAGCTGTTCGAAAACGAGCAGGTGCGCGCGCATTTCGCGCGCGTTGCCGGCGAGAATTTGGTGTCTCCGGACGAAAAGGCCACCGCCATCGGCGTCTACGTGTTCTTGGGCTTTCTCGAAGGCTGCGGCTTCGGCGTGGCGCGCGGCGGCGCGGGCCGCTTGACCGATGCCCTCATCGCCTGCATCCGGGACCACGGGGGCGAAGTCATCGCCAATGCCGACGTGGCGCGCATCATGGTCATGAACGGCCGCGCCACCGGCGTCGAAACGGTCGACGGTCGCCGATTTGCGGCCAAGGATGCCGTCATCGGCGCCATTCATCCGCACCTGCTCGGCGGCATGATAGACGGCATGGACGCCCATGCGCGCGCGGCCGCGGAGGCCACCCACATCACGGCCGCGGCCTGCATCACGGTGCACGCGGCGCTCAGCGAACCGCTGAAGTTCCGCACCCCCGATCCGGTCGACGCCGTCATGGTCGAGATGCTGCCGATGAGCTACGAAACGCTGCGGCGCGACTTCGACGAGCTGCGCTACGGTCAGCTCATGCCTTATCCACTGCTCGGACTCGGCTGTCTGTCGCAGTTCGACCCGAGCCGGGTGCCTGAGGGCAGAGCCATTCTGCATTTGTGGGATTATGTGCCCTACCGGCGTCCGGACGGCCGCAGCTGGGATGAATCAAAGCGGGAATACGCCGATAAGATGCTCACCCACTTGTCGAAGTTCGTCGCCAACGTTCCAGGCTGCGTGCTCAAGGCCCATATCGACAGTCCGGTCGACATGGAGCGCACCAGCCCCAGCTTCCGCCGCGGGGACCTGCACGGCATCGCGACCGCCACTTATCAGAGCGGCGCGCATCGCCCCACGCCGGAGCTTGGGGGATACACGGTGCCCGGCCTCGACCGCTTCTATCTGGTGGGCCCCTTCCAGCATCCGGGCGGCGGCGTGTTCGGCGCAGGACGGGCCACGGCGATGAAGATGTTCGAAGCCCTCGGGCTTGATTTCGAGAAGCAGGGACGCGTCAGGTGAAACTACATTCCACCGACGGCAGCGAACTCATGACGGTGACCGCCCTGGAGCGCGACGGCAACTCTCTGCTCATCAAGGGCAAGGTGTTCGGGGCCATGCCGATGAACGCGCGCCTGAAGCCTGAGGCCGCGCGCGCGGCGCTGAAACTGCTGACGCCGCGCCTGATTCTGTTTCTACTGACGCTGCCGTTTCGCAAGGGCTGAAGGGGCCCCTCCCGCCGACGGCGCACCCGTGACCATCGACGCCCCATTCGACTACGTCATCGTCGGCGCAGGCACGGCCGGATGCGTGCTCGCCGCGCGATTGTCGGAGGACCCTCACACTCGTGTCTGTCTCATCGAAGCCGGCGGCCCGGCACGCCACCCCTTCATCCATGTGCCTGCGCTGGTTGGCGCTGCGATCGCGAATCGTGGACTCACCTGGGGCCTCCATACCGAGCCGCAGACGGCGCTCAATGACCGCCGTGTCCCGGTGCCGCGCGGCAGGGTGGTCGGCGGTTCGGGCTCCATCAACGGCATGGCCTATCACCGCGGCCACCCGAAGGACTATGACGATTGGTCGGCAGCCGGCAATGCCGGCTGGAGCTGGGCGGACGTGCTGCCTTACTTCCGATTGTCGGAAAATAATCTCGACCGGCGCGACACCCAAGTTCACGGCGTCGACGGACCCATCCACGTCACCTTCATCCCGAAACCCAATCGGCTGAATCAGGCGTTTCTCGACGCCTTTGCGTCGGTCGGCGGCTATCGGCATTGCGATGACTTCAGCGGACTTGATCCCGAGGGCTATGGGCTTCGCCAGGGCACCATTCATGGCGGCCGGCGCGATTCCTCCGCGCAAGCGATGTTGATGCCGGCTCTGAAGCGCCCGAACCTCACGCTTCTCGCGCGGAGCCTTGTCACCAGCGTTCGCCTCGAGGCGGGCCGCGCCACCGGGGTGGATGTTTCCTGCGCCGGCGCGCGTCATTCGGTGCCGGCATCGCGCGAGGTCGTGCTGTGCGCCGGCGCGGTGCACTCGCCGCACCTCCTGATGCTGTCAGGTGTGGGTCCGGTGCGGCATTTGGAATCGCTGGGCATTCGCGTCAAGGCCGACCTTGCCGGCGTCGGCGCGAATTATCACGACCACCCGGCCGTGGCCGTCGCGCTCGAGATGCGCGACACCACATCCTACGGACTATCGTGGCGCACGCTGCCGCGTGCGTTGTGGAATCTCGCGCAGTACGCCGCCGCGCGCAGCGGACCGCTGGCGAGCAATGTGTTCGAGTCGACCGCCTTCATTCGAAGTTGCGCGGACGCCGACCGCCCCGACATCCAGATCGCCTTTCAGCCCGCGCGCCGCAACCCTCACTCGTTTCCGCTGCCGCTCGGCCACGGATTCGCGATGAGCGTGGTGAATCTCTACCCGCGCAGCCGCGGTGAAGTCAGGCTCGCGAGCAGCGATCCGCGCATCGCTCCCCGCGTAAATCCAAATATCCTCGCCGATCCTTCAGACAGCGCGCCGCTGCTGCGCGGCCTCAATCTTGTCCGGCGGCTCTGCGAAGCGCCTGCATTTGCGCCCTATGAGGCCACCGAAGTGCGCCCCGGCCGCGGGGTGGGAAGCGATGCTGATCTCAAGGGCTATTTGCGCGAGGCGGCCGCCACGGTCCATCATCCCGTGGGGAGTTGCCGCATGGGCATCGACGCCATGGCGGTGGTGGATCCTCACCTGAAGGTCCGCGGAATCGATGCGCTGCGGGTGGTGGACGCCTCGGTTTTTCCGAGTATTGTGGGCGGCAACACCAACGCACCGATCGTCATGGTCGCCGAAAAAGCCGCCAATTTGATCACGGGGCGCACCTTGGGAGGGAGGCATGGCGGCTGAACACATCAGGCACTGGCGCGTGGGCGACGTGGAGATCGCGCGCATCGTTGAAGTCTACGGCTTTGACGATGACATCAGCATGCTGCTGCCCGACGCCACGCCGCAGTACGTGCAGCAGTTTGGATGGTTGTTGCCGCACTTCGCGACGCCCGAAGGCCGCATGCTTATCTCCTTCCAGTGCTTCGTGCTGCGCTCGAAGGGCCGCACCGCCATGATCGATACCTGCATCGGCAACGATCGCAAGCGTGAGTTCGACGTGTTCTGCAACATGCAGAACACGTTCCTCGAGGACCTGGGCGCGGCCGGCTTCCCGGCAGGCCAGGTCACCGACGTGCTGTGCACGCATCTGCACTTCGATCACGTGGGTTGGAACACCCGCCTCGTCGACGGCAGGTGGGTCCCCACCTTTCCCCAGGCCCGATACCTCTTCGGGCGGCGCGAATGGCAGCATTGGAAGCATCTGCGCGACACCGACGGCTATCATCACATGGAGCATCTGCAGGACTCGATCGATCCGATACTCGCCGCAGGCCTCGAGGAGTTCATCGATGCGGACTTCCGCCTCACCGAGGAGGTCTCGCTCATCCCAACGCCCGGTCACACGCCGGGCCACGTGAGCGTGCTGATCGATTCGCGCGGCGAGCAGGCCGTGATCACCGGCGATTTGATGCACCACCCCATCCAAATCGCCGTTCCCGGCACCGAAGCGCGCTTCGACATGGACAAGCCCCAGGCTGCGCGCACGCGCTGCGACTTCGTTCAACGCTTCGGCAATACCGGCACCCTCGTCATCGGCACTCACTTCGCCGAGCCGACTGCGGGTCACATCGTGCCTGACGGTACGGCGTGGCGGCTCAAGGTATGAGCGCAGCGGCTGCTTATCCGGATCTGTCCGGTCAACACGTCTTCATCACCGGCGCCGCCCGCGGCCTCGGCCGGTCGATGGCCGAGAAACTGGCCGGGTGCGGCGCCACGGTGGCCGTAACGGACGTCGATGCCGCCGGCTGCGAGGAGGTGGCCAAGGCCATTTGCGCCGCGGGCGGCGCCGCGCTGGCCTACGCCGTCGATGTTGCCGCGCGCGACGAATTCATGCAGGCCGCGGCGCGGTTTGCCGCACGTTGCGGCCGCATCGATGCCGTCGTCAACAATGCGATGCTGCTGCGCTACGAACCGGTCCAGAACATCACCCCGGAGACGCTGAATCGCATGGCCGCCATCGGCATCAACGGCAGCGTCTGGGGCGCGCAGGCGCTGCTCGCGCACTACGATGCCGCGCGCGGCGGCGCGATCGTCAACATGGCCTCGCCCGTGGCGGAGAAGGGGTTCCCCAACACGGCGGCCTACAGCCTCGTGAAAGGCGCCATCGTCACGCTCACCAAGGTGCTGGCCGCCGAATTGGGGCCGCGCAACGTGCGCGTCAATGCCATCGCCCCGGGTTCGGTGCCCACTCCAGGCGCTCTGGGGCTCAACGACGAGGCCGAATACGCCCGTCGTGCGCGTACCATTCCGTTGCGCCGGCTGGGCCGCGAAGCGGACAACGCCGAAGCCTGCGCATTTCTGCTGAGCGGCGCGGCATCGTTCATCAACGGTGAAATTCTGCATGTCGATGGCGGCATCGCCGCGGCGGGGTGAATTGTATGCCCAAGGCGATTCCTGAATTCGACACCGATCCCTTCTCGCGCGAGTCCGTGAGGAACGCGCGTTCGATCGACGACCGGCTGCGTGAGTTCGGACCCGTCGTCAAGCTGCCGCGGGAAGACATCACCATGCTCGCGCGCCACGAGCACGTGGCCGCCGGCCTCAAGGATTGGAGGAGTTTCTCATCCACCTCGCGCCCCTGGCACGATCCGAATTCCGTGCGCCCCGAACTGCTGCTCACCGACGATCCGCCCAAACACACGCGCGTGCGCGCCGTGGTGGCAAACGCTCTCTCGCCGCGCGCCTTGTCGCATATGGCGGAAGCTTTTCGCCGCGACGCAGGGAGCATCGTCGACGACCTGCATTCGCGCGAAGGCCGGGTCATCGATGCGGTCGCGGATATCACACAGCCATTCGTCTACAAGGTGCTGCCGGATCTGATCGGACTGCCGCTTGAGGGCCGCGAACACATGTACGCCTTCGGCAACATGGTGTGGGCGACGATGGGGCCGATGAACGAACTGTTCCATGAAGCCATGCAGAACACGGAAGCGGTGATTGCGTGGGCGAGCCGGTGCTGCAACCGGGAAAACCTTGCGCCCGGCAGCTTGGGGCTGGCGATGTACGAAGCGGCCGATCGCGGCGAGGTCACGCCGCAGGAAGCGAATCTGCTGGTGGGCATCCTGTTGTCGGCGGCGGCCGATACCACCGTGCTGACCCTGGCCAACACCGTCCGTGCATTCTGTGAATTTCCCGACCAGTACCGGCTGGTGCGCTCCGACCGCTCGCTCATCAAGGCCGCATTCGAGGAAAGCCTGCGCTGGGACTCGCCCTCCCGCATGGCCGGGCGCATCGCGATGAAGGATGTCGAGATCGATGGCTTCGTGATTCCGGCGGGCGAGCGCTGCGGGCTCATGTTCGCCGCCGCCAACCGCGACCCGCGCCGCTGGGACGCCCCGGACCGTTTCGACGTGCGCAGAAACAATCGCGACAGTCTTGGCTTCGGCTACGGAGTGCATGCCTGCGTCGGCCGGGTGCTGGCCCTTCTGGAGGCGGAAGCGCTGCTGGGAGCGCTGGCCGAGAGCATCGAGCATTTCGAGCCTGCGGGAGAGGCCGAACCTTGGATGACCACCATCGGCCACGGTCCCATCCGGCTTCCCGTCAGAGCGGCATTCGCCGCGCAGTGAGCCGCAAGGATGCGAGGCTTGGATTACTGTACGGCGGAAAGAACCATGTCCGACAGCTTCTGGAAACGTTCGATATTGGCATTGCTCTCCATGAGTCCGGCGGAGAGGAAGGTGAACGAGAGATCGCGCTCCGGATCGACCCAGAAGAGGGTCGTGCCTGCGCCGTAGTTGCCGAAGGTGCCCGGCGAGGCCAGCGTACCGAACATGTGTCTGCACATCGCCGTGCCGCGCAGCGAGAATCCAAGTCCGATGTATGCCGGCGCCGGATCCCAGCCGCGCTCCCGGCCCCGCGCCACGTACAGCTCGTTGGGCTTTTCGCCGGTCCAGTTTCGTCGCGCGAGGGCAAGCGTGGCCGGCGATAAGATTCGCTCGCCCTCGAGCGTGCCGTTCTGCCGGAACATTTCTGCAAAACGGAACATGTCGGGCACCGTTGAGGCGATACCCACCCAGGGCATCTCGGCGTGCTCCTCCTCGAATGCGCCGTTGGGACCCAGATCGCTGTGCCCTCGATGGCCGATCGGGTAGTTGCCGCGAAAATCCGGCACGATGTGGCGCGCCTTGAGATCTGCGCGCAGACCCACCGAGGTATCGTTCATCTTGAGCGGCGTCAGAATTTCATCCTGCACGATTTGACGGTAACCGCGGCGTTTCGGGTCGGTCCGACGCACGCACTCCGCCATGAGCACGTGATTCACCAGCGGCGAGTAGGCCACCGTGGTGCAGGGTGGCTCTGCGGGTCTCACCACTTCGATGACGGCGGCGACCATCTCCTCGAAGCGATCGATGTACATGCCCGGCTTGACCTCGAAGATGATCGGGAAGCCCGCCTGATGCGACAACAGATGCCAGATCTGCACCTTCTCGCGCCCGTAACCGGTGAATTCGGGGACGAGTTCCGAGACGCTTGAGGTCAGCGCGAACCGTCCGAACTCGATCGCCCGCAATGCCAGCGTATTGGTGAACGCTTTGGTAATGGAAAATATACTGAATACCGAATTGAGCGCCAAAGGCCGGGTCTGCGCCGCATCGGCGGCGCCGATGGCGGCCTCCAGCGCGACCGCACCCGCACGCGCAACCTTGATGACGGCGCCGTGATACAACCCCGCCTTGATGTCCGCGCGGATGACCTTTTCAAGCTCGGCAAGACGTTGTTGATCCATCCCTTGCGATGCCATCGAATCTCCGGCGGTCGGCTGTCCCATTCAGCAGTATAGCCAGAGCCTGCTGCTGCATCCCGATCTTTCTCCCCGTGCATCCGATGGGAGGGGGCTCCACTGAGGACCTTTGGACGAATGACGCTGTAGGACGAACAAGAGTTCTCTCTCAGATTGAAACAACCAGGCTTTCATGGTGTATAAAAAGGCGTAAGTGCGGCCCCAGCGCGACCCATTGCGGCGCGTCATAATTACTGGAGGACCGCACACTGGACGCAATAAGATCACTGGGGGAACCGGGATGGCTAGAAGACCAATGCTAGGGAAGATACTACCGGCGCACGCTCGCCGCCGCCGCTTCATGCTGGGTACGGTCGCCGCCGCCATCGCGACGCAGCTGATCGCTTCGGCGGCATTCGGCGAAGGGTTGGAGGAAATTGTCGTCACCGCCCAAAAGCGCAGCGAGAACGTCCAAAAGGTACCGATCGCCATCACCGCCTTCACCGCGGAGACGATTCAAAGCAAGGGTCTCAACAACCTGCACGCACTCTCCAACTTGACTCCGAACGTCAACTTGGACGGCGGCGCGCCATTCTCCGGCGACAGTTCAGTTCTGTCGGCCTCCATCCGCGGCATCGGCCAGGACGACTTCGCATTCAACCTGGATCCGGGCGTCGGCGTTTACCTGGACGGCGTATACCTCGCGCGCACGATCGGCGCCAACCAGAACCTCCTGGACGTGGATCGCATCGAAATCCTCAAAGGTCCGCAGGGCACGCTGTTCGGGCGCAACACCATCGGCGGCGCCATCAACATCGTCACGCACACGCCTGGCACCGAATCGAAGATCGCCGGCGAAATGACCTTGGGCTCGTACAACCGCCACGACGTCCTGTTGACCGCCGACATGCCGATATCGGACAGTGTCCTGACGACGGTCAGCGTCTCGTCGCAGACCCGCGAAGGGTACCAAAAGGTGGTCCCGTATCCCTCCACTTCCGTCATCGGCTCGACGCCCTATCAAGTGTCCTCGCAGACCGACTACCCGAAGGCTCCAGGCAGTCAGTCCAACTCGGCCGGCGGCGGCGAGAACGTGCAGGCGATTCGCGCCAAGATGCTTTGGCATGCAAACGAAGCGGTCGACGTGACACTCGCCGGCGACTACACGCACGAGGATCAGTCCGGGCTCGCCAACGTGGTCCGCAGCGTCACCACCGCCAATGCCACCAGCTACATCAATCCCAATTCGCCGGCCGCGGGGGCGCTGTTCGGCCCCAACATCATGGGCAATTTCTACAACATGTGCATCACCACGCCGGGTTCGGCGCTGGCCGCCGGCCCGTTCAACACGACGAACGGACTGTGCGGCCCGCTCGCCGTGGGCACCTGGAATGGGACCACCGGCAAATTCACGGGAACGCCGTATGGCCCCGGCAGTCCGGCGCTGGGCGGGGTGGGTGCGGTGGGAGTGCCCAATTCGGTATTGGCCGGACTCGTCGCCGCGTATCCGACCGTCGCGCCGTTCGTCCATCAGGGCGCCAACGGGATGGGCAGCGTGCTCTACCCCGGCCAGACGCCGCGCATCTACTGGAACTATGCGAACACCCAAACCGGCAACATCGATTCGACCTATGCCAACGGCCCGAGCTTTGCCAAATATGACTCGGTCGGTACGTCGATCACCCTGGATTGGCAGATCAACAACGACCTGAAGTTCAAGTCCATCACCGGCTGGCGCCAGATCAACTGGAACATCGGCACGGATTTGGACGGTACCCCCGAGTCGATGCAAGAGGTGACCGACAGCCAGCATCAGCACCAGATCTCGCAGGAGTTCCAGTTGAACGGCAAGGCGGTCAACGACCGGCTGAACTATGCCCTCGGTCTCTACTACTTCTCGGAAGGCGGCTACGTGCACGATTTCGTGCCGTTCGACACGGGCTATCTGTACGTCCTCGACGAAGCCAATGACGTCAAGACCGATTCGTACGCCGCATTTGCGCACCTGGACTTCAATGTCACCGATGCGTGGACTTTGACGGCCGGCGGCCGCTATTCACTGGAGCGCAAACAGTTCCTGGGCGGTCAAGCGGATCTGAACGGCTTCTCGTACAAGATCTCGGGCTGCCTGGATCCTAACGGCAGTGCCCACTCCTATATCCCGGCAATACCCGTGGGCCCAACCTGCCAGCAAGCACTGGGATTCCCGGTGGCCGGGGACCCGCTGCGCTACTTCCCGAACGTCTGGGACCACCAGGACTGGAATGTGTTCACGCCCACCGTCGGCACGCAGTACCAATTCACCCCGGACGTGATGGGCTACTTGAGCTGGTCAAAGGGTTTCAAGTCGGGCGGGTGGACGACTCGTCTGTCGGCCCCGATCTCGACCCCTGATCTCGCCCGATTCAATCCCGAGTACGATCAGACCTACGAAATTGGTTTGAAATCGCAGTGGTTCGATCGCCATTTGCAGGCCAACGTGGCCGCCTTCTACAGCAAGTACAAAGGCATTCAGTTGAACGTTCAAGAGGGCCCCTCGCCCGTCTATCAGAACGCGGGTGATGCGACCATCAAGGGCTTGGAATTTGAACTGGCGTCGGTGTTCGACAATGGCATCGGCCTGAATTTCACGGCCGGCTACATGGACGCCTACTACACATTCTTAAATCCCTGCTTGCTCTACAACAATTGCGACCCGAAACAGGGCGCCCAGTACGTCCCGGGTTTCGGCGGCTTCTCGTACAACAGCGAACTGCCGAAGACGCCGAAGACCAAGTTCAGCGTCAGCCCGACCTACGACATCAAGCTCGCCAACAACGGGACGGTGCGCTTGGAGGCCGACTACACCTATGTGGCACACATGTTCAACGACGGTCCGAACACGGTGCTGCTCGAGCGGGATTCGACGAATACGGTCAACGCGGCAATCCACTACATCCCGCCGAGCAGTCGCTTCGAGTTCATCGTCGGTGGAACCAATCTCACCGACGACCGGTACCTGACCGTGGGTTCGGTCAATTACACCGCCGGCGAGGTTGTGGGTTCCTACAATCTGCCGCGGATGTGGTATGTCACGATCCGGGCCAAGCTGCCGTAAACGCTCGCGGCTGCCCGCGTTTCAACCGGGCTGGATCGGGAATACTCTGGCTGCCCCACCCTGGCTCGCAAGGCCCGGGTGGGGCACAACCTTTTGATCACGCGAGGATCCGCCATGGCAACTGCACCGACGACTATGCAATCGACGTTCATTCAGCCCGAGTACTCGGCCGCTGCCAAGCGCGCGCTCGCGCGCAAACCCGCGCTGTTCATCAACAACGAGTGGGTGCCTTCGTCGCACGATGCCACGCTGGCGGTCGAGGACCCGTCGACGGGACGCGAGATATCGCGCATCGTGGATGCATCGAAGGCCGACGTGGACCGCGCGGTCGGCGCGGCGCGAGCCGCGTTCGATGACGGCCGCTGGTCGAATCTTCCGCCGAACAAGCGCGAGCGCATCATCAACAAGCTCGCCGACCTGATCGAGGCTCATGCCGTGGAATTCGCCGAACTCGAGGCCATCGACAACGGCAAGCCGGTCGGCATGGCGACTGCGGTGGACGTTCCCGGTGCGGTCGACATGCTGCGCTACATGGCAGGGTGGGCTTCGAAGCTGGGCGGCGAACTGATCGAGCCGCAAGGGGTGCCGCGCGGCACGATGTTGAGTTACGTGAGTCGCGAGCCCGTCGGCGTCGCGGCGCAGATCATTCCGTGGAATTTCCCTCTGCTCATGGCCGCGCTCAAGATCGCACCGGCACTCACCGTCGGCTGCACCGTGATCTTGAAGCCCGCCGAGCAGACTTCGCTCACGGCGCTGCGCCTCGCCGACGTCGTGGCCGATGCAGGCTTTCCGCCGGGGGTCGTCAATGTGATCACGGGCAACGGCCACACGGCCGGTGATTTCCTGGTGAAGCATCCCGGCGTCGACAAGATCGCCTTCACCGGCTCCACGGAAGTGGGCAAGCTCATCAACCGCAATGCCACCGACACCCTGAAGCGGGTCACGCTCGAGCTCGGCGGCAAGTCGCCGGTGGTCGTGATGCCTGACGTCAACGTGGAAGAAGTGGCGGCCGGCGCGGCCGGCGCCATCTTCTTCAATTCCGGCCAGGTGTGCATCGCCGGCTCGCGTCTGTTTGCGCACCGCTCCATTTTTGACCGCGTCATAGAAGGTGTGGCGGCCGCATCGGCGTTTTGGAGACCGCGCCCCTCGCTCGACCCGCAAGGCCACATGGGCCCGCTGGTGTCGAAGGAGCAGATGGACCGGGTCATGGGTTACATCGAGGCGGGCAAGCGCGACGGCGCGTCCGTCGCCTTGGGCGGCGACAGCGCCGCGGCCAACGGCTACTACGTCAATCCGACGGTGCTGGTCGATGTGAAGCCCGGCATGAGCGTGGTCCGCGAAGAAATCTTCGGACCCGTCGTGGTGGCACAGCGATTCGACGACCTCGACGAAGTGGCACGCGCGGCGAACGACACCTGCTACGGCCTCGGCGCAGGGATCTGGACCAAGGATCTGTCCGCCATGCACCGGCTCGCCGCCAAGATCAAGTCCGGGACGGTCTGGGGCAATTGCCACGCCGTCATCGATCCGGCGCTGCCCTTTGGCGGCTACAAGCAGTCGGGCATAGGACGCGAACAAGGGCGGCAGGGCGTAGAGGCATACACCGAAGTGAAAACCGTGATCATCCGCCTCTAGCGGCACATTGACCGGCGCCGCTCATGCCTTTTTCATTAACGCGACGGGTTGGAGATTAGGTACCAAATGTCTGCATCATCACGGGGCGGCGCACCGTCGCTTGAATCTCTGCTGAACGGCACCGGCAGCATTGTTGAATTGCTGCGCAATCAGCAGGCCGGCCCGAATGTCTATCCGGGCGTGCCTGCCGAGTACACCAACTGGCGGGATGAACAGCGGGCTTGGGCCAAGACCTGCGTTCTGTTCAACCAGTCCTACCACATGGCCGAGTTGATGGTGGAAGGACCGGACGCACTCGAGTTTCTCAACGGCCTCGGCATCAACAGTTTCAAGGGCTTTGCCCCTGACAAAGCCAAGCAGTTCGTGCCCTGCAGCCATGATGGCTACGTCATCGGCGATGTGATTCTGTTCTATCTGGCGGAGAACCAGTTCAATCTGGTGGGACGCGCGCCCGCGCTCAACTGGGTGCAGTTCAACGCGCAGATCAGCGGCCGCCGCGTCACGTGCAGCTACGACGAACGCACGGTGGCGCGCCCGGATCCGCAAAACCGGCGCCACTACCGCTATCAATTGCAGGGACCGAACGCCTCGAAGGTGATCGAGTCGGCCACCGGCCGCCCCGCACCGGATCTGAAATTCTTCAACATGTGCGGCATGGAGATCGCGGGCCGAAAGTTGCGCGCGTTGCGGCACGGCATGGCCGGACAGCCGGGATTCGAATTGATGGGTCCCTGGGCCGACGGCCCCGCGATTCATGCAGCCCTGCTCGAGGCCGGCAAGGCGCACGGCCTGAAGCTGGTCGGCGGACGCTGCTATTCCTCCAATACCCTGGAATCGGGCTGGATTCCCTCGCCGCTTCCCGCCGTCTATACCGGCGAGAAGATGAAACCCTATCGCGAATGGCTGACCGTGAATCACTACGAGGCCAAAGCATCCATCGGCGGGAGTTTCGTCTCCGGCAAGATCGAGGATTACTACCTCACGCCGTGGGAGCTGGGTTACGGACTGTTCGTCAAATTCGACCACGAGTTCATCGGCCGCGCTGCGCTCGAGAAGATGGCCGCGGGTCCGCACCGCAAGAAGGTCACACTGGCTCTCGACAATGTATCGGTGACCGACGCGCTCTTTACGATGTTCGACCAGGGTTTGCGCGCCAAGTTCATCGAGTTCCCGAGCGCCGTTTATTCCATGCACCCCTTCGATCGCGTGACGGTGGACGGAAAACTGGTCGGCCTGTCGACGTGGATCGGCTACAGCGCGAACGAAGGCAAGATGCTCACGCTGGCCATGCTCGATGAGCGCCATGCGGCGCCGGGCACGGAAGTGACGTTCGTGTGGGGCGAGCCCGGCGGCGGTACGGCGAAGCCCGCCGTCGAGCGCCACAAGCAGGTTGAGATCAAGGCCGTGGTGTCGCCGGTGCCATACTCGAACGTGGCCCGCACCGCCTACGCGGACAGCTGGCGCAACAAGTCAGCTTGAGACGCCGACGTCCCGGCTAGAAGCTTTCTCCGGCGGCCTCGGCCGTCCGCAACTTGAGAGCCAGCAGCGCCGCCGCCGACAGCAGCGAGCCCATGGCCATCATGGTGGCGACGGCCTGCATTCCGAATCCGGCCTGGAACAGATACCCTGCGAGAACGGGCGCGAGCACCGCGCCCCCGCGTCCGACGCCGATCGCGAAGCCGGTGCCCGTCGCGCGCACATGCGTCGGGAAGACCTTGGCGAACAGCAGGTAGTATCCGGCTATCGCCGAGTTGATGAACAGTCCGGCGAACGCCACCGTGCCCGACAGCACGGCGAGGTCGGCCGAGCCGCGCCCGAAAAGGACGACCATCGCCGATGAGCCCACGAGCGTGACGATGGTCAGCGCTTTCAGAGAGACGCGCGTAGCAATCAGCCCGAATATCGCGACTCCCGACGCACCTCCCACGTTCAACCAGGTCAACACGCCCGCCGCCGCCTTGGGTGCGAAGCCCATGTCGACCACCAATTTCGGCACCCACTTGATGATGAAGTAGAAGCTAGTGACGTGCGCGAAATAGCCCAGGGTGATGAGCACCGTCGCGACGATGAGCCCGGGCTTGAAGATATCCATCACCGAGCGCTGTGCCGATTCCACCGTGACCGGTGTCAACGCGGCCATCGATTCGTGCCCAAAGCGCCCCAAGATCCGGTTGATGGCTTCCAATGCCCCGGGCCTCCGCCGGCGGTCCAAAAAGTCCACGGATTCGGGCAGCAGAAACCAAACGAGGGGAATGAATGCCGCGGTGACCCACCCTCCGAAGATGAACACATCGTGCCAAGTACCGTCGCCCAGCAGTCTCTGCACCACCATTCCACCGATCACGCCCCCCACGGGATAGCCGATCACCATCAGAGACACGGCCGGGCTCCGCCAGCGATCATTCGACAATTCCGCCACGGCTGCGTTGATCGACGCCAGCATGCCGCCGATCCCAAGACCCGTGAGCATTCGCCAGGCCAGAAGCGTCGGCACGCCGCCGGCCAGACTCGCGCCGAACATGCCGACGGTCATGGCGAGGAGACATGCGAGGATCGTCGGTCGCCGGCCAATCTTGTCGGCGACGCCGCCGAGCAGCACGGAGCCCAACGCCATGCCCATCAATTCCATCGACAGAACCCAGCCGAGCGTTGCCTTGTCGACCCCCCAGTCCTTCGCAATCCCGGGCGAAGCGAAGCTGATCGACAGCACGTCGAAACCGTCCATCGCGTTGAGCCCCACGGTGACGAGAACCGCAAGCCACTGGCGCGCGCTCATGGCGCCGTGATCGATGATCGATTTCGGGTTTCTACCTTGCACGCTGGTCTCCCAGCGATTCACGCGCCCTGGCTCTCACGAAGTGGCGCAGCGAATCGAGCTGTGCGTCGGAGAGCTCCGCAAATCGGGGCATCCCGCGGCCGACCAGGGCGCCATCGCGGACGATGGCCGCAAACCCCGCGGCCGACAAGAGAACCGGGGAGGCCCGCAGATCGGGAGCGTTCCCGCCGGCAACCGCCGCCGTGCCGTGACAGAGCAGGCAGCGTACGAATTCCCGCGACCCCGCCTCGACCTGTGCAGGATCTAATTTGAATTCCGGACCCTCCAGTGGTCTGGCAAGGCCAGGCGCCGAGGTCGGCGGCAAGACGGCCTTGCCGTCCAGCGCAAACGTCAGAAGGCGCCTTGGATGACCGCGCGATTCCCATCCCCACTGGGCGGAGATCGATCCGAACGCGGCCGTGGACCCGTTCAGAGGGCCCGACGTGATGCTCACGTACTGGCGCCCATCGACGCTGTAGGTGATCGGCACCCCCGTGACCGCGACGCCGGCATTGAAAGACCATAGATCCTTTCCGCCGTCAGCGGAGTACGCGTGTAGATGGCCGTCGGCGCGCCCCTGGATAACCAGGTTTCCCGCAGTGGCCAGGGTGCCTCCTTCGGATATCCCCGGAGTTTCGATCGACCAGACTTCCTTTTGGGCTATCGGATCCCACGCCTTGAGAATGCTCTTGCCCGCATCCTTGGGAACATCCCCGCTGCCGGGCGTATAGCCCGCAAACTCCGGTGTGAGCGGCTTGGGATTCCAATTCTTCTTGTCGACTCCCTCATCCCCGAACGGCATGGGCATTTCCAGGGTGGGCACGTACGTGAGTCCCGTCAACGGGCTGAAGGATTGCGGCGTCCAATGATGCACGGCCTGGAAGCTCGGCCACAACAGCACGTTCTTGTCCTGATAGCGCGCGCCGGCGGTTTCCACCGGACGCCCGGTGGAGAGGTCCACTTTTTCAGCCCAGGTAACCTTTCCCAATTTCTCCGCCGAGATCAGCCGGCCGTTGTCCCGGTCGATCACATAAAAAAAGCCGTTTTTGGCGGCATGCAGCAGCACCCGCCTTGACTGTCCCTGGATGTTCAGGGTGGCAAGAGTCATATCCGTGGCCGAGTCGTAGTCCCACGCATCGCCGGGCGTCGTCTGGTAGTGCCACACGTAACGGCCCGTATCGGCGTCGACGGCGACGACGGACGCAGTGTACAGATTGTCGCCGCCCCCAGGGCTGCGAATCTTCCAGTTGGACGGAAGGGCGTTGCCGGTACCTAAGTACAGTCGATTGAGTTCCGGGTCGAACGTCATCGAGTTCCAAACATTGCCGCCGCCGCCATACTTCCACCACTCCCCCGTCCAGGTGCGCGCGGCCTGTTCCATGATCTCGTCCGACGCCGCCCCGTCCTTGCTGCCCGGCTTTCCGGGGACCACGTAGAAGCGCCACATCTGCCGGCCGCTCTCGGCGTCATAGGCGGTGACGTAACCCCGCAGCGGCGAGAAATCTCCTCCCCCGTTCCCGATCACGATCTTGCCATTGAATGCCCGCGGCGCTCCGGATATGAAGGCCCCGTTCTTGGTGTCCAGGGTCTGCACGCTCCAAACCAGATTTCCGCTATTCGCGGACAACGCCAGCAACCGCCCGTCCTGTGTTCCGACGTAGACTTTGTTCTTCCATAGCGACAATCCTCGGATACCCCAACCTGCGCGCAGCTTCTGACCCGATGCTTCGGGAACTTTCGGATCGTAGCGCCACAACAGGCGGCCGTCGGTGGCGCGGATCGCATGCACGATGCTGTAGCCGGCGGCCAGATAGATGATGCCGCCGGCTTCCACGGGTGCCGTGATCGAATTCGGAACGTCGAGATCGAGCGCCCATGCCAACCCTAGCCTCGAGACGTTGGAATCGTTGACTTGCCGCAAGGGACTGAAGCGCGCCTCGCTGAAGGTGCGGCCATACGCGGGCCAATCCGTGCCATCGTTCTCGTTGCCGAGCATGACATTATCGACCGCCTTCGCGCTGTGAGCGCAAGCCTGCGCTGCCGGCAGCGACGAAAGCAGCACGGCAGCCAGGGCCATCGACCATCGACGCGCGTTCATGGGCCGCCCGCGGAGACTTCGCCTCTGCGCGGGAAATCGCGCTGGTTCTTCGCATAATCGATGAAGTAGTCAAGCGCAGCGGGATTGATCAACGCGGCACGGTTGGCTGCCCTGTCCGGGTCCACGCCCATGAGAATCCGCCGCACCGGCACCTCGAGCTTTTTTCCCGTGAGCGTGTAAGGAATGTCGAGCACCTGGTAGACCTTGTCGGGCACGTGGCGCGGAGAGTAGTCGCGGCGAAGCTGCTCGCCCAGGCGCCGCGTCAGCGCCTCATCGAGCGTACGCCCGCCCCGCAGCTTCACGAACAGCGGCATGAAGAATTTGCCGCCCGGCAGATCCAGATTGACGATCAGCGCATCGTCGATCTCCTCGAGCAGGGCGAGCGAGCGGTAAATTTCCGCGGTGCCGATGCGGATGCCGTGCCGGTTCAGAGTGGAATCCGACCGGCCCAGCACGTACACGCCGCCGCGCCGGTTGAACCGAACGAAATCCCCATGGCGCCAGATGCCGGGATAGACGTCGAAGTAGCTCTCGCGGTAACGCACGTTCTCCGGATCGCCCCAGAATTGCACCGGCATCGACGGCATGGGCTGCGTGATGACGAGTTCGCCCACCTCATCGACGATCTCCCGGCCCTGCTCGTCGAAAGCGAAACAGGCGCAGCCCAGCGCACGCGCCTGGATCTCACCGGCGTACACCGGCAGCATTGACACCCCACCCACGAACCCCGTGCAGCAGTCGGTACCTCCGCTGCCGGAGGCCACCCAAAGATCCGCTTTCACGTTCTCGTACAGCCACTGCATGCACTCGGCGCTGACCGGCGAGCCGGCCAGCGTCACGGCTTCGAGCCCTTCCAACTTGAATCGCTCCCTGGGGACGATGCCGGCTTTGCGCTGGTGATCGATGTACGCGGGACTGGTGCCGAACAGCGTCGCACCCGATTCCTCGATGACTTTCCACAGTGCATCCGGCCCCGGATACGCCGGATTGCCGTCGTAGAGAACGGGAATGACGCCCGCGGCAAGCGAGCTGAGCAGAAAATTCCACACCATCCACGACGTCGCAGTGAAAAAGAACAGCGGATCGC
Source organism: uncultured Gammaproteobacteria bacterium (assembly GCA_963727045.1). Taxonomy (GTDB): domain Bacteria; phylum Pseudomonadota; class Gammaproteobacteria; order Steroidobacterales; family Steroidobacteraceae; genus Bog-1198. The sequence goes on along the minus strand of CAVSES010000002.1, from coordinate 1,759,629 downwards.
CGGGCGTTGCTTCGTAGTTGAAATGCAGGTGCTTCAGATGTTCAAGCAGGATGCCCCCATGCCCGTGAACAATCGGCTTGGGAAGCCCCGTCGTTCCGGAGGAGAACAGGATCCAGAGCGGATGATCGAAAGCCACCTGCTCGCAAGCAAAATCCGCCGCCGCGATCCGCGGTTGATCCATGAGGTCGTTCCAGGAGCGCAATTTGCCGGCGGGCGTGGTCTGATCGCCTGCGCCCGGGTAAGGGACGTGAACCGCATGCTCCACCGTGTCCAGACCTTTGCAGGATGTCGCGTAGTTCTGCGCTTCGATCGTACCGCTTGCCGCCATACTGGTAAGCATCGACATAAAAGAAGACCTTGGGAGCCAGTTGCCTGAAGCGCTCCAGCACTCCCTTGGTGCCGAAGTCGGGTCCGCAGCAGCTCCAGACCGCGCCGATGCTGGCGCTGGCAAGGGTTGCGATGGCTGCCTCAGGCGCGTTCGGCAATACCGCCGCGACGCGATCGCCGGGCCGAACGCCCATTCGGCGCATTTGCGTCGCCAGAATGCGTACCTGATCGCCGAGCGCCGCCCAGCTCATCCGCTTGAGCGGCTCGCCTTCTCGCACGCTGATGATGGCCGTCGCATCGGCACGCTCGCGTGCCAGAATATGGCCTGCATAATTGAGGCGCGCTCCGGGGAACCACTGCGCGCCCGGCATGCTTCGCCTTCCCAGCACTCTGTCGAAAGGCGTCGATGCCTGAACGCCAAAGAAGTCCCAGATCGCGTGCCAGAACGATTCGAGATCTGTGATGGACCAGCGCCAGAGGGCATCGTAGCTTTCCAGTTGAAGTCCTCGATCCTCCTTCAGCCACTGCATGAAACGCAGCACGTGTGAGCGGTCCCGCCGCGCCTTGCTCGGCGTCCACAAGAGATCTCCCTCCCGGACTCGTGTCACGGCCCATTCCCTCCGCGAATGTTGAATTTACGATACGCAAACATAGTCAAGCAGATCGTCGAGGCGCCGCAGTACGTGTTCGGGGCGCCGCAGGCCGGTCTGACGCTCCCACTCTTCGCGCGCCGTGACGCCGGTGGTCACGGCGAAGGCCCGTGCGCCGCCTCGCCGCGCCATGATGATCTCGACCGAGGGGTCGTCACCCACGATCCCTAGGTCGCGGCGCCGCAACCCGAGTCGCCGCGCGACGAGCCGCAGCGCGTGCAGCGAGGGCTTGCCCGTCAGAATCATCGGTGCCCGGGTCACACGCCGGATCGCGCCGGTGATTGCATGTGAGTAGCCCATTGTCCGGCCCTGCTTCGTGGCAAAAAACGGCACATCAGAAGCCACATACAGCCGGGCTCCCGCCCAGATCGCATGACAGGCAGCTTCGATGTGTTTCATCGTGCACTCCGGATGCCAGCCCACGTACACGGCCTGCACGTCGCGTTCGCCGGCCTCGCCCACGTACACCGTCTCGATTCCCGCATCGCGCAGAGCGTGGCCGACCCCGGAGGTGCCGAGGACCAGCGCGCTTCGCACGCCGGCGCGCGCCATGAGGTCGGCGGCGACACTGGAGGGCGTGAGCATGCACTCGTCGCTCACCGGCAGTCCGACGCTGCGCAATTTCGCGGCCTGCTCCGCCGGCGGATAGGCGCTGCCATTGGTCAATACCACGAAGGGAAAGTCCCGCCGCTTCAGTTCGGTCAGGAGCCCGGCCGCGCCCGGCAGGATCTCATAGCCCCCCAAGGAGCTGTCGCTCAAAAGGAGCGTGCCGTCAAGATCGAACATCAGTCCCTTCAAGCGCGGCGGCGCGGCAGCAGTCGAACTCCCGTTCACTCCGCAGTCCCTGTGCGGGCTGCCCTGCCGCGGGCCGGGTGGCGGCGAAGTTCCACCTTGACGCCCGCCTTGACGATCGAGACATAGTCAAGATCGTCGCGCGCCGAGATCTTTCGAATGAGATCCATGACGGGACTTGCAGTCGGATCGTAGTCTCGCCGGGCGGGGCCGGCCGCGACCATCGCGTCGACCTGGCCCGCGGGCATCGTGGCGCGGAGCAAAAATTCCTCGTCGCTCAAACCCGGGCCAAAGCGCCGCCGCAAATCCTCGAGGCCCGCCATTTCGGGTTCGGCGCGCAGCTCGCGCGTGCGCGGCAGCGATTCGATGCGTTCCATCACATGAGCGGCTATCGGAGCCGTCGGCCGGCCGAATCGCCCGATCGCGTAACGGATCGCTTCGTCCGGGATGACTTTGTAGCGTTCCTTGTTCATCACATTCATCACCGCCAACGTCATCAGGATTTGCGCGAAGGGAGTCATGACGATGGGCCAGCCGAGCTCTTCGCGAACACGGCCCAACTCCTCGATCACTGCCTCCTCGAGGTGCGACACTCGGGCCTCGGCGAGCTGGCGGCGCGTGGTTCCGACCATTCCGCCCGGCAGCTGATGCTTGAGATACCGGGCATCGAAGGCCTGGGGAGAGCCCGCCGGCAGACCCTCCGCGGCGGCCAATCGGGTGAAGTATCGGTTCACCCGGTCCAGCGCCTCATCATCGACGGCCACGCCGTGCCCCAACGCCCGAAGATTCGCGACCACGCGTGCCGAATGCGGATTCGAGGTGCCGTCGGCGGCCGCGCCGGAAGCACACTGCAGCGCCGAGACACCATGGTTGGGCGCATCCATATAGGTGTGTTCGGCAAGCCCGATGGTGCAGTGGGAGTGAAGTTCCAGAGGCTTCCCGCCCATGACCGCCTTGATGGCGGGAATCAGGGTTCGCGCCCGCGACGTGCTGAGGAGCCCGCCCGGGTCCTTTATATAGAGTGCATCGATGTCGGAACATGCTGCGAGCTTTCGTGCACGCTCGACGTAGTGGCCATCGTCATGAATCGGACTCAAGGTGAAGACGAGTGCCACGATGACGTATTCGCCGCCGCCCTCCTTTACCATGCGTGCGCAAGCCATGTTCGACTCTGCATCGTTCATCGGGTCCGCGAGGCAGAAGCGCCGGATGCCGTTGCGCGTCAGCGTCCGGAATGCGAGCGCCATGAAATCCGGACTGGCTGTCTCCCAGGAAATGAACCTGAAACCGGTCGACATGAACTGCAACGGCGTTCGCGGCGTCGCGGCGGCCATGAGTCGAATCCGCTCCCATGGATCTTCCTTCTTGTACCGCACCGCCACGCCCATGTGCGTCGAGGTCGTGAAATCGATGGCGCGGAAGCCGACACGATCCATGACCTCGGCGATGCTCAAGGTCCTTGCCGTATCCACGCCCAAGGCCGCCCACAGGCACTGGTTGCCGTCGCGCAGCGAGGTCTCGACCAATTGAAGTTCAGCCATGCGCGGCACCGGTTTCGCGTTGATCGCAGAGGTCCGGCCTGCGGGCGAACAAGCGGTCCACGAAGCCTGTATCCACAGACGCCGGATTGAAATTCCGGATCGTCGAGCGCGGCACTGTGGAAACCTAGATTGCTCTTTACCCCGCTGATGCGTGTCCCGGCGATTGCCCCGCAAAGGCGCGCCAACGCATGCGCGCGATCCGGTCCCGACGCGATGATCTTCCCCATCAGCGAATCATAATAAGGAGGAATGGTGGATCCCGGCACGATGTGCGAGTCCACGCGAATGCCGTTGCCTGAGGGCCATGAGACCTCCCGGACACGTCCCGGACTGGGCTTGAACTCGTTGCGATAATCCTCGGCGTTGACCCGGCATTCGATGGCACATCCGACGGTTCGAACCTCGGTTTGCCGCACCCGCAGGCCGGTTCCATCCGCGATTGCTATCTGCTCGGCGATGAGGTCGAGGCCTGTGACCGCCTCGGTTACCGGATGCTCGACTTGAATGCGCGCGTTCATCTCCAGAAAATAGAAGGCATCACGGCGTGTATCGACGATGAATTCCACCGTTCCGGCGCCGCGATATGCGAGACGTTCCGCGAAGCGCACGGCGGCCTGCTGCAGCGAATCGCGCAGCGACGCTGACAGGCCCGGAGCCGGCGTCTCCTCGATGAGCTTCTGGTAGCGGCGCTGCACGGAGCAATCGCGCTCACCCAGCTGGATGACGTTGCCCTCACCATCGCCCAGAACCTGCACCTCCACATGACGGCCGCCGTCGATGTAATGCTCGAGGTAGATGCGCGCGTCACCGAACGCCGCCCCCGCCTCCGCTGCGGCCAGGTCGAGCAGCTCCGGCAGGTCTTCGATCCGCTCGACCCGCTTCAAGCCGCGGCCTCCGCCCCCGCCCACCGCCTTGACGAGCAGCGGCGCCGCAATCCTGCGCGCCAGAGATTCTGCCTCGGCGTGCGAATTCGCCGCACCGCCGGGCACGACGGGTACGTCGGCCGTCTCCGCTGCGGCACGCGCCCGCAGCTTGTCGCCGACGGCGGCCAGCTGTCCGGCAGTCGGACCGATGAAGACGATGCCTGCGCTGCTGCACAACTGCGGCAGAATCGCGCGCTCCGACAAAAATCCGTACCCTGGATGAATCGCATCGGCGCCGGTGGCGACCGCGGCGTGCACCATGGCCGCCGCATTGAGATAGCTGTCCGCGGACCTTGCGGGTCCGATGCATACGACCCGATCGGCCTGCCGTGCCGGCTCACTGTCGCGGTCGACCGAAGAGACCGCCAGCACCACTTCGATGTCGAGGGTGCGGCAGGTTCTGATGATGCGCGCGGCGATTTCTCCACGATTGGCGATCAAGATTCTGCGAATGGTCATGAATCAGGCGTCCACGCGCGCCCGCATCAGGACTTCACCGAACTCCACCAGCGCCTCGTCGGCCGGCAGGATTTCCGTGACGACACCCTTCACGCCGGCCCGCACGGTATTCATGAGCTTCATGACTTCGATGATCGCGATCACGCTTTCTTCGTCCACCGCCGAGCCGATTTCCACGAAAGGCGCGGCACCCGGTTTGGGCGCCCGATAAAAGGTGCCGAGCATCGGCGAGGTGATATCCCTGACGTTCGGGTCGACCGGCGCGGGCGCAGCGGCCCCGGCCGCAGTTCTGGCAGCAGGCGAGTCCGCACCCGGGGCGGCCATGGCGTCCGAAGGACCAGCCGGTCGTGTGACGCTCCGCGTGAATGCGCCCGCAGCACCGGCGCGGCGCAGAGTCAGCTTGACCCCGTCTATTTCGAGGTTGAGTTCGTCAAACTTCGACTGTTCGACAATGCGCATGATCTCCGCCACATCTGCGGCAGTCAGGGTCACCTTTGTCCTCCAAAAATCTTCATGACATGCAAGAGCGGGTCGTGAAACTCGCGTGGTCGAGCCCGCCTGCCCGTCTTTGTTCGACCATACCGTCTCAGGCCGGCTCTGCAGCAGCAAGATCCGCTGCGTGTGCCGGTCGATCGCCCACTCGATGTCCTGGGGCCGGCCGTAGTGGCGCTCAACCTGTCGCCCGATGGCGCGCAGCGACTGCAGTTCCTCGTCGGAAAGGCAGGGTTCCCGGCGCAGAGACTTCTCCACGGGAAGCTCCTCGACGCCGCCGGACGGCGACCGCGCATGGCGGATGGCCTTGTCCGAGATTTCGCGCACCGAGATTTCGCCGGTGATCTTCCCGACCACCCAGCGGTCCGGCGTCACTTCGCCGCCAACCAGCGCAGAACCCAAGCCCCATGCTCCCTCGATGGCGACCACCGACCGATCCCCGCTGACCGGACTGCGCGTGAACATCACGCCGGCTGTTCGCGCATCTACCATGGTCTGCACGACTACCGCCATGGCCACGGTCGATTCGGCAATCCCATGCCGCCGCCGATAGCTCAACGATTCGACCGAATACAGGCTCGCCCAACAGCTCTGAATCTTTCGCATCACCGCATCGGCTCGTGTGACCCAAAGATACGTGTCTTGAAGGCCGGCGAAGCTCGCATCCGCGGCATCCTCGGTGGTCGCCGACGATCTCACCGCGACCGCTGGCGGCGCCTCCGATTCGCCCAGGCGACCGTACGCATCGCGGATCTCCTGCTGCAGATCCACCGGGAGGGACGCATCCTCGATGCGCGCGCGCAGCTCGCGCGACACGGCCCCCGTCTCCTTCAATTCATCCGCAGCCAGGCCTTCGACGCGCGTCCGCACCGGTTCGCGCCGTTCCAACTCGTCGATGAAGCCCTCGAACGCTTCGGTGCGCACGATGAAGCCTGGCGGCACCGTGATGCCGGCCCGATGCAGCTCGCCGAGGCTTCCTCCTTTGCCGCCGACCTTGGGACGGTCGGCGAGACCGATGTCCTTGAACCAACTGATGTATCTCATGGCGGGCATGGCTTGATCCCGGGATCAGTGCAATAACGTGACGATGCCGCGTCCGCCGTCCACGCGAATCCGCTGGCCATCCTTGATCTTCGAGGTGGCGTTGCCGGTGCCCACCACGGCCGGCAGCCCGTACTCGCGCGCGACGATGGCTGCGTGGCTCATGGAGCCGCCGATGTCGGACACCGCGGCGCGAATCTTCTGAAAGATGGGTGTCCAGGTTGGATTCGTGACGTGGCAGACGAGAATATCCCCCTGCTGCAGACGAGAAATCTCCTCGACCGACATCACGATGCGGGCGATCCCTTCCACCACCCCGGACGACGCGGCGAAGCCGCGCACCTCGTCGCTGTCCGCCGCCGATCCGGCCGACAGCCAGTTGTCGAGGCTCTCACGCGTAATTCCCCAGAGCATCACGATGGCGGGGTCATCGATGACGTCCGGAATTGGCCCGAGCGCCGGCGGCGTTTCGTGCCGGGCCCACTCTTTGATCGCCGCCTTGCGCTCGGCGACGATCGGCGGCCAGTACATGGGGCCGCGCGGTTCGGAGCCGGTCGACCAGGCGTTCATCAGGTCGATGATGGCCGCTTCGAGCTCGTAGTGCGTGAGATGAAACACGTCTTCGGGGCTCCCGAAGAAGCCATGCGAGCAGAGCAGTGTCCCGAAGCTGCGGATCTTGTTGAAGAACAGATTGGTATACCAATGTTCGCAGTAGAATTTGTGTCCCTCCACATACGGGAACACCCGGTGCGCCAGGGCGATCATCTGATCGTAGGCGGCCCGCTCGTCATCGTTTGCCAAGAGTTCGCGATAGTCGGCGATCAGCCGGCTGCGCTCATCGCGCAGCCGTTCGACCTGGCGATCGAGCCGCTCGCCTGCGCGCACGCTGCGCGCATATCCCGGAATCGCCGCGAACGGCATGGAAAGATCGTCATTCCAACTGCGGTGATAGTGATAGAACCCGTCGCCGACGTTGATGTTGAACCACGGCTCGCGCGAGGTTTGCAGTTCCTCGAGCCAGCGCCGGCCAGGCTCGCCCGACGGCGCGCAGCGATCGCATGATCTCCTCGACCGAAGCGCCCTCGCGAAAGTGTGCATCGACGTCCAGCTCGACGGCGCAACGGGCGAGGCGCCGCAGCTCATCGTCGGGCCGGAATATTTCCGCATCGATTCCCGCCACCATCCGGGCGATGGTCTGGTCCGTGATCTCCGGAAATGCCTGTTTGCAGAAGCCGAAGAAGGTCAGATAGGCGCCGTAGCCCAGCAGCAGAAACTCGAAGTGATGGTGCCACATGCGGAAGTAGCCCTCGAGCGACTTCTGGTATGTCACCAGGAGGTCATGATTCGCGGCGATACCTCGGCCCGCGTGCACGTGTTCAAGAGGCTCGAACTCCGGCAATGCGGGGTCCGGCAGGGCTTTCGCGTCCTCGATCAGCTTCAGCATCTTCTGCTTCCACTGCGCGTACAGCGATTCCCAGTTCTCGTAGTAGAAGAAGGCACGCTTCTGAAACTCGGCAGTGCGGCGCGCTATCTCCTTGGGTTCGGTGACCGCGTTGCCGCCGATGTATACCCGGCCATTGATGATCCGGTGATCGATGCCGAGCGTGGTGGGCAGACAATGCACGCGGGTATTGGCCGCGCCGAGGGCGCAGTAGGCCGCCTCCGCCGTGACCATGTCGAATGCGGACATGGGCTCTGGAAAGTGCATGGAATTGTAGAACCAGAATTTCCGGTCGTCGGCCTTGGAAAACTGGATGTGGTACGGATAGGCCGCCTGCGCCCGTTCGGTTCCCGGGTACGACCTTTACCGAACTGGGCAGCGGGAACTCCCGGGCCTTGAGCTGCGCATTCATAGTGCACTCCCGTCGCAAAATCGCCTTTCTCGGATATGGGGAAACGCCTCGCGTACCCTAAACCCTAAAGCCCTTGGCGTCACCCAGTATGAGACGGCCGCCCGCAACAGACCGTCGGGGCCGCGGTCGACGTGCACGTGCGGGAAGCCGGCGCTGCTTGCCGCCGGCATTATGTGAATGCCGATCAGGACTGCCGCGTGCGCCAGCCTTCGTGATATCCCTCGCGTACATCGCGGGCATAGGGCACCGGCGACACCTTCACCCGCACGTCGAGCTGCTTGTGCCGTTCGACCGTGGTTTTCTTCGTGCCGCCACCCTCTTCACCCCACACCAGCGTGAGCACGTCGCCCACATTGATGCCGGGATCGACTATGCCCAACGACAGCGCCGTGCGTTCGTTGTAGCTGTAGCCGCCGAACATCGAGAAGCCGACCACCTTGCCGCCCATCATCACCTTGTCATACGAGGACGATGCATAGTTCGCGATGGGTATGTCGAGAAACTTGTAATGCTCGGCGCCCGGCATGAACAGCGATGCGTAAATCTTGGCGCAGTCCTCGCCGTTCCAGGCAAACGTGACCTTCTTGCGATGCGGCTCCTTCGATTTCTTTTCGAGCGCCTCGCGTCCGATGAAATCATGGTCGAACTTGACGAACGGACCGTAGCCCAGTTCATAAGGCGTCACGTAATAGTCCTCGATGTTCTTCGAGACGAAGCTGCCGCCGATCGAACCGGTGCCTTCATAGCCGCCGGCGGGCAGCCACTCCCGATATTTCTTCATCTTCTCGCCCGTGTACACGGCCGGCAGCGGCGAAGGAATCCATCCGGATTCCAGCGTATTGCTGGCGTAGGCGCGCGATCCCACCGGGACCAGGCCGAATTCGCGGCCGGCGTCCAGAATCGCGTCGCGTATCTCGTCACCCTCGGCATACGGACCCCAAATCTCGAGGCCCGGAGCCCCGGCCATGCCGTGACGCAGGGCGCGCACCTTGCGACCCTTGATGTTGATGGCATCCATGGTGAAGAACTTGACGTCGGGAAGCGGTCCGCCATTGAGCTTTTCCAGCACCTTGGCGGCGTTCGGCCCCTGTACCTGATAGCGGTAATGGCGCCGTGTGACGGCCTTGCCGCGCGGATGCGAGGGCGAGCGGTCGTCGCGGATCATATCCACCTTGAAGCCGCCGGTCTCGCCGTGAAACTGAATCCAGTTCACCGACGGCGCGCGGCCGACGAACAGCAGCTCTTCCTTGTCGAGATAGAACAGGATGCCGTCGCCGATCACATAGCCGTCGTAGCTGACCGGCACCATCTGCTTGGCTTTGTTCACCGCGAAGTTATTGAAGCTGTTGATGGTGGTGTACGAAATGAGCTTCAAGGCATCAGGGCCTTTGACGGTCAATTCCGCCATATGATGCGTCTGATCGAACAGCACGGCGGTTTCGCGCCAGGCGCGCTGCTCATCGCGCCAGTTGTAGAACTCGCTGGGCACCACGGGATACACATAGGCCCCGATGCGCGAATTGCGCAGCATGTCAACCGTGTTGCCGGCGCTTTTCAGCAGAGTTTCGAGATTTTGCTGACTCATGACGATGATGTCCTTTGGTATCTGATCTGATTGCCGTTGATAGTATTGCGGGCCGCCGTGAAGCGACGGTTATCGTTTACAACCGCCCCGCGGCCACCTCGCGTCCGATATGCTCGGCCTGACGCAGCACCAGGGCGACGATGGTGAGCGTGGGATTCGCCGCGCCGGCCGTGGTCTGCACGCTGCCATCCGAGATGAACAGGTTCGGCAACTCATGCGCGCGCCCGTATGCGTTGGTGACCCCCTGCCCCGGATCATGGCTCATGCGCGCGGTGCCCATCTGGTGGGTGGCCGGCGTCATCGGGCTCACCACGGTGCGCTTCGCGCCCACCGCTTCGTAAATCTTGCGTCCCTGCCCGGTCGCGTGGGCGCGCATCGCCACATCATTCGCGTGTGGATCGCAGTGAATATGCGCCACGGGCAGGCCGTAGGCGTCCTTGCGCGTCGCAGAGAGCGTGATGCGATTGTCGGCTCGCGGCAAATCTTCGCCGTTGACGAGCATGCCGGCCATGTTGCGGTAATTATCGATGACCGAGCTGAAATCGCGGCCCCAGCCGTACGGCAGCCCGATGAGCGGCAGGGTCGGCAGGTCGAGCATCGCGAGTTCCAGGTGATAGCCGCCCACGAAGCCGCGACGCGGATCGTGGACATTTTCATCCTCCACGACGCCCGCCAGCACCGCGCCGCGCCAGAAACTCACCGGTTGATCGAAGACGCCAAAGACAAAACTCAAGACATGATGGCAATAGTTGCGGCCGACCTGGTCGGACCCATTGGCCAGCCCGTGTTTGAAGCGCCCGGAGTCTGACAGCAGAAGCAGGCGTGCGGTCTCGATGGCGTTGCCGGCGACGCACACGATGCGCGCGCGCTGGCGCTGCTCCGCTCCGGCGGCGTCCCGATACACCACGCCCGTGGCGCGGTTCGCACCGTCATGCTCGATTCGCGTAACGAAACATTCACTGCGCAGGTCGAGCTTGCCGCTGGCCTCGGCCTGCGGAATCTCCGTGTAGAGCGTGCTCCACTTGGCGCCGGTCTTGCAGCCTTGGGCGCAGAATCCCTGCTGAATGCAAAATCCCCGGCCGTCGCGCGCGCGCGAATTGATCGCCAGATAGTTGGTGTGCACGCGCTTGTAGCCCAGGCGCCGCGCGCCGGCATACATCACCTTGAAGTTGTTCGAGGCGGGCATGCCGGGATTGCCGTTGCGGCGCGTTACACCAAGCCGCTTTTCGGCCACCTGATACCAGCGTTTGAGTTCCGCGTAGTCGATCGGCCAATCGGCGAGCGAGGCCCCCGGCACATCGCCATACACGCTGCGCGCGCGCACCTCGTAGGGCTGCAGGCGCGGTGTTGCGCCGGTCCAGTGCACCGTTGTGCCGCCCACCGTGCGGCAGTGCCAGGCGGGCAGCGTAGGCGAAGTCTTGACGGGATCCCAGGTGCCGCTCTGCGATCGCGGTTCGAGCCAGGTGAGCTGGCCGAATGCTTCGCCCGGGTCTTGTGAAAAGGACGCGAGCGATTGGCGCTTGCCCGCCTCGAACAGCACGACCTTGAGGCCGCGCCGCGTGAGTTCGTTCGCCATGGTGCCGCCGCCGGCGCCGGAACCGATGATGACGACGACGTCCGAATCGTTGAGACTCGAAACGCGGCATGTACCTGCGCTCTAGCCGAAAGGCAGCGCGCCGCTGTCCGCCAACGGCACGTCGGGAAGCCATTTCAAATCGTTGAATCCCCGCAGCAGATAGCCCCCTTTCGAGAACGACTCGCCCTCATAGCCGAAGTGCGCCCAGGCGATCGGATTGCTATACAGCACCATCAGTGTTTTGACCCGCACGGACTGGAAGAATGCGCCGGATTCAATCGCCTTGAGGCGCAGGACGCGCGCATCCTCGGGCATCCGGACAAAGCCGTCGCCCAGACTCGACAATGCCGGCCGCGAGACCGGCGCGGGCCTCCGTCGAACCAGCCGCGTCTGCATCGATGGCATTGACGACCAGGGCGTAGGCGGCATCATCCAGCGTGTCGTGAGGCGCAATGGCGCGGATCATGGCGAGCAGCGCCACGGCATCCGCCGATGAAAGTACGCGCATCTCCACGGCCCAGGCGCGGCCGGGCAGCAGTGCGGCGAGCGGATGTCCCAGGGCGATCACCCCGGTTAGCATGCCCACCCCGCGCACGAACGAGCGGCGATCAGGACTCTGCAGCGAACCGGAATGCGTGGCACATGTCTTCACATTGCAACGATATTCCATGGAGTGCTGTTAGACTTTACCCATAGTGAACAAGAACCCGCTCTCCAGCGTACCCCTCTACGGACGCTCGTCGAGTAAGCTCGCCGACAGCCCAAATCGCTCACGCTGATTCCTGAAGGTACACGGCAGATGAAATACGAAACCCGGCTGATCTGGGTGTTGACCATCACCTTTGGCTTCGTGTTCTTCGACCGCAATGCCGCCAGCTTCCTGATGCCCTTCATTGCCGAGGACCTGCATTTCAACAACGAGCAGGTCGGTTGGGTGGCTTCCGCGCTGTCCTTTACCTGGGCCACCGCCGCGTATCTGGGCGGCTGGTACTCCGATCGCACCGGCAACCGCAAGAGGTTTCTGCTGGTCACCGTTGTCGTCTTTTCGTTGTGTTCGTTCGCTTCCGGACTTGCGGTTTCATTCGCGACTTTGTTTTCCACCCGTCTGCTGATGGGCCTGGCCGAAGGCCCGATTCTGCCGATCTCGCAGTCGCTGGTGGCAATCGAATCCACCGCCGCGAAACGCGGCAACAACATGGGAGTGATGCAGAACTTCGGCAGCAATTTGCTGGGCTCCTTTGCGGCGCCTCTCATTCTGGTGGCCGTCGCATCGGCCTACAGCTGGCGATTGGCCTTCTATCTGGCGGGTGTGCCGGGTCTCATCATGGCGCTGCTGATCGCCAAATTTGTGCGCCAGCCTGCCGCGGCCTTCGCGGCGGGAACGGCTGCGCAGATGGCCGCGCCCTCCGCTGAGACGAACATGAGTTTCATGGAAATGATGCAGCACAGGAACATGTGGCTGTGCATGCTCATGGCCATCTTCATGGTGGCGTGGATGGTGCTGGGATGGGCCTTTCTGCCGCTGTTCTATATCAAGGTGCGGCAGATCGGCAACGGCCAGATGAGCGTGCTGATGAGCGTGCTGGGCCTGTCGGCTGCCTTCTTCAGCTTCGTGGTGCCGGCGCTCTCGGATCGCTTCGGGAGGCGCCCGGTCATCGTCATCTTCAATTTCATCGGATTGCTGGTTCCGCTCGCCGCGTTGTATTTCCAGGGTTCGTTGTTCATGCTGGGCGCGCTGATCTTCATCGGCTGGTCCGCCAGCGGAACCTTCCCGCTGTTCATGGGCACCGTGCCCTCGGAAACCATTCCGGCTCGCTACGTGGCGACCTCGCTCGGCATGGTGGTGGGGCTGGGTGAAATATTGGGCGGCGTCGGGGCTCCGGCAATTGCCGGCCGCGCCGCCGATCACTACGGTCTTCAGGCGCCCATGACCATCATGATGGGCTGTGCCGTCGTCGGCACCCTGCTGGCGCTGTTTCTGCGCGAGACGGCGCCCATCCGGTTGCAGCGAATGATCCCGACGGGGTCAAGCGCGGTGTCAACGTCAGATGAATGAACGCACCGGATCCGCGCCGTCCCAGCCGATACTCGCGCGGTAGAACTTGCTGAAAACCGCCTCGAATCCCGCGCCCAGTTCGATGAGTTCGACGTATCCGGGCAGCTGTGCCGTCGTGTCCATGTAGGCCACGCTACCCCCGCTCGGCACGCCGGCGAGAAACACAAGATCGTGGCCCTGCTCCTGATAGCGGGCCACGTCCCGATCGAAATTTGCCGTCGCCCGGCCCCAGTGATGAAATCCGTAGCCTCGCTTCTCGATCCATTCGCGGTACACCGAGGGCTCCGCATCGTTGGGTTGGATGAGTTCGATATTCATGTGCCCTGCGAAGCTCATCGCAAGCGAGACGTCGGCCTTGGATTCCCGGCCGCGGTACTTGGGGTTGGTGCCGCTGAAGTGATCGAGCAAAAACCAGGGCCCCACCTTCAGCTTCTCGACCCACAGCGTCATGGCCGCGCGAATGTCGGGTACCAGGTAGCACATTTGAATGATTCCATCGTCCGGTTGACCAAATCCCACGAGACCCATGCTCGACTCCTTCGTTATGCGCTTACCATTGTGGAACAGCCTGCGCCCCCCCGCCTAGCGGGCGGGCGTATTGCGCGATAATAATCTTGCGAGCGCGTCGAGATCTTCATCGCTGATCTCGGTCTTGCGAAACTGCGGCATCACTGAAATCCCATGCCGCACCAGATGGCGGACCATTTCAGGAGACAAATCCTTCCATTCGAGCAGCACCCCGGATTTGACTCCCTTGTATTTCACGGTCAGGGCGTTGGTGCCCGGGTGGATCACCCCGGGGTCATGGCAGGGCGCACACCATTTCGTGTACACGGCGCGTCCGGCCGCATGCGGCTCGGAGGGATCCCCGGCCAGGACGGGACCCGTCAGGCCCAAACCTGACAGGGCGAATCCGGCCAGGACGTAACCCTTCATTGCGCTCCCGCGCCGCATCGCCGGATCACGATGGGTTCTCCCGCAGATGCCTGGGGTATATCGCGTACCGACCCGGCGACATGATGCCGTTCGGATCAATGGCATCCTTGAGTGTTTCATGAAAACGCTGCAGGGCATGGTCGTTGAACGAATAAACATCCATCACGGATTTCTGGAATACGGGCGCCGTTCGATACTCGCCCCAGCCGTGCTGGCCCCCGATGGCGATCAATTTTTTGAATCCCTCGCGGTAGCGCTTGTTGGTGGCCGGATCCTCGGTCACCGGCGTTGCCAATATGAAAATGAAGGATCGCTCCCAGAAGCAAGCGGGCATGCAAAACGAACGAAACAACGGCATGTCCAGCTCGCGCGCAGCTTCGCTGAACACGCGATTCGCCTCGATGATGGCCTCGCCGGTGCGCGGAACGATCGGCGAGAACCACATGTGACCCTTCGAGGGAGTCGGGTTCCATGGCGTGCGCGCGCCGATCGAGAATGCCCGCAAGGCCGGCACCCCGAGTTCCGGTTCGTGATAGGCATCCGCCTTGGCCGGATCGATCGGCAGTCTAACCTTGTCGACCACTCGAAATTTTGCGCCCCCGATCTTGGAGAAATGCCGCTGAGAAGCCAGCCACTGTGCCTCGATGACCTCTTGAGGTCCGTGGAAACTGAGCCACAGTTCCCAGTAAGGTATGCCCGACTTCATTCCGTAGGCTTCGAGTTCAGGTGAGTAGCCGAGCTTCGCGGATGACAGCAGTGCGCGGTGCTCGTCGGTCATGCCCGGCGGACCGGTCTCGTTCCACAGTTGCACCTGTCCGATCGGCGGATAACCGTTGAGGGGCGACGCTATATCGGGAAATCCCGCGGTGATTCGTGCGTTTTCAAGATAATTGAGCGTCTCCACCATGGGCGTGAGGTCGCTGTAGCGGGACAGGGAAACCGTGCCGCGCAGATACGCCTCGGGCTCAGGCATGAGCCAAAAGCCCATCTTTGTCACGATGCCGAAATTCGACTGCGAGAATATGCCGTCGATCCACGGCCCGCATCCCGACTTGTATTGCTGCCAGGTCTTTGCGTTCGGGATTGCCCCCATGCCCGTTCGCAGCAATTCCCCGCTGGGCAGCACGATTTCCATGCCGCAGTGAGAATCAAAATGGTTGCGATAATTCGCAGTCGTGTAGCCGCCGCCGCGATCCAGCGCATTGCCGACGACGCTTCCCCACCCGGGGTCAGGACAATCGATCCACACTTTGAGCTTGCGCTCCTGGATATGGCGGTACAGGTCGAAATAGCTGACACCGGGCTCGACCAACGCATAGGCATTGGCTTCGTTGACCTCGATGACCCGGTTCATGCGCTTCAAGTCAACCACGACGCTGCCGGAATACGCGGGTGCCGAGCCGCCGTATCCCAGGTTCTTCCCGGTGGAGATGGGGTACAAAGGGACCTTGTAGCGATTGGCGATCCGCACGATCTGCTGCACTTCCTCCGTCGAGGCCGGAGCCACCGCGGCCGACGCCACCAATTCCTCCGGTTCATGTAGGAAGGGCGAGAACGCGTCCCGATAGAGATCCACGTCCTCATCGGCGGTGAACACCCATTGTTTCCCCACCGCACGTTCAAACTCGGCAACGGCACTCGCGAAGTCCGTTGAGCTTACACCGGCCGGCAATTTCATGGAGTCATCTCCCGCGATGGCATCGGAATCCGCTCATTCAGGCAATGATGAAGGACACGAGCGCTTCGTCCGCCCCGCCGAAGCGGTGGCCCCACGGAGTTCCCACCACACGAGTCATTTGGGGCGCACGGACCGCGTCCTCCCACATTGTCAACGCGGCCGGCATCTTTGCCGGCCAATATTCCGAGGCCAGCGCCGAATTCATTCGCGGCATCATCGGTTCCGGTGCGGTCACTCGATGCGCGGCGTCGTGACCCCGAGATATCGCGTGCTCGGCGCGAACCACCACCCGCATCCAATGATCCTTGGCGAGTTGTTCAAGACAGAACAGAGTTCGAGCCGTGGTCATCCCGGCAATCGCACCGCCTCCGGCGGACCACTGCGGCCGCAAATCGAGAGACCAGAGCGCGGTAATATCTCCACCGACGGGCTTGGTCCCCGCGGTTGAACGAACGTACTCGGCCGCGGCCCCGAAAGCCCGGCCGGCGGAAAACCGGCGGTCATAAATGAATTTATAGAGCTTGACGCGCGGTTCGGAATCCGCCGGCGCCGGCTGGGCGGCGTGCTCGGCTGCGGGCAGACCCGCCGACCCGCCGGCCGCGCCACAAATCGCCGCGGCGACACCCGATAGGCAAAATATCCTGCGGTTCATGGCACTCCGGCAAGCAAGTATCCGCTGTAAACTACCGACCGCGCGGGCCGGCTGCTCAACCATCAGCGAAAACCGCCGTGCTTTGCGGGGAATGCCTTCAGTCGATTGCAAAGAGAGCGGTCATGCAGAAATCCACAAGACGCGTGGTCACGGGCCACGATGCCGGCGGAAAATCGGTCGTGCTGTCGGACGGACCCCCGCCCCAGCATCACCCGATGCACGGCCTTAAGATCGGTGCCGACTTTCACGAGATGTGGAGCGATGCTGAGCCGATCCCTGAACTGACGTCGGTCGTCGCCCGGGAACCAAACGAACGCCCGTTCACCATCATGCCCGTGGCCGGCCATCTGCTGCGGATCCTTGACGTCTATCCGCTCGTGGACGGCGGCAAGCGAACCGTGATGCATCGGACGCGAACGCTCGATTATGTGGTTGTGATCGAGGGCGAGCTGGTCCTGATTCTCGATGACAGTGAGGTAACCTTGGCATCGGGAGACGTGGTTGTGCAGCGGGGCACGGACCACGCCTGGGAGAACCGCACGGGCAAGATCGCCCGCGCGGCCTTCTTTCACGTCGATGCGCGCTTCAGCGGGGAACTCCTGGCAAGTCTGCCGAAACCACTGGTACTCATCGCCTGACGATGAAAATCGCGCCGAACCGGCAAGTCGGTCAGGCAGCGGGCGTGCCGAAGAATTTCATCTGGATCGAGCCGCGCCGCTCGAGGATCTTCCACTCGCCGCGCTCCCGTACGAAGCGGTCCTCGATTTCCCCGAAGTAAACGGGTCCCGCGGAAACATGGGGAGGGCTGGCATCGTTCGGCGGGGTCGTGGAGATCATGGTGAGGTAGGAGAGCCCCCGGGCCTCGTCGCGGCCGACGACGTCGATCATCACATTGGTGGCGAGATGCTTCGTCAGCAGGGTTTTCGGCCGCGTCAACAGGGCGGCACGAATGGCCTCCCGGCCCTGAATGACCTGCCCGGGTGTCATGGGCCGGGCAAACGAGCCGTTCTCAGCAAAAAAGTCCGCCGCCGCGCTCATGTCGCCGAGGTCAAGGGCACGCGAATAGGCATACACGATGCGCTCGCAGGCGCGTTCTATCTCGATGCGTTCCGCGATGCTGGGTGTTTCGGTCATGGTGTGTTCCTTAAGGGTGATCTCAAAGTTCCTCGAAGGCATCCGGAGCCGGCGGCGGGCGGCCGAGGATCAGGTCGCTGGCTTTCTCGGCGATCATGACCACGGCCGCATTGGTGTTGCCGCCGATGATGGACGGGAATACGGAGGCGTCCGCGACGCGCAGGTTTTCCAGACCCACGACTCGCAGCTCCGGATCCACCACCGCCGCCGCATCGTTGCCCATGCGGCAAGTGCTCACTGGATGATGGACCGTATATGCCTGCGCACGAACATAGGCGGCAAGTTCAGCGTCGCTGTCGCCGACGCTTCCGGGAGAGGTCTCTACGGCCCGGTACGTCGCGAACGCCGCCGACGCGAAAATCCTGCGCGCCAGGCGTATGCCGCTGATCAGCGGCGGCAGATCTTCCGGCGCGGAAAGCAGATTCGGGTCGATCAGCGGAGCCACGAATGGGTCGGGACTCGCCAGGGTGACGCGCCCGCGGCTGCGCGGATACAGGCCGACGGGACTGATCGCAAAGCCGTGACCCACCGGATATGGGAACGATGGGCCCGGCCGCTTGGCAGGCTGGAAGACGAGTTGTACATCCGGCTTGTCGAGTTCCGGGGTCGACTTCACAAAGGCCGCGGATTCGAACACGTTGTTGGCCAATGGACCGCGACGGAACAACAGATACTCCGCAACATTCCAGAGGTTTCGCGGCATCGCGCGGGGCGAGATCCCGTAGGGCAGGGGATTTTGCGTGCACATGTGCACCGGACTCGCAAGGTGATCGTGAAGATTGCGCCCGACGCCCGGTAAATGGTGCAGCACCGTAAGCCCCAAGGCGGCGAGGTGTTCGCCATCGCCTATTCCGGAGAGCATCAACAGCTGTGGGGACTGGATGGCGCCCGCGGCGAGTACGATTTCCCGACGCGCCTTCACGGTCAGACTGCCGCCCGAAGAGCGGGCATCGACCGCCACCGCACGCCGCCCATCGAGGACAATGCGCATGGCCTGAGTGCCTGTCAGCACGGCGAGATTCGAGCGGCCCAGAGCCGGCCCGAGCAAGGCGTTGGCCGTGGTCACGCGCACGCCGTCCCGGATCGAGAGCTGGCGCAGCGCCATCCCCTCGCTGTCTGCGCCGTTCAAGTCATCGCGGTAGGAATAACCCAGACCGGCGAGCGCGTCAAAGAAGGCGAAATTCAGCGGATTCGGACGCGTGACGCTGCGAACGTTCATCGGACCGCCGCGGCCGTGGTATACGCAGGATCCGAAATTCTCGTTGTGCTCGCTCTTGCGAAAATACGGCAGGACTTCCCGGTAGCTCCAGCCTGCGGCCCCGGCGCCTGCCCACGCGTCATAATCCCGCGGATTTCCCCTGAAATACACCATGCCATTGATGAGCGCGGAGCCGCCGAGACCACGCCCCCGGGGCACCGCGATCCGGCGGCCGTCAAGCTCCCGCTGAGGAACGGATTGAAATCGCCAGTTGAGCCGCGCCGACCGCTGCGCCATCACGATGGCACCGGGCACATCCACAAACACGCTCCTGCCTGAACCGCCAGCCTCGAGCAGGCAGGTCGTGAATCGGGAATCCTCCGACAACCGGGCGGCCAATGCGCAGCCGGCGGTCCCGCCGCCCACCACGACATAGTCGAACTCCCTCGCGAGAACTGCCATTTGTCCCCCGATTTACCGTCCCGATTTACCGTGACCAGTTCGACATGCGTTTTCTCACTGGCCAATACCCGGCTGCGGCGAGGCGTATTCATGTCCGAAAGTCGGCCGCGCCGCAGGCTGTGAGATTATGGCGGAAACGGCAAGCGGGAGAGCGTCAATGAAACGGCATCTGGGCAAGCTCGAGGTCAAAAGCGTTCGCGAGGGCGAGGGCAGCATGCCGATGCAGTTCGCCGTGCCGGGGGTCTCCGGCGAGGATCTGTCTGCGCTCAAGTCCTGGTACTGGAGCGATGAACTCTCCCTGGATTCCGAGGCCGCGATCTTTCGCATCGAAGTGAGAAGCTATCTGCTGCACGTCGACGGCCTCAACGTGCTGATCGACACCTGTTGCGGCAATGACAAGGAGCGCAGTGTTCCATGGGCGCATCGACTCCAGTCAGAGTGGCTGCAAAATCTGGCCGGCGCGGGCTGCCACCCTGCCGATATTCATCTCGTGCTGTGCACGCATTTGCACGCGGATCACGTCGGGTGGAACACCCGTCTCGAGGACGGGCGCTGGGTTCCCACGTTTCCGAACGCCCGTTACGTGTTCAGCCGCAAGGACTTTGAGTTCTTCGGCCGGCAGACGCATGAGGCCCACAATCGAGAGGCCTACGTCGATTCGGTGCTGCCGGTGGTCGAGGCCGGGCTTGCCAACATCGTCGACAGCAGCCACTGCGTGTATCGCGAAATCGAGGATGGCATCTGGCTCGAGGACGCAGCCGGCCACTCGCCCGGCAGCGTCGTGGTGAACGCTCAGCGCGGAGGATCGCGCCTGGTGTTCATGGGCGACATCGTCCACCACCCGATACAGCTCGTGCGGCCGGACATCCCGTTCTTCGCCGACGAAAATCCCGCTGACGCCTGCACCACGAGACAGCGGCTGCTCGCGCAGTGCGTCGACAACGACGCGGTGTTGTACCCCGCGCATTTCCCGGATCCGCCCGCCGGCCGTGTCCGGCGTGCGAAGCGCCATTTCTCCTACGGATTTCTGTAGCGGCGCGGCACCGTCAGCACCGCATTGTCAGACGCCGCATCACCTCATCGAGCCGCGCTCGCGGATCCGCATGCGGTCCGCGGGTGCGCCAGCCGATCACGCCGTCGGGTCGCAGCAGCAACGCGCCCTGTGCGCCTATCCCCAAGGTCTTCTCGAAGCGACCGTCCGGATTCTGGAGTTCGCCGTCGGGCGTGATCCGGTGGGCCTCGAGGGGAATTCCGTCCGCCGCCGCCAGGGCAGTGCCGGCTTCAGTCCAGTTGCGGCCGCCGGCGCCCGCAAGCAGGACGAATCCGGTTCCAGCGAGATCATGAGTGGACACGGCGAGGCCGTTCCGCCGAAGCATGATGTGAGGCATCCGCGTTCCCGGCCTGCCGCTCGGGGTCCGAGGGTCTTCGAGCAGCGCACTCGCGCCTTGCGGCTCATCCTCCTCGTTCAGAACGGCGTTGGAGCGATAGACTGCCCCGAGTTCGAGCGCCGCATCGTCGAGAAGGGGCGCGAGATTCGTCGCCGACAGCGATGGATCAACGCGCTTGACGTATCGAGCGTAGGCCTGCTCGACGATCAGCTCGCATTGCGGTTTGCGCTCGGCCTCGTAACTGTCCAGCAGCGGGGGGCCTGCAGCTCCATCGAGCACCATTGCGAGCTTCCACGCGAGATTGTGCGCGTCCGCAATGCCGGTGTTGCCGCCAAAGCCGCCCGTCGGGGGCATGAGATGCGCGGCATCGCCCGCGAGGAAGACGCGCCCCTTGCGAAACGCCGTCGCCGTGGCTGCGCTCGCGCTCCATGGCTGCACGTCGTCGATCGCGACGGGAAAATCGGCCGGTACTCCAAGCGCCGCGCGCACGAGTGAAGCGCAACGGGCCGGCGGAAGCTTCTGGCCAAGGCTGCTGCGGGTGCCGTCCTCGTCGAAGGCCGCGAAGACCGCCAGGAACCCGGCGTCGCCGGTGATGGAGAATCTGAAGAATGCGAGCAGCCCGGGCTGGTTCACGTAAACGACGCTCAGACTTCGGCCGCCGATCAGCGCCCGCAGATCGGCCTTGAAATAAATGGTCACGCAGTCGGCGAAGCCTTCGCGTCCGGCCATGCCGATGCCGAGATGCCCTCGAACTACGCTGTGGGCTCCGTCAGCCGCGACCAGGTACCGGGCCCGGACCCTTCGCTCCGGACCGCCGTCGCGCGGTCGCAGTACGGCCACGACTCCTGCATCGTCGTGCTCAAAGCTTGGCATTTCCGTGGCAAACTGGTGATCGGCGCCGAGTTCGCGCGCCCGCTCGCGAAGCACCGGCTCGAGCCCGACCTGCGTGATGAAGAGCCGCGAGGCAGGACTCAAACCCTCGACGCCCTCGTTGAACGAACGGTAGAAGCAGGCGAGTTCCTTGCCGCTCAAGGCATCGACGGAAATGATGGCGCCGTTCTGGACAAACTCGCGCGCAGCAGCCGCCTCCACGGCCTGCTGCAGGCCGAGGTTGCGGAAGATCTCCATCGTGCGCTGGTGAAACGAGGCCGCCCGCGGGTGGATGGCCGTGCCTCTGTGTCTCTCGATCAACATGTGCCGCACGCCATGCGAAGCCAGCAACACCGAGGTGGTCAGTCCGACAAGACTGCCGCCCACCACCAGAACGGGAACCTCCTGATCGGACATCGCCATGCCCCCCTCGGCTTCGCCATGCTCGGCTTCGCCATGCCCGTATAGTGCACGCTTCCGTGAAACCAGGACAGGTCAGGCGATTTTCTTGCGCCCGTGCAGCCGCGTCACGAGATCCGCTTCGCCGCGCGACAATCCGAATTGCTGCGTGAGCTTGAGGGGATCGGCACCGCGGCGCGCGGAGTCGATCGCCTGATCAAAGCACTGCGATGCACCTCGAAGCTCGACCTGATCGACACGGTCGGCCACCCCCGAGTATTCCTGTTCTATGCGCTTTACCCGCCGTCCCGTCTTCAGGCTGATCGAGGCCACGATTTCCATTTCACGCCGCAGCGCCGCCAGACCCGATTCGAGGTTGAGGCAGCGCGCCCGCCAGGCGCGAATCGAGTGAAAGGCCATGAGCGCCAGGACCAAGCCCAGGAGGCCGGCTGCACCGCTCACGAACCCGAGAAGCATGTTGGCATTGATGGTCATATTAGGCGTACTCATCGATGAGGGACTTGGGTGGGCGCGGCGTTGAGGGATCGGCGCTGTTGGCCTGCGGCGGTTCCTTGTCCGGCGGTTGCTTGTCGCCGCGCGGCGCGCCCCCCGAGCCGTCCTTGGATGGGCGCCGATCCGCGATCGGCAACGCTGGATACAGGCCGGAGTTGCTCAAGCGGTCAACTTCACTCATTGCGTGACCTCGCTCATTCCTTCTTCGGTGGCTCGTCCGGTGGCGGTTTCGGCTGCTCTTTGATCATAAGCGTCTTTTCGAGATTCGAAGGCGGCACGCGGGCCAACAGACGATTCTCGGCGCTGCTCGCATCAGCGAGCTCGACTCCGGCGGCGGCTGTCGACGGCGTTTCATCGGTGGTCCTGGCGGTCACCGGCGCCCCCGGGGCCACCTCCTCCAGCACCAGGACGACGACACGGCGGTTGGCGTTTCGTCCTTCGACCGTGTCGTTCGTCTGGCGGGGGTGGAATTCTCCGAAGCCGACGATTTCCAGCCTCAAGGGATCGATTCCCTGTCGCGTGAATTGATGCACCACGCTCGCGGCGCGTGCGGCAGACAGTTCCCAATTCGAGGGGAAGGCGGCGGTGCGGATCGGCCGATCGTCGGTATGCCCTTCGACGCGGATCGGATTTGGGAAGGGTTTCAGAACCTCCGCCAGCTTGTCGAGAACGGGTTCCGCCGCCGGCGCGAACTCTCCGGCCCCGCTCGGAAACAGAATGTCTGCGTTGATCTCGATTTCGAGCCACATGTTTTCGCGGCGCACCGTCACCAATTTGGCGTCGATCAGCGATTGCATCGCATCCTGCACCTGCCGCTGCATGCGCACCAGGGCTCCGGGCAGATCGGCAGGACGCTGGCCTTCTGTCTTGGTCGGGTCCCGAGGTGCGAGGCGGCCCTCCGGCGTCGACTTGTCCTCCTTGATCTTGATGAACACCGTGGGCGTGATGCCCGAGAGCTGCTTGTCGCCGCCTTTGCCCGATTCCTTCTCGCCGATGTTCACCGGCCGCATGCTCTTCGGCGCCCCGTTGAATGCCGCGATCATGGAATCCGACAGGACACGGAATTTTCCCTCATTCACCGAGGACATCGCGTACATCACCGTGAACAGAGCGAACAGCAGGGTCACGAGGTCGCCGTAGGGAATAGCCCAGGCTTCCGCGTTCACATGCTCCTCGTGCTTCTTCTTGCGGGCCATGGCGTCCTGTCAGTGGTGGAAGTAGCCTTGCAGCTTCGACTCGATATTGCGCGGATTCTCACCCTGCGCAATGGCGATGATGCCTTCGATCACCATGGTGCGCACCTGCGATTGGCCGTGAATCACCGCCTTCAGCTTGTTGCCCATGGGAAGGAACAACAGATTGGCGAAAGCGATGCCGTAGATGGTCGCGATGAACGCGGCGGCGATGCCGTGACCGAGCTTCGACGGGTCATTGAGATTCTGCATGACCGCCATCAATCCCATGACCGCCCCGATGATGCCGAGCGTGGGCGAGTACACGCCCATCGCTTCGAATACCTTGGCCGCCTGCGTGTCGAAATGTTCCATGGTGTCCAGCTCGATTTCCATGCTCGAACGGATGGCGTCCGGCTCGCCGCCGTCAACCAAGGACTGCAGGCCCTTCTTCAGGAAATCGTCCTTTTCCGCCTCCACTGCCGACTCGAGGCCCAACAAACCCTGTTTGCGGGCAATATTGCTCCACTCGACTATCTTCTCGATCATTGCGGCGGGATTATTGGCGGGCGGCTTGAACACCCAGGAGACAATCTTCCAGGCACGCAGGAACGTCGCCAGCGGCGTCTGCACGAGGCTCGCGGCGAATGTTCCCACCACGACGATGACGAAGGCCGCGCTGCCGACCAATGCGCCGGCGCTGCTGCCCTTGAGAATTGCCCCGCCGATGATCGCTATCAGCGCAAGCACGATGCCGATGATGCTTAGGATGTCCATGGTCTAATTCGGCTGCAACCACTCCGCCAGCCGGGCACGCAGGCGTACCAACGCCTGGCCGTGAATCTGGCACACCCGCGATTCGGATACTTCGAGTACCTCGCCGATTTCGCGCAAGTTCATGTCCTCGTCGTAATACAGGGACAGCACCAGCTTTTCTCGTTCAGGCAGGATGTTGATCGCACCGGCAAGCGCTTCGCGAAAACCGGCGTCTTCGATGTGATCGAATGGACCCGGCCGCTCGTCCCTGGCGTGGTCCGCCGGACTCGATTCGTCCTCGCTCGACCCCATTTGATCGAAGCTGAACAGGCGGCAGCAGGCGGCATCCTGCACCAGTTTGTGATACTCCTCGATGGAAACGCCCAGGCCTTCGGCGATGTCGGTGGGACTTGCGTCCTGCCCCTTGGCATTTTCGATCTTGCGAACGACATCGGCCATCTCGCGCATGTTTCTGTGCACAGAACGGGGGGTCCAGTCGGATTTGCGAACTTCGTCGAGCATCGCGCCGCGAATCCGAATACCCGCGTAGGTTTCGAAATTGGCGCCCTTGGTCGCGGAATAGTGCTTGGCCGCGTCGAGCAAACCTATCATCCCGGATTGAATCAGATCGTCGACCTCCACGTTCGGCGGCATCCGACTGACCAAATGATAGGCAATACGTTTGACCAAATCGGCATGTCTCAAGACCAATTCTTTCTGCGGCACCTGATCGACCGGCACGTCGTCGGCAGTCGGCTTCGGCCCGCGCTTCTGTGTATTCGAGTACTGTGTGCTTGCTCTCATTGCAATACCGTCGAGGGATCCATCCGGGCCCCTACCATGCGTTCGACAAAGAACTCAAGGTGACCTCGCGCCCCTTGGGGCACGGACCACTTATCGGCCTTGAGTGCCAGATTCTTGAGGGCAATGGATGAAATACACGCCGGGTACGCGTCGACCACGGCGGTTTGCCGCTGCACCGCACGCCGCAGATAGTCGTCAAACGGTACGGAACCCGCAAACTCCAGCGACACATTGAGAAATCGATCACAGACTCGCGCAATTTTCTGGAAAAGGTCCGGTCCCTCGCCCGAACGGCGCGTCTGATTCGCGAGGATCTGAAATCGCCGCACTCCGTGGTCGCGGCTCAACACTTTGATCAGCGCATAGGCGTCGGTGATGGAGGCAGGCTCGTCGCAGACCACCACGAGGACATGGTGTGCGGCCTGAGTGAAGGTCGTGACGCTGTCGTGCAGACCCGCCGCAGTGTCCACCACCAGAACCTCGATCCGGTGATATAAGTCGCTGAAGGCGCGGATGATTCCGGCGTGCTCTGCCTCCGACAAGTTCGCCATGTGCTTCATGCCGGACGCGGCCGGCACGATTTGCAGGCCATGCGGGCCGGTGACGATGGCGTCCTCCAACAGGCATTGGCCCTTGATCACATGGCCCATGTGATATCGGGTGTGCAGCCCCAAAATCACATCGACGTTGGCCAGCCCCAAGTCGGCATCGAGCAGCATGACATCCCGGCCCTGCGCTGCAATCGCCACGGCCAAATTGGCGGACACCGTTGTCTTGCCCACCCCTCCCTTGCCGCCTGTGACGGCAATCACCTTGACGGGGCGCGAAGAGTTGAGTTCGGCCAGTCCATCCATGCGTTCACGCGACAGTCGGATATCACGCATGGGCGGGTGCTCCGCCGAAGTTGCGCGCGAAGTAGGTTTGGTCCTGCCGCGGCAGGCGCAGCCTCAATTGATGGGCCGCGCTCACCAGCCAAATGCGTTTTTCGCGCGCGGCATGCAGATCCTCAGGCACCCGCTGCCCATTGCACACATAGGCGATCTTCAGCCGGTGCCGCATTGTCGTTGAAATCACCCCGCCCAAACTGGCCGCTTCGTCCACCTTGGTGAGGATGCAGGCGACCGGGGACAGCCCGGCGAATGACTTCACGATCTCATCGAGCGCGTGGCCTTCGCCTTGCGCGGGCAGCGCCAACAAGACCCGCGCGCAAGCCGCGCCGAGCCGCAGCGCCGCGAGCTGCTCCGCGAGCCTGACGTCGCGCGGACCCATGCCGGCGGTGTCGATCAATATCAGTTTCTTCGATTGGAGCCGCGCCAGCACGCGGGCCAATTCCTTGCCGCTGTTCGCCGCATGCATCGGGGCCCCCAAAATGCGCGCATACGTCATGAGCTGATCGCGGGCGCCGATTCGATAGCCGTCGGTGCTGACAAGCGCCAAATCCTCGCTGCCGTGCTGCATGCACCAGCGCGCGGCCACTTTGGCGATGGTCGTTGTCTTGCCGGCTCCCGTGGGGCCCACGACCGCGATTACGCCGCTGGTCACGGCGGAAAGTTCGTCCACAACCGGCAGGTGCTTGACCAGCAGCGCCATCGGGATGTGGGACGGGTCGTCCAGGGAGGTCCGCCGCGGTGCGAGCTTCGCGAGGGCCATCGCGACGTCCGGCGCAATGTCCATCGCCGTAAGTTCTTCCAGGACTCTGGCCTGCAATGGCTCGCGCAGGCGCCTGTCGTTCCATGTCATACCGGCGAGCCCCGTCTCGAGAAGGCGCCGCAGGTCCTTGATCTCGCGGTGCATGGCACCGATGCCAACGGCGGGTTGCGCCGCAACCGCCACCGTGCTGCGCGGCGACGCGCCCGTCATCGCGGGGGCGCGGGCGGTCGCGGTTGCGCGCGAGGCAGCGGGCGGGGGGGCAGGCGCAGGGGGCGCAGCCGATGCGCGATCCGGCGTCGCCGCCACCGGCATCGCGGGTTCGGCGGTGTCGGTCGGTGCGGGCGTCCGCTGCCGGGTCGCCTCGACGAACAATGCTTCGTCGTAGTCCACGGCGGCGATCACCTCGATGCCGTCCTCGCCGCGGCGGCTGGAGAGGATCACGGCATCGGGCCCCTGCTCCGCGCGAACCGCCGCCAGTGCGGCGCGCATGCTCGTTGCCGTGTAACGCTTAATCTTCATCTAGAACCTCCGTGAATCAAGCAATTTCATCGTCCCACCGCCGCAATCACCCTGATACGCCGGTTTTCCGGTATCTCGTTGTAGGCCAGCACGGAAAGCGACGGCGTCGAGTGGCGCATCAAGCGCGCGATCCACGGCCGAATCTTCGGTGCGACCAGCAGAACGGCAGGTTCACCCGCCGCCTCCTGGCGCCGCGTACTGTCGGCGAGCGCCGTCTGGATCCTGTCGGCAAGACCCGGCTCGAAACCGGGGGCCGCGTCGCCGCCGGCCATCGAGTCCTGCAGCATCTGTTCGAGAGCCGCGTCCAAGGTGATGACCGGCAATTCCTGGCGCAGTCCGCCGATGTTCTGCACGATGCTGCGGCCGAGCGCGATTCTCACGGCGGCGACCAGCGCGACGGGATCCTGCGTCTTCGGCGCGAGTTCCGCGAGAGTCTCGCAGATGGTGCGCAAATTGCGGATCGGCACCCGCTCGAGCAGCAGGTACTGCAGAACCTTGACCACCACGCTCATCGGCAGCAGCTTCGGGACGAGGTCCTCGATCAACTTCGGTGCGCTCTTCCCCAGGCGGTTGAGCAATTGCTGCACTTCCTCGTGGCCCAGAAGCTCATGGGCATGGGACTGCAGCAGATGGCTGAGGTGCGTCGCAATGACGCTGCTGGCGTCGACCACGGTGTATCCCAGCGACTGCGCTTGTTCGCGCCGGGATTTTTCGATCCAGAGCGCATCCAATCCGAAGGCCGGATCCTTGGTCGCGGAACCCTGCAGCGTTCCCGAGACCTGCCCCGGATTGATGGCGAGCTCGCGGTCGGGAAACACTTCGGACTCGCCGACGGGCGCGCCGAGAATGGTGATGCGGTAGGAGTTCGGGCCGAGTTCCAAATTGTCGCGGATGTGCACCGCCTGAACAAGGAAGCCCAGTTCCTCGGACAGCTTCTTGCGGACACCCTTGATGCGGCCCATCAATTCGCCGCCCTGACTGCGGTCCACGAGCGGAATCAGCCGATATCCGACCTCCAGCCCGATCAGATCAACGGGCTCCACGTCATCCCAGGACAGATCCCGGTGTTCGGAGGGCACCGGCACCACGGCGGCGGGCGCCGCAGCCGCCGCCTTGTCGAACGCCTTGCGCTTGCTCAGGAAGTAGGCGCCGAGTGCACAGACCGCCGCCATGCCGAGAAAGACGAGATTCGGCATGCCCGGAATGATGCCGAGCAGGGTCAGTATGCCGCTCGTCACCCCGAGTGCCTTGGGCTGGCCCAGCACCTGTGTCACGATCTGCTGGCTCATGTCATGCGGGCGCGATACGCGCGTCACCAGGATGGCAACCGCCACGGACAGGAGCAGCGCGGGAATCTGCGCGACCAGCCCGTCGCCGATCGTGAGCAAGGCGTAAGTGCGAGCCGCCTCGGCGAGGGACATGCCGTGCTGCGCAGCTCCGATGATCGTGCCGCCGAACAGATTGATGAACACGACCAGGATCCCGGCGATGGCGTCGCCGCGCACGAATTTGCTGGCGCCGTCCATGGCGCCGTAGAAGTCCGCTTCCTCGCGAACCTCCTGCCGCCGCACGATCGCCTCGGCCTGCGTGATGATGCCGGCGTTCAGGTCGGCATCGATGGCCATCTGCCGCCCCGGCATGGCGTCCAGGGTGAACCTGGCGCTCACTTCCGAGATTCGGCCCGCACCCTTGGTGATCACCACGAAGTTGATGATGACGAGCACGGTGAACACGACCATGCCGACCGCGTAGTTGCCGCCGACCACGAACTGGCCGAATGCCGCAATGACGTGGCCAGCGGCATGCGAGCCGGTATGGCCGTTGATCAGCACGATGCGCGTGGAGGCGACGTTGAGGCCGAGGCGCAGCAGTGTGGCGCCCAGCAGCACGGTCGGAAAGGTAGCGAACTCGAGCGCCCGCCGCACGTAGATCACCGCCAGCAAGATCATGATCGACAGCGAGATGTTGAACGTGAAGAAAACGTCCAGCAGGAACGCCGGCAGCGGCAGCACCATCATGGCGAGGACCACCATGACGAGCACCGGCACGCCCAGGCCGTTGCGGGCGAATTCGCCGAAAGTCGCTACCGTGGCGCGCGCGTTCATGCGTCGTCGTACTCGTTGCCAACCTGGGGATTCGGACGAGCCATCCGGGCGGCAACCGTCGGGTTCAAGCTGCGCACCCGGAAGATGTACGACAGCACCTGCGCCACGGCCACGTACAGGCCCGCCGGGATTTCCTTGTTCAAATCGGTCGACCGGTACAATGCACGCGCCAATTTCGGCGATTCGAACACCGGCACGCGATGCTCCTCGGCAATGCGGCGAATGTTCATCGCGACGAGGTCGACGCCTTTCGCGAGCACGCGCGGCGCGCGCATTTTTTGCGGGTCGTACTTGAGCGCCACGGCAAAGTGCGTGGGATTGACGATCACCACGTCGGCGGTGGGCACCTTGTGCATCATGCGGCGGCGGGCGAGCGTCTGCTGCATCTGGCGGATGCGCTGCTTCGTCTCCGGCCTGCCGTCCGATTCCTTGGCCTCGTCGCGCAATTCCTGACGCGTCATTCGCAGCGAGCGATGGTACTGGAACAGCTGCAGGGGGACATCGACCATGGCCACCAGGGCCAACGAAGCGCACAGCCAGACGAACGACCAGCTCACGAGCTCCGTGCCGCGGCCGATGGCTGCCCGCGGCTGCATGTGGGCGAGAGCGAGCACGTCGCGGAAGATCGAGGACACGATTGCCGCGCAAACGCCCCCGACCACCGCGCACTTGAGCAGCGCCTTGCCGAGCTCGGTCGCACCGCGCAGGCCGAAAAGCCGTTTGATGCCGGCGAGCGGACTCAAGCGCGTGAAATCCGGCGCCATCGCCTGCATGCTGAAATTCCACCCGCCAAGCAGAATCGAGGCGAGCAATACCAAGGCGATCAGGGTGCCGAACACCGGCAGCAGCACGGTGATGGCGGTGATGCATGCCTCCCCGAGCGAGCTCGTCATGCTGTCCGGATCACGCAGCCTCTGCGGATCGATCGACAGTCCGCTGCGCATGATCTGCGACAGGTGCGCCGTCAACGAACCGCCCACCGCGATCAGCGCGGCGCTTCCGCCGATCATGGTGGCGAAGTTGGTGAGTTCGCGCGAACGCGGCACCTGGCCTCGTTCGCGAGCCTGCTGCAGGCGCCGCTGCGAAGGTTCTTCAGTGCGTTCCCCGCCCTGCTCGGCTTCAGCGGCCATCAGCGGGCCCCCGCGGCCGGTGCGCCGACGAGTTCGCCGGCCGCGGACAGGGCGCTGTTGATGAGGCTGGAGATGCCGTACATGATGCCGTCGAGGCCGACGGTGAGCACGAAGAATCCGCACAGGAGGGTGATGGTGAAGCCGATGCCGAAGAGATTGAGCTGCGGCGCGGCGCGCGTGACGACGCCTAGCGCGAGATTCACGATCACCAGGCCGATCACCGCGGGCAGTGCGATCAGAAGCCCGGTCTCAAAGACACGTGCGCCCCAAAGGGCCACCGAGATCAGAAAATTCTTGTCGATGTGCGCCGCCCCGACGGGAAGGGTCTGAAAGCTTTCGGCCAGCGCGCCGAGCAGGACCAGGTGTCCGTTGATTGCGAGGTACGTGAGAACGCCGAAGATCATGAACATCTGGCCGAGCACGGTGGTATTGGCGCCGCGCTGCGGATCGACCAGAGTGGCAAACCCCAAGCCCATGGTCAGCGAGATGGTCTGCCCCGCGAAGATGAGCGCTTCGAAGGTCAACTGCACCACCATGCCGATGGCGACGCCGATCAGGAGTTCCTGGACGGCCGCAAGCAGCCCGGCCCCGGAGAAGATCGACAGTGTCGGCGGGATCTGGACCAAGGGCGCCATCAAAAAGGCGAGGGCGATCGACATGATGATTTTGATGCGGCCCGGTATGACCGTTTCACTGAGTGTGGGAGCCGCCAGAATGAACCCGCCGACCCGCAATGTGGGCCACCACAGTTTGCTCACCCACATCGAGACATCGGCCGCATTGAGAGTCACCGGCTGCATGCGTCTACCCGATCACTGTGGGGATGCTGGCGTAGAGATCATGCGTGAAATCAGTCAGCACGCGCAGTATCCAGGGGCCGGCCACGAACAGGGTGAGAACCAGAAGCAGGAGCTTGGGAATGAAGCTCAGCGTGGATTCGTTGATCTGGGTGGCCGCCTGAAACATGCCGATGACCAGACCCGCGATCAATGCGATCAGCAGCAGCGGTGCGGCGATCATCGTCGTCACCAGGAGCATGCGGTGCGCCAAATCCATGACGGTTTCCGGCGTCACTGGTGAAAACTCGACGCAAGCGTGCCCATCAGGAGAGTCCATCCGTCCACCACCACGAAAAGCATGATCTTGAAGGGCAGCGACACAAGCACGGGGGAGAGCATCATCATGCCCATCGACATCAGCACGCTGGCGACGACCAGGTCGATGACCAAAAAGGGGATGAAAACCATGAAACCGATCTGAAATGCGGTTTTCAATTCGCTGGTGATGAAGGTGGGGATCAGGACACTGAGCGGCACGTCATCCGGGCTCGCGAACTGCGGTTTTCCCGACAGCTTGGAGAACAGCTGCAGGTCGTTTTCCCGCGTCTGCGCCAGCATGAATTTCTTCAGCGGCTGCACCGTGCGGTCCAGGGCCACCTCACCGGCCAGTTGACCGTCGAGATACGGCTTGATGCCGTTCGCATAGGACTGCTCGATCGTCGCGCTCATGACGAAGAAGGTCATGAACAGCGCGAGGCCGGTCAGAATTTGGTTCGAGGGAGTGCTCGCCATGCCGAGCGCCTGGCGCAGTATCGACAATACGATGATGATTCGGGTGAACGCCGTCATCGCCAGCAGAATCGCCGGCAGCAGCGTTAACACCGTCATCAGGATCAGCACCTGAAACGTGAGCGAGTAGGTCTGTGCGCCGTCGGCGGCGGTCTTGATGGCGATCGCAGGCAGCGCGCTTTGCGCCATCGCCGATGCGGGCGCAACCAGTGCCAACGTCACCTGCAGCAGAACCGCTGCCGCTGCGTCCCAGTGGCGCCGCAGCATCCGTTGCACGGGGCCGAGCCTGCGTTTCATGCGGAGCCGCCCGGCCGCTTCATCATGTCGCGCAAGCGATCGGCGAATGCCGGCGCGGCCGCGCCGCCCTTGAGCGCGATGGGCGCGGCCAGCGGCGTCAGCGGCACCAGCCCCGAGGCGCCGACGCCGACCAGAACCTGGGAGTCGCCGACGCGAATCAACATGATGCGTTCTCTCGGTCCCACGCTGAGTTCATCGAGAACCGCGATCTCCCCCGAGCCGCGAGGACCCGCCAACTTCAGCCGCTTCAGAGCCCAGCTGATCGCCAGAATCAGGGCGACGATCGCCATGAGGCTCAAGGTGAGCTGCATCAGGCTGCCCAAGGACAGCGGCGAGGCGGGTTGCGCCAGTCCCATCATCGGGCGTGCTCCATCCTTTCGGTGGCGCTTACGACGTCGGTCAACCGGATGCCGAATTTCTCGTTCACCACCACGACTTCGCCGCGCGCAATGCGCACGCCGTTCACCAGCACGTCGAGGGGCTCGCCGGCCAGCCGGTCGAGTTCCACAACTGCGCCGGGCGCGAGCTGCAGCAGGTCGCGCACGGACATGCGCGCCCTCCCGACTTCGAGCGCCAGCGTCACGGCAACGTCGAGGATCAGATTCAGGTTCATTTCCTGGCCGCCGGCGCCGGCCGCGGGGGGGCCTAATTCACCAAATTGCGCGCGCGAGACTGCGGCGTTCTTCGGATCGGGGGTGCTCATGTGGAGGCTCCTGACAGAATTTTGAGTGCATTGCGGCCTTGCGACACGCCGAAGCGCCCGCGGTACAGCGGCACGTCGCCCGCATACAAGGTGACCTGTTGGGGCGGCTCGATGGGAATGATGTCCCCGGGCGACAGCCGCACCAATTCGCGCAGGCTGATTTGCGCCTGCGCGAGAATCGCGCGGGTGTCGACTTGTGCATCCTGCAGCGCCGTGGTGAAGACGGGCGCCCATGCTTCCTGCTGGCGCAGCGCCGTCTGGCCGCCGTCTGCGGCGAGCACCTCGCGCACGGGCGCGAGCAGGGCCTCGGGCAGCAGCCAATCGATGCGGCCGCTGTGCGCGCCGAATTCCACGGTGAATTTGAGGACCAGGAGCGCCTCGTTCGGGGCACCCAACTGCACCAACCGCGGGTTGGTTTCCTGCTTCACGAGTTCGAATTCCACGGGCGTCACCGGCGCCCACGCGGCCGTCAAATCGGCGGCGAAACTGCGCAGCAGCAGCGCAAGAAAGCGTTGCGCGGCCGGCGCGATGGCCGCTTGGGCGTCGGTGGTGGCCCGGCCCGATCCGCCAAAAAAACCGTCCAGCAAGGTCAACAGCAGACCCGGCTCGACGCTGACGAAGGCGAACCCGGGCAGCGGCTTGAGCCGCACGATCGCAAGACTCGCCGGCACCGGCAGCGCAGCCTGCAAGTCCGCGCTTTTCGCCGATTCCAGCGAAGTGAACTGCATCGTGGCGTCGCGGCCCAATAAGGCACACAGAGAGGCGGCAGCGCGGTCCGCGAAGCTTTTGCTGACGACCTCCAACAGCGGCAGTTGCATGCGATTGATGCGCTGCGCGGTGAAATCGTAGGGACGCGCCGCTTCGGCGCCGTCTTTCTCGAGTAACGCCGATACCTCTTCTTCGGAGATGGCGGCGGCGGGTGGAGCCCCGGCCATTACTGCACCACGAAGCTGGTGAACAGCAGGTCATCGATATCCTGGCCGCCTTCCTTCTTCTGCACGGCGCGTATCTCGGCGAGCGCCTCCTGCCGGAGCTTTTCCTTGCCTTCACGCGACATCATCGTCTGATAGTTTCGATTGCTCATGAGCAACAGGAGATTGTTGCGGATCAACGGGATGTTCTTTTGCACACTGTCAATGGCCTTTTGGTCGTGGGCCATGACTTCCATGGTGATCTGCAGGAATCGCACCGCGGAGCCGTCTTCGAAATTGACGACCAACGGCGGGTCAATGGCGTAGTAAACCGCCGCCTTGCCGGCACTCCCCTCTTCCCCATGAGCGGCCGATGCCACGGGCATGATCGCCTTGATCTTCCCGTCCTTGTCCAATTGCATGTCGGGGAGCGGGTGCAGCTTTGCGTTGATGAAGCCGCCGGCCACGACGGCGATCAGGGTCAGCACGAAGATGCCGATCCCGTTGATGAGAGTACCCATGAAGCCGCCGGCTTTCTTGGGCGGGGGAGGAGGAGCATCGTCGGCTGCATCGGCCATGGTTATTCCTAGCGCGGTCACATGCCGCAGGAAGGAATCGAGCAAGTTCTATGCCAGGAAATGTCCTGAAGGACTTTGCACAAATAATTCAGTGACTTACACTGATGAAAGATTCGGCCGCGGGCCGCAGCGCAAGCGGCCCGCCGATAAATTGACGCTTCAACCGCGAGCGCCCGCGCGGATCTGCCCCTCAAAACTTCAAGGACACGCGCAGCCCGGGCTGGGCGTCGTCGAGCACGAGGCGCGCGCCGTGCAATTTGGTGACGGCCGCCACCAGCGAGAGGCCGAGCCCTGATCCCGGAAAATTGCGGGCTTCATCCAGCCGCACCCGTCGACCGAGTACGATCTCGCGCTTGTCCGCCGAGATGCCGGGCCCATTGTCTTCGACGATCACTTCAGGTTCCCCGGCAGAGCCCTGCAACAGTACGCGGACATGTCCGCCGTCGGGCGTGAACTTGATGGCATTATCGAGCAAATTCGCCAGCGCCTGCGCCAGCAGCTGCCGGCTGCCTTGGACATGGGCGCCTGGGGCGACGGAACTCTCCAACTCGATCCCGCGTTCCTCGCTGACCGGCGCGTACAGTTCGACGACGCTCGCGACCAATTCGGAGAGGTCGACCGGTTCGCGGGCCACCGTGCCGGTTTCCGCAAGCGCTATCCGCAGGAGCGCGTCCAACGTGCTCCGCATCTGATCGACTTCCGTGGTGACCCGCTCGAGGACGCGGCGCTCGGCCGAACCGGGTGCCAGCTGGGTCATGGCCCCCTCCGCCGTGGATTGCAGACGGTTGAGCGGGGTGCGCAAATCGTGCGCGGCGCTGTCGAGCACCGTGCGCATGCCGAGCGTGAGCTGCTCGATCTTGTCGAGCATGGTATTGATTTCCCGGGCCAGGGTGTTGATTTCATCATCCGCGTCGCGGACGGGCAGGCGTTGCGACAGGTCGCCGCGCATGATCTGAGTTGCCACGGCCGAAATCGCGCCCGCCTGCGCCAGAATGCGCCGTCCCATCCAAAAGCCGCCACCCAATCCGAGCAGCAGGGTCATCACCACCGCGGCGATCAGACCCCGCATCATCAGGTTCTTGACGTCCTGCCGCTCCTGGACGTCGTGACCCACCAGCATGCGGTAGCCCCCCGGCAGAGGAAAGCGCTGCGCCCTCATTTCGTGCTCCCGGGTTTCATCGCCGAACGGCACCGACACCTTGAACAGAAACCACTTGCCCTGGCTGGCATCGATTTTGGGCCATGCCGGCACATTGCCCGCCACCGGGCGCAGCTGCGGATCCACCATCAGATACACCGCGCCGCGGACGTCCTGATCCTGCGAGCGCTGCTCGACCAGCTCTATGAAATCGCTGCGCGACAGCACCACCATTTGTTCGCGCAACCCCTGCACCTCGGCTTCGATGAGATTATCGGTGCTGCCGTCGACCACCCGCGAAACAGCGAAATCCACGACGCCCAACAGCGCCGCCGCCCCGCACGCAAATACGATCGAGTAGACGATGGCAATACGGAACGGCGAGGTATCCAGTACGCCGAGAAAGCGTTGATCGGGTGCCACGATGGGCCGCTATTCGTCTTCGCGCAGGCTGTAACCGGCACCGCGCACCGTGTGCAGCAGGGGTTTGTCGAAATCCTTGTCAATCGCCTGCCGCAATCGGCTGATGTGCACGTCGATCACGTTGGTCTGCGGATCGAAGTGATAGTCCCACACGCCCTCGAGCAGCATGGTTCGCGTCACCACCTGTCCGCTGTGGCGCATCATGAACTCCAGCAATTGAAACTCGCGCGCCGTGAGCTCAATCTTCTTGCCGTTGCGCGTGACCCGGCGCGTCATCCGGTCGAGTTCCAGATCCGCCAATTTGAGCTTGGTATTGGCTTCTGCGCTGCCGCTCTCACCGCGCCTGGCCAGCGCATCGACGCGAGCCAGCAACTCCGACATGTGATACGGCTTGGTCAGGTAGTCGTCGCCGCCGGCGCGCAGACCGGTGATGCGGTCATCGACGTCGCCGAGCGCGCTCAATATGAGAACCGGCATCTTGCGCCCCGTGGCGCGCAGCGACTGCACCAGGGCGAGTCCGTCCAATTTGGGCAGCATTCGATCGACGATCGCCAGATCCACGGCGATCGATGACGCGAGATGCAGCCCCTCAAGCCCGTTTCCGGCCACGTCGACCGTATGCCCCACTTCGCGAAGCGCCTTGGCAAGGTAGTCGCGCGCGACCTCGTCATCTTCAACGATCAAAATGTGCATGACCCGCTATCTTACAGACGTTGGACCCGTGTTTGTCGGCACGATAGACTTACACGAAGATCGCACGGGTTCCAACAAGCACATCGAGAGGCCAATTCAACATGCCCGAGCCGATCTCGCAAACCAACGCACCTGGATTGCGCGCCGGCCCTTCCGAGCCGCAACACGTGACCCGCGGTTGATGACCGCACCGCCGAAGGTGTGCCGCGATCGCCTGACCTGCGCGGCGGCGCTGCTCGCGGCGGCATGCTCCGCGCCTTGCGTCGCGACCACGCAGGAGCCGCTCTACGCATTTGGACTGGGGGTCGGCGCCATCGCGTTTTACGACTATCGGGGATCCGATACGGCCCACGCCTATCCGCTGCCGATCCCCTACATTTTGTACAACGGCAGATTCTTGAAGGCGAACCGCGACGGCATACGCGGCACCTTGTTCAACCAAGACCGATTCGAGCTCAATCTCAGTTTCGATGCAACCACCCCGGTGCGCAACGACCGCGAGCGCAGTGGCATGCCGGATCTCAGGTCCACGGTGGAATTGGGACCCTCGTTCGACCTGCATCTGATGCGCAGCGCAGACGCCCGGATGAAACTTGATTTGCGCATGCCCGTGCGAGCGGCGATGACGGTCGAAGCATCGCCCAAAATCATCGGGTGGACGTTCACTCCGCGGCTCGCGCTCGACGTCAGGTCGCCTCTGGGTTTCGAGGGGTGGAATCTCGGCATTCTGACGGGTCCCTTGTTTGCGGATCAACGGTACCATGGTTATTTCTACTCGGTGGCGCCGCAGTTCTCGACTGCGGCGCGCCCCGTCTATGAGGCGAAAGGCGGCTACGCGGGCGCCCAGTTCCTCACCGCTGTATCCAAGCGCTTCCCCAAGTTTTGGGTGGGTGCCTATGCGCGCTACGACTCTCTATCCGGCGCAACCTTCCTCGATAGCCCCCTGGTGCAGCGCAAGAGCTACGTGTCGGGCGGAATTGGGATCTCATGGATCATCAGTACGTCGTCGAAACTGGTCGACGTCCCCGATTGACCTCCGCGCCGATGCTGCGTTCCCTCAAAATCATCTATGAGTATTTCGCGCTCTACAGTTCGCTGACGCTGCTCGGCCTCATCTGTCTGGCCTGGTCCGTATTCGCGCTGCCGCTTTATTTCATTCTGCCTCGGCGCATCGGCACCGTCCTCGGCCGGCGCGGCATCATGATGGGCTTTCGCATCTATGCATGGTCTTTGTCCGTTACCCGCACTTACCATCTGGATTTGCACGACATCGACTCCCTGAGGGGAGGGCCACCGGTGATCCTGGCCCCGAACCATCCCAGCTTGATCGATGCGCTCCTGATCCTCACGCGCCACCCGAACATCGTTTGCGTGATGAAGTCGGCACTCATGCGAAATGTCTTCCTTGGCTCGGGGTCGCGTCTCGCGCGCTACGTCCGAAACGACTCCTCGCGGCAAATGATCAAGGAATCTGTCGCCCATCTGCGCGAGGGAGGCGTCCTCTTGTTGTTTCCCGAAGGCACCCGCAGCACCCGGTCACCGATCAACGCGTTGGTGGGCAGCGTTGGGTTGATCGCGAAACACGCCCAGGTTCCGGTGCAAACGCTGGTTATCGAGACCGATTCGCCCTTCCTCAGCAAGGGTTGGCCGTTGTTCCGGCGTCCTCGGCTGCCCATCACCTATCGAGTCCGCCTCGGCAGGCGCTTCGCCCCCCCCACCGATGTTCCTGCGTTCACGTTGGAACTCGATCGTTACTTCAGGCATGAGCTCGAGGGTGCGCTGCAGTCCCGTTGGCTCGGGCGCGGGTAGGACATGGAGCGGCGGCATGCCGGATGACTCTGCGCAGCCCGGGTGGTCCGGCACTCATTTGGTCCTCATACCCAGTTACAACCCGGGACCCAAGGTATTTGAAGCCGTGCGCGGGGCACTCGACCAATGGCGGCCCGTTTGGGTGGTGGTCGACGGCAGCACCGACCAGTCCGCCGAGCGCCTCTTGGCAATGGCTGCGGCAGACCCTGGCCTCAAAGTTCTCATCCTGCCCGAGAATCGCGGCAAGGGAGCCGCGGTCTTGTTCGGATTGCGCGCGGCGCAGGCCGCAGGGTTTACGCACGCGTTGACCATGGATTCCGACGGCCAGCACCCGGCGGATCGGATTCGGGCATTCATGCAGGCATCGATGGCCGCGCCGGCCGCCATGGTGTTGGGCTGCCCGGTTTTCGATGCCAGCGCGCCCGCGCTCCGGGTCAAGGGCCGTCAAATCTCGAATTGGTGGGCCAATCTTGAAACGTTGTGGACCGGCATTGGAGACTCCTTATACGGCTTTCGCGTGTACCCCATCGACCCTCTGATCGCGGTGATGCGCCGGCAGCTTTGGATGCGGCGCTTCGACTTCGACGTCGAAGCGGTGGTCCGCTTGAGCTGGCGGGGCGTCCAGCCCATAAACCTCCCCGCCCCGGTGCGCTATTTTCGCCCCGAGGAGGGTGGCGTTTCGCATTTTCATTATTGGCGCGACAATGTCCTTCTCACCTGGATGCACTTTCGGCTGTTTTGGGGCTTCGTCTTGCGCCTCCTCATGCTCGGCGTGCGGCGCTTTCGAAACCGCGTGCACGAGAACGTGTGAGTATTTTATGCGGCCGAAAAGCGAAAAATCGGCCCTGCGGAGGGCCACACGGGACGAATGTCACGAACCGCGCACCCGCCGGTTGCCGCTTGGGCCGGCACCTATATAATGCCGGCAACTCAAAGCCCCAATCGAAAGCCTAAGCCCTATGTCCGACAAAGCGTCGCTCATGCAACAGCCGGCGCCCGTGACCGATGTCGGTCTGCAGCGGGAGATTGCGGTGCTGTTCGTGCAAGCCTTGAATCTCGAGGTGTCGCCGCAGGATATCGATCCGGAGGCTCCCTTGTACGGTGAGGGATTGGGACTCGACTCCATCGATATCCTGGAAGTGGCGTTGATAGTCTCCAAGCAATACGGCATTCAATTGCGGGCCGACAGCGCAGAAAATCAGCAGACCTTCCGTTCCTTGAGGCACCTAGCGGAGTACATTGCGGCACATAGGACGAAGTAGCGATGAGTTGGCGGCGTAGACTTGAGCTGGCCTCGATCATTGCGTTCCTGGTCGCCTACGCAGGACTGTCTCACTATAGTAATTCCGCCGCTGAGACACATGATTTAGGGGTCGGCCTCGCCTTGGCACCCGTGCTGACCGTCGGTCTGATCTTGATCTGGCGCTGGACCCACCTTTGGATCGCCCTGTTGGCGGCGGCGGCGGCGGCCGTGCTGCTGCGTGAGCTTTGGCCGATCTTGGAAAGGAATTTCCCGCTCGTGTATCTGGTGCAGGAGTCGGGGTTCTACGGCCTGATGGCGGTCAGTTTCGGCCAATCGCTGGTTGGCAGCCGCGTCGCGCTGTGCACGCAGCTCGCGGACAAATTGCATGGACCATTGACGCCTCAGGAGGTTCTCTATACGCGCCGCGTCACCGCCGCCTGGGCACTCTTCTTTATTGTGGTTACCGCAGCCACGTTGGGGTTGTTCG
Organism: uncultured Gammaproteobacteria bacterium; assembly: GCA_963727045.1. Lineage (GTDB taxonomy): Bacteria > Pseudomonadota > Gammaproteobacteria > Steroidobacterales > Steroidobacteraceae > Bog-1198. The sequence goes on along the minus strand of CAVSES010000002.1, from coordinate 1,719,118 downwards.
CTTCCGCGTCGCTCCGCACCTGGTCGCTATTCGCCAATTTCTGTGTGCCGCCCCTGATCGGGCTCATGTTTGCCGGCGAATATGCCGTGAGGCGGCACGCGCTGCCGCAGGCGCCGCGCCGAGGCATACTTTCCGCCGTGCGGGTTTATTTCGCGGGCTCCGCTTAAGCTCGAGTTCAGATGGACACGATCGCGCTACTGTCGCACAGCACACCCACCGCGGTGATTGCGTACCGCGGAGGCGTCCCCGTCGCCGCGCAACGCTTCCTGTCCGACGCCGCACACCTCGCCGAGCGTCTACCCGCCGGCCAGCACGTGCTCAACATGTGCACCGACCGATACCGCTTCACCGTGGGTCTCGCGGCTTGCCTCATGGCGGGGCGCGTCAGCTTGCTGCCGTCGACCCACACGCGCGAAGTGATCAGTCAGCTGAGCGGGTTTGCGCCGGACGCGTTTTGCCTGACCGACGATCGCGGCTCCGACATCGGGCTGCCCAGGTTCCTTTATCCCGGGGAACTGCCCACCGGGCTGATCGCCTGGAAAGTGCCGCAGATTCCGATCGCGCAGCTCGCGGCCATCGTCTTTACTTCCGGATCGACCGGTACTCCGCTGCCATACCGCAAAACCTGGGGCCGGCTTGCATGCTGCGTGCGCGATGGCGCCGCACGGCTTGGCCTCTTGGACGGCAGACCGCATGTCCTGATCGGTACAGTGCCGGCGCAACACATGTACGGCTTCGAGTCCACGGTGCTCCTCGCACTGGTGAGCGGCAATTCCTTCTGCGCAGACCGGCCGTTTTACCCCGCCGATGTCGCAGCCACCGTGGCGGCGGTGCCAAGGCCGCGGGTACTGGTGACCACTCCGGTCCACTTGCGCACCTTGCTGGCGTCCGAGGTCGATTTGCCGCCGCTGGATCTGGTCGTGTCGGCGACCGCGCCCCTGGACCTCGACCTGGCGCGCGCAGTCGAGGCGAAATTTGGCGCCATGCTGCTGGAGATTTATGGCTCGACGGAAACAGGTCAAATTGCCACGCGCCGCACTTCCGCCTCGCCTGTCTGGCGGTTGTGGCCGGGCGTCCGGCTCAAGATCTCGAACGGCCAGGTGTTGGCACAAGGCGGACACGTCGAACAATTGACGGAGATGCAGGACGTGATCGAGATCACGGGCGAGGACGAATTCCTGCTTCACGGTCGAACCGCCGACCTCGTCAATGTCGCCGGCAAGCGAAGTTCATTCGGCTATTTGAATGCGCAATTGAACGCGATTCCAGGCGTGACCGACGGCGTGTTCTTCCTGCGCGATGGCGCAACCGGATCGACCGGGGTTGCGAGATTGGGCGCCGTCGTAGTGGCGCCGACCTTGAGCCCCGTTTCACTGACCGAACACCTGCGGCTGCGGATCGATCCCGTCTTCCTGCCGCGCCCGCTGATCTTCGTCGAGCGTCTGCCCCGCAATGCCACGGGCAAGCTGCCTCATCAGGAGTTGCAGCTGCTGGCCGATCGCCACCTGCAAGCGGATCAAGCGCCGTGAACCCGCCGGCTGCCGCAATCATGCACGGCCCGATCGACATTCCGAAGGAGCATCCCTCGTTTGCCGGTCACTTTCCCAAGTTTCCAGTGCTGCCCGGGGCGGTTCTCCTGGATGAGGCCCTGCAATCCATCCACCTCGCGCGGGGTATCAATCTCAAGGAGTGGCACGTTGCATCCGTCAAATTTCTCGGCGCCGTGCGGCCCGGCGATTCGTTGCACTTGGAGCACGCCCTCGTCGGCGGGGTGATCCGCTTCACCGTCCGCACCGGGAGCCGCATCGTCGCAAGCGGCAGCTTGTCGGGCGCGGCGCGAGCGGATCGCAACACATGATGCCGAAGGCCGCCGACATGGACCCTCGAGCCAAGGCGGAATGGATCAGTCATCGCGAACGGGGCAGCGCGGCACTGCTGCGCATCATGGCGTTCGTATCGCTGCGTTTGGGCCGGACGTTGAGCCGCATTCCGCTGTACGCAATCGCGCTCTACTTCTTTTTGTTCGCACCCGGCGCACGGCGTCATTCGCGGCGCTATCTGCGCCTCGCCTTAGGAAGGCATCCCAGCGCGAGGGACCGTTTTCGCCAAATCTTGACCTTCGCCACCACGATTCACGACCGTGTTTATCTCATCAACGAACAATTCGAGCTGTTCAACATCACGCTCGAGGGCGAGGATCAGGTGTACGCGCAATCGGACAGCGGGCGCGGCGCACTGCTCATGGGGGCCCACATGGGCAGCTTCGAAGTGATGCACAGCCTCGGCCGGCGGCGCCGCGGGCTCAAGGTCGCCATGGCCATGTACGAGGAAAATGCGCGCAAGATCAACGCCACCCTCGCGGCCATCAATCCGAAACTGGTCTCCGATATCGTGCCGCTCGGCCGCCTCGACGCCATGCTCAACATTGCGGAACGCCTCGACCGAGGAGGATTCGTCGGCGTGTTGGGCGATCGCACGCTGGGGCATGAGGCGGTGCAGGCGGTCACACTGCTCGGCGAGCGCGCGTATCTGCCCACGGGCCCCATGCGGGCGGCGGCCATCCTGCGCTGCCCGGTGTTCTTCATGGCGGGCCTGTATCGCGGGAAGAACAACTACCATGTGGTATTCGAGCGGGTCGCGGATTTCTCCGCGACGCCTGCAGGTGTGCGTGGTGTGGCGGTACGTTTGGCGGTCGAGCGCTACGCCGCGGCGCTCGACAGGTACTGCCGCAACGATCCCTACAACTGGTTCAATTTCTACGATTTCTGGCGGACTGAAGACGAGGCCGCGGGGGCATGATGCGCCGTGCGCTGGGTCTGCTCGTGCTTGCAAGCCTCTGCGCCGCGAGCAGCGAAGCCCCCCCGCCGCGGCGGCGGGGACGGACGATCTCGACGCAGTGATGAGCCTGCTCGCAATGCGGAGGCACGGCAGGGTCGAGTTCGTCGAGCAGAAGTTCCTGGCGGTGCTCGATCATCCCATCGAATCATCGGGCGAATTGCGCTATGACGCACCCGACCATCTGGAGAAGCGCACGCTGCTGCCCCGCCCTGAGAACCTGGTTCTCGCGGAGGGCGTCATGACCGTGGAGCGCCGCGGACGCCGCCAGGCGATGGATTTGCACCGCTACCCGCAAATCCTGCCTTTCATAGAAAGCATCCGCGCCACACTGGCGGGGGATCGCGGCGAGCTGGAGAAGGTCTTCCACGTGGAATTTTCCGGCAGCGTGCGGCGATGGAGCCTGATCCTCGTACCCCTGGATCCCCAGCTGGCGCGGAGCGTCAAGCAGGTTGAGATCGACGGATCGGCGGATCAATTGCTGAGGGTCGAAATTCGCCAGCGCGATGGTGATCGCTCGCTGATGACCTTGCGCGCACCAGCGGCGCCATGAACTCAAGGCGCGCGCTGATACCGGCGCTCTGGCTCGGATGCATGGCGCTCGCATCCATCATCGTGGCGCGCGCCCACTACGTCGCGGATTTGTCGGCGTTCCTTCCCGCGAAGCCGACTCCAAAGCAGCAGCTTTTGGTGGACCAGCTGCGCGATGGCCCGGCGTCGCGCCTGATGCTGATTGCCTTTGAGCAGGGAGATGCGGCTGCGCGCGCGGCGGTGTCCGTGGCAACGGCGCGCCGCCTGCGGCTCGACCCGCAGTTCTCGGGCGTCGACAACGGCGAACCGGTGAGCGAGGAGCGGGATCGCGAGTTCCTGTTCAGCCATCGCTATCTCTTGAGCGATACGGTGACCGCGGCGCGCTTTTCGGCCGCGGGCCTGCACGCGGCCATCGTGGACACGATCGACAGCCTGGCGTCGTCGGCGGGACTGCTGCTCAAATCGCTGCTGCCCAGCGACCCCACAGGCGAGCTGCCGCGCATTCTCGATCAGCTTCAGCGAAGCGGCGCGCCTTCGACCAGCGAAGGCGTATGGGCCTCCCCGGATGGGGGCCGCGCGCTGGCGGTGGCAGAGACCGCTGCACGCGGCTCGGATACCGATGCACAGGAACACGCCGTAGAGACTGTCCGAGCGGCATTCGCAGCAGCGGTTCGTGAAACGCCGGCGCCCGGCGCAGCAGCCGTGCGCCTGAAGTTGAGCGGACCCGGCGTCTTTGCAGTCGATGCGCGCTCGAAGATCGAACGCGCCGCCGTGCGCCTTTCCATCGTCAGCAGCATGCTCGTCGTGATGTTGCTGTTCGCCATCTACCGTTCCGTTCCGGCGCTTGCGCTGGGTCTCGCCCCGGTGGCAAGCGGCGCGTTGACGGGAATTGCAGCCGTCGCCCTGGGTTTTGGCACCGTCCACGGCGTTACGCTGGGGTTTGGAATTACCTTGATCGGCGAGTCGGTGGACTATTCAGTCTATTTCTTCGTCCAATCGTGCCGCGCCCCGGAAGGCGGCGCCGCGGTCCCGAACTGGCGGCGATCCTGGTGGCCCACGGTTCGACTGGGAATGTTGACTTCGGTGTGCGGTTTTGCCTCGCTGCTGCCGTCCGGCTTTCCCGGCCTCGCCCAACTCGGCCTTTACTCGATCAGCGGACTGGTGGCGGCGGCGCTGGTGACGCGGCATGTGCTGCCCGCGCTGCTGCCGCATGGACTCGTCATTCGCGACGTCACTCCGCTGGGCGATCGCGTCGCGGGGCTGCTGCTACCCGCGAGGCGGCTGACGGACAGGCATCTGGCCATGCTGGGTCTCGCGCTTGCGGCGCTGGCGGCGACCATTTTGCTGGAGCACCGGGCCACGCTGTGGAACCGGGAACTTGCGGCCTTGAGTCCGGTGTCCGCCTCGGACCAAAATGACGACGCCGCCCTGCGGCGCGATCTGGGCGCGGCCGACGTGCGGGCGCTCGTGATCGTCTCGGGCCCCACGCAGGATTCGGCGCTTCGCCTCGCCGAGCGGGCGGGGGAGGTGCTCGGAGCCTTGGCGGAAGCCGGCGTGATCGAAGGATTCGACAGCCCGGCCAATTACCTGCCGAGTGTCGCAATACAGGAAGCGCGCCGCGCCAGCTTGCCGGATGCACCGCAGCTTCTGGAACGCCTGACGGCGGCAGCGGCCGGCACGGGTCTTCGCGTCGAGCGGCTGCAATCCTTCTTGAGCGATGTCGAGGCTGCGCGCCGTGGGCCGCTGATCACGGCGCGGGATCTGCAAGGCACTTCCTTGCGCGCGGGATTCGACTCGCTGCTCCTTCATCAGCGAAATCGTTGGAGTGCGCTCCTGCCGCTGCACGCCTCCTCGAAGGCCCGGGTGGTCGATACGGCCCGGGTGGCGGCTGCGCTGCAACGGGCGCAGTTGGAGGAGGCGCAAGTTGTCGATCTCAAGCAGGAGTCGGATGCGTTGTATTCCGCCTATCTGAACGAAGCGATCCATTTGTCGTCGGCGGGAATCCTCGCGATCATCGTGCTGCTGTTGATTGCGCTGCGATCGCCGCGGCGGATCGTGCGCATCCTTGTCCCATTGCTTCTGGCCGTGCTCACGGTCGCCGCCGGCCTCGCGTTGAGCGGGGTGCAACTCACCATCCTGCACCTGGTCGGCATGCTGCTCATCGTGGCCGTGGGCTCCAACTATGCCCTGTTCTTCGACAGACAGTCCGGTTTGCATGAAGCTGGCGGCGAATCGCTGACTTTGGCTTCGCTGGTGATCGCCAATGCCGGCACGGTGATCGGATTCGGTCTTCTGGCGTTCTCACAGGTGCCGGTGCTGGTGGCGTTGGGGACAACGGTCGCACCGGGGGCCTTTCTGGCCCTGGTGTTCGCGGCGGTGTTGGCGCGTGCGTAGCATCTTCGCGTCCGTCGGCCGCGCAGATTCGGCGCCCACGCGCATGGCATGGCTGCCCGGGGCCTACCATGCCGCGCAGGACTTTGTGTCCGCCGGTTTCGCGGAAGCAGTCCGCTCGCGCAGGGCCGACGTCGACCTCATTTTTGTCGACATGGAATTGGCGCATGTGGGAGATCGCGGCGTGCTGCGAAGCCTGCGATCCGACATCGTATCTCCCGCGCGAGCGGCAGGCGTTTCGATTTGGCTGGGCGGCATCTCGCTCGGCGGCCTGATCGCGCTCGGGTATGCCGCAGCGTATCCCGACGAGCTCGATGGCCTGTGTCTGCTCGCCCCCTACCTTGGCAGTCGAATGCTGGCGGCCGAAATCGCCCAAGCGCCGGGACTTGCCGCGTGGCAGCCGGGTGAACTTGCAGAAACCGACGAAGAACGCCGAATATGGCGCTACATCAAGAATCGCCGCACTGATTCGGCGGCGTTGCACCTGGGGTACGGGCGGGCAGATCGCTTTTCCTCGGCGCATCGCCTGCTGGCCGCGGCGCTGCCGGCTGATTCGGTCGATGTGATCGACGGAGGCCATGATTGGCCCACATGGACAAGGCTTTGGGAGAATTTCTTGGATTCGCGCTTCGCATGACCCGGCAAGACGTCACTGACACGACCGGCGCCGCTCCTCAGCATTGGTCGCCGGCACCGTTATTGTACGGATCCGCCGCCGTGCATCTGTGCGCCGCGGCGGCGGCTCTGGCACGGCCGCATGTGTGGCCTTGGGCGCTTGGAGCCGTGGCGGCAAATCATCTGGGGCTGGCGGCGGTCGGCCTCTGGCCGCGCAGCCGCTTGCTAGGCCCCAATTGGACACGCTTGCCCGTGCAAGCCGGCGCACACGCGCGGGTTGCCATCACCATCGACGACGGGCCGGATCCCGATGTAACGCCGCCGGTCCTCGCGCGTTTGGCTGAATACGGAGCGCAGGCGACCTTCTTTTGCGTCGGCCTGAGGGTCGACCGCTACCCCGACTTGGCGAGGGAGATCGTGAGCCGCGGGCACCGGATCGAAAACCATAGCCACCGGCATCGGCACACTTTCTCCCTGATGGGTCCCGGCGGCATGAAGTCGGAAATCTCTCGCGCTCAAGACGCAATCCAGCGGGCGACCGGCGGCAGCCCCAGCTTCTTTCGCGCGCCCGCAGGCCTGCGCAATCCCTTTCTCGACCCGGTTTTGACTCATCTTCAGCTGCGGCTCGCGAGCTGGACGCGCCGCGGCTTCGATACGGTCACTAAGGATGCGGACGCCGTCTACCGCCGTTTGGCGAATCCGCTGAAAGACGGCGATATCCTGTTGCTGCACGATGGCAATGCGGCGCGCAGCCGGAGCGGAAGGCCGGTGATTCTCGAGGTCCTGCCGCGGCTGCTGGACACGCTGGCCCTACAGCAACTGCGCACCGTCACGCTGCGGTCCGCGCTGCGACCCTTGGCTGTATCATGAAACGATGGATCCAACCGCGATGAGACCGCTTCTGCTCAGGAACTTTACGGCCACCAGTTGCATCGGCAAGGGTGTACGGGCGACATTCGAGAGCCTGCTCGAACAACGCAGCGGCCTCGCGAGCTGCAGATTCGAGACCGTCGACATCCAAACCCATGTCGGTGAAGTGGCTGGTGTCGATGAGGAAAAGCTGCCCGAAAACCTCTGGAAGTTCGACTGCCGAAACAACAGGCTCGCCGAGCTTGGCCTCAACCAGGATGGCTTCTTGGAGGCCGTGGAGCAGGCGGTCGAACGGTGGGGCCGTCGTCGCGTGGGGGTGGTCCTGGGCACGAGCACGGCGGGTATTCTGCAGACCGAACTCGCCTACCGCGAGCGCGATCCTGAGAGCGGTGCATTGCCGTCGAGCTTCGAGTACGGCACGACCCACAATTCCTTTTCCGTGGTCGATTACGTTCGCCGGCGTTGCCGTCTCGAGGGGCCCGCGGTCGCTGTCTCCTGCGCCTGCGCATCCAGCGCCAAAGTGTTCGGCTCGGCGCGGCGCATGCTTGAGTCGGGGCTCGTCGATGCCGTCCTGGTGGGAGGCGTGGACTCGCTCTGCCTCACCACCCTGTATGGTTTTCATTCCCTGCAACTCTCATCCTCCTCGCCATGCCGCCCGTTCGATGCCGCACGCGACGGCATTTCCATCGGCGAGGCGGCCGCATTTGCACTGCTAGAACGCGCACCCGACAATTTGGACCGCGGCTGCGTGCTGCTGCTCGGCATCGGTGAATCTAGCGACGCCTACCACATGTCGGCGCCGCATCCCGAGGGCCTCGGTGCGCGCCGCGCAATGCAGACCGCGCTGTCGGCCGCCGGTCTCGAACCCGGCGCTATCGATTACATCAACCTGCATGGCACGGGAACGCCCAGCAACGACCGTGCCGAAAGTCAGGCGGTCACCAGCGTGTTCGGACCGACCACACCTTGCAGTTCGACCAAGGGCGCCACCGGCCACACCTTGGGCGCGGCCGGCGCACTGGAGGCCGTGATCAGTGTCCTTGCGATCGAGAACGGCTTGATGCCGGGGGGCGTTCACACGACCACGATCGACCCCGCGCTCACCGCGCTTTACATCAAGGAAAATCGCCGCACGCCGATTGGGCGCGTGCTGTCCAATTCATTCGGCTTCGGCGGCACGAACTGCAGCCTGATTTTCGGTCGGGCGGGATGAGATTGACGGCGTATGTCGGCGGCCTCGGAGTCCTGGGGCCGGGCTTCACGAATTGGCCGGAGACGGCGGCGGTGCTGACAGGTCAACGCGAGTACCGGCCGGCGGCCACCGAGCTGCCGATGCCGATGATTCTCGCGGCCGGCGAGCGCCGGCGCATCGGCCGAGTCGTCAAACTGGTTCTGGGCGTGGCGCTCGAAGCGGTCTCTCAGGCCGGTGAGAATCCCGCGGAACTCGCCGCCGTGTTCTCCTCTTCCGGCGGCGACGGGCAAAATTGCCACGAACTATGCCAGGCGCTCTCGCTCTCGAGCCGGGAAATCTCTCCCACGCGGTTCGCAAACTCGGTGCACAACGCGGCCGCTGGCTATTGGAGCATCGGGACCGGCGCGATGGCGGAATCGAACGTACTGTGCGCCTTCGACGCAAGCTTCTGCGCGGGGCTGTTGGAGGCCATGACGCACGTCGCCGTCGACAGGGTGCCAGTGCTGCTGGTCGCCTACGACAGCGAATATCCCGAGCCTCTGCACGCCAAGCGCCCGATTCCCGATGCTTTCGGCGTCGCTTTGGTGCTCACGCCGCAAAGATGCACATCCTCCCTCGCAAGAATGGACGCCGCGCTCAGCGATCTTGACTTCGACCGGCTCGCCGAACCTCACCTGGAGCGGTTGCGATGTTCCATACCGGCGGCGCGCTCCCTGCCGCTGTTGCGCCTCCTGGCATCGCGAATGCCTGGAAGAGCGACACTCGAGTACCTGGACGTGTCGCGCGTGGAAGTGGAAATCGAACCATGCGTCTAGACCGCGCGTGGATGGCGTTGAGTATTCCCCACCAGGGCCGCATGTGTCTTCTCGATGAGGTCATGGACTGGGACGCCTCCCGTATCCGCTGCCGCAGCAGCACTCATCGCGCCGCCGACCATCCACTGCGCTCGCGGGGCCGCCTCGGCATCGCCTGCGGCATCGAGTATGCCGCGCAGACGATGGCGGTGCATGGCGCGCTCACCGGAGGCGCATCCGCCGAGACAGCGGCCTTCCCCGGCGGCGTGGCGAACGCCGCCGATGCCGGTCTCGCCCGGTCCGAGGCCGGCTTTCTCGCCAGCCTGCGCAACGTCCGGCTGCACGTTCTGCGGCTGGACGACATAGAATCGGATCTTATCTGCGAAGCCGCTCTTCTGGCCGGAGACCTGGGCAGCGCGCTGTACGAATTTTCGGTGACATCCGCGGCGCGGCCGCTTTTGAGCGGCCGCGCAACGGTGGTTTTCGATGCGGACAAACGGTTGCAGCAGCCATGAAGGAAACATCGACCCGGGCACTCGTGACAGGGGGCAGCGGCGCCATCGGAGCGGCCATTTGCCGCCGGTTGGCGGCGAGCGGCCACTTCGTATATGTGCATGCACACCGGAGCACCGCGGCCGCGGCATCCATCGTCGGCGACATAGTGAGCGCAGGAGGGCGGGCGGCCGCCGTGCAATTTGACATGACCGATGCCGCTGCAACGCGGGCGTCGCTGGAGAAATTGCTGGAGGATGGACCGGTGCAGGTCCTGGTCAACAATGCCGGCATTCATGATGACGCGGTTTTCCCGGGCATGAGCCCGGTGCAATGGCATCGCGTCATCGACCTCTCGGTCAACGGATTCTACAATGTCACCCAGCCGCTGACGCTGCCGATGATTCGCACGCGCTGGGGCCGCATCATCAATCTATCGTCGGTGGCCGCCCTGCTCGGCAATCGCGGCCAGGTGAACTATGCCGCGGCCAAAGGGGCGTTGAACGCCGCGACCAAGGCGTTGAGCCTGGAGGTGGCGAGCCGCGGCATCACGGTCAACGCGGTGGCGCCGGGCATCATCTCGGGCGGCATGGGCGATGCTGCATTCGATGCCGCAGCCATCGCGGAAATCGTCCCGATGAAGCGCGCAGGAAGTGCGGAAGAAGTGGCGAGCTTGGTGAGTTTTCTCGCCTCGGAGGAAGCGGGGTACATCACCGGTCAAGTGATTTCCATCAACGGCGGGATGATATAGCGTGAACATTGCGGGCTCTGCGGCACTTGCGAGCGGAACCCATAAAAATGAGCTCATGCTGTTCTACACGCTGCTCGAGCTGACCCTCATCGTTCTTGCGGGCCGCCTCGGCGGCGTGCTCGCCAGGCGCTGCGGTCAATCGGCGGTCGTGGGGGAGATCATCGTCGGAATTTGCCTGGGTCCCTCGCTGTTCGGTTTGCTTGCGCCGCATGCGTTCGACTACGTCTTTCATTCCGCGCCGGCCGAGCCGCTGACCATCCTGTCAAACCTCGGCCTCGTCTTCCTGATGTTTCAGATCGGGATGGAATTCGACTTCACGCATTTGACGGAGCGGGCCAACCGGGCGGCGGTGCTGCGCGTTTCCGCGGCGTGCGTCTCGCTGCCCTTCCTCTGCGGGTTGGCCGTGGGATTCTTCATTGCCCGAAGTTCCCCGCCGACCGCCCGGGTCGATACGGCGCTGTTCGTCGCCACGGCCTTCTCGATCACGGCCCTGCCTGTTCTCGGGCGAATCATCGTCGAGTTGAATCTCACGCGGGTTCGGCTCGGCGTCATCGCCATCAGCGCCGCGGCCGTCAACGATGTCGTCGGTTGGCTGCTGTTGACGCTCGTAACGGCGCTGACTGTCAGTGATTTCGTGCCCGGCACGTTTGCGCTGCGCATCGCCATGGTCGCGGCCTTCGGTCTCGTCTGTACCAGGTTGGTGAGGCCCCTGCTCAAGCGAGCGATCCGCCGCACGGGGCTGCGGGACGGCAAAATGTCGGCCAATCTGCTGGGCGGGCTGCTGGCGGTGATTTTCATCGCGGCGATGACGACCTACCAGATCGGTATCTTCGCTATTTTCGGCGGCTTCATGATCGGCGTCATCCTGTACGACGAGCGGGAGCTGGTGGCGGCGTGGCGCGGGCGCATCGGGGACTTCGTCACGGTGTTCTTTCTGCCGATCTTCTTCACCTATACGGGGTTGCGCACCTCCGTTCGGGGCCTCGACACATGGGCGGATTGGGGCCTGTGTCTCGCCATCGTCGCCACGGCGTCGATGGCCAAGCTGTGCGGCGGCTATTTCGCGGCGCGCCGCTCAGCGTTGGGTCATCCGGAAGCGGCTGGCATCGCATTCATGATGAACACCCGCGGCTTGATGGAACTCATCGTGGTCAACGTCGGCCTCGACCTCGGCGTGATATCGCCGAAGGTTTTCACGATGCTGGTCATCATGGCGATATTCAGCACCGTCATCACCACGCCCGCGCTGCGTCACTACCTGCCGCGCATGGGCCCCGCGGCGCTTCAGGCATAGGCATCGACCGCGCCGCTCGACGTGCGCGGCAGCGCACGCGAGTCGGTGCGGATGGTCTCGGCCGGGCTTCGATTTGCGGAAGGAGTCCATTCGTAGGGTTGCGAGTGGGTTGTGCGCTCCTGAAACGAGCGCTGCGAAATATCGACGCTGACCTGGGCGAAGCCCTGGGCACCCAGCATTTCCCGCAGCTTCGGCGAACTCGACTCCAGCGCATCGCGAGTGACGGCGCTGTGGCTCGTGAGCCAGACCTGCGCGTGATCGCCCTGCACCGCGATCCGCACCTCGATCGGCCCGAGAGCCGGAGGATTCACCTGCAGCTTCGCCCCATTCAGGTTGTTGTCGACCATCCAGGACACGCGCTCCGAAAGCCCTTGTCCGAACTCCGGCGTGTCGACTCCTGCGGCAACCTTCAGCGCCGGCGTCGAAGCCGGGTCCGGAGCGTTCGCGGTACTTGCGCTGAGCTGCTGGGCGGCCGCCGCCGCACCGTCGCCAAGAGTATCCGTGAGCGCCGAATTCCCGCCGCCGCCGGATGAGTGTTTGTCCAAAGATGCATCCGCGAGCCCCGTGGCTGCCTGCGCGTTCGTGCCGGCCGTCGCCGCGGCGGCGCCAGCGGGCCGGGTTACGGCCGCGGCGAGCGCCGCGCCTGCGCCATTTTTTGCCCCGACCCCTCGCGGCAATGCGCCCGCAGCCGGCGTGCCCGATTCAACCGTAGGCGACGAGGGCGAGTCGGAGGCTCCCGCGAATTCGGTATCGCTCGAAGCGATGACCCCCGATGCAGCGGCCGACATCGCAGCCGCGGACGCTTGCGCCGTAGCGTCCATGCCCGCACCGGCGCCGACATTGGCGGCAGGCGCGGCGCCTTCGACGCCGTTCGGTCCCCAGGTCGATGCGTTGGTTGCCGCGGTTGCGGCGGCGGCCGACATCGACCTGGCGCCGGCAATGGAGCCCGAGGACACACGCGCCATGGCCGCGCCCTTGGCCACGGCTGCCGTAAGCGCCCGGTCCCCGGTTGCGGCCTCCGCCGGCCCGGATTGTCGGGCGACGTCGCCCGGCACGGCGGAGGCCGCGAGCGCAGGGTTTGCGGAAGCGGAATTATCGGCGCCCACCGTAGCCGGACCTTCGCCCGGCAGCCCCAGCTGCAGGGCAAATCCCGCGGCAGTCGCGGAAGGCGACCCAACCGGCGGGTGCGGCAAAGCGTCTCCCGGCATCGGATCGGCCACCGCGGGTTGCGCCAGGATCGCCGGGGTGCCGGGTGCCGGGCGGCCGCCCACCGGACCTGTCGAAGACGCCGTGGGCGCTGCACTGCCGGGCGCCACACCGCCGGCGGGGGCGGCATGGGGCGCCGCCGATATGCCCGCAGGCGGCGGGGGATTGCCAACCACCGGCAATTGTCCGCCGATCGAACCGGCCTCGGCCTGCTTGGCACCGCCCGTCCTGCGAGCCGGCTTGGCGCCCGCGCTGACCAGCGCGGCCGCAAAGTCCTGCGAACGGGCGCCGGACTTCACGGATTTGTCGGATGCCGCCGGACCTCGCGGAGCGGGGTCGGGCGCGGCAGAGGTTTGCGAAACAGGTGGTGTTGCACTCATATCGATGGAATTAGCAAACCACGTGCCAAACAGGTGCCGTCAGGACCGCAATTTCAGCGCACCGAACTCCACGCCGGGCGGGGCTTGGGCGAAAAGGGCCGTTCGCACTGCAGGAAGCGGCCGCGGCCGGGGGTCGAGGTCACCTCGCCATCCGCGCAGACGATTTCGCCGCGCGAGATGGTCATGACCGGCCAACCTCGCACTTCAATTCCTTCGTACGGAGTGTGATCGACTGCATGGTGCAGCATTTCGTTTCGGAGCGTCACCACCTTGTGCGGATCCCAAATCGAGAAGTCCGCATCCGATCCCAAGGCGATGACTCCTTTTCTGGGGTAAAGGCCGTAGAGCTTTGCGGGGGTGGTCGTGGTGACGTTCACAAATTGATTGAGCGTGAGCCTCCCCGCGGATTGCGTCGCCGAGAAGAAGAGCGGCAACCGCGTTTCGATTCCCGGAACCCCGTTGAGCACGTCCTTGAATGGCGTGTTCGGACCGCCCGCGATCTTGTCCGCATAATTCCATGGCGAGTGGTCCGACGAAAACACGGCGAGCGTTCCGTCCATGATGCCGCGCCACATTGCCGGTTGGTTGGCGCGCTCGCGCGGCGGAGGCGTGCACACGCACTTGGCTCCGCTCATGTCGGCCGTATCGATGTCTTCCGATGACAGAAAGAGATATTGGGGGCAGGTTTCGGCAAAGATGGACAAGCCGCGCGCCTGCGCACGCCGTACCTCGTCCACCACGCTGGCCGAAGACACGTGCACGATCAGGATCGGTGTCTCGATGAGTTCCGCGAAGCTGATCGCCCGGAAGGCCGCTTCACGCTCGCCGATCGCGGGGTGGGACGTGACGTGATGGCGAAGCGCGGTCTTTCGGGCCTCGAGCAACCGGTCCGTCAGCCACCGAATGCACGCGTCATTCTCCGCATGCACCATGACCATCACGCCTTCGCGGCGGGCGAGATCGAGGATGCTCAACACCTCGTAATCATCGAGTTTGAGACCCTCATAGGTGAGATAAATCTTGACCGAGGTGCAGCCTTGTTCGAACAATTCCGGCAATTCCTTCGACAGCACCGCCGGGGTCGGATCGCCCACGATCAGATGGAACCCGTAATCGATGTGCGCCTTGACGCGGGCGCGTTCGTGGTAGTCATCGACGATTTTGCGCAGGGACTGCCCGCGCATTTGCATGGCAAACGGCAGCACGGTGGTGTTGCCGCCGCACAGCGCCGACAGCGTGCCGGTGCGAAAATCGTCCGCGGTGCTGCGACCCTCCCAGGGCTGCTGATCCATATGGCAGTGACTGTCTATTCCGCCCGGCAGAACCAGCCGCCCGGTCGCATCGATGGTCCTCCGGGCCTCCATGGCATCCGAGCTGATGCTTGCGATGAGTCCATTGCGCACGCCGATGTTCATCGCCACGGGACCGTCCGGCAACACCACGGTACCGCCCGTGATCGCGAGTTCGAACGGAAAGCACGGTTGGCGGGCCGAATTCTGCGGGGTCGAGTCGGTGCGATCCACGTCAAACATTCCTCCCGGCCTGGCCCTTGGACTATGATAACTTTTGCACGGCGCCACCGGTCGAGAGAATTCCCCTGATGTTCTTCGCGGCTCGAACTCCAGATTCTCGGACGACGAACATCCGGATCCCGGCGCGGGCGCGCGCATCCTGAGCGCCGGCCTCGCCAATGCGTCCGACGTTCTGATCGTCGGCGGCGGAATCGCCGGCGCGGGGGCCGCCTACGAGATTGGGGCGTTCGCCTCGGTGGTGCTGCTCGAGCGCGAGAGCCGGTGCGGCTATCATGCAACCGGGCGGTCGGCAGCGAGTTTCACGGAGAACTACGGCAACGACGTGGTGCGCCGTCTCGCGATGGCAAGCCGCTCTTTTCTCGAGGATCCGCCCGCCGGTTTTTGCAGTCATCCGCTGCTGGCGGCACGCGGCATGATCACCATCGCCCGGGCAGACCAGCTGGAACTGCTGGAGCAGCAGCTTGAGCGCGCGCGGACCCTGGTTGCGACCATCACGAGGATCGATGCTGCGGCTGCGGTCGCCCGGGTGCCAGTGCTGCGGCGGGAATATGTCGCAGGCGCGTTCATCGAGCCGCATTCCAAGGAGGTGGACGTCGACGGGCTGCACCAGGGGTTCCTCAGGGCGGCGAAGGAAAGGGGCGCGCGCATCGTGGTGAACGCCGAAGTTCAGACCGTCGAGCGCAAGGGGGGCTACTGGTCCGTGACGACGCCGGCGGGAACCTTCAGTGCCCCGATGCTGCTCAACGCCGCAGGCGCTTGGGCCGATGTCGTCGCGGAACGAGCGGGCGTGCGTCCTCTCGGATTGGTACCGAAGCGGCGCACCGCATTCAACATCGCGGCGCCTCATGGGATGGACATCCGCGGATGGCCCTTGATCAACGATGTCGCCGGGGAGTTTTACTTCAAACCGGATGCCGGACAGTTGTTCGTATCCCCGGGGGATGCCACACCAAGCGCTGCCGTGGATGCGTATCCGACGGATCTCGACGTGGCGACCGGTGTCGAGCGCCTCGAACGCGCCACCACGCTGCAAGTGCGGCGCGTCCTGCGGTCTTGGGCGGGACTCAGAACTTTCGCCTGCGATGCGGCGCCCGTCGTGGGTCCGGATCCCGGCGCGGATGGGTTATTCTGGCTGGCGGGACAGGGAGGCTACGGTATCAAGACCTCGCCATCGCTGTCGCGCGCCTGTGCCTCCTTGATTCGGGAAGGGCGTCTGCCGGAGGATCTGCTGCGGCTCGGCATCACCGCCGCGCAATTATCGCCGGACCGGCTGTGCGGGCGCGATGCCGGTTCGTTCGTCAACTACACCCAACGGGACAGCCAGCATTGACCATTCAGCGATTTGAGAACGGAGCCCGCTTTTGCCGGGTGCTCAAGCATAACGATACCGTGTACCTGGCGGGGATGACCGCCGATGATACCTCCGGCGATATCGTCAAGCAGACGCGGGACACGCTCGCGAAGATCGATCACTATCTTAAGATGGCAGGCTCCGACAAGACCAAGCTGCTGACGGCCGTGATCTGGCTGCGCGACATCGCGGATTTCGAGCGCATGAACGGTGTTTGGGACGGCTGGATCGACCGGTCGGCCATGCCGGTGCGCGCCACCGTCGAGGCCCGTCTGGCCGGCGATGAGTATCGCGTGGAAATCATGGTGACGGCGGCTCTGTGAGCGGACACGCCCTCTTCCCCAAGCTTTGCGATCAATTGCGCGACGGGTCGATGAACCGCCGCGAGTTCATCCGCTGCGCGACCTTGCTTGGGCTTGCCGCTGGGACCGCCTATGCCATGGCGGGAGTGTCCGCTCCGGCGATGGCGGGAGACACGCTTCCGTTCCCCGCACCCGAGCCGGGCGCAAAGCGCGGCGGCAGGCTGCGCATCGGGGAGATGGTTGCGCGGATGGAGGATCCGGCAACCTACAACTGGAACGAAATGGCCAATCAGACCCGTCCGATCCTGGAATACCTGACGATGGTGGGCCCCGACAACGTCGTGCGGCCCATGCTCCTCGAAGCGTGGACGCCCTCGGCGGATCTCAAGACATGGACTCTGCATGTCCGCAGCGGCGTAATGTGGCACAACGGCGATCAGCTGAACGCCGAACACGTGGCCTGGAACATTCGGCGCTGGTCGGATCCTGGGTTGGGTTCATCGAATCTCGGTCTGTCGACCTTTGCAGCGTTGACGGAGCTCACCGGGGAGAAGGATTCCAGAGGCCGGCCCGTGCGAAGGCCGCTGAAGAATGGCATCGAAGTGCTGGACAGCCGCACCGTGCGCCTCAACCTGGCGAAGCCCGTTTTATCCGTGCCGGAGGATTGCGGCGAATTCTGCACCCTGGTGGCGCATCCCTCGTTCAAGGCACCTCTGTCCCGCAACCCGATCGGCACCGGCCCCTACACGCTCGCAGAACTGCGCGTCGGAGACCGCTGCATCCTCAAACGGGTGTTCAAGACCACCGACGGGAGGGACTTCCATTACTGGGGAGGCGAGGTCTTCCTGGACGAGATCCACTTCTATCACTACGAACAGGAAAACCAGACGGCGGCTCTCGCATCCGGCAGCGTCGATGCAATCTACGAACTCCCCGTCGAGCAGATCGAGCTGGCGCAATCCATTCCCGGCGCCCGGATACTCTCGGTCGAAACGGCGCAGACTCTCTGCTGCCGCATGCAGGTCGACGTCAAACCGTTCGACGACATCCGGGTGCGGCGCGCCGTCGTCAAGGCCGCCGACAACGCGGCCATCAAGAGACTGGTGTTCGGGGAGCACGGCACCGTCGCGCACAATTTTCATGTCGCTCCGGTCCATCCGGAATACTTCCCCCTGCCGCCGGTGGTGCGCGACGTGGCGGGCGCAAGGCAGCTCTTGAAGGACGCCGGCTACGACAGAGGCATCGACCTCACCATCGTCGTCGGCAACAATGACGGTCCATGGCAACAGGCAGCCTGCGAGGCACTGCGCGACCAGGTCAAGGAGGCCGGCATCAATCTCGCGGTCAGCGTGGTCCCTGCGACGAAATTCTGGGAGATATGGACGAAGGTGCCCTTCGGTGCGACCTCCTGGGCGCATCGCCCGCTCGGCACCATGGCCCTCGCCCAAGCCTACCGCACGGGAGCGTCGTGGAACGAGAGCCACTTTTCAGATGCGGAATTCGACAAGGCCCTCTCGGACGCGGAGGCCAGCATCGACGTTCAGATCCGCAGGGCCAGGATGCAGAAGGTTGAAAGGATACTGCAGGACTCGGCCGTGGTGGTTCAGCCGATGTGGCGTCCGGTCTTCATTCTCGCCGCCGCCAAAGTGCACGGCTACAGCGCCCACCCGGCCAGGCAGATGCAGCTCACGAAGGTTTGGATGAGCTGAACCCGTCATGGGCAATCTCATAGTCCGTCGCGTGGCCCAGATGCTGCTGATCATGCTGACGGTATCGCTGCTGCTATTCGCGATTTTCGACAGCGATCAGTTTCGGGAAAAGGCGGCCGTTGCCGAGCTCGGGGGCTTCGGCGTGGCCACTTTGTCCGCCAGCGACTATCACGAGTGGCTGGAAAGGAAAGGCCTCAACAAGCCCTTCCTTGCGCGATACGGGGGATGGCTTCGATCGCTGCTTCACGGGGAACTCGGCCGGTCGATGGAAAAGGACGTGGAGGTGTCGACTCTATTGAAGGAGAGCCTGACCAACACCGGGATCCTGGCCTTCTTCGTCTTCCTGGGTCTGATACCCATCTCCCTCACCCTCGGCGTGCTCGCGGGAATGAACGAAGGCTCGCGGCTCGACAGGATCATTTCCGTGGCCGCCGTCGTCACCACATCGATTCCGCAGATTGCGACCGCAGTGCTGCTCACGGTGATCCTGGCGCTGGGTCTGGGTTGGGTGCCCGCGAAATCGGCAATGACCGAAGGCTGGTCGTTTCGCGCACTCGTGCTGCCCCTGCTGACGCTGCTGCTCTATGACATCGGGTACCTCGTGAGGATGACGCGCGCTTCGATGGGAGAAGTCATGGCGTCCCAGTACATTCGTACGGCCGTCTTGAAGGGTTTGCCGTACCGGCGCGTCATCTTGCGGCACGCACTCAGAAACGCATTGATCGTTCCGGTCACCCTCATCTTCCTCGAGCTCAACGGCCTGCTCTCCCAGGTCGTCGTGGTGGAGGTGTTTTTCCAATATTCGGGATTCGGCCGCATGCTGTTCGATGCCGCCAACTTCGGCGATCTTGAGGTGCTCCAGGCGGCGACGCTGGTGGCGGTATGCGTCGCGGTGACCTCGCAGTTGCTTTCGGACACCGCATACGTGCTGCTCAATCCCCGCGTTCGCTTCGGTTAGCATGAACAGGAGACTCCGAGTTCCCGCGTTGCTTGCGCTGATCTGGCTGCCGTTGGCGGGGTACGTCATGTTCCGACCCGCGCTGGGAGCCTGCGGAAGCTACCTGCTTCTTCCCGCCGTTCCTGCCGTGCTCATGCTCTACGTCCTGGCGCTGCGCCGCTGGCGCGAATCCCGCGCGGCCACCCTTGGGCTGACGCTCGTATGCTTCTGGCTGCTGCTGGCGGTAACGGCGCCGTACCTGCCTCTGATCGATCCCAACAAGCCGGTGGTGCCGTTCGTCGCGCCCGGCGGCGTCAGGCACGGACTTGTGTTTATTCTGGGGTCGGACATGCGCGGACGGGACGTCTTGTCGCGCACCGTGTGGGGCTGCCAACGGGTGCTGGTGTGGGGCATAACGGCCACGTCGGTGGCGTACATTGTGGGCGCCGGCTTCGGACTGATCGGCGGATATCTCGGCGGCTGGCGGGACGAGATCGTGTCCTTCGCCGGCAATGTACTCCTGTCCTTCCCGGTGATGGTGTTGTTCATCCTGGTATTGAATCTGCTCGGGCAGAGCGGCTTCAACATCATCATCGCAGTCACTTGTTCCTCGGCGCCGGTCATCATGCGGATCGTTCGCGGCCTGGCGTTGGACGCAAAGTCGCGCGACTACATACACGCAGCTCAAACCCGCGGCGAACATGCGCTTTGGATCATGCTGGTGGAACTGCTCCCCAACGTGCGCGGACCCATCATCGTCGACGCCTGCCTGCGTCTCGGCTATACGACCGTCGCCATCACCACGCTCACGTTTCTGGGTCTGGGTCTGCAGCCGCCGGATCCCGACTGGGGCCTCATGATCAAAGAAGCTGCCACTTCCGCGCTGTTGTGGAAATACTCATACATGCTGATCGTGCCGGCGCTGGCCGTGTCGAGCCTGATACTCGGGTTCAATCTGATCGCGGACGGATTGCGCGAAATGAGCCAGCGGAGCTGAGGCGAAACACATGAATGCGCAAAACCACGCCGCGGGAGGGACGCCCCTTCTAGAGTGCAGGAAACTGTCCGTTTCCTATGCCGGCCGCACAGGCGAAGTCCCGGCGGTCACCGACTTCAATCTCAGCCTGATGCGCGGCGAGGCGCACGGGCTGGTCGGAGAGTCCGGCTGCGGCAAGACGACCGTCGCGCTCGCGATCATGCGCTACCTCGGCCACGCCGGGCGCGTCGCGGGAGGCGAGATCCTGTTCGAGGGGCGTGACCTCTTGGCCCTGGGGAGCGGGGAGTTGCGCCGAATACGCGGCGGCGCGATCGCGATGATCTATCAAGAGCCCATGGCTTCCCTCAATCCATCGATGACGATCGGCGGCCAGCTGATGGAAGTGCCCATGTACCATGAAGGCATCGGACGCCGCGACGCCTCCGCGCGCGCTCTCGAGATGCTGGTGCGTGTGCGCATGCCCGACGGCGAACGGATCATGCGCTCCTATCCGCACCAGATTTCAGGCGGTCAGCAGCAGCGTGTCGTCATCGCCATGGCGCTGCTGTCGAATCCCCGGCTGTTGCTGCTGGACGAGCCCACCACCGCGCTCGACGCCACGGTGGAGGCCGGTATCGTGGATCTGATCCGCGGCATCTCGGCCGATTTCGGCACATCGATGCTCTACATCTCGCACAATCTGGGGCTGGTTCGCGAGACGTGCGACCGCATCACGGTGATGTATTCGGGAGAAGCCGTGGAAGTCGGGTCCGTGGCGGGCGTATTCCGCGGCATGCGGCATCCGTACACGCGCGGGCTGCTTGCGTCGATGCCGGTGCCGAGCGCAGACAAGAACAGCCGCCCCCTGATGTCGATACCGGGTCAACCGCCGGCCCAGGGCGCCCGGCCCGCCGGATGCTGCTTCGGGCCGCGCTGCGCATTCTTCGTCGCGCGCCGCTGCGACAGCGGCCGCGTTCCCATGTTGACCGTGGAGCACGGCCACGAATCTCGGTGCCTGCGGGTCGATGAAATCGATTGGGACGCGGCGGCCGTCGCCGGCGCCGGCGGCGCGGCGGCACACTTCGGCGAGATCGTCCTCGAGATCAAGGATCTCACCAAGCACTACGGCGGCGTGATCGCCAACGATGGGTTGACGTTCGACGCGCGGCGGGGAGAAACCGTCGCCATCGTCGGCGAATCCGGTTGCGGCAAATCCACCTTCGCCCGGATTCTGATGGGTTTGACGCAGGCCGATTCCGGATCGATCGACCTAGCCGGTGAGGAACTCAGCCGTCTGCCGGTTACGCGCAGGAGCGCGAAGACGATCCGCTCGCTGCAAATGATATTTCAAAATCCATTCGACACTCTCAACCCAAGCCATACGGTGGGCTCGCAGATCGCGCGCGTCATCCGCAAGTTGGGGGTGCAGGGCGAGGGGCTGCGAATCCGCGAGCGCGTTCTGGAGTTGCTCGACCTGGTGAAACTGCCGCGTGACTTTGCCGAGCGGCGGCCGCGGCAATTGTCCGGCGGTCAGAAGCAGCGCGTGGCAGTGGCGCGCGCTTTCGCGGGCAATCCCACCGTCGTGGTGGCCGACGAGCCTCTTTCGGCCCTCGATGTGTCGGTGCAGGCCGCCGTGACGGAATTGCTGGTCGACATCCAGAGGCGGGAGGGCACGACTCTCCTGTTCATCAGCCACGACCTGTCGGTGGTGCGCTATCTGTCCGACCGCATCGTCGTCATGTACCTGGGCCAGATCATGGAGAAGGGCCGCCCCGATGATGTTTTCGCGCCGCCGTATCATCCGTATACCGAGGCGCTGCTGGCCGCAATACCGCTCGCGGACCGCCGCTATGCGAAGCGCAAAGTGCTGTTGGCCGGCGAAATTCCCTCGGCGTCGAATCCCCCCGCCGGGTGCCGCTTCTCGACGCGGTGTCCCTACCGCATGGCGGGCACATGCGATGTGGCTCCCCCGCCGGTGCAAGAATTCGCCGCGGATCATCGCATCGCCTGTCACCTGGCGCGCGAGGATCTATTGGCGATGAAACCCGTCTTTCAGGAAGTGCCATCATGAACCGATATTTGAATTTGGCCGTTTGCCAGACCGGGCCCGTCCAGCGCAGCGCGTCGCGGCGGGAGACGGTCGCACGGCTCGTACATCTCCTCGAGCGGGCCGCCCAAGCGGGCGCGGAACTTGCGGTCTTTCCTGAACTGGCGTTGACCACATTCTTCCCACGCTGGCGGCTCGAGGATCAGCATGAAATCGATGCATTCTACGAAACGCAGATGCCAGGACCCCAGACTCAACCGCTGTACGATGCCGCGCGCAGGCTCAAGATCGCATTTGCGCTGGGCTTCGCGGAGATTGCGCGCGAGGACGGCCCTCAGCGGTTCAACAGCATGGACTTGGTGGGAGCGGATGGTGATCTGATCGGGCGTTATCGCAAAATGCACATACCGGGGTCCGAGGAGGCAGAGGCCGGCGTCACGACGCACCTGGAGCGGCGGTATTTCTCGCCCGGCAATCTCGGTTTTGCGGTGTACAGCTACCGCGGCGTGCGCATCGGCCTCTCGCTGTGCAACGATAGACGCTGGCCGGAAACGTACCGGATGC
The DNA here is from genome assembly GCA_963727045.1 of uncultured Gammaproteobacteria bacterium. Classification (GTDB taxonomy): domain Bacteria; phylum Pseudomonadota; class Gammaproteobacteria; order Steroidobacterales; family Steroidobacteraceae; genus Bog-1198. The sequence continues at coordinate 1,696,349 of CAVSES010000002.1, read as the reverse complement.
TGTGCCTCAACGGCGCGCAGGTGGTGCTGATCGGCTATAACACGCCGTTCATTCTCGATGAGGCGCCGGCGCTCGCGCACCTGCGAATGTTCCACAACCATCTGCCGATGCAGGCCGGCGCCTATCAAAATACGGTCTGGATCGCGGCAGCGGCCAAGGCCGGACTGGAGGACGGGCAAGCGCTGATCGGCGGGTCCTGCATCATTGCGCCCACCGGCGAGATTGCGGCATTGGCGGTCTCCGTCGACGATGAGGTCCTCGTCCATCGGGCCGACCTGGAGTTGATCGGCGCCTGCCGGCGCGTAAACTTCGACTTCGCCCGCTATCGGCGGCCCGATCAGTACGGACTGATTGCGCAACGAGCCGGGCCGCCGCTTTGAATTCACGCCGGGAACCCGTTTTGAAAGCACTCATTTGGGCCTCCATCTTCGCGACTTCGCTCGCGTGCGGAGCAAACGCCGGCGTCCGGGTACTCAACGACGACGCGCACTTTCCGGAAGGGCCGGTGTGGTACCAGGGCAAGCTGTACTACGTCGAATATGACCGCAATGCCGTAATGACGTGGGACGGCAGCAAGAACACCGTGTTTTCGGCCGAGAAGGGCTGCGGACAATCCGCCGTGGCCCCCACGATCCACGGCGAATTCGTGACCACCTGCTATGACAATGGATCGATCGGCAGGATGTCGGCCGACGGCACGGTGCTGCCGGCCTATACGCACGACAAGGACGGCAACACATTCATGGGACCGAACGACCTTGCGCCCGATGGTCGCGGCGGCATCTATTTCACCGCCTCCGGACACTTGGGTCCGGTGATCGACGGCAAGGTGTTCTACATCGCCGCCGACGGAACGATCACCCAGGCGGCAATCGATCTGCACAACGCGAACGGGCTGGCCGTCTCCGCGGACGGCAAGATTCTCTACGTGGCGGAAACGGAGGAGCATCGTCTGCTGCAATTCAAAATTTCGGCGGATGCAACCCTGTCGGACCGGCGCGTATTCGTCAATCTCGATGATGTGACCCATCACGTGGCGCCCATCTGGCCCGACGGCGTGAAAGTGTCCTCGAAGGGCGATATTTACATTGGCCAGAGTCCGCGCGATTTGCACATGCCCATGCTGGGCACGATCTTCGTGCTCGATTCGCAGGGTCGGCTGCTGCGAACTCTCACGCTGCCCTCACCGAAAGTACCAAATCTGGCCTTCAGCCAGGACGAGAAGACGATCTACGTCACGGCCCTCGATCAGATCGACAGGCCACCTTTTCGCGGCAAGGTATATTCGCTGCCGAACGAGTGAGACAGGCTCCTAAGCGGCGCGGTTGAACTTCAGCACGAGCGTCGCGCACACCAGCAATCCGGCCCCTTCGACCCGCGCGAGCCAGCGGCTCATACCGCTCGACATCCCGAACTTTGCCGACGCGTGCAGCGCCCGATGAGCGAGCCAGCCGTAGCCCAGGAGTATGCAGAACTCCGGCAGCATCGACGTCGCCGCCAAGATCAACATCTGCCTGACCACCGGCTGAGCCGGGTCGATGAACTGCGGCAGCAGCGCGAGGAAGAACAGCAGCGCCTTGGGATTCGCCAATTGAAGAGTGAGCGCGCCCAGGTAGACGCGCCGTCGATCACCCGGACCTGCCGGGCCGGCTTCGCCCAGCACCACCTCATGGCTCGATCCGGCGGCACGCAGCGCCTTGACTCCGAGATAGATCAAGTAGGCCGCACCGACCCATTTGGCGACCGTGAAGAAGCGCGAGCTGGCGGCGATGATCGCACCGAGGCTGGTCGCCGAGAGCGCGAAGTAAATCGCATTCGCGCTGATGATGCCGGCGGCGGCCGGAATCGAGCGTTTGAGAGCCCCTCGGACGCCCTGGGATACGACGTAAAACACCGCAGGGCCCGGCGACAGCGAGAGCGCCGTTTCCATCGTCAAGAACAGCAGCCACGTCTTGAAGGTCATTTGCTTTCCGGCACCCCAGGGCAGCGTAGTGTAACCGGCGATTGTGCATTTGCCGCAATGTGCTAACGTTTCCGCCATGCGCAATCAGTCGTTCGCTCTGCTGTTGGCCGTCTGCTGTTGCTGTGCTGCCGACGGCGCGGCCCGAAGCGTCGCCTCCGCCCCGCTCGAGTCGCGCGTCGCCTCTCAGGGCGCTCTCGTCGAGGAATATTATCAAACCGAACTCGAGGCACACCCGGAGCGGGCTACGGCCTACGGGGACTACCGCTATAACGACCGGCTGGACGAATATTCTCTCGCTGCAATCGCCCGCCAGCACGCGAACGACCAGCGCTTTCTCGCAAGGCTGGAAGCGATTTCGACCGATGGATTTCCGGAGCAGGATGCCCTCTCTCATGAGGTTTTGCGCAGCACGCTCCGGCAGCGCATCGACAACTACCGCTTCAAGGAATATGAGATGCCGGTGAACCAGATGGAGGGACCACATCTTCGTCTCGCCGATCTGCCGCTCGCCGTCCCCTTCGACTCGGTGAAGCAATACGAGGACTACATCGCGCGGCTGCATCAAATACCGCGCGCCCTCAGCCAGACGGAAGAAGTGCTTCGCGCGGGAGTGAAGGACCGGCTCATGCCGGTGCGCTTTCTTCTCGAAAAGATCCCAGGACAATGTGAGGGCATCGTTTCCTCGAACCCCTTCCTGTTGCCGATCAAAAAACTGCCTCCCGACGTGCCACAGCAGGAACGACAGCGCCTCACGCGTGCGATCACTGAAACGGTCGATCGCGAAGTTTTGCCGGCGTATCGGTCCTTTGCCGAATTCATTTCCTCGCAATACGCTCCTCATGGGCGAACCGCGCTCAGCATTGCCTCGCTGCCCGGCGGCGAAGAGCGATATCTGAACGACATCCGCAGCCGCACGACCATCAGCAATCTAAGTCCGGACCGGATTCATCAGATCGGGCTCGATGAGATCGCGCGCATCGAGGCGGACATGCTGACGATTGCACGCAACGAAGGATTTGCCGATCTCAAGTCATTCCGCGCGTCCTTGACGGCGAATCCCAAGTACAAACCGGCATCGGCCGAAAAGATCGTCGACGATTTCCGCAGATACATCTCGCAGATGCAGCCGAAACTGCCCGATCTATTCACTTTCATCCCCGGATCGCCGGTTACCGTCGAGGCCATGCCGGATTTTCAGGCAGCGAATGCCACGCACTACCAAACCGGAACGCCCGACGGCAGGCGTCCCGGCCGCGTTGTGGTGGCCGTGTCGAACGTCAAGGAGCGCTCGCTCGTCGACGACGAGGCCACGGCCTACCACGAGGGAATCCCCGGGCACCACATGCAGCAATCGGTGGCGCAACAAATGACGGGTCTGCCCCGGTTCCGGCAGCACAGCCAGAACTCCGGATACATCGAGGGCTGGGCGCTGTATGCGGAACAACTTGGCAAAGAGGTGGGGTTTTATCGGGACCCCGTCAGCGACTACGGCCGCCTCGCCAGCGAGTTGTTTCGCGCCGTGCGTCTGGTGGTCGACACCGGCTTGCATTCCGGAGGGTGGTCCCGGGACCAAGTCGTCGCCTTCTTCCGTGAGTCCGGAGCTGTCGACGAGCCGACCATCCAGTCGGAGACCGATCGCTACATTTCGTGGCCCGCTCAGGCGCTGTCGTACAAGTTGGGGCAGTTGAAGTTCCGCGAACTTCGCGCGCGTGCCGAGAAGGCGCTGGGCCCTGGATTCGACATCCGCACCTTCCACGACGAAATGTTGAGCGGGGGCGTTCTGCCCCTCGATCTGCTCGACTCGCGCACCTCGAGCTGGATCGCGGGGCAGAAACTTGCGGCAAAATCCGCCGCCGCCAACTGATCTAGCCGCTTTTCTCCGGGTGCCGCACAATAGGGCATGATCAGCCGAAAGCCCGTCACCCTGCACCGTCTTCGCGAGATGTACGCCGCCGGCGAAAAAATCGCCATGCTCACCTGCTACGACGCGGCTTTCGCGCGCGTTTTGGATGAGGCGGGTGTGGACTCCCTGCTCGTCGGCGACTCCCTCGGCATGGTACTGCAGGGGCACCGCACCACGCTCGCCGTAACCATCGACGAAATGGCCTATCACACCGCGTCCGTGGCAAGAGGCAATCGCACTTCGTGGTTGATCGCCGACCTGCCTTTCGGCAGCTATCAGGAGTCCGCCGACGCCGCGATGCGTAACGCCGCCCGGTTGATGCAGCAGGGCGCGCACATGGTGAAACTCGAGGGTGGCGGCTGGACCGCTCCCATCGTGCGCTTCCTCGTGGATCGAGGCGTTCCTGTCTGCGCCCATCTGGGATTCACACCCCAGTCGGTGCATGCGCTTGGCGGCTATCGGGTGCAGGGGCGCGAGGAGTCCGGGGCCCGTACATTGCGCTGCCACGCTGAGGAACTTGCGGCGGCAGGCGCGGAGCTTTTGGTGCTGGAGATGGTGCCGGCTGCCGTTGCGCGCGATCTGACGGACTCGCTGTCGATTCCGGTCATCGGCATCGGAGCCGGAGCGGGCTGCAGCGGTCAAGTGCTGGTGCTGCACGATATGCTGGGATTGACGGGCGGTGAATCCTTGAGGTTCGTGCGCAACTTCATGGATGGCAGCGCGGGTATCGAGACCGCGGTAAAGCGCTACGTGGCCGACGTGAAGGGCGGGCTCTTTCCCGACGATGCGATTCACGGATTCTGACCGGCAATCCAGCGTGCGCATAGTCCACACGATCGCGGAACTGCGTGCGGCACTTGACGGGGCACGCGAATTGGCGCTGGTCCCGACCATGGGCAACCTGCATGACGGCCATTTATCGCTCGTGCGAATCGCGCTGGAACGCGGCAATCCCGTGGTCGCCAGCATCTTCGTCAACCGGATGCAATTCGCGCCGCATGAGGACTTCGCCAGGTATCCGCGCACCCTCGAACGCGACTGCGAGCTGCTTGCAGGAAGCGGCTGCGACATCGTGTTTGCACCGGCCGACGGCGAAATCTATCCGGAGCAGCAGGGCTACACCGTGCATCCTCCCGCGGCGCTCGCCGACCTGCTCGAGGGCCGGGCCCGGCCGGGGTTTTTCACGGGCGTCTGCACGGTCGTCCTGAAGCTTTTCAACTTGGTACAGCCCGCCGTGGCGGTGTTCGGAAAGAAGGATTACCAACAATTGTTGACGATCCGCGGCATGGTCCGGCAATTGGCGCTGCCGATAGAAATAGTGGCGGCTGAAACGGTGCGCGATGCAGGCGGACTCGCCTTGTCGTCCCGAAATGGCTACTTGAACGAATCCGAGCGGTTGGAGGCCGCGCAATTGCATGCGGTGCTGGGCAATTTGGCGGCCGCAGTGCGGTCCGGGCGCACCGATTGGCATGTCCTCGAACGCGAGGCGCGCGAGTTCCTGGCCGCCCGGGGCTGGCAACCCGATTATGTGGCCATACGGCGGCAGAGCGATCTTGAGGAAGCGAAGGCGGGCGAGCCCTTAGTCGCGCTGGCAGCCGCCAGACTGGGCGCAACACGGCTCATCGACAACCTCGAGATTTGAATGGCTGCGATCCGCTCGGCCATCAGACCTCGATGATGCTCACGGTCTCGGTTTCCGCATCGAATACGATTTGGGCCTCTCCGCGTTTGAGCCGGGCAATGACGTGCGAAACTTTTTCTTCCAGCGAATACTCCCTTTCTCCGTAGTCCGTACCCTCGCGCAGCACGTAGGATTCGACGACCGCGCGCAGCAGCTGAGGCGCCAGATCGGCATAGGGCACCATCACTGACTCGGCCACTTGACCTCGCTGAGCACGATTGCACCGACGCACAATATACACGCCGGACCGTATGCTCGTTTCTTTGCGCGCCGCTAAAGGATTTTCTGACATGAAATGGAATTGACCGAATGTTATTCTCGGCGGCGACGGAGAAGTCATCAACAAAAAAGGGGAATGACATGAATCTGTCCATGACGGTTTACGTGCTTCTTGGAGCATCCCTGCTGGCCGGCGCGGGATCCGCGTTCGGCGACGCCAATGCCAACGGCGGCAGTCGCAGGAACAACGCATGCAGCTCACTACCGTCGCATTCGGCGTTGCAGAGTGCGTTGTTGGCCGCGCGTGAAACAGCGAATGGAGGCTTCAATCTTGATATGTGGGGAACGATCGTCGACCGCGACGGCATCGTCTGCGCTGTTGCCTTCACGGGTTCCAATCGCGGGTCACAATGGCCCGGAAGCCGTGTCATATCGGCCCAGAAGGCGAATACCGCGAATGCGTTCAGCTTGCCTGGACTGGCACTCTCCACCGCCAATCTCTATTCGGCGGTGCAACCCGGCGGAAGCCTCTATGGGCTCCAGGCGAGCAATCCGGTGGATACCCAGGTTGCCTATGGCGGCGATGCGTCGGAGTTTGGCACGAGCGGCGATCCCATGATCGGCAAACGTATCGGCGGCGTGAACGTATTCGGTGGCGGCCTTGCGTTGTACGCGAGCAATGGAACGTTGCTCGGAGCAATTGGCGTCAGCGGCGATTCGTCGTGCGCCGACCACAACATTGCCTGGAAGACCCGCAATGCGCTCAAGCTCGACTTCGCACCCGGCGGCGTCAGCGGCGATGCGAGCCGGCCCGATAATGTCGTCTACGACATCACGCCCCAACCGGGGCAGATGCCGGGGGTCAGTGCAAGCGGATGGGGTCATCCGGCATGCAGTCCGGCGGCCACCGCGATCTCAAAGACCCTGCCCGTTATCGAGTAGACGCGGCCTATGAGCGCTCGTCGAAAGGCGCAACACGCGCTGGCGCTCGACATCCGTCAGACCCCGGCCGCAAAGGCCGGGGTCTGACGGATAGGTCGTCGACGTATAAGTGCCGCACCTCCCTCAGGGGCTCATTGCTCCCCACTCAGGGTGCTCAAAGCAGCACCCAGCGCTCCCGTCAGTTCCAAATACGCAATCACGGGCAGCGCCAGCAGTGAAATGACGGCCGACACGCGGACGAACCACGCCAAAGATTTCGACCGGCAGTTCCCGGCACATTGATACGTGGCAACGGTCACGTAGGCGCTGAACAGCAGCCCGCCCACGACATAGATGCGGGTGATCGATTCGTTGCCGGGATCCAAAAACAGCTCCAGCGCGCTGTAGAGAATCGAACCGAGCACGCCGTAAAGCCAAAACACCTTGGCCAGCGAGGTCTTTCCTTGCAGCGGCTCCTTCAGAAAAGCGCTTAAAGCCATCCGCACAACCTCGGCCCGGGGATCTCCATCAGACTTGGACCGCGGGACGGGCTCAGACGTTCCTAAGCCTCGCCTCGCGCGGCGAGAGATGAGCGGAGCGCCGCTTCATCGCCTTCACGCTGTTCGCGCCGATCCGCGGCATGCTGCTCTTCTTTCCTGAAGCGGTCCACAACGAGGCTCAGCCGCTCGGCTTCGATGCGCTTCTCTCTCCATTGCTCTCGCCGCTTTTCGTGTTCCGCGCGCGCCTTTTCAAGCGCCGTCACGTGTTGGCGCATCGCTTCGCCGAGGCGCTCCAGAAATGAACGATAGTTCTGCAGTTTGACTGCGTCGATGGCGCCGCTTGACTGCGAGTTGCGCACGTACTCGTCGCGATATGACTTGAGCTGTTCGAGCTGCCGTTCGAGATCGGCCACCTTGCGGCCGGCTTCGCCCATGGCGCGGCTCAAATCCTTGGCCGAAGTTGAGGCGATTTCGCGGATCGGTTCGAATCGTTTCGATTTGATCATGGGCAGGCACTATCGGCCGGTTGCAGGGGCCGGCGCCGAGAACTGCGTCACGAGTTGCCTAAGGTCCGCGTAGCTGCGCTCGATTCCCACCGGTTCGTACATATCCTGGCGAAGAAATTCGATCATTTTGGGCCATTGTTCGACCGCCAAATCCACCCGCGGATCGGCGCCGCGCCGATAGGCACCGACCGTGATCAGGTCGCGGTTCTGTTGATAGGTGGAATAAACCTGTTTGAAGCGCGTCGCAAGATCGAGCTGCTCGCGCGTCGCGATCTGGTGCATTGCCCGGCTGATGGAAGCTTCCACGTCGATGGCGGGATACAGGCCGTTCTCCGCCAGCCGGCGCGACAGCACGATGTGCCCGTCCAAGATGGCGCGCGCCGCATCGGCGATCGGATCATTCTGGTCATCCCCTTCCACCAGCACCGTATAGAACGCTGTGATCGAACCGACGCCGCGGTCGCTGTTGCCGGCACGCTCCACCAACTGCGGAAGACGCGCGAATACCGAGGGCGGATAGCCCTTGGTTGCGGGCGGCTCGCCGATGGCGAGCGCAATTTCGCGCTGCGCCTGGGCAAAGCGGGTCAATGAATCGAGAAGCAGCAGGACCTTGAGCCCCCGATCGCGAAAGTACTCCGCGATGGCGGTGGCCAGCCAGGCGCCGTGCAGGCGCATGAGCGGAGGGTTGTCGGCGGGCGTGGCGACGACCACGGCGCGCCGCATCCCATCGGGTCCCAGAGTATTGCTCACGAAATCCTGGACTTCGCGGCCGCGCTCGCCGATCAGTCCGACGACGGTGACGTCAGCCTTGGTATAGCGGGTCATCATGCCGAGCAGCACCGACTTGCCGACGCCGGAACCGGCGAACAATCCGATGCGCTGCCCGCCGCCCACGGCAAGCAGCGCGTTGATGGACCGCACGCCCACATCAAGCGGATCGCGGATGGCCCGCCGCATGAGCGGGTTCAACGGCTCGCCCGTCAGCGACACCCGATCCGTGCAATTGAGGTCTCCGAAGCCGTCGAGCGGGCGTCCCGCGCCGTCCAGCACCCGGCCCAATAATTCATCGCCCACGGCCGCCGACGACACACTGCGTGTGGGTATGACGCGTGCGCCGGGCATCACGCCGCGGATGTCTCCGGTCGGCATCAAAAACAGCTTGTCGCCCGAGAACCCCACCACCTCGGCCTCGATCTGTTTGCCCTCCGCGGTGTCCACCAAGCATCGGCCTCCCACTGCGGCCTCGCAGCCCACGGCCTCGAGCGTCATGCCGACCATCCGATTCAGCGTGCCTTCGACGACGATTTCGGAGGCGTGCGCCATGCGTTCGCGCGCTCGAGAGAGCGCCTCGACCCACCGTTTGGCGCGCGGACGATCCGCCATCGATGCGTTCATGGATTCACGGCGGTCATGGGCCGGGCCCGCCGCGCGCGCCGGCAGTCTGCCGCTCGGTTCCGAGCAGTTCGCTCAAAATGGCGCCCAACCGCGTTTCGAGGCGCGCGTCGATCCGCGACGTGGTGGTGTTTATCTGACATCCGCCGCGCGCCATCACCGGATCTTCGACGATCACCCAAGCGCGCTCGTTTTCGGTGGGCGCCAGGTGTTGGCGTACCACCGCCGCGTCCTCCGGGTGCAGATGCACGCGAACGTCACGCGCGGCCACCGGCAGTGCGGCAATGGCTTCGCGGATGATGCCGATGATCTGCGTGGGATCCGTTTTGAGTTCGCGGCGCACGATCTGCCTCGCGAGGGCCATCGCCAGGGTCAGAAGCTCCCGCTCCACCTCGGCATCGAGGACTTCGAACGGCTTGGCCAGGTCGTAAAACATTCCGGACAGACGTTCGACTTGAGCGCGCACTTCAGCCCGGCCGGCTTCCCGGCCCTCGGCCAGACCCTGTTCGAAGGCCTCTTTATGGGCCTCCGCCTGCAAATCGGCGAGCCCGCCCACGGTGGCCATTTTCTGCGGGGCGCTGGGGCTTCCCATATCGGGTGCCGTCCACAGCTTGGCGGCGGCTCCGGCCGGCTTGAAGTTTCCGTCAGACAAATTCGGCTCCGCCCTTGCCGCCCAGGCTGATGGTGCCTTCTTCGGCCAATCGCTGCGCGATGACGACGATTTCCTTCTGCGCCGCCTCGACGTCCGCGAGTTTCACCGGGCCGCGCGCTTCCATGTCGTCCTTGAGGATTTCCGCCGCGCGCTTCGACATGTTCTTCAGAATCTTTTCCTGCACCTCGGGTTCGGCGCCGCGCAGCGCGACGCTAAGCGTGTCGGAACCCACTTCACGCAGCAGCGCCTGAATGCCGCGATCGTCGACGTCCAACAGGTTGTCGAAAATGAACAACAGCTCCTTGATTTGGCTGTGCATCTCGCCATCCGCCTTTTCGATCTTGCCCAGCTCCTCCCCGCTCTTGTCGCGCTCCATGGCATTCAAGATATTCGCCACGGTGCGCGCGCCGCCGATGCGGCGCAGCGTCGCCGGAGGCGTAGCATTGGCCTGCTTTTCGACCAATTGGTCGAGTTCCGTCAACGCGGACTGCGGCACTTCGTTCAAGGTCGCGATGCGCATCAGCACTTCGGTCCGCATCTCCTCGCTCAGCAAGGGAAGGATGCCGGCCGACTGCTCGGGTTCGAGATGCGACAACACGATGGCGGCGATTTGCGGATGTTCCCCGCTGATGATCTGCGCAACTGCCTTCGACTCCATCCACTTCAGCGACTCGATGCCTTGGCCCGTCTGACCGGTCGTCACCCGATCAAGCAGCATGTCCGTCTTTTGCTTGCCGACTGCCTGGGTCAATACACGCCGAACGTAGTCCTGGGAGCCGCCGGCAATATTCGCCCGCGAATCGGCCACTCCGATGAATTTGTCGAGGACCGCGGTCATCTGCTCGCGCGACACCTCCTTGAGCTCCGCCATCGCGATGCCGAGCTTCTGGACTTCGCGCGCATCGAGCTGTTTGAGCACATTGGCCGCGTCCTGCTCACCCAAGCTCATCAGCAGGATGGCGGCGCGTTGCGTTCCAGCGAGTTCATCGGACTTGTCAGCCATCCGCGGAGACCCAATCCTTTACGACTTGTGCCGCACGCCTTGGATCCTGCCCCACCAGAGTTCGCGCCGCCGCGATCTGCTGCTCAAAACTTGGGGCGAGTTTGATCGCCTTGCCGCCCTGCCCCGAAATGCTCACGCGATCGCCGTCCAGGTCGGAAGCCTCGCCGCCCGCGGCGTCGAGCCGCGGTGCAGTCTTGGTCAGGGATTTCATCAGCGGCCGCAGGACGAGGAACGCCACCACGAGCACCAGCGCGGCGCCGACGATTTGCTTCGCGAGCTGCGTGATCCACGGTGTTTGCCACAGCGGCAGACCCTCGACCGGTCCGGGCGGCGCGTTGCTCTTGAACGCTTGATTGAGCACGTTCAACTGGTCGCCGCGCTTCTCCTGAAGCCCGATGGATTCGCTCACCAGTTGCGAGAAGCGCTTGATGTCGGTTTCGCTCAAGGGCGATGTCGTGACCTTGCCGTCGGCGTCGGTCTTCTGCCAATCATCGAGCACCACGCCCACATTCAGGCGTTTCAACACCCCCACGGGCTGCTTCACATAGGAGAGCGTGCGATCGACTTCAAAGTTTCGCGTGCTGCGCTGGGCGGTCGAACTCGGCCCGCTGCCGGCCGCCGACTGCGCCGCCGCGGGGTTGCCCGGAGTGGCGGCGCCGGGAATGGCGGGTGCGCCGGAGGTGCCCGGCGGCTGATTGCTGAGGGCCCCGGGGATGCCTTCGGCGCCGTCGCCGCCTTTGCGCTGCTCGTTGCTGGTCTGTTCACTGCGCACCGCCGTCTTTTGCGGATCGTAGTTCTCATGCGTCTCTTCCGTGACGGTGAAATCCATGTCGGCGGTGACCGTGGCGCGAACCCGTCCCGGTCCGATCATGGGTTCGAGCAAGTCGATGATGCGCTGTTGATAGCTCTGCTCGACCTTGCGGGTGTACGCAAACTGGCGCGTGCTGGCGGCCTGCTCGGCATTTTCATCGGGGGAATTGAGCAGAGTTCCCGCTTGATCCACCAGCGTGACGTCGCTCGCCGCCAATTCCGGCACGCTCGAGGCGACCAGGTGGACGATCGCGGCGACCTGCCCGGGTTCGAGCCGCCTGCCGGGATAGAGCTGCAGCATCACGGACGCGGTTGCCTTGCGCGCATCCCGCAGGAATACGGTGGGCTTCGGCAGCGCCAAATGAACGCGCGCAGTCTGCACGCCCTGCACCTTGACGATGGTGCGCGCGAGTTCGGTTTCCAGCACCGACTGATAGCGCGCGGTTTCCATCATCGAGCTCGAGCCGAGCGCCGAATCCTTTTGAATCATCTCGATGCCCATCGAGTCGCTTTGCGGCAGACCCTGCGTCGCCAGGCGGATTCGCGCCTCCTGCACTTTCGACTCCGGCACCGATACCGCGCCGGACGGATTGAGCTTGAATTCGATTCCCGCCGCGGTCAGCGCATCCATGACCTGGCCGCTTTCGCGCTCCGAAAGCTGCCCGTAGAGCACCGTGTAATTTTGTCCCTGGGACCACAGTACCAGCCATATTGCGGCGGCAACGGCGGCAGCCACGCCCGCGAGCAGCCCGACTTGCTTGAGCCCGGGGATGTCCGCGATGCCGCGCGGAGGTGATGGTACGATGTCAGCCATGGATTAAGCCTCGCGGTCGATCAGACCGACATGTTCATTACTTGGGTGTAGGCGTCGATGAGCTTGTTGCGCACTTCGGTCATGGCGTGAAACGCAAGACCCGCCTTTTGAACTTCCAGCATGACCTTTGTCAGGTCGACGCTCTTGTCGCCGGCTTCGTAGGCATCCGCGAGCGCCGTCGCCTGGTTTTGCATGGTTGAAATGTGATCGACCGAATTCTTCATCAGGTTGGCGAAATCCGAGGGCTGCGCGCCCGCGGTGGGCGCCTCGGCAACTCCCGAGGCCCGCGCCTGCAGCGAGCGCATTTCCGCCAGTACTTGCTGAATCTGCATGCTGCTCATAGCGGGACCGCCGCAAATTGATGGTCGTAAACGCGCGGCACGTTGATGCCAGCCGCCTTGAGCTGCTGCAGCTTGTGGCGCAGGGTGCGCGGGCTGATACCGAGACGCTCCGCGGTCAGTTTGCGGCTGCCTCCGGTCACCCTCAGGGTCGCCAGAATCAGCTCCCGCTCGCGCTCCTTCAGGCCCTGATCCAGGCCGGCATCCTGCGCTGAAAGCGGCGCCGCACTCTGCCCGCCGGCCGTCGACGCCGGCCCGGGCGCCGGGGATGCGACCGCTCCGGCCGCTCCCGTGTCGAGGTCGGACGCATGGATGATGCCGCCAGTGGCGAGCCATGCGGCCCTCTGCACGATGTTGGTGAGCTCGCGCGCATTGCCGGGCCAGTCATGCTGCAGCAATTTGCGTTCGGCGTCGGCGGACAGACTCATGGCCGCCTGGCCGCCGCGCGCGCACGCCTGAATGGCCCTGCGCGCGAGAGGCAGGATGTCGCCGCATCTCTCCCGCAGCGGCGGCAGACGCAGCGACATTACATTGAGCCGGTAGAAGAGATCCGCGCGAAAGCGGGCAGCGCGCACCTCCTCCGGCAGATCCCGATTCGAGGTCGCGATCAGGCGAACGTCGAGACTGATGGTGCGGGTGCTCCCAAGGCGCTCCACTTCGCGCTCCTGCAGAACGCGCAGGATCTTTGCCTGCAGTCCCAGGTCCATTTCTGAGATCTCATCGAGCAGCAGGGTGCCGCCCTGTGCCTGTTCGAATTTGCCCGCATGCGCCGTGAGTGCGCCTGTGAACGCGCCTTTCTCGTAGCCGAACAGGGTCGCCTCGAGCATGTTTTCCGGGATCGCCGCACAGTTGATGGCCACGAAAGGCGCACCGGCGCGCATCGAATGGTCGCGGATGAAGCGCGCGTAGACTTCCTTGCCCGTGCCGCTCTCGCCGGTGATGAGCACGGTGGCATCGTTTTCCGCGATCTTGCGGGCGAGGCAGACGAGACGCCTGGACTCAGGATCGACCGCCACCAGCTCCTTGGGCGCGACCCGCAATGCCAATTGGCGCCGCGCCATTTCGATCAGTGCCTGGGCGTCGAACGGCTTGACGATGTAATCCGTCGCCCCTTCCCGCATCGCCGCCACGGCTTGCGCGACGGTGCCGTAGGCGGTCATCAAGACGACCGGCAGGTCCGGCCGCAGCCGCTTGATCGACGACAAGAGCTGGTAGCCGTTGGGGCCCGGCATCTGGACGTCCGAGATCACCAGGGCGATCTCCTCGCTCTGCAGCAGCTCGAGCGCGCCGGCCGCGTCGGCGGCGGCGAGCGCCGGCAGGTCGGCGGCATGCAGCGTATCGATCAACGCCTCGCGCAGCGCGGCGTCGTCTTCAACCACCAGGACGGATTCTTTCTGCGAACTCATGCAATGCCCTCTGCCGGTAAATCGATGATGAAGGTGGCGCCCGACGGGGAGCCGTCCATGTTGTCAGCCAGGGAAACGCTGCCCTCATGGGCTTCGACGACCGACTTGACGATCGCGAGTCCGATGCCGTTGCCGCGCGCCCGGGTGGTGAAAAACGGTTCGAAGATCCGTGCGCGGATGTGCGACGGCACGCCGGGACCGTTGTCACTCACGACGATTTGCGCCCGCCCGCCTTCTGCCCGGCGAGCGAGGAGTTCAAGGTCGAGATCCGAGGACGCCGCCTGCAAGGCGTTGGTGGCCAGGTTCAGAACCGCGGACACCAGCGAGGGTGCGTTCGCGCGCACCATGAGGTCTGGCGCCTGTGTGCGGATCGTCAGGCGAATTCCGCGGCGCAATGCGGGCCGCAGCCATTGCGCCACCTGTTCCAGCAGTGCGCTCACGCTCACCACCTCGCGTGCCGCGCCCCCGTGAGCGAACGCGAGCATGTCATTCACCAGTTTGTCGAGCTGCTTGAGGCTGCCGACCGTTCTGTCAGCGCAGCGCGCGAGATCTTCCGGGCCGCGCCCGGGCAGTGTCATTTGCGACGCGTACAGCAGTGCGGCAGCGAGCGGGGTGCGGATCTGATGCGCAAGTCCCGCGGCGAGCTCTCCCAAGGTCAGCAGACGCTGCTGGCGGGTGAGGAACACCTGCATCAAGTGCGATTCGGTCACGTCGGTCAGCAGCACCACCTCGCCGCCGCTCTGCAGCTCCCGCCGCGAGATGTTGACGAATCTGCCGCTGCGCAGCTCGGTGTGCTCCCCCACACCGACGTTGACCGCAGCACGCGCCAGAACGGCCGAAAAAGGCTGCGCCAGCAGAGGTTCTCCCAAGAGCTCGCGTGCCGCCGGATTGCACTCCTGGATCGCGCCCTCGGAGTCGAGCACCATCACGCCGCCGGGCAAACCCGTGATCAATGCCGAGAGGCGCGCTGCCAGATGCTCCTTCCCGGCGTGGGCGGCGCCCAATTCGGCCCGCAGCTCCGCGACCTGGGTGCGCAACGAATCGAAGGCGCCGGAGAGTTGCTCCGACACCGAACCGAAGGCGAGGAACGCCGCTTGTAATTCGGTGCGCCGATTTTCGATCAGCTCGAGATTGGTGGCTGCCATGCCGGAAGAAGAAAGCAACTTCTGTGCCTTGGCGGTATTTGTTTCTCGCATCAACCAGTTACGTGAAACTGAACCGCCGTTCGGGCTGCAGCGTCAAAAAACCGTCAGGCGCTTAGGCGGTATTTGCGCAGCTTCTCGACGAGCGTGGTGCGGCGCATCCGCAGGAGCCGTGCAGCCTCGGCGACGGTGCCATCGGCTTCTTCGAGCGCCTTGCGGATGAGTCCGATTTCGATCGCCGACAGATGATCCTTCAAATCCATGCCGCCGCGCGGCAGCTCGAACCCCGTCAGTTCAGTCCCCACTGCGAGTTCCGCCCGGTCGGCGAACGCCTCGGCATCGCCGAACGCGTCACCGTCCATCAGCAGCCGCGCCGTGTCGCTCGATTTCGGGTCTTCCGACAATTCGGCTTCGCCAGCTTCGAGCAACTCTTCCAGCAGCGCGTGAGACCCCCGCCCAGGGTGCGCGGCGTGGGGCGCCGGCGGCACGACGCGCACGCCGCTTGCAAACCACCCCGTGGTCCCCGTGTTGCGGTAGCGCTCGGGCAAATCGGTGGCCGTAATGGTCTGCTCGGGATAGAGAATGGCCAGCCGCTCGAGAAGATTCGCAAGTTCCCGCACGTTCCCCGGCCACGGATTGCGCGTCAGGCAGTTCATCGCCTCCTTGTCCAGGCGGATGTGGCGTCCCGCAATCTGTCCCTGGCGCTGCACCAGATGGTCGATCAAGACGGGCAAATCCTCGAGGCGCTCGCGCAAAGGCGGCATCTGTATGGGAAACACGTTCAACCGGTAATACAGATCCTCGCGGAACCGCCCGGCGCCTATGGCAGCTTCCAGATCGCGATGCGTCGCCGCGATGATGCGCACATTGCAGCGAATGGTCCGATTGCTGCCGACGCGCTCGAAAGTCCGCTCCTGCAGCACGCGCAGCAGTTTGACCTGCATCTGCAGGGACATGTCGCCGATTTCATCGAGGAACAGCGTGCCGCCCTCGGCGAACTCGAAGCGGCCCATTCGCGTCGACAATGCGCCTGTGAAGGCGCCCTTCTCGTGACCGAACAATTCGCTTTCGAGCAGATCCGCGGGAATCGCACCGCAATTCACGGGCACGAACGGGTGTCCTGCCCGGCCCGACAATTCGTGGATGTGGCGCGCCACCATTTCCTTGCCCGTGCCCGACTCACCGAGAATCAGCACATTGGTGTCGAAGGGAGCGACCTGCTCGATGAGCCGATGCACGGCGCGCATCGGCCGGGATGTGCCGCTCGGGCGAAAACGATGCGCTCCCGGCTGAGTGGGGTGCCCGGAGCGCACGTTCTGCGCCTGATTCAAGACCGCCGACAATCGACGTTGTTTGACCGGCAGGTCCAGGTGGAACCATGCCATGTCGCCGCTGGTCTCCGCGATCTTCGGCAACCCGTCATTGCTCAGATAGATGACCGGAAGAGGCTGGGGCATGGCTCGCAGGTGCGAAACGAGTTCGGGACCGATGGCGCCCACGGTTGCTTTGCCGACGATGATGGCAAGACATTCTTGGGCCGCGCCGTGGGGCAAATGCGCCAGTTCTGCCAAATCGTGGACATGGACCGGTTCGAGATCCAAGAAACGCAATAGCGTTTGGAGGGTGCGCGCCTCCGAATCTGAGGCTTCGATCACAATAACTTTGGCTTCTGCCACGATTCGGGACTCCTTCCCGTGATTAAAGTGTGACGGAGTCCACAAATCTCGGGTTCCGTCTTAACCTTTGCGTCTAACCCTTTGACATCGTTCAATCAATGTCGGGTCGGCGCACATACTAACTGATGAACTTGAGAGAAAAGAACTTGGCAAATCCCCGTAACAGTTGTAAGGGGATCCCTCAAAATAGGTGCGGTGTTTTGCTATGCAGCGCTAATGTGCCGCGAGGCGAGCGCCTGCCACCAGCCGTCGGTGATGGCGGAATATAAGTTTGTCCAACTGCTCGACCACCGCATCGCTCAACCCGCGAAAGCGCAATTGTGCGACGCGCAAGCTGTCCAGCATTCGCTCGCCCGCAACTTCGCACGGTATTCTGACGGGTTGTGGCAGCGCCGCATTAATGTACACGGCCAGAAGCCCGGTGCTGCCCCTGGCGGGCACGGAATCGGCGGCCCATTCCAAGGCACGAGAAGTCATGCGCACACGCTGCGCGGGCGGCAAGCCGCTGCTGCGCAGGGCCAGTTCCGCGGTGAGGCGCAGGAGGATGTTCACTTTGTACTCCAGACGCTGCAGCTCCTGCACCAGGGCAGGCGACTCATCCTTGAGCGCGTCCTGCACGCGCACCTCGTCCAGAGACGCCTCGGCGCCGAGCAGCTGATGATTGTCCGCATTCAGGCGTGCGAGCACCGATCCTTCCGCAAGGACACCCGGCGTCCACACCAAGGGCAGTGCGTCCTCGTAAATCAGACCATCGCCGAGAAATGCCTCAGGCATGGCTCCCGCCTTCAAAAGGCCCGGCTAGCGCCGCAGCCGGGTGGAGGAATAGGCGGCAACGGCGCGGCGGCCCACCGCGGCCATGTCCAACGCCCGCCCCTGGATTCGCCGATGATGCTCCATCAAACCGATTGCCCGATCATTCAAGTCGCAAACTTCCTTCAGCACCCGCCGATCGGCAGCGCTCAAGGTGTCCCGATCGAGGCGGGCCGACTGTAGCAGCTGCAAGCGCTCGGCGTCGAGCAGCGCGATCTCCTGCACATTGGATTGATCCGCCGCAGCCAGCAATTGATGGGACAGCACGAGTGCCCGTTCGAGAGCCTGGCCCGCGCTGCGCTTCATCGCGCTCCCGTGACGATCTGGTCCCAGCCGCTCTTGATCTTGGCCACGAGGCCGGCGACCTCGGCGATGATCTGCGGGTCGTTGTTGATGTTGGCCAGGGTCAATCTGCTGAGCATGTAGGTGTACAGCGCGCGCAAGTTCGCGGCGATCTGCTGCCCGCGGTCCATGTCGAGGGTGGAGTCGAGCTGATTGATCAAGCGAATCGCTTTGCCCAGGGATTTTCCCTTGGCGGCGACCTCGTTGATCGGCAAGTTGTCCTTGATCCGCTCCGCGCAGCCCTGCGCCGTCGCCAAATTGGCCAGGATGTGCTCGAACATGATCTGCACCAGCCGTGCGGGGCTGGCGTCGGCGACCGCACCGTGATTGCTCACTGCGCGGTATTGAGCCGCTCCTCTTTGCGAGTACATCATGCCGCCGCCTTAGGTCCCCAAATTACCGCTGCTCAAGCTGCTGCTGCTCGAATTGCCGGAACTCGAATTCGAATTCGGATTGAATTCGGCATTCAGATACGTCTGCGTCAGCTTGAGCTGCGCGACGGCCGCATCCATGGCGTTGTATTGGGTCGTCAGCGTCCGCGAATAGGTCGCGAGTTCCGCCGTGAGCGCCGCCTGTTCCTTGGCGACGTTGCTCAGGCTCGTCTGCAGGCCGCGGTTGATGGTATCGAGCAATCCGCCGGTCTTGGTATATCCGTTGACGAGATTGTCGAGCTTGGTGGCGATGCCGTTGGCGCCACCCAACAAACTGGCGACCGCGGCCAGGTTGCCGGTAAGGGCGTTGGCCAGGGTGGTGCTGTTGGTCGAGTAGCTGCCGTCTGCGTTCGCCGTGATGCCGATATCGGTGAGCGATTTGATGCCGCCCTTCCCTCCCGAAACGACTTGATTGAGGACATTCTGCAATTGATTCTGGAAGGATTCCAGGGTCGCATTGCCATTCAACGGGCCCGCCGTCTGCGTCGACGCATTGTAGCCCGTGAGAGTTTGGATGCTGCTCACGGCACCGTTGAGCGCCGTGACGAAATTGGTGATCGCGGACTGCGCGGCCGTCGTATCCGCACTGATGGTGAGCGTCGTCGGTGTCGAGGGCGCGGAGGCCTGCAATAGATTGATGGTCACGCCGGTGATGGCCTTGGTGACCTGGTTGCTGGCGCTGGTGGCGGCAAAGCCGTTGATGGAGAAGCTCGCATCCTTCGCCTGTTGTGTCTGCGTCAGGTTCGTAATGGAGTTCGCAGGATCGTAAACCAGGGCCGACAGCCCGCCGTCGCCGCCCGACTGGGTGACCGTAATCGCATTGGCGGTCCCGGTGGCGGTTCCGGCAATGACCAGCCGCGCACCGTCGGTCGCCGTAATGATGCTGGCGGTCACGCCCGGATTGTTGGGCGCCGAATTGATGGCCGCGGCAATGCCGGCCAGCGTGTTATTGGTGGTGTCGATGGTGATATTCGTCGATGAACTGCCCACCGCAATGGTTAATGTTCCGGTGCCCACCGCCGTGGTCGACGCCGCGAAATGCGTCGAGGTCAGCGTGGCCGAGGTCGCCAGGTTGTCCACCTGCAGCGAGTATTGCCCTGCCACCGCGTCGGAGCTCGTGTTCGCCGAGGCAATCGTCTTGTCGGCCACCGCGCCTGCAAAACCGGCCAATTTGCTGGGCACCTCGAGAGCCGACAGTGAGGCCTTGAGGGTGTCGAGGGCGCTCGTAAAGGTGCCGTAAGCGGACACCTGCGCGTCAAGCGAATTTTGCTGATTCGTGAGCTGCGTGGTCTGGGCCGCGCCATAGGCCGTCGTGAGCGAGGTTACGATGGCGTTGATGTCCAGGCCCGATCCGATGCCCGTGGAGGTAATGAGCGTATTCGGGCTCGTGGCCGACGACGCGCCCGATGAGCTGCCTGCAGGGGAGATGACTGAACTCATAGGATCTTGGGTCCGCGCGTTAAGTTGTCCAATTTATCGGCAATCAGCCGCAATACTTAAGCAAGGAGCGTACCAATCGCGGCCTCGGTGTCCGGAGGCGGCTCTCAGGCAAGCCGGTTGATCAGAACTCCGGAAATTCCCACGCTTTTTGCCAGCGCGGGGAACTCCGCGGCCGAAAACTCGCCGATGACCTCGCCGTTGGCCGGGTTGATCTGCTGGATGAGTTTGTTGTCCGAGGACGGGTCCACCCGAAACTGGTCGGGCTTGCCGGAATCGTTGAGAAACTTGTTCAAGAGGGCGACCTGCGCCTGAACATCTCTGGGGGGTTCGGCCGGCCTGGCGGCGGGCTGTGCGGCAGTCGTGCTGCCACTATGCGGCAAAGGCTTGCCGCTTGACTGAACCGTCACTGTCGTAGGCGCCTGACTTCCGTGCCCGAGGCTCGTCGCCGGTATCTTTACCGACTGTCCATCGCTCGCCATGATTACACCTATATCACTAGACGCGAATTGCGCTTGATCCTGGTAATTCCTCTACCTGTTCGAAGACCGCGGCTCGGGCTGATCGTCGCCCGAGCCGCGGATTTTCCATCCCTAACCTATGCTATCGACTGTTACTGCAGGAGCTTGAGGATCAGCTGCGGCTGCTGGTTGGCCTGCGCCAACACCGAGATGCCCGCCTGTTCCAACACCTGGGACTGGGTCAAGTTCGCCGTTTCCGCGGCAAAGTTCGCGTCCTGAATGGTGCTGCGCGACTGCGTCAGGTTCTGAGCCGTCGACGTCAGGTTGCTGACCGCCGACGTGAACCGGTTCTGAATGGCGCCCAACTGACTCTGGAAGGCGCTGACCGTTGCCAGAGCCGCATCGACCGAGGAGATCGTGCTGTTGGCGCCGGCCACCGTCAATACGTCCTGGTTCGCCAATGTCGCCGTTGCGCCGCCCGCAACCGTGCTCAAGCCCGTGGCCTGGCCGCTGACGAAGCCGAGGGCGACCGAGCCGCCCGCCGCGCCGACGTCCGTCAAGGTGACCGGCTTCGAGTCGGTCAAGGTGACCTTACCCTTGGTCACCACCGGCGCCGCCAGTGTGCCTGCGGCGGCCGCCAAGCCCGTGCCCGCGGCTCCGGTGCCCAAGGTGACCGACTGACCGACCGAAATGTCGGCGCCGTCGGTGTTGCTGAGAACGATCGCACCGACCGTGCCCTTGGTCGCATCCGAGTTGACGGAGGCCGTCACACCGGTCGTGCCCGAGAACAGGTTGATCTGTGCGGCGACCGCGCTGCCGTCCAAGGTCGTGCCCGCTGCCACGTTGTTGGTTCCGGAGTAGATGGCCTGGCCGTTGATGGTCAGGTTGTAGGTGCTCGCGGTCGTTGCGGCCGCGCCGCCGACGCTGCTGAAAGCCGCCGTGTCGAATGCCGTGGTCGCGGCGCTCGCCGTGACGCCCTGCAATCCGGCGCCGTTGATCGCGCCCGCCTTGGCGTAGGCAGAAGACGCTCCCTGGTAGGTGGTGGAACCGACGTAGCTCGAGGTCGGACCGACCGTGGCCGTCGTGGTGCCGTCGCTGATGGTCACCGTGGAGGTGCCCGTCAGTGAGGCGGCGGTCACTGCGCCGCCGGTGGCGGTCGAGTACTGACCGATCTGGTTGGCGGCCACACCCTGCTGCAGGCTGACGGCAATCGTGTTGCCCACGTTCGCGCCGACCTGGTACACGGTCGTGCCGCTGCTGCCGTTGAGCACGTTCAAGCCGTTGAAGGTGGTCTGCTGCGCGATCTGCGTGATTTCCGCGATCTGCTGCTGCACCTGGTTGTTGAGAGCGGCGCGATCCGAGGCGCTGTTCGAACCGTTGGCCGATTCGACCGCCAGGGTGCGGATGCTCTGCAGGTTGTTGACTATCGTCGTGAGCGCGCCCGCGGTCGTTTGCGCTTCCGAGACGGCGTCGTTCGCATTTCGGACGGCCTGATTGGTGCCGTTGATCTGCGTGGTGAACTGCTGGCTGATGGCCAGGCCCGCGGCATCGTCCGAGGCGCTGTTGATCCGAAGACCCGAGGACAAGCGCTGCAGCGACTGCTGCAAGGATGCCTGGGAGCTGCTCAGATTGTTCTGCGCGTTGAGCGAGCCGATATTGGTATTAAGTACTAATGACATTGATGACTCCTGAAAGTTTAACCACCGGCCCTTCGTAGGCCTTGCTTGTGTTCACTTCACCCACCTCGGGCGGACCGGTGACCACATTCAAAGTCTTTATCGGATTGCCGCCGGGTTTCTTGAGCGCCTTCTGAACCTCAACCTGCGGCTTTTGCTGCTCTATGTCTCAGATTTTGCTGGATGAATTTGACAGTAGAACCTGATGAGCGCCGCCGGGGCTTGCAGACCTTCCGCCCCTTCAATCGGCAGGAAGGAGCGCTTTTGGAGTACAATCGCGGCCGTAACCCGCCACTATTCCCATTATCTTGAAAACCGTTAGTCGCAAGACCCCGAAAGTGGGGTTTGTCAGCTTGGGCTGTCCCAAGGCACTCGTCGATTCCGAACGCATCCTTACGCGCCTGCGCGCCGAAGGATACGAAGTCGTATCGAGCTATCGCGCCGCCGACCTCGTGGTGGTCAATACCTGCGGCTTCATCGAGTCCGCCGTGGATGAGTCGCTGGACGCGATCGGGGAGGCGCTGGCGGAGAACGGCAAGGTCATCGTCACCGGCTGCCTCGGTGCGCAGCCGCGGAAGATCCTCGACCGCCATCCGCAAGTGCTCAAGATCACAGGACCGCAGCGCTACGAAGAAGTCATGGAGTGCGTCCATGAACACCTCCCTCCGAAGCACGAACCGTTCGTCGATCTGGTTCCCGCGCAGGGCATCAAGCTGACCCCGCGCCACTACGCCTACCTGAAGATCTCCGAAGGCTGCAATCATCACTGCAGCTTCTGCATCATTCCCTCGATGCGGGGGCGTCTGGTGAGCCGTCCGGTCGGGGAGGTGCTTCGCGAAGCGGAGCAGCTCGTTCGCGCCGGAGTCAAGGAGATTCTGGTCATCTCCCAGGACACAAGCGCCTACGGAGCCGACATCAAGTACGCCGCGCAGCCGTGGCGCGACAAGCCGCGTCGCGCGCGCTTTTACGACCTCGCGGCTGCGCTGGGCGAGCTCGGGGCGTGGATTCGCCTGCACTACGTCTATCCCTACCCGCACGTCGACCCGGTTACCGAGCTCATGGCGGACGGGCGGGTGCTGCCGTATCTCGACATTCCCTTTCAGCATGCGAGCGCACGCATCCTCAAATTGATGAAGCGGCCTGCCGCGGCGGCGAACACCCTGGAACGGATCGCAGCCTGGCGGCGTGTGGTGCCCGATATCACCATCCGCAGCACGTTCATCGTGGGCTTTCCCGGCGAAACCGAACGAGATTTCGCGGAATTGCTCGATTGGCTCAAGGTCGCGCAGCTCGACCGGGTCGGGTGCTTCGAGTACTCGCCGGTCGAAGGCGCAGCAGCAAACTCGCTGCGCCAGCCTGTCGTTCCTGCGCAACTCAAGACGGAACGCCGCGCGCGCTTCATGGAGCTCGCGGCCGAAATCAGCGCTGCGCGCCTCGCCCGCAAGATTGGCCGCAGAATGCAGGTCCTCGTGGACCGCGTTGACGGCGGCGTCGCCGTCGCTCGCTCCACCAGCGATGCCCCGGAAATCGACGGCACGGTGATCATCAGCGATGCCGCACGCCTGGCCGTGGGCTCGCTCGCTGAAGTGCAGATTACGGCGTCCAACGCCTATGATCTTCAGGCACGATTGGTTCAATAATCACAAACCGGGTGCGCGCCGCACCCTCCCGGAGGAAACCCTTGGAAATTGCAGCAGATCGAGTTGTGCTGATTCATTACACCCTCAAGGACGACCAGGGAGCAGTCATCGACAGTTCGGCCGGGGGCGAGCCTCTCGCCTATATCCAGGGCCACGGCAACCTGGTTTCCGGACTTGAAAAGGCCTTGGAAGGCAAGAAAGACGGGGATTCCGTGGTGGTGTCGGTCGCGCCCGAGGACGGCTATGGCAGGCACGAATCCACGCTCATCCAGCGTGTCCCGAAGCGCTCCATGCAAGGCGCCGGTGAAATCAAGAAGGGCATGCAGTTCCAGGCCCGGACCGACGAAGGCCTGCGCGTCTTCACGGTCACCGCGATTGTCGGCGACATGGTGACCCTCGATGGGAACCATCCGCTGGCCGACAAGACCCTGAATTTCGACGTACAGGTCGTGAGCGTGCGCGACGCGACCGCTGAGGAACTCGAGCATGGCCATGTGCACGGCGCGGGCGGCCATCATCACTGACCGGCGTTTGGGGAAGGGAGCGCCCGCCGACCGGCAGAGGCGTTCCGCTAGAGATATTTGAACAGCGTCAATCCCTGCGTGAGGGTGTAGGCCTGCAGGGCCGCGCTCAATGTGGTGTTCTGCTGATCGAGCGTGGTGATCGCGGTCGCGTAATCGAGTCCCTGCAGCGACGAGATCGTCGTCTTGAGTTGCACTTGCTGACTGGTCGACACCGACTGCTGCGTGGTGATCGAGTTGAGCCGTCCGCCGACTTGCGCGCGGACGTCCGAGGTGTGCGCGAGGACCTGGTCGATGTTGTTGATCTGTGCCCCGATCGTGTTGTTGAGGCTGGTTCCCGACGCCGGAGTCGTGACGCCGGCCTGCAGCGCGGTCACGAGATTCTGAACCGTGGTGAACAGACTTTGGTTGACGCTGGGAGCCGCTGTAAACGAGTCGTTGGTCGCGGGGGCGCCGCTCAGCGTGACCTGTACCCCGTTGAAGGCGATGGTTTGGCCGTCCGCATAGGCCCCGGCGGCCACCTGGACATTGGCGGCGTTGGTCACCGTGTAGAGCGTGGGCGAGGTGAAATTGATCGTGAACGGACCGCCCACGAAGGCGGTGGGATCGGACACCGTGGTCGCCCCGACCAAGCCGGATCCCGCGTTGGCGGGGCTGGCGGTGACGGAAAAAGTTCCGTTTCCGGTCTTGATCTGATTGAACACCGCATCGCCGCTGTCCCCGTCGGCGACGGTTTGTCCGGCGGCGATCTGGACCTGACGCTGGCCTTGATCGCCGTTGTATACGGCCCCCGAGGGGCTCAAGGTGAACGGCTGGGTTTGCGCGGCGAAGCCGCCGAAGATGTACTCGCCATTTCCATTCGTGGTATTGGCCAGCGCTAGCAGCGAATTCTGGATTTGCACGGCCTGGGCTGCGATCGCGCTGCGATCGGAGTTGGTCAAAGTCCCGTTGTTGGCCTCGAGCGCGAGATCCCGCAGGCTTTGAAGCTGATTTTGGACCTGCGACAGCGTGCTGTCCTCGATGTTCAAATTCGTCTGTGCGCTGCCGGCATTGGTGACGTACTGTTCGCTTTGCGCCAACGCCTGGTTGTAGTTGTTCACGGCCCCGGCCGCCGTTGGATTCTCCGACGCCGTCGTGAAGGACTGATTGGTCGATATGTGATTCTGCGTCTGCGACAGATTCGATTGCAGCGTTTGGATCGCCGACAGAAACTGCGACTGTTCGAGGCCTTGTGTAACTCGCATCTCGTCAATACTCCTAGCTGAACGTTCCGTTCACCGAATCGATCAGGGTGGTGAACAGGCTGTTGCCGATGGTCAGGGCCTGCGCCGCCGCCTGGTAGGCTTGCTGCCACTGCAGGAGACTTGCGGCCTCTTCGTCTAGATTGACGCCGCTCACCGACTGCACGCTGGAAAGTGCCTGGCTGTTCACGGCGCTTTGCGCGGCTTGCGCCGTATTGATTTGCTGTGCCTGGCTGCCGAGCCCCGTCACCAGCGCGCTCACCGCGCCGCTGATGCTGGTGGTGCCGGCGTTGAGCACGCCGGCGGTTTGCTGATTTGCGCTCGCGAGCGCGTTTCGATTGTCGCCCGTGGCGCCTGCATTGCTCTTGACGGTAAAGGTGTCGCCGGCGGCCGGAGTGCCGCTGACCTGCACCTGCCAGCCATTGAGGCTGATGTTGCCACCCGACGTGTAAGCCACGTTGGGGCCGCCGTTGACCGAGTAGGTGGTCGCACTGGTGAATTGAATTGAAACGGTGTTGAGCAAATTGGGGTTCGTCGCATCGAGCACGGTGCCGCTGCTGATGGTGGCGCTTCCGGAGTTGGCGTTGGATGCCAGCGTCTGCACCACGCCGGCGGCCGCGATTTGCGACGGGTTCGAGAGCACAGCCTTCAGGCTCGAAGCAGCGGCTGCCGTCGGCTGGATCAAGAACTGATCGCCCGACGCCGGAGTCGCCGAAAGCACGATCGACAGGCCGTCGGCGGTCAACGGGCTCAAGGCGGTTCCACTACCGGACAGCGCAATACTGCCGCCGTCGCTGGTACGGGTGAGCGAATACGCGCCCGCATTGTAGGAGAGCAGATAGTCGTTCGATGTCAGCGCACCGACCCCGGTCACGCTGACGCTGGCGGTCGCGCCGTCGCTGTTCTTCGCGGAGGCCGTGGCCTGGGCGGTCGGCGTGGAAAAAATGGCCGCACCGAACTGGCCGTTCAGATCCAATCCTTGGGCTTGCTGTGAATTGACGGTCTGACTCAAAGCGATGGCGACTTGCCCCAGCTGATTCAAGGCCGGGTCGATCACCTGCGTGCGCGCCGCGAGCAGTCCGCCGAGGTCGCCGGAGGTGATGTTGTTGCTGATCACATTGCCGCCCAGCGCCGAACTCGAAATTTCGAGCTGCGAGGCGTTGAACGGATTGGGAACCGTGGTCAATGCCGTGGTTTGCCCGGCCAGCACCAGGGGCTGGCCGTTGCCGATGAACACATTCAATGCCCCCGTACTATCGGTTGTCGTCGTGACGCCGACCAATTGCGAAAGGTTCGACACCAGCTGATCGCGTTGGTCGAGCAGCTCGTTGGGCGGCTGGCCGCCGTTCTGTCCGGAACTTACGACGATCTGCTTGTTCAACGTCGAGATTGCCGAGGCGATGGAGTTGATCTGCGTGACGTCCGACGTGATGCGCGAATTGACGTCGGTGCTCAGGGTATTGAGCTGCGCGCTGGTGTTCTGAAAGCTGCTCGCGACGCTCTGCGCCTGGCTGAGCAAGGCCTGCCGCGATGCGGTCGATGTCGGATTGTTGGCCACATTGGACCAGGCGCTGTAGAAATTCTGCAGCGCGGTGCTCAACCCTCCGACCGTGGTGCCGAATAGATTGTCGATCTGAGTGGTGTAGTTCTGCAGCGCATTGAGCTGACCCAGGCTGCTTTGCGAGGTGTTGAGCTGATTTGCGGCGGCCTGGCTGTAGGCACGGCTGATCCCCGCCACCACGACGCCGCTGCCGACGGTCGCGGTACCGTTCACCTGAGGCAGCGCTTCGGTGAGATTGACGGTTTCCCGGTCGTAGCCGGGGGTGCTGGCGTTCGCTACGTTGTTGCTGGTGGCGTTGATCGCGGCCTGAAACGCCTGCAGCGCGCTGACACTGATTCCGAACACATTTGACAAGATTCTTCTCCGCGCTCTCTAGCCGACCCCCGCAATATCGGCAGCCGGCGCCATTTCTATAATGCTGCGGTGCGGGGTGCCAGCGCCGCCTGAAGAGTGCCGCTGTTGAGTATTTGATTTAACTTATTCGCGTAATCCGGGTCGCTGGCATAACCGGATTTGCCGATACCGTGGATATACGCCTCAGCATCTGCACCGGCCGCCACGGCGTCCCGGTAGCGCGGCGAATTCCGAAGCAAGCGGGCAAAATCGCCGACGCTTTCCTCGATTGACCCGTAGGCCCGAAATGCCGTCCGACGCGGGGTCGCCACTCCGTTGCTGAATTCGACCGTGTCGGCGGTCGCGCGCGCGCCGGTCCACTCTTCGCCGGCCTTGATGCCGAAAAGGTTGAGGCTCGACGTGCCGTCGGCGGTGCGCGGCAGGCGCTGACCCCAGCCGGTCTCGAGCGCTGCCTGAGCGAGCATCCCCAAGGGGTTGACGCCCAACGCAGCGGCGGCGCGGCGAATGGTCGGCATCACCCGATGGACAAATTCCGCCGGCGTCTGTGCCAGCGGGTGCCCCGCCGGCGCGGCGCTCGAGGCCGACCTCGGGGCAGCAGGGGCGGTCTTGTCCGACAGCTGCCGCTTCAGCAGCCGTCCGATCCCCAAATCCTCATGCTGGCTGATCGTGAGCGCGACTTGCTTGTCGAACATGTCCTGATACAT
The DNA here is from genome assembly GCA_963727045.1 of uncultured Gammaproteobacteria bacterium. Classification (GTDB taxonomy): domain Bacteria; phylum Pseudomonadota; class Gammaproteobacteria; order Steroidobacterales; family Steroidobacteraceae; genus Bog-1198. The sequence goes on along the minus strand of CAVSES010000002.1, from coordinate 1,668,245 downwards.
GCCCATTTCATTGCTGTCCGGGTTATTGGCGGCGCCGGCATCGCGCATGCTCTTCAGCATCATTTGCAGGAACAGCGCTTCGACCTGTTCGGCCACGGCGCTGATCGCCTGCGGCGACGTCGGGTCCTTTTTGAGGGCCTCCAGACCATTCAGGTCGGTGTACGTGGTCGCCGCGGCAGTGTCCACGGGGGATGGGGTCAGAGCGAGCGTTGGCAGAGTAGTGTTCATTTATATGACGATGAGCTCGGCCTGTAGTGCGCCGGCCTCCCTGAGTGCTTCGAGAATGGCGACCAGATCGCCGGGAGCCGCTCCGACGTCGTTGACGGCGCGCACGATCTGCTCGAGTTCCACGCCCGGCTTGAACAAGAACATGCGATTCGAGCCCTGATCCACCTTGATGGTCGAATTGTTGAGGACCACGGTTTGTCCCAACTTGGAAAACGGCGCCGGCTGGCTCACGGTCTGCTCTTCTTTGATGGTGACGGACAGAGATCCGTGAGATACCGCCGCCGGGCTCACGATGACGTTGCTGCTGATGACGACGGTACCCGTCCGTGAATTGATGATCACCTTCGCCGATGCGCTGCCCGGCTCGACCTGCAGGTTTTCGATGGTCGAGAGAAAGGCAACCCTCTGCGTGATGTCGAGCGGTGCGCGCACCCGCACGGAACCGCCGTCCATGATGCTCGCGATGTCATCGCCCATCCCTTTGTTCACGCTGGCGACCAACCGCGTCGCGGTCGTAAAGTCCGGATCGTTCAAATTGAGGATGACGGCGTCGCCCTGGGCGATCTGCGAAGGCACGGCGCGTTCGACCGTTGCGCCGTTGGGAATGCGGCCGGAACTCGGCACGTTCACCGTGAGCTTCGATCCGTCGGCGCCCTCGACTCCGAAGCCGCTGACGATGAGATTTCCCTGCGCAATTGCATAGATCTGGCCGTCGAGCCCGTGCAGGGGAGTGACCAGGAGCGATCCGCCGCGCAGGCTCTTCGCATTGGCGATGGAGTTGACGGTGATGTCGATGGTCTGGCCGGGCTTGACGAACGCCGGCATCACCGCATGGACCGCCACCGCGGCGACGTTTTTCAGCTGCGGAATGACGTTCGCGGGAACCGTGATGCCGAGTTGCGCCAGCATGTTGTTGAGAGACTGCACCGTGAAAGGCGCCTGGCTGGTTTGGTCGCCCGTGCTGTCGAGCCCGACGACCAAACCGTAGCCCACCAGTTGATTGGTGCGCACACCCTGGATCTGCGCCAAGTCCTTGATCCGCTCAGCTTCGGCACGCGGTCCGGCCAGCAGCAGCAGCAGCAGCGCCCAACGTAGGCTCTTGAACACTGTGTCCATGATGCTAGTACGGCGCATATTTGGAGTTGAAGAAGCGTGCCAGCCAGCCCATGCGGTTGGCGCTGTCGATCACTCCCTTGCCGGAGTAGCTGATGTGGGCATCGGCCACTTTGTCGGACGTCACCGTGTTGTCGGTCGCGATGTCGGCGCGGCGAACCACTCCGGAGACATGCACGAATTCATCTCCTTGATTCAGCTTCAGGGTTTTGTCGCCCTGGATGACGAGATTGCCGTTGGGCTGCACGTCGACCACCGTCACGGTCAGGCTGCCCGCCAAGCTATTTCCCTGGGTGCTCGAGCCCTCGCCGTCGAAGCTGTCCGCGCCGTTCAGCGTCGTCGTATAAATCGGCACTCCGCTCGCCGTTATGGTCTTGCCGAATAGGGTGGGACCCGTGTTGTTGACCGCCGTGGTCTTGGCCGTCTTGGTGACCGCGCTCTTGCTGGCGTTGGTCGACTCGGTGAGGCGAATCGTCAGCACGTCGCCGACGCGGCGCGCCTTGAGATCCGCGAACAATTCCATTTGCTGACCGGCCTGATAGATCGCGCCGTCGGTGCGGGGCGTCGGCGGCGGCAGCACGCGCGCGGCGACGGGTTCCGGCCTGTGCTGGCGGGGCGGCAGCAACCCGCACGCCGACAGCAGGCCGCAAAGGAGCAGTCCCAGAGAGGCCGCCCGCGGGGCGGTTGCGTTGAGCCGCGTCATTGCAGGTTGGTCGTCAAGTACTGCAGCATTTGATCGGTGGCGCTGATTGCCTTGGAGTTCATCTCGTAGGATCGCTGGCATTCGATCATGGAAACCAGCTCCGTCACCGAGTTCACGTTCGATGTTTCGAGCGCGCCCTGCTGCAGCGTCCCAAGACCATTCGTGCCCGCCGTGCCGACCTGCGGCGATCCGCTCGATGCGGACTCGACCAGAAGGTTGTTGCCGATGGGCTGGAGGCCCTGCTCGTTGATGAAATCCGCCAGCTGAATCTGTCCGACCTGCGTGCCCTTGGCGTTCGCCGCCGAGGTGATCGTGACGACGCCGTCATTGCCGATGGTGACTGTTTGCGTCCCCGCGGGGATGTTGATCGCCGGCTGCAGCGGATATCCAGACGCGGTGACTATGTTTCCCTGGTTGTCCAACGAAAACGAGCCGTCCCGCGTGTAGGCAATCGTGCCGTCGGGCTGGGTGATCTGCAGGAATCCGCGCCCGTTCACCGACATGTCCAGGCTCGCGTTGGTCTGCAGTACGCTGCCCTGCGTGTAGTCTTTTTCCGTGCCGACGATGCGCACGCCGGTGCCGAGCGTGAGGCCCGTCGAATACTGAGTGTTCTGCGTGCTCTGCGCGCCGACCTGCCGGATGTTTTGATACATGAGGTCCTGAAAAGCGGCCCGCCCGGCCTTGAAGCCCGTCGTATTGGTGTTCGCCAGATTGTTGGAGATCACCGCCATCCGGGTGTTCTGCGCGTCGAGGCCGGTTTTTGCGGCCCATAATGCAAGGTTCATTGGGTGTTTCCTAAGGGTTACTGGGTCAACATCAGGCGCTCGGCGCTCTGTTCGTTTTGATCGGTTGAATTGATGCTCTTGATCTGGAATTCATATAGACGCTGCAGTTCGATCATGCTGATCAGCGACTGCGCGGCGTTGACATTGCTCGACTCCAACATGCCGGCGGTCAGGGACACCGTGTCGTCGGTCTTTGCCTTCCCGCCGGCCTTGAGGCGAAGCAAGCCGTCATCGCCCTTTTGCAGATCCGAAGTCTTGGGATTCACCAGCTTGATCCGGTCGACCTGGGTCACCGCGAGTGGCGCGGAACCCTGCGGGACCACGGACACCGTGCCGTCGCCGCCGATGGTCACCTGAGTCGACGGCGGTATCACCAGAGGTCCGGACTCGCTCAGCACGGGGAGTCCGCTGGCGGTTGTCACGGCACCGGTCGGCGTCACCCGCAGATCGCCGGCGCGCGTATAGGCTTCCTTGCCGTCCACACCGCGCACGGCGATGAATCCCTCACCGTTGACGGCAACGTCGAGGTTCCGGCCCGTGCTCTGCATGACCCCCATGGAGAAATCGGTGCCGGCGTCTCCGGCGACCGCATTCACGCGGGTTGCGTATCCCGGCCCGTAGATCGGCGAGCTGTCGAACGCCACCGCATCCGCACGGAAGCCGATGGTGCTCAAGTTGGCGATGTTGTGGTTGTTGACGGCCTGCGCCTGCATTATCTGCTTCGCGCCGGTCATCGCCACGTAGAGTCCTCTATCCATGATGAGTCACTGCAACGTGCGGTTAGTGGGTGATGTTGATGACGGTCTGCGACAGCTGATTGGCCGTCGTGATTGACTGCGCGTTGGCCTGGAAGGCGCGCTGTTCCGTGATCATGTCGACCAATTGGGTGGTCAGGTCGACGTTGGAGCTCTCCAGCGCTCCTGATTGGATGCTGCCGAATCCGGCCGAATCCGCCGTGCCCTGCACGACGGTGCCCGAGTTGAAGGTTTGCGCCCAATTCGTATTCCCCAGCTGCTTGAGTCCCTGCGGATTCGGAAAAGTGGCCATCGCGAGCTGGCCGAGCTGGGTCGTACGGCCATTGGTATACACAGCCGAGACGACCCCGCTGGCATCGATGGACACCGTGCTGAGCTGGCCGGTGGAGTAGCCATCCTGAATGACCGACGTCACGCCGAATCCACCGCCGAACTGGGTGGACTGGCCGAAATTGAATGTCATGTTCATCGTCGCCGCGCCGTCGGGGGGCGCATAGCCGTTGAACGCCAGGGCACCGCTGCCCGCCGGCGTGACGGCGCCGGTGTTGGAAAACGTCAGCGTCTGCGGCGCGCCGACGACCGTGCCGTTGACGGTCATGTTGATCGTCCACTGATTCGGTGTGGCCGTCTGGGTGAAGAAGAACGTGGCCGGCGAGGCGTTGCCCAGCGAGTCGTACACCGTGGTCGAGGTCGACTGGGTGTACGTGGCCGGGTTCGTCGGATCGAACGGCGCAATGGCGGGCACCGGCGAATTCGCCGGCAGATTCAGAATGATGCTGCCGGTGGTGGTTGCGTTGGGCGCGCTTTGCGAGGCCTCCAAGTTAAGATCCGTCGTGGTGCCGGTGTTGAATCCGCCCCCGGCAACGGGAGGGAACACCTGCAACGCCTGACCGGTCGCATTGACCACATTGCCGAACTTGTCGGGCGCGAATTGCCCGTTGCGTGAGTACACCGTCCCGCTCGCATCCTTGAGCGTGAAGAAGCCGTCGCCGCTGATGGCGAGATCGAGGTTTGCGGAGGTCGTGCTGATGTCGCCCTGGGTGAACTGCTGTGCGGTGGCTGACACGCGCACGCCCTCGCCGACCGATGTCTGGTTGAGGTTGACCGACCCCGCCGCATACACGTCCGCGAATTCCGCCCGGGAGCTCTTGAAGCCCACCGTGTCCGCGTTGGCGATGTTGTTGGACACGACGTCGAGGCCGGTGCTGGCCGCGGTGAGTCCGGATAGGGCGATGTTGAAGGATGACATTTCAATACTCCTGAATTGATTAGTTTGAGATTTGCTGCAGGCTGCTGAACGGCACGCTACCGACGCCGGCGACATTCAACGTCATGCCGGTCGATCCCGCGCCCATGCTGACGCTCTCCACGGTCCCGTTGACCAATGTCGTGGCGGCCGTGCTGGCCTTTGTCTGACCTGCGTACTGTGCAGTCAATGTATAAGTGCCTGCCGGCGCCTGTGAGCCGTCGGATTCCTTGCCGTCCCAGGAATAATCAGCGAGCCCCGCGGATTGGGCGCCAAGGCCGATCGTCCGCACCACATTGCCGCTGCTGTCGGCAATGCTGAGCGCCACCGAGGAGGTCGACTGCGGCACGTTGACCGCCCCGGTCACAGTGCCATTTGCCGACAGCTGCGCGGTCGAGCTTAGGACCTGGGCTTGGTGCCCCAGGAGCGAGGACGCCTGCAATGCCTGGTTCCCGGCAAGCGAACTCGACAGGGAGCCGAACGAGGTATTGAGCTGGGTGATTCCCTGCACTTCGCTGAGCTGGGCCAATTGGGTGAGAAAGGTGTTGCTGTCGACCGGGCTCGTCGGATCCTGGTTCTTCAACTGCGCCAGCATGAGCGTCAGAAAATCGGTGCCCCCCAGGGTTGCGGCGTTGGTGACCGCGCCCGCGGTGGACGAGGCAGCCGCCCCCGTGGCGGGGGTCGATCCTGGTCCTGTGGTGGAGCCCGCGGTTGCGGCGTGTGTTCCGTTGATTATCATGATGCGTTCCTAATGGCCCTAGTGCCCCATCGAAATGGTCTTGAGCAACAAATCTCGCGCCGTGTTGATCGCCTCGATGTTGGTGGCGAAGGAACGGTTGGCCGAAATCATATTGGTCATCTCTTCTATCGAGTTGACGTTGGATGAAAAGACGTACCCCTCCTTGTTGGCGGCGGGGTTGTCGGGCTGATAGCGCATCAGCGGCGGCGCCGTGCTCTCCACCACGCCGAGCACGCGGACACCGGTCGACGTCTGGTCATCGGCGAAGGGACTCGATGTATCCATCATCGACTGGAACACGGGGTGCCGCGCGCGGTAGACCTTGGTCGCGTCGCCGTTCACGCTTTCGGCATTGGCCAGGTTGCTGGCCGTGGTGTTCAGCCGGATGGTTTCCGCGTTCAGTGCGCTGCCGGAGACGTTGAATACGTTGAAAAGGGACATTTCCGCTCCTTGAGATTGCGGCTATTGGCCGGTTATCGCGAGTTGCATCTGGGCGATTTTCAAATTGATGAAGGTCAGGCTCGCTTGGTAGCGGACGTTGTTCTCGGAGAAGGCCGCCTGTTCGACCGGCATTTCCACCGTGTTTCCGTCGAGCGAAGCTTGGTACGGATTGCGGTACTTCAAATCGCCGGCCGGCAACTCACCGTCGGACATTGTGATGTGCGCCGCCTGAGTCACTCTCATCGGCAATGACCCCTCATCGGTGTGCGCCAGCACTTCGCCGAAATCGATGTCGCGCGCCTTGTAGTTCGGGGTGTCCGCGTTGGCAAGGTTCGTGGCCAAGACGCCGAGCCGCTGGCCGTGCAGCAGCAGCGCTTGTTCATGAATGCCGAAAATGTTGTCGAACATGCCGTTGAATCTCCTTGTGGGATACCTAAAGCAAGAGCTGTGCCAAGCCGCCCGGTGTCGGAAATCGACGCATCACCGGTGCGTGGAGGTCGAATCAGGGGATTCACGGTCGCGAGGGGCGCTTGAGAGGGAGGCGCGCGGCAAGCCGTTGCCGGCGGGCGGCAAGCCTCCGCATGGCACGCCGCTTGCTACGTATGTTTCATGCTGCGAAGACCGCCAAAATACCGTCACTGGCTTGCCGCACTGGGCCTCGCCACGGTGCCCGTTCTGCTTTGTGCCGCCCCGGCGGCGGGGGTCGAGCGCCAGTCGGAGTTCGAGAATGTTGCCGATCTGGAGGCGCTGGCGAAATCCGAAGCCATTCGCAGCTTTCCAACGCTGACTGACCGGCAGCGCTGGTTGATTGGACCGCTCGAGCCGAATTTACAGCTCGAACGCTGTCTCCAGCCCGTCAAAGCCATGCTCGCATCGGCACACCATATGCAGGATCGAGCGACCGTCGAGTTGCGCTGTCAAAATGCCAAGCCATGGCATATCTATGTACAGGTCAAAATAATAGGCATGTCGCCGGTTGCCGTGGCCGCACACGCCATCGTGGCGGGCAGCATGCTCACCGCAAATGATCTCAAGGTCGAGCAGCGCGACATTTCCGCGTTGCCGCCGGGATTTCTGGACGATCCTGCCATCGCGGTGGGCCTGACCGCCGCCCGGCCGATTTCCGGCGGCGCCATTCTGACCAACCAGCAATTGGTGGCCGCCAAGGCGGTGCAGCGCGGCCAGTCAGTGACCTTGGTTGCGGACTTGGGCGGCATGAGCGTGCGCACCGCCGGCAAAGCGTTGAGTGATGGCCTGGTGAATCAACGAGTTAGAGTGCAAAATCTGTCGTCGGGCAAAATCGTCGAAGGTATCGCGCGCTCCGAACAGGTCGTGGAAATTATTTTTCAATGACCCTTCAGTGAAGCGCGTCACAGTCGATAACAATTCCAGAGAGGCGATTTGACATCGATCGCTAAAGTTAGTCCAAACCCTGACGATAACCTTTGGCAAGGGCCCTTGTAGCCCCAGGAGAATTTCGGTGACCGGCAAAATCAGTGCATATTCACCAGCCGAGCAGGTCGCGCCCGCCAAGGGTTCGAACAGCGGCGTTGCAGCCGACAAGGCGCAGGGCGAGGCTTCGGCCGCAAGCCCGGCGGTGCCTAAGACCGGCGATACCGTCACCCTGACCCACTCCGCGCGTACTCTGCAGGAGGTCGAAGCAGCCGTCGCGAAAGCGCCGGTCGTGAACTCCGCCAAGGTGGCGTCCGTGAAGCAAGCCTTGAGCTCCGGTACCTACAAAGTCGATGCGGGCCGGGTTGCCGATAAGCTGTTGAATTTCGAACGCGGACTCAAGTAATCCCATGGAGCAGGACGCCCGCCGCCGTCTGCAGGATGTGTTGGATCGCGAGATCGAAGTCGCGCAATCCTTGGCGGTTACTTTGGCCGCCGAACGCGCCGCCCTCACCGGCGACTCGCCCCAAGAAGTCGAGCAGAAGGCGGCCGAGAAGATCCAGATTCTTGCCGCCATCGAGAAACTCGAGGCGGAACGCCGCGAACTATGCGCCGCGCCTGACAGCCCGGGACTTGCGGCGACGGTCGCCGAACGATGGCGCGCCTTGATGGAACTCATGGCAGGCTGCAGGACCGAGAACGACATCAATGGCCATATCATCCATGTCCGGCAGCATCAGATTCGGCAACTGATCGATATCGTCCGGGGCGGGCCCGCGATCACTTACGGTCCTCAAGGGAAGACCTTCGCCAAGGCGCTGCGCGCGCTGGCGCGGGCTTGATCTATGTTAGTTCTGAGCCGCCGCGCCGATGAATCCATCGTCATCCAACCTGCGGATGGCGCGGACGCCAACATGACCGTGGCACAGCTCTTCGCCAACGGCCCCATCCAGATCACGCTGTTGGGAGGCACCGGTCGACGGGTCAAGATGGGTATCGAAGCCCCCGAACAACTTGCCATTCGCCGCAAGGATGTAGCCTGAACGAACGCCCTGTGGACGGCAGCCTTGCCGGCCTTCCTGCATGTGCGTAGACCCTTGATTTTACATATCAGTAGAGCGCCTGACATATCCCGAGCGATGTCAATAGAACGCTTCGCTAACCACGACGCTATGTGCATAATGGAAGTCCCGAATCTCAAGATCAATCAAAGGGACCGAACGGATGGAGCGTCGCTTGCACACCCGTCACCGAGCACGCACTACCGTGTACGTGGTGATGTCCGGACGAAAGAGTCGCATTTGCAAGGCCAAGAACCTGAGTGCGAACGGCGTATTCGTCGAGACGGAGAACCTCGGACTGCGCAAGGGGCAACAGGTTCAGCTGGCCTTCGCGATCAACCTGGGGTTGGTGACCAAGATCCATCGCCGCACCGCCATCGTTGCGCACGTCACGCGGGGCGGGACGGGGCTCATGATGGAGCAGTTCGCCGGACGCTAGCGGCCTCGAACCCTTGATTCGCTGAAAGCCGCGCGATTCCCTGTAAACTTGGGCCAATGCCGCCCTTCGATCCGCCCCGCACGGATGCCATCCGCATCCGTGGCGCGCGCCAGAACAACCTCAAGGATTTGGACCTCGATCTTCCCCTCAACGAGTTGATCGTTGTGACCGGCGTGAGCGGCTCCGGGAAATCATCGCTTGTGTTCGACACGCTGTACGCCGAGGGTCAGCGTCGTTACGTCGAGACTTTCTCACCTTACGCCCGCCAGTTCCTGGATCGGATGGACAAGCCGCAGGTCGAGCGCATCGAGGGCATGCCGCCCGCGATCGCCATCGACCAAACCAACCCCGTGCGAACGTCGCGTTCCACCGTCGGAACGATGACCGAACTCAACGATCATCTGAAGGTGTTGTTTGCGCGCACGGCGGTGCTTCATTGCCAGGGGTGCGGCAGGCCGGTGCGGCGCGACACGCCGGCGAGCATTCAAGATTCTCTGAAAGCTCTGTGCCCCGAAAACGGCGACCCGCCGTTGCTGCTCACCTTTCCGGTCCCCATCCCGCAGAACTTTACCGAGGCCGAGATCCGAGCGCTGCTCGCCGGCCAGGGCTACACACGCATCCACGACAAGCGCGGCAGCACGCTGCACGTGATACAGGATCGGTTTCGCTGGTCGACGGTGGATCCGGCCCGCGCAGGCGATGCCATCGAAGCGGCATTGAAGGTGGGTCAGGGCCGTCTCGATGTATTCACAGGCTCTGCCGCCGAATCCCGGGGCGGCACGCCGTCCGCGGCGCCTTGGCGCTTTTCCACCGAGCTGCATTGCCCTGACTGCGACATAGGCTACAAGGATCCGAGCCCGAGCACTTTCAGCTTCAATTCGCCCATCGGTGCCTGCGAAACTTGCCGCGGCTTCGGCCGCAGCATCGGCGTCGACTATGGCTTGGTGATCCCCGATGCGGCCTTGAGCCTGCGCCAGGGGGCCGTCAAGCCGTGGCAAACCGAGTCGTACAAAGAATGCCAGGCGGATCTCCTGAAATTCGCGCGCAAACGCTCCATTCCCACGGACACGGCCTGGCGCGACTTGACCGACGCCGAACGCGCGTGGGTAATCGAGGGCGAAGGCGAATGGACGAAGAATGTCTGGTACGGCGTGCGCCGCTTCTTCGCCTGGCTCGAGACGAAAGCCTACAAGATGCACATCCGAGTGCTCCTGTCGCGCTACCGATCCTACACCGAATGCCGCGCATGCCGCGGCGCGCGCCTCAAGCCGGACGCCCTGTTCTGGCGTATCGGCAGTCCGGGCGTGAACATCCGCGAATTGATGCTGATGCCCGTCGATGAGAGCCGCCGCTTCTTCGACGCGCTCGAGTTGCCCGCGCCGCTCGACGAGGCCGCGGATTTGCTGCTGCGGGAGATCCGCGCGCGGCTCATGTATTTGACGGACGTCGGCCTCGGCTATTTGAATCTCGACCGTCAATCACGAACCTTGTCCGGCGGCGAAGTGCAGCGGATCAATCTCACGACCGCGCTCGGCACTTCCCTCGTCAACACGCTGTTCGTGCTGGACGAGCCTTCCATCGGCCTTCATCCCCGCGACGTCGGCCGCATCGTCGGCGTCATGCGCCGCCTGCGAGACGCCGGCAACACTCTGATCGTGGTCGAACACGACCCGAAGGTGATACAAGCCGCGGATCGCGTGCTCGACATCGGGCCCGGCCCGGGAGAACACGGGGGAGAAATCGTGTTCTTCGGACCCATGGCGGAACTGGCCGGAGCCCGCGGTTCGCTCACCGCCGACTATTTGTTCCGGCGCAAGCGCGTCGAGATACCGAGGGGGGTTGCAGCGACACCCGCCGGCGCCGACGTGGCCGCCGCCGGCGCGTTGCGGCTCCTTGGCGGCGCCGAACACAATCTCAAGAACATCGACGTCGAGTTTCCGCTGAGGCGTCTTGTATGCGTGACGGGCGTCAGCGGTTCGGGCAAATCCACGTTGGTGCACGGCATTCTGTTTCCCGCGCTGCTGCGCGCCAAGGGCAAAGCGACGGAGAATCCGGGCCGGCACCGCGCGCTCGAGGGCGCCGGACTGGTCGACGACGTGGTCATGGTGGACCAAAGCCGGATCGGCCGCACGACGCGATCGAACCCCGCAAGCTACGTCGGCGCATTCGATGCGATTCGCGACCTGTTCGCGCAGTTGCCGCAGGCGCGCGAACGAAAGTACACGGCCGGCACCTTCAGTTTCAATGCCGGCAACGGCCGCTGTCCGGGATGCGGCGGCAACGGCTTCGAGCACGTCGAGATGCAATTTCTTTCGGATGTGTACCTGCGCTGCCCCGACTGCGACGGCCGGCGTTATCGGGCTGAAGTGCTTGAAGTGAAATTGTCCCGCGGCGACGCGCCGCCGAGGAGCGTCGCCGATGTTCTCGATCTCACCGTATCCGAGGCGCAGAAATTCTTCGCCGAGGACGCAGAAGTTTGCCTGCGCCTCGCACCGCTCATGGATGTCGGCCTCGATTACCTGCGCCTCGGTCAACCCGTGCCCACCCTGTCGGGCGGCGAGGCCCAGCGCCTCAAGCTGGCCGGACATCTCGCCGACAGCGCCGTGCGGCTCAATTCGGCCAGGAAATCGGCATTGAAAGAATCGGCGCGCACCGCGACCGGTGCAGGGCAGCGCAAAGGGTCGCTGTTCCTCTTCGATGAACCGACCACGGGTCTGCATTTCGAGGATATTGCCAAGCTCCTGCGAGCCTTCCGCCGCCTGATCGATGCCGGCCACTCGCTGCTGGTGATCGAGCACAACTTGGACGTCGTTCGCGCCGCCGATTGGATTATCGACATGGGGCCCGAGGGGGGCGAGGCCGGCGGCCGCATCGTTTGCGCGGGAACCCCCCTCGAGATCATGCGGGCCGGCGAATCGCACACCGGGCGTGCGCTCGCCGACGCTGAGAATCCGCTGCCGCTCGGCTCGCCGTACCCCAACAGCCCTCTGGATGCACGACACGTCGTCGAGGACGCCGGCCGCGCGCACCATGCGCCGCCCCGATGCATCGAGATCCACGGCGCGCGCGAACACAACCTCAAGAACGTGGACGTGAATCTGGGCCTCAATCAGTTCACGGTGATAACCGGCGTGTCGGGCAGCGGCAAGAGCACCCTGGCATTCGACATACTCTTCGCCGAGGGGCAGCGGCGCTATCTCGAGTCGCTGAACGCCTACGCACGGCAGTTCGTGCAGCCGGCGTCGCGACCGGACGTCGACGCCATCTTCGGAATCCCGCCCACCGTGGCCATCGAGCAGCGCACCAGCCGCGGCGGCCACAAAAGCACCGTCGCGACTCTCACCGAGATCTATCACTTCTTGCGCCTCCTCTATGTGAAATTGGGAGTGCAGTATTGCCCCGCCTGCGAGGCGCGCATCGAACCGCAATCCTCGGATGCCATCGCCGCGCGTCTGCTCACCGATTACCGGGGCAAGAGCGTCGGCGTACTGGCGCCGCTCATCGTGGCCCGGAAGGGCCTGTACACCGCGCTCGCGAAATGGGCACGCGGGAAGGGCTTTCCCCAGCTTCATGTCGACGGCACCCTTCTTCCGACGGCCAAGTGGCCGCGGCTCGATCGCTTCATCGAACACAACATCGAACTGCCGGTCGCGACTCTGACGGTGAGCGCTGCGCGCGAGGCGGAACTGCGCCGTGCTCTAGATGTGGCGTTGGAACATGGACGCGGCGTCGTCCACGTCGCCAGCCCATCCCGCGCGAAGGCGGTGTTTTCGACCAAGCGCGCCTGCCCGAACTGCGGCACCGGCTTTCCTGAACTCGACCCTCGGCTGTTTTCGTTCAACTCGAAGCATGGTTGGTGCAACAGCTGCTTCGGCACGGGATTGCATTTGGAGCAATTCGACGCGGAACAAAGCGGTGAAGAGCCCTCGTGGCGTGATGCGGACGATGCGGCGGAGGATGCACGGCCGGCCGCTTGCCCGGACTGCGGCGGCCAGCGCCTCAATCCCGTTGCCCTGCACGTGCAGTTCCGCGGGCGCTCGATCGCCGCGCTCACCGACCTGCCCGTACAGGAGTTTTCAGCGGCGCTGCGAGAGTTCGACCTCGCCGGCCGCGAACGCGAGATCGCCCGCGATCTGCTGACCGAGCTTGCTGCCCGCACCACGTTCCTGTGCGACGTCGGTTTGGGCTATTTGCAGCTGAATCGGGCCGCGCCGACCCTGTCCGGGGGCGAAGCGCAGCGCATCCGGCTCGCCGCTCAGCTCGGGTCAAATCTACAGGGCGTTTGCTACGTGCTGGATGAACCCACCATCGGCCTGCACCCCCGCGACAATGCGGCTCTCCTCGACACCCTGGACAGGTTGCGGGCCAAGGGCAACACGCTGGTCGTCGTCGAGCACGACGAGGACACCATACGTCGCGCCGACCATGTGATCGATTTGGGTCCCGGCGCAGGCAGCCGCGGCGGCCGCGTGGTGGCGCAAGGGACCGCCACGGAACTCGCCCGCTCGGGATTGTCCGCAACGGGCCGCTGTCTGGCTGCGCCCCTGCGCCATTCGCGCTCCCGGCGCCGCGCCATCGATCGGGATACACCGGCGATTGATATCGCCGGCGCAACTTTACACAACCTTCGCAAGATCGATGCACACCTTCCGCTCGGACGTTTGACGGTGGTGACCGGAGTCTCGGGCTCCGGAAAATCCTCGTTGGCGCGCGACGTGCTTCTGCGCAACTTGAAGCGTCTGTTGGCGCGACCGCACCGCTCGGACCGCGGCGGCAAGGCGGAGGTGCTCCTGGAAGGATGCGATGCAATCACGGGATGGCAGAAGATCAGCCGCGTCCTCGAGGTCGATCAAACCCCCATCGGTAAAACCCCCCGCTCCTGCCCTGCCACCTATGTCGGGTTTTGGGACTCCATTCGGCGCCTGTATGCGGACACCACCGAGGCGCGCATCCGAGGATTTACGCACAGCAGATTTTCCTTCAATACGCCCGGGGGCCGTTGCGAAGCCTGCGAGGGTCAGGGCGTGCAGCGCATCGAGATGAGCTTCCTGCCCGACGTGCAAATCTTGTGCGACGTCTGCGGCGGGCGACGCTTCAATCCCGAGACTTTGACGATACTGTTCAAGGGCAAGAGCATCGGCGAGACGCTCGCGATGAGTGTGGATGATGCGTTGGAATTCTTCTCCGCCCAGCGAAGCGTGAGCCACCCGGTCGGTCTGCTTGCCGACGTCGGACTCGGGTACCTGAGCCTGGGCCAGCCCAGTCCGACGTTGTCGGGGGGAGAAAGCCAGCGAATCAAGCTCGTCACCGAACTTTCCAAAGTGCGCACCGATGCGCTTGGGCTCGATACGGCGCGCCGCGAAGGACAGCACACGCTCTATGTTCTCGACGAACCCACGGTCGGGCTGCACATGGCCGACGTCGAGAAACTCGTGAGCGTCCTGCACCGCCTGGTTGATGCCGGCAACACCGTCGTCGTCATCGAACACAATCTCGACATCATGGCCGAAGCGGATTGGATCGTCGATTTGGGCCCGGAAGGCGGCGATGGCGGCGGCCGCATCGTCGCACAGGGCGATCCGGTGGCGATTGCACGCAGGCCCGGCAGAAGTCATACGGCGAAAATCCTGGGCGAGTTCCTCGCCGAGCGCGGCGTCGCCTGACCCTAGCGGCAGCGCGACAGCGGTGAATGCGAGCCCGTTACGATCCAATCCATCGGGATGTCGTACGGTTGCGGAAAGATGGTCGCGATGGCGGCGTCCGGGTAGCCAAGACCGATCACGAGGGGCTTTCCTTGGATCGCTGCCAAAGTCCGGTCGAAGAAGCCGCCGCCGTAGCCGAGGCGGTAGCAGGCTCCGTCGAAACCAACCACGGGAGCGAGGATGACGTTCGGGACTACCTCGGCGCCATCGGCCGGGTACGGAATTTTCCACAATCCGCGCGCCAATGGGCTATCCGGGCGCCATTCTCGAAACTTCAGCGGCTGGCCCACCGCAACGGCGACCGGCAGCGCTACGCGATACCCTTGCTCCCACTTTGACCGCATCCACTGACGAAGATCGGGCTCAGCGCGGATGGGCCAGTACACGCTGATGATCGCTCCTGTGGCCGCCGGCATCAGCCGATCGAGGCCGTCGGCAATGGCGGACGCCTGCGCGGCGCGGTACTCCAGGGTCAGCTTGAGCCGGGCTGCGATGAGACGCTCGCGCTCGGCCCTGCGCCATCGCGCCACATCGCGTGCCTGCACGGGATCGATGCCCGGCGTTCCGTCCGCGTTGAGTTCGTGCAGAAAGCACGGTGGCGATCCCGCGCCGTCTTGGTCATGTTCGCCGGTCATTGTCCTGCTCGCAAAATCCGCCCTTTGATGGTTCATTTCCCCGCAGGCTGGTCGCCTTCGTTCTCTCGAGACGCCGCCTTTGCGCGTTTCCTCGGATCCTTTGTGCGCACGCGTTCGTCCTCGATCAAGCGCTTGCGTACGTAAAGAAAGCGGATATTGTCATACTCGAACGGCGAGCCGGTGGAATAGTAGCGAAAACTCGCGTTTGAGCGGTGATCCACGGCATTGACCGTGCCCAATCCCCACGAGGCGTTGCCCCGGTAGAGTTGCGCGACGTCGACCGCATACGACGTGGCGTAGTCGCCGACAAAGCCGATGCCGTCCCGCAAAGTCGACGGACCGAGAAACGGAATGACGAGATAGGGACCGGGGTGTATTCCCCACCTGGCCAGTGTGGTGCTGAGACCCGTGGGCGCGGCAGGAAGGCTCAGCTTTGCTGCAACGTCGAACAGTCCGCCGATTCCGAGGGTCGTATTGATGACGAATCGGCCGAGGCTCCGCGTAGCCCGCTTGAGCCGCCATTGCAGGGCGTAGTTGACGACGCTGGGCACTTCGGCAAGGTTGCCGAAGAAATTATGGACACCGGAGCGGGCCGGGGAAGGAATACGGCGATATGCGTTCGAAAGCGGCAGAAACACCGCCTCATCGAAGCGCGCGTTGAAGCGATAGGTGAAGCGGTTGACCCGCTCCCAGGGATCGTAAGTATGCATGGAGGGCGCATCGGCGGGGGTCACCGGCGGGAGCGGGACCGCGTTGTCCGCATCTCCCGGGCGGGTTTCACCTGCAGCCGCATTTGCGGTCGCCGCTGCCGCATTCGCAGCCGCTGGATCCTCCGACGGCACGCTGCGGATGCTGATGCTCTGCGAAGCGCAGCCGCCAAGCCCGATCGCAAACAATGCGCACAGGACCGTTCTCATTCGGCCGCTCCCGGCCAGCTGCCGCCCAGCATCCTGAGCATGTCCGACACTTGTTGCCGCTCGCCGATATTGCCGAGGTGCCCGCCATGGTCGTACACCGCAATTCGGGTACCCAGCGTTTCTCGCAGCCACGCGAGTTCCTGTCTGTTGAGAATGAGGTCGTCGCTGTTCGTCTGTGCGTAATAGTCGGCATCGTTGCGCAGGGCATCGCCGATGATGTCGAGTCGATTGTCGGCAATCAGCGATGCGGCGGTCGAGTTTGGCCGGTGCTTCAAGTAGTAGGGCGCGAATACCCTCGTAAAGTATTCGGAGAATGGCTTGTTGCGCAGAATGCGCTGCGTTTCCTCGAGAGAGTCGCCGACTTTGGGCGGATGTTTAGGATCGACGACGACGCCTGCGCCGGAATAGAGGTCGCCCGCGAAGAACACGTTCGCCAGGTCGATGCGGAAACTCAGTGCAATGGCCGCCGAGAATTCTGCATCCGTCTTGAGTACGGAGGAGGCGGCGCCGAGGATGAAACCTTCGTCGATTTGGATCCTATCCGACGCCCGGTACAAGTTCGCCAGCTGCGCGTAGAGCTTTCGATAAAGCAGTTCGATCGCATCGTCACCGTAGCCGACGCTGCTGGCAAACAATTTGTCGAGTCGACCGATGGACGCGAACAGGCTGACGGGCGGATCGATCATGACCGCACGATGGATCTTGAGCTTGCTTTCGGCCGTATCGATCGACTTGACGATGGCTGCATTGGCGCCGCCCAGGCTGTATCCGAGAACGTCGATTTCGGTGATGTGAACCTTGCGCGGAAGATGCGCAATGATCTGCTGCATGGCTGCGTACAGATCGTGCCCATCCTGCATCAAATCGCCGGCCACTCCCGTGCTCGACGTCGAAACGATGAAGCCCGGAAACGTCGGCGACGGCATCGTCAGCACGTGATATCCGGCGCCGTACAGCGCTCCGCGCAGCGTCGAGAGTTTTGCCGTATTGCCGTCGCTGCCCGTGCCCGATATGACGATTGCCAGGGGCGCCGGCTTGCGTTGCGCGGAGAACCAGACCCGGAGTTCTGCGATCGAACCAGAACACCGCCGGTATCGGCCGCGCCCAAGGCAGGGAGATGTTGATTTCGACCAGCGGCACTCTGGTTGGCATCGGCGCCACGTTCTGCGGGGGCGTGCCGAACACCGTGGCGCGCAAGGCAGCCGAGTCGGCTAGCCCGGTGGCAGGCCCCGGCGCGACGGGCGTTGCGATCTCTTGTGCGGAGAGTTCCGAAGCAGAGGCCTGACCCGCGCCGCACAGCAGCACTGCCAGCGCCGCCAGCGCCGCCAGCGCGCCAGCGGAGCCAACGTGGTTGACAGGCTCCTATACGGCATCTATGTCGCCACCCTTCCCGCTGCGGGATGTTTCGAGGCCCGCATCGATACTGAGACAGATGGCCCCGTTCAAACAAGCAAATTCGAATCAGCCGATTGGAGCGCAGAAGGCTACACTTCGCCGATGAAGGATGAAACGTTGGAATTGATGCAGACCAAAATTGCCTTCCTGGAGCGCGCTGCCTCGGAATTGAGCGACGTCGTATTCAGACAGCACAGGGAAATTCAGGCCATGGAAGCGAAGCTCAGGGCCATAACCCTGCGCCTGAACGGCGCCTCCACGGACGAAAGCGCCCGGCCGCTCGAACACGAGGTTCCGCCGCACTACTGAGATTCATTTCTTCATCCGCGAATCGAAGCCGCGTTGTCGGGAGCCGCACACGCCGTGCGAACCAATGCTTGAACGTCCTCCATCGGCCAGCGCTCCAGCATGTCGATGAGGTCCCAGGCTGCAGCTTCGGTCACCACCTGATACGGATCATCTGGATTGCGCGCCCGATTGTGCGCGGAATAGCAGACGCTCATGCATAAGCGCGACATAATCAACGGAAGCAGCGCCTGCTGTTCGGCATCGGACAGCGGGTGGCAGCGGTGGTAGGCGCGAATCACCTGCGCCGCCGCCTTTAGGGGCTCCTGCTCGTCGAGCATGACGTAGGCGAGTGCAATGGCCAGCTCGCACACCGTGGCCGAATGAACCATGTCGCCGAAATCGAGCAAACCCACCATGCGGCCGCCGGCGACGATCACGTTGTAGTCGTTCGCGTCGCCGTGAATGACGCTGTGGCGCAGGCTCGTCCAGTCGATCGACTCCGACTGCGAAAACAGCCGTTCGATACGGTTGCGCCGCTCCCGCGGCAACAAATCGGCGTTTTCACGGGCCATTCCCGCATGGCGCAAGTCCCATTGTAGAACGCGCCGCATCGCCGGATGTGAAAGATCGCACAGCGCGGCATCAATCCTGGCCAGGGCGGCGCCGATGGACTCGAACAGCGCGGGACCGCGCAAACGGCTCTTCGCAAGCACGTCCCCCTCGATCCATGTCAGCAGGCGCATGCAATGAAAGGTGCCCGACTGCACGTCGCGAATGATCGTGATGTCCGGGCCGCGCAGCGAATTGACGATCCGCTGAACCCGGCATTCCGCCACCCGGTTCGCGACATGCCGCATCGCCTCATTCTGAAAATCCAGCAGTTCGCGCGCATCGTTCAAATTGGCGATTTTCAATACGAATTTACCGCCGCGCGGGTCGCTGATCAGATAGTTCTGATCCCGCTCGCTCGGCAAAGTCGAAATTTCCCCGACGATGCCGTACTCGAGTTGCGCCGCGGCAAGCGCCTCCGCCGGCGCAACACGGGGAATGCTTTCAAGCGCGATGGTCATGCCGTCGATCGAGGCAAGGGTGGCGGCACGCGCAACCCGCTCAGACCTGCCGATCCGGTGCTGCGCCTTGAAACTCCGCCAGTTCCCGGCAAGCGGCGTCGATGCCCACGATGCGCGGATACGGTGCAAGGTCCACCGCGAATCGTCGCGCGTTGAAAACCTGCGGCACAAGGCAGACGTCCGCCAGGGTCGGTGCGTTCCCATGACAGAAGCGGCCGGTCGCCGCGTCGCGAACCAACGAGCGCTCCAAGGCGCCGAATCCGAGCTGCACCCAGTGCCGGTACCAGGCATCGCGTGCCGCCTTGTCATGGCGCAATTCGGCCTCGAGATACTGCAGCACCCTCAGATTGTTCAACGGATGCACATCGCAGGTGATTGCCTGCGTCAGCGCCCGCACCCGTGCTCGCGCCAGCGGCGAACCCGGCAACAGCGGCGGCTGCGGATATACTTCGTCCAAATATTCGATGATGGCCGCCGATTGAGTGAGCACCGTGCCGCCGTCCAAGATCAAGGCCGGCACGAGTCCCTGGCTGTTGACCTTCAGGAACTCCTCGTGCCGCTGCTCGCCGGCACGTAAATCCATCAGAACCGAGGTGACCTTCAGGCCCTTCAGGGCCAATGCGATCCGCACCCGGTAGGATGCCGAACTCATTGCATGACCATACAGAATCATCGCTGCCCGCCGGGAGAACTTTGATGCCTTTACTCTAGCGGAAACCGCCGGCGAGCGCTTCCAGGGCGCGAAATCTCATCGCAGCGTCCCCGTCATGCATAGCTTCGGCTCACGAACCAGAATACGCCCAGCGCCATCAGGAATGACGATGCCACATCGACCACCAAGGGCCTCGGCAAGGCAAATCTGGACTTTGCCAGCACCCCGACCAGCACGGTAGCGCCCGCAACCAAGATCAACTGGCCGATCTCCACGCCCAGATTGAAGCCCACCAAGAGTTCGGCCACCCGCTCCGGAGGAAGTTGCAGTTCGAGGAGGTCGGCTGCGAATCCGAAACCGTGAATCAAGCCGAACACCAGGGTGATCAAGACGCGCAGTCGGCCTGCATCGCGCAATCGACCCGAAATCATGAGGTAGTTGGCGGTGAACAAGCCCGCGCCGAGCAGCAGCAACGCGGGAAGACCGCCGAATCCCACCCATTGAAGCACCGCCATGGCGGCCAGCGAGCCTCCGACCGCCAACGCCACCGGCGCCGGCCGCTGCGCCTGAACGACGATGTTTTCGGCTCCGATCAGAGCTATCGTGAGCGCCACCAACGCATCGATGTATTCGGCATGCGGTCGCAGCACCCCTGTGACCGCCAGCGCCAGCGTCAGGCTGTGTCCGAGAGTAAATCCGGTGACCACGAACACGAGATCGCGGAGCCGGCGCGAAATCAACACCAGTCCCAGGAGAAAGGACATGTGATCCACCCCGGTGAAGATGTGCATCATGCCCATTCGAATGAACTCGACGAAGCGCGCGCTCTTCAGACGGCTGCCCTCCTTGCCCGTCACATCCACGGTCTGATGTTCGATGGTAATCAACTGCTCGGTGAATTCCCCGGTGAGCGCATTCTGTATCTGCGCAAAATTCGTGTGGCTTCGAACCAAATCGAAGAAGGCAGCCGAATGAATCTGCAGATTGCTCGCCGTGGCACACTTGAACGTGAAGTCCAGCTTTCGATAGCCCGCCGCCGCGGACAGCGTCTGGATCGGCGGCACCAACTCGCAGCGCCTGCCGCTGGAGAGGGGATAGACGCGCTCGGACAAATAGGCTTTCAATTGCTCGTCGGAGGGGGCCATTTGGTCCTTCGACAGCCGGTCGGCCTCCAAAGCGGGAATCGTCGTCACCAGATCGACGTCGGTCCCCTTGATCTCCCACACGGAATGGGACTCGCTGCGGGTGTGGGCGCCGGCTGCGCTCGCGCCGACAGCGGCCGCAACCAACGCCCAGCCGAGAAGATGAAGGATGAACAGATCTCGCCGCCTCATCGGCCGTGGGCTCCTTTCCGCGTTCCGCGGCATCAACGCACGTCGTCGGCAATCAGGATGTTCGCGCGCTTGCGCAAAAACGCCTCATCGCCGGTGCGCAGATGATTGATCGCATCGTTGCGGAAATCGCTCAACACCTGATCGCGAGCGGCGGCGAAATCGAAGGGAACGGGCATTCTGTTCTTGACCATGTAAAGAACATGGACGGCGCCCGTCAGGGCAATGGGAGAGGTGACGCCGCCATCGGATAACTTGCGCGCCGCCTCGAACAATGGGTCCCCAAGATGAATTCTGGCGGCGAAGTAGAACTCCTCGCCGGACAGCTTGCCGGAATCCGACCCATGCCAGCGCGCCAGCAGCGACGGCGTCGGAGCGGCCGACCTGAAGGCCGCGGCCGCTTCAGCCGCGGCGCCGGATTCGTCCGGTGCGAATACGTAGTCGCGCACGTTCATGGTGCCCTCGCTCGCATACCGCTCGCGATGCAGTGCGTAATAGGCGCGCAGCTGCGCCTCGCCCGGCTGTGCGGTTACGGCGTCGGCCGCGATCTCTTGTTCGACCGAATTGACCATGGCGGCACGGACGTCAGGGTCCGAGGAGGCGACATCGAGCTCCTTTCCCCGTTGCACGAACAGCTCCTCGCGGATCATGTCATCCAGTACCTTGCGGCGCTGCGCAGCGGTCGCGTGCCCCAGGTCCACGCCGTACAAAGTCTGCAGCTGCAGCAAGTAATCGCTGCGCGAGATCGGCTGCTGATTGACCAACGCCACGTCTTCGGACGGAACTCTCAAGGTGGAGGTGCCCCGCGCCGTGAATAGCGAGTAACCCGCCATCAACAATCCCAGCGACGCGCCGACGCCCATGAGCACGAAGGAGCGTCGGCTGCTCGGTCGGCGCCCGCCGCTGCCGCCTTCGCCGCCGCTGTTCGTCGGGCGCATCGGAGTCATCCGTCGGCGGGCGGCGCGATTTGCGCCGCCTTCCCCGGGTGCGAGAGCGCGTACACGAACAGCGCCAGCTCGCGGATTCCAGCGGGCCCGATGTGCCTCACCCACGCAGGGCACATGCCGCGGCGCCCGCGGGCGATGGACATGGACAGTGCTTCGCGGCTGCCGTCGCCGTAGAGCGTGATCGCATCGGTGAGATTCGGTGCGCCGATCGCCGCGTCGCCCTTGCCGTCCATGGCATGGCAGTCGTAGCAGCCGCCGGCGCCTCGGAACAAATCCGCGCCCCGCACGGCTGCCGGCCCGTCCGCAGATCGCCGTTGCTCGCGCATCAAGAATTCAACGAGGTCCCGGATCTCGCCCGGCGACAGAGATGGTGTCTTCCCGTTCCGCGAACTCGGGCGTTCCGTCGCATAGGCCGGCATGATGGCCACGTTCCAAGCCTTGGGATGGTAGGAGCGGATTCCAAATTTGATGATTTGTTCGATGTCGCTCACCGAGCCCGCCCCATACAGCCAATCATCGTCGTTCAAGTTCGGAATGCCGCGATCCATGTCCCCTTGGCCGGACATACCATGACAAGACGCGCAGTGGGCCGTATACAGCGCCGCGCCCCGGCCATGGGCAAATTCCATCAGCGCCGCGTCGCCGGGGGTGAGATTGGGATCCAATCGCAGCAGACGGCTCTCACGCTGCGATGTATTCGCCAGTACCGCGGCCAGTAGGCATGCGGACGCGGCCAGCAGGATTGTGATTCGCACGCCGGAAGCCTAACCGGCCCTCCAGCCGGCGCGCAATGGAGCATGAGGAGCGGGGTCCGTCGGGCGCCCTTATCGGCCCCCGCCGTCGCGCTCCGGAACGGCGAAGGGAACATACAGCGCGCTGCGCCGCTTTGCATCGTGGAAGATTTCGACCGTTACGGGCCGCGAATTCTCCATTGTCTCGTCTGCGACCGCGCCTCCCGAATTGTAGTTCTTTTCGTATTGAATCGAGGTTGCCGCCGACAAGAAGCAGACGAGGCGGCTGCCTTTGCGGACCAGTCGAGAGGCGAACGTGAATCGGTTGAAGTCGTAGCGCAGCGGCTCTTTCGTGGATACGAGCTTTTGCGAACGGAGAGTCTCCCGGTAACGCGCCCGCAGAATGTCGGCGCTCAGCGGAGTCAACGTTCCGTCCTGCCCAAGTTCCCCGACCGATACGACGAAATCGGTGTCCGGCTGATCGATCGCCATCCAGGCCTCGACTCGAAAGAAGCCGCTCAACTCTTTGTCCTGTTCGAACGGCGCCGAAACGTAGACGACCTGGGCGGTGTTGGCGAGGCGCACATTTTGGTCGAGCGCCGAGTCGAGATTGCTTTCCGATTCAATTTTGACGAGCGACAGATCGCGCGGGTCGTAGCGATAGTGATCCGGTGCACCGCGGCCGGCGTGGCCCGGAGCGAGGCTGCCCGCCGCGTACAGTTCACGCGCACCGTCGCCGTTCGAATCAAGATAATACGGCCGAGACTCGGCGGTGATCGCCTCCAGGGTGTCGGCATACCGCCAATGCTCTGCTCCGCTCACGTAGTACGCAACGGGCTTGCGCAGGAAGCCGGGCTTTGGTCCACCCTCCATTGTGAAGCGATACCAATCGAGGTGAAGTTGCGGAAGATCGACGAGACTGGCGGGGCCGAATTTCAGACCCATGAACTCCTGCTTGGGAGTGCGGGTGCCGGGATGATCCCATGGGCCGATCACGAGGTAATGGCGCGCTCGGCCCTGCGGCGAGGTGGCCTGCATGTAGCGGCTGTAATGAGCAAGTGCCCCCGGTTGATCGTCATCGTACATGCCCGTGATCGTCAAAATCGGCAGCTGCAGCCGGGCGTACTGTTCGCCGGTCGGATTGTAGGAATCCCAATGCGCATCCACGTCCGGATGGCTGACCCACTCCTGAAATATGGGCGATGGATTGCCGAGAAAGACATCGAGCTTCCGGTACGAGGTGCCCGACTCGATCCAGCGGCGAAAAGCCCCGACCCAAAACGCATCGTCCCCAAAGAGACGATCCTGGCCTGCATGACCGCTCGTGAAGGTGAGCCATTGCATGTCGTAGGGTGCAAACACATTGTTGCGCGCCGGGAAATCCACGCCGGCGGCCGGCGCGGCCACGGGAACGATGGTCGCGAGGTGCGGTGGAAGCTCTTTCGCGGTTGCCCACTGATCGTAACCGGCATACGAGCCGCCCCACATCGAGATCTTGCCGTTGCAATAGGGCTGCCTTGCGAGCCACTCGACGACGTCGTAGCCGTCGTGCGCTTCCTGTATGAAGGGTTGGAAGGAACCTTCAGAGTTGCCGCGGCCGCGCACGTCGACGGTCAGAAAGGGATATCCATGGGCGGCGAAGTACATGCCACGGTCGTGATAGCTCTGCCCGATATAGGGCGTCAGGGTGAAAATACACGGCCGAGGCTCCTTCATGCCCGCCGGTTTGTACACAGTTGCGTTAAGCCGCACACCGTCCCGCAGCGATATCTTCACGCCCCACTGCCACTCGACCTTCGCCGCATCCGCAAGCGCGCCCGCGGGAACCGCGCCGACCGAAAGCGGCAGCAGCAGCAGCAATACAACCACAAGGTGTCGTCGCTGCGCGATCGCGACGCCGGCGGCCGGCGGTGTATTCAAAAGATTCATCCTAATCATCCCTTGATCGAGACGGCACAGCCCGCAGCTTCGCATAGTTGGCCTGCCGGAACTAGCGCCGGGCCCATCGCTCATGGCTGCCCCCTAGGGTTTTGTCGTTTGCGATGAACTTGTGCTATATATGACTGAATATAGCGAACAACAATGAAGGCGAACCTTCCGGCGATCCGGGAGAAACAAAAGGGTGAAGAAGTCAGTCCTCGTCTTGGCAGCCATGAGCGCAATCGCAGGAATCGCGCACGCCGAAGGCTCGGTCGAAATCTATGTGATCTTGGACGACAGTGCCGCTCACATCGAGCACTCGTTGCCCCCGAGCGGCCTGCACACCTTTGGGTTCAACTCCTTCAACGTGCCAGCGCGGGACCAAGGGTCCCGGTGGGCCGTGGTTTCGGGCGCCGAACAAATGTCGCGATACGGTCTCCAGGGAAGAGAGACTTTCAGCAACGGAATGAGCGGCTTCTTCAGGCTCGAAGGGGCGATCAATGCAGCCTCGGGACAGATTGCCAACAACGGCAGATCGGTTCTGAACAACGCGAATGCGCTCTCAACCATCAGCAGCGCGTCATCCATCAATGGTCAAGCTTTCTCGCGCGCGCAATACGTAGGGGTTTCATTCCCGGTGTTCGGTTCCATCCAAGTTGGACGAACTGTGGCGTTCTCCACCGAGCAAACCTCCGAATTCGATCCTCTGCATGCCTCGGGTCTTTATTCTCCGATCGGTTACTCCGGCACCATTGGCGGCGGCCTCGGCATTACGGAGAATGGGCGGTTCGACAACAGCATCCGGTATGACAACCAGATCGGCGACGTCAGCTTCGGCCTGCAATACAAGATCGGCCAGACCGACAGTTCGGAAGCAGCGGACGTCGGTTCTGCCCTCGAGGGTTTGATTGCTTATCACAGCGGCCCGTTGACGGTCGCGCTGACGGGATCCGAGACCAGAAATACTCCGGCGCTGTCGTATAAGCTCTTCATGAATGACGTGGGCCTGCGAGTTTCGAACACTTTCGGATTCATGCTCGCGGGAAAGTACGATGTCACACCAAATGCTGCGATTTACGCCGGAGTCGAACACGCCGATCAAACCATACCCTCCGGGTCGAATGATTGGAGCGCTCAAATCACTTCGTACTACGCCATGCCCATCGCAGGCCTGGTGACGGCAAAGGCATTCGCCTCGACGTGGGGTGACGCACCGATACGGGTGATATGGGCGGGGGTCGACTATCGGTTTACGGGTCCGTTTTCGCTCAGCGTGGGCTATTACAATGTGAACAACGAGGCAAATGGCCACAATGACCAGTACACCAACCAGCAGTTTTCGATAATGCCCGACTACAAGATCAATGATCGCTTTGACATCTACGCCGGGCTCGTGATTGCGCGCTACTCGGGCGCCTACCTGACCCAGTTCAGCCCGATCACGCTTGCCGCCGGCAACGTGCTCTACGGCATTGGCCTGCGGGCAAGGATCGCCAAGGCGATTCCTTTCTAACTCCCCGCCCCCTCGCCCGTCGCGCCCTGTCCGCTATCGGCCGGCCAGATTGGCCGGCCATGTGCGTTCGGGGCGCAACGCCTGTGATGCGTCAATTCGCAGCCAGAGCAGCGCCCCGATGAACAGAAGGGCCGCCATCGGAACGAACGGCGCGTCGTAATTGCCAAAGTGTTGAACGATGTAGCCGTAGGCTACTGAACCCACCAAGCCTCCGATTTGCGACGCGGTATTCATCAGCCCGACCATGGCGCCCGCATGCCTCTGCCCGATGTCCAGGCAAACACCGAAGACGCCGGATTGTTGGAAGGTGATCGCTCCATAGACGAGCGCCAGAAGGATCACGGTCAGGATTTGCTGTCGCGAAACCATGGCCGCCAAGGTGAACGCACCTGCCACGGTCAGGGCGGCGGCTCCCAACGCGCGCCGTCCGCGCTTCGGCCCCATCCTGCGAACCAGAACGTCGCTTGCCGCTCCTCCGGTCAGGTTCGCGAAGACAGCCACGGCATAGGGAAGCGATGAGAGCAGCAGGCCTGCCTCGCTGAAACCCCGGCCTTTCACGAGAAACGTGTGAAACCACGTCTGAAAGAAATTATACACATAGACGTAGCAGAACGCCGTGCCCAGCATCGCGGCCACGCTCCCTGACCGAAGCGCGCTCCGCCACGGGAATCCGGGCTCTGGTGTGCTGTTCGGCGGAGGCGCTTCCGGAGGCTCCGAGAGCTCTGCGCCTTTCTCTTGGTCCGGCGAGTCGCGAAACCATGCGTACCAGGCCATCGCCCAAAATGTCCCCAAGGCGCCGAACACGTAGAACGAGGCCCGCCATCCGTATCGGCTTTGGATCGGCACCACGAACAGCGGCGCGAGGGCACCGCCGATCTGCCCGGCCATCAACGCCACCCCGCACATGGTGGCCCTGCGGGACGGGGGGAACCATCGGGAGATGACAACTCCCGCATTCGGGAAGGCGCCCGCCTCTCCGGCGCCGAAGAGAAATCTCGTGATCAGCAGCGGATAGTAACTGGTGACCGCCCCTGTCAGCGCCGTGAACGCCGACCACCATAGGACGATTCGCGTGAGTACGCGCCTCGGGCCGATCCTGTCTCCCAGGACGCCCGAGGGAATTTCGAACAGGCAGTAGGAAATGGTGAATACACCCGTCACCCAGCCCCAGCCAATCGGGCCGATGTGAAGATCGTCCTGTATTCGCGGTCCTGCAACGGAGATGCAGACGCGGTCGAGATACGTGATCCCAAAGAGAAGAACGAGAAAAGCGACGACGCGATGCGAAGCTTTCACGCCACCTCGAACAAGCCGGCCGCGCCCATGCCGCCGCCGATGCACATCGTCACCACCACGTACCTGGCCCCGCGCCGCTTGCCTTCGATCAGGGCATGTCCCACCAGGCGTGACCCTGAAACGCCGTAGGGATGCCCGACGGCGATCGCTCCACCGTCGACATTGAGGCGCTCCTCGGGTATTCCCAAGCGCTCGCGGCAATAGATGACCTGAACCGCGAATGCCTCGTTCAATTCCCACAATCCAATGTCCTCCACGCGCAAGCCGGCCTTTGCCAGGAGTTTCGGCACGGCGAAAACCGGCCCGATTCCCATTTCATCAGGCTCGCAGCCCGCCACCTGGAAGCCGCGAAAGATTCCGAGAGCGCTCAAACCCTTCTTCTCGGCGCGCTTCGCATCCATGACGATGCACACCGACGCGCCGTCGGAGAATTGACTGGAATTGCCCGCGGCGATTACGCCGCCTGGCAGCGCGGCGCGGATCTTCGCCACTGCCTCGTACGTCGTATCCGGCCGAATCCCCTCATCGGCGCTGATGGTGACTTCACGTGTGCCGATCGTGCCGGAGCTCTTGTCGGCCACCGCCATCACCGTGGTCATGGGCACGATTTCAGCGTTGAATCGACCGGCCTGAGCCGCGGCGGCGGCGCGCAACTGGCTCTGCACGCCGTATTCATCCTGCCGTTGCCGCGAAATGCCGTAGCGCTTGGCGACATTTTCCGCCGTCTGCAGCATGTTCCAGTAGATCTCAGGCTTGTGCTCGACGAGCCAATGCTCCTTGAGCATCCGCATATTGGCCTGATTTTGAATGCAGGAAATCGATTCCAGACCGCCGGCCGCATAGATCTCGCCTTCACCGGCAATGATCCTCTGCGCGGCGAGCGCGATGGTTTGCAGGCCGGTCGAGCAGAAGCGGTTCACCGTGACACCGGATGTCGTGACCGGGCACCCTGCGCGCAGCGCCACTTGGCGCGCCACATTCATGCCCGCGCAGCCTTCCATGAAGGTGCCTCCCACAATGACGTCCTCGACTTCCTTCGGGTCGAGTTGCGCGCGCTCAATGGCATGCTGCAAAACGTGGCCCGTGAATGTGACGGGATGCGTCATGTTGAACGCTCCCCGCCACGATTTGCCAAGCCCCGTTCGCGCCGTGGATACGATTACTGCGTCGCTCATGATCGGTTACCCCAACTGGAGATCGGCTTGCCTTCTTTGGCAAGTTGTTCGAGCAATGGCGCCGGCTGCCATGCGTCCGGCAGATAGCCCTTGGCGAACTCGCGCATGGTGCGCAGAATGTTGGGCAAACCGACTTCATCGGCATAGAAGAGGGGACCGCCTCGAAAATCGGGGAATCCGTATCCCGTCAGATACACGACGTCGACATCCGAGGCGCGCAGTGCGATTCCCTCGGCGAGTATGCGCGCCCCCTCGTTGATGAGAGAATACAGCGCACGCTGGATTATTTCCTCGTCGCCGATCTTGCGCCGCGCGATACCGAGGCGTGCCGACTCCTCCAGCACGATCTTCGCAACGATGTCCGAAGGAATCGCCGCACGGTCGCCGGGCTGGTAGTCGTACCATCCCGCACCGCTCTTTTGTCCGAAACGTCCGAGTTCGCAGATGCGATCCGGAGTCTTGGAGAACACGCGGTCCGGATACTCGATGTACAGGCGTTTGCGGATGTACCAAAGAATGTCGTTTCCGGCGAGATCGCTGACGCGGAACGGGCCCATCGCAAAGCCGAACTTCTCCATCGCCTTGTCGATTTGCTGCGGCAGCGCTCCCATGTCGAGCAACAGCTCCATTTGGCGAAAATATGCGTTCATCATGCGGTTGCCGATGAACCCGTCGCACACACCGGAGATGACGCCGACCTTCTTGATTTGCTTGGATATCGCCATGCTGGTGGCGACCACGTCCCTGGCGCTGCTCGCGCCGCGCACGATTTCGAGCAGCTTGCTGACATTCGCCGGACTGAAGAAGTGCAGGCCGATCACATCCTGGGGCCGCCGGGTGAATTGCGCGATCTTGTCCAAATCCAAGGTGGATGTATTCGAAGCGAGAATCGCCCCGCTCTTCGCCACCCCATCCAGCTTCTCGAAGACCTGCTTCTTGACCTGCATGTCCTCAAATACCGCCTCGATGATGAGATCGGCGCTCTTGACGTCGTCGTACGACAGCGTGCCCGTGATCAGCTTGATCCGATTGTCGAATTCGTCCTGGGTGAGGCGCCCTTTCTTCAACGTGTTCTCGTAGTTCTTCTTCACGGTGGCAAGGCCCTTGTCCAGCGCAGCCTGGCTGGCCTCGAGCATCGTGACCGGGATGCCGGCATTGGCAAAATTCATCGCGATTCCGCCGCCCATGGTGCCGGCGCCGATCACAGCCACCGATTTGACCGGCCGCAACGGGGTGCTGCTCGGGACATCCGGAATCTTGGCGGCCGCCCGCATCGCGAAGAATGCATGCCGCAACGACTTGGATTCGGAGCTGTTCAAAAGCTCGATGAACAGGGATCCCTCGATCTTCATTCCCTCGTCAAAGGGCTTGCGAACGGCCGCCTCGACCGCGTCGATGCATTTGAGCGGTGCCGGATAGTTCTTTGCCAGGGGCGCGACCGCGCCGCGCGCGAAGTCCAGGAATGCCTCGGCATTCGGAAAATCGATGTCGACATCCCGCGCCTTTTTGAGCGGCATCTTCTCGGCGATGACGCGCCCGGCGAATGCGAGGGCAGCCGGCAATACCTCGCCACCGGCGACGGAATCGAGCAACCGGGTCTTCGCCACATCGCGGGCAACGACGGGAGTGCCGCCGACGATCATGTTCAGCGCCCGCTCCAAGCCCACCAGGCGCGGCAGCCGCTGCGTGCCCCCGGCGCCCGGCAGAATACCGAGCTTGACCTCGGGCAATCCGAGCATCGCGCCTGCCGCTGAGATCCGGTAATGACACGACATGGCGAGTTCCAGCCCTCCGCCCAGCGCAAGTCCATTAATCGCCGCGACCACCGGTTTGGGCAGGTTCTCGATCAATGAAAACAAATCCGCCAGGGAAGGGCTAGCGGTCATGGCGGGCAGTCCGAATTCGCCGACGTCGGCGCCACCGCAAAACGCACCGCCGGAGCCGATGATGACGACCGCCCCGATCGCATCGTCGCTCGCTGCGCGCTCCAGGCCGTCCGCTATCGCTGCGCGCAGCCCCCAGCTCAAGGCGTTGACCGGTGGATTTTTCAGCGTAATCACGGCAACGTTGCCCTGTGAAGTATAGTCAGCGAATGCCATGCGCTCTCCTTTGTATGCCGCCAAGTATACTGCTTTGTTGAGACCCCACCTCTCGCCGGCCGCATTGATTGGCGCGACGTTGCTGTCGATATGGTGCGTGGGCATGTTCGGGCGCGGCTATTGGACGCCCGATGAGCCTCGCGAGTCGGACATCGCCTGGCGGATGAGCTGGCAGGAATCGAAAGCCGTCCCACTGTTGGCCGGCGAGGCATTTTGCGAAAAGCCCCCGCTCACCTATTGGTTGGCGGCCGTTCCCATGGAAATGTTTGGTTCCGAAGCTGGCTGGGCCGCGCGGCTGCCCAACCTGCTGTACGCCATGATTACCGCGCTCGGCGTGGGCTTGCTGGCGCGGCGCGCGGCCGGACCCTTCGCGGGGATGGTGGGCACGGCTGCCATCGGCACTTTCCTGCTTTCTTACCAGGTGGCCATCTGGCTCGCCACCGACGCGCCGCTGCTCGCGACCGTATCGATCGCGCTCCTCGGCGTCTATCAGGGCTTCTATGCTGCGAACAGCGCGGAGCGCCTGCGCGGCTACCTTTTGATGCATGCAGCCCTGGGGTTGGGCTTTCTCAGCAAGAGCGCCGTCGCGTGGATGGTGCCGGCGATGGCCATCGCCGCTTTGGTCGTATGGGAGAAACGCTGGCGTGAGCTTCTTCGTTGGGAACTATATCTGGGACTCGTTCTGCAGGCGGCGATGATATTCGCCTGGATCTGGTTCGTTTATGTGGGACCGGACGGCGCCGCCCATCTAAAGGTTTTCTTCTGGAACAACCTGGTCGGCCGATTCACACGAATCGACGCACCGGATGAATTTCAATACGCAGCCGCGCATCGCAATTCTCCCGGCAAGTACCTCATCGAGCTGCCGCTCTACCTCGTACCGTGGACCTTGTTGGTCATCGCCGCCCTGCGCCGCGCGTGGCTCGAGCGCACGGCCTCGTTCAGCGGCCGCCGGGCGGTCCGCTTTGCGCTCGCCGCTTCGCTGCCGCCGCTGGCCGTTTTGTCGGTTGCGGCGACCGCCCGCAACGTTTACTTCGCGCCTGCTCTTCCCGGAATCGCTCTGTTGCTCGGCTGGTGGTCGCAGAAAATCTCGGCGGCACCGGATCGCTGGGACCTGCGCGCGCTGCGCGCCACCTCGGCGCTGCTTCTGCTGGGAACGGCGGCGTTCATTGCAGCGCTGGGGTTGATCGCCGGCGACGCTTGGAACACGATGGACTCGCACGCAGAGTTTGTGTTGGTTTCCGCGGCCGGTTTGCTTGTCGCCGCATGGCTCGCGCTGCGTGCGTGGGCGTCGGCGCGCGACCAGGTGCCGCGCGCAATGGGGGCGCTGTTGCTGGCCTATTCCGCGCTGCTCGTCGGGCCGGCATCGCAGGTCTACCGACAAGTCGACTCGTGGCAGAATCTCTCCTTGATCGCGCGCGCGATGGGCCATGACGCGGCCGGCAAACCGTTGATCCTGTTCGCACCGGATGAGACTACTCGGGCCGTGATCGACATGTATGTGCGAACCACGGTTGGTCTGATACGGGGTCCGATCGACGCGTCTGCCATTGAAATCCTGAAATCCGCCGCGAAGTCATCACCGCAGAGCCTGATCGTCGCGCAATTGCCGGGTCCTGAAAATCGTGCAGCCGGGCGCCTCGCCCGTTACTTTGGCAGACCCCAACCAATCTCCGCGGCCGCCGGGGAGATTGCGGCGCCGGGGTGGGCGGCGGCGGCCGGCCTTCGATTGGCGAAGACCTACTCCCTGCCCCACGGCCGTCGCTATGCACTGCTGGAACCCGTGCCGTAGACTTAAGCGGGCGGCGCGCCCCGGATTCAGGTTCCGAGCAGCAGGCGGTACATCGAGTCGTACTTGCCGATCTGCCGAGTCCAGGAGAAGTCCTGCGCCATCGCGTTCTGCATGAGGTGCTGCCAGATCTTGGGGTCGCCGTACCAGTCGAGCGCGGTGCCCAAGGCCCACTTCACCGCGGCGGCGTCATAGTCGTTGAACACGCACCCGGTACCCAAGCCGCCGACGGGATCGAAATGCTGCACCGAATCCGCAAGTCCGCCGGTCCTGCGCACGACCGGGATGGTGCCGTAACGGAGACTGTACATCTGATTCAACCCGCAGGGTTCATAGCGCGACGGCATGAGAAAGATGTCGCTGCCGGCCTCGATCAAATGAGCCAGCGATTCGTCGTATCCCCCGCGAAACGCCACACGGCTCGGAAAGCGCTGCGACAAGTTCTCAAAAAATTCCGCGTATGGGCGATCACCGCTGCCGAGCACCGTCAAGGCAAAGTCACGCGCCTGCAATAGGCTCGGCAACGCGTCGAACAGGAGATCGATGCCCTTCTGCTCAGCCAGCCGGGTCACCATCCCGACCAGAGGATTCGACACCGGCATCTTAAGATGCATGGCATCGATCAGCACTTCCTTGTTGATCCGCTTGCCGTTCAGGTCCTGCGGCCCAAAATGTGCAGTCAAATGCGGATCGTGCCGCGGATCCCAATCGCGGTAGTCGACGCCGTTCAATATCCCGACCACCTGATCCCCGCGCGCGCGCAGGGTGTCCTGCATGCCCATGCCGAGCGGCTCCCGGCAAATCTCGAGCGCGTAGGTCGGGCTCACGGTCGTCACTCGATCGGCGAATCTTATGCCGACTTTCAACGAGTTGATCACGCCATGCGCCAGATCCCCGGCGTCCAGCAGCGCCGCCGCATCTGCAAGGCCCAGATCGCCGATCGCGGCAGCCGGCATGACCCCCTGATAACCGATGTTATGGATCGTCAGCACCGTCCGCGCGCGGGAAAGCAGCGGATCCGACGAGTAGAGCGTCTTCAAGTACAAGGGCAGGAATGCCGTGTGCCAATCGTGGCAGTGGAAGATGTCCGGGGCGATCTCGAGTCGGCGGCACGTCTCGAGCGCCGCGCGCGTGAACAGCAGGAAGCGCCGGTGTTCGTCCGGATCGGTCGTGTAGAAACTGGGACGGTCGTACAAGGCGGGACAGTCGATGAAATACGTCGCCACATCGGTGCCCGGGAAACTGGCCGTTTGAACCGAGAAGCGGTATTCGGTGCCGCCGATCGTCATCGCAATGTGTTGCGCGCCGAGAACCGGCTGCAGCTCCGGGTGCGCCGCGCCGACTGCGGGGTACAAAGGCATGAAGGCATGCACGTCGTGTCCCAGGGCGCGCAGATTCTGCACCAAAGCGCCCGCGACGTCCGCGAGCCCCCCGGTCTTGGCGTACGGCAAGATCTCGGAACTCAGGACGCACAGCTTCAATGCCGACATGGGATTCCTAGTTTATCAAAGGCGCGAGCGGCGCCGCGGGAAAAGGTGCAGTCGATTGCCGAGTATGGCAGGCTGGGACGATGATGCGACACGCCGCTCGTAACACCGGACGCTACGTCAGCCGCTTGACGAGCGGCACCCTAGCGGTGGTGATGGCGGGAGGGCGCGGCGAACGGCTCAAGGCGCTCACCCAGCACCGCTGCAAACCCGCGACGCCCTTCGGCGGCAAATTTCGCATCATCGATTTTGTCCTGTCCAATTGCGTCAATTCCGGCATTCGTCAAATCGCGGTGTTGACGCAGTACAAGGCGCAGTCCTTGATCCAGCACATTCAACGGGGGTGGAGCTATCTGCGCGGCGAGCTCGGCGAGTTCGTGGAGCTGATCCCCGCGCAGCAGCAAATCGGCGCCCACTGGTATCGCGGCACCGCCGACTCGGTATACCAGAATTTGGAATTCATCCGGTCGCACCATCCGACGCACGTGCTGATATTGGCGGGCGATCACATCTATAAGATGGACTACGGTCCGATGATCGCCTACCACGAGCAATGCGAGGCCGACATCACCGTGGGAGTGGTGGACGTGCCGCTGGAGCGTGCCAATGAATTCGGCATCATGACCACCGACGACACCAATCGCATCACGAAGTTTGCGGAAAAGCCCCAGGATCCCGATCCCATCATCGGGCAGGAAAATTTGGCGCGGGCGTCGATGGGCATCTACGTCATCGGCATGGACCGCCTGGAGAAGATGCTGACGGACGATGCGGCAAATGAGGCCAGCAATCACGATTTCGGCAAGAACATCATTCCGCCCGCTCTGGCGCGGCTGCGCGTGTTTGCCTATCCATTCCACGACGTCGAAACCCGCGCGCAGAATTACTGGCGCGACGTGGGCAACGTGGACGCGTTGTACGAAGCGAACATGGAACTGGTTTCGCTCAATCCGGAACTCAACATATACGATCACCAATGGCCCATATGGACCTACCAGGCTCAGCAGCCTCCGGCAAAATTCGTTCTGGACGAGGAAGGGCGGCGCGGAATGGCGGTGAACTCCATGGTGGCCGGCGGGTGCATCATCTCGGGCGCGTACGTGAAGGAGTCGCTGCTGTCCAATGACGTGCGTATCGAAGACAGCAGCACCATTGAGAGCTCCGTGCTGCTGCCGGGAGTGACCATCGGCCGCCGCTGCAAGATCACGCGCTGCATCCTCGATGAGAACTGCGTGATTCCGGACGGCACGCAGATCGGGCAGGACCATGCGGCCGACCGCAGGCGCTTCTTCGTGACCAAGCGCGGCGTCGTGTTGGTGACCCAGGACATGTTGCGCGCGCCCGAGCACCCGCCGCGGGAGCCGGATTCGCAGTAGGGGTTTGCGCTCCGTGTGCGTTCATGCGTCGCGCGGGCGCAATTTGAGGCTCGACCATGCCTCGATTACGCTGCGCGGTTCGATTCCGAGCATGTCCGGCTCGCCCGCCATTTGGCCGCATAGGACCTTGACGTCCGCTCCAGCCGTCCCCCATGGCCTGTACAACGATGGCAACGCCTTGCCGAACAGCACGACGAGCGGACAGCCGACCGCCGCGGCGGCGTGCGCAGGTCCCGAATCGACCGAAATCAGCCCGGCGGCGCGGGCCAACAGCGCAATGAGCCGCGGAATGGGCAGATCGTCGGCAGCATTGCTCAGCCGCGCGACGTCGGCCAGCGCAGCTACTTCCTGGTTCAGGGCATACTCGGGTCCGGTGCCCAGCATCACGATTGCGTGATCCGGGCATTGCAGCCGTACGGCACGCAGAACCTCGGCCCAACGCTCGTTCGGCCAGTATTTGTTGTTGGCCGCCAGCCGGCGCAAGCCGCGCCGCATCGTGCGCTTGTTGCCCACCTGAACGAGGATCAACGGTGATTCCCCAAGCCCCCGTTCGCGCAGCCACGCTTCAAGGTCCCGGCGCTGCTGGTCGCTGACGTCCAGTTGACATCCCGGTGCGACCGCGGCGAATGCCGCGTCGCGCGATTCGAGCACCGCCCGCCCCGCGGCCAGCGGCGGCACGTCGATCGCCGAGGGCATGATCTGTGCGAGGCGGCGCCATTGTTCGACCGCATGTTCGCCGCGCAATAGCGGATGGTCCTTGACGTCGACGATGAATTCCTCCGGAATTCCGGCCCGCGCCAGCAACGGACGCGCCGCATCGCTGCCGTCGCAGAACCAGGTGGGGCCCGCTCCGCGTGCGCGCAGGCGGCGCACGACGAATCTTTGATCGGGGCTGAGCCAGTACGGCGTCTTGCGGCTGCGCACACTCCAAACCTCGCCCACCCCCGGCTGCCCTCGCAGAAGCGGTTCACTCCAGGAGCCCGAGGTCACGATATCCACCGGGCAGCCGAATCGAGCGTGGAGCATCCGGATCAACGCGGTCAACAGCACCATGTCCCCGAACGCTCCGCAGCGCACGACCAGCGGTCGCTCACACTTCGCGGGGGCGGCGGCCATCGGTTTCAAACGCCGGGCAGCGAGGCGGCTCGCCGCGTTGCCACTCCCAGGCGGACCTTGCGCCAGCCGCCGAAGCGATAGTACGTAACGGCCATCAGCATGGAAATGACGGATGAAATGGGAAAACTCCACCAGATCGCGTCCGCATGCCAGCGATCCAGGATTGAGAAGGCGAACGGGACGCGGATCAGCCACAGGGAAATGACCAGCATGATGAGCGGCGGGACCACCGCCCCCGTCGCCCGCACGACTCCGTACAGCACAATCGATGTGCCGAAAAAGAGAAACGACCAAATGACGATGCCGTTGAGATGCGCCGATTCGGTCAATGCCGCGCTTCCGGCCGGCAGGAACAGGCTCAAGACATGCCGGTTGAAGGAGAAAGCGAGGGCGATCAGCGAGCCGCCGATCAGAAAATTGAACAGCACGCCGGTGGCCGCGACCCAGCCCACGCGGTCCCATTTCCCGGCGCCCACGTTCTGCGCCGCCATCGACGACGCGGCGGCGCCTATCGCGATCGCCGGCATTTGGACGTAGTTCCAGAGCTGCATGGCTGCATTGAACGCCGCGGTTTCCTGCGAGCCGAAGCGATTCACCAGGGAGATGAGGGCGATCATGGTGGAAGAGATCACGAACATCTGCAGACCCATGGGAATGCCCTTCGTGACGAGCAGGCGGATCAACGACCAATCGACCTTGAACAGCCGAAGCTCCTGGCGATGGATGCACAAGAAGTGCCGGGTTCGATACAAGTGCGCCACCAACGCGAGGAAGCTCAAGCCCTGTGCGATCAACGTCGAGAGCGCCGAGCCTGCTATCCCCAAGCGGGGAAACGGACCCACGCCGAATATCAACAGGGGATTAAGCCCGATGTCGAGCGCCACGGACATTGAAAGATAGACGAAAGGCGTTCTGGAGTCGCCGGCTCCCCGCAGCACCGCCATGAGGAAAAACATGCCGCCCATGAACGGGAAACCCAGGAATATGATGCGCATGTACGTGAGCGCCAACGGCAGCGAATCCGGCGGCGTGCCGAGCCATGCGACCAGCATTTGAGCCAGAACGAACCCGGTCAAGCTCATGACCAGCGACAGGCCCAGAAAAAACACCGCCCCCGTGCCGACGACGCGTTTTGCCTCGGAAATGTTCCTGGCGCCCACGCACTGCGCGACCATGATGGTCGACGCCATCGAAAAGCCGAACAAGACGCCGAACAGCAGGAACATCACGACATTCGCGTTTCCCACCGCGGCAAGAGATGCTTCCCCCAGAAACTTGCCCACCCAAACCGAGTTGACGGACCCATTGATCGATTGCAGGACGTTGCCGAACAGAATGGGCAGGCAAAAGGCCAGCAAGGCCCGCGGAATCGATCCTTCGGTCAACGAGAACTTGGGTGCCACGAGCTCTCCGAACTCACGCGAACGTCAGCGGGCCAGTATAATTGATCACCGACATGCTTGAGATGCCCCGCATGACCACGGCGCCGGCCCTCGCGGCGCGAATCAAACAGCTGCTCGAAGCTCTGCAGCAGCCGTTTCTCGCTCCGTTTCTTGCGGATTGGCCTTCCGGTTGCGTACACCGCCCGGTGAGAAGCCGCGCCCTGCCCGTGTTGCGATGGCTCCCGCAAATGATGGGCGACACCGCGGCATTCGCCGGCGATTTGCTGGCCGCAATCTCGCATGCAGCCCCTTCGCTCGAATGGCGTCAAACGTACACGGCGCGCGATCTGGGCACTTCGTTCCTCGATAATTATGGGTGGAGCGAAATCGCCGGCGGCAATGGGCCACTCGCGAGCGAACGCCTGGCGTGCGGCCTCTTGATGCTGGGTCCCTCGACTCATTATCCGCGGCATCGTCACGAAGCCGAGGAAATATACCTGCCGCTGAGCGGCACGGCGGAATGGCAGCAGGGCGATTCGATATGGCGGGAACGCCCTCCGGGCACGCCGATTCATCACGCCAGGGACGAACCTCATGCCATGCGCACCGGCATCAGCCCGTTGCTCGCGCTCTATGTCTGGCGAAGCGCCGACCTCTTCCAGAGCGCGCGGCTCGACGCGAGTGCGTGAGCGCGACCGGATGCCCATATTCGCGCCGCAATGTCGCGGTACCGCATGCGCCGGGAACCGGCGTCCAAATGCGCGTCATTGTGGTAATGTGATCCGCAGCTTTCGATCCAAAAGGTCCATCGCGTGACGCGAGGCTGCCGATCCGCTCGTTCACCGGTGACTCACGTCGTGGCATTGGGTGTCATGCTAACCGCCCCACAAAATCACGCCGCCGAATTCTCCGCGACCCGCGGTGACCGCTCCGGCGGCTGGCTGCCGCAGTCCCGCTCGGAGGTCCTGGCCCGCAACGGAATCGTGGCGACCAGCCAGCCGCTCGCAGCGCAGGCCGGTCTGCAGATATTGAAGAATGGCGGCAATGCATTCGACGCCGCCGTGGCCACTGCGGCCGTGATGAACGTCGTCGAACCCGGCAGCGCGGGCATAGGCGGCGATGTCTTCGTCATCGCCTGGTCGGCGAAGGAGAACCGGCTGGTGGCTTTGAACGGCAGCGGCCGATCTTCCTCCGGAGCGACGCCGAAGCATTTGGCCGGGCGCGGCTCCCCAGGTCAAATGCCGCTTCACGGAATCGACTCCGCCACCGTGCCGGGAACCGTGGATGCCTGGGACGTTCTGCTCAAGCGCGCGGGAACAAAAGGATTCGGGGAATTGTTGCAGCCTGCGGTGGATCTTGCCGAGCAGGGATTTGCGGTCACGGAACGCATCCACGGCGATTGGACGGAGGGCGCCGAAGTCCTGCGTGCGGACCCAGATTCGGTCAGGACCTACCTTCCAGGCGGCAAACCGCCGGCCACTTACAGCGTGTTCCGCAATCGAGATCTTGCGCACGCGTTTCACGTCCTGCAGGCGCAGGGCCGCGACGCGTTCTACCAGGGTGAGATTGCATCGGCCATCCTGGCCAAATCCCGCTCTCTCGGTGGAACCTTTACGGCGGCGGATCTCGCCAATACCCGGGCGGACTGGGTTACACCGATCTCGACGAACTACCATGGCTACGATGTGTTCGAGCTTCCACCAAACACTCAAGGATTCGCGGTTTTGGAGATGTTGAATATCCTCGAGGCGTGCGCCCCCAAATTGGGTGTCGACCTCGCGGCACTCGGTCCAAGGTCGGCGCTTTATTGGCATCTGCTGATCGAGGCCAAGAAGATCGCATATGCCGACTTGTACGCCTACAACGCCGATCCGCAATTCGCAGAGATTCCGATATCCCGGCTCATCTCGAAGGACTACGCAGCGGAGCAATGCGCGCGCATCGATCTCGGCAAGGCGGGCATCCCCGAGTCCAAGGGCGATCCGGTCGGCGGCACGGTCTATCTGGTCACGGCCGATCGCTGGGGCAACATGGTGTCGTTCATATACAGCATCTACGACACCTTCGGCTCCGGCATCACGGTTCCCGGCTTCGGCTTCGTGCTGAACGACCGCGCTGCGCTCTTTTCCCTGGACCCGCGCAGCCCGAATGTCATCGCTCCGGGAAAGCGGCCTTTCCATACCCTGCTGCCGGGATTCGTGATGAAGGACGGACGGCCGCTCACCGCGTTCGGCCTCATGGGCGGCAGTCAGCAGGCGCAGGGACACGTGCAGGTGCTGATCGACATGATAGACTTCGGCGCCAACGTGCAGGCCGCCAGCGATGCCGCACGCTTCTCGCACGCGCAGGCCACGAACACGGTGCAGCTGGAGTCGAGCCTCTTTCACCTGGTGGGACCGGATTTGAGATCGCTCGGACACACGGTGGTCCCGGCGGACGGCGGGGACATGGGCGGCTATCAGGCGGTCTCGTTCACACCTGCGGCGGGGTCCCGTGCGGGCAAGGCAGGACCGCGCGACGGCACGGCCGCCGATGAGCCCATCGACGGGGTGTATCGCGGCGCATCGGATCATCGAAAGGACGGACAAGCGGTGGGGTGGTAGCCAATGAAAACACGCAATTTCTTCGCGGCGATCGCATTGCTGGCCCTTGCCGCCATGCCCGCGTTCATATCTCACGCAGCCGACCTGCAATCGCCGATCGGCTTGTGGAAGACCGTCGATGACAAGACGGGAATGCCTCGCGCCCTGGTGCGCATCTATGTTGAGGACGGGAAATACTTCGGACGAATCGAACAGAGTTTCACTCCCGGTGCCGAAACCCGCGTATGTTCGGCCTGCACCGACGAGCGCAAGAATCAACCGATGATCGGGCTTCTAATCATCCGCAATGTGAAGGCGCGGGACGGCGAATACGGCGGCGGCGACATTCTCGATCCCGACAATGGCTCCGTGTATCGCTGCAAGTTCCACTTGGCAGAGGGTGGGACCGTTCTCGCGGTGCGCGGCTTCATCGGATTTTCGCTTCTGGGCCGGTCGCAGACTTGGCACCGGCAGGACTGAGCCGTCAGCGGTCCAAAGCGGGATTCTGTGCAGCCTCGAACGGCCTGACGGGATCGACCCAGATCGGGTCGGTGTAGGCCTTGTGACCTTGGCCGTCTTCCACGATCAACGAATACCAGGCGCGGCGCTCGGTGCGGAGCGGAAAATCGACGTGCGCCGCAAGCGGCGGCGGATCGAACGAATCTGTTTTGAGCACCGTCCCGGAACCGATGAGTTCGACCCGTTTGATTCCATATACTGCCTTCAGATCGAACCCGAGGCTGAATGACTCGCCGGGCTTCACTTTCAGTTCATCGCCAAACATCACCGACGGAAAGATCAGCGGTCCGAACGTCACGTAGCCGTGCCCCACCTTGAGTGCCTGCGCAAACGCCTCGGCAGTCACCAAACCCTCGATATGCGCGAACGCGCGCACCGAGCCCGATTCGTTGTGCCATACATCGTGCGTATCGGTTCCCGCGGCGAGGTAGTAGTGATGTCCGGCATTCCAGAAATTCCAAAGCGTGCGCAGCACTTTCTCATCGTCGGCGGGCTCGACCGCATTGATTTCTACCAAATCGAAATCCGGATTGAAGCCGCCCGGCGCCGCGCCGGCGCGCACGCT
Organism: uncultured Gammaproteobacteria bacterium; assembly: GCA_963727045.1. Classification (GTDB taxonomy): domain Bacteria; phylum Pseudomonadota; class Gammaproteobacteria; order Steroidobacterales; family Steroidobacteraceae; genus Bog-1198. Next base: position 1,626,856 of record CAVSES010000002.1, on the reverse strand, counting down.
GGTGAAGTAGCCGTACGGAATGAACGGGTGATTCACCTGGATGACGCTCGCACCCTGGCGCCGTCCCTCCTTGATGATGCCGTCGATGGTGGCGGTTGCCGTGTCGATTTGAAGTGTCTGGCCGGCCCGCAACGGATATGCATTGAAATGGCCCCACGACGCCGACAGCTCGACGGCCGGTATGAACGCCATGCCGCGGCGATCGGCGATTGCCTGCAAGACAGTGTGATTCACGGTCGAATCATGATCACTGACGAACAGCACATCGAGCCCGGCTGCAAGCTGGGAGCGGGCCAGTTCCTCGGGCGGAGTCACCGCCTCCGCTTGATCGGCGTGGTGATGCAAATCCGCCGAATACCAATGACTTTCGGGCGGATCGAACAGGCGCCTGACCTCGACGTTCGACACCCGGACTTCGCCGGGAACGACCGAGAGTTCCACCTGTTGTCTCGCGGCCAGGAAGCCGCCGCCCGCCGACACGGTGAAAATATAGTGGCCGGGTGCGATCGGTGCGTCGACTCGACCCTGGAGATCGAGTTCCGTAAAGAACGTCTTGCGCCCAAGAAACTCGACCAGCGGCTTTTGACCCTGCGCGATGCTGATGCGCGCGTCCAGAGGCTTGCCCGTGCGTGCATCGGCGACGTTCCATCGAATGCTCCCCGGCAACTGCAAATCGCGGAAATCACGCACCGCAACCGCACCCGCGGCGACCTGTACGGGAATCTTCTCGCTCTCAGAATGGTTCCTGGCAGTCGCGTATACGGCATAATCGCCGACCGGCAGCGCCACTTGGTACTCGCCGCGGCGGCCGAGCACCCACGCGTAAGGCTTGCCCTGCTTTTCGATCACCACGACCGGCGCGTCGACTGCGGTGCCGTCCGCAACGGTGACCGCGCCGCGAACGATCCCGGACGCCACGCGCTTGCGCGCGATCTCGGCCGCCACGATCGGCTTCAGGTCTCCTTTCGATCCGACCTGCAGCCATGCCTCGAACGTCCGCTTTTCACCGGCCCGCAAGGTGTGCGACTGATACATATCCATCGACCCGTCCGCAACATGATCGGCGTATGGCGCATGCAGCGCGACGGTCCAATCCTCATCATAGGCAACCACGCGATCGGAGAGCGCCCCCTCGGTTCCTCCTCGGGGGACCGCCGCCAATCCCGGAACACCGAAAAAATAGCCGCGCTTCGGCCATAGAGTGAATCCCGACAACAAGCCGGACAGTGCAGCGCCGCCATTGCTCATGGTCGCGCGAATCTCCACCGAATCGGCGTTCGTCCGGAGCGTGTAGAGAGTCGTGAGAGTTACCCTGCCCCAATCGCGCACCGTCCGCACAACCGCTCTTTTGGGCCCGCTTTCGAGTATCTCGATGTGCTGGAAGGTGTTGGGCCAGGCCGACCAGTTGTCAGGAATGAAATCGGCGAATACGACGCAATCGCGGCCGATCTTGCCGTTCACCACCGGCGCCACATCGATGATCGCACCGCGCGGCACCCCATAGGGTGCGGGCGATCCGACCGCAAGGGCGAATGCCAGCCTCTCGTTGACGATCGTGATGTCCCCGGCAGTCTTCGCCTCGCCGTCTTGGATCGGCGTGGCTCCGACGATCACCTGGACCGCAGCGTGCGTTGCGGCGGGCAACGCCGATGCGAAAAGCCACGCGAGGCAGACGACTTTCACCAAGCCGGTGGGTCTCCGTGCTGCCGGCGCATGATGATCACTCTGTGACTATCGCACGACGTCGAGGTACAAGCGCAGGAATTCGTCGGCCGCCCTATGCACGTTGCGCTGCCAATCGTCCGCCGCGGTGTGATCCGCGCCGTCGCTCACATACTTGGCGCAGGCGAACGGCGCCCCTTCGCACCAGCATACCTTTGCAAGCGCATAGCCTTCCATATCGACGACATCGCAGTCCATCTCGCCGACCACCGTGGCGAACGAATCGCCGCTGCCGCAGACGGCGGACGGCAGCCGCTCGAACAAGGGATCGAAACTCAATCGCGCAGGGACGTCGTCATACGGGGTCACCCCCAACGGAAATCCCAAACCACTGACGTCCATGTCGCGCTGGACGAACTCATGGCATGCCACCATCGTCCCGGCAGCGCGGCGCCGGCTGCCGGCGGAGCCGAAATTCAGGACCAGCGGCATAGCCTCGGCCTGCAGCCTGTAGCGGGTCAGCTCCCGCGCGAGCGCCATGGCCGCATTGACCTTGCCGACGCCGCAATAAAGAACGGGAATGTTTGCTGCCTCGAATACTCCCGCGGACTCGGCCCGCAAGGCGATGACCACCAGCGTACGCGGCAGCTCAGCCATTCAAGGTTCCGCGCCCACGCCTCACGGAAGGGCGCTCAGTAGTTGATGGCCGCGCGCAAGCACAGAGTTCGCCATGAATAGTTCGTGACGATTTTAAGATCAATGAGGGCCGCCAGCACCTGAAGCTGGTAGCCGGCGCGTTCGCACAGGTCGGCGGCGGCGGACATGGTGCCGCCGGTTGCCAGCACATCATCGATCAGAATCAAACGACCGCTGCCGCGCTGCATTTCGAGGACGCCGGAGCCGTATTCGAGGTCATAGGCCACATCGACCACCGGGGGCGGCAGTTTGCCTTGCTTGCGCACCAACACGAATCCCTTGCGCCGGCGCTCCGCAAGGGCTGCTCCCAAAATGAAGCCTCGCGACTCGATTCCCGCCAATGCGTCGATTGCGCTCCATTCCTCTTCGGTCAGCAGCGCATCCAGGGCTCGGACAGTGGCGTCGAAATGATTGCGCAGCAGCGGGGAGATATCGCGGAATAAGATGCCGGGCCGCGGGAAATCGGGCACATCGGCAATCGCCTGCTTCAGATCGAACATGGTCACCACCAGAGTGAAGACAATTCCCACCGTAGGGTCACAGCGAAAAGCAGTTTACCGCGGCCTGAAGTTTTACGGAGACCGCTTCGGCGGGCGCCGGGCGGCATCATATGGTAGCGCCAAGGTATCTCAATCAAAATTTGCCGTGATAGCGGAGATCGGCGGCGATCCGAAGCCCGTCCCGCCGTCTTAAGTGACTGATTCAAGTTGGCAATCATCGTGATGGACGGAGCGGATGCTATCCTTGCGCGCTTGCGCGCTTGAGGGCGCACCGAGGGTGGCGAACGAACATGATTTTGGTAATCGACGTGGGGAACACTCGCCTGAAGTGGGCTTGGCTCACGAGCACCGGGCTGTCGGACCAACAGGCGATCGTGCATCGAGATGCGAAGCCCGGCATTTGGACCACCGCGCTGTTCGGGTCGGGACAGCGCCCGAGCCGGGTGCTGGTCTCCAACGTTGCGGGACCCGCAATGGCCAAGAGCCTGACACGCCTTACGAAAAAGTTGTTTAGCGTGAACATCGAGTTCGTGACTGCCACACCGGAGTTTCAAGGGCTCACCAACGGCTACCTTGATCCGTCGTTGTTGGGCGCCGACCGGTGGCTCGGCCTGATCGGGGCGTGGACGAAGACGCGTTCGGCACTTTGCGTGCTCGACGCCGGTACCGCAGTCAAGCTCGACAGCGTGGATGCCGGCGGCCGGCATCTCGGCGGCCTCATCGTGCCCGGCATCCACATGATGCGCGAAGCGTTGATGAATAGGACCAGCGACATCGCCAATGCGGCCATGCACAGCACGCCCTCGCTGGCGGGCATCTTGGCCAACAACACCATCGGCGCGGTCTCGCGCGGCGCCGTCTTTGCGCTCGCGGGCATGGCTGACCGCGCTGCCGAGGTGATCGAACAAAGCACCGGCATAAAGCCCAAACTGTTCATTACGGGCGGAGATGCCGGCATGATCACCGGCACGATGCGCACACGCGGCGAAATCGTACCGGATCTCGTCTTGCAGGGATTGGCGGTCATCGCGGCGCAGCCTCGCTAGCCGGCGAGTCGCACGCTTCATTGGGTTCCGCAGAGCAGCGACCGGGCCGCCAGCGCCATGACCTTGGCGGAGTTGACCATGTCCTCAATGACCACGTACTCGTCCGGCTGATGGGCCAGATCCAATTTGCCGGGGCCATAGGCAATGCACTCCCGCAGTTTGCCAATCCGGTCGATGTGCTTCTGGTCGTAGGTGCCGGGCGAGCAGACGAACTCTGGATCCCGGCCGAACACACGGCGGATTGCCGCGGCGGTGCTGCGAGCCACCGGACCATCGCGGTCGGCCATCGTGGGGTGAACCTCGAAAATGTCGCGAATGCTGTAGTTGAATCCCGGGCGATCCTTGACGAGCTGATCGAGCAACTCGAGGATCTCGTGTTTGACGGCGTCGAGGCGCTCCTCGATCAGGAGCCGGCGGTCGATGACCATGCGGCAGGAGTCGGGCACCAGCGGCGCGGGGTATCCGGGCGTCTCCGCCAGACCGCCGTGGATCGAATTGATGTTCAAGGTCGCACGACGCGCGCCGGGCGGCACCACGGGCATATCCGTGTGCCGCGCCGCGAGTTTGGGATACAGGTCGCGCTCCAGGCGCGCGACGACGGCATGCATGTGGCGCACCGCGCAATCTCCCAGGAACGGCATCGAGCCGTGCGCCGTCCGTCCTTGCGTTTCGATCTCGGCCCACCACACACCGCGATGCCCGATGCAGACGCGATCGACATTGAGCGGCTCCGGAATGATGACATGATCGACGCGGGGCGGGGAGAACCAGCCTCTCTCGGCCAGAAAATGCACTCCGCCGAATCCGCCCGATTCCTCGTCCACGGTGCCGGAAATCTCCAGCGTTCCAGGCAATTTCGTGTCGCAATCGATCAGCGCTTCGACCGCGATGATGGACGCCGCAAGGCCGCCCTTCATGTCGCAGGCGCCGCGGCCATAGACTCTGCCGCCCCGCACCACGGCGGCATACGGGTCAAGGGTCCACCCGCCGCCCGGCTGCACGACATCGATGTGACTATTGAAATGCACACACGGTCCAGGCGTCGCGCCGTCGCGCCGCGCAATGACATTGATGCGTGGATGGCGCTCGTCATCACCGGGTGTGCCGGCGGCACGAACATAGTCGACTGCGAATCCGCGGGCGCCCAAGCGCTTGCCGATGAATTCCGCGCACGGACGATATGCCTCGCCCGGCGGGTTCACGGTTGGAAACCGGATCAGTGCGCAGGTCAGGTCGACGAGATCTTCCCGCCGCGCATCGATGGCTCTGAACAAGTTTTCCGTCGCCTCGCCGGCCATGGACCGAGATCTTACGGCCAGCTGTTGTCGGGATGTTGGGTTCGCGTGATCAGCGCGCGTTCGCGGGCCCGGTTCGCGAGGTCCCGCAGGCCCAATTCGGCGTACACCGAGGCCAGCCACGAATTGACCTGAACCCCGTGCGGGTCGGTCGTGCGTCTCATCTCCAGCATGCGCTGAGCGGCGGCCTGCCGGCCGTCTTTGATTGCGGCATCCAGGAGGATTTGTTCGAAAAGATCCCGTTGCGCGTGACTGCCGCCGATCTCAGCCATGCGCGGCACGCAAGAAGCGAGATGTCGCCACGCGGCGGCGTAGTCGCCGCGTGCGTATGCATACAGTCCCTCGCATCCCGGCAGCGCGACTTCTAGCCATGTCTCGCGAGAAAATGAGGGTGCGGCTCCGGCGCGGCGCCTCACCGATTCCAACAGAGCTTCCCCCTCCGGGCGCCCGGCGCGGGCCAATCCATAGAGGTATTGTAGCGTCAGGAACGGGAGCACCGTATCGTGCGCCCGCGCGGCGAGATGATCGGCGAGATCCTGCCAACGCGCCCCGACATCGACGCCGGCGAGTTCGAGTCTCGCGAGCAGCGAAACCGCGCCAATCTGATCCTGTGAGTAATCCTTGGCCACACCCCAGCAGCAGCGATCATAGAGCTCCAAAGCTCCTCTCTCGCGGCCCTGACTGAGGTAGAACAGGGCCAAGTGCCACCACAGGTGCGTGACCATGAACGAGTTCAAATCGGTCCATGTGTCCGCCGCCTGTTCGAGGAAGCAAGCCCCCTCATCGATCCGGCCGCGCGTCAACAACACGTGCGCCAGCGCGTGCTGCGCCCAGGGCTCCTTGCGCCGCATGTCGAGCGCCGTCCGCGATTCCGCTTCCGCATCATCCAACAGATGGCATTGTTCATATGCGAATGCGGCCATGCCGTGCACGTAGGGGACATCGGCGTTCGCCTTCGACACCTTCAATACCACCCTCAACATTTCTGGGGCGTTGCCGCGATTGAATTCGAGGTATTGATGCGTCTTGACGATGACGAGATCGCGCGGAAATTCGTCCGTGATCTGATCGCAAAGCCGCAACGTGCGCTTGAGATCGTTGTCCACCCAGCACCGCAGCATCGCCGTGTTGAGTTGCTCGCGGCGTGTTGCGTTCGGCGCCGCGCGCTCGGCGGCGGAGAGATATCTTTGGGCGCGGCGCGCTCCGGCAGGCGCCTCCAGCAACATCCATAGCAGGCCCGAATACACGTTGGCCAGGCACGACCCGGGCTCCGCGTCCGCCGCTGCAAGGACGCGCTCCGCGCGCTGTTCGTACGCCAGGTAGCCCTCGATGAAATCATCGATGGCGCGCAACGTCGCATCGCCCTGCGCGTCAACCGGATTGCTCAAATAGTCGCGCCGCATGAATGGATGATACCGGAGAGGCGAAGCGCGGCGCACTCGGTGCTTGTAGAAATTACACGGCGCGTGCCGTCGGTTCTTTTCCCAGCCCCTAACGCGTAGACTAATGTCCTCCCGAACGGAAGGAAACTGCGGTGTTGCGCAAGACTTTGTTTGCCGTGTACGCACTGTTGCAAATGGCCGCCGCGGCGGCGGATACCTCCCCGCTTCCTCCCCCGGTGTACACGGTATCCAGGAGTTTCCCGCTGCCGGGCGCCGGCGGCTGGGATTATCTGGCGCTCGAAGCAAGCGGCGCCCGGCTTTTCGTCAGCCGTGGCGACCGCGTGGATGTCATCGAAACGGTCACCGGCAAACTGGCGGGAAGCATTCCGAACACGGCGGGGGTCCACGGAATCGTGTTTGCGCCGGCGCTGAAGCGCGGCTTCACCAGCAACGGCCGCGGAAACTCCGTATCGGTCTTTGAGCTCGACACCCTCAAATTCATACAAGAAGTGCCGGTCTCGGGCAAGAAACCCGACGCGATCCTGTTCGAGCCGCGGCACAACTACGTCATCACTGCCAATGGCGAATCGTCCAATCTCTCGGTGCTCGATGCCGCAACGCTGCAGGCCGTGGCCACCATCCCGCTGCCCGGACCGCCGGAATTCATGGCCACCGACGCGACCGGCGTGGTGTATGTCAACATAGAAACCGAACCCGGCAAGCTGGTCGCCGTGGACGTGAAATCCCTGGCCGTGAAGGCGACATGGCCGCTGACGGACTGTGCAAATCCCACGGGACTCGCACTCGACGCGGCACATCACCGATTGTTCTCGGTCTGCGAGAATCAGGTCATGGCGGTGACGGATGCTTTGTCGGGAAAGCAGGTTGCGCGGATCGTGATCGGCAGGGGGCCGGACGCCGCGGCGTTCGACTCCGACCTCGGTATGGTGTTCAGCTCGAACGGACTGGACGGGACATTGACGGTGATCCACCAGGAAACCCCCGACGAATACAAGGTGTTCGCGACGGTAACGACCCAAGTCAGCGCACGCACCATGGCGCTCGATCCCGCCAGCCACAAGATCTACCTGGCCGCGGCAAAATTGGGCGAGACGCCGCCCGCGACCGAAGAGCGGCCGCATCCGCGGCCTGCCATCGTCCCCGGCAGCTTCACGATCTTGGTGGCGCAACCCAAGTGAACCGGACGCATGCATGAACGAAAAATTGCAGGTGGTTTGCGGGCATTGCGACTCGGTGGTGGGATTGCCGGGCGACCGACTGCAGGATGCCCCTCGCTGTCCAAAGTGCCACCATCCTTTGTTCGAGGGGCGGCCTGTCGAACTGACCGAGGGCAATTTTGACCAACATTTGGCGCGTAACGACCTGCCGCTCGTGGTGGATTTTTGGGCGCCGTGGTGCGGGCCGTGCATCGCCATGGCACCCTCTTATGAGGCAACGGCGCGGCGGCTCGAACCGCGCCTGCGCTTCGCCAAATTGAATACCCAGGACGAGCCGGCGCCGGCAGCGCGGTTCAACATCCGCAGCATACCCACGCTGATCGTTTTCGCTTCAGGCAAGGAAATCGCGAGGCAGTCAGGGGCGATGGATGCCAGCGCTCTGACGCGCTGGTTGAGCTCCGCGGTCCAAGGCCGCGCGTAGGGCCGTTTGGCCCGGTTTACGCCGCCTTGCGGAACACCAGCACGAATCGATCGGTCTTGCCGAGCGCAGCCCCCTTGTAGCTGATCTGATTCCGTGGGTCCTCCGGCCGTCTGAGAAGATCGCTTTTGGCGACGACCTTGAGGCCGCGCGCCTCGAAATCCTGGATCGCAAAGGATTCATCGATGCGATGCAGGCTCGTTGCGGCCTTATTGCCGCTGCCAGCCTTTGCCGAGTGATCCACGACGAGGAGCACACCGCCCGGTTTGAGCGCGCGAACCAGCTGGTCGAGCACGCCGCCCGCGTCGAACTTGGGCCACTCGCCTTCGGTATCGACCCAGTAAAGGTCGTGGTACACCTTGATCAAGAAAACCGCGTCCAAACTTGCCGCGGCAAGATTCAAATGATCGAGATCAAGAGTCTGATGCTCGACGTTGGCCAGGCGGTGCGATTTCAAGCGGGCGTCGAGCGCGGGTTCGCTCCAATGATCGAAAGCGGCGTTGTTGATCATGAAGACCCGGCCCGAGGGTCCCACCAGGTTGGCCGCGAGTTCGCTGTAGTAGCCGTCGCCTGCAAGCACGTCCGCGACCCGCATGCCGGGCTTGATGCCCGAGAGACGCAGAATTTCGGCGGGATGATCCAGTGAATCACGCTTCAGATCCGCGGCGCTGCGCGCCGGATTTGACACGGCCGCATCGTATGCGTCCGCGGCGTTCACCCGGACAGGGGCAACCAGCCAGGCGGCGCACAGCAGCATCGGAACACAGCGGGCGCAATGAATGAAAAAAATGCGGATCATTTAACTTCTCCCCTAAGTTCGCCGGCCACGCCGGCGCCGGCATCCGAGATATTCCTGTCAGTCCTGGCCAACCACAGTGCGATCAAGCTGACGAGCCCGGCCGCCGACAGATAGTAGCCGACGTAGGCAACTCCGTAATGCGACGCCAATGTTGTCGCGATCCAAGGCGCCAGCGAGGCGCCGAGTATTCCCGCGATATTGAAGGAGAGCGATGTACCCGTGTAGCGCACCGCGGTCGGAAAGAGCTTTGCAAGGGCGCTGCCCAGCGGCCCGTATATCAGGCCGGTCAATGAAAAGCCCAGTGTCAGAAACACGACGACGCTCGCGGTGCCGTGGCCGGAAAAAAGCGGCTGGAAGGCGAACCCGAAGGCGATGATGAGCGCAGTCGCGATCATCAGCATGCCGAGCTCGCCGATTCGGTCCGCAACAATTGCGGAAACCGGGATCGCGGCCCCGAAGAACAGCACACCCGCCATTTGCAGGATCAAGAACCGTTGCCGGCCGAAGCCCAGTGCACCGGTGGCCCAGCCGAGCGCGAATACCGTCATTAGGTAGAAGACGACGAACGCCGTAATCGCTCCAAGCGTGCCGAGAATGAGCTCACGCGGGTACTTGCGGAACACGACCATGAAGGGCACCCGCACCCGTTCGCCGTGCGCGATGCTGCGCTGGAACGCGGGGGTCTCGACGAGCTGCAGACGCACGTACAAACCGACCAAAACCAACGCGGCGCTCGCCAGGAACGGCACGCGCCAGCCCCAGCTCAAGAGCTGTGCTTCGTTCAAATAATTGGTCATCAACAGAAACACGCCCGTGGAGCACAAGAATCCCAGCGGCGCGCCCAGTTGCGGAAAGCATCCGTACCACGCCTGCTTGTGCGGCGGCGCGTTTTCCGTCGCCAGCAACACGGCGCCGCCCCATTCGCCGCCCAAACCCACCCCCTGCCCTATTCTGCACATCGCCAGTAGTGCCGCGGCGAGGGCACCTATGGATGCGTAGGTCGGCAGCAAGCCGATGCACACGGTGGACAAGCCCATTGTCAGCAATGCCGTGACGAGAGTCGCCTTGCGCCCGATGCGATCGCCGAAGTGTCCGAACAGCGCCGATCCGACGGGGCGGGCGAAAAACGCGAGCGCAAAGGTCGCAAATGACTGCAGCAACGCCGTGGCCGGATCCCCTTTGGGGAAGAACAGCTTGGGAAACACCAACACCGCGGCTGTGGCGTAGATGTAAAAGTCGAAGAACTCGATGGTTGTGCCGATCAGGCTTGCAAAGAGGATGCGGCGCGTTTGCCGCGCATCGGGCGCGTGTATCGGGTCGAGCAATCCAACGAACTCCGGCAAACCCAGGAGCTCTGGATATTAGCAGCGCCCGGGCGTCAGTGGTGGGGGCCTCGCGGGCGGCTTGGAATCGACGGGGTCCGCCGTTCCGGGGGCGCCGGCCGGTAAGAGTGCGGGTGGTTGCCGCCCCGACCACGGTGCGCATCGCCACGGCGATCGCCGCCCCATCCGGGCCCGACACGGTAGCCCGGACCCCAGCCCCCGTAGTCGTAACCCCACGGTTCATAGTAGCCGGCGTCATAGCCCACGCCAACGGATCCGTCGACGCCGGTGACGGCACAGGCATTCAACACGGTGAGCGCGGCCGCCCCGAGTCCCGCCGCGAGCCAGCTTGCGTGCACGGCGTTCATTTCGGCTCCGCCTTGCTGTCGCTGTCGGTCCACTCCATCAAGCCGAACGGCGCTCCCGCCGGATCCGCAACGACGGCAACTTGTCCGCCGTGACGATCGGCGTGCGGCTCGACGAGCACCCGTCCGCCCAGCGCCACCACCTTGGCCGCCGCGTCATTGGCGTTCTCGACCCGGATGAAATTGAGCCAATGCGGACGGCGTTTCACCGAACCCCCGGGCAGGGAATTGACGCTGGCGCGCGCGAAATCGTCGCTCGACAGAATGAGATGCTCCAAGCCGTCGTCGGCCGCCAGATCGAACACATCGTACGAAAACAACTGTTGATAGAAGGTCGCTTCGTTGGCTGGCTCCCGGGACAGCAACGAACTCCAGATCCACTCACCGGGCGCGGCGAGGAAATCCGGCGCGTCGCCGCTGCTCGATGCGAGAATTGCAAACACGGCGCCCTCGGGATCGGAAAATACCGCCTGGCGCCCCCGCAACGGATAGTTCCTGACGCCCGACACCGCTTTGGCTCCATGCGCCAAGGCGACGCGCTTGGCATCGCCGACGTCGCGAACTGCAAAGAAGGTTATCCAAGACGACTGCCGATGTTCGCCGGCCGCCGTCGACTTCTGAAATAGCCCGCCCACTGGATGGCCGTCGTTCTGCGCCACCGCATAGTCGGAGCTTCCGGTGTGCACGTTCTGAAATGTCCAACCGAGCAAACCTGCATAGAACCGCTCGGCAGAACCTATGTCCGGGGTCACCAGATCCGCCCAAATCACCTTGCCGACATGATGCTCCGTGCTCGCGGGGCTGTTGAGAGGCGGTAGTTCGAAAGACGCAGCGTGCACGGTCGACAGGCAGGCGATGCACAGCACCAGCGCCGACAGGCTCCGCGGCAGGAAGTCGGTGCATCGAGGCAGGCGGCTGGACATGACGGTTCCTTCGAAGTCAGGCCGCATTCCGTGCGCGACCGGCGGGCATGGGCTCCATTTATAGGAGCATCCTGCCGGCAACTGCTGCAAACTTCTGTACCTCAACTCGCGGAATCGATGTCAGATAACGCCTACGGAGATTGCATGCACATCGACTCAAATGATTTTCGGGTGCGGGAAGGCGCAGACGTCAACCTCAAGGAATGGCCGACGCACATCCATCCCGTGTATGGCTCAAATGAGGAATATCAAGAAATCCTGCACAAGCACGTCAAGGCTTTAAGTTCGCAGCAGCAATTGCTGTACGCGTCGAACCGCTACGCCGTCCTTTTGATTTTTCAGGCCATGGACGCGGCGGGCAAGGACGGCGCGATCGAGCACGTGATGTCCGGAGTCAACCCTCAGGGTTGCCAGGTGTTCAGCTTCAAGCATCCGAGCGCAGCCGAACTGAGTCACGATTTTCTGTGGCGCACGACGCGCGAGCTGCCCGAGCGCGGACGGATCGGCATTTTCAACCGCTCCTACTACGAGGAGGTGCTGATCGCCAGGGTTCATCCGCAAATCCTGCGCGGGGAACGGCTGCCGGGTAAGGCGCTGCATGCGAAGGACATCTGGCACGCCCGGTACCGCTCCATCGTCGATCTGGAACGGCATTTGGGCCGCAACGGCACGCGGGTCATCAAGTTCTTTCTCCATCTCTCGAAGGAGGAGCAGCGCAAGCGGTTCATCGATCGCATCGATCAGCCGGAGAAGAACTGGAAATTCAGTCTCGCGGACATCGAGGAGCGCAAATTCTGGAAGGATTACATGCGTGCCTATGAAAAGGCCCTGAGCGCAACCAGCACGAAACACGCGCCTTGGTACATCGTGCCCGCGGACGACAAGCTGAGCACCCGGCTCATCGTCTCCCGCATCGTGCTCGACACCATGGAGGCGCTGAAATTGAGCTTTCCCAAGAGCAGCGCCGCCCGCCGTCGCGAATTGCGCCTGCTGCGCAAGGCGCTCGAGAAATGAGCGCTCGTCACGCGCTCCAACCCACCCTACGGTCTGCGCAATCCCGCCACGATCAGCACCGCGCCGGCCGCAAGCGCCACGCCGCCCACCCACGGCGAAATCGGCTGCTCTTGAGCCACCTTCGCTTCAACCTCGCCGATCTTGAACACGCTCTTTTCGCTCGAATAGGAAGGTGCCTTGATGAGCACGAACAGGCCCGCGGCAACCAGGATGGCGCCCACTATTTGCAGAGTTCTCATCGCATACCTCATCTGGTTGGCCGGATCAGGCGACAATTGTAGTCTCAAGGCGCCCCGAACCGGCGGCCACCGTCGAAGAGCCTAGGGGGCCTGGTCAAGCGACGGAGGTCCGGCCACCGTGGTCAGCGTCGCGGTAACCGCCAAGACCAGGCCGCCCAACAGCAATTCCAGGCGGATCGAGGCACGCAGGGTTTCTACGGCCCGATGATCGCCGGCCAACATCCGCGGCGTCGCACGCAGCTTGTTGAACGCTGCTGCGCATAACAGACATGCGACCAAGATCAACTTGAGCATTACGCAGCGGCCGTACTTGCTGGTCCACAGCGCCGACGGGTCCCCGAGCAGCATCCACAGGAGCAGCAACCCCGCTCCCATCAGTCCACCCACCAGCCACACCGCGACGGCGCCGAAGCGGGACGCGGTAGCGGCAATCCGCGGCAGGTCGCCGCTTCGCGCGACGATGAGCAAGGGGGTCAATGCGCCCAGCCAAAAGGCCACGCCGAGCAAATGGATGCTCTGCAGCAGCATCGGCAGCCCATCGGGGTCGAGAGCATGGGCATGTGCCGTCCAGGCAAACGACGTTGCGGCGATCGCGGCGCCCAAGCACGCCAACCATGTTGTCCGTTGCCACGTCATCCCAACCGCCGCGAGCACCAGGCCGAACGTACGTATGGCGGTCGCGCGCCCCGCACTGGATTGCCAGACCATGCGCAGCAGAGATCCGTCCCACAATCCGGACGCGTGGCCGCTCATGGCACCTGCGGTCACCATGATCTGCGCGGCACCCGCGAGCAGTGACAGCGCCGACAAGCCCATCACGATCTGATGGATTCTGAAGGTCTCGGCGCCGGCAGCCAGCCCACCACTGTAGCCGCGAAAAAAAGCCGCGCCTGACGCACCGAGCGTCGCGGCATACATGACCGTTTTGACGGCGATCAGCGCCCCATCCCAGACACTCAACGGCATGACCCATGCGTCGGCATGAACGATGCCTGAGCCCCAGGAAGTCTCCGCACGGACGGATGCTTCAGCGTACGGTTGCCGCGGGCGCCGCAGTCCCGACGATGAAAGAAAACGTCCCCTTGGAAACATGTCCGTCGTCGGACGACAACGCGCTCCACTGCACCTGGTATCTTCCGTCCGCCATCGGCGGCAGCATGACGGTAACTTCACGTGCGGCCGTTGCGCTCCGATCGACGTTGAGCGGCATGTCCTTGCCGTCGCTGGTCAAAGAAAGAACAGCCAGCTGCACGTTCTCATTGAAAGTGAGCGTCAACGATTTCGGCGCAACGGGCAGATGCGCACGATCAGTCGGACTCGATCTCAGCAATCTGGCATGTCCGAAGGCTGTCCCGGCCAGGAGCACTCCGGCAACGGTTAGGGCCCACGCATGCTTGTCCATGATCGATCTCCCAACGAGTTCCATACGACGGCAACGTCAAGCGTATCTCAAGACGCATGCTGCACGTGTATTATTGCTCGCCGGGTGATATGTTTTTTTGGGATGAGGCTCAACCGATCCATCCGCGTGGGCAACCTCACAATGACCAACCACCCGATCCATCTGCACGGGCATGATTTCGTCGTGGCGGGTACCGACGGAGGGTGGACTCCGCCGGGTTCCCGATGGCCTGAGGTCACCACGGACATTGCCGTCGGTCAGATGCGCGCGATCGAATTCACGGCCGCCGCCGCCGGAGATTGGGCGTTTCACTGCCACAAGAGCCACCACACGATGAACGCCATGAGCCACTCGATCCCCACGACCCTCGGCATCGAACAGGCGGACGTCGCACGTCAGATCACCTCGCTCGTGCCGGAATACATGACCATGGGCGATTCAGGCGGGTCGATGAGCGAGATGCAGATGCCGCTGCCGGAAAACACCCTGCCGATGATGACGGGCTCAGGCCCCTATGGCGGGATCGACATGGGCGGCATGTTCACCGTCATGAAGATCCGCACCGATTTGGCGCCCGGCGACTATCGAGATCCCGGGTGGTACAAGGCGCCAGCCGGCAGCGTCGCCTACCTCTGGCAAGGGGAATCGCCGCCGGTGGAACGCGGCCGTTAGTGGGTGCCGTCTGAGCCAGGCCCCCAACCCGGCTCTTTTGCGGCGCTCAGCGCCGGTCGAGGCGATCCTTGCAGTAGATGAACAGACAATTTCCGGCGATGCTCACCGCGAATAGAGCGAGCGAGGCCGGAACCACCTCGAACACCTTGTGCAGACCCAGCCAGCTGATCGGAGCGTCGAGCCAGTGCATGAATGCCGCGAGCCTGCCGGTGTCGCCATCCTTGACGCCGCAATGGATCAGAACCGCGCGCAGCCCATCGGCCAGTCCGACGTGGCTCCATTCCCCATCGCGAAACCATCGGTACACCTGAGCGCCCACGAGATATAGGAACGCGAGGAGGCACCCATACCCGATCACCGCGCCGATCGCGCTGAAGACTCTGAATGCCGCGTCGGAGGCTTTCATGGCGTCGCGCCTGAGGACGGACAGCTCTTGACTTCGAGACGCACGATGTGTCCGGTTTCCCCCTGCAAATCGGCGGGATTCAGTAAGCCATCTGTCGGCTTCAAATCGATGTCGATCCAGTATACGTTGCCTGTGCGCTTGCGGTCGGCGATTCCCGGATTGAACCCCAACGACTGCGCTTGGGCAACCCGCACCTGCGCGCGCTTCGGCTCGCTGTACAGGCCGAGCGAAATCACCGAGGTGTCGTTCGGACCGGGCATTTCCAGCGCGTCCTCGAAGCCGCCCGCCTTGAGTTTCGCGAGCATTTGATCGCCCGCTGGCCGCGACGCCGGAAGCGGCAAATATACCCAAACCCCCGCCCAAACTTCGCCATCGGCGACGCGCTGCCGCGGATCGTAGCCGCCTCCGCGCAAAGTGGTGGCGGCGTGCGCGGCTTCGGAGACGTCCCGGAATGGACCGACGGTGATGCAACGCTTCACGTTGGTCAGCAGGCCGCTTCTTGCGGTCTCGGCGCCTTCGCCGCGGGCGGCATCCGTACCGCCGTTGCTGCCGGCGATCCCGCTGCCCGCCGTGGAAGTGCTGCCGGCGCCGGCGTCGCTGGCGCTCCCGGCACCGCCCGTGCGCGATGCTTCCGCAGACTCAGAGGCCAGTTTCAAGCTCGCCGCAGGCTTCGAGGCAAGCGGTGCGTCCGCGGGCTTGGCGATCCCGCGCGCCCACAGGAAATAGCCCACATTGGCCAGAACCAGGCACACAACAATGCTCTTCAACAGCGTCAAGTGGCACCCTCGATAATGCGCAAACTGGCCTCGCCGGACATGAATCGTTGCAACCGTTCCCCCGTGTCGAGCAACAGTGCACCCTCTTCGTCAACGCCGCGGGCCGTGCCCGAAATAACCGTATCCGCGAGCACGACCCGCACCGGCCGGCCGCCAAGGGCATCGAGTGCCATCCAGGCATCCCTGAAAGCGCCGAAGCCCTCGCGCTCGAACTGGCCCAGCATACTCAAAAGTTCATCCAATATGGCTCCCGCAACCAAATTGCGCGACGGCGCCGCGGCACAGGCATCAGCGACCGCTGCGACGCGGCTGCCTCCCGTCTCGATATCGAAACGCGCCGCAGCCGGCAGGACCACGTTGATGCCCACGCCGATCACGACGTGGGCTGGACCGCCGGCCTCTGCTCGCAACTCGATCAGCACGCCGCCGATTTTGCGCTGCTGGAACCAGATATCGTTCGGCCACTTGAGCCTCACGCCGACCGCGCCGACCCGCACCAAGGCGCGCGATACGGCCACCCCAACCGCCAAACTCAAGGCAGGCAACGTACGTGCCCCATCGCCGAAGGTCCATGCCGCCGACAGCGCGACACCGGTGCCGAATGGTGCGATCCAGCGGCGCCCCCGCCGCCCGCGACCGGCGTGCTGCAGTTCGCTCAAGCAAACGTCCGCACAACCCCGTGGGCGGCGGCGGCTTGTCCAAGAGCCGGGTGTTGGTCGAATCCACCTCGAACGCGAGTTCGAGATTGCGAATTTGCGCTTTGCGCCGCGAATCAAGCTCGGCGCCGATGCGCCGCGCATCCAGCAATTCCACCGGATCCGGCAAGCGGTAACCCCGCCGCGGCAATGCCTGCACGCCGATTCCCATTCGCCGCAGGCGTTCCACCCCTTTCCGTACGGCCGCACGGCTTACGTTGAGTTCCCTCGCCAACCATTCCCCGGAATGAAGCCGCCCATCCGCCAGCAGCATCAGCAACAGCGGCTGGTCTAGGCTCGCGATCGAAATAGCCATAGCCGTCGTACGCGACTTTCCTGACCCGCGGCGCATCCGCGCGATGTTGCTGCGATGGGTATAGATGACAAATGCTGTCGCCGCCAAGCAAAAGCTCAGCAGCGGCACATTTTTCGGCTCGAGGACATAGACGGCAATCACGAGGACGACACCGGACAGCATGGTGGCGAGTCCCACGTAGCCGGTCAGGAGCAGCACCACGAACCAGCTCACGAGCAAGGGCGCGAGCAATCGAAGCTCCAGCGCCGCCACCACCCCGACGACGGTCGCCGCTCCTTTGCCGCCGCGGAAGCCGAACCACACCGGATACACGTGACCCACGATCACGGCAAAGGCGCAGGCGAGGGTCAACCAATCGCGCGGCAGTCCGGGATCGATGCCGACGCCGGGCAATAGCGCGCCCGGCAGCCACCAGACCACGAATGCGCCCTTGGCCATGTCGACCGCAAGCACCAAAAATCCAAAGAGCTTGCCCTGGGTGCGCAGCGCATTGGTGGCGCCCGCATTTCCGCTGCCCATGCTGCGAATGTCCACCCCGCGCAAACGGCCCAAAAGCAAGCTGCCGAGCAGCGTGCCGATCAAATACGCAATGAGCAGCTTGACGCCGAGTTCCAGCATCCTCGAATTATGACATCAGATCCCGGGCGGCCCTACTCGGACGGGCGTTTCGGCAGGTGCAGTTCCGCCAGCATGCAGCGCACGCCGCCGCCGCCGATTCGCTCGATCGTGGGGATACTCACCGGAATGAGCTCCGCATATGCCTCCAGGACCCGGCGCTGCGCCGATCCAAGAGTACGCAATGCCGTCGTCGACAGTGCGATGCAGGGACCCCCCGCCGGTGCAAGCTCCAACAGGTTGGCGGCAAACTCGAACATTTGCCGCCGTGTGATGTCAACGACGGCGTGGCCGGCCGCACGCAGGCTGTTAAATACAGCTTCCCGGTGCCTGGGCTGCGCGATGGATTCGCCGCACACCACGGCGAAGCGCGCTCCGATCGACATGACGACATTCGTGTGGTACACGGGCCGCGCGTCGGCGCCCTCCGCCTCGAACGTCACGAGATCGTAGTCGAGCAGCTGCGCAAATTCTCCGAGAACGTCCAGATCTGTGCGCGGGGACAGGGCGGCATAGGCGACGCGGTGCGAGCGATCCAGCACCAGGCTGCCCGTTCCTTCGAGAAATTTCCCCTCCGCCTCGCGGTGCGTCAGATCGACCGTCCGCGTGACGCGAAACCGCCCCCTGCGCACCACCTCCTCGAGAATTTCCTGGCGCCGCTCGAGGCGCCGGTTGGGCGCCAGCATCGGATAGAGCACCACGCTGCCGTCGAAGTGAAAGCTCACCCAGTTGTTGGGAAAGATCGCGTCCGGCTTCGAAGGCCGCAATGTATCGGGCACGACCAGCACTTCCACCCCGGCGCGCTGCAATGCCGCTGCCAGGCTCTCGAATTCCCCCAGAACCAGCTCCTGAGCTTCCTCGGCGACGGGCCCGCAGGCCGGCTGCTGGAAGGCATTGGTGGCCGCCGTTTGCGGATTGAAGCCAAAACACGCCGGCCGCACCATCAGCACTGCGGACGCGCTTTGAGGCTCCTGGGCGGAATGAGCGGCGAGGGCCATGACGGCGCAATATATCAGGCGGCTCCGAAGTGCAATGCCCGTTGACAGACCCCGCCGGTTTCATCAAGGTTACACGGCTGGATCCGCTGCAAATACGAGCCAGTCGGGCCGACCCGGCAAATCAGTGCATCAGACCACGGGCCATCGAGGGGGAGCCTTGCCGGTTTCAATTGCCAATTCACTGCTGCTCCTCGCGCTCGTCGTGTCCGTCGGCGCGCGCGCCGCGAACGCACCCCCGGCGAATCCTCCTCCCGCCGACAAAACGGCGGCCGCGTATCCCTTCACGTTCGACACGCTGCTCGCGGATGCGAAGCGCCGGGCGGCGACCGTCTATG
Organism: uncultured Gammaproteobacteria bacterium; assembly: GCA_963727045.1. GTDB lineage: Bacteria > Pseudomonadota > Gammaproteobacteria > Steroidobacterales > Steroidobacteraceae > Bog-1198. Next base: position 1,607,742 of record CAVSES010000002.1, on the reverse strand, counting down.
CGCCGCAGCACAACAGGCTGCCGGCCGGCCTCGACAAATTGAGCCCCGAGCAATATCGCAGCATCCGCTTCAATCCGGACGCGGGAATCTGGCGCGCCGAAAAACTTCCGTTTCGAATCGAACTCCTGCGGGCCGGCTACAATCTGCAGACCGCCGTCACGGTCTCCATCGTCGAAAACGGCATGGCGCAGGATGTCGTGGCGACGCCGGCGATGTTCGACATGGAGTCCACGCTTCCTGCGCAATTGGGAAAGGTGTCCCTGCCGCTGTCCGGCTTTCGCGTCCGCAGCCGCATCAATTCGAACAAGATCTGGGATGAGTTCCTGGTATTTCAGGGCGCGAGCTATTTTCGCGCCGTCGCGAAGAATCTTCTTTACGGACTGTCGGCTCGCGGTCTCGCCATCAATACCGCCGAACCGTCCGGCGAGGAATTTCCGACGTTCACTCATTTTTGGATCGAACAACCCGCAGCCCACGCGAATGCAATCGTCATCTACGCCTTGCTGGAGAGCGAATCGACGACGGGTGCATACCGGTTCACCGTGCAGCCTGGCGGCGAAACACTGACGGACGTCGACCTCACGCTCTTCCCGCGCACCGAACTTCGGGTCGCATGCATAGCGCCCCTGACATCGATGTTTCTCTTCGACGAAACAAACCGCGGGCGCCTCGATGACTACAGGCCGGAAGTGCACGACTCCGACGGACTTGAGATCGCCGCGAAATCCGGCGAACAGATATTTCGGCCGCTGGCGAATCCGACCAAGCTCCAGGTGTCCACGTTCACGACGCAGCAGCCGAGTGGCTTCGGACTGGTGCAGCGATCCCGGCGGCAAATCGATTTTCAGGATTTCGATGCGCAATATGAACGGCGGCCGAGCGCATGGGTGGAGCCGCAGGGAGACTGGGGCGCGGGCTCCGTGGAACTCGTCGAGATCCCCTCCGGGCGCGAAACCAACGACAACATCGTTGCCTTCTGGCGCCTCGCGCAGCCCCTGCCGGCAGGGCGCCCCGCGCACTTCGCATACCGCATCATCTGGAGCGCCGAACCCGCGCAGCCCAAGTCCCTGGGGAAGACGGTAGCGAGCCGCTCCGGCGCGAGCCTTGACGGCAAGCGGCGTGTTTTTCTGCTGGATTTCGTTGGCGCCGGCGAGAAGGTTGACGGCCTGCGCCTCGATCTTTCCTCGTCCGCGGGGAGAATCTCAAACGCCACCGTCATGTCGAACAGCGCCCTGCATGGGCTTCGCGCAAGCTTCGAGCTCGATCCGCGCGACGCCGACTTGATCGAATTGCGCCTGCGGATCATGCGCGGCGACCGCCCGGTAACCGAAACGTGGCTTTATCGATGGACGCCCAGCTGAACCTCACCCCGCCGTTCGACCCACGCCCGGCGTCGGGCGGCATGCCGCCGGAGAATCCGCTGCGCATGCCGCCGCAGGATCTGCGCTACAAGCCGTCGCAGCGCGAACGGCACGGTGCGGGTGCGGCGGTCCTTTACGCGCGCTTCATCCTCGTGACGATCAGCGTCGGCGTGACCACTTACGGCGTGTATCAAATGCTTCAGGTCGTGCGCTTCGCGAGCATGACGCTGCTGCAAGGTATGATGATCTTCTTTTTTGCGGTCTCCCTGGGCTGGATCGCCTTCGCGGCGGGCTCGGTGATGGCCGGGGCTTCGAAGAGACGAGACCCGAACCCGGTTTCGGGCGTGAGCGCTTCGCTCACGGCGCTGGTCATGCCCATCTACAACGAAGATCCTCTGCGCACGACCTCGGCGCTGCAGGCGATGGCGGAAGCTCTCGCGCACATCGACGCCAACCGCTGTTTCGAGATCGTGATTCTCTCGGACTCCACGAATGCCGATGCATGGATTCGCGAAACCCTGACCGTGAATGCATTGCGCAATTCGCTGCTGTCCGTCATGCCGGTTTGGTACCGCCGGCGCTGGCGGAACGTGGCGCGCAAGTCAGGGAACATCGAGGACTTCGTGACGCGCTGGGGCGGGCGCTATGATCACATGATCGTGCTCGACGCCGACAGTTTGATCGACGCGCCGACCCTTCTGCGGCTCGTGCGGACCATGGATGCCGATGCCGACCTTGGGATACTGCAGACCGCACCTCAACTGATCGGGGCGACGACGTTCTTCGGCCGCTTGCAGCAGTTTGCGGGCTGTGTGTACGGACCGATCATCACACGGGGCTTGAGCGCATGGTCCGGCGACAGCTGCAATTATTGGGGACACAACGCCATCATTCGCATGGCCGCATTTGCGCAGAATTGCGGCCTGCCTGAACTGAAGGGCCGCAAGCCCTTCGGGGGATTCATTCTGTCGCACGATTTCGTGGAGGCGGCTCTTATGCGCCGCAGCGGCTGGAAGGTGCGGATGGCCACGGACTGCGGCGGTTCCTGGGAAGAATCGCCACCGTCGCTGATCGATGTCGCCGTCCGCGACCGCCGGTGGGCGCAGGGCAATCTTCAGCACATGAAGGTCATCGGCTCCGCCGGCCTGCGCTTCACGAGCCGGATGCACCTCGGCGTCGGGATCATGAGCTACCTCTCCTCGCCGCTGTGGTTGGTGATGCTCGGGATCGGATTCGCGCTCGCGGTGCAGTCGCACCTGATTCGTCCCGAGTATTTCAATCACGACTTTCAGCTGTTTCCCACCTGGCCGCGTTTCGATGTGGAGCTGATGATGGCCCTGTTCTGGTTCAGCATGGTGGTACTATTGATCCCGAAGATGCTGGGTTTGATTCACGCCTTGCTGTCGGGACGCATACGCCGCGGCAGCGGCGGGGTCATCGGCGTCGCGGCGAGCTTCGTGTTGGAGGTCATTCTCTCGGCCTTGTATGCGCCGATTCTCATGCTGATTCAGAGCCGGCATGTCTTCGAAGTATTCATGGGACGCGACTCCGGATGGAAGCCGCAGCGGCGCGACGGCGGGACCACCACCTGGGCCGACGCGTGGCATTACCACAAACGGCACATGTTCTTGAGCTGCGTAACCGCGGTGATCGTGTGGTTTCTATCGCCCCCGCTCCTCGCGTGGCTCTCGCCGGCGCTGCTGGGACTCTTTCTCGCAGTGCCCCTGTCGCGGGCCAGCGGCAGCGCGCGCTTGGGCAGATTCCTGTCGCGGCTGGCCCTGCTTCGCACGCCGGAGGAAGCGCATGTACCGGCACTCGTTCGGCGCCGCCAGGAGTTGCTGCACGCAGCGTGTCCTGTTCCCGAGGACGGTTTGCGGCATTTGGCGCGCACTCGCGAGTCGCGGTTGGCGCATATCAACGGAAATTTGGCGAGGCCTGCGGATCCGCGCGGCCATCCAGACCCCTATGCGTTCACTGCGGAACAGAAGCTGAAGGACGCCCGATCGCTCGATGAGGCCCTGGCGTGGTTGACGCCCGTCGAGCGGGTTGAAGTCGCGGGCGACGCCCGGCTGCTCAACCAGCTAGCGCTTCTCCCCGACGCGGAGCACCCCCTGTTCTTGATTTAAAGGATTGCAAGCATGGTTCGACGACGCGAAATACTAAAATCGGCGGTGGTGCTCGCTGCCGGCCGATGGACTTATCCCGAACTCGCCGCCGGCGCAGCGCCAGCCGCCGCGGCACCGGCGGCCGCTGCTTCGCCGAGCCAGCCTTTCGACTATGCCTGGCTCAAGGGACAGGCGCGCAAGCTCGGCGGCGGCACCTTTCAGCCATCGCAGGACACGTTGCCGCCGCTGATGGCGAAGCTCGGCTACGATCAATTCCAATCGCTGCGCTTTCGTACCGATCACGCGCTCTGGGCCAACGCCGGACTGGCATTTCGCCTGCAGTTCTTTCATGTCGGCCGAAGCTTCACCGAACCGGTGCGTCTCTATGAAGTCGTCGACGGCCAGTCGCGTGAAATCACTTATGACCCGGCCATGTTCGAATTCGACAAGGCCGGCATCGACCCGAGGGTGATGCGCGATCACGTCGGCTTCGCCGGCTTTCGCGTGCAATTCGTCACTGACTGGAAAGCGGACGTGGCGGCCTACCTCGGCGCCAGCTATTTTCGGGCGGTCGGCGGCGATACCCGGCAATACGGACTATCGGCGCGCGCTTTGGCGGTGGATACGGCGTTTCCGCGCCCGGAGGAGTTCCCGCGCTTCACCGCCTTCTGGTTCGAGCGGCCGGCGAAGGATTCCGGGACTTTGACCTTGTACGCGCTGATGGACTCACCGAGCATCGCCGGTGCGCTGCGCTTCCAAATCTCTCCTGGCGGCACGCAGATCATGGATATAGACAGCGCTCTTTATCCCCGCAAGCCGATCGAGCGGTTGGGCGTCGCGCCGCTCACGAGCATGTTCTTCTATGGTGAGAACGATCGGCGGGCAGCGAACGACTGGCGCCCCGAGATCCACGATTCCGACGGGCTGTCGATGTGGACCGGCGCCGGCGAGTGGATTTGGCGGCCATTGACCAACCCTGGGCAATTGCACTTCAGCTCCTACCTGGACGACAACCCGCGCGGCTTTGGATTATTGCAACGGGATCGGGATTTCGATCACTACCAGGACGACGGCGTCTACTACGACCGCCGTCCCAGCCTGTGGGTGGAACCGAAGCCCGCACCGAGCGGCGGCTGGGGCAAGGGCTCGGTACAGTTGGTGGAGATCCCGACGGTGGACGAAACCTTCGATAACATCGTCGCGTTCTGGAACCCGGCCGAAAAGCCCAAGGCGGGACAGGAACTCTTGTTCGGGTACCGCCTCTATTGGGGCACACGGATGCCCTACGGATCGCCGCTCGCGCAGACCGTTGCGACGCGCACCGGAATCGGCGGCACGGTGGGCCAGAAGCGCCAATATTATTCCTGGCATTTTGCCGTCGACTTCGCCGGCGGTGAACTGGGCGCCCTCGCCAAGGATGCGGCCGTCGAAGCCGTGATCACCACTTCGCGCGGCCAGACCGAGCACGTCACAGCTCACTATGTCGAGGAATTTCGCGGCTACCGCGCCTTGTTCGACGTGAGACCGCCCGACGACAGCTTTGAACCCATCGATATGCGCCTGTACTTGCGCGTCGAAGGCCGGCCGTTGACGGAAACCTGGATCTATCTCTGGTCGCCGCCGTCGTTGAAGGAACGCAAAGCGGCGCTCGGCTGACCCAAGCGGAAGGGACGTCGGGGGGCCTCAGCCGGCGGCGCAGCAGTCAAGTCCCTCATTCCCTGCCCTGGACGCGGGCCTTGAGGAGCGGCAGGCGCTGCGTGTCGCCCAGAGGCCGGCGCATATCGTATTCGCGCTTGACGCGCGAGCCGCTCTCGCGCGGATTGAGGATCATCCATCTCCATTCATTGAGCTGATGCTTGAGCAGCGGCAGCAAGGAGCGCTCAGAAGCGGAATCAACGCCGTCGCGTGGGAACAGCGTGTTGCAGTAAAGATTGAAATATTCGCCGTACAGCTCCTCGTAATGCTGCATCGGATCGAGAAACGCGGGGTCCTCGACCACGCCCGTACCGACGTGGCTGGCGCAGATGAAGCTGCACGCCTTGCGCAGATAGTTGCCGTGCTCGGCGATGACCGCGTAGTGGTAGCCGCGGGTCGGATAGAAGTGCTGCAGGATCTGGCAGCGCTCGGCGCCCCGCACCTCCTTCTTGCGAAGATATTCGAACAGCGCCTTACCCTCGATCAGGCGCAACGCGGTATGCCTGAGTGCCGCAGCCTGGGTGCGCAGCGCGCCATATTCGGCGATTTGGCGCATGAGGCTCGAGTGTTCGCTCTCCCACAGCTGCCAGATGCGCGTGTTCTCGACTATGCGGTGCGCGACCAAGTGCTCCTTGTCGTCGTCGCCGCGCAGCGCGATTTCGACGCGATCGGTCGACTCGCGCATTAGACGCGCATGACTGATGGCACTGCGGTGCATCCCTTCCTTCCTCCTGCGACGCTTCCTGATCCGCGGAGAGCATCCGACTGCCCGACGCGCGGCACGCGCCTTATGGCTGACTCGTGGCTCTAAGATCATCTTATGGCAAGCCGCTGTCAACGTGAAATTATACGTCGTCACTTCGAGACCCGAAGAACTATCTGCTATGCAGCCAACGGTGCCGCCATTTGCACCTGGTTCCGTCCCAATCGCTTTGCAACATAGACAGCCGCATCCGCGTGCGCGATGAGGTGCTCCCCCCAAACTCCGAGCGTATCGCTGGCGGCGATTCCGATGCTGCAAGTCATGTGGATGGGATGGCCGAAACCATCCACCCGCACGCCAGCCACCCGCTCCAGGATGCGCTGCGCAATGGGAGCGGCAGCAGCCGCGTCGGCGCTGCTCAGAACCACCACGAACTCTTCGCCGCCGTAGCGGCCGATGACGTCCGACTGCCGCAGTTCCGCATGGATCGGGTCGATGACGGCGCGCAAACAGGCGTCTCCTGCCTGATGGCCGTAGGAGTCGTTGATCTGCTTGAAATGATCCAGATCGATGAACAAGAGGGCGATCGGCAGGCCACGAGCCTTCGCCCTCAAGCAGGCTGCATCGAGGCGCTCGATGAGCGAGCGGCGATTCAGTACACCGGTCAGCGCATCGGTCTGGGCCCGCCTTTCCGCCTCGGTCAACGCCAGCCGTTGTGCGCGGAGCCGGTCGGCCACCCCGAGGGCGATGAGGACTGCAGCGGCCACCATGGATAGGGGAAGGCCGTAGTAATAGAGGAGCGGGCTGGAGCTTACCGAGGGAGTGAAGATGAATCGAACCGCAGCCGTTATGGTAAATCCCTCGAGGAGCGCCCAGGCGATCATGAACCAACCGGCTGCGCGATTTCCGCGCCGCCAGGCCAGGAACGCCACCACCACGGTAAACACGGTGGTCGCGACGAACATCAAATTGCCCAGGCCGTTCACCCATCGCCCAAAGCCGATGAATTTCGCGAGGTTCGCGATCGTAATGAGCACGAACGCGGTCGCGAGCCAGCCGAACATGGAATAGATTCGCGGAGAGAAATGCTTAAGGTCGGCTATCTCGCGCGTGAATAGACATGCCACCGCGCCGCTCAAGCCTGCCGGCACGTTCCAGGCGAAGGAAGTCAGAGGCTGCGCATGGGAAAGCAACGGCCAGTCGAAACCCTGACCCGACAGATAGGCAACGTACAGCGCCTGCAGGAAGAACAACGTCGCATACAAAATGAACAGCCGGTCCGCGAGAACAAACCAAATCAGGAGGCCCGCAAGTGCGACAGCGATCAAGGCGCCGAACGCGAGGGCAATCATCCGCGCATGTTCGGCGCCGAGCGCCAGCGTGCGATCGAGAGTCGAACCCGAAAAGCTTACGGCGTCCGAATCATTCGCGGCGACCTCGACGCGGGCATACAGGGGCTGCCGCGGCGTCAATCCTTCCACCAGGCTGAAGACCGTGTCCTGCGTTCCGCGAAATCCCGGCAGCTGTGTGGCCCTAGGCAGCAAAACGGCCTCGCCGCCGCGATCCGCATAGAGGTTCACCTGGGTTTGACGCGCCGCGTGCATCACGACAACGGGTATGCCCGCGGGTGTGAAATACTCCGTCGAATCGAGCTTCAACCACGTGACGCCGCGGTTTCGAGGGGCAACTCCGGCGGGAGCCGCGAAATTGGCGTCAAGCGAACCGCTCACCACCGCGGCGACCGTCGGATTCGCGGCCGGAGAGTCCAGCATCCGGACATCAATTGGCCATTCGGCGCCAATCGTTGCGGCCCGGGACGGGCTTCCGATGCACGCCAGGACGCACATCGCGAACAAGGCACGTGCCGCCCGCTTGCCCGTCAATACTGGCGCGAGAGGAGCCAATTGGCGAGGGAGCGCAGAGATTGCGCACGGTCGCCGAATGGCGCCAGTGCGTTGAGCGCCTGATTGTGCAAAAGCCGGACTCGTTGTTGCGAGGCCGGTATGCCGATGATCGCCGGATGCGTGGGCTTTGCGCGCTCGCTGTCCGCACCCGTCGCCTTGCCCAACATCGCGGCATCGCCGGTCACGTCCAAGAGATCATCCTGGATCTGGAAGGCCAGACCGACCGCCGCAGCAAACCGTGCCAGGACGCCATAGAGATCCGGGTCAAGGGAGGGGGCGCACTCCGCGGCCATCAGCACGCTGGCGCGAATCACCGCCCCGGTCTTGCGCGCATGCATGTCTTCCACTTGAGTGATGTCGAGCCGCGTGCCTTGCGCAGCCAAATCGATTGCCTGGCCTCCGGCCATCCCCAGGGTGCCGATGGCCTGCGCAAGCATATCGATCAACCGCAGCCGTATTGCCGGCGAGGCAGGCAGTGCCGGATCGCTGGCAAGCAATTGGAAGGCCAGCGGCTGCAGCGCGTCTCCGACCAGCAGCGCGGTGGCCTCATCAAACGCCTTGTGGCAGGTTGGGCGCCCGCGGCGCAGATCATCGTTGTCCATCGCCGGCAGGTCATCGTGAACCAGCGAATAGACGTGCACCAATTCGATCGCACACGCTGCCGCCTCCACCTGGTCTTCCGACAGGCCCAGGGTGCGCGCCGTGGCGAACATCAATGCCGGGCGAATGCGCTTGCCCCCTGCCAGCACGCTATAGCGCATTGCCTCGTGCAAGCGGGCGGGCACGACGCTCGCCGCCGGAAGGCGCGCCTCCAGCGCGTGTTCCATGCGCACGCGCCAGGCTTCGAGCTGCGAGCCGAATGCATCGCGGCTTGCGGACTCGTCCGGCTCGCGCGGGCAGCGATCAGCGTCGTTCACGCGGGTCGACCGTCGTCGCTCTCCCGCCTCACGCATTCTCCCGGCTGGCGTGTTTGATCTCGCTGAGCGGGATTGCTGCGACGGTACCGTACCTCGCCCCCTCGGCATACTTGATCGGCAGATCGGGCGCCATCCGGCCGGTCGTACGCGGCCCATGCATCCAGGCCTTCAACGCCTTGAGGGGGTGGCTGAATGCGTCATTGACCGCGGTGCCCTCGAATCCGCAATGGGCCATGCAGTTGTCGCATCGCGGATTCTTGCCGACCCCGTACTTGTCCCACTCCGTATCGTCGATCAGCGAACGGTAGGTCGGCGCGTAGCCCTCGTCCGACAAGAGATAGCAAGGCCGCTGCCAGCCGAAAATGTTGTACGTGGGGTTGCTCCACGGCGTGCATTGATACGTCTGGTTGCCGGCGAGAAAATCCAGGAACAGGGCGGAATGATTGAACGACCACTGTCTCCCGGAGGGCCGGCGTCGGCGGCTGAAGACCCCGCGAAACAGCTGCTTGCTGGCATTGCGCCCGAGGAACACGTCCTGTTTTGGCGCGTGGTGATAGCTGTATCCGGGGGAAACCGTGATTCCTTCGACCCCGAGCGCGGTGACCGTGTCGAAAAACTCCGCCACGTCGGCCGGGTCCTCGCCGTTGAACAAGGTGCAGTTGATGGTCACGCGAAAACCCTTGGCCTTGGCCAATTGGATCGCCGCCACCGCCTTGTCGAACACCCCTTCCTGGCACACCGACTCGTCGTGACGCTCCCGGTTGCCGTCCAGATGAATCGAGAACGTCAGGTACGGCGAGGGTTGATATTCCTCGATGTGCTTGGAAAGCAGGATTGCATTCGTGCACAGGTAAACGAATTTCTTGCGCGCCACGATGCCGGACACGATCTGCGGCATTTCCTTGTGGATGAGCGGCTCACCCCCGGGGATGGATACGATGGGCGCGCCGCATTCGTCGACGGCGCGCAATGCGTCCTCGACTCCGACTCGCTTTTGCAGGATTTCCTTCGGATAGTCGATCTTCCCGCAGCCGGAGCAGGCGAGATTGCACTGGAACAGAGGTTCCAACATGAGCACCAGCGGATAGCGTTTGTCGCCGCGCAGCTTGCGGCCCGCGATATAACGCGCGACCTTGTACATTTGAAGCAATGGGATGGCCATGCGCTATCTTACCGTGAGCGGACTGAAAGCCCAATTTAGATTGAAATTCCTTGGATTTGGCCGCGGTGATCCCGCCAGATCCGAGCCCATTCGATCCTGAACCATGGAGTAAAGTTCCCGGCGTTGCCGCCCGTCATCTCGGCCTGCAGTGCTTGCGGGCTGATCCAGCGCCAGGCGAGTATTTCGTTCCGATTGATCTTAAGGGGAGCGGTGCTGCGTCCGACGAACACGGAGCAAAGCTCGTTCTCCGCGCCGGTGGCGTCGAATTGCGCCTGGTACTGGAACTTGAACAGAAAATGCAGGGGACATTGGAGGCCGAGCTCCTCGTACAGTCGGCGCTGGGTGGCCAACTCCATGGTCTCGGTGCCGCGCGGATGGCTGCAGCAGCTGTTCGACCAATATGAGGGCCAGAGCCGTTTGGACGCCGACCGCTGTTGCAGGAGCAGCTCGCCGCTGCCGTTGAATATCAGCAGGGAAAACGCCCGGTGCAGGATGCCCCGGCCCTCGTGGCACTTGAGCTTGCTCAAGTGACCGACCCCTTGATCGGCCTCGTCGACCAGAATCAGGGAATCTCCATCCGCGGCCTCCCTTGCGGTACCTGCCCGGTTGTCGTGAGATTCGTCCATGGAAGCGATGATAGCCGCTTGCGAAATGTCCACGCCAGCGGCTTGCGCGGCCCGCGGCAGCGATGAGCACAAGACGCTCTTCTGTCGGACGCTGCTTGACACTTTTAATCGTACAAACCCGCGGCGATCGATTGGCCCCCGAGCCTGCCTACGCGGTTCCGGGGAATCCGCAATGGGCGTTCATGGTGACCGGGTACAGCGGGTGCATCGACAGTTTTTTCGCCTTCGGCCTGTTCGAATCAGCACGGATGGGTTTTTACGATCCCCGTCTGCTGCGGCCATCCGCCGTTCCGGCGCTCGCGAGATTCGCGCGCCGTTTCATGCAGCCGGCGGTCAAACGACGCTCCTAAGACAGCAGGCCACGCTCGCGAAACCAGCGCACCGCATCCGCAAACGCATCGATGGGCGGCCTGAAGCTGTAACCCAACTCGCTGACGGCCTTGCCGCTCGAGAAGAACATCCGTTTGCGCGACATGCGCACGCCTTCGAGGGTGATTCTGCCGGTTCGACCCGAGAGCCTGGCGAAGGCTTCTGCCACGTAGGCGATCGGCAAGATCGCTGCGTACGGCAGGCGGATGGCGGGCGGCTTTCGGCCGACCAGCGTCGCAATGGCCCCGAGCATCTCCCGCAACGTCATGTCTTCTCCGCCGAGGATATACCGCTCGCCCGATCTACCACGTTCATAGGCCAGCAGATGGCCCGCGGCGACGTCGTCGACATGCACGATATTGAGGCCGGTATCGACGTATGCAGGCATGTTGCCCGCTGCGGCGTCCAACACCAATCGGCCCGTCGGCGTGGGCTTGATGTCGCCCGGGCCGACGGGCGTCGATGGATTGACGATGACGACGGACATGCCGCTTCGCGCCGCGTCTCGCGCAACTTCTTCGGCGAGGTACTTCGAACGCTTGTAATGTCCGACCATGTCGCCGAGGCTCACCGAGGTCGTCTCATTTCCCGGCGAACCATCCGCCGGTATGCCGATGGTGGCGACGCTGCTCGTGTAGACCACGCGCTCGACGCCCGCGGCGCGCGCGGCTGTCAAGATACGGCGGGTACCGTCGACGTTCGTGTGATACAGGGATGCCGGATCGCGAACTCCGAGCCTGTAATCGGCGGCGACGTGGAATAGCGCCCCGCAATTCTCGAGCGCGCGCTCGAGAGAATCGGGGTCGGCGAGATCGCCTTCAGCTATGTCAATCGGCAAGTTCTCGAGATTGCTGCGATCGCCGCCTCGGCGCGCCAGCGCACGAACCTGCCAGCCGGCGACCCCCAAAGCTCTGGTGACCGCTGCGCCGACAAAACCGGTTGCACCGGTGACCAGCGCCCTCATGCGACGCGGGCGCCGGCGATAAACGGCGTCAGCAAACCCGCCCGGGCCATGCCGGCGAGAGAGCGGGTTGCGGCCCGATATCGCCGCGCAAGACCGATCAGCGCAAATAGATCCTGCGGCGCCAGTATCAGCCCGCCGACAAGGCGGGGGATGTTCAAATGTCCGGCACGGCCCGCGGCCGCCACGGCCCGCGGCAGCGCGTCGGCGGCCGTGTCAACGATCACCCGGACCGCGATGAACGGCAGATTCCTGGCGGCGGCGACGCGCGCGACGCCCGAACTTTCCATATCGACAGCGATGGCACCGGTCTCGCGAAAGGCCGCGGCCTTGTCTGCAACGGCGGCAATCGACACGGGGCTCGTGAGCAAAGCGCCCGCCGCCACCGGTCGCTCAACGGCGAACGCGACGCACAGCGGCTCGCGCCACGCCTCGGTAGTGCGGTATCGCACACTGTCACAGGAAATGACCTCGTGCGGAACTACGACACTGCCCGCCTGCAAACTTGGATCGAGCCCACCGGCCAGTCCGAAACTCATCAAGGCCGCGGCTCCGGCATCGGCGAGGGCTTGTGCAGCAGCGGCGGCGAACTCGCTTCCCATGCCGCCAACTGACATCAACGCGCCGCCGCCGAGGGACCACAATCCGTCGCTCCGCCGCACCGCCCGCCCCAGGGTGCGCGCCTCCGCCTCGAGCGCCACAACGACGCCCACCCCATTCAATGAGGAGTTCCGCGGCGTGTCAGGGTGCGGTATGCCGCCAGCGCCCACAGCGGGAAATACGCGGAATAACCGTGATATCTCAAATAGAACACCCGCGGAAAGCCGGGCGCCGTGAAACTGGGGTCGCTCCAAAGTCCGTCGGCCTGCTGCGTGCGCATCAGGAACTCCGCACCGCGCCGCGCGGCATCCGATCCGCTCCCGCCGGCAGCGAGCAAACCGAGAAGCGCCCAAGCACTCTGATAGGCCGTACTTGGGAAAGCCGTTCTTCTGTCCGGGGATTGCGCGTAGGTATCGTTGCTCTCACCCCAACCGCCGTCCGGATTCTGCCTCTCCGTCAGCCACAGGACCGCACGCCGCACGGCCGGATCATCGGCCCCGACGTGCGCCTGCGCGAGCGCGGTCAATACCGACCACGTGCCGTAAATGTAATTGGTGCCCCAACGCCCGAACCAGGAACCGTCGGGCTCCTGCTGCTCGCGCAAGTACCTGATCGCTCGCTCCAGGGCCTCCCGGTCCTGCGGGCGTCCAATGCGCGCCAGCACAGTGACCACCCGGGCGGTGACATCGCTCGTGGGAGGATCCAAGAGTGCGCCATGATCGGCAAACGGGATCTTATTGAGGTAGTAGCTGGTGTTGTCGGCATCGAACGCGGCAAACCCGCCATCCTTGCTTTGCATCCCTGTCAGCCAGTCGAGAGCACGGCGCACGCTCTCGGTGTAGCGGCCCGCTTCCCGGGATTGATGCATGGCCCACGCGACCACGGCCGTGTCGTCGAGATCCGGGTAATGGCTGTTTGCGAATTGAAATGCCCAACCGCCGCCGGCCAACCCCGGGCGTTTCGCCTGCCAGTCCGCAGGTTCGTCGAGCAGCTGCCGGGCCTTCAACCAGTCGAGCGCGCGAATCGATGCGTCGGACGACGCGGTGTCGCCGGCCTCCTGCATCGCCAGGGCCGCGAGCGCGGTGTCCCAAATCGGCGAAACGCAGGGCTGGCAGTAGGCGCTCGATGGTCCTACGACGGTGAGCTTTTGCAGAGCGCGTTTGGCCGTGACGCGCCGCGGATCGTCTGCCGCATAGCCCAGTATCACCATCGCTTCCAAAGCGTTGACCATGGCCGGAAAGATGGCGCCGAGGCCGTCTTCACCGTTGAGCCGATCGAGCATCCAGGCTTCGGCGCGGCGGGTCGCCGTCTCGCGCATGCGTGCCGGAATGAAGCGATCGATCAGGCGTCCGAGTCGATCGGCCGCCAAGAACACCTTGGTCAAGAAGCCGTGGCGCCGAAAATAATGCCGCTCCTCCTCCGGAGGAGTGGTGAACAGCTCTCGAATGTGCACATTCCGCGGATTCTTGGCGATCGGCTTGCGGGTGCACAAAATGAACAGCGGCACCATGACGGTGCGGGACCAGTAGGCCACCCTGTCCAGATGGAACGGGAACCAACGAGGCAGCAGCATGATCTCTACGGGGATATAGGGCACGCCGCGCCATGGCAGCTGGCCGAACAAAGCCAGCGCGATCCGTGTGAACACATTGGCCCGCGCAGCGCCGCCGCGCTGCAAGATCGCCGCCCGTGCCCGAACCATGTGCGGCGCGTCCGGCTTGTCTCCGGCAAGCTTCAAGGCGTAATAGGCCTTGATCGAGCAGCTGATGTCGAAGTCCCCGCCATGGTAGAGCGGCCAGCCGCCTGACTGATCTTGCGCCGAGCGCAAGTAGCGGCACATCTTGGCCTCGAGCGGTGCGTCGATCTCGTCCAAGAAGTGCATCATCATGATGTACTCGGCCGGTATGGTGCAATCGGCTTCGAGCTCGAACAGCCAGTGTCCCTGGGAATCCTGTCGCGTCAACAACGCGTCGCGGGCGGCCAAGACGGCGTGATCCAGCGGTGAATCGGTGATCCGCCGCAGAGTGTGCGACACGATGTCGCCGCGCGCGTCCGATTGCGGTGCCGGGTGAGAACCCGGCTTCGGTGCGATACGAGTCACGATCCCGAGTTTCCGTATGAGCGGCGCATCTCGTGATGCAGTTCATCGGCGGATTCGCCTTCGCCTTGATCCCCACTCGGTACCGGCCGCGGATGGCGCAGCTCCGACAGAGGCGAAAGCGGCAGGCCGCGCGCCGCCCGGGCGAACAGCCATCGGAGCATCCAATCGCTGCGTCCTGCGAAATTCGTGAGGACGCGGGTCATGGCGACCGCATTTCGCGAGACCTTCACCTCCGCGCCGGCCGTAAAGCGCGGATTGTGCTCGATCCTGCGCAAGGTGAGCACGGCAAGCCCTATCGCCCATAGGCAGAAGCGGCGAATGCCGGTCTCCTCGCGCGGAATAAGGAGTGTGTACTCGAGGGCATTGCGCAAGTGCGCGTGGGCCACGCCAACGAGTTCGCGGAAACCGGCGCCGAAGCGCGGATCGAAAGGTTCGCTTGCCATTAGCGACAGATCAAACCCGTGACGGGCAAAAACATCCCGCGGCAACCAGCACGCACCGCGGCTTCGATCCTCCCATACGTCCTTGAGAATGTTGGTCATTTGAAGCCCTTGCGCAAATGACGCAGCGACGGCGAAGAGCGAATGACGATGACAGGCAATCTGCGGGGAATGGTCGCAAAACAGATCCGTGAGCATTTCGCCCACCACGCCTGCAACATAGTAGCAATAGTCATCCAGGTCGCTGGAGCGTTCCAGACCCTGGAGACTGGCGTTGAACTGAAAGCGGGGCATTCCAAAGCACATGAGATCGACGCAGCGTTGGATGGCGGTCCGCTGCGAGTCATTCAGGCCTCTCATGACCCGAAGAACCCGGCCCATGTTGCTCACCAATTCGCGCTCAGTCGCCAAGCTCCGTTCCGAGAGCCGCTGGGCGATTTCCCGGGCCAGAACCTCAGGATCTTCTTGTCCGGCCACTACGGAACTGAATCGTTGCAAAAACGCCAAAGTTTCAGGCGGCGACAGGGCGGGTTCGTCCTCGATGGTATCGGCAATGCGGCAAAGCAAGTAGGCGCTGGTCACCGCGGTGCGGAGGCCAGGCGGCAATTGGGGGATGGTCAGCGCAAAGGTACGCGAGACGTAGGGGAGAATCTGGTCTTGATAGACTTCATCTGAACTGACGGAATCCATGGGACTGTATCTCGCAAACCCCAAAGAATAACACTATGTCAGCGGGTCGGCCGTGGTGCAAATCTGCAACAACGGGTGCCGAGCGTTGCCACCAGGGCGGTACGGCAGTATAAACTGGCGCGGATGACCACGCCCCCCGACCATTATCCCCTGCTCGAGTCCATCGACAGTCCGGCGGATCTGCGCCGCCTGCCCGTGGCGAAACTGGCTGAGCTGGCACAGGAGCTTCGCCAATTTCTGATCCACAGCGTGAGCACGCGAGGGGGTCATTTTGCCGCCGGATTGGGCACGGTCGAGCTCACAGTCGCGCTGCATTATGTATTCAACACCCCTCATGACCGGCTCGTGTGGGACGTCGGCCATCAAGCATACCCTCACAAGGTGCTGACCGGACGGCGCGGCCGGCTTCACACGATCAAGCAGGATCGGGGTCTCGCGCCATTTCCAACCCGCGCGGAGAGCGAATACGACACCTTCGGGGTTGGGCATTCGAGCACCTCGATCAGCGCGGCGCTTGGCATGGCGGTCGCAGCAGCGCAGCGAGGCGAGAATCGCCGCGCCGTCGCCATCATCGGCGACGGCGCGCTGACCGCGGGCATGGCTTTCGAGGCCCTGAATCATGCCGGTTCGCTCCCAACGGACCTCTTGATCGTTCTCAACGACAACGACATGTCGATTTCCGAGAACGTCGGCGCTCTTTCCAACTATCTGGCCCGTGCCCTGTCCGGACGGATGTATTCGCACCTGCGCGAGAGCGGCAAGAAGGTGTTGCGCCAAATGCCCACCGTTTGGGAACTCGCGCGCCGATCCGAGGAACATCTGAAGGGCATGGTGCTGCCCGGCACGCTGTTCGAGGAAATGGGGTTCAACTACATCGGCCCCATCGACGGCCATGACGTCAAAGCGCTCGTCAGTACCCTCAAGAACCTTCAACAACTGAGGGGACCGCAGTTCTTGCACGTCGTCACGCGCAAGGGCAAAGGCTATGCCCCCGCGGAGGCGGATCCGATCAAATGGCACGGCCCGGGGCCGTTCGATCCGGCGAGCGGGATGATCTTCAAGGAGGCGAGCGCCGGGCCGACCTACTCGCAGATCTTCGGCAAGTGGCTCTGCGACATGGCAGAGCGCGACCCCATGATCGTCGGCATCACGCCCGCGATGCGCGAAGGCTCCGGCCTCGTCGAATTCTCGAAGCGATTCCCCGACCGCTACTACGACGTGGCGATCGCCGAACAGCACGCGGTCACCTTTGCGGCCGGACTCGCGGCCGAGGGGTTCAAGCCGGTGGTGGCCATCTACTCGACCTTCCTGCAGCGCGCTTACGATCAACTCATCCACGACGTCGCCCTGCAGAATCTGCCGGTGATATTTGCCCTGGATAGAGCCGGTCTCGTCGGCAGCGACGGTGCAACCCACCAAGGCAGCTACGATCTCACGTTTTTGCGCTGCATTCCCAACATGGTCGTCATGGCACCGGCCGACGAGAACGAATGCCGCCAGATGCTGTACACGGCGACGACGCTGTCTTCTCCGTCGGCGGTGCGCTACCCGCGCGGCACGGGTCCGGGCGCCCCCATTACCGCCGAAATGACGGCCATCCCCGTGGGGCGCGCGCAGATGCGGCGCGAAGGCCGCGGCGGACTCGCCATTCTCTCATTCGGGGCGCTGATCGAATCGGCCCGAAAAATTGCCGAACGGCTGGATGCCACGCTCATCAACATGCGCTTCGTGAAGCCCCTCGACGAGAAGCTGGTGCTTGCGGTCGCGGCGCGTCACCGCGCCATCGTCACCATCGAGGAAAACGCCATCATTGGCGGCGCGGGCTCGGGTGTCGGCGAATTGCTTGCCTCCCATGATCTGCAGTTGCCGATTTTGCAAATCGGCATACCCGATCGCTTCATCGAGCACGGGTCGCGCGAGACCTGCCTTGCGGCAGCGGGCCTGGATCTTGCGAGCCTGACCGCCACCATCGAGCGCTGGTGGACTCCCGAGACCCAGGAACGGGTCCGCTCCGTCGGCAAGGCGGTTGGTACCAAAGTCGTGTAGACATGTGGATTGCGGACACTTGGACTGGACAGTTGCAGGAGTGCTTTCATGGGAAAGCGCATTGACTTGAATTCGGTTCCGGTCGTCACCGGGTCACGGTATCCGCCGCCGTTCGACACACCGTGCGTCGCGCGCGCGAGACAGCGCCTGGGAGATGCAGCGGGATTGAACGACTTCGGCGTAAATCTGATGCGCCTTCCGGCCGGTGCCTGGTCCAGCCAGCGGCACTGGCACTCGGCCGAAGACGAGTTCATCTACGTTCTCGAAGGCGAGGTGGTGCTCGTGACCGACGGCGGCGAGGAGACGCTCCGTGCCGGGGACTGTGCGGGGTTCACGGCGGGTGTCATGGACGGGCACCACCTGCAGAATCGCTCCCAGCGGGAGGCCGTTGTGCTTGAAATCGGATCCCGCAAGCCTGCGGAAGACGAGGGCGCGTATCCGGATATCGACCTGCGCTTCCTGAAGGGCCGCGCGGGCTTCGCCCATAAGGACGGGACTCCGTATTCCAAGTAATCACTGCCGAGCGCAGCGGCCTGCGAAATCGGCGATCCATCGGGCGGTTTGTTCAGGGGCGGCAATGGGCAGCATGTGTCCGCCATCGACGAGCGACAGGGTCAATCCGCGTATTTTCGATTGCATGGCGATGCCGTGGTATTCGTGGCTCAGAATCCCGTCGCTGCGGCCGAATAAGATGCCGACCGGGACGCGGATGGAGGCATAACGCTCCATCATAGCCGGCAGATCGTCGTTGACGGTCACCAAATCCGACGATGCGGCGAAGAATTGCCCCGGCCGAAGCGCGAGCAAACCGCCCGCGGCGGTGGCGAAATCGGCCGGCACCTTGTCGGGGCAAAACACCAGATTCAATACCTTGGCGCCTGCAGCCATCGACACGGGTACGGCGATCGTCCAAGCAATCAGCTTTCTCAGCGCTCTTGATGCGATCACGAGGTCTCGAAATGCCGCCGGGGCCTCGGTTTGCGCATGGGTCAGCGGCGCGAGCAATGCAAGCCCGCCGACGGTCTCGGAATGATTGAGGGCCAATGCCAGCGCCAACGCTCCCCCGTACGAGTGGCCCACGATGATGGGCTTCTCGAGTCCGAGCGATACGATCAGCTTTGCAATCGTGTCGGCCTGGCCCGGCAGCGAAGACGGCACGTGAGCCGGCCTGGTCGAATAGCCGCAGCCGGGACGATCGACGCAGATGACGCGAAAGTGCGGGATGAGGTGCGCGACCAGCGCGTAGGTGAAGTTTCTGAGCTGCGCCCCGAGGCCATGCACCAGCACGAGCGTGGGACCGGATCCGCGCTCGACGATGTGCAGACGGGTGTCTCCCACCTGCACGAACCGCCCGAGCGGAGGAACCGCGGCCTCGACTCGCCGGCGGACGAAGACCGCAAAGAGCGCCAGCGCTGCGCCCAGCACGGCGAAAAATGCGAGAACTCCGCCGCAAAGAATCAAAGCCGTGCTCATTGAAGACCGCGGTTCAGGAGCCGCCAGTAAGACACCGGCATCAATCTCTCGAGCAGGGAGCAGATTCTCGCATCCGCGCCGACCAAGATGCGGGCCTTACCGCTCGCCACTCCCCGGACAATGATTTCACCGGCGTTTTCCGGCGGCATGCGCAGCATTTTCTCGACCCGGGCGATCGCCGCAGCCACCTCGGCCGCGGACCTGCCGTCGGCGGGCTTGCGGGAATTCTTCGCAATGGATGTCGCCACGCCGCCCGGATGCACGACGGTCACCGAAACCGGCGACCCCTCGAGCTCGAACCTCAGCGCGTTGGAAAAACCGCGGACCGCGAACTTGCTGGCGCAGTACGCGGTCTGTCCCGGAGGGGAAATCAGGCCGAAGAGACTGGAAATATTGACTATTCGAGCCTCGTCGTTTCGCCGCAAGACCGGCAGGAAGGCGCGCGTCATGCGCACCACGCCCCAAAAATTGATGTTGAACAGCCACTGAAAATCGGATTCGCTCACCTCCTCGAAGGATCCGCCGACCGCGACCCCCGCGTTGTTGAAAAGAAGCTCCGCCTTGTGGTGCCGCTGCACAACGGCATCGGGAAAGGCGGCAACGGCGTTTTGATCGGCGACGTCGAGGCGATGCAGGCTCACTTCGACTCCGCGGTCTTCGAGCAGACGGTGCGTCGCTGCAAGCCCCGCCTCATCGATATCCGCCAATGCCAGGTGGCAGCGCCGGGCCGCCAGCGAAACGGCAATGGCGCGCCCGATGCCGCTGCCGGCACCCGTCACGACGGCTGTGCGGCCCGCGAGGTTCACGCCGGACCCCCCGCGAACTCAAGCACGCCATCGTCGATTCTCCCGAGGCGTAGCGTGAGCGCATCCAGGAAATAGTTTTGATACACCTTCCAGGGGTGCAGGGAACCCTGCTTCGGCAGCCAATCCAGGGCGCGCACCACGTAACCCGACGTGAAGTCGAGAAAGGACTGTTCGAGGACCGCCGGATCGCGCCGCGGCGTGGCGCTGGTGTACCCGTGCGAATCCATGTGCCGGATCAGACGGCACACAAAGTTGGCCGTCAGTTCCGCCTTGAGCGTCCAGGATGCATTCGTGTAGCCGAAGGTGTATGCCAGATTCGGTACGCCGCTGAGCATCGCCGCCTTGTAGGACATGCAGCCGGCGATGTCGACGGACACGTCGTCGACCGTGAATTCGATGCCGCCTAGCAGGTTCAAGTTCAGGCCCGTCGCCAGCACGACGATGTCGGCCTGAACTTCGGCCCCTGACTTGAGGCGGATCCCATTCACGGTGAACGCATCTATCTGGTCCGTGATGACCGAGACCGTGCCGCTTGCTATCGCCTTGAACAGGTCGCCGTCGGTGACCACGCACACGCGCTGGTCCCACGGGTTGTAGCGCGGCGTGAAATGCCGGGCGACGTCGAATCCCGGAGGCAGCCGCTCCCGCACCATCCCGACCAGCCGCTTCTTGGCCACATCCGGCCGTCTGCGCGCCAACTGAAAGAACGCCGCGCCGATGAGAACGTTCTTCATCCGCACCAGGGGGTAGGCGAGCCGGCCCGGCAGCCATCGCCGCAGACCGTTCGCAATCGCATCGACCGCCGGTAGATTGAACATGTAGGAGGGCGATCGCTGCAGCATGGTCACGTGCGTCGCGCTCTTGGCCATTTCGGGAACCAGGGTGACGGCGGTGGCGCCGCTGCCGACGACGATGACCCGCTTGCCGGCGTAATCCAGCCGCTCGGGCCAGAACTGCGGATGGACTATGATGCCGCGGTACGACGATTCGTTCGCAAACTCGGGGCGATACGCCGACTCGTAACTGTAATAGCCGCTGCAGACGTAGAGGAAACGGCAGCGAAAGCGCACGGGAATCCGGCCGGCGCCGCGCAGCGCTTCAATCCTCCATTGTGCGGACTCACCGGACCAAGACGCTGTCGCGACCCTGTGACCGAAGCGGATGTGCTCCTCGATGCCCGCCTCCCGCGCGGTATCTGCAATGTAGCGCCTGATCGATGATCCCTGAGCAATCGAGATGGCGTTCGTCCAAGGCCGAAAGGAGTATCCCAGGGTGTGCATATCGGAATCCGAGCGCACGCCGGGGAAACGAAAAAGATCCCAGGTACCGCCGATGGCGTCCCGAGCCTCGAGAATTGCATAGCTCTTTGAGGGACAGCGACGCTGCAAGTAGACCGCCGCGCCGATGCCCGACAGTCCGGCGCCGACGATCAGGACGTCGACGGTTTCCGCGGACAGGTCTGCATCCGCCGAACCGAATAAGTCAGAAGCGTTTTGAGTTGAGCTCATTGCGTTGGTCGAGCGCACGATACCCCTTCCGCGCATGGCCGGCGTGTATGATCATCTTAAAGACATATCGATGACCTCGCCCACCATGATTGACTTCAAATCCGATTTCCTGCGCACGCTGGCCGAGCGCGGATACATTCATCAGCAGACCGACGCTGCGGGACTCGACCAAAGGGCGCAATCGGGCCTCGTCACGGCCTATATCGGTTTCGATGCGACCGCCGACAGCCTGCATGTGGGCAGCCTGGTGCAAATCATGCTGCTGCGTCGTCTGCAGCAGGCCGGTCACCGGCCCATCGTGCTCATGGGCGGCGGAACTACGAAGGTCGGGGACCCGTCCGGCCGCGACGAATCGCGTCAACTGCTCACCGACGAGCAGATCAACTCCAATATCGCCGGCATCCGGGAAGTATTCGGGCATTTCCTGCGCTTTGACGATTCCCCGTCCGGCGCGCTGATGGTCAACAACGACGACTGGTTGTCGGGACTCAAGTACATCCCATTCCTGCGCGAGATCGGCCGGCACTTTTCCATCAATCGGATGCTCACGATGGACAGCGTGAAGCTGAGGCTCGAACGCGAGCAGCCGCTCACGTTCCTGGAATTCAACTACATGATTCTGCAGGGATATGATTTCGTGGAGCTGAACAAGCGCTACGGCTGCACGCTGCAGATGGGCGGTTCGGACCAGTGGGGAAACATCCTGCAGGGAGTCGAGCTCGGACGCCGCGTTCGCGACCAGGAGCTGTTCGGACTCACCTCGCCGCTCATCACGACGTCCGCCGGCGCAAAGATGGGCAAGACGGCGAGCGGCGCCGTCTGGCTCAGCAGCAAGCGGCTGCCGGCCTACGACTATTGGCAGTTCTGGCGCAATACCGAAGACGGCGACGTCGGACGCTTCCTGCGCATGTTCACCGACTTGGGCGTAGCGGAAATCCGACGTCTCGAGAATCTCGAGGGATCGGCGATCAACGAGGCCAAGAAGATTCTCGCCACCGAGGCCACGCGCCTGTGCCACGGGGACGCCGCGGCGCGGGAGGCGGCCGACACGGCGGCGAAGGCCTTCACGGGAAATGCGCTCGACGGCCTGCCCACCATCACCCTCGGAACCGGTAGTCAGATGCCCGTCGTGGACGCCGTGGTGGCGCTGCGCATGGCGGCTTCGAAAAGCGAGGCGCGGCGGCTGATCGAGCAAGGCGGCGTGAGGCTGAACGACAAGCCGGTGCAATCGGCGACCGCCGTCGTATCAGCTGCGGATCTGGGAGAGCAAGGAACGGCACGTCTGGCCGTGGGCAAGAAGCGGCACGGGCTGATCAAGCGCGGATGATGACGCCCGCGGGCAAAACGAAAACCCCCCGCCGGCTTGCGCCGACGGGGGGTTCTCCTTCAACAAAATTAAGAGCCTGGCAGTGACCTACTTTCACATCGACAAAGTCGACACTAGCATCGGCGCAGAGCGTTTTCACTTCCGAGTTCGAAAAGGGATCGGGTGGTTCCCACTCGCTATGGCCGCCAGGCAAACCGGTCGCAACGGGGCTGGTCATGTCCAGCCCCGCCGCTAATTCGCACAATTTGTTTCGATGCTTGGTCGCATTCAAGTCATCAATTGATTACCCACACACGATTCGACGTCAGGCAAATCGCTTGGGTGTTATATGGTCAAGCCTCACGGGCAATTAGTACTGGTTAGCTGAACGCATTACTGCGCGTACACACCCAGCCTATCAACGTCGTAGTCTTCGACGGCCCTTTAGAGACCTTAAAGGTCTAGGGAGATCTAATCTTGGGGGGGGCTTCCCGCTTAGATGCTTTCAGCGGTTATCCCGTCCGTATATAGCTACCCGGCAGTGCCACTGGCGTGACAACCGGAACACCAGAGATACGTTCACTCCGGTCCTCTCGTACTAGGAGCAACTCACCCTCAAATCTCCAACGGCTACGGAAGATAGGGACCGAACTGTCTCACGACGTTCTGAACCCAGCTCGCGTACCACTTTAAATGGCGAACAGCCATACCCTTGGGACCTGCTACAGCCCCAGGATGTGATGAGCCGACATCGAGGTGCCAAACTCCTCCGTCGATGTGGACTCTTGGGAGGAATAAGCCTGTTATCCCCGGAGTACCTTTTATCCGTTGAGCGATGGCCCTTCCATACAGAACCACCGGATCACTATCACCTACTTTCGTACCTGTTCGACATGTCCGTCTCACAGTTAAGCACCCTTATGCGATTGCACTCTATGCGCGATGACCGACCGCGCTGAGGGTACCTTTGCACTCCTCCGTTACTCTTTGGGAGGAGACCGCCCCAGTCAAACTACCCACCATACACTGTCCCCAACCCGGATTACGGGCCAAGGTTAGAACTGCGAAGTTGTCAGGCTGGTATTTCAAGGTTGCCTCCATGAAGACTAGCGTCCCCACTTCGTAGGCTCCCAGCTATCCTACACAAACAAATTCAAAGTTCAGTGTAAAGCTATAGTAAAGGTTCACGGGGTCTTTCCGTCTTTCCGCAGCTACGCCGCATCTTCACAGCGATTTCAAGTTCACTGAGTCTCGGGTCGAGACAGTGGGGCCAGCGTTACGCCATTCGTGCAGGTCGGAACTTACCCGACAAGGAATTTCGCTACCTTAGGACCGTTATAGTTACGGCCGCCGTTTACCGGGGCTTCGATCAAGAGCTTCGCCTTGCGGCTGACCCCATCAATTAACCTTCCGGCACCGGGCAGGCGTCAGACCCTATACATCCACTTTCGTGTTCGCAGAGTCCTGTGTTTTTGGTAAACAGTCGCAGCCCCCGATTATCTGAGACCTTTAACAGCTTGAGGAGTAAATCCTCTCACCATCAAAGGCACACCTTCTCCCGAAGTTACGGTGTCAAATTGCAGAGTTCCTTAACCCGAGTTCTCTCAAGCGCCTTAGAGTTTTCCTCTCACCCACCAGTGTCGGTTTGCGGTACGGACGATCATTACCTGAAGCTTAGAGGCTTTTCCTGGAAGCGTGGCGTCAACAACTTCGAACTCCGAAGAGTCCTCGTACTCAGCTCTTGGGATTAACGAGACTCCGGATTTACCTGGAATCTCTCCCTACGACCTTGAACCGGGAACCAACCCCGGATTGTTTAGCCTTCTCCGTCACCCCATCGCAGTAATAATCGGTGCAGGAATATTAACCTGCTTTCCATCGACTACACCTTTCGGTCTCGCCTTAGGATCCGACTCACCCTCAGCTGATTAACATAGCTCAGGAAACCTTGGGTTTTCGGCGTGCGGGTTTTTCACCCGCATTAACGTTACTCATGTCAGCATTCGCACTTCTGATACCTCCAGCAAACCTCGCAGTTCACCTTCGCAGGCTTACAGAACGCTCCCCTACCGCGTAACTATCCGAGGATAATTACACCCATAGCTTCGGTGCTCGGCTTAAGCCCCGTTAAATCTTCCGCGCAGGCCGACTAGACTAGTGAGCTATTACGCTTTCTTTAAAGGATGGCTGCTTCTAAGCCAACCTCCTAGCTGTTTTAGCCTTCCCACATCGTTTACCACTTAGCCGAAACTTTGGGACCTTAGCTGATGGTCTGGGTTATTTCCCTCTTCACGACGGACGTTAGCACCCGCCGTGTGTCTCCCGTGATAACACTCCTGGGTATTCGGAGTTTGCATAGATTTGGTAGAACGGGATGTTCCCCTAGTCTAAACAGTGCTCTACCCCCCAGGGTGAATGACACGAGGCACTACCTAAATAGCTTTCGGGGAGAACCAGCTATCGCCAGCC
>CAVSES010000002.1:0-1577500 GCA_963727045.1 uncultured Gammaproteobacteria bacterium | reverse complement strand
CAACCGCGAACTGTCGTTCTTGGAGTTCAATCAGCGCGTGCTCGAACAGGCCAAAGACAAGCGGATTCCCCTCCTCGAGAGGGTCCGGTTTCTTTGCATCTCATGCGCGAACCTGGACGAATTCTTCGAGATCCGCGTCGCGGGCCTGAAGGAGCTGCTCGAGGCCGGCGCACTGCAGGGCGGGCCTGACGGATTGCCGGTCCCCGAGCAATTGAAGGCGATTCGCACCCGTGCCCTGCGCCTGGTCGACGAGCAGTACCAATTGTTGAACGACGTGCTCATGCCGGAGCTCAGCTTGAACGGCGTGGTGTTCGTTTCCCCCGAAATGTGGACCGAGGCCCAGGCCGCGTGGCTCGCGGACTATTTCAGCCGCGAGGTGGAGCCCGTCCTGAGCCCGTTGGCGCTCGATCCGGCCCGGCCGTTCCCGAAGATCCTCAACAAAAGCTTGAATTTTGCGGTGGTCGTGGAAGGCGAGGACGGCTTCGGCCGCAACAGCGGTCTCGCCGTCGTGCAGGCTCCGCGCTCGCTGCCTCGCCTGATCAGGTTGCCCGACGAACTCGGCAGCCGGAATTTCGTGTTCTTGGGCACCATCGTCGAAGCCTTCGTCTCCAAGCTGTTCGCCGGAATGCACATGCGCGGCTGCTATCAGTTTCGAGTCACCCGCAACAGCGACCTGTTCGTCGAGCAGGAAGAAGTCGACGACCTGCTGCGGGCAGTCGAAGGCGAGCTTGCATCGCGCCGGTTCGGCGACGCCGTTCGATTGGAGACCGCACACGACTGTCCGGACGAGATCCTCACCTACCTCCTCGGGCAGTTCGGACTTACCGGCGACGATCTCTACAAGGTGTCGGGGCAGGTGAACCTCAACCGATTGATGGCGGTGTACGATCTGGTGGATCGCACCGAGCTCAAGTACGCGCCGTTTGCGCCGAGCATTCCCGAACGTCTGCGCATGGGCAGCGATCTTTTCACCACGCTGCGCGCCGGCGACGTCCTCCTGCACCACCCCTTTCAGGGGTTCGGTCCGGTCAGCGATTTCATCAAGCAGGCAGCAAACGACCCGCAGGTGCTTGCGATCAAGCAGACGCTGTACCGCGCGGGCAGCGATTCCACCATCGTCGGAGCGCTGGCGGAGGCCGCCCAGGCTGGCAAGGACGTGACCGTCATCATCGAGCTGCGGGCCCGCTTCGATGAGGAGGCCAACATCGAGCTGGCGACCAGGCTGCAGGAGGCGGGCGCCCACGTCATGTACGGCGTCTTCGGCTTCAAGACGCACGCCAAGCTCGTGATGGTCGTGAGGCGCGAGGAAAAGGGCCTCCGGCGGTACTGCCACATGGGCACCGGCAACTATCATCCCAAGACCGCCCGGCTGTACACCGACTACGGCCTGTTGACGGCCGACGAATCGATCGGCGAGGACATCCACGAAATATTTCTGCAGTTGACCGGGCTGACCCGCGTCCCGCGCCTGCGCAAGCTGCTGCATGCGCCGTTCAGCCTGCATCAGGCCCTGCTGGCGAAGATCGAGCGGGAAAGCGCGCACGCGGCTGCCGGCAAGCCGGCGCGCATCATCGCGAAGCTCAATGCGCTCACCGAGCCCGTGATCATCCAGGCGCTGTACCGCGCTTCGCGCGCCGGCGTGAACATCGACCTCATCGTGCGGGGGCTGTGTTGTCTGCGGCCGGGCGTGCCGGGCGTTTCCGAACGCATCAAGGTGCGCTCCATCGTCGGCCGCTTCCTGGAGCATTCCCGCGTCTATTATTTCGAGAATGACGGCGCGCGGGAAATCTACTGCGGCAGCGCCGATTGGATGGATCGGAATTTATTCAGGCGCATCGAGGTCGCGTTCCCGGTGGAGTCGCCCGAGCTGCAATCGCGCGTCGCCGAGGACTTGAAACTCTACCTGGCCGACGACGCGCAGGCTTGGGAATTGCGGTCCTCGGGACGCTATGCGCGCGCGGCGGGCGCAGGTCATGTGTGCGCCCAGACGGATCTGTTGAAGCTGTACGACGAACGGGTCCCGCTCACCGACGTGTGAGCACCGACTACGTCGGATCAAACGATATTCAGGCGAAAGCCGGCGTCCTTCAGGTACAACCGCTCCTGCTCGAGATCCTCGAGTGTGAGCGGATGCTCCTTCATCCAGCCCTGCGGCAATCCCATGTTCACGGTGCGGCCCTTGACCTTGAGTTCCACCTCGGGAAGAGGCTGCGGACTGCGCCCGCGGTGCAACAGCACGGCGAGCCGCAGCAGCACGATCAGAAACTCGGCGAGGCGATCCCAGGGCGGCAGCAAGTCCTCCAGTGATTCGAATGACAACTGGCGCCGATGGCCGCCCACCAACGAGGACAACAAAAGCTGCTCCTCGCGGGGAAAACCCGGCATGTCGGCATGCTGGAGCAGGTAGGCACTGTGTCGTTGATATTTGGAGTGAGCAATGTCCAGGCCGGTTTCATGCAAGCGGGCCGCCCAGCGCAGCACGGACTCGGCCAACGGGTCTTCCAGACCCCATTCGGATTCGACCTGTTCCAGCAGCGCAACCGCCGTCGCTTCCACGCGATCCGCCTGCACACCGTCGACGTGATAGCGCCTTTCCATGGCGCGAACGCTGCGAACGCGAGCGTCTTCGTTGGTGAAGCGGCCCATGAGGTCGTACAGCAATCCTTCGCGCATCGCGCCTTCGGCCACGCGAACACGGTCTATCCCGAAGCTCTCGACGATTTCAAGAAGAATCGCCAGGCCTGCGGGAAACACCGGGGCACGTTCGGCATCCACGTCCTCAAGGTCGAGTTCGTCCACATGACCGGCGGCAATCACCCGCTCGGCGAGCGACCGTAGGTTGTCGAGAGTGATGTGCGGCGATTCCGGATTGAGTCTGCGCAACACGTCGCCGATGACCCGCACCGTGCCGGAGCTGCCGGACGCCTGCAGCCAGCCAAGCTTTCGGTAGGCCTCCTGCACCGGTTCGAGTTCGAGCCTGACGGCCGTACGCGCGCGTTCGAAGCGCTTCTCGGAAATCTTGCCGTCCTCGAAGCAGATTGCGGATAGCCCCACGCAGCCCACGGACAGGCTTTCCAGCAGCAACGGGGTGAATCCTTCTCCGATCACCACCTCGGTCGATCCGCCGCCGATATCGATCACCAGGCGTTTGTCCGGACTCATCGGACTGGTGTGCACGACCCCGGAGTAGATCAGTCGCGCCTCTTCGAGGCCCGAGATGATTTCGATGGGGTGACCGAGCGCGGCGCGGGCGCGCTCCAGGAACCAGCGCTTGCGCTTCGCGAGCCGAAGGGCGTTGGTGCCGACCACGCGAACGCTGTCGGCGTGCATTGCGCGCAATCGCTGCCCGAATCGCTCGAGGCAGCGCAGCGCGCGGTCTGTAGCAGCATCATCCAGCCGTCCGCTGTCCCCCAGGCCCGCGGCAAGACGTACCATTTCGCGAAGCCGGTCCAGAATGACAAGTTGGCCGTGCGAATGCCGCGCCACGACCATGTGGAAGCTGTTGGAACCCAAGTCGACGGCCGCGAGCACGTCGGGCACGACACGACCGCCGCTCATCTACGCGGCCATCGCTCTTAGGCAGTGAATGAAGACCCGCAACCGCAGGTAGTTTTCGCGTTTGGGTTGCGGATGACGAACTGAGCGCCCTGCAGGTCCTCTTTGTAGTCGATTTCCGCACCCATGAGATATTGCGCACTCATGGGATCAACCAGCAGCTGCACCCCCTGCTTTTCGACGCAGAAGTCGCCGTCCTCGATTTTCTCATCGAAAGTAAACCCGTATTGGAAGCCCGAGCATCCTCCGCCGGAGACGAAAACCCGCAGTTTGAGGTTCGGATTCGCCTCCTCGCGGATCAATTCACCCACCTTTCCCGCGGCGGCATCGGTGAAAATCAGCACATTGGGCGGGGGAGGGGCCAAAGCGCCCGGGCTTGCGGATTCTGGTGTTGCACTCATGGTTTCATTCTACTCCGCCCGCAGGCGGGCAATCAAAGTTACGGGCGTGCTTTGGGACCCGGTTCACCGATATCGGTTCCCGGATTTGCCCGATGGATCAGTTTTCCATTGATTTGGGCGCCTACCGCAGTTTCAATGATGGTGTAGTGGACATTGCCCAAAACCCGCGCCTGGGAGCCGAGTTCGACCCGGTCGCTGGCGTCGATGTCGCCCTTGACGATGCCGTTCAGGATGACGTTGGGCGCTATCACGGAGCCTTCGATGGAGCCCTGCTGGCTCACGGACAGGAAGGTGCTCTGGTCCGAGTCGCCCTTGACGTTCCCGTTGATACAACCGTCGAGATGCAGACCCCCGGTGAACTCGACGTCCCCGTTGATCCGCGTCTTGGGGCCGATCAGGGTGCCGACATTGGCGTTTTTAGTCTGTTTCTGTTTGAACATCTGCCTCACCCTTGATCGAAGGATTGCCGCTCGCCTCGGTTTCGACCGACATGCCCTGCGCCTTCCAGACGAACGCCTGTCGAAAGCTGTGGGCTGAGTCCCGGTCGCGGCTGCTGTGAATCTCGACCCCGACCCGGGTCGGCTCGAATCCTTGCGGCAATTGTATGGGTTCGTCGTAATCCTGAAAGTAACGGAAGGAGTATGCCAGGCTGACGCGCCGGTTGGGCGCCACCTGCCCAAAGGTCAGGCTCGACGGCTTGCCCTGCATCAGTCCGTCGATGGTGATGGCGGCGCTGCCCGCCACCTCCTTGTCGGGTTTCCCCGTCTGCATCAGCACGAATTTCAACCGGTACTGACCCGCGGCGGCCTCCGGCACGATTTGCATTTGCTGCACTTTCACGTGGATGATCGAATCCGGCTGCACCAGGCCCCGGTAGAACGACAGATCCTGATTCAGGCGGGCAATCTGGCTCTGCATATCGCCGAGGCTCTTGTTGACCTGCTTGTAGCCTTCTTGGTCGACGCGCCGCGCCACCTCGGCCGCCTCCAGCTGCCCGCGCTGCTTTTCGTTTTCCGCCTCCAGGCGGCGGATGCGCGCGCTCGCCGACAGCGCGCCGCGCACGGAATCGACCACGCGAAACCCCGCATCGTAGCGGCCCAATTCGAACGCCGCGTACAGGACACCCGCGGCCGACAGGACGGCAAGCGCCATGAGAACGCCGCGACGCTTCGGCGCATGCGTTCTGACGACCAATTTGCCGAACGAATCCACCATACATCGATTCCGCGCCGCTCCCGCAATGTGAGAGACATTACACGATGCGGCGCCCCTTGAGACAGACCTTTGGGGGGTGCACCTGCGCCGGCGGCGACGACACCGAGGGGCACCGCGGTATACGATGCCAAAGAAGGAAATACGCATGCTCTGGCTCAAAGCATTCCACGTCATCGCCGTGATAACCTGGTTCGCCGGATTGTTCTATCTGCCGCGGCTCTTCGTCTATCACGCGGACGCGGCCGATTCGATCAGCATTGAACGCTTCAAGATCATGGAGCGCCGTCTGTTTGCGCTCATGACCATCGGCGCGATTGCGGGTTTGGGGTTTGGCCTCGCGATGCTCGCGGCGGCGCCCGCCTACCTGTCGATGTCCTGGCTGCGCATCAAGCTGCTGCTGGTGATCCTGGTGATCGCGTATCACCTGTCCTGCTACAAATTGATGCGCGATTTCGCCAACAATCGCAACGCGCACAGCGGCAGATGGTATCGCGCGTTCAATGAGGTGCCCTCAGTGCTCCTGATATGCATCGTGTTGCTTGCCGTGATCAAACCTGCTTAGTATTCCGAGGTCCGATTTCGGGCCACCACTCCGGATAAGGCGGAAGACCTTCCGGGAACATGACCTTGCCCAAATCGTGCAGAGCCCGAACGTAAACCCGGCGTTTGAAATACACGACCTCGCGCACCGGCGTCCAATAGTCGGCCCACCGCCAGCGGTCGAACTCGGGGGTGTCGGTCAAATCGAACCGCAGCTTCGACTCATCTGCGGTGAGCTTGAGGAGATACCAACGCTGCTTCTGTCCGATGCACCGGTCGCGGACATATTGCCGGGGCAGCCGGTATCGCAGCCAGCCTTGCGTCGAAGCCAGTACCTCGACGTCTGCGGGTTCCAGTCCGATTTCCTCTTTGAGTTCGCGAAACAACGCCTCTTCAACGCGTTCGCCGCGATTGACCCCGCCCTGCGGAAATTGCCAGCCGCGCCCGCCCACACGGCCGCCCAGGAACACTTCCCCGGACCCGCGGCTCAGCACGATTCCCACGTTGGCGCGAAAACCGTCCTTGTCGATGTAATCGATGGCTGGTTGGATGGACATCGCACAATTGTTCCACAACGCCCGCAGCTTGTGGTCGCCACGCAAGCGCCCTAAGGTGCGGCACATGAAGCCCAGCAGATTGCTCCCCCTATTATCGCTGTTCGCTGTTATGAGCCTGGGAGTAGCCGTTTCGGTCGGCAGCACGTCCCTGCGCCTCGATGCAGTCCTGGCGGCGCTTCTGCGCGGCGGCGATTCCGTCGTGCGCGAAGTCGTCCTCGATCTCAGGCTGCCCCGTGCCCTGAATGCCTTCAGCACCGGCGGCCTGCTCGCCCTCGCCGGCGTGCTGATGCAGGTATTGCTGCGAAACCCTCTGGCGGACCCGTATGTGCTCGGCATCTCCGGGGGAGCCGCCGTGGCAGCCCTCGGGGCAATGCTGTTGGGTTTCGGCGGCCTGATCGTCGACTGGGCGGCGGGAACAGGAGCGCTCGGCGCGACTTTGTTGGTGTTCGCACTCGCGCACGCCCGCGGCGGCTGGACGCCGCAAAGGCTGCTGCTCAACGGTGTGGTGGTCGCATCAGGCTGTGCCGCCGTCGTCAGCCTCATGCTCGCCCTGGGCGATGAAACCCGGTTGCGCGGCATGCTGTTCTGGCTGATGGGCGACCTGTCGTTCGCACGGTTTTCCCCGGTGGCGCTCGGCATGATGGTGGCCGTCGGGGGTCTCGCCATCGCGGGCGCACGCAGTTTGAACGTGTTGGCGCGCGGCGAAATCGAATCCCAATCCTTGGGCATCGCATTGCAGCCGTCGCGAATCGCGCTGTTCTGCGCGACCGCCGCCCTGACTGCGACGGCGGTGACCACCGCGGGCGGCATCGGCTTCATCGGGCTGGTCACGCCGCATCTGGTGCGACTGGTCGCGGGGAGCAATCACCGCATCGTCGTGCCGGCGTCGATCTTGCTGGGCGGCACCCTGCTGACACTGGCCGATACCCTGGCGCGAGTCGCCGCATCGCCGCGGCAACTGCCGGTGGGCGCGCTCACCGCGCTGATCGGGGTGCCCCTGTTCCTGATGCTCATGCGGCGCGAGCGACGCATCACCTCGTAGCGGCATCCGGCAAACGCCCTCGAAACGGAATTCGAGGGCACCTATGCTGCAACGCAGTATATTGCGAAACAGTCATCGCTCGCGTTGAATCGATGATTCCTCCAGCGGCTCGATGTCGTGGAATTTGCCGTAGTCAACGTGCATGGTGCCGTCCTCAGCTTCATCCAAAATGTCATGAAAGGTCGCGTTCCAGCGGATGTCCTTGCAGGAATACTCGGCGCGAGCCATCAGCACCTGGCCCGTCGTTTCGTCGGTCCCGCTGACGCTCAGAACGAATGCCGCGCCAAACGCGAGGAGAGAC
This sequence comes from uncultured Gammaproteobacteria bacterium, assembly GCA_963727045.1. Taxonomy (GTDB): domain Bacteria; phylum Pseudomonadota; class Gammaproteobacteria; order Steroidobacterales; family Steroidobacteraceae; genus Bog-1198. The sequence continues at coordinate 1,569,889 of CAVSES010000002.1, read as the reverse complement.
TCGGCGGTCTGCGATTTCAAGGGGCTCGCATCGTCGATCACGTGCATGATGGTCCACCCCAGGACGAACATCGGATGCTGCGATCGAACCAAGGGAAGATCGATGACGCGGCGGATGCGGAAGCCCTCTTCGGTTATTTCGTCGCGCAGCATGCGCAACTGCGCGGATGCATCTTGGACGACGTTCTGACGTTGGTTCGCAGCGCGAACGACCAGCGTCAGCTTGCCGTCGATCGGCCGCACGACTGCGTTCCTGGTGAATAGAAAGCGCGCCCTGGGTCGGGAAAAGCGCGCGAACATGATCCCGGTGATGAGCGCCAACGACATCAGACCGACAAAGATCTCTGCCATCGCAATCACGTGTCCGTACAGCGTTTGGGGATGCATGTCCCCGTATCCGACGGTGGCCAGCGTCTCGACGCTGAAGAAGAACGCACCCGCGAAACCGGGCGGGCTCAAGTTTGCGATGCATCCCGGAACGAGGTGATACAGGAAACCAAACAGCAGGTCGAAGGCGAGAAAAAAGCCCGCCAACGTGCCGAACAGGCGCGGCCAGCTCACGGTCATGAAATGGTGGAACAGATCGTGAAATACCGCCCGCGAAAGACCTTCGGTGAACACTTCGCGCTGACCGACCGTGACGCGCCGGGCACCGGACAATCTCCGCGTTGCGTGATGTGGGCGAGTCGGCGTAGAGGGCTTGGATCGATGTTTCGCGGCGTTCATGACAGGTACCCCTAGGCGAGCGGTTATCCCGCGCCCACTTGCACGCGATTTCGTCCCAACGCCTTGGCCCGGTAAAGTGCTGCATCGGCATCGGCCAGAAGCCGGTCGGCCACCGCCTTCAAGTCGCTCTCATGTCGGCCCGGCGCAACCGCTGCGACGCCGACGGAGACCGTCAAACTGCGTTCGATATGCGCCGTGAGGGAAAACGGTACCGCCGCGATGACCTCGCGGATGCGTTCAGCCAACCTCGCGGCCTCGGCCGCCGTCGCCTCGGGCAATAGCACCGCCAGCTCGTCGCCGCCAAAACGTGCGGCGGTGTCCATGCTGCGAATTTGGGCCTCGACCCGATGCGCGATCTCCTTGAGCGCGTTGTCCCCTGCCAGATGTCCGTAGCCGTCGTTCACGCTCTTGAACCGGTCGATGTCGATCATCAAGCAGGCGATGGTTCCGGCGTGTCTCTGCGCGCGCGCCAGTTCCTCCTTCAGCCGCTGCTGCAGATAGCGCCTGTTGTGCCAACCCGTCAGGAAATCGGTGATGCCGGCGCGCAGCAAGCGGGTGCGATTGACCGCATTCTCGATGCACACGGCGGCGACCGCACCCAAATGGGCCAGAAAATCCGTGCCGTGGTGGCGCGTGAAGCGGGTCGGATCGCGGCTGCCGAAGCACAGTGCGCCGGTTGCGCGGTCCTTCCGCGGCAGCGGCACCAGGGCGGTGCTCTTGAGATTCTGCGTCCCTGGAAACAGAAGATGGTGGTCCGCCCCGACAAACGGGCCGAGCCACGGCTTGTGCAAGGCGGCGAGCTGCGGCGCGAGCCCGATCAGCGAATCGACGAAGAATATCTGTTTGAACTCTTCCGGGCGGTCGCCGCCCGCCACCAGTAGATGCCGAATCTCATGCTGAGGGTCGAGCAGCACAACGCTGACGGCGTCGAGCGAATAGGACTCGCGCAACCCGTCGACCAGCGCCCGCAGCAGCTGTGCCAAACTGTCGGCCCTCAACAACGTCAGTTCACGCGCCTGAGTCCGCTTCAAGATCGACTCGTTGTTGGCCGCCTCCGCCGTGATTTCCATGAGGCGCTTCTTGAGTTCCTCGTTTTCTCGAATCACCTCGTCCATGTCCGGCGTTCCCATGGGCCTAAGCTTCAGCCCGCACGCGCCGCTGCGCGCACGTCCAGGTACGCCCGTCCGCGGTTCATGATGGCCGTGAACTCCGCCGCATTTCCGCTCTTCACGGTCGCGACCAGGCGTGCAACCGCCTGCTGCAGCGCAAGCAGCGATTCGCCGCCGTATTCATTGAGGTGCTGGATCTCGAAATAAAGATCGGGACTTTCGGCGGCGACGCGGCTCGCCACTTCCAATTGCGCATCGAAAGTGGTGCTCGACAGCCTGGCGAGTCTGGGCGCCGCCTCGCCGCTGTCGGCCAGCGCCGTGAAAAATGCGATGTTGAGGGCGTGCGACAATCCCAACACGTAGGCAATCAAGCGGTCATGTTCATCCAAGCCCATGACGACGCGCTCGGCCATCGTCGGAGCGAACAATTCCTGGGCCTCCTGCAGCGCCTCGGGGTTCCCCAAGTCGATGAAGATCACGTGCCGCCCCGACAAGAGTTCGGTATCCGGCCCGAACATGGGATGCAGCGAGGTCACGCGGCATCCCGCTCTGACGAGCGAATCGAGACCTGCGCGCAGCGGCGTCTTGAGTGAGCCCAGGTCAAAGATCAAGCCGCGCGGCGCACGGCGCGCCAGGAACTCGAGCAGCGGCGTCGTGGCGCTCAAGGGCGTGGCGAGCACGATCACGTCGAAATCCAGGGCATCGTTCTGCCAATCGGACACCGTGTCGAATCCGGGCATGCCGCCCCTGGGATCGGCGATCGCGACGCGGAACCCCTGCGACGCCAGAAATTCCGCAAACCACGCACCCATTTTGCCGTGACCGCCGATCACCAAGGCGCACTTGCCGGTGCCGTGCCCCTGGGCGGCTACTCTCGCCTGCTCCTGGGTTGCGAGCGAGGATTGGATGAGCAGGCGCAGCAGCGATTCGGCGAGGTCGGGCGGGACGCCCAGCTTCAGCGCCGCGTTGCGGCCTCGCAAGATCACCTCGCGTTCGCGTCCGAAATCGCGCGTCGCGCGGCCGGTGGAGCGCTTCACGGCAGCCACCTGTTCGCTCAATGCCTGCCGGCGTGCCACCAGTTCCACGAGCTGTCCGTCGAGATCCGTCAGGGCAGTTCGCAATTCATCGAGATTCATCTGAAACAAGCCCCTTGATTTTGCCGATCCCCTTTTACTGGCCGCCCCCGGCTACCGCAAGCACGGCTGCACGGCTACCATACTCACGTGAGCAGCAGCATAAAGACAAATTGGACTGAAACCTTGCCTGATCCGCTGCCGGCGGACCCCCTCGTCGTCGCGTCACTATGGCTCGCGCAGGCCCGTGAGGACGCCGCCCAGCCCAATCCGAACGCCATGGTTTTGGCGACGGCGGACGCTCGCGGCTATCCGTCTGCGCGCGTCGTGCTCTGCAAGGAGATCGACGCGCCGCTCGGCCGCGTGGTTTTCTACACCAACTATCGATCGCACAAGGGGCGGGAACTGCAGGCTAATCCGCCGGGCCGCAGTGGTATTTCACTGGGATCATCGCCACCGTCAGCTGCGCGTGGAAGGCGCGGTCGAGCCGCTCTCGGATGCCGAAAACGACGCTTATTTTCGCACCAGGCCTTGGCAGAGCCGCCTCGGCGCCTGGGCCAGCGAACAAAGCCAGCCGGCGGTCTCGCGTCAGGCGATCGAGCGCAGCGTCGCGGCTGCGGCGCGCCGATTCGGGATTCCGTACGAGGGTCCCGGCACTCGGGAGCCCGATGAAGTCACCGTGGACGTACCGCGGCCTCCCAATTGGGGCGGATTCGGCCTGTATGCGGATGCAGTCGAGTTGTGGGTGGAGGGCGAGTTCCGGATTCACGACCGGGCGCGTTGGACGCGACCGCTGTCCAAGGGGCACGATGCCGGCGGGAATGCTCCCGGCGTGGACGGAGCCTGGTCGGTCAGCCGCTTGCAGCCGTAAGCTGCGCCGTCGGCGCTAGCGATACCGCGCCCATGAGCTTGTCGAGCGCGGCCCTGCCCGGCGAGAGCTTCTCGTACGGAATCCGGTTCAGCGGCACCGAGCGCGGTCCGGTTGAGCGTGTGGAACTCGGTGGTGCCGGTCTCGTCGATGTGGATCAGACCCGTGACGTACTCGTTCTGCTTGAGCTTCTCTCGATGAAGGCATAGGCCGCGCTGCGGTCCGTCGGATCGTAGCTCAGCGCCGAGCTTGCGCAGCACGACGCGGCTGCCGTCGTGCAGCTGACCGGAATCGACTCGCCCGCTGGATAGTCCACGGCGATCTCCTGCGCCGGCGGCACGAAATCCGCCTCCATGGCCGCATGATAGTGCTCGCGGGTGAAGGTGTAGCTCTTGGTCGAGCCCTCGTGATCGTTGAAGGTCACGCACGGCGAGAGCACGTCGATCAGCGCGAATCCGTTGTGGCGCATGCCGGCCTGGATCAGGGCACGAGCTGCGCCTTGTCGCCGGAGAAGCTGCGCGCGACGAAGGTCGCGCCCAGGGACAGCGCCAGCAACACCGGATCGATGGGCGGAGTCTGTTGACATCGCCCCTCTTCGCCTTGGTGCCGATGTCGGCCGAGGCCGAGAACTGGCCCTTGGTCAGCCCGTAGACGCCGTTGTTCTCGATCAAATACAGCATGTTCACGTTGCGCCGAATGGCGTGCACCAGCTGACCCAGGCCGATCGACAGCGAGTCGCCGTCGCCGGAGATGCCGATGTAGGTGAGCTCGCCGGTTGGCGGCGTTCGCGCCGCTCGCGATCGAGGGCATGCGGCCGTGCACCGAATTGAAGCCGTGCGCGCCGCTCACGAAATAGGCGGTGGTCTTCGACGAGCAGCCGATGCCCGAGAGCTTGACCAGTTGTTCGGGCCGCATGTCGAGCCCCCAGCACGCCTCGATGATCGCGGCCGTGATCGAATCGTGGCCGCAGCCCGCGCACAGGTCGACATGCTGCCCTCGTATTGGCGGCGGGTCATGCCGAGCGCGTTGGTCGGCAGCGACGGGTGGGCGACTTTGGGCTTGTTGATGAATGACATGGCGTTTCTCGTTCGGGATGCTCTAGCGCGGGACGGCCGACAGCCGCGGCGCCTCGGCGAGCGTCGCGCGAATGCCATCGACGATGGGATCGCACGACATGGGGAAATCCGCTGTAGCTCAAGATCGAATTCAGCTTGGACTTCTCGACCGAGGTCTCGAGCGTCAGCAGCGATCGCAACTGCGCGTCGCGATTCTGCTCGACCACGAATATCGTCGCATGCGAGTTCAAAAACGTCTCCACCTCGTGGCCGAACGGAAAGGCCTTGACGCGCAGGTAATCGACGTGGATCTTCTGCCGCCGCGAGCACGTCGATCGCCTCGCGCACGGCGCCGTCGCAGCTGCCGACGCTCACGATCCCGACTTGTTGTCGCCCTTGCCCGTGAGCTCGGGCTTCGGCATGTACTTCGCGCGCGTTCGCGAATTTGCGCTTCAGTCGGTCGAGCACCACCTGGTATTCGGCCGAATCCTCGGTGTAGCCGCCGTACTGGTTGTGGCCCGAGCCGCGCGTGAAATAGGCGCCCTTGGGATTCACTCCCGGCAGCGTGCGGTAGGTGATCGCATCGTCGTCGCGATCCACGTAGCGATAGAATTTATCCAGGCCCGCGAGCTCCTCGGCCGAGAGGATCTTGCCGCGGTCGGGACGGTAGGCATCGTCCCATTTCAAGTCCCGGCACATCCAATCGTTCATGCCGATGTCCAGGTCCGAGAGCACGAAAACCGGCGTCTGCAGGCGCTCGGCCATGTCGAACGCCTGCACGGCCATGTAGAAGCATTCCTCGGGATTGGCCGGAAACAGCAGCACGTGCCGGGTGTCGCCGTGCGAGGCGTAGGCGCACAGCATGATGTCCGACTGCTGCGTGCGGGTCGGCATGCCGGTGGAGGGCCCGACCCGCTGCACGTCGAATATCACGCAGGGCACTTCGGCGTAATAGGCAAGTCCGACGAACTCGTTCATCAGCGAGATGCCGGGCCCGCTGGTCGGCGTGAAGGCCCGCGCGCCGTTCCAGACTGCGCCGAGCACCATGCCGATCGCCGCCAGCTCGTCCTCGGCCTGGATCACCGCAAAATTGCGCTCGCCGGTCTCGGGATCCACCCGGTAGCGCTCGCAAAATCCCTTGAAGGCATCCATCAGCGAGGTCGAGGGCGTGATCGGATACCAGGCACCGACCGTCGCGCCCGCATACACGCATCCGAGGCCCGCCGCGGTATTGCCGTCGATCATGATGTGGCCGCGCGTCTTGTCCATGTGCTCGACGCGCAGCGGCAGCGGGCACTCGAGTGCTCCTTGCGCGTAGTCGTATCCCAGGCGCAGCGCCCGGGTGTTCGAGTCGAGCAGCTTCGGCTTCTTGCCGTAGCTCTCCTTCATCAACCCGTCGATGACCTCGAGATCGAGGTCGAGCAACGCGGCGAGCACGCCCGCATAGGCGATGTTCTTGAGCAGGATGCGGTTGCGCACGCCGTCGAAATTCTCATTGACGATCTTGCGCGAGCGGCACGCCGATGACCGTGATATCGCCCCGCTGCAACAGCGCGCTGCGCGGCCAGGTCGAGTCGTAGATCAGATAGCCGCCGGAGGCGACTTCACGAACGTCTTTCGATAGGTCTCCGCGTTCATCGCCACCATGATGTCGACGCGGCCCGCGCGCGCGGCATATCCCTCGCGCGTCACCCGAATCTCATACCAGGTGGGCAGGCCCTGAATGTTCGAGGGGAAGTAGTTCTTTCCCGTGACCGGCACGCCCATGCGGAAAATCGTCTTCATGATCAGTGAGTTCGCGCTGGCGGATCCGGTGCCATTGACGTTCGCGAACTTCACCACGAAATCGTTCACACGATCGGAGGCGATTTAAATTGGGCATGCCTTAACCCCTCGTCCGTCGCGCGAGAGGAATCTTGATGGTGGACTTCTGCATGTCCCAGGCGGCGGTGGGACAGCGCTCGGCGCAAAGCCGCAGTGCACGCAAACATCCTCGTCCTTGACCATGACGCGGCCGGTATGCGGCAGCGCCGCCGAGACGTACAGGGCCTGCGGACGATTCACCGCCGGCGCCTTGAGTCGGGAGCGCAGTTCGGGTTCCGGGCCGTTGGGCGCGATGGTCAGGCAATCGACCGGACAGATGTCGATGCAGGCATCGCATTCGATGCACAGCTTGGCGGAAAACACCGTCTGCATGTCGCAGTTCAGGCAGCGCTGCACCTCGAGCGCGGCCTGCTCGGCCGTGAAGCCCAACTCGACCTCGATGTTGATCTTCTTGAATCGCTCGATCAACCCGACATGCGGCACCAGACGCCGCTCGGCGCCGTTGTACTCGTTTTTGTAGGACCATTCGTGCATGCCCATCTTGCGGCTGCTCAGGGTCACGCCGCGCGGCATGCGCACCGCAACCGGCTCGCCGCGGCAAAACTTGTGCATCGAGATGGCGGCCTGATGGCCGTGCTCGACCGACCAGATGATGTTCTTCGGACCGAATGCGGCATCGCCGCCGAAGAAACACCTGCGGCGGGTCGATTGAAAGGTCGTCTTGTTCGACCTTCGGAACGCTCCATTTGTCGAACTCGATGCCGATGTCGCGCTCGATCCAGGGAAATGCGTTTTCCTGGCCGATGGCGAGAATCACGTCATCGCACGGGAAGAACTCCTCGCCGAGGACGCGGGTCGCCGTGATCTCGCCGTTCTCGATCTCGTACTCCAGGTGCTCGAACATCATGCCCTTGAGCTCGCCGCCCTCGACCACGAAACTCTTCGGCGCGCGATTGACGATGATCTGCAACGTTCTCCTGCTCGGCATCCTCGAGCTCCCAGTCCGAGGCCTTGAAGAACTGGCGCGGCTTGCGCGCCATGACCTTGACGTCCTTCGCGCCGAGGCGCAGCGAGGTGCGGCAGCAGTCCATGGCGGTATTGCCGACGCCGATGATGAGCACCCGCTCGCCGATCTTGTCGATGTGGCCGAATGCCACCGACTCGAGCCAGGCGATGCCGATGTGTATGCGCTCGCTGTCGTGCCGCCCGGGCAGCTCCAGCTCCTTGCCCTTCGGCGCGCCGGAGCCGACGAATACGGCGTCGAACTCCCCGCTCTCGAGCAGCGCGCTCATGCTGTCGACGGGCGAGTTCAGCCGCAGATCGGCGCCCATGTCGACGATGTAGCCGATCTCCTCGTCCAGCACTTTGGCGGGCAGACGGAACGCGGGAATGTTGGTGCGCATCAAGCCGCCGGGGACGGCATATTGCTCGAAAATCGTCACCTCGTAGCCGAGCGGCACGAGATCGTTCGCCACGGTGAGCGACGCGGGACCGGCGCCGATGCAGGCCACGCGCTTGCCGTTCTTCTCGCGCGGGGCCTCGGCAGCAGCGGGCGTGACGTCGTCGCGCTGATCCGCCGCCACGCGCTTCAAGCGGCAAATCGCCACGGGTTTCTCTTCGATGCGGCCGCGCCGGCAGGCCGGCTCGCAGGGACGGTCGCAGACCCGGCCGAAAATTCCGGGAAACACGTTCGAGGCGCGATTCACCATGTACGCCTCGGTGAACTCGCCCTGCGCGATCAGCCGGATGTATTCGGGGACGTCGGTATGAGCCGGGCAAGCCCACTGGCAGTCCACCACTTGATGAAAATAATCCGGATCGCGGTATTGGTCGGTTCCATGTTTCCTCGTTTGAACCCGCCCCCCAAGCCAGCTGCGAAGTATAGCGGCCTGCGCGGGTTTGCGCCCGAAACGGCGGTTTTGCTGCCGGGTATTATTTTTTTTGCGTATATGAACCTTCTCCAAGGGCAAGACGCCACGTGTCCTCATTGCTGGGAGACCATCAATTTGACTCTCATCTGTCGGTGCCGGAGCAGTCGTACGTCGAGGATTGCCCGGTATGCTGCAAGCCGATGGTCGTGACTTACACCACCGCCGATGGCGAAGTCGCCGAACTCAGCGTTGAGTCCGGGGAGTGACTCCCTCCGCTCGCGGCGCCGGGCAGCGCGCTCCGTTACGCCGCGCGCCGCGCAGCGGCGTGCCGCGCAGTGGTATGCCGCCCAGCGGTATGCCGCCCAGCGGTTTCAGGATGTTGCGCGTCCGCGATTTTGCTGTTCGTGCTGCTACTGGTCGCCGTGACGACCTGCCAGCAGCAATATCTGAGCACGCGCTGGCACCACCCACTCTATGTCGCGATCTACCCCATTGCCGCCGACGACAGCCCCGTTACTCAGGCCTACGTCGCGGCCCTCGATGCCGAGCGCTTCAAACCCATCGATCGGTTCTTTGCGCGCGAGGCCGGGCGATATCATCTTTGGACTGCGAGTGAACCGGTCAGGACCCGCCTGAGGAGCGATCGGTTCTCCCGTCCGCCGCAACGTGCGGCGGACGCGGGAGCGCCGGCGACGGCCCTATGGAGTCTGCGGCTGCGGTACTGGGCATGGCGCGTCAGCGGACACGCCGATGAGCCCGAGGATATACGTATGTTCGTTTTGTATCATGATCCCACGCTCACCTCTTCGGTGCCGCATTCGCTGGGCCTCAGGCAGGGACTCATCGGCGTGGTGAATGCGTTTGCCGCACCCGAGATGGACGGTTCCAACGACGTGGTGATCGCCCATGAGCTGCTGCACACCGTGGGTGCCACCGACAAGTACAACCCCGTCGATGACGCGCCGCGCTTTCCCGATGGCTTCGGCGATCCGGCGCAGCAACCCCTGTACCCGCAATTGTCGGCGGAGGTGATGGCCGGGAGGCGCATGCTGGCGCCGAATTCGTGGCAACAGGCGGAAAGTCTCGACGAGGTCGTCATCGGCCCCGCGACGGCTCTCGAAATACGCTGGCCGCAACATGCACGCTGAAACAGAACCGGCAGAACCGTTCTCGTTCGGGCGGCTCCGCAGCGCTGCTCGAATGCCGCGGCATCGATGTTTGCGTCGGCGCGCGAGTGTTGGTGCGCGGACTCAATCTGAGCGTTTCCCGTAACTCGATGCTCGCGATCCTCGGACCGAATGGTTCCGGCAAAAGCCTTTCGCTGCACACCCTGGCCGGCTTGCGCGCGCCGGAGGCCGGAGAAATCCTGGTATCCGGCCGGCCCCTGACGGAGTGGCCGCGTCGTACGCTCGCGCGGGTATTGGCGCTGCTGCCGCAGAACGTGGAAGACCCATTTTCCGCAAGCGTGATCGAAACCGTGCTGCTTGGCCGTCATCCGCACATCGCACGCTGGCAATGGGAATCGGCACGTGACCTCGCCATTGCGTCTCAGGCGTTCGTTGCTGTAGGCCTGGCCGGCTACGAGGAACGCGACGTGCTTACGCTGTCCGGCGGGGAACGTCGGCGAGCTGCGCTGGCCGCCGTGTTGGCGCAGACTCCGCGCATCTTCCTGTTGGACGAACCGACCAATCAGCTCGATCCCAACCATCAGCTCGAGGCGCTGCAGCTGCTTCGAGAGCGCGCCGACGGGGGAGCCGCGGTCGTCGTCACGCTGCACGATCCGAATTTGGCCGCGCGCTTTGCCGATGCCGCGTTGCTGCTGGGCAGAGACGGCAACTGGCAATGCGGCCGCGTCGGCGACATTCTCACCGCGCAAAACCTGTCCATCTTGTACGACACGCAATTCGAAGCCGCGGAAATGGCGGCCGGAGGGTGTTCTTCCAGGACTACGAGCCTATCCGCTCTCGGCGGCTGGTTCTCAGAAACCTGTCTGAGCGTTCTCAGATGGGCTGCTGGGCGAGAGCCGCCAATATCGGGGCGTGCAGCCGCCCGTTGGTAGCGAGCACCGAGGTGGACTTCAGGGTAATCGGCGCGCCCTCTAGATCGGTGAAACGGCCCCCGGCTTCATTGACAATCGCGACGCATGCCGCGATGTCGAGAATATTCACATCGGTTTCGATCACCGCGTCGATCTTGCCGCTCGCCAACAAATGATAGTGCAGAAATTCCCCGTAGCCCCGGATGCGGCCGACTTGCGCCACAATGGCGCCGTAGCGCGCCCAGAGCGGGCCGGTCGCGAGAGTCTTCAGGTTGCCGGACGACAGCGCGGCGGACTCGAGCGTTGCGATCTGGCTCACCCTGACTGGCTTGCCGTTGAGATAGGCGCCGCGCCCGCGTTCCGCGTAGCTTAGTTCGCCGTAGACGGGTGCGCTCGACACGCCGAGCACAATCTCGCCGCCGCGCATCAGGGCGATCTGGGTTGAAAACATCGCGTATTCGCGCACAAAGGCCTTGGTGCCGTCGATGGGATCTACCAGCCAGACGCTCTCGGCCGCCGCATCGCGGCAGCCGGTCTTCTCGCCGAAAAACCCATGCGAAGGAAACCGTGCCTCCAAAATCTCGCGGATCGCGATTTCACATCGAACATCGGCCTCGGTCACGGGTGACTTGTCCGCCTTGATTCGCACCTCGATATTGTGCTCGAACAATGATCGCGCGATGCCCGCGGCCTGCTCCGCGGCGTCAAGGGCGGCCTTAAGTTCAGGTGAAGGATGCATGCGCGCAACCTTATCAAACCTTGTGATACCGTCCCACCAGGCACAGGAGATTTCGGCGATGGGCAACCGGCTGAGCAAGATATACACGCGTACCGGCGATGACGGCACCACGGGCCTTGGAGACGGATCGCGCGTGCCGAAGGAGAACTTGCGCGTCGAAGCCTACGGCACCGTCGACGAGACCAACAGCGCGATCGGCGCGATTCTGAGCGTTGGCACGCTGCCGCCGCCCATTGCACACTGCCTCACCGAGGTGCAGCACGATCTGTTCGATCTGGGGGGCGAATTTTGCATTCCCGGACACCGCATGATCGAGGCTGCGCACGTCGAACGCCTCGAGAATGAACTCGACGGATTCAACGAAGATTTGCCGCCTCTGAAGGATTTCATTCTGCCGGGCGGGGCCCGGCGGCGGCGGCCTGCCATGTCGCCCGCTCGGTATGCCGGCGCGCGGAACGCCGCTGCTGGTCGCTGGCCCGCGAGCAAAGCGTCTCGATCGAAGCGCTCAAATACCTGAATCGCTTGTCCGACCTGCTGTTCGTGGTAGCCCGGGTGCTGGCTCGCCACGAACGCGGCGGTGAAGTGGTCTGGCGGCGCAAGAAGCCATGAGGACCCGCCAGGATCCTAGGCCACGCCGGCGGCTTTCAGCTGATTTGCATGCAGCCAATCGGCGTGCCAGCTCTCCAACTCCGCGATCGCGAGCGGCCGGCAAAACAAGAAACCTTGAACCTGGTTCGCATCACGGGTCTTCAAATACTGCCATTGCGCCTCGGTTTCGACCCCCTCGGCGACGGTCGCCAACCCGAGGCTTTTCGCCATGGCGATGATCGCGTCGACCAAGGGCGCATTGCTGCCGCTTTTCGATGCAATGTCGCGCACGAACGCCCGGTCGATCTTGAGCGTGTCTATCGGAAAGTGCCGCAGATAGGAAAGTGAACTGTAGCCAGTGCCGAAATCGTCCAGCGCAGTGGCGACCCCGAGTTCCTTCAGCGATTTTACCGCCTGGCTTACGGCGGCGGAATATTCGATCAATGCCCCTTCGGTGAATTCGAGCTCGATCATGCGGGATTCGATGCCGGCGGCATCGATCGCGCGGGACACGCGCGACACCAGGCTGCCGTCGCGGAATTGCACGCCCGAAACGTTCACGGCGACCTGCCAGCCCGGCCCCCCGGCGTCGCGCCAGCGGCGCGCTTGGGCACATGCCTCCCGCAGCACCCAATCCCCGATCTCGACGATCAGTCCCGTCTGTTCGGCAAGCGGGATGAACTCGTCCGGCGCCACGAAGCCGCGCTGCGGATGCCGCCACCGCAGCAATGCTTCGACCGCCTCGACACGCAAATCCTTCAGCGCGAGCCGGGGCTGATAATGCAATGCGAATTCGCCCCGCTCGACCGCTTTGCGCAGATCAGTTTCCATGGAGAGGTGCCTGGCCGCACGGGTGCTGATGGATTTGTTGAAGAACTCGAGTCCCCCTTGCCCGGTCTTCTTGCCGTGATGCATCGCCGCGTCGGCATGCTTGATGAGAGCCTCGGGTGTCGACGCGTCGCCCGGATAAAGACTGATGCCCATGGTCGCCGACAGCGGGATCTCGGCCTGCGCGAACAGGAACGGACGCGCCAATGCCAGCTGCACGCGCTGCACCACGACTTGGGCGGCGCCTGCGGTGGATACCCCGGGCAGCGCCAGCGCGAATTCGTCACCCCCGGTGCGCGCCACCCAGTCGTTGATGTCCTTCGTCTCCAGACTGTCGTGCGTGGGGTCCGAGGCACGCTGGGAATCGCGCAGGCAATTCTGCAGACGATGGGCGACTTCCTTCAAAAGCGCGTCGCCCACCGCCTGACCCTGGGTGTCGTTGATGCGCGAGAAATTGTCCACGTCGAGCATCAGGACTGCGAGACCGCGCTGCCGCGGCGCCGCCCATGCGACCTGCTGTTCCAATATCTGCAGCAGCCGCTGACGATTGGGCAGTGCGGTGAGAGGATCGTAGTAGGCGAGGTATCGCACCCGCGCCTCGCTCTCCGCAGCTGATCCTGGGTCTGTTTGGCGCGGACCAGGAATTTTACGCGTTGCGCGAGCAGCATCGGGTTGATGCCCTTGGAGGAGAAGTCCGTGGCGCCCGCGTTGTATGCGCGATTGACCGACTCCATGTCGTCAAGGCTGGTCTGCATCAATATCGGCACGTGGCGGCATTCCGGCATGGCGCGCAGCGCGCTGCACACCTCGAAGCCGTTCATGCCCGGCATGACGACGTCGAGCACGACGCAATCCGCAGCCTGTTCGCGAAATTGGGCAAGCGCGCTCGCGCCGTCGGATGCTGCGAATACGCGAAAGCCGGCCATCTCGAGCGCCGTGCCGACAAGCAGCCTTGCCCCCGGATCGTCGTCCACGACCAGCACCGTTGACGCGACGTTGGTTCGATTGTCGAAAGTATTCATTGCTTCCTTTGATTGCTACGCGCCGCCTTACGCCGCGTTGGGTGACCGCTCGCGAACGAGCGCCGCGCAAAACTCCTGATACTCCTTGCGGATTTTCGACACGATGGGCACCGCCTGAGTGATCCCTCCCTCGCGCAGCAGGGTCTCGCATTCCTTGGCGACCAACGCCAGGCGCGTGCCCCCAAGGTTCGAGGTGCTGGATTTGAGCGTATGCACGGCTTGGGCGAGCGCGTCGGCCTGCATGTTCGCCGCCGCGGTCTCTATGGCTCCGATCAAGCTCGGCGAATGCTGCAGGTACAGGTCGATCATGGAGTTCAGCAACGTCGGCTTCGCGAGCGCTGCGATGTCGCGCAGCACGCCGGCATCGATCAGCGGAACGCGGGAGAGATCGCGCCGCTCGGATTCGGGCAGCGCGCGCAGCGCGAGCCAGCGTCTCAGCAGCGTTGCCAGCTGTTGTTGGGAAAACGGCTTGCTGAGGAAGTCATCCATCCCGGCAGCAAGGCAGCGCTCTCGCTCCCCTTCCATCGCGTTCGCCGTCAGGGCGATGATGGGCACGCGCGCGGCGCCGAACTTGAGTTCCCGCTGACGGATTTCTCCCGTCGCCGTCAGCCCGTCCATCACCGGCATCTGGCAATCCATCAGCACCGCATCGTAAGCGACCGCCTTCATCGCTTCGATCGCCAACAGCCCGTTCTCCGCCGCTTCCGCGGCACATCCCAGGCTCTCCAGCATCCCGACCGCAACTTCGCGGTTCACGGGGTTGTCCTCCACCAGCAGAATCCTCGGTCCGGCTGCGCGCACCGACCCGGATGCGGCGGGCGTCGCTCCTGCCGGCGGCCCATCCATCGCGGCTCCCGGCTGCAGCGTCATGACGCGGCTGACGCAGCCCAACAGCTGCGAGCGGCGCAGCGGCTTCGTGAGCATGGCCGTGAACAAATGAGCGCACTCCGAGCCGCTTTCATGGTCGTCGCGCGTGCTGAGCAAGATGAGCCTCAAGGTCGACCACCGGGGGTCCCTGCGGATGAGTCGCGCGAGCTGTCATCCCGTCCATGCCGGGCATCTGATCGTCCACCAACGCGAGATCGAACCCAGCCGCATCGCCGGCGTTCAATGCGGCCAATGCCGCAGCGCTGGTCTCCACCGCGGTGACCTCGACGCCCCACGACTGAAGGTGTTGCTGCAGAATCTCGCGATTGCTGGCGTTGTCGTCCACGATCAACGCGCGCAAGCCGGCGAGCTTCAGACGTGGCAGGCGCGTGAGGGTCGGAGCCGCGTCGGCAACCGGCTCGAGGCGCACTTCGAACCAGAATGTCGAGCCGCGGCCGACCTCGCTGTGAACGCCGATTTCGCCGCCCATCAGGGCCGCCAGCTGCCTGCATATCGCGAGACCGAGACCGGTGCCCCCGTATTTGCGCGTGGTGAACGAATCGGCCTGGCTGAAGGAGTTGAATATGTGGGTCTGCGCCTCCTCGGATATGCCTATGCCCGTATCAATCGACCTCGAAGCGCAGCAATCCGTCCCTGCCGACGGTCCGGACGCGCACGATGACCTCGCCGGAATCCGTGAACTTGATGGCATTGCCGACGAAGTTGATCAGCATTTGGCGCAGCGCGCATGGGGATCGCCAAGGACCGTCACAGGGACGTCGAGCTCGATCGCGCACGCCAGCTCCAGGCCCTTTGCATGCGCCCGCCCGGCGAAGATCTCGATGGTTTCTTCCACCGCTTCGCGCAAACCGAATTCGACATGTTCGAGCTCGAGCTTGCCCGCCTCGACCTTGGAGAAATCCAGGATGTCGTTGATGATCTGCAGCAGCGCCTCGGCGGAGCGCGAGATCGTTTCCGAGAGATGCCGCTGCCGCGGGGTCAGTTCGGTCGCCTGCAGCAGTTCCGACATGCCCATGACGCCGTTCATCGGCGTTCGGATTTCGTGGCTCATGCTCGCCAGGAATTCGCTCTTCGCGCTGCTGGCGCGCTCCGCCGCCTCCTTGGCGCGATTCGCTTCGCCGATCGCAAGCTTGAGTTCGAGGTTTGCGTTGCCCAGATTTATCGTGCGCTCTTCGACTTGCTGCTCGAGGAATTGACGGTATTTTTCCAGCCGCGAATCGCGGTGTCGGATTTGCGCGAGCATTTGATTGAAGCCGTCGATCAGCGAACCGACTTCATCTTCGGAATTTCTCTCGACCCGCAGGCTGTAGTCCTCCTCCAACGACACCCGCTGCATGGTGTGGGCCAGATTGACGATGGGCCCGGAGATTTGCTGCTGCAGGCGCGCAGCAAGCCAATTCGCCGTCAGCACGGCGGCAAATATCGCGGCCAGCGTGATCAGAAGGTAGGCGGGCCAATCCGGATAAACGACCTCGAGCGGCACAACAATGTCGATTGACCCGAGCATGTCCCGTTGCGCACGATCGGCGGCGCCGATTGGATCTGACTTCCCCGAAGGTAGATCCGCGGGTTCTGCGGATCGACGAGCGGCATCGCGCGGGCGCGGCGTTTTGTGCGGCCGCGGGCTCGCAGCAGGGCGTCGTTTTGCCCGCGCCGGTAGCTGGCGAGCTTCTGGCCGTTCGCCGCAAGGACCTCGGCATCGCCGACCAGCCACTCGTCGCGAGGCCGCTCATGGCCTTGAGCGCCGCCTTGTCGTCGCCGAGCCTGAGCGCATCGATTGTGCTCGCACCGGTGGTTCGCGCAACGCGTGCGGCGCTCCACAGCAGGTCGCTGCGCAAATGCAGCAGATTCATCGCAATGTGGGCGATCATCGCCACGGCGAAAACGGCGATCGCGGGGACCAAGATGACCACGCGCAGCTTGCGCTCGATGGGAAGGTCCGCGAACCAACGAATCAATTGCCCTCCCGGTCCCAGCGTGGTTTACAGCACCTACTTAAGTGTCGGCTCCACCGGGAAAATCTGCTGCCTCGGGCACGAAAATATGCCGCGGGAAACGTGACGTAGTTCACGCCTGCCCCAAGCCTGGTTGCAGGTCGATTCTATCGGCGCGGCGATGCGGCGGCGTGCGGCGGCGATCCGGCGGCGGGCGCGCGGCCAGTCGAATGCGGGCCCGGATCGGTCTTGCGACCGGGCGCGATGTCGCTGTGCCCCACCATGCCGGCGCGGAGACAACCGCGGATAGGCATCGCACAGGGCGGCCACCACCTTCGCGAGCGCGTCGTATTGTGCGGCCTCGTAAGGCAGCGTATCGGTCCCTTCGAGCTCCACGCCCATGGAGAAATCGTTGCAGGCCTCGCGGCCCTCGTACACCGACCTGCCCGCATGCCAGGCGCGCTCCGTGAAGGCGACGTATTGGGTCACTGCGCCGTCCCGCGTCACGACCAGGTGCGAGGAAACGCGCAGCGAGCAACCTCGGCGAAATAAGGGTGTACGTGCGCCGGCAGCGTATTCGTGAAAAGACTGTCGATCCAGGGACCGCCGAATTCTCCCGGCGGCAGGCTGATGCCGTGCACCACGATCAAATCGGCTTCGACCCCCGCCGGGCGCGGGTCATGGTTCGGCGAAGGGACCTGTCTGGCGCCGCGCATCAACCCGCTCTTGAGGTCGACCCGCAAATCCACATCCCCAAGGTTGAAGTTACCGCCGTTAGCATATGCGACAATTCCCTGTTTATGAACGCCGGCGCCGAAAATCATGGGTCCTCGACGTGCGACTGACGCGAGTGTATGTCGATGCCGCCCTGAAGCCGGGAAGCGTGGTTGAGCTGCCGTCGGACACCGCCTCGCACCTGGCGAAGGTGTTGCGGGCGCGCAGCGGCGATCCGCTGATCCTGTTCAACGGCGACGGACACGAATTCGATGGGACGATCGAGGCCGTGCGCGGCTCGCGCCTGTCGGCGTCTGTCGGCGACGGCCGCCTGGTCGACAGGGAGTCGCCATTACACATAACACTGATCCAGTGCGTGCCGCGCGGCGATCGGATGGATTTCATCGTTCAAAAGGCGACCGAACTCGGCGTCGCGACGAATCGTGCCTGTCTTGAGCCAACGGAGCGTTGTTCGGCTCGATCAGGCCCAGGCGGCAATCCAAAGCGGCACATTGGAGGGCGGTCGCGGTGAGCGCCTGCGAGCAATGCGGCCGCAATCGCGTGCCGGCGGTCGAGCCTGCGCAGCCGCTGATCAAGTATCTTGGGAGATGCGGCGCCGGGCATGGGTACCACGGCTGGTTTTCGAACCGGAGTCCGCAACCGGCGCAGGCGGCGCCGGCACCGGCGGCCTGCGGCGCGGCCGACACGCGCCATCGCCAGACGCGCAGATTGCGATCGGCCCCGAGGGCGGATTCGCGGCCGACGAACTTGAAGCCTTTCGAGTGGCCGGCTTTTCCCGAGTCGGGCTGGGACCCCGGATTCTGCGCACCGAAACCGCCGCCATTGCGGCGCTGGTCTGGCTGCAGGCCCGATTCGGCGACATGTAAGCGAAATCATACAAAGGTTCGCGACCCGCTGCCGCATGTGCACGTGCCGCCCTATGTGGTCAATACATCGCTTGTCCGTTGGTTGTTCGGCATCGGACTAAGTTGTGCACAATAAAGCTGGTTTGCTTGCGTGGCTTCGCCGCAGCCGCCTTCCTTGCGGCGTGCGGGGGCGGAGGCGGCGGAGCAGCCTCGCCTCCGCTCGTTGCCGCCGCCTGCCGCACCCAGCATCACCATCCAACCCTCGGATCAAAGCGTGTCTGTCGGGCCAATCCGCCACCTTCAATGTGACCGCAACGGGGACTGCGCCACTCAGTTATCAGTGGCAGAGGGACGCATCGCCGATCGCCGGCGCCACCGCCGCGAGCTATACGACGGCGAACGACCTCGCTTGGCGACGACGGCAGCATTTTCGCCGTGGTGGTCACCGACGCCGACGGCCGCACGACCAGCCGCAGTGCCGCCGCTGCACGTCGCGAGCGGCGCCATCCTCCGGGGATCGACGTGCTCACGTACAAGAACGACCTGAGCCGCAGCGGCCAGAATCTTTCCGAATCGACGCTCACGCCGGGCAACGTAACCGCCTTCGAATTTCGGTCTGCTGCGCAATCTGCCGGTGGACGGCAAGGTCGATGCCCAGCCGCTGTACGTGTCGCAACTCGCGGTGTCCGGATCGATGCACAACGTGGTGTTCGCCGCCACCGAGCACGATTCGGTCTACGCATTCGACGCCGATACCGGCTCCGTTCTGTGGCGCGTCTCGCTGCTCGCTGCGGGGGAGACCCTGAGCGACACTCACGGCTGCGGACAGGTGACCCCGGAAATCGGGCATCACCGCAACGCCGGTCATCGACCGCGGCGCCGGGGCGAACGGCATCCTCTACGTGGTCGCCATGTCGAAGGACGCCTCGTCGAACTATCACCAACGCCTGCATGCGCTCGATCTCGCAAACGGGGCCGAACTGCTCAACGGACCGACGGAAGTGGCGGCGGAATATCCCACGGCCTCAGGCGGGACCACGACGTTCAGCCCGGGACAATACGAAGAACGCGCCGCGCTCTTGCTGTTGAACGGCACTGATTTATACGAGCTGGACCTCGCACTGCGACGAGGCCCCCTACTTCGGCTGGATTATCGGCTATTCCGGGAGCACGCTGTCCCGCACCGCCGTGCTCAACGTCGCGCCGAACAGCGGCGGTGTCGGGCCCGCGATCTGGATGAGCGGCGGCGGTCCGGCCGCCGATTCCTCGGGAAATATCTACCTGCTGACGGCGAACGGCGTCTTTGAGACGACGTTGGATGCGAATGGCTTTCCCAGCGCCCAGGATTACGGCAACTCGTTCCTCAAGATCTCGACCGCCGGCGGCACGTTGCGCGTCGCCGACTATTTCACCATGTACAACGAAGCCGCCGAATCGGCCGCCGACCAGGACTTGGGCTCCGGGGGGGCGATGCTGCTCCCCGATTTGGCGGACGGCGGCGGCACCGTCAGGCATCTCGCGGTAGGCGCCGGGCAAGGACGGCAAGATCTACATCGTGAATCGCGACTCGATGGGCAAATTCGATTCCATCGGGCAATTCGCAGATCTGGCAGCAGGTGAGCGGCGCGCTCCTCTCCCCTGTATTTTCCACACCCGCCTATTTCAACAAGGCCATTTATTACGGCGACGTCGGCGACACGCTCAAGGCCTTTACGATATCCGGCGCCAAACTCGCTGCAGCCCCTCAATCGCAATCCGCAACGCAGTTCGCTTTTCCTGGCACGGCGCCCAGCGTGTCCGCGAACGGCACCTCCAACGCCATCGTTTGGGCGCACGAGAACGCCAATCCGGCCGTATTGCACGCCTACGATGCGGCGAATCTCGCGCACGAGCTCTACAACAGCAACCAGGCGGCCGCAAGTCGCGATCATTTCGGCGCCGGCAACAAATTCATCACGCCGACCGATTGTCGAAGGCAAGGTGTTCGTCGGAACCACCGACAGTGTCGCCGTGTTTGGCTTATTGCGCTGATGCCAAGCGCCTTCGTGCGCGGTGGCCGGACGTTTGACGCCTCAGGTGGACATCACCGAGGTCTCCTCGGCGATCATCTGCTCCAGCCTTTCCAAATCCGGGATCAGCGGGGTTTCATTCACCATCCTCACCTGGCAGATGACGGGTGAGCGCTCCGGGAAACTGCGCGAGGTATCCGGTCTCAGCACATCCGCGTTCACCCGTACGAGCTGCGGAAACCCCTGCGTCAGCATGCCGAAATATCCGGATTGCAGTGCGCCGCCCGACGCATGAAAAATGACGATTCGCGTGCGGCTCGATACCATGGGCAAGGTTTGCCCGAACGCCCCTTCGAAGGACACCACCGGTACGCTGCGTCCGCCCCAGCTCACGAGTCCGGCGTACCACGGCGGCGCGTTGGTCATTTCGGACGGCGCCTGATAGCCGATCACCTCCGCAACGCAGGCGCGCGGCACGATCAACCTTTCCCCCGACAGCGGTACCAATAAACTATACAGCTCGTCGCGCAGATCGGACATGAAGCTATCTCGCCATGGCGCTGCGGCGGTTGACGAGCGGCTCGATGGCGTCGAGCAGCTGGCTTTCCTGGTACGGCTTGCCCAGATAGTCGTCCACGCCGAGTTCGATGGCGCGCGCCCGGTGCTTTTCGCTGACCCGCGATGTGATCATGACGATCGGAATGTCCTTGAGGCGGGGATCGCCCCGCACATGGGCGGCCACCTCGTAGCCGTCCATCCTGGGCATTTCGATATCGAGCAGGATGATGTCCGGCATGTGCTCCTGCAGAAGCGACACCGCATCCACGCCGTCCTTCGCGGTCAACACCCGCATGCCATTGCGTTCGAGCAGCCGTTGCGTCACGCGGCGCACGGTGATGGAGTCGTCGACCACGAGCGCGAAGGTGCGCCGATCGCGCTGATCGAGGACCAACGGTTCGGTCGGTCGGGCGCGCCATTCGGAGCGCACCAGCGAGCCCATGTCGAGAATGATGACGATCCGGCCGTCTCCAAGAATGGTTGCGCCGGCGATTCCGCGGATCCCGGAGATTTGCGGCCCCAATGATTTCACGACGATTTCCCGGCTGCCGACCAATTCGTCGGTGACCAGGGCGGTGGAATGCTCGCCCGCGCGTATCAACACCACCGATATGGACACATCTGATTCGGGCAGGCGCGTGGCGCCCAGGCCCACGAACGATCCCAGCTGCTGGAAGCGGTATTTCTGGCCGCCATATTCGAAAAGCGGCGCGTCCTTGCCCAGATGCCTCGCGACGATGTTCCTCGGCAGACGGACCACGCCTTCGACCGTCGCCAAAGGCAGCGCATAGACTTCCTCGGCGACGCGTACGATCAAGGCCTGGCTGATCGCCAGCGTAAAGGGCAGACGAATCGTAAAACGCGATCCTTTGCCGGCGGTGGTGTCGATGAACAGGCCGCCGCCGAGTTTCTTGACTTCCGTGGCGACGACGTCCATGCCGACTCCGCGTCCCGCGGCCTGAGTGACGTGGCCGGCAGTGCTGAAGCCCGGCTCCAGAATGAGCTGTACGGCTTCCTCATCCGTCAGTTTGGCCTGCGGATCGACCAGCCCGAGTGCGATCGCCTTCTCCCGAATCAACTTGACGCTGATACCGGCGCCGTCGTCGGCCACCACGATCACGACCTCGGCGCCGTCCCGTTCCAAACTGACCGAAATACGCCCGACGTCCGGCTTGCCGAGCGCGGCGCGGCGCTCCGGAGTTTCGATGCCGTGAACCACGGCGTTTCGCAACATGTGCTCGAGCGGCGGAACCATGCGCTCCAACATCTGCCGATCGAGTTCCGCAGCGGCCCCCTGGACGACGAGTTCCGCGCGCTTGCCCGTGTCGTTCGCCGCCTGACGCACCAGCCTCGTCAGACGCTGCACGTGGCGCTGGAAAGGCACCATGCGCGTGCGCATCAGGCTGTTCTGCAGCTCCGTGATGACACGGGACTGCTGGGTCAGCAGGTTTTGGGCCTCTCGGGTGAGCGTCTCGAGCAATCCCTGAATGCTCGCGACGTCGCTCGACGTCTCTGCGAGCGCACGCGAGTACTGTTGCAGGGAGGAATACCGGTCCAATTCGAGAGGATCGAAGTCGTTGCGGCGCGGCTCCACGTCCTGATGGCGATTGAGAACCTGTGCTTCGGTTTCGATCTCCAGCCCGCGCAATTGTTCCTTGAGGCGAGTCACCGTTCGCGCCAACTCCGCAAGGTTGAAATCGATCGAGTTGACCTGCTGGTCGAGGCGGGCGCGAAAGATGCTGACCTCTCCGGCATTGTTGAGCATGGTGTCGAGGAGATCCGCATCGACGCGCGCCATTTCCACGCGCTCCACCGGAGCGCTTTCGCGTCCTGGCAATACAGGGGCGCTGCTCAACTCGAGGCTCGCCACCGAATCATAGCTTGCGGCCGCGGGATGGGGTTCTTGCGCCGGCGCTGCGGCAGGCGGGGACGGCGGCACGGCGATCGGCGCGGGCGGCGCTGCGATCGGCGCGGGCGGCGCTGCGGTCGGCGCTGCGATCGGCGCCGCGGCAGCGGCCGTGGCCGGTGCCCTAGAGATCGGCGTCGCAGCGGCCGCGGATGGTGCCGCGGCGACCGGTATGCGTGCGGGATTCGCCAAATCGCGGATTTGCGCGATCAGACCGGCGGCTCCCGCCGGCAACGCGCCGTTGCTCACCAGATCGCGCATGCTCGCGAGTTCATCGAGGCTCGCCTGCATGACGGCGTGCGCATGATCGTCGCCGGCGACGAGACTGCCGTCGATCTGGAGGACCAGGGTCTCGAGTTCATGGCTCAGATCGCCCATGGCGCCTATGCCCGCCATTCGGGCCCCGCCCTTCAACGTGTGCAGCTGACGCTGCAGTTCTGCAACTCGTTCCTTGTCCTTGCGGTCCCGATTCCAGGCGGTCAGCGATACCTGCGCCGCCTCGATCAACTCCGTGGCCTCCTCGCTGTAGATGTTTGCGATCTCGTGGTCAAATTCCTCCGCGGGCGCAGGTTCCGCCGGTGCGGCCTCGGGCGCCGGCGCGGGCGGGGCCGCAAGCGCGGGGGCCAAAGCCGTCGCGCTGGTATCGATGGCATCGCGCGCGATCTCGGCGTCGAGTTCGGTTTCAACAAGGCGCAGTCGCGAAAGAAGCGCGGGTTGCTCGGAGAAGAACGCCGTCGACTCGTTGATGTGCGATACCACGTTCTCGATCGCGCGAACCGACTCGTCCAATGCCGCGAGACCCAGGTCGGAGAGCCCATGGCCGCTGTCGAAAACCTTGCGCATCACTTGATTCAGCGGTTCGGTGATTCTGATGCCGTGCCGCGCTTCGGCCATCTTGGAGCTGCCGCTCAGGGTGTGGATCGCGCGGTACACCGATTCCGGTAAATCGTGCGGCGCCGGCTGGCCCATGCGCTTGCGCAAGTATTCGCGAATCTCGGTCAAATGGCTGGAAGTTTCCTTGCTGTAGATGTCGTGCAGCATGGGATCCATTGCGGGCGGCGCCGCGGCCGGGGAGGCTGGCTCCGCGGGCGCCGTTGGACGATCTTCGGGTGCCAGGGTCACCGTGCCCTGATCCGGTTCGCGCCCGTCAGCATAGGCAAATGCGCGAGTCATCAGTGCATCGATCGGCACCGGATTGTTCCGTCCCGTTTCGAGTTGTTCCACCAATTGCGGCAGGGCGGCGACCGAGCTGCGCAACAGAGCCATCATTCCGGGGGTGCGGGTCAGCGTCTTATCGATGATCCGATTCAGCAGATTCTCGATCGACCAGCCAAATTCTGCGATGGCCCGGGCGCCGACCATGCGGCCGCTGCCTTTCAATGTATGAAAGCTGCGGCGCATCAGTGCCAATGATTCCAAATCCATCGGGTTCTGATCCCACTGCGGGAAGCTCTTTTGAATCGACGCGATCTCTTCCTTGGCTTCCTCGATGAACAGCTCGACGAATTGTGGGTCGACCGGTTCCGGTTCCGGCACGGCGATCAGCGGATTGGTTGCCGCATGGGCAAGCTTGGTGCGCTCCAGAGCGATGGTCTCGGCGGGATCGAGTTTGACCGTCTTGGCGGCATCGCTGCTCGAGATGCTGATGTTCGGGACGCGCGAGGGAGCCTCGTTCGCCAGCGTCTTGATGCACATCTCGGCGTTGTCCAGCATATACCAAGGATCGTTGCGCCCGCTCTGCAGCGTCTCCATGTAGTACTCGATGCTGACGATGGCGTCCGCCACACGCTCCAGGCGGATCGAGTCCGGTGTCGGGGCGCCGGGTTCGATGAGCCTGCGCACTTCCGCGCCGATCGCATCCATCAATTCAACCGCCCTGCCCTTGCCGAGCATCAGCAGACCGGCGGTGATGCCCCGCAGCAGTTGCGGCACGTTGTCGAGGCCCTGCGGCGGGAAATCACCGGGCTTCTGCACGGCGATCGACACGGCCTCCTTGATCCGCGCCAGATTGACGATGCACTCGCGCAGCACCGCCTCGCTGACCAGTCTGAATTCGAGATCCTGGTCGGGCGGCAGATCGACGGCGGACTTGTCGGACGCCGCGGGCAAAATCAGCCGCACCAGCTGATCGTCGAGGCTGTCTTCGACCGAAAGCAGGACACCGGCCACCTTGATCAGTGACTCGTCAGGGGGTGTCTTGCCGTCGCTGACTATGCCGGCGAGTTCGGCAATCTCGTCCTGGACGCGCTGCCGCAGCTCTCCGAGACCCAGCACTCCGAGCGTGTCGCTGATCTTCTTCAACAGTTCGAGTTGGGGTGCGAGTTCGTCGCTGCGGCCGCCGCCGCGGCGCACGAATATGTCGAGAACG
Source organism: uncultured Gammaproteobacteria bacterium (assembly GCA_963727045.1). Taxonomy (GTDB): domain Bacteria; phylum Pseudomonadota; class Gammaproteobacteria; order Steroidobacterales; family Steroidobacteraceae; genus Bog-1198. The sequence goes on along the minus strand of CAVSES010000002.1, from coordinate 1,544,906 downwards.
TCCTTGACCTTGGAAAGATCTTCCTTGATCGCGGCTGCGACCGTGCGCATCAACTTTACGCTGGGTGCCGACAGGCTTTCTCGCTCGTGTTCGATCGAGTCGTCGACCGGCAGGAGTTCCGAGAGCTTGAACGAAGCGCGCACCGCGGCGATGCGGCCGCCGGAGGTGGATGCTCGCGCCACGTAGTACAGCAGGTTGTTCAGCAGATCGACCGGAGGATCCTCGCAATAACGCCCCTCACCGAGTTCGTAGAGAGCCTTGATCTGCCGGTCCGCCTGGCCGAGCAGGCGCTTCAGCGTGGCGCTGCCTTCCAGGCCGTTGGCGCGAACGGCCTCGAGGATGGCGCCGATCACCCACCACAGCTGAAACACAGGCTGGGTGGTGGCGACCTGCTCGAGCTTTTCGGCGACCTTCGCCAGAATTTCCAGATTCTGAACGGTGCGCTCCCCTCGGATGTATCCCAGCAGGCCGATCTGAAATCTCGGCCGCAGGCGTCTGGCCCATTGCGTCACCGTAATCGATTGCTCGCCCTGCCGCTGCGATTGAGGCTGCGCCGGTTGATCGGATTTCAGATTGAGCAATAGCAGCGTCCCCTCCGACAACAGGGGGCTGCCGCGCACGGACCTCAGATCATTGAGCAAGGGCAGCAGCACCAACGCCAGATCCCGTCCGCCCGACAACACCCGCTCCAGATAGGTCGGCAGCTGCACCATCGCGCGCATCAGCGCGTCGAGGCCGTCCACCTGCCGCTTCTGATCATTGTCGGAGCTCAGCAGGTAGCGAGTGACGTGCTCCATTTCCTCGGCGAGAAGGGCCGCGCCGTATACTTCGACCAAACGCAGCACGCCATGGGCGGAGTGCAGCTGGTCGGCGCACTTCTCGAGCAATACCCTCTGGTCCGAGCGCTCGGCGTACGCCTCGAGCGAGGCGCGCGCATCGTTGAGGGTCGCCGCGAGTTCCTTGGCGACGATGTGCAGTGTTTGGGAACTGATGTCGGTCATGCCGGAATCGTCAGCAGCGTCAAGCGCCGAAGCCGCTGGCCTTGCGCATCTTTCCGGAATTACCCGTGCCGGCGGAGCTGCCCTTGCCGTCGGCGGCCGCAGGCTCACTCATGACCGGCAGGCGCGTGGAGGAAGCGCCCACCGTGGTCGTGCCGCCGCCATAGTCCGGAAGGCGGAATCCGGCCACGGACTTGCGCAATTGCGCGGACAGGGCTGCGAGTTTGGCGATCGACGTGGAAGTCGCCGTCGAGCTTTCGGCGGTCTGGGTGGATATTTCGCGCACCACCTGCATGTTCTTCGAAATGTTCCCAGATGCTACCGCCTGTTGCCGGGCGCTCGCCGAGATGTTCTGCACCAAACTCGCGATCTGATTGGAGACCTGCTCGATCTCCTCGAGCGCTGCGCCCGCATTTTCGGCGAGCAGTGCGCCTCCCACGACATCGGTGGTGCTGCGCTCCATCGATACGACCGCTTCGTTGGTGTCGGTCTGGATGGTGCGGACGAGCACCTCGATTTGTTTGGTGGCGTTGGCGGCGCGCTCCGCCAGCCTTTGCACTTCGTCCGCCACGACCGCGAAACCGCGGCCGGCTTCCCCCGCCATGGATGCCTGGATTGACGCATTGAGCGCCAGAATATTGGTCTGCTCGGCAATGTCGTTGATCAATTCGACAATGTTGCCGATTTCCTGGGAACTCTCGCCCAGGCGCTTGATGCGCTTGCTCGTCTCCTGGATGGTTTCGCGAATCGCATTCATGCCGTCGATGGTCCGCCGAACCGCGTCGCCTCCCTTATGCGCGATGTCGACCGAGTGCCGGGCAACATCCGAACAGCGTTCCGAGTTTCCGGATACCTCCTCGATCGAGGCCGCCATGTCGGCCATGGATTCGCTGGCCGAGGAGATCTGCCGGGACTGCGCGCTGCTCGCCTTCGCCATGTGCGCTGCCGCGGACTGGGTCTGTTTGGTGGCTCCGTCCAATTGAATGGCGCTGTCATTGATCGTCGTGACGAGTTCGCGCAAGGCCTCGATTGCATAGTTGATCGAGTCGGCAATCGCGCCCGTGATGTCCTCCGTCACGGTCGCCTGAACCGTGAGGTCGCCGTCCGCGAGGCTCGACAGTTCATCGAGCAGTCGCATGATCGCTTCTTGGTTGCGCTCGTTCTCGCGCACCCGCAGCTCGCTCGTGCGCCGCACGTTGACTGATTTCAAGTAGGTCCAGGCAAGCGCCGCCAGGAGCGCCGCAGCCAGCCCCAACAACGACAGTATCCACGGCTTGTAGGTCGCACCGGAACCTTCCTTTGAAGCGGGGGCATCGGCAAAGGCCGCTGCGAGGGTGGTGGCCACAGAGGGGAGCGTACGCGCCGCCGCCTGCGCCTTGGAGAGCGGTTCGGCGGCTCCGATCGCCTTGCGCACCGTGTTCCCGTATTGCTGGTTGCGGGCAATCACGGTCTTCAACCGCTGTTCCGCCTCGGCGCCTGTCACTTTCGCCAACGCAAGTCCGGACTCCTCGCCCGACAATCCACGCATGACCTGATTCAAGAATTCCAAACTGTCGGCGAGGCGTTGCGCGGCGGGAGCCGCATCGCTCACGCCCGACGCGAGCCCGTTCAAGTCCTGCTGGATCCGCTGCACCATGAGCTCGAAACGCTCGAGATACCGGCTCATACCTTCGAGTTTTTGCACGCCCACCGCGCTCGCGAGATCGCCAAGCTCCGAAAGCAGCTTGGGCGCCAATTCCCGGGCTTCGCGATTGGAGGCCTGAATGGAATCCACGGCGGGTCGAGCCCCGCTGACCGTGACCATGCCCTCGTTCAACTTCTTCCAATTGGCATTGCCTGCGGCGGCGTCCTCGTCCGGCACTGCGCCCTGCAGGCTCTTCAACCGGGCCCCGCTCTTGGCAAGCGCATCGAAGGCGCTCGGTTCACCGCGCAAGGCATTCTGCGCCTCGTACGGCACGCGCTGCACCAAGATGGACAGCTCGGCGGACGGCGAGGAAGGGACCGCCCCGTGGGTGAGCGCCGTCAGGACGGCGGCGGCCGCCAGGCAGAGCACGGCCAGGGCCGCCAGCGCGGGCAATAAATTCACCCCAAGACCTTTATCGTTTTTCGTGATCATCTTTTGGTTCCAGCGGAGCCTAGCTCGCGGCCTGTAAAAAGCTCTGGCTCTCCACCAAACTCTTCAAGCTCAAAACCGGCCAAACTTCGCCGCCGCGGCGAAAGGCACCGGCGAGAAAACTGTCGCAGCGGATCACGGTCGGCGGCGCCTCGGCGTTGAATTCCGCTTCCGCAAAACGCCGGAATCCCAGCACTTCATCCACCATGAGCCCCGCCGGAATATCGCGGTGATTGACGACGATGATTCGCGTATTGCGCCCGGACGCGGTCGCACCGCTGCCGAGAAACTGCCGCAGATCCAGCATCGGAAGCAATTGCCCGCGGACATTCGCCAGCCCCTTGACCCAGCCCTTAGCGCCGGGGATGCGCGTAACCGCGCCCGGATAGCCGAGCACCTCACGAGTTTCCTCGCGCGCCACCAAGAAGGTCTCCCCGCCCATGCGAAACGCCACGCCAACCCATTCCTGGCCCGCGCTGGTTTCCGGAACGTTGCCCGCGCTCACCGCGCGAGTGCGCTTCTCGAGTTCCTTGAGCAATTCGAAGGGACGGTCGCGCAAGCTGCGCAAGCTGGTTTCGTTCCCGCTCATCGCGTTCGTCATACGGCCAGCGCGGCCTGTGCCTTCTCGACCAACGCCTGCGCCGACACCGGCTTGACCAGATAATCCACCGCGCCTTGGCGCAGGCCCCAGACCCGATCCGTCTCCTGACCCTTTGTCGTCACCATGATGATCGGAATCAAGCTGGTTTCCGGGTCGTTGACGAGCATGCGGGTGGCTTGATAGCCGTTCACGCCCGGCATCACGATGTCCATGAAGATGAGATCCGGCTTCATGGCCTTGGCCTTGCGGACTCCCTCTTCGCCGTTTTCGGCCGCGGCGGTCTTGAAACCATGCTTTTCGAGGGCCTTCTGCATGACGAACACTTCGGTGGGTGAATCGTCAACGATGAGGATCAATGCCATTCTTGTGTTCTCCGTCATTTGCCGACGTGGGCTTCTATCGCGCCCAGTAACTCGTCTTTCGTGAACGGCTTCGTCAAATAGTGCTCCGATCCCACAATGCGGCCCCTCGCCCGGTCGAAGAGCCCGTCCTTGCTCGACAGCATGATGACCGGGATCTGCTTGAACACCTTGTTGTGCTTGATCAACGAGCAGGTCTGGTACCCGTCGAGGCGCGGCATCATGATGTCCACGAACACGATGTCGGGCTGATGGTCGGCGATCTTCGAAAGGGCGTCGAACCCGTCGACGGCGGTGAATACCTCGCAGCCCTCCTTGGTCAGAAGGGTTTCGGCGGTCCGTCGGATGGTCTTGCTGTCGTCGATCACCAGGACTTTGAGCCCCGTGAGCTTCGGCTTACCGTTGCTGATCATGCTCTCCACGAATCTGCCCCCTGCTTGGGGCCCAAGGTCAGTGTGCGTAGGTGCTGGAATCTTGTGGCTTTTTAACATATCCAGGCCGCGCAAGCCACGGTACGGAGTCGACATTTCGCGGTAAGCCGGGCCAAACAACGGTGGCGTGGTTCACAGTTTTCTCAAGAGAGCCTGGGCGGCCCCCGCTGACGCGCGCGTGCGCTAGACTGCGCTGGCGCGAGAACTTTCCAGGTCCTCTGAAGGAATGAGCATGTCTTCCCGTGTCCGTCTCGTCGTGGTCATGGACCCCATTGAAGCGATAAAGCCCGCCAAGGACAGCACTCTGGCGATATTGCTCGCGGCGCAAGCACGCGGTTGGGAGCTCTTTTACGCGCAGCAGAAGGACCTTTGGCTGAGGGACGGCGTCGCCTGGGGCAGACTGGCGCCGCTGCAAGTCTTCGATGACCTTGGAACGTGGTTCGTCCGCGGCGAGCCTCGGAAGGCCAGGCTGGGCGAATTCGATGCGATTTTGATGCGCAAGGATCCGCCCTTCGACACCGAGTACATCTATACCACGTACATCCTGGACCGCGCGGAGGTCCAGGGCGCGCTCGTGTGCAACCGACCGCAGGGGTTGCGGGACATGAACGAGAAGGTCTACACGGCCTGGTTTCCCGAGTGCTGCGCGCCGACCCTCATTACCCGCGACATGGGCGACATGAGCGAATTCCTGCGCGAGCATGGCACAGCGGTCTGCAAGCCATTGCACGGCATGGGAGGCCGGTCCATTTTCGTCTTGGAACAGCGCGACAAGAACCGCAATGTGGTTTTCGAGACCTTGACCGAATACGGCACGAAATACGCGATCGTGCAGAAGTACCTGCCGCAGATCGTGACCGACGGCGATTGCCGCATCATTCTGGTGGATGGAGAACCCGTGCCATTTGCCCTGGTGCGCATACCGACCGCCGAAGACAACCGCGGCAACCTCGCTGCCGGCGCGAGGGCCGACAGCCGCCCGCTCAACGACCGCGACCGATGGCTGTGCTCGCAGATAGGACCCACGCTCAAGGCTGCCGGAATGCTCTTCGTCGGATTGGATGTCATCGGCGATTTCGTCACCGAAATCAACGTGACCAGCCCGACCGGCATACGCGAACTAAACAAAAAGCACGGTGTCGACATTGGTGCAACGCTGGTGCAGGCGATTCACAGGACTTTGAGCGCTGCGTGACTTCCGAGACGTATCAAGAGGGCGAAATGCTGACCGCCGGGCTGCCGCCCGCGAACGACCGCATGCTGACGACGTGCTTCTTGGCGGCGCTAATCCACGGAATAGTTATCCTGGGCGTCACGTTCAGCTCTTCGGGCGGCAGCCGGGGCGGGAATGACGCGCCGGCCTTGGAGGTCATCCTGGTGAACGATCAGGCGCCGAGCGTTGCGGCGAATCCGAATGCGCAGTACCTTTCCGAGCGCAGTCAGCGAGGGTCCGGCAACACCTTGAAACGCGAACGCGCCTTGATCCCCAAGTCATCGCTGATGCCCGTCGAGCGATCGGGCATCCCGAGCGGCGCCGGACTCGCCGCCCTTCAGGCGGGCACCAATTCCGGGGACGAGGAACTCGTATCCACTGTACAGCCTGCGCAAAAGATTCTGTATTTTGCATCGTCGACGGCCGCCAAGGAATCATCGGAACTGCCTCTGCTTCTCGAGAAGCGGCCCGACCTCGCCATGACCCCCAATGACGACGGGGTCGAGCTGCGCATGCGCGGCGAGGCGATGCATCAGCTGTGGATCGCCGCGGACACCCGTGAATCGGATGTCGCCGTCTACCTCGACAGCTGGCGCCGCAAGATCGAGCGCGTGGGTACGATGAATTTTCCCGACGTCGCGCGGCGCCAGAAGCTCTCCGGAACCCCGGTGATCGAGGTCACGATCGGGTCCGACGGCAAGCTCCTGCAAACGGTGGTTCGGCGCAGCAGCGGACACCCGGAAATCGACGAGGCCGCCATGAGAATCCTGAAGCTAGCCGCGCCTTTCGATCCTTTTCCGGGCGAGCTGACCGCCAAACATGATGAAATACGCATCGCGTACGAATGGCAGTTCCTCGGCGGCGCCTCGCAGGGAACAGGCGTCTTTTATGCGGAGCCGAACCATTAGCGATTCGGGCTACCTTACCAATCAGTTGCTCATCGCCATGCCGGCGATGGGCGATCCGAATTTTGCGCAGACCGTTGCGCTGGTATGCGACCACAGCCCGCGCGGCGCGCTCGGGCTCATCCTCAACAAGCCGCTGCCCATGCGCATGGGAGAGATCTTCGAGCAGCTGGAAATCGAACTCGCCCTGGGTCCCTTGCGCGAGCGCCAGGTGTTGCGCGGCGGCCCGATGCAGACGGACCGCGGTTTCGTCGTGCACAGGGCGGGCGGCGAATGGGACTCGACTCTCAAAGTGTCCGACATCATCCACGTGACGACGTCGAGGGACATATTGGCCGCCATGGCGCGCGGTCAGGGTCCCGAAGAAGCCGTCGTCGCCTTGGGGTATGCGGGCTGGGATGGCGGACAGCTCGAAGATGAGATCCGGGCGAACGCCTGGCTGAGCGCGCCCGTGGATCCCGGCCTGATCTTCGAAGTCCCGTTCGAGTCCCGCTGGCAGGCGGCGGGACGTCTGTTGGGAGTTGAGCTGTCGCGCATCAGTCCGATCAGCGGCAATGCCTAGATCCGCGGCGCCCACGCCGGACACTGCTCAGTCGGCCGCGGGCGGTGCGCCGCGGATCGTCCTCGCTTTTGATTTCGGGCTGCGGCGGGTCGGCGTTGCCTGCGGCGACACCGTGAGCCGCACCGCAGCGCCGCTCGCGGCCGTGCCGGACGGCCAGGCCGGTCCGCCGCTGGGAGGCGATCGACACCATCGTGCGCGCGTGGCAACCGGCCCTCCTGGTGATCGGCCTGCCGTATAATGTGGATGGTTCCGACAGCGCAATGACGGTCGCCGCGCGAGAATTCGCCGACCAACTTCGGCGTCGATCCGGGCTGCAGGCAGATCTCGTGGACGAGCGTTACTCGTCCAGGGAAGCGGAAGCTCGGCTCAAGGCGGCGCGCGAGTCCGGCGTGCGCCGGCGGCGGGTCGTCAAGGCGGATGTCGACGCAGCGGCCGCCTGCGTCATCTTGGAACGTTGGTTCACCGAACAGGCTTGAGGCGCAGATGCGTTCACAACAAGACAACGCCGGGGGGCTGCGCCACCTCATCACGCTCGACGGGCTGACCCGCGATGCATTGACGACGATTCTCGATCGCGCGGAAAGCTACCGGCGCCTCCCTGGGCAGCCTGCCTACGAGGGGCGGGAACTCGCCGGCGTGACCCTCGCCAATCTGTTCTTCGAGCCGAGCACCCGCACCCGCGCCTCCTTCGATCTTGCGAGCCGCCGGCTGGGCGCGCACGTGCTCAACCTCGACCTGCATTCGAGTTCGCGCGCCAAGGGCGAGAGCATGTTGGATACGATCTATACGCTCGAGGCCATGAATACCGACGTGTTCGTCATCCGCGATTCGGAGGCGGGAATGCCCGAATTTCTCATCGACCACGTCGCCCCTCACGTGTCGGTGATCAGCGCGGGCGAGGCGCATCTCTCGCATCCGACCCAGGGGCTGCTCGATGCCTTGACGATCCGCACCCACAAGCGCCGCTTCGCGGGCCTCAAGGTGGCCATCGTCGGCGATATCAAGCACTCGCGCGTTGCAAGATCCGCGCATCAGGCACTCACGACGTTGGGGACGACCGACATGCGATTGGTGGCCCCGGAGGCGCTGCTGCCCATGGAGGGCGAATTTCGCGGCGCGTCGCGCTTCACCCGCATCGAGGACGGCATCGCGGGTGCCGACGTGGTGATGATGCTTCGCATTCAAAAGGAACGCATGGCGCAGACCGCATCTCTGGACGATGCCGCCTACTTCCGCGATTTCGGCTTGGACGCCAGGCGCCTGAAGCTTGCCGCACCCAGCGTTCTCGTCATGCATCCCGGACCGATGAACCGGGGCGTGGAGATCGCCTCGGAAGTGGCGGATGGGCCGCGCTCGGTCATTCGCGAACAGGTGAACAACGGCGTCGCAGTCCGCATGTCGGTGCTGGCGTCGATTGCCGCCACCCTGACCAGGCATCGCCGGCCTCTTTGAATGCGCTGCGCGCGGGATCTTAGGGGGTCGAAGCAAGCCCCTCACGGGAGAGCCTCGATGCGGTCGATGCGCATCAAGGCCTGCCCCATCCGCAGGCGGCCGCCTTCCCGAACCCCATCCCCCAGCGAGGCGCCTCGCGGCGCGAACACGAGGATGGTCGAGCCGTGCTCGAACCAGCCCATTTCCTCTCCCCGCGACAATGCAGCATCGCACGGTATGAGATTCGGACCGCGATAGCGAAGATGCAGCAGTACGTCCAGAAATTTGAGGCGCATGCTCGCGACCAAGATCGCCGCCACGGGGACAAGTGTCACCAAGGCGCCGCCCTCCCGTAGCCGGCAGCGAATAACCGCCCGTTCATTCTTGCAGAACAGTCTCTCGACGCGCTTCAGCGCAATGGGATTTACGTTCCAGGTATCGCCGGAAATGTAATTGACCTGCTCCACGCGGCAGTCGGCGGGAGCATGGAAGCGATGATACATGCCCGAGGTCAGGCGCAGCGTCGCGTACCGGCCGCCTTGGTAGTAGCGCACCAGCGCCGGGTCACCCAAGAGGTCGAGCAGAGGATAGGGATAACCCTTGGCCTGAAGCGCCGACCCTTCAGTGACCGTGCCGCAAGCTCCCACCAGCGCGTCGCAAGGGCTGATCATTACACCTGGATCCGGATCGACGGGGCGCGCGCCGACTTTGAGTTCGCGGATGAAGCAATCGTGCAGGCTCGTGAAGCTGGACTTTTTCGCCTCGCTCAAATCGAGATCGCCGAACAGCCGCCACAGGGCCAGGCAGGCGGCGAACATCCAGGGATGCTGGATGCGGCTCAGCCAGCCCATCAAGTGCGTCAACAGTGCGCGCGGGATTCGATTGGTCAGCAGAAAGTTGATGTCTTCCTGCTGAACGACTCTCGCGATCACGGATCTTGCGGTCATCTCACTGTCATCCGCCTGCAATACAGTTCGCCGCCAGGGATCGCAATCGAGGAAAACGCCGATCATCACCCCGTTCCTGTATGCGTCGGGCGCATTGGCGCTCGCAATGTTGCTGCGCAAACTTCAGTTGCGGCTGCAGCTGTCGCGCGCGAAACATCGCTCCCTTGCCGGACATTCGCGCATGGCGCGACGCTTCGCCTCGCTGGTGCCGTATTACGAGTACGACGACACGCGCTTCTTCCAGGCCGACGAGGCGCCCGCGGAAATCGTCGCTGCGCGGCGCGCGGGATTCATGCGATTGGCGGCCCTGTTCAGGCAGCGCTTCGAAAAGACCGCCGATCTCACCGGCGAGATCGCGGACGGCGTGTCCGACGTGCAGTTCACCTCCCGCTACCGCGTGCCGTTCCAATTCAGCGCCTTCGTGCGCAGGCACTTCCGGACAAGCGCCTTTGCGGCGTCCTCGTGCGGCGTGACGGTCACGGACCTCGACGGCAACCGGCTGTACGATTTGACGGGCTCCTACGGCGTCAACGTTTTCGGCTACGATTTCTACAAGGAGTGCATCGAACGCGGCAGCGAACGGGTCCGCGACCTGGGGCCGGTGCTCGGTGCCTATCATCCGGTAACCGCCTATAACGTGCGGCGCCTGCGTGAAATCTCCGGTCTGGACCAAGTCTCCTTTCACATGTCGGGCACCGAAGCCGTCATGCAGGCTGTCCGGCTCGCTCGCTATCATACCGGACGGACTCACCTGGTCCGCTTCTGCGGCGCTTATCACGGGTGGTGGGGCGATGTGCAGCCCGGCGTCGGCAATCCGCTGGCGGCCCGTGAGACCTACACCCTGAAGGACATGGACGAGCTCAGTCTGTGTGTACTGCGCAGCCGCCGGGACATCGCCTGCGTCCTGGTCAATCCGCTGCAGGCATTGCATCCCAACGTCAGCGCGCCCGGCGATTCGACCCTTGTCGACGGCGGACGCCGGGCACACTTCGACCGTTCCGCGTACTGCGCGTGGCTCGAGGAATTGCGCCGGGTATGCAGCGAGCGGGGCATCGTGCTGATCTTCGACGAAGTGTTCGTCGGATTCCGCCTCGGCATGGGAGGTGCGCAGCAGTACTTCGGGGTGCGCGCCGACCTGGTCACCTATGGCAAGACGGTGGCCGGCGGGCTTCCGGTCGGAGTGCTGTGCGGCGCCGCGAGATTCATGCGCCGCTTTCGCGAAGACCGGCCGGCCGATATCTGCTTCGCACGCGGCACGTTCAACGCGCATCCCTACGTCATGGGCTCGATGCACGAATTCCTGCGAGCGCTCGATACCCCGGCGGTGCTCGAGATGTATCGCGGTCTCGACGAAACTTGGAATACCAGGGCGAAGTTGCTGAACGATCGCTTGACCGCGGCGGAGCTGCCGGTGCGGATCGCCAACCTGTCCTCGATATGGACCGTCTGTTATGTCGGCGCCGCGCGCTACAACTGGATGTTTCAATATTACCTGCGCGCCGCGGGGCTTTGGTTGAGCTGGGTTGGAACGGGCCGGCTGATTTTCAGCCTGAATTACACGGACGCGGATTTCGCGGAGGTCGCCGACAGAATGCTGTCGGCGGCCCGCGATATGAAGCGCGATGGATGGTGGTGGAGCGAACCTCAACTCACCAACAAGTCCATCAGGCGCCGGATATTCAGGGAAATGATTCAGGCTCGATGGGCTTCGACGGGTCGACCGACCACATCGGCCATGGGATCGATGAGTTCGCCGCGCATCAGAAAAAGGGGTGCCTTGTAGTAGGTCTTCACGTCGTTGAATGGATCCGTGATGATCTTCGTCAGCCACACGAGTCCTGTCCGCACGTCCTTCAGGAAGAACAGATGCACGGTGCGAAAGACGAGCGCGCCGATGCCGACGATGAGCCAGATCTCACCGACTCGGCGCAGGAAGTCCGCTGCGCCGGGTTGCGGTCGAAACACTCCCAGGAAAGTCGGGTCCAGCCACAGCAGTGCGGGGCTGAGCGCCCAGATCGCGTGCAGGATCACCTTGCGCCTCAGATTGTAGCCGACCTTGATGTCTTCCTTGTGCTCGTGGGTCGCCTGATTGACCACATCGTAGCCCTTCGGTTCGAAGAAGAAGTGCCCCGATTGGCGGCTTACCATCGACACGAGCCAGCCGATCAGTGCGGACTTGGCGGGATCAGCAAACGCCGTGATGTAGGCAACGATGAAGCTGAGCGCGCTCAAGAGATGCAGTGACTGATTGATTCGGCTGTGATGGTAGTACCGGTGATCATCCCAGCGCTGTGTGCGCAGTTCCGCCCAAAAGCTTCGCATAGTGGATCCTCTCAAATTCCAACTGAAGGCCGCCATGAACCAAATATAGGAATTTCGTTACAGGGCTGTTACAGGCGCTCCCAGGGCCGGGCAACGCGAACCGTGTCGCGGAGTTGCGTGAAGATCGGCGCTGCGCATTCATCGTATCGTCATCCCGGCATGCGAAGGTGACGGCGCATGAGAATCATGATCGTTACCGACGCGTGGTTTCCGCAGACGAACGGCGTGGTGAGGACTCTGGGACAGACCGCAGCGTGGCTCGGCCGATTCGGCCACGAGGTCAGGATCATCAATCCGCGCGATTTTCGCAGCATCGCGTGCCCGACATATCCGGAAATCCGCCTCTCGATACTGCCCTACAGGAATGTGGCGCGCAGCATTCTTGCCTTCTCGCCGCAGGCGCTGCACATCGCAACCGAGGGTCCGCTGGGCTTGAGTGCAAGACGCTTCGGCCTGCGCCATGGCATGAGATTCACCACCTCGTATCACACTCAATTCCCGCAGTACCTGCGGGCGCGCTCTCCGATACCCCTGGGGTTGTCATACTGCGCGCTGCGCCGCTTTCATGGCGCCGCCGTGCGCTGCATGGTGAGCACCGCTTCGGTGCGCCGCGACCTTGCGGCGCACGGCTTCAAGAACCTGGCGAGCTGGCGCCGCGGGGTCGACACCGAAACGTTCAAGCCCTATCCGAAGGAGTTTCTCGCCCTGCCGCGTCCCATCGCCGCCTACGTGGGCCGCGTGGCGGTCGAAAAGAACATCGACGCATTTCTCAAGATGGCCTGGAGCGGCAGCAAGCTCATCATCGGCGACGGTCCGGAACGCGCCCGGTTGGAGAAGGCGTATCCGGATGCCAGCTTCATCGGTTACCGTTTCGGCAAAGATCTCGCGATGAATTTGGCGGCAGCCGACGTCATGGTGTTCCCAAGCCGGACGGACACGTTCGGCTTGGTCAACCTGGAGGCGATGGCCTGCGGCGTGCCGGTTGCCGCGTATCCCGTGACCGGACCGATCGACGTCATCGAAGACGGAGTGACCGGCTGTCTCGACACCGACCTCGCGGCCGCGGCGCGGCGCGCGCTCGACATCGATGCCCGCGCTTGCCGCGAGCATGCCTTGAAATCGGGGTGGGAGGTCTGCAGTCGCGAGTTCGAGAACAATCTCGAGTGCTGCGAGATCCCTCCTCAGCCGAAGTTGATCTTCGCTTCGAGATTGGTGCGCGAATCCGCGCTCGACAGCGCCTCCTCTAGCTCGATTCGTCCCTCGCGCACGAGATTGTAGAGCGAGCTGTCGAAACTCAGCATGCCGCGCTCCGTGCCGGTGCGGATCGCCTCCTTCACGCCGATCACGTCGCCCTTCTTGATGAGCTCCGAAATGTAGGGGGTATTGACCATCACCTCGGACGCCGCCACACGCGTGCCGGACTTCGCGAAGACGAGACGCTGCGAAAGTATGGCGCGCAGATATTGCGACAGATCGAGGAAGATCTGATTGTGCTGGTCGCGCGGAAACATGTTGATGATGCGATCGAGGGTCTCGGCGCAGTTGTTCGCGTGAAGCGTCGCGATGCACAAGTGTCCGGTGCCGGCGAGCGCGATAGCCGCCTCCATGGTTTCGCGGTCGCGGATCTCGCCGACCAGAATCACATCCGGAGCAGAGCGCACGGCGCTGCGCAGGGCGCGGGCGAAAGACTTCGTATCGAGGCCGACTTCCCGCTGGTTGACGATGGATTTCTTGTTGCTATGCAAGAACTCGATCGGATCCTCGATGGTCAAAATGTGGTCCGATGAGGTCTCGTTGCGGTAGTTGATCATGGCGGCCAGCGTCGTGGACTTGCCCGCGCCCGCCGCACCCACCATGAGTATCATTCCGCGCTTCAACATCACCAGCTCTTTCAGGACATCGGGCATGCCGAGATCTTCGAGCCTGGGCATCTCCGCCGTGATGTAGCGCAGCACCATGGCGGGGTATCCCCGCTGATAGAAGACGTTGACCCGAAATCGTCCGAGCCCGGACTCCGAAATGGCAAAATCGATCTCCAACTCCTCGTTGAAGTGCTCGATCTGCTCCTGCGTCATCAGGCCGAGCGCCGCCTGGCGCACGGTCTCGGGACTCAAGACTTGCTTGTTGACGGGGAAGATCTTCCCTTCGATCTTGATCTTGACGGGCGCGTTGCAGGTGAAAAAAAGATCCGACGCCTTGCGCTCGACCATCAGCTTGAACAGCGGCTTGGTGTTCATCACCTGCGCCGGAACGTCGGGCGATGCTGACACTAGAACACCTGGCCTTCTTCTTCCTCGACAATCTGCAGCGATTGACCGCCCTCTTCGGGATTCTTCACTTCTCGCTTGCTCTCGAGCTTCACGCGCAAGCGCAGCTCGTTCTTCGAGTCCGCGTTGCGCAGCGCGTCCTCATAGGAGATCAAGCCCGCTTCGTACAGTTCGAACAGCGCCTGGTCGAAGGTCTTCATGCCCAGACGATTCGAACGCGACATCACTTCCTTGATTTTCGAGACTTCGCCCTTGAATATCAAATCCGAAATCAGCGGCGAGGCGAGCATGATTTCCATCGCCGCTATTCGGCCTGATCCTGCTTCGCGCGGTATCAGGCGCTGAGAGATGAGCGCGCGGACGTTGAGGCTGAGATCCATCAGCAACTGCTCTCGCCGCTCCTCCGGAAAGAAATTGATGATGCGGTCGATTGCCTGGTTCGAGCTGTTGGCGTGAAGGGTGGCCAGCACCAAATGGCCCGTCTCCGCAAACTGAATGCCGTATTCCATGGTCTCGCGATCGCGAATTTCGCCGATGAGAATGACATCGGGTGCCTGGCGCAGGGTGTTCTTCAGTGCCAGGTGCCAGCTTTCGCAATCGACACCGACTTCGCGGTGGGTGACCACGCAGCCCTTGTGCGCGTGCACGTATTCCACGGGATCTTCGATGGTGACTATGTGGCCCCGCGTCTTTTCGTTGCGGTAGCCGACCATGGCCGCGAGCGACGTCGACTTGCCCGATCCGGTACCGCCGACCAGAATCACAAAGCCGCGTTTTGAAAGGACGACCTCCTTCAGGATGGGCGGCAATTCGAGTTCCTCGAATGTCGGGATCTTGGCGTTGATGGTGCGAAGTACAGCGCCCGTAAAGCCCTGCTGGACGAATGCGCTGACGCGAAATCGGCCGATTCCCGGCGGTGCGATCGCGAAATTGCATTCCTTCGTCGCGTCGAATTCCTTGGTTTGCCGGTCGTTCATGATGGCGCGCACGAGGCCCGCGCTCTGTTCGGGGCTCAAGGAACGATCGGATTGAGGCCGGATTTCGCCGTCCACCTTGATCGCGGGCGGGAAGCCGGCGGTGATGAACAAGTCCGATCCCTTCTTCTCCACCATCCGCCGGAGCAGATCCTGCATCAGGCGTATTGCTTGTTCTCGTTCCATTAGATGCTGTCCTTGTTCTGCGCCTTGTACTTCGCCTCTTCGCGGCTGACGACGCCTTTTTGCACCAGTTCCTGCAGGCATTGGTCGAGGGTCTGCATGCCCTGACCCTGGCCCGTCTGAATCGCCGAATACATTTGGGCAATTTTGCCTTCGCGGATCAGGTTTCGTATAGCCGGCGTTCCGATCATGATTTCGTGCGCCGCAATACGGCCTCCGCCGACGCGCTTCATCAATGTTTGCGATATCACGGCTCGCAGGCTCTCGGACATCATGGCGCGGACCATCTCCTTCTCCGCGGCGGGAAACACGTCCACGATACGATCGATCGTCTTCGCGGCCGAACTCGTGTGCAGGGTGCCGAATACGAGGTGTCCGGTCTCTGCCGCGGTCAGCGCAAGGCGGATGGTCTCCAAATCGCGCATTTCGCCGACCAATACGACATCGGGATCTTCGCGCAGAGCCGAGCGCAAGGCCTCGCTGAAACCCAGGGTGTCGCGATGTACCTCGCGCTGGTTGACCAGGCAGCGCTTGCTCTCATGGACGAACTCTATGGGATCCTCGATCGTGATAATGTGGTCGGGACGGTTGTCATTGCAATGATTGACCATGCCGGCGAGCGTCGTCGACTTGCCCGAGCCGGTCGGCCCGGTCACCAACACAAGACCTCGGGGAAGCATGCACAGATCTTTGAATGTCTTCGGCGCGTTCAATTCGTCAAGCGACAAGATGGTGGACGGAATGTTGCGAAAGACCGCTCCGGCGCCGCGATTTTGGTTGAAGGCGTTGACGCGGAAGCGCGCGAGCTTGGGAATCTCGAATGAAAAGTCCGTTTCGAAGAACTCTTCGAACGCCTTGCGCTGCTTGTCGTTCATGATGTCGTACACCATGCTGTGCACTTCCTTATGCACCAGGGCAGGCATGTTGACTCGCTTCATGTCGCCGTCCACGCGAATCATCGGCGGGACGCCCGCCGACAGATGCAGGTCAGACGCGTTGTTCTTCACCGCAAAGGCGAGAAGCTGCGCGATATCAACCGCCATTTACGGCTCCTAATTCGGCTTCTTAAGCCACAGCAGTATATAAGAGGGTGTCGCCACCCAATATGTTAATTGGTCCGCAGAATTCGACGCTTCTTGTGAACCACGTCCGGTCTCGGATACGTCGGGCCGCCGAGGCCGCCGGACGAGACCCGGCCACGGTCACCTTGGTCGCTGTCACCAAGGCGCAGACTGCCGAATCCATACGGTCGGCCGCCACGGCGGGCGTCACGGATTTCGGCGAAAACTATCTTCAGGAGGCCATCCCCAAGATGGACCAGCTGACCGACCTCGCGCTGCGATGGCACTTTATCGGCGGCATTCAATCCAACAAGACCCGCGCGATCGCCGAGCGCTTCGATTGGGTACACAGCATCGACCGTTTGAACATCGCCCGCCGGCTGTCGGAGCAGCGGCCCTACCACGCCCCGCCGCTCAACCTGTGCATTCAAGTGGAGCTGGCACCGGAGCCGAACAAGGGCGGGGTCGAACCCGGACAAGTCGGGCAGCTTGCGGCGGCGGCGGCCGTTCTGCCGCGGGTGCGGTTGCGCGGGCTGATGTGCGTTCCTCCGCCGCAGCCGAACGTGGCTGCCGAGCGGGCCGTGTTTGCGCGTCTCCGAATGCTGCTCGAGGAGCTGAACGCGAGCGGCCACAAGCTCGATACACTGTCGATGGGGATGAGCGGCGACTTTGAGGCCGCCATCGCCGAAGGCGCGACGATGGTGCGCATAGGAACGGCGTTGTTTGGGAGCCGATCGGCGCCGCGCTAGGGAGACATGCCGAGGTCTTCGGACCCCTGCATCGAGGACAATACACAAAGGGGGGCGGACATGAACAACATACGCAGGCTTGCATTCATCGGCGGGGGAAACATGGCTGCCGCGCTGATCGGCGGCTTGACCAAACGGGGACTGCCGAACGATCGCGTCGTGGTTGCCGATCCGAGCCACGAGCAGTTGCAGCGGCTGGTCCAAACCTACGGCGTCAAGACCGCGCCCGACAATGCCGGCGCGGTTCAGGGCGCCGAAGTTGTCGTGCTGGCGGTCAAGCCGCAACAAATGCGCGCCGTGGCCTTGGGATTGGCGCCCCACATCGCCGAGACCCGTCCCTTGGTGATCTCGGTGGCGGCCGGCATCCCCCATGCGGCGCTCGCGCGATGGTTCGGGCCGCGGATCCCCGTGATCCGCACCATGCCGAATCGGCCTGCCCTCAACGGGTTCGGCGCCACCGGGTTGTTTGCGCCGGCGAGCGTCGGAGCCGCCAACCGGGCCCTGGCCGAGATGATCATGGCCGCCGTCAGCGCCACCGTTTGGGTGGAGCACGAGTCGCAGATGGATACCGTCACCGCGCTCTCCGGCAGCGGCCCGGCGTACTTCTTCCTGTTCATGGAAGCGCTCGAAGCCGCAGCTCACGATCGCGGCCTTCCCAATGACGTTGCTCATCGATTGACGCTGGAAACGGCATTCGGAGCCGCGCAAATGGCGCGCGAGTCGGGCGACTCCCTGGCAACGCTGCGCGAGCAGGTCACCTCGAAGGGCGGCACGACCGCTGCTGCACTCGCCGTTCTCGACGCCGCCGGTCTTCGTGCTATCGTCGCCCATGCGGTGGCCGCGGCCGACCGTCGCTCGGCCGAACTCGCGGCCGAGTTCGGCGCTCCCTGATTTCAAGCTGGTTCCGTCCATGGACGCGATTAGATATATCGTCGATACGCTGCTTTGGTTGCTGACGCTGGCTTTCCTGCTGCGTCTGCTGTTCCAGCTGGTGAAGGCCAACTTCAGGGATCCGATGGCCGATGCCATCGTGCGAGTGACCAATTGGCTGATTCTGCCCCTCCGGAAGGTCTTGCCGCCCATCGGCAAGGTCGACACGGCAACCGTCGTTGCGGTGCTGGCCGTTGCGTCGGTCCGCACCCTTGCGGCGTTGGGACTGGCCGGCCGCGGAATCACCGATCCCGTGGAGTTCCTGCGCATCACGGTCCTGAACCTGATTGACCTCGTGCTGCGGGTCTATTTGTTCGCGCTGCTTCTCTATTGGCTGACAAGTTTCGTGTCGCCGGGCGGTTACGCACCCGGCGTCCGCTTGCTCTCACAGCTCTGCGAACCGATCTTGAAACCCGTGCGCCGGATCATTCCGCCGATCGGTCAGATAGATTTCTCCGTGCTCTGGGTGTCGATTGCGATCGGCGCCCTGCTTGTGCTGCTCCGTTGAACATCGTCTCCTACATGCCTGAAATCACAGTGAACGAGGTGTCCCGCAACGCACGACTGCGGCGCAAGTCGACGCGGAAGCCTGAAAAACAAGTACCTCGCGCCACCTCGAGCACGAATCTTTTTTCGCGATTGCGCTAAACATCGGCTTTTTTCTATGTTATTTTCGGCGCCGAGTTGAATTTGCGGGCAAATGATGCCCGCCCTCGCAAACATAAGCAGGAGATTTAATATGGCGAAAAAGAATGCAGCACCGACCAAGTCTGAAATTCTCGCTAGTATTTCAAAGGAAACAGAGCTCACCAAGAAGCAGGTCGGAGCCGTGTTTGACTCGCTTTCCGCCTCGATCAAGAAGAGTCTTCGCAGTCACGGCTTGTTTACGATGCCTGGACTTCTGAAGATGAAAGTCGTGAAGAAACCGGCCACGAAGGCGCGCGAAGGTGTCAATCCTTTCAACGGCGAAAAAATGATGTTCAAAGCGAAGCCGGCGAGCAAGAAAGTGCGCATAGCCGCGCTCAAGAACCTCAAGGAATTCGTTAACTGATGTCTTTGGATTCGGGGCGGTTGTGCACTCAGCCGCTCCGAATCGCATCCACGACGGCGTTTCGCAGATCATGCAGGCGGCCGTGGAAGAAGTGACCCACCCCGGGCAAAACCACCAGCCGGGGCCTCGGGTCGAGACTGTTGACCCATTCGACGACGGCCGCCGGGTCGACCACGTCATCCGCATCGCCTTGAACGACCAGCCACGGACAGGGGACGTGCATCGATGTCCCGCCGATGAGCTGAATGGCAGGTGCAATGGTTATCAACTGCCGCGGCACCCGCAGTTGCGCCAGGCGCAGGGCCACATAGCCGCCGAACGAGAATCCGGCAATGACCAGCGTGCGCCCCGGCCATCGGCGCGCGCCCCAGGAGGCCACCGCATCCGCATCCGCGGTTTCACCGGCGCCACCGTCGTAAGCACCCTCGCTTGCGCCGACGCCGCGGAAATTGAATCGCAAGGTCGGGATGCCGGTGTCTTGCAGCGCACGCGCCACGGTGGTCACCACTTTGTTGTCCATGGTGCCGCCGAACAGGGGATGAGGATGACAAACGAGCGCGTAGCTCGAACCGGCGATTCCGGGATCCTCGGCGACTGCTTCCAGCACGCCCGCCTGCCCCTCCAAGGAAATGCGTTCCGGCGCCGGGCTCATTCGATCGCAATGAGATCGATGTCGAAAACCAAGACCGCTCCCGGAGGTATGACGCCTCCCGCGCCGCCGTCGCCATAGGCGAGATCGGCAGGAATCACCAGCCGGCGGCTCTCGCCCACCTTCATGCCGGCCACGCCCTGATCCCAGCCCTTGATGACCTGACCGGTTCCCACCGGGAATCGAAAGGGCTGCCCGCCGCTGCGCGAACTGTCGAACTGTTTGCCCTTGTTGTCCGTTGCCGAAGCGTCATACAACCATCCGGTGTACTGCACGACGGCGATTTGCCCCGCGGTGATGCCGGCGCCCGTTCCCGCCTTGAGGAGGACTGTCTGCATGGAATTCACGCCGGTTGCAGGCACGGCGCCGGGCTTTCCGCCACAGGCGGCGATCAAACCGACCAGGACGGCGACACCGATCTTCCGCAGGGAGCCATTGCGCGCCATGCGCGCCATCATAAAGGATTTCACCGGGAGCGGTGGATCGACGCGGGAGAGAGATCAGCGGCTGTTTCGCAGCTGCCATCCGTGGAGCTTCAGACCGGCGCCGAGGCCGAGCACGATCGACGCGGTGCAGATCAACGAAACCTCCGCGCCCGCCGCAATTGCGGCGCCGATGGCGCCGATTCCGAGACAGCCGGCCACCAGAAGTCCAATTTCGGCAGCCAAGCCCGTGCACGCCAGCCGCAATGCGCCGACCGCATCGTCAAGTTCGTCGACCACTTGCAACATCCACTCCATGTGCATGAAGTCTAGGCGAGCGCCCGCGTCACCGCCGTGAGTCGGGTCACACCCGCTGGAGCCTGTCTTAAGACAGGCTCCTTGCTATGGTGCCTGGGGCTGCGTAGGCTTAACCCTACATGCAGCGAATTCTCGTCCTGAATCCGAAGGGTGGTTCGGGCAAAACGACGATAGCCACAAATCTCGCCAGTTATTTTGCGAGCCAGGGTGATCGTCCGCTGCTGTCGGATAATGACCCGCAGGGTTCGAGCACCCGCTGGCTGAAGAAGCGCAAGCCCGAGCAGGCATTCATCCATGGTGTTGCGGCTTTCGAGCGCAACTCGCGCATGACCCGGGCCTGGCAAATGAGAATTCCACCGGACGCGGCGCATGTCGTCGTCGATACGCCGGCCGCGGTGCTCGCCCACGACATGCCCGACATGACCAAAACGGCCGATGCCATCATCGTCCCGGTCCTGCCTTCCGATATCGACATTCACGCGTGTTCGAAATGCATTGCCGATCTCTTGCTGATCGCCAAGGTGAGGCGCGACGAGAATCGCATCGGGGTGGTCGCCAATCGCGTCAAGCGCAATACGTTGATCTATCAATCGCTGATGCGGTTTCTGGAGACTTTGAGGATCCCGGTCATCGCGACCCTGCGAGACTCTCAGAATTACGTCCGCGCGGCCGAGCAGGGCCTGGGATTGCACGAAATGAAGCGATATGCGGTGGAGCAGGATCTCGAGGACTGGCAGCCCATGCTGGCCTGGTTGAAGGCCAAGGAAGGTGCTTGGCGCGAAACCGGCTGAGCGCGCCGCCGGTTCGGGCGGGCGGTTACTTCTTTTCGTCCCAGGAACCGCGAATCTTTTCAGCCCAGTTCTTGTAGCTGTGCCAATTGTAGAGCGTATTGGTAATCGCCCCGTGGCGGCCGCCGGTCTTGTAGAGATCTCGCGGAGCGACGGCGCCCGGCTTGAGAATGCCCGCCTCTGCGCGGGGAGCCCGACGGTCCACCCCGCTGTATCGAGTTTGATTCTTAACGTCGCTCATCGATTGTGCTCTCTGATCATGTGCACGACAGTAAGTGTCACGCCGCTCATAGGGCAGGAACTGTGTCACAGGCAAGTCCGCACTGTCGCCGCCCGGCGACGCCATTGGGATGCGCATCTCAGAGCCTGTCGCGGTAAGTTAAATCGCCGCGGAGTGCTGCGGTTCACCAAGCATCGAAAAGAGGCTTGAGCTCCTCGAGCGAGGATTCGAGGGCGGCGGGCAGCAACGTCGTGTAGGCGTCGAGCAGGGCCATCGCATTGCGCGCAGGATCCGCCCGTGTGGCCGCGCCCAGGCGGCGCGACATGTCGCGGTTCACGACATGCAGATTTTCATACAGTGCTTCGAGTGCCGCAAAGCCCCGGGTGTTGGTATCGCCGGCAAGTTCACGCGCCAGCAAGAACATGGACACGCTGCGATAGACGGTCTCCATCTCGCTCGCGAACGGCAGATGGAAGCGCGCCATGGGGCGAAAGCGGTCGGTCCAAGGACAGCCTGCGGTCGCCATGATCAGCCCGAGCACCGAACTCATCGCCTGTTGGGCCGTCGTTTCGGCGTAGATGGTGCGCTCGGCCTGCGTGACGGTCACGCCGACGGTATCGAACGACACGAGCGCATTCAACGGCTCTATCGCGGACGCCATCTGCAACGCAGCCGGACAGTGCGAATGCTCCGCGGCGTTCAGCGGGCAATTGGCGCATTGGTTGAACTTCAATTCCGTCCAAAACGGCGGCTCGGCGGGCGCCGCATTGGCGAGACGGAAATCTGAAGCGTCGAAGGTGAAATCCAGCGATTTTTGCGATCCGTCGGGCAAGCTGAAGGAATAACGGATGCGCTGCGGTTCGCTCATGCCACGAGCCGGTAGCAGGGGGTGTATTCGGTGCCGGTGAACTTCATCCGGCCCTGCGCTACGAATGAACGCAGCAGGCGGTCGAGAGGTTCCATGATCGACGGCTCACCTGCCAGTTCGAAGGGACCGAAGCGCTCGATCGCGTTGATGCCGTATTCCTTGATGTTTCCCGCCACAATTCCGGAGAATGCGCGCCGCAGATTCGCCGCCCGCGCGTGCGTCGGCTGATCGCGCGACAGGCGCAATGCCCGCATCGATTCGTGCGTGACTTCGAAAGGCAGCTGAAATTCAAGGGGAATCTTCAACAGCCAGTTGAAACCGTAGGAGTCGCTCGCCTGGCGCCGGAAGTCGCGAACCTGGGCGAGGCCCTGCACCATCGCCCGGGCCACGCCGGCGGGATCGTCGATGATCATTTGGTATCGGGACTGCGCGGCGGAACCCAGCGTCGAGCCGATAAAGCGGTGGATTTGTTCGAAATAATCCGCGCTGTCGGCGGGGCCCGTGAAGACCACCGGGAAAGGCAGGTCCATATTGGCAGGGTCGAGCAAAATCCCGAGGAGATACAGGATTTCCTCCGCAGTGCCCGCGCCCCCCGGGAAAATGACTATGCCGTGACCCAACCGGACGAAGGCTTCGAGGCGCTTTTCGATGTCCGGCATGATCACCAGTTGACTGACGATCGGGTTGGGCGGCTCGGCGGCTATGATGCCGGGTTCGGTGATGCCCATATACCGTCCGTCGACGATGCGCTGCTTGGAGTGCCCGATGGTCGCACCCTTCATGGGGCCCTTCATCGCCCCGGGTCCGCAGCCCGTGCACACGTCCAGGCTGCGAAGTCCAAGCTCGTATCCGACCTTCTTGGTGTAGTCGTACTCGATCCGTCGAATGGAATGACCGCCCCAGCAGACCACGAGATTGGGCCGCATCTGCAATTCGAGAACGCGCGCATTGCGCAGGATGTGAAATACCGCGTTGGTGATGCTGGCGGAGGAAGCAAGATCGAAGCGGCCGCTCTCCATGATCTCATTCGAGATGAACACCACGTCCCGCAGCACTGCGAACAGATGGTCCTTCAACCCCCTGATCATCACGCCGTCGACGAAGGCCGCCGCCGGAGCGTTCTTGATTTCGAGCTTGATGCCCCAGGCCTGACGCACGATCCGCAGATCGAAGTCCCTGTACTTTTCGAAGATCAGCCGGGTATCGTCGATGTCGCTGCCCGAATTGAGGACGGCGAGCGCGCACTTGCGAAACAAGGGATACAGACCGCCCTGGCCGGAATCGAGCAATTTCGCGATTTCCTGCTGCGAGAGATGCTCGAGGCTGCCCTTGGGCGCGACCCGAGCATCGACCATGTCAGACGATAGAATCGTGGTTTCCACGCGGCACCTGCTATGGATAGATATCGATCGGGATATTGTCTTGGGTGCGCATCCACACTTCGACCATATCGGAATTGGACAGGGCTATGCATCCGTCGGTCCAGTCGTTCGACTCGTAGTACGCAGCCGGATGCTTTGGCGTGTTGGGAAAGCCGTGGATCATGATCGAGCCGCCGGGAGCCCATCGATTCTTGCGGGCGCGCAACTCGTCGTTCCTATTCGGGTACGACACCTGAATGGCCAGGAAGTAATCGCTGCGGATGTTGCGCCGGGTCAAAAAGTAACGGCCCTCCGGGGTTCGAAAGTCGTGTTCGCGTTCCTTCTGCCCGGACGGGCTCAAGCCGAGCTGCACCTTATACTCGCCGAGCAGCCGGCTGCCGCTATACAGGTACAATTTGTGCTCCGCTTTGCGGACCACGACCCGGTCGGCCGAAGCGATCTCGTCGGCCAAGACGCGCTGCAGCGGAGCCACGATCAACGCCGCCAGCGCCATGAACGCCCACATCGTGTTCTTAACATTTGGACGGATTCCGCTCATTGATAAAATTATAGCGTGTAGTTGGTAAGACATAATCGGCTCTGGCTCACGTCCCGGTATAATCAAATACATGCGTATCATGATGATTTCGGCCATTTTGCTCGCCGGATTGACGGCCGCCTGCACAAACTTGTCGTCCACCAAGCCGGTTGAAACCCTGGACGAGCGCACCGGCATGACGGTGGGCGCGCTCAAAGAACCAATCGAGCTCCTGCCGGGAGCACGGGATGCGGCCCTCGCGTCGGGCAAACACGCGAGCTTCGCCTACTTGGGCCCGGTCGAATGGAATCGCAGCGGCGTCTTGAGCTATGGACTTTGGGTTCATATCGTTCCCGGAGCCGATCGCCAACCCGGCGATATCCATGCACCGGCCGCCCTCACGCTAGTTCTCGACGACGGCCCGATGGAGCTTGAGCTCACCGAGGCGCCCGAGCTAGGCCGAGCTCCGTACCGGCAGGTGGCATCTTGGGGCCAGACCGCGTATTTCGCGCTTACACCCCAGGGGTTGAAGCGCATGGCGGCAAG
Source organism: uncultured Gammaproteobacteria bacterium (assembly GCA_963727045.1). Taxonomy (GTDB): domain Bacteria; phylum Pseudomonadota; class Gammaproteobacteria; order Steroidobacterales; family Steroidobacteraceae; genus Bog-1198. The sequence goes on along the minus strand of CAVSES010000002.1, from coordinate 1,520,099 downwards.
CACCACCCTCAAACTCGAGGTCCGCGCGGCCGACGGTTCCGTGGTGAGTTTTTCGCCCGTTGTGAATTCGAGCGCCGTTTTGACGCAGTACGTGCAGGCCCGCGGAATCACTGGCGATTGATGGACTCGACCCTCGGCAGCACGATGACGGTCCCGGGGCGCACGTCGTTGAAATCCACATCGGGGTTGTATTGCGCCACGAGCCACACGGGCAAATCCGCGTGCTGCTGCGCGATTATCCATAGCGACTCGCCGTGCTTCACTGAATAGTCCTCGGTACCGGCGATGCGATGGGCTGCAAAAAAATCCTCTTGCAAGCGGCGATGATACTCGCGGCGCGCCGCCGCAAAGTCGTCCGCGCTCACCCGCGATAGATCCAACTTGACCTTGTGACCGAGCGTCACCATCGCATTCTTGTGCAACTTATTGAGACTCCGCAGCGCCTGTGAGCTCACTCCGGACCAATCGGCGTAATGTCCCAGGGTTTCCGCCGCTTGCACGATCACCGTATTGTCGGCGCGGACGCTGTAATCCGTCGGGTCGGAATTTCCAGTCGGCGCTGCGACCGGCAGCAAGGCGTTGCTGTCCGTTTGCCGCTCGGAGACCGGCTCCTTCGGCTGCGGCCGCCCAAGCTTCTCGGCCGCAGGAGCAGGCGGCGCCGCGGCGGCCACGGCAGGCGCGCCGGCGGCGTTGTCCGCGCGCGACGCCGGCATCGGAATCCTCACGCTCTGGCCGCGCGCGACCGCAGGAGCGGCGCTCCAGCCGTTCGCCGTCAGCAATCGGGGCAAACTCACGCCGCTGGCCGCCGCAATTCCGGCCAGGGTCTCTCCCCGGCGCACCTTGTGGCTGCCGTCATTGCGCTGGGCGACATAGCGCTGCGAAGGCGGCAGGCGTTCCAGGGCTGCAGCAATTTCGGCCTGCGGCGGAACGCCGGGCAGCCGCAGCGCATAGCCGCGCGGCACGAATCGGCTTCCGCTCCAGATCGGCGGCCGCAACGCCGGGTTGAGCACGCGCAGCGCCCCCATGTCGACTTTGAACGCCTTTGCCAGCGCCTCCACCGGTATATAGTCCGGCATTTCCACGGGTGTGCTGTCGGTCTCGGGTAACCGTGTGATGGGACCGAAATAGCTTTCGGCATTGCGATCAACTTCGAGCGCCGCCAAGAACGCTACGTAGAAATTGCGCGACGCAAACCCGAAAGTCGTTCCCTGATAACGCTTGACGATCACGCCGATGTCGCTGCTGCCCAATTCATCCTGGGCGCGCCGCAACCCCCCGGGGCCATGGTTGTAAGCGGTGACCGCGAGCGGCCAAGTGCCGAGCAGCCGATAGTTGTAGAGCATCAAATTGGCCGCGGCTTCCGTCGCGCTGTACGGATCGAGGCGCTCATCGACGACACTGTCGACCCGCATGAATCGTCTGGCGGTCGAAGGCATGAATTGCCACAGACCGGCGGCCCCCACTTTGGAATAGGCTGCAAGATTGAACGAGGACTCAACGTGCGGTAACGCCGCAATCTCGGCAGGCACGCCATGCTGCGTCAGAGTGCGTGCAATCTGCTTTTCCCATACCGCCGCCCGTATGAGCCCCTCGTGAAAGCGATCCGCCTGCCCCAATTGGAAACGAATCCGGTCGATCGCGTCGCGAAAGTCCCTGGGGCCCGCTGCATCGCCAAAGGCGTGCAAAATGCGCTGCTCATGCGGCGTGAGATTGTCGGTCGCGCCCGCCGCAAAGCGCCTCAGCAAATTCGAATAACGCGCCTTCGCCTCCGCCACGCGCCGCTCGCGCTGCGAGGGCGGGGAGGCTGGATCGAATCGCAACACTTCGTAAACCAGGCCGAGATTCCAATCGTCGTGCAGCAGACCCTGGTCGGTGGTGACCTCGGTGTAGACGCGAACCCAAAAGCGCACGTCCTGCTCGAGCTCCGCAGGGCGCACGAAGGCATCGACCGGCTCGGCGCCCGCGGAAGTCTGGTGGAAGAGCGGCGCGAGCAGAAGCGCGAGCGCCGCTATCTGGGTCAATTTAGCTATCGGCGGTCTCTATCCGCACTTGGAGTCGCCGCAATTCAAACAGGTATTGCAGCCGTCCATCATCACGACGGCGGCGGTGCTGCACTTCGCGCAGAGCTGCGCTCCCTCCGGAAAATGCGACTTCGAAAAAGCGTCGGTTTGCTTGGCTCGCGCCTCGAACTCCGCGCGCTTTTCCTGCACGAGCTTGCGCTGGTGCACATCGAGCTCCGGCTTCTTGAGCAATCCGATCGATTGCAGGTGGCGCTCGATCACATAACCCAGCTCGGCAATCGTGGAGGGCATGAATTTGCCGCCCGGTTGCCAATATCCCCCCTTCGGGTCGAAGACCGCCTTCAATTCGTCCACCAGGAACGTCGTATCGCCTCCCTTGCGAAAGACGGCGGAAATGACCCGGGTCAACGCCACGATCCACTGGAAATGATCGAGGTTCTTCGAATTGATGAACACCTCGAACGGCCGGCGCTGCTCGTGCTGCGTTCCCTCGTTGAGCACGATGTCGTTGATGGTCACGTACATGGCGTGATCGGACACGGGTGTCTTTATCTTGTAGGTCGAACCGATCAATACCTCGGGCCGCTCCAGCTTCTCATGCATCCAGATGACGTTGTCCTGCGTCTTCGGCGGCTCCTTGGGAGCGGCGGGCGCATCCTTCGCCTCCGGCTTTTGTACCCGATACTTCGCGATCTTCTTGTCGATTTTGATGTGAGCCATGATCAGAATTTCCCGTAATAGCCTTCTTTCAGGGCATCGAAGAGATTGGCGGCCGTATGCATTTCGCCGTCATATTCGATCTCCTGATCGCCCCTCGCCTCGATTTCCGTGCCGTCCTCGAGCGTGAACACATAGATCGTGTTCTTGAGATCATCTTCCTTGACCAGCACTCCCTGAAAGGCTTCGGGATTGAAGCGAAACGTCGTGCACCCCTTGAGACCCTGCTCAAAGGCATACATGTAAATGTCCTTGAAATCCTCGTATTTGTAGTCGGTCGGCACATTCGCCGTCTTGGATATCGACGAGTCCACCCACAATTGCGCCGCCGCCTGGATGTCCACGTGCTCCTTGGGACCGATGTCGTCCGCGGAGATGAAGTAATCGGGCAGCTTCTCGGCCGGGTTCTGCGAATCCGGCATCGCGCGGGAATTTACCAGCTCGCGGTACGCCAGCAGCTCGAATGAGAATACGTCGACTTTTTCCTTGGACTTCTTGCCTTCACGGATCACATTGCGGAAATAGTGGTGCGCGAACGAGGGTTCGATGCCGTTCGATGCATTGTTGGCAAGCGACAGCGAGATCGTCCCGGTCGGCGCGATCGATGTGTGATGTGTGAACCGTGCGCCGACTTCGGCGAGCTCATCCACCAATTCCGGCGACGCTTCGGCAATGCGCTGCATGTAGCGGCTGTATCGCGCGTGCAGGACCCGGCCCGCGATGCGCGCGCCGACGCGCCAACCGTCCTTGACCATCTCCGGCCTCTTGCGAAGCATCGCGCGCGTGACCGTGAATTCCTCATTCATGATGGGCGCGGGGCCCTTCTCGCGGGCGAGCTCCAGAGCGGCTTCCCAACCGGCCACGGCCATCTCGCGCGACACATTCTGGGAAAACGCCACCGATTTCTTCGAACCGTATTTCATGCAAAGAAGAGTGATGGTCGACCCCAACCCGAGAAAACCCATGCCGTGGCGCCGTTTGCGGACGATTTCGTCGCGCTGCTGTGCCAGCGGCAATCCGTTGATCTCGACCACATTGTCGAGCATGCGGGTGAACACCTTCACGACCTTGCGGTAGGTTTCCCAGTCGAACCGTGCGCTGTCCGTGAACGGATCGATGACGAACTTGGTGAGATTGACCGACCCCAGCAGGCACGAGCCATACGCGGGCAACGGCTGCTCGCCGCATGGATTGGTGGCGCGGATGTTTTCCGTCCACCAATTGTTGTTCATCTCGTTGACTCTATCGATGAGGATGAAACCCGGCTCGGCAAAGTCGTACGTGGACGACATGATCACATCCCACACGCGGCGCGCGGGCAATGTCTTGTAGATCTTGCATGCGACCAGGCCCTCCTCGTTCGCGACATACCCTTCCGTGTGCGGCCACTCCCGCCACACGAACTTCGTGGCATCCTCGAGATCGGGCCGCTCGTTCTCGAATTCCTGACGGCCCAGTGGAAAGGCCAACTGCCAGTCGCCGTCCTTCTTGACGGCCTTCATGAATTCATCGGTGATGAGCAACGACAGGTTGAATTGCCGCAGACGTCCGTTCTCGCGCTTGGCCCGAATGAACTCCAATACGTCGGGATGCCCGATGTCGAAGGTACCCATCTGGGCGCCGCGCCGGCCGCCGGCCGAAGAGACGGTAAAACACATCTTGTCGTAGATGTCCATGAACGACAAAGGACCGGACGTATAGGCGCCGGCGCCCGATACATAGGCGCCGCGCGGCCTCAACGTTGAAAATTCATAACCGATGCCGCATCCGGCCTTCAGCGTGAGACCCGCCTCGTGAACCTTGTTGAGGATATCGTCCATCGAGTCGCGGATGGTGCCGGATACGGTGCAGTTGATGGTCGATGTCGCGGGCTTGTGTTCGAGCGCGCCCGCGTTCGAAGTGACGCGCCCCGCGGGAATCGCACCATGGCGAAGCGCCCAAAGAAACGATTCATACCACTGTTCACGGCACTCTTCGGTCTCAACGTCCGCAAGAGCGCGTGCGACGCGTTTATAGGTGTCGTCCATCGTATTGTCGATGGGCGAGCCGTCTTTCGCGGTGAGACGGTATTTCTTGTCCCAGATGTCGAACGACGCTTCCTGGAACGAAATATCGCCGATGTCCTTGGGCTGTATTTTGACCACCGTATTCATGGGTATGAGAGCCACTCCCTTATAATTCTCAAGTTATGGACTGAACACAGATTGCGGCGATCCCGGGGGAAATAAAGACTGAAGCAGAACAAAGGCCGTTGGGACTGACGCGAACCGCCGACCACAACATGTTGTGTGCGGAGGGAGAGGTTAAGTCGCAGTGGCGGCGACCGTCAAGACTTTTTTCATAGTTTTTTTGATATAAAAACTTCATATATATCAATGAATTACAAATAAGTCTCAAGAAATTGGCTGATTACACTTCCCCGACGCACGGTCAAGAGGAAAAACCCCCAACCGCAAGATCTTGTGTTTGCACACCTTATCCACATTATGTCCCATTGACTTTGAACCACGTCTCACTTTGGCCTTGGCCCCGATCCTCCGACTCCCGTTGAAAATACGACGCCGCGTCCCAATTTCCTTTCGCAACGCGCGTGACTTGAAAGATCGCCAACCAACATTTTCATCAGGAGTATTTAGAAATGACCGTCGTACGCTATGAGCCTTGGGCACTCGTCAGCCGGCTCCAAAAGGATATCGATCGCTTGTTCGGCGCGCCGCTGACGACGGCCGCAGATTCGGGAGCTTGGCTGCCGCCGGTGGATATTCACGAGGAAGCGAACCAGTTCGCATTGCACGTGGATCTGCCGGGTGTCGATCCGAAAGCAGTGGAAATCACCGCCGATCAAGGTGTGCTGACCATCCGCGGGCGCCGGGAAGATACGAAGCGCGAGTCGCGCGAGGGTTATCGCCGGGTGGAGCGCATCACCGGGGAGTTCCAGCGCCGATTCAGCCTGCCGGACTCGGCAGACGCCCAGGCCATCAAGGCGAAGTTCGTCAACGGTGTGCTGGAAGTCGCAATTCCCAAATTGGCGCAGGTGCAACCGCACCGGATCACGGTGGAAGCCGCCTAAGCGCCCGTTCCAAGCGCGATCTTCCGTGTAATATCGCGCAATTAACTAAAGGCACCCAAGGCCGGACGGCATTTCGTCCGGCCTTGTTTCGCGCGCCAAGATTTGGAATAGCACCGAAGGAAATCGAATGAATCTGCGTTTGAAATTTGCGGCAGCTACTCTGGCCGCGGCCGTTCTTGCCGTACCTTCGATCGTCCTTTCCCAACCCGCCCACGCCGCGCTGCCCTCGCCGACGGCGGATGCCGCGCCCATGCCGTCGCTTGCCCCGATGGTCAAGCGCGTGTCGCCGGCGGTGGTCAACATAGCGACGCGCGGCACCATCAAAGAGGAGCCAGGCCAGCACAATCCTCTGCTCGATGACCCGTTTTTCCGGAGGTTTTTTGACGCCCCGCCCGATTCGAGGCCGCGCGAGAGACAATTCCAGAGCGCCGGTTCAGGCGTCATCGTCGACGCCAAGAACGGATACATCATCACCAATCATCACGTGGTCGAGAACGCCAGCGAAATCACGATCACACTGCTCGATAATAGAACCTTTTCCGCCAAGGTCATCGGCTCCGACGAAGGCGCGGACATCGCGGTACTGCAGGCCAAGCAGCCCAGCCTCGTCGCAATGGCCCTCGGGGATTCGGCGCACCTCGAGGTCGGAGACTACGTCGTCGCCATCGGCAATCCGTTCGGTCTGCAGCACACGGTGACCGCCGGCATCGTCAGCGCACTTGGCCGCTCCGGCATCAATCCGGACGGCTATGAAGACTTCATCCAGACCGACGCGTCGATCAATCCCGGCAATTCCGGCGGTGCGCTCGTGAACCTTCGCGGCGAGTTGGTCGGCATCAATTCCGCCATCCTGTCGCGCAGCGGCGGCAACATCGGCATCGGTTTCGCAATCCCGGTCAACATGGCCAAGGGGGTCATGGATCAGCTGATCAAGTACGGTCAAGTCAAGCGCGGCGTGCTGGGCGTGAACATTTACAATGTGACTCCCGACATCGCCAAGGAATTCGGTCTCACCGAGTCGAGCGGTGCCCTGGTCGCCGGAGTGGCGCAAGGGTCGGCGGCGGAGCGCGCCGGCGTCAAGACAGGCGACATCATAACTTCCATCAACGGCGTCACGATGAGGGACGCAAGCGAACTGCGCAACACCATCGGCATGCTGCGGATCGGCGACAAGGTCGAAATCGGCCTGTTGCGCGACGGCAAGGCGCGCAAAGTGACCGCCCTCATTTCCGAGCGCAGCGAGCTGGAGACGGCCAACGCGGTGGACATCAACAAGGGCCTCGAGGGCGCCGAACTTCATGATGCGCCCGACAATGGGGGAATTCTCGTGAAATCGATCCAGGAAGGCAGCCCGGCCGCTCAAAACGGTCTGCGCGCCAATGACTTGATTGTCGGCGTGGGACGCACGCCGGTTGCGAATACCAAGAGTTTCAAGGAAGCTGCGAAGAATGCCAATGTCCTGGTCCTCAATGTGCGCCGCGGCAACAGCGTGCAGCTGATTCAAATACGCTGATCCCGATGCGTCCGCAATCCATAGCCGTTCTCGGCGGCACCGGATTCCTTGGGACTCGGCTGGTTGCGCGATTGATCAAGGACGGCCGCCGGGTCACGGTGTTGTCCCGCGACCGGGAACAGCACAAACATCTGCTGGTGCTGCCGGGGCTGACCCTGGAGAACTGCGATGTGTACAAAGAGGCGCAACTGAGCGAACACTTCCGCGGGCAGGATGTCGTCATCAATCTCATCGGCATTCTCAATGAGCGTGGATTCGGCGGCGAGGGATTCCGGCGCGCTCACACGGAGCTCACACAGGGTGTATTGCAGGCGGCACGCTCCGCCGGTGTGACGAGGCTCCTTCAAGTGTCTGCGCTGAAAGCCGCAGTCGACGCGCCGAGCTACTACCTGCGCACCAAGGGCGAAGCGGAAAAGCTGATCCGCGAAACGAGCTCCGCCCTGGACTGGACCATTTTCCAGCCCTCGGTGATGTTCGGTCCCGGGGATTCCTTCCTGAATCGCTTTGCCGCGCTGCTCGGGACGATCCCTTTCGTCTTTCCTCTGGCAAAACCGAACGCGCGGTTTCAACCGGTGTTGGTTGACGATGTGGTCGAGGCGGTGCTTCGCTGCCTGCACGGCGGCGCCTGCAGCCGTCAAACCTATGAACTCGGCGGCCCGCAAATCTACACATTGCGCGAAATCGTCGGACTGGTGGCCAAGTTGACCGGGCGGCGCCGATGGATCGTCGGTTTGCCTGACGCCGTGGCGCGAATGCAGGCACTGGTCATGGATTTTGTGCCGGGGCGCCCCTTCTCCAGCGATAACTATCGTTCGCTCTGCGTCGACAGTGTCTGCGTCGATGATGGATTCGCAAAGCTCGGGATAAAGCCGCAATCCATGGTTGCATCCGCCCGCCAGTATTTGGGCGCACTCGAGGACAATGCCCGACTGAGCGACAATCGCGCGAGCGCCGGCCGCAGCAAACCCATCCTGCGATAGCGGCGATGCACCGGTTACGCAAGCCCTACCTGCTTTTTCTCGGCGACGTTCAGGACAAGCTGACGGCGAAGACGGCGTTCGGACTCAAGGACTGGTGCGCCGAGGATGTGATGGGCGAATGGAGCCTGCCGGGCTGCAGCGTCTCGCTCGGGCTCTCTCGCCTGTCCCCGCGTGAGGCCGCCGCCCGCGGCGCGGGTTCGATCATCGTCGGAATTGCACCGACCGGCGGCATGCTTCCGCCGCACTGGGTGACCGAGTTGGCGGCGGCGGCGGACGCGGGCCTCGACGTCGTGAGCGGTCTGCATTCGCGCCTCGCTGCGTTTCCCGAACTGGCGCACGCTGCCTCGCGGCGCGCGGTAAGGCTGATCGACGTGCGCCACAGCGACCGCAGTTATGGCGCGGCAAGCGGCCGCAAACGAAGCGGTAAACGGGTCCTGACCGTCGGCACGGACTGCGCCCTCGGCAAGAAATACACCGCCCTGGCCCTCGCCAGGAACCTGAAGAAGCGCGGAGCCGCTGCAACCTTTCGGGCCACGGGCCAGACCGGCATCTTGATTTGCGGTGAAGGCATCGCCATCGACGCGGTCGTTGCCGACTTCATTGCCGGCGCTGCGGAACAGCTGTCCCCCGACAATGCGCCCGACCACTGGGACGTGATAGAAGGACAGGGATCGCTCTTTCATCCGGCCTACGCGGGTGTAACCCTCGGCCTTCTGCACGGCTCGCAGCCCGACGCCATCGTCCTGTGCCACGATCCGTCGCGGCGCACGATCGATGAGTACCCGGATTTTCCCATTCCGGACCTGCGCGTGGCGATCGAGGACTATCTGCGCGCGGGCCGGCTGACGAACCGCGCGGTGCGCTGCGCCGGATTGAGCATCAATTCCTCGAGCCTCTCCGAGGCCGATCGTGAAGCATATTTCCGGCGCCTGACCTCGGAACTGGGATTGCCGGTGTGCGATCCGGTGCGCACCGGGGTCGACGATCTTGCGGCCGCTCTGCTCGCTTGGTAAGCGGGCAGCTCCCTAGAAGCGGGACGTGAAGATATTGCCGATCGCGATCGCCGCGGGGTAGGGCGCCGGATCGTCCCGATTCGTCAATACGATGACCGTCAAGCGGCGTTCAAGATGGCGAACGATGACGTTCCTGAACCCCGTTGTTTCGCCAGAATGCCACACGGTTGCACCGCTGATCCGCCATCCGAACCCGTATTGGACGGCTGGATCATCGGTCGGCGTCGCGGCTTTGAATGCGGCACTGAGGGATGCGGGCCGCAGCAGCCGGCCGGCGTACAGCGCGGCGTCCCATCTGGCGAGATCATCGATGGAGGAATAGATGCCGCCGTCGCCGAGCGTGGCGCTCGTCAGATTCTGATCGGCGCGAACCCACGAATCCCGGGCGGCCCTGTAGCCGAAGGCGCGGTGTGCGACCGAGGAAATACCCGCTTCGAACGCCACCGTGTTCCGCATGCCGAGCGGCAGAAAAATCCTCTTTCGAAGAAATGCCGCGAAGTCCTCACCCGAAGCATTTGCGACGATGAGCGCCAGCAGAGAGTAACCGCTGTTGCTGTAGCGGTAGCTCGTTCCCGGCGGAAAATTGAGACGATCTTCCGCCTGCAGGAGCCTCAGCACGTCCGCATCGCGCAATTGCAATGTGGTTCCCTCCGGGATCAGATCCTCGAAGTCGACGACTCCGGAGGTGTGCGTCAACAGATGCCGGATGATCACTTCATCGGCGGCGGCTCCAAGCGCAGGCAACCATCTGCGAACCGGATCGTCGATCGACAGCCGCCCATCCTGGACCAGGAGCAGTATTGCGGCCGCGGTGAACTGCTTGGTCATCGATGCAAGACGGTAGTTGGTCTCGGTCGCGGCCGAAACCCCTCTTTCGACGTCCGCCAGGCCGTATGTGCGCCTCAGGATGGGCGCACCGTCCTTGAGCACGGCGACGCAGGCGCCGGGGACCTCGCCCTGATACGCGCGCATGAGCGCATCGACCCTCAATCCGTCATTCAAGACGCGTCCGGCCTCGGAAACTCGCGCGCCGTGGCGATCAGCCACTCGCGAAATTGGGCCACTTTGGGCAGCGTCAAGAAGTTCTTCGGACATACGAAATAATAAGCGAGGCCATAAGGCAGGGCGCCCCGGCCTGCGAGCCGCAGGGTGCCTTTTTGCAGCGAGCGGGTGACCAGCGTCCAGCGCGCGAGCACGTATCCCAAGCCCTCCTCCGCCGCCGCCAGAAGCCCCGCCGAATCGTCGATGCTCGGCACCCGCGAAAGCCACGCTTCCTCCCCGCCGGTTTGGCTCCACGCGCTCCACGGCTCATCGCCGCTTTCGAGCAGGGGGTATTTGCCCAGGTTCGTTCCGCGCTCGACCATTCCGTATTGCTTGATGAGATCGGGACTGGCCACCGGCACGAGCCAATCGTCGAGTATTTTTTCGCTGTGCAGATTTGAATAATTGCCCCGGCCGAAACGGATGGCGACATGATTGGTCGTGCGCGAGAAATCCACCAGCTCGCGCGAGGTGTGAAAACGCAGCTCGATGTTGGGGTGCTTGCGCCGAAACGAGCGGATTCTCGGCAGCAGCCAAATTTGCAGAAACGACGCCAGCGTGCTGATTTGCAGCGGCCCGGCGCGGCGGTAGTGTTTGATTTGCTGCAGGGCCGATTCGAGCTTCTCGAGACCGGCTCTGACGGCAGGCAGCAGCTCCATGCCCTCGTCGGTAATTTCGACGCGGCGGCCGTTCCGTCGAAACAAGGGCACCTGGATATATCCCTCCAGCGCTTTGACCTGCTGGCTGACTGCGGCCGGCGTGACATTGAGCGCATCGGCAGCCGCGGAGAAGCTCAAGTGGGTCGCGACCGCCTCGAACACCCGCAGTGCTCCCAACGGCAATCGATCGTAGGCGGCCGGCATTTTAAGTTTTCCTTAATCGACTATCAGACATTGCGTTTGTTGCCGATCGGCGCACGGAGCAATGTATTCGCCGTCGGGATCATTTTGCAATTTGGAGCACATCATGAACGAAATCCCTCTCGTACAAAGGCTCGCACAAGGACTACTTGCCGTCACCATCGTGTTCGCCCTCGTGGTCGCATTTCAGCTGACCCTTTCCTACGAAAGCGGTGCATTCTATGCCATGTAGGGCCCTCATGATTCCCCGCATACGATGGCATCGCGCTCCTTTCGATCAAGCTTTGCCAGCGCTCGGACACGGGTATAAAAGGCGGTGAGGTTTGCATGGGCCGCATTGAGCTCGCGCTCGAAGCCCGGCACGCAGGAGAAGTACGTGGCGACGGAGGCCAAATGGGCGTTGTTGAGTCCCTCGTCGAACCAGGGTTCGAACGGAGCGTGCCCACCCCAGCGCGCTTTGAGAAGCTCGAAGCTCGAGCGCATCGCATCGAATGCGGCACGCTTCCTTTCGCGCATCGGGCCGGGCGCAAGTCCGGAGTCATAGACCGCGCGCAGCTCGCCTCTGGTCGAGTTGAGCAGCTGCACGACCTTGACGTAGCGATCGTGCTGCACGAGATGGGCGGCCAGATCTGCCTCTCTACCCTGGGCGAGAAGCCAGCGCCGCACCCCTTCTTCCTCGAGCGTCGTCGCGAGCGCCTCATTGAACGACGAGTCGTCCGGCACGTAGAGCAGCTGATGCGTGAGTTCATGGAAAATGATCCCCGCGAGCTCGACATCGTTCCAGCCCATCATGGTGTTGAGGACCGGATCGTCGAAGTGACCGAGAGTTGAGTACGCCGCAACACCCCCGACGGCGACGTCGACACCCCGGGCGCGTAGTTGTCCCGCGTAGCGGCGCGCCCTGTGCTCGACGAAATAACCCCTATACGCCACGCAGCCCACGATCGGGTAGCACCATTTCTTCGGTTCGACCGAAAATTCCGGAGCGGCGACGACATTCCAGACCACGAAGCGGCGGCCCAAGTCGGCGTAGCTGCGATAGCTGCCATTGTCCGGGAGCCCGAGGTCGCGGCTGGCGAAATCGCGTATTTCGGCGACTGCTTCGAGCTGGGCGCGCAAGGCTGCCGGGGTCGACGCCTTGCCGATCACCTCACTGATCGGTTCGCGCTTCGACATCAGTGACAGCTGCCCCTGGATACCCTGCAAGACGTAGCAGCCGCCGCTCGAAACGGCTATCAGCGCGAGCATCAAGGCCGAGCGGAGGGCCGGGTGTATGCTGCTAAGATTCACCCATGCAAGTGTATCTGGTTGGGGGAGCCGTTCGGGACGCCCTGCTCGGCTTGACCGTCAAGGAGCGGGATTGGGTGGTCGTCGGCGGCACCCGCGAGGAACTGCTGGGCATGCGCTACCGTGAAGTCGGACGCGACTTTCCGGTATTTCTGCATCCCGAGACTCATGATGAATACGCGCTGGCGCGCCTCGAGCGAAAGGTTGCGCCTGGATATCGCGGATTCGCCGTCGAATTCGGCCCCGAGGTCACTCTCGAGGAGGATCTGGCGCGCCGCGACCTGACCATCAACGCCATGGCGCAGTCGGTGGACGGTAAACTGCTCGATCCCCATGGCGGCAAACGCGATCTCGACGCGCGCGTGCTGCGCCATGTTTCCCCGGCCTTCAGCGAGGATCCCGTGCGCGTGTTGCGCGTCGCCCGCTTCGCCGCCCGATTTGCGCCGCTGGGCTTCAAGGTGGCCCCGGAGACGCTCGAGCTGATGCGCTCCATGGTTGAGCGGCGGGAGGTCGACTCACTGGTGCCGGAAAGAGTATGGCAGGAAACGGAAAAGGCGCTGCGCGAACCCGGCGCCTCTGAATTCTTCAGGGTGCTTCGGGCATGCGGCGCATTGCTGCCGATTTATCCGGAGATAGACGCTCTATTCGGCGTGCCCCAGCCGCCGCAATGGCACCCGGAGATCGACACCGGATTGCACACCCTCATGGTCCTCGATCAAGCCGTCTTGCTGAGCGCCGACCCCAGGGTCAGATTCGCCGCGCTGGTGCACGATCTCGGCAAGGGCACGACTCCGCGCGCGCAGTGGCCGAGCCACACCGGACACGAGGAGCGCAGCGTTTCACTCATCGGGGTGATGGCTGACCGGCTGCGCCTGCCGGGTGAATATCGCGACCTCGGCACGATCGTGGCGCGCTATCACGGGATCGTCCACCGGGCATTCGAACTCAAGGCCAGGACCATCCTGGAGTTCCTGGAGCGGGCCGACGCGTTCCGCCGCCCGGAGCGTTTCGCCCAGGCGCTGCTCGCGTGCGAAGCGGATTCGCGCGGCCGCACCGGGTTGGAGCACATAGCCTATCCTCAGCGGGAATATCTGCAGGCGGCGCGCGACGCCGCGGCAAACATCAGACCCTCGACCGAAGACATCGCGCAGAACGACGGCGCGAAGATCGCCCGGCGGCTGCATCAACGGCGCGCGCAAGCCATCGCGGAATTGCGAGATCAGTCAGCGGCGCGCGCGGATCCCGCACGGTAACGGACCATCATGAAGATACCGCTCACAGCCCTATGGTCGATCGCATCGGCGGCGCTGATCGGCGCTTCGCAAGCAGGCACGGCGCTCATCGACGCCAAGGCGGCCTACCCCGAAGGGCCCCTGTGGCGGGACGGCAAGCTCCTATACGTGGAATACGCCGGGCCTGGAATCAAAATGTGGGACGGCAAACGTGCCACACCTTATTGGAGCGGCGAACATTGCGGCGCCTCCGGTCTGATCGCCTACCGGCACGATCATATTCTGGTGGCATGCTACGACGCGAACGCGATCGTCGAACTCGACGGATCCGGCAAGAAGGTCCGCACGATCGACAGGGATGGCTCGGGCAAGCCGTTTATCGGACCGAATGATTTCACGGCGGACGGCCGGGGCGGGATCTATGTTTCGGCCTCGGGCATCTACGATCTCAAGGCGCCGATCAGCGGAACCGTGCTGTACATGCCGCCGACCGGGGAGACCCTCGTCGAGGCGGCCAGTCTCATCCACTATTCGAACGGCTTGACGTTGTCCAGGGATGGCAAGGAGCTGCTCGTGGCGGAAATGCTCGCCGGCCGCATCCTCTCGTTTCCGATCACGCGCGACGGCGTTCTGGGTGCGCGCTCCGTATGGGCGCGCATGCAGGATCTCGCGCCGCCGACCGCCCGCGCGGACGCCTACAATGGTCCGGACGGCCTGAAACTGGGACCCGACGGCAATTACTACATCGCGCAAAACGGGTCGGGCCGGGTGCTGGTGGTGAACGGTGAAAGGAAGCTGGTGCGGCTCATCACCGTACCCACTCCTTATGTGACCAACGTGAACTTCGGCGCCGACGGCGCCGGCACGCTGTACATCACCGGAGTCTTCGACCCATGGAAGGCACCGTTCCCGGGCGCCGTCTATCGATGGACGAAGTGAACTCTCGCCATATCAGAACTTGTAACCGAACGCTGCGCCAATGACCCTGGGCCGAAGGACCGTCTGTGCCACGATGAACTGGTCGGTGTTCGTGAACACGCTGGCGTTCGAATTGGTCAGGTTCTCGACGTAGAGATGGGCGCTCCAGGCGTCCTTCGCCACCCCCAACGACGCGTCGTAGGTCGTGTACGCCGGGTCTTCAAACCGCAGCCTGCCCGTACTGACGATCCCGCTTCCCGCGATCGTCGGATTCGAACCCGCCTGCGTGAACGAATGACCGGTGTGATTGGCCCCCAGCTGCGCGAAAGCGTTGTAGGAAGCCATGGACCAGTCGTAGCGCGCGCGCAGGCTGAACTGAATCGGCGGCGAGTTCGCGCTCGGCGAGCCGATTGGACCGAACGGATTGGTGATCGGCGCGCAATTCGCGCCGGTGCTGTCGCAGGTTTCGGTGATGGCCTTGCCGAAGTTCACGCTCGCGGGATTGCGGTCGATGAGCGCCGGCGAATTGGTCTGCCGACTCTGGTTCCAGGATCCCGCACCCTGCAGCGTCAATCCCTCGATCACCCGGGCCACGACTGAGGTCTCGACGCCCTTGACCAGGAAGTTCTGGCCGTTGGTGTTGAAGAATATGTTGCCGATCAAACCGGGATCGAAGAAGGCAACCTGCACGTTGTTCCAGTTCTCCCGGTAAACCGCGCCGTTCCATTGCAGACGGTGGTTGAAAAATTCCGTCTTCCAACCGATCTCGTTGTTCGTGAGGTCGTCCGAGTGATACGAGGACGGCGTGACGTACTGCGGCTGCCCATCCGGGCCGGGGGCATGCAGCGCACCGCCGCTCTGGTTGAAACCCCCCGGGCGAAATCCCTGCGAGTACGTGTAGTACAGCATCATGTCCGACGTGATGTGCCAGGTCAGATTGCCGCGGCTCTTGAAGCCCGATTCGGTGTCGGAGAGGTGCTGCGCGTCGAGATTGAACGAATCGCTGACGCATCCGCCTGGAGGCGTCCCTTGCTGAAAGCAGGTGAAACTGCTCGTGACGCTGCCCTGAGACGAGTTGTCGAAGCGGAAATGGCGCGTGCCCACCGTGATCGTCAATACCTTTGGAATGAGGTCGAAGTCCAGCGATGCGAAGACAGCCGTCTGCTTCGTTGCGCGCCGGGTGTCCTGGTAGAAGGACGTGTTGTCGTTTTGAACACCCGGACTTTCGACGCTTGTGCCGGGGACCGTGCCGATGTTCGACAGGCAGCCGGTATTTCCCGGCGTGCCCGGCGCACCGTTCGACGTGCAGTTCGGAATGGTCTTGTACATCCAGGCGGTCCGGTCGAAGAGTTTGTTGTCCTCGTAGTACGCCCCGACGATGCCGCGCAAACGCCAGTCGTCCGGCGTGCTCAGGCGAATTTCGTGCTGCATGTGTTCGTTGCGCTCGGCGGTCCGCCAGGAAGCGCTCGGCGAGAAGCAGGTGGACGTGAGCGGATTCGCCGCTGTGCCCGGTCCATAACACTGGTAGTAGTCGGCATAGGTGCCGCGCGAGTAATTCGTGTAGTCGCCCACCTGATCGACGTGACGAACCAGGTAGCCGCCGGTGTAAACCGCCTTGAGGTCGCCCAGCTTGCCGTTGAGCGTCCACGCGGTGTTCTCGAATCTATCCTTGTCGTAGGCAGGGTTGAACAGCGTGACCTCGAGCGGCGCCAGGGGCACGCCATCCGAGGACTTGGGTGTCTGGTAGAACACACCCTGGGAGTCCATGTCCTGGTACGTCTGGGCGAGAAGAACGCTCCAGTCCTCATTGATCTGGTACAGCGCCTCGGCTCGAACGCCCTGATAGGTGACCGGATTGATCGCTCTGCCCGCGATGCTGTTGTTGTTGATGACCGGGGAATTCGGCGGCACGCCTCCCCCCGTGTAGTTGGCATAATGAATGCCGATATCGGTCGACCGGCGTGTGAACGTTCCCGGCACGTTGTCGATATACCCGCCGCGCCGGTCATCATAGATCACCGCGCGCACGGCAAGTGTGTCGGTGATCAGCGGGACGTTCAGCACCGCCGTCAGATTGGTGTTCGGATCACCGTGGGCGGTGACTCCGTAGCCGGCGTCGACGTTGCCTTCGGTCACATTGAGCTTCGGCTTGTTCGTGATATAGCGAACCGTACCGGCCTGCGCGCCGGCACCGAACAGCGTGCCCTGCGGGCCCTCGAGAACCTCGATGCGGTCGAGGTCGGCCGCGTAGATGTCGAGGTTGCGGTTCGGCAGCTGGCCGGATTGATCGTCCAGGTAGATCGCTACATTCGGGAACAAGCCCGTCGATCCGCTGCCCTGGCTCGGCTGCACGCCGGCGCTGAGGCCGCGCATGAAGATTTCGTTCTGACCCGGGCCATTGCTCGCAGCCGACACGTTCGGCAGATACTTGATGTAGTCATCGAACGTCGTGATATTGAGTTCCTTCAGCGTTTGCCCGGTGAACGCCTGAATCGAGATCGGCACGTCCTGGATGCTCTCGGAGCGCCGCTGCGCGGTGACGACGATGGTCTGGATCTGATCCGACGCTTCGGCTCCCTGCGCCTCCGTCGCCGTCTGCGCATACGCCACGCCGCTGCCGCTTAAGATTGCGGCGATCGCGCAGGTTAGTTTCACATTTGAACTCATGATCGATCCCCCTTCCCTAAACATTCCAAGACATTCGCGACCTACGGCGCTGTCTTCGCTGTTGGTGCAGCGTGACATCAGCAATTCTACGGGGAACACTAATTATGTTGCCGCCACGCAACACCCGCTTTCCGGCGACGAAGACCGCGCCGGCGGACCCAATCCTACCCTGAAACCGGCATGCGGCACCTGTTCTGAACCCGCCCTGAACCGGTCTAAATCCGGCATTTATCCCGGTATCGGTGCCGGTGTCGGAGCAGGGAGTCGCACGGTCACTCTGCACCCTTCGCCGACGACCGTGTCGAGGTCGAGGGTACCCCCCACCGCGCGGACCCGCTCCCGCAACTGCGCAAGCCCAAACCGGTTTCCGGAGAGAGGCAGGGCGCGATGCGCATCGAAACCAATGCCTTCATCCACGACCATAATTTCCACCGCGGCCGGAGAAAGGTCGACCTCTACTTCGGCGCAGTGGCGCTGCGAATGCTTGCGCGCGTTCATCAGGAGCTCGGCAAAGAGCGCAACGATCCAGAGCGGCGATATCACCAGTGTAGAGCGCTCCTGCGGGCGGGCCAGATGGCCGCCGATCCGCCAGCCGACTTCGACAGGTATCCGAGGGCGTACAACAGCGGATACCCAAGGCTCAACCGCAAGACGACGTGCCGGTCGAATCGGCCGTCGCGCGGCGTCAGATTGGATTCGGCACCTTTCATCGCGGACCATTACATTCCCATCACAGCGTGTGGCGCAGATCCTGCAGCGCAAAACCGGACAGCGGCAGCGCCAATCCGCGCTGCCAGGCCATGACCTTGAAGCGTTCGCCCATCTCGCCAGGCATCATGAGCTGCCTTGCCTGCCCGGCCAATCGCGCAAATTGGGCGGCATCCGCGCCGGCAATGATCTGCATTTCTTGGTCTATTCCCAGACCCGCCAGGAAGAAGCTCTGCGTCGTGAAGCCAGACAAAGTGAAATCGGCATTGCGGGAAGCTTCGGCGAGGCGCGTATAGTCCACCCAGGCCGTGATGTCCTGCAATCCCGGATGCATGAACGGATCGCCGTGCGCCCGATGCTGGAAATGGCACATAAGCGTGCCGTCGTGCCGTTCCGGCAAGTAGTATTGGGATCGGGGCAGGCCGTAGTCGATCCACAGGGCGGCACCGGCTCGCAGCGATTGGGTGACGTCCCGCGTCCAGGGAACCAGTCGCGGGCAGTACTCCGAGACGTATCCGTCATCCCAGGGGCCGCCGGCCTTCGCCAGCTGCCGGCAAGCGGCAGCCACCTCCGGGCTTGCCGACCGCGGGCTCCAGACGAAGCTGCCGTCGCCATTGCCGACGCCGAATTCCTCCACATGGTCGCGGAACCAGCGGAACCGCCTGACCGGAAGCGCATCCAGCACCTCATTGGCGAGGATGAGCCCCTCGAAGGGATCCGCAGGGGGCTGATCCAGCCAGCTCACGCGTTCCTGCAGGTGCGGCAGCTGCTGCGCGAAGTGCCGGCGCTGACGGTCGCGAAGGTCTGCGCTGATTTCCAGAATCCGATAACGATCCGGGAGCGCACCGAGCGTTTCGAGCCGCGACAGCACATCCGCTGCGAGTCGTCCGCTGCCGGCGCCAATTTCCAAAATGGATCCCCCACCCAGCGCGCGCAGGACCTCGGAACACTGCCGGGCGACGCAAGCGCCGAACAGGCGCGACGTCTCGGGCGCGGTGGTGAAATCGCCGCCGGCACCCAGCTTGCGAGCGCCCGCGCTGTAATAGCCCAGTCCCGGCGCATATAAGGCGGCCTCCATGAATTGTTCGAAGCTAAGCCACCCGTCGGAAGCGAAAATCATTTCCTTGAGATATGCGCGCATTCGCGCGCTGTGCTCCGCTTGCACCTCGTTCAGCATGTGTTCACGCTGCAGAGCCATTGGGGTATCGTTGCTGCGCATGAGACCGAGCGTAGAGCCTGCTTCGTTGCAAGACCAGGTCGTGCTGATCACCGGTGGCGCACGCCGGGTCGGCGCCGAGATCGCACGCACGCTGCATGCGGCGGGAGCGAATATAGTGATTCATTATCGCTCCTCGGCCGCCGCCGCAATTGCCTTGGCGGACCATTTCAATCAAGTTCGGCCGCATTCCGCCGCCATCCATTCGGCGCATCTGTCGACGGCTGAAGCGCCTGAAAAGCTGGTGGCCGCCGCGCTGCTCGAGTATGGGCGCCTGGATATTCTGATCAACAATGCATCCAGTTTTTACCCCACCCCGGTCGGCCAAATCACTCTGCCGCAGTGGGACGACCTCATCGGGAGCAACCTGAAGGCCCCTTTGTTTCTTTCGCAAGCCGCCGCGCCCAGCCTTGCGAAGCAGCGCGGACTCATCATCAACATGATCGACATCCACGCGTTTCGGCCCCTCAAGGCGTACCCGGTATACAGCACCGCCAAAGCCGGACTCGCGATGATGACGCGGGCACTGGCGCGCGAACTGGGTCCTGAGATCCGCGTCAACGGCATTGCGCCGGGACCGGTGCTGTGGCCGGAGGGCGGCATGGACGACGAACTGAAGCGGGAAATCATCGACAAGACCGCACTCAAACGACACGGCAGCCCGCAGGACGTCGCGCGCACCGCCCTGTTCCTGGCGAGGGATGCACCTTATATCACCGGTCAAATCATTGCCGTCGACGGCGGCCGCAGCATCTAGCAATTCGCGACGCACACTCGACTCGGATCCGGCGGCAATCCCTGGATCAGCCTTCTGGCGGCTGCAATGTCGGCACCCAACGGGCGATCGTCCCTGAATTGAGGAACGAGAGCGCGCACTCTGCGATAAACGGCGTCGGTTTGCGCAGCCCGCGCAAGGGCATCGCGTTGCAGCTCGTAGGCCTGCGACGCCGCAAGTAGTTCGATGCCCACGATGATCTCCGCGTTGTCGATGATCTTGAGGAGTTTCAGCGCGCCCGGAGTTGCGTGGCTGAGATGATCCTCCTGGAGACCCGAGGTCACGCCGCCGTCCAAACTGGCCGGCGCGGCAAGACGGCGATTATCTGCAACCAGTGAGACCGCCGTGTACTGCGCGATCATGAAGCCCGACCCCGCGCCATTGTCCGTCGCCAGAAAGGCGGGCAAATCGCTCACCAGAGGGTTCACCATGCGATCCAGACGGCGCTCCGACATGGCCGCAACTTCCGCCACCGCGATTGCGAGCGAATCGGCGCTGAGACCTAGCGAAGCGCCGACCGCATGCGCGCTGGACAGTGCGCGCGGTTCATCTACGGTGCCCACGACGGCGGGATTATCCGTGACCGAGGCCAGCTCTTCATCCACGGCGCGGGCCGCGTTGGCGAAAAGGTCGCGTGCGGCGCCATGCACCTGCGGTATGGCCCGCAGGCTCAAGGAATCCTGGATCTTGAGGCCCCTGCTGCGCCCCAAAATGGCGCTGCCGCTTAAGATCCGGCGCAACCGCTCTCCGACGCAGCGCACTCCCGCCGACCCGCGGAGCCCCAGCGCCTCGGCATCAAACACAGCGATCTGACCGTGCAAATTCTCGAATGTCATCGCCGCGACGACATCCACCCAACCGAGCAGCCGCTCCGTTCTGGCCAGGGCCAACGCCGACAAACCGGTGGCGCAGGGCGTCCCGTTGACGAGACTCAAACCCTCTTTTGCCTTGAGCACGAGGGGTGTCAGGTTCATCGAATGCAGCGCTTCGGTGCCGCTCAATCGCCGGCCGCGCCAGAGCACCGTTCCCTCCCCGAGAAGCACCAGCGCAATGTGCGCCATGTGCGAGAGGTAACCGACCGATCCCGAGGCCGGCACCTCCGGCATGCAGTCGCGCTCCAGCAGTGCGAGCAGAAGGTCCACCAAGTCCGGCCGAATCCCCGAAAAGCCGTGCGAAAAATTGTTCACAGCCGCGGCGATGATGGCGCGCACGGCAATGGGATCGAGCGGCCTGCCTACGCCCACGGCGTGGCTCATGACGATATTCCGGGACAACTGCGCCTGTTTGGATTCGGGAATCACCACGTCGCACAAGGCGCCGACGCCGGTATTCACGCCATAGGCGCGTACGCCTTTGGACACGATCGATTCGACGAGTGTACGCGCCGCGCGAATTCTCTCGCGGGCGGCGTCCGACAGGGCCAGGGGTGCACCTTCGGCAACATCGTTGACCTGGCGCCAGGACAGAGCGCGATCGAGCAGAATGGGTTGAGGCATGGTGCGCAGCGCAGCTATGCCCTTGCGGCTGCCGCACGGGCACGCCATCTTTCGAGATCTTTGCGATCCCTCTCGAGCGCCACGCCGACATCGCGAGACCCGCGAATCGCCCCCGGTTTGCTCAATGATATGCGCACCCAGGAAATGCCGAAGTCGTCCAAAATGAGCATCGCGAGATGCTCGGCAAGTGTTTCGACCAGATGAAATTTCGATTCTTCGACGAAGGTCAGCACGCGCTTCGCAATGCGCTTGTAATTGACCGTGTCCTCGATGGAATCGGACAGCGCGGCAGTCCTGATGTCGGCGCTGATCTCGACATCGACGAGGACGGTCTGCCTGACCTGGCGTTCCCAATCGAAGATACCGATGATCGCCTCGGTCTTGAGTGCATGTATGAAGATCTTGTCCATCACGGCGTCTTGTCCCCCGTTGTTCCGCCATCCCCCAGTTCCCAATGCGCCCGCGCGACGAGGGGGCCGCTTTGATGCATGCCTGCCGACAGCCGCATGCATCCGGCCAGCGCGATCATGGCCCCATTGTCGGTGCAGAACTCGGCGCGTGGAAAGAACAATTCCGCTCCGAAGCCGCGCACCACTCCGGCCAGCCGCTCGCGCAAGCGCCTATTGGCGCCGACGCCACCGGCAATGACCAGGCGCCGATGGCCTGAGGACTCGAGCGCACGGCGGCACTTCTCGGCGAGGGTATCGATCACTGCTTCCTGGAAACCGCGCGCGACATCGGCTCGGATCGCGTCGTCCACAACGCGGCCCCTCAAGGCTACTAGGGCGGCGGTCTTCAGGCCACTGAAACTAAAATCGAGGCCCGGCCGATCGAGCATCGGCCGCGGAAACACGAAGCGGCCGCTGATTCCCCTCTCAGCCAGGGTCGCAAGCGCAGCGCCTCCGGGATAGGGCAGCCCGAGAAGCTTCGCGGTCTTGTCGAACGCCTCGCCGGCGGCATCGTCCAATGTTTCGCCCAAAATCCGGTACCGACCGAGTTCTGTCACATCCACAAGTTGGGTGTGGCCGCCGGACACGAGCAAAGCAAGGAACGGGAAGGCCGGCGGATTGGGCTCCAGCAGGGGCGCCAGCAAGTGACCCTCCAAATGGTGAATAGCCAGCGTCGGCCTACCCCAGGCCAACCCCAAGCCGCCGGCAAAGCCCGCTCCAACCAACAGAGCGCCAATGAGGCCGGGTCCCCCCGTGTAAGCGATCCCATCGATCGAGTCCCGATCCGACCGGGCCTCCCCGAGCGCCTCCCGGACCAGAGGCAGGAGCCGCCGAACATGGTCCCGGGAGGCAAGTTCAGGAACGACTCCGCCATAGGCTTGGTGCATTGCGATTTGACTGTGCAGACGGTGGGACAGCAACCCCAGTTTGGCGTCGTAAACCGCGACAGCGGTCTCATCACAAGAGCTTTCAATACCGATTACACGCATAATTCCTGCTTGCGATCCCTTTCGCCGCCTTTACGAGCCCTTGCGGCCGGCAGCCTTTGCCTTTTACAGGGGCGCACTTTAGAATGCGCCCCCCTGTCGCCGAATGCCGGCGGCCGCGCCATACATTTGAGGTTTGAATGCCCAGCGTTCGTGTTCGCGAGAATGAGTATTTTGACGCCGCCCTGCGTCGCTTCAAGCGTGCCTGTGAAAAGGCGGGCGTTCTCACCGAGCTGCGGCGACGTGAATTCTACGAGAAGCCCACCCAGGAACGTAAGCGAAAAAAGGCCGCTGCAGTGAAGCGGCATTTGAAGCGCCTGTCCCGAGAGAACATGCGCGGCACGGGCGGCGCGCCCGCGACCCCTCCGCCGGCGGCTCCAACCCGCCCTTCCTACTAGAGGCTATCCGTGTAAAGGATGTCTCTTAAAGAACGAATTACGGACGACATGAAGGCGGCGATGCGCTCCGGCGAAAAGGAGCGCCTCGGGCTGATCCGCATGATCACGTCCGCCATCAAGCAGCGGGAGGTGGACGAGCGGATCTTGCTCGACGACGGCCAGGTTTTGAGCGTTCTGGAGAAGATGATAAAACAGCGCAAGGAATCGCTGGTGCAATTCCAAGCCGGCAACCGCCAGGACTTGGTGGAAAAGGAAGCGGCGGAGATCACCCTGCTGCAGGGCTACCTGCCTTCCCAGTTGAGCGACGCCGAGATCGACGCTCTGATCAACGATGCCGTCTCGGCGACCGGCGCCGCCAGCATCAGGGACATGGGCAAGGTGATGGCCGTGATCAAGGGCAAGGCGCAGGGCCGCACCGACATGGCCGCCGTCGGGGCGAAAATCAAAGCCAAGCTCGGCGGTTGATCCCAAGGCCGCTCCTTGGCCGGCCGCATTCCACAGCCGTTCATCGACGAAGTCGTCGCCCGTTCCGATATCGTCGAGGTCATCGGGGCGCGGATTCCGCTGAAAAAAGCGGGGCGCGAATTCAAGGCCTGCTGCCCGTTCCACAGCGAGAAATCACCGTCGTTCTGGGTCAGCCCCGACAAACAGTTCTACCACTGCTTCGGCTGCGGCGCTCACGGCACGGTGATCGGTTTTCTCATGCAATACGAGAAAATGGAATTCTTCGACGCGGTGGCCGACCTCGCGCAGCGCGCGGGCCTCGAAATGCCGCGCGAAGCGCTCAAGAGCGGCGATGCCGGCAGCGCCGACCTCTACGACGTCATGGCGCGGGTTGCGCGCTTTTTCGAGCAGAACCTGGCGGACAACGAACGCGCACGCAGGTACGTGATCGCGCGCGGAATCGACGCGAAAACAACCGCAAAGTTTGCCTTGGGGTTCGCGCCCGATTCCTGGGACGCCCTGCTCAACCGCTTTGCGGCGCGGGATGAGGATCGGCGCCGGATCTTACAACTGGGTCTGATCGTCGAGCGCGACACCCGCGGCGGCGAGCGCGCCGCCGGCTTTTACGACCGCTTCCGGGACCGGTTGATGTTCCCGATCCGCGATTCGCGCGGCCGCATCCTCGGTTTTGGCGGCAGAATCATCGATCAGGGCGAGCCGAAGTACCTAAACTCGCCGGAGACACCGCTATTTCACAAGGGGCGCGAACTCTACGGCTTGTACGAGGCGCGTCAGGCGCGGGCGGATTTCACCCGATTGATGATCGTCGAAGGCTATATGGACGTGGTGCGTCTTCACCAAGCCGGCATCACCTACGCCGTGGCCACCCTCGGCACCGCCACCACCCAGGAGCACCTGAGCAAGATTTTCAGATTGACCAGCGAAGTCGTGTTCTGCTTCGACGGCGATCGCGCAGGCCGGCAGGCCGCGTGGAGGGCGATGGATAATGCCCTCCCACTGGCGCGTGATGGACGTGAGCTCAAATTCATGTTTTTACCCGAGGGACACGACCCCGACACCTTGGTCGCCCAGGAGGGCCCCGAGGCGTTCGAGAACCGGCTGAACACCGCCCTCCCCCTGTCCGAGTACCTGATCCAACAGCTCATGACCGACGTCGACCTAAGGTCTATCGACGGGCGGGCGAAACTAAAGGCCCTGGCAGCGCCGCTGTTTGCACGCATGCCGGAAGGCATTTACCGGGAGATGCTGGCCGACCGGCTGGCGGCTCGGGTCGGCATGCCGGCGGCGACGCTCAAGAAGTCTTTCGCCGGCGAATCGCCGAAAGGAACGGCCTCGGAACGGCCGGAACCTGTGCATCAGCGCCGCGGTCGAATCAGCGTCGGACGCGGGAATTTGCTGACCCAGGCCATCACGTTGGTGCTGCATCACCCGACCGCGGCCGCTGCGGTACCAAACCCGGAGGCGCTCGCGAATCTGAACAAACCCGGGGCTGCGGTGCTCAAGGAGCTCCTGCTGCAGGCGGCGGCTTCGGCCAATCCAAGCACCGCCATGCTGATCGAGCGGTGGCGGGGGCGCCCGGAGCACGGCCGCCTGGCCGAACTTGCGATGTCCGAACCGCTGGTTGCGGATGCCGAATCGGCCGCAAAGGAGCTTCACATGGCGGTGGAAAAACTGCTCGAGGAATACGGTCCGGGCCGTCGAATGGACGAATTATTGCGAAAAGCGGAGGAATTGGGCTTGAATTACGATGAAAAGGCCGAATTAAGCCTTCTTCTCAAATCCAAGGGCCGGCCGCGGGCAGTCCCTTGAGCCCCAGCATATGAGTGGCTACACAATGGCCACAATCGTATACTTGTCGGCTTGCATTGAAATCTCCAGATTCCCAACGAGGCGTCCACCTTGATCAAAAAAGCGCCGGCAGGCACAGCGACTCAAATCGCGGACGAGCGTCAGTCGCAACTGAAATTGTTGATTGCGCGCGGCAAGGAGCAGGGCTACCTCACTTACGCTGAAGTCAACGACCATTTGCCGAGCGAAATCGTCGACCCGGAGCAGATCGAAGACATCGTCAACATGATCAACGACATGGGTATTCCGGTCTACGAAAAGGCGCCGGATGCCGAGTCGTTGCTCCTGACCGACGCCACCGCCGCTCCCGACGAGGAAGCGGTGGAGGAAGCCACCGCGGCGCTCGCGAATCTCGATGCGGAATTTGGACGAACCACGGATCCCGTGCGCATGTACATGCGCGAAATGGGCACCGTGGAATTGCTGACCCGCGAGGGCGAGATTCGCATCGCGAAGCGCATCGAAGAAGGATTGGAAGCGGTGAAGATCGCGCTCGGCAGCTACCCGGGAACCTACGACTTGCTGTTGCGGCACTATGAAACCGTCAAGGCCGGCCAGATGCGCCTTGTCGACGTCATCGTCGGGTTCGTGGATCCGAATGCGCCCGATGAAATCGCTCAGCCTCAGAACCCGAAGATGATGGCGCTGGAGCGCGAAGAAGCCGCCAACGATGACGAGGAAACCGACGGCGACGAGGACGAGGAAGTCATCGATACCGGCCCGGATCCGGAAGAGGCCGCCAAGCGCTTCAGTTCGATCGCCAAGGTCCATCACCAGTTCTTGAATGCGCTCGACAAGCTGGGCTCGAAGGATCCCAAGACCTTGAAGATCCGCAAGAAGATCTGCGCCGAACTCATGGAGCTGAAGCTCTCGCCGAAGATGTTCGACCAACTGATCGACAATCTGCGTCAGCACGTGACGGAAGTGCGTCTCCTCGAAAAGGAGATCATGTTCCTCTGCATCAAACAGGCGGGAATGCCGCGCAAGGATTTCATTTCGACCTTTCCGAAGAACGAAACCAGCACGCGCTGGCTGGACAAGCACATCAAGGCCAAGAAGCGCTACTCGGCGCCGCTCGCCAAATTCAAGGATGAAGTGGAGCGCCGCCAGAACAAGCTGAAAGACCTGGAAGGCCTGTTCCACGTGTTGATCAGCGAAATCAAGGAGATCAACCGCGAGGTGTCGATCGGGGAGGCCAAGGCGCGTCGCGCAAAGAAGGAAATGGTCGAAGCAAACCTGCGCCTGGTCATTTCGATCGCCAAGAAATACACGAACCGCGGCTTGCAGTTCCTGGACCTCATCCAGGAAGGCAACATCGGCCTCATGAAGGCGGTCGACAAGTTCGAATATCGGCGCGGCTACAAGTTTTCGACCTATGCAACCTGGTGGATCCGCCAGGCGATCACACGGTCGATCGCCGACCAGGCGCGCACCATCCGCATTCCCGTGCACATGATCGAAACGATCAACAAACTGAACCGCATCTCCCGCCAGATGCTGCAGGAGATGGGCCGCGAGCCCACGCCGGAAGAGCTGGCCGTGCGCATGGAGATGCCGGAAGACAAGGTTCGCAAGGTGCTGAAGATCGCCAAGGAGCCGATCTCCATGGAGACGCCGATCGGCGACGATGAAGATTCGCACCTGGGCGACTTCATCGAGGATACGTCCGTATCCTCGCCCATCGACTCGGCGACGACCGAGTCCTTGCGGGAGACGACCCACTCGGTGCTGGCTCAGCTGACTCCGCGCGAAGCAAAGGTCCTGCGCATGCGGTTCGGCATCGACATGAACACGGACCACACGCTGGAGGAAGTGGGCAAGCAGTTCGACGTGACCCGCGAGCGGATCCGGCAAATCGAGGCCAAGGCGCTGCGAAAGCTCCGGCACCCAAGTCGCAGCGAACAGCTGCGCAGCTTCCTGATGGATGATTGATCGGGCGCATTGCGCCGAACCTGCCGAGCCGGGAGCAAGCGCTAGCTCGACAGGACCTCGACGCTGAGATGTCGCTCGCTGCTGAGCGAGTTTGCAACCAGGCACGTTTGCTCGGCCTTTTCGAGCAGCTTCTTCGCCCGTTCGACATCCGACCCTTCCGGCACGTGCAGCCTGGCGTGCGTCTCGAATCGGGTGAAGCGCATCTTGCCCTCGACACGGTCGAGAGTGCCCTCGGTGCGGGCGTCGAGGCTGGTCCACGCGTACTTCGACGCCGCCGCAATCGCCCGGAAACTCAAGACGAAGCAATCAGCCACGGCCGCGGTCAACAGGCCCTCGGGCGACCACTGATTGCCTGGGCCGTCGAACTCCTTGGGAGGCGCAGACTCGATGATTCGGACGCCCTCGGTCGACAGCGGCACGTCTCCATCGGGACGCACTGCGGCGTTGACGAGGTAACGATGCGGGAATGGATGCATTTGGAACTCCGGGAAGAACGTTCAATAAACGGACGGTATCAGACGCTCGGTGCGCTTCATATAATCGCGGTATTCATCTCCAAGCGCCTTGAGAAGCGCACCCTCCTCGACCTGCATGCGCCACAAAAAGACCGCGAAGACCGGAAGCACCATGACCAGCAGCGATGCCCAGTTGGCCAGACACAGCGCCAATCCGAGGAATGCAGTTAAGGCACCCGTATACGAAGGGTGCCGGACAAAGCGGTAAGGGCCCGTGTCGATGAGCCGATGATCCGCCGCGATGGCGACGTTAACGGTGAAGAATCGTCCGAGGTGGGCGATGGCATACCAACGGATTGCAAGCCCGGCCGCGAAGATCGCGGTGCCCGCGAAGGTCAATGTTCGAACAGCGCTCAAGTCGGCGAACGGCAGCAGGTAGGGCATATAGAACGCCGTGATCACGCTCGGTACGATCACGATCCAAAGCAGCGCCAGAGATCCTCGATCGCTGTCGCGGGTCTCACCCGGCCTGGCACGTTTCTTGAGCCCGAGACCGATCTCCGACAGCACGTAGAGGAGTCCGAGCACGGAGGCGATTTTCACGGCGGGTTCACCGGGCCGGACGCGAACAGATTGAGCTCCGAGGCGTCCGCCGCAAGTTTGATCGTCCGCTCGAATTTGAGGCCGATCTTCTCGAGTACGGCAATCGAAGCGCGGTTCTCCGGCGCCGTGATTGCCACGACGCGCTTCAATCGCAGCACCTGCCTGGCGTGCATCAGCACGGCGGACGACGATTCCACGGCGTACCCCTTCGACCAGTATCGCGACAGAAACGCGAATCCCACGTCTACGTCGTCGAGACCATCCCGCTTGAGCAGCCCGCAAATCCCGATAGGCGTGCAGTCTCGAAGACAGGCCGCGTATAAGCCGAAGCCGTGCCGCTCGTAACTGTCGATCGGCCCCTTCAAGAGGTACGAGCGGGCGCCCGCCAGATTCCTCACACCTTTGTCGCCGATGAACCGCAGAAACGACGGCTCGTTGAGCAGCTCCAGAATGAACGCGGCGTCGTTCAGCTCGAGGCGGCGCAGCATCAAACGCTCCGTCCGGATGACGACCTGCGGAGCTTCCGCAGCCCCATGGACGGCGTGCTCAGCCTTGCGGCTCGTCACGGCGCTCTTCGTCCAGCGATGCCAGCATATCCGCGACTTCGCGCGAGTTCCCGCCGTCCGCAATGCGCAGACCCGCAACGACGCCCCGCCTGTTGGCGACCGGATGATTCTGGCTGAGCTTCCATTTTCCCGACAGACTGCCGATCGAGAACTCGAATCCGACGATCAGCGACAGCATTTTTTCGATGTAGGGGGGCGGCGCATCGTCGATCTTCCACGGCAGCGCCCGGACCGCCTCATGGGCATCGGTCAACCTCGCCACGAGGGCGCGCAGCCAGGCGGCATCGTGCACGAAGCGCAAGACACCGCGGGCGTGCACCACCGCATAGTCCCATGTGGGAACCACTTCGCCCGTAGCATGCTTGGATGGATAGAACGAAGGCGAGATGTACGCCTGGGGCCCTAGGAAAATCGCCAGCGCTTCCGATTCCGCTCGATAGGTGCGCCACAAGGGATTGGCGCGCGCAATGTGGCCCCGGATCAACCCGTGCGGCGCCGGTTCGGCCAGCGTTTCGACTGGAATATGGTTCGCCTCCATTCCCGAATCGCACTGGGTCACCAACGTCGCCAACGGGCGGGCGCGCATCAGAGCGTGCAGCACGTCGGTGCGGTTTTCCTCGAAGTGCGCTGGTATGTACAATTTCTATCCTTGCGATACCGATGAATCGGACATCAAGCCTAAAGGTTCCTGGCGGACCGCACCACTCGGACGATAAAAGCCTTGACCGTCCAACGGGTCATATCGTGTACTGCCGCCATAGTCTAGCGGCCAACGGAGTCGGTTGAATATCGTGGCATCATGGATCAGGGAATCGGGGCGGGTAATCGTGTCTGCTTGTCTGCTCGCCGCCTTGACCCAAAGCGCGCCCGCGGACGGGGTCAGCAGCTATTTGCCGCTCAACCTCGAACCGGAAATGGAGCGCCAAATCGAGCGAGTGCTCATCCTCGCGGACGAGCCCATTCTCAAACGGCCGTTTGCCGTAGCGTTGGTCGAGGACGCGCTGCCGCAGGCGTGCATGGTCGACAAACCTCTGTGCACCAAGGTCAAGAGGTACCTGCAACGCTACAGCCGCGACTATGCCGTGACCCATGCAAGCGCGACCGGTGCCGTCTCGCATGACCTGGATCCCGGCGTCGTGCCGAACGCGCACGGATTGCCGGTCAAGAGCTCGTGGGAACTGTCGGCGCAGGGATACGTACAACCCAACGACTATGTGCTTTTGAGCGGCGGCGCGATCGCCTATAAAGGGCGCTCGGAGCCGACGGGGACGATGCTGAGCCTCGGCTTCAATTGGGCGCAGCTCGATATCGGCTACCGCGATCACTGGTTTTCGCCTGCCACCGATTCAAGCCAGCTGATCAGCACCGAGATGCCGACCACTCCTTCCGTGACGTTGTCGAATTATGAGCCTCTCACCCGGCTCGGCTTCCAATATGAATTCTTCCTGACCCGCTTGAAGCAGCCCGGTGGCGACAACATCCTCTATCAAGGTCAATTGGGCAGCGGCAGTCCGCGGCTCTTCGGCGCACAACTTTCAATCGAACCGTTCCCCGGATGGTCTATCGGCCTCAATAGACTGCTGGAATACGGCGGCGGCGACGGCTTGCCAGGCTCCGCAAGATTTCTGGTGCGGGATTTCTTCAAGCCGAGCGGCCTTTCGCAGACACAGGGCAACCAGCAGGCGTCTTACGTGAGCCGCTTTCTGTTTCCCGGCAAGACGCCATTTGCGGTGTATTTCCAGTACGCAGGCGAAGACAATTCGAATGGCGGGAGCTACCTTCTTGGGAACGCGGCGCTTACCGCGGGAATCGACGTGCCGAGGCTCGGGCGCTATTTCGATGCGACGTATGAATACTCCGAGTGGCAGAACATCTGGTATGTCCACAACATCTTCCTGGACGGAATGTCCAACGACGGATTGGTGCTTGGGAATTGGGGCGCCGATCAGCGAAACTTCGGCGACGGTGTCGGCGCGCGCAGCCACATGCTGCGCGTCGGCTGGGAACCGCCGTTCGGCGGCTATCTCGAGGAGCGAATTCGCACGCTGGCGAACCAGAGCTACTTCGGCGGCGATTTGCGTACGTATACCCCCGCCATCCCGCCGTTTCCCTACCATCGATACCTGGACTTCACGATCCGCTATTCGCGGCCATGGAATGGTCTGACCGTCGGCGGCGAGATCTTCGGCGGACGCGACGTTTTTGGAAAATCGTTCTCGCGGCTGTCGGGCTTCGTGCGCTACGGCGGAGATGAACACACGCGCGATGACGGTTCCCTCAATGAGGATTCGTACGGCGGCGGCCCCAACGAGCACGGCGCAGAGCGTTTCGTGGACGTCGGCATGAACGTGGGCAGGGTGCGCGCGGATATTGGCCCCGGGATTGCGGTGACATCGAGCCAGTGGGGTCTTGATCCCCATATCGGCGTGGGCGCGCGCCGCGCGGTGTCCGCCAACAACGACTTGGGGGTGAGGCTCGAACTGGATGAAGTCGACCATCATTCCCTGATCGGCGTGCGCGCCCTCGATTATCGATATCGTTTCGCCAATTCGTTCGCCGCCGGATTGTTCATCGGCGTCGCCCGGTACAACCTCGCAACCCCGGCGTATTCGATGTATTACGGGGTCGGCATTCTGTTGCGCGACCTCCTCCCGAGGTGGGATTTGGGCGTCGATTTCCGGCATGCGCAAAACGTCGCGCGCGATCACATGCTGGCGACCGATCCGCAAAACACGCGGCCCGACAGCTTCTACAAAATCGACACCGGGCTCCTTTATCTCTCGCGACGCTTCTGATTCGGCCCGGCGGCCGGGTCTGTCGCCGTGGGGCGACAGCAACCGTAAGACTGCGCGCGATGCATTTCGGTGTTTGTCCGATGGGCCGAAGCCGCAAATTGTGAAACGATAACCTCATGGAACACCGGTGGGGCGAGCGCGTTCAGGTGAAGTTGCCGGTCCGGGTGATGGCTCACCGATTTTCGGTGAGGGACGCATGGGT
Organism: uncultured Gammaproteobacteria bacterium; assembly: GCA_963727045.1. Taxonomy (GTDB): domain Bacteria; phylum Pseudomonadota; class Gammaproteobacteria; order Steroidobacterales; family Steroidobacteraceae; genus Bog-1198. The sequence goes on along the minus strand of CAVSES010000002.1, from coordinate 1,487,886 downwards.
CGCAGATTTGAGCGTCAGCGGTGCGCTGGTGAAGGGGAATCTCGACGCGCGCCTGCTCTCGCGCATCCAGGTGGCCCTTGCGCTGCCGCCGAGGCCCAAGCATGAATCCCCGATCATCGAGGCCTATGTGGCGCGCAAGTACAAGGACGGCTTTGGCATCGAGTGGTGCGAATTTGCGCCGGGCGCAGTGAAAGAACTGCTGTGCTGCGTTGCCGCCCGGCCGCACATGCGGTATCGGCGCCATTCCCCTTCTGCGTCACTCACCATATCCCGTCTTTCGCCGCCGTTGCTGAAGCACGGCAATTGATTTGCGCGCGAGCGCATGGAAAGGCATTCACGGGTTGTCGTCAGACGCCGCGCACAACGATGAGCGAATCAAGAATCTCAAGTTGAGCGGAGCTTCGAGCGAAAAGCTGGCGCCGCGCCCCGGAACGACATCGACCGTCCAGCGCGTATGCGCCCACCGCTTGAACTGCTCACGGTCCATCCAAAATTCGCATCCTGCGATTTCTCCCACCTTTTCGTCGACCCCGCCCAATTTGAACTCTCCGACCTGAAAGCACATGGGCGCGCTTCCGTCGCAGCACCCTCCCGATTGGTGAAACATGATCGGCCCGTGAATTTTCTTCAGTTGCTCGATCAGATTGCGCGCCGCGTCGGTGACGCTGACGCGGCCGGGATCGATGGTGACGATGTTGTTCAAGGGCGGACTCCCAAGATCGAATTCAATGGGCCGGATCTTCAAGCAGGCGCAACCTCGACACATTAAGCCTCGGGCGCGCGCAGCGCCACCTCGAGGCGTTCGACGAAATGTCAGGTCCGAAAACGGCCAGACCGGGCGGCGGCTTTGCTCGATGATGCACGACTCCATTTGTTTACGGGGTGCTGCATCATGTCATTCAAGCTGATTGGACTGCCTTTCGAGCCTTTTGCTCCTCTGTTTTCGCTCGACGACCGGGCGCTGTCGTCGCTCGACGCGCGCCGTGTGTTCGCCGACGAAACACCCGGCTATCCCTGCCGGGTCAGCCTTGCGGATGCACAGATCGGCGAAGAGCTGCTGCTCATCCCGTTTGCACATCAGCCCGCTTCGTCGCCGTACCGGGCATCCGGCCCGATTTTCGTGCGCAAAGCTGCACGGCAAGTGACACTGCCCGCCGGGGTGGTCCCGGACTATGTTGCACTTCGTCAAATCTCGGTGCGCGCGTATGATGCGGCCCATCTGATGATCGACGCCGCGGTTTGCGAAGGCGGGGACACCGCCACCGCGATTCTAAGGATGTTCGACGTTTCAGACGTCGCATACATCCACCTGCACAATGCGAAGCGAGGATGCTTCTCGTGCCGGGTCGACCGTGTCTAGGGAGCAAACGACGTGCAGGATATCGAATCGATGCATACCGGCGGCTGCCTTTGCGGCGCAGTCCGCTATCGAATACGCGGGGCGCTGCGCGGGATTATCGCCTGCCATTGTTCGCAGTGCCGCCGGACAAGCGGACATTATGCAGCCATGACAAGCGCGCCCAGGGAGAGGGTCGAATTGACGCATTCGGAGCGTCTGATCTGGTACAAATCATCTGACACCGCCGAGCGCGGCTTTTGCGGCGCCTGCGGCGGAAATCTATTCTGGCGTCTATTCGGGCACGGTGACATGAGCATCACGGCGGGCACCCTCGATGTTCCGACAAATCTTGCGATAGAACAGCACATATTCGTCGCCGACAAATCGGACTATTACACCATCCATGACGATGTGCCGCAGAGAGCCCGCTGGTGAGGTGCGCGCGCTACTCGTTGCGTACGAAGCCGGTTCGCAGAGCCCGCACCCATTCCGGCCGCTCCCGCTGCTGCGCGAGGCCCGACGCGCGGTCCCAGTCATAGGGCACCGCGGCGAAATCGACCTTCCAACCTCCTGTCGTCCGCTCGGCAATCGCATACCTCCCGTGCGGCGAGCCGAGTTCCACAATATGCGGGCTCGGATGGTGGCCCTCGTACGCCTGAATGCCGACGCTGCCGGGATTCACGATCACCTGGCCGCTCGCCAGGCGCGACAGCCGGGGAATGTGCGAATGGCCGCATAGGATCAGCGACGCGTCGCACGTCCCCGTTCGTTGTTCGATCCGGCAGAGCGGTGCGGGACGCAGCTCGCCGTGCACGATGTCCTCGAGATAGCAGTCGACGTCATTGTCCGGTGTCGCATGACACAAAAATACATCCTGCGCTACGCGCAGCACCGGGGGCAGAGCGGCCAGCCAGGCGCGCTGCGGTTCGGTGATCGTTTCGAATGCGTAGCGGTCGGACTCGCCCATGACGTCCGGATCCGACGCCAATACCTGGCGCTCGTGATTGCCGCGAACGGTCGGCAAGTCGAGCGACATCAACCGATCGGCGGTTTCGCGCGGAAGCAGTGGACCTGAGAGTATGTCGCCCAGATTGACGATGAGGTCCACACCGCGGCGCTCGATGTCGGCCAGCACCGCATCTAGCGCGAATAGATTGCCGTGGATATCGGAGATGGCGGCGATTTTCATTCGATCGGTTCCGGGCCTTCAAGGATTTTGCACGATTATAGGCGCGTCGACGCGCCTAGAGGGCGAGTTCCCAAGTCTGGCCGATGAGATCCTTGCCGAAGGAATGATGGGCTTCCTGTTTCGTCAATTGAAATCCGGCGGCCTCGTAGATACGCCGCGCCGGCTTCAGCACGTCATTGGTCCACAGCGTGAGGCGCTGGTATCCCTTCTCCCGCGCGAACGCTATGCACTCGCTCACCAGACGTGTGCCGAGCCCCAAGCCTCGAGCGGCCGGTTCGACGTACAACAGGCGGAGTTTTGCCAGGGCGTCCGAAGCGCGCACCAGAAACACCGAACCGACGATGACCCCGCGCCGCTCGGCCACCCAACCGTATTCCGAATTCGGATCGAAATTCTGAACGAATCGGGCCAGTATTTCGGCCACGAGCGCCTCGTAGCTTGCGTCCCAGCCGTACTCGCGCGAATACAATATGCCCTGGCGATGAATGATCCAGCCGATGTCTCCGATCCCAAGCGCCCTGATGGTGCAGGGTTCGGGCGGGGCCTGTGCCGCCGCCGGCTGAAGCAGACGCTGGATGCTCAGCATCGCCGCCAGCAACTCCGCTCTCTGCTGGGTCGTCATCGGATCGATCATTGCCGCGATCTGACGTCTCGCGGCCCGATCGAGCGGCTCAAAGGCGGCTCGGCCCTTGCCGGTGAGCTGCAGCAGATTTTGCCGTGCATCGACCAGCGAACGCCGGCGTTTGACGTACCGGCGGCGTTCAAATTTATTGATCAGCCGGCTCAAATAGCCGAGGTCGATTCCAAGCTCGCGCGCGATCTCGGTCGCCGTGGACTCTGCGCGGTTTGCCATCTCATATAGGACTCGCGCTTCGGTCAGCGAAAATTCGCTGCCGAGCAGCCCATGCTCGAGCAATCCCAGCTGGCGCGTATAAATGCGGTTGAAGCCTCGAACGGCTTCCACGTCCCCTGCGCTGCGGCAATCCCCTTCCGATCCCACCGGCTCCATGAAAGCAATCGTGCGACATATACTTGACTCAGTCAAGTATATGTCGGAAGCTTCGTACGCGGCTTTCGTGTGAGCCTAAGAGAATCAAGATAAGGCGTACCAAGCTCCGCGTCCCGCACCATGGAGTACTAGATGCGACTTGTCCACAAGCGCGGTCACATGATCTTTAATCGTGTTTCGGTTTGCGCCGGTTATCTTGGCGATATCACTGATCGTGACATGACCGCGTTCGCGGCAGAGCTCAAGAATCTGTACCGATAGCTCCGGCAGATCGCTGAGCAAGATGCGTTCACGTTCGATTTTTTTCTCAAGACGCGATTTCTGTTCGGTCAGCACACTGAGAAAATAGACTAACCAGGGCTGCCAGTCGGGTTTTGCAGTTCTAATCGTGCCTTGCGTTTGCCGAAGCGCGATGTAGTAGCGCTCCTTGCTTTGCTCGACGACGCTTTCAAGCGAGCTATAGGGCACGTACGCGTAGCCGCTGCGCAAAAGCAGCAGCGTCGTGAGTACTCGCGAGAGTCGTCCGTTGCCATCCTGGAACGGGTGAATCGCCAGGAAGGAGACGATGAAGACGGCGATGATGATCAACGGATGGAAGGTTTGGTCGCTGAGCGATTTGGCAGTCCACGCGATAAGGGCCGACATCTGGCCGGGAGTGTTGAATGGCGTCGTGGTCTCAAACACGACGCCGAGGTGTTTGCCGTCGGCGTCAAATGCCGCTACATCATTCGGAAGAGTTTTGTATTCGCCTCTGTGGCGCTCATCCTTGGTGGAGTATTTCAGAAGGTCGCGGTGCAGTTGCCGGGTGTGATTTTCGGTCAGGTCGATGGCCTCCCAGGAGGCAAAGACCGTTTCCATCGCGTCAGCGTAACCGGCGACTTCCTGCTCGTCGCGGTTGGCGAACGGCTTAATGTTAAGGTTGGAGAGAAGCCGTTCCACTTCCCTATCGGTGAGCTTCGCACCCTCAATACGGGTAGAAGACCCGGCGCTTTCGATCGTCGCCACGCGCCGCAGGGCAGAAAGCCGTTCCGGCGCGATGCGTCCGATCGCGCGCCAAGCGCCTTTAAATTCATCAATTCCACTGACCAATTTCAACAGGGCAGGGGTTATGACTAGACCCACAATATTGGGCGCACCATCCATTTATACCTCCAATTCCATCCAATTCACTATGTCACGCGCACCTCCAATTGTCCATCCAATTCCATCCAATTTTATGCCATTGCAAGCAAAATCTAACGATATTGGCAATTTTTGCTTGCATATTGAAGTTTGCTCGCACATATTGCAAGCAAGAAACCGATAGGAGTGCTTGCATTGGATAGTAACGACTCGAAGATTGGAAGCGCGGGAGGAATTGCACGCGCCCAAAAATTGTCAGACGAGAGAAAACGCGAGATTGCCCGCAACGCAGCCCTGGCTCGTCACACACCTGCTCCCGAGGCTGGTCCATCCCCGGATGGCCTGCCACGGGCGACCCACCAGGGCCGGATGGCGCTCGGCGACCTGGAGCTGGACTGCTACGTGTTATCCGATGGCCGCCGCGTCTTTCATAAGCGGGGTATGGCCAAGGCCTTGGGGCTCAAATCGGCCGGCGGCAATGCGTTCATGAAGACTATCTCTCGGAAAGGTGTGGGATCCAATATCAGTTCCAAGCTTCGGGAGAAGATCGAAAACCCTATCAAGTTCAAGCCGCTAAGCCAGGAGCAGGCTCATGGCTATGAAGCTGCCGTGCTGGCCGAGATTGCTCGCGCGATTGTGGACGCCCGGGATAGTGGCAGCCTGACGACCGCACAGGAGAGTTTCGCAGCACAGGCAGAAATCCTTCTTAATGCATTCGCCAAGGTGGGCGTTGTCGCGCTGGTCGACGAAGCCACCGGTTACCAGGAAATTCGCGATCCCGGCGCGTTGCGACTGTTGGTTCAGCAGTACATTGAACAAGAAAAGCGTGAGTGGGAAAAACAATTCCCCGATTCCTACTATGATGAGTTGAACCGGCTCTACGGCAGCAAGCGAATGACCCAAACCAGTCGCGGGGCGGTCATCCAGAATCGGCCGCAGCACTTCGCGAAGTTCACGCGGACCTACGTTTACCACCCGCTTGAGAATGGCGCGGTGCTAGAAGAGCTGGACCGCATAAACCCAATCCTCGAATCGGCTGGCACTCGCGCTGCCCGGTTTCACCAGCACCTAACGCAAGGGTATGGGATCGAAAAGCTCAAGCGACAGGTCCAGGAAGTCCAAACGCTCGTTGCCGTATCGGACACCGTCTCACAGTTCAAGAAGTTATTTCAAAAGCGATTTCCCCGAGAGTTCGACCAGCGCGAACTGCTCAATGAGTGAAGATGGCGTGCCGGCGCATGCCTCCGAATCAATGGGCGCATTTTCACTGACGAACGCGGGTCATCATGTATCCAATTTTATCCTGCTTGCCGTTCTCTAAATATTGCGTGACCGATACCCGCACCATTTTATCTGACAAAATTTCGAAGAAAATCTCGGCAGGCAATCCTAAACAGAAACTTCCCGATCTCTTACCGTCAATTGTGATCTTGCTAGATTTCAAATTCGGCCCTAAAGGGTTCGCCGCCACTTCTGCTGGCGTCACACCTGCGATCGTCTCCGACCAACGCGAATTAGTGGGCCCGCTCACCATCGAATTAACGCGGAAAATGCCTATTTCTATAGGACTAACGCCAATTCGAATCTCGCAGTTACTCCCAAAGTTACCCCGACTACTCGAGATCCTCTGTAAGTAGCAAATCAATTTGAGCCTTGAGCCGTAGCTTATCCGCCTCATAAAAGGGTGTCGGAATTACCAGCCAAGCCTTGCGACCTTCGGATAGCCGCACGGGAATCTTGTCTGTGTCGTCAACTGAAAAGTCTGATGGCAGCGTGGGCTTCGAAACTGCTACTACATGGGAATCTACAGGGGTGGTTCCGTGCTCGAGAATGATGGCTTCTCCCGTCAGTTGCTCGCCTTGATTAGATTCGTTTCTTTGTAATGACGAAGGAGTATATCCCGCGAATTCAGCCGACCTGCGAAAAACAGAAACAGCTGAATCACCAGCGGCGGGCGAAAAGCCGCGCTTCATCAGATCAAAGCGAAGGTTAGCGTCTGATGGCAATCCTTCGGGATAGCGATCTAATAAATCGGCGAAAATCGCTGGCGCCCGCAACCACTTCAAAAGCAGTTCACTTTTGATCTTCGGATCTGGGGCGTATTGATAGTTCTCGACGTCCTTTGAAACAGCGAGCTTGCCATCTTCCGGCTTCTCGAGAAGTCCAAAGTATCGCAGTGAGGCAAGCGCGCTTAGCGCAGCCCCATTGTTTGCACTTTTGTAGCCCATGTCTTGGGCGACAACTTCAGTTGGAGCTGGATATCTCTTTTCTTTTTCATATACGCGAAGCGCCTTCTCCAACGCCTCCTCCAATGGAATGGAGGGCGCACGAGGACTTTTTTTGCGAATAACTTCATTCATACTAATTTACTTAAGTTAAATAGGGCTATAAACTCATGTACTTCAAAGTATATACTTCGTATTCACCCCGTCAATGGAGTTAATTAGAGCAATTGGAATTTTGATGAACGGATAAGAGTTTCCGAGGTAATGATTAGATCATTGAAGGATATACACCTATAGCCAACATATACGGAACGTGGTCGACTAAATCTACAAAGTATTCTATATTCGCGAATAACGAATACCTAACTTTGGTGAAGCATGCGTCAAATCTCAATGAAACCCCAAGACGTAGTTGTAGCGATAAAAATCGCTATTCTCGGTGAGAATAAAAGAACTTTCTCTAGCCTAGCCAACGACTTAGCTTTATCGGCATCAGAAGTTCACGCCAGCACAAAAAGATGCGAACAATCGGGAATGGTTACAGCTAGCCACGGAGACGGCCTAAAAGTAATCAAGCCCGCACTCAAGGAATTCTTGGTTCACGGAGTTCGTTACGCATTCCCCGCGGTGCTGGGTCCAGTGACACCGGGAATGCTGACCGCATCCGCTGGCCCCACTCTCAGCAAACTACTAGTAGCTTCTCCAGAAGGCCCTCTCGTTTGGCCCTTCGCCCAAGGCAAAGCACGCGGACCGTCCCTATCCCCCCTCTACCCCAAAATACCTGAAGCGGCGGCAAGAGACCCAGAGTTATATGACTTACTCACACTGTTAGATGCGATCAGGGTGGGAGGCGCGCGTGACCGCGAACTAGCAAGCAGCGAACTCGAGAAGAGAATTTAATGAACCCGCGCGATCCGAATGTTCAACAGCTCCAGTTAGTTGCCCAAGCTCTCGGACACCTGCGCGAGAAACTAGTGTTCGTGGGGGGCTGTGCAACGGGCATCTTAGTTACCGACGACGCCAGGCCGCCCGTTCGAGCCACGCAAGACGTCGATTTAATCGCGGAAATAACGACCAGGGCGAAACTCTACGAACTCGGCTCCGAGCTTCGAAATTTAGGGTTTCGAGAAGATCAGACCGCTGATGTCGTCTGCAGGTGGCGCTTAGGAAACCTAAAAGTCGACGTAATGCCCTCTTCCGAGGAAGTCATGAATTTCTCAAATAGGTGGTATACGGACGCAATTCGCGAATCCGTTTCGGTTGTGCTGCCCGATGGAACTTCAATCCGACTGATTACGGCTCCATATTTTATCGCCACAAAACTCGAAGCGTTTCATGATCGTGGAAAGGGGGACTATTTGAGCCACGACATGGAAGACATCCTAAATGTCATCGACGGTCGGCCGGAGATAACCCGAGAGATCTCCGAGTAGCGAGGAGAAATCGCCACTTACCTTAAAACTGAATTCGACGAATTGATTTCGGACAACCGCTTCATCGAGACGCTACCAAGTCACTTTCTTCCTGGCCCTCTCGACCAGCAGCGAGTCCCTATTCTTTTTGGACGCCTCCGAGAAATTGCAGGACTCTAGGAGCTTACTGAGCGCAAGTACTACGCTGCCAGCCAACGCTGCTGAAGTGCGACCAAACTGAACGGTCATCCGAAGAGAATTTCTCGTTCAAGAAAACGCGAAAGGCCAAGCGGCAAACCGAGTGCCCTTAGCGGTCGGGCTCGGGTGACTGCCTTGACGCAGGCAAGTTTGTTTGATTCGAAGCATCTGGGTGCGATTTTGCCCACGCCTCGGCGTCGTGCCTAAACTTCTCTTGATATTCCCACCATCCGGAATCCTTGCATTCCGTATCCCAGGACAGGCCATGAATTAGCTTCGATTGCTCCGCGGTCCAGTGGATGTCAGCTGAGGTAGAAATCGCTGTCAAGTATTGGCACGCGTCGGTCTGTGATAACCAACAAATTCTGGCATTGCCATTGCCGTATTTCGTGATCCTGCCGCCGCCCCTGTATTGGGGTGGAAGGGTGGCGGAGCAGGACTGGACATCGGTCATTTCCTCTAATTTCTTGTATTCGAGATCAGCCAACAGGACGAGCGATTCATTCCCGGCTCCAGTCAACTTAAATTCTTGCGTAGAGAACAAAATGATGGGCCAAGGGTGGTTGGGCGGAAGCGTGATTTGATATCTCATCCATTTATTGATCGTCTTTGGAGGCGCGCCTCCGTTAAACAACAAATTCAAATCGGGCATCTCCATGCCAACATATTCGGCAGCCAGTCTGGAAATCCTTGGTTGCGGCGTAACCTCGCGACAGGCATGTCTCGCGACGGCACTACGGGCAGTCGTTATTCGAGCGTGTGCTGGGAATTCCGTCATCATTCGCCCATATAGAAGGCTGCCGGGCGGCCCATCGTTGACGAATTCGAAGCGAACCTGGGATCGCAATACCGTACGAGCCTGCTTCGCCTTCCCCTCAAAGTTCTCGATAAACCAAGCCACGCCTTCTCTCGAGTCGATACATCTACCGACAAACATCCGTACGCGCGCCACCAATTTTCCGGTTTCCTTCGCGTAGTAGTTCCCTGGATAACTTGCCGAACTCCCTGTCCACCGGTCCGGGGGTTCGGAAGCCCACTGAAAGTACACACTTGTCTTTGAATCACAATCGGGCGGATCGCACGGCAAACTGGAGCGACCAGTAAACACAAGGATCGGTTCTCCTGCCGGTACTGGCAGTTCCCCGAGAAGACGGGCGTCGAAAAAGGTTGTTTGATATTCCTTGCCGTCCCCGTAAGTCAGCTTGGAATAGTTCGGATCGTCTGCCAGAGCAAGGGCAAACGTTGAGGTCAGCAAGAGCACGAATATGGAGACGCGACTAATGTGCCGTACATCAACTGTTCTCTTCATGCTTGCTCCCATGCGGCAGCCGGCCTAATGCAGAGTCTATTGGAATGGCGCTTTGCTCCGCATATTTTCGCACGCCGAGCGACTTGAAGTGGCCGATACCGAGAAGCAATATCTAAGCGACCGTCACGGTCTCGAACTCTTCAGCTCATTAGTTAGCGAGCAGTTTGTATTCGGCGCGCGGATTCGAACTAGAGTCCTGGAAACCCGAGCAGTGCTGCCTACGTATGTATTTCCGGCGATTTTTCCCGCACCAAACTCAGCTCCACGGGGGTAACTCTATCCGGGCATCTTCAGTTACCCCCAAAGTTACCCCCAAAATGTCCGGCTGGCAGCGATCGCTACCGATCGTTAGCCAACGTTATTTCGGACTAATTCGAGTCCGATACACCTGTTTTTCCGGTGTTTTGACCCGAATGCCGTCCCTCCCCGATCGTTACCGATCGTCCCCGAACATCGCGAATTAGTGGGCCCGCTCGGACTCGAACCGAGGACCAAGGGATTCACTTCAGCCCGCCGTTTCCGGAGGGAGTGGACTATCTCTTCACCCCAAAGGGGTGCGGGACGCTCTAGCCTGTCATTAAGCGCGCCTAAAGCGCTCAGGTAGTCTCTGCACCTTCCGGCGGTGTACCGCCGGCTTGGCTCAGGGTTGCCATCAGCCGCGCTGTTAAGGTTTCCCTGAATTCATCCCGTCCACTTCGCACCTTGCGATGCGAAGGCACCATTTGTTGATGAGTCCCCTGCTCTAACCAACTGAGCTACAGGCCCGACGGATCGCATCTTAACATGCGTTTCGAACCCGGCCCTTGGGTTATCTTAGGGCGTTCGTGAACTCGCCACCGCTACCCGACCTGCCGATCAATGAAGCCCTGCCGGCGCTGGGCCGGACCCTGGCCGATGGCCGCAACGTCCTCATCGAGGCTCCGCCAGGCGCGGGAAAGAGCACCATCGTGCCGCTTTTCCTGCGGTCGAGTACCTGGCTCGGTGATCAGAAGATCCTGATGCTCGAACCGCGCCGCATTGCGGCGCGCGCCGTCGCCGGACGCATGGCGCAGCTTCTCGGAGAACCCGTGGGCGGCAGCGTGGGGTTTCGCACGCGGCTCGAGGCGCGAGTCAGCCGTGCAACGCGCGTCGAAGTGGTCACGGAAGGCATCCTCACGCGCATGCTGCAAGACGATTCCGCACTCGCCGGCATCGGCTGCGTGATCTTCGATGAGTTTCACGAACGGAGTTTGAACGCCGACTTGGGATTGGCGTTGTGCATCGAAGGTCAGCAGAACCTGCGTGCCGATTTGCGGATTCTGGTGATGTCTGCAACCCTCGACCTCGCGCCCATAGCGAAGCTGCTGGGCGATGCGCCGATCATTGCCGCCCACGGACGAAGCTTCAGCGTCGCGACACGATACCTGCCGCGGCGCCCGGAAATCCACCTCGAACGGCACACGGCGCAGGCGATCCGCAATGCCCTGCGCGATCACGAGGGCGATATCCTGTGTTTTCTGCCGGGCGCGGCGGAGATCCGGCGGGTGCGCAGTTCCCTCGAGGAGGCGGGTCTCGATCGCACCGTGCGCGTGCTTCCGCTGTACGGCGAACTCGAGGGTGCGCAGCAGGATGCGGCCCTCGCCCCCGCGCCTCCGGGACACCGTAAGATTGTGCTCGCCACCAGCATCGCAGAGACCAGCCTGACCATAGAAGGCATACGAGTCGTCATCGATTCGGGATTGCGCCGCTACGCAGAGTTCGATCCGGCGACCGGCATGAGTCACTTGATGACCGCCAAAGTATCGCAAGCGGCGGCCGATCAACGCCGTGGGCGCGCGGGCCGCCTGGAGGAAGGCACCTGCTACCGTCTTTGGTCGGAGGGAACGCACGCGTCGCTCGCAGCGCAAACACCGCCCGAAATACTGCACGCGGATCTGGCTCCTTTGGCCCTTGAATTAAGCTGCTGGGGCGCCGTCAACGCCGCCGCCTTGTCCTGGCTGGATCCGCCGCCCGCTGCTCCGCTGGAACAGGCGCGTGACTTGCTGCGCCGGCTGGAGGCCATCGATGCCGACGCACGGGTCACACAGCACGGAAGAAGGCTGGCGCAGCTCGGAACCCATCCAAGGCTGGCCCACATGCTCGTGATGGCAAGCGAACGCGGCGCACCGCGTCTGGCGTGCGACCTCGCCGCGATCTTGAGCGAGCGCGATATCTTGCGTTCGACTCCCGGTGCGCGCGATGCGGACCTGCGCCTGCGCGTAGCGGCTCTGCGCGGCGACATGAGGGATCTGCCGCCGGGAATCACCTTGGATGTCCGCGCTGCGGGCCGGGCCAGGCACAGCTCCGAGCGCTGGCAGCGGGATTTTGCTCGCGGCCGGTCCGATGCCGCAGATCCCCACGAATGGACAGGAGTACTTCTGGCGTGGGCCTACCCGGATCGCATCGGACGTAGGCGCGGCGAAGGCGGCCGGTACCTGCTGGCAAACGGCAGGGGCGCCCGCTTTGGAGAGCCGCAAGCCCTGTCCAAGTCCGAATTCATCGTGGCTGCGGAACTGGACGGCGCGGACCGGGAGGCGCGGATCTTTCTCGCTGCTCCACTGGCCCTGGCGGACCTCGAGGAACACTTCTCGGCCCAGATAGCCGATCACGCGGATATAGTCTGGGATGATCGCGAGCATGCGATCCGCGCTCGTCGCGAGCGGCGTCTTGGCGCCGTGTTGCTGGAATCGGCGGAAATTCGAAACCCCGAACCTCGTGCCATGCAAAGTGCGGCGCTGGAAGGCCTCCGGCAGCTCGGGATATTGGGCCTGCCGTGGACTCCGGAGCTGCGTCAGTGGCAGGCCCGCGTGATGTTGATGCGGCAATTTGGCGTACCCTCCCCCGAACCTTGGCCGGATTTGAGCGATGCCGCGCTCGGTGCGACCATCGAGGATTGGACGCCACCCTGGATCACCGGGATCACCCGCCGCGAGCATTTTGGCCGATTGGACCTCGCCCAAGCACTGCGCTCCCGTTTGACCTTCCCGCAAGGCATGATCCTGGAACGGGAGGCGCCCACGCATTTCACAGTGCCCAGCGGCTCTACGATACCCATCGATTATCTGGACGGCGAGATTCCCACCTTGTCGGTACGCCTGCAGGAGATGTTTGGGTTGAGCCATACACCGAGCGTGGCCGCGGGCCGCCTGCCGCTGCTGCTGAAACTGCTTTCGCCCGCCCGGCGCCCGGTGCAGATCACCCGTGATCTCGTAAGCTTCTGGAACCGGGGATACCATGAAGTGAAGAAGGACTTGAAAGGCCGATATCCGAAGCACTACTGGCCGGAGGATCCCTACACCGCCGAGCCCACTCGCCGCGCTAAGGCAAGGTCGCCGTCCCGCTGATGCAGTCCGACGGTGCAATTCCCGCCGCTCCTCTGACCCATCGCGCCCTCTTGAAGATTGCGGTGCCGGTCGTGATATCGAACGTATCCACACCATTGATCGGCGTGGTCGACACCGCCGTGGTCGGACAAACTCCGGACCCAGCCTACATCGGTGCCGCGGCGATCGGCGGGTTGATCTTCAGCGTTGTGTTCTGGAGTTTTGGATTCCTGCGCATGGGCACCACCGGGCTCACGTCGCAAGCGCTTGGCGCCTGCGACACCAGTGAAGTCGCAGCAATACTGGGCCGCTCGCTGTTGGTTGCGCTTGCGGCGGGCATCGCGCTCATCGTGCTGCAATGGCCGATTCGCGAGTCGGCATTCGCCGCCGTTCACGCTAGCGCGGCGGTCGAGGGCCTGGGGCGCGGCTACTTCGACATTCGCATCTGGGCGGCGCCCGCCACCCTTGCCAACTATGCGCTGCTCGGGTGGTTCATCGGCCTGGGGCGGACGGATATCGGTTTGATTCTTCAGCTCGTCTTGAATCTGGTCAACATGGCGCTCGACATCCTCTTCGTGCTCGGCTTCGGTTGGGGCGTTCGCGGCGTCGCGCTCGGAACCTTCCTGGCCGAGTTTTGTGCTGCGGCGGTCGGACTCGCGATCGCGAGGCGCCACATGCGCGCCTTGCGCGGGCACTGGAACATGCGCCAGATCCTGATTCCCGTCCGGCTGAAACACACCTTCGCTGTGAACGGCGACATCATGATTCGCACTCTTGCACTGATCGCGGCATTCATGTGGTTCGCATCACAAGGGGCCCGGCAAGGCGACGTAATACTGGCCGCCAACTCGATCCTGCTCCAGTTCATATCCGTGGCAGCTTTCTTCCTCGATGGATTCGCATTCGCGACGGAGGCACTCGTCGGGCGGGCGATCGGCGCCGCCCATCGTGCCGGCCTCATCCTGGCCGTCAGATTGACGACGGAGTGGGCCGCGGCGGTCGCGCTGTCGATTTCGTTAGCGTTGCTGTTTTGCGGTCCATGGATCATCGACCGGCTGACGGTGGACATGGCGGCGCGCGCCGCGGCGCATACCTATCTGCCGTGGGCGGCCGCGGCGCCGATGCTCGGCGTCTGGGCGTTCCAGCTCGACGGCATCTTCATCGGAGCCACGCAAACCGCCGACATGCGAAATGCGATGTTGTTGTCGCTCGGAGTGTTTCTCGGGGCTTGGTGGGCGCTCAAGCCCTTCGGCAATCACGGACTCTGGGCCGCATTCTACGTGCATTACCTGGCGCGCACGGCGACGCTGCTGCGACATTACCCGAAACTCGTGCGTCGCACGGCAACCTAAGCATCGACCGTTGCCGTGTTCTACGACGAGAATTGACTATTTGGTTACAATGGAAGCGCCGGATGGGACGAGGTGCTTGTCGGTTTGAACGCGCAGACGACTCAATGAAGGACTTCAGCAACCACTTCCGCGAACTGGTCAAGGGTCAGCTGGGCGATGACCCGCGAATTTTGGTTCCCCGCGGAGCACAGGACATGATGATTCTCGCCACGTGGCGGTTGTCGACGGACGCCCTCCGCCCCAACAAACGGTCGCGCATGATCCGCATCGTGATCGCCCAGGAAGCGCTCGAGACCTACGCCCGCGGCAGCGATGACGAACGACGCGCCAGCGACGGACGCTTTATCGCCTGGTTCAAGCGCCAGCTCAGCGCCTTCGATCCCAATCATGATTCCCCGCTCGGGGTCGAACCGCCGGCCGTGACGTGGCCGGTTGGCCCCGCCATATTGAATTGCTGACGCACACGCGCGATCTCATCCCGGATGCATGCGCGGGTTCGGGAACCGAACGAATCGCGCCGGGCGCCAGCGTGCTCAGAGAATTCAGCCTCGGCAAAGTACGAGAGTTGTTGGAGGGCATCGGTGCCGTCAGCGCCGCCTGCGCCGTATCGTCATTGGGTGACTCCCGGTGGTTTTCGCATGTCCGTGGCTATGACCAATTGCGGCGCTTTGGGATGGGTGAGCGATCGCGCTGGATATCGCTACTCGGCCTTCGATCCCTTGACCGGCCTCCCGTGGCCGCCGATGCCGCGGAGGTTTCTGGAATTGGCGAAAACGGCGGCGATTGCCGCCGGCTTCCCGGGCTTCGAGCCAGATGCGTGCCTGGTCAACCGCTACGAACCCGGAGCCCGGCTCACGCTGCACCGGGACAAGGACGAGCGCGGGAGAATGCGCGTATTCCAATCAAGTCTTCGCAGCCCGCTCTTCGACCGCCTCGATCGCGGGCGTACGCCATCCGCTGCGCACTCCCCATGAATAAAAGATGAGCGCGGCCACCGCGACACATAGCTGGTCCCAGCCGTAGCCGATGTAGTCGTGACCCTCGAATTCCTTGCTGCCGGCCCAAGACAATCCGGTGATGACCAGAAGATAGGCGATCAACCACCAGGCAGCACGCAGCTGCCGTTCGAAATTGGGCCACCCCGACTTGCGCTGAAAATAGAGGTACACGGGCATCGGCAGAATCAACAGCAGCATGATCTCTCCGGTGTGCGGCCAGCGCGCCCAGAAAAGCATCAAAGTGGCGAGCACGAAGGCCATCGGCGCGAGAATGTGCAAACCCGGCACCCGCAGCGGCCGATGCAGATTTGGCGCGGTGCGCCTGAGCACCATCACGCTGATCGGCACCACGAGGTAGGTGATGATCGTAGCGACCGAAATCACCGCCGCAAGTTTGCCCCATCCTCGGAAGAAGAACAGGAAGACGAAGGAGACAGCCAGATTGAACCACATCGCGGGCCGCGGGATCCCGAAGCGCGGATGCACGCGTCCGAACACCTCGGGCACGGTGCCGCTGCGTTCCATCGCGTAGATCTGACGGGCGGTCGTGGCGGTGTAGGTGGTTCCGGTTCCGCTCGGACTGACGAAGGCATCCGCGTACAGCAGAACGGCCAGCCAATTGAGATTGAGCGCGAGCGCCAACTGCGCGAACGGCGAGCTGTACTCGAGCGCGGCCCAGCCTTCGTGCAAATGATCGGGTGCGACCGCGCCCAGGAAGGCGACCTGCAGCAGCAGATAGACCACGGTGCTGAGCGCAATGGATCCGAAAATCGCGAATGGTACGCTGCGGCCGGGATGGCGGGCCTCGCCCGCAAGGTTCACGGGATTCTGAAAGCCGTTGTAGCTGAAAATGATGCCGCTGGTGGCGACCGCGGTCAGGATTGCAGCGGCGTTCCCCACATGCTGTTCCCCATGAATCCCAACGTGAAAATTCTCCCAGTGGAAGCCTGTGCACATCAACGCAATCGCGGTGGCGGCGGGAACGATCAGCTTGAAGAACGTGATTGCGCTGTTGGTGTCTGCAAAAACCTTCACGCTCCAGAAATTCAGAAGAAAATAGACGACAATCAGCGCGGCGGAGATCGACAAACCGGGTATGGTCAACTCGCCCTGGCCATTGGCGGCGTGCACGTAGAGCTGCTGAGCCCAGCTCCAGGGCCAAGAGCTCATGTATTGCACCGATGCCTCGGCTTCCACGGGGATTACGGAGACGATGGCGATCCAGGCGGCCCAGCCGGCAACGAATCCGACAAGCGAACCATGCGAATAATGTCCGTAGCGCACCGCGCCGCCGGACTCCGGAAACATGGCCCCGAGTTCGGCGTACGTGAAGGCGACAAACAGGATGATCACCGCCCCGATGATCCAGGAATAGACGGCCCCCGGCCCGGCCAGCTGGGCGGCGCGCCAGGCGCCGAACAGCCAGCCCGACCCGATGATCGATCCCAAGCCCGTGAACATCAGAGCGATGGCTCCGACCTCGCGGCGAATCGCATTTTCATTGGACATGCATAATGCTCCTATGGATTCGACTCTAACGGCTGGCGCGGCCTTAAGCCATCCCGAGGGGCCAAAAGCGTTGAATCCGATGGGCGGGCGCCACTAAAGCCGTTGGGCAAATCGGCGGGTTGATCGTCTGCTGGCCTGTCAGGTCGCCTCGACCTCGCATCCGTGTTCGCACCGGTCCCGTTCGATTTGCAGCGTCGCATGGGAGATATGAAAGCGCTTCTTGAGATCGGGCGTCAGGGAATGCAGCAGCGCATCCTCCGCGCCGCGATCGGGAACCACCAAATGCGCCGTCAGCGCGACGCTGGTGGTGCTGAGGGCCCAGATGTGCAAATCGTGCACGTCGGTTACCCCCCGCTGATCCGCAAGATAGGACATCACCGCGGATGAATTGACGCTCGCCGGTACGCCGTCGAGCGACAGGTGCAGCGAATCGCGCAGGAGGCCCCAGGTGCTCATGAGGATCGCCCCCACGATCAACAGACTCACGATGGGGTCCAATCGGCTCCAACCGGTGGCCAAAATGATCGCGCCCGAGATCAGCACACCGACCGACACGGCAGCGTCGCCCAGCATATGGATGAAGGCGCTGCGCCTGTTCAAGTCGCCGTGACTGCCCGCGTGCAGCAACCAGGCGCTCAAACCGTTGATCACGATGCCGCTCGCGGCAACCCCCATCACCGTCGCACCCGCCACCGCGGGCGGCGACGCGAGCCGGCCGACGGCTTCCCATGCGATGGCGCCGCACGCCATCAGCAGCAAGACCGCGTTCGCGAGCGCGGCGAGGACGGAGGAGCGCCCCAGGCCGTAGGTGAATCTGGCGCCGGGAGGACGGCGTCCCAAATAAATCGCCGTCCATGCGCACACGAGCCCCAGCACGTCGCTCAAGTTGTGGCCGGCGTCCGCAATCAGCGCTACTGAGTTCGATAGAATCCCGAAGCCACCCTCGATGACCACGAAGGCGAGATTCAGCGCCACTGCGATCGCCATTCGGGAATTGATACTGTCGGTGGGTATGGTGTGGTGCCCGTGCCCGTGCGAATGCCCGCGCGCAGGCGCATGCTCGTGTTCGTGCTCGTCGTGTTCGTGTTCGTGTTCGTGTTCGTGTTCGGAATGATCGTGCGGTTTCATACCTTCCATCTTACTTTACCTGCCCGAAGCTCTGCATCGTCGCAATCATCAAATGCTGCAACGCCCGAGACACGTGGCTAATGGCATCGAAATGGCGGCCGAAGACCGAAAAACAAGCTACACGGACTTGATCAGAGGCCGAGTTCGCTCAGAGACGGGTGGTTGTCGGGACGGCGGCCCAACGGCCAGCGATACTTGCGCTCACCTTCGGTCATCGGCAAGTCATTGATGCTGGCGATCCGCAGCCGCATCAGGCCGTGCTCGTCGAATTCCCAGTTCTCGTTGCCGTAGCTTCGAAACCAATGCCCGCTGTCGTCGTGCCATTCGTAGGCAAACCGCACGGCGATGCGATTTTCCCGAAACGCCCACACTTCCTTGATGAGCCGGTAGTCAAGCTCGCGTGACCATTTGCGCCTCAGAAACGCCTCGATGGATTCTCGTCCCTGCAGGAATTCCGCGCGATTGCGCCAGCGGCTGTCCGCGGTGTAGGCAAGCGCGACCCGCGCCGGGTCCCGCGTGTTCCAGGCGTCCTCCGCCAGGCGCGCTTTCTGCGCCGCTGTATCCAAGGTGAACGGAGGCAGGGGTGGTCTGTCCATGGGTGTCCTCGACGCTGACGCGACTCTCTTTAGTGAATGGGCGGCACGAGCACCTGCGGCGCCCTGCAGGCGCCCTGCATGGCGTCCGCGGAACACGGGCGCGGCGAGAGTTCCCGGTCCAGGCAGATGTGAACTTCGCGCAGACGCGGCGTGCCCTGGCCGGTGCAGGTCACCACAATCGCCTGCGCGGAGAGGCCTGGATTGGCGCTCAGAAATTCGCCGGCTATCGCAGCGGGTGCCTGCTCGATCGCACGAGCAGGGGCCGTCAGCGCCCGCGGAATTGCGACTGCTGCATAGGCACGGCGCACCAGCTCGAAGTACTGCGCCGGCTCCAAACCGCTGCACGTGCCGTGCGCCGACCATTCGTGGTACACAAGGCCGCGAGCCGGCATCAAGTCGGCGAGTCCCTGCACCACGTCGTCGGGCACCGCGCCTCGCGCGTCGCAATGCTCGGGCCAGCCCCATTCGTTTTGGGGCCACAGTCCGTGGACGATGAAACCAAAGCGCCGGGGCCCGTTGCACTCGGCGGCACTTGGTGACGCGAGGCAAAAGGCCGGCGACCAGGACAGCGCCAACAAGAAATATGCGAAGTTTCCGGGGGCGGCCTCGCGCTCGCGGCTGCGATGCCGCGCCGTCGCGCTTCCGGCCGCGCACGACAGCGCGATGAGTGCCAAGGCCGCGACGGCGGACCGGGCGAAAGGACGCAAATCCCTGGCGAATATGCAATCAGCGCCCATGCTGAAGCTCCCAGCCCCTGCGAATATTCTTCGACGTGGGCCCCTGCCCGTCGGGCCTCCACCCGGGCGGCCCGAAGACGGCCCCCGCCGCCTCTCGCACCGAGCGGGCGGCAATCAACTCGCGGACGATGGCAACCCATTCATGGAATGCAATTCGGAGAGGATTGAACGTCGCAATGTTCTTGATGATCCCGTAGCGTGGATGCTCTTCGTAAGCCTCCGCGACGAATGTTCCGAACACGCGGTCCCACGCCATCAATACGCCGGCGTAGTTGCGGTCGAGGTAGCGAGGATTGGACGCGTGATGGACCCGGTGATGCGAGGGCGTGTTGAACAAATATTCGAACCATGCCGGCATCCGACGGACTGCCTCGGTGTGGATCCAGAATTGGTAGAAGAGATTGAATCCCTGTTGCGCCAGGATCATCGACGGCGGAAATCCCAGGAGCGCCAGTGGAATCCAGGGCGTCCATGTGCCCACGATTACGCTGGTCCACGACTGGCGCAGCGCCGTCGACAGGTTGTATTCCTGCGAGGAGTGGTGATTGACGTGCGCTGCCCACCAGAAGCGGCACTCGTGGCTGATCCGATGAAACCAGTAGTAAATGAAGTCGTCGAGAAAGAATATCGCCGCCCACGCCCAGGGAGAGCTTGGTGAAATCGTAAAGAGGCGGATCTTGTACGCCGAGGTGAGGCCCGCGAACACGATGCCTGCCATCATGAGGTTCATCGCGATATTGCCGGCCTGCATGCCGAGGGAAGCAAGGGTGTCGCTCACGCGGTATCGCGCCCTGATGGCCGAAAAGCCGCTCAACGCCGCTTCGATCGCGATCGCCCCAAGAGAGATTCCGAGAAAGATCTCCGGCAGATGCGGCTTCCAATTCATGGCGCGGATCGTAAGATATCGTGTGCGTACTGTCGATGAGGCCCACGGCGGGCGACATGACTGCGAAGTTCAAGGATGCTGCTCCGAATGACCGTAAGTGACGAATTTCTGCAGTATGTTCTCGAGCAGCTCGGGGGGCTCGGGGCCGTCACCGTGCGGCGCATGTTCGGAGCGGTCGGCCTCTACCACGGGGACCGGTTCTTCGCGCTCATATCACGCGATACATTGTATTTCAAAACAAACGAGTCGAACCGAGGCGACTACGAGGCTCGCGGCATGGACCGGTTCCGTCCCTTCGCCGACAAGCCGCAATTGAGCATGACCTACTACGAAGTGCCCGCCGATACCATCGAGGACGCGGAGCAGTGCGTGGTGTGGGCAAGAAGATCCGCGGCCATCGCAGCCACGCCAAGACCGGCCCCCCGGCGCGGCAGGAAACGCCCATGAAGGCGGTTCTCCTCAAAGGCCACGGCGGATTCGAGCAGCTCGAGTACCGGGAGGACGTCCCCGTGCCGGTGCCGCGCGCCGGCGAGGTGCTGATCCGCGTGGGTGCGGCGGGCGTGAACAACACGGACATCAATACGCGTACTGCCTGGTATTCCCGCTCCGTCACCGAGGGCACGACGGCGCAGGGCGGCGCGTCGGGGATATTGGGTGCGCGTTCCGAGGATGCCGGCTGGACCGGATCGCCGCCGGACTTTCCGCGCATCCAAGGTGCCGATGCATGCGGGCAGATCGTCGCGGTCGGAGAGGGCGTCGAACCGAGGCGCGTAGGCGAACGAGTGCTGGTGGAGCCGGTATTCCGGATTGCCGGCGGCGCGCACCCAATCCAAGCGGTCTATTTCGGTTCGGAATGCGACGGCGCATTCGCGGAGTTCACCCGGGTACCCGCCGCTTACGCGCACACCATCGCGTGCGACCTGACCGACATCGAGCTCGCTTCCTTTCCCTGTGCCTACTCGGCCGCCGAGAACATGCTTACGCGCCTGAATCTGGGCCGAGGACAGACCGTTCTGGTGACGGGCGCCTCCGGCGGCGTGGGATCAGCCGCCGTGCAATTGGCGAAGCGCCGCGGCGCCACGGTGTTCGCGATCGCAAGTTCTTCGAAAGCGGCAGCCGTCGAATCCCTCGGGGCCGCCCGCGTCATTGCGCCTGACGCGGATCCGCTGAAGGAGTTCGGACGGGAAGGGATCGACGCGATCGTCGATGTGGTCGGCGGCAGCCGGTTTGCGGCATTGCTCGAGGCGCTGCGGCGAGGCGGTGGCTATGCGGTCGCCGGCGCGATCGCCGGCCCGCTCGTCGAACTCGACCTTCGCACCCTGTATCTCAAGGACCTTCGCATGCTCGGCTGCACCGTGCTCGAACCGGAAGTATTCGGCCACCTCGTGCACTACATCGAACGCGGTGAGGTCAAACCGTTGATTGCCGGCGTGCATCCGCTCGCCGCGATCGTTGAGGCGCAGCAGGAGTTTCTGGCAAAACGCCGCATGGGGAAGATCATTCTGCGCCCTTGATCAGCGCGCCGGGGAGGTTCGAGAGGCCCTCCAATGCAAGCTCGGCGACCGCCATGTCCTGCACCGCCACGCCCGTGAGATCGGCGATGCTGATGTTCTGGTCGCCGGCTCGTCGCAGCCACGAAGGCGCGTTCCATGGCCGCAATGACCTGCCGGGGCCTGATCACCTGCTCGATCTGCGCGCGCGAATAGACGGTTGTCATCGACGGAAGTCCCCGCCTTCGTCCAGGCTCGCGGGTGCATGATCCGGATCGGTCAAACGCCTGCGCGC
Source organism: uncultured Gammaproteobacteria bacterium (assembly GCA_963727045.1). GTDB lineage: Bacteria > Pseudomonadota > Gammaproteobacteria > Steroidobacterales > Steroidobacteraceae > Bog-1198. The sequence goes on along the minus strand of CAVSES010000002.1, from coordinate 1,465,751 downwards.
ATTGCGGCGCCTCTTCCGGAAACGATTGAGCGCCGGAGCCAGACCCATCCACTCGGGCCGCAGCCAGAGGGGGTTCGGGGAGTCGATCTCGATCGCGGACAAGAACAGCGTCCGCGTTTCCTTCACCGAGTCGACGACTGTCGGAGTCACGCCCCGCCATTGCGTCACGACGGTGACGGCGCGCTCGATCCCCGCCTGAATCGCCGCTTCCACCCCAACCAGGGCTTGAGTCCACGTGGGCGCATCGCCGGCATCCTCGGGCAGTGCGTGCATGAACAGATCCACCAGTTGAATCGCTGCTTGATCCGGCGTTTGCGCAATCGAGGGTTCCACCGGCAAGTCAAGGCCGGCGCGCACCTCCGCCAGCAGGATCTGCATCGCGCCCAAGATCTCGAGAGGCCGGATGTCGGCGCGATCCGCCGTCGGCGCGATGGTGCCCGCGGCGGGCGAACCCTGCCCGGCGATGGCGGCTCCCGACCGCGTGTTCGAAACATCCGCCGGCGGCGGTTTGGAGACGTCCATCCCTGACCATCCTCAAGGCGGCAAGTGACGATTCACGAGCGTGACCATCCTCTCAATGGCAACTTGGAAAGGATCCTGACCCAGTTCCGGCAGATCGACGTAATTGCCGCCGTCCTTGAGCATCGGCTTCACCCGCATCGTTTGCTCGATGATCTCATCGTGCGGAGCGAACACCGTCAGCGGGGTCTTCAAGCTCTTGAGCTTCTTCTCGATGGGATAGCCGCAGGCGGCGCGAAACGCCGCGCCGGGATTTGCCGCCAGCACGTGTTCGACGAATCGGCGATGCACATCGCCCAGATCGTACGGCGGCTGGCGAAACGCAAAGCCGCCGCGCCAGGCGCCCAACACATGGCCGCCTTCGGTCGCCGGCCGGAGCGGCTGCTCGCTGTACTTTTCCAGCTGGCGCTGTTGCTCCTCGGCTGAAAACAGCGGCATTCCGACGGCGACGACCCGGCGTACGCGCGAACCGATTTGGTGCGCAACCTCGATGGCTTCGACGGAACCCGTATGAATCCCCAAAATGTCGACTTCGCCGTGGATGCCCGCCGCCTTGAGACTGTCGAGCGTACTTTGAGCGTACTGCTCGAGCGACAGCGCCCAGGGCGGCGCGTCTGAATAACCGTAGCCCAGCCGGTCAGGCGCGAAGCTGGGACGCTCCAGGCGCTCCTGCAGCAGCTCCCACATTGCGCCGGAACGAGGCGACATGTGCAGGAGAACCAGCGGCACGCCCTTCCCATCGTTGCTGCGCAGGTGCACTTGCCCGAAACGGGTGGGATGGATCCGGCGCATCATCTCAAGGGTCCTAGTGAGCGTCCAAAAACGACTCTACCAGCGGCGCGACCAAATCGGGTTTTTCGATGTGCAGCATGTGTCCCGCACCCGCCACGCGGGCGATTTGAAGGTGAGGAAAGATCGCTCGAAATGCCTCCGGCGTGCCGTCGCCCCCAAGCTTCGCCAGGACGTCCGACTCCTCGCCCACCAGCATCAACAATGGCGCACGCACCTCGCGCCAGCAAGCTTCCGTATCTTCGCGCTTGTACAGTACCGGATTCACCCACTGATGGCGCGGATCTCCCGCCAGCCGTACACGGCCGCCGGGGTCCTGCCTGCCCCAGGCTGCGGCGACGAACATGGCCTGCGCCGGCGAGAAGCGCGGATATCGAAAACGAATGATGCCGGCCAATTCTTCGAAGGATGCGTAGTCCTTGCGCGCCGATTGGGATTTCAACTGGTCCAGCCATTTGCGCATTCGCCCGGGAGCCTGCGCGGGTGAGGTTCTTGCGAGTCCGACTCCCTCCAAATTGATGACGCAGCGCACCCGTTCCGGGCGAATGCCTGCATAGGAGCATGCGATATTGCCGCCCATGCTGTGGCCGACCAAGCGGGCAGGCGCGGACGGCGACAGCTGATCGAGCAGGGCATCGAGGTCCCCGAGATAGTCGGGAAACCAGTACCCCTGTTGCGGCCACTCGCTGCGGCCGAAGCCGCGCCAGTCCGGCGCCACCATGGACCAGTCTCTCTTCAGCGCATCGACCATGAATTGAAAGGTCTCGCCGCTATCGAGCCAACCGTGCAGCAAGAAGACCGGCCACACGGAGTCCGAAGGCTCCGGCCCCCAGCGTGTGAGATGCACATCAAGTCCGCGTACTCGCACAGTCTCGTGCCGCGGCTGGCGCAGCACTTGATACGCAGTTACGGCATCCAACTAGTGGTGCATCCCGCTGCCGATCAATGCGCCGACCACACCGCCGATGAGGCCTCCCACCGCGGCGGCGGCCGCCACCATCTTGTTTTTTTGCGGCGGCTCATTGCCTCCTCCAGCGGGGGTTGCGCCTCCACCCGATCCTGTCCCCGTCCCGGTTCCCGTCCCAGTTCCCGTGCCAGTCCCTGTTCCGGTTCCCGTGCCAGTGCCAGTGCCGGAACCCGGCTTTGGTGGTGGCTTGTTGGGGTCGTGTCCGTTTGGCATGTGATGTAACTCCTGCTTTGCGATGAGGCGTTGCTTTCATACACGCAAGGAGCACCTCGCTGCAATAGGCAGCCATGTTTGCGGTTCACCGGCGCCGGGGCGCATGCTTTAAGGCATGGAAGGAGATCGCATCGGACCCTATCGCGTACTGCGCACGTTGGGCGTGGGCGGGATGGGCGAGGTTTTCCTGGCCGAGCGCGCCGATGCCGAGTTCGAGCAGCAGGTGGCCATCAAGGTGGTTTTCGGCAGCTCGCTTGCGCGGGGCGTCCAGTCGCGGCTCAAGATCGAACGCCAGATCCTCGCCCAGCTCGATCATCCCAACATCGCGCATCTCTTGGATGGTGGCTCGCTTGCGGACGGTACCGCATACATCGTCATGGAGTACGTCGACGGTATTCCGATTGACGCCTATTGCGACACGAAGCATCTCGACATCGTTGCACGGCTCAAGCTCTTTCAGACGGTTTGTGCCGCGGTGCACTACGCTCATCAAAACCTCATCGTGCACCGCGATCTCAAGCCGTCGAACATCTTGGTGACGGACGCCGGGGTGCCCAAGCTGCTCGATTTCGGCATCGCCAAATTGCTGGACGAGGGTCAAGCCGGACGCCACACGCTGGCCGTCACCCATGCGGACTTTCGGCTGATGACGCCCGATCATGCGAGTCCCGAACAAGTCCGCGGACAGCCGATCACAACGTCGAGCGACGTCTACGTGCTTGGGCGTGCTTGCTCTTCAGATTGTTGGCAGGGACCGGGCCGTTCTTCATTCCGTCGATGCGGCTCGCCGACATCGAGCGCGCGATTTGCGAGAAGGAACCGCCATTGCCCAGCCAGTCGGTGGGCGCGGACGATTCGGCGGAAACCCGCGCGATTGCCGAAGCCCGGGGCACCAGCGCGCATCGTCTGCGGCGAAACCTGCGGGGGGACCTGGACAATATCGTCGTCATGGCGATGCGCAAGGAACCTGAGCGGCGTTATGCATCCGCGCAGCAAATGGCCAGCGACATCCAGCGCTATCTGGAAGGCAAGCCCGTCATCGCGCGCCGCGACACCCTGTCCTACCGCTCCGCGAAGTTCGTCAGGCGTCATTGGCTGCCCGTGACGGCGGGCGCCAGCGCCGCCTTCTTGATTTTGGCCTTCGCGACCACGACGTACGTGCAATCCCTGCGAATCGCCGCGGAGCGTGATCGCGCTGCGCAGCAGCGCGAGCGCGCCGAGCACGAGCGGGCCAGAGCCGAAGAGGTCTCGAGCTTTCTCGTAAACCTGTTCAAGCTGTCGGATCCGGAAGAAAACCGCGGCAACCAGGTGACCGCCCGTGAACTGTTGGACTCGGGCGCAAGACGATTGCAGGCCGGGCTGAACGATCAACCGGAAACCAAGGCGGCACTGCTCGCCACCGTCGGGGCCGTGTACGACAGCCTCGGACAGTATCAGGAAGCGCTGCCCATTTTGGACGAATCGCTGCAGCTGCAGCCGCGCGCGCACGACAAGTCGCGTGTGGATACATTGCTCGAACTCGGCCGCGCGCGAATCGGCGCAGGCAAGCTCGCGGACGCGGAGGGCCCTCTGCAGGAGGCGCTGCGTCTTGCGCAGAACAATTTCGGCGCGACCAGCCTGGAGTCAGGCCACGCACTCTGGGAACTTGGGATGCTGAGGCAGCAGCAGGGCCAGGACGGCGAGGCCCGGGATTTGTACATCCACAGCCTTGGCATCCTGGAAACCAGCAACGCTCCGCAAACCGACATATCTGCGGTGCTCGATGATTTGGGGACGGTGTATACCCGCGAGCAGCAGTGGACGCTCGCAAAACAGACCTATGAGCGGTCGCTTCAGATCGACCGGCATGTGCTCGGCGAAGATCATCCACGGGTGACCATGCGCCTTAATAATTTGGCGATCGTGGCACAAAACATGGGCGATCTCCCGAAGGCTGAGGCCCTCTACCGAGACGCCATCCGCCGCCACGAGCGAACCTATGGGGAGCGCCATCCGGAGACCGCATTGGTCAAGGGTAATCTGGGGCTGCTGTTACAGCGCGAAGGCCGGCTGGCCGAGGCGGAGCCGCTGCTGCGGAGCGCCCTCGATGCGAAGCTTTCCGTCTACGGTCCCGACAACTACAAGGTCGGCTACACCCGGGTGAGCCTCGCGATGCTCCTGCACGACCAGGGAAAATTGGCGGCCGCGGAAAGCGAGTTCCGCCAGGCGCTCGCCATCTACGACAAATACCTGCCCGCCAATCACCTATACCGCGCGTCGGCGCTGATGCATCTCGCGCGGCTCATGGTGGATCGCGGCCGACCCGAGGAAGCCCTGGGTTTGAGCGAGCAATCGCTGAAGATCCTGACCGCCGCCCTGCCGTCCGCGAGTCCGCCGACGGCGCAGGCACATGCGATTCACGCCTATGCACTCTCGCGGCTGGGCCGTTCGCCCGAAGCGGCCGACGAACTGTCTGCCGCGGTGCCGGTCCTGCTCCGCGCGTGGGGAGCGGACGATCTGTCCGTGCGCCGTGCAGAGAACTGGCTGAAAAATATGCGTGCTGCACCCCCGCAGACCGCGAGTACCTCGCACTAGGAGCTGTCTCGTGCCCGCCGAGAAAGATCTTGTAGGCCGGATTTTCGGTCTCTTCCGTGTAGGCGTAATGCAGTTCGTTGAGATGCAATAGAAAGTCGGTCCGCGTCCCGGGGGGCACCTGGATACCGGCGAGAACGCGCCCGTAATCGGATCCGTGGTTGCGGTAGTGAAACAGGCTGATGTTCCAACCCGTGCCGATGGCCTGAAGGAATTTCAGCAGCGCCCCCGGGCGCTCCGGAAATTCGAACCGGTACAGACGCTCGTCCGTGAGGCCGCGCGCTTGACCGCCCACCATGTAGCGCACGTGCAGTTTGGCCATTTCGTTGTCGGTCATGTCGCGGGCCGCAAAGCCCGCTGCGGCAATGCTGTGGAGCAGTCCGTCGCGTTCAGCCCTGCCCTGCGTGAGCGCGAGCCCGACAAAAATTTGCGCCGCCTTCAGATCGCCGTACCGGTAGTTGAACTCCGTAACGCTGCGCCGGCCCAAAAGCTCGCAGAACCGCAGAAACGAACCAGGCACCTCGGGAATCTCGACGGCAAACAGCGCCTCGCGCTGCGCGCCCAGATCCGCCCGCTCGGCGACGTACCGAAGGCGATCGAAATTCATGTTGGCGCCGCCATTGATTGCAATGAGAGTGCGCGCCGTGCAGTTCTCTCGCGCTACGTATTTCTTGATGCCCGCAACCGCCAACGCGCCCGCCGGTTCGGCGATGGAGCGAGTATCCTCAAAAATATCCTGAATGGCGGCGCAGATCTGATCCGTCGTCACCAGGATGATCTCATCCACATATTGACGCGCCAGTCGAAAGGTTTCCTCGCCCACCCGCCGCACCGCGACACCGTCGGCGAACATTCCGACGCGGTCGAGCGTCACGCGTTTCCCGGCCCGCAGGGACTCGTGCATTGCCGCCGCATCTTCGGGCTCCACCCCGATGATCCTGATGCGCGGGTACAGCGACTTCGCGTACGCCGCGATGCCGGCTATCAGGCCGCCGCCGCCGACAGGCACGAAAATGGCGTCGATCTCGTCGCCATGATGCTGGCGCAGAATCTCCATGGCGATCGTGCCTTGTCCGGCGATGACGTCGGGATCATCAAAGGGGTGGACGAACACCAGCCCGCGTTGCCGGCCCAGTTCGATCGCGTGTTCATAAGCCTGATCGTAGTCATCGCCGTTCAACACGATCTCTCCGCCGAAATCTCCCACCGCCTGCACTTTGATGTCGGGAGTGGTCATCGGCATGACGATGACGGCCGGAATGCCGCGTGTGCGCGCGCCCAGTGCCACGCCCTGCGCATGATTGCCGGCGGACGCGCAAATGACACCTCGCTGCGCGCTGATCGACGACAATTGCGCGATCTTGTTGTACGCGCCGCGAATCTTGAACGAAAACACCGGTTGGAGGTCTTCTCGTTTGAACATGATGCGGTTGCCGAGCCGGCGCGACAGCCGCGGTGCGGCGTCCAGCGATGTTTCGACGGCAATGTCGTACACCTTTGCCTTGAGGATGCGTTCTACGTAGTTTTCTTGCATGGGCGCGGTCGTTGAGGGACGCCTACATTAGCTCAAGCGCCCCGCGAACGGTATGGTTGACTGATACTGTGAGATGCTCCACAGCCCTTCGAGCCTGAAGGTTTTGTCGGGCTTTAATTGGGTAACATATGCGCATGCGGACCGTGAAATTCTGGCTGTTGGGCTTGTTATGGGCGTCGCCGGCCGCCTTCGCTCTCTCGGGAAACGTCGTCACGACGGACAACGTGAAGGCGCATCTGGCGAGCGAAGTGAGCGCGGTTGCGCCGGGCCAGTCGTTTTGGGTCGCCCTGGAGTTCACCATTCGCGACGGCTGGCACACGTATTGGCGAAATCCCGGAGATTCCGGTCAGGCCACGTCCCTCAAGTGGCTCCTGCCGGCGGGTTTCACGGCGGGGGACATCGTCTGGACCACGCCGCATCGCTTTGAGATTCCGCCCCTGGTGAATTACGGCTATGCCGGACGTGCACTGCATCTCGTCAATATCACCGCACCCAGGGACTTGAAGCCGGGCGCGCCGGTCGTTCTGTCGGCAAAAGCCAGCTGGTTGGTGTGTTCCGACGTCTGCATTCCGGAGGATGCGCAGCTCGAGCTGAAACTGCCGGTGACCGCCCGGACGGGTGCAGCCGACCCGGCGGCTGCCGCGCTTTTCGCGGCGGCGCGCAGTGAACTGCCGGACAGGGAACCGGCCGCCACCACGGCCCGGATTCAAGGCGACCAACTGGTGATTGCGCTCGGCAAGGAATGGGGACCGACGCTGCCGCAGATCAAATCGCTCGCCTTCTTTCCGTACGACGAGGGCGGCATCGAATACGCCTCGCCGCAGATCCTGACCCGCACGAAGAGCGCCGTCGAGCTCGCCATGAAAGTGGGCGATCGCCCGCCGCAGGCCGGCGTCGTTCGCGGCGTGCTGCTGGCGACCGAACAGAGCGGTCAAGGCACGGTCACCGTGCCAATCGAGATCTCCGCCGGGATGTCGGGTTCCGGGCGCGGCCAGCCCAGGGAAGATGCCGGCGTAGCCGGTACGGCGGGCACGCTGGGGAAGATCGCTCCATCGATGCCCGTATTGCTGCTGTTCGCCATCTTGGGCGGCTTGATCCTGAATCTGATGCCCTGTGTCTTCCCGGTGCTGTCGATCAAGGCGATGGGCCTGGTGGAGCAGGCGAAGAGACATCCCGCGACCGTGCGCGCCAAGGGACTCGTGTTCGCCGCGGGCGTGATCAGCTCGATGCTGTGTCTCGCGGGGGCGATGCTCGCGCTGCGGGCGGGCGGCGAACAGATCGGCTGGGGTTTTCAGCTGCAATCGCCGTTGTTCGTCACGTTACTCGTTTACCTGCTCTTGGCAGTGGGGCTCAATCTGTCCGGAGTGTTCGAAATCGGCGGCGGCCTTGCCGGCGTCGGCGACGGCCTGACACAGGGAGACAGCTATCGCGCGTCATTCTTCACCGGCGTGCTGACAACGCTGGTGGCGACGCCCTGCACCGCGCCGTACATGGCGTTTGCAATCGGCGCCGCTTTGACGCAGCCGCCGATAGTCGCGTTGTGCATTTTTGCAGCCCTGGGGTTCGGGCTATCGCTGCCCTATCTCTTGCTTTCGTTCGCACCGTGGATGCGCCGCGCCCTTCCGCGGCCGGGTGCGTGGATGGATACGCTCAAGCAAGTCTTCGCGTTTCCTATTTATGCCTCGGCCGCCTGGCTGTTGTGGGTGCTCGCGCAGCAGACGACGTCCCTCGGCCTGGGCGCTGCGCTCGCCGGCGCGATTCTCATAGCCCTGGCTGCCTGGTCGTATCAAAAGTCCAAGTCGAGCTCAGCCGGCGGCCGAGTTGCCGCGCTAGTTACGGCGGCATTCTCCGTGCTGCTCGCCTTCGTCCTGCCCATCCGGTTGGCGGACGTCGCCGTACCAACCAGCGGCGCGCACTCGGCCGATGGGTGGCAGCCCTATGATGCCGCTCAAGTTGCGAAGCTCAAGGCCGCCGGACGGCCGCTGCTGGTTAATTTCACCGCCAGTTGGTGCCTCACTTGTCTGGTCAATGAGCGCAACGCCTTCGCCGACTCCGCGGTGCAGGAAATGTTTCACAACAAGGGCGTCACGTTGATGAAGGGTGATTGGACCAATCGAGATCCGGCCATCACGCATGCCTTGGCCGCTTTCGGACGCGCGGGGGTGCCGCTTTATTTGGTGTACAACGCCCGGCCCGGTGCGTCCGAACCCATCGTTCTGCCGCAGCTCCTGACCCCGAGCCTGGTACAAGGCGCCTTCGCCGACGCTCAGTGAGCGGTGTCTCGGCGCAAGATTATCGCGCTTAAGAATTTCAATGGGCCTCTGAATGCGGCATGCTGCACGCATGGCCCCCGATAACGCCACCACCATCACAGTGATCGATTTCCGCCGCCGCAGCATGGCTTTGCAGTGGCACGCGCTTGGCGGGACCTGGACTGCTTGCGACGTTCCCCCGGCGCTGGTGCACGGCGTTGCCTTGATCCGCGCCTCGCAACCGAACATCTGCGTGTATGGACAGGCAGGGCGGTTGCGCTTGCAGGTCGGTCCCAATCAGTACGCGTTATCGGAAAACTCGCCTCGGATCAGCTGCCACCGCGGCCTGGCCAGCTTCGGATTCCGCCGACGCTTTACCGTCGAATCGAGCACCGGCGGGGTGCTCTACAATTACGCCTATTGGACCACTCAACACCACGATTTCTTTCGTTGGCTCGCAACCAACGCGCAGGATCCGGATTGGCGCGTCACGAGCGCGCGGCAGTGGTCGGAAGGCCTCGCCGCGACGATATTGAGGTCGAACTAAAGCCGCATTTTCGAGCCAGGCAGCAAGCCCGCCAGCTCGGAATCGGTCAGATGGCGCCAATTTCCGGCACCCAACGTTCCCAGATGAATGTTCATGATGCGCACGCGCTTGAGGCGCCGCACTTTGTAGCCTAGCGCCGAGCACATGCGCCGGATCTGTCGATTCAATCCTTGCGTGAGAATCAGGCGGAATGATTCCTGATCGATGCGGCTGACCCGCGCCGGCTTGGTAAGCTCGCCCATGATTTTTACGCCGCCCGCCATCATCTTCAGGGCGAGATCGGTGATGGGGCGATCCACGGCGACGACGTATTCCTTTTCATGATTGTTTTCGGAACGCAGGATCTCGTTGACGATATCGCCGTTGTTGGTCATCAGAATCAGACCCTCCGATTCCTTGTCCAATCGTCCGATGGGAAAGATGCGGTCCGGGTGGCCAATGAGATCGATGATGTTGTCCTCGATGTGGGCCTCCGTGGTGCAGGTGATTCCGACAGGCTTGTTTAGTGCGATGTAGATGTGCTTCTTCTTCGCGCCGAGCGGCTCGCCGTCGATGCAGACCACATCGCCCTCGCCGATCCGGGTACCCAATGCCGCGGGCTGACCGTTGCACGTGACCCTTCCCGCCTCGATCCACTTGTCCGCCTCCCGTCTCGAACAAACGCCCGACTCACTGATGAACTTGTTGAGTCTCACCGTGCGGCCCAAGCTCAGGGGCTGTGGCGCAAGAAGGAGCTGATTTGCCTGATCAGGACTTCGGGCGCGGCGTCGAAGGGGTGATCGCCGTATTCGGCGGCATTCACGACCAAACGCTGCTGCTTCACTGCAGCCAGGCGTTCTGCGGACGGCCCGACCAACACCAGGCGCCTCACGAGCTCCGGACGCAGCGCGGCGAGCGCCAAGGCGACTTCCGCGCCATATTCAACCCCCAGCAGATCGATCTGACGCAGTCTCAGATCGTTGGCCAGATCGGAGACCGCGGCGGCGGCATCCGTTACGCCGCGGGCAGGCGAGGAATCCGATTCGCCGTAGCCCGGGAGGTCGGGCGCATACACGGATCGCACGTCCGCGAGTTCGCTCAAGAAGCGGCTGAACGTACGGCTCGACCCTCCGCTCGGGTGCAAACAGAACAACGTCACTTGCTCATCGAAACCGCCGGTGCCCGGAAACGCGGTACGCACGTGCAATTGCCCAAATTTGCAGTCGAAGTAAGCACGGCGGGTGCGAACGACACCGGGCGAAACGGCGAACTTCGAGGCCTTAGCCACGGTGCTGGGCTCCAAGCGTGGCTGTATTTGTTGCAATTAGGATACGCGCATTCATTGATTTGCTCCGTGGCGCGCCGGCAGGCGGCGAAATCGTGACTGTTGCTTTCGCACTACATTAAAATTTCACACTTCTTAGCAATAGGAGTGGATTCTGCCGACACTCAGGGCTAGAGTGTTGCCCGGACGCAAAGGGACTGTAGAACACCAAAACGACCAATCATCGCCAGAGCGCGAAAAAAAGCGCCACAGAAAGGCATGGGGACTTGAAAGCCGGGCACTGCCCGGCTTTTTTATTCACTTGGCCCGGTCCCATACCCGCGACATGGTGAACCCGCTCGAGCGGCCTCCTTTGAATGACACCACCTCGATCAGCCGCTGACCATCCTCGGACAGACTATACTGCTCCTCGAAAGGCGGATGCTCCTCATCGGGATCGCCCCCCTGAACCACCAAGGTCTTGTCCGTCCAACCGCATCGCGGGGGCGGTATATCGCGGCCCCGCGCCCGCGGTTCGCGCGCCGAAGCGCTATCCCGTTCCCCGGCCCCCGCATGCTGCCGATGATTCATTCCACCATCCGATGGCTGACACACCCGGTTGATGCCGTCCGACGTGAAGGCCACGACACCGGCAACGTGCTTGATTTCGAGTTGCTTGCCCGGCCAGCGCAAGCCTTCGCTCATCGCACTCACCGAGGGCATGGCAGGCCCCAAGGGGCCGGCGAGATTCATGCCGCCCTGTTCGCCCCTGCCCCCACCCTGACGGCCGTTGCGGCCGCCCGGACCGCCGCCGGAAGGCGAATCGGCCTGGCCTGCGGGGGGAGCGTTGAATTGGGCTTGAAGCAGGCGCTGCGGATCATCGCTGTCCGCAACGTCGAGCTTCCATTGTCCGCTGAAATCCACACCGGGGGGCGGCGCTGGCGCGAGTTTTTCCCCCGCACATGCCGCGAGACACACCGCTGCCAGAACCCCGATGAATCGCATCGGGCAATCTTATAATGGAGCCCGCCGCATCGGATATATATCGTGCGGCCTTAACCCGCGGAGCGGCGCGCTCGAGGGGAGGGCCGCAATTCGCTTGGCCCGCAAATCCACACGCGGCCCTCGAAGGGCTGGAAGCATACGCGCAGCGACTCGGTCCTGCGGGTGGTCTGCGTGCCGCAGACGATCTTGCCGTCGGCGAGATCCGCTTGAATCAAGTCGACCAGCGAGGCGCTGGGTTCGCCGGCGTCCGTGGGCGGCAGTGCGTGCGCGAGAATGCGCGCCTGCACCTCGTCGCCGCGGGTTGCATTACCCAGCACCGCGCGCTTGAAGCGGTCGAGCACCACCAATACCGAACTCAAGGTGTTGTCCGTCACATCGCTTGGACGGCCGGTGCCGCCCATGAATTTAAGATGGAGCAAGCCGCCGACCCCCCGGTCCTCATCGTGCAGGCAAAGCGCCAGCGCACCGTGCAACTCGGCGATCATGAGCATGGGTTCGGGCGAGACATGATAAGTGTCCGGCGCGACGACGACTTCCGTGAGCTCAGTTGCCAATGCGGACCCCTGGAGTGACTCCGGCGATGCTGCCCTTAACCCAAGTTTCCCTCTGCCAAGCCAATCACGGTTTTGGCAACCCGAAACGGCACGGGGCACAGGACCGGCAGTCATAAGCTCATGCTTTCCGGTAATTGGCGGCGGCGGCGGCACCGGACGTATTGTGGCGGCGTATGTACCGATATGACGCAGTCGACAAAACGCTGGTAAATGAGCGCGTTGCACAATTCCGCGACCAAACGCGCCGCTTTCTGGCCGGGGAGCTCAGCGAGGACGAATTTCGTCACCTGCGCCTCCGTAATGGCCTTTACCTTCAACGCCACGCTCCGATGCTCCGGGTCGCCGTCCCGTACGGACTCCTCTCTTCAGCGCAGCTGCGGGCGCTCGGCAGCATTGCGCGCCGCTACGACCGCGGCTACGGTCATTTCACGACGCGTCAGAACATCCAGTACAACTGGCCCAAGCTCGAGCAGGTCCCGGATATCTTGGCCGAACTTGCCGAAGTCGAAATGCATTCGATCCAGACCAGCGGCAATTGCATACGAAACACGACTTCCGACCACCTGGCAGGAGTGACGCCCGACGAGATCGAGGATCCGCGCCCCTGGTGCGAGCTCATTCGTCAGTGGTCGACGTTCCATCCGGAATTCACCTATTTGCCGCGCAAGTTCAAGATTGCCGTCACCGGGGCCGCGCAGGATCGGGCCGCCTCGCTGGTCCACGACGTGGGAGTGCATATCGTACGGGCCCCGAACGGTGAGTTGGGCTTTGAAGTACTTGCCGGAGGCGGTCTTGGACGCACACCCATCATCGGTCAGGTGGTGCGCGAGTTTCTGCCGCGCGAACACCTCTTGACCTATCTCGACGCCATATTGCGCGTCTACAACCTGGAAGGCCGGCGCGACAACATCCACAAGGCCCGCATCAAGATCTTGGTGCGCACGCTTGGAATCGAAGAGTTTCGAAGGCGCGTCGAGGCTGAATGGGGGAACACCCGCGCCGCGGGTCCGCGGGTCGACGATGCAGAAATCGCACGGCTGCGCGGCTTCTTTAATCCGCCGCCTTATCGGAAGCTCGCAAATTCCGATCCCTCGGCGGGGAAGAACGCGGCGTTTCGCGCCTGGTACCGCTACAACACGACGGCGCACAAGATCCCGGGCTATCGCGCGGTTTTCATTTCGCTCAAGAAACCGGGCGTTGCCCCCGGCGACATCACCGACTCCCAGATGGAGCTGGTTGCCGAACTCGCGGATCGCTACAGCTTCGGAGAAGTGCGGGTCACGCACACTCAGAATCTGTTGCTGGCGGACGTGGAGCAGGACGCCGCCTTCGAGCTTTGGGGGACGCTCGAAGAGGCGGGACTGGCCACTCCGAACATCGGCACCCTGACGGACATGATTTGCTGTCCCGGACTCGACTTCTGCAGTCTCGCCAACGCGCGCTCCATCGATGTGGCGAAGCTCATCAACGACCGCTTCGACGATTACGACTACCTGTACGATTTGGGCGAGCTCGAGATCAAGATGTCCGGCTGCATGAACGCCTGCGGTCATCATCACATCGGGCACATCGGGATTCTCGGCGTGGATAAGAGCGGCGAAGAGTGGTACCAAATCACCATCGGCGGTGCGGCAGGCGCCGACGCCTCGCTCGGACAGGTCATTGGCCCGTCGGTGGCCAAGGCAGATGTCGCTGAAACGATCGCGCGTCTGCTGGAGGTATACATCGATCGGCGCCGGCCGGATGAGCGCTTCCTCGACACAGTACGCCGACTCGGCGTGAAACCCTTCAAGGAACGAGTGTATGCCGCGCCGATTGCTGCGTGACGGCCGGATCGTCGACGATGATTGGTCGTACGCCGCGCAAGACGTAGAGCGTGCCGGCGCTGCGCTGATCCTGCCCTTTGCACAGTGGCAGAACGAGCGTGAAACCTGGCTCGCGGACGCAGGGCGGCGGCTAGGCGTCGTGCTGGCCCCGGGCCACAAGGTGGAATCGATCTCGCCCGATGTTTCGCGGCTTGCCCTGATCGCGATCGAGTTTTCCGGCCCCAGCGAAGGCCGCGGCTACTCGCAGGCCCGGCTCCTCCGTGAACATTGGCATTTCAGCGGCGAGCTGCGCGCGGCCGGCTACGTGCGCCGAGATCAACTTTTTTTCATGGCGCGCTGCGGGATCAACAGTTTCGAACTGCCCGAGGGCGACATCGAGGCGGCACACGCAGCTTTTTCCACCTTTTCGTGGGCCTATCAACGGTCGAACGACATCGGTATTCCGGTCAAGCTGCAGCACCGTTGGCGGGATACACCTGCCAGCGCCGGAAGCGCAGGCCCACTTTCTGGCCGACGCTGAAGCGCTCCGCTTCGAAGCGCTCACGGCTGATTTCCGCTTCCAGGGGTTCGCCCGACGGCTGACCCTCGGCACATAGCTCCACACGAACGATCGGCCCGATCACCCGCACCGCCACCACGCTTGCCGGCCAGCCAACCGTTTCGGGGCCGATCTCGATTTCGTGCGGCCGAATCAGCGCGATGTGCCCGGCGCTTCCCGCTTCGAGGGCTGCGGCGGCAGAAATGTCGACCGGTCCCACGTAGGCACGGCCGTTGCGGAGCCGCACCGGCAGCTCGTTGACCTGCCCCAGGAAACGGTGCACGAATGCCGAAGTCGGCAGGTCGTAAACCTCGCTCGGTACGCCGAGTTGCTCTATTCGCCCGCGATTGAGGACGACGATGGTGTCGGCCACCTCGATCGCCTCCTGCTGATCGTGCGTCACGAAGATGCTGGTGAAATGCAATTCGTCGTGCAGACGCCGCAGCCAGCGCCTGAGCTCGTGGCGCACCTGGCTGTCGAGCGCGCCAAAGGGCTCATCGAGCAACAGGACATCGGGGCCGACGGCCAGAGCGCGTGCGAGCGCCACTCGCTGCATTTGACCGCCGGAAAGCTGGGCGGGATATCGATTGCCCGCCCAGCCGAGCTGCACCAGCTCGAGAAGCGCGTCGACTTTCTTGCGTATTTGCGCGGCCGCCTGCCGTTCGCGGCGCGGCTTGACCTTCAGTCCGAAGGCGACGTTTTCGAACACCGACATGTGACGGAACAGAGCGTAGTGCTGGAACACGAATCCGACGTTGCGATCGCGAATCGGCCACAGAGTCGCGTCCCGACCATCGAACAACACCTGCCCTTCGTCAGGCGATTCGAGACCGGCGATGATGCGTAGCAGCGTCGTCTTGCCGCAGCCCGAGGGACCCAACAAGGCGATCAGGGCGCCCGTCGGCACGTCCAAGTCGATGCCCTGGACGGCGGCGAACTCGCCGAATTGCTTGCCTATGCCGCGTAAAGCGATGCTCATAAGTTTTTCCTCCGCGTACGGCCGCGCGCCTGGGTAACGGCACGCCTGAGCTCCGGCTGCCGCCATTCGACGAAGCTCTTGCCTGCCAATGTCAGAAGCGCGAGCAGGGCGAGCAGCGACGCCACGGCAAATGCCGCCGTGTAATTGTATTCGTTGTACAGAATCTCGACATGCAGGGGCATGGTGTTGGTCAGGCCGCGAACGTGTCCGGAGACCACCGACACCGCGCCGAATTCGCCCATGGCCCTCGCGTTGCAGAGCAATACGCCGTACATCAGGCCCCAACGAATATTGGGAAGCGTCACGCGCCAAAACGTCTGCCAGCCCGAGGCTCCCAGCGACAGAGCTGTTTCCTCATCATCCTTGCCTTGCGCCTCCATCACGGGGATGAGTTCGCGGGCGATGAACGGGAATGTGACGAAGATGGTGGCGAGCGCAATGCCCGGCACGGCGAACACAACGCGGATGTGATGAACCCGCAAGAAGGCGCCGAACCAGCCGTGCGAACCGAACAGCAGGATGAACACGAGTCCGGCAATGACGGGCGACACCGCGAACGGCAAATCAATGAGCGTGATCAACGTGCTCTTGCCGCGAAATTCGAATTTGGCGATGGCCCAGGCGGCTGCCACGCCGAACACCAGATTGAAGGGAACCGCGATGGCAGCGACCAACAAGGTGAGCTTCACCGCCGCCCATGCCATGGGATCCAAGATCGCAGCCACATAGGCGTTCAAGCCTTTCGCGAGCGCCTGCACGAACACCGTGAGCAGCGGCAGCACGAGAAAAATGACCAAAAACAGCAACGCCACTGCGATGAGAAACGCCCGCCCGGGTGCAAGGCGCGGCGCCGGCTTCCTGACTTCAGCGAGCGCCATGCCGCGTCGATGTCCAGTGTTGCAGCGCGTTGATGCCCAACATCAGCGCAAAGGACACTACCAGCATGATGACGGCGATGGCGGTCGCGCCGGCATAGTCGTATTGCTCCAATTTGGTGACGATGAGCAGCGGCGCAATTTCCGATTTTCTGGGCATGTTGCCCGCGATGAATATCACCGAGCCGTACTCGCCGACGGCCCGTGCGAACGCGAGCGCGAAGCCGGTGAGCAGCGCCGGCCACAGCGCGGGGAGCACCACGCGCACAAAGGTTTGCACCGCCGAGGCACCGAGCGTCGCCGCGGCCTGCTCGACCTCCTTGTCCAAATCCTCGAGCACCGGCTGCAGGGTTCGCACCACGAAGGGCAGGCCGATGAACGTCAACGCCACGACGATGCCCAGCGGCGTGAACGCGACCTTGATTCCGAGCGACATTAGCCCGGCTCCGAGCCACCCATTGGGCGCGTACAGGGCAGTCAGCGCGATGCCGGCCACCGCGGTGGGCAGCGCAAATGGCAGGTCCACCATGGCGTCGATGAGCCGCTTGAAGGGAAACGAGTACCGCACGAGCACCCACGCGACGATCAGGCCGAAGATCACATTGATCGAGGCGGCGATCAAGGACGCGCCGAAGCTCAGCCGCAGCGATGCGCTCACCCGGGGGGCCGTGACCACCTCGTAGAAGTGGGTCCAACCCGATCCCAGACTGCGAATGAACACCGCGGACAGAGGAACGAGCACGATCAGCGAGAGATACAGCATGGTGTAGCCCAAGGTCAGCCCGAAGCCGGGGAGCACCCGACGGGGATTCGGTGGCCTTGGACCGGCTGCCGCGGGAGGCATTGCCATGGATATCCTGAATTAGCGGCTACTGGCCGTAGATTCTGTCGAAGGTACCATGGTCTGCGAAGTGAGTGGCCTGGGCGCGGCTCCAGCCGCCGAATGCCTCATCGATGGTGACAAGCTGCGGAATGTTCGCGAACCGGCCCGCATATTCCGCCGCAACGGCGGGATCCCGGGGGCGGTAAAAGTGCTTCGCCGCGATTTTCTGGCCTTGCGGCGAATAAAGATATTTCAAATATTCCTCCGCGACCCTGCGGGTGCCGTGCTGGTCGACGTTCTGGTCCACCACGCTCACCGGTGGCTCGGTGACGATGCTGAGCGAGGGCGCGACGATATCGAACCCGCGTCGCACCGATTCCCTGACGGCGAGAAAGGCTTCGCATTCCCAGGCAACCAGCACGTCGCCTATGCCGCGCTCGACGAACGTCACCGTAGCACCCCGCGCGCCGGAATCCAGAACCGGCACGTTGTGATAGAGCTTCCTCACGAAAGCCTCCGCGGCGGCATCGCTGCCCCCGGGCTGCTTGAGGGCCCAGGCCCATGCCGCCAGATAATTCCATCGGGCCCCGCCCGAGGTCTTTGGGCTCGGCGTAATGACGGATACTCCCGGACGCGCCAGGTCGTTCCAATCATGAATCTGCTTCGGATTGCCCTTGCGAACCAGAAAGACGATCGTCGAGGTGTAAGGAGTGCTGTTGTCCGGCAATCGCGTCTGCCAATTGACCGGCACCAGACCGCCCTGGGCCGCCAGCGCATCGATGTCGTAAGCCAACGCCAGCGTCACCACATCGGCCTCGAGTCCCTCGATCACCGCGCGCGCCTGCTTTGCGGAGCCGCCATGGCTCTGGTTCACGATGACCGTGTCGCCCGTCTTGCCCTTCCAGTAGGCCGCGAACGCCTTGTTGTAATCATCGTAAAGCTCGCGGGTGGGATCGTAGGAGACATTCAACAGGCTCACCGTCGCGGCATGTGCTGCCGTTCCCATCAGAATGAGCATCAGCGCCAACGCGAACCAGAAATACTCGCGCCAGGCGCGTCCGCGACCGTTCTCGATCATCGTCCCACCCATTTGAAGGCCGCGCGCAGCCGGCGTCGAGCAGAATACCGGGCGGCGCGGCCGGCGCGGAACTAACATCCCGTCATCTGCATATGCGCCTACGGTATGTCGCGCAGCGGAATGTGCAGATCGCTCAAAATACGGTTCACCTCTTCCTGCGTCTCCAATTTTTCGGTCTCGCGCACCAATTTGCGGGGCAGGTGAGGCGCCAACAGTTCTATGAACTCATACATGTAGGCGCGCAATAACGCACTGCGGCGGAATCCAATCCATGTGGTGTGTCCTTCGAACAAGTGCGCGGCATCAAGCACGACGAGATCTGCATCGGTCGCAGGATCGATGGCCAGGCGCGCCAGGATGCCGACGCCGAGACCGATCCGCACGTAAGTCTTGATGACGTCCGAGTCGCGCGCGGTCAACGCGACGTCCAGGGACAATCCGGCGGTCTCGAACAGAGCCGGCAGGGAGGATCGGCCGGATATGCTGAAAACGTAGGTGACGATCGGGTACTCGGCGAGCTTCTTGAGCGTGAGCTTCCCGACCGATGCCAGCGGATGTCCTCGCGGTACGACCACCGCCCGATGCCAGCGATACACCGGCAGACGGACCAGGTGGGGGAATTGTTCCTCGGAGCCCGTGGCGATCGCGAAGTCGACGCGGTCGCGGGCGACCATTTCGGCAATTTGCTCGGACGTGCCCTGATGCAGATGCAGCCGTACCTTCGGATACTTGAGCCGAAATGCCCGGATTACCTCCGGCAGCACGTAGCGCGCCTGCGTATGGGTGGTGGCGATCGACAGCGTGCCGCCGTCGGCCTTGCGAAGCTCCGCGGAGGTGCGGCGAATATTCTGCATTTCACGCAAAATGCTGGTGGCGCGCGAAATGATCTCCTGCCCCGCATCCGTGGTGCGCGTGAGCGCACGCCCCTCGCGCTCGAACAGTTGAAAACCGAGCTCCTCTTCCAGCAGCTTCAACTGGCGGCTGACGCCGGGCTGCGAGGTGTGCAGCTGCCGGGCGGCAGCGGTTATGTTCAGGCCGTTTTCGTGAACCGCCACCAGATAGCGCAATTGCTGAAACTTCATCGCCCGCCCGGCCTTTCGTTATGTGGGTGTTTGCGCCATAGAATATAAGTTTAGGGACTTTCTCGCTGGCCTCGTCGCCGCGCGGGCCATCACGAAAGCGCATGTCCTCATGCGCCATTGTTCGTTTCGCGAAGCACCCTGGCGCATTATAGTTTTCGCATCTTTGTCACTTAAACCGTCGAGATCCTCTTGTCCGAGCTACCCAAAGCCCTGCGCGAACGCGCGGAGGACAGCATTTCACGCCTGAAGAACGCCGTCGCGGAGTTCAAAAACGTGTGTTACGCCAATAGCTTAGGCTCCGAATCCATCGTCCTCACCGACCTCATCTGGGAAGCGGTGCCCGAGATCGAAATCTTCAGCATCGACACCGGCCGGCTTTACCCTGAAACCTATGATCTGATCGAGCGCATCCATCGCCGCTACGGCCGCACCATGACCATTTTTTATCCGGACACCGCAAGCCTTGAGAGCTGGGTGGGCGAGCACGGCATCAACGCGTTCCGCCACGGGCTCGATCAGCGCCGTGCCTGTTGCGGCGTGCGCAAGGTGGAGCCGTTCCGCCGCGCCGTTGCGGGCCGCGGCGCCTGGGTTACCGGCATCAGGCGCGGTCAATCGGCAAGCCGCGCGCTGGCGGCGCCCGTGGAATGGGACGGCGAACATGGCCTGCACAAGGTGAGTCCGTTGCTCGACTGGTCGGAAACAGAAATTTGGGACTACATCCGCAAGAAGCGGCTACCCTACAACTCCTTGCATGACAGCGGCTTTCCGAGCATCGGTTGCGCGCCGTGCACTCGTGCCGTGCAGCCCGGCGAAGACGAGCGCTCCGGCCGCTGGTGGTGGGAACGCGGCGATTCACGCGAGTGTGGTCTGCATCCGCGCCGTCAGATGGGATTTTCCAAGTGATCTATTTTCCCGCTTTTTTCAATCTCGACGGACAAAAAGTGCTCATCGTCGGCGGCGGCGAAGTGGCGCAGCGGAAGGTCGCCCTGTTGGAGCGCACCGGGGCGGTGATCACCGTCGTCGCACGAGAGATCGCGCCGGAGCTTTTGCAGCGCGCCGCCGCCGGCACGCTGAAGGTTGCCGCTCGCGAGTTCACACCCGATGATCTCGAGGGTGCGCGCCTGGTCATCGCGGCCACCTCGCGCCGCGCCGTGAATCGCTGGATCGCGAAATTGAGCGAATCCCGCAACATTCCCGCCAATGTCGTCGACGACGCCCAAGCATCGCGCTTCATCGTGCCTGCAATCATCGATCGTGACCCCGTATTGGTGGCGATCTCAACCGGCGGCACATCGCCGGTGCTGGCGCGCCGCTTGCGCGAACGTCTGGAAGCGCTGATCCCCAAGAGAACCGGTGAATTCGCATCGTGGCTTAAGACGCTGCGCGATACCGCGCGCCGGAAACTGCGCGATACCGCCGCACGCCGCCGGTACTTCGAGGCCGTCGTGGACGGAGCGGCGGCGCGGCGCTTCATCGACGGCGACACCCAGGGCGCGCTGCACGTCGCCCGGCGGCTGCTGGCAACGATCTCGACAGGTCCGCGCGCCGCCGGAGAGGTGACCCTCGTGGGCGCGGGTCCCGGCGACCCTGAGCTCTTGACGCTGAAGGCGCTGCGTGCGCTCCAGGACGCCGATGTGATTCTTCACGACCGCCTGGTGCCTTCCACAGTGCTCGATCTCGCGAGGCGGGACGCATTGCTGATCAGCGTCGGCAAGGCAGCGGGTCACATCGGCAGCACGCAAGTAGAAATCAACGCCCTGTTGATCGAACATGCGGGCCGGGGCAAGCGTGTGGTGCGGCTCAAGGGGGGAGACCCGTTCATCTTCGGGCGCGGGGGAGAGGAATTGCAAGCGCTGACAGAGGCGCAGATCAGCTTTTCGGTCGTTCCCGGCATCACGGCGGCCACGGGTTGCGCGGCTTATGCAGGCATCCCGCTGACGCACCGCGACCATGCGCACAGCGTGACCTTTGTTGCCGGCCATTCGCACGGCGAGGGCAAGGAACCGGATTGGCGCGCGCTGGCAATGCCGGGAGGAACCGCGGTGTTTTACATGGGGCTTGCACGCGTCGAACACATCGTCGACAAACTCCTCGAGCACGGCGCCGAAGGCACACGTCCGGCCGGAATCATTGCCCAGGGCACGACGGCCGGCCAACGCGTCATTACGGCAACGCTCGCCACCATTGGCGCTGCCATGTACGGCGCCAAACTGGAATCGCCCGCATTGTTCGTAGTGGGCGACGTCGTCGCCCTGCACTCCTCGCTCGCATGGTTCGGCGCTGGCGCCGCGCCCGGCCTTTCACGGACCGCCTGACCGGCCGGCCGCCTTACGGGACATCCGTTGATGCGGCGATGTCCCGGGCAAAGCCCTTCTCGGCTATCCAGGCAGGATTGAACAAACGCGACTGGTACTTCGCCCCGCCGTCGCACAGAATCGTGACGATGGTGTGACCCGGACCCAGCTGCTTTGCAAGCGTCACGGCCGCCGCGACGTTGATACCGGCGGTGCTCCCCAGCAGCAAGCCCTCTTCGCGCAACAGCCGATAGACGAAGTGCACGGTCTGCGAGTCCGGGATCCGCAGTGCATCGTCGATCGGCGTGCCCTCGAGATTCGCGGTAACGCGGCCCGTGCCGATGCCTTCGGTGATCGATGAGCCGCCGTCGCTCTTCAATTCGCCGTCCTTGACGTAATGGTAGAGCGCGCTGCCCGGGGGATCGACGAGGACGATTCGAACCGCGCTGGACTTCGATTTCAGATACCGCGCGGTGCCCGCCAGGGTCCCGCCGGTGCCCGTGGACGCGCAGAAAGCGTCGATTTTACCGTCGGTATCGCGCCAGATTTCGGGACCCGTCGATTCGAAGTGAGCATCCCGATTCGCGGTATTGTCGAACTGGTTGGCCCAAATCGCGCCGGGCAACTCCTCTGCAAGCCGTCCCGCCACCTTTTGGTACTGGTTCGGATTGCTGTAGGGCACGGCCGGCACTTTCCTGAGTTCCGCGCCCAGGGCTTCGATGATTTGATATTTCTCGGCGGCCTGATTGTCGGGCATCACGATCACGCATCGATAGCCGCGCGCGTTGCACACGTGCGCCAAGCCGATGCCCGTATTGCCGGCGGTGCCTTCGACCACCGTGCCGCCGGGTTTCAAGATGCCGCGCCTCTCGGCGTCAAGGACGATCCACTTTGCCGCCCGGTCCTTCACCGAACCGCCTGGGTTCATGAATTCGGCCTTGCCGAGGATCTCGCACCCCGTTTCTTCGCTGACGCGACGCAGACGGATGAGGGGAGTATTGCCGATCGCGTCCGTTATTCCGTCACTGATTCGCATCTGTTTCTCCGCCCAGCTCGCGCCTCATTGTGACGGCATCGAGCTCGCCGGTCCATTTCGCGACGACCAGCGTCGCCACGCCGTTGCCGATGACATTGGTCAGCGCCCGCGCCTCCGACATGAATCGATCGATGCCCAAAATCAGCGCGAGGCCGGCCACCGGCAAAGTGCCGACGGAAGACAGCGTCGCGGCCAGCACGATGAAACCCGAGCCCGTGACGCCGGCCGCGCCCTTGGATGTGAGCAGCAACACCGCCAGCAACGTGAGTTGCTGCAGCAAGCTCATCGGCGTGTTAGTCGCCTGCGCGATGAACAACGTCGCCATGGTCAGGTAGATCGAGGTCCCGTCGAGATTGAACGAATAGCCGGCCGGAATCACCAATCCCACCACCGATTTGCCGGCGCCGATTTTTTGCAGCTTGGCAATCATCCGCGGCAGCACCGACTCCGATGACGAAGTGCCCAGCACGATGAGCAGCTCGTCACCGATGTACTTGACGAAGCGCCAGATGCGAAATCCATGCAGGCGTGCCACCAATCCGAGGACACCGAAAATGAACGCGAGACAGGTGGCGTAAAAGCAGCCCATCAGACGGCCAAGGGCCAACAGGGAATGGAATCCGTATTTGCCGATGGTAAAGGCCATGGCGCCGAACGCACCCAACGGCGCCAGCCTCATGATCGCGCCGACGATCCCGAACAGCACGCGCGACAGCACGTCGATGAAGTTGAGCAGCGGCGCCCCGCGGGGGCCCAGGCGCTGCAGGGCGAAGCCGAACAGCAGTGCCACCAGCAGCACTTGAAGGACCTCCCCTTTGGCGAACGCATCGACAACGGTGCTGGGAATGATGTTCATCAGGAAATCCGGCACCGACTGCAGTTTGCCCGCGCCGGCAAAGGGAGCGACGGAGGCCGTGTCCAGGGTTCGGGGATCGACGTTCATGCCGCTTCCCGGCGAGAGGATATTGACCACGATCAGTCCCACAATCAGCGCCGCGGTGCTCATGACCTCGAAGTACACCAGCGCGAGGCCGGCGGTCTTCCCGACCTTCTTCAAGTCTTCTACTTGCGCGATACCCGTCACCACGGTGCAGAAGATCACCGGTGCGATCAACATCTTGATGAGCTTGATGAAAGCGTCGCCGAACGGCTTCATTGCGGCGCCGGCTTGCGGGTGCAGAGCACCCAATAGCACGCCCAAAGCGATGGCAACGATGACCTGGAAATACAGAGAACGCAGGATTTTCACGCGTCCGAACTTTAAGCGATTCGGAGGCATTTCGCCTTTAGGATCAAAAGAATCCCCGGGCTGGCCGGGGAATTCGAGGGGAACAGGTGCCGGGTAAGAACCCGAACACGTCCTGGATCGGAAGATACGTAGAGGTATTGACTCTACGTTCGACCTTCGTTGTCAGTCCAGTGTTGCAACTAAGTAACGCTGGCTAAAAATACGCGCTGAGTCGACAACTCAATAATAACAGATAACGTAGATAAATCTATTGCTTATGACGTAAGACGGGGCCATTGCTGCACTATGTCAAATATGTCGTCAATTTGTGACAATCGCGCAACATCCGGAACGTGTCGTCTCGCCGGGCAAAGGACGGCAGTCCCGCCTTATGGCCATTGCGTGGCTCGTTCTTCGAACGCCTGCGATGCGACGCGAACTACGCAAAACCGTTGACCGGTCGGGGCCTCCATGACCCACCACGTGTGAACGGCCTCGATCCGCCTGGCACCGAGGCCCTCGAGCCGGCGAACTTCTGCGTCGATGTCGTCGGTTTCGATATCCAGGTGGACGCGGCTCGCATGCTCCACTTTTTGAACCTCGACACTGAGGCCGTGCGTCGAATCGTCGAGCCCTCTGTAGAGTCTGGCCTCATCGGGCGGCAGGTCGCGCAAGGGCATTCCAAGCGCCCCGCTCCAAAATTCGGCGGCACCCTGAAGATCGTCGGTACGGCAATCGATGATGAATCCAGCAAGTTTGCTTTTGTGCATCGGTTCCTCCAGATTTGAGAGCTACACGAGGAAGACACGCATGAAGTATTTGCACACTATGGTACGGGTGACGGACATCGAGCAATCGTTGCGCTTCTACCGCGACGCCCTGGGCCTTCGCGAGCTGTCGCGCCGCGAATACCCGCAAGGACGGTACACACTGGTGTTTTTGGCGGCGGCCGGCGACGAAGATGCGCAGGTGGAACTCACTCACAACTGGGATCCCGAAGCGTATGCCGGCGGACGCAACTTCGGACACCTGGCCTATGCGGTGGACGACATCTACGTCGCTTGCCGCCGCCTGATGGACCACGGGGTCACGATCAACCGGCCGCCGCGCGACGGCCGCATGGCGTTCGTGCGCTCGCCGGACAACATTTCCATCGAGTTGTTGCAAAAAGGGGCGGCACTTGCCCCGGCGGAGCCGTGGACCCAGATGCCCAACACCGGCGTCTGGTAGCCCCGCACTCTTCAGAACATTTCGGACGCGTCCGGCGTCTTGATCTCGACTTTGGTGCGAGACGGAATGTGCTCGCCCGTGATCATGTCTGCGTAGGCCTGGCCGGGGCCGACCATGGGATACACACCGGCGTCCGGATCGATCATGACTTCGAGGAACGCGGCGCCACTGAACCGGATGAACTCCTCGATGACCCGGGGCACGTCGGCCTTGCGGTCGAGACGGACGGCGTATTTGAAGCCGTCGGCCAATGCCGCCTTGACGAAATCCTTGGTGTGCAGGCTCTTGTCGCTCGCGCTCAGGCGGCCGTTGTGAAACAGCTTCTGCCATTGCTTGACCATGCCGTCGCCGCAATTGTTGAGCACCACCACTTTGATGGGCAGATCGTAGGTCGTGACGGTTTCGAGTTCGCCGATATTCATCCGAATGCTGGCGTCGCCGTCGATGTCGATGACCAGACGATTCCGCTGCGCGTACTGGGCGCCGACCGCCGCCGGCAGGCCGAAACCCATGGTGCCCATGCTGCCCGACGTCAGCCAGAGCCGCGGACTGCGAAAATCAAAGTACTGCGCCGCCCACATCTGGTGTTGGCCCACGCCGGTGGTGATGATGGCCTCGCCGCACGTCAGCCGATTGATTTCCTCAATGACGTAGTAAGGCTGAATCAACGCGCTGTCGCGGTCGTAGTTCATGGCGTACTGCGACCTCAGATCGTTGCAGTGCCGGTGCCACTCGGACCAGTCGCGCGTGAATCCCTTGCGGTTGCCATATTCCAGCAAGCTCTGGAGCGCATCCGGCATCAATCCCACATGACTCCAGTCGACCCGCTTGACCTTGTTGATCTCCGAGGCATCGATGTCCAGATGCGCGATGAATTTGGCGCCGCCCGCGAATTTGGCCGGATTGCCGGCAACCCGGTCGTCGAAACGCGCACCGAGCGCCAACAGGCAGTCGCAGTCGTCGACCGCGTAGTTGGCGAATGCCGCGCCGTGCATCCCGAGCATGCGCATCGACAGGGGATGCGTCGTGTCGACCGCGCCGATTCCCATCAGAGTGGTGACCACCGGAATCTGAAATTCCTTGGAGAACTCCCGAAGCGCATGCGCGGCGCTGCCGTTGATGACACCGCCGCCCGCATAGATCAGCGGACGCTTCGAGGCGCCCAACGCGGCGAATAAGTCCGCGCATGCCCCTTCCGGCACCCTGCTCGCCTCCAAGCGGTTCATCCGCTGCCGGTAACCCGCCACCGGCAGGCGTCCCGAGCCATGGAACACACCCCTCCAGTTCTGCACGTCCTTCGGCACGTCGAGCACCACCGGGCCAGGGCGGCCGGTGCGGGCGATTTCGAACGCCGTGCGAACCGTGGCCTCCAATTTGGCGGGGTCCGTGACCAGGAACACGTGCTTCGCGACGGCCCCCATGATGCTCGGCACGGGTGCCTCCTGAAAAGCATCCGTGCCGATGGCGGTCGTCGGCACCTGGCCGCATATCACCACCAGAGGCACGGAATCGGCCATCGAATCGCGCACCGGGGTCACCATATTGGTGGCCCCGGGACCCGAGGTGACGAGCGCCACGCCCACCCGGCCGCTGGCGCGAGCGAATCCGGCCGCCATGAATCCGGCACCCTGCTCATTGGCCGGCACAATCAGCGGCATCGACGACCGGTGCTCCTGGTTGTAGCGGAACACGGAATCGTATATCGGCAAAATCGCCCCGCCGCTGTAGCCGAAAATCGTGTCGACACCCTCGTCGGCCAACACCTGGACGAGCATGTCCGCGCCCGTCATGGTGGCGCCCGCGAGAGGGTGCGCGGCTTGATTTAACATGTCGAAACGGTCTTTCACGGCCAAAGACTAGCAGTTCTCGCCCTGGCGCCCAAGTGCCGCCCTCCCGTATGCTTGGAAATCCATGCGCCACCTCATCGCAATACTCCTGCAAAACGAAGCGGGCGCGCTCACGCGCGTCACGGGCCTCATATCCACCCGCGGCTACAATATCGAGTCCCTGTCGGTCGCGCCCACGAACGACCCGACCGTGTCGCGAATCACGCTCGTCACCATCGGCTCCGACCATGTCATAGCTCAGATCAACGCCCAGCTGTTGAAGCTGGTGGACGTCGTGGCGGTGGAGGACATGACCAGCGAACATCACCTGGCCCGGGAATTGCTGCTGATCAAGCTGCACGTCCCGGCCGGGCACGTCGAGGCCGTGGGCACATTGCTGCGCCGCGTCGGCGGCAAAGTCCTTTCATCCAATCCCTCGAGTTTCATCGTGGAGTTGACGAGCACCGAAACCGAGATAGGCGAGTTCATTGCAAACGTTTCCGCGTTCGGCGAAATCGTCGAAGTGGTGCGCAGCGGCGTCCTCGGCATCGCGCGGGCCAACCCGCGCCTGCATGCGGTCAAATGAACGCCCAATACACACTGTACGATTACCTGCCTTCCGGCAACGGCTTCAAGGTCCGCCTGGTGTGCAAGCATCTGAAGATCCCGTATCGGCTCGTGCAGATGGATATCACGCGCGGAGCCACGCGCACCGCCGAATTCCTCGCAAAGAATCCAAACGGCAGAATTCCGCTGCTCGAGATTCCGGGCCGCGGCTACTTGTCGGAGAGCCATGCGATCATCGGCTTCCTGGCCGACGGCAGCGATTTGATTCCGGGCGACGTTTGGCAGCGCGCGCTCATGTGGCAATGGCTGTGTTTCGAGCAGTACAACCTCGAGCCGAATATCGGCACGGCGCGATTCTGGTTGACCTCGTTGCACAAGACGCCCGCTGAACTCGGGGAGCGGTTGACCGAGAAGGCGACGAAGGGTCGCGAAGCGCTCGCCGTCTTGGAGCGCGGCCTCACGGGCAGGCCGTTTCTGGTCGCCGATCGCTTCACGCTGGCCGATATCGGGCTATACGCGTATACACACGTGGCATCGGAGGCGGGAATACCGCTCGACGCATACCCCGCCATCCGCGCGTGGCTGGCGAGAGTCGCTTCGCAGCCGGGCCACGCACCGATCACATCCCCGTGACCGGTTGCACCGCCTGCGGCAACCCATCAAGGACACCTTTGGACCATGCCTGAAATCGAAGTCAAACCCGAACATGCCGCCGATCCCGATACCCGCCGTGTCGGGATTCTGGTGGGCGTCGTCGGCATCTTTCTGTCGGTCATCACCATCGCCTCGCATCGCGCGCATACCGAGGCGGTCATTCATAGAACCGAATCGAACGACGCCTGGGCCTACTACCAGGCCAAGAAGAACCGCGAATACACCAGCGAAGTTGCGCTGACGCTGCTGCATACCCTGGGTTCGGATCCCTCAAAGCTGGAAGCCCCCGTACAAAAACTGGAGGCGGCGCGCGCCAAGTACACGGCGGACGCCGAGAAAATACAGGAAGATGCCAGGGCGAAGGACGACGAGACCGCGGTTGAGGAGCGCCGGGCGCTGCGCTTCGACATCGGCGAAGGCTTCCTGGAACTCGGTCTGGTGCTGTGTTCGCTTTATTTTCTGGCGCGCAAGAACTTCTTTCCCATCTTCGGCGTGCTCGCGGGAATCGCAGGAACAGCGATGGGCATCTGGGGTTTCCTGCTTTGAGACGGGCGACGGCAGTCGGATTCGCGTCGACGCTCGTTCTGGGCGTCATGGCCGCGGCCGCGGCGGATCCGCCGGCGCCTGCGCGGATAGAGGCGCGATCTTCCGATCTCTTGGCGGTCGGACTGGTGCATGAGGATCGGATGATCGTTCATCTCAGCCGATTGGTCGACAACGCTCCGGTGCGCGACGTTGCGCTGATCGTGGTGCTGCGCGGCGTTGCCCACCCGGCCACTGCTGAATCGGACGGCAGCTTCACGCTGCAGGCGAAGGATCTCGCGCTGCCAGGCGCGGCAGCCGTCGAATTTCGGGTGGAAGGCGCGGCGCGGGAGTCTTTGAAGGGGACGCTGCAAGTTGCGGCCGCGGCTGGTCAATCGGACGAGAGAAACTCCTCCCGCCAACTTTGGTGGTGGGTGCTCAATTTCGCCGTGTGCATCGGATTCCTCTGGCTCTACTCGAAGCGACGCAAGTCGGTGCAGCACTAGGGGGGGGCGCTAGAAGCTTTGCATCGTCTGCACAATGAATTGGACCTTGTTGATTCCCGGGATGTTGTTCAGCGGAAATGCAAGGTCGATGTGCAGCACGTTGCCGAGGCCTGAGCGCGTGTTGCCGATCCTCAAGCCGAATCCGGCGTCCTTCAACAACCCAGGATTGCTGTTGCCGATGACGCCGCTGCCCCACGTTCGGCCGACGTCGGCGAAAATGGCCCCGCCCACCCTTACCAGGCGAAACGGAAACCAGTCCGTGTAGACCCGCTGCTCGATGGTGAAAAGCGCCCGCGAGGTCCCGGACTCGTAGCGCAGAGGGTAGCCTCGCAACCCGTTGTCACCGCCGAGCAGCACCTGCAATTCGGGATCGAGCGAATCAGTCACGGTCCCCGACAGCTCCGCATAAAGGAGCCAGTCGGTGCGCCAGCGCCAATAATATTTGGCTCCCGCATCTGCGATCAAATCGCGCGCGCGGCCCTCTTCGATGCGCGTGGTGAAATTGCTGGTCACGAACAGCTGCTGCAAGTCGGTCAATTTGAATCCACGCAGCAGGTGCGCCACCAACAGAACGGCATTGCGGTCCGCGCCGAATGCGGAGTTCACCAAGCCCGCTTCGCCGGAGACCTCGGTTCCGAAATACAAGTCCTCCGTCCGGCCTATCTGGTTCTCGTCGCCGATTTTCTCGAATTTGTCCTGAAGAATGTCGAATCCGACGAAGGGGTAGGACAAGGTCCGGTCCGCCGGCAGCTGCTGCGCCGGCGTGCCCGTGCCCGGCGCCGGCAGGAACAAACTGCGGTCGTAGCGGATCCCGAACGTAAGGCGCTTGGTCCACCCGTCGATCAAGCCGCTGGAAACACCTCCGCTCAGCTCGAATGCGGATTCGTTGTCGTTGAATTGATCGACGATGTCGCCCAGGTTGTACCTGGAGATCGTGCGGTCGAACTTGACGGCCGTTATCTTCGTGCTCCAGCGCGTATCCAACGAGTAGAAGGGGTGCGCGATCTGCATGACGCGCTCTGTACCGTCGCTCGACCCGACGTACGCGGCGGCCGTGGTCCATTTCGAGCCGAACACATTCGGATCGCTCCACGCCACCGTGTTGCTGGTGCGATCGACGGTGGCGCCGTGCGACACCTGCAGCGACTTTCCCCACCCCAGGAAATTCGTGTCCTGAAGATTGAAATTTGTGCTGTTGGAGCCGCCGGCGCGGCCGAAGGAAAGGCCGGGGCTCAAGGTCCAGACGTCCTTGGTGATCACCTTGACGTCCACCTTGCCGTCCGCATAGCGCACGGGCACCACCCTCGCATCGTAGATGTAGTTCAGCAGGCGCAACGCCCGCTCGGTTTCCGCGAGCTTGCGTGCGGTATACCTGTCCCCGCTCTCGAACAGGAGTTGCGCCCTGATCGTTGCTAACTTGGTGCGTATGTGCAGGTGGTTCGCGAGCCGAAACAGCCCGTTGCGCTCGCGCGCGTCGTTCTCGTCGAATATGTTGCGGGCGTCGATGTCGACCTTTCCGATGAGCGCCCCGGCCGCCTCGAGTTCGGCGTCGCTCGGCAGGTCCGCGGGCCGCGGCTCTTCGATGCGCGTGTGTTCCGTATCGGTGAGCTTCGCCGCCCATACGGGCAGCGCCGCGGCGAGGACCAGGAACGCGAGCAACAGGCCCCTGGATGACTTCATTCCATGCCGCGGCTACAACGCGGCGTTGTCCGTCTCGCCAGTGCGGATGCGCAGGACCCGCAGGATGTCCGTGACGAAGATCTTGCCGTCGCCGACCTTGCCGGTCTTGGACGCGCCGACGATGGCCTCCATGACCTGGTCGACGAGTTCGTTCTTGACGGCAACTTCGATGCGGGTCTTGGGCACGAAGTCGACGACGTATTCCGCGCCCCGGTACAGCTCCGTGTGACCGCGCTGGCGTCCGAAGCCCTTGACCTCGGTTACGGTCATGCCTGACACCCCGATTTCAGAGAGCGCCGCACGCACGTCGTCGAGCTTGAAGGGCTTGATAATGGCCGTGATCAATTTCATTCTGGACTCCGGGCAGTGGGTCGTCGCGACAATACTATTACGATTGCGCGCAACAGGCACGGCCATATGAGTAAGGGAAGGCGGCACCGGGCTTGGGCCGCGGAGTCGATTTGTCCTTTCAGGGCGGCCCCCGACCCGCTATAAAGGCGTGCTTGCTTAGAAGACAGTTCAAGGAATTCCATGATTTCCACGATCCTCATCGTCGGCGGCGGCCAGGCCGGCGCCCAGGCCATCGATACCCTCCGGCGTGAGGGGTTCGGAGGCCGTTTGGTGCTGATCGGCGATGAATCGGAGTTGCCCTACCAGAGGCCCCCGCTCTCAAAGAAATACCTTTCCGGCGAAATGGCGGCCGATCGGCTCCCGTTCCGGCACCGTGCGTTCTACGAGGAGCATCGCGTCGAACTCAAGCTGGGGACGAAGGCGG
Source organism: uncultured Gammaproteobacteria bacterium (assembly GCA_963727045.1). Lineage (GTDB taxonomy): Bacteria > Pseudomonadota > Gammaproteobacteria > Steroidobacterales > Steroidobacteraceae > Bog-1198. The sequence goes on along the minus strand of CAVSES010000002.1, from coordinate 1,434,038 downwards.
TACGGCTCGACGCGGCTGCGCGACTTGTCCATCTCGCCGACGGCGAAATGTTGACGTACGACCGACTGCTGCTCTGCCTCGGCGCAGGATCGCGCCGCCTGACCTGCCCGGGAGCCGGCCTTCCGGGCGTGCACTATCTGCGGGCTCTCGCGGACGTGCCGCCCATACAGGCCGGGATGAAACCTGATGCCCGCGTGGTCATCATCGGCGGGGGGTACATCGGACTCGAAACGGCGGCGACCTGCCGCAAGGTAGGCTGTCAAGTCACCGTGCTGGAAATGGCCGACCGCGTCATGAATCGCGTTGTCGCGCCCAGCGTCTCGCAGTATTTCGCCGGGGAACATCACGCGCACGGGATCAACATCCTTTGCGACATGCGGGTCGTACGCATCGAAGGCCATGGCCGCGCCGAGCGGGTAGTGTGCGCCGACGGCACCAGCCATGACGCGGATCTCGTCATCGCCGGGATCGGCGCCGTTGCGGTGACCGAGCTCGCGTGCTCGGCCGGCCTCGACTGCAGCGATGGCATCGTGGTCGACGAGTACTGCCGCACCAGTGATCCCAACATCTATGCCGCGGGCGACTGCACCAACCATCCATCGCTTCGCTTCTCGCGGCGGGTCCGGCTCGAATCCGTCGACAATGCCTTCGAGCAGGCGAAGACCGCCGCGCTGAATATGCTCGAGCGGCAGGTCGCACACGACCGGGTTCCGTGGTTTTGGTCCGACCAGTTCGAGAACAAGCTGCTCATCGTCGGCCTGTCCCAGGACTACGACGTGCAGGTGTTGCGGGGCGATCCGGCCTCGCGCAGCTTCAGCGTGTGCTATCTCAAGGGGCGCGAACTGCTCGCGGTGGAAGCCGTCAATCACTCGAAGGATTACATGGCGGCGCGAAAATTGATCGCGGAACGCGCGCGCCTGGATCCGGAAAAGCTGGCGGACGATCAAATTTCGCTGAAAGACGCGGTCTGATGCCGAGGATCACGTTCACGGGTCCGCTGCGGCCGATTGATGGTAGCCTTGCGGCGGTCCGAAGACGACGAGGAACCACCTCCAGATGTATGGGCTAGCGATTCACGGTGGCGCGGGCACCCTGCCGCGCGCCGAAACGAGCCGCGAGAGCGAAATCAAATACCGGGCCGGTCTGGCCGCGGCGCTCGATGCCGGTTTCAGCGCGCTTCAGGCCGGTGCCACCAGCTTGGATGCGGTTGCACGCGCCGTGATGGTGCTCGAGGACGACCCACAGTTCAACGCCGGCCGGGGATCCGTGTTCACTCTCGACGGGCAGAACGAATTGGATGCCTCGATCATGGAGGGAACTACGCGCAGGGCGGGGGCAGTGTGCGGCGTGACCCATATCAAGAACCCGGTCGAGCTTGCGCGCAATGTCATGGAACACTCCGACTACGTCATGTTGAGCGGCGCGGGAGCCGAGGAATTTGCCCTCAGCCGCGGCTTCGCGCTGGTGCCGCGCAGCTACTTCCATACGCCGGAGCGTTGGCGGCAGCTCGAGCGGATACGCGGCGGAGACCTTGGCCTGTCGGCGCTGACCATCTCCCATGTGGGAACGGTGGGGGCGGTCGCGCTCGACCGCCACGGCCGGCTGGCGGCAGCCACCTCCACCGGCGGCATGACCGGAAAGCGCTACAACCGCATCGGCGACTCGCCCATCATCGGCGCTGGGACATACGCGGACGACCGTTCTTGCGCAGTTTCGGCGACCGGGCACGGGGAAGTATTCATCCGCGCAGCGGTTGCCCACGATATCTGCTCGCGGATGCGCTTCGGCGGCCGCAGTTTGAACGAAGCGGTGCGCGAAGTCGTGCTCGAAGAACTCCCGGCTTTGGGAGGCGAAGGCGGCGTCATTGCGATCGACCGCACCGGCGAAATCGCCATGGAATTCAATTCGGAAGGAATGTTTCGGGCCTGCAGGAAGGCCGGCGAAGAGCCCCGAATCGCGATCTATCGTCCTTGAGGGGACGCAACAATCCATGCTCAAACGGCGCGCGGGCCCCCGCGTTTCTCGAATCGGCCGGTTCGCAGCGTGTGGTACTCCGCTTCCATCACCACCACCCGGTTTCTGCCCTGCTCCTTGGCGCTGTACAGGGCTTCGTCGGCGAGCTGGATCAATCCCTCATGCGTTCGATTGCTGCTCGGCAGAATGAATGCGGCGCCGATGCTCAAGGTGAGACGGCTCGCCACCCGCGATGCCTCGTGCGGAATGTTGAGCTCCGCGATGGAGCGCTGAATTCGCGTCAGCACCTCGGCCACGTATTCGCGGCTCGCTTCGTACAGAATGACCGCGAACTCCTCCCCGCCGTAGCGTGCCACGAAGTCCAGGGGTCTTCGCGCGCACTGGCTCAAGGACACGGCCACCGCTCGCAGGCACTCGTCGCCCGCCTGATGCCCGTAGCGGTCGTTGTAGTCCTTGAAGCAATCGATGTCGGCCAGCAGCACCGCCACACGTTCCCCGTCGCGCACGGCTTGCTGCCAGACGCGCTGAATGTGCTGATCGAACATGCGGCGGTTTTGTATCCCCGTCAGACCGTCCCGCGCCACCATTTCGCGAAGCATGCATGCTTCCAGGAAGCGCATGCGGCTCGTCTTTTCGTGCATGTAGACGACCGAGGCGCCGAATAGATTGGCGGCGATCATCGCCAATGCATCGTACGCGAACTCGCGGCCCGGCAGCTGCAGGGCCGTGCCGGCCGCCAGATAAGCGAACATCACGATGACGTTCGCCGCGACCGCATGATAGAAAATGAGGCCGCCCATGAAGTAGATGAAAATGATGGTCAGCATCAGGCACGGGAACAGGATCGATACGCCGCCCCGCGTGGCGATGATCTGAATCGCGGCCACGCCGAGACCGAGTATCGTCGAGGCGACGAGCGCGAGCGGCGGATAGATGCGATCGCGATTCAGCGAGAAGCTCGCCGCCAACCCGATAAGGAGCGTCGGAACGATCACCATCATGTGAATCATGCCGGGAATGCGGTTCAGCTCCGGACCGAGCACGATCGATTCCATCGCGCAGAAGGCAATGGTGATGATCACCGCCATGCAAAGATTCACGCGCGTATGCAGAACGTTTTCGTGGAAATGAGTGCGCCGGAATTCGCGCTCGAGCTCCGGCTCGAACGTCAGCCAGGGGAAGCCCGCCTGCAGCTGCCGGGCGTGCGGCGAATCCGGCAGATCTGCGGCAGGAAGGCGATCAGTGCTGCTCATGCGCGACACCGTACTCATCCGGATCCGCACACTCAATGATCTGTGCCACTCTTTGGCGCAAAAGAGATTCCGGCGGATTCTGGATTATGTCAAATATAAAGGCGCTCGAGACCCCCGGCGGCGCTCATGCCAGGTAGCGGGCCAGATAGCTGTCGAAATCCAGCGTGTCCGCGGCCTCGAGGCGCGCCTGTGCCTCCAGCGAATCGCGCGCCGCGGCGGCGAGCTCCGCCAGCCGGCGTTCGTTCGGTGGGTACAGGCCGAGAAAGTAATCCTTGTGCAGCTTGGACATCCGCTGCGCGAGCTGGAAGAATGATTCGCCGCTCTGTCGCATGTCGGTCAACAGCCGCGCGGACGGGGTGCGCTCCACGTCGTCGATCTTGGCGCGCTGCTGCTCGAGTGCGGACGAATAGGGACGCGCTGAATCACCCTGATCGAGCAGTTCGCACAGTCCCTGCATCGCGTCGAGCAGCTCCCGCGCCCAGGTTTCCATCGGGAAATCCCGTCCCTCGCGCTTCAACAAGAGCTTCGGCTCGCGGCCGCGCCGCGCGACCAGCAAGTGATTCGCATCCAGGCCCGCTTGTTCGCTCTCGCCGATGGGCGCACTTTCACGCAGCAGGCAAAGGGCGAGAAAGGCCTCCAGGAATCGCAGTTTGTTCTGATTGACCCCGACCGGATCGAATGCGCTCACATCGAGCGCGCGCACTTCGACGTATTCCACTCCGGCCCGCTGCAATGCCTTGGTCGGACGCTCTCCGGAGCGCGCGACGCGTTTTGGCCGGATGAAGCTGTAATATTCATTCTCGATCTGCAGAATGTTGGCGTTGAGCTGCCGGTATTCGCCGTCGACCTTTACGCCGATCTTCTCGTACGGAGGGTAGGGTGTTCCTATCGCACGGGACAGATCACGCACGTATTCATCCAGGCTGTTGACCGACACGCTGAGCGTCGCCTGATTCTTGTTGCGGTAGCCGATGTCGCTCATGCGCAGAGTGGTCCCGTACGGCTCGTAGAAGGTGTCCGCGTCCAGCGACGACAACGTGGTTTCGCGGCCCGCAAAGAAACTCTTCGAGACGGCCGGCGAAGTGCCGAACAAGTACAGGACAAGCCAGCCGTAGCGCCGATAATTGCGCAGGACTCCGAAGTACTGCTCGGACACGAAGCTTTGCGGCGGCTGTTTGGATTGATTGACTTCCGCGAGGACGCCCCAAAGCCGCGGTGAAAACGAATAATTGAAATGGACACCGGAAATCGCCTGCATGATTCGTCCGTAGCGCACCCCGAGCCCATGCCGGTATATGGTCTTCATGCGGCCGACATTGGAGGTGCCGAACTGCGCGAGCGGTATGCTCGAGTCGCCGTCGAGCGCACACGGCATGCTCGTGGCCCAGAGCATTTCGTCGCCCAAATGGCGGTACACGAACTGGTGGATGTCGCACAAGTACTGCAGCAGCTCCCAGGTCTCGCCGAAAGGCGGGGTGACCAGCTCGATGAGGGACTCGGAGAAATCCGTGGTGATGTGCTCGTTGGTGAGCGGCGCGCCGAGCGCCGCGGGATGCCGCGATTGAACGATATCGCCGGCGGGCGACACGCGCAGGGACTCCTTTTCGACGCCCTTGCGGCCACCGCGCAATACGCCGCGTTCGCCTGAATTGATGAGTCCCGCAACCCGCCGTTCGAATTTTTTGTCAACCACGTTACGCAATACCTCGATCCTCGATTGTCCCTGGGGAGCGGTCCACGCTCCTATGGCAGCTCCGCGACCACCTCGATTTCGACGAGGAATCCGGGGTCCACCAATCGCTGCACCTGCACCCACGCCGTTGTCGGCAGGCGCTCCTTGTCGTAATACTCGAACCGCAGGTCGGAGGCTTTGAGCAAGGCATCCATGTCCGTGGTGTAGATCGTTTCTTTGACGACCTCGCCGAAATCCGCGCCGTGAGCGGCGAGCGTGCGGCGTATGTTCATGTACGCCGCGCGCATCTGTCCGGCCATATCACCCGATGCCACCAATCTGCCGTTCTCATCCGCGGCCATCGAGCCGGAAATATACAGCGTTTTGTCGATCAGGACGGCTTGGGAGTAGCCGAAGTCCTTCTCGTATGGATTCAAATGGAACACCTGCTTCACCCTCGGCGGCGGCGGTTCGGATTCACGTTCGCAGGCGGCAAGTCCGATCGATGCGATCCACGCAATGAAGACGACCCGGCCGAGCATGCTACTACCCCGGTTCTTGCTTCTGGACGAATTCAGCACGGGCACGCAGCGCACGCAGCATCTTCGGCAAATCGCGCCGCAGGGCCGCGCGCACGATCCAGTGCGGGACCCAAAACCCCGGCGCCAGATCGACCGCATAGTGGGCGATGGTGTCGGCCCCGTCGCCCTGCAGCGCCCACGATCCCCGAAGCACGCGCAGGTCTCCCGACATGCGTTCGATCGACACACGGGAAGGCTCATCATACGACGCGCGAAATTCATAGGTCAGTTTGGGCAGGTACCATGAATAATCCATCACGTGACGAATCCGCTGCCAAGAGCGATCCGGCGCGGTGTCCATCACCTCACAGCTCACGAGGCCCGGCACCAGCCGCAGCGCTTCCGCGCAGCTCGTGATGAGCGACCAGACCACTTCCCGGCGGGCATGGATTCTGACGGATGCGCTCGCGCTGCCGCTTTGTTCCGCCGCGTCCAACGACACGGCGACTTCGATGTCGCCATGTTGCGTGGATTCCTGCGCAAGGTCCGCGGCTGGCGCCGCACAGGCTGCGAACAGGAGCAAAGCGATGGTGATTGAAGGCCGCACTGGATAGTCTGACTCCGATCGATCGCGCGTGTTCGACAGATATCGCCGCCTGGCGGTTGTCGTGGGCGGCCGGCATCAGCGCCGGGCCCCCATCCAGAGGTTCATCTTTGTCTCGAGTATGTCGAGGGGCATGGCTCCGTCCTTGAGGATTTCGGCATGAAATTCGCGGATGTCGAAGCGCGGACCCAGCGTCTCGACCGCCCGGCTGCGCAGGGCCTGAATCTTGAGTTCGCCCATTTTGCAGGCCAGCGCGCTCGCCGGCGAGGCGACGAAACGATCCGCCATCGAATCGGCGTCGGCCTCCTCCGCCGACAGCTGCGTCCGAAGATACCCGGCTGCTTGCGCGCGCGTCCAATTCATCGCATGTATGCCCGTGTCGACGACCAACGCGGCGGCGCACTTCAATTGGGCCAATATTGAACCTCGTCTGGCCTCATCATCGCGGTAGACGCCCAATTCTTCGCCCAAAGACGCAGCATACAGGGCCCACCCTTCGACGTAGGCCGGCTCGCTGCCGAATCGTCGAAACTTGGGCAACAGGGTCCGCTGCCGCTGAAGGGACCACTGATAGTGACGCCCGGGTATCGCTTCCCGCAGAAAGTCGGCGGTCTCCACGGCCGCGGGCCGCGTTCCGTTCCCGGTATTCACGTACAGGATGGCAGGTGTTCCGGACTCGGGAACTGCCCGCCGGTAGGCCAACGGCGCAGCGCCCTCGCCCATCGGGGCGAGGGCGCGAATCTCGAAATCGGCCGGCGGTGCGTCGGAGAACAGGGTCGGCATGGCCGCAAGAGTCCGCTCCTTCAGTTCCCGGTAGTCGCTCAGCAGGTCGCCCTGCGCTGCCGGCGGCGCACCGGCGGGCAGGGAGCCGAGGCGCGCCCGAATGCGTTCGACTTCGGCCAGGCCGATGGCGTGAATCTCGCCCGGGGTTGCACGGGGACCCGCTACGCGCCGGACCAGGCTCGAATACCAGGATGGTCCCAATGGCAGCGCCGAAAGGGCGACACTGGATCTTGCCCGGGGCAGATACTCGCTTTGAATGAAGTCGTGCAATTCGCGGTAGGCGGGCAGCAGCCTGTCCTTGACCGCCGCGGCGAGGCTCGTCGCAATCCGCGTCCGCTCCGGTTCTTTGATCGCTTCCGGCAGCGTGCGCAGCGGGCCGTAGAACAGATTATCGGGCGCATCGTTGCCGAAATCGTGCAACGGCGGCAGCATGCGCTGCATCAGGATCTTCGGCGAAGTGTAGCCGCGCCGCATGCCTTCGCGCATGTTCGCGATGGCCTGCCTCGTCCATCGTACGTACTCGTCGATCCGGAGCTGCCAATCCTCGTAGTCCTTGCCCGTTTTGGGCGGATGCTGCGTGAGATCCACGGCCAGGCGCGCGAAACGCTGAGGTTCTCCGTCGAACGGATTGACCGGCATGAGCTCGGACGGGTACGTGAAGCTCTCGATATCCAACTCGCGCTGGCGCCTGAATATGTCGTAACTAAGCGCTGCTTGCGCATCGAGACCCGCGCGCGGAACCTCGAGAACTTCCGACAGGAAGCGCCGCTCCACGTCCAGGGAATCCGCCAGGAATTGTGCGGACAAGGGACTGCCGGGGACCACATGCTCATCCCAATACAGCTCGACGATTCGACTCAAGCTGTCGTCCGGAGCTGCGGGGGATGCAGCCTGCGGTGCGGCCGGTGGAGGCGGCGCACCGCAGGCGGCCAGCGCCAAGACCGCGGGTGCGAGCAAGGCCATGGGCGAAATTCGGGTCATGAATCGATTATAAGCCGCCCGGTAGGTTCATAATCCGATGCTTCATCATCGGGGAGTCAACGCTATGCTGGTCGGATCAAGTCCGCGACGTGTCGCCATCGTCGGCGGCGTGCGCATTCCGTTCGTGCGCGGCAACGGCGCCTACGCGGAGGTGGGGAATCAAGAGATGCTGACCGCGGCACTGCGCGGCGTGGTCGACCGCTATGGGCTGCAGGGACAGCGGCTGGACGACGTGGCTGCGGGTGCGGTCATGAAGCATTCAAGCCAGTGGAATTTGACGCGCGAGTCGGTGCTCGGATCGGGACTTGCCGCGGAAACACCGGGGCTCGATCTGCAGCGCGCGTGCGGCACCAGCCTGGAGGCGTCCATTTCGCTCGGCAACAAGATCGCGCTCGGTCAGATCGATTGCGCAATTGCCGCGGGTGTCGACACCGTGAGCGATCCGCCCGTGGTCTACCCCAGGAGCTTCCAGCAGATCCTGCTGCGAAGCTATCGAGGCAGGACCTTCGGCGAACGAGCGAGTCCATGGTTCGGTTTGCGCCCGAGGAAGCTGCGGCCGGTCCTGCCGGGCATCGCCGAACCCAGAACCGGTTTGTCGATGGGCGAAAGCACGGAACTCATGGTGAAGGCATGGGGAATCACGCGTGCAGAGCAGGATCAATTGGCGCTCGAGAGCCATCAGAAGGCCACCGCGGCATACGCCTCCGGGTTCTACAAGGAATTGGTGCGCGACTACCTCGGTGTTTCTCAAGACAACAATATCCGCGGCGATACGAGTCTCGAAAAGCTTGCGAAGCTGAAGCCGGTGTTCGATATGTCGGGAGCGGGAACCCTGACCGCCGGGAATTCGACGCCGATGACGGACGGCGCGTCAGCGGTGCTGATGGCGTCGGAAGCGTGGGCGCGCGAGCGCGACCTGCCGGTGCTGGCATACTTGAGCTACGGCAAGGTGGCCGCTGTGGATTACATCGACAAGAAGGAGGGCCTGCTGATGGCGCCCGCCTACGCGGTGCCCCGAATGTTGAGCGATGCCGGCGTAGGCCTCCAGGATTTCGATTTTTACGAGATCCACGAAGCTTTTGCGGGCCAGGTGCTGTGCACGCTCAAAGCCTGGACAGATCCGGTCTTCTGCCGCGACAAACTGCGGCTTCCGGAACCTCTCGGCGCCATCGATCGATCGAAACTCAACGTGAAGGGCGGCAGCCTTGCGATCGGCCACCCGTTTGCGGCAACCGGGGCGCGCATCGTCGCCACGCTCGCCAATATTCTCGATGAATACCGCGCCAAACGCGGCCTGATCTCGGTCTGCACGGCCGGCGGCATGGGCGTCACCGCCATTCTCGAGCGTTGACGGGTTCGCCGAACGCGCTATCCTTTGCGCCCGCCTCGGAGCACTTGGGCTGACTCATGAAACTGAAAGATACACTGCTGCTGCGCGAATCATGCTTCATCGACGGCGCCTGGATGTCCGCGGATAACGGCACGACGCTGCCGGTGCACAATCCAGCGACGGCCGAATTACTCGGCTCCATACCGAACATGGGCGCCGCGGAGACCCGGCGCGCGATCGCAGCGGCGGCGGCGGCCCTGCCGGCGTGGTCGGCCCGCACCGCCAAGGAGCGCGCCGCGGCGCTGCGGCGGTGGTTCGACTTGATGCTCGTGCATCAAGAGGATCTCGCCATGCTGATGACCGCCGAACAAGGCAAGCCGCTGGCCGAATCGAAGGGTGAAATCCTCTACGCCGCCTCCTTCATCGAGTGGTTTGCGGAGGAAGCCAAGCGTTTGTACGGCGACATCATCCCCGGTCATCAAGCCGACAAGCGAATTCTCGTGCTGCGCCAGCCCGTGGGCGTGGTTGCGGCCATCACCCCGTGGAATTTCCCGGCCGCGATGATCACGCGCAAGGCCGCACCCGCACTCGCGGCAGGATGCACCATGGTGTGCAAACCGGCGACGCAGACCCCGTATTCTGCGCTGGCTCTGGCGGAGCTCAGCCATAGGGCGGGCATCCCCAGGGGGGTTTTCAATGTCATCACCGGAGCTGCGGCGGCGATCGGCGGCGAAATGACGTCGAACCCGACAGTGCGCAAACTGACTTTCACCGGATCCACCGAGATCGGCAAGAAGTTGATGGCGCAATGCGCCGCCACCGTCAAGAAGATATCCCTGGAATTGGGCGGCAACGCGCCGTTCATCGTCTTCGACGACGCCGATCTGGATGCGGCCGTGCAGGGGGCGATCGCCAGCAAGTATCGGAACACCGGCCAGACCTGTGTTTGTGCCAACCGTCTGCTGGTGCAGGCCGGAATTTACGACGAGTTTGCGCGAAAGCTGACGGAAGCCGTCGGCAAGCTGCGTGTCGGCGATGGATTGGCCGGCGTAACCGATCAAGGCCCGCTGATCGACGCAAAAGCTGTGGCCAAGATCGAGGAGCATATCGCGGATGCGCTGGCCAAGGGCGCATCCGTCAGGTTGGGAGGCAAACGGCATGCCCTCGGCGGCACATTCTTCGAGCCCACGATCCTCACTCAGGTGACGCCCAAGATGCTCGTCGCCCGCGAAGAGACCTTCGGTCCGGTGGCGCCCTTGTTCAAGTTTCAAACGGAGGCCGAGGCCATCGCCATGGCCAACGACACCGAATTCGGACTCGCCGCTTATCTCTACACGAGAGACCTCGCGCGCAGCTGGCGCGTGAGCGAAGCCATCGAGTACGGGATCGTCGGGCTCAATACCGGCATCATTTCCACCGAAGTGGCGCCATTCGGCGGCGTCAAGGAATCGGGCATCGGCCGCGAGGGCTCGAAATATGGAATCCTGGACTTCACCGAAATCAAGTACGTGTGCGTCGGCGGAGTGAGTTGACGCGGCCGTGCTCGGACGGTTCCTGGAGTTCTCGCTCGCAACGCCGGACATCCAGGCGTCGCTCGAGTTCTACGGCAGGCTCGGATTTTCCCAGGCCGCCGTCGGCGAGGCATGGGTCCATCCCTATGCGGTGGTGACGGACGGCAGGATCTGCCTCGGGCTGCATCAACAGGCGATGCCTGCGCCTGCTATGACCTTTGTCAAACCGGATCTGCTCAAGCACGTGGAATCGCTCGAGAAGCTGGGGCTCGAAATGGAATTTCGCCGGCTCGGGAACGACGTGTTCAACGAGGTGGGCTGGTTCGACCCGTCCGGTCAGCTGGTGAGGCTCATCGAGGCGCGTACCTTCTCTCCGAGCAAACGGCCGGGACTCGAGACGTCTCAATGCGGATATTTCCTGGAAATCGCGCTGCCGGCGCCGAGCCTCGATGAGGCTAAGTCGTACTGGGAACGGTTCGGGTTCGTCGGTATCGACGAGCCGGATGACCGGCTGCCCCATGTGTCGTGCACCAGCGACCACGTCGATCTGGGACTCTATGACCCGGCGCATTTGCGGCGCTCCATGCTGCGATTCGAGGTCGACGATGTGGGAGGGACCTTGGCCCGCCTCGCCGAAATCGGCATCTCGCCGGCCGGAGAAATACCGCCGCCGCTGCGGCACGTGCCGGCGGCCGTGCTGACCGCACCAGAAGGCACACCGATTCTCTTGACCGAGGCGCCCGATGGGTGACGCCGTGCCGCTTCAACTTCGGGTGGCGACGATTTGAAACTTGATCGTCAGCGCATCTTGAACCTGCAGCGCGCCCAGCATGAGGCTGTATGGCGTCAGCCCGAGTGACGACTGGCGCAGCTCCAATGATCCGGTCGCCGACAAGCGGTCCGCATCGCTTGCAAGGGTGAAGGGAACCTCGAAGGTCGATTCGTGCCCGGCGACGTTGACGGCGACGGTGGCGATCAACGCACCCCCGCCCGACGCATCCAGCGCGCCGGAGGCGGCGACGCTCCTGACGGTCATCGCCGGAAACTCATCAGCGTCGAGCACCGCCGCGCTCAGCATGTTGCGCAGGGTTCCGGATTTGGCGTCCTCCGGAATTTCGCCGGCGAAATCCGTCCCTTCATCGCGCCGCGCCTGTGCGTCATCGACGACGAAACCCGAGGCCGGCACATTCAACTGAAAATGGGATGCGGACGCCTCGCCGCCAAATTCCACCGAGCCGCTGATCGAGCGATTGACCATGACGTGGTTGTGTCCGAATCGCGCCAGCGGACCGCCCCGGTACACCAGAACCCGCAATTCGGACTGGCCGGGCTCGACCCGGTAGCTCCTCGCGGCCGCCGCGAAAGGCGTCCGAGCGGATTCGCCAGGAATTTGCGGCGAGGGCGGACGGACCTTCTGCGCGCCGCACGCGGCCAGCAGCAGCGCGAAAGCCCCGGCAAAAGCCATCGGATGAATGCCTTTGAACACGAGTACGGCCCCGTTGTCTTGTTAGACTATGCGGCGAGCAGTTTGCACACGGAGCCAGCGACATGCCAAGCGGAACCTCATCCTCGCGCTACGGCGCGGTCGCCCAGGCATTTCATTGGCTCATCGCCGCCTTGATCGTGACGCAGTTCGTGCTCGCCAATCTGGCGGACGACCTGCCGATCGGGGCCCATAAATTGGCACTGCTGGCGCTGCACAAGAGTTTTGGAATGACCGTGTTGATGCTGGCGGTATTGCGCCTGCTGTGGCGGCTCAGGAACCCGCCACCCGGACTGCCCCTGGGGATGAGCGCCCTGGAGCGCCGCCTCGCGCGCGCCACGCACATTGCGTTCTATGTGCTCCTGTTCGCGATGCCGATCACCGGGTGGCTGATGTCGTCGGCCAAGAATTATTCGGTCAGCTGGTTCGGCTTGTTCACCTGGCCCAATCTCATCGGCAAGAACGAAACCGCCTTCGCCGCGCTGCGCTCGACGCATCATTTCCTGGGCGGCGTTCTTCTCGCCATCGCAGTCCTGCATATCCTCGCGGCGCTCAAACATCATTTCTGGAACAAGGACAACGTGCTGCTGCGGATGCTGCCCTTCACCAATTTGGACAGGATCAAACCGGAGAACCGATCATGACGTCACGCCTCATGGCATTGACTGCCCTGCTTGCTGCCGCAGCCTTGCCGGCTGTCGCGGTTGCAGCGGACGCCGTCACGAGCTACTCCTCCGACCCGCAGAAAAGCCGGCTGGAATTTGTCGGAGTGCAGGCCGGCGCGGAATTCAAGGGCAGCTTCCGCAAGTTCACGGCCGCAGTGGAATTCGCGCCGGACGCGCTCGCGAGTTCGCATATCGACGTGCAGATCGAGGTGGGCTCGGTGGATTCGATGGACAAGGACCGCGACACGACCATACGCGGTCCGGACATTCTAGATTCGACGCATTGGCCCACGGCGCACTACGTCACCCGCAGTTTCAGCAGGACCGCGACGGGTTATTCCGCCGTCGGCGCGCTCACGCTTCGCGGCGTGACGAAGGACGTACCGATCGATTTTCAATTCACCGCGGGACCGGCGGGCGCCAAACTCGACGGGAGCGCCAGACTCAAACGTCTCGATTTCGGAGCGGGTCAAGGCGACTGGAAGAGCACCGAGTGGGTGGCGGACGCCGTGAAGATCAGCTTCTCGCTGGAGCTCAAACCGAAGACCTAAGCGCCTTTTCGCGAACCAATCTCACAACCAAACAGCCTCCTAGCGAACGGGCAGTTCGCGCGAATGCTGCACGGTGCGCAAGGCGAAACTGGATTGCACGCGCGCCACGTTCGGCAGGCGGGTGAGATGCTGGCTGTGCAGCCGTTCGAAATCGGCGGTGTCCGCCAACACCACGCGCAACAAATAGTCGTACTCCCCGGACATGAGGTAGCACTCCATCACCTCGGGCACTTGGCGCGCAGCTTCCTCGAAGGCATGCAGATGCGCCTGTTCCTGACGTTCCAGCGTGATGTTGACGAAGACGTTCACCGGACAGCCCGCCTTCTGCTGATTGATGAGGACCGTGTATCCCTCGATGAAGCCCGATTCCTCGAGGGCACGAACGCGCCGAAGGCACGCGGATTCGGACAAGCTCACGCCTTCGGCCAATTGGCTGTTGGTGATGCGCCCGTTCTGCTGCAGGGCGCGGACGATGGCGCGATCGTATCGATCCAACTTCATTGGTCAGCTCCGCGTGTGGTTGGCAGTTTCTTTCGTCTGATTAACAATTATCGGCATATTCTGCCATAGACGGGTGCTTTGGAACCGGTTTTTGCAATTTTTCCGTGCCCGGCTTGCGTACCCTAGCGGAACCCAAGAGCTTCAAACCGCGGAGCGAACCATGAAGATCGGTGTCCCGAAAGAAATCAAAATTCACGAATATCGAGTCGGACTGGTCCCGGCGGGCGTTCGCGAGCTCGTCGATTCGGGCCACCAGGTGCTCGTGCAAAGCGGCGCGGGAACGGGGATCGGCTTCGAGGATTCGCACTACCAGTCGGCGGGCGCGGCTATCGCGCAACGCGCCGAAGACGTCTTCGCTGCCTGCGATCTCATCGTCAAGGTCAAGGAGCCGCAGATCGCCGAATGCAAGCAGCTGCGCAGCGGCCAAACGCTGTTCACGTATCTGCATTTGGCGGCCGACCGGGCGCAGGCGCAGGCGCTCATTGCCTCGGGCGCGACTGCGATCGCATACGAAACGGTGACCGCCCCCGACGGCTCGCTGCCCCTGCTCACGCCGATGAGCGAAGTGGCGGGACGCATGTCGGTGCAGGTGGGCGCCAACAGCTTGCAGAAGGCGAATGGCGGCTTCGGCGTGCTGCTCGGCGGCGTGCCGGGAGTGGCCCCCGCCAAAGTCGTGGTGCTGGGCGGCGGCGTTTCCGGCACACACGCGGCGGAGATGGCCGTCGGCATGCGTGCGGATGTCACCGTCGTGGACCGGTCGGTCAAGAGACTGCGGGAGCTGTCATCCATCTTCGGCAGCCGGATGAAAACCGTGTACTCGACCGCTCATGCGATCGAAGAACTCGTGCGCGATGCCGATCTTGTCATCGGCGCGGTGCTCATCGCCGGCGCCGCCGCGCCGAAGCTCGTGACGCGCGCCATGGTCAAGACCATGAAGGCGGGCGCGGTGCTGGTCGATATCGCCATCGACCAGGGTGGTTGTTTCGAAACCAGCCGGCCCACCACTCACGCCGAACCGACATATGTACTCGACGGCGTGATTCACTATTGCGTCACCAACATGCCCGGCGCGGTGCCACGCACGTCCACGTTTGCCCTGACGAATGCCACTCTGCCGTATGTGAGGTCGCTGGCGGACCACGGGTGGAAACAGGCGCTCGTCCGGGACCCAGGATTGGCTTGCGGCCTCAATGTGCATGCCGGACAGTTGACCCACGAGGCGGTTGCGAGCGCGCTCGGCCTCGATTTTCGGGCGTTCCGCGCAGCCTGATCCAAGGCGCGATCGAGCGCCCGGTTCCTGCTCCTTGTTGCAGCGCGAAGCGGCGGCGCACGATCGAGGTTGCAATTTGCTACTGTACGATCGATCAATTACTCTTCTTCGCGCACAACGGCGGCCGCAGCCGCCTTCAAAGGATCCGCCATGGCGCGCAATCCGCGCTTCGATGTTCTGTTCGAGCCGGTACGGATCGGACCCGTGACTGCGCCGAACCGCTTTTATCAGGTGCCGCACGCAAGCGGCATGACCAATTCCCTTCCCCGCGTGCGCGCGAGTTTCCGTGAGACCAAAGCCGAGGGCGGGTGGGGCGTGGTGTGCACCGGTGCGGTCTCGATTCATCCGAGCTCCGATGACTCCCCGCTGCCTTTCGCAATCCTCTGGGACGACAAGGACATCGCCTCCCATGCCTTGATGACCGAGGCCGTCCATCGTCACGGAGCATTGGCCGGCATCGAGCTGTGGCATGGCGGCGCGTGCACGATGAACCGCACCAGCCGCATGGCGCCGCTTTCGCCTTCGGGCATGCCGTGGATGTCGACTCATCTGGGCTTCATGGGCAATCAGCGTTCACGGGCCATGGACGATGCCGACATCCGGAATTTGCTGCGCTGGCAGGCTGCCGGCGCGCGCCGCGCCATGCAGGCAGGGTTCGACATCGTCTACGTTTACGCGGGCATGGGTTACCTGCCGTATGAGTTCCTGCTGCCCGAGTACAACCATCGCACGGATGCCTACGGCGGGTCGATCGAAAATCGCGTGCGCCTGGTGCGCGAGCTGTTGGAGGTGACGCGCGATGCGGTCGGCGACAAGTGCGCCGTCGCGCTGCGGATCAGCCTGGAGGAGTTGCGCGGCAGGGCGGGCGGGAATGCTGTGTCCGAGGCGCATGAAGTGGTGGCGCTGCTCGCCGAGGTGCCGGATCTGTGGGACGTCAAAATGGATTCCAGCCCGACCGACTGCGCCCCCTCGCGCTTTTCGCCCGAGGGCAGCCACGAGCCCATCGTCGATTTCGTCAAGCGGTTGACCCGGCGTCCGGTGGTGGGCGTGGGCCGGTTCACCTCGCCGGACATGATGGTCTCCCAGGTGCGCCGTGGCATCCTCGATTTGATCGGGGGCGCGAGACCGTCCATTGCGGATCCGTTCCTGCCGAACAAGATCAACGAAGGCCGGGAACACGAGATCCGGGAGTGCATCGGCTGCAACATCTGCATCTCGAGCTGGCACGACGGCGTGCCGGTGCGCTGTACCCAGAATCCGACCGCGGGCGAAGAATGGCGGCGCGACTGGCATCCTGAGCGCTTCGCACCGGCAGGGAGTGCGTCATCCATACTGATCGTCGGCGGCGGCCCTGCGGGGCTCGAGTGCGCAACGACGCTCGCCCGGCGGGGCTACACCGTGACGATCGCGGACGCGGCGGCTGAATTCGGCGGCCGCCTGCGCTTCGAAACCGCTCTGCCGGGCCTCAAGAGTTGGAACAGGGTGGCAGAATGGCGCCTGGGGCAGCTGCGCGCCAGACCGAACGTCAATATGTACCCGGGGAGCGCACTCAGCACGGACGACATCCTGGGACTCGAACACAGCCACATCGTCATTGCAACCGGCGCGCGTTGGACCCGGATGCTGTTCTCGACCTTGGAGTTCCCGGTCGGCCAACTGGACGGCCCCGGTGTGTTTACGCCCGATGACCTTGCGGCCGGCATCGTGCCGCAAGGTCCGGTGGTCGTTTTCGATTTCGACAATTACTACATTGCCGGCGCCGTGGCCCAGCGCCTGGCCGAGTCGGTGGGCGATGTGACGTACGTGACCACCGCGGGCAATGCATCCGCCTGGACATTCATGACCAACGAGCTGCCGCTCGTGCATCGCGCGCTCTACAAAGCGCAGGTGCCGGTTCACACGCTCAAGAGAGTCACCGCATTTGACGGCGATGCAGTCACGATCGCGGACGTCTACAGCGCCGCCGAGACGCGGCTGCCGTGCCGATCGCTGGTCATCGTCGGTCTGCGTGTGCCGCGGGACGACTTGTATCAGGCACTCATGGCCCGCGGCTCCGACCTCAAGGCCGCGGGCATCGCAGCCATCACCCGCATCGGGGACGCCTTCGCGCCGGGAGCGATCGTGCATGCGGTTCACAGCGGCCACCGCTACGCGCGCGAGTTCGACTCGCAGCCCGGGGCCGCGTCGTATACGAGGGATTTCCCCCTATGAATGCCGGGCAATTGGAACGAACCCTGCCCTCCAGCTGGTATCGCAGCGAGGAGGTGTTCAAGGCCGAGAAGGAGCGCATTTTCTGCCGCGAGTGGATTGGGGTGTGCCGTGAGGCGGAACTGCCGCACCCCGGCGACCATCTGGTCCTGGATCTTCTCGGCGAGAGCGTGCTCTTGGTGCGAACTCGCGAAGGCCAACTGCGCGCTTTCTACAATGTATGCCGGCATCGCGGATCCCGCCTATGCAGAACCCAGGCGGAAACGGAGTCGATGGGAGTGACGCTTCCGGGAGGAATCACCGCCGGACGCATGATCGTGTGCCCTTATCATCAGTGGTCGTACGACTTCAATGGTGCTCTGGTGGCCGCTCCGCACATGAGCACGGCGGCCGGCTTCAAAAAGCAGGACTTCAACCTTTATCCGGTCGGGGTCGACACCTGGGGCGGATTCGTTTTCTTGAATTTGACTCCGGCGGGCGCCAAGCCGCTGGCCGAGCAGCTCGGCGGCATCCCTGGCCGGCTGCGGCGCTATCCCTTGAGCGAGCTGCGCGTCGGTGCCACCATCCGTTACGAAGTCGCCGCCAATTGGAAGATCGTCTGCGAGAATTACAACGAGTGCTATCACTGTGGCGGGGTTCATCCGGAGTTGTGCGCGGTGGTCCCTTCGTTTCGCGAGGCCGGCGGGGGCAATCTGGATTGGAGCCGCGGAATTCCGCATCGCGAGGGAGCCTATACGTTCACCCACAGCGGCACCACCGCACGGCGCGCTTTTCCCGGTCTCGACGCAGACGAACAGACGCGCCACAAGGGAGAACTCGTCTATCCCAACGTGTTCTTGAGCGTGGCTTGCGATCACGTGGCGGCGTTCATCCTGCAGCCGCGCGCTCCGGACCGCACCGACATCACCTGCCATTTCTTGTTTGAGCCCCATGAGATCGCGAAGGCATCTTTCGATCCAACCGATGCCGTGGAATTCTGGGATTTGGTCAACCGTCAGGACTGGGCGGTGTGCGCGGGCGTGCAGGACGGCATCCGATCGCGGGTCCACGCACACGGATACTACGCGCCGATGGAGGACTGGAACCTGGATATCCGGCGCTACGTGACCGAGCGAATCGCCGATTACGTTCTCGACCGGCAGTCATAACCGTCCGTCGAGGGTTCGCGCTTAGGTATAATCCTCAAAGGAAGGGACGCAAATGGCAACCAAGCGGCATGTACCGAAATTCCACCGTGCGACTGCCGCAGTCCGCCGCGAAGCGTTGGTTGATGCGACGCTGCGCTGCCTCAAGCAGTTCGGGCATGAAGGCGTTTCGGTGCGCCGCATCAGCGCTGCGGCCGGCGTATCCATCGGCCTGATCAATCATCATTTTCCGAGCAAGTCGGGCCTCGTCGCGGAAACTTACGAAACCCTGGCGCTGTCGCTGCTCGACTCGATCCGCCGCCAGGCGGAAAACGAAGCCGTGTCGCCGCGCGACCGCTTGAGCAATTTTTTCCGCGCGTCGTTCGCTCCGGAAATTCTGGATCCGCAACTGTTCAATGTGTGGCTGGTATTTTGGAGCATGGTGGCGCACTCCCCCGAGATACGGGCCGTGCATTTCAGCACTTACGGGAAGTACCGCTCCGTGCTGGAGTCGTTGCTCGGCCAACTCGTGCAGTCAGGGGCCGCGCCGCCCTTCAGACTGCGTCCCGCCGCGATCGCATTGTCGGCGCTGCTCGACGGTTTCTGGGTGGAGCTCAGCCTGAGCCCCACGGTATTCAAGCCGCGCGAGGCGATCGCTTTGTGCGAGGATTGGGTCAACGTTCTGTGCGACGGCGCCTTTCCGCGGCTATTGACGGCTTCCCGGTCCAGGAAGGGGGACTCTGCGGCCAAGCGCCGTTGACCGGCAAAGGCGGTGCCGGGGAGCCTGCAGAGACGGGCTTCTACTTGGCAATGACTGCACCTACTATACTAACGTTCAACAAGATTCGACAAGGCCCCGAATATGGAAGCAAAACGCTCCCTGAACACCGACTTATCGGCGCAGATCACCGCCAACCTCGACGGATTCAGCCTCCCCGGCTGGATCTACCGGGACGCGGATTTCCTGGAGGCGGAGAAGGAGCGCGTGTTCGCCACTTCATGGCAGTTGGTATGCCATCTGAACGACATACCGAATCCGGGCGATTATCACACGCTCGATTTTCTGGGCGATCCCCTGGTTGCGATCCGCGGCCAGGACCGGAAGGTGAGGGCGTTTTTCAACGTCTGCCGCCATCGAGCGGCGCGGTTGCTCGACGGCGGCTCCGGTCACTGTCAGGCGAGAATCGTCTGTCCCTACCACGCCTGGGCCTACGACCTTCAAGGACATCTGGCGGCCGTGCCCCACCGCCGGGAATTCGCGGACTTTTCCCTCGATCAATACGGCCTCAAGCCCGTCGAAACGGAAGTTTACAAGGGATTCGTGTTCGTGCGTCTGAAGCCGGGACTGCCCGGCGTCGCCGAAATGCTCGCGCCTTATGAGACGGAGTTGGCGGCCTACCGTCTCGAGGAACTGCAGCCGATGGGCCGCGTCACCTTGCGCACGCGCCACGTGAATTGGAAGAACGTGACGGATAATTATTCCGACGCCATGCACATCACGGTGGCGCATCCCGGCCTCACGCGCCTTTTCGGCCAGAGCTACGGTGTGGAGGCACAGACCTGGGTGGACAAGATGTGGGGACACCTCCGCGATGTCCCCTCCACGCAGCCGTCGGAGCGCTTGTACCAGGCGATACTCCCGGCCTCGCCGCACCTGCCCGACGACCGGCAGCGGCTCTGGACTTACTTCAAACTGTGGCCCAACGTGGCGTTCGACATTTACCCGGATCAGATCGACTTCATGCAGATGATTCCGATCTCGCCCACGGAGACCTTGATTCGCGAGATTGCCTACGCGCATCCGGATGGCCGCCGCGAGATGCGCGTCGCGCGTTACTTGAACTGGCGCATCAACCGCCGGGTCAGCATCGAGGACAAATCGCTCGTCGAACGCGTGCAGACAGGCATGGGATCGCGGGGCTACACGCCGGGTCCGCTGGGACGGACCGAGGTGAGCCTGCGCAGCTTCGCGCGCCGCATGCGAGAACTCATTCCGGAATCCCGCCTCGAGCGGGCCCCGGCGGCCGGCTGGCACGTCCGCAACGCGATGAAAATGGTCCATGGTTGATTCGACGCACCGCGATGCCGTGATCATCGGCGGCGGTCACAACGGGCTGGTCTGTGCGGCCTACCTGGCTGCTGCAGGCCTGAAGGTGACCGTGCTGGAGCGACGCAGCGTGGTGGGCGGCGCGGCCGTGACGGAGGAATTTCACCCAGGTTTCCGCAATTCCGTCGCCGCTTACACCGTATCGCTCCTAAATCCGAAGGTGATCCGGGATTTGGACCTCCCGCGGCACGGCTTGCGCGTGGTCGAACGGAAGCTGTCGAATTTTTTGCCGCTCGACGATGGCCGATTCCTCAAGATCGGCGCCGGCAAGACCGCCGCAGAAGTGGCGAAATTTTCCGCGCGCGACGCCACGCGGCTGGCGGCATACGGCGATCGCCTCGAGGTGATTGCGGATGTGCTGCGCGATCTCGTGCTCGAGACGCCGCCAAATGTCACGGCCGGCAGCTGGCTCACCGCGATGCCCGAGCTGCTGCGCAGCGCACGATTGGGCAAACGACTCGCGAAACTCGACATGCCGATGCGCCGTGAACTTCTGGATTTGTTCGTCAAGTCCGCGGGAGACTACCTCGATGCGTGGTTCGAGAGCGCCCCGATCAAGGCGGCCTATGGTTTCGATGGGATCGTCGGAAATTACGCAAGCCCCTATGCGGCCGGATCGGGCTACGTACTGCTTCACCACGTATTCGGCGAGGTCAATGGCAAAAAGGGCGCGTGGGGGCACGCGATCGGCGGCATGGGCGCCATCAGCCAGGCCATGGCCAAAGCGGCGGCCGAGCGGGGCGTGGACATCCGGGTGGCGAGCCCGGTGCGCGAAGTGCTGGTCGAGAGGGGACGTGCCGTCGGGGTGCTCACCGATAAAGGCGAGACAATCCGCGCGAGGAGCGTCATATCGAATCTGAACCCCAGGCTTCTGTTCGGGTCGCTCATCGACCCTGCGGTGCTTCCCCAGGACTTTCGCGAGCGCATCGGCCGCTGGCGCTGCGGTTCAGGAACCTTCCGCATGAACGTCGCGCTGGCGGAGCTTCCAGACTTCACGGCATTGCCGGGCCGTTCCCTCGCCGAGCATCACACTTCCGGGATCATCATGGCGCCGAGCCTCGCCTACATGGAGCAAGCCTATCTCGACGCAAAGGCCGGCGGATGGTCCAAGCGTCCCATCGTCGAGATGCTGATTTCCTCGACCCTGGATGACAGCCTGGCGCCGCCGGGGCAACACGTCGCTAGCCTGTTCTGCCAGCACGTCGCGCCCGTGCTGCCCGGCGGGGCGTCGTGGGACGATCATCGCGAACAGGTCGCGGACGTCATGATCGATCTCGTCAACAGCCACGCTCCGAATTTCAGGGCCTCGGTGCTCGGCCGGCAAATCATGAGCCCGCTCGATCTCGAGCGTACGTTCGGCCTCATCGGCGGGGATATTTTTCACGGCGCGCTGAGTCTGGATCAGATGTTCTCGGCGCGTCCAATGCTGGGACATGGCGATTATCGCGGACCATTGCAGGGGCTGTACATGTGCGGATCCGGCACGCATCCGGGAGGCGGGGTGACGGGAGCGCCGGGGCACAATGCCGCACGGGAAATCATCGCCGATTTCCGCCGCGGCCGGCTGAAGCAGGCGTAGAACCCGTTCCACGAGCATCCCCCGGTCGCGCGGACGGGAGTCCTTGGGACTATTTCTTCGCGGGATCGGGATAGTGGAACGGATCTGTGACCCGCGGTTGACTCGGTAGAACCTTTCGCGGCAGGGGCTTGTCCGTATTCGCCGCGTCCATGAGCACGCTGGCGAGCACCACCACCGCCTGGCGCAAGTCTTCCGGCCGCAAATGATCGAAGGTGTCGAGGTCGGTGTGGTGGACCCGCGTTTCATAATCGAGCGGATCTTGAATGAATTGGAACGCCGGCAGCCCGAGCCGGCTTAAGAATACGTGGTCCGTTGCGTCCGTCGGTTCGGCAACCACCGCCGCCGCGCCGAGGCTCACGAAGGGCGAGAGCCATTCGCGAAATATCGGGACCGCGGCGAAATTTCCTTCCGTGTAGACGCCGCGGATTTTTCCCGAGCCGTTGTCGACATTGAAATACGCCATCAACTCGGAAAATCCGGGCAGCGTTTGTATCGGGTAGTTGTCCAGCGAAAAATACGGCGGAAGATCTGCGAGGGCCGGATCCGCGGGCGGCGCGCGGCGTGCGAGATGTTTCTCCACGAAGGCCGCCGACCCGAGCAGACCCTGCTCCTCCCCCGCCCACAGGACGAAGCGGATGGTCCGCCTCGGCTGCACACCCGTGTTTGCCAGGATGCGGGCGACCTCCATCACCACCGCGCTGCCGGCTCCGTTGTCGGCCGCGCCATCGCCGGCGACCCAGCTGTCCAAGTGGGCGCCCGCCATCACATATCCGGCCTTGGGATCCGCACCCGGAATGTCGGCCAGGATGTTGTATGCGTTGTGGTCGGCATCCTCGAAATGCACGCGACTGTCGATTTCAAGTTTTACTTCGCCCAAAGTCGCGAGACGCGCGAGCCTGCGGTAATCCTCGGCCGCGAGTTCCACGCCTGGCAGCTTGGGCGTCTTGCCGACGCGATAGCCGGAGCCTTCTCCATGCACCAGCCGGCCTTCCGTCCGGGACATCTGGATCCAGGCCGCCGCACCCTCTTCCGCCAAGAACGCGTCCAGTTTGGCCCTGAAGCGGTATCGTTCGATCCGCTTCTGGCGGGCCTCCGGATCGAAAGTCGGCTGCTGATACTTGTCCAGTTTGACGATGTCCGCATCGCTCAAACGCTGGAACGGCACCTCGGCATCGTCTTTCGGCGGGCCCGGCCAGGTCACCAGCACGATCTTGCCCGACAGCTTGCCCTTCCAATCGGCAAAGTCCTTGTCGGTGGTCATCGGCGCCACGATCACGGCGGCGTTCAAGGCGCCATTGGTCGCGGGCGTCCACGCAACGGGAATGCCGCGCAGTTCGAGCGGGCGGGGCGCCGTCATCCGAACATGCGAGGATTCGATCCACCAGCCGCGGCCAAAATCGAACGCCTCTGCCCTCACGTCCTTCAATCCCCAGCTCTTGAACCGCTCCTGCGTCCAGCGCTCCGCCTTGCGCATGGCGGGAGAATTGGTCATGCGGCCGCCGATTTGATCGGCCAAGTAGGCTGCGGTGTCGACCACCTCGCCGTGATTGAAGGCGGCGTCCGCAATCCGATTCACGGTGACCGGATCGGTCGATGGCGCAGCCGCGAGGGAGGTTGCGCATAGCAGAATCAGGGCACACGAGCCAGACGCGAGTTTTCGCACCGCCATCCCCTTAGTTCACGGATTTTGCGCGCATCCTAGCAAGCCGCCCGACTCGCTTCCATCGGCGTGACCGCCAGGTGCCGCGAAGGTTTCAACCAGAAGCGCCTTCCCGATGCGAGTTCCACCGAATGGGCATCGACGACGGCGAGACCGGATCGCAATCCCGACTGGGAAGCTGGAGCACGACCGCGAGCATCCCGCCGGGGCGGCAATTGCGCCTCAGCGTCGCCAGGGTCATCACTGGAACGATCTGGGAGCCTCCTAAACCTCGATTCCCTGTCCCTTGAGGTATTCATCGTAGGTGCCCCGGAAGTCGACGATGCTTCCACCCGGGCGCAGTTCGATGATGCGGGTCGCGAGCCCGCCCACGAATTCGCGATCGTGCGAGACGAAGATGAGCGTACCAGGATAATGCTCGAGGCCGATTTGAAGCGACTCGATCGTTTCCATGTCCATGTGATTGGTGGGCTCGTCCATCAAGAGCACGTTGGGCTTGGTCAGCATGAGTTTGCCGTAGATCATGCGGCCCTTTTCGCCGCCGGAGAGGACCTTCACCGATTTCTTGGTCTCTTCGCCCGAAAAAAGCAGCCGCCCCAGGGTCGCACGAACGATCTGGTCATCGTCCGCTTTGCCCGTGTATTGCGACATCCAGGAAAACAGATCCGTCTTGTCGTCGAATTCGGCCTGCGGGTCCTGCGGCATGTAGCCGGGCTGCGCATTTTCGACCCACATGATCCGCCCGGTGGCCGGCCGCAATTCGCCCGCGAGGCAGCGCATCAGCGTGGTTTTGCCGACACCGTTCGGACCGATGATGGCGACGCGTTCGCCGCCTTCGACGTTGAAACTAAGATTGTCGAGCACTCTTTCGTCCGACCCGGGATAGTTGAAGGTCAACTTCTCGACGGAGACCGCGGAGCGATAGAGCTTCTTGCCCTGCTCGAACCGGATGTACGGATTCTGCCGCGACGACGGTCTGATCTCCTCGATCTTGATCTTTTCGAGCTGCTTCTTGCGGGAAGTCGCCTGCCGCGCCTTGGAGGCGTTCGCTGAAAAGCGCCGCACGAATTCCTGCAGGTCGGAAATGCGGTCCTTGGCCTTGGCATTGGCGGCTTCCACCCGCGCCCGCGCCTGCACCGATGCCAGCATGAAGTCGTCGTAGTTGCCGGGATAGATCTTGAGCTGCTGGAAATCCAGATCCGCCATGTGCGTGCATACCTGATTCAGGAAATGCCGGTCATGGCTGATGATCACCATGGTGGCGTCATAGCTGTTGAGCGCGCTTTCCAGCCAGCGGATGGAATTGATGTCCAGATTGTTCGTCGGTTCGTCCAGCAGGAGCACATCGGGCCTCGAGAACAGCGCCTGCGCGAGCAGCACGCGCAGCTTCAAACCCGGCGGCACTTCCCGCATAGGTCCGTTGTGCCTCGACTCGTGAATTCCGGCATCGGTGAGGATGCTGCCGGCACGGGCTTCGGCATCGTATCCTCCGTATTCCGCAAACACGCCCTCGAGCTCGGCGGCCTTCATGTAGTCGGCGTCGGTGGAGTTCGGATCCGCATAAATGCGGTCGCGCTCCTTCATCGCGGCCCACAGTTCCGTGTGGCCGCGCATCACGACGTCGAGCACGCGCTCGTCCTCGTAGCCGAATTGGTTCTGGTTCAGCTTGCCGAGCCGCATGCCGGCTTGCAGCATGACGTCGCCGGCGCTCGGTTCGAGATCGCCTCCCAGCACCTTCATGAGCGTGGTTTTCCCCGAACCGTTTGCGCCGATGAGGCCGTAGCGGTTTCCGTCGGAAAACTTGACCGTAACCTGCTCGAAGAGCGGTTTGGCGCCGAACTGAACGGCGACGTTGGAAGTGGAGAGCATCTAGAGTCCAATCAACCAGAAAAAACGGCCGTTCGGCCGCGCCTGCGCTAAAAAGGGGGTACCCGGATGGAGTCGCGTCGTCATGCGGACAGCGCCCCAATTCGGGGGACGCATTCTAACCGAGCCGGAGCCATGCGTCTCCCGGTTTCGTACATGTCGTCCGGCCGCCGCCCTGCTGCGCCCGGGAGGGCCCCGGGGGGCGGGAGGCAAGGCCGGCGGGACGCTCTCAATCGGCGCGTCGGCACGCCCCTCGCATCAAACGGTGCGCAGGAACCTCTGCAGGTGTTCGAAGTAAACCGTCTGGTCATCCCACATGCACAAGTGGCTGCCGTCGGGACAGTAGGCATAGGCGGCGTTCGGCATCAGGCCCGCCATTTTCTTCATGTCTGCAGGGTCCATCTCGTCATAGCGCGAACCGATCGTGAGGGTCCTGACCTTGATTTCGTGCAATCGATCCCAGCGCTCCCAATTCTTGAGGTTGCCGGTCACCAGGAATTCGCTCTTGCCCTGCATCAAATTGTAAATCTTGTCGTTGACATGCCTGAATGCGCGGGACACGGGCTCGGGCCAGGGCTTTACGCGGCAGATCATCTTCGGATACAGATCTTCCATCATGATTTTCTGATACTCGGGGGAGTCGTAGTCCTGTGCGGCTTCGAGCCCCTTCAGACGGGCCAGGGTCTCGGGGGGAAGCTGGCTCTTGATGAAGCCGGTGCGCTTCAGGTAGGACGCTATGCCGGCGGTCATGTCCGAAATCACCAGGCCGCGCAGATGCTGCTGATGGTGAAGCGCATATTCAATGGCCAGAATTCCGCCCCACGAGTGTCCGTAGAGCACGAATTTTTCAAGGCCGAGCGCGCGCCGCACTTCCTCCACCTCCGTCGTGTAGCGGTCAAGCGTCCATAACGATGCATCATCGGGTTGGTCCGAATTGTTGCAGCCGAGTTGATCGTAGTAGTACATCTCGATGCCGGCTTGGGGCAGGAACGACTCGAAGGCCTCGAGATATTCGTGGCTGAAGCCGGGGCCGCCGTGGAGCAGAAGAACCTTGACGGGACCGGACCCGAGCTTCTTGGTCCACACTTTGTATTTGCCCCCCACCACGGGCACCATGCGGATGCCGGCGATTCGAATGCCCGGGGGGTTGAGTTCATCGGACGTTGCGGGTGGAGCATCGGACGACGGGTGGGAATCCGGCGGCGCAGAAGCCAGGGCACGAGTTGCGCCCAGCGCGACCGATGCCGCCGCGGTGGCGAGAAGGCTGCGACGATCCATGGTTGCTCCTTTCGCCGGCTCGAAGGTCCGCGCTTCTACACCAGCGCGGCGATTCGGCGAACCTGCTGCCGCAGTATATTGCCAAATGCGTGCGTATTGAAAAACAGATCGAGCCCCGCGGTGTCCTGTTGCCGCGGTTTCAGGTCATCCAGCGTCGCCTCGATCGGCATGTCGCAGACGATGCCGGTCAGGCGCCGGGCCAGATATGCGGCATCCTTGTGCGCGAGAAGCCTGGCGGCAACCGCGGACGCGCCCCGCAGCTTCATCGACGGTATGCGGTCGAGATTTGCATACAACTCATCGAGGGATCCGAAAACCGCGAACAGTTCGGCTGCGGTCTTCTTCCCGACCCCCGGCACGCCGGGAATATTGTCCACGCTGTCGCCGGTCAGAGCCAGGAAATCCGCGATGAGCTCCGGACTCGCTCCAAAGCGCGGACCGATGTCATGGTAGTGATACCGTGTGTTGCCGCTGTAGTCCCAGAACA
Source organism: uncultured Gammaproteobacteria bacterium (assembly GCA_963727045.1). Taxonomy (GTDB): domain Bacteria; phylum Pseudomonadota; class Gammaproteobacteria; order Steroidobacterales; family Steroidobacteraceae; genus Bog-1198. The sequence continues at coordinate 1,406,630 of CAVSES010000002.1, read as the reverse complement.
CATCGCCGTCGCGGATGAGTTGCGACAGATCCTTGTCGCGGGTTACCAATACGTTGCGCAGTCCCGCGGCGCGCGAACGTACCGCAAGTGTGCCGATGATGTCATCGGCCTCGTACTGCGAGCTTCCGAACTCCGCAATCCCCATATGCCGGCAAAACTCGCGGCACAGCGCGAATTGCCGCTCCAAATCGGCGGGGGGCGCTTCGCGATTGGCTTTGTACGCGGGATATATCCCGTTGCGGAAGGAAGTCTCGCCCCGCAGGCTCAGATCGAAAGCCACGCCGATGCGCTCGGGTCGAACTTGCTCCAAGAGGTCGGAAATGAAGCGGGCGAACCCGTACAAAGCGTGCGTCGCGTTGCCTTCGCGGTCCACCATGTCGCTCGGCATGGAATGGTAGGCCCGGAAAATGAAATAACTGGCGTCGACGTAGTAAACGACGCCGGACCGCGCGTGCGGATGGAACGCGCCCGCGTTCACATCGGCCAGCGTTGCATGCGCTCGTGCAGCGGGCTCGAACGCGGGAAGTGCGCGATCAGGTATTCCATCTGGTCGGCGAGCACGCGACGGCCTTTCAAGAAAATGTACTCCGCGTAAGTCGGCGTGAACGGCACCGCCAGCAGTTGCATGCCCGCTTGCTCCGGGGTCCGCGACGCCTTGGCATTGTTGCACCGGCGGCATGCCGAGACCACGTTGCTCCAGGTATCGTGTCCGCCGCGGCTGAACGGCGTCACGTGATCGCGCGACAGCATGCTGTAGGTGAAGCGGGCGCCGCAGTACAAGCAAAGATACGCATCGCGCCGGAACAGAGTCTGATTGTTGAGCGGCGGCGTGTACGACGCGCCGCGAAGATTTCCGGGGTTGCCCGATGTCCCCAGGGTGGCGATGATCGAATTCACATCCACGATGGTGCGCAGACCCGTCCTCGCGCAGGTGCCGCCATAGAGCCGGTAAAGCAGCGTCCCGCAGGTGTAGGCCACTTGGTCCGTGTGATACAGACGCGCGGCCTCCCGGTAATCGACCCACTCCAGCGGCATCCCGGACACATCGGTGCGCAGGATTTGCTGCGACAACGGATAGCCCTGACTCACCACTGCGAGGTCATCGCGCCAATCCAATAAGCGCCGCTTGTCGTGTAGCATGGAGTGCATAACAGTACTAAAGATAGTCGACTCTTATGCCATAATTCAACGTTTGGCATAATTCTCGCGTTTTGGGAGATCTGCATGGCTGTCGTCATCGGTGTCCTCACGGAAACCGCTGCCAGAGAAACTCGCGTCGCCGTCGTACCGGAGATCGCTTCAAAACTGAAGGCGGCCGGGGCCCGCGTCCTCATCGAACGCGGCGCGGGAACAGCGGCGCACTTTCCGGACGCGCTGTATACCGACGCCGAATTCAGCGATGCGGCCACCATTCTTGCGTCGGCGGACGTTCTGTTGAAGGTGCAACCGCCGAGCGCCGAGGAAGTGGGCGCGCTCAAGAAAGGCGCGGTGGTCATCGGATTCATGCAAGCCTATGCGAGGCCCGACCTCGTCCGTTTGCTGCAGGACCGCGGGGTCACAAGCTTTGCGATGGAACTCGTGCCGCGCATTTCCCGGGCACAGTCGATGGACGCGCTGTCGTCGCAGGCGTCCGTCGCCGGCTACAGGGCCGTGCTGATTGCGGCCAGCACGCTCGAGCGCTTTCTGCCCATGCTGACCACCGCCGCCGGCACCATTCGACCGGCAACCGTGCTCGTCATCGGAGCGGGTGTCGCCGGATTGCAGGCGATCGCCACGGCGAAGCGGCTGGGAGCAGTGGTCGAAGCGTACGACGTGCGCGGCGCGACCAAGGATCAGGTCAAATCGCTGGGCGCGAAATTCATCGAAACCGGCGTCTCCGCGGAAGGCGCCGGCGGCTATGCGCGAGAGCTCACCACCGAGGAAAAGACCAAACAGCAGGAAGTTCTGGATGCGCGAATCGCCGTCAGCGATGCCGTCATCAGCACCGCATCGGTGCCGGGACGCGCGGCGCCTCGAATCATCACAAAGGCTGCCGTCGAACGCATGAAGGCGGGTTCGGTGATCGTCGACATCGCGGCCGAACAAGGCGGAAATTGCGAACTGACGCGGGCGGGCGAGACCGTCCTGCACGGCGGGGTCAAGATCGTGGGCCCCGTGAATCTGCCGGCCACCCTGCCCTATCACGCCAGCGAAATGTATTCTCGCAATCTGTTCAATCTGTTGAAGCCGGCGCTGGTGTCGGGCGCGCTGTCCATCGACTGGAAGGACGAAGTGTTCGCCGGCGCCGTGCTCACGCACGAGGGCCAGATCAAGAACGAAGCGACGCGCAAAGCGGTGGAGGGGCGGTAAGATGATCGACGGCGTCATAGCGCTTTATATTTTCATGCTGGCGGCGTTCACCGGCTATGAAGTCATTTCCCGCGTGCCGGTCATCCTGCATACGCCGCTCATGTCCGGGTCGAACTTCGTGCACGGCATCGTGCTGGTCGGCGCAATGGTCGCATTGGCCTCGGCCGACACCACATTGGTACGGGTCATCGGAGTCATCGGCGTGATCCTCGCCGCCGGCAATGCAGTGGGCGGCTACGTGGTCACCGAGCGCATGCTGCAGATGTTCGTCTCCGCCGGCAGAAAAAAGAAAGGACCTTGAGGATATGCCCTCCGCTTCGACCATTCAGACCCTGACCCAGCTGTCCTATCTCGTGGCGGCGGCGCTGTTCATTCTCGGCCTGAAACGCATGAGTTCGCCGGTCACCGCGGTGAGCGGCGTGCGCTGGGCGGGCGCCGGGATGGTGCTCGCGACGCTGGTGACCTTCCTGGCGTTCACCGGCGCCCCGGCGCTCAATGTAGCGCTGGTGGTCGGCGCAATCGCCGTGGGCGGCGTGGTGGCCTGGGTCAGCGGCAAGCGCGTCGCCATGACCGACATGCCGCAGATGATCGCCCTTTACAACGGCATGGGCGGCGGCGCGGCCGCCGCCATCGCCGCCGTGGAACTCTACCGGGGCAGCGAGCACAGCATCACGCACCTGACGATTGCCATGATCGGCGGATTCATCGGTTCGGTGTCCTTCAGCGGCAGCTTGATCGCCTTCGCGAAATTGCAGGGACTGATCACCAAGTCGATACGCTTCGCCGGTCAGAAATTCCTCAATTTGGCGATATTGCTGGTGACCATCGCGCTCGGTTTCATGGTCGTCTCGGGCATGGACTTTGGATTGCAGCAGGCGGGGCTGCCCGCGGTTTCGCTGTTTTTCGCCTTTGCGCTGCTGCTGGGCGTGGCGATGACCTTGCCGATAGGCGGCGCCGACATGCCGGTGGTCATCTCCCTGTACAACGCGTTGACAGGCCTGGCGGTCGGTTTCGAAGGCTTCGTTCTCGACAATGCCGCAATGATCATCGCGGGCACGGTGGTCGGCGCAGCCGGCACCCTGCTCACGCAGCTCATGGCCAAGGCCATGAACCGCTCGCTCGGAAACGTATTGTTCTCGAATTTCGGCGAGAGTTCCGCCGCGGGCGGTTCCGGTGTCACCGGCACTCAAAAGGCCATCGAGGCCTCGGATGCCGGAGTCATGATGGCGTACTCGCAAAAGATCATCATCGTTCCGGGGTACGGCCTCGCCGTTGCCCAGGCTCAGCACAAGGTCTGGGAGCTCGCGCAGCTCTTGATCGATCACGGCGTCAAGGTCCGGTTCGCCATTCATCCGGTCGCCGGGCGCATGCCCGGCCATATGAACGTGCTGCTGGCCGAAGCCGGCGTGCCATACGACCTGATATCCGATCTGGATGAAATCAACGCCGAGTTCGAAACCGCCGATGTGGCACTGATCATCGGCGCCAACGACGTCGTGAACCCCGACGCGCGCACCAATTCCGGCAGCCCGATCTACGGAATGCCCATTCTGAACGCGGACAAGGCGAAGAACGTCATCGTCATCAAGCGCGGTCAGGGCCAGGGCTTTTCGGGAATCGACAACGCGCTCTTCGTCCTGGACCAAACGCGCATGCTCTACGGCGATGCGCAGGCGGCGGTGAGCCAGTTGATCCAAGCCGTCAAGGCCGCAGGCTGACCTCGAAGCGATCCGAAATCTGCCACGCTACGGGCGCGGGCGCCGAGTAATCGACGAGCCGGATCATTTCTGCAACCACCCGATCGGCGAGAACTTCGAACCGAACGTAATGGTAATTGGGAAAATCGCTGCGTTGAAATTGATCCTGCGGCGTGCGGTCAACTTCGTAGGGCGCGGCGCCGCCGCCGCCCGACACCAAGTACACCACGCCGTCCTCCGTGAGCCTTTCGTAATTGTGTATATGGCCGGCGCTCACGACGAAACGCGCGGTCGACTGCGGCGCCACCGTCGATAGATATTCGGCCAGCGAGCGCTCATTGAGCCGCGGGTTGTGGTCCGCCTGCGGGCCCAGCTGCACATCGGCGACGGGGGGATGATGCATGACGATCAGCACGAGGCGAACCGAAGGATCGAGGGCGGCAATTTGATTCTCGAACCAGATTCTCTGTTCGCTTCCCGGCAGCAGCGACGTGTCGCTGTCGAGTTCGATGCTCACGACCCTCTTTCCGATCGCAACCGAATACCAGCGGCGGCCGCGCAAGGCAGGAAACGCGGTCCACCAGCGTTCGAGACAAATCTGCTCCAAGCATGCGGAGAATTCATGATTGCCGAGCACCGGATAGATCCGCAGGTGCCGCTCGCGCCAGGGCCGGCTCTCGTGACGAAACACGGCGTAGTCGGAATCGACACCATGCCAGGTGATGTCCCCGTTGATGAAGATCGCGGCAGGTTTCTCGGCGGCAATCTTGGCCACCAGCGCCCGCCGCACCGCCGGATGGCTCGCGCCGGTTTCCGAGGGTGCGGTAAATCGCATGTCGCCGTACGCCACCAGCACGAGGGGACTGCCCGGTTCGGGGTCCCGCACCGTGAAGGCCGGCGCATGCGGCGAGCCTGCACGGGAGGGGCTGCCTGAGAACACCAGCAAAGCCATCGCAACGGGCAAACTGATTCGCATTGCGCGATGCTACGCACCGGAGACCATCGATGCCATGAGAACACTTGTCCTCGCAATTCTGCTCGGCTTGAACGCCGCGGGCGCAGCCGCGGCAGCCACCGAACAGGACGCACCCGGGCAGCGGCATGCCGCGAATGTCACCATCGTCCGCGACAGCTGGGGCATCGCACACATTTACGGGAAGTCCGATGCGGACGCGGTGTTCGGCACGATCTATGCCGAGGCCGAGGACGATTTTGGGCGCATTGAACGCAACTACCTGAGCGGCCTGGGGTGGCTGGCTCAGGCCGACGGCGAAACCGCGCTCTACAGCGATCTGCGGCAGAGGCTTTTCGTCGATACGCGCCGCCTGCGCGAGGATTATCGCAGCAGCCCGGCGTGGCTCAAATCATTGATGGAGGCCTGGTCTGACGGATTGAACTACTTCCTCGCGAAACATCCCGCCGTCGCACCCAAGGTCATCCATCGCTTCGAACCTTGGATGGCGCTCTCCTTCACGGAAGGCAGCATCGGCGGCGACGTCGAGAGCGTCGATCTGGCCAAGCTTCAAGAGTTCTACCCCGGCGCGCCGCGGCGGCCGGCAGCAGCTGCGAATTCGCGGGCGGAGACGGCGGAGGAGCGCGCACCTGGCGGCTCCAACGGGTTCGCGATAGCACCCAGCCGCAGTGCGACCGGCCATGCCCTGCTGTGGATAAATCCCCACACCTCTTACTACTTCCGCTCGGAACTTCAGATGTGCAGCGAGGAAGGGTTGAACGCCTATGGCGCGGTCACTTGGGGTCAATTCTTCGTCTATCAGGGATTCAACCAGCACAATGGCTGGATGCATACGTCATACGGCGGCGATGCCATAGATGAATATGCGGAGACCATCGTCGAGAAGCCCGACGGACTGTATTACCGCTACGGCGCAGGCTTGAAGAAGCTGCAGGTCGGCGAGATCGACATTTCATTCAAGACGCCCGGCGGTTACGGCCACCGGCGCTTCACCGTCTATCACAGTCATCACGGCCCCATCATACGCGCCGAAAATGGCCCGCGGGACCCGGTCCGATCGAGCGTCATCCACGATCGGTGGATCGCGGTGAAGTTGCTCCAGAATCCGGTGCAGGCGCTGGCTCAATCGTACCTGCGCACCAAGACCGTCGACTATGCATCCTTCCGCAAGACGCAGGAGATGCGGACCGATACATCCAACAACACCGTCTATGCCGATGAGGACGGCACCATCGCTTATTTCCATGGAAATTTCATACCAAAGCGCGATCCGAGGTTCGATTTCACCCGGCCGGTGGACGGCAGCGACCCGGCGACCGAATGGCATGGGCCGCATCCGATCGAAGACACCATCACGCTGCTGAATCCCGCGAGCGGCTGGATTCAAAACACCAACAACTGGCCCTTCTCGGCGGCGGGTGCGTCAAGCCCGAAGCGGGAGAACTATCCGGCGTACATGTGGATCAAGGGCGAGAATCCCCGCGGCATGCATGCAGTCGAGGTGCTTCGGAATATTCATGACGTAACCTTGGATGGCCTCATCGCGGCCGGCTACGACAGTCACCTCACCGCCTTCGATGAGCTGCTGCCGCCGTTAATCAAGGACTACGACGAATTGGCAGCGGACGATCCGCGGCGACCCGTCCTGGCGCAAGCGGTCGAGACATTGCGGGGCTGGAACCGGCGCACATCGGCGGACTCGGTACCGACGGCCGTGGCGGTTCTCTGGGGCCAGGAGCTGCTCGAACACAAGCGCGCCCAGGCGCGCGAAGCAGGCGTGCCGGTCTATGACTTCCTGGTGACCCATGTGACCCCGTCGGAGCGCCTCGACGGGTTGATTGCGATCGTCGCGCGATTGCAGCGCGACTTCGGCCGTTGGCAGATCCCGTGGGGCGACATCAACCGCTATCAACGACTGACCGACGATATCGTGCAGCCGTTCGACGACGCCAAACCGAGCCTGCCGGTGGGCTTCGCGCCATCGAATTGGGGCGCCCTGGCCTCCTTCGATTCCTCCTACCCGCGCAGCACCAAAAAGATTTACACGTCGGTCGGCAACAGCTTCGTCGCAGCCGTGGAGTTCGGCCCCAGCGTTCACGCGAAGGCCATCCTGAGCGGCGGCGAGAGTGGCGACCGGGGGTCACCCCACTTCACCGATCAGGCGCAGATGTTCACCCAGGGAATCTTTCGCGACGTCTTGTTCTATCGCGAGGACGTGGCCGCGCACGCCGAGCGCACCTACCACCCCTAGCGCACGCAGACACATCCGTTGCGCAGCCATCCCCTCATGATCTCCCGTGAAGGGCCGCGTCTAGCGCGGATTGCGCCGCGGCGGTGCCCGTTCGATGACGCTGCGGCGTTGAGCCGGGCTCATCTGCCGCCACTGCTTGCGCAATTCCATGCGTCGTTCCGGGGGCATTTGCCGGAACCGGTTGAATGATTCCCGGACCCGCTGCTGTTGTTCCGGCGGCATGCTCTTGAACTGCTGCCAACGCTGGCGCAGGACTTGCCGCTGCTCGGGAGGCATGGCGCGCCACTGACTGAAGCGCTGTTGCGCACCCGAACGCTGCTCGGGCGACATCGACAGCCAGCGCTGACTGCCCTTGGCGAGCGCCTGCTGGCGTTCGGGAGGCAAGCTATCCCACTTGTCCTGATAGCCGTGCAGCAATTGCTGCTGTTCCGCGGACATCGAGGACCACGCCTTCGGCGCGGGCGGAGCGGACGCGCGGAGCGACGTCGCGGGCGGAGCGGGGGCAGCCGGTGCCTGCGCTACGGCGCTCGCCGCCGCGAGGAACAAGCTTGCACACATGAACAACGCCCTGAACATCACTTTGCTTCCTGGGGTGGCGGTGCGGGCGGAGTCCCTCCCCGCGGCGGCACCTTCTTCAAGAATTCCCACCAAGCTGCATCACCCACATCATCCGTGCCCAAAAACTCGATGAAATCCTCGTCGGGCGCTTCCGACGCCGGCTGGTGCGTCTGCGACGATTGAGGCGTGCCTGGTGTCGCGGCCGGCGGTGGCGGATCGGCCATCGCCGCCGAGCATGTCATCACGCCGCACAACAGCCAAAGTCTTCCCCATGACAAAGCAACTCCGCGCGGCGGAACCCTATGCTGCCGGCCCTGGATTCGCGGCCTTGTCCGCCCAATCATAAAATTCAATATCGTCCTGCAACATGTCCATCGCGTCACCGGAAGACTCGTCCGCGGACGCCACAATTTCCAGGTCTTCGAGACTCGGCTGGCCATCAGCTACTGTAACGGCGTGTCGGTTCATTGGCGAACCCAACCACAGGAACGCGCCCAGAATGGCGGCGGCGGTCACACCGGCCGGCATCAGCACGCCGATGCGGGAAAACCACGGCCGGCCTGGGGAAACCGCGGCTTCGATCGCGGCGTTGCGCGCCTGGGTTAGACGCGAGCGCAGGGCAAAATCCAAGCCCTCGACGCTGTCCTGAAACAGCGCGCGGCTGCGCTCCTCGAGCGAATTGCGCGTCTGCTCCGGTAGTTGCCGTTCCATCACCACACCTCGCCCAGCTGTTCGCGCAGGGCATGAACCGCGCGCGAATAATGCGTTTTGACGCTGCCTTGCGAACATCCCATCGCGTTCGCCGTTTCCGCCACGTCCATGCCTTCGAAGTTTCGCAGCATGAATGCCTCACGTTGCCGCGCGGGCAGTCCCCGCAAGGAGACTTCGAGCTGCTGCATAGCCTGGCGCTGCATCAGCACTTCGGGGATGGCGGGCGCCGCATCAGCCACATTGTCGAGCGGATCCTGGGCTTCGTTCTCGGGGTCCTCGTTCGCACCCGGCAACCAGGTCATGAAGCGCTTGCGCACGGACCTTCGACGCTGCAGGTCGCGGATGCCATTTTCCAGAATTCGATAGAACAACGGCCGCCACTCGGCGCTCGGCCGCGACGCGTAGCTGCGCGCCAGCTTGATCATCGCGTCTTGCACCGAATCCATTGCATCGTCGGGATCGCGAAGCGCAACCTGGGCCATGCGGAATGCGCGCCGCTCGATCTCCGCCAGGAATTTCTCGAGTTCTCGCGTGTACTCCAGAACCGCTTCCTCAGGTGCTGGAGCGGGACCATCCCAGACCATGCAAGCTTGGTTCAGCCTATCAAAGCCGGGCATGCCTCGTCCTCTCTACGTCGACTAACCGTCGCTATTCCAGGTATAAACGCCTGTCCGCCGCCTCGGTTGACGGCGCGGATCCGCAAGATCAGCGACTTACACACATCGAATGTGACTTCCACTGCAATATTTTCAATCCACACCTCGGTGCCGTGTGTAGAGGGATCTATAAATTATTGAATTTTATGAATTAATTTCGATTTAGCCCACTTTCTAGCCAATTTGAAAGGGACCCGAAACGGATCGGGCACTTAACCTAGATGATCCCGGGTTCTCAACAGACTTATCCACACGATTTGTGGACAAAGGGACGGATGATTTTGCAAATCGCCTTGGATACTCCCCTGCGTCGGATATTCGATTATCGGCCTCCAGAAGAGATCGGATCCATGGGGGAAAATACGGTGCCGCGCCTGGGAGTGAGGGTGCGGGTGCCCTTCGGACGCCGACAGTTGATCGGCATCTTGGTGGGCGTGGCTTCCGAGTCCCTCATCGACGCCGCGAAGCTCAAGACTGCGCTCGCGATTCTGGACGAGCAGCCCGTCATCGATGCGGTCACCTTCGATTTGCTGCGCTGGGCGGCCGAGTACTATCACCATCCCATCGGCGAGGTGTTCGCCGCGGCATTGCCCGTGAGTCTGCGCGCAGGTCAACCGGCGCTGCAACACAGCGAATGGTGGGCCCTCACCGAAGCGGGGCGTGCGGAATTCCGGACCCCGAGCACGCGCCGCGCCCCGCAGCAGCGGGCCCTGCTGAAGTGGCTTTCGGATCGGGGACGGGGCACCGCCGATGAGGTGGCCGAATACTTCAAGCCGGCGCTATTGCGGACGGTGGCGGCGAGGGGCTGGGTCACGGCCGAGGCGCGAGCGCCCGAACCGCCAGCCACCGGTTCTCTTCCAAGCGACGTGGCGCTCACCCAGCATCAAGCGCAATGCGTCGCCGCGGTGGTCGCGACCCTGTCGAGCTTTTCCGCCCACTTGCTCTACGGGGTCACCGGAAGCGGCAAGACCGAAGTCTATCTACGGGTCATTGCCGCAGCCATCGCGGACGGCGGGCAAGCGTTGGTCCTCGTGCCGGAAATCGCTTTGACGCCGCAATTGGTGGATCGTTTCCGCCGCCGCTTCAGTTCCGGGGTGGTTGCGCTGCATTCGGGACTCACGGGCAATGAGCGCCGGGATGCCTGGCGAGCCGCGCACAACGGTCAGGCGCGAATCATCATCGGCACCCGGTCGGCCGTTTTCACGTCGTTACCCAAGCTCGCGTTGATCGTGGTCGACGAAGAACACGACGCTTCGTACAAGCAGCACGAAGGCTTTCGGTATTCCGCCCGCGACCTCGCAGTTGTCCGGGCCCGCCAAGCGGCGGTGCCCATCATTCTCGGCTCCGCCACACCGTCGTTGGAAACGCTGGAAAATTCCGCCACCGGGCGCTATTCGAAACACCTTCTCCCACAGCGCCCGGGAATCGCCGAGACCCCCCGAATGACGCTGGTAGACCTGCGCAAGCACGGTGCCGACCAGGGATTGTCGACCCCGGTCATGCAGGCGATTGCGCACCACCTCAAGGCGGGCGGCCAGATCATCGTGTTCCTGAATCGCCGCGGCTATGCACCGAGTTTGTACTGCAACGCCTGCGGGTGGGTGGCGCCGTGCGTCCATTGCGATGCGAGGATGACCTTGCACCGCCAGGCAGGGGAGCTGCGCTGCCATCACTGCGGCGCTCATGCTCCGGTGCCGCAAATATGCGGAAGTTGCGGCCAGCCGTTGAACCCCGTGGGCCAGGGCACCGAGCGGGTCGAAGAAACGCTGGCGCGGCTCTATCCCGAGGCGCCGCTGGCGAGACTGGATCGAGACACCGCATCCGCACGGGGCGCCGTGCAGATCGTCCTCGATCGCGTGCATAGCGGGGAGGCGCGAATATTGGTCGGAACGCAAATGCTTACCAAGGGCCACCATTTCCCGCAGGTCAGCCTGGTGGTGGTTCTCGATGCCGATCAGGGGTTGTTCGCAAGCGATTTCCGCGCCACGGAACGGCTGGCGCAGACCATCACCCAGGTTGCCGGCCGTGCCGGGCGGGGATCGATGGCCGGCGAGGTCTTGATTCAAACGGAGTTTCCGGAACACCCGCTGCTATGCCGCCTCGTCTCGGAAGGATACGAAGGATTCGCCCTGAGCGCCCTCAAAGAGCGCCGCGAGGCCGGTTGGCCGCCCTACTCACGTCTGGCGATGCTGCGCGCGGAGGCCAGGGACAGCCTTGGTTTGGATGCTTTCCTGCGCGCGGCGGTCGAATCCAGCCGCATTCTGAACGAAGCCGCGGTCAAAGTGCTGGGACCCGCGAGTGCGTTGATTGCCCGGCGGGCGGATCACTATCGTGCGCATCTCCTGATTGAAACCGCCGCTCGCGCCACTTTGCAGCGCTTTCTCAAGAATTGGCTGCCGCAGGTGGAGCGGCTGCCGGGGCCGCCAGGCCTTCGCTGGTCGATCGACGTGGATCCCTTGGAAGTCGATTGAGATGTCTGCCGGCCCGCGCGGCGGTAAACTGCCGACCCTTTGTTTCAGGACCCTAGGGGTTTCGCCTTGAAGATCTTGATCGAAAAAATGCTGACGCAAGCCCTCGCGGAGCTGCCGGAAGATGTGGTTCCGCAAGCCGCAAGAGCCGTGAGCGTGGAAGTCGAAAGCACGCGCGACTCGCAGCACGGGGATTTCGCCAGCAATCTCGCCATGCGGCTCGCGAAGGCGACGCGTCAAAACCCCCGCAGGCTCGCGGAGGCGCTGGTGCGGCTGCTGCCGCCCAGTCCCGCAATCGAGAAGGTCGATATCGCGGGCGCCGGCTTCATCAATTTCTTCCTCGCGAAGGGCGCCTATCACGCAGAGATCCGCAAAGTCCTGCACGATGCGAGAGGCTATGGGCGATCACACGCCGGAGCCGGCCGGTCGGTGCAGGTCGAATTCGTTTCGGCGAACCCCACGGGCCCGCTTCACGTCGGCCACGGCCGGCACGCCGCGTTCGGCGCCACGGTCGCCAATCTGCTCGAAGCGGTGGGCTACCGCGTGCAGCGCGAGTACTACATCAATGATGCGGGCCGCCAGATGGAGATTCTGGCTGTCAGCACGTGGCTGCGGTATCTTGAACATTGCGGCGAGCGGTTTGCCTTTCCCGCCAACGGCTACCGCGGCGACTACATCGCGGCGATCGGAGAACAGCTGTTTGCCGCGGAAGGCCCGTCGCTGCGGCGCGCTGCGGCCGATGTTTTCAGGGATCTGCCGCCCGATGAACCCCAAGGCGGGGACAAGGACGTCCACATCGATGCGGTCATTGCGCGCGCGCGCGCGCTTCTCGGGGACTCTGCATTCCGCCGCGTGCTCGATCTCGCGCTCGCAGGAATCTTGAGCGACATTCGCGAAGATCTGCACGAGTTCGGCGTCACCTTCGATTGCTGGTTCTCCGAACGCCACTTGAGCGACGACGGCTCTGTCGAGCGTGCGATCGACGCGCTCAAGAAGGCAGGCCGTGCCTATCTCAAGGACGGTGCGTGGTGGTTCAGGAGCACGGATTACGGGGATGAGAAGGACCGGGTGATGGTGCGCGAAAACGGCGTCAAAACCTATTTCGCGTCGGACATAGCCTACGTGTTCAACAAGCTCGAACGCGGCTTCGATCATCTGATCTACATCTGGGGCGCGGATCACCATGGCTACATCGCGCGCCTGCGCGCAGGTCTCCTCGCTCTGGGCGGCCCGGTGGACTCCTTCGAAGTGCGCCTGGTGCAGTTCGTCTCCCTGTTCCGCGGCGGCGAAAAGGCGCAAATGTCGACGCGATCGGGCGAATTCGTCACGCTGCGTGAACTGCGCAAGGAGGTGGGCAACGATGCGGCCCGTCTGTTCTACGTGATGCGCAGCAACGATCAGCATCTTGATTTCGACATGGAACTCGCCACCAGCCGCTCGAACGAGAACCCCGTGTACTACATCCAGTACGCGCATGCGCGGGTCGCGAGCGTCATGCGGCAGCTTGAGGAGCGCGGTCTCGACCATAGCACGGTAAACGGCCTGGCATCCTTGGGCAGGCTGGCCGAACCGCAGGAACTTGCGCTGATCAAACGCATGAGCGCGTTCCCGGAAATCGTGCGCCAATGCGCCGCGCAGCGCGCACCGCATACGTTGGTGCATTACCTGCGCGACCTGGCAAACGATTTCCACACGAATTACAGCGCGCACCAGATCATCGTGGACGATGCCCCCTTGCGTGACGCGCGCCTGGTTCTCGCGCTCGCGACTCAGATCGTCATCCGCAACGGCCTCAAACTGCTCGGCGTATCCGCGCCCGATACGATGTAGGCGGGGGCATGGCACGCGACTACAAACCGAAGCGCGGGAGGTCAACCGGCTTCTCCGGCTGGATGGGCGTCCTGTGCGGATTGTCGGTGGGCCTTGCCGTCGCCGGCATCGTGTACGTCAAGGATCATCGGCCGGACGCCCCGGTCGCGAGGATAGGCAAAGCGGACAAGCGGAAATCGCACGGCGGCGAACTGCCGGACGGCGAACCCGGGGATTCGAGCGCCGAGGAGCCGGCGAAGTCGTACGATTTCTACGACATGCTGCCGAAATTCGAAATGGTGGTCCCGGAGAAGGACAAGGACGTGCGGCCGGACACCAAATCCGTGCCGGAGACGCGCCGCGGAACGTACGTCTTGCAGGCCGGGTCTTATAAGAACTTCGCCGACGCGGACCGCGTCCGCGCGAAGCTCGCGCTTCAGGGAGTCGAATCGAAAGTGCAGAAGGTCTCCGTGGACAACGATACCTGGCATCGGATCCGCATCGGTCCGATTTCCAAACTCGACGAGCTCAACCGTTTACGGCAAATCCTGCGCAAAGCCGACGTCGACGTCCTGGTGATCCGGGTGGGAGACTAGCGATCCGCAAGCACGGCTCACCCGCCGGTTCGATGACGTCTCAATCATCTCCCAATTGACGAAAATCCACCCCTAATGCCCTCAACTTGCGGTACAAGTGGGTGCGCTCCATACCGACCCGCTTGGCCAGCTGGCCCACCTTTCCATTGCAAAGCAGCAGCTGCTGCTGCAAGTACGCCCGCTCGAATTGCTCCCGCGCTTCGCGCAGCGGCAACGCGAGCAGGTCTTGCTTCACCAGCGGTTCGTCCACCGCGAGCTTCACCGCCAGTTCGCGCTCGATTTCTTCGAGCCGAATCTCCTCGCCAACGCCCAGGATCAGCACGCGTTGCACCAGGTTCTTGAGTTCGCCGATATTGCCGGGCCAGGGATAGTTTCTCAGCCGATTCTGCGCGGCGACGCTGAAGCGGCGCAGCGGCAGGTGCTGGTCGTCAACCAGGCGGTCGACGTAGTAGCGCAGGAGATCAGGCACGTCTTCCGCATAATCGCGCAGCGGCGGCACGCGCAAGGTGATCACGTTGAGATGCGCAACGAGATCGCGGCGAAATGGCTCGGGCAGGGCGCGCAATTCGAAGCCGTCCTGTGCCGAACTGACCCACCGCACGTTGAGCGGCAATCGCTGCCGTCCACCCACGCGCGTGTAGCCGTTTTGTTCGATCGCACCCGCCAGTGCGCGCTGCGCCTCGCTGTTCAAGTCCTCCAACCCGTTGAGGTACAGCGTCCCGCCCGCCGCCTGGTCCAGCGCCCCGAGTTCGACGCGGCCGTCCTTTTCGCTGCCGAACAGCGCCGCGGCGGGGTCCTGTCCCAGGCTCGCCGCAACCACCATGAAGAACGGTTTCGACGAGCGCGCGCTCAGCGAATGCAGGTAGCGCGCATAGGCCTCCCGTCCCGAGCCGAGCTCGCCCAGCAGCAGCACCGGCGATGAACTCGACGCGGCATGTTGCACCTGTTCGCGCAGCGCCTGGGTCACCTTGCTCTTGCCGATGGGCACCGCGAGCGCCGACCCTTGGGCACGGGCTGAGAGGCGCTTGCGCCGCCCCGCATCGAGCGCCCGCTCGACCGTCCGCAGCAGCTTGGTCAGGGACAGCGGCTTCTCGACGAAATCGAAGGCGCCGAGGCGCGTGGCCTCCACGGCGGTCTCGACAGTGCCATGGCCGGACATCATCACCACCGGACAGTCGTACCCGTCGGTCACCGACCATTCCCGGAGCAAGGTGATGCCGTCCGTATCCGGCATCCAGATATCCAGCAACACGAGGTCGGGAACCTGGCTCGCTCGCGATGTGCGCGCCTGAGTGGCGTCGGCGGCGACATCCACCTCGTACCCCTCCTCGGACAGGATTTCCTTAAGCAATCCGCGGATATCCGCCTCGTCATCCACCACCAATATTCTCGAAGCGGTCATACACGTTCTCTCCTGTGTTCGCCCTTGCGCGGCTCACGCACCCCGATGGAGCGTGCGCTGTCGCCCAAAGGCAATAGAATTCGCACGCGGGCGCCTCCGCTGCGCCGATTATCCGCCTCAATGCGCCCGCCGTGTTCTTCGACGATCTTCTTCACGATGGCAAGCCCCAGGCCGGTGCCCTTCGGTTTGCTGGTCACGTAGGGGTCGAACACGGTGCCGATCAAGTCCCGCTGAAATCCCGGTCCGTTGTCGGATACCACGATCGCCACCGAGGCTACCTGCTTCGGACTCGCCTCGGCCACATGAGTTTCGATTTCAATGCTTGCGCCCGTCCGGCCCTCCAGGGCCTCCAATGAATTGGTGACCAGGTTGTTGAGAATCTGCCGTATCCGCATCCGGTCCGCGGAAATGGCGGGCAGGGAAGGGTCGAGCAGCAGTTTGAGGTCGGCCGTGCTGTCCTGGACGCGGTAAAGATCCGCGACTTCGGTGATCAGCTGGTTCAGATCGAAGCGCGAGAAATGCATATCCGGCGCGCGGGCGTATTCGCTGAAGGCATTGACCATCTGCTTCATCGCGTCGACCTGCGCGACGATGGTATGCGTTGCGCGCTCGAGTATCTGGGCATCCTGGGCGTTCATTTGCCCCAAGAACTTGCGCCGCATGCGCTCCGCGGACAACTGGATCGGCGTGAGGGGGTTCTTGATTTCATGCGCGAGGCGGCGAGCTACCTCGCCCCACGCCGCGTCGCGCTGCGCCTGCAGCAGCGTCGTGATGTCGTCGAACACAAGTACGACACCCGGTGCCCCACCCAAGTCGTTGGGCAGCGCGGTGCATGCGCACATGAGCACGCGCTTGCCGGAATCGGACGAGAGTTCCACCTGCTCGCGCCAATCCAGATCCTCGGCGGCAAGGCGGGATTTGAGCACCGACAGGAACTGCGTGAACAGCGTCGTTTCGCTGATGGATTCATCGAAGCGTTTGCCGACGGCGGCCTCCAGATCGACCCCCAGGATGGCGCTCGCGGCCTGATTCGCGGTGCGCACGGTCAAGTCAGCCTCGAGCGACACGACCCCGGTGGACAGGCGCGCGAGGATCACGGCGAGACCGGCTCGCTCCGCCTCCACCGCCTGCTGACTGCGGCGCGTCTCCTCGCGGGCCCTGCCCAGTCGCTTGGTCATGTCGTTGAAGGATGTCACCAGAAAGCCGAGTTCATCGCGCGACGGCAGGGGCAGCTTCGTGTCGTAATTGCCCTTGGCCACGGCGCGGGTTCCGGCGATCAGGTCCTGGACCGGCTGCACCAGTCGCTGGGCCGCGAAGAAGGCGCCGTACACCGCGGCAATCAGCGACATCAGCACCACGAAGGAGAGGATCAAAACGAACGTCGACTTCAGCGGACGCCTCAATTGCACCAGATTGGCGTATTGGGTGTAGGAGCGTTGCACGGTGTCGGCCAGCTGGCTCAGCTGCTGCGGCACCGGATACACGGCTATCAGCACGCGGGCGCTGCCGCTGCCGTTCGCATCGAGCGGAGCCGCGGTCCGAATGAGATAGCCGCCCATCGAATCGGTGTCCAAAGTTACGTAGGGCCGGCCGCGCCGCAATTGCAGCATCATCTCGTCGGTTGCCGGCACGGGCAGCATATCCATCGGACGATCGGAGCTCGTGGCAAGAATTTGCGCCTGCGCGCCCACGATGGTGAACTCGAGCGCCGTGCTGTCCCGCCGCTCCCGATCCAGAGTGCTGATGAGTTCCAGCGGGGAACTCGCGGACAGGGTATGGGCCACCACCTGGGTGTGCTGCAGAAACTCGCGCACACGCACTTCGAGCGCAGCCTGCGAGAGTTCGCGCGTGTCCTTGAGCCCCTGGCTCACCTCGAGCTCGAACCAGCTGTCGATGCCGCGATTGATGAATTGCAGGGAAAAATAATAGACGACCAGGATCGGCGCGACGGCCAGGGCGCTGAAGATGGCCACCGTGCGGCCTTTCAGACGCGATCCAGGAACATGTCGGCGGTAGTCCCGCACCAGGCGCGTGAGCTTGCCGGCGAGCAGCACGAACAGCGTCAGCAGACCCGAGATGTTGATCAGCAGGATCCACGGCAGCCACTTGTCGAATTCGGCGGAATTTTGCGCGGCCGACGCAAGCAGATACAGCGCGGCCACCCACAGCGCGACGCCAATGCATCCCAGCACCGTGGAGCCGTACTTGCGGATCAAGGCTGCAGTGTCCATGTGTACCAGTCGCTTTCGCGGTGCCAGTCGTTGACCCAGAACATGACCAGTCTCAGGCTGAATGGAACCGAGCCGTAGTCGATCTTCGCCCGCACGCTCGCCTCATAGCGGCGGTCGGGCGTGATGAGCGCCTTGTCCAGAACCGGCAGGCCGCGCACGTCGGAGAGCCGCTCGATGGCGGCATCGACCGTGCCCAGCGACTCTTGCTGGCCGCTGTTGTCGTTTCGCAAAATATAGCGCGCGCTCACCGCGTTGTACTGCAGGTGGTACCGTTGTGTCAGCTCGGCGACACGCGAATTCGGCAGCAGCTGGCGCACCCGCTCGATGTCGAGATTGAGCTCGATCGTCAGCGGCACGCCCTCGGCGAGTCCGCGGCGAACAGCGTCGCTGACAGGCAGGTCCATATGCGCATTCAAATGATAGACGCCATCCTTGAGCTGCAAGTCCGCGGAGCGGACTTCGAAGCGCCCCTCGAGACCGTCGCCGTGCGCGAGTTTCATCCACAGCGTCGCCGCGATTGCCGCGCAACACAGCCATCCGAACGCGGCATACGGCCGCCGGTGAGCACTCATTGTCGGGTTTGATCGCTCGGCGTTCATTGTTTTGTCAAGGCAGCATAATAGAAGCCGTCGGCACCCGCCTCTCCCGGGAGAATCTGCTCGCCGATTTCGTCCGATTCGCCGAATTTCGGCCAGCCTTCCCAAAGCTCTGCCGGGAGGCGCGCAGCGCCGGGGGTGCTGCGCAGGAACGCGGCGAGGACGTCGCGATTCTCGCTTCGGGTCACCGTGCACGTGGCATACACGAGGCGTCCGCCGGATGCCAACATGCGCCATGCCGATTTCAACAGGCGGGTTTGCAGCGCGGGCAATTTGTCGATATCCGACGGGGACTTACGCAATCGAATATCGGGGTGGCGGCGGATCACCCCTAAGCCTGAGCAGGGTGCATCGAGCAGGATGCGGTCGAACGGCGCGCCGTCCCACCAGGATTCGGGCGCGCCTGTGTCGCCGTTGATGAGCACCGCGCCGAGCTTCCCCCGGCTCAAGTTTTCGCGGACCCGGGAGAGCCTCTGCGGGTCGATGTCGACCGCCACCAGCTGCGCCAAACCGGGTTCTCGCTCCGCGATCAGAGCGGTCTTGCCGCCGGGTGCCGCACAGGCATCGAGAACACGCTGGCCGGCAGCCAAACCCAGTGGAAACACCACGCACTGCGCTCCCAAGTCCTGAACGGACACAAGGCCCTCGGCGAATCCCGGCAGATCGTGCACGTCGCATGGCGAGTCGAGAACCACAGCCAGGGGGACGCGCTCCTCCGCACGTGCCGTGATTCCCGCCTCCCTCAGCATCTTAAGATATGCCTCCGTGGTGGTCCGCTGACCGTTGACGCGCAACCACATCGGAGCCCGGGCATCGCCCGCGGCAAGCAACTGCGTCCAGCGCACCGGCCAGTCGGCGCGCAGACGGTCGGCGAGCCAAACCGGGGAGGCATGCCGGGTGGCCGGGTTGCGCGCGACCTCTGCATCCAAATTCTTCCGCTCTCGCAAATAGCGGCGAAGCACGGCGTTGACCAATCCGGCGGCACGCACGGCGTCGGTGGCCTTCGCGGTCTGCACGGCCGCATCGACGACGGCGTATTGCGGCGTTCTCTCATCCTCGAGTTCGTACAGTGCGACCGAGAGCAGCGCACGCACCAGGAAATCCAGCGAACGCACGGGCGACGACAAGAGACGGCCCAGGATCGCTTCGTGCCGATAATACCCGCGCACCGCGCCATAACTTAACGAGCGCACCGCCGGCGCGAGCTTGGGGTCAGCCGCCGCCAGAGCGTCCTTCAATGCGGCATCGAGCGTCACACCCTCGCGCAATATCCGCGCGAGCGCATGTGCGGCCAGGGAGCGCGCGCCGGCGGCCGTGGCACTCATGCCGGCGTGAAGCGTGCGCCGTCGAGCCGCTGCCCCTTGATGAATTCCGTTGCCGCAATCGGCCTTCGGCCGGCGAGCTGCAAACGCAGAATACGCAATACGCCGCGGCCGCAAGCAACGTCGATGCCGTCATGCGCGGCGGCGAGCACCGTACCCGGTGCAGCCGATTGCAGGGTTCCCCGTGCGGCGCCGGCTCGTTGCGAAGCGCCGCACGTGCCGGAATCCCGCATTTCAGCATCCCAAATGCGCAGTTGCGCGCCGTTGAGCTTAGTCTCGGCGATGGGCCAAGGATTGAACGCCCGGACCCGCCGCCAGATCTCCACCGCGTCCTTCCGCCAATCGATCAGCGCTTCGGCTTTGGTGACTTTATCGGCATACGTGACGCCCTCGGCCGGCTGTGGGACCTCGCGGACACTGCCCTCGCGAAGTGCGCGCAGTGTCTCCACGATGAGCTCCGCGCCGAGCCGCGCGAGCCGGTCGTGGATGCTCTTGGCATTGTCGAGGGTGCCTATGTCCGTCGCCCGCGAGGCCAGCATGGGACCCGTATCGAGCCCCGGCTCCATGCGCATGATGGTGACGCCGGTCCTCGAGTCTCCCGCCAATAGCGCCCGCTGAATGGGCGCCGCTCCGCGCCATCGCGGCAGGAGAGACGCATGTATGTTGAAGCATCCCAGCTTCGGGCACTGAAGCGCCGCGGCCGGGAGGATCAAACCGTATGCAACTACCACCAACACATCGAGCTCAAGACTGCGCAGGCTTTCCAACGCTTCCGGCATCTTGAAATTGGCTGGTTGATACACCGGGATTCCATGCTCGGCGGCGAGAGCCTTGACCGGACTGCCGCGCAACGGCTGGCCGCGTCCCGCCGGGCGATCCGGCTGCGTGAACACCGCGCAGACCCGGTGAATCTCAAGGAGCGCAGCGAGCGCCGGAACGGCGAACTCCGGTGTGCCGGCAAAACCCAGCCGCAGGGGGGTCTGATCGATGCTCAACGCTCAAAGAGCCGGCGTGGAAGTGCCGGGCGTCGGCACGCCGGGCGTCGCCCTGCGAAGAGCTGCACCGACAGCGCCCGCCCGAAATTCGCCGCCTGCGGACCGCTGTCTGCGCTCCTTTTCCAACCGACGGCGGATCAGCTGCCGCTTGAGCTCGGAGAGATAGTCGACGAACAGCTTGCCTTCGAGGTGATCCATTTCATGCTGGATGCAGACCGCGAGCAGCCCATCCGCGTCCAATTCGAACGGCCGGCCGTCGCGTCCCAACGCGCGCACGCGAATATTCGTTGCACGCGTCAACTTGTCGTAGATGCCCGGCAGGGACAGGCAGCCTTCCTCACCCGGGCCCGAGCCTTCCAGTTTGAGCAGCTCCGGATTGATCAAAACCAGGGGCTGATCTCGGCCCTCGCTCACATCGAGGACGATCAATCGCTGGTGCACGTCGACCTGTGTGGCCGCGAGCCCGACTCCCTTGGCTGCGTACATGGTGTCGAGCATGTCCTCCGCCAATTGACGCACTGCGTCATCGACCGCTGCCACGGGCGCGGCCTTCTTCCGAAGCCTGGGATCCGGATACTCCAGAATTACGAGCTTTGTCATGGGAGTTATGAGAGCAATATCGTGTTTTTGGCCGAAGAATGTTGCTAAAGTTCCGCCGCTGCTTAACTTAATGCTCGCAAAGGCCACAAGGCCTACGCGCTGGCAAACGGCAAAAACGGGCGATGCGTCCCAGTCTTTGGCGGCAGGTCGGCAGTATATCAGTCGGCCAGCGACCATAGGATTTGGCAACGGAGCGAAACGAATGCAAGGTCATCAAATAATTGCCCTGACTCTTACAGCGGCGGTACTCGCCGGTTGTCAAACCGATCGGCCTGTGACGGCGCCGGTACCGGTCGCCACAAACGAGACCACTGTGGAGGGTACGGTCGTTGGCGACGAGCGCACGGCGATGGAAGCGGCGGTCGACGCCGGTCCTTCCGCCGCGCCTGCTGCCGAGGCATCTGAGGGCGGAATTCCGCTCAACCCGAACGCCCCTGACAGCTATGTCGTGAAACGCGGCGACACGTTGTGGGGCATCGCCAAGGTGTTCTTGCGGGATCCCTGGTATTGGCCGGAGATCTGGCAGGTCAATCCGCAGGTGCAAAACCCTCATTTGATCTACCCCGGCGACACGCTGCGGCTCGTTTATATAGAGGGCCGACCGACAATCATGTTGCAGCGCGGAGACGCAGCGCGCGTGATGCCGCGAGTCCGCAGTCAGCCGCTCGAGGGAGCCGTGACCACGATCCCGTACGAGACCGTTGCGGCATTCATGTCGAAGCCCTCGGTGCTCGCCAAGGAGCAGATCAAAGATGCGCCGTATGTGCTCGCGACCCGCGACATGCACGTGGTCATGGCGGACGGCGATACCTTGTACGCCCGCGGATTTCTCTCTCCGGTCGAGCTGGGCACCCATTACAACGTAGTGCGGGTCGGCGACGCGCTGCGAGATCCGGACGACGATCGGATCGTCGGCTATGACGGTATATTCACGGGTGCCGGCCACGTCACCCGCGGCGGCGATCCGGTCACGCTGATCATGACGGAATCCGCTCGCGAAACGGAGGCTGGCGATAAATTGTTCGCCGGCGGCGTCGACGTGCCGCTGGATTTCATCCCAAGCCCGCCGAAGACTAGAACCAGCGGACGCATCATGGCGGTGTCCAACGGCGTCACCGTGATTGGCCAGTACGAGGTCGTCGTCATCAACCGCGGTGCCGCGGATGGCCTCGCGCCGGGCAACGTGTTGGCGGTGTACACGGCGGGCGAACTCATTCCCGACACCGAGAACAAGGGTTTCTTGAACGGCATGTCGCGCATCTCCGCCAAGAAAGTGCGTCTCCCCGACGAGCGGTCGGGCACCTTCATGGTATTCAAGACATTCGATCACTTGAGCTACGGCCTGATCATGGAAGCGACCAACGTCATTCGCGTCGCGGATCGGGTGGAGAACCCGTAAAGAAGAACCCCTAGAGATCGGCTGCGCCGCCAAGCGCGCGAATCTCAACGCAGCCGGCAAAAAATAGAGCGGCACTATTGAAGGTGCCTGTCCGATAATCCGCTCGATGCCATCGAGCGAGGAGTCCGCGGCTTGGGTGACGCTCACGCGCGTCCCGTCGCTCGACACTCGCGGTCTTTCCAACGCCCTCGACACTTTTGGGCAGCCTCAACGCATCATCGATGCGTCCGACGCCGCGCGCGAACGCGCCGGGATGTCAGCGGCGGCGCGCGACTTCCTGTCAAGCGCCGACGCCGCATTGAGCCCTAGCGAGCGGGCCTGGCTCGAGAATCCTCACCACCACGTGGTGCCGTTTATAGACCTTCGCTATCCCAAGCTCCTGAAAGAGGCCGGCCCCTATCCAATCGCGCTGTACGTCGCCGGAAACGCGGATGTATTGAACGATCCACAGGTGGCCATCATCGGCAGCCGCAACCCCACCCCGCAAGGCAGCGAAACGGCCGAGGCACTCTCCGAGTATCTTGCCGAACGCGGTCTCGCCATCACCAGCGGGCTCGCCCTGGGCGTCGACAGCGCGGCACATCGGGGCGCCCTCAAGGGCGAGGGACGCACGCTGGCGGTGTTGGGGTCGGGTGTCGACGTCATCTACCCACGCAGCAACCGGCTCTTGAGCCTCGAAATCATGCGCCAAGGCGCTTTGATCAGCGCATTCCCCCTCGCGGCACCCCCCCGATCTGAGCACTTCCCGCAGCGCAACCGCATCATCGCCGCGTTGAGTCTCGGGACCTTGGTGGTGGAAGCCGCGCGCAGAAGCGGCTCCCTGATCACCGCGCGGCTGGCGCGCGACCTCGGGCGCAAGGTGTTCGCGATTCCGGGCTCCATCCATAATCCGCTGAGCCGCGGGTGCCACGAACTGATCCGCCAGGGTGCAAAATTGACCGAAACGGCGCATGACATATTGAGCGAGCTGGACTTTTCCGCGTTTTTTGCCGCACAGTCCCGGCCCGCTGCACACCTCCCCGCAACCGCCGACCCTGAACTGGGCATGGACAAGGATCACAAAATCTTGTTAGATGCGCTCGGCTTTGATCCAGCGGACCTCGACACATTGGTCGTTCGTACCGGATTCAAACCAGAAGCCGTGTCCTCGATGGTGCTGATCCTCGAGCTCGAAGGCCACGTTCAGGCCGCCCCCGGGGGCCGCTACTCCCGAGTCGTTAGGAGCCGGAGGTGAAAGATAACGTTCTCGATCTACTCATCTACCTATTCGAGAATTACATGAGCGCCGACGACGAACCGCGTCCCGATCGCAACGTCCTGAAACTCGAGCTGGACAAGGCGGGATTCGCGGAGACCGATATCGAGCGCGCGCTGGAGTGGCTGGACGGGTTGTCCGGCGAACAACTCGGCAAAGTCGCCGAAGCGACCGCCCGCGCCGTGCGGGTCTTCAGCAGTCAGGAATTGCTGCGCCTCGATACCGACGTGCGCGGCTACCTCATGTATTTGGAGAACTTGCGAATACTCTCGGGCACCCAGCGCGAACTCGTCATCGACCGCCTCATGGCGCTCGAGGCCGACGAGATCGACATCGATCAGGTGAAATGGGTCGTCTTGATGGTGCTGTTCAGCCAGCCTGGACAACAATCCGCTTACGCGCAGATGGAAGACCTGGTCTTCGAAGAGCGCTCTGACGCGCTGCATTAGGCAACTTTGGCCATCAACCTCGTTATCGTGGAATCACCCGGCAAGGTGAAGTCCATCAAAAAATACCTCGGCAAGGATTTTGAAGTCCTGGCCTCGTATGGTCATGTTCGCGATCTCGTGCCCAAGGAAGGCGCCGTCGACCCTGCCCATCATTTTGCCATGAAGTACCAGGTGGTGGAGCGCAATCAAAAGCACATTGACGCCATTTCGCGCGCGCTCAAGAAGGCCAAAGCACTGTATCTCGCGACCGACCCCGACCGTGAGGGAGAAGCCATCTCCTGGCACCTGTACGAGCTCCTGAAGGCCCGGGGCGAGCTGAAGGATAAGGACGTGCGCCGTGTCGTGTTCTACGAGATCACCAAGAACTCGGTGCAGGAAGCGATCTTGAGTCCCCGCGAACTGTCCGTCGATCTCGTCAACGCGCAGCAGGCGCGCCGCGCGCTCGACTTTTTGGTGGGATTCAATTTATCGCCGCTCCTCTGGAAAAAAGTGCGGCCGGGACTCTCGGCCGGCCGGGTGCAGAGCCCCGCCCTTCGCATGATCTGCGAACGCGAGGATGAAATCGCGGCGTTCGTGGCGAGGGAATACTGGTCCATCGACGCGGAGCTTCAGCATTGCGAGCAGGCGTTCCCGGGCAAACTGGTCGAATATCAGGGTGCCAAGGTGGAGCAGTTCAGCTTCACGACGGAAGAGCAGGCCCGCGAGGTGGAACGGACGCTCGTGAGCGGGGCCAAGGGCGAGCTGACCGTTTTTAACGTCGATCGAAAGCAGCGCAAGCGGAATCCCGCGCCGCCGTTTACGACGTCCACGCTGCAGCAGGAAGCCGCCCGAAAATTGGGCTTCAGCGCCCAGAAAACCATGCGCGTCGCGCAGCAGCTGTACGAGGGCGTGGACATCGGCGAAGGCCAGGTCGGCCTCATCACTTATATGCGCACCGACTCGCTCAATCTGGCGCAGGAGGCCATCGGCCAGATTCGCGAGGTCATCGTGCAGCTCTACGGACAAGAAGGACTCGCCGAAGAACCTCGAATCTACAGGACCAAGTCGAAGAATGCCCAGGAAGCGCACGAGGCGATCCGCCCGACCGCCGCCAGCGTTCTGCCCGCGGACATCGAACAGAAGATCGAGAACGATCAGTTCCGTCTGTATTCGCTGATCTGGAAGCGCACGGTGGCCTGTCAAATGGCGCCGGCGATCTTCGACACCGTGGCCGTGGAAATGCTCGCGGGCGAGGAAGGCCCAAAGCGGAACGTGCTGCGCGCGAACGGCTCGACGCTGGTGAAGCCCGGCTATATCTCGGTCTACCAGGAAGGCATGGACGACGTGGTTCAGGACGACTCGGACCATGTTCTCCCGCCGATGAAGGAAGGCGACCGCGTCAAATTGACCGGCATCGTCCCCACGCAGCATTTCACCGAGCCTCCGCCGCGTTTCTCCGAGGCATCGCTGGTCAAGGCACTCGAGGAGTACGGCATCGGGCGGCCGTCGACCTATGCGTCCATCATTTCCACCTTGCGCGACCGTCAGTACGTCGACATCGAAAGCAGGCGCTTCACCGCGACGGACATCGGCAAGATCGTCAGCAGGTTCCTGACGCAATATTTCACGACGTACGTGGATTACGATTTCACCGCCAAAATGGAGGACTCGCTCGATGCGGTGGCGAACGGCGAACTGGAATGGGTCCCGCTGCTGGAGAAATTCTGGAAGCCGTTCATCGATCTCGTGAATCACATCGAAAGCTCGGTCAGCCGTGAGGAAGTCGCCCAAGCCCGGGACTTGGGGCTTGATCCTGTCAGCGGCAAACCCATGAGCGTGCGCATGGGGCGGTTCGGACCATTCGTGCAAATCGGCACCAAGGATGACGCCGATAAGCCGCGCTTCGCTGGCCTCCGGCCCGGCCAAAAGATGGACGCGATCACGCACGCCGAGGCGATGGAGCTTTTCAAACTGCCGCGCAAGCTCGGAACGACGGCCTCGGGCGAGGAGATCACGGCCAATGTCGGCCGGTTTGGCCCCTACGTGAAATACGGCGCGAAGTATGTGTCGCTCAAGATCGACGACCCTTACGAGATAACCCACGAGCGGGCGCTCGAGGTCATTCGCGACAAGGAAATCGCGGATGCCAACCGCCTGATCCTGGATTTTCCCGACGCCGGCATCCAGGTGCTGAACGGGCGCTACGGCCCCTACATCACCGACAAATCGCGCAACGCGAAGATTCCCAAGGACAAGGAACCGAAGAGCCTGAGTTTGGAAGAGTGCCAGGCGCTGCTCGCGGCAGCGCCGGCACGCACATTCGGCAAGTGGGGGCGGAAGAACGGCAAGACCAAGTCGGCCAATGGAGCATCCAAAGGCGCGGCCGCGACCGACGGCGCAAACCGCCTGGGTACGGCTCGCGCCGCGAAGAAGCGCGCCACGAAAGACCGCCCCGGCGCGGCAGCCGATCGGGAGGTCTCCCGACCGGTCGCAGCTGCGGCGGCGCCGACACGGCTGGCCGCCAAGAGCACCAAGGCGCCGGCAGGCAAGAGGGCACCCGCAGAGCCCTCTGCTAAGACGGCCCCGCCTAGACCGGCCGGGGCTCGCAAGCGGGCGCCGGCGGGCAGGAAGAGTTCCGCAGCCAGGAAGTCCTAGGAGCCGGTCTTCCCATGGACGCTTCCGCGGTCAAGCGCTACTTGAACGATCTGCACGACCGCATCACTGCCGCGGTGGAAGAGATCGACTCGGCAAAGTTCCGGCGCGATCCCTGGGCGAGGCCCGAAGGCGGCGGCGGCGAGAGCCGCATCTTGAGCGAGGGGACGGTGTTCGAACGGGCCGGCGTTTCTTTTTCGCACGTCTTCGGCGATAAGATGCCTCCGTCCGCATCGCTTCAGCGCCCGGAGATTGCGGGCGCGCCGTTCGAGGCCATGGGTCTGTCGCTGGTGTTTCATCCGCGCAATCCGTACGTTCCGACGACGCATTTCAATGTGCGCTTCCTGCTGGCTTCGCCGGCCGCCGCTCCCGCGCAGTGGTGGTTCGGCGGCGGCTTCGATCTCACGCCGTACTATCCCTTCGACGAGGATGTCGTGCACTGGCACCGCCAGGCGCGCGATGCCTGCCAACCGTTCGGCCCGGAAACTTACGGCAGATATAAAGAGTGGTGCGACCGGTATTTCTTTCTGCCCCATCGGAATGAGACCCGCGGAGTCGGCGGCCTGTTCTTCGACGATCTCAATGAAGGCGGATTCGAGCGTTCGTTCGGACTGCTGCGCAGCGTGGGCGATCATTTCCTGCCGGCGTACATGCCGATCCTCGAACGGCGCAAGGACCTTTCCTTCGGCGAGCGCGAGCGCCGGTTTCAGCTGTACCGGCGCGGGCGGTACGTGGAATTCAACCTGGTCTACGATCGCGGAACCTTGTTCGGCCTGCAATCCCGCGGCCGCACCGAGTCGATACTGATGTCCATGCCGCCGCTGGCGCGGTGGGAATACGACTGGCAGCCGGAACCCGGATCGCCCGAGTCCCGGCTGTACCGGGACTACCTGCATCCCAGAGACTACCTTGGCGAGCTCGATCGCCCTTGAGCGCGGCGCACCGGGAGCCTAGTGCCCGAGAGCGAAGACGTAGTACTTCCGCAGATTCTCGTGCACAGTCCATGTGCCCTTGGCACCGGTCTCGACGATGAATACATCGCCGGTTTTGAGAGTGACCGGCGGCTTGCCCTCGATCTCGATCGTGCAGCGGCCCGCGAGAAGATGGCAGTATTCCCAGGCGTCGTAGTCGATCTTCCAGACTCCGGGACTCGACTCCCAGATGCCGGCGAGTATCTTTCCATCGTCGGACGTGTGCAAATTCCATGTCTTGGTATGCGGATCGCCGCTCACCGGGGTTCCCGGCCAGGGCGCATCCATTTCCACAGGCGCGGAGAGATCGCGTAGGGGCAGCAGTCGATTGGCCATAGTTCCACCTGGATCGGTCAAAAGGGTGGGCACCCTACCTTTTCCCGCTCCGCACGGCAATCCAAAACTCACGGCTGGCCGACCGCGATCTTCCTGATGAGCAGATGTCATCCGCGACAATTGGCGTCACCGCGCGATTTTGTGTTTTCATGGCTTGGCTCACAAGAACCGCAACAATCATCGCAAGCGACGCATGGACGACAAATCCGCTCTGCTCAACCAGCTGCGCATCGATCGCGGCGGCGAGCCCACGCCGGCCCGCAGCGGCAGGATCTGGCTGGGCGCCGGTGCGACCCTCGCGGCTGCGGCGGCTCTCGCCGCGTGGTGGTGGACTCGGCCAGGCGTCGTGCCCGTGCGCGTCGTGTCCGCTCAGGCGGTCTCCGGCGAAGGCGCGGCCGCCGCCGGCTCCATTCTCGACGCGTCCGGCTACGTCGTGGCGCGCCGGCAGGCGACGGTGGCATCGAAGATAACCGCCAAGATGGTGGAACTCGACATCGAGGAAGGCGATCACGTCAACGCCGGCCAGATCATCGCCAAGCTCGACGATACCAACATCCGGGCGGCGTTGAATCAAGCGAGAGCCCAGCTCGATTATGCAAGGGCCGGTCTCACCGAAACACAGGTCAATCTCGTCAACGCACAGCGCGACTTCGACCGTCAGAAGAGCCTGCTTCAAGGGCACTACGTGAGCCAGGCGGCGGTGGACAACGCTCAAACCACCGTGGATGCGCTGCATGCGCAACTCGCGACCCAGCGCAGCAACGTGGACGTCGTCGCGCGCGCCGTGAGCGTCGCCGAGCGCAATCTCGACGATACGGTGGTGCGCGCGCCGTTTTCGGGCATCGTCACGGTCAAGGCAGCGCAACCGGGGGAAATGGTGTCGCCGATCTCCGCCGGCGGCGGATTCACGCGGACCGGCATCGGCACCATCGTGGACATGGATTCGCTCGAAATTCAGGTCGACGTTAACGAGAATTTCATCAACCGGGTGCGGACCGGGCAGGCGGCCACCGCCAAGCTAAATGCCTACCCGGACTGGCAGATTCCCGCGCATGTAATTGCCGTGATTCCGACCGCCGATCGCAGCAAGGGCACCGTGACGGTACGCGTCGCACTCGATCAAAAGGATGCGCGCATCCTTCCGGAGATGGGCGTGCGGGTCGCGTTTCTCGCGGAGCCCTCGCGAGATGAGAACAACAGGCCCGCGGGCGGAGTAACATTGCCACCCGATGCGGTGCAGGGATCCGGCACGACCGGCACGGTGTTCGTTTTGCGCGGCGACAGCGTCGAGCGGCGCGCGGTGCGCCTCGGCGCCGGCGGCAGCGATGCCGTCACCATCCTGTCCGGGCTTGCTGCCGGCGAGCGCGTTGCGGTCGGCGATTTCACCCGGCTCAAGGACGGCGCCAACATTCGAATCGAGCAATAAACCGCCGCGTCATGACGCGGCCCGCTACGGAGCTTTGGATCATGAGTGAAGCCATTGTATCGCTGCGAAATGTCGACAAGCGCTATGTGCGGGGCAAGCAAACCGTGGAAGTGCTGCAGAACCTGAGCTTGGACATCGCGAAGGGCGAATTCGTCGCCCTGATGGGGCCGAGCGGTTCGGGAAAGACCACGCTTCTGAATCTAATCGGCGGCCTCGACACGGCCACGGCCGGGGAAATAACCGTCGCCGGACAGCGCCTCGACCGGCTCGGCCAGGGGGCACTCGCCCGCTGGCGCGCCAATCATGTCGGTTTCGTCTTTCAATTCTACAATTTGATGCCGATGTTGAGCGCCCAGCGCAACGTGGAGCTGCCGCTGCTGCTGACGAACCTCTCCTCCGCCAAACGCCAGGCCAATGCCCTCGCCGCACTCACCCTGGTGGGCATCGCCGACCGCGCCAAACACAAACCCAACGAGCTGTCGGGCGGCCAGGCGCAGCGCGTTGCGATAGCGCGGGCATTGGTCGCGGATCCGACCTTGCTGGTTTGCGACGAACCCACCGGGGATCTGGACCGCAAATCGGCCGACGAGGTGCTGCATCTTCTGCAGATGCTGAATCGCGAGCATGGCAAGACGATCGTCATCGTCACTCATGACCCCAAGGCTGCGGAGTTCGCCGGCCGCCAGCTGCATATGGACAAGGGTGCGTTGCTGGAGGCCGGAACCCTGGCCGCCTAGCAGGAAGCGCCCATGAAATACTTCCCGCTCATCTGGGCGACACTCTGGCGGAAGAAGACCCGCACGATATTCACGCTGCTCTCTGTCATCATCGCCTTCTTGTTGTTCGGCATGCTGGAAACGGTCGACTACGCTTTCGCCCATCCGAGCAGCGGCGTTACCGGGGCGGACAAGCTGGTCACGACCAACAAGTACTCGATTACATTGGCGCTGCCGATTTCCGACGTCCAACAGATCCGCTCGGTGCCCGGCGTGGCCGAAGTCACCTGGATGAGCTGGTTCGGGGGCTACTATCAAGAATCCAAGAACTTCGTCTTCGCGCTGCCCGTCGACGCCGACAGCTACTTCAATCTTCACAAGGATGAGTTCGTCGTCGGCGACGCGGAGATGCGGGCGTTTCGCAGCACCCGCACCGGCGCGCTGCTCAATGCCGCACTCGTGAAGAAATTCGGCTGGAAGGTCGGCGACAAGGTGCCGCTGCATTCGACCATCTGGGCGCAGAAGAGCGACGGGTCGCTCGACTGGACTTTCGACGTTGTCGGCACCTTTTCGGTGAAGGATCCCACGCAGGCCAGCGCGCAATCATCGACGCTGCTGTTTCACTACGAGCTGTTCGACGAGGGACGCAGCTTCGGCAAGGGCAGCGTGAGCTGGTTCGAGGAGCGCGTCGACGACCCGTCGCAGGCCTCCGCGATTTCAAATCGGATCGACGCATTGTTCGCGAATTCCCCCAACGAGACCAAGACGCAGCCGGCCAACGATTTTCAGATGGCCTTCATCAAGCAGTTCGGCGACATCGGCTTTGTTCTGCGCGCAATCCTCGGCGCGGTGTTCTTCACATTGCTGTTTCTGACCGGCAACACGATGATGCAGTCGGTGCGCGAACGCATCCCGGAGCTCGCGGTGCTCAAGACGCTCGGCTTCGGAGACGGCAAGGTGCTCGGCCTCGTGCTTGCCGAATCCTTGCTGCTGTGCGTGTTGGCCTCGATCATCGGCCTCGGTTTGAGTTATGCGGCGCTGCCCATCATCAAGGTCGCGCTGCCGGGCTTGGAGCTCTCGCCCCGGGTGCTGATCCCCGGGCTCGGCGCCGCCGTGTTGCTGGCGCTGATCGTCGGCACGCCGCCCGCGCTGCGCGCCATGCGGCTCAACATCGTCGATGCCCTCGCGGACAAGCGCTAGGCAACCCAGGCTAAAGAGGGCCCACAATGATCAAACAGTTGTTCACCGTCGTCGCAATGGGACTGCAGACCCTGCCGCAGCGCTTAGGCGCCTCCAGTGTCATCGTCATCGGGATCGCAGGCGTGGTGGCGGTATTGGTCTCCGTGCTCGCGATGGGCGCCGGATTTCGGCACACGCTGGCGGATACCGGCCGCGCCGATCGGGTGATCATTCTGCGCGGCGGCTCCGACGCCGAACTCAACAGCAACTTGACGCGCTCGGACGTCGACGTCATCAGCAATGCGCCAGGCCTCGCCAGGGATTCGAGCGGCAAGGCGCTGTTGTCGAGCGAGCTCGTGACGGTCGTCAACGTTCCGAAAATCGACACCGGCACCGATGCCAACGTCACTTTGCGCGGAGTTGGGCTTTTGCTCCCGGGAGTGCGCCCGGAGCTCAAGATTGTGAACGGCCGGATGTTCCGTCCGGCCGTGCGCGAGCTGATCGCCGGGGTCGGCGCGGCAAAGCAGTTCCGCGGACTCGTCCCCGGCAGCGTACTGCATCTGCGCAACGCCGACTGGACCGTCACCGGTGTATTCACCAGCAACGGCGACGTGCACGAATCGGAACTCCTGGCCGACGTCGATACGGTGGGCTCGTCGGTCGAGCGCACCGGGTACAGCTCCGCGGTCGGCCTCCTGACAGGCGCCGCGGAATTCCCCCGCTTCAAGGATGCTCTGACCACCGACCCTCAGTTGAAGGTCGATGTGCAGCGCGAACCCGATTACTACGCCGCACAGTCGAAGCAGCTGAGCAAGATCATCAATGTGGTCGGAAAGACGGTGGCCATCATCATGGCGATAGGCGCGATGTTCGGTGCGCTCAACACCATGTATTCGGCGGTCGCAGCGAGGGGCCTTGAGATTGCCACGCTGCGGGCGATCGGTTTCGGCGCACTGCCGCTGCTGCTGTCGGTGATGATCGAGGCGCTGCTCTTGTCGCTGTTGGGAGGCATCATCGGCGCATCGCTGGCATGGCTCTTTTTCAACGGCCACAGCGTCAGCACGCTCGGGGGCGCCTTCGCGCAGGTCGTATTCCAATTGACGGTCACCCGGGAGTTGATCATCACGGGCATCGTATGGGCCTGCATCATCGGTCTCCTGGGCGGGTTCTTTCCCGCCCTGCGCGCGGCACGGCTGCCGGTGGCCGAAGCCCTGCGCGCGGCTTGAATCATGAACGAACGCAACAGAATGTTCGCCGCATGCCGTCGCGTGCTGCGTCTTATGGCCGTCATCACCGCCCTCTTGCCGCAGTTCACCCGCGCAGCAGAGCTCAACATGCCCGCCGGTTACGCGCCGCTGGTCCGCCAGGTCGCTCCGAGCGTTGTGACCGTCATTGTCGAGGAACAGCTCATCGGCGCCGGCGAACGCGCCGCCGCTCGAGCCAGCTCGGAAACAGATTACGACGCGGTCGGCGCTCTCATTCGACGGCTTCTCTCCGGCACGGCCGGCACTTCGGGGCGGGACGACAGGACATCCGGCGCCCTGGGCTCGGGGTTTGTCATTCGTGCGGACGGCCTCGTCGTCACGAACAGGCACGTCGTGGCGGGTGCGCGCTCCGTCAGGGTCCGCTTGGCGGACGGGCGTGAGCTGACCGCGAAGATCGTCGGTGCGGACCCGGTGACCGACATCGCCCTGTTGAAGGTGGCTGCGGGCAGTTTGCCGGTACTTCGCCTCGGATCCTCGCAGTCGGTGTCGGTGGGCGATGCCGTGATCGCCATCGGCAATCCGTTCGGGCTCGGCCAGACCGTGACCGCCGGGATCGTTTCCGCGCGCGCTCGAACACTCGAGGACGACCCTTACATCGACTTCCTTCAAACCGACGCCGCGATCAATCGCGGCAATTCGGGTGGCCCGCTGTTGTCCATCGACGGGACGGTGATCGGCGTAACATCGGCCATCTTTTCGCCCAGCGGGGGATCGGTCGGGCTGGGTTTTGCGATACCGGCGGAAACGGTTGCGAGCGTCATCGGCCAACTCGAGAGCCACGGCCGGGTCGAGCGAGGGTACCTCGGGATTTCCGGCCAGGAGCTCACACCGCTGCTCGCCAAGTCGCTCGGCATGAGGACGCCGCGAGGGGTGCTCGTCACCGCAATAGATGCGAAAGGCCCCGCCGCAGGCGCACTCTGGGTGGGGGACGCGATTCTCAGCATCGGCCCGCATGATGTGACCTTCCAGAATCTGAGCAAGATCACGGCGCGGCTGGTGCCGCGGGCCCTCGTGGTGGCTTCGGTATGGCGGGCCGGCAAACAGCAGTCGGTTGCGGTCACGATCGGACGTCTGCCCGACCCGCCGTCCGATCCCGCACAAACGGGCGCCCTTGATACTTGGGTGCCCGCGCTGAGCTTGGGGTTGGCGAATTCTTCCGAGGAGATCCGCAAAGTCATCAAGGCCACGGATGAAGTGAGCGGACTGATCGTTACGCAGTTGCGCCCGGCAGGGGCCGGTGCATTGGCCGGACTCAAGATCGGCGACCTGATCACGCACCTGGGGACCAAGCAGCTGAGCGGAGTGGCGGATGTCGCGACCATTGCGACCCCCACTCCCCAAGCCCCGGTGCTGCTGCGAGTCGTCCGCGACGGCGTGGCCAGCTTTGTTGTCGTAACGGGCGAAACCGGACCCTAGGCGCGCGGCCACTTAACTTCGACGCACCGCCCCCGGCGCTGGCACAATGCCGCGCGGTGAACTACAGACACATCTATCATGCAGGCAATTTTGCGGACGTGGCGAAGCATGTCGGCCTGATGTATTGCATCAGCGCATTGCAGCGCAAGGACACTCCGTACTTCGCATTGGACAGTCACGCGGGCCGCGGGTACTACGATCTGCAAGCTGCGGAGGCGCACAAATCCGGCGAGGCCGAGCGGGGCGTTCAGCGTTTGATCCAAACCAGCATCGGCGCGCCTGCGCTCGCAGGCTATTTCGCGGCGATCCACGCGCGGCGCGGCAAGCGCCTGGCGCGCTATCCGGGTTCTCCTGCGCTGATCGCAGGCGGGCTGCGCCCCCAGGACCGCGCACTGTTTGTCGAATTGATGCCCGCCGAGGCGCGCGCCGCGGAGCGGGAGATCAAGTCTCAGGGCCGGGTCCGCACCGAGATCGGCGACGGCTACGCCGCGCTCAAGGCGTATCTGCCGCCGGACGAGCGTCGCGGGCTCGTGCTGATCGACCCTCCCTACGAAAGCCTGGATGAATTGAAGTTGATGCTGCAGTCATTTTCGGATGCGTACCGCCGCTGGCCGAGCGGTGTCTTCTTGATGTGGTACCCGATCCGCAGCGCATCACAGCGCAGCACGGTGCATTCGCGGTTTGAAGCGCTGCGGATTCCCAAGATGCTGTTCGCCGACCTTGCGATCCACCCGGACGATGCCGGCGTCGGACTCGCCGGCAGCGGTTTGATGATCGTGAACCCGCCCTTTGGGACGGACGAACACCTGAGGGAAGCCTATTCCGCAATTCATGCGGGAATCGCAACGCCCGGGGCCGGCTACGTGGAAGTAGGCCGCCTGACTCCCGAGCGAGTGGCACAATAGGGCGACCTCGATCCAAAGAAAGCCGTTTTCTTTCAGGACTCCACATATGGATAGAAATTCCTTACGCGACCTCGCCGCCAAGCTTCACTCAGAATTGACCGATGCTCTTCGAGAGGACCCCAAATCCAGGGAATCATTGAGCGACATGATGCGCGACATCAATCGATTGATCGACAAGCCCGCTGAGCCGCCTTTCTTGCCGCAGGGCTCGCTCCCGGACCGGTTGGAAAGAATCGCGGTCCAATTCGAGGCCGACCACCCGACGCTGGCGGCGAGCGCGAGGCGCCTAGTCGATTTGCTCGGCGAGGTCGGCATTTGACCCTGGCATCCCGCTCTCGAGAGGGCTAGCGGGTCCAGACGATCGAGCCCTGCACCTCAAGGGCGATGCGTTCGATGACGGAGGGATCCACCGCCGTGCCGCGCGTGAGCACGGCAAGGCTTCCGTGGCCCGGCATCGGTACGATGACGCCGCGATACCCCTGCTCATGGAAGGGCATCGTCTTGGACGCGCGCTCGTGCACCAGCACCATCACCGTGACAGGCCCCGATTCGGTCTGTATGACGAGATGCGGCACATGATGCCCCCGGAAGCCGCAGCTGGCGGCATAGCTGACGATGCCGGGACCGGCGGCCAAACGCAGGTGCGAATCGCGCAACACAGCCTCGAGCGCCGGGCCCTCAACCGGCACATCGGTGCGCCGCCAGGCCTCGGGCTCCTCGGCCATGTGCGTCACGACGTCGGCGGCGAGGCTGCGGCCCGGAACGCTCAACCAGAGTCCTCCCGCCACCACGGCGGCCAGCAAGAAGCTCGCGGCCATGGCGAGCCAGTGTCTGCGATAGACCGTTGATCGCGGCGCCGGCTCGCGCAATCCGAAACGCAGCGGCGGTGAGTCCCCTGCGGCCGGTACAGCCACGCGCATGGCTCGCTCGAGGCGCGACTCGAACTTGAGCAGCCGCTCCGTGTACAGATTGCAGTCGCCGCAGCTCTCCCGGTGCTCGCGCAACGCCGGGTCCGCATCATGCGGTTGCGCCATCAACGCCCGCCGATACTGGGTGCAGTCCATCATTCTTGCGGGTCCAGACTCGTATCCTCGCCGCACAGTGCGCGCAGCTGCTTGCGCGCGCGAAAGAGGCGCGTCAGGACCGCGGCACCGGACAATCCCAGTTCGCGGGATATTTCGGCAGTGGAGAATCCCATGAGAACCTGCAGCATCAACGGCTCCCGGTACTCGTCGGGGAGCTTGAACAAGGCATTGCGCAATTCGGCGAGATTTTGCTCCTCGGCGGCGGCGAGCATGGGCTCCTCGCGGGCGACCAGTTCGTCGACATCCACGGTCACGAAGCGCTTGCGCTCGAAGCTGCGCGCGTACTCCCGCCGGATGATCGTCAAGAACCACGGCTTGGCCGCGGCCTCGTCCTGAAGGGAATCCTGTGCCTTCCAGGCGCGCAACATGGTCTCCTGGACCACGTCCTCGGCCAAGGCGTGGTCGCGGGACAACCAGAAGGCGAAACGCAGGAGATCGGGCCGAAGCGTCTGGCACAGCGCCTGAAACCGGGCACGCTTGTGATTTCCGCGAACCTGATCCTTCATGGTTAAATCAGCACCCGGCTTGAGGCATCTCCCCCGCGATATTACCGCGTTACGCTGCCGCCGACGGCAGGAAGCCGGCACGGGGGTCAGGCGTGCCTCGGTCGCCGCACTGAAGTCATAGTCAGGAGTCACAGTCGAGATGACCGGAACCACCACCAATTCATTTCCAAACACCCGCCTGCGGCGCATGCGCCGCGACGAGTTTTCCCGCCGGCTGATGCGAGAAACCCAGCTGAGCGTGGATGCCTTGATATACCCGGTTTTTGTCGTCGAAGGGCGCAACGAGCGCCAGCCGGTCGCTTCGATGCCCGGGATCGAGCGGTTGTCGGTCGATGAGTTGCTGCGGGAATGCGAGGCATTGGCGCGCCTGAAGATCCCGGCCATCGCCCTGTTCCCGGTTACGCCCAAGGAAAAAAAGACGCTCGACGCGCGCGAGTCCTGGAATCCGAACGGCATCGCGCAAACCGCCGTGCGCGCCGTGAAAAAGGAGTTTCCTGGCCTCGGCGTGATCACCGACGTCGCCCTCGATCCCTTCACGACGCACGGGCAGGATGGCCTGATCGACGACAAGGGCTACGTGCAAAACGACCTGACGGTGGAGACCCTCGTCCGTCAGGCACGCTCGCATGCGGATGCAGGCGCGGACGTCGTCGCGCCCTCGGACATGATGGACGGGCGCATCGCCGCGATTCGCAATGCCCTTGAAACGGCGGGCCTCGTTCACACCAGGATCCTGGCCTATGCGGCAAAGTATGCGTCGAGCTTTTATGGTCCGTTTCGCGAGGCCGTAGGGTCGGCCGCTCAACTCGGCACGGGCAGCAAACACACCTACCAAATGGACCCTGCGAACTCGGACGAGGCGCTCCGCGAGGTGGCCCTCGATATCAGCGAGGGAGCCGACATGGTCATGATCAAGCCGGGTCTGCCCTATCTGGATATTGTGCGCCGCGTCAAAGATCGTTTCGGAATGCCCACCTTCGTCTACCAGGTGAGCGGCGAATACTCGATGATCATGGCCGCGGCCGCCAACGGCTGGGTGGATGAACGCGCGATCGCGCTGGAAACGCTGGTTTCCATGAAGCGCGCGGGCGCCGACGGGATTTTGACTTATTTCGCCAAGCGCGCGGCCGAGTGGCTCGACCAGTGAGCACGGGGCCGGATATACCGGATCAATACGGCGTCGTGGGGCACCCTGTGGCCCACAGCTGGTCGCCCTTCATTCATGGGATGTTCGCCAAGGCGACCGCTCAGAACCTCGTGTACCGGTTGTTCGACATCGCCCCGGACGATTTTCGGCGCGACGCGTTGCGCTTGTTTGCGAGCGGCGTTCGCGGCCTCAACGTCACGCTGCCCCACAAGCAGGCGGCGGCGGAGCTCGTCAACGAGCTCACGCCGCGGGCCGAACGAGCGCAAGCCGTGAATACGATCGCCTTTTTCAAGGATACCTCCCTGCTTGGCGACAACACCGACGGTTTGGGGCTCACGGCCGATCTTGAACGCAATCTGGGCATCACTCTCGCCGGAAAGAGGGTCCTGATCCTCGGCGCCGGCGGCGCGGTGCGGGGCGTTCTCGGTCCCTTGCTGGAACGTGAATTGGGCGAGGTCGTCATCGCCAATCGCACGCCCGATCGAGCCCGAAAATTGGCGGGCGAGTTTGCCGACATGGGCCAGATTTCGGGCTGCGGCTTCACCGAAGTCGAAGGGCCGCCGTACGACTTGATCGTCAACGCCACCTCGGCGAGCCTGCATGGCGAAATGCCCGAATTGCCGGTGGGGCTGGTGGGTGAGGAAACGATCTGCTACGACATGGCGTACGGGCGCGGCCATACCCCTTTCACCCTGTGGGCGAAATCGCTGCATGCGGCGCGCACGACCAAGGGCTGGGGGATGCTCGTCGAACAGGCGGCGGAGTCATTCTTGCTCTGGCGGGGCATCCGGCCGGACACCCAACCCGTTCTGAAAGCCCTGTCTCAGCACGCGTAAGCGCGGCCTGCGCCGCGCCTAGCGCATGGTGACAAGCTCTTCGGCGCTGGTCGGATGAATCGCAACGGTGTCATCGAAATCCCGCTTGGTCGCGCCCATCCGGATGGCGACCGCGAAGCCCTGCAACATTTCATCGGCGCCGGTGCCGATCACATGGCAGCCGACGATTCGCTGTTCCGGACCCACACAGACCAGCTTCATGTCCGTATGCGTCTTTCGGGCCGTCAGGGCGTGATACATCGGGGTGAAGTCGGCGACGTACACCTTTACGGCGTCCCCGTACCGCGCGCGCGCTTCGGCTTCGCTAGCGCCCACGGTGCCGATGGGCGGGTGAGTGAACACGACGGTTGGGATCATGCTGTATTCCAGACGGCGATCGGCAGCACCGCCGAACAGCCTGTCGCCCAGGCGCCTGCCCGCGGCGATCGCGACAGGCGTCAGCGCGGCGCGTCCCGTCACGTCGCCGATGGCGTAGATCCCCGGCACGTTGGTGTTCTGCAAGCCGTCGGTGACGACGTAGCCGTCGTCATCGACCACGACACCGGCGTGCTTCAAGTCGAGGCCGGCGGTATTCGCGGAGCGGCCCACCGCCCACAACAGGCAATCGAAGCCCGAAAACTCCCGTCCGTCCATCGACGTCAGGGTCTTCAGGCCCGATTGCTCGTGCACGGACTTCGGCACGACGTGTTGGTGAATGGTCACCCCTTGTTCGCGCATCTCACGCATCAAGGATTTGCCGAGCATCGCATCGAAGCTCATGAGCAGATGGTCCTTACGTATGAACAGCTCCACCTCGCTCCCGAGTTCGTGGAACGCTCCGGCGAGTTCGCAGGCCACGTAGCCGCTGCCGGCAATGGCGACGCGCCTCGGACGCTGCTCGAGCGAGAAGAAGCCGTCGGAAACGATGCCAAGATCCGCCCCCGGCAGTTGCGGCACGATGGGCTTGCCGCCCGTGGCGACCACGATGTGCCTCGCCGTCATGCGCCGGCCATTCACTTCGACCGTGTGCTCATCCCGGAAGCGGGCGCTTCCCCGGACCCACGTCACTCCTTTCGTCTCCAGATTGCGCTCGTAGATGCCGTTCAGGCGCTGCACATAGGCATCTCGCTTGCTTTTGAGAAGCTGCCAATCGTTGCCGCGCAAGGTGACGTCGAAGCCGTAATCGGCTGCATCGGCAAGACTCAGAGCGACGCTCGCGGCATTCCACATGACCTTCTTTGGTACACAACCCACGTTGACGCAGGTGCCTCCCAGGCGGTGCGACTCGATCACCGCGGCCTTGGCCCCGTACTCCGCGGCGCGCTGTGCGCAGGCCAGACCGCCGCTGCCGCCACCGACGCAGATGAGATCGAAGGATTGGTCCGACACTGTGAACTCCATCCTGAAGAGCGGGTAAACCCCAATGATATACTGTGAAGATCGTCCAAATGCTTACGGATGAGGTGCTGCAGTGGTCGGTCTCGTAGTGATCCTCGCCTTGGTCGTCGTTTTGATCGTTTACGTCGCAGGGATATACAACGGCCTCGTCAGCCTGCGCGAGAACATCAAGGTGGCTTGGGCAAACATCGACGTGCTGCTGAAACAGCGTCATGACGAGCTGCCGAAACTCGTGGAAACCTGCAAGCGCTACATGCAGTTCGAGCAGGAAACGCTCGAGAAGGTCATGCGGGCGCGAGCCTCGGTCAGCCAGGCGAGCACTTCGGGCAATGTCGCCGCCGTCGGCGCGGCCGAGCAGCAATTGCGGGCCGGGGTCGGCCGGTTGTTCGCGGTGGCCGAGAACTATCCGCAACTGAAGAGCGATGAGACCTTCAAGCAACTGCAGGGAAGAATCATCGCGCTCGAAGAGTCCATCGCCGACCGCCGGGAACTTTACAACGATCAGGTCAACCTGAATAACATCCGCGTGAAGGTGTTTCCGGATGCCATCATCGCGCAGAGATTCGGCTTCCTTCCGGCGCAGCTCCTGGAATTCACGAGCGAGGAGAAGCGCGACGTGGACATGGGCGCGCTCTTCAGCACCTGAAGACACCCATCCGGACATGTCCGGCGATCGGTTCAAACTCTGGCTCATCGTCGCCTCCCTTGCGGCCGCCGCGGCCTATTCGTTTTGG
Organism: uncultured Gammaproteobacteria bacterium; assembly: GCA_963727045.1. GTDB lineage: Bacteria > Pseudomonadota > Gammaproteobacteria > Steroidobacterales > Steroidobacteraceae > Bog-1198. The sequence goes on along the minus strand of CAVSES010000002.1, from coordinate 1,365,783 downwards.
TTCGCCTTCAAGGCCTGGGCCAGGAATCGCGCCGTCGAGGACACGCCGACTTCGCGCATCCGATCCGCGGCGCAGGGTTATGTGGAGCTCAGCGGCCGTGGGATCCTGCCGCCGAACTCGCCGACCAAGGGTCCATTGACCGGCAAACCGTGCACCTGGTGGCGCTACAAGATCGAAGAGCGCGGCTCGAGCGGCAGATCGCGGTCCTGGACCACCCTGCAAAGCGACACGAGCGACGTGCCGTTTCTCCTGGACGACGGGACCGGCCGGTGCCTCATCGATCCGCGCGGCGCCGAAGTATTTGCCGGCGCGAGAGATGTCTGGTACGGACCTTCGGAATGGCCGGATGTGCACATACCCGACGGCACGGGAGTCTTCGGCCGGCTGGTCGATACCGTCCTGACCGACAGGTACCGCTACACCGAGCATCGATTGCAGCCACAGGAACTGGTTTACGCCATCGGCTCCTTTCGAAGCCTCGGCGGAGTCAGCGTCGAGACCCCCGATGCCGCCGTGGCGGATCTGCTTCATGAATGGAAACAAGACCAGGCGGCGCTGCTCGCGCGCTTCGACGCCGACCAGGACGGAATGTTGAACAGCCGGGAATGGGAAGAGGCCCGCGCTGCAGCCCGCAGCGAAGTGCTCAAGAAGCGCTCCGCCGAGGTGCACCCGCCGTCGACGAGTGTTCTGTCAGATCCCTTGGACGGCCGGGCGTTTCTGATTGCGGCATCCGACGGCAAGTCGCTCGCCCGGCGGTTTCGCCGCCGTGCCTTGGCGGGGGTCGGCGGCTTCGTCGGGAGCACCGCGGTCCTCACCTGGATATTGACGCACGTCTGATAGAATCGGATCAGTGAACAACCCATTGCTGGAATTCGATTCGCTGCCCGCTTTCGGGCGCATTGCGGCGGGCGACGCGCGGCCCGCTTTGGAGAAAGTGCTCGCGGACAATCGGGCTCGTCTGGCCGAACTGACTGCCATCGCCAATCCCACCTTTGCCTCTCTGGTCATTCCAGTCGAGGAGTTGAGCTACCGATTGAGCCGGGTATGGAGCCCCATCGGGCATTTGAATGCGGTCGCGAATTCCACGGACATGCGCGAGGCGTACAACGAATGCGTGCCGCTGCTCACGGCATATTCCTCGGAACTCGGCCAGAACACCGCGTTGCAGGCCGGCTATGCGTACGTGCTGCAGCACGAGGGCAGCTCGCTCGAACCCTCGCAGCGCAAGGTCGTCGACAATGCGCTGCGCGACTTCCGGCTGGCGGGAGTCGACCTTCGTCCCGAGGAGAAGACCCGATACCGCGAGGTCGCGCAGCGGCTGGCGCAGCTGGCCACGAAGTTTTCCGAGAATGTGCTCGACGCCGGGCGCGCCTATGCTCGAAGCGTCACCGACGGCGCGGAACTCGCCGGTTTGCCGGCGAACGCCGTCGATCGCGCCGCCGCTGACGCCCGCGAGGCGAATCAGCCCGGCTGGCTTTTCAAGCTCGATCAGCCGACCTATATGACGGTGATGGCGAGCGCCGAAAGCGCACAACTTCGCCGCGACATCTACGAGGCGTGGATCACGAGGGCTTCCGACTTGGGGCCGAGCGCCGGACGATTCGACAACAATCCCATCATCGCGGAGATCCTGCCGTTGCGGCACGAATTGGCCCGTTTGGTGGGTTTCAACAACTTTGCCGATTATGCGTTGGCGACCCGGATGGCCAAGAGCAGCAGGCAGGTGCTCGCCTTTTTGGAGGATCTGGCGCGGCGCTGCCGGCCTGCTGCGCGCCAGGAGTTATCCGATCTCGAGGAATTCGCAGGCCGCAAGCTCAACGCATGGGATCTGACGTACTACAGCGAGCGGCTGCAGGAAAGCCGATTCAAAGTGTCGCAGGAGGCGCTGCGCCCCTATTTTCCGCTGCCCAAGGTGCTCGGCGGCTTGTTCGCGCTCATCCGGCGGCTCTACGGCATCGAAGTGCGCGAGCGCCCGGGGCTCGGTGTGTGGCATCCCTGCGTGCGCTTTTACGATCTGCTCGACTCGGTCGGGCGCGTCGTCGCCGGATTCTATCTGGATCCGTATTCGCGCACCGAGAAGCGCAGCGGCGCCTGGATGGACGAGTGCGTCATCGCCAAGGCGCTGCCGGCGGGAACTGCGCTCCCGGTGGCGCAGCTGGTGTGCAATTTCACCGCTCCCGTGGGCAGCGGACCTGCGTTGCTGACGCACGACGAAGTGACCACGCTGTTTCACGAATTCGGCCACGGATTGCACCATATGTTGACGCGGGTGGCCTATCCCAGCATCGCCGGAATCAACGGCGTGGCGTGGGACGCGGTGGAGCTTCCGAGCCAATTCATGGAAAACTTCGCCTGGCGCCCTGAAGTTCTGCCGCTCATATCCGCGCACGTGGACACGGGTGAGTCCCTGCCCGTCGATACGCTGCGGCGGCTGTTGGGCACGCGCACTTTCAACGCGGCTCTCGATACCTTGCGGCAGATCGAACTTGCGAGTTTCGATTTTGAATTGCACGCGAGTTTCGACCCGCAGGCCGGCGCCAAAGTTGCCGAGACGCTCGCCGGCGTTCGGCAGCGGGTCGCGGTCGTAGAGCCCGCACCCTTCAACCGGATGCCGGCAAGTTTCTCGCACATATTTGCGGGAGGCTATGCGGCGGGCTACTACAGCTACAAATGGGCGGAGGTCTTGGCGGCCGACGCGTTCGAGGCGTTCGAAGAGGCGGGGATCTTCGACGGCGCGACCGCGGCGCGTTTTCTGGATTCCATTCTGGCTCGCGGCGGCAGCCTGGACGCAATGGATGCCTTCATCCGGTTTCGCGGACGCGAGCCCGACGTTCGTCCGCTGCTCAAGCAAACGGGAATCGCGGCGTGAGATGTGCGGCCGGCATCGCGTTGCTGCTGGCGGCGGCAAACGCCGCGGCGGCGACGGCCTACGTCAGCGACGAACTCGTGCTCGGCGTCTATGCGGAACAGAACAGCCAGGGCCAGCGTCTGGCGACGCTGCATTCCGGTGCGCGCGTGGAAACCTTGAACGCCATCGGAGAATTCACCCAGGTCCGCCTGGGCGATGGAACCGTCGGATGGGTCAAGTCCTCCTACCTGACCACCCGGGAACCCGCCACTGTGCGGGTCAAACAGCTCGAAGAGGAACTCGACCGCAGCCGCGCGACAACGCCGGCGCTGGCCGAAGCGGCCGCACGCAGCGAAGTCGAGCAGCTCAAGCGCGAATTGGCGGCCAAGCAGGCGGAGCTCGATGCGGCCGGCGTGACCGGGGCGGCAGCCGCTACGGCCGCGAGTCCCGAGGCGGGCGCGGCGAGGAGCTCGCCCGTTGCCGCCGCGAGCGCCATGGAAGGCCTTTCATCGGCGGCTTGGATGCGCCCTTGGATTTTGGTCCTGGCGATGCTCGCAGCGCTAGCGGGCGGATTCTGGCTAGGGTTTGCCACTCTCGCGCGCCGGGTCAAACATAAGTTCGGCGGCATCAAGGTCTATTGACGGGCGTCCGTACAGGTTTTGACATAAGCTTAGAAGGCGCCTTGCGGATGTTGCGATAAGGAGAACCAGCACGTAGCGTCCGAGTCGCCAAGAGCCTAGACTCTCCTGATGCATGACCTTCGCCGTAACGATTATGACGTTACGAACTCGGTACAAGTCAGTTCCACCGCAGCGGTGACCGAGGCCGTGCGCGAACTGTTCGCGTCCGCCTATCCTGGCGAGCCGTTCGATCGCGTCGCCGTTTCGTTCGAAGAGTTCGACAAGCTGTTCACGGGCCGCATGCCCGGCTATCACGGCGTGGATACCGTCTATCACGACCGCCAGCATTCTTTGGACATGACCCTCGCCATGGCACGCCTGCTGGTGGGCTATGAACGGACCGTCGAGCCGCGCATGCGCTTCGGCGCCGAACGGGCGGTCATGGGGTTGGTGACGTCTTTGTTTCATGACGCCGGATATATTCGAGAGTTCGGCGACCGGCAGCATCGCAATGGCGCCGAATTCACGCTTTATCACGTGACGCGCAGCGCGCGCTTCCTTGCCCGGTTCCTGCCGACCATCGGCATGGAAACTTGGGTGCCTGTTTCGACCCGGGTCGTGCATTTCACCGGATATGAAATCAAACTCGACCAGATCCAGCTCGCCGATGGACGCGATCGCAAACTCGGGCATCTGCTGGGGACCGCGGATTTGATCGCGCAGATGGCGGATCGATGCTATCTCGAGAAGTGCCGCGACCGGCTGTATCCGGAGTTCGTGCTCGGCGGAATCGCGGCTGCCACGGGTACCGACGGGGCCCTGCAGGTTCGATACAGTTCGGGGCTGGACCTCCTGCGGCAGACTCCGGAATTCGTGCGTGAAACGCGGCGGCAGCGGCTCGAAGGGGAATTCGAACATGCCTACCGGTATGTCGAACCGTTGTTCGGCGGCAAGAATCCTTACCTAGAAGCCATCGACCGCAATCTCGGCTATCTGCACCGGGTTCTGCGCACGGAGCGGTGGCCGATGCTGCGGCGAAACCCGCCGCTGTTCACCTCCAGCGAGAATCAATTGGGCCAGGTCCGCGGCCTCATGCTGAACCATCTCAAGGCCCTTTGGGCCTAGGCTCCTAAGGCCAATCGATCGCCGCGACATAGCGCGCATGCAGCTCATCGAGGCGTGCGAGCACCTCTTCCCTCCCCAACATCGGCGCCGATGCGATTGTGCGCCGCAACACATCGGGGCTCAACGCACGCCGGGCGTTGTCGGCAACCGGCGCAAAGCTGAAATGCCAGGGTTCAGGCCGGACGCCCGACCGCACACCACGAAACGGGCGGAAGAATCCGAACCGGCCCGCATGGTTCTCCAGCCATCGCGCAAGCGCCGCATACGGCCCGCCGGGCGCGAACTCTTCCAGGCTGAGCTTTACTTGGTAATCCGGCGCCGTGGCATCACGGTCGATGAGGTCAACATCGGTCCCCCAGTGGTGTCGACTGGCTCCGGGCAGCGCGGACCATAGCAAAATCGCCTCGACACGTTCGACGGCGCCAAGTCCGCTCGCATCGATGGGGTGGCCCGATGCATCGTAGATTGGCCTGTCACCGCTGAATTTTGCGTTCCAGATGGCCAATTGGCGCGAAAAGTCGCGAAAACTGCTCTGCGGCACCAGATTGAAGCCTTCCGCGAGGGCCGCCTTGCGCAGTGCTAGAAAGGCGGTGACCACCTGATTGTGCAGCGCACACTTGGGGTAAGCGACGTCCGTGATGTGCGTGCGAACCTGGCCTGTGAGCTCGCCGGGATTCACGAAATCGTATCGCGGGCGGCGGCAAAATCGGCAACCTGGTCAAAGACCCGGGCGAGACTTCCGACCTCCTGCGCCCCAGAAATCGTGTACTGGCCGTCGAATACGAAGGTGGGGACACCGGTGATCCCGAGGACCGCGGCGTGCCGTTCGGCCGCGATCACTCCGTCCTGCCCCGATCGCAGGATGAGCGCCGACCGCGCCTCCCGCTCACCGAGCCCGCCTTCGACCCCCAGGCGGACCAGGACCTCAATGTCTCCGATATCGCAACCCTCCTCGAAATAAGCCCGCATGATGCGATCATTGACGGCTGCTTGGCGGCCGCAGCGGGCAGCATGGGCTATCAAGAGGTGCGACCGGCGCGTGTTCGGCATGCGCTGGATCAAATCGAACCTAAAATCGATGCCGCTGGCTTCGCCCTGGCGCTTCAGTTCGGCCTCGGCCTGCGCCAGCCGCGCCCGGGACCCTGCTCTGGCGGCGAGATAGCTTGCGCGGTCGACGCCTTCGGGAGGCAGGTCGGGATTCAGCTCGAAAGGCCGTAAAGTGACGCGGGGTTCATAATGCGGTCGCGCGGCGACCGCGAGGTCGAAGCGGCGTTTGCCCAGGTAGCACCAGGGACAAACGGTATCGGAATAGATGTCAATTCGCATATGTCGGATCCATCGGAAGGCCGATTGTACCGGGCCCCTTATGGGGTTTGGCGTGAACGGGTATCATCCTTTGATCGTAAAGATCGCGAACGGCCGGTGTAATCGATGGCGCGAAGCCTAAAGACCAAGTATTTGCTGCTCGCGCTGGCGGTGGGCGCAGTACTGTCGATGCTCCTGGGGGGGCTGTCGTACTACGAGCACCGGGTCGATGCCGCGGACGTCAACCAGCTCACTTATGCCACCGTGGCCCAGAAACTGGAAGCGGATCTCGAAACTCGCGCGAGCAGCATCGCCGAGATCACCGTCACCTCGCTCGCGCCCGCGCTGAGTTCAGGCAACAAGCCTGCCGTGGCCTCGATCGCCGAGCGGCTGCTCGACGAGCGCGACATCGAAAGGGTCGAGGTATTGGATGCGCACGGCACGGTGTTGTTCAGCCGCGGCGAACCCGCGCCGCGGGTGCCCGGCGACTGGTTCGTCTTCCAGAGCACCATCCACTCGAACCTGGTTTCGGCGCCGGTTCAGCGGGTCGGCACCTTGCGGATCTCGGTAAGCCGCGCCGAGATGCGCGAAACGCTGGCCAGCATCGGCAAGCAGCTGGAAGGCCAGCAGGGCATGCAGATCAAGCGCATGCGGGGCTTTTTTGCGGGCATCACGCTGCCCCTTCTCGTCCTGGGATTGGCCGGTGCCTGGTTCATTGCCAGGCAGTTGTCGGGGCCCATCATCGCACTCGTAAAGAGCGCCGACCGGATCGGCCAGGGCGATTACACCCGGCCGCTGGCCGTGGTCCGGCAGGATGAACTCGGCGACCTGCAGTTCGCGCTCGAACGCATGCGGCAGAAGTTGAACGAAACCACGATCACCAAGAACTATCTCAACACCGTGCTCAACAGCCTGAGCGATGCCGTTTTGGTGACGTCGCCGGACGGCATCGTGAAGAGCTGCAACGAGGCCACCCAAAGGTTGCTCGGGTACCAGGAAGCGGACTTGATCGGAAAGCCGTTGGTCAGTTTCATCGATGAAGTGCACCGCAGCGCCTTCAATTTGCCGAACTCGGCGCCGGAGGCGCGCGAGACGGTGCTGCGCACCGCGAGCGGGCAGACCATTCCCGTGTCCATGGCGAGCTCGGCCATCACCTCGGAAGATCCGCAGTTCCAGGGCAACATCTACGTCGCCCGCAACATTACCGAGCGCAAGCGCGCCGAGCGTCGCATCCGGTATCTCGCGCGCTACGACACCCTCACCAAGATGCCGAACCGCATGCAGTTTCAGCATCTGCTGCAGCAGGCCATCGCGCGCGCGAGGCGCGCGCAGCGCTCGCTCGCGCTTCTATATCTGGATTTGGACCGGTTCAAGGAGGTCAACGACACCTTCGGCCATGCGGCGGGCGACCGCACCTTGGAGCTGCTGAGCGAACGCCTCACCAGGAACTTGAGCAAGGACACCGTCATTGGCCGCCTGGCGGGCGACGAGTTCGCCATGTTCATCGACGATCTGCCGATGGAGGTCGACAATCGGGCGAGCATCGGCGCCCTCGCGCGCACCTTGCTCGACGAGATCAGCCGCACGTTCTACGTGAACCAACAAGAGGTATACCTGACCGCCAGCGTCGGCGTCGCCATCTGTCCCTACGATGCGGAGAACGTGATCGACTTGATCCGCAATGCCGACGCCGCGATGTACCACTCGAAACAGAACGGCGGCAATTCCTGCGCCTTCTATGTGCCCGAGATGAATGCCGCTGCGGTCGAAAGACTGATGTTGAAGAGCAAGCTGCGGCGCGCGCTCGAACGGGATGAACTCGTCATCCTGTATCAATCCAAAGTCGACCTGCGGGACGGCCGCGTGGTCGGCGCGGAGGCGCTGCTGCGCTGGCGCCTGCCCGGCCACGGCGACATTTCGCCCTCGCAGTTCATCCCTCTCGCCGAAGAGACCAGCCTGATACTGGACATCGGCGAGTGGGTCCTGAACCGAGTGTGCTCGGATTACCGGGAATGGCAGAAGATCGTGCCGGAACCGGGCCGCATCGCGATCAACCTGTCGCTGCGCCAGCTCAAACAGTCGAGCTTCATCGCGCGCTGCCGCGGCATATTCCGCAAGCACAACGTTTCTCCCACATGCTTCGAACTTGAAGTCACCGAAACGACCTTGATGACCGATCCGAAGCGCACCATCGGGCTCTTGAACGAGCTGTATGCCATGGGCCTGAACCTGGCCATCGACGATTTCGGCACCGGGTATTCGTCGTTGTCGGCGTTGCAGCAGTTTCCGATCGGTACTCTGAAGATCGACCAGTCATTCGTACGCGACGTTGCCGTCGATTCGGACGATGCAGCCATCGTGCGCACCATCATCGACATGGGCAAGAGCCTTGATCTCGAGGTGATCGCCGAAGGCGTCGAAGCGAGCGAACAGCTCGAGTTCCTGCGCAGGCACGGGTGCTACTACGCCCAGGGGCGCTTGTTCGGGGATGCCATGGAGGCGAACAAGCTGCTCGGCATCCTGTCCGCGCAGGCGGGCGGAGCGGCCCACCACGCGAAATTGTGCGTTCCCACGGTGCTGCGTCCGATCAGACTGTCTTCGTAGCGATTCGCCGTGTTATCTGCTCGGGATCTCACCCTGCGGCGCGGTCCGCAGCCGCTGTTCGAGCACGTGAATTTCACCGTCTACCGCGGCAACAAGGTCGGCATCACGGGCGCGAACGGGACTGGCAAGTCCAGTCTGATCGCGGCGATACTGGGCGAACTCGCGCCCGACCGCGGCGACATCGACCGGCCTGCCAACCTCAAGATCGCGCACGTCGAGCAGGAAATCGCCGCGAGCGATCGCGAAGCGATCGAGTTCGTTCTGGATGGCGACGCGGAGCTGCGCAGCGTGCTCGCAGCCATTGCGGATGCGCAGGCCCGCGATGCGCCCATGGCGCTCGCCGAAAGCCATGCGTCGCTTCAGGCAATCGACGGCTATCGCGCCGCGTCGCGGGCGGCGGCCATCATGCATGGGCTCGGTTTCAAAACCGCGGATCACCGGCGCGGGGTTGCGCAGTTCTCGGGCGGCTGGCGGGTTCGATTGGCGATGGCCCGCGCGCTCTGTTCACGCGCCGACCTGCTGCTGCTCGATGAGCCAACCAACCATCTGGATCTCGATGCGATCGTCTGGCTGGAGGATTGGCTGACGAGCTTTCCCGGCACCCTGCTGATGATTTCGCACGACAGAGAGTTCCTCGATGCGATCATCGACAGGGTGCTGCACATCGAGAATCGCGACATCCGCGCCTACTCGGGCAACTACTCCCAGTTCGAGGAGAAACGCGCCGAGGAACTGGCGCTTCAACGGGTCCTTCAGGCGCGGCAGGCGAGACGCGTGGCGGAAATCACTTCCTTCGTGAACCGCTTCCGCGCGAGCGCCACCAAGTCGCGTCAGGCGCAAAGCCGGCTGAAGATGCTGGAGCGAATGGAACGCATCGTGCCTGCGCACGTCGACAGCCCGTTCGAGTTCGAATTTGCGCCGCCCCTCAAGACGCCGCGGCCCTTGCTCACGATCGAGGATGGCGCCTGCGGCCATGGGAGCACCCGTATCGTCGACCATGTCAATGTATCCATCGGACCCCTCGATCGCATTGCATTGCTCGGACCCAACGGAGCGGGCAAGTCCACGCTGACGAAGATGCTCGCCGGGGAAGCGGCACCGCTCGCCGGAAGGCGCATTGCCGCCGCTGACCTCAACGTTGGCTATTTCGCGCAGCAGCAGCTCGAACAGCTGCGGCCCGACTGCGATGCCTTCTGGCACATGCGCAATTTGGCCGGAGCAGACTTTGCCAAGGGCGATGAGCAGCGCGTGCGCGATGCGCTGGGCAGATTCGGGTTCGAGGGCGATCGCGCATTCGAGACGGTCGGTCGATTTTCGGGCGGTGAAAAGGCACGCCTGACCCTGGCCTTGCTGGTGGCGCGGCGGCCGAATCTCCTGTTGTTGGATGAACCGACCAATCATCTCGACATCGACATGCGCCAGGCGCTGACAGTGGCGTTGCAGAGCTTCGAGGGCGGAATGCTGATCGTGTCCCACGATCGTCATCTGATCAAAACGGTCGCGGATACGCTCTGGCTGGTGGACGGCGGCAAGCTTGAGACCTTCGAGGGCGACCTGGACGATTACCAGCAAAGCTCGCGATCGCGCGGCAAAGCGGAATCGGCGGCGGTCAAGAAGAATGTCCCGGCGCGCGACACCAGGGCTCTGTCCCGAGCCGCATCAAAGGGCGCATCCGAATCACGCGGCCGCTTGGCCGAGATGCGCCGCGAATTCGATCAGATCGAGAAACGACTCGTTGCCATCGATGCCGAGCGAACGTTGATCGAAGCGCAGCTTTGCAGGGATCCCATGGACGGCGTGCTGCAGGCCCGGCATGCCGATCTGACGCGCAATGCCGCCGACGTGGAGACGCGGTGGTTGGAGGTGGGCACGGCGATCGAGGCGGCAGAAGCGAAGTTTCCCCATCCGGACTAGGAGCGATCTACGCGCAGCGCGAATTTCATTGTTCCGGCGTTTTTGGCCGCGTGGCTGGCGGTGGTCTTTTGGAATTCGGCGAAGCCGCTGCCGCCGGGAACTCATATCGTCTCGCAAGTCTCCCGCCTGTCCGAAGGGGACGTCGATTTCATCGTCGAGGCGCCGCGGCATCGCGATGACCTCGCGCGCGACGTGTCCGTCATCGATCATGCGGAACAGTTGATCGTGGCGGATCGATCCCCGGTCACCCGCGAACTTGCGCGACGCCTGTTGGACCGGAAACGCCAGAGGCCCCATCTCAAGATCGTGATCGTGACGGACCCCCGCAACGAGGCGTTCGGCGGCACGCCCTCACCGACCCTCACCGCCCTGGAACAAGCCGGCATCATCGTGGCGCGCGTGCGGCTCGACCGATTGCGCGACTCGAACCCTCTGTACACGGGGTTGTGGCGTCTTGCGTTCGCGTGGTGGAGCGACCCGTTCTACGAAACACCGGAGCGGGCAGCGCTTCCGGCATGGTTGCGCATGCAAAACCACAAGTCCGATCTTCGCCAATTCGTTGTTGCCGACGACGGCGCCGGAGGCTGGACCGCCGTCATTTCGCCCGCCGGCGCCGCCGCGAGTCTCACACTGCGGGGATCGCTGGCGCGCGCGATGATCGACGGCGAACTCAAGGTTGCCGCGTGGTCGACGGACGACGATCGCCTGCCGGCGGACCCCGAAATGAACGGCCGCGGCGTGGGTTCGATCGATGCTCGTTTTCTCACCGAGAGCGCGATCGAGACCGCATTGCTCGACGCCATCGGAACGACCGGCGCCGGAGATCACATCGGCATCGCCGTGCAAACCTTCAGCGAACGGCGTCTGGTCGCGGCGGCTGTCGGCGCTGCTGCCCGCGGCACGCGCCTGCAGGTGATCTTGGGACGCGACGCATCGCCCAACCGCGCAGTGGCCGCCGAGCTGCTCCGCGACGGCGGCGGGCGCATCGAGGTCCGTTGGTATGCCGGCGGCCAAGAAGCATCGTATTCCCCGCTTCTCGTGGTCCGTCACCGCGCAGACATTTGGATGAACATGGGGTCCGCGAATTTCACCCGCCGGGATCTCGGCGACCTCAACCTCACCGCAAGCGTCGAGTTGCGCATGCCGGCGCGCGTCGCGCCGGCTCGCGCGGTAATCGAATATTTTGCGGCTGCTTGGTCGAACGCATCCGTCGATGCGGATTTTGCCGATGATTCGCCAACCGCCTATTGGCGCTATCGGATCGAGGAAGCGGCAGGTCTATCGAGTTTTTGAACCGTCGGCGAGCAGTTCGCCGGCATGAACGGCGATCTGCGCGAGCGCCGCATCCGAGGCACGCGCGTAGGCATCCACGATCGCACTCAAGCGATTCTCTGCCGCAGGCTGCTGCGCGCTCGCCGCGAACTGACCCAAGATATGCCGGTCGCCGGAAGTGCCTAGTCGCGCCAGGAGGCGCACGCGAACGACGGGCGCCGTCCCCGCGGACGTGTATTCGGCCTGAAAATCCGCCACTTCGAATTCCAGCCAATACCCGCTCGCGAATACGGACCCCTCGGCGCTGACGGTGCGCAGATTGACGTGCGTGTGCAACTCCTGCACCGCAAGATCCTGCAGCACTTCCCCGAGCGGCCCGCCCCAACGGGCGTCCGCGAGATAGTCCAGGTGCCGATCCGCGTACAACACGGCGATACGGTCCGATTCGAGCCCCGGGCGAACCCTGGGTTTGAGCACCGCCAAGTCCGCGGGTATCGGGTCGCCGATTCCCGGCGGCCCTGATCCGGCCGACAGCATGTAGACGGCGGGCGGAGCAGTCTTGCTTGAGAACAGCGAGCCGGTGCATGCCGCAAGGCAGACGGCCGCCGCGGCGACGAGCGCCCGCTTCACCCGATGATTCACTTCGCGACCTCGACGCCGCGGTAATTGGGTTCGTAAATGAGTTGCGAGGGGTTTTGTTTCAGGCTCCGCGACAGATCGCGGAAATCGCGCGCGGCCTGGCGGCTTTCGCGCAGCAGTTGTTCAAATTCAGGCAGGCTTTGATGCGTGAAGCGCGAAACGCCCGGTTCGTTCTCCGCCACGAAATGCTCCAACCGATCGGAAGTCCGTGCCAGATTGTCGGAGAGATGTCGAATGTTCGAGATGGCGGCTTCCATCTCCGGCGCGGAACGCTCCTCCACGGCGCGGAGATCTGCGGCGGCCATCCGAACTTCCTCGGCGGTATGCCGCGCCGCAGCCAACAATTCCTGCGCCTCGCGCGTAGTCCCCGGCAGGCGCTCGCTGGCGAGGCGCGCATTGTCCAGAATCGCCTTGAATGAGCGCACATTCTCGTCGCTGAACGTCTGGTTGAACCGGTCCGCCAGCTCCACGAGGTTGGTGGACAATGCGGGCAGGTTGCTCAACAGCACATCGAAGTCGGAAGGTGCGGAACGGATGACGGGATAACGCAACCCGTCCGCGAGCGGGCCCGGAACGGCGACGGTGCGATCCTGCTTCAAATCGATGAACAGCAGGCCCGTGACGCCTTGCAGGCTCAAGGAAGCCCGCGTGCCGCCGTCGATCGGCGCCGTGGCTTCGATATCGGCGATCACCAGCACACGGTTGCGCTGCTTCGGGTCGATGAGGATGCGCGCCACCTTGCCGACATCCACGCCCAGGTAGCGTACCGGACTGCCCGGCGTGAGCCCGCTGACGGTGCCCGGGAAGTAGATCTCATAACGCAAATAGATGCGCGTGTCCTGCTGATTCGTGTACCACAACACGAAGGACAACCCCATGGCGATGACCAGCAGCACAAAGGCGCCGACGGCCACGTAATTCGGATCCCTATCCATGTGCACCCGTGTCGGCGGCCGGCGCCGCCTTCTCGGAACCCAGGGCCGGCCCGGCCGCCGCGCGCGCGCGCGGTCCGTGAAAATAGTCGTGTATCCACGGGTTCTGATTCTGCAGCAGGTCGTCCAACGTACCGGTGATCATGCGTCCGGCCACGATGACGCCGACCCGGCTGCAAGTCCGGAACAAGGTATCGAGGTCGTGGGTAATCATCACCACGGTGAGCCGCAGTTGGGAATGAAGGTACAACAGTAGCTCATCGAAGGCCGCGGCGGAAATGGGATCAAGACCGGCCGTCGGCTCATCGAGGAACAAAAGCTTGGGTTCGAGGCTGAGAGCGCGCGCCAACGCCGCCCGCTTGACCATGCCGCCGGATAATTGCGAGGGGTATTTTGGCCCGGCATCCGGCGCCAATCCCACCAACGCCAGGTTCAATTCCGAGAGTTCGGCCAGGGTATGCTCGGACACGGGGTAATATTCGCGCATCGGCAACTGAATGTTCTGCGCGACGGTCAGTGAACTGATCAATGCGCCGTTTTGGAACGTGACGCCGTAGCTTCGCACCAGGGCGCTGCGGTCTGCCAGGGCGAGTTGCTGCACGTCCCTGCCGTACATCTCGACGGTGCCGGCATCGGGCGCGCGCAACCCCAGTATCGTGCGCAGCAACACCGTTTTTCCCGTTCCTGAACCGCCGACGATTCCAAATATCTCATTCGGCTGCACCTCCATGTCGAGTGCATCGTGCACCACCTGGGATCCGAAGCGGCTGACCAGACCGCGAACGCGAACGACGGGGGTTGCGCCGGGAGCCTGCATCAGAAGTCGATTTGCACGTAGAACACCGCGAACAGGGCGTCGGCCAGAATGACGAGAAAAATCGATTGCACCACCGCGACCGTGGTCAACCGCCCAAGTTCGCGGGCCGAATCGCGCACCTGCATGCCGCGGTAGCATCCCACCATGGCGATCAGCACGGCGAATACAGGAGCCTTGATCAGACCCGCCCAGAATGTCGTCGGTGAAATGGATTCGCGCAGCCGGTTCATGAATTGCGGCAAGGGTATGTGCAAATTGAGCAGCGACAACAGGCCGCCGCCGGCAAGACCCATGGCATCGGCAATCACGGTGAGGAGGGGCAGGGCGATGACGAGGGCGAGTATCCTCGGCACCACCAGCAGCTCGATCGGATTCATGCCCATCGCCCGCAGCGCATCGGTTTCTTCGTTGAGCTGCATCACGCCGATTTCGGCCGCAAAGGCACTGCCGGAGCGGCCGGCGACGATGATGGCGGTCAGCAGGACGCCCATTTCCCGCAGCACCGAAATGGTCACGAGATCCACGACGAAGATGTCGGCACCGAACCTCTGCAGCTGCTGCGCTCCGAGGTAGGCGACGATGACGCTGATCAGAAAGGCGATCAGGGAAACGATCGGAATGGCGGTGATGCCGGTCTCATAGATGTGCCTCGCCAACGACGACGGCCGCATTGCCCGCGGCCTGGTAAGCGCCTCCCGGAGAACGGTCATGATGCGGCCAAAGAAGCCGAGCACGCCACGGGCCTCGGCACCCTGGGCAACCGCCCATCGTCCGAGCTTGCCGACCGACTTTTCCAAACTGGGTTCGAGATGCGGCTCGGCGGGGGTTAGGTGCCTGTCGACGTCGAGCTTTCGCAGCAATTCCAAAAAGTGCGGCGGATCGCCGCTGTGGCGCACCCCCTTGAGCTGCGTGCCGAAGCCGTCCAAGCGCATCAGCAGAGCCCAGACGGGACCAATTCCGGGAGCCTCGGCACCCGACCAATCGATTGCCAACGTGCCCTGCAGCGTGTCGGGCAGGCCTTGGATCGCCGCCTCGATCTTCGCCATCGCCGCCAGCGACCAGTCGCCGCCGAGTTGCAGGCGCCAGTCCCCGGCTTCTCCCTCGAGCTTGAGGACCGTCATACTGGGGCTCATCGCTATATGCTAGCAGGCAAAACGCCGCCCCAAACCTCAATCCTGGGACCTGATGCACCACAACGATCCGCTGCTGCAGATCCTGATCCTGCTCACCGCGTCGGTGTGCGTGGTTGCTGGCGTTCGCAGGCTGAAGATGCCGGCGATTCTGGGGTATCTCGCCGTCGGCATGCTTCTCGGCCCGCATGCGCTCGCCCTGGCGGCCGACAATGAAACGACGCGACTGTTGGCCGACTTCGGCGTGGTATTCCTCGTCTTCACGCTGGGGCTCGAATTCTCGCTGCCGCGCCTGGTGGCGATGCGCTGGGAGGTCATCGGCGTCGGCGGAATGCAGGTGCTGCTGACCACCGGCATCGTCGCGGCCGGCGCCGTCGCGGGGTTCGACGCCGTTCCGGCCGTGGCCATCGTGATCGGCGGCGCGATCGCCATGTCCTCGACCGCCATCATCATTTCGCAGCTCACCGAACAATCGGAGAACAACCGGACCCACGGCCGCCTCGCGGTGGCGATTTGTCTGTTCCAAGACCTGAGTTTTCCGCTGTTTCTCGCCCTGGTATCGGTGCTCGGCGGCGATGCCGCCGCGCAGGGCAGCCACATCGTGGGCGCGATCGGCATCGCCGTTCTGGCATTGCTGCTGGTGCTTGGCGCAGGACGATGGCTGCTGCGGCCGCTGTTCCTCATGATCGCCTCGGTGCGCAGCGCGGAGCTCTTTTCACTGGCCGTGTTGCTGGCCGTGCTGGCATCCGCTTGGGCCACCCACGCGGTGGGTCTGTCGCTCGCGCTCGGCGCATTTCTCGCCGGCATGATGCTCGCGGAAACGGAGTTCCGTCACCAGGTCGAGGCCACGATCCGCTCGTATCGCGAAGTGCTGCTCGGCCTCTTCTTCATCACCGTCGGCATGCTGCTCGATGTGGGGCTGTTGTTGCGGCATTTTCCACTGGTGGCGGCAATTCTTGCCGGCATGCTGCTGCTCAAGACCGCGGTCGCGACGCTCGCCGCGAAGCCGGCAACGAGAAGCTGGTTCAAGTCGCTGCGCACCGGGGTGGTCGTGAGCCAGGGCGGGGAATTCGGGTTTGCCCTGTTGACCCTGCTTCTGCGGCGGGAATTGCTGGATCCGGCCATCGTTCAACCCCTGCTCGCGGCCATCGTTCTGAGCATGGTTCTTTCGCCCATACTCATCCGGCACAACCGGCGCATAACCCGCGCATTGCTCGGCGAGTCCGGCCCTCCCCACAGCGAAGCGATGCGCGAGGCGCAGGCAACCCTGGCCGTCGCCGGCCGCGATCACGTCATCATTTGCGGCTTCGGGCGGGTCGGCCAGAACATCGCGCGAGTGCTCGAACAAACGGGCTTCGAGTACATCGCGCTTGACCTCGATGCGTACCGGATTCGCTCGGGCCGGCAGGCCGGAGATCCGGTCATCTACGGCGACGCCGGCGAGGGAAAGGTGTTGGAGAACGTCGGCGTCGCGCGTGCAAGCTGCGTGGTGGTCACGTTCGCCCACCCCGAGGTGGCGCTGCGCATCCTGCGCGCGGTACGCGAGTTGCGCAAGGACGTGCCGATTCTCGTCCGCACCCAGGACGACACCAAGCTCGAGCAGCTTCAGTCCGCCGGCGCGACCGAGGTGGTGCCGGAAACCTTCGAGGCCAGCTTGATGTTGCTGTCGCATCTGCTGCTGCTGCTCAAGCTGCCCGTACCGCGCGTGATTCGAACCGTCAATGACATACGCAGCCATCGCTACAGCATGCTGCGACAGTACTTTCGCGACGCCGACGCCGAACACCTGGACGAGACTCATGCGTTCCGCGAGGAACTGCACAGCGTCATTTTGCCGCCTCATGCCTGGGCGGTGGGACGCAGCATCGCCGAACTTTCCGTCCGCGGGTCGCGGGCGGCGGTGAGTGCGGTGCGGCGCGACGGCATCGTCGGACGCGACCCCGGCCCGGATACGCGGTTCAAGGTGGGGGACGTGGTCGTGGTGTGCGGCACCCCGGAGGCGGTCGAGCACGCGGAGACCCTGCTCCTGATGGGCTAAAAAAGCGCTTTACAAGGACACCTGATCCGTCGCATAGTAATAAGGCTGTTCAAGGGCAAACCCGCCGAAAGGTGGGGACGCAAAACCACCGGTCTAAGGGGCTTCCTTCGAGGAAGTCTGACGATAGCGGGGTCGCCAGTATCAAAAAGGTGCAATCGCACCCCGAAACCTTCCGGTTTTGTGCCCCCGACAGCATGCGGTAAGCAGCTTGTTTCAGTCTTCCGGGGGGAAGCATATGGTAAGCAGAATCACTCGTTCGCCCAGTGCGGATTCATCGGGAATTTATCGCCGGCCGCGCCTCGTCCTCAAGTTGAAGCGCTTCGAGGATCTTCCGACCGTCCTCAGCAAAACGAAGAGCTATCCGACCCCCATTCGAATGGTGGGCGCGGATTACTCGCAGACGCGCTGCGTGGGCGGCGATGGCGGCACCACGGTCGACACCGGCGCGCTCGACAAGATCGTCGAATTCGGCGAAACCTTCGTGCGTGCGCAGGCCGGCGTGCGCGTCGGGACCCTGGTCCGCGATCTCGCGGAACGCGGCCTCGAACTGCCTCTCACCCCCGAGATGGGGCAGATTTCCTTGGGTGCCCTCGCAGTCACCACCCTGCCGCAGGCTTCCTTCGTCGCGGGCGTCGCGCAGCTCTCCTCGTTGGTCACGGAAATCAAGCTGATCACCCCTCAGGGCAAGCAGATGATCGTGACGGAGCGCGAGAAGGACCTGATGCGCGTGCTGCGGTCAAGCTTCGGCCTGCTGGGCGTGGTGCATGAGGTCGTGCTTCGGGTGCGCCCGCTGACTCCGGTGAAGATCGATTATCAGGTTCTGTCGCTCAAGGAATTCAGCGGCCGGTTCGCATCCATCATCAGCGCGCCCGGCGCACTGCGGCTGCACATTTCGCCTTTCAACGACCGGATCACGGTCGAGCGGCGCACACTCGACGAATCGGCATCGTTGAGCCGCTCCGGGATCTGGCAAGTCCGCAAGTCAGTCATGCGCAATGTGCTGCCCGCGTTCGGCTCGACGGTCGGCAGCGTGCTGGCCGCGCCGGGACTGCGCGCGGTCATGCTGTCGAGCGTGCAGAAGCGGGGTGTCGTAACGTATGCGCACGAGTGGATGCGCGACATGCCGATGGAAGCGTGGAAGGCGCGCCATACCTACAGCCTCTGGGCGTTTCCCCAGATCGATTATCCGAAAGTGCTGGGCGAATATTTTTCGTTCTGCAGATCCTATTACAAGGAACATCGCTACCGCTCCAACGTGGTCAGCGGAGCGAGCCGCCTGCATCAGGACCGTGGATCTTTGTTCAGCGCCAGCTACTCGGGACCCATGTTCACCCTCGAGCCGTCCTCGACCGGCGACAGCGGCTGGGATGATTTCCTTATCGACTTCAACGATTTCGCGTCCGGCCTGGGTGGTACGCCGACCTTCAATCAATCGCGCGCCCTGCAGCCTGAACACGTGGCGAAATCATTCGGCGAACGGCTCAAGCTGTTTCGGGCGCTGCGCCAGAGGACAGATCCTCTCAACCGGCTCCGCAACAGCTATTTTGCCTACTTGTTGGGGTAGCCCCGAGCTCACAAGCCCGATACGATCTTCGCCTTGATCGACTCGAACTCAGAGTCGCTGATGAGCTTGGCGTCGAGCATTTCACGGGCCTGGCGCAGACGACGGGCCGGCTCCGATTCCATGCCGGCACCATCCGACGCGGAAACCGGCTGGCCGCCGCCGATTTGCACGCCGCCCGATTTCGCGCGCAATTCCTCGAGCTCGCGTATGCGACGCTTCTCGCGCCATACCTGGTCGTGCTGCTGGCAAATCCGATACAGCGCCTGCGCCTGATCCTTGCGCAAACCGGCAAATGTCCAAACCCGATTCACCTCGGATCCGATGTTGAGGTCGGAGCTCGCCTGGGCGATGAGCGTGAGGTCCGCGGAGAGAATTCCCGCACTGATGCGGGTTTCCTTCAGGTCCTGCCAGCGAATGTCGGCCGACTCATAGCCGCCGAGCAGCCGGCGATTGAGCGATATGAATCGTCCGCTGGTGGCGGCGATGCAAACGCGGCGGTGCGTGAGCGCGAACAGGCGATGCTGCACTGCCCACGCCTCCAAGGTCTCCCCGGACGTCAGCAGTCCTTGCAACGTGGCGAGGGCCCGGTCGAGACCCGGTTCGTGCGGATCGATCGTTGCGGGGTCGGCCATCAGGCTTTCTCTTGCAGATGCGCTTCGAGGAACCAGAGATATTTGTCGACATCGCGGGAGATGCCGGTGAACAGATCCGCGGTATCCGCATCGCCCAATTTGTCCGTATCCTCGATGGCCGCACGCACAGCCTTGCCGAATACGGATAATTGGGTGGACAGGTAGAAGAGATGATCCTTCCCGGCGGTGATGCTCAGCGGATAATTCTTCAATTTGCTGCGCTTGGCCGCCACGGCGACGGTGCCCTCCGCGGTGCCGCCCAGACTCGTCACGCGTTCGGCAATTTCATCGATTTGTTCCAGGACGAGATCCGATATCTTGTCGAACAGCTCGTGCAGGGCGATGAAGTGCGGACCCTTCACGTTCCAGTGCGCTTGCTTGACCTGGCTCTGCAAATCGATCGCATCGGCCAACCGATCATTGAGTATGGCGATGACGTTGCGGCGGATTTTCTCCGAAAGGTCTATCTTCGTCTTGTACATCGGCACTCCTGCGGGATAACGACTTCGAGCTCAAGTGGCTATTTTGCACTCCTTAGCCGTGAATCCCAAGAAAGAACGTGATGTCGGGCGCCGTATTCACCGCAGCGTCCTCCGTCAATCCCGCCTCGATCCGCCATCGGCCACCGCGCAGCCGGCGTACTGCGCCGACGCTCAGCTGCAGGCTTGACCCGAGAAAGCGGATGTCGCTGGCGACGACGTGACCCGTCTGCCCGTCCAATTGTGCGCGCAGCGCCCAGGCCGAGTTGAGTTCGCGAGAAGCGGCAATCCGCCCGAAGAGGGAGCCGTGATGCGCCCCACCGGCAAATATTTCGTCCCCGAAAGGCTGTGCAACGCCCAGCTCGGAGGCGAACTGCCATTTCGCCAGGCGGACCGCGGCATGTGCCCATAGGGCGCCATCCCATGCGCCGTCGCTGGTCAGGCCCTTCACCGAGCCGGATGGGGACTTCAGTCCTCCCCAAAGAGACAAGGTGCGCCGCGGATCGTCGAGGGCATACCAGCCGACATCGGCGGCCACGTCTCCGACCCTCGTTTGGGGGTGATCGAGGTCGATCGTTCCGCGGCCGGAGTAGAAGTAGTCCATCTGCCTCTTGGGATAGAAGGGCCTCTCGCCGCGACGGAAGCCGAAGAGTTCATGCCAAACGTCAATGACCGAATCCAGGACCCCGCCGCTGTCGTGGATGATGGGCAGCGTGAACCGGTAACGCCAGCTCTGCGAGAGCGCATTCTCATAGGTGAAGTCGACTGCGGCGCTTTCCCCGTCGACGAACAAGCTTTCTCGCGGATTGCGCTCCACGTTGAGCGTGTTGCTGACCAGCAGGGTTGCCGACACCGCGGCGGCCGCGTCCAAACGGGAGTCGCTCGGCAGCGGCAGGTAGAAGCCCCGCAGCAGGGGGTTCTGATCTCGAATTGCGAAAAATTCCTCTGCGCGAAGCGGTGCATGACCGGACGCGGCGAGGACCGCTGCCAATGCGGCCGCCGGGCGCCGCAGGGCGGCGGGCCGCCATCGCGCCGCGGGCACGCGCCGGTACGGCCTCATGCGGCGTCAGATCTCCGTGCGCCGAATGCGCAATTGAATGGCGCAGACGATCAGGGCGATCCCGACGGCGGCTCCGATCCAGGTCTCCGGGCTGGATGCGAATCCACCGGCATTGATGAAGCGATACAAACTCGCCGGCGTCGTGATGCTGTCGCTTCCGATTTCCGTCGTCACCCAGTTCTCGGCACCCTCCGTGTATTGGAATGCGTGAGAAGCGTAGCTCAAGAGTCCGAGTCGGGCCGCCAGCTGGCCCGCAATCACATGAGTGCCGAGGAAGACGCGCTCCGCCAGAACCAATGCCAGCGGCGGAAGGATTGACCACAAGATCACGGCGCGCTTCGCCCATGCCGACACGGTCAGCAGCCACCCCGCAACCGGCAGGTACCACACGGCAGTCGTCACGATCAGGTAGAGCCACAGCGCCTGGATTTGAAGCCACAGATCGAATCGCCACAGCGAACTGCCAATCGATGCCCGCGCCCGGACCGAGATGATGAACGCCATCAGCAGGGTCGTCACGTCGGCGAACGCAAAATACGCCAGGGGAATCAGAATCAGAGCGATTCCGAGTTTGCTGGCCACCGTAGCCGCGTCCGATACCGGCATGGATTTCCAGAACAGGATGCTGCGATCCTTGCGATCGGCATACAGGCAGTCGAGCAGATACCACGAAGAATAAATCGCCATGACGACAAAGAACGTCGCCACGATCATGAGCATCCCGTCGAGGGCGCCGGCTTGCACCACGGAGCGAACGGTCGTCAGGTCCACCGCCCCCACAACCTGGTAGCCGCCGAACAGGGCGGCCAGAACCAACAGTGCGCCGAGCGCCGCGGGGATCAGCCAAATTGCGCGGTTCTCCCAAAATTCCCGGCGCAACAGCCAGAGATAGGTGTTCATTCGGCACCTCCCGACAACTTGGCGACAAACAGATCCGCGACGCTCGGCGTGTGGATGTCGCCGAACCCCGCGAGCTTTTCCAAATCGGGGCGCTCGAAATACAGGATCGACTTGCCGAGCATGCGGCGCTCGAAGAAAGGCTTCTCGGCGCGCGCCGAGTCGAGGCGGTCGGCGGCCACGGCGACCGCCGCATAACGCGTCGCGATGTCCTCGAGCGAGGAATCCAAAACGATGTGACCCCGGCTGATGAAGAGCACGTCGGTCAACAAGTTTTCCACCTCCTCGACCTGATGCGTGGTGATCAGTATGGTGCGCGTCTCGTCCATGTAATCGTTGACCAACGCATCGTAAAAGGCGCTGCGCGCGAGGATGTCGAGACCCAAGGTGGGCTCGTCGAGCACCAACAGTTTGGCGTCGATTGCCATGGTCAGCGCCAGATGCACCTGGGTCTTCATGCCCTTGGACAATTCGCGCATTCGGCGCTTGCCCGCGATCTCGGTCCTGTTCAGGAGCGCCATCGCACGATCACGGCGAAATCGCGGGTGCACGCCCGCAACAAAATCAATGGCCTGATCGACGCGCAGCCATGCGGGCAGCACCGCCACATCGGCGATGAAACAAGCATCGTGCATGAGTTGGGTGCGCTCTCGAAACGGCTCGCGGCCAAGCACCTCAAGATGGCCTTCATAGGCGGTGAGTCCCAAAATAGCGCGCAGCGCACTCGTCTTGCCGGCGCCGTTCGGCCCGATGAGCCCGACGATGCGGCCGGCTTGCACGGAAAAGGTCGCGTGGTCGAGCGCAACGTGCGCCCCGTATTTTTTGGTCAGATCACGAGCTTCGATGAGGGCGGTCATGGTGGTCGGTTCTCATTCTTCTTTGGCGTCGCCGCCGCGGGGCGGCGGCGCCGGATGGGTGACGGCCGGTGTTTGCGCAAACAGTTCCTGCGCGGAGAATCCGAGCCGGTGGATGACCGCCAGGATCTGCGGCCACTCCTCGTGCAGGAACCGTTCACGCTCTCCGGCCAGCAGCAGCCGCCGGGCACCGTCGCTCACGTACATGCCCCGGCCGCGGCGTTTCTCTACCAGGCGCTCGTCGACCAGCTGCTGATAACCCTTCAGCACCGTCAGCGGATTGAGCCTGTAATCAGCGGCAACCGCCCTTACGGAGGGCAACGGATCACCCTCCTTGAGCGCACCCTCCAGAATGAGGGCGACCATTCGATCGCGCAGCTGGCGATAGATAGGCTGATTGTCGTTCCAATTAGGGTCCATTCCTCACTCGATGTGCTGTTGTGGCTATATATAGCACTAGTCTAGGCAACGCATGACTTGGATCGGACTGTCTCAGACTGCTTCCTTGACCGATGCTTGGGTGGTGTGGGCGAGCGACACGAGCGACGTCTGATGCACCTGACTGTTGAAGAGGTAAGCCACTCCGCCGAGGAGCAGGCTGTTCATCATCAGGGCTACGGCAAGGGCGGCGAGCTTGGTGGACGTCTGGGTGTTCATGAGAGTCTCCTGTTAAGTGCTGTCATCGAGGTGTTTCGGTGACTTGGTGATATAGTTACATACAACACTGCTACATGCAAGCACCTTGTGAAAGAATGTTTTGTGAGGGAGAAATCGCGCTGCGTTGCACCACAATGCAGGGGCAAACTTGGCGGCGCCCGCGCGTATGCTTGCGCAATGGAGCTTCTCGACGAGGATGCAGCCCTGATGGCGCGATACCGAGACGGCGACTTGGATGCTTTCGCGACGCTGTACGCGCGCCATAAGGACCCGCTGTATCGATATCTATTGAGGCAGGTCCGCAACGCCGGCGCGGCGGCGGACTTGTTCCAGGAAGTATGGTCGCGTCTCATCGCCACGCGCAGCCGTTATCAGGCTCGCGCGAAATTCGCGACCTATTTGTTTCACATCGCCCACAACTGCATGATCGACTCGTTTCGCCGCGATGTCATGCGTCAGAGCGCGCGATCGGAAGAGGTTGAACAGCCGTTGGAGCCCGAGGTCCCGGAGTATGAGCGACCCGACGGAATCGCTGAACTCGCGGAGCAACACTCTGCTCTGCTTGCGGCCCTGGGCGTCCTCCCGCACGAGCAGCGCGAGGCGTTTCTGCTGCACGAAGAATCCGGACTGACGATCGAGGAAATCGCGCGCGTGACCGACGTGGGTCTCGAGACGGCCAAGAGCCGGCTGCGGTATGCGATCCGGAAACTCAAGAAATCCCTGCTCGCGGTGCAGGCTCCCGCGGCGCGGCCGCTGCAGTCGCGGGGCAGATTGAAGGATACCCTGGTCAATGGATCAGCCTGACGAATTGGTCGACTATTTGCGGCGCGAGAGTTCCCTCTCCCGTCAGTACCGGAGAGAATCCGCGCCGGAGCCGCCGCACGCGCTCGATCGCCGGGTGCTCGAGATGTCGCGACGGGCGCACGGCAAATCCACATGCCTCGCTCCGCTCGCGTTCGCCGCCAGCGTCTTGCTGTCGGTGGCACTGGTGCTCGCCATCGTGTTCGGTCCGCAGACGGGGCGCCGCGTCGATGGCGCTCCACATCTGGTGCGTGTTGCGGCCCATGCAGACGCATCGGCGAATCCGCTCCTCGATCGCAAGTCCCATCTCTACAGCAGCGATCCGAAGACTGCGCGCGCGCCGGCGGTCTGGCTCGCCGACATCGCCGCGCTGCGCCGAGCGGGCCGCAGAAACGAAGCGGAGGCGGAATTGCGCCGGTTTCACGGCGCCTACCCCGGCTATGAATCCGGCGAAGCGGCGGGCTGGCCATAGTGCCGGCCCAAAGGCCGGGCAAATTCGGCTAACATCCTTTGTTTTTTGTGCCCGGAGCTCTTCATGAAGAAACCAGTCACCATCACCATCACGGGGGCCGCGGGGAACATCGGCTATGCGCTCGCGTTCCGCGTCGCATCGGGTCAGATGCTGGGCATCGACCAGCCCATCAACTTGAACCTGTTGGAAATCCCCGCAGCGAGCGCGGCTGTGCAGGGCGTGGTGATGGAGTTGAATGACTGCGCCTTTCCGACTCTCAACCAGGTGACGGCCACGAGCGATGCGGGCGTCGCCTTCAAGGACTGCAACTTCGCCATGCTGGTCGGCGCGCGGCCGCGGGGGCCGGGCATGGAGCGCAAGGATCTGCTGCTGGAGAACGCCAAGATCTTCTCCGCGCAAGGCAAGGCGCTGGACGCGGTCGCCAGCCGCGACGTACGCGTGCTGGTGGTCGGCAACCCCGCCAACACCAATTCATTGATCGCCCAACGCAACGCACCGTCGCTGCCCCCGCACCGATTCACGGCGATGACCCGCCTGGACCATAACCGCGGACTGGCCCAGCTCACCGAAAAGACGGGCGCGCCGCTGGCCGAGGTCAAGAGAATCATCATCTGGGGAAACCATTCGGCGACCCAGTATCCTGATCTCAATCACGCGACGGTCGCCGGTCGTCCGGCGCTCTCCGTAGTGGAGGAGAGCTGGTTCAAGGATACGTACATCCCGACGGTGCAGCAGCGCGGCGCAGCCGTCATCAAGGCGCGCGGCACCTCCTCGGCCGCATCGGCGGCCGCGGCGGCGCTCGATCACATTCACGACTGGATGCTCGGCACGCCGCCCGGCGACTGGGTCAGCATGGCGGTGGCCTCCGACGGCAGCTATGGCATACCCGAGGGAGTGATCTACTCGTATCCCGTAACCTGCAAGAATGGCGAATACAGCATCGTTCAAGGATTGGCCATCGGGGACTTCAGCCGCGGGAAGATGCAGGCGACTCATCGCGAACTGCTGGAAGAACGAGATGGCGTGAAGGATCTGATTTAAGAGCGGGCCCTTTATGACCGAGGCAGGCGTGAGTGCGGGCGAGTTCGCGGCCTGGGCCGTATTGTTGCTCGCAACCGTGCTCACTCTCGCCTACCGCCGCGCGAGCCTTTGGTCGAGTTCGTGCATTCTCGGGATCTTGCTTCTGTCCTACTGGGTGTTCGGAAGCGCGCCTGATTGGTGGAAGATGATGGTCTCGGCCCCCTACGCGGCGCTGGTGCTGCTCAATATCAGGCCGTTGCGCCTGCCCCTCGTGACGCGGCCTTTCCTCAAGAGCTACCGACGGCTGCTGCCGTCGATGTCGTCCACGGAACGTGAGGCGCTGGACGCAGGGACGGTGTGGTGGGACGGGGAGTTATTCACGGGAGGACCCGACTGGACAAAACTCATGTCGGCAAAAGCGCCGGCGCTTAACGAGGCGGAACAGGCCTTCATCGACGGACCCTGCGAAGACCTGTGCTCGATGCTCGATGACTGGGACATCACGCACACCCGGGCGGACCTGCCGCCCGAGGTGTGGTCCTTCATCAAGTCGAAGGGCTTTTTCGCCATGATCATCCCGCGGCGCTACGGCGGACTCGAATTCTCCGCGTATGCGCATTCCTGCGTGCTGATCAAGATCGCTTCCCGTTCAGGCACGGCATCCTCGACCATCGCGGTGCCGAATTCCCTGGGGCCCGCCGAACTGCTTCTGCACTACGGGACAGAAGCGCAAAAGAACCATTATCTGCCGCGCCTCGCGCGCGGCGAGGAAGTGCCCTGTTTTGCCCTCACCGGTCCTCGGGCGGGTTCCGATGCCGCTTCCATTCCCGACACGGGCGTGATTTGCCGGGGCCGGTGGCAGGGCTCGGAAGTCGTCGGCATCAAGCTCAACTTCTCGAAGCGCTACATCACGCTGGCGCCGGTCGCCACTGTGGTCGGACTGGCCTTTCGCTTGTTCGATCCCGATCGGATCATGGGAGACCGAACGGACCTGGGCATCACCTGCGCGCTGATTCCGCGGGATACGCCGGGCGTCACGATCGGCCGGCGACACTTTCCGCTGAACGTGCCCTTTCAGAACGGCCCGATCCAGGGAGCGGATGTGTTCGTGCCGGTCGATGCCATCATCGGCGGCTTCGAGATGGCCGGACAAGGATGGCGCATGCTGGTCGAGCAATTGTCGGTCGGCCGCTGCATTTCGCTGCCCTCGAGCGCCACGGGCGGAGCGCAGGCCGCGGTATATGCATCGGCGGCATACGCGCGCATACGACGCCAGTTCAACATGCCCATAGGCCGCTTCGAGGGTGTTCAGCAGGTTCTGGCGCGCATGGCGGCGCGAACCTACATCATGGACGCCGCGCGTTCGGTCACCGCCGGCGCAATCGACGGCGGCGAAAAACCCTCGGTTCCATCCGCCATGCTGAAATATCACGCGACCGAATTGGGCCGCATGATCGCCAACGATGCCATGGACGTGCATGGAGGTAAGGGCATTTGCCTGGGGCCGAAAAACTACCTGGGGCGCGGATACCAGATCGTGCCCGTCGCCATCACGGTCGAGGGTGCCAACATTCTCACTCGCAGCCTCATCATATTCGGCCAGGGTGCGGTGCGCTGTCATCCGTTCGTACTGCGGGAAATGAATGCCGCGCGCAATGCGGATCACGAGGCCGGCGTCGCCGAATTCGACCGCGCGCTCATGGGCCACATCGGCTTCGCCATCTCCAATGCGGCCCGCTCGCTCATCCTGGGCCTGACCCTCGCCCGCTTCACCAAAGTGCCCCGGGTGGGGCCCACCGCGCGCTATTTCCAGCATGTGAACCGGTACAGCGCCTCCTTCGCACTGGCGACCGACATCGCCATGCTGGCGCTCGGCGGCTACCTCAAGAAGAAGGAGAATTTATCCGCGCGATTGGGCGACGTCTTGTCCACGATGTATCTGGCGTCGATGGTATTGAAGCATCACGAGAACCAGGGTCGCGAGAATGCCGATCTGCCGCTGGTTGAATGGGCATGCCGGAGCCTGCTGTACCAGGCGCAGGAACAATTGCACCTGTTCCTGCGCAATTTCCCCAATCGTCCGCTGGCCGCGGTCATGCGGCTGCTCATCTTTCCACGGGGGCTCACGTATTTTCCGCCGAGCGATCGCTTGGGCCGCGACATCGCAGAACTCATCATGAACCCGACGGCCGCCCGGGAACGATTGAGCCGGCATATTTACAAGACCCCAAGCTGCAACAATCCGGTCGGTCTCCTGCAAGAGGCGTTGCTTCTTTCGACCATGGCCGAATCGCTCGAAAAGCGCATCCGGGTCGACGGCGTAAAGGCAGGCCGCGTCACCGCGCTGGACCTTCCGGGTCAGATTGAGCAGTCCCTGCACGCCGGCATCTTGAGCGAAGCCGAGGCGGCCGTCCTGCGCGACTACGATGCCAAAGTCTCGGACCTCATCGGCGTCGATGATTTTGCGCCGGCAGAACTCCGCGCGGGCGGCGGCGCGCACTCGGACCCCACCGCCCCGGCGCAATGACGCCGGAACCGACCGAGCCGCACGCAGCCGCCCAAATCAGGCGCTGCCCCCGAAGGCCATGTTCATCTTTTTGCCGTTGGTCGCGTTTGTGCACATGCTGATGTACTGGCGGCCCCGGCACCGGTACGCCGAACACCTCCTCTTCTTCCTCCACCTGCATGCATTCTTCTTCTCCTTGATGACAGTGGCGATTCTGTCCGCCGACGCCGCGGATGCCTGGCCGCGATTGAAATCCGTCCTCGACTGAGTGCCGCTGCTGTTTTGGACACTGCCGTTATATGCAGTCATTGCGATGAGGCGGGTATTCGGCCGAAGCTGGGCGGGCACGCTCTTCAAGGCAGCCGCACTATCTGCGGTGTATATGGTCGTTTTTGGCGCGACGATGGCCGGCGTGTTCCTGTACGCCGTGCTGCAGCTGTAAGATGCGTCAAACCGTCAATCTCATCCGGAGGTCCCCATGAAACGACTATTTCTCGCTTTGGGCCTTGTTTCGATCGCGGTCTTCGCCATGGCGCAACAGCGCGTCGCGCCCGCTCCCGATGCGGAGGTCTACATCGTCGCTCCGCAAAACGGGGCGACCATCCACGGCCCCGTCACCGTGCGCTTCGGATTGAAAGGGATGGGAGTCGCACCGGCGGGAGTCAAATTCGACAATACCGGCCACCATCATCTCCTGGTCGACACGGATTTCGGTAGCGTCAAGCTCGATGCGCCGCTGCCGGCGACCGACAAGATATTGCATTTCGGCAAGGGACAGACCGAGACCACGCTGACGCTGCCTCCCGGAAAGCACACGCTCGAGCTCGTGTTCGCGGACTACCTGCACACTTCCTTCGATCCACCCCTTCATTCGAAGAAGGTCACCATCACCGTGGAGTGATCGATGCCGCAAACCGGAATCCGGGCGATACTGCACATCGACATGGATGCATTCTATGCATCGGTCGAAGAGCGAGATCACCCGGAGCTTAAGGGCAGGCCGCTGATCGTCGGCGGCACCGGCGGGCGCGGCGTCGTCGCCGCGGCGAACTATGCCGTACGCGCCTTCGGCGTGCGCTCGGCCATGCCTATGCGCGAGGCACTGCGCCGCTGCCCGCAGGCCATCTGCGTCCGGCCCCGGATGGCACGCTACAAGCAGGCATCCCTGCAGGTGTTCGCAATCTTTCATGAGTTCACGCCGCTCGTGGAGGGTCTATCCCTGGACGAGGCATTTCTCGACGTCACCTCAAGTCAGCGGCTCAAGGGCGGCGCGCTGTCGATCGGCGCCGAAATCCGACGCCGCATTTTCGCGCGGACCGGCCTGACCGCGTCGGTGGGAATCGCGCCGAACAAACTGCTCGCCAAAATCGCCTCCGATCTGAACAAGCCCGACGGCATGTGCCGGATCGGTGCGGACAACTTGCACGACATCGTGGACGGATTGCCGATCGAAAAATTGCACGGCGTCGGACCGAAGTCCCTGCCCGCGGCACACGCAGCGGGAATCCGCACCTTCGGCGATCTGCGCCGCTCGAGCGAGGAGGCATTGTGGAGGGCCTTCGGCAGGCATGGAAAATCCATGCTTGCACTGGCTTGCGGTGTGGACAATCGGCCCGTGGAGCCGGATCGGGAGGAGAAATCGATCAGCGCGGAAGAGACCTATGACGTCGATATCCGCAACCCCGCCCGGCTCACCGTTGAGCTCCTGCGGCTGGCGGATAGGGCAACCTCGCGGCTGCGCATGCAGGAGCTCGCAGCCGGCCGGGTGAGCGTCAAGATCCGCCGCAGGGACTTCACCACCTATACCCGCCAACGCCGCCTGGAGCCTGCCACGCAGGATTCGGGCATCGTGTCGGCCGCCGCAAGATCCCTGCTCGAACAATGGCTGGCGACGCAGCCGAATGCGGCGGTGCGGCTATTGGGCGTCGGCGTCGGGGACCTGCAGAGGCTGCGCCAGGCGGATCTATTTACCGGGGGCAGTGCTTCGCCCTTGGACGCGGCGGTCGACGGCATTCGCGACCGATTCGGACGCGACATGCTGACTCGAGCCAGCCTGCTGCCCGGGTCAACGCGCCGCTCCGTACACCGCGGCTGAGTTGCTATCCTAGGCCCGCCATGTACCTGCGCTTCTTTGGGCTCAACGAAAAGCCCTTCGCCATCACCCCGGATCCGCGCTACCTCTATTTGAGCGAGCGTCACGCCGAAGCCTTGGCGCATCTCTTGTACGGGATCAACGAATCCGGGGGCTTCATTCAACTGACCGGCGAAGTGGGCACCGGTAAAACAACCGTGGTGCGCACCCTGCTGTCGCGCGTTCCACACCACGCAGACGTAGCCGTGATATTGAATCCGCGCGTGACGCCGGTTGAGTTTCTGCTCACCATCTGCGAGGAGCTTGGGCTCGGCATCGCCGAGGCGGACCGCGACAGCGTGAAGCAAATGGTCGATGCGCTGAACCGGCGGCTGCTGGCGGCGCACGCCGAGGGGCGGCGAATCATCGTGATCGTGGACGAGGCGCAAAACCTGTCCGCGGAGGTGTTGGAGCAGGTGCGCCTGCTCACCAATTTGGAAACCCCGACCCAGAAGCTGCTGCAAATCATCCTCATCGGACAGCCGGAACTGCGCGATTTGCTGGATCGCACGGACCTGCGCCAGCTCGCGCAGCGAATCACCGGCCGATACCATTTGGAGCCGCTGTCGCCCGAGGAAACGCGCGGCTACGTCCGCCACCGGCTGCGGGTCGCCGGCGCGACGGAGGAAATATTCACGTCGTCGGCCTTGGGCGAGGTGCATCGCCTGGCGGCCGGCATCCCGCGCGTGATCAACGTGACGTGCGACCGCGCGCTCCTCGGCGCCTATACCCAGGAGACGCGAAGGGTGACGGCCTCGTTGGTGCGACGTGCCGCCGGCGAGGTTTACGGCCGGCGATTTCTACCCGGGTGGATGGGGTGGCTCGCGGGCGCCTCGGGATTGGCGGTTTTCGCCGGCCTCGCCATCCTCGGCTGGCAATTCTGGCAGAAGCAGATCTACCCGTTGAGGGCCTCCGACAAACCGCATGCGGAGCGGGCTGCGGCCGCGCCGGTGCCGACGGCCGCGAAACCATCCGCTTCTGCTCCTCAAGCCGCACCGGGCGCCGCGGCGCCGGCGCCCATGGCCCCATCCATCAACGCATTGCTTGCGGCCAACAGTGCCAATACCGGCGATGCGGCAGCCTTCCGGCGCCTGCTGTCGTTATGGGGAACCGCCATGGCGAATGACAAGGATCCGTGCGGCCAGGCGGAGAAGGCCGGCCTGTCGTGCCTGGAGCAGCGCGGTTCCTGGGCACAGGTCCGAGCCTTGAACAGACCGGCCATCCTGACGCTGACCGACGATCACGGGCAGCGGCACCGGGTGGTGCTGTCCGCATTGGATGATCGGTACGCAACCCTGGACCTGGGAGAGCACAACGAGCGAGTGCCGCTGGATGAGGTCTCGCGGGATTGGTTCGGGGAGTTCACCGTCGTGTGGAAGCCCAAGACCGCCCACACTCGGTTGTTGTCGGTGGGGATGAAGGGGGATGAGGTTCGATGGCTCCGGCGCAGTCTCAATGCGCTTCAAGGTGCCGCGTCGGATCCCGAATACGGCGACGTCTACGATGAAGAGTTGGCGATTGCCGTGCAGAATTTCCAGCGTGAACATCGGCTCAACGTCGACGGCATCGCGGGAGTGCAAACTCAGTTGGTTCTCGACACCGCTTTGGCGGAGCCCGGTTCGCCCGTATTGCTGCCGAACGCACCGCGCGGCAGTTAGGAATCCCATGTCCTTCATTCTCGATGCCCTGAAGAAGTCCGAAATCGAACGGCAACGGCAGTCCGTGCCCGGCCTGATGGATGCCTCATCGGTGCAGCGGCGCAACCGGCTGCCCGTCTGGGCGATTGCCCTGGGGGTGCTGCTGGGCGTCAATCTGATGGTCCTGACGTTCGTCCTGATGAGGAAAAGCGCCCCCGCAACGCACACCTCGCAGCCGGCGGCGCAGCCAGCCTCGGCAGCCGAAGTCGCCGCGGAGCCGCCCAAGCATTTCAGTCCGTTGGACCCGGCCCCTGTGTTCGCGCCTGAAATCCCGGTCGCGGCGTTGGACAACCCGTCTTCGGTCCAGTCACCCACGAACGGATTGGGGCTGGCCGGCGAACCCACCGCTGTCCACCGTCTGCATCGAACGGACCCTGTGTTGACCGATCCCGATGCCGGAGCAGAAAGCCAGGAAGTTTTGCCGTCGATGAGTGAGCTCAGCTTGAGTGGTGCGCAAGCGCTGCCGGAGTTGCATCTCGATGTGCATGTGTACGCGACGAGGCCCGCGGAGCGCTTTGTGTACATCAACATGCGCAAGTACCACGAAGGTGCCACGCTGCAGGAGGGACCCGCCGTCGAACGCATACGACGCGACGGGGTGGTGCTGAATTATCAAGGTCTGCGGTTCATTCTGCCGCGGCAGCCGTAGTCGGAGGCGCAGCCTTGGGTTATCCGTATCTCGTGCGCTTGTCGCTCGCGGCCCTGGCGTCGCTCGGGCACAGCCCAGGCGCCCTTGCCGGCGAGATCGAGGGATCCATTGTCTTCCCGGGCCAGCTCGTTCCCTCGATGACCGTCCATGCCTCCGAACTCGATACCGCTCGGATGCATTCGGTGCAGCTTACGCGCGGCGCAGCCTCCTTCGCGGTGCAGGTCCCGCCCGGCCGCTATCTCGTGTTTTTGGCGCCCAACGAAACCGGTGCGCCGAACATCTACGCGGCGTACACGCGGTATAGTCAGTGCGCACCTCACGAGGTAGACGGCAAATGCGAGGACCACACGCTGATTCCGGTCGAGGTCACCGCCCGGACACCGCATCCCCGGGTGACCATTGATGATTGGTATCTGACGGATGAGGCCGTCGAGCAGATAGACCGCATTCGCGACGCGGCCGCCGGCGACGTCCGTTTCAATCCGCAACCCTTGAGCGCACCGCGGTTCTCCGAATACCCGAGCGAGCCGTTGGACGCCTCGGCGATGCCTCGCATCGATTTGAGCGGCACCGCACTCGGCGAGGACGAGCGCGAACTCGTGCGGCGCGCACTGTCGAACGGCCCGAACTTCGCCGGTCACGTCAGCGCGGTGCTGACGCACTGCGGACCGGCCTGCAGCCGACTCGTTCTCGTGGACTGGAGCAGCGGCCGGATCCAGGAACCGGCGCCGCTCGCGCAGATCGAGGGAACGCTGCCGTGCCGGCCGGCCGAAGCCGCGCTCTTTCGACGCGACAGCAGGCTGATGAGCATTTCGCGCACGCGCGGCACTGCAGTGGTGACGCAGTATTACGTTTGGAATCAAAAAAATGCGGCGCTGGTGCCGAGCGGTGAATACCAGCGGACCTCGCCGACGTTCTGTGCGGTTGCAGCGCGGTGAGTCCGATCATGCGATGATTGAGTCATGCGCAAGATATTAACGCTGACCATGAGCGGGCTGGTGACCGTGCTGCCCCTGGCGCTGACGGTGTATGTGATCTGGTGGCTGGTCAATACGGTCGAGGGGTGGCTGCGGCATGCGTTGATCGGGCTGGGGATCGTGAGTCCCGAGCACTACTGGCCCGGCTTGGGCCTGATGGCCGGTTTTCTGCTGCTGCTGTTCGTCGGCAGCCTCGTCAACGCCTATGCCGGGAAGATTCTGCTCAAATACTGGGACGATTTCCTGGGCCGGATTCCATTCGTCAAGACTCTCTATGGCGGATTTCGCGACGTCGTGAGTTTGTTGCCGTCCGGCAGCGGCGAGAGGCGAGATCTGCAGCGCGTGGTTCTGGCCCGTTTCGCGGATGTGCGCGCGATCGGCTTCGTGACCCGCGAGGACGTACCATCGGTATTGCACGCGCACGGCGGCCGCGACTGGGTAACGGTATATTTCCCCATGAGCTATGCATTCGGCGGCTACACCGTTTACCTGCCGCGCAATCTCATCGAACCCCTGGACATCTCGGTCGAGGACGCCATGCGATTGGCGATCACCGCGGGACTGACGGCCGGCAGCCGCGCCGGCAGCTAGAAGCCTGTCCGGCAGCAGGCGCGCAAACCTTTGGTTACGCTCATGGTCAAGCACGGTCTGCGGCTCGTGGCGCTGATGGCGCTCGTGGCGGCGCACTGCGCGTCCGCCTCCGCGCCGAGAACCGCTGCGGGCGCAGAGTCCGACAGACGCTTGTACGCCGCTTGGACGGTGAAGGCTGCGCAGGTGCTCGTTGCCCGCGCGGACGCGAATTCCCTGGCCACGGCCGCCGCGCTCCGCGCAGCCGGATCCGCGCTCAAGCCCGATTCCTCCAATGCGGATCCCTCGCCGTTGGAATTGGCGGCAAGGGCCGGCGAACTGGCGCCGCAAAGCGCCGCCATCGGCTGGCTGCGCTTGCAGCTGTGCGCGCACAGCGCCGCCTGCGACATCCGCGACACCGCAACCGTCATGCGATGGGTGGACCCCGATAACGCCGCGGCATGGCTGCCCACTCTCGCCGCCGCGCAGCGCGACAGGGACACCACCGAAGTGGACCGCGTGCTCGCTGACATGGCCCGAACCAACCGCTTCGACCTCTATTGGAACCGCATCGTGGTGTTGATGTGCGATGCGCTCGACGCCGTTCGAAACGAGCTGCCCGCGGGCTATGCCGCCTCCGATTCAGCGAGATATGTCACCGCCAGCGGCGCCGCGGCCGGCGAGGTCATTCCCGCTTTTGCGCCGCTGACGGACGCTTGCCGCGAGTCGATCAGCTTCCCCGAACGGCGCGAACTCTGCCTGGAGTTGTCCAAGACCATGCAGCGGAGCGACACGATCGCCGCGCAACTGGCGGGATTCAGCATCGAGCGGCGCTTGCTCGGGCCCGAGAACAGGGAGGTGCGCGCGATCGCCGAGAAGAAGCGCGTTTTGGAATGGCGCGCCGCGGCCGCCGACAAAGTCGACAAGCCGTTGCTGCCCTGGACGAGGAACGCGCGCGCGCGCGCGCGCATCGCGGAGATGCGCGCCAGGCCGCGCGAAGAGGATGTCTGCATAGCAACACTGCGCGCACACAAGATGCCGCTCGACCCCCCGGAGGTGCACCCGTGATCGACTTGTATTATTGGCCCACGCCCAACGGCCACAAGATCACTCTTCTGTTGGAAGAGACCAGCATGCCGTACACGATCATCCCGGTGAACATCGGCAAGGGAGAGCAATTCCACCCGGATTTTCTCGCCATTTCGCCGAACAACCGCATGCCGGCCATCGTCGATCACACGCCCATGGAGCGAGGCGCGCCGATATCGGTGTTCGAGTCGGGCGCGATATTGCTTTACCTGGCGGAGAAGAGCGAGCGGTTCATACCGCAGGACCTGCGCGGCCGGGTGGAGGTCCTGCAGTGGCTCTTCTGGCAGGTGGGAGGACTTGGTCCCATGGCAGGCCAGAATCATCACTTCGCGAGGTACGCGCCGGAGAAGATTCCGTATGCCGTGGAGCGCTACGTCAACGAGACCAATCGTCTCTACGGTGTGTTGAACAAGCGACTCGCCGGCCGCGAATTCATCGCCGGCGCCTACTCCATTGCCGACATGGCCGCCTATCCATGGGTGGTGCCGCACGAGGCACAGGGGCAGAATCTCGACGACTTTCCGCACCTCAGGCGATGGTTCGAGTCCATCAAGGATCGTCCCGGCACGCAGCGAGCCTATGAGCGGGGTGCCGCGATCAGCAGCGGTCCGACGATCAGCGAAGAGTCGCGCAAAATCCTGTTCGGTCAGACCGCACGGACCCTCGGCAAGACCTAGGAGCCTCGCTCAGGGTGACTTGGCGTCGTGCGCCTTGAACCAGGCGAGCACGTACGCCACCTTGCCGATCAGCAAGCTGGGCCGCGCCGAGATGTCGTGCGAGGCATTCGGGACGCGCACCAAGGCCGTGTCGATCCTCCGCAGCTTCAGCGCTTGATAGAACTGTTCCGCCTCGCTCGAGGGCGTGCGGTAGTCCGCTTCGCCCGTCATCAGCATCGTCGGCGTGTGCACGTTGCCGACATAGGCCAGCGGCGAGCGCTTCCAATAGGGCTGCACGTCATCCCACGGAAAGCCGTCGAACCAATAGCGGTAGAAGTAGTTGGTCATGTCGGCCGTCAGGACGAAGCTCGCCCAATTGATCACGGGCTTGACCACGACGGCCGCTCGGAATCGATCGGTATGGCCGACGATCCAGGCGGTGAGCACGCCGCCGCCGCTGCCGCCGGTGACGAACAA
This sequence comes from uncultured Gammaproteobacteria bacterium, assembly GCA_963727045.1. Lineage (GTDB taxonomy): Bacteria > Pseudomonadota > Gammaproteobacteria > Steroidobacterales > Steroidobacteraceae > Bog-1198. The sequence continues at coordinate 1,329,354 of CAVSES010000002.1, read as the reverse complement.
TCTCCCGGTGTCGATGTAGCCGCGTCCGGCGACGGCATCCACGCCGGACATGAGATCGCCGTAATCATTGTCCGGATAGTCGTGATGGATGAGATCGGCGAACTCCTCGCCGTATCCTGTGCTGCCGCGGGGATTCATGTAGAGCACGACGTAACCTGCCGCCGCATAGAGCTGAATTTCCGCGGCAAAGCCCGGTCCATAACTCGCAAATGGCCCGCCGTGAATCTCGAGCAGCAGGGGATATTTTTTGGCGGCATCGAAACCCGGCGGCTTGACGATCCAACCTTGGATGCGTCGATGGTCGACCGACGACTCGAAGGAGATATCCTCGACCGCGCCGAGGCTGCGCTGGCCCAGCAGCGTTTCGCTGAGCGCGGCAAGCGTCTCGATGTCGCGGGTCGATGTGCCGGTTGCAAGTGCGGCAGGGGCCAGGGGGGCAACCCGGGTGTATGCGAACCTCGTCTGCCCGCTCCGTGTGCCCGCAGCGATCGAGAATGAACCGCCGGTATAGGGGCGGGTTATGTCGGCGCCCCCCACATCATCGGCCAGAACGCGGAGTTTGCCGCCGAGGTCGACGGCGGCGATCTTGATCGATCCGTGATCGTCATATTGAAAGATCACCCGGCGGCTATCGCCGGTCCAGTGCGGATCCGCCGCGTCGCGATCGAGAGTCGGAGTGATCGAGCGTGAGTGGGTGCCGTCGCTGTCCATGACGTAGAGTTGCGTCGGTTGATATCCCAGCCGCTTGTCGTCGAAGCCCAAATACGCGATGTGCCTGCCGTCCGGCGACACCACCGGGTGGTGATCGGGGCCGCGGCGATCGGTGAGCGCGCGAATGGATTCGTCCGACAAATCCACGCGGTAGATTTCGCTGTCGAGCGGCTCGTAGTCGGCATCCGCACGCCTGTTTGCGGCGATCAGCACACTTTTGCCGTCGGCGGTGAACGCCGGCGTGCCCTCGTGGTCGTAATCGCCCCGGGTGAGCTGGCGAGCCGCGCCGCCTTCCGAGCCGATGACGAATAGCTGGTTGAATACATTCGCCAAATAGCCTTCGCCATCGATCCGAAACACCATCCTGTCGATGAGTTTCGGCGGATCCGCCCATTTCGCGCTCTTCGGCGCATCCGGTAGTTCGACCTTGAGCGGCTTGCGTTCGGCGGCCACCGGCATGGTGAAGGCAAGCCACTTTCCGTCGGGGGACCAGGCCAGTCCTGCAGGAGATTCGGTAAAATTGCTGATGGCGGCCGTGGCTCCGTTCGAGGTCCAGTACACGTAGAGCTGCGTGGAGCCGTCCGCGCCCGTGCCAAAGTAGGCAATGCGGGCGCCGTCGGGCGACCAGCGCGGCATGGTGCTCGCCGCGGCGCTCGACAATGGCCTCGAATGCTTGCCGTCGACGTCGACGAGCCAAACGGCGCCTCGCGGGCGGTCCGTCTTGATGTCGAAATTCATGCGCACGTACGCGATGCTGCGGCCGTCCGGCGAAATCTGGGGATCCTTTGCCCACTCAAGATCGAATACATCGAGCGGCTTAAATACCGCCTTCAAAGCCTCCGCGACAGCCGGTGCGGACAGCAGCAACACCAATGCCGCCGCGCCGATCCGGCGCGACAAGCGCAGCGGCGAGGATTTCCGATCGCTCATCCCGATACCCCCCTGCCTGCCACCCAGCAATAGCGTTGGTGTTCATTGACCATGCCCACCGCCTGCATGAAGGCATGGCAAATGGTGGATCCGACGAACCGAAAGCCGCGCCGCTTGAGATCCTTGCTCATGGCATCGCTCGCAGGCGTCGTTTGGGCAATGCCGCCCAAGTAAAGCGGGCGCCGCCGTACGACGCGGCCGCCGGTAAATTGCCAAAGATACCCGTCGAACGAACCCAAGGAGGCCATGATTTCAAGGTAGGCTCTGGCGTTCGCAATGAATGCATCCACCTTCAGCCGGTTTCTCACGATGCCCGAATCCTCGAGCAGACGCCGGCGTTTCGCGGCACCGTAATGGGCCATTTTCGCAGCGTCGAAACCATCGAACGCGCGGCGGTAGCTCTCGCGCTTGCGCAGGATGGTGAGCCAGCTCAAACCCGCCTGCGCGCCTTCCAGACACAGCATCTCGAAGAGGCGCCGGTCGTCGTGCATGGGCACTCCCCATTCGCTATCGTGATAGGCAACGTAGAGCGGGTCTGGGGGGCACCAGGCGCAGCGCAGCTTGCCGTCGCCATGACGCTGCGCACCCAGCTTCCGCCGATCGGATTGACTCGCCATCAGCTCTCGTCGGTTCAGCCGTGCAGACGCACGGCGTGACAATCCTTGTAAACCAACTCGATGCGGTCGACACCCCGCGTGCGGCGCGCTGCACTGCGGATTTCGTGCATCAGCTTGAGAAGCACACGAGTATTGACCTCGGGGGTTGCGCTCAGGCGCGGCTCGACCCCGAGATGCAGTACCGCGAATCTTTCGTGCGCCGAGCGGACGAACACCGCAACACCCAAGGGCCTACCAAGGTCGGAAACGGCGAACAAGGTCTGCACACCGGCGACGTCGCCGACTCGGACCCGCAGGCCGCCGTCCTGCTCATAGATCTCCGGCACTCCGTAGGTTTCTATGGATTGCTGGATCCCGTGGCGCACCCGATGCTGGTTGACGTTGAAGAACAGCAGCTGCTCCAGCGCCGCGCGCTGGTCCAATGACAGCTTTGACGTAATCCCGATTGATCCGCTCAATGCTCCCCCGCCACGAGCGCCGCCCGCGCCATCAGTTGAGTGCTCGGTCACAGAATTAACTTGTCGCAGTGCAACAGACATTGTCTGCGGCTTAAGACTCCGTATCGTATAGCGTCGCCCAAGGAATGACACTAGCCTAGTGGTGGTGCCTTATTCCGATGCCGCTGCTGCAGTGCGGTCTGATTCGCCCGCGGGCTTAAGGGTCTCAATGAAAGGAACCAACCGGTGCTAGCTTCAGACGAAGAGGGCGCCACGCTGGATGCGCTGGGGTACAGCCTTGCCAGCGAAATCGTCGAACTCGTGGTGCTCACGGCCGACGACGCATTCTTGCAGACCCTGCGCGAGGCAGTGGGCAGCGCTCGACGAATCTGGCACGTGCCTTCGGCGGAGAAGGTGAGCGACCTTTTGGTGGCCGGTGAGGTGGGCATCCTGGTGCTCGACGTGGATGCCTTGAGCGAAGCTCCAACAGTGTTCATCGGACAGATCAAGCGTCAATTCCCGGATCTTGTGGTGGTGGTCGCGGGAAGTCGGGATGCGGAGACGTCGCTGGCCGGATTGATCAGCGCGGGATCCGTTTATCGGTTTATCCACAAGCCCATGTCGCCGGGCCGCGCGAAGCTGTTCGCGGATGCCGCGGTCAAAAAATACGACGAGCAGCGAAGACGCGCCGCGGCCACCCCCCCGCCCCAGCGCCACCCGCGATCGAATCATGCCTGGCTGATCTTCGGCGCGATCGCCGCAGTGAGCGTAATCGTGCTTGTCTGGTGGGCGATGCACAGGCGCACAGAGGCCGGTCTCGGTGCAAGTCCCGCAACCGGTCGCCCGGCGCCGGCCGAATCACCCCTTCTCGCGCAGGCCGCCGCGGCTCTCGCGGCAAATCGGCTGACGGAGCCGGGCGGCGACAATGCCCTGGATTTGTATCTCGAGGCCGAGGCGCGCAACCCCGCCGACAGCCAAGCCCGCGCAGGCCTCGCCGAGGTCCGCGAGCGGCTGTTGGCCCGGGCCGAAAACGCCCTTCTCGAAGAACGTCTCGACGACGCGGCGGCGGCGATCGATACGGCCGGCAAATCCGGTGTCGAGAGCGGCAGGATTGCCTTCTTGACCGCGCAGCTCGCCAAGTCGCGCGAACACCTCAAAACTATGCAGACATCGGTGCGCGCGCACAATGAATCCAAGGCCGACGCGGACCAGGTTGCGTCCTTGCTCAAGCTGTCCGCAGAGCGCATCAGCGACGGACATCTCATCGACCCCGAGCGCGACAGCGCGCTCTTCTACGCGCGCGAAGCATCGCGGCTCGATCCCAATGGCGGAGCCGTGCAGGAAGCCCTCGGCGCGCTCGCGGCCAAGATTCTGGGACAGGTCCGCATTGCCATCGCCGCGCGGGATTTTGCGGGCGCATCGGCTTGGCTCGAAGCGGCCAGGGGAATCGCGGTACCATCCAACATCGATGCCGCGCGAGACATGCTCGCCACCGCGCGCCGCCAGGCCGACGCAGAGGTCCCCTCCCAGCTGCTGCGGAACGCGACGGAGCGATTGCAGCAGGATCGGCTTCTCGAACCGGCCAACGACAGCGCGAAGTATTATCTGCTGGCGTTGCAGAATCTGGATCCCGGCAATGCCGGTCTGCCCGGCGCGGTGCAGGACATGGGGAACCGACTGGTGGCCAAGGCGCGGCGCGCACTCGCTCTCGGGGAGTTCGAGGCCGCGCGCGGCTGGCTCGATGAGACCGCCGCGATCGGCTTTGCATCACCCGAACTCGCCTCGGCACAGCACGATCTGGACACCGCGGTCGCCGCCCAGCAATTCATGACGAACATTGCCGCGGCCAACGATCTCACGCTCGTCAAGTCGGTAAAACCGCTCTACCCGAAGAAAGCGGAAGCGAACAAGACGCAAGGATGGGTGGAACTGGATTTCACCGTCGCGGAAAGCGGCGCGGTGAAGGACATAACCGTCCACGCCGCGAGTACGCCCGGTGTGTTCGATGATGCCGCCATCGCCGCTCTATCGCAGTGGCGCTACAAGCCGGTGTTGCGCGATGCGAAACCCGCGGCGCAGCGCGCCCGCATACGCATTCGCTTCGTGCTGGAGGGCTGATCCCGCCCCGGGGATCCCTTCAAGCCGCCGAGCTTTGCGCGAGCGCCACCGCATTGGTTTCCTGCGTGAGTGCGCCGATTTCCGCCCCGATGCGCAGATCATCGACCGGACCGAACGCATGTTTTCGCACCAGTCCGTTTCGATCGATCAAGACGAGGCTGGGCGTGCCGCGCATTTTGTACCGCTCCATGGTGTGCGGGATCGGGCTCGCCAGATTCGGCTGGTCGAGCGCTATCGGAAACTTCAAGCGGTATTCGTGGATGAAAGCCTTGAGCACCGCAGCGCTGAAGGCGTCATGATGCTCGAACGTCGCGTGCAGGCCGATCACCGCCACGTCCTTCGGCTCGAAGGTGTCGTGGATTCTCTGCGCCTGGGGCACTCCGGCGCTGATCGATTGGGGGCACAGCACCTGGAACGCGGCGAGCACCACGACACGCCCTCGCAAGCCGGACAGCGACAGAGGCCGATCGGTATTGAACCAGTCTTGCACGACTAAATCGGGCGCATGCGTTGAAAGTGTCATGAATGCTGCAGCTCCGCAGGTTGCCCGGCGGCGGCATGTCCCCTCGTTGGTTATTATTGATCCCGACATTGTGTGCCCGAACCGGGCATCAAATACAAGAGGCAGCAGCTCGAGCAAAGTTCTTGCGAATTGCGCGCCAATCGGCTAATGGCGGGCGGCTGCCGCACCCAAGAATCTTCAGGATGCAGGCTCCTTTTCGCGCTGCTTGCGCTCCGCAATCTCCTCGCGATCGACGGCGACGTGGCGGGGTGCCTTGATGCCGATGCGGACCTGCGAACCGTTCACCGCCATCACGGTTACCTCCACATCGTCGCCGATTCGCAGACTCTCACCGGTGCGGCGAGTGAGTATCAGCATGAGAAGCTCCGCTGGCTGAACTGCGGAGATTTTGACTCACGCGCAAGCCCGTGAGCTGTGAGTATTTCGCTGCGAGTCGTTGTAGGACTGCGCTGACTACTGCGCGGGGTTCACCCGGTCCGCCTCGCTTTCAGAGGCCGCCGCCCAGTCGCTGACCGTCGCCTCGTAAATGGCGAGCTCCCGCAGAAGATCCTCGAGGGGCTGCGCCCTGCCCATGGCGAAACCCTGGCCGTAGTCGACTCCCAGATCCGCCATGCGGGCGCGCAGCATGTCGGTCTCGACGTATTCCGCGATGGTTTCCATGCACATGACTTTGGCCAGCTGCGCAATGGCTTTGATCATCGATTCCGAGCGCGAATTGTTGATCGCATCGCGGACGAAAGTGCCGTCGATCTTAAGATAGTTGACCGACAGGTCCTTGAGATACGCCAGCGAACTCACGCCCGTGCCGAAATCGTCGAGTGCAAACTGGCAACCGAGATCCTGCAGGCTGCGCATGAAATGCTGCGCCTTCGCCAGGTTGCCGATGGTGGCGGTTTCCGTCAATTCGAAGCACAACACTCCCGGCTTCAGGCGGCTCGCCTTGATCTCATCGGTCACGTATTGCAGGAACGAGTCGTCCTGCAGCGATTGACCGGAAAGATTGATGGCAAATCGTGCGATATCCTCGCCCACCGCCGCGCTGTGCTCCCCGAGAAGCGAGCAGGCGCGGCGCACGACCCAGCGGTCCACCGTCGGCATGAGCTGGTAGCGCTCCGCGGCGGATAGAAACTTGCTCGGCGGGATGATTTCACCGCGATCGCCCAGCATGCGGATCAGCAATTCGAAGCGCGGACGACCGTAGTTGCCCCGCAGCGGCAGAATCGGCTGGGCGTCCAGCCGGAAACTGTCGTTGCCAAGCGCGTCGCGCAGCTTGCCGATGACCAGGATGTCCGTATGCCGGCGGATGATGCTCTGGTCGGAATCCTGAAAGATCTCGACACGGTTGCGACCCCGATCCTTGGCCGCCTTGCAGGCGATTTCCGCGGTGGCGAGCGCATGAGCCAGCGGATTGTCGGAGCGGCCGATCGGCGCGACGCCGAGACAGGCGGAAACCTCGAAGGATCCCTGGCCGGCGCGTGGCTGAATGGCGGCGGCGGCCGCCCGAATCTTCTCCGCCACGACCGCGGCCGCGTCCATGTTGGAATTCGGGATGAGCGCGGCCAGCCGGTCCCCGGAGATCCGCGCCGACAGGGCCCCGGGCGGCAGAGACCTGGCCATGCATTCGGCCACGTTAGCGATCACGTCGTCCCCCACGTGCATGCCGAAGGTTTCGTTGATGACGTGCAGCCGGTCGATGTCGAGATAGAGAATGATGTGAGCATTTGCCGGCGCCGCCGCGGCGAGCAGGGAAGTCGCCTGGCGTTCGAATGCCTGGCGCGTCATCAGCCCCGTGCTCGAATCGTATTGGGCCTGAATGATGCTGGTCGCCCTCTTCGCGAGCACCTCGGCGATGCGCGTCTGGTGCAGATCGAAGTCCTGGGCGCTCGGCGGATTGAACATCGCGAGCACGCCCATGACCCGCTCCGAGGGGTGGCGCACGGGGCAGGCGAGAATTTTGTAGGGCGCCGCGACGTCGCTCGCAATCTTGGAAATATGGTTGATGACGATCGTGCGCTGCTGCAGCTGCATCCACGCCATCAGGTGATGCTGCGCCCGCTGCAGCGACTCCGGGGACATGGGCTGGCCGCTGCGCGTCAACGAAAGAGAAATGTTCTTGTCGGGCACCCACAATGCCGCCAAGGCGCAACCCATGCGTTCGATGCCGGTCTTCATGATCAGCCCGAATTCGTCGGTGTCGCTCGAGGCCGCGGACTGATTCGACGAAATTTCGAGCATCAGGTCAAGATCGCGTTCACGAACATCGAGGTCGCGCTCGCGGGAGCCCAGTTTGGAGCGCAGCGTAAGCTCGCGCCGCAGACATTCCAGCGCCGGCTGGACCAACTGACGCACGGTCTGCAGCGGACGCGCCTCGGTTTGCTTGCCGGACAGACGGGCGATCAGGCTGACGACGCCGAGCAGTTCAATATGCTCGCCACGGATCGCGAAGGAGTACACGGCGCGGTCGGCGTCGAGGGTTCGCACAAGGCCCGCGAATTCCGCTGGATCCGACAGGGCATTCGCGATCGTTTCCTTGACGAGATCGGCCTCATCGGCAACCTCCGACTCATCCGATGCCCATACGAGATTGGAAAAGCCGTCATGCACGACGATGCTTCGCAGGCTTGGCATGAGCATTCGAAGCAACCGACCATAAGGATCGAACGAGGCGTCCGCGGCGGGGCTCTCGATGACGGTCGACTTCATTTCAAGCACTGCGGCCATCCTAGCGTAATCGGGGGGTTTTGACTCATCGATGAATGTGCTGCAAACGTGTCCGCGCATCCTTGACGAAGGTCGCAATTCAACGTAATGAGCGCAGGTGTTCCCCCAATCCCTTTACAATAGCTGGCGGTTCTTGTGATGCAGATCCGGAAATCAGTCCCGTCTGCGGTTGCGGCGCGCCAAAACACCAAGCAGATGGCGGCCGCCGGGGATGCGGACCAGCCGGAATACGCCGCGCCAGAAGCGCCTCGCCTTGGCGTCGAGCCTGACGAGCGGCAGCGCCTCATAAAGATGCGGAAGAGGCTCGTGAACGATCGCGCTTCGCACCGTCGCGACGACGGGACGCTTGGCCGACGTCAGAGTCAGCTTCACCGTTCCCGCCTGCCACTCGATGGCGATGTCCTGCACCTGGGCAGGTCTGAACGCTTCCTCCGCGGTGGAATCTCCGCCGCGCAGAAAGACGTCGATCGGGTTGGGCTCTCGGCGTGATAACCGCCACCCGCCTTCTCCCAGCGTCTGCGTCAAAAATGTTCCGGATAATTGGCGTCGCATCTTTTTCCCCCTTGCCGCATCCTACGCGGGATGGACGACACCACAAGACCGCTTCCGGGACAAGCGCTCCGCCCCGGGGGCCGTGCGCGGCTCGATTATCTCGCCGTCGGCACGCTGGCCCTTCCCTTCATGATGAACAGCGCCGTGCAGGCCGTGCTCAATGCGACGGACACCTGGTTCATCGGCCGCCTGTCCCCGGCGGCGACGTCGGCGATCGGCGCAGTGTACTGGCCGATCCTCGTGTGCGTGCTGCTGTTCGGCGGGGTCGGTCTTTCGGTGCAGACGTCGGTTGCACAGGCTTACGGCGGGCGGCGCTATGCAAGCGCATCGCAGGCGACCTGGACCGCCCTTTGGGCATCGCTTTTCACGACGCCCGTGTTCGTCCTGATGAGCCTCTCGGGCTCGAGGATTTTTGCACCGTTCGGCATTCCACCGGACACGCTGCGGCTCGCGCTCGAGTATTGGTTTCCGCGGATGCTCGGCGGCTCACTGGGAATCGCGCTATGGTCGCTTCTCGGTTTCTTCAACGGCATCGGCCGGCCGACCGTCACGCTGTGGGTGACCGCCGGCGTCGCCGTTGTAAACGCGCTGCTGAATCAGCTGTTCATGTTCGACCTCGGACTGGGCATCGCCGGATCCGCATGGGCCACCGATGCCGCCCAGCTGATCGGAGTGGCGGTGGCGTGTGTTTTGTTCTTGAACAAGAGCACCCGGGAGCGCTTCCGCTCCCACCTCACCGGCCGGCTTCACGGCCGGGCGCTGCGCCGCCAATTCAAACTCGGATTCCCGATGGGACTGCTGATCGCCGCGGACATCCTGGGATTTGCATTGTTTCAATTGATGCAGGTCAAACTCGGCATCGTCGACGGCGCCTCGACGCAGATCGTCATGATGCTCACGTCGTTTTGCTACATGCCTGCGGTGGGCATCTCGATGGCCGGCACCACGCTGGTCGGACAGGCCATCGGTGCACATCGGCGCGATTGGGCGTTCACGATTGGCAACGGAATCATTTTCATGTGCGTGCTCTACATGGGAGCCGTGGGTGTGCTCCTCGCGGTCGCCGGGCCGTGGGTTCTGCCCTTCTTCACGAATCGCGCGGATCCGCAGGCGGCACTTGTGGCGGCGCGCGGCTGCGAGCTCTTGTGGATCGCGGCCGGGTATCAATTGTTCGACGGATTCAACATCAGCAGCAGCGCGTGCCTGCGCGGCGCGGGCGACGTGCGCGTACCGGCCATCATGGTGCTTGCGCTCTCCTGGCTGCTCTTCGTGCCTCTCGCGCATAGTCTGTCCTTTGCGCCCGGCACGGGCTGGGTGAGCTGGCTGCCGCAGCTAGGATATGGCGCGGTGGGAGGATGGTTTGCTGCGTTGAGCTATGTCTGCTGTTTGGGGTTGATGCTTTATCTTCGCTGGCGCTCGGGCGCCTGGACCGGCATCACGTTGCCGCTCGCATGAGAGCCGCGCTCGCGATCATCGGGTGCCTGTCCGCTCCTGCATGGGCAATGGCAGATCCCGAGATTCCGGCGCCAGTGGCCCAGGTCATCGCCGCGGAGCGGCTGCCGGCCGGGGCCGTGAGCTTTGCGATCCTCGAAACTGCATCCGGGCGCCTCGTGATCGGCCAGAATCCGGACACACCGCGTAGTCCCGCCTCCACCATCAAGGTGATTACGACGATTGCCGCACTGGAGTCTCTGGGGCCGGCTTACACCTGGCATACGCGCGCGTTGGTCCGCGGCGCTCTCAGGAACGGTGTGCTCGACGGCGACCTGGTCCTGCAGGGCGGCGGGGATCCCTACATGACTTTGGAACGGTGGTGGAGTTTCGCCCACGCTTTGCGGGCGAAAGGACTCAAGACTATCCGCGGGGACGTCGTCATCGACAACACGGCGTTCTCCCTGCCGCCGGAGGATCCTGCAGAATTCGACGGACGGCCGAACCGCCCCTACAACGTGGTGCCGGATGCGTTGATGGTGAATTTTCAATCCGTCGAGTTTCGAGTGGTGCCGAACGAATATGCGAGGCGGGTGGACGTCATTGCGAGCCCGGCGCCGGCGAATCTCGCGCTCGAGAATCACGTTCGATTCGCCGCCGGCCGCTGCGCCGGCCCGGCCGGCCGGGTCGATTTCAGGGTCGCCTCCGAACATTGGGACCGGGTGGTGTTCAGCGGCGCCCTGTCGCCGCACTGCGCGGAGCGCAGCTTCACGCGCGTGCTGCTGCAACCTGCAACCTATGCCTTCGGCACGTTTGCGGAGCTTTGGCATGAGCTCGGCGGCGAGATCGGGGGAAAGCTGCGCGTCGAGGCAACGCCGCCGGACGCGGAACCGCTCTTGAGTTTCGACTCCTTGAGCCTGGCCGAGATCGTGCGACTGACCAATAAATTCAGCAGCAACCTGATGGCGCGCCATCTGCTGCTGACAATGGGCATGGAGCGTTTCGGCTCGCCGGCGACGCTCGAAAAAGGCGCTGCGGCGATTGCCGAGTGGAGCCGCGCACGGGGGCTCGACGTTCAATCCATGGACATCGACAACGGTTCCGGGCTATCGCGCAACACCCATGTGTCGGCGCTGCAAATGGCGCAGACGCTCATCGCCGCCCATCGCAGCGCCTATGCGCCGGAATTCCTGGCATCGTTGCCGCTCGCCGGGGTCGACGGCACGTTGCGGTCCCGCATGAAGATGGCCCCGGCCGGTGCCGTGCGGCTGAAGACAGGGCACCTCGATGGCGTCAGCGGGGTTGCGGGGTACGTGACGACGGCTGCCGGGAAAACCTACGTTCTCGTTTCTCTGGTCAATCACATCCGCGCCGATTACGGCGCTGCCGAGCCGGTGCACGCCGCACTGATCGCGTGGATACTGGAGAATCTCTAGCAGCCTTGCGGACAGGCCTCCTCAAGGATCAAGGCCGTTCCATGTCCCAGAGTATCGCGGTCACATCTTTGCGCAGCCACACGCCGAACCCGAGGTAGTTGAAGCGCCTGCGCAGCCGGCGCCGGTACCATTCGCCAGGCCGCAAATGCACCGCACGATCGGTTCGCGTGCGGTCGCAGTTCTCGCGCCAATCCTCGCGGGTCAGCGCGGACACATACAGCGCAGCCCTGGTCAATTTCGCCAGATTCGCGATGGCGCGCGATGCGTCCCGGTCGTCCAGGTACTGGAGGACGTCGTAGCAGATCACGAGATCGCTCGGCGTGCGCGGCGAAAAATCGGTGACCGACCCTTTCGTCCATCCGTATCGGTCACAGAGGTACTCGCTCGCCTCCAGGCCCACGTAGCGGGCACGCGGTGCCGCGGCCGCGAAAGCCTTGCGCAGCAACCCGATGCCGCAGCCAGCGTCGAGTATCGTGCGGATCGGTATGCGGGCGTGGCGCAGGATCGCAGCGATCAGCAGCGCGCGTCCGCGCATTTCCGCCGCCGACGTGACGCGCGTGGCCGCGTTGAAATAGTACCTGCGGAAGTAGGCGGGGCCGAACGCTGCATCCACCCCCGCCCCGAGCTTCACCCGTCTATTCAACCGTGAGGCTCTTGGCGAGATTGCGCGGCTGGTCGACGTCGGTGCCCTTGAGGACCGCCACGTGGTAGGCGAGCAGCTGCATCGGAATGGCGAACACTACCGGGGCTTGCAGCGCTGTCGCGGGGGCCGGCATCTCGATCACCGTAACCCCGTCCTCGCTGTGCATGCCGGCCCGTGGATCCGCAAACACGAACAATTTACCGCCCCTCGCGCGCACTTCCTGCAGGTTGGATTTGAGCTTCTCCAGCAACTCGTTGTTGGGCGCCACCGCAACCACCGGCATGTCTTCATCGATCAGCGCCAGCGGGCCGTGTTTGAGTTCCGCGGCCGCGTATCCTTCGGCGTGGATGTAGGAAATTTCCTTGAGCTTGAGCGCGCCTTCCATGGCGATGGCGTGCAGGGGGCCCCTGCCCAAAAACAGCGCGTGATGCTTGTCGGCGAACTTTTCGGCGAGCGCCTGGATGGCTGCATCCAGTCTTAAGGTCTTCTCCACCAAGCCGGGCAGTTCCAGCAGTTGCGAAACGAGTTCGCGTTCCTGAGCCGCTTCACCGCGGTTCTTGGCAAGAGCGATGATCAGCATGGCGAGCGCGGTCAGCTGAGTCGTGAATGCCTTGGTGGACGCAACCCCGATTTCGGGGCCGGCACGGGTCAGCAACGTGAGTTCCGACTCGCGAACCATCGAGCTTTCGGCAACGTTGCAAATGGTCAGCGTCGACAAGTACTGCGCCCGCTTGGCGTTTCGCAGCGCCGCCAGCGTGTCGGCCGTCTCGCCGGACTGGGATATGGTCACGAACAAGGTATCCGGGGTGATCACCGGATCCCGGTACCTGTATTCGCTGGCAATTTCGATGCGCGCCGGAACGCGGCAAAACTGCTCGATCAAGTAGCTCGCGACCAGTCCCGCGTGGAAGCTCGTGCCGCAAGCCGCGATATGCACCGCTTTGACCTTCCGGAATATCTGGTGCGCGGACGGTCCAAATGCGGCATCCAACAGCCTGCCTCCGGCGATTCGCTCCTCCAAGGTCTGCGAGATCGCACGAGGCTGCTCGTGTATCTCCTTGAGCATGTAGTGGCGGTACTGCCCCCGTTCCACGGCATCGGACGACAGGTCGCTTTCGCGGACCGGCCGAACCACGCTCGCGCCGGCTGCATCCACTATTTTGATGGATCTGCGCCGGATCTCGGCGACATCTCCCTCTTCGAGGAACAAAAAGCGCCGCGTGACGGGCAGCAGCGCAGCGACATCGGATGCAACGAAGTTCTCGTCGATGCCGAGTCCGACGACCACGGGACAACCCACTCGCGCCGCGACAATGCAGTCCGGATCCGACTCCGATACCACGGCCAGTGCGTAGGCGCCCTCAAGTTCGCCGACCGTTCGACGGACCGCATCGAACAGACCGGCCGCGGTTCTTAGATGTTGATGGATGCGGTGCGCGACCACTTCGGTGTCGGTTTCGGAAGTGAAGCTATAACCCAAACCCTTGAGTTCTGCGCGTAGCTCCTCGTGATTCTCGATGATGCCGTTGTGAACGATGGCCACGCCGTCGCGCGACATGTGCGGATGGGCATTTTGGGTCGTCGGAATGCCGTGGGTCGCCCAGCGAGTGTGGGCGATGCCCACGGTGCCGAATATTGGCGCGGCGTCGAGCGCATCCTGGAGAATCTTCACCTTCCCCACGGTGCGCAGGCGGGCAACACGGCCGCCCTGAAGAACGGCGATACCCGCCGAGTCGTAGCCTCGATATTCCAGGCGGCGCAATCCCTCCATCAAGATGGGAACCGCGTTGCGCTCGGCGACCACCCCTACGATTCCGCACATTCGCTCGATTCTCCAACTTAATCCAAAAAGGGGCGCCTAGTGTGCCCGAGCCGAACCGGAAATCCACCATGGCCCGGCGTGGACATTCGCTAATGCAAAGTTACTGCTATTAGTTGATAGCTGCTATTAGCAAATATATAGTATTGGTTAATGGATGATATCAATGGTCGAAAATTCCAAAAGGAGCTCAATGGGGGCTTGGTGGGGCTCGTCCTCCTCTCTATCCTCGCTAGATCCGGCGAGGATCTTTACGGTTACGAAATCGCCAAACGACTGGCGAGCGCCAACGACGGTACCTCGATATTCAAGGAAGGCACCATCTATCCGGTGCTGCGGGCGATGTCGGCCGGCGGTCTTTTGACCAGCCGCATCGTGCCTTCCTACTCAGGTCCACCCCGACGTTATTACCGCATCACCGAGCAAGGCCGCGCCGTGCTCGCCGAATGGAAATCCATCTGGCAGGACACCCGCAACTTCGTCGATCACTTCATGGACACAGGACATTCAACATGACTCGCAGTGCGCCGCGCTCCATCGACCAGTACCTCAAGGCATTGAGCGAAGATCTCGCCGGCGAAGATCCTGCGCTCATTCAGGACGCCCTGTACGACGCCGAGGAATATCTGCGCGCAGAAGTCGCCGCGCACCCGGACAAATCCGAATCCGACGTGCTCGAATTGATCGCCTCCACATACGGGGCTCCCGATGAGGTGGCGAGCGCCTATCGGGATACCGAGGCGAAGGTGAAAGCCGCAATGTCCACGCCGCGCCGGATCCCGCAAAGTGGAACGGGGGCATTTTTCGGTGTGTTCCTGGATCCCCGCGCGTATACGTCTCTCTTCTTCATGCTGTTGTCGCTAGCCACGGGCATCATTTACTTCACCTTCGGGGTGACCGGCCTGGCGTTGTCCGCCGGCTTCAGCGTCCTCATCATTGGCATCCCATTTTTTCTGCTGTTCATGGCGCTGACCCGCGTGGTTTCCCTTGCGGAAGGGCGGCTGATCGAAGCTATGACGGGTGAACGCATGCCGCGGCGCCCGGTGCACAAGGGCACCGAGACGGGGTTCTGGCCGCGCGTGGGCCACATGCTCAAGGATCCTCGGACCTGGACCACCCTCGCCTATCTGATCTTGATGCTGCCTTTGGGCATTGTCTATTTCGTCATGGCGGTGGCCGGCCTGTCGATGAGTCTCGTCTTCATCTTTGCACCGCTCGTCGAGATCGCGAGCCGCTACGGCTGGGTGGGCGTGCCCGATGACCTGCAGTCAAGTCCGGCATGGCTCGCATCCCTGTGGGCTCTGCCCCTGATGATGCTGGTCGGCGTGTTACTCCTGACGTTACTCATGCATCTGGCCCGCGGCGTCGGGCGCCTGCATGCGATGTACGCGAAGGCTCTATTGGTTTCACCGGCGGCCCTCGCGGCTCATTGAAGCGCCGCAGCTGGAGCAGCGTCACGGGGCTGATGGACCCATCGAGCGCCTGGAACAGTGCAGCTGTGTCAGCGTCCTGCAACGCCTTTCGACGAATCAGTCCTTCCGCGGCTTCAACGCCGCAGCGATGGCGGCTGCCTTTGCGCCATCATCGAGTTTGGCCGGCCGCTTCCATCCGGCGACCGTGGTCTGTTTGGCGCGCGTCAATGTAAGTTCGCCACCAGGCGCCTCCTCGGTGATGGTGGACCCCGCGCCGATCGTGGCGTTCGCTCCGATCCGCACGGGCGCCACCATCATTGTGCCGGAGCCGATGAAGGCGCCGTCCTCGATCACGGTCGGCCACTTGTTCTTGCCGTCGTAGTTGCAGGTGACGCTGCCGGCGCCGATGTTGACGCCGGTGCCGACCCGCGAATCACCCACGTAGCTCAAGTGGTTCGCCTTGCTGCCGGCGCCTATTTCGCTCTTCTTTATTTCCACGAAATTACCGACGTGCACGTCGCGGTGTAGAATCGTATCGGGCCGCACGCGCGCGAATGGGCCGATCCGGCAGTTCTCTCCGATCACGGCATGGTCGACGACGCTGTTCGCGTAGATCTCCGTGCCGGCGCCGATTTGCGAGTCGCTGATGAGGCAGTTCGGTCCGATCTTGACGCCTGCGCCCAGGCGCACGCTGCCGGTCAATACTGCGTTGACGTCGATGAACACGTCGCGTCCAATCTCGACGTCGCCGCGGATATCGATGCGCGCCGGATCCGCCAGCGTCGCGCCGGCGAGCATGAGCTCGTCCGCCATTTCGCCCCTGTACAGGGCCTCCACCGTCGCTAGCTGGATCTTGTCATTCACCCCCGCGACCTCGGAGGAGCGATCGGCCCGCACCGCATCGACCCGGTTGCCGGCTTGCACGGCCCCCGCGACCACATCGGTCAGATAGTACTCGCGCGCCGAGTTGCTGCTCCCCAACCCGAGCAGCCATTCCCGGAGGCGGCCCGCAGGCGCCGCCATGAGACCCGTATTGAGTTCGCGAATCTCCAGTTCAGCCGGGCTCGCATCGCGATGCTCCACGATGGAGCTGACGCCGCCGTCGGCGTTGCGAACGACCCGCCCATAACCCGCCGGATCGTCGAGATCCACGGTAAGCACGGCAAGTGCCCCTTGCTCGGCCAATGAGATCAGCTTCTTCAGGGAAGGCGAACGGATCAGGGGCACGTCACCGTAAAGCACCAGCACCGTATGATCATCCGGAATGACGCACATCGCCTGCATCACGGCGTGTCCCGTTCCCAGCTGATTCGCCTGTAGAATCCACTCGACGGGTTCGTGCGGCAGCGCTGCCTGAACCTGCGCGCCGCCGTGTCCGTAGACCACATAGAGATTCGAGGGTGCGAGCTCGAGGGCGGTGCGAATCACGTGTTGCAACAGCGGTCGCCCGGCCAAGGGCTGCAGCACTTTAGGCAGGTCGGAATTCATCCTCTTGCCCTGGCCTGCTGCCAGAATGACGACCGAAAGTGGCATGAAGACTCCGTTGCGGAGGTTCCGGGCGCCTAACGCTTCTTGCGCAGACGCTCGATGGCCCGCAATTGTGCCACGGCGCGGGCGAGTTCGGCCTGTGCTTCGGCAATTTCGAGCTTGTCGGTGCGCTCCCGCACCGCGTCCTCTGCGCGCTGTTTCGCGGCCATTGCGGCGGCTTCGTCCAAATCCCGCGCCCTCGCCGCCGTATCGGCGAGCACAGTCACGAGATTGGGCTGGACTTCGAGCGCACCGCCCCCTACGTAGAAGGATTGTTCCTCATGGCCCTCCGACTGCACGCGGACCTCGCCGGCCTTCAATGTCGTGAGCAGGGGTGCGTGACGCGGCGCGATGCCTAGCTCGCCCTGCGAGCCCGGCACGAACACCATGCTGGCTTCGCCGGAAAAGATCTGCCCTTCGGCGCTGACGATGTCGACATGAATGGTGTGAGCCATGTTCGCTCTTTACGCCAGTGTCTTGGCTTTTTCGACGGCTTCTTCAATGGCGCCGATCATGTAAAACGCCTGCTCGGGCAGATGGTCGTATTCGCCGGCGATGATCGCCTTGAAGCCACGGATGGTGTCCTTGAGCGGCACGATCTTGCCGTCCTGTCCGGTGAACACCTTCGCGACGTTGAAGGGCTGGGAAAGAAACCGCTGGATCTTGCGTGCGCGGTAGACGCTCAGCTTGTCCTCTTCGGACAGTTCGTCCATGCCCAGAATGGCGATGATGTCCTGCAGTTCCTTGTAGCGCTGCAGCACCGCCTGCACGCCGCGCGCCGTCTCGTAGTGATCCTCGCCCACCACCAGCGGATCGAGCTGGCGGCTGGTGGAATCGAGCGGATCCACCGCGGGATAGATTCCGAGCGAGGCGATCTGCCGCGAGAGCACCACGGTCGCGTCCAAATGCGCGAAGGTGGTCGCCGGCGACGGGTCGGTGAGATCGTCCGCTGGAACGTACACGGCTTGAATGGAAGTGATCGATCCGGTCTTGGTCGAGGTGATGCGCTCCTGCAGCACGCCCATCTCCTCCGCCAGCGTCGGCTGATAGCCCACCGCCGACGGCATGCGGCCGAGGAGCGCGGATACCTCCGTGCCGGCCAGCGTGTACCGGTAGATGTTGTCGACGAAGAAGAGCACGTCGCGGCCCTTTCCGGAGGCCTGCTTCTCGTCGCGGAAATATTCCGCCATGGTGAGGCCGGTGAGCGCGACGCGCAGGCGATTGCCCGGCGGTTCGTTCATCTGACCGTACACCATCGCCACTTTGGAGTTGCCCAGATTGTCCTTGTCGATCACGCCCGATTCGATCATCTCGTGATAGAAGTCGTTGCCCTCGCGGGTGCGCTCACCGACGCCCGCAAACACGGAAAGGCCGCTGTACTGCTTGGCGATGTTGTTGATGAGTTCGAGCATGTTCACCGTCTTGCCCACGCCGGCACCGCCGAACAGACCCACCTTGCCGCCCTTGGCAAATGGCACCAGGAGATCGATGACCTTGATGCCCGTGACCAGGAGATCCTGACCGCCCGCCTGTTCGTCGTAGGCAGGCGCGGGCCGGTGAATGGGCAGGTATTCCGCGGCCTGCACGGGACCTCTCTCGTCCTGCGGCTTGCCGAGCACGTCCATGATCCGGCCCAGCGTGCCCGCACCCACAGGCACGGAAATTCCCTTGCCGGTTCCCTTGACGGTGAGTCCGCGGCGCAGGCCCTCGGAAGGTCCCATCGCGATCGTGCGTACGATGCCGTCGCCCAACTGCTGCTGCACCTCGAGTGTCAGATCCACGTCATCGAGCTTGAGCGCGTCGTAGACCTTGGGGATCTGATCGCGCGGAAATTCCACATCGATGACCGCGCCGATGATTTGCACGATTTTGCCGCTGGACATGTCTATTCACCTTTCAACGGGGTTGCTTCGCAACCCCGAAATTTTCATGGCCTTCGGCCACCTTTAAACGGGGTTGCTGCGCGACCCCGACCCGTATACCTGATCTTGACCTTTGCTTAAACCGCTGCCGCGCCGCCGACGATTTCCGAAAGCTCTTTCGTGATCGCGGCCTGACGGGCCTTGTTGTAAATGAGCTGCAATTCGTCGATGAGATTGCCGGCATTGTCGGAGGCGCTCTTCATGGCCACCATGCGCGCGGCCATTTCGCAGGCGACGTTCTCCACGGCGCCCTGGAAGACCTGCGATTCGATGTAGCGCATCAGAATTCCGTCGAGAAACTCGATGGCGTCAGGCTCGTAGATGTAGTCCCAGCGCTCCTGGAGGTCACCCTTGTCGATGGTCTGAAGCGGCAGCAGCTGCGAGACCGCGCCCTTCTGCGTCATGGTATTCACGAACACGTTGTGAACCAGCAGCAGCTGGTCGATCTTCGCGTCGCGGTAGTAATCGAGCATGACCTTGGTGGTGCCGATGAGTTCGACGACATGCGGCTTGTCGCCCAGGTGCGTGACCGAAGCGGCAATCTCGACACCGGCGAGGCGCCGAAAGAACTGCAGCGCCTTCGAGCCGATGACGCACATGTAGACCTTGGCGTTCTTTGCCTGGGCCTCGCGGATGGCGCCGAGCGCCGCCTTGAAGAGGTTCAAATTCAACGAACCGCACAAGCCGCGGTCGGTGCTGATCACCACGATGCCGACGGACTCAACCGGCCGCTCCAGGGTGAAAGGGTGCTTGTAATCGAGGTTCACCTGCCGCAGGTGGCCGATGATCTTGCGGATTTTCTCCGCATAGGGGCGTGCAGCCCGCATCCGGTCCTGCGCCTTGCGCATCTTGCTCGCCGCGACCATTTCCATGGCCTTGGTGATCTTCTGAGTATTCTTGATACTCGCGATCTTTCCGCGGATTTCCTTTGCGCCTGCCATTTCCTTCTCTTATTGCCTTACAGCGTCGCGAAGAAGTCGGTGCAGCACTTCTTGAGCCCCGCCTCGACCTCGCCCGACAAATCCGGCTTGGCATTGATGCCCTTCAACAGATCGCCATGGCTCGATCGCGCGAACGATTGCAGCGCCGCTTCGGTTTCGACCACCTTGCGGCGGTCGACCTTGTCGAAGAAGCCGTTGTTGGCCGCGTACAGCGACAGCGCCATCTCCGCGACCGACATCGGCGCGTACTGCTTCTGCTTCATGAGTTCCGTGACGCGCTGGCCGCGCTCGAGCTGCTTGCGCGTCGCTTCGTCGAGGTCCGAGGCGAACTGCGAGAAGGCGGCGAGTTCGCGGAATTGCGCAAGCGCCAGTCGGACGCCGCCGCCCAGCTTCTTGATGATGTTGGTCTGCGCGGCGCCGCCGACGCGCGACACGGAAATGCCGGCGTTGATGGCCGGGCGCATGCCGGCGTTGAACAGGTCGGTTTCCAGGAAGATCTGGCCGTCGGTGATGGAAATGACGTTGGTGGGTACGAACGCCGTGACGTCGCCGGCCTGCGTTTCGATGATGGGCAGCCCGGTCAGCGACCCCGTCTTCCCCTTGACGCGGCCATTCGTGATCTTTTCCACGTATTCCTCGTTGACCCGCGCGGAGCGCTCGAGGAGGCGTGAGTGCAGATAGAACACGTCTCCAGGATAGGCTTCGCGGCCGGGCGGCCGGCGCAGGAGGAGCGAGATCTGTCGGTAGGCGACGGCTTGCTTCGACAGATCGTCGTACACGATCAGCGCGTCCTCGCCGTTGTCCATGAAGTACTCGCCCATGGCGCAGCCGCCGTAGGGCGCGAGATACTGCATCGCCGCGGGTGTCGAGGCGGAGGCGGCCACGATGATGGTGTGGCCCATGGCACCGTGCTCCTCGAGCTTGCGCACCACGTTGGCGATCGAACTCTGCTTCTGCCCGATGGCCACATAGACGCACTTAACGCCCGTGCCCTTCTGATTGATGATGGTGTCGATGGCAACCGCCGTCTTGCCGGTTTGGCGGTCGCCGATGATGAGTTCGCGCTGGCCGCGGCCGATCGGCACCATCGCATCGATTGCCTTGAGACCGGTTTGCACGGGCTGCGAGACGCTCTTGCGGAAAATCACGCCCGGCGCGACGCGCTCGAGGGGAGATTTCAACTTGGCATTCACCGGACCCTTGCCGTCGATCGGCAACCCGAGCGCATCGACGACGCGGCCGAGGAGCTCAGGACCCACGGGCACTTCCAGAATGCGGCCCGTGGTCTTGACCGACGATCCTTCGGAGATGTGCTTGTAGTCGCCGAGCACCACCGCGCCCACCGAGTCCTGCTCGAGGTTGAGCGCCAGGCCGAATGTGTTGCCGGCGAATTCGAGCATTTCGCCGTAGCGCGCATCGGCGAGGCCGTGGACCCGCACGATGCCGTCGGTAACGCTCACCACCGTGCCGACATTGCGCGCCTCGGTGGCGGATTGAAACTTGTCGATGCGCGCCTTGATCAGGTCGCTGATTTCCGATGCCTTAATGGACATATCAACCTCTTGCTGCGAGCCGAAAAGCCCGCGACTAAATCAGTTTAGCTTCCCAATTCTGTGGCGAGTCGTTCCAGGCGGCCCTTCAGCGAGCCGTCGATGACCAGATCCCCCGCGCGCACCACCGCGCCTCCCAAAAGCGTCGAGTCGACCGAAGTGCTCATGCGTACCTGGCGCTTGAGGCGCGCGCCGAGCGCCTGCGCGAGTTTGTCGACCTGCGCCGCATTGAGCGGCACTGCGGAGACCACCTCGACGTCGACCGTGTTCTCGACCGCCGACCGCAGCACCTCATAATGCGCCGCGATCTCCGGCAACAGCAGCAGGCGATGATTTTCCGCCAGCACGCGCACGAAGTTCTGCATGCCGGCGTCGAGGTTCGCCCCCGCGACATCGATGATGAGCCCCGCCAGGTCGCCCGGCGTCAGCGACGGAGCCTTGGTGAGCGGTGCGACCCGCGCATCGGCGACGATTTCCGCCAGCGTCCTCAAGGCCTGCGACCACTTCGCAAAGGCATTCGCGCCGCGGGCGTACTCGAACGCGGCTTTCGCATAGGGCCGCGCAATGGTGGCTCGCTCAGCCACGCGCAACCTCGGCGGCCAGTTTATCCAGCAACTCCGCGTGAGTCTTGGCGTCGATCTCCCGTCCGAGGAGGCGCGATGCGCCTTCGACCGCGAGTCTTCCCACTTCCTTGCTCAGCTGCTCGCGCGCGCGGGCGCTTTCACGCGCCACCTCATCGTGCGCCTGCGACACCAGCCGCTGCGCTTCGCTCGTGGCCGTACCCTTGGCTTCCTCGACGATTTCATTGGAGCGCTTGCCCGCCATGTCGACGATTTGCGTGGCCTTGTCACGCGCCTCGCGAATGATGACTTTCGAACGCTCCTCGGCCTCCTCGAGATCCTTTTCGCTCTTGTTCGCCGCAGCCAGACCGTCGGCAATTTTCTTCTGCCGCGCTTCGATGGCGTTCATGATGGCCGGCCAGAAGAATTTCATGACCGCCCACGCGACCAGGAAGAACACGACCCCTTGGATGACCAGCGTAAGTGCTAAGTTCATTGCGTACTCCTTGCCGGGCGCATTCACACGCCCGTGCGGCGCTTCTTACTTGAGGCCGAGCGCGCCCAGGAAAGGATTCGCGTAGAGCAACAGGAAGCCGACGGCGACGCCGATGATGGGCACCGCGTCCAACAGGCCCGCAACGATGAACATTTTGGTCTGCAGCATGTTGGTGAGTTCCGGCTGACGGGCCGAACTTTCGAGGAACTTGCCGCCGAGAATACCGAAGCCGATGGCGGCACCCGCACCACCCAGGCCGATCACCAAGCCTGCAGCAATCACGGTGGAGCTCATGAGTTGAGCGATTTGGGTCACATTGTCCATTATTGTCTCCGGTCTTTAATGTCTTGAATGAATCGAAGCTAGTGTTTCTCGGCCGCAATGCCGACATACACGATGGTCAACACCATGAATATGAACGCTTGCAGCGTAATGATCAGGTAGTGAAACGCCGTCCAAATGACTCCGGCGCCGAACTGCGCTAGCCCTAAGGCATATGTGGACAAATGATTGAGGGCTGCGCCCAGCGTGAAGCAGGCGATCAGCAGGAATATGAGCTCGCCGGCATACATGTTGCCGAACAACCGCATCGACAGCGACAGCGGCCGCACCAGCTCCTCGATCACTCGAAATACGAAATTGACCGGAGCGAGGAGGATCTTGAGGGCCGTGCCATGCGCATGGAACGGTGCGGTGAACCACTCTCCCGCGAAAAGGCCAAAACCCTTGTGAGTGATGCCCACCCACTGGATCAGAAGAAACACGCCAAGCGCCATGCCGACGGTGGTGTTGAGGTCCGCGGTGGCCACGGTGCGCAGATGTTCCACGCCGAAGAGTTTGGCCGCAGCGGGCAACGCGTCAACGGGCAGGATGTCCATGAAGTTTTCAAGGAACACGATGCAGAAGATCGTGATCGCGAGCGGCGCGATGAACTTGTTTCGGCCGTGAAAAGTGTCCTTCACCATGCCGTCGACGAACTCCACGAGCAGCTCGACCGCGGTCTGAAATTTCCCGGGCACACCGCTGGTGGCGCGGCGCGCGGCGCGCGAAAGAATGAAGATGAAGAAACAGGAAATCAGGAGGGTGAAAAATATGCTGTCGACATGGACGGACCAGAAAGCGCCGTGCCCCGAATCGACGGTGTAATGAGTCAGGTGGTGCTTGATGTAGCCTGTCACCCCGCCCGAAGCATCTTCTTCTGCCCTGATTCCAAAACGCATAAGTCCCCAATTGTCACTTGAGCCGGACGAGACCCGCCCAATAACCCAATTGCGCGACCACCACTCCTATCAATAGAGGCGCCGCGTCGAGTTTCAATCTCGCGAGCGCCAAGTAAAGCGCGAGCGCGAACCATAACCACTTCACCGCCACTCCGGCGTACATCGCCGTCGCGAGCGTGGCGCCGCCCGCAATTCCGGGCTTGAACGCGCGCCAGCCGAACACCGCACTTCCGGCAGCCACGATCAATCCACCCACCAGCGCCGCAAGGGCCTGGTGCGCGCCTTTGAACACAAGAAACACAGACGCGACTAATGCCGCGCAGCCTGCTTGCAGGAGCACGACTCGAACGACCAGCCGGTAACCACGGACCAAGACGTCGCTCATCGCGAAGGGAACCGGACCGGCGCCGCTATATTCGCTGTGCACATATGAAGCGCCGCCAGTCAAAATCGCCGGCGCATTATAGAGACGCGGCCCCGATGCATCAATACGTACTGGCCGTGTATTTTTTCGGGTCCTACGTCACTGGATGTGGCCCAGGATCCCTTCGAGTTCATCCAAGCTGTTGTAGCTCACGACGAGCTTTCCCTTGCCCGAGGCCGTGTGCTGGAACGCGACCTTGGCGCCCAGTTTATCGGCCAATTCGCGCTCCAGGCGGGCAATGTCAGGATCCACCGCCGCCGGTTCTTTCGAGGAGTCGGACGGAGGATTCATGATGCGCCGCACCAAAGCTTCCGTGTCCCTGACCGAAAGCGACTTTTTGGCGACGAGACCGGCCACTTCGATCTGCTGGCGGCGCGAAGTGAGCCCAAGGAGTGCGCGCGCATGGCCCATTTCGATCCGGCGCTGTTCCAACAATTCTTTCACCTCGTCGGCCAGCTCCATGAGCCGCAGCAAATTGCTTACCGCCGCTCGCGAGCGCCCTACGGCTTCGGCCGCAGTCTGGTGCGTCAAGCCGAATTCTTCGACCAAGCGCTTAAGCGCTCCCGCCTCTTCCAAGGGATTGAGGTCTTCGCGCTGTATGTTCTCGATGAGCGCCATCGAGACGGCGGCCTCATCGGGCACATCCCGGATGACAGCCGGAATTTCCGCCAGTCCCGCCATCTGCGCCGCCCGCCAGCGACGTTCGCCGGCGATGATTTCGTAGCGTTGCGATTCGCCCGGATTGCGACCGGGGATGGGGCGCACGAGGATGGGCTGCACCAGACCCTGCGATTTGATCGAGTCCGCGAGTTCGCTCAACGTTTCGGGGCGCATGTCGACGCGCGGCTGATACTTGCCCCGCTGCAAGAGATCGAGCGGCAGATTCGCCAAGCGGTCGCCGGCGAGCGCGCCCGGCTGAGGGGGCGAAGATGTCGGCATCTCGTACGCGGGGGAGCCCACGCGCCTCGCCATCAGGGGGCTGAGCTCGGCGAGGCCGCGGCCCAGGGAGGGTTTTTTGCCGGACATGCTTCAAATCCCGATGAACGATGCCGATTGCACGGACGGAGCCGATTATACGGGCGCGGACGGCAGATCGTCGCGGCGAATCATCTCGCCGGCGAGCGCCAGGTAGGCCAGAGCGCCGCGCGACTCCTTGTCGTGAAAGAGCGCGGGCTTGCCGAAGCTCGGAGCCTCTGCCAGGCGAACATTGCGCGGAATCAAGGTGCGAAACACCTTGTCGCCGAAGTGCTCGATCAGCTGGGCGGACACTTCATTCGCAAGATTGTTGCGCGGGTCGAACATGGTGCGGAGCAATCCCTCGATCTCCAGGTCGGGATTGATGCTGGCGCGGATCTGATCGATGGTTTGCACCAGCGCGCTCAGGCCCTCAAGCGCGTAATACTCGCATTGCATCGGGACCATGACGGAATCGGCCGCCACGAGCGCGTTGAGCGTGAGCATGTTGAGCGCCGGCGGACAGTCGATCAAAATCACGTCGAAATCGTTGCGCACGGGTTTGAGCGCATTGCGCAATTTGAACTCCCGGCCGGTCATCATCCCGAGCAGCCGCACCTCGGCCGCCGTGAGGTCCTGGTTGGAGGGCATCAACATGAAGCCGCCGTACTCGACCGGCACCAGCGCTTCGATTGCAGCGCAGTCGCCCAGCAACACATCGCAACTCGTTCGCGACTGGGAATGCTTGTCGATTCCGCACCCCATGGTGGCGTTGCCTTGCGGATCGAGGTCGATGAGCAGCACACGCCGCTTGGTCGCCGTCAGCGAGGCGGCGAGATTGACGGCAGTCGTGGTCTTTCCGACTCCGCCTTTTTGATTTGCGACTGCGATGACCCGCTTCATTGATCGCCCGATTTTGGCGCGGCCGGAACGCGCCGCGCTGCCACAGCCTTTGCCGCTGAGAGTTCCACAAGATGCCGCTCGTCGTCCAGCCCGGGCACCTTGAGTCGGTGCACGGCAACGACCCGGAACGATTTGGGCAGCGCGGAGATTTCCTCGTCCGGCCGCTTTCCCTTCATCGCCAGCAAGCGCCCATCCGGAGCACACAAATGACCGGCATAGGCCGCGAAATCCGCCAGCGATGACAGAGCCCGCGCCACCACTGTATCGAAAAGCTCGAACGGTCTGTAGTTTTCCGCTCGAGCCTGTTCGATCCGCACATTTTCGCACCCCAGGCGCCCCGCAGTCTGTTCGGCGAACCGCGCCTTCTTGCCGGTGGCCTCGATCAAGGTGAAGCGACGCTGCGGATTGACGATGGCGAGCGGCAGGCCCGGAAACCCCGCCCCGGTGCCGATATCGGCAATTCGCTGACCGCGCAGGTACGGCTGGATGCTCAGACTGTCGAGGACGTGCTTGCGCAGCATGCTTGGCCGGTCGCGGATTGCCGTCAGGTTGAATTGCGCATTCCCGAGCTCGAGCTCGTCCACGAGCTTGAGCAGCGCCTCCACGGCCGGCGGATCCAAGGCGATCCCGAGCTCGCGTGCGCCCGCGACCAGCAGCTCATGTTCGGACTCGCGTGTCGCGCGCACGTTAGGGAGCGGAGACGCTTTCGAGCGTGATGGACATCGTCAATTCGGCCGGCGGCATATCGGACCGATCCGTCGCCTCCCCGAGCCGGCCGCTGAACCGGACGGCGCCCTCGCGGCCCTGGCATCCAACCGCACCGCCCTCTGCGGTCCGGGGCTCGGCGTCCGGCGTCGCATTCTTCAACCAGGCGGCGCACGCCGCCGCGAATATGCCGGGGGCTTCGGCCGTCGCCAAACGCACGGATGCTTGAATCCGAGCCAAGCGATCGCGCGTGAAGCACAGCACGTACTCATCCGGCGTGCGGCCGGCGAAAGGCGGTGCGGGCGTGTCGGCAGCGTAGCAATCCGATGCGCCGGGTGCTGGAGCGCGATCGGCCGCCGCATCATCAGAGCCGGAGCCGCTGGCCGGCGATTCATCCCGAAACAGCAGCACCTCGTGAAGCGCCAACGGGATCGCTTTGAGCACGGTGCCGAAAGGCGCGATGAGCAGACCGTGCCAATCGAATGATCCGTCGCTCTGCTGCGCGGCGCCCGGCGTCGCGCCCGGGTTCCGTTCAGGGGCTTGCGCGCGCGGAGGTTGGATTGGTCGCGGAGGAGACGACTGGCAGCCGATCAGCGCCGCAGCCGTCGCCGCCCACAACGCCATCCGGCAACTCGCGCCGGCCGCGGTGCGGCGATGCAAGGCGTGCGGGCAGCATGGGCCCATTCAAGTTCCGCCCAAGCTGCCGGCGAGCTGTTCGAGCTCGGCCGCGGCATCCGGATCTTGCGGCCGATCTCGTTCCAGCACCCGGCGCAGCGCCTGCGCGGCGAGCTCCTTCAGTTTGGCGCACGCACCCGCATAGTGGATCCGCCAGTCCGCGATGAGTTCATGCTCGAAGAACTCGTAGTCCCGGTCGTTGAGGATGGAGTCGACGACCATGGCGCAGACGGCGAGCTGCTGCACACGGCTCCAGGGCAGCAACGCCGCGGAATACCCCTCGGCGAAGCAGCGGCGCAGATACGCCGGCGGATCCGCGCTCGCGATCTCGTCGAGCTGGTCGCTCACGTTGTAGGATTTCACCAAGTGCTCATACGCCACCATCGGTCCCATTATCCCTGCCCTGTGAGAACATAGGCATTATGGCTCGAATTTATTTGCTGCTGTCGCTGGCGGCGTTGATGTCCGGCACACCGTATGCGCTCGCAACCACGCGGGTCGAGCGCGGCAATCTTACCTTCGACAACATTCCGGAACCCACCGCCGAATTGAGCGAGAAGCTGGACGCCTACTTGAACGCGCGCCAGGCGACCCCGCTCGGCTTCTCGCCGCAGGGACAGCTCCTCATCGCCACCCGATTCGGCGATGTCGATCAACTGCACCTGGTGGAGCGGCCCGGGGGCGAGCGCCGCCAGCTCACGTTTTTGCGCGATCCGGTCACCATGGCCGCATTTTCCCCCGATCCCGGCCGCAGCGCCTACGTCTACCTCAAGGATGTGGGCGGCAACGAGAAAACCCAGCTCTTCTACCAGCGGCTGGGTGAACCTGCCGCGCGACTGCTGACGGACGGCAAGTCCATGAACGGCAGTCCGGTGTGGTCGAACACCGGACGCGAGGTCGCGTTCTTCAGCACGGCCCGGGACGGCGTCAGCTACGACATCGACGTCGTCGATCCGGAAGCCGGCTCGCTGCCGAGACTTGCGATCACTGGAGACGGCGCCGCGTGGTATCCGCTCGATTGGTCGCCGGACGACCGAAAGCTCCTGGTGCTGAAATATCTATCGATCTCCGAAGCATACCTGTACGTGGTCGATTTGAGTTCGGGGCAGAAGCGCGAGGTGGAATCGGCGCCGGTCAAGGTCGGGATCTCGGCAGCGAAGTTCTCCCGCGATGGGCAGGGGGTTTACTTGATTTCCGACCGCGACAGTGAGTTCGCGCAGCTGCGCTACATCAACCTCTTCACGGGCGAGAAGACCATCATTTCCGGCCACATCCCCTGGGACATCGAGGAGCTGGCGATATCGCGCGACGGACACTATCTCGCCTTCGTCAGCAACGAGGGCGGGGCCGGCAAGATTAATTTGCTCGATCTCAAGACGCATCAGGACTTGATTCCCCCGAGGCTGAGTCCAGCCGGCATCATCGACTCGCTGAGTTTCGATGCCGCGGGAGGCCGCCTTGCCTTCGGATTTGCGGCGGCCAACCGGCCGCGCGATGCATATGTGCTGGATATCGCGTCGAATCGCCTGGAAGCCTGGACGCATAGCGAGGCGGGTGCCGTCGACACTGCGAAATTCGTGACGCCGCGGCTCACTCAATTTCCCACCTTCGACCGTACGGATGGCCGGCAGCGCCAGATTCCGCTGTACGTTTACGAACCAAGCACTCCAGGACCGCATCCGATATTGATCACCTTGCACGGCGGCCCCGAGTCGCAGTTCCGGCCCGGCTTCGATCCGTGGCTCGAGTTCGTGATCAACGAGCTCGGATTTGCAGTCGTTGCTCCAAACGTGCGCGGCTCGTCCGGCTACGGCAAGAGCTATCTGGCGCTCGACAACGGCACGTTGCGCGAGGATGCGGTCAAGGACATCGGCGCACTCCTCGTCTGGCTCAGTCTGCAAAACGGCTTCGACGCAAAGCACGTGATCGTATCGGGCGGCTCGTATGGCGGGTATCTGACTCTCGCCACGATGGTGGATTTCAGCCAGCGACTGCGGGGAGGAGTCGATCTGGCCGGCATCGCCGACTTCGTGAGCTTTTTGACCAACACCGCACCCTATCGCCAGAATCAACGCCGCGCGGAATACGGCGACGAGCGCGATCCTGACACGCGGGCGTTCCTTAGGCGCATTTCACCCTTGACGAACGCGGAGCGCATTTCGCGGCCGCTGCTCATCGTGCACGGCAGAAACGATCCGCGCGTGCCGTTGAGCGAAGCGGAGCAGATCGTGAACCGGGTACGCAGCAAGGGCGGCGAGGTGTGGTATTTGGAGGCGGCCGACGAAGGGCACGGATTTCGCAAAAAGCAGAACCGCGACGCCTACTTCAGGACTTTCGCGCAATTCCTGATCACGCAGGGCAGGTGACCCGCCGCGGCGCCCCCCTCAAGGCCGCGGTGAATGCACTACTTGCTGCCGGTCGTCGCCGTCGCCAGGGGAGAGGCTTGGCTCGCGAAGTATGCCGCCGCGATCTTCACGTCCTCATCGGTGGTGAGCAGCTGCGCCATGCCGTCCATCACCACGTTCTTGCGGCGGCCGTTGCGATAGGCCGTCAACGCCTGTTCCAGATAGTCGACATGCTGACCCGCCAGGACCGCCGGCTTCGGAGTCAGCGGCGCTTCGACGCCCAGTCCGTTTTCTCCATGGCAGGCGACGCAGGGGGCGACCTGCTTTGGAACCTTCCCGGTTACCGCGGCGCCCGGTTTAGGCGGTGCATCACCCTGCAGGTAGGCGGCAATATCTTCCATGTCCTGATCGGAGAGCGATGCCGCCTGCGCGTGCATGGTCGCGTGCGGCCGGTCGCCGCTGCGGTACTCCTGCAGGGCGGCTACGATGTACGAAGCGTGCTGGTGGCGGAGCCTCGGAACCGTGTAATCCGGGTACGCATTCCTGTAGTTCTCGAGGCCGTGGCATCCGTAACACGTGTAGAACTTCTTCTCGCCGAGCGCCGGATCGCCCGCGGCATGCGCACCAAGAGACCAAGTCAGGCAGAGCGCGGTGCCGAGCCACGTCAGGCGATTCAATCGAGAAGTCATCTAATTCTCCGAGCCCTGGGGATCAAAAGGAGCGCTGATGTTAAAGAGTGGGGGGACAAAATGCCACTCGCTTGACGGCGGCGGCCGCAATTGCGGCGGCGCTCGCCCTACAAGACGTCCGCCAGGTCCTGCAGAAAGGTCGGATCCGTGGGCTTCGTCCCGGACGGATAGCGGTTCATCACCCGGCCATCGCGGTTGATCAGGAATTTCTCGAAATTCCACCCGATGTCACCGGGAAACCCGTTCTCCTTGGACGTCAGCCAGGCGTACAAGGCGTGCCGTCGGGAGCCATTGACGTCGATTTTGACCGTCAGCGGGAAGGTCACGCCGTAATTGAGCGAGCAGAACTCGCGGATCTCGGCCGCGCCACCCGGTTCCTGGGCTCCGAATTGATTGCAGGGGAATCCCACCACGGTGAAATTCTGATCCTTGAGTTCCTCGTAGAGTTCTTCCAGCAATGCATATTGCGGCGTATAGCCGCATTTGCTCGCAACGTTCACGGCCAACGTCACTTTGCCCTTCAGAGGCCCAAGAACATCCGGGCTGTCGTCGAGGCCCGCCACTTTGAAGTCGTAGAAATTTGTCATAGGCTCATCACCGCCTGTCGTGACTCGATCCGCCAGGCTGGCCGGGCTTCAAGCCGCCCGGTCGCGCTTCTTGAGATGCACCAGCAGCAGCGACACCGCGGCCGGCGTCAGGCCGGGGATCCGCGCTGCCTGGCCGATGGTCTCCGGGCGCACGTCGCGCAGGCGCTGGCGGACTTCGTTGGACAGGCCGCCGACATCGCCATAGTCGATGTTCTCGGGGAGCCGCAAATCTTCATGGCGCTGCTGGCGCTCGATTTCGTCGCTCTGGCGCTTGAGATATCCCGAGTACTTGGCCTGGACGTCGACTTGGAGCTTGACCTGCTCCGCCAGCCGCTCATCGTCGCGCCATGTTCCGCCGGGCATCTCTTCCCACGGAGCAACGAGGTTCAGATCATCGTACGCGAGCTCGGGCCGGCGCAATAAATCCAAGGCGCGCGCCTCGCGAAGCAGGCGTGCCCCAAGCTTGGCCGAAAGCGCGGTGTCGACCGCTGAAGGCTGCACGACCGCCGCCGCCAGTCGCGACACTTCATCCGCGACCGCCGCACGCTTGCGTTGAAAAAATTCCCAACGGCGGTCATCCACCAGTCCGAGATCAAAACCTTGCGCGGTGAGGCGCAGATCCGCATTGTCCTCGCGCAGGCTCAACCGGTACTCGGCGCGGCTGGTGAACATGCGGTAGGGTTCCGGGGCGCCGCGCGTGATCAGATCGTCGATCAACACGCCCATGTAGGCCTCGCTTCGTTTCGGCCACCACGCCTCGCGGCCGCCTGCAAAGAGCGCCGCGTTGGCCCC
The DNA here is from genome assembly GCA_963727045.1 of uncultured Gammaproteobacteria bacterium. GTDB lineage: Bacteria > Pseudomonadota > Gammaproteobacteria > Steroidobacterales > Steroidobacteraceae > Bog-1198. Next base: position 1,297,714 of record CAVSES010000002.1, on the reverse strand, counting down.
GGCGAGCAGCCCTTGTGCCGCCGCCTCTTCGTAGCCGGTGGTGCCGTTGATCTGGCCGGCAAAAAACAACCCCGGAAGATGCTTGTTCTCCAAGCTGAATTTGAGATCGCGGGGGTCGAAGAAATCGTATTCGATCGCGTAGCCCGGGCGCGTGATGTGTGCCCGCTCGAATCCCCGGATCGTGCGCACGAACTCGTGCTGCACGTCGAACGGCAGGCTGGTGGAAATTCCGTTGGGGTAGATTTCATGCGTGTCGAGCCCCTCGGGTTCGACGAAAATCTGATGCGAGTGCTTGTCCGCGAACCGCACCACCTTGTCTTCCACGGAGGGGCAGTAGCGCGGACCGACGCCCTCGATCAACCCGGTGAACATCGGCGAGCGCGCGGTCGCGGCGCGAATGATGTCGTGGGTTCGCTCGTTGGTGGCGGTAATGTGGCAAGGAAGCTGGCGCGGGTGAAGATCCCGGACACCCAGGAAGGAGAACACGGGACGCGGCTGGTCGCTGTGTTGTTCTCGCAAGCTCGAGAAATCGATGCTGCGGCCGTCGATCCGCGGAGGAGTGCCGGTCTTCAGCCGGCCGACGCGTAAATTCATGTCGCGCAGCCGCGCCGCGAGACTCGTCGACGGCGGATCACCGGCGCGGCCGCCAGGGTGGCTCTCGAGGCCGACGTGAATTTTGCCGCCGAGGAACGTGCCCACGGTCAAGACGACGGCGCGCGCGCGAAATTCGATGCCGCTCTGCGTGACCGCCCCCACGACACGTCCGCCTTCGATCGTAAGATCGGCCGCTTCCTGCTGGAACAGCGTCAGATTCGGCTGGGTTTCCAGCATGCGCCGGATTGCACGCTTATAGAGCTGCCGGTCGGCTTGCGCGCGCGTGGCGCGTACGGCGGGACCCTTGCTGGCATTGAGCGTGCGAAACTGGATCCCGGCAGCGTCGGCCGCGAGCGCCATGGCACCGCCCAGCGCGTCGATTTCCTTCACCAAATGGCCCTTGCCGATGCCGCCGATCGCTGGATTGCAGCTCATCTGGCCCAGCGTTTCGATATTGTGCGTGAGCAGCAATGTACGCTGTCCCATGCGCGCAGCCGCAAGGGCGGCTTCGGTGCCCGCATGGCCGCCGCCGATCACGACAACTGCGAATTCCGTACCGAAACGCATCACGCTTGAATCCACTCGAATTTGCGAGGCGGGTACTCTAAAGGGGTCGGGGCAAAAGTGCCAGGGAACCGCGAGCCTGTCTCCTGGATCAGCTGCCCGCCGTCACTCCACGGCAACGGGTATTCCAGCGAACTTTCCGGCCCAGGCCTTGGGTCCCGTGTCATGTACGGACGTGCCGTCCGAACTCACCGCCACCGTCACCGGCATGTCGCGAACTTCGAACTCGTACACCGCCTCCATGCCGAGTTCGGGGAAGGCCACGATGCGGCTGCCGCGGATGGCATTGGACACCAGGAAGGCGGCGCCGCCCACGGCGATCATGTAGGCGGAACGGTGCCTGGCGATGGATGCGACGGTTTCGGGGCCGCGCTCCGCCTTGCCGACCATCGCCAGCAGCCCGGCCTTGCCCAGCATGGTGTCGGTGAATCGATCCATGCGATTGGCGGTGGTCGGACCGGCAGGCCCGACGACTTCCGTGCCCACCGGATCCACCGGTCCCACGTAATAGATGACACGGCCATGAAAATCCAATCCATCGGGCAGAGGCTTGCCGGCCTCGAGCAGCGCACAAATGCGCTTGTGGGCAGCATCGCGCCCCGTCAAGAGCTTACCCGAGAGGAGCAGCCGCTCGCCGGGCTTCCAGGTCGCAATCTGCGCAGGGGTCAGACCATCGAGCAACACGCGCCGCGCGCCGGCGTCGGGCGACCATTTAACCTTGGGCCACAGATCGAGGTTCGGCGGTTCGAGGATCGCGGGCCCCGAGCCGTCGAGTGTGAAGTGAACATGGCGCGTGGCGGCACAGTTGGGAATCACCGCGACCGGTAGGGAGGCCGCATGAGTCGGGTAATCCAGAATCTTCACATCGAGCACCGTGGTGAGGCCGCCCAGACCCTGCGCGCCCAGCCCCAGCGCATTGACTCGTTCGAATATCTCCAAACGCAGTTCTTCGAGTTTGCTTTTCGCTCCGCGCGATATCAGCTCGACGATGTCGATGGGTTCCATCAGCGACTTCTTTGCCAGCAGCATGGCCTTTTCGGCGCTGCCGCCGATGCCCACGCCCAGCATGCCGGGCGGACACCACCCGGCGCCCATTTCAGGCACCATCTCCAGCACCCAATCGGCAACCGAATCCGACGGGTTGAGCATGGCGAACATGGATTTGTTTTCGGAACCTCCGCCCTTCGCGGCCACGGTGATTTCAACCTCATCGCCAGGAACGAATTCCGTGTGAATTACCGCCGGCGTGTTGTCGCGCGTGTTTAGCCGCTTGAATGCGGGGTCCGATACGATGGATGCGCGCAGCTTGTTCTCGGGATTGAGGTAGGCTTGCCTCACACCCTCGTTGATCATCGCCTCGAGGTCCAGCGACGCCTCCCAGCGCACCCCCATGCCCACCTTGACGAACACCACGACGATGCCGGTGTCCTGGCAAATCGGCCGGTGTCCTTCGGCGCACATGCGCGAGTTGGTGAGTATCTGCGCGATCGCGTCGCGGGCCGCCGGGCTTTGCTCCATGTCGTACGCGCGTCCCATGGCGCGAATGAAGTCGGGCGTGTGGTAATAGGAGATGTACTGCAGGGCATCGGACACGCTCGCAATCACATCGGCTTCGCGAATCAGAGTCATGGCGCAACCTCGAATAAGACGACCTGGGCCGCAAATCTAGCAACTCGCGGACGGCGGCGGGTAGCGTATCCCCTACAATCGGAAGAAACCGGAGATTCGCATGGGGCTGAATTCGAGGGCTATGGCACTGGGCAGGGCCTTGTGCTGCGCATGGGCGTTCAACCTTCTGTGGGCGGCCTGCGCCGCTGCTGTGCCGCTCGAGCTGCACGAATGCAGGCTCGAACATCCGCTGCGGTTGACATCGATCGCCGCCCGTTGCGGCACCCTCCAGGTGCCCGAAGACCGTACGCAGCGCGGAGGCGCGACCATTGGCCTCCACATTGCAGTCGTGCCTGCGCTCAATCGGCGCAGCGCGGCGCCGCCCGTGTTTCTGCTGGCGGGGGGCCCGGGTCAGGGAGCCACCGCCATGTACGCGAGCTACGCCGCGGCGTTCGGGCGCGTGAATCGCAACCGCGACATCGTGCTGGTCGATCAGCGCGGCACCGGCAACTCCGCGCCGCTCTCTTGCGACTATCCTGATGACTGGCAGCCGCCGGACGACCCGATGCCCGTGCTTCGGCAGGCGACTTTGGCTTGCCTGAAAAAGTACGGCGATCGGGTGCGGTTCTACACGAGCAGCGCGGCCGTTGCGGACCTGGCGACCGTGCGCGAAGCGCTCAAGGTTGCGGTCATCGATCTGTACGCGGTCTCGTACGGCACCCGGGTGGCGCAGCTTTACATGCGCCGCTATCCCGCGTCCGTGCATGCGGCGATCCTGGACGGCGTGACCTATCCGGAGCAGGCGATCGGACCCGAAACGCCTCTGGACGCCGAGCGCGCGCTCAATCTCATCGTGGCGCGATGCGGGAAATCACCGGATTGCGCCGCGGCCTACCCTGGATTCCGGCAGGATCTCGATTCCCTGCGGCGGCAATTCGGCGCTCAGAAGTTGAGCATGACCATCGATGATCCAAACAACGGCTTGCCGCTCCATGTCGAATTCAATCGCAGCATGCTGAATGCGAGCCTGAGATTTCTTTCCTACAACGCCGCCCAGGCCTCGTTGCTGCCCGCTTTGGTTCATCGGGCAGCGGAGGGCGCCCTTGCGCCGCTCGCGGCGCAGACCATCATGACAGCGCGGCAGGTCGGCGAACAACTCGCGAGCGGGATGCAGAACAGCGTGATCTGCAGCGAGGACGTGCCCTTCTTCGACGCCGCGAGCGTCGATCGGACAGCCATTGCGAGCACCTACCAGGGTGCCGATCAACTCGATGCGCTGCTCGAGATATGCAAGCTCTGGCCGCATGGGCCGGTGGACGCCGATCTGCATGATCCCCTGCACAGCGACATCCCAACCCTGTTGTTGTCGGGCGAGGCGGATCCCGTGACGCCGCCGGCCGACGCCGAACGCGCGGCGCAAGGCCTTGCACATCATCGGCATCTGATATTGAAGGGCGAGGGGCACGGGCAGGTCGCCACCGGCTGCATGCCGAAGCTGATGGCGGAATTCCTGGACACGGCTGCCCCCGAAAAGCTCGACGCAAGCTGCCTCGAGCGGCACGCCTCCGCACCATTCTTCGTGAACATGACGGGTCCCTCGCCATGATCGAGGCCACGAACTTGAGCAAGCGGTTCGGCGCAGTCGAGGCGGTGCGCGATATTTCCTTCGTGGCGCGCGACGGCGCGATCACCGGAATCTTGGGCGCCAACGGCGCGGGCAAGTCGACCTGCCTGCGCATGCTGTATGGCGTCTTGGCGCCCGACAGCGGCAGCGCGCGCATCGACGGCATCGACATTCGCGGCGAGACCTCAAGGGCTCGCGCGCACCTTGGCGTGCTGCCGCACGCGGCCGGACTGTACGGCAACCTGACGGCGCGGGAGAACATCCACTATTTCGGCTCGCTGCAAGGCGTCGGCAACGCCGCCTTGAGCTCTCGAACCGCAGAACTCGCACGCCTCCTTGGCATGGAAAGCTTCATCGACCGCCGCGCCAGAGGCTTCTCGCAAGGGCAGCGCATCAAAGTGGCGCTGGCGCGCGCACTGATTCACGACCCCGGGAATGTCGTCCTCGATGAACCCACCAACGGGCTCGACGTGATGGCGATCCGCAACTTGCGCGAAATGCTGCGTGCCTTGAAATCTGAAGGTAGGTGCGTGCTGTTCTCCTCCCACGTCATGCAGGAAGTCGCAGCACTGTGCGATCGTGTGGTGATCATAGGCCATGGCAGGGTGCTCGCGGACGCGACGGTGGAATCGATTCGGCAGCGCAGCGGCGCGGCCTCGTTGGAGGATGCTTTTCTACAAGTGCTCGGCGACACCGAAGGGGTGGGTTGATGCGCTCCTTGTTCACGGTCCTTGCCAAGGAATTTCTGGAAAATCTGCGCGATCGGCGCACCTTGATGTCGGCGCTGCTGTTCGGACCCCTGTTCGGCCCCTTGCTGTTCGGTCTCATGGTGTCGCGGATGCTCAATCAAAGCGTCATCGAGTCGGATGAACCGCTCAAGCTCACTATATCGGGGGGCGAACACGCCCCCGGACTCACGCACTATCTCGAAGCATTGGGCGTCAAGCTCTCCGCCGCGACGCTGTCGGAAGACGAGGCACGCGCCGCGGTCCGCCGCGGCAGCGCACAAGTCGTGCTGATTGTTCCGACGGAATACGGCCCGCGCTTTACCGCGGCAATCCCGGCGCCCGTGCTGCTGGTCGCTGACAGTGCGGACTCGCAAACCCGCAAACTTGCCGATCGGACTAGAATGATGCTGGGCAGCTACGCGAGTGCCATCGCACAGCTGCGGCTTCAGGCCCGCGGGGTGAATCCGCTGCTTGCGTTGCCGGTCGCGGTGAACGACATCGATGTGGCGACGCCCGCCGGCCGCGCCGTCGTGGTCATGGGCTTCATGACCTATTTCGTGCTCTTCGCCGTGCTGATGGGCGGACTGTATCTGGCCATCGATTCCACTGCCGGTGAACGGGAACGGGGTTCGCTCGAGGCGCTGCTCAGTCTGCCGGTCGCGCGATCAAGCCTGGTGGGCGGCAAGATTCTCGCGACCTGTGCCTATATGTGCATTTCATTGGGGTTGAGTCTCACGGCGTTCGTTTGCGTGTTTCGCTTCGTACCGCTCGAAAAGTTGGGTATGAGCGGAAACTTGAGTCCCGGCACCGCTCTGATTTTCTTCGCAATCTGCCTCCCCTTCGTACCCCTGGGCGCCGCTCTCATGACTTTCATCGCCTCCTTCGCGCGCAGCTATCGAGAGGCTCAGACCTACCTGACGACCGTTCTTCTCATACCGACCCTGCCGATCGCTTTTGCCAGCATCTATTCCCTGAAGACTCGCAGTTCATTGATGTTCATCCCGTCCTTGAGCCAGCACTTGCTGATGACCAGCGTACTCAAGGATGAACCGATCGCGGCCGCCGACGCGTGGATGTCGGCGGCCGCATCGCTCGGCCTCGCGTTGGCGTTGATGCTCCTCACCGCACGCCACTGGCGCCGGGAATCGATGCTGGGTTGACCGCATCAGCTAAACACTCATGTCAGATGGCGGGCTTTGCTGTATGGCCGTTTAACTTCGCCCAATGTATAAGGTATACGGGGGTAGCTGCATCATTCCGGGGGGAGCTGGCATGACCGACTCATCGCGTACGCGGACCAATATAGCCGCGCTTTGGGCCATCTTGGCGCTGTCGGCGCTCACCATGCTGTGGTTGTTCTGGCGTTTTCCGGTGATTACATCCATCGCCACCGTCGCCATTCTGGCTGCACTGGGGGTCTCGGCACGTCTAGCCCGGCTGATCGATACGGAACGGACGGATCTGCAGGGCGACAAGCAAAGCGTCTGACGGATTACTTTCCGATACAGAAGCTGCCGAAGATCTCGCCCAGCAAATCCTCGCTGGTGAACTCCCCCGTGATCTCGCCGAGGGCGCGCTGTGCCAGCCGCAGATCCTCGGCGAACAGCTCAAAGGCACGCGTGCGCCGCAAGGTCTCATCGGCGCTTTGCACGTGTTGTCGTGCGCGGTGGAGCGCATCAAGATGCCTGCGCCGCGCGGCGAGCGCCCCCGACTCGGCCTTTTGATATCCGGCGCTCGTCTGCAAATGCGTGCGCATGAGCTCAAGACCCGCGCCGGTGCGGGCGCTCAAAAACACCCTCGGCGGGATCAGAGCATCGTCGAGCCGCGCGGGCATCCCGGTCAAATCGATCTTGTTGAAGACCAGGGTGACGGGAATCCCCGCCGGCAATTGCTCAAGATCTGCCGCGAAGGATTCCTGAACGCAAGCATCCCCGCCGGCATCTACGACGTACAGCACGCGATCGGCGCGCGCGATTTCGCTGCGCGCACGACGCACACCCTCGGCCTCCACCGCATCGACAGCGGAGCGGAGGCCCGCGGTATCCACCAGACTCAAGGGCAAACCGTCGAGATGCATTTGTTGGCGCAGCACATCGCGCGTGGTGCCAGGCATATCGGCGACGATGGCCACTTCGTCCCCGGCGAGACGGTTCAACAGGCTGGATTTTCCCGCATTTGGCCTGCCGGCAATCACCACGTTGAGGCCCTCGCGCAGCAGAGCACCCTGGCGCGCCGCAGCGCTGATCGCCTGGAAGCCGCCGAACACCGCATCGAGCCGTTCGCGCAATTGTGCGTCCGACAGGAAATCGATTTCTTCGTCCGGAAAGTCGATGGCGGCCTCGACATAAGCGCGCAGTCCGGTGATTTGCGCCTTCAATTCCGCGATTCGGGCCGAAAACTCGCCTTGCATGGAGCGCACGGCCGCGCGGGCAGCCGCGGCGGTGCCCGCCTGGATCAGGTCGGCAATCGCCTCGGCCTGCGCGATATCGATCTTGCCATTGAGATATGCACGCTCGCTGAACTCGCCGGGCCGCGCCATCCGGCAGCCGAGTCCGAGCAGCCGTTGCAAAAGAAGGTCGAGCACGAGCGCGCCGCCGTGGCCCTGCAATTCCAGGACGTGTTCGCCGGTGTACGATGCGGGTGCCGGAAAGTACAGCGCGAGGCCCTGATCGATGCTTGCACCCTTGGCATCCAGGAAATTCGACAGGCGGGCCTGGCGCGGGGCGGGCAATACCCCGAAAAGGGCGTCCGCGATCCCTGGAACCAAGGGGCCCGAGACTCGAATGACGCCCACGGCCCCGCGCCCGGGAGCGCTGGCGACGGCGGCGATGGTGTCCGGCGAGTTCACGGCCGTGATTTACGACCGCAGTTTGGCGGCCTCGGCCTCGACCACTTGGTTGACGCGCCACTGCTGCGCGATGGTCAGAAGGGTGTTGGTCAGCCAGTACAAGACCAAGCCGGCCGGGAACCACATCATCATGACCGTCATCACCAGCGGCATGAACTGCATAATTTTCGCCTGCATGGGATCTGGCGGTGCCGGATTCAGCTTGAACTGCGCGAACATCGCGGCGCCCATCAGCGCCGGCAGCACGAACCACGGATCGCGCGACGACAGATCATTGACCCAGAGCAGAAACGGCGCCTGGCGCATCTCAACGCTTTCCAGGAGCACGCGGTAGAAGGAAATGAAGAATGGAATCTGGACCAGCATGGGCAAGCAGCCGGCCAGGGGATTTATCTTTTCCTTCTTGTAGAGCTCCATCATGGCTCGGCCCAGTTTTTCGCGGTCGTCCTTGAAGGTCTCCTGGATCTGCTTCATGCGCGGCGCGACGGTGCGCATCTTGGCCATGGAGCGGCCGCTTGCCTGGCTCAAGGGATAGAACAACACCTTGATCAGCGCCGTGACGAGGATGATGGACCAGCCCCAATTGCCGATGATGCGATGGACCCAGTTTAGCGTCGCGAACAGGGGCTGCGCGAGCACGGTCAAAATTCCGAAGTCGACGGTTCGCTCGAGGTGGGGAGCCGTTGCCGCGAGCTGCGACTGCAACTTCGGGCCGACGAACAATTTCTCGCTGATCTCTGCCTTTGCGCCCGCGGCAATTTCGATCGTCGGGCCGGTGGCGCTCAGCTGGTATTGCTTGTCGCGGAACTGCAACTGGTACTTGTAGGGCTGATCCGGCGGCGGCACGATGGCCGATACGAATTGGTGCTGCAGGGAGGCGAGCCAGCCATTGGTGATGGTCTCGGAGAACTTGGCGTCGGTGTCGTTCTCCACGTTAAGGTCATGGGATTTCACGCCGTCAAAGACGGCGGGCCCCTTGAAGGAATACGTTTCCACATCGAAGTAGGAGCGCGATACATGCTCCCACTGAATCAGGAACTGCGAATACGGTGCGAGCCTGCGCGGCGCCGCGCCTTCATTCACCACCTCGTAGTTGAGCCCGATGGAATACAGGCCGCGCGTGAACACGAATGTCTTGGTGACTTTGAGCCCCTGACCGTCCGTCCACGTCATGGGCACCCGCAGTTCATTGGCGCCCGCGGGAAGCGTGAAGGTCGTCTCGGCCGCATTCCATACCGCGAAATGCGTGGGCGCGGCTTCGCCCGCGGGAGCGATCAGTCCCGTTTGAAGCAGGTAGGGCGGATCGCGGTTCAGAAGCCTGACCGGAATATTCGGCGTGTCCTTGCGCTTCGGATATTCCTTGAGATCGGCCTGATCGAGTTCGCCGCCTTTCAAACTGATCATGACATCGAGAACGTCGGTGCTGACGTGCAGCTGCGGCGAAGGGTTCGCGTCCGCCGCCGGCGCAGCGCCGCCCGGCGCGGCTGACGTATCCGCGGGAGGAGCAGCGGAAATTGTTGGGGACGCCGCGGCGCGCGCCGCCGGAGAATCGGCGGCGATGCTCGCGGCCTGCGGCAACGAGTCGGCGAGCGTGCCGGCGTTGCCGGGGGCCGAACCTGTGGATTGACCTGCTGCGCCGGGCGTGCCCGGTGCGGGATAGTCATGCGTCCATGCTTCGTAATTCAGATACAGGATGGCGGCGAGCGCGACCCAAAGCAGCATGCGGGTATTAGGCATTGATCATTCTCTTGTCCGGCACTGGGTCGTAGCCGCCCTCGTTGAAGGGATGACAGCGTAAGAGGCGGCGCAGGCCGAGCCAAGTACCTTGCACTGCTCCGTACCGTTCGATCGCGGTATGCGCATAGCAGGAACAGCTGGGATAGAAACGGCAATTTCGTCCGAGCCAGGGAGAGAGCAGCAGCTGATATCCCCGGATGATCCCCATCAAAATTTTGCTCAAGGTACGCATCGGTCCCTGATCAACTTCCAATGCTTGTCGAGGCTCGCGCGCAGATCGCTCAGGTTGGCCTGACGTGCCGCTTCTCGTGCGGAAACGGTGACATCGACCGGCGGCAGTGAATGTTGGTTCAAACGGAAGGACTCTCGCGCGAGACGTTTGATGCGATTGCGTGCGACAGCGGTGCCGAAGGTACGCGTCGCTATGCTCAAACCCAGCCGAGCATGGGTTTCATGATTGGCCAGGACCGATAGACTAAAAAATGCGTCGGCAAACTTCTTGCCCCGCCGCTTCACTTCGCGAAATTCGGCCGGCTGGTGCAAACGCTTGCGCGGCTCGAACGTCAGTTTACGGATCGTTAGAAAGTCCCGAATGCTGCTTCAGGGGCAGAGGCGTTTGCGGCCCTTCGCGCGGCGGCGGGCAAGCAATCGGCGGCCGCTCTTGGTGGCCATGCGCGCGCGAAAGCCGTGGGTGCGGGCACGATGTAAATTACTGGGATTGAAAGTACGTTTCATAGCGCGACTCAAACAAAAACCACGGGGTAAATCAATGAATTGGGAGATTTACGAAAGGCGGCAAGGGTACTGAGCAAGCATGGATGTGTCAATAGACGCCCCTGCAAGTTGGAGCTAGACTCCCTGCCCTTTCGCTTAACATGCCCCGTTGCCTAAATCTTGAGGAGAGCGCTCTTGTCGGAGTCGCTATGGAACCGCTGTCTGCGAGTGCTCGAGAGCGAACTCCCGGAGCAGCAGTTCAATACCTGGGTGCGGCCCCTCCAGGCAATCGAGCGAGACGGGGAGTTGAAGCTCCTTGCGCCGAACCGCTATGTCATTGAGTGGTTGGGCCAGAACTCCCTCCCGAGGATCAAGGAACTCATCCGCGCCTTTGCCGAGGATCCGGCCCCGGAAGTGGTGCTTGACGTGGGCACGCGGGCGGGCGCCGGGTCTCCGGTGGTTGCGGTCAATGGCGGCCACGCACCGGCCATCGACGCAGCCGCCAGAGTCCGCAGACTCGCCCCTTCGGTCCTCGGCGGACCGATCAATGCCAGCTTCACGTTCGACAGTTTCGTCGAGGGAAAGAGCAACCAGCTCGCCAAGGCGGCCGCGATCCAGGTCGCGGGCAATCCGGGGAGGGCATACAACCCGCTGTTCATCTACGGCGGGGTCGGACTCGGCAAGACGCACCTCATGCACGCCGTCGCCAACAAGATCAAAGAAAACAATTCCGAGGCGCGGCTCGCTTACGTGCACAGCGAGCGGTTCGTAGGCGACATGGTCAAAGCTCTGCAGCACAACACGATCAACGATTTCAAGACCGCTTACCGCTCGCTGGATGCATTGATGATTGACGACATTCAGTTCTTTGCGGGCAAGGAGCGTTCCCAGGAGGAGTTCTTCCACACCTTCAACGCACTGCTGGAGAGCCAACAACAGGTCATTTTGACCTGCGATCGGTACCCGAAGGAGGTCGACGGGCTCGAAGAGCGCTTGAAGTCCCGCTTCGGCTGGGGCTTGACGGTGGCCATCGAACCGCCGGAGCTCGAAACCTGCGTGGCGATTCTGATGAGCAAGGCGGCCATGTCGCAGGTCGATCTGCCCGAAGAGGTGGCGTTCTTCATCGCCAAACGCATCCGATCCAATGTTCGCGAGCTTGAAGGAGCGCTGCGCAGGGTGGTGGCGACGTCGAATTTCACCGGCAGGCCCATCACCCTGGACTTGGTGAAGGAGGCCCTGCGCGATCTCTTGGCTTTGCAGGAAAAGCTGGTGACCGTTGAAAATATCCAGAAGACCGTCGCGGAATACTACAAAATCAGAATTGCCGATTTGTTGTCGAAGCGCCGAAGCCGTTCCATCGCCCGGCCGCGTCAAGTCGCAATGGCATTGGCGAAGGAATTGACCAATCACAGCCTGCCGGAGATCGGAGACGCCTTCGGCGGCCGGGATCATACGACCGTGTTGCATGCCTGCAGGCGGGTCAAGGAGCTACGGGAATCCGAACGGAGGATCGGCGAGGACTACATGAACCTGTTGAGAACTCTGGCGGGATAGGGTGGGAGAAGCTGTGCACGAAACTGTGGATAAAGATATCCACAGGTCGATGACAGTTTCCGCGCCGTCGTTCGACAGGAGTAGGATACGGTTACCTTTAGTGTAACTTGATGATTATAATGATTTTTCCGGGGTTATACCGAAAGATGGCGGACTTCATAATCATAGTAATAATCTTTTTTAAGAATCTAAATCTAAGATTGGTAAGACGGGTGTGCCCATGAAATTGACGGCGGAGCGAGAGAAGTTATTGGCGCCATTGCAGGCGGTGATCGGTGTTGTGGAGCGGCGTCAAACGATGCCGGTCTTGGCGAACGTACTGCTGAGCGTTCGCCAGGGTCAATTGTGGATCACCGCGACTGACTTGGAAGTGGAACTGGTCGCGTCCACGGAAGTTGCCGTGCAAGAGGCCGGCGACATCACCGTCCCGGGCCGAAAGTTTTTGGATATTCTGCGTGCGCTTCCGGACAAACTGTCGGTTTCCCTGGCGGTCGAGGGGGAAAAGGTGGTCATCAAGGCTGGGCGCAGCCGCTTCAGCTTGTCGACGCTCCCGGCCGCTGAATTTCCGGTGATCGACGACATCAATGCGCAGCAGACCGTGCGCGTTGCCCGCAAGGAATTGCTGCGTTTGCTGGAGAAGACGCATTTTTCAATGGCACAGCAGGATGTTCGCTATTACTTGAACGGCATGTTGCTGGAAATAGACGGTCAATTGCTGCGGGCAGTCGCCACGGACGGGCATCGTCTGGCCCTGTGTGAAACCGAATTGGCCGCGAGGGCGAAGACATCCCAGCAGGTCATCGTGCCTCGCAAAGGTGTTTTGGAGCTGCAGAGGGTGCTCACGGATGAGGGAGTCGCTGACCTTGGAATCGGTACCAATCACGTTCGAGCCCAGATTGGCGATGTTCGGTTCACTTCGAAGCTCATTGACGGCCGATTTCCGGAATATTCTCGGGTAATTCCCGCGACGCCGACGAACGCCATTCGCGCAGATCGAGACGTTTTGCGCCAGGCGCTGCAACGGACGGCGATCCTGTCGAACGAAAAGTACCGCGGCATCCGCGTCACCGTGAAGAAGAATGTGGTGACGGTGCAGGCTCACAATCCTGAGCAGGAAGAAGCCGAGGAAGAGATCGAGGTCGTCTATGACGGCAGCGATCTCGAAGTGGGCTTTAACGTGAATTATCTCCTCGATGCCCTGGCTGCCATCGATGGCCAGGAGGTTGAGCTCGGTCTGACGGACAGCAATAGCAGTTGTCTGATCCGTTCACCGGGGAATGCCTCGGCGCGCTACGTTGTCATGCCGATGAGGCTTTGATTTGGCTCTGTGCCGGCTGCAAGTAACGGACTTCCGCTGCTTGCAATCGGCGGTCCTGGAATTAGATCCACGGTTCACCTTGATCAGCGGAGTAAACGCTTCGGGCAAGACAAGCCTGCTCGAGGCCGTCTACGTTCTGGGCCGCGGAAGATCGTTTCGAACTCGGCGGCTTGAACATTTGATCAGAGATGGCGCAGAGCACTTCGTCGTATTTGGCGAGGTCACCATGGGCGGCCGTATCGTTCCGATGGGAGTAGAAGGGACGAAGCTCGGGATGCGGGCCCAGATTGCCGGAGCGAAAGCGACTTCGTTGGCCGACTTGGCGCTCATGCTGCCGGTGCAGATCATCGACCCAGAAGTGCATCATCTCATCGAGGAGGGTCCAAGCCGGCGAAGGCGGTTCCTGGATTGGGGTGTGTTCCACGTGGAACATTCCTTTGTTGGCCAATGGCAGCGATACCAACAAGCGCTGAAGCAACGCAATGCCGCACTCAAATCGAAGCAGCCGCGCGCCATTGTGGCGGCGTGGGATCGCGATCTGATTTTTTACGGCGATCTCGTGTCGGGAGCGCGTTCCCGTTACGTCGATCTGCTGGGTCCGGAGGCGAGCAACATCGGACGCAATCTGCTGTCGATGGAGCTGTCCCTCGACTACCGCCGGGGATGGCCGCGGGACCAGACCTTCTCCGAGGCACTGGAGCAGAGTTGGATGCATGATCACGACAGCGGTGCTACGCAGGTGGGACCGCATCGAGCGGAACTGAGCATCCGTTTGGACGGCTCTGCCGTCAAAGACCGCATCTCCCGGGGGCAGCAGAAGTTGCTGGCAGCTGCGCTGCTACTCGCGCAAGTGAAGCTTTTCCCGGACGGGGCGGCGATACAACCCTCCTTGTTGCTCGATGACCCGGCAGCGGAACTAGATGATCAGCGCCTGATGAGCCTCATTCGCGAGGTTTCGGGGCATTCAGTGCAGTTGATAGTGACCACCCTGCACAGCGAGTTTTCCGCATTCGGGGCCCCCGGACGACGGTTCAGGGTCATGGGCTGCAGGGTGGAGGCTGCTTGAGGGCAGATCGTCGGTTCCACGTGGAACATCTCTTTCTTGAATGGAAGTTAGGCCCGGTCGCCGCCTTAGGCGACCGCCAAAACCTCATCGTCGGTGCATTGCAACCACTTGATTTAATGGGATTTTTTAACCATCCAGGATTCGTTTTTATGCGCAAGAACTGTTAAACTGGGCGGTTCCAAAAATAGGATCTTCCATGGCTGATAGCGACGTCTACGATTCAAGCAAAATCAAAGTCTTACGCGGGCTCGACGCCGTTCGAAAGCGGCCCGGAATGTACATCGGCGACACTGACGACGGCAGCGGCCTGCACCACATGGTTTTCGAAGTGGTCGACAACGCCATCGACGAGGCCCTGGCCGGGCACTGCGACCGGGTGGTCGTGACCATCCACGCCGACGAATCGGTGACGGTGTCGGACAACGGCCGCGGCATCCCTGTGGATATCCACGCCGAAGAGGGCCGCTCCGCCGCCGAAGTGATCATGACGGTGCTGCATTCGGGCGGCAAATTCGATGACACTTCGTACAAGGTCTCCGGCGGGCTGCACGGCGTCGGAATCTCCGTCGTCAATGCGCTCTCCGATTATTTGGAATTGATCATCCGCCGCGACGGCAAGGTGCATCGTCAAGAGTACCGGCTGGGCGAGCCGCAGGCTCCGCTCATCGCCATCGGCGACACCGATGAGAAGGGTACGACGCTGCGCTTCAAGCCAAGCTCGCAGATATTCACGCATATCTCGTTCAACTACGACACGCTTGCGAAACGCCTCAGGGAACTGTCGTTTCTCAACTCTGGCGTGCGCATCGAGCTGGTGGACGAACGCGACGAGAAGAGCGAAGTGTTCCAACACGAAGGCGGCCTCAAGGCATTCGTCACGCATCTCAACCGCAGCAAGACGGCCGTGCATCCCACCGTTCTCTGGTTTCAGACGCGCGACGGCAACACGCAGGTCGAAGTCGCGATGCAGTGGAATGATTCGTACCAGGAGAGCATGTATTGCTATACGAACAACATTCCGCAGAAGGACGGCGGCACTCACCTCGCGGGCTATCGTGCCGCGCTTACCCGCACGCTGAACAACTACATCGAAAAGGAACTCGCGGCAAAGAAAGAAAAGATTCAGACCACGGGCGATGATTCGCGAGAAGGGCTCACGGCGATCTTGTCCGTGAAGCTGCCGGATCCGAAATTCTCCTCGCAGACCAAGGACAAATTGGTCTCATCGGAAGTGAAGGGCGTCGTGGAATCCGCAGTGGCGGGACGGTTGGAAGAGTTCCTGCTGGAGCATCCCCAGGAAGCGCGCGCCATCGTCAACAAAATTCTCGAAGCCGCCTACGCGCGCGAGGCCGCGCGCAAGGCGCGCGAAATGACCCGGCGCAAGGGCGCGCTCGACATCGCGGGCCTGCCGGGAAAGCTCGCCGATTGCCAGGAGAAAGATCCCGCGCTCTCGGAGATGTTCCTGGTGGAAGGCGACTCCGCCGGCGGCTCGGCGAAGCAGGGCCGCGACCGGCGCACTCAGGCGATCCTGCCCCTCAAGGGAAAAATTCTGAACGTCGAAAAGGCGCGCTTCGACAAGATGCTGGCATCCGCCGAAGTCGGCACCCTCATCACGGCGTTGGGCTGCGGCATCGGGCGCGACGATTTCAACGTCGACAAATTGCGGTATCACCGCATCATCATCATGACAGATGCTGATGTCGATGGATCGCACATACGCACGCTGCTGCTGACGTTCTTCTATCGTCAGATGCCCGTACTCATCGAGCGCGGCCACATCTACATCGCGCAGCCGCCGCTGTACAAGGTGAAGAAAGGGAAGCAGGAAACCTACGTCAAGGATGATCTTGAATTGAACGCCTTGCTGCTCAGCACCGCCATCGATGGAGCGGCGCTGCATGTCAACGCCGACGCGCCGCCTTTGTCGGGGCTCGGCCTCGAGTCGCTCGCCCGAAAATACGTCGAAGTGCAGGCCATCGTGCGCCGCTGGGCGCGCCGCTACGACGAGCGCTTTCTCGAGCAGTTGCTGTACGTGCCCGTACTGAGCACAGAATCCTTCGACCGCATCGATGCGCTGCGCGATTGGTGCCGCAACCTGGAGCACAGACTCAACACTCTCGACGATGTGTCGCGGCGCTACCGCGTCACGGTGGAAACGCATGGCGGCGGGCGGTCACCGCGTGAACCTACAGCGATTGGAGCACGGTCTGACTTCCGAGAAGCACATCCCCCGGGAGTTCTTCGAGTCGGCCGAATACCTGCGGATCGCGGAACTCGCGCAAACCTTGAGCGATTTGATGGGCCCGGGCGCCTTCATCCAACGCGGCGATGAGCGCCAGGATGTGGCGAGTTTCAAGGTCGCCATGACGTGGCTGTTCGAACAGGCCAAGAAGGGCCAGAGCATCCAGCGCTACAAGGGATTGGGCGAAATGAACGCCAGTCAATTGTGGGACACGACCATCAACCCCGAGACGCGCCGGCTCATGCAGGTTCGCATCGAAGATGTGGTTGCGGCGGACGATATCTTCACCACGCTCATGGGTGATGCCGTGGAGCCGCGCCGCGAGTTCATCGAAAAGAACGCGCTGCAGGTGTCGAATCTGGACATCTAGCTGTCCGGGTGCGACGCCCTCGCGCGTGTTGGATCGTGGCACTTATACGTTGCCGGGCACCGCAGCGGCAGCTTCGATCGGAGCCAAATCGAACAAGGCTCGATCGGCGCTCCGGGTGAGTGCCTGATCAAGCCAGCTGCGCAGCAATGCAGGGTCCATTTCCCCGCGTGCGCCCCTTTTCCATGATCAGGGCGCCGACGAGAATCCTGCGCCGGGTCTCGGCCTTTCGTTCCCGCAACGAATCAATTGCGCGTTTGCGCGCATCCACACGCTGTTGCCTCACCTTGAGCTGCGTCAGGCGCTCTTGAAGCGTGGATATCTGTTCGTCGAGTTTGGCCATAAAAATCTCCCGCCCCTCCCCATTGATTATAGGCAGTCGTCCGGCGTATCGTCGCGCATCGCTGCCGCACTTATACATTCGATGAGGCGGCGGCCTTTGGGTCGGGCATCATTGGCTATTTATCATCTTACCGTATCGATCGTTTCGCGTGCCCGCGGACATCGAATCGTGGCCTCTGCGGCGGCTCAATCCGCCGCCAAACTTCGCGACGAGTACTACGGTGTGACGCACAACGGCACTCGCAATGGCGCAGTGGAACTGTCCGAAATCCGAGCACCGGCGGGGGTGCCTCGATGGGTGTTCGACCGCGAGATGCTCTGGAATCGCGTCGAGGCGGCCGAGGGGCGCAAGGACGCGCAGCTCGCACGGGCGATCGAGATCAGCCTGCCCGCCGAGTTGACTGCCTCGCAGGACATCGCCCTGCTGCGCGAGTTCGTCGATGCCGAATTCGTCTCGAAAGGGATGATCGCCGACATCGCCATCCGGCGATCTCGCCCCGATCGACCCAATGCCCACGTGCTCCTCACCTTGCGCGAGCCCGATGGGGCCGGGTTCGGCCCGAAGGTGCGGCTCTGGAACCGCAAATCCAACCTTTTGGAATGGCGCTCCGCCTGGGCGCGGCGCTCCAACGTGCATCTGGCACGCGCAGGCCATCGCGTCCGAATCGATCACCGGACCCTCGAGGCGCAGCAGATCGAACTCGCTCCCGCGCGCAAGACCGGCGTTGCCCTTGGACGGAGCGGCGAGCGGATGTTGCCCGAATTCATTCAGAACCGCCTCGCCGAGCAGCAGCAGATAGCGCGGGAGAACGGCGATGCAATCTTGCTGGATCCGTCGCTGGCCATTCGCGCACTGGCGCATCAACGAAGCGTGTTCGGGCGCGAGGACCTGATCCGTTTTCTGACGCCGCGCACGGCGGATGCCGCGCAGCTCGACGCAGCCATGTCATCCGTCACGAACTGCTCGGAGCTCGTGGCAGTCGGCGGCTTGGAAGGTGGGCAGTCTCTGTTCACCAGCCGCGACATGATCGAAGCGGAGAAATCTCTCCTGCGGCGCGCGCAGGCGATGGCGGCGCGGCGCGGCCACGCAACCTCCGCCCTCGCGATGGCGCCTGATCGGGCCCAACCGTGGTCTCGCCCGCTGCGGGAAGCATTCGAACATGCCACCGGCGAAGGAGATTTTAAGGCAGTTGCTTTGCCCGGCGACATGAAAAGCGAATTCCTGAACGCAGCGCGCGGGGCGTGGGAGGGGCAGGGATTCCGAGTACGGGCTACGGTGCCCTTGGAAGACGAGGAGCCTTTGGGGAAAAGCGATGTGGTCGTCATCGAGGGCGCCGAGACGATCGAATTGAAGGCCCTCGAAAAGCTTCTGGCCGCCGTGGATCGAGCCCGTGCGAAACTGGTCCTCGTGGCAGACTCGTCGGAATTGGCGGCAATGGGGTCAATCTCGCCGATGCACGGCCTCTGGGAGTCGTTCGGTTGCCGCGGTAAACTGGGAGCGCATGATGCCCTCTGAGACTCCCACACGCCGCCCGCGTAGTCGAGGCTCCCGAATCCAGCCACCCCGCGCTGCGTTCAATGATCATCAACGTCGATTGCGCGGACGACGAAGACGTTGAATGGCAATGGACCGCGACGACCGACGGCCGTTTCGTGTCCGGCTATCGCCTCGTGCCGCGAAGGAGCCGCGACCGTGCTGCTAGAGGGCGATGACGGCGACAAACACCGCGTATAACGCGGCGAGCGGCACGAGCGATCGTGCGCTGACGGCATCTTTCGAGAACAGCCCCAGCAGGACCGCGACCGCGGCCATGGTGACGAGCCCCGAGACGATCAGCTCGCGCGAGAACATCCATGATGTGAATATGAGCCCGAGGCCCGTTGGGATGGTGGCCTGGATCATCATTGCGCCCGAGATGTTGGCGAGTGCGAGACGCTCCTTGCCCTGCGCCACCCAGATGATCGCGTTCATGGTCTCCGGCAGCTCCGTGGCGATCGGGCTCAACAACAGCGCCACGATCTGCGGCGACATTCCCGCCCAGATCCCGATGCTTTCCAGCTGGCCGACGAATACCTTGGAGGCCAACGCAATGACGATGAGCGCGAGGCTCGTCTGCAGAAGCGGCCACCAAAGTCCCGGGTCGCCTCGAGGATGCAGCTTCAAGGGCTCGAGGACCTCTTCGCCCAAGACCTGGGCGCCGCGCAGTTCGTGCAGCAAATACACCGCATATGCGGACAGGAACAGAACTCCGAGCCACGGCTTGTATCGGAATACCAGCAGGCCGAGGGCCACCTTTCCGATGAAAATGGACAGAAACCACCCCTGATCGCGCCGCAGCCGCTTCAGGTCGCATTCGATGTGCTGTGTCGCGCGGCCGAGGCGGCGCCGGTTCCACAGCATCGTGATACCGACCACGGCGTACGAAATGGTGGCAAGCACCATGGGGCCGCCGAGGGCGGCGCCCACTCCGATGTCCTTCTGAGCGGCGTTCCGGCCCAAGACGACCGCCACGAACGTCACCGCACTTTCCGGAAGCGCGGTCCCGAACGCCGCAAGTATGGTGCCGGTTCCCGTCTCGCCCACACCCAACTTTCGGCCCAACCATTCGACGCCGTTGACGAAGGACCCGCACGCAAGATAAATCGCGGCCGCGGATCCGACGAACAGCACGACTGTGAGCATGGATCTCAAAAGTATACGATAAGCTTGGGGCGCAAGATCCCGCCCGTCGAGTCAAGGCAATGACGGAGCCGATTCTTCAACAGCACGATGTGTCCGCCAACGGCATTCGCATCCACTACGCCGAACAGGGAACGGGACCGCTGGTTCTTCTATGCCACGGTTTTCCCGAAGGGTGGTATTCCTGGCGCGATCAACTGACGGCGCTCGCTGCAGCGGGGTATCGCGCCGTGGCACCCGACATGCGCGGGTACGGCCGCACGGAGGCGCCTGCGGAAGTCTCCTCATACACCCTCCTCGATATCGTCGGCGACATGGTCGGTCTCGTCGCGGCGCTCGGCGAGAAGCAAGCCATGATCGTCGGGCACGACTGGGGCGCCAATATCGCATGGCACGCAACCTTGTTTCGTCCGGATGTATTTCCGGCCGTTGCCGCTCTTAGCGTTCCATTCCGTCAGCGAGGGCCGGCGCCGCCTTTGGCAATGCTGCGCAAGGCAGGTTTTCTCAATCACTATTGGTTTCATTTCCAAGAACCCGGAGTGGCCGAGGCGGAGTTCGAGCGCGATCCGCGTGCGGCGCTGCGGCGCGTGCTTTACTCGATTTCCGGGGACGCTCCGCCCGCAACCCGCAAGCTCACTCTGCAGCCAGGCAAGGGTTGGCTTGCCAATACACTGGATCCCGCGCGGCTACCGGACTGGCTCACGGATGCCGATCTTGATCATATGACGGCGGAATTTTCGCGCAGCGGATTTCGCGGAGGGCTCAATTGGTACCGCAACATCGACCGCAACTGGGAGCTCACGGCGCCGTGGGCAGGCGCGCGCATCGGCCAGCCGGCCTTGTTCATCGCCGGCAGCGAGGATCCCGTCATCTCCTTCGGGTCGGGCGCTGTCGCGCTGCAGACGCTCCCCGCTGCGGTTCCGGGCCTCAAGCGAAGATTGCTCATCGACGGCGCGGGGCACTTCATACAGCAAGAGCGCCCGCGGCTCGTCAACGACGCGATTCTGCAATTTCTGGCGGGGGTTTTCCCGGGCCGCACCTGAAGGGCTCCGGCAAGGGTCAACTCTCCGAATCTCTAATTGCGCAGTGGGCACGGTTCACGTGTGGATAAGCCGCCCGCCACAGCGAACGCCCAGTTCCCCCACGACGTTTCCTTGAAACAGACCATGACGTTCTCGGTGTCGATGCCGGCGCGAAATGAGCTACTCCAATCCCCCTTTTTTGGCTCCCATTACCGCAGCACATACCCCAGCGCCTGCGCCGCGTGCTTCAAGGGGTCCAGCATCACGTCATCGGCGAGTGCGCGGTGAAGGAGCGGATGCGGAGGAAAGAGCGGCTTCTCAAGCCCCCGTTCGTTGAGTGCGAATGCCGCCGCGCCGCCATTCATGGACGATGCGTATTGAATACCCTGAATGTCCGTGAACGCCTCGTACATATCACGAGCCCACCCCCGCGCTCGCGCGCGACTACCCGAATGGATTGCCATCGACGCGCCCATGCGCGTCGGGAAGTTCCCGGTCAGATCCAGCACCCGCAAGGGTGAGAGCGTCGCAAACACCACCAACCACGGCGCCTGATACGCCCGATCGATGCGCCGGGTGTGTTGAAAGGCCTCCGCAAGACAAGTCCTGGCATCCCGCGCCGCGTAGTAGATGCCGCGCTCCTGCAGTTGTGGCTCACCCAAGGCATTTGCCAGGTGATGATCCCAGCGCGCATTGACGGGGCCCACGTGACGAAACACGTTCCACGCCATCGGGTGCCGCCCCGCCGTGTAGTACAGGCGCGCCAGCCGCGTACCGGTCGGGATGATGTTCCTCGCCGGCTCAAGGCGGGCCAGAGCCGCCGCGCCCGGAGAATTCGGAAATTTCGCCACCGGTTCGTTCGACTGCGCTACTCAAACCCTTCCGCAAGCTTTACCACGGCCGCCACGTTCTCGCCCTTCAATAGCCACTCGCGCGGACTCAAGGGGGCATCCTGTTTGTCCGTTTCCAAATCCGGATTTGGGCTCAAGAACCATTCCGCCACATCGAGCGGATTTAGCCCCTCCGGCAACGCGCTCACGACTTCTCGAAGCCCCGGCAACACCTGTTTGCGCTCGAACTGAAAACGCGGCAACCGCCGCTCGCCGTCGTAGTCGATGCCGTACAGCGAACGCTCCCGCAATCGCTGGCGGATGCGACTCACATCGAGCTTCAGAAACCGCGCAGCTTCTGCGGTGGTCAGGCTCGTCTCGAGCAGCGCCATGTAGTCCGCAATCGAGCGCATCAAGGGATCGTGCCTGGTGCCGCCAGCCCACCTCGCCGACGATAATCCCACCGATTCCAATGCGTCCGCCTCGCCCGCGGTCAGCGCTGTCGCGGGGGACAGGTCCTGCACCGATTCCGCCCGCATCGGTTCGTTCAAGAGCAGCCGGCGGCGAGCCTCTTCATAGAGTTGAATCGGCACGTGGGACCCAGACCCAACCGTCTTCCTCGCTTCCTGACTCATATGTACTCCTGGATCTTCCTGACGCAAATATACAGGAATGAAGCACCAAAGTCACCCGCACCAGATTCGCCGCCATCCGACTTCCAGCGACCTCGTCGACCTCCAACGCATGCCTCCAACGTATAAGTGCCCCGTCGAGGCTTACACTTGAGGAATGTCTCGAGCGATCGACGCAATGCGGGCGAGACCCGCTTCGATCGACTGCCGCACTTCTTCGTTCAACTCCCGCGGGTTCTTGCCGGCCGGCTCGATCGGCTCGCCAATGACGACGCGGATGGTGCCGGCCTTCTTCAAGAAGCCGCGCCTCGGCCAGAATGCACCGGCGTTATGTGCCAACGGCACAACCTTTCTGCCGGATGCGATCGCGAGCAAGGCGCCGCTCACCCCGAACCTGCGCGTTTCACCGGCAACCACCCGCGTTCCCTCGGGAAAAATGATGATCCAGAGACCGTCCTTGAGGCGGGCCTGACCCTGTTCGATCACCTGGTTGACCGCCCGGTGCCCCTCCCCGCGGTTGATGGCGATGGGCCGGAGGAGTTTGAGCCCCCAACCGACGAACGGTATCCACAATAATTCGCGTTTCAGCACCCACACCTGCGGCGGGAAGATGAGGAACTGCGCGACGGTTTCCCACGCCGAGGTGTGATTGCTCATCACGATGTGGTTTCCCGCCGGAATGCGCTCGCGGCCCTCAACGGTGAACTTGAGGTGGCATAGGTGCTCCAGCACCCAGAACAATATCCGGGCCCAGCAGCGGGCGATCGCGAATTGCGCGCGGTATGGCAGCCAAAAGCCGAGCGCCATCACGCCTCCGAACAGACACGCAGAGGCCATCATGTAGGTGGTAAACAGCAGCGACCGTAACAGCTGCACGATGTCGCTTCAGCCCGGCAGGCGCGACAGATCGGCGACCCCGCCAAGCAGCAGCAGTACGTCCCGCAGCAGCGCCAGGCGGTTGTTGCGCAGTTCGATATTCTCGTCCATCACCATGATGCGCTCAAAAAAATCATCGACCGGCGCCCTCAGGGCCACCAACATCTTCAGGTTATGCGAATACCGGCGCTGCGCCGCGGCGCTCTCGGCGGGACCCTTCAGATCGCGCAGCACATCGTGCAGCTTCCGCTCCGCGTCCTCGGTCAACACATCAAGGTTGACCGTCGCATCCGGTGCAAGCGAGGTTTTTTTCAGGATGTTCGCAATTCGCTTGTTGATGGCCGCGAGAATACCGGCTTCCGGCAGAAGCAGGAACTCCTTCAACGCCTGCAGCCGGGTAACGGCATCGAGCGGCGAGTGCGGGCGGTTCGCGAGCACCGCGTCGAGCATTTCGCTCGTGGTTCCGGAATCCTCCAGCAGCACGCCCCGGAAACGCTCGACGATGAAATCGTAAACCTCGTCCACCACCCCGACTCGTTGCACCGGCTGTGCATCGGCCGCGACCTTGAGCACCTCGAGCAGGTCCAAGTCCAGGCGGCCCTCGAGCAATATGCGCAGCACACCCAGAGCGGCGCGCCGCAGACCGAACGGATCCTTGGCGCCTGTCGGCCGCTGCTCGATGGCGAAAATTCCCACCAAAGTATCGATCCTGTCGGCGAGCGCGAGGGCCTGCCCGGTCTTGGTAGCGGGTAGCGAATCGCCTGCAAAGCGGGGCAGGTATTGCTCCTGCAAGCCCCTGGCCAATTCCTGCGGCTCTCCCTGCGCTTCGGCGTAGTAGCGGCCCATGGTCCCCTGCAATTCGGGAAATTCGCCCACCATGGCGGTCATCAGGTCGGCCTTTGCCAGCTCGGCGGCCCGCGCCACGTAATCTGCGGCGCCGATGCGCCTGCCGATCAGTTGCGCCAATGTCTTGAGCCGCAGCGTCTTGTCGGCGTAGGTGCCCAACCTGGCCTGAAAGGTCATCCCGCCCAGGCGGGCCGCCTGGGCATCGAGCGAGATTCTCCGATCCTGCTCCCAGAAAAACGCGGCGTCGCTCAACCGCGGCCGGACGACGCGCTCATTCCCCCGCCGCACCTGGGATGGGTCGCGACTCACTATATTGCTGACGGTAACGAACCAGCCCGAAAGTTTGCCGTCCGGCCCTTCCACTGCGAAGTAACGCTGATGGTCCTGAACCGTCGCGATGACGACCTCGCGCGGCAGGCTGAGGAACCGCTGTTCGAATTGACCGGCAATGGGCACCGGCCACTCGACCAGCGCGGTAACTTCGTCGAGCAAGGCCTCATCGATGAGCGCGGTGCCGCCGCTCGAACGTGCCGTCTCATTAATGCCCGCGCGGATCAGCGCACGCCGCAGGGCGAAATCCGCCACCACTTTGGCGCGGCGCAGCCGGCTCTCGTAACCGCGGGCCGATTTGAGCGCGATGGGCTTCGGTGCATGAAAGCGATGGCCAAACGTCACGCGGCCGGTCAGGAGTCCGAGGACTTCAGCCGGCACCACTGTTTCGCCATACAAAAGAACCACGCTGTGCACCGGCCTGACGAACTCCGCGGTGCGGCTGCCCCACCGCATTCGTCGCGCAATCGGCAATGAAGCGATGGCCTGATTGACGATGTGGGGGAGCAGAGCCGTGGTCGCGGCGCCGCGCTCGGTCCCGCGGAATACCAGCCATGCCCCCTTGTCGGTCTCGAGCTTGGTGAGCTGCGCCAAGGCCACGCCGCAATTCTTGGCGAATGCGATGGCGGCCTGCGTGGGCTCGCCCTGCGCGTCGAAGGATGCCTTGAGCGGCGGCCCGCGTCTTTCGACCTCGCGGTCGGGCTGATGCTGCGCCAGCTTTTGAATTCGCACGGCGAGACGCCGCGGCGTCGCAAATCCATGAATCTTGCCGTGCGCGATGCCGGCCCCGTCTATCCCCACGCGAAGTCCCTCGGTCAGAGCGTTCGACAAGCCGAGCAGCGTCCGCGGCGGAAGCTCCTCGGTGCAAAGCTCGAACAACAGATCATGTGCGCCCATCAGGGAACGGACCCTGCGGCAGCGCGTTTGATGAGCGGGAAGCCGAGCGCTTCACGGCTCGCGCGGTAAGCCTCGGCCACGCCGCGCGCGAGGGTGCGTACCCGTAGAATGTAGCGCTGGCGCTCCGTGACGGACACGGCGTGCCGCGCATCCAACAGATTGAAGGCGTGCGAAGCCTTCACCATCTGTTCATAGGCCGGCAGCACCAGCTTGTCCTCAAGCAGGCGCCGGCAGGCGATTTCATGCGCATCGAACCCGGCCGACAGAACCGCCGTGTCGGCCTTCTCGAAGTTATAGGTGGATTGTTCCACTTCGTTCTGGTGGAACACGTCGCCATACGTGATGGTGCCGAACGGACCGTCGGTCCACACGATATCGAAGATGCTTTCCGTGCCTTGGATGTACATTCCCAACCGCTCGAGTCCGTACGTGATCTCACCCATCACCGGACGGCAGTCCAATCCCCCCACCTGCTGGAAATACGTGAATTGCGAGACTTCCATGCCGTTCAGCCAGACTTCCCAGCCCAATCCCCAGGCGCCGAGGGTGGGCGATTCCCAATTGTCTTCGACGAATCGGATGTCATGCGTCAATAGATCGAACCCCAGGGCGCGCAAAGACCCCAGGTAGAGCTCTTGAAAATCATCAGGTGAGGGCTTGATGCATACCTGAAACTGATAGTAGTGCTGCAGACGGAACGGATTGTTGCCATAGCGCCCGTCAGTCGGCCGGCGCGAGGGTTGCACATACGCCGCACTCCAGGGCTCGGGACCGACGGCGCGCAGAAACGTCGCGGAGTGGAAAGTGCCGGCGCCCATTTCCATGTCGTAGGGCTGCAAGATGATGCACCCTTGAGTTGACCAATATTTCTGCAGCGCAAAAATAAGATCCTGAAAAGTGGAGGGCGGCTTGGGAAGAGCGGGGGCCATCAAATACTCACGACGTTAAGCAAAGCCAGCGAGTATAGCGACGCCACTCAGAGGTGTCTTAGGGTTCACCCGTGCACCCAATTCGCTCATCGCCACGAGGCTTTCGCCGGCTTGGCCTTGGAATGCAGCAGGCGGTGCGGCGATGCACCAACTAAGGGCACACTTTTTCCTCATTCGATCCATTATGATGCACGAGCGTCGGTTGAGAGTGCGCAAGTGCTTGATCAGACTGCGCATCACTCTGGCACATTATCTGCATTGTCGACAGGACCCGAGGCCAAGCCTTGGCCAAATAATCTTTCACTTCCGAGGACGCCAATGACTCCCGCCGATGTTCTGAAACTCATCAAAGAAAAAGACGCGAAATTCGCCGATCTGCGCTTTACCGACACTCTCGGCAAGGAGCATCACGTCACCATTCCGACCCGCTTGGTGGACGAGGGCTTTTTCAAGGACGGCAAAATGTTCGACGGTTCGTCGATCGCCGGATGGAAGGGCATCAACGAGTCAGACATGATCTTGATGCCGGACCCCGCGACCGCCGTCATCGATCCGTTCTACGAGGAGACGACGGTGGATCTGCGCTGCGACGTCATCGAACCCATGACCATGCAGGGCTACGAGCGGGACCCGCGATCATTGGCCAAGCGCGCCGAAGCCTATCTTAAGTCCTCGGGGATTGCCGACTCCGCATTGTTCGGACCGGAAAACGAATTCTTCATTTTCGACAGCGTCACCGTCAGTTCGAGCATGAACGGCTGCTCGTACGAAGTGGACTCCTACGAAGGGGCTTGGAATGCCGGAAAGGCCTATGAAGACGGAAATAAAGGCCATCGTCCTGCCGTAAAGGGCGGTTACTTTCCGGTTCCTCCCGTCGATTCGCAGCAGGACATCCGCACAGCCATGTCGATGGCCTGCGAGGAAATGGGCTTGAAGTTCGAAGTGCATCACCACGAGGTGGCGACCTCGGGCCAGGGCGAAATCAACGTGGCCGCGAATACGCTGACCAAGAAAGCCGATGAAGTGCAGATTCTCAAATACGCGCTGCAAAACGTCGCGCACGGCTATGGAAAAACGCTGACTTTCATGCCGAAACCCATCGTGGGCGACAACGGCAGCGGCATGCACGTGCATCAATCGCTGCAAAAGGACGGCAAAGCGCTGTTCGCCGGCGACAAGTACGGCGGCCTGTCCGACATCGCGCTCTATTACATCGGCGGCATCATCAAGCATGCGCGCGCGATCAACGCGTTCACCAATGCGAGCACCAACAGCTACAAGCGCCTGGTGCCCGGGTTCGAGGCGCCGGTGAAGCTCGCCTACTCCGCGCGCAACCGGTCCGCGTCGATCCGCATTCCCTGGATCTCCAATCCCAAAGGCCGGCGCATCGAGGTGCGTTTTCCCGATGCAACCGCTAATCCTTACTTCGCATTTGCCTCCATGCTGTTGGCGGGCATCGATGGAATTCAAAACAAGATCCATCCGGGAGAGCCCGGCGACAAGGATCTCTACGATTTGGAGCCGGAAGAGGACAAGAAGATACCGACGGTTTGTCATTCCCTGGACATGGCGCTCGACTACTTGGACAAGGATCGGGGCTTTCTCAAGGCGGGAGGCGTGTTCACTGACGACCTGATCGACGCGTACATCGAGCTGAAAATGAAGGAAGTAACCCGGGTGCGCATGACCACGCATCCGATCGAAGTGGAGATGTACTACAGCCTGTGAGGTCCTTGCTGGGTGCACGGGGCCTTAAGGTGACGGCGGTCACGCCGCCGTCACCTCGTTTTGTGGCCAGGAGGCGATAGGGCTATGCTTTCTACTTATGCACCCTTGGAGACCTTGGATCGTGCTGGCCGCCCTCGCAGCGTTCGCGGGAAACGCCGCCGTGATCTACAAGTGGACCGACTCCGACGGAGTGGTCCATTTTTCGGATCAACCGGTCCCGGGTGCTCAAAAAATAACCACCTCGTCGAGCGAGGGCACGGGAGCATCCACAGCCCCGCGCGCGGCCGCGCCCATGGACAGCGGGGCGCCGGACGGTCAGAAGCAGCCCCCGGGGCTCGGCTACACCCAGTTTGCCGTCACTTCGCCAGTCCCCGACCAGACGTTCTTCGGCGACGAACTCATCAGCGTGAGTTTGACGCTGATTCCCGACCTCAAACCGAATCACGTCGTCACCTGGCGTCTCAACGGGCGGCAGATCGACGATCAGGGGCCGAACACGACCCAGTTCAACCTGCCGCGCCTGGATCGCGGCACCTATGCAATCGCCGCGACCATCACGGATTCACAGAGCGGCGAATCGCAGAGCACCGAGAGCGTCACCTTCTTCGTGCGGCAACCTTCGGCCCTGTCGCCCACGCACCAGAAGCCGTAGCGCGTTTTTTCCGCCAACCGGACGTCCCGATTGGCCGCTGAATTCAAACTGAACGCAATTCAAATCCAGGGAAACGAGCTTCTCGACGGCCTCGTGACCAGCGTTTTCTTGCTGGATCAAGATTTACGGGTCGACTATTTGAATGCTGCCGCGCAAACCCTGCTGGGCCTGGGTCAGAACCAGGCGCTCGGCCGCACCATCACGGAATTGGCGCGCGGCGCTGAAGCGTTGTCGCCCCTGTTCGAGCGGGCGCGCCGGGAAAGCGAGGGCGTCGTGCAGCGTGAACTCGCGTGGCCGGCGCCCGGCGGAGTGGACCGCATCCTGGACTGCGCCGTCACCCAAATAACGCTGGGGCAGGAGAATTCACGGCTCCTTCTGGAGATCGAAGACATCACGCAGCATCGTCGCCTGACCCGCGAAAACGCGCTGCTCGCGCAATTGGGCGGGAGCCGCCTGATGGTCCGCCAGCTCGCGCATGAAATCAAGAATCCGCTCGGCGGCCTGCGCGGGGCGGCGCAGCTGCTCGAGCGCGAACTCCTCGATCCGGCGCTGCGCGAATACACGCGCGTCATCATCAGCGAAGCGGACCGGCTCACGAATTTGCTCGACTCCATGCTGGGACCCGGCCGTCCGCCGGCGAAGCAACTGGTCAATGTGCATGAACTGCTCGAACGCGTCTATCATCTGCTGCGCAGCGAAGCGCCCGAAGGGGTCACCGTCGACCGCGACTACGACCCCAGCCTGCCGCCGCTCACGGTCGATCCGAACCACATCATTCAGGCGATGCTGAACCTCGGCCGCAATGCGATCCAAGCTCTGTCGGGCGGCAACGTGCAGTCGCCGCGGCTGATTCTGCGAACCCGCGCGGCGATCAATGCCAGCGTGGGCGCGCAGCGCCATCGTCTGGCGGCTTCAATTCAATTCGAAGACAACGGTCCGGGAGTGCTCCCAGAAATTCGCGATACGATATTTTATCCGCTCGTGTCCGGGCGCGCCGACGGCACGGGCTTGGGGCTCGGGATCGCCCAGGACCTCGTCAGCCGTCACGGCGGACTCATCGAGTTCGACAGCGCGCCGGGCAGAACCATCTTCGTCATTTCTCTGCCCATGGACTCCGCATGAATTCGAAGCCGCTGCAGGTCTGGTTGGTCGACGACGATGCGTCCATCCGGTGGGTGCTCGAAAAGGCGCTGAAGAGCAGCGGCATGACCGCCAAGTGCTTCGATCAGGCCGACAATGTCTTGACGGCCCTGCGCTCCGGCGCGCCCGACGTATTGATGACCGACATTCGGATGCCAGGGCGCAGCGGACTTGATCTGCTGAAGGAAATTCAAGCATCGCGGCCTGGCTTGCCCGTGATCGTCATGACCGCGCACTCGGACCTCGATGCGGCGGTCGCGGCCTACCAGGGCGGTGCATTCGAATACCTGCCCAAGCCTTTCGACATCGACAAGGCGGTGGATCTCGTTCGTCGCGCCGCGCAGCAGGCGACCATATCCATCGATGTCGATGCAGCACGGCGCAGCATTCCGGAGCTGCTCGGTCAAGCGGCGGCCATGCAGCAGGTGTTTCGCGCAATCGGCAGACTGTCGCGCTCGAGCATGACGGTGCTGATCACAGGCGAATCGGGCACGGGCAAGGAGCTCGTGGCGCGTGCTCTGCACCGCCACAGTCCGCGGTCCAACAAGGCATTCGTCGCGCTCAATACGGCGGCCTTCACCGCGGATCTCCTCGAGTCGGAGCTTTTCGGCCACGAGAAGGGCGCGTTCACCGGCGCCGACGCACTGCGCCGCGGACGGTTCGAACAGGCGGACGGGGGCACGCTGTTCCTCGATGAAATCGGGGACATGTCGCCGGCGCTGCAGACGCGCCTGCTGCGCGTGCTGGCCGAGGGCGAGTTCTACCGGGTCGGCGGTCAGACGCCCGTCAAGGTCGACGTTCGCGTCATCGCCGCCACCCATCAGGATCTCGAGGCCCGCGTGACCTCCGGCCACTTTCGCGAGGACCTGCTGCACAGACTGAACGTCATTCGCATCGAAATCCCGCCGCTGCGCGAACGACGGGAAGATATTCCCGAACTGTTGCGCCATTATCTCGCCGTCGCCGGACAGGAGCTCGGCGTCGAGCCGAAATTGCTGACCACGCCGGCGGAGAACGCGCTGGTGACCTTCGATTGGCCGGGCAACGTGCGCCAGCTCGTGAATGCCTGCCGCCGCCTGACCGTCACCGCGCCGGGACGTGAGATCCGCGCCGAGGATATTCCGCCCGATCTCGGCGGCGTTCCGGCCGGCCATGCCGCGAATCACGATTGGATGGCGAAACTGTCGCATTGGGCCGAGCAGGAATTGGAGGCCGGCACCCGGCGGCTGCTGGATCAAGCAGTGCCCGAGGTCGAGCGCATATTGATCCGAGTGGCGCTGCGCAAGGCCGACGGGCTCAAGCAGGATGCGGCCAAGCTCCTGGGTTGGGGTCGCAATACGCTGTCGCGCAAAATGAAGGAACTCGGCATGGAGGACGTCGCCTAGGAATCTGTCTCAGACTGGCTCCTTACGAGGGCGCGGCGCCCGGCGCAAGCGCGCGCGGCAGCCTATAATTGCCGCCATGAAGAGCGATTACCTCACCCATAAACTCGATGCGGCGCAAGCGCTGCTTCTCAGCAACTCCTGGACCGACTGGCTCATCGCCGCAATTGTGGGCGCGTCGGTCTGGTCCGCCCTGTGGATCGTGCGGCGCCTCATCTCGGCCCGGTATACCAAGCGTTCGCCGGCCCAGTACCGATTGCCGGTCCGGCTGTTCGGGCATCTCGCCGGCCACACCAGGCAGTTCTTGTTCTTCGCCATCTCGCTCGATGCCGCACAAACGGGCCTCACCCTGCCGGACCGGATTCAGCATGCCGTCTCGAAGTTTGTGCTCATTCTCATATTGTTGCAGGTCGGGCTCTGGGCGGTGCTGGCCGTGCGCTTCTATCTGGAGACGAAGGAATTGGAGCGCGGCGCGGATCGGGTTTTCGCGGGCTCCCTGAACATCATCAATTTCATCGCGAAAGTCGCCGTATGGTCGCTGATCATCCTGGTTGCGCTCGACAATCTCGGCGTGAACATCACCGCGCTGCTGGCCGGCCTCGGAGTCGGCGGTGTGGCGGTGGCGCTGGCCCTGCAAAACGTGCTGGGCGATCTGTTCGCCTCGCTGTCGATCGCACTGGACAAGCCCTTCGTTGTCGGCGACCGGCTGGAGATCGACGCGTATGCCGGCAAGGTGGAGCACATCGGCATCAAGACCACGCGCCTGCGCAGTGACGGCGGCGAACAGATAATTCTGTCGAACGCCGACATCCTGAAGAGCCGCGTGCGCAACTTCGGACGCGCCCAGGAGCAACGAGCGCTTGCAACCATCCGCGTGCCGTACGAAACACCCATGGACAAGCTTGAGAACATTCCCAAGGTGCTCGAGCGCATCGTGCGCGAACAGGCAAATGCTCGATTCGAACGGTGCCATCTCAAGACCCTGGGCGACTCGGCCCTGCACTTCGAGCTTTCGTATTTCGTGCAACAGCCCGCCGTCAATCCGCCGCTCGACCTGCAGCAAGCCGTCAATTTGTGCATCATCGACGAGATTCGCCGTTTGGGAGTCGAATTCGACTATCCGGCGCAGCGCGTGATACTCGCCCGCGCGCGGGCCGCCGCCGATCGCTAGCGCGGCGCCGCGCCTCAAGAATGTTTCACGTCGTGCTGTTCGAGCCTGAAATTCCGCCGAATACCGGCAATGCCATTCGCCTGTGTGCCAACACGGGCGCGACACTGCACCTGGTCAAGCCGCTGGGGTTTCGCCTCGACGACAGGAATCTGCAGCGATCGGGACTCGACTATCACGACCTCGCGACCGTGAAGGTTCACTCAAATTTGGGCGACTGCCTGGCTGCCCTGGGCGATGCGCGGATGTTCGCCGTGGAAACCGTCGGCAGGCGGCGCTACAGCGAAATCCAATACCAAACCGGAGATGCGTTCTTGTTCGGACCCGAGACCCGCGGGATACCGGACGCGGTGCTGGCGCGCCTCGGCCCGCAGAATAGCGTGTTCATTCCAATGAGGCCGCACAGCCGCAGCATCAACTTGTCCAATGCCGTTGCGCTGGTGGCATACGAGGCGTGGCGGCAGCTTTCCTTCATGGGCGCCGCGGAGCTATAGATCCAACTTCCCCTCGAGCACCGCAACACAACGTCCGCCGATATGCGTTTCCACCGCCGCCCCGCGGATCGTGCGTCCTCGCAAGAGGCTCGGGCGACCCATGTCGACGCCCTGATGAATGCACCAAGAAATCTCGCTGCGATCTGCGCCCTGCAACGCCGCGAGCAACGCGATGGTCGCGGCGCATGCGCTGCCGGTGGCGGGATCCTCGACGATGCCGTCGAGCGGCGAATACATGCGCGCATGCAGAACAGTCGAGGATTCTTCGCCGCCCCTCCAGTAGGCAAAAATCGCGTCGGCTCCGTCGAGCGGCAGAAGCGTCGCATGCGCGGCGATATCGGGCCTGGACTGGCGCAGCGCTTCACGGCTCGCAATCTCGACCGCAAGAAACGGCAGACCGACGGAAATGACCTGGGGCGCGTGCGTGTGGATGGCGATGTCTCCGGCATTCAGCGACAGGCACGCGGCGGCAATTTCCGGGGCTACCGCCGTGCGACGCGACAACGCCTCGGGAGCGCGCAGTTCCGCGCCGACCGCTTCCCCCCGTTCGCGCAGCAAGGTCAGCGGCACCAGGCCCGCGGTCTCCTCGAACAGGAAAATCCCATCAGCCGCGGCCGCCGCGTAATGGCTGTCGCGCGCGAGCACGAAGGCGGTTCCGACATTGGGGTGTCCCGCGAAAGGCACTTCGGTGCGGGGAGTAAAGATCCTCACCTTCGCCGTGTGTGCCGGATCATCCGGCGGCAGCACGAACGTGGTTTCCGAATAGTTGAATTCGAGCGCGATGGACTGCATCGCGGATGCCGAAAGACCCGCGGCGTCCAGCACCACCGCGAGCGGATTTCCGCCGAACATGCGGTCGGTGAAGACATCGGCGGTCACGTAGCGTCGCTTCATCGCGCGTCCTCCGGTTCACTCCGTCTCCGAGCGCACTTCCCTGCCCATCAGCGCCTGCACCGCCGCCCGGACCGGTTTGCCCTCGTACATCACCCGATAGATCTCCCTGCATATCGGCATCTCGACGGCCAGACGCTGTGCCACCGAGTGCACGGCCCGCGCAGCCGGCAGCCCTTCGACGACCTGATGAATCGCGCTCCCGGCTTCGCTCAGCGTCTGGCCGCGGCCCAATGAGATGCCGAACCTGCGATTTCGCGATTGATCGTCCGTGCAAGTCAGCACGAGGTCGCCCAAACCGGCGAGCCCCATGAAGGTCTCGCGCGCGGCACCGAGCTTGACGCCGAGCCGCATCATCTCGGCGAGCCCGCGCGTGATCAATGCGACGCGGGTATTGGCGCCGAATCCCATGCCGTCGGCAATGCCCGATCCAATGGCAACGACATTCTTGACGGCACCGCCCACCTCGACGCCCATGATGTCGGACTGGGTGTATGCGCGAAAATTCGGTCCCGAGAGGCTCAAGGCGAGTTCCTTGGCAAAGTGCTCGTCCTCGGAAGCAACGGTCATTGCGGTCGGCAGGCCTGCGCCCACCTCCCTGGCAAATGTGGGGCCGGACAATACCGCTCCCGGCCGCAACGGCATGACCTGCCGGGCGACTTGATGCGGCAGAAGCCCGGTGGCGATCTCGAATCCCTTCGTTGCCCAGGCGATTCGCGTGGCGCGGCCCAAATGCGGCTCGATGATTTCCAAGGTTTCCCGAAACGCATTCGAGGGCACGGCGATCAGGGCATCGCGGGCGCCTTCGAGCGCGCGCCGCAGGTCATTCGTCACCCGCAGCGCGGCGGGAAACTCGGCGTCCGGCAAATAGCGCTGGTTGCGCCTCGCGCGGCGCATGGCGTCAAGCTGCGCGCCGTCGCGTCCCCAAAGCTGCGTCGGATGGCCCTCGCGGGCCAATTGAATGGCAAGCGCCGTGCCCCAGGAACCGGCGCCGATGACCGTCATCGGGACTGTGCGCCG
Source organism: uncultured Gammaproteobacteria bacterium (assembly GCA_963727045.1). Classification (GTDB taxonomy): domain Bacteria; phylum Pseudomonadota; class Gammaproteobacteria; order Steroidobacterales; family Steroidobacteraceae; genus Bog-1198. Next base: position 1,262,891 of record CAVSES010000002.1, on the reverse strand, counting down.
ACTCGGCATCGGCAAGCCCTCTTAGTTGACGAGACCGGTTTGCGGCGTCTCCGACGCCTGGGCAAACAAGGCCTCGAAATTGACCAAGGGAAGCAGAAAATTCGGGAAGCCGCCCTTGACCACGAGGTCCGATATCACTTCGCGCGCATAGGGAAACAACACGCTGGGACAGAAGCTGCCAATCAGGCGTTTCAGGTCCTCGACCGATGCTCCGGCGATCGTGAACACGCCCGCCTGCTTCACCTCAACGAGGTACAGCGTTGCTTCGCCCTGCTTCGCCTCGAGCGTGATGGTCAAGAGCACTTCGCGGACATCCGCGGCAAGCTCCTCCGCAGACGTGTTCATGTTGAGCTGAAATTTCGGCTCCCATGCCTGATTGTTCGGCAGCCGCGGTCCATTCGGCGATTCATAGGAACAATCCTTCAAATAGACGCTTTGCAGGCTCACCTGGACGCCGCCGACGCTGGCCTGCGGCCCCGGAGTTCTAACCTCGTTCATCAAACCCCCTGAATGAGTCGATCGAGTTTCCCACTGCGATCGAGTTCGAATAGATCGTCGCAACCGCCGACGTGCCTGTCGCCGATGAATATCTGCGGAACCGTGCGTCGATTGCTGCGCGCGATCATTTCCTCGCGGAACTTGGGCTGCTCCTCGACATTGATCTCGTTGAAAGCTATGTTTTTCTGAGCCAGGAGCCCTTTGGCCCGCTGACAGTAAGGACACCAGTCCGACACATAGAGCGTCACGACGGGCTGGGTCATTTGGCGCCTCCCTTTGCGCCCGGCTGCGTTTTGGTCAACGGCAGGTTGTCCTTTGTCCAGGCGTTCAGTCCCCCATGCAGGTTGAACACTTTGGTGAAGCCGAGCTTCATGAGCGTCCGTGCGCCGCTCGCGCCGCTCGCGCCGCTGTCGCAATAGATAATGACGTTCTTGTCGCGCCATTTCTTCAGGCTCTCGGCCTGCGATTCGAGATCGGATGCCGGCACGTTGCGGGCGTCGCCGATGTGGCCCGCGTCGTACGATTCCTTGACGCGCAGATCGAGGACGAGGGCGCCTTGATTCATCAGCCGCACCGCCTGCATCGAGGTCAACGCGGCGAACGCCTGCATCCGGTCGCGGACTTCGTAAAATGCCACAAGCGCCGCGGCCACCAGCGCTCCGGTCGCCAGGTAATAGTGATTGCCAATGAACTCGAACAATCTCTGCATGCGGCTCGTACATTAGGTTTTTCGGGCCGGCAAGTATAGCAGCGGCCTCAAGGCTTGTATGCTTGCCGTCCATGATCCGTTACCGCAACCGCAGTCTCCGGCGTGCATGCGCCGCCGCGTTGACCGCCCTGGCCTGCGCCGCCGCGTGGTCGGCGGCACCCGATCCAAAGGACTCTGCGCAGGCGCAGGCAAAGCTTGCGTCGGTTCGGGCGCGCATCGCTCAGCTGACAAACCGGCTTGGCGATGAATTGAAGCAGCGGGACGAATTGAGCGCGCGCGTGCGCGATGTCGAGCTCGTGATCACCGCGAAGCGCCGGCGGCTGGAAACCTTGCGCGCCGCGGAAGGCGCATCTGAGCGGCGCCGGTCGGAGCTGCGCGCCGAGGAGTCGGCCACAAGGGATGAGCTGCAGGTGCAGCGCGCCGTGCTCAATGACCAGGTACGGATGGCGTACATGATCGGCAGGCAGGAGGAGCTCAAGCTCTTGTTGAACCAGAGCAGTCCGGCCAGCCTCGGGCGCACGCTCGCGTACTATGGATATTTCGCCGCGGAACGCAGCAGCAGGATCGGGGCCATTTCCCGCGAGGCGCTGCGTCTGCAGCAGGTGGCCGGGGAAATCGACCAGCAAACCGCAAGACTCAAGACTCTCGAGGACGACGCGAGCCGCGAAATGAGCGGCTTGGAACATGCGCGCGCGCAGCGGGCCGACGCGCTCGCAGCGCTCAAGAAGCAGGTGGCGAGCGGAAATCAGGAACTCATCAACCTGAAGCGTGAAGAGCAGGCGGTGGAGTCGCTGGTGGCGGAGCTCTCGCGGGTCATGCAGGATTTTCCGGTCGATCCCACACAGAGCTTCGACAAAATGCGAGGCAAATTGCCGTGGCCGGTTCAGGGGCGCGTGACGGTACGCTATCAGGAACAGCATTCGAGCTCCGCGTCCGGCATGCGATGGAACGGCGAAATGATAGAAGCCGGACGCGGCGCCAAAGTGCGTGCTCCGTATTTCGGGCGGGTCGTGTACGCCGATTGGCTGCAGGGCCTCGGCCTCCTGCTCATCATCGGGCACAGCGGCGGCTACATGACCCTGTACGGCCATGCCGAGGTGCTCTACAAGTCGGTCGGCGACTGGGTCGCACCGGGCGACGTAATCGCAGCGCTGAGCGACGCCGGCGCCCAGCCGCAGCTGTATTTCGAGATCCGCGAAGGCCGCAAAACCGTGGATCCCAGGGTTTGGCTGAGAGCGACGCCCTAGAGCTTTTGAAAGATCCGGCGCGTGATGCGTTATGTCGCATGGGCCTTACGACGTCGTCGAACTCCAGGGTGAAAACACGCACGTGCCCGAAGATTCGCGACGAAGTGCCGAGCGTGTCCTGGATTCGCGGCGGTATTTGTCCGATTCTCGGGTCGATGACAGCTTCGGCCGAAACTTGGAAACCTTACGCGCAGCTGCTCATGCGCCTGTGTCCGAGTATCAGCCACATTCTCTTCGCGGACGCCGACGGCGCCTTGTCGTGGTCGAGCGATCCGGCGAGCGCACCCCGCGTGCAATATGTGCTTTCACTGCTGCTCGGACCGCGCACCAGCCGTCATCGCGAGATCGACGGCCTGATGGAGACTCTGGACAGCACCGAATCGCGCTACGGATTCCGGGTTCGCGGCGCACTCGGCGAGGTGTTGGCGCTCGTCGTCATCGCCCTGCCGACACTCAAGGCGCGCCTCGACTTGAACGAACTCCACGCGCTGATCAAGCCGGCCCTCGACTGCCTACAGAGCGAGTTGTCGGCGCGCGCCGCTGCGAACGCCAGCGCGGACGGGTCCGAGTCGCTGGAACAAATTCCGATCCTCGCGAATGAGCGTCTATCGGGAGCGGTCGCGGCACTCCTCCTGCCCGACCGGAAACTGACGATGAGCTGCAAACGGCCCGGCGAACCCGATGGCATCGAGAGCGACGTGCTCGCGCAAATGCATCGCCACCTGCTCACTCGCGCCCAGCTGCACGGCCGCACTTTGGTCGCCAATCGGCTGTCGCTCGACGGTTCCGATATTGCAGTGCCATACAAGGCCATCTCGACGCCCATTCGCAATGAGGCTCAGCGCGTCATCGGGGTTCTCGCCGTATTTCGCACGTCCACGGAGCGCGATTTCGAACGCCACGACGCCGAGGCGCTCGAATTGATGGCGCGCAAGGCGGCGGAGATCATTCGGTGCAGCTTCGATTCGCTGACCGGCCTGCTCACCGAAGCTGCATTGAGGTCCCGAGCCTCGGCGAAGCTCGCCGCCCGGGAATTCAGACAGAGTCTGCACGGGATGCTGTACGTCGACATCGATCAGCTGAACGTGGTCAACGAAACTCACGGACGGCACGTCGGCGACGAAGTCATTCAAAACGTGGCAAATCTCATATCCCGGCGTGCCCGGGAGGGCACTCTGGTTGCGCGCCTGGGCGGGGACCGATTTGGCATGTTCGTCCCGGGCTGCGGCATCGAGCCCGCTGCGCGGATTGCCGAAGAGTTGCGCAGCGGCGCCATCCACCTGAGCGGCGCGCGCGGCGACAAGCCCTTGATCGTTTCGTTGAGCGTGGGCGTCTCGCGGCTCGGCGAAGGAAGCCAATGCCTCGACCAGGCGATGGCTACCGCGGAATCGGCCTGTCGAGCGGCCAAGGAACGCGGCCGCAACCGTGTTGAACTCTTCCACGGCAACGAGCAATGCTCCCGCGGGGACCGCCCAGATTCGGGTTTTGCGGCGCAAGCCGGCGCCGCGTTGGCATCCGAATCCTTCGAGCTTCTGGCGCAACCGATTTTGCCCTTAAGCTCCGCGCGGGCGGATCCGCATTTCGAAATCCTGTTGCGAATGCGCGCAGCGGACGGAACCCGGCTCGGATTCGAGAAAATGGCCGCCGCGGCAGGCAGCGATATGACCCGCGCCATCGACCGATGGGTCATCGAGCAGGCCGTCGAGCGCCTCGCCGCCTGCCGGCTTCGACTGCGGCAATACCCCGCGAGGTTCTCGATCAATTTGTCGGCGGCCTCGCTTGCCGACGCTGAATTCTGGCGCATGTTGGAAGACCTCGTTCGCAAGAGCCGGATAGAGCCCGGAACCCTGGGCTTCGAGCTTCCCGAGGAGGGGGCCAGCGCGCACGCCGGCACCATTTCACCCTTCATGTGCCGGCTGCGCGAACTGGGAGTCTCATTTGCCCTCGACAACTTCGGCCGTGGAACGGGCGTGCTCTCCCACGTGAATTCCCTGCCCGTGTCGTGCATCAAGATCGACGGCCGCTTCAGCCGCGATCTCGTCGAGAACTCGAAATCGCAGTCCATCGTCATGGCCATAGCAAAGCTCGCGAACGCCTTTGGTCTGGAAACCGTGGCCGCACACGTGGAGACCGATGCGATCCGGGCGTGCGCCGCACAACTGGGCGTGGACTACGGCCAGGGCTTCTTCATAGGCAAACCGCTGGCGCTGGACGATGCGATTCACGACCTACCGCTATACGGGTGCTTCGCGACCTCCACCGGTTTGTTCGATCCCTCGATAGGCAAGGCTGCGGCGTCCGGCGCATAGGTCCTGGCGGCGAATCGCCGCCGCACGTATGCTGGTGCGTGAATGTTGACGAAATTCTGCAATACCCTGCTCTTCTGCGCGGGACTTGCGCTGGCGTTCGAGGCGGCAAACGCCGCGCCCGCCGACAAGTCCGCAGCGCCTTCCGACAAGCCCGCCCCACGGACCGACCTGCCGTGGCAGGACGCCCGCATGTTGGCCGATGTGCTGGAGAGGGTGAAGCACGACTACGTGAACTCCGTGGACGATCACCAACTGCTGCAGGCCGCCATTCGCGGCATGGTGTCCTCCCTGGACCCCTATTCCGCGTACCTTGACGGCGAGGAATACGATGAGGTCAAGATTTCGAGTTCGGGTCAATATTCCGGCGTCGGCATCGAAGTATCGATGGAGGACGAGGAGGTCGTTGTGGTGTCGCCGCTCGAAGGGTCGCCTGCGGCCGAGGCCGGCATTCGCTCCGGCGATATCATCGCGACCATCGACGGGATCCCGGTGAACAACACGACGCTGTCCGACACGATCGGACGCATGCGCGGCAAGGAAGGCACGTTGGTCAAGATCGGCATCTTGCGCGAAGGCAGCGCTGAACCGCTGCAATTCACCTTGAAGCGCTCGCGCGTCGAGCTGCGCAGCGTGAAGTCCGAACTGCTCGAACCCGGCATGGGATACGTGCGCATCTCGCAGTTCAGCGAGACAACGGGCGACGATCTGGAAGCCGCGCTCAGCGGCCTTCGCAAGCGCAACGCTGCGCCGCTCAAGGGGTTGGTGCTCGACCTGCGCAACAATCCGGGCGGCGTACTCGAGGCGGCGGTGTCGGTCTGCGACGCCTTCCTGGATTCCGGTGTCATCGTGACCGCGAAGGGACGCACCCCGGAGTCCAAGTTCGAAATGGATGCGACGCCGGGTGACGCGCTCAACGGCGCGCCGATCGTCGTGTTGATCAACGGCGGATCGGCATCGGCCGCGGAGATCGTCGCGGGCGCCCTCAAGGACAATCACCGGGCGAAACTCATGGGGCGCACGACGTTCGGCAAGGGCTCGGTGCAGACCGTCATTCCGCTGTCGGGCGACCGTGCCATCAAGCTGACCACGTCGCTTTATTACACGCCCTCCGGTATATCCATCAATCATCGCGGCATCGCTCCCGACATTGAATTGGAGCGCGACCCCAAACCGCCCGACACACCGGCGCCCGACGGTGTTCCGCTGATGCAGCGGGACGCCGAAGTCAGGCGCGCGGTTCAGGAATTGAAGGTGCCGACCAGCGGCGGCCACGGTTCGGTCTCCGCGGCGGCTCGATTGAGGTAGAGCGTGCGCAGTACCCGGTCCATTGAGATCTTGTGCCTCGCGCTGGCCGCCTTGGTGCTCGTTTGGTCCCGCGCGCTGGCGACGCAGCTGTGGCCGGTGCTCGGACTGCTGGGCGCTTTCGCGATTGCGATTGTCCTGTTCCGGGCGCGCCGATTCTTCCCGCGACGTACGCGGACACGTTTGTTGATCGAGTCCTGGTCCATGGTGGCGTTCATCACCGGCGTCTTGTGGTTCACGGGAAAGTGTTCGAGTCCCCTGCTCAATCTGTACCTGCTGCCGGTCATCCTGAGTGCCCTCACCCTGGGACGCCTCGTTACCCTGCTGCAGGTGGCGGTGATCGCGGTCTGCCATCTGCTGCTCGCTGCCGCAACTCCAGGGCTCGACGTCGCGTCGCTGAACTACGCCAGTCAGGCCGTGGGGCAACTGGCGCCGTTCTTGTTGGTCGCCTATCTGACGACCACGCTGTCGGCGGACATTACCGAGGCCCGGGAACGGATCGAGAACCTCGCGCAAACCGATGCGCTCACGGGTCTTTACAACCTGCGCATGTTCAACGAGGTGTGGCAGCGCACGCATGATATGAGCGAGCGTGAACGCGGCATGTATGCGCTGCTCATGATCGACATGGACAAGCTCAAGGACATCAACGACGCCTTCGGGCACGAGGCAGGGAACAGCGCCATCACGCTGGTCGCGCAATGTCTGCAAAGAAGCATCCGCAACACCGATTATGCCGCGCGCTTCGGCGGGGACGAGTTTGCAGTGCTGTTGCCCGGAGCGTCGCCGGAAATCGCCGATGCCGTCGTCAAGCGCGTGCGGCACAATGTCTACAAGACCACCCTCGATCTGCGGTCCCGCATGATCCGCTGCAGCGTCAGCATCGGCGTGGTCAATTATCCCAAGGATGGCCGCGACGTGCGCGAACTGCTCAGCATCGCCGACCGCAAGATGTACCGAGACAAAGAACTGCGGCGGGTGCCCGGCAGCGAGGCAAATGCATGAGGTTGGCGGTCCAAAGACCTGAATGTTCTGGACTTTCGAAAAAATGATGGCAAAGTTAGCGCTGCATCACGTCGCGACCTGATTGACATATGTCAGCTTGCTGCTTTCCGTCCAGAACAACGAGACAATCAATGGTGTTGACCCGTCGAGAGCCGAATCTGCCGCTGCGCGCACTGGCCGGCGTGATCCTGGGTTTTTTGGCATTGCAGGCGGGCGCCAAGCCGATCAGCGACCCGAAGCTGAAATCAAGTTCCGTGCTCATCTTGGATCAAAGCGATTCCTCGGTGCTGTATTCGCGCAATTCCGACGTGCCGATGCCGATCGCCTCCATCACCAAGCTGATGACTGCTCTGGTGGTCCTGGACGCCAAGCAGCCTCTCGATGAGCCGATTCAGATCACCGACGCCGACCGGGACCTGCCGAAGGGCGGTTTTTCACGCCTTGCCGTCGGAACGACCCTGACCCGGGGCGATCTGATGCACCTGGCCCTCATGTCGTCCGAAAACCGCGCCGCGCACGCCTTGGGGAACCACTACCCGGGCGGATTGCCCGCCATGGTCGCGGCGATGAACGCCAAAGCCGCGATGCTCGGCATGACCAGCGCGCACTTCGTCGATCCCACGGGCCTGTCGAGCCAGAATGTGGCGAGTCCCGAGGATCTGTCCAAGCTCGTGATCGCGGCCTCGCATAACCCCCGCATCCGGGAGTATTCGACCGACCGGCGCTACGCCGTGAAAGTGCGCAAGCACATGGTGGAATTCCGCAATACCGACAATCTGGTGGCGAACCCGACCTGGAACATCATCGTGCAAAAGACCGGCTACATCACCGAGGCCGGCAAGTGCCTGGTCATGGCAGCCGTCATCGAAGGCCGCTCGGTCATCATCGTATTGCTGGATTCATTCGGCAAGTACACGCGCGTTGCGGATGCCAAACGCATCAAGACTTGGATGGAGACGAGCGCCAACCAGCACGTTCAGATGTCGATGCGCTGACTTTACCGCGCGACCGACGCGCCACAGCTTGCCGGAGTTGGGCTATGCGTTTACGTTTCCTGGTCCTCGGCTGTCTGCTGTCCATCCCGTTGGAATTTACGGCCATGGCCGCGGAGAGGGCCGTGTCCGTCACGATTTATGCCGATGACCTGGCGCTGATTCAGGATCGGCGCGATGTGGAGGTCAAGGGCGGCCGCCAGCGGATCGAATTCCAGGACGTGTCGGCGCAAATCCGCCCGGAAACCGCCTCGCTGACCGCAAGCGACATCAGCATCGTCGAACAGAACTTCGACTTCGATCTTCTCACGCCCGCCAAACTGATGGAAAAGGCGGTGGGCCGCGAGGTCACCATCGTCCGGGTCAATCCGGCCACCGGCGTGGAAACGAAGGAGCAGGCCGAGGTTCTCGCGACCAACGGGGGCGTGGTGCTGAAGATCGGGCAGCGCATCGAGGTGCTGCGCGATGACGGTCTGCCGGTGCGCGTAATCTTCGACAAGGTGCCCGACAATCTCCGTGCACGGCCGACCCTGTCCGTCACCGTCATCGGCGGGCATGCCGGGACGCGGCCGGCCACCTTGAGCTACCTGACGCCCGGACTCGGCTGGCGCGCCGACTACGTGGCGCTCTACGACGAAAGCGACAGCAAGATCGACGTGCAGGGGTGGGTTACGCTGACCAACTCGAGCGGTACGACCTACGACAATGCCCAAACGCTGCTTGTGGCCGGATCCCCGACCCAGGTCGATGGCGGCGGCAGGCCGTCGAATTTCTATCGCCCCCGGGAGGTCCGCCCGACGCTGCAACAGGCGGGCACCGAAAGCGGCAACCGCGAACGCCTCGGGGATTATTACCTTTATCCGCTGGCTGAACGCACCACCATCGCCAATTTGCAGACCAAGCAAGTGAGCTTCCTGGACGTTCATGCCGTTCCCGCCGAACATGGATATGAATTTCGCAACCGCTGGCTGGGGACGACGGACACACCGCAGAGCGCCAAGAGCGTCTACAGCTTTTCCACCAGCGCGCACGCCGGGCTCGGCGATCAGCTTCCTGCGGGAGTGCTGCGCTTCTACATGCGCGATAAACGCGGCGATCCCCAGTTCATCGGGGAGAGCCGCATCGATCACACGCCGATGGGATCGACGCTGTCACTCGCCACCGGGGACGCGTTCGACGTGAAAGTGCGCGCGGTGGTCGACAAGCGCACGCGATTGAGCGCCACCGAGTGGCAGTCCGACATGCGGTACGAGCTCAGCAATGCATTGCCTCGAACCGTCATCGTCAATCTGCTGCAGGACGGCCTGTGGGGGGATTCGCGGATCACCGCCGAGAGCCTCAAAAGCACGCGGCGCGGTGCCGACACGGCCGAGTGGCCGGTGACCGTGCCCGCCAACGGCAAGGCCACGCTGACGGCCACCTTCGACACTCGATACTAGGAGCCTGTCTGAATGCTCAGACAGGCTCCTAAGATCATGCGGGGCGCGATCATGCGCGGACGGTGGCTCTTGCCGGTTGTGTCGGCAGTGGCCCAAGGATCGCCGGTTCCTGCGATGGCCGGCGACGTCCTGGCAGAGCCGCCGTCGGACGTCTCGGTCACCATATATCGTGCTCCCGAGCGGGGTTCGGGGTCGATCCGTCTCGACCAACTCGGCGGTTTCGCACTGGTCAGCGAAACGCGAACCGTGCATCTGCCTGCCGGCGTGAACCGACTTCGCTTCGAAGGAGTGGCGGATGGAATCGAACCGGCCAGCGCGCTCGTCGCCGGACTTCCTGCCGGTGTCATCGAGAAGAATCGCGAAGGAAAATTGCTGAGTCCGGCGGCCCTGCTCGCCGCCGCATTGGACAAGCCGGTGACGCTTCTGCGCACCGACAAGAAGACCGGAATCCAGCGGCGCGTGACGGGAAGAGTCCGATCGGACGCGGGCGGCGGAGTGGTGTTTGAGACCTCGGAGGGCATCGAGGCCCTGCGCTGCTCGGGGCTTCCCGAGAGCTTCGCCTTTGCGGGAGTCGCCGATCTTGCGGCGACGCCGACGCTGTCGGTGTTGGTGCGAAGCTTGGTGCCCGCGACGAGGACGGTGACGTTGTCGTATCTGGCGCGCGGTTTCGATTGGTCGGCGGATTACACCGCCACGATGTCGGCCGACGGAAAGCGGATGGATTTGGGAGCCTGGGTCACGCTGGCCAATGGCAACGGTGCCGGATTTCCGGCCGCGCACACGCAGGTGGTGGCCGGCAGGGTGAACCGCGAGAACGGCGACGTCGAACCCATCGACGTCGGTGGACCGATTCTCGCGCAGTGCTGGCCGCGAGGCTCGACCAGCGACTCGCCTGCGACCCTGCAACTCGGCGGCGCGGCGACCGCGGGCATGGATCGCCTGGAAGAGAAGCTGGCTTTTCCAGCGTCCGCGGGGGCCTTGAGGTCCATGGTGGTCGCCGCGAAGAAGGTCGAACAGGAGCAGCTCGGGGATCTCAAACTATATCGCGTGCCCGAACGAACCACCATCGCCGGACGTCAATCGAAACAGGTGCGGTTGCTGGATCGATCGGATATTCCGGTGAGCGTCGTCTATGGGGCGGATTTGGCGGCGGACGATGCCGTCGGACCCTCACCGGCAACGCGATTACTGCGTACCATGAACACCGCGGCGAATCATCTTGGCCTGCCGCTTCCGTCGGGGCGCATCGCGGTGTACACCCCGCAAGGGAAGGAGAAATTGCTGCAGCACGAATCAGGCCTGCGCGACCTCGCCGTCGACGAAGAAGTGGAAATCGGCATGGGCGCAAGCGCCGACGTTCAAGTGACCGTCGTCAAGGAACGGACCGGTGCCGCTCCGGGAAAGATCGATGCTTGTCACGTCGACATCAGCAATGCGCGTGCGGCGCAAATCGAATTCGAACTGCGGCTGCGGCTGCCCGAGGGCGGCCGCATCGTTCGCGCGGACCATCCGCTCCATGCCAAGAACGGGCGGCCGATCTTGCGCCTGGCGATCCCCGCCAACGAGACCGTGACGTTGAGATATCAGATCCAACGCGCTGCGGGCTGAAGCGGCGATGCCCCGGGGCCGCCAGGCGCGGATCAAGAACTTCTTTGCCGAGAACCGGCTGTTCGCCGTGCGCAGCATCGTCGCGGGCGTCCTCGCAGGCGTCCTGCTGATGGCGGTCGCAGGGAGGCTCTTCTACCTGCAGGTGCTTCGCCACGAATACTACTCGACGCTTTCACAGGGCAACCGCATTCGCACGGAACCCATACCGCCAAGCCGCGGCCTCATTCTGGACCGGCACGGTGTCGTGCTCGCCGACAATCTGCCGGCGTATCAGATCGAGCTGGTTCGTGAACAGGTGGGCGACATCAAATCGCTCGACGCAACCCTGTCGGAGCTGGTCGACATCGGTTTGCTGCGCGGCGAGGAGGTTGCCAATATCCGGCGCACCATCCTTCTGCACAAGGTTTACGAGAGCGTCCCCGTCAAATTGCAGCTGACCGACGAGGAGATGGCGCTGTTCGCGGTTCATCGCTACCAGTTCTCGGGAGTGGACATCCGCACCCGGCTGGCCCGGCATTATCCGCTCGGCGAAATGGCCGTCCATGCCATTGGATACGTGAGCGCCATCAATGAACAGGACATGAAGCAAATCGACACGGACGAATACGCAGGCACGACGCTCATCGGCAAGCTGGGCGTCGAAGCGGCTTACGAGCAGCAGCTCCACGGCAAGCGCGGATCCAGGGAAGTTCTCGTCAACGCCGCCGGCCGGCCGGTGGACAGGCAGGGCGACTACGCGCCGCAGCTCAATACCCGGTCTCCCGTGGCGGGCGACGATTTGATCCTGGGATTGGACATACGCGTGCAAAAGGTGGCGGAGGACGCTCTCGCGGGAAAGCGGGGATCCATCGTGGCGCTCGACCCGCGCACCGGCGATGTCATCGCGCTCGCGAGCACGCCCGGATTCGATCCGAATCATTTTGTGCGCGGGCTCACCGTTGCCGAGTACGCGGCGTTGCAGAACGACATCGACAAGCCGCTTCTCAATCGCGCATTACGCGGCGCTTATCCGCCGGGCTCCACAGTCAAGCCGCTGTACGCGCTGGCGGCACAGAAATTCAACATCATTTCACCTCTGCAGCCCCAGTTCTGCCCCGGCTTCTTCACGTTGCCCGGGAGCAGCAACAAGTATCGCGACGACAAGAAGCACGGCTTCCTGGACATGCGCCATGCCATCGCGGAATCCTGCGACGTGTACTTCTACAAGGTCGCCGAGAAGTTGGGCATCGATCGGATGCACCAATTCATGAGCGCTTTTGGTTACGGCGCCGTGACCGGCATCGACATACCGGGCGAGAAAGCCGGTCTCTACGCATCGCCGGAATGGAAACGCCAGGTGTTCAAGCGCAAGGCGGATCAGGTCTGGTTCCCGGGCGAGACCATCAGCATGGGGATCGGCCAGGGCCCGATCACGGTCACACCCCTGCAGCAAGCTCATTTTGCCGCTGAAATTGCCGAACGAGGCCGGATCATCGCAACGCCGCGGCTGGTATCGGCAGTGCGCGCGGCCGGGTCCAGCACGCCGAAGCCGCGAAGCCCGGTGCTCATGAAGCCGGTCGACATCGCGACCGACGAGGAGTGGGGCGTCGTTTACGATGGAATGGTCGGGGCCGTGTCTCCCGGCGGGACCGCGTATGCCGCCGGAGTCGCGGCCAAGTACAAATTCGCGGGAAAAACGGGAACAGCCCAGGTATTCACCATCAAACAGACGGAAAATACCCGCGCCAAGATCCTGGAGGAGCGCAAGCGCGACCATGCCTGGTTCATAGCCTACGCTCCGGCGGATGATCCGCGGATAGCCATTTCAGTTCTGGTGGAGAACGGCGGCTTCGGCGCGGCGGCGGCGGCTCCCATCGCGCGCAAGGTCCTCGACGCGTATCTCTTGCCCGAGGACGCGCCGCCCGACGCACGGAAAGCCCCGTAGGTCCGCTCCTAGTAATGCACGGTGAAATGCATGCCGAAGTTGCGCGGCTCGCCAAGCTGCGTATAGAGCTTGTTGGGGAAGTCCGGCGGCTGGTCGCCGAAGTAGAAGCCGCGCACCGTGTAGTCCTTGTTCAGTAAGTTGCGCCCCCAGAGATACGCCTCGTAGCGCCCGGTTTCCCAACCCACCTTGCCGTTCAGCAGTCCACGGGGATGGGAGCGGGTGTCATTGGGCGGAAGGTCGTAGTAGAAGGCGCCCATGCCCGTCACGTCGATGCGCGCGTACGGACCGCGCGCGTCGCGCCAGGTCGCATTGAGCGCGGCTTGCCAGCCGGGAGCATGCGGCAGCGCGCGGCCCGCAAGCTCGACTCCGTTCTGCACGAACCCTCGGTAAAGCGTGTCGAGCAGTCCGAGCGAGCCGCCGAGCTCGAGCTTCGGCGAGACGCGCCACGCAAGCGTGCTCTCCAAACCGTAGTTGTAGCCGGACTTCGCATTGCCGGTGTAGAAAACGAAGGTGTCGGGATTGTCGGGAACCAGCTGTTCGCCGGTGAGAAGCTGTTCCGAGTGGCGGTCCATGTAGAAGAGCGAGGTGTCGATCTCAAGTTTGCCGTCGTTCAACCGAGCCTTGTGGCCGATCTCGAAATTAAGATCCGACTCGGCCGCGTACTGCAACTGGCTCGCGGGCAGACCGGGACTCAAATTGAAACCACCGGCCTTGTAGCCGCGCGAAATCAACGCGTACACGTGCTCACCGTCGGCGATGCGCATGTCGAGCGATGCGTGTCCGCCCCAGAGATCATTCGCCGGTCCGAAATCATTCGCCGTGGTCGGGGCATCGAGATTGGTCGTCCTATCCTCGTAATGGCTGGTGCGGCGTTCGCCGCGCAAACCGACGGACCAGCGCGTCCGGTTCGTCAGGTCGCCGTCGAGTTGGCCGTACAGCGCGCCGCTCCGCGAACGGTACCGGCTCGACACCACGGTCAAACTGGTGGAATTCTGCGTGGCATCGAAGGGATCGGCATACACGCCGGCGCTGGTATCGCTCAAGCCCTCGCGGAGTTCGAAGGCGTACACACCGAACAGCCAGGACAGGCCCCGAGCCTGCGTATTGCCCAAGCGCATCTCGAGGCTGCGGGTGGCGCGGTGGCGAATCTGGTATTCGGTAAAGTCATAGGTGTACGGCGCCCACAGCTTGGGGTTGCCCCAGTCGCCGTCGAAACCGTAGTCGACGAGCGTGTCGGCGTATGTCGCGATCGTCGTCAGGGTGGCGCCGCGAAGACCGCTGTAGGTCGCATGCGCCGAGATTCCCGTGGAATGCTGCCGGTCGACACCTGGATTGTCGGACTCCGTGGTGCGAGTGTTGTCGATGGCCCAAGCGTCATAGCCGTTGTCGATCTGCACCCGGAGGAGGGTGAGGTCGATGCGCCATTGATCGGTGGGATCGTAGCGCCAGCGTCCGCGCAGCGTGAGTTCGTCGTGCCCGTCCGTGTCGCTGCGCGCAAGATAGGCGTCGTGGTAGAAACCGTCGCTGGTGTAGCGCTGCACCGCCAGCCGGAAGGCGGAATCGAGCGAACTCACGGGGCCCGTGATTACGGCGCCATAGGAGCGCTCGCCGTAGTCGCCGGCGTCGACTTCGGCGCGACCGCCGAACGTATCGGAAGGCGCGGAGCTCTTCACGTAGATGAGACCCGCGAGGGCATTCGCTCCGTACAAGGTGCCTTGCGGCCCATGCAATACCTCGACGTGGTCGACGTCGAACAGTGTCGCGGCCGATCCCAAGCCGCTGAAGTCGATGTCATCGATGAGGAAGCCCACCGACGGATTGGGTGCTCCCTGGTACTGCTGCAGCTCGCCGATCCCCCGGATTTGAAAATACCGCGGACGAGACGTGTCGCCGGCCCAATTCAGATTCGGCACCAGCGCGAGAACGTCCTCAAGGTGCTGCTGGCCCGCGTCCCGCAAAGCATCGCCGGTCAGGACGGAAACGCTGGCCGGCAGGTCGGTGAGCTGGACCGGCCGGAGGGCGGCAGTGACGATGATTTCGCCGAGCTGCGAGTCGTCCGCGGGGACGACGGGCGCAGCCGCCGATGCGGCTGCGGCGCCGGCAATCATCAAACCCAGAAAGATACTTCTGCCCATGCTCCCTCCGCCGGTACTAACCGGATCAGGTTCAATGGGTTCGCTGGTGGGCGTATGTACGCGGCCAGCGTCTCAGGCCCTAGAGGCCACCCCAGCTTGTATGCGCTCTCTAAAAAAAGCTTCGAACGGCGCCGATCAGTCCGCCGACGACCAGCACGACCGATGGCAGGAACGTCAGCCCGAAACCGATCTCGCGTTTCGCCGGATCTTTCACGTAACTCATCGCGTAGAGTTCCCGGCCGAGCAGATAGACCACACCGAGGGCCGCGGCGATGACCGGGCTCCAGTAATGACTGAACAGATACAGTCCGGGCAAAAATACAATCAACTGCTCCAAGGTATTTTGCTGTACGCGAAAATACCGTTCGAAGGTCTCGTTGCCTGTGACGGCCGGCGCCTTCACCCCGTAGAGCCCGCGGGCTCTTCCGACCTTGAAGCCGAACACGACGAATTGAAGAAGTGCGAGCGCAGTCACAATGTCAACATAAGACATGGATGTTCCTCCCCGGTTGCGAGATTCTAGCACTGCGCCGCCGGCCCCTTTCAGTCAGGCTAACGAAATCGCCATATACGAGCCCCAAAGTCCGCAATGAGTGCACCCCGAAAATCCACCCGAAACGGCACCCGTGGCTACGCCCATCTGGTCGAAATCGACGTGCCCGTCGCCCGCGCGTGGCGCGCCTTGACCGATCCAGGCCTCATTCGCATCTGGTCCGGTCAGGAGGCGGAAATCGATCCCCGCAAGGGCGGCCTGTACAGGGTGGGCAAGCGCAACGAGGACAGCCGTGAAGCGCATATTGACATCTTCGACGTGAACCGGCGGCTGCGTCTGATTTACCTGAGCGGCAGCAATTGGCCTCCCGGCGACAGCGCCGTGGTGGACGACTTCATTCTCGACGTGCGCAAGGGGGACGGCACCACATCGCTGCGCCTTCTCGGCTCCGGGGTTCCGGAATCCGCGGCCTGGGACAAAACCTACGTGCGCATCCGCATGGGCTGGGAGCGGTTCATGGCCCGCATCAAAGTGACCCTGGAGAGCCCTCCGGCTCCCAAGAAGCCGATCACGGCGCCTCCCAAGGATCCGCCGCTGCCCGGCCTCGATTATTGATTCAACGGCCGGAAAGACTCCTTGGTATGCTCGCGCGACGTCAACACGAAGCGGAGTCTCCAATGCTCGGGTTTCTCATACGCGCCAGCATCGTTGCGCTGGGTTTATGGTTGGCGACCGCCTGGGTCAACGGCGTGTACATCGATACGCCGGCTACATTGATTCTGGCGGGCGTACTGCTCGGGATCGTCAATTCCATCATCCGGCCGATTGCCATCCTGCTCACGTTGCCGATGACCATCATCACTCTCGGCCTGTTCCTGCTGGTCATCAACGCAGGCATGGTCGCATTGGTCGCCTGGATGCTGCCAGGGATGCATGTAGCGGGATTCTGGTCCGCATTTTGGACGTCTGTCCTCGTCAGCCTGGTCAGTTTTGTGGGTTCTTGGTTCGTCGGCGGCAAGGGCAGGGTCGAGGTCATCGTCAAGCGCCGCTGATCTACTGGGTCTTCGGCTCGGCGAGAGTTTTCGGATCGGTGAGGCTGCCGCCGGGCAGGGTCAGGATGCTCACGCCGACGATGATCACCACCATGCCGACCAGCTGAGTCGCGGATAAATGTTCATGCAGAAATTGCCAGCCCAGGAATGAGGCGATCGCGGGATTCACGTAGCCATAGGTGCCGATCAAGGCGGGGGTCGCGTGGAGACTCAGCCAGCCGTAAGCGGTATACGCCAGACAGGAACTGAAGAACGTCAGGTAGAAAAGCGCCGTCAATCCCGACGCGGTCGGCGCCCAGTGTGCTGCATCCCCGTGGATCAGCCCCAAGGCGAGCAGCATCGATCCACCCATGCACATCTGCAGCGCCATGAACATGAGGGAATCCAGCACGGTATCGATGCTGCGGTAGTACAGCGTTCCCAATGACCACGACAGGCATGCCGTGAGGACACCGGCTTGCGCAAGTAAACTCCTGGTGACCAAGGGTCCCTTCGGGATCAGCATCAACGCGGCGCCCACGAATCCGATGACCAATCCCGTGACAGCCCAACGCGTGAGTGCGTGGCCGCGACGCCCGAAGACGCCGAGGCCCGCGATCCAGAACGCCGCCGTGCCATTGAGCAGCGCCGCCTGGTTGGTCGGCAGAAACTGCATGGCCCACGTGTTCAATCCGTTGCTGACGAACACCATGAAAAAGCCGGTGACGATGACGTGGCGCCACTCGATGCCGCGCTTCGGCCACGCGCTGGCGTTCCAGATTCTAGCGATGAGCGCGAGCAGTACGCCTGCGGTGAGGAAGCGAATTCCGGAGAACAGGGCCGGCGGAAGATTGCTGACCGCGATCTTGGTGAACAGAAAGCTCGAGCCCCACACCAGGTAAATGGTGGTCAAGGCGAGCATGAGCTTTGCGGAGTAGCGTGGGTCGCGCAATCTATGAGCTTGTGATCTTCGCGCGCCTACGCGGCCCGGCGCGGCGTGCCGGCCCGATAGATCAAATGGCAGATTCCCGCCAGCAGCAGCGCCGCCCACCACTTTCCGCCGGGCAGCTCGGACGCGATCGCGAGCACGTCGGGATTCTTGCTGATCCAGATGCACATGGCGATGCAAATGCCCACCAACGCTTCGCCCGTGATGAGGCCGGCGGCGAAGAGCATGCCGTTCTGAGCGAGCTTTTCATGATCGCCGCCCGGATTTCGGGCCGTGTGCCAGCGGGCGACCATTTCCGCGACGATGCCGCCCGCAAGAATGGGGGTCGATACATCGAGCGGCAGATAAATGCCCACGGCGACCGCGAGCACCGGCGCGCTCCAGCGCGAGCCGCGGCGCTTGAGGTACAAATCGAAGATGATGATCATTGCACCGATGGCGGCGCCGATCGCGATCATGCCGACGGGCAGACTTCCGCCGAACATGCCTTCGGCCACCGATCTGACCAGGTTGGCTTGCGGCGCGGGCAGCGCCTTGACGCCCGCATGCGCGGGTTCGCCGATGCCGTAGGCAAACAGCAGGACGTTCATCACGGGCGCCATCACGGAGGCGCTCACCACCACCCCCACGCAGAGCATCACCTGTTGACGCCAGGGCGTGGCGCCGACCAGTTGTCCCGCCTTGAGATCCTGCAGGTTGTCCCCGGCGACGGCCGCGGCGTTGCAAACAACGGCCCCGATGAACACCACCGCGACCGCGCCAATCGCGGACTTGCCGCCCACCATCCACATGAGCACGAGCGAGGCAAACAGGATGGTGCAAATGGTGATGCCGGAGACGGGATTGTTCGACGATCCGACGAGACCCGCCATGTAGCCGCTGACCGAGGAGAACAGAAACCCGGCGATGATCATGATCACGGCCATGGCGAGTGCGACGCCGAGGCTTCCGACCACGAGGTAGTAGAGCAGGAACAGTGGTATCACAAACAGCGCAATGCAGATGAGCACTGCGCCCATCGGAAGATCGCGCTCCGTGTGCGGCACTTCCGCCGCCCCCCGCGCGCCGACTTTCAATCCGCTGCGCACGGCGGACCACAGCGATTTGCGTAACGACCACAGCGCCCAAAGCGCTCCTGTCAGCATGCAGCCGACACCGATGTAGCGCACCTGGGCGCGCCAGATGGCGAAGGCCGCATCTTCGGGATCCAGGCCGACCAGCTTGTGGAGCAGCACGGGGTCATGATCGAAGAAGAAGCTGTTGTACAGAGGGATGGCCAGCCACCACGAAAACAGGCCGCCGGCCGCGATCAGGATCGCGACGTTGAGCCCGACGATATAACCCACGCCGAGCAATGCAGGCGAGAAGCCGTAGCCGAAGAACGCGATTCCCCGCTCGCCGATGAAGCTCTTGGCGGTGAAGGTCTCGGGCAATGCCCGCAACCCCGACGTGACGAACTTGAAGATGCCTCCGACGATGGTCGCGAGGCCGAGGATCTTGGCGCCCGCGCCCGGATTCGCTCCCACCTTGAGCACTTCGGCCGCCGCGATGCCCTCCGGAAAGCGCAGCTTCTGTTCGATGATCAGCGTCCGGCGCAGCGGCACCGAAAACAGCACGCCCAACAAGCCGCCGAGTCCGACGATCGCGAGCGTCCACCAGTAATCGAAGCTAGTCCAGTGATGCAGCAGAATCAGTGCGGGCAGCGTGAAGATGGCGCCGGCGGAGATCGACGTGCCGGCGGAGGCGCCCGTCGCGACGATGTTGTTTTCGAGGATATTGGAGCGGCCGAACAGCGGCAGAACCGCCATCGAAATGACCGCCGCCGGGATGGCGGTGGCCACGGTGATTCCGGCAAACAGGCCCACGTAGGCATTGGCGGACGCCAGGATGACGGTGAGAATGATGGAAAGCAGGATGGCTTTCAGCGTGAGCTGCGGCGCGGGTGCGGGCCCCATGTTCATTCTACATCTCCCATTAATTTCTTCACCGGACGGCTGAGAATCAACAGCACCGCGCCTAGGCCCACCGCGAAATAGACGATCTTCATGTACTGTCCGGGCATCGCAGCCACGTTGGTGGCCTCGAACGTACCCGCGATGAGTCCCGCGAGAAGATTACCCAAGGACATGGCCAAGAACCACATTCCCATCATTTGTCCCACGAATCGCTTGGGCGTCAATTTGGTGTAGTAGCTCAGGCCCACGGGGCTCAGGCACAGCTCGCCGAAGGTGTGCAGCAGGTACGTGGAGATCAACCAGTATGGGAGCACCTTCGATCCCGATGCGACCAGGGACGCTGCCGCCGCCATGACCAGAAAGCCCGATCCCATCAGCATGACGCCGAGCGCGAACTTCGCCGGCGCGGAAGGATTGAGGCGGTGCCTGGCCAATGCGATCCAGGCCCAGGCGAAGAACGGTGCAAAGACGAAGATGAAGGCTGAATTCAGCGACTGGAACCAGCCGGTCGGAATCACGAAGTGCAGCCAACCGACGGCGCGATCCGTGTAGCGCTGCGCAAACAGGTTCAACGACGAGCCGGCCTGTTCGTAGCCTGTAAAGAACAGCACGCAGCCGGCGAACAACACGACGAGGACTACGCCCCGCCGGCGCTCTTCTGCATCCAGGCCCGCCGCCGCGAAGTAATAAAGAAAATACAGCACCGCCATGGCGACGATCACATAGCTCGCGCCCTGCGCCAGCGCGATCGCATTCAGCGGCACCCAGCCGAAGATCACCGCCGTCAGCACGAGTGCCGACAATCCGCCCGCCACCCACGAGTACCGCCAATGCTTCTCGCGCGCCGGGGTGGATGCGGTATAGGCGCCGGCGCCGCCCAAATGACGACGGGTGAGGTAGAACTGCAGCACGCCGACGGCCATGAAGATCGCGGCGGCCGCGAATCCGGCGCGAAGACCCAAATAAGCCTGCGCCGCACCGGTGACCAAGGGTCCCAAGAATCCCCCGATGTTGATTCCGATATAGAAAATCGTGAAACCGGAATCGAGGCGCGCGCCGCCTTCCGGATACAGATCGGCAACGATGGCGCTGACATTGGGTTTCAGCAGGCCCACGCCGAGTACGATCACGAACAGGCCGAGATAGAATGCGCGCGGGCTCGTCGATATCGCGAGCAGTGTGTTGCCGACGGTTATGGCGAGGCCGCCCGCCATCACGGCGCGCTGCGCACCGATCAACCGGTCCGCTATCCATCCTCCGGGGAGGGCCGCGAGATACACTCCCGCGGTGTACAGTCCATAGATGGCCGTGGCAGTCTTGTCATCGATGCCGAAGCCGCCGGAGGAGACCGCGGCGACCAGGAAAAGCACCAGCACCGCGCGCATGCCGTAGTAGGTGAACCGCTCCCACATCTCCGTGAAGAACAGCGTGGCCAGTCCGCGCGGGTGCCCGAAAAAACCGTCCCTGGTCGCGGCCACGACCCTAGGCCCCTGCTTCGCGCTCTGCCTGTTCCGCCTCTGCTTTGGCGCGTGCCGCTATTTTGTCCTTGAGCAAGAGTCCGGCCATGATGATCCCTATTTCGTACAGCAAGTACATCGGCACCGCCATCGCGCTCTGCGACACGGCATCGGGCGGCGTCACAAAGGCTGCAAAGATGAATATCCCGAGCAACACGAATCCGCGGTTCTTCTTGAGTGTCGCGAGTCTCACGAACCCCGTCCACACCAATAATACAGTAGCCACGGGGACTTCGAATGCCGCACCGAAGGCCAATAACAGCACCATCACGAAATCGAGATAGGCGCCCATGTCGGTCATCATCTGCACCCCGTGGGGTGTGGTGGCGACGAAGAAGCTCAGCATGACCGGAAAAACGACGTAATACGCGAAGGCGGCGCCCAGGTAAAACAGCAGCACGCTCGATATGAGCAGCGGCACCGCAAGCTTTTTTTCGTGTTTGTAGAGCCCCGGCGCAACGAATGCCCACGCCTGATACAGCACGAAGGGCATCGCGATGCCGATCGCCAGCACCAATGCGAGCTTGAACGGCACTGTGAACGGGGCGACCACGCTGGTCGCGATCAGCGTCGCGCCCGCAGGCAACTTGTGGATCAAGGGATCCGCCACGAACGTGAACAACTGGTTCATGTAGATCGCACATGGAATGAAGCAGATCCCGACCGCCAACATCGCTTTGAGGAGGCGGTCGCGCAGCTCCAGCAAGTGGGAGATCAGGGTGCCTTCGGCGAGTTCGCCCGGTTCACCGGGCTCATTCATGGGATGGTTTGGGATCCGCCAGCGGATCTCGGGCGTGCATGGCCGCCGGCGTGGTGGCATCGGCAGGCAGGCCGTAGACCGGCTCCGGAGCGCTCGCAGGTTCCGGCGGCGCAGCGGCGGGCGCCGGAGCGGCAGCGGCTGGCGGTGCAGCGGCCGGTGGGGGCGCGATGGACGGCGAGTAGGAATCGAAACTGGCGCCTGGGTTGCCGGCGTTGGTACTCATGGGCGGGTCGGCGGCCGGGGCCGATTTTTTTTGCGACTTCAGCAGTTCGTCTGCGCTGACTTCACGTTCCAACTGTTCGCTCAATTGGCGCGCCATGGCGCGCGCGCGGCCCATCCAGTTGCCTACCTGGCGGGCAACCTTGGGCAACCGCTCCGGACCCAACACAATGAGTGCTATGGCCGAGGTGAGCAGAATCTCCGAGAACCCGACATCAAGCATGCTGCATCAAGCGTTGGTCTTGGGAGGTGCCTTGACTTCAGTGTCGCGCGGCGCGGAGCCCGGTTCGAAGTCCGCGTCCTTGTCCTGCTTGAGCTGCTTCACCTTCTCTTCCGATTCTCCGTCATTCATGGCCTGTTTGAAGCCTTTGACGGCGGCGCCCAAGTCCGACCCGATCGTGCGCAGGCGCTTGGTGCCGAATATCACCAAGGCGATGGCCAAAATGACCAGTAGCATTTTTGAATCGAACATGTCGCTTCTCCGATTCCGAGGTAAACCTAATCAGGCGTCAATGATACGCCAATGAGATTATGACATTGGACCGCGGGGCATCGATGCGTGTTCGGTCGCATTTGACATTTTCGCAGTCTTTCAGCTTTCCAGCCAAAACGTCACGGGGCCGTCGTTGATCAGGGACACCCGCATGTGGGCGCCGAAAACGCCCGATTCAACCCGTTCGTGGCGTTGGCGCGCCGCCTCGACCAGCATGTCGAACAGTAGCCGCCCCTGGGCAGGCGGAGCCGCGGTCGAGAAACCGGGCCGCAGACCCTTGTGCGTATCCGCGGCCAAGGTGAACTGCGGCACCAGCAACAGACCGCCCTGGGTTTGCGTCAAGCTCAAGTTCATTTTGTCGGCTTCGTCTGAAAATACGCGGTACTGAAGCAGCCGGTCCAAGAGCCGCAGCGTGGATGACTCGTCGTCCGTCGGGCGTACCCCTACCAGGACCAAGAGGCCGGCACTGATCGATGCCACGGGGCTTCCCTCCACGTCCACGCTGGCTGCCAAGACGCGCTGCAGCAATCCAATCATCGGGCTAACCTCTACAAGATGCGCACTTATACATCACTCGTCCATGCACCCCTTTCGACAATTGCTGGGGTCAGCGGCGTCTTGCCGGCTTGGACGCTCCGGCGTTCGCCCGCGCGCACAGAGCGCGAAAACCTGCGGCGACGAAGGGCGCCAGGCGTTCGTGCACGCTGTCCAGATCTGATGACTTGCACTGACCTCCCGACAGCACGTCGATGCGCCCGGTCTCGGCAAACGTCAAAGTCAGGGCGCCGGTCAAGAATTGATAGCCCCAGTACACCTCACGCGCCGAACACCCGGGCAACGCCTCGCGCAAGACGGCGATGAATTTTTCGACGAGCGGGTCGAAATGCTGCGTCATCAGAACGGGCGCCCATTCGGGGGAATTATTGACCTGCGCAACCAGCGCAAAGTAGCTCTTCCACCCCGGACCGCCCCGGGCCGACCGCTCCAGCAGGGGATATGTGAACGCATTGACGATGGCCTCCAGCGGGGGCACTCCGGGCAGCGCTGCACGCCGCACCTCCTCGAGCATCGCGAGCCGCTCGGGATTCAGAAGTTCGGCGCGGCGCTGGAACACGGCAGCGAACAGCTCGCGCTTGCCGCCGAAGTGGTAGCTGACGAGAGCGACGTCGACGCCCGCCGCTTCCGTGATGTCGCGAACCGAAATTCCATAAAAGCCGTGCCGCGCAAACAGCCGCTCGGCGGCATCGAGAATCCGCTCCTTCCCCGGCCTGGTTCCCGTCTTCTTGCTTCTTATTTTGCGGCGCACAACGACCATCGAGGTCATTCTCCCGCGTTGGCGGGCGTACTGCAACGAGCCTCTTGACTATTCCTCAACGCTCGTTGAATATTTCCTCAACGACCGTTGAGGCGTTGCGAAACCAAATAAAGGGCGGCCCGATGAGGCCGCCCGAATTTTCGGGGAGACATCATGAACAGAGCAATCACGAATTTCCTGGCCGTGGCGGCGGCGTTCGTCGCCGTCTCGCTGCAGCCCCCGGCCGCACTCGCCCAGACCTCGGGATCCGCAACCGCGTCGGACGGGCTGGCCGAGATCATAGTGACGGCGCGGCGCCGCGCGGAAAACCTCCAGGATGTGCCGGTGGCGGTGACCGCGATCAGCGCCGCCGCACTGGAGCAGCAGGCGGTCACTTCGCTCGGGGATCTGAACAGCTTCGTGCCGAACATGAAGATCTCGAGCGACCGCGCGACCAGCAGCACGATCAACGTCTACATCCGGGGCGTCGGTCAGAGCGATCCGCTCTGGGGCTTCGAACCCGGCGTGGGCGTGTACATCGACGATGTGTACATGGCGCGGCCGCAGGCGGCCCTGCTCGACGTCTACGACGTCGACCGCCTGGAAATCCTGCGCGGCCCGCAGGGCACGCTGTACGGCAAGAACACCATCGCCGGCGCCATCAAATACGTCACACGCGACATCGTCGGGCCGGCATCGGTCACCGCATCGATCACGGGCGGCAACTACGGCGAGCGCGACGTCAAGCTATCCGCCTCGGCGCCCGTCATCGCCGATCACGTCTATTTCGGCATCGCCGTCGCCGATCTGCACCACGACGGCTACGGACACGTGGTTGCCGAGCCCGGCGCCGCGCCCAGCCCCTACAACGGCATCGGAGAAGACGTTTCGAACCGCGACGTGCTCGCCGGTCGGGCCAACCTCACCATCCTCTGGGGCCGGAGTTCCAAACTCAAGATCGTCGCCGACACGACGCAGGATGATTCGAACGCGTCCGGCGGCGAGCGGCTCAACACCGCGCTCGCGCCCCCGACCGACAATCGCTACGACACCCGCACCGACATGCCGGTGAATCAGGACCGCTTCTTCCGCAACGGCCTTGCCGCCACCTACACGCAGTCGCTCAACGGCAACCTGGACTTCAAGCTGGTCGGCGCCTATCGCGACGGCCACGGCCGGCAGTTCATCGATTTCGAGGAACTGGATGCAAACCTGTTTCAAGTGCCGGCGCAATACAGCGAGCATCAGGCATCCGGCGAAGGGCAGCTCACGTTCACCAACGACATCGTCAGGGCCGTGGGCGGAATCTTCTACATGAACAGCACGGCGTGCGGCACGTACAACGCATCGCTCGGCGTGCTTGCCACAGCACTCGATCTCTACCTGACCTCCATCGTCGACGGATGCGTCCAGACCAAGAGCACCGCGGCCTACGCCGATACGGCTTGGAAGCTGACGGACCGGCTCAATCTCGATGCAGGACTGCGCTGGAATCAGGACCGAAAGACCGCCTCGGTCTACCAGGCGCAATATGCGAGCATCGGGCCGGCGCAGCTCCTGCCCAACGAAACATTCTTCGACGCATCGAAGCCGCCCGCGGGGTTCTTCCTGTTTCCGACGCCCGCCGCAGGGATACTCACGGACTACGCCAACAGCCGCACCTTCTCGAACGTGTCGCCGCGGTTCGGTCTCGATTTTCACATCACGCCGCAGGTGATGAGCTACTTCTCCTACAGCAAGGGCTTCAAGAGCGGCGGGTTCGACATGCGCGGCAACGCCGCGGTCTATCCACAGACCGAAAACGGATTCAACTCGGAGACCGCGGACAGCTACGAGCTTGGGTTGAAATCGACGCTGCTCGACAACACCCTGCAACTGAACCTGACCGTGTTCTACGACCCCTACAAGAATGCGCAGATCGGCGTGCAGCAGTTCGTCGACACCGGCGGCGTGCCGCAGAACGTCACCGCGGTATTGAACGCGGGCAAGCAGATCAATCAGGGTGTGGAGATCGAGTCCGCATGGCGCCCCATCAGGGCGTTCACACTCGGCGTCAACGTCGGCTATCTCGACTCGTACTATCAAGACTTCCTGATCGGCTGCACTGCGTTGACCCCCGGCTGTTCGGTCAATTCGCCGCCGGTGAACATCGCGGATGAGAACCGGCCCGTGAACGCCCCGACCTGGACCGTCGCGACGAAGGCGGCGTACGTATGGGATCTGCCCGCCGGATCCGTGCTCGCGCGCGTGGGCTGGGACTGGCGCAGCATGATCAAGGTCGCGAACACGACCGCCAGCGTGACCGATCAACCCGCATACGGACTCGTCGACGCCGGCCTTGCATTCACCACGAGCGGAGGCGCCTGGCGCTTCTCCCTCGACGGCAAGAATCTGCTCGACCGCGGGTACCGGGTCGCGGGCTATGATTTCGGCGGCGCCGGCACGGGCCTGCTCGCCAACGTGAGCCAGATCGGCTTCTACGGGGCGCCGCGAACCTACCAGATCACCGCCCAGTACCACTACTAGCGGAGCCCTCATGACCTGGTTCCAGGCACCGGTCGTCATGCTCCCCGACCTGGTCGCCATGCATGGGAAATGGCGCGGTTCGCGCACGGCGTTGATCGAGGGCGGGCGGCGGCTCACCTGGCTTGAGTTCGAGCGCGAAACCGCGCGGGCGGCCAGCGGCTTGAGCGTTCTCGGCCTTCGCGCCGGAGACCGGGTTGCCGTGCTCATGGACAACAGTTTGGAGATGGCGATCCTGCTGTTCGGCATCTTGCGCCACGGCGGAGTTGCGGTGCCGCTCAACGCCTCGATCAGCGACGCCGCCGTGGCGCGGATGATCGAGGACGCGGACGCCCGCGCCATCTTCGCCTCCGAGAGGCACAGCCGCCGCATCGATGTGCTGCGCGCGCTATCGCCGGCGGTCGACCGCGCAGTGCGCGTGGCCGCGGGCCGCGCGGATTCCGGCTGGACCGACTTCGCCTGCTGGCTCCGCACGCAATCGCCCGAATGGCACGGTTCGGTGGAGCCCGGGCAGGAGTGCAACATCATCTACAGCTCCGGCACCACCGGATCGCCCAAGGGCATCGTGCATACGCATGCCTCCCGAATGCATTGGGCGGTTGATCTGGCGCTGGCGCTTCGCTACCGGGGCGACTGCGTGACGCTGTGTTCGCTCGGATTGTTCTCGAACATCACCTGGGTCGCCATGCTCTGCACCGTGCTGGTGGGCGGCACCATGGTTGTGATGGCGCAATTCGACGCGGCGGGCGCAGTCGAACTGATGGTGCGCGAGCGGGTATCCCACGGAACCTTCGTGCCGGTGCAGCTGCAGAGGATGCTGGATGTTCCGAATCTCGAGCGATACGACCTGTCGAGCCTCGACACCTTCATGTGCTGCGGATCGCCGCTGGCGCTCGAGGTCAAGCGGGAGTTTCCGCGCCGCTTCGGATGCCGCCTCATCGAACTCTACGGCCTCACCGAGGGGCTATGCACCATCCTCGCGCCCGAGGACTTCGAGCGCAAGACAGAATCGGTGGGAAAACCCTTTCTCGGCACCGACCTTTGCATCGTGGGCGACGACGACCGGGAAGTGCTGCGGGGGGAGACGGGCGAGATCGTGGGCTTAAGTCCGCTTCTCATGTCGGGCTATCATGGAAACGATGCGGCCAGCGGCGAGGCGACCTGGGTCGATGCGAGGGGCAGGCGGTGGCTGCGCACCGGGGACTTGGGGCGGCTCGACGCCGACGGATTTCTCTACATCGTCGATCGCAAGAAGGACATGATTCTATCCGGTGCGCAAAACATTTATCCTGCGGACATCGAGGCGGTGATGCGGGCGCATCCCGACGTTGCGGACGTGGCGGTCGTCGGCGTACGCAGCGTGAAATGGGGTGAGACTCCGGTCGCCGTCGTGGTCGCAGCGCAGAACGTGGCACCCGCCGCAGAGCCGCTCATCGAGTGGACCAACGCGCGCGTCGGCAGACAGCAGCGGATCCGGGCGGTTGTTTTCCGCGCGAATTTGCCGCGCAACGCCAACGGCAAGGTTCTGAAGCGGGAACTGCGGCAGGAGCTGGCCGATCTCGCCTATTAGCGCAGGCTCGTTCCAGGGGAGAATCGTTTGTCCAATCCGTACTCGGAAATTCACTGGCAGAGCCATGACGGTTTGCGTTTGTATGCGCGCCTCTACGAGGGGCCGGACGGCGCCGCGCCCACGATACTGTGCCTGCACGGACTGACCCGCAACAGCCGTGATTTCGAGGATCTGGCTCCGCACCTGAAGCGCCGTTACCGCATCATCGTGCCTGATTTGCGGGGCCGCGGCTGCTCGGCGCGCGATCCACATTTCCAAAATTACCAGCCGGCCACCTACCTCAAGGACATCCTGGCATTGCTCGCAGCGGCCGATGCGCCGCGCGTTGCCGTCATCGGCACCTCGCTCGGCGGCATGCTCGCCATGATGCTTGCCGTCACCCAGCCGGCGCGTGTCGCCGCAATCGTGCTGAACGACGTCGGCCCCGAAGTCGACCCCGCCGGAGTGGAACGGATCAAGCAATATGCAGGCCGTCTCGCGCCGGCGCGGACGTGGTCCGAAGCCATCGCGCAGACCCGCACCGTGTACGGAGATGCATGGCCGGATCTCAGATCCGAGCGGTGGGAGAGGCTTGCGCGGCGTGGCTATCGCGAGGATGCATCCGGCGAGGTCGGCATCGACGCCGATCCCGGGATCGGCGAAGCGCTGCGCGCCGCGCCCGCCGCCGCGCTTGACCTGTGGCCGTTGTGGAAATCGCTGCGCGACGTGCCGACGCTCGCCATCCGCGGCGCGCGGTCCGACATCCTGAGCGCGGGCACCTTCGCACGCATGAGGAACGAGAATCCAAAGCTGCAGCAACTCACGGTCGCCAACCGGGGCCATGTGCCTCTGCTCGACGAGCCCGAGTGCCTGACGGCGATCGACGAGTTTCTGTCGCACGTCTTTCCAGAACGGAAGTGAGCGCCGCCGGCATACCCCGGGCCTCGGCCGCCGGGACCCCGCCGAGGCCCACGCGCGCGGCATCCCTGGCCTACCGCTCCTATGTGCTCACGGTCCTGGTCATCGTGTATACGTTCAACTTCATCGATCGCCAGATCGTCGGCATCCTCGCGGTCCCCATCAAAGCGGAACTCAGCTTGAGCGACTCACAGCTCGGGCTGATGGGCGGTCTGGCTTTCGCGCTCTTCTATACGTTTCTCGGCATACCGGTCGCCCGTCTTGCGGACAAAGTCAGCCGGATCCGAATCATGAGCGCGGCGCTCGCGTTATGGAGCGTGATGACCGCGGTGTGCGGGTTCACGCACAGCTTCACGCAGCTCTTCATGGCACGCGTGGGCGTGGGTGTCGGCGAGGCCGGCGGCGTCGCTCCCGCCTATTCGCTGATCTGCGATTACTTTCCGGCCGGGGAGCGTGCGCGCGCGCTCAGCGCGTACTCCTTCGGCATTCCCATCGGTGGGGCGGCGGGCATCGTTCTGGGAGGATTCATCACCAGCCTCATGAGCTGGCGCATGGCTTTCTTCATCGTGGGTGTTGCGGGCATCTTGATAACGCCGCTGCTCAAATTCACGGTGCGCGAGCCTGAGCGCGGGGCGTTGGAGCCCAAGCGAATCGACGGAGACCAACCTCCGCAACGCCCTGCAAGGGCACCGTCGCTGGTGGACGTCGTTGCACTGCTCGCGCGCAAACCGAGCTTCTGGGGACTGTCCTTGGGCGCCGCTTCCGCGTCCATGATGGGTTACGGAGTCTTCTTTTGGGCGCCCTCGTTCCTGGTGCGAAGCTTCCATTTGAGCCTCCTGCACGCCTCCTTGACCTTCGGCGTATTGGTGCTCGTCGGCGGACTCCTCGGCATCTGGTTCGGCGGTGTTCTTGCCGACCGTTACGGCGACCGGCGGCGGTCGATGTACGCGGTCATCCCGGCAATCGCCTTCGTCGCGACCGTGCCCTTCTATCTCGTGGGAGTCCTGTCTTCGACGCTGTGGCTGAGCTTCGCCGTATTGTTGGTGCCCACGGCCTTGGGGTTGGCCTGGCTGGGCCCGGTTCTGACGGCAGTGCAACATCTCGTGCCGTCGAACATGAGGGCCACCGCCTCGGCGCTGTTCTTGTTCATCAATAATCTCATCGGGATCGGGCTCGGCACGACCTTGATCGGCTTCGTATCGGACGCCATGCGCATACGCTTCGGTGCGGAATCGCTGCGCTACGCCATCCTGGCGGGAACCGGGTTTTATCTCATTGCCGCGGCTCTATTGATCCTTGCGGGCCGAAAGCTGGCGAAAGACTGGGTGTAATTTCCATTTGCCGGTTGAAATTAGGCTATGGATTCAAATCTCATCCCACTTTCAATAGAAAAATCAGAAATGGGCGGAACGAGACACCCGATGGGTCATTTTCTCCACAAAGTGGGAGTGAAGAGCACCAAGATGGTGAAAATCTCCAATCTTCCAAGCAACATGGCCGCGGAGCAGACCCAGGTCTGGAAATCGCTCAGCACCCCATAGTTGCTGCCGGGCCCCACCAACCCCAACCCCGGACCCGCATTGTTGATGCAGGCGATGATCGCCGAAAGCGATGTCATGAAATCCAAGCCGCTGGCGAGTTGCACGAAAATGAGCGTCACGATGCTCATGAAGTAGAGGAACACGAAGGCCAGCACTGCAAACACCACGCGGTTCGCAATCACGGTCCCACCGACTTTGAGCGGACGCACCATGTTCGGATGCACCAGTTGGTTGAGTTCCCGATGCGCTTGCTTGGTGAGCACGAGGGTGCGAATCATCTTGATGCCGCCCCCGGTGGAACCCGAACTCGCCACGAGGCAGCTCAAGAACATCATCCACATCGGCGCAAATATCGGCCAGCGCGAATAGTCCTGCGTGTGAAGCCCGCTGTCCGTCGCGATCGACACGACGTTGAAGGTCGCGTGGCGCAGTGCCGTCGGATAATCGGGGTATGTCCCTTTGAAGTAGAGGAACAGGGAAATGCAGATGCAGCTCGCCACGAGAACGCCGAGGATCGCCTTCGCCTCGGCGTCCCTGAAATACGCCATGACGCCGCGCTGGCTCCACGCGAGAAAGTGCGTGGCGAAATTCAGGGCGGCGAGGACCTGAAATACAGTCAGCACCAGCTCGATGGGCAGCGAGTTGAAATGTCCGATGCTGGCGTCATAGGTCGAGAATCCGCCCAGGGCCAGCGCCGAGAATCCGTGGCACACCGCGTCGAACCAATTCATACCGGCGAATCTCAAGAAGACGATGCACGTCGCCGTCAGTCCGGCATAAACCGCCCACAGCAGTTTGGCGGTCTGCCCTATCCGCGGCGTCAGCTTGCTGTCCTTCATCGGACCCGGCATCTCGGCCCGGTAGATCTGCATTCCCCCCACGCCCAGCATCGGCAGGATTGCGACGGCCAGTACGATGATGCCCATGCCGCCGAGCCAGCTGAGCAGATGGCGCCACAGGTTGATCGACCGTGGCAGGAATTCAAGCCCCGACAGCACCGTGCCTCCCGTGGTCGTCAAACCCGACGCGGCTTCGAAATAGGCATCCGTGAAATTGATGGGCAGAAAATGCCACAGCGGAAACCCTGCGACCGCCGGGAGTGCAACCCAGGTCAGGGCGACCAACATCAAGCCATCGCGGGTCTTGAGCTCACGTTTGAAGCGCCGCGTAGCCAGCCAGAGCAGCGCACCGATCAAGAAAGTCGCCAGCGCGGAAATGACGAAGGACCAGACAGCCGCATCGAGCGCCCATACGGCCATCACCAGGGGTGCGAGCATGGTGACGGCGAACACCATCATGACGAGGGCAAAGACGTGCGCGACCGGCAGTAAGGTGTCTTTCACAAAAACGAGGCAGAGCCTTGGAACAGCTTTTCGACGGCTTCGATGTGGCGGCGATCCGTCAGGAAGAGGATCAAGTGATCGTCCGGCTGCACGGTGGTGTCGTGATGCGCGATGATGACGTCCTCGCCGCGAACCACCGCGCCCAGTGTGGTCCCTTCCGGCAGGGTGATGTCCTCGATGCGCCGCCCGATGACCTTCGAGCTGTCGGCATCGCCATGGACCACGACTTCGAGCGCCTCGGCCGCGCCGCGCCGCAGCGAATGCACGCGCACCACGTCGCCGCGCCGAACATGCGCCAGCAGCGAGCCGATGGTGACGGTTTGCGGCGAAATGGCGACGTCGATCGATCCGCTCTCGATCAGTTCCGCGTAAGAAGGCTTGTTGATCAACGCCATGACCTTGTGGGCGCCCAGCCGCTTGGCCAGCATGGCCGAGAGGATGTTCGCCTCCTCGGAGTTCGTGAGGGCGGCGAAGACATCGGCGCTGTCGATGTTCTCCTCGAGAAGCAATTCCTCGTCCGCCGCATCGCCATGCAGAACCGTGGTGCTTTTCAGCTGTTCCGAGACCTTCCTCGCCCTCTTGCCGTCACGCTCGATGAGCTTCACCTGGTTTCTGTCTTCCAATTCGCCCGCCAGGCGAACCCCGATATTGCCGCCGCCCGCGATGACCACCCGACGCGCGGGCGCCTCTTCGCGCCGCATTTCCTTCATGACGACGCGGATATCCTTGCGCGCGGCCAGAAAGAACACCTCGTCGCCGTCCTCGATCACCGTGTCGCCCTCCGGCTTGATGCTCTTGCCGGCCCGGTAGATGGCGGCGACCCGCGCGTCGGCGGTGGGAATGTGTTCGCGCAAGGCGCGCAGCGCCTGACCCACCAAAGGTCCGCCCTGCAAAGCCCGGATGCCCACCAGGCGCACCCGCCCATCCGCGAAATCCAGGACCTGCAATGCCCCCGGATAACGGATCAAGCGCGCGACATATTCCGTCACCAATTGTTCCGGGCTGATCCAGACGTCGACCGCGATCGCATTTTCGCCGAACAGGCGGTCCCGCTCCGTGAAGTCGGCGGAACGCACGCGGGCAATCTTCTTCGGCGTGCGATACAGCGTCCACGCGATGTGGCACGCCAGCATGTTGACCTCGTCGCTGTTGGTCAGCGCCACGAGAATGTCCGTCGCGGCGATACCCGCCGCCTCCAGGATGCGCGGACTCGCCGCGTTGCCGTTCACCGTGCGAATGTCGAGGCGATCCTGCAGGTCCCGCAGGATCTCCTCATTCACGTCGATGACGGTGACGTCATTCGCCTCCTCGCGGGAGAGGTGATACGCAGCCGTTCGGCCGACTTGCCCTGCGCCCAAAATGATGATTTTCACGGCTTGGTTACTCTACACGAACGAGATTGGCGTACGAGAGCATCAACCACTTCGTACCCTGTCTCTCGAAATTGACCTGGATGCGGGCATGCGGTCCATTGCCTTCGAAATTGAGCACCACCCCGTCGCCGAATTTCGAATGCCGCACGCGGCTGCCCATTCGCATTCCGGCGGCGGGCGCTTCCTCGAGACTCGGGCTGCGCTTGACGAATACAGGCCGGGAGACCTGCAGCCGCGGCCGAATCTCCTCGACCAGCTCGGACGGCAGCTCGCCGATGAACCGTGAGGGCTGACCGTAGGTGTCCACGCCATAGAGGCGGCGCTGTTCGGCATAAGTGATGTACAGCTGGCGCATCGCCCGGGTCGCACCCACATAGCAAAGCCGGCGCTCCTCTTCAAGGCCGGCCAAATCCGCGACCGAGCGCTGATGCGGGAACAGGCCGTCCTCCATGCCCGCCAGAAAGACGACGGGAAACTCCAGCCCTTTGGCCGAGTGCAGCGTCATCATCTGCACACAATCGTCGTAGGGGTCCGCCTGGCCTTCGCCGGATTCGAGAACCGCATGCGCGAGGAAGGATTCGAGCGGCGATAATTCGGACTCGGCATCGGTCTCCGGCGAGAAGCCCCGCGCCGCACTGACGAGCTCGAGCAGGTTCTCGATTCGCCCCTCACCCCGCTCGCCCTTTTCCTTCTTGAAATGCTCGATGAGGCCGCTCATCTGAATGACGTGATCGACCTGCTCGTGCAGTTCCAAGCCCTGAACCTCGCGCGCCAGCTTGTCGATCAATTCCAGGAAGGACTGCAGCGCCGACGCCGCCCTTTGCGGCAGCCCGCCATGCACGCTGGCGAGCGCGCCGTTCCACAGGGAGGTCGCGTGCCCCCTCGCAAACTCACGCACGCTATCCATCGTCTTGGCGCCGATGCCGCGGACCGGCAGATTCACCACGCGCTCGAAGGATGTGTCGTCGGCGCGGCTCGCGACGAGACGAAGATAGGCAAGCGCGTCCTTGATTTCGGCGCGCTCGAAGAAGCGCAATCCGCCGTACACGCGGTATGGCATGCGCGCGTTGAGAAAAGCCTCCTCAAAGACGCGCGATTGAGCATTCGAGCGGTACAGCACGGCGGCTTCGCGCCGCGCACCGCCGTGAGCGACCCATTCGCGGATGCGATTCACCACGAAGTCGGCCTCATCGCGCTCATTGAAGGCCGCATAAAGCTTGACGCGTTCACCATCCTCGCCGCTGGTCCACAGCGTCTTGCCCAGCCGGCCGGCGTTGTTGGAAATCAATGCATTCGCCGCCTTCAAGATGGTGCCGGTCGACCGATAATTCTGCTCCAGTTTGTAGAGCACGGCCTGCGGAAAGTCGCGCCGGAACTGCTGCAGATTCTCGACCCGCGCGCCGCGCCAGCGATAGATGGATTGATCGTCGTCGCCCACGACGAACGGCAGGCCGGAGGGCCCGGCGAGCAGCATCAGCCACTTGTACTGAATCGCATTGGTGTCCTGGAATTCATCGACCAGCACATGGCGGAAGCGCGTGCGGTAGTGCTGCAGCAAGGACGGATCGTCGCGCCACAATTCATAGGCGCGCAGCAACAGCTCGGCGAAGTCCACGACTCCCGCGCGCTGGCACGCGTCTTCGTAGGCCTGATAGATTTTGATCAGCTGCCGGCGGGTCGGATCGCCGTCGTCCTTGATGTGCTTGGGTCGATGCCCCTCGTCCTTTTGTGCATTGATGAACCATAGGATCTCGCGCGGGATCCAGCGCGTCTCGTCCAGATCCAGGGCCTTCAGCACCTTGCGCAGAACCCGCGCCTGATCCTCGGAGTCCAGAATCTGGAAGCTTTGCGGAAGACCCGCCTCGCGCCAGTGGATTCGCAGCAGCCGATGGGCCAGTCCATGAAACGTGCCGAGCCACATGGCGCCACTCGGCAACCCCAGCAACGTCTCGATGCGGCTGCGCATTTCCGCCGCCGCCTTGTTGGTGAACGTGACCGCAAGGATGCTGTTCGGCGAGACCCCCTCGACCTGAATCAACCACGCAACCCGGTGCACCAACACGCGGGTCTTGCCGCTGCCGGCGCCGGCCAGGACCAAGGCGGGGCCCAGAGGCGAGGCCACTGCCCGTCTCTGGTTGTCGTTCAGCCCGTCAAGAAGGTGAGATACGTCCATCAGGGCGCGGATTGTACTTTAGGAAACTTTTCGCGGACGGCTTTCCTCGGCGAACTCGATCAGAGCGAGCGCCAGGGACAGCACCACCGGCCCGGCAATGATTCCGATGGGTCCGAAGGCGGGAATTCCTCCGAGAACACCGATGAACACGGCCAACGCGGAAATCTTTGCCCGGCCGGAAATGAGGACTGGCCTCAAGACGTTGTCGAGACCGCTGAGGAGAATGCCCCACGCGAGCAAGAATATTGCGAAGCCCCAGCGGCCGGCGAAGAACAGCCAGATCACCGCCGGGCCCCAAACGAGCGCGGCCCCGCCCACGGGCAGCATGCGACAAGAGCGCGGCCAGGACGCCGAACACCACCGGCGAGGGAAGCGAGGCAATCGTAAACCCGACACCGATCAAGATCCCCTGCATCAAGGCGGTCACGCTGGTGCCGATGACGATGGCGCGGGTGACACCGCTCAATTGCCGGAACAGCCGCTCTTTGCGTACCTCGTCGAGGGGAATCAGACGTCGCCCGCGGGCCAGCATGACGTCGCCGTCGCGCAAGAAAAAGAAGAGCAGAAACAACATGATCGCGAATCCAAACAGCGAGCCCAATGCGCCCAGAAAGAACCCGCCGCCCGCGCTCGCGGCGCGCTGCAAAACCTGGCGGGAGCCCGAAACCAGCCAGGATTGGGCCTGCTCGGCGGAAATGCCCGCGTGCGCCTCCAACCAGACATTGACGCGTGCGATCCAGGGAAATGCTTGAAGGTCGGACAGCGACTTGATGTCGAGTTCCGCCGCGGATTGCTGGACCTTTTGCATCAGTACCGAAATCTGCGCCACGAAGTCGATCGACAGCGCGCTCAACGGCAGCAGGATGGTGACCGGCGCCAGCACGGTCAGTAGGCCGGCGGCCCGTCCCTTGCCCGACAAGCGGCGGCGCAAGCGAAGATTCACCGGGTAGAGCAAGAACGCCAGAAAGGCCGCCCAGGTCATGGGACCCAGGAACGGCACGAAGATCAAGATGAGCGCATAACCTAGTACAGCAGCCACGATGAGCGCAAAGATGCGCGGATAGAAGCTCGAAGAGGTCGGCATCGCGCCATCCTAACATCCGACCCGGCGCGAACCGAGCGCGCCGGCCCGCTTGCGCGCCGCCGGCTCCGTCACCTGCAAAAAAATGGCGGACACGCGTACCATTGCACTTCCGAGCGGCTGGTGTACGGAAGCGCAATGACAACAATTACCCTAAATAATCAAATGGTTAACGTCGATGCCGAGCCGGATACGCCGCTTCTCTGGGTGCTTCGCGATCACCTCGGAATGACAGGTACGAAATTCGGCTGCGGCATGGCTTTGTGCGGCGCATGCACCGTGCACGTCGACGGTGCTCCCACACGTTCCTGCGTGCTCCCCTTGAGCGCCGCAGCCGGCAAGTCCGTTACGACGATTGAAGGACTTTCCCCGGATCGCAGCCACGCCGTGCAAAGGGCGTGGCTCGAGATCGACGTACCCCAGTGCGGTTATTGCCAGTCCGGACAAATCATGTCCGCTGCGGCGCTGCTCGAGGCCAATCCAAAACCCACCGACGCCGATATCGATGCGGCCATGTCGGGCAACATTTGCCGCTGCGGCACCTACCCGAGAATCCGCAGGGCGATTCACCGCGCCGCAGAATTTCTCGAGACGGGTGCGGCGAAGTGAGCCGGATCACCGATCCGAGCCGGCGCGAATTCTTGAGCGCGACGGCCGCCGTCGGCGGCGGCCTGATATTGGCCCTGGCGCTTCCCGGCCCGGGGCGGAAGTTCTCCGCGGCGGCGGCCACCGTCGCGGCATCCGGCGAAGGCAAGTCAGGAGCTCCATTGAATGCGTGGCTGAAAATAAGCCGCGACAACTCGATAACCATCATCGTCGATCGATCCGAGATGGGCCAGGGCGTCTATACCGCCCTGCCGATGCTGCTCGCTGAGGAGCTCGACATCGATCTTGACGCGATTCGAATCGAAGCCGCGCCGGTGGGTGATGCCTATGTCAATCCCGGAAATGGCGGCCAGGTCACCGGCACCAGCAACAGCGTGCAGGACGCATGGGACAAACTGCGAATGGCCGGCGCCACCGCGCGCACGATGCTCACCGCCGCAGCGGCCAAGCGCTGGCGCGTCGATCCGTCGCAGTGTCATGCAAGGAATGGCACGATCGTCAATGCCGAAGGCAAGACGCTGAGTTACGGCGAACTGGCCGACTCGGCCGCGAAGCTGCCTTTGCCGAAGGACGTGAAGTTGAAGTCCAAGGCCGATTTTCAAATCATCGGCAAATCGCGCCCGCGGCTCGATACACCCGGGAAGGTCGATGGCAGCGCTGAATTCGGCCTCGACGTCAAACTGCCCGGGATGCTGCACGCGGCGCTGGCCCAGTGTCCGGTGCTGGGCGGCAAACTGAAGTCGCTCGACTCGCGGGCCGCCGAAAAGATGCCGGGAGTGCGCAAGGTGCTGATCACCACCGGCGGGGTGGCGGTGGTGGCCGATCATTTCTGGCAGGCCCTGAAGGCCCGCAGGGCGCTTGCGATCACATGGGATCCGGGCGAGAACGCTCGGCTCGACAATGCCGCCATCCGCTCGCTGCTGAAGAACACCGCCGCGGCGGGCGCCGGACTGACGGCGCGCAGCGATGGCGATGCGTCGGCGGCACTCGAATCGGCGAAGCAACGCTTGAGCGCCGAATACTATGTGCCGCTGCTGGCGCATGCGACCATGGAGCCGATGAATTGCACCGCGGACGTCAAGGCCGGCGGCTGCGATCTATATGTGGGCACGCAGGTTCAACAAGTGGCGCAGGCCACCGCCGCGACGGCGGCGGGACTCGCGCCCGCCCAGGTGCGGGTCCACACCACGCTGATCGGCGGCGGCTTCGGCCGACGATTGGACGTCGATTTCATTCCCGCGGCGGTCGAGGCGTCTAAGGCGCTTGGAGTGCCCGTCAAAGTCATCTGGACGCGCGAAGACGACATGACCCACGACACCTACCGCCCGCCTGCGTATGAAGAGGTGAGCGGCGGACTCGACGCGTCGGGGAAACTGGTCGCCTGGAAACTGCACATCACCAGTCCGTCGATCACCGCGCGCATGTTTCCGCCGGTCAAAGGAGTCGACGACTCCGTCATCGAGGCCGCGGTCAACAACCTTTACGACGTTCCGAATCTCGCGGTGAGCTACTCGCGCCAGGAAATCGGCATCGACGTGGGCTACATGCGCTCAGTGAGCCATGCGCCCAACTGTTTCGTGATCGAGAGCTTCATGGATGAAATGGCCGCCGCCGCCGGAAAGAACCCACTCGATTTCCGCATGCAGCATCTCGCAAGAAAGCCGAGGCAGAAGCACGTGCTCGAACTGGCCGCGGAGCGCGCCGCCTGGGGCAAGCCGCCGGCGGGGCGCCATCAGGGGATCGCACTGATGGAGGGATATTCGACCCACCTCGCGCAGGTGGCGGAAATATCGATCGTGGGCGGCGAGC
The DNA here is from genome assembly GCA_963727045.1 of uncultured Gammaproteobacteria bacterium. Lineage (GTDB taxonomy): Bacteria > Pseudomonadota > Gammaproteobacteria > Steroidobacterales > Steroidobacteraceae > Bog-1198. The sequence goes on along the minus strand of CAVSES010000002.1, from coordinate 1,224,096 downwards.
TCAAAGTGCACAAGATCGTCTGCGTCGTCGATTGCGGTCAAATGGTCAATCCGCGGATCGTCGAATCTCAAATCGAAAGCGGCATCGTCTTCGGGCTGTCGGCCGCCCTGTGGGGAGAGGTCACCATCGCGGCCGGCCGCGTGCAGCAGACCAATTTCAACAACTATCGCCTGCTTCGCGGCAACGAAATGCCGGAAATCGACGTGCATCTTGTTGAGGGCGACGAAGCGCCCGGCGGCATAGGCGAGGCCGCCGTGCCGTTGGTCGCTCCTGCTGTTTGCAACGCGATCTTCGCCGCCACCGGAAGGCGCCTGCGCTCATTGCCGGTCGGCGTGCACAAGCTCGTCAACGCCTGATCGGCCTGCGCCTTCCGTCGGCGTTAGCCTTCGGCCGGCGCTAGATCGACTCGAGGTAGGCGGCCACCGCCTGTATTTGGTCCTTCGACAGATCCTTGACGACACCGTGCATCACCGGCGCGCTGCGCAGTGCGTTCTGAATCACCAGGATCTGTTTCAACAGATAGGGTGCATGCTGCCCTGCAAGCCGCGGGAATCCGGCCATGCCCTCGGCGTGCGAACCGTGGCATGAGGCGCAGGGCGGTATCTGCCGCGCCGGCACGCCCTCCTCGAACACCTGCTTGCCGCGGGCGATCATCGCCGTGCCGCCTGACTTGCCGGGCGCCGGTGCAGGCTGTTTGGAAAAATAGTTGGCCAGCTCGCCGATTTGCGCGTCGCTCAACTGCGCGGCCATGCCCCACATATAGGCCTGGGCATCGGGATCCGCACGCGTCTGATCCTTGAACGCTTTGAGCTGCGCCTCGATGTACGGCGCCGTCTGCGCCGCGAGGTTCGGAAACGTGGGCGACACGCTGCGGCCGTTCGTGCCGTGGCAGGTGCCGCATGTTTGCACGGTCCGTTCGAGCGGGCTGTCCGCCGGTGCCGGACTTTCGGCCGCGCCCGCGGCCAAGCTGCCGGCGTAGAAGGCCGAGATCACAATCGAGACAATCAAGCGGTTGCGTTTCATACTTGCTCCAGTCCGTCGCAGGCGCCTTAGAAGTTTATCCAGCCCAGCAGATACAGCGTGTCATTGTCCGAGGCGTTGCGCCCAAAGCCGTCGTAGTTGTTGCTGCCGCCGTTGAATTTGTTGTAGCGAACGTACTGCAGCTGCAATTTCGTGTTCAGCCAGGGAAGATAGTTGACCTCCGCGATATATCCGCGGGTGTCCGGCTTGTTGGTGGCGCTTCCCAGATACGCCACCGCGACGGAGGCTGGATCCGCCGGATCGACTGCCGCAGTCGGATAGCGCCCCGCATCGGTGCTGCCCGTGATGTCGAACAGGCCCAACGAGCCGCCGATCGTTCGTTGATAACTGTACTCGCCCACCAATTTCATCGTCTTCAGCGTATCGCTCGGGTTAGCCGCTCCGCCGCCCGCGCCGCCCGCGAAGCTGGCGTCGAATTTCTGGTTCTCGTGAATGTAGGTCGCCAGCACGGTGAACAGATGGTCTTCACCGATGAACTGGTACTGCAGGTCGCCCGCGACATCGGTGAAGCGGTCGGCCGGTCCTTGCAGCGCAGCACCACCGCCCGGGTGGACCTTCGCAACGATGCCGTACGTTCCCACGGACAGGGAGTTGCGGTCCCACCGACGCTCATAGGCGAAGCGCCAGTAAGGTGACGCGCCATTGACCACGCTGGCCTGCTGGCTGTCGAGCGGATGGGTGCCCCCGCGCAGTGCCGCTCCGTAGAGGGAGAATTCCGCGTAAATGCTGTCGTCGATCCACGCGTACACGCCCAGTCCCGCCGCACTTTGGCCGATGCCGCCGTCGAGAGCCGCGGCCGCGATCGACCCCGGAGCGACGCTGCTTCCCGCGAAGGGGAATCCCCATGCCACGGTGGTGTTCCATACGTCCTGCACGGTGGGTCCATCGTTGACGGTCACCCCGACCACCACGTCGTGCTTCTTGGCGTCGTCGGTCGCGCCGCCGAATGAAAAGTGACGGGCGTAGCGGATGTCGGCGTTGTCGAATCCGAAGGCATCCGCGACCCCGTCGTAGGTGAGCTGCACGAAGGCGCCGAAATTGTCAGCGATCTTGCCGGCGTAGAAGATGCTCGCCTGCTGCGGAAACAAGATGTCGCCGTCCTTGGCCGACGCGCCGCTCACGCCGCTGTCCGGCAGCGCCTTTCCCGTGTGCGTGTAGGAGATCTGCAGCATCACGCTCACCGGCGGAACCGCATTCAAGGAGAGCGTCTCGTGGTTTTCCGTGGTGATTCCCTTGATCTGCTTGATGTTGTCGAGCACGTAGCCGTTCAGCTTGAATTCGCGGCCGAAGGGGGTGAGTTCCGGAAACACCGTGTGACAGGCGGCGCATGCCATGCCCGTCTGGCGCGCGAAGCTTGGAACTGCAGGAGCGGGGGCCGCCAGCGCGATGCACAATCCGGCTCCCAGCGATTGAAGCAACAAACGACGATATCCCAACATGTTCGCACCCCTCATCCCAATAGATCAGTGGGGGTCAGTGTTGCCGGGGTGAAAGACGGCGTCGATACGTGATTACCGACGATCTATGCGCCTGATGCTGATGCGGCGCCCCGGTGCGGCTATTCCTTGAACAGGAAATAGTGGTCGAGAATCAGGGCTGCGAACAACAGCATGAGATAAGTAATGGAAAACCTGAAGGTGCGAATCGGAAGATCGGCTTTGAGTCCCCGCTGCAGGGCCAGGACGTAGTACAGAAAGCGGGCATTGAGCAAAATGGCCGTGCCCAGATAGATGAATCCGCTCATGCCGGTGAGATAGGGCAACAGCGTGCTCAAGACGAGAAGAATGGTGTAGAGCACGATTTGCAGCCGCGTGTAAGCGATGCCGTGAGTCACCGGCAACATGGGAATCCCGACCTTGGCGTAGTCGTCGCGCCGAGCGATGGCCAGCGCCCAGAAGTGCGGCGGCGTCCACGTGTAGATGATGAGGAACAAGAGCAGCGCGTGCGGATCGATCGTATTGGTGACGGCTGCCCAGCCCAACACCGGCGGCGCCGCGCCCGCGGCACCGCCGATCACGATGTTCTGCGGCGTTGCACGCTTCAGCCACACCGTGTAGACCATGGCGTAACCAATCAACGAGCAAAATGTGAGCGCGGCCGTGAGCGCGTTGACGAGGAGTCCCAGGATCAACATCGAGAGAAGCCCGAGCAACGCCGCGAAGGCAACCGCATGACGCATCTGCAGGTGCCCCGTGGGCAAAGGCCTGCGGCGCGTGCGCGCCATTTGCTCATCGATGCGCCGGTCCAGAACGTGATTGAAGGCGGCGGCGGATCCGGACGCCAGCGCGATGCCGAGGGTGCCGAAGAGCAGCGCGGGCAACGGCACCAATCCCGGCGACGCCAACACCATGCCGACGATCGCGGTGAAAACGATCAACAGGCTGACCCTGGGCTTGGTGAGCTCGAGGAAATCCCGCCATCGGCCGAGGCCGGTGAGCGTGATCGGGGGGTTATCGGGAAGGGTGGCCACGATGCAAGGGTACCATGCTGATTGCCGCGGCCGGCCAAAGGGCGCGCAGGAGTGTGGCCATGCTGATCACGAGAAACGCGGCGCCTGCATTGTGCAGCGTGGCCAGTGCCAGAGGGACGCCCCAGTTCACGGTCGCCGTGCCGAGGGAAATCTGCACCACAACCGCGAGCACCAAGAGACGCCCCGCCGCCGCCAGACGTGGGTTCGCGGGACTTGCGGCGGCGAGGATTCCCAGGGTGATCAAGATCGCTCCCGCCAGGAGCGCGCCAAGGCGATGCGTGAAGTGAATGGCCACACGAGCCGGATTCGCCAGAACGCCGCCTTCGTAATCGATCCCGATTCCGCGCCACAACACGAAAGCGTCGCGAAAGTCCATGCGCGGCCACCATGAATGTTGGCATGTCGGCAAGTCCGGGCAGGCGACTGCGGCATAGTTGGTGCTGGTCCAGCCGCCGAGAGCAACCTGCATGATCAATGCGGCAAGCCCCACCCAGGCGAATTTCCGCAGTCCGACCTCCCGGAGGGTCGGGTTCCGTTCCTCGGGCTCCCGCGACAGCCACCACAACAGCGCCAAGGTGGTGAGACCACCCAAGAGATGTGCCGTGACGATGAGCGGTTTGAGCAGCAGAGTGACGGTCAAGGCGCCCAATGCTCCCTGCACGCAGACGATGAGAAACAACAATGCGGCAGGCATCAGGGGTTGGCCGGGATCGCGGCGTGCGCGCACCGCCCAGATGAGTAGGACCCCGATGACCGCCCCCAGTGTGGTCGCGAAATACCGGTGAACCATTTCGTGGACTGCCTTGGCGAAGTGATCGCCCGAGCGTGGCGCGACGCCTCCGCCATTGGGATACAGATGTCCGTAGCAGCCCGGCCAATCCGGGCAGCCCAGGCCGGCATCGGTGAGCCGTACCCATGCACCGAGCACGACGACAGCCGCGGCGAGCAAGGCGCCCGCCAGGGCCAAACGTCTGAACCAGAATAAACGCCGTTGCGGGTCCATTGCGCTAGCCGATCGAGGACAGCCGCAGAAGGCGCTTCAAGTCTTCGAGCATGCCCTTCGGCTTCATGTCGCCGGAATAGACCATCATGAGATTGCCCAGCGGGTCGATGAGGTATACGGGCTCGGTGCGGGGCGCGTCCGCGTCGCGTCCCGGCAAGAGTGCAAGCAGAGGAGCGGCTTGCGCGTCCGCGCGAACCGTAATCAGGTCCGGATGCTGTTCATGCAAAAAACCCGCATCGCAGCAACCGGCGGCGGCGATGAATACGCGCTGCACGCGCGTCATGTCGCGATCCAACGCCAACCGCACCTGCCGCGTCTGATACAGCCGGACGCGGCACGCTTCCGAGCAGGGACCCGATCCCGCGTAGAGCAGCGTCCATTTTCCCTTCAAGAAAGTCGGAGCCGTGTTTCCGGAGTCGAGGAGCGGCAGGGCAAGCGCCGGCAGGGGCCGCGCCGGCTCGACCAAGGCGCCCGAATTGACGTGTCCGCCCGGGCGCCAGGTCACGTGGCCGTAATATAAATAGAAGGCAAGCGCCAGCGGGGCAAAAAACATCAGCGCCAAGCCGATCAACATGCGCCGCTGACGGCGATCCTGGGCGCTTGGGCTGGTCATGGGGCACCCGTGCCGGGCGGATGGGCTCGCCGCAAGTTGGTGACGACGTAGATGACCGCCAAGGTGAGGGCAAGGGCAAACCATTGCACGGCATAGGCGATGTGGCGCATGGGTGGGAAGCCGGGCGCCGACCAATTGCGCACGTATCCATCCCGCTCTCCAGGGTCGAGCAGCACCAAATCGGCCGCCGTCGTCCAGGAGGATTCTCCCAGGAGCTGCGCCACATCGCCGCGGCTTGGAAAGGCGGCGACCACAGGAAAGGGCGGCGCCAGCGGCGCCTTGGTGCCCATTTGAATGCCCGGACTCGGCATGTTGTCGGCGCGGCCGTGTATGACGCGCATGTCGCCGGCCACCGGAATCACGGGCCGCTCGGCGCGGCTCTGCCCGAGGGGCACCCAGCCGCGGTTCACCAGCACCCAGCCCCCGCCGGTCAGCGCAAAGGGCGTGATCACGAAGTAGCCGGCACGCTCGGCGTTGACCATGTTGTCGATCAATACCTGCCTGGCTTGATCGTAGCGTCCGCTGGCTTCGATGTGCCGGTAGCGCCGCACAGGGGGCGTCCCGAGAACGATCGGCTGCGTGGCATCCGTTCCCGCGGCGAAGGAATCGAACAACGCGCGCTTTTCATCGGCGCGCCGCAGTTGCCAGCGGCCGAGCGATATCAGCAAGGCGACCAAAACGATGGCGAGCAGCGTCGTGAACACCCGCGGCGCGAAGATGCGGGAACCGATCTTAATTGGCACGATATACTGCCCGCCCGCTGCAAATAATCGATGGTGGCCGTGGCATTCAAATATCTCGTCGTGGCGATGCTGGTGCTGATCCTGATCAGTCTGGCGAAGGCTCTGTTCCACTTGACGAGCAGCAGGCCGGAAGACGGAGCCAAGATGGTCAAGGCATTGGCCTGGCGCATCGCCCTGTCAGTGGCGCTGTTCGTGCTGCTGATCGTCGCCTTCTACAGCGGCTGGATCAATCCGCCGCGAATGGTGCCGGGCTACAGCCAGTAGACGAAGGTAAACAGGCCGAGCCATACCACGTCAACGAAGTGCCAGTACCACGCGACGGCTTCGAAGCCGAAATGACGCTGCGGAGTGAAGTGGCCGTTCATCACCCGGAACCAGATCACCGTCAGCATGATGGCGCCCACCGTGACATGCAAACCGTGAAACCCGGTGAGCATGAAGAACGTCGAGCCATAGATGCCGGTGCCGAGCTGCAGCCCGAGTTCGGTATAGGCCTCGTGGTATTCCGTCGCCTGCAAGCCGACGAAGGTGAAGCCCAGCAGAAACGTCGCCGCCAGGAAAATCTTCAGGCGCGTCCGATGCCCCGTGATCAGGGCATGATGAGCGATCGTGACCGTCACGCTGCTCGACAGCAGGATGGCAGTATTGATTGCCGGCAGGCCCATCGCTGGAATGGTTTCGAAGGTACCGTTCGCCCGCGGACCCACGGTGGCGGGACCATTGGTAGGCCACACCCCGTCGTAGTTGTTCCAAAGCAAAAGCTTGGTGAAGATCTTGACGCCGTCGCCCGAAAGCCACGGAACGGCAAAGTTTCGCGCATAAAACAGCGCGCCGAAGAATGCGGCGAAGAACATCACTTCGGAGAAGATGAACCACATCATCCCGAGGCGGAACGATCGGTCCACCGCCATGTTGTAGATGCCCCTCTGATTCTCTCCGATGACGGTGTGGAACCAGAAGATGAACAAGAGGGCCAGCATGGTGAAACCGGGAACCAATGCCCATGCCGGAAGCCAGCCGTCGAGGGTCGCGATGGCGCCCGACATCAGGGTGAACAGCGTTATGGATCCATAGATGGGCCACGGACTCGAGTGGGGGATATAGTATTTATCTGCATCCGCGTGCGCTTGCGCCATGATTCGATCTCTGAACGGTGAATGAAAACTTAGTTTAAAACGTTTGCCTAGGGACGTGTAGCCGATTGCGTCGTATCGTAGATGGTATAGGCGAGCGTGACCTTGTCGACGAACTTCGGCAACTGCGGGTCCACTATGAATCGCACGGCCATGTCTCTGCCTTCTTCCGCTGCAAATTTCTGCGGACTGAAGCAAAAGCACTCGGTTTTATGGAAATACTTCGCCGTGCCGGTCGGTGAAATGCTGGGGACCGCCTGAGCGGTCGCGGCCTGCGCAGTCAGATTCTTCGCGTAGAAATCCACATCGTAGAGCTTGCCGGGGTGAATTCGCATGGACGCCACCTTCGGCCGAAAATCGAAGCTGCCCACCGATGCGGGCGCGGCGAGGAATTCGATCGTCACCTCCCGATTCGGATCGACCGACTCGGAAACCACCGCCTTGCCGGATTTGGCTTCGGCATTGCCGATGCCGGCCGCGCGGCACAGTACGTCATACAGCGGCACCAGCGCCCAGCCGAACGCGAAGCTGCCGGCGGTCATGATCAGGAGCGCCCTGACCAGTCTGACGTTGGCGCGCTTTTTCGAGTCGACCGGGTTCATCAGTGGTGACTGCGGAACACCAGCAGCACGATGAAGCCGACATAGAACGCGACCGCCAAGGCGGCCAGCGTCAATGCGCCATTTCTGATGCGGCGTTTGACTTCGGAGCGTGCGAGATCCGTCCCGACCGCGCTCATGGAACCTCGGGAGCAGTACTGAAGCTGTGATACGGCGCGGGCGACGGCAGCGTCCACTCGAGACCGGTCGGATGGGTGCCCTCCCATACCTCGGCGGTCGCTTTCTTGCCGCCGCGCACGGACTGAACGATCACGATGGCGAACAGGATCTGAGACAGGCCGAAGGCGAACCCGCCGATCGAGGAGACCATGTTCCAGTCGGTGAATTGCACCGCGTAGTCGGGAATGCGCCGCGGCATCCCGGCCAACCCCAGGAAATGCTGCGGGAAGAACAGCACGTTGACGAAAATCGCGGAGAGCCAGAAGTGCCACTTCGCCAGGGTCATGCTGTACATATGGCCGGTCCACTTGGGCAGCCAGTAGTACACCCCGGCCATGATGCCGAATATGGCACCCGGCACCAGCACATAATGAAAGTGCGCGACGACGAAGTAGGTTTGATTGTATTGGAAGTCCGCCGGGACGATGGCGAGCATCAAGCCGGAAAATCCGCCGATGGAGAACAGGAACAGGAACGCGATGGCAAACAGCATGGGCGGTTCGAAGGACAACGATCCGCGCCACATCGTCGCCGTCCAGTTGAACACCTTCACGCCCGTCGGCACCGCGATCAGCATGGTCGACATCATGTAGAAGAGCTGCGCCGCCAGCGGCATGCCATCGACGAACATGTGGTGGCCCCAGACGATGAACGACAGGAAGGCGATGGACGCGATGGCGTAAATCATCGAGGTCGCCCCGAACAGGGGTTTGCGCGAGAACGTGGGCAGGATTTCCGAAATGATTCCGAAGGCCGGCAGAATCATGATGTAGACCTCGGGATGCCCGAAGAACCAGAAGATGTGTTCGAACATCACGGGATCGCCGCCGCCCGCCGCGTTGAAGAAGCTGGTCTTGAAGAAATGATCTGTCAGCAGCATGGTCACCGCGCCGGCGAGTACCGGCATCACCGCGATCAAGAGGTAGGCGGTAATCAGCCAGGACCACGCAAACAGAGGCATCTTCAGCAAATTCATGCCGGGAGCGCGCATGTTCATGATGGTCACGATCACGTTGATCGCGCCCATGATCGAGGAGGCGCCCATCATGTGAATGGCAAAGATCAGCATGGGGAAGCTGTCGCCGGTCTGCAGGGACAGGGGCGGGTACAGCGTCCATCCTCCCGCCGCGGCGCCGCCGGGGACGAAAAAGGTGGACAACAGCAAGGTGAAGGCGAACGGCAGGATCCAGAAGCTGAAGTTGTTCATGCGCGGCAAAGCCATGTCGGGCGCCCCGATCTGCATCGGAATCATCCAATTGGCAAGGCCGACGAATGCGGGCATGACGGCGCCGAAAATCATGATGAGCGCATGATTCGTCGTCAGCTGGTTGAAGAACACCGGATCGACCAGCTGCAGGCCGGGTTGGAACAGTTCCGCCCGGATGACCATCGCCATCGCGCCGCCGATGAAGAACATGATCAGGCTGAACACCAGGTACATCGTGCCGATGTCCTTGTGGTTCGTCGCGAACAGCCAGCGCTTGATGCCGGTCGCCGGCTGGTCGTGATGGTCGTCGTGGTGAGCGATGTCGCTCGTGTGGGCATTGGCCATGGTGCAATAGCTCTCTTGTGTAAAGTGCAGTACTCGTTAAGCGTTAGTTCGACAAAACTTGCGCGGAGGGCGGGGGGCGGCCATCCGCCGGTGCGGCGCCGCCGGTCTGTGCGAGCGGCTCGCCGGCAGGTGCGCCCCGAGCCGCCTGTTTCGATGCGGCTTTCTGTTCCTCGACCCATTTCTTGAAGTCGTCGGGAGTTCGCACGTCCACGACGATGGGCATGAAGCCATGGTCGCGGCCGCACAGGGCGGCGCATTGACCGCGATAGACCCCTTCCTTGCCGGGGTCCACCCTGAACCATAGTTCATTGACGAATCCTGGGATCGCGGAGCGCTTGGCGCCGAAATCGGGGACCCACCACGCGTGGATCACGTCCTGGGAGGTCAGCAAAAGCCGCACTTTCGTACCGCTCGGGATGACCAACGGCTTGTCGACCTCCAAGAGATAGTTCGGCACCGTATTCGGGTCGATGCCTGAATGCAGCTGCCGCGCGAAATTCGAATCGCGCGCAAGCGTCGAGAAGAAACCGACGCCCTCGCCCGCGTCCATGTATTGGTACTGCCATTTCCACTGATAGGCCGTCACCCGGATGGACAGTTCGGAGTTGCGCGTGTCCTCCATCATGAGAATGACTTTCGCGGCCGGAATCGCCATGACCACCAGGATCACCACCGGAATGATGGTCCAGATGATTTCCACCTTGGTGCTATGCACCAACGAGGTGTCGGGAATGGCGCCCTGGGAACGGCGAAATTTCAACAGCGCATAAATCATCACGCCGAACACCACGACGGCGATCGCCACGCAGACCCAGAAGACCTCCATGTGCAGAGCGTAGATATCCCGGCTCAATCCGGTCACGCCGGCGGGCAGGTTGTAGCCGTTCGACGTATTGGCCCCGGCGTTCGCAGCGAACCCGAGGGCGGCCAGGCTGAGCGCTCGGGCCCCTAGTCTAAACCGTGGAAAACTGCGCTCATCATCGCCTCTGGTAACGCTCATCTAAACGGATCCCCTAAGTTCTGTCGGTTTCAATGGGCGGCGACTCATTCATGCCCCCCACCAAGTAACGCAATCGCTCCGCCAAGCGGCAGCGATCTTCCTCGGTGAGGAAGCTGCCCACTTCGCATGCCCGTCCGCGGCTCTCGATCGTCAACCTGCTCGAGCCGTGTCGCCTCGGCGGACTGCGAAGTCTAACCTTCGCCCAATGCCGCGCAAACTCTTGTTTTTGCGCGCCATGTCGCGAATGCGTCACAAGGCTGATCTGCGACTCGGTGATCACCACCGTTTGCGAGTATTTTCCTCGCCGCATGCTGGCTTGCAGCGCCGCCCCGAGCGCCAGCATCTCGAGCGCCCAAAACGGCAGCACCGGCCAGAATCCCTGGAACACGAAGAATAACGCAAACCCCAGGGAAAACAGGCATGTAGACGCGAAAAAGAGCATGGCTCCCGCGGGTTTCATCGAACAATTCGGCGCGAGGTCGATGCGCTGTTCCATGCGTTCAAGGATAACTCAGTGCGAGCCCTTCATGCACCGACCAAGGCGGGGCCCGCCTTGGGCTTACTGCCGTCTCGAGCGCAATTGTTGCTTGATGTCCTCCAGCGAAACAAAGGTGCCGTCCTGGCTGCCTCGCCGGGGAGTGGCAGGCGTCCAGGCGTGGCCATAGACGACTTCATAGGTGGCAGGCAGGCGGCCGTCGCTCCGGAATGCCTCGTACGCGGCAGCGAGCGCCGCGAATTTTCGGCGTCCCATGAGATTTCGGGGCCGACCCATCGTGGAATTCCGGGATCCCGTGGCCCTGAGATCGGCGGCGACCCTCCGTACATCGAGATAGGTCAGCGTATAGCGTTCCACATCCAGCACCGGCGAGGCAAAGCCGGCGCGCACCAGCGCATCGCCGACGTCGTGCATATCGATGAATTGATTGACGTGGGTGTGCGAGTCCACGGCCGTCCAGGCGCTGCGCAATTCGCGCAGCGTATCGGGTCCCAGACTGGTAAAGGTCAGGAGGCCCTGCGGCGCGAGCACGCGGCGAAACTCCGCGAACGCCCGGTCCGGATCACACCACTGCAGCATGAGATTGCTCATGATCAGGTCGACCGCGCCGTCCGCGAAAGGCAGGCGCTCGGCGTCCGCGCACACACGAACGAACCGGCGCAGCCACGATCGCCGCGGTCCCGCCGCGAGCAGCATGGAATGCGAGGTGTCGATCGCCATGACCAGCGCCTTGGGGTAGCGGCGCTGGAGCGCCCGGGACGCGTGACCGGTGCCGGCGCCGGCATCGACGACGACCCGCGGCGTCAACGCCATCAAATCGAGGCGTGCCAGGAGACTGTCGCGCACCTCCGCCTGCAGTACGGCAGCGGAATCGTAGGTATCGGCAGCACGATCGAAGCCGCGCCGCACGCGCGGGACATCGAGCGTGTAAGCGGCAAAATCATTCGCCGCGCCATCCCGCTGCTCGTGCGTGCTCACATGAATGCCGCGCCGCCCTGCGCCGACGGCGCTCCGGCGCCGGAGGCGATTGGGGCGTCGGCCGCGGCGGCGGCACTTTCCGGGACGATCTTCAATCGGCGAAGAAGACTTTGATCGTGCCCGGTGTCCGGATTTCCGGTGGTGAGGAGCTTGTCGCCGTAGAAAATAGAGTTGGCGCCGGCGAGGAAGCACAGCGCCTGAAGTTCATCGCTCATCTCACCGCGCCCCGCCGAGAGGCGCACGTGGCTTTGCGGCATGAGGATGCGCGCAACCGCAATGGTGCGGACGAAATCAAAGGGATCCAGCGGCGCCGCCCCCTCCAGCGGCGTGCCCGCAACCCTGACCAGCTGATTGATGGGAACGCTTTGCGGATGGGCGGGCAATGTCGCGAGAATGTGCAGGAGCACGGCGCGATCCTGCGGCTCCTCGCCCATCCCGACAATGCCGCCGCAGCAAACGTTCATCCCCGCGTCGCGCACGGCCTGCAGCGTGTCGAGCCGCTCCTGGTAGACGCGCGTGGTGATGATCTTTTCGTAGTATCGGGGCGAGGTATCGAGATTGTGGTTGTAGTAGTCGAGGCCGGCCTCTTTGAGCTCCTGCGCCTGTTCTGGTGTCAGCATTCCGAGAGTCGCGCAGGTCTCCATCCCCAGGCTCTTCACTTCGCGGATCATCGCAAGCACCCTGCGCAAATCCTTCGCCTTCGGCGACCGATAGGCCGCGCCCATGCAGAACCGGGTGGCGCCGGCCTCCCGGGCGGCGCGCGCACGTGCGGCAACCTCTTCGAGCTCAAGCAGTTCCTGCGCCTCCAATCCCGTGTCGAAGCGCAAGCTCTGCGGACAATAGGCGCAGTCCTCCGGACACGCGCCGGTCTTGATGCTGAGAAGCGTGCTGATCTGCACCGTGTTCGGCGCCTGAAAGCGCCGGTGCACCTCCTGCGCCTTGAACAGCAGGTCCATGAACGGCAACTCGAAGAGCTCGTTCACCTCCGCAACCGTCCAATCACTGCGTACTGTCAACGGAATACCTCCAATTGTCGGGGCGAGTATTCGACGCACGACTCTCCCAGTCAACCGACGAGCGAGCTCGCAGGTTCAATGCGTTTGCGAGGGGCTCACCATCGGTACCATCTGCAACGGCGCATCCGACCAAGCCGCAATCGCTTCCTCGCAATACGCCGCTTCGTAACGTCCGCGGGCCCAATCGTGGCGCGGATACTTCTCGCAATCCATCGACAGCGACCTCAATTGTTCGGCCGTCAGCCGGCTGACGGGCGGTTGGTGGGTGAGCCGTATCGGAGCGAGATCGCTGGAATCGCGGCCGCAACCCGCGAAGCCTGCGCAGGCGATCATGAAGGCGGCGAGCGGCAGGCATGGGGACTTCACGGCGGGCACGCCGGTCACCCTAAGAACTGATATTCGAGCGCCATGCCGATGAACACGGCCATTCCGAAATAGTTGTTGTTGAGGAAGGCGCGAAAGCAGGATTCGCGATCGCGCGCGCGGATCAAGTACAGCTGATAGACAAAGAAGGCGGCGCCCGCCCAGAGGCCCATGTCGTACCAATAGCCCATGTGGATCATGCGCCCGACGAGGTAGAGGGAAAGCAGGGTCATGAGCTGCAGCGCGGCGATGATGTGGCGGTCGGAATCGCCGAACAGAATTGCCGTGGACCGCACGCCGATCTTGATGTCGTCGTCCCGGTCGACCATTGCATAGATCGTGTCGTACACGGTGACCCACAGCACATTCGCCAACAACAGGAGCCATGCGACGCGCGGCACCTGCTCGAACTGTGCCTCGAACGCCATGGGGATTCCCCAGCCGAACGTCACTCCCAAGTACATCTGCGGCACCGCCAGAAAGCGCTTGACGAAGGGATAAGTGACCGCCAGAAAGCCGCCCACCACGGCGAGCAGCAGCGTGGCCTTGTTCAGCTGCAGCGCGAGCATCAAGGCGGCCAGGGACAGCACCGCGAACAGCAGCAATGCCTCGAGTGTCGAGATGCGCCCCGCGGCAAGCGGCCGGTCCTTGGTGCGCGCCACCTGGGGGTCGAAGCTGCGGTCGGCGTAATCGTTGATGGCGCAGCCTGCCGATCGCATGAGAACCGTGCCCACCACGAAGATGATGAAGATGCGCGGATTCGGCTTGCCGCGGCTGCTGATCCACAAGGCCCACAGCGTCGGCCAGAGCAGCAGCCAAATTCCGATCGGACGGTCCAGGCGCATGAGCCGCGCATAATCCTCAAGGCCGCCCAAGATTCGCGGCAGCTCGTGAGTGGTGAAGGGATGGAAACGCACCCGATACAGGAACCATCGCCAGCGTTCGGCAATCCGCTGAATCAACTCATCGCCCGAGCGCGGCAGCCGCATGTCTTGGGGGAGCTCTAGGCGCGGCCCGCTGCGGGCAAGAAGAGCTCTTGCATCAACAGCGGGGCCTTGCGCAGCGTTACACGCGAGCGCCGCGCCCATAGACCTGAGGGCTTTATCTGGGCGTCGCGAAGGGCCCGCGCGGTCACGGCTTCTCCCGCGGGCAGCCACGCGTACTCATAGGAACTGCGCTCGACCCCCGACAAGTCGGTCAAGGTTTCGCACAACGCGGATTCGCCGAGCTCGGCGAGCCACGGATGGACACACAGCGTGGAGTCCGGTGTCACGGTTTGCGCGAATACCCAAACCTCCCCGCCGTTGGACAGTTCGACATCCCTGAACAGGCCTGCGCTGTCCGAGGTGCTCAGCGCCGACCTGTGTTCCCCGCTCAAGAGCCCGGTCCATTGATCCACCAGCCTCAACGCAAAGCGCTCGCCGCAAACCGCCTTCATGCGATGCGTAAGCAGACCTTTGCCGATCAGCCACGGCCGCACCTGCGGCTCCACGGTGAGCTGCCCCAGGCGCTGCGCGGGGAGCCATTGAATCGTGTCGGCGGGGCGGGTCTTTCCCACGGTCATGCGTCATTCTACCCGACGCGGCCATATTGCTCCGCATGCCCCACCCAGCGGCCGATGAGCGATTCCACCTGGGATGGCCATTCGCGCAGCAAGGTTTCCGCTGCAATCTGCACCCTGGGGAGCAGATCGGCGTCCCGCAGCAGATCGGCCACGCGCATCTGCGCAAGGCCCGTCTGCCGCGTGCCTAGCAGCTCACCGGGGCCGCGCAACTCTAAATCGCGCCGCGCGACCTCGAAGCCGTCATTGGTGTTGCGCATGACGGCGAGGCGCTCGCGCGCCATTGGCGACAGCGGCGAGCGGTACAGCAAGAGACAGGAGCTCTCATGCTGACCGCGGCCGACCCGGCCGCGCAGTTGATGCAGTTGGGCCAAACCGAGGCGCTCGGCGTTTTCGATGACCATGAGCGTGGCGTTGGGCACGTCGACGCCCACTTCGATCACGGTGGTAGCGACCAAGAGCTGGATCTTTCCTCCCTTGAACCGCCGCATCGCCTCCTCCTTCGCCGACGCCGGCATGCGGCCATGCACCAGCCCGACGCGAAGATCGGGCAACGCCACGCCCAAGGCCGCGGCCGTTTCTTCCGCGGCCTGAAAGGGCATCTCTTCGGACTCATCGATGAGCGGGCATACCCAGTAGGTTTGCCGCCCCTCCAGGCAGGCCGCCCGAATTCGCTGCACCACCTCGTCGCGCCGGGTTTCGGCCAAGACCACGGTCTTCACCGGAGTTCTTCCCGGCGGCAGTTCATCGATCACCGACACGTCCAGATCGGCATACGCAGTCATCGCCAGGGTGCGTGGAATGGGGGTGGCCGTCATTATCAACTGGTGCGGCTGGCGGCCAAGGTGAGCGCCTTTCTCGCGCAGACTCAATCGCTGATGCACGCCGAAGCGATGCTGTTCGTCGACGATGACCAGGGCGAGCGCGGAGAATTCGACGCTCTCCTGAAACAGAGCGTGCGTGCCGACGACGATCGGCGCATGGCCTGCGCGGATGCCTTCGAGCACCGCGCTGCGCGCCTTGCCCGTCTGCCGCCCGGTCAGCAGCGCGACCGCGACGCCCAGAGGCTCGAACCAGCGCCTGAAATTCTGCGCATGCTGGTCGGCCAGAAGTTCGGTCGGCGCCATCAACGCCACCTGCCGCCCGGTCTGCACGGCCTGCGTCGCCGCCAATGCCGCAACCAGCGTCTTGCCGCACCCGACGTCGCCCTGCACCAGCCGAAGCATGGGTTTGTTCTTCTTGAGGTCGGCTTCGATCTCGAGCAGCGCCCGATGCTGTGCCTTGGTCAGCCGAAACGGCAACGCGGCAAGCAGACCCGACTTCAGCGCCCCGTCCGATACGAGGGGCCAGCCGGGATCGCTCTGAATGCGCTGCCGCAGCAACTTGAGCGAGAGCTGGTGCGCGATCAGCTCCTCGAAGGCCAATCGGCGCTGTGCAGGATGGCGGCCGCTCAACAACAGTTCCACGGGGGCGTCCGTCGGCGGACGGTGCACATAGACGAGCGCGTCGCGCAGAGTCGGCAGGTGCGTACCGGCCAGGACCGACGACGGCAACCAGTCCGCGATGTCCCCGGCGTCGGTCTGGTCGAGGGCCATGCGCACCAGCATTCGCAACCGGCCCTGGGTCACCCCTTCGGTTCCTGGATAAATCGGCGTGAGGTGCTCTTCAGGCGGCGCGGCGGCACCCGGATCGACGCGTCGATATTCCGGATGCACGATCTCCAGGCCCTGGGGCCCGCGGCGCGCTTCGCCGAAACACCGGATGCGTGCGCCCCGGGCGAGGCCGCTCTGCTGCTGCGTGGTGAAGTGAAAGAAGCGCAAGGTCAAAAAACCCGAACCGTCGGCGATCCTGCACAGCATCTGCCGCCGCCCGCGAAACACGACCTCGGTGAGCAGGACCTCGCCCTCCACCGCCGCACGCTGCCCGGGGCGCAGCTCTCCCAACGGCACCACTCTCGTGCGGTCCTCGTAGCGCAAAGGCAGCAGGAACAAGAGATCCTCGGTGGTCCTGACCCCAAGGGCGCGCAGCCTAAGGGCGAGCGAATCGCCGACGCCGCGCAATACCGTGATCGGCTTGAGCAGCGTCACAGAGCGACGATGCACTCCACTTCGACCTGGGCGCCCCGCGGGAGCGCGGCGACGCCCACGGCGGCGCGCGCCGGATACGGCTCGCGAAAGTATTCCGCCATGACCTTGTTGACGAGCGCGAAGTGCGACAGGTCGGTCAAGAAGACGGTCGCCTTGACGACGTCGTCGAAGCTGGCGCCGGCGGCCGCAACGATGGCCTTCAGATTCTCAAACACCTGGCGCACCTGCGCCTCGATGTCGCCTTTCACCAATTCCTTCGTCTTGGGGTCAAGGGGGATCTGGCCCGACACCCAGATGGTGTTGCCCGCCCGTACGGCCTGCGAATAAATGCCGATCGCGGCGGGCGCATCGGGCGTCGAGATGATTTGCTTGCTCATAATTTCAAAAACCCGAAGTCTAAGCCAAAGTGCGAAATACGCGCTGTACGTCCGGCATGCGCCGGATGGTCTTGATGACGCGCGCCAGATGCTTGCGATCGCGCACCTGGAGCTGAAATTTGAGTGATGAGCTGTTCACGTCGCGTTCTTCCAACGACACCTGGTCGATATTGGTTTCCGTGCCAGCAATGCTGGAGGCGACCGCCGCAAGCACGCCCACGCGGTTGTTGATCTCCAGCTGGATTTCGCAGCTGAACAACCGCCCCTGCGTCGCTTCCCAGGCAACCGAAAGCCACTTTTCGGGTTGTTTGCGGTACTCGGCGAGATTACCGCAATTCTGGCGGTGGATCATCACGCCGCGCCCGGCGGAAAGATACGCCATGATGGGATCGTTGGGGATGGGGAAGCAGCAGCGCGCATACGTGACCAGCAATCCTTCGGTGCCGGCGATCATCAGCGGTCCGGAGTGCGCACCGGCGTGATCCGCGCCGTCATGCACGGGCTGCAGGCGCCGCGCCACCAAGGGCGCGAGACGCTCGCCCAGGCCGATCTTCTCGTAGAGCTCGGAGGCGTCCTTCAGATTCAGCTCCTTGACCACAGCGTCAATGTCCGCCGCCGGAATCTTCTTCAAATTGAGCGAGAATTCCTCGAGCGCTAGACCCAGCAACCTACGCCCAAGCTCCAGCGCCTCGCCCCGCTTGAGATTCTTGAGGTATGCCCTGATTGCGGCGCGCGCCTTGGCCGTCACGAGGAAGCTCGACCAGGAGGGATTGGGCGTCGCTCCCTTGGCGGTGATTATCTCGACCGTCTGACCGTTGCGCAGCGGAGTGCGCAGGGGTACCAGACGCCGGTCGACCTTGGCGGCCACGCAGCGATTGCCGACATCGGTGTGGATGGCGTAGGCGAAGTCCACCGCCGTGGCGCCGCTCGGCAGCCGCAATATCTTTCCTTTCGGCGTGAACACGTAGACCTTGTCCGGGAACAAATCCACCTTGACGCTCTCGAGAAATTCCTCTGAACTTCCGCCTTCCTGAATCTGCACCAGACTCGCCAGCCACTCGCGCGCGCGATCGTGTTCGATGCCGCCGAAGGCGTCGCCGCCGGACTTGTACTTCCAATGTGCGGCGATTCCGGACTCGGCGACACGATGCATTTGCTCGGAGCGGATCTGTACTTCGATGGGTATGCCGTTCGGACCGAACAGCGTCGTGTGCAGCGACTGGTAGCCGTTGACCCGCGGTATCGCGATGTAGTCCTTGAAGCGGCCCGGCATGGGCTTGTAGACGCCATGCACCAGTCCCAAGGTGCGGTAGCAGGTGTCGGCGCTGTCGACGATGATGCGAAACCCGTACACGTCGACCATTTCGTTGAGGGAGATCTTCTTGTTCTGCATCTTCTTATAGATGCTGTAGAGATGCTTTTCGCGGCCTTCGACCTGCGCGGTGATCCCGGCCTTCTTCAGCGCGGACTTGAAAGTCTCGGCGATCTTGCCGATGAACTCCTTTTGATTGCCGCGGGCCCGCTTCAACTCACGCTCGAGAACCTTGTATCGGTACGGATACAGAGCCCTGAAACCCAGATCCTCCAGCTCGAGCTTGACCGCGTACAGCCCCAGGCGTTCGGCGATCGGCGCATAGATCTCCAAGGTTTCCCGGGCGCTGCGCCGGCGCTTGACCGGGGGCATCACTCCGAGCGTGCGCATGTTGTGCATGCGGTCCGCGAGCTTGACCATGATGACGCGGATATCGCGCACCATCGCGAGCAGCATCTTGCGGAAGCTCTCGGCTTGAGCTTCCTGGCGGTTCTTGAACTGGATCTGGTCGAGCTTGCTGACGCCGTCGACCAAGTCGGCCACGACCTGCCCGAATATCGAGGCGATTTCGGCTTTGGCGGTCGGCGTATCCTCGATGACGTCGTGCAGGATCGCCGCCACCAGCGTGTCGGCATCCAGGCGCAGATCCGCGAGGATGTCCGCCACCGCGACCGGATGGGTGATATACGGTTCGCCGGATACACGTTTCTGGCCGCGGTGTTTTTCCGCGCCGAACTCATACGCTTCGCGTACCCGCTCGACTTGCGCGGGCGACAGGTACGCTTCGAGTTTATCTAAGAGCTGACTGATCCCGGTGGACCGTCTTCCACCGGGTAGGAAACCGAGTATGGAAGACGCATAGTCCATCGTCGCTCTTGGGTTGGCCGGTCTTGGTCAGTCCCCAAGGCCGAGCTGCGGGGCACGGAAATCCGCCGGCATGTCCAGCTCGCTCACCGGCTGCTGTACCGGCTCTTCGGGCTCTTCCAACATCTCGAGCGTGATATTTCCGGCGGCAATCTCGCGCAGCGCCACCACGGTTGGTTTGTCGTTTTCCCATTCGACGGTGGCTTCCGCACCGTTCGCCAGGCGCCGGGCACGCTTTGCGGCCAACAACACCAGGTTGAATAGATTGGGTTCGTTCTGCAGGCAGTCTTCGACCGTGATGCGCGCCATACTCAAGGTTCCATTGAAGGGACAGGCAGAATAGCAGAATTACGCCGGATCGGGCCAATTCTGACCGGGAATTAAGGTCGATCAGGCGTGCCGCAGCGCGGCTGTTCAGGCGCCCGACAATAGTTCCGCGGCCAATCGCGCGACTTCGGGCCTCTCCTTGCCCAAGTGGCCCCCGCGATCCTCCACAATGGCCTGCAAATCTGAGAGCGCCTGCTCGAAACGGTCGTTGATCACCACGCAATCGAATTCCGCCCAGTGAGCAATATCCAGGGCGGCGTCCTTGAGCCTTCGACCGATCACCGCATCGGTGTCTGTGCTGCGGGCCTTGAGTCTCTGCTCCAGGGACGCACGCGACGGCGGAAGAATGAAAATGCTGCGCGCCTCGGGCAGGCGCTTTCTCACCTGCCTGGCGCCCTGCCAATCGATCTCGAGCAGCAGCTGTTCGCCGTTCGCCAGCGCCTCCTCGACCGCACGCACCCCCGTTCCGTAGCAATTGTCGAACACCTGGGCATGTTCCAGAAACTCGTCCTGCGCCACCATCTCGGAAAAGCGCTCCATGGATACGAAATGGTAGTCCCGTCCCGCCACCTCGTTCGGGCGGGGTCTGCGCGTGGTGTAGGACACCGAAAAGCGGATGCGCGGCTCACGCTCCATGAGCGCCTTGACCAAGCTGGTCTTGCCCGCGCCGGACGGCGCCGAAACCACATAGAGGCGGCCGCGCTGCATTTTCTATTCGATGTTCTGCACTTGCTCGCGCATCTGCTCGATCAACACCTTCATATCGACGGCCGCGCGGGTGGTCTCTATGTCCTGGGACTTCGACGACAGGGTGTTGGCTTCGCGGTTGAGTTCCTGCATCAAGAAATCAAGGCGCCGTCCGGCAGCTTCCAGTCCGCCGAATGTCTTGCGCACCTCGGCGACATGGCCGCGCAGGCGGTCGATCTCCTCGTCCACGTCCAGCCGCTGCGCGAGAATCGCGAGCTCCTGCTCGAGACGCTCGTGATCGACGTCGCTCACGAGCTGAGCGATGCGCTCGAGCAATTTTGCGCGCATTCGCGTCCGCACCTCCGGCAGCCGGTCCGCGACGCGCGCGGCAAATTCGATCAGCCCGGAGCACCGCTGCTCCAGCGCATCGCACAGGCGCGCTCCCTCGCTGTCGCGAAAGCGTGCGAGCTCCGCGAGTGCGTCTGTGAGCAGCGAGTGCGCGGCGACGATCATCGGCGCGTGGTCCCGGGTGGCGTCCCGGATGACGCCCGGCCAGCGCAGCAAATCCACCGCGTCGATGCGGGCCGCCGGACCCGCCTGCACGGCGATGTGCTGCACACGCTGGGTGAGGCTGCGGAGCAATTCGGCATCGACCTCGAGTGCGCCCGAGAGCACGGCGGGGCGAAAATGCAGGGAGCATTCCACCTTGCCGCGGCGTACGGAGGCGGCAATGGCCTGGCGAAATTCCGCTTCGCCCACCCGGAATTCCTCGGGCAACCGGCATCCCATTTCCAGAAAGCGATGATTGACCGTTTTCAATTCCCAGGCCAACAATCCCCAGGGAAACTGGCGTTCGCGCCGCGCGAAGCCGGTCATGCTACGAATCATAGGGGTCTGCGCTAGAATCGGCCATAATCCATGCGTCGAAGTTTAACAGAAGCCCGGGAGCGGACATTGCAGATCGAAACCGCGGATGTCAGCCTCATCGGCCACCGCGAAGAAAATCAGGACCGCGTGGCGGTGGCGGCCGCCGACAATGCCGTCCTGTTGGTGGTGATCGACGGCATGGGGGGCCACGCGGAAGGCGCACGCGCCGCCGAAACCGCGTTGTCCACCTTGCTCGAGGCGTTCTGGCAGGCGCCGCATCCGATATTCGATCCGCTCGGATTCCTGCATTTGTCATTGGGTCGCGCGCACGAGGAGGTCGTGAAGCTCGGGGTTGGCTTGAGCGTCGAAGCGCGTCCGCGCGCGACCTGCGCTCTGTGCCTGGTGCAGGATTCGGCGGCCTATTGGGCCCACGTGGGCGACAGCCGAATCTATCAATTGCGCCAGTCCCAGGTGCTCGAGCGCACCCGGGATCACAGCCACGTCGAGGTGCTTTTGCGCGAAGGCCTGATAACGGAGGCTGAAGTGCACGGCCACCCGATGCGCAACTACGTCGAGTGCTGCCTCGGCGGCGATGCGGCTTTGCCGGAGATGACCATCTCGACGCGGCGCAAGCTCAAATCGGGCGACGTCCTGCTCTTGTGCACCGATGGATTGTGGGCGAATTTGCGCGATCAGGATTTCGTGCGCTTCGCGCAGACCATCGGCAAGCCGCTGCGCGAAACCCTCACCGACCTTGGAACACAGGCGGTGGAGGCCTCCGCGCCGTACAGCGACAACACCAGTGCGGCGGCGCTGCGCTGGCGGGCCGCGTGAGCATCCGACCGAGCGGTCGGGCACCCGACGAATTGCGCGAATTGAGGTTCGAGCGAGGGTTCACCCGGCATGCGGAAGGCTCGGTGCTGGTGGAGTTCGGAGCCACGCGCGTCCTCTGCACCGCCAGCATCGAGGACACCGTGCCGCCATTCCTTCGGGGACAGGCTCAGGGTTGGGTGACCGCCGAATACGGAATGCTGCCGCGGGCGACTCATACGCGCTCGGCTCGCGAGGCGGCGCGCGGCAAGCAGACGGGGCGCACGCAGGAGATTCAACGTTTAATTGCTCGCGCGTTGCGGGCGGTGGTGGACCTCAAGGGGTTGGGGGAACGCACCGTGACCGTCGACTGCGACGTGCTGCAAGCGGACGGCGGCACCCGCACGGCGGCGATTACCGGGGGATTCGTGGCGCTCGCGGATGCCATCGACACGCTCCTCAAGAGGCGAGCCATCAGCGCCAACCCCTTGCACGGCCAGGTGGCGGCCGTATCCGTCGGAATCTTCCGCGGCACGCCGGTGCTCGATCTGGATTACGCGGAGGACTCGAATGCGGAAACGGACATGAATGTGGTCATGAACAGCGGCGGCGCCTTTGTCGAAGTGCAGGGAACCGCGGAAGGGCATGCGTTTCGCCGCCACGAACTCGATCAATTGCTCGATCTCGCGACCGTGGGGATCGCGCGTCTGCATGCCGCCCAGCTCAGCGCCCGCGGCGCGTAGGCCGCTCATCATCGCAACCGCCAACCCGGGCAAGCTGCGCGAGTTCCGGGCGTTGCTCGCCGATCTGCCGTTCGACCTGCACAGCCTCGGCGAAATCGGAGCGGTCCCGCCCGAGGAGACCGGCGCAAGTTTCCTCGAAAACGCCCTGCTGAAGGCGCGGCACGCCTCGGAAGCGGCGTCGGCCGCGGGGTTGCAAGGCGCCGGGACGCCGGAGGTTGCGGCGATCGCGGATGATTCCGGACTCGAAGTCGACGCGCTCGGCGGCGCCCCGGGAATTTTTTCGGCCCGTTATGCCGGGGTCGGCGCCGACGACGCGGCCAACAACGCCAAGCTGCTTCGCGCGCTCGCGGGCCAGCCGGGCGAACGCCGTGCGGCTCGGTATCGCTGCGCCTTGGCGTTCGTGGCCTCGCCGAAGGACGAGGCACCGTTGATCGCCGAGGGCGTCTGGCAAGGGTCGATTCTCGACTCGCCGCGGGGTTCGGGCGGATTCGGCTACGACCCTTATTTTTGGCTGCCCGAATTGGGCGTAACGGCGGCGGAACTCGCGCCGGAGGAAAAGAACCGGCAGAGTCACCGCGGCACCGCCATGCGTGCGTTGCGCTGCCGGCTGCTGGAGCGCGAGCGATTCAGGGCGGCGCCGCCGCCGTGACCGGGCCCGTCGATCCGCCGCGGTCAGTGGCCTTGTACGTGCACATGCCGTGGTGCGTGCGCAAGTGTCCGTACTGCGATTTCAATTCGCACCAATTGAAATCAGCCGCCCCGGACTCATCGTACATCGACGCGCTGATTCGGGATTTCGATCTGGAATTGCCGCGTCTGCAGGGCCGGCGCATCGACACGGTCTTTTTCGGCGGCGGCACACCCAGTCTCTTTCAACCGGAGGAGTTCAGCCGCCTGCTTGGCGCACTGCGGCAGCGAATCGCCTTTGCCGCCGATGTGGAAGTCACATTGGAGGCCAATCCGGGAACCGTCGAATGCGGCCGCTTCGCGGGTTATCGGGATGCCGGTATCAATCGCGTGTCATTGGGCGCCCAGACATTCGCGCCGCGCGTGCTCCAAGCCCTCGGCCGCATTCACTCGGCAGAGGACACGCACCGCGCCGTGGCGGAGCTGCTCGCGGCGAAGCTCGACAATTTCAACCTCGATTTGATGTATGCGCTGCCGCAACAGACGCCGGAAGAAGCGTTCGAGGATGTGCGCACCGCGTGTGCGCTCGAACCCTCGCATATTTCCTACTATCAGCTCACGCTGGAGCCGGGGACGGTCTTCCACGCACGCCCCCCGCTGCTGCCGGACGAAGAGGAGGCGTGGCGGATTCAAATCGCGGGTCAAAAGCAGCTGGCCGATGCAGGCTACGTGCAGTACGAGGTTTCGGCATACGCGCGCGCAGGGATGCAATGCCGGCACAACCTCAATTACTGGCGGTTCGGCGACTACGTGGGGGTGGGCGCCGGTGCCCACGGAAAAGTGAGCCTCGCTCTCCCGCAACACATCCTGCGCACGACCAAACCGAAGCAGCCGCGGGACTATCAGGAGGAGGTTCGCCGCGCTGCGCCCGGGGCGACGATCGGCGGAACGACCTGCGTTGCCCTCGCGGACCTGCCGTTCGAATTCATGTTGAATGCGCTGCGCCTCAACGAAGGCTTCACGTCCCAAGATTACCGCCGGCAAACCGGCCTCGGCATCGAGTCGGTGGCAGCGAAGCTGGGCGCAGCCGAGGAACACGGGTTAATGGAGAAGAGTCCCGGCGCCGGCTGGCGTCCGACGGAGCTCGGCCGCCGCTTCTTAAATGATCTACAGGCCAGTTTTCTCGCCTGAGCTTATGCACACAGGGTCTCGCACCTCGCACAAAGGGGCACCTACGAGACATTGCATCTGCAGTAGGTCAGATGCGTCTCTCAAGTAATTGAAACATAACAACAAAGCGACTTGTCTATTTTTTGACCAAGTTAACAATTACTCGAATTTCCGCTGTCTGAATCAAGCGACTGAGCCACCGTCCACAGACTTATCCACAGTTATTGTGGACAAATCTGCAATGCTCTGTCAGACAAAGACTTACACGCAGATCTTGTAGCTACTGCACTCCTCCGCTACCATGGTCGGCCCGGTTCCCAGCATCCAGCCCTCCCAAGGCAGGAGCATGAGAATATCGAGGGGAATCTTTGGCGTGGCGATGCGCACCTTCGAGGGCTCGTCGATTCTGCCGCTTGCTGTTTAATCGAGGTTCATATGAAAGCCGGCATTCATCCCGAGTACAAAGTCATCGCGGTCACGTGCACCTGCGGCAATGCGTTCGAGACCCGATCGACCATCGGTCAGGATCTACAGGTCGAAGTGTGTTCGAACTGCCATCCGTTCTATACCGGCAAGCAGAAAATTGTGGATACCGGCGGCCGCGTCGATAAATTCCGCAAGAAGTATGCGACGGCTGCGGCGAAACCTTAAGCCATAGTCGCACCGTGCAATCCTCGCACGAGGATTGCGCGGCGTTCGAGTTCGTGCGCGCTTGAGGCTCGCTCCCTTGATTCCGATGTGAGGCCGTGCAAGGCTGCGGAACCTTAAGCGGCCAAACTCCGTCGGACAAGCGCATGAGCACGAAATACGAACTCAAGAATCTCGCGACCGGAAAGACGACGCAATTGAATGCCGTCTCCGGAACGATCGGCCCTGAAGCGCTCGACATCTCCAGCCTGACCAAGGAGCAGGGCGTTTTTACGTTCGACCCCGGCTTCATGGCCACGGCGAGCACGGAAAGCAAGATCACGTATATCGACGGCGATGCGGGCCTGCTGTTGTATCGCGGCTATCCGGTGGAGCAGCTTGCGGAGAAGTCGAGCTTTCTGGAGGTGGCGAATCTCTTGATCAACGGCTCTCTGCCCAGCAAGGCCGAGCTCAAAGCCTTTCAGAATTCGATCATGCGGCACACCATGGTCAACGAACAATTGCTGCGCTTCTTCCAGGGCTTCCATCACAACGCCCATCCCATGGCGATGGTGTCGGCGGTGGTGGCCTCGATGGCCGCCTTCTATCACGACACCACGGACATCGACAATCCTCGGCACCGGGAAATCTTCGCGCATCGCATCATTGCGAAGCTGCCCACCATCGCCGCGGCGGCCTACAAGCACACCCTCGGTCAGCCTTTCATCTATCCGCGCAACGACCTGCGGTACTGCGCGAACATGCTCAACATGTTCTTCGCCGTGCCGTGCGAGCCTTATGCGATCGATCCGGTCGCGGCCGAGGCGCTGGATTTGCTCTTCATTCTGCACGCGGACCACGAACAAAACGCCAGCACCTCCACTGTCCGCCTGGCCGGCAGCACCGGTGCAAACCCGTACGCCGCCATATCAGCCGGCGTATCCGCCCTGTGGGGTCCCGCACACGGCGGCGCCAATGAAGCGGTTCTTGACATGCTGGACGGCATCGGTTCGGTCGCGAACATCGACAAATTCCTCGCGCGCGTCAAGGACAAGAACGACCACGTGCGGTTGATGGGATTCGGACACCGCGTCTACAAGAATTTCGATCCGCGCGCCAAGATCATTCGCGGCATGTGCTATCGCGTGTTGGAGAAGCTCGGCAAGACCGACAATCCGCTGTTCCAGCTGTCCCTGAAATTGGAGGAAATCGCGCTCAAAGACGAGTACTTCGTGTCGCGCAAGCTGTATCCGAACGTGGACTTCTATTCAGGCATCATCTACAGCGCGCTCGGAATTCCGCGCTCCATGTTCACCGTCATGTTCGCGATCGCGCGTACCGCCGGTTGGGTGGCTCAGTGGCAGGAAATGGTCTCCGATCCGCACATGAGGATCGGCCGTCCGCGGCAGCTCTACACCGGTCCCACGCAGCGGGATTACCAGCCGATCGACAAGCGTTGATCCATGGCGCTGCGAGGACACGCGGCTTCGAGCGCATTGGCGGTGCTGCTGCTCGGCGGCGCTGCCCATGCCGCGCTCGCGGACGGCACGTGTCCAGGTACC
The DNA here is from genome assembly GCA_963727045.1 of uncultured Gammaproteobacteria bacterium. Lineage (GTDB taxonomy): Bacteria > Pseudomonadota > Gammaproteobacteria > Steroidobacterales > Steroidobacteraceae > Bog-1198. The sequence continues at coordinate 1,197,288 of CAVSES010000002.1, read as the reverse complement.
GCGGGCCCCGTCGCACTCGGCAGCGCGCAGTGGAATGGCTGGGGCCGCAGTCTCGACAACACTCGATATCAGCCTGAGCCTGCGATTCGCGCGGCCGACGTGCCGAAGCTCGCGTTGAAATGGGCGTTCGGCTACGCGGGCGGCACGGAATTCGGCCAACCCACCGTCGTCGATGAGCGGCTCTTCGTCACGAGCTCGACGGGCCGCATCTACTCGCTCGATTCGAAATCCGGCTGCACGTATTGGACATACGACGCGGCCGCGGGCAGCCGCACTGCGATTACGATCGGCGAACTGGCGCGGGCGAAGGTCGCCGCCCTGCCAAGGAAGCTGAAGCGCACGCTGGCGCATCTCGATGTCATCAAGGCGCCGAGCGCAGCTTTTTTCGGCGACGACAGCGGTACGGTGTATGCCCTCGACGCGCAAAAGGGGACGCTGCTCTGGAAAACCCGCGTGGACACTCATCCATTGGCGCGCATCATCGGCGCACCGGCGCTCTACAACGACCGGCTGTACGTGACGGTGGCCTCGACCGAGGACAGTGCTGCTGCCGGGGCGGGTTACGGCTGCTGCACCTTTCGCGGCAGCGTCGCCGCGCTTGACATCGCCGGCGGAAGAATAGTGTGGAAGAGCTACACCGTTCTCGAGGAGCCGCAACCGACGCGCAAGAACAGCTCGGGCATCCAGGAATTCGGCCCCGCGGGCGCGGCGATCTCTTCGGCCCCGACCATCGACGTCAAGCGCAGCGTACTGTACGTCGCGACCGGCGGTTCCGCGACCGGCCTGGAACAGTCCCTGACCGACGCGATAGCCGCCTTTGATCTCACCGACGGCAAATTGCGCTGGGTGAAGCAGCCGGCGGTTCGGGACGGCGCGTCCGGAGCCGGCTTTTTGAGTTCGCCCGTATTGCGGACGCTGGCGACCGGCAATCAAGTCCTGCTGGCGGGTCAGAAATCCGGCGTCGTCTACGGCCTCGACCCCGATCATGGCGGTGAAGTCCTATGGCAGACGAAGATCGGCGACGACGATGCAGGCGCCGCGGGCGTCGCAGCATCCGGGAGCACCGGCGTCGTCGGACCGCCCGGCGTAGCGGGCATCCCGGGCGGTGTTGCGTGGGGCAGCGCCGCGGATCATCGCAACCTCTATGTCGCCGTTTCCGGGCTGTTGGTGCAGCCTCCAAATGAGTCCGGAAGCCTCACGGCGCTTGATATGACGACGGGCGTCGCGCGCTGGCACACAGCATCGCCGGAGCCGGCCTGCACCCCACCCGATCGCAGCTGCTCGCATGCCCAGGCGCAAGCAGTCACGGTCATGCCGGGCGTGGTCTTCTCGGGAGCGATGGACGGGCATTTGCGCGGCTATTCCACCATCGACGGCAAGATTCTGTGGGATTTCGACACGGCAAGAGACTTCAAGACCAACAACGGCATCAAGGCGAGCGGGGGACCGCTCGATTTCGGCGGAGCGACCATCGTGAACGGCACCGTCTACATCAATTCGGGCAACGCCCTGCTGGCCTTCTCCGTGGACGGGAAATAGGACTCCAAGCGCGAACATGAAACATCTCAGCCGGGTTGCATTGATCGGCCTTTGTCTCTGTTGCACTCTCGACATATCCGCGGCTCGCGGCGCCGCGGCCCGCGCGGCCGATGCCGACCGCATTCCGGCAATCGAGAATTCCGTGGTGAAGGTGTTCGCCACCATGCGCACTCCGGATCCATTCAAGCCATGGACCAAGCAGGCGCCCAGCGAAATCACCGCATCGGGCGTCGTCATCGAGGGCAAGCGGATCCTGACCAACGCCCACGTGGTTCTCTATGCGACCCAGGTGCAGATTCAGGCGAATGCGGCGGGGGACAAGGTGCCGGCCACCGTCCTGGCGGTCGCCCCGGGCATCGATCTCGCTGTCCTGCAACTCGACGATGCCTCGTTCTTCGACACCCATCCGGCGGTCAACCGCGCCAGCAAGCTGCCGCAGATCAAGGACGCGGTGATGGCATACGGATTCCCCACGGGCGGCAATTCGCTGTCCATCACCAAGGGAATCGTGTCCCGCATCGAGTTCGTGGCCTACAACTATCCGGTGTCGGGACTCCGCATCCAGGTGGACGCCGCGATCAATCCCGGAAACAGCGGGGGTCCCGCCATCGCCGGGGACAAGATGATCGGCCTTGCATTCAGCAAGCTGGGCGGCGACACCCAGAACATCGGCTACATCATTCCCAACGAGGAAGTGGATTTGTTCTTGAAGGATATTGCCGACGGTCGCTACGACGGAAAGCCGGCCATGTACGATGAGTTGCAAACGCTGGAGAATCCGGCGCTGCGCGAATTTCTCAAGCTCGACAAAAGCGTCGAAGGAATGATCGTTCACCGTCCCGACAAACCCGATCCCGCCTACCCCCTCAAGGAGTGGGATGTCGTGACCCGCATCGGCGACACATCCATCGACAACCAGGGCATGATCAAGCTCGACAAGGACTTGCGGGTCAGTTTCGCATACCTGGTCCAGCGCGTGGCCGCCGACGGCAAGGTTCCGCTCACGCTCGTCAGGGACGGCAAGACGCTGAAGGTGCAGCTCCCCGTATCGCCCCTGCATCCCACGCTGATCACCGACTTGCAGGGCGCCTACCCGCCCTTTTTCATCTACGGACCGCTGGTGTTCTCCACGGCGACCTATCAGTTCCTGGCCGGCTTCAAATCCAATCCGAACATGACCCGCATGCTCGGATTCTTGAAGAGCCCGCTCGTTACGCAGCTCCTCGATCCGCCGAGCGCCGATCAGCAAGAGCTCGTGGTGGTGTCCTCGCCGTTCTTCCCGCACAAGCTCGTCAACGGCTACTCGAACCCCATGGGCTCGGTTGTGTACTCCATCAACGGCACCCGGGTCCGCAGCTTGAATCACCTGGTCGCGCTCTTGCGCGACCTCAAGGATCCGTTCGTGACCTTCGAATTCGATCAAAAAGGCGGCGAGGCGCTGGTGTTTTCGCGGGCCGCCATCGCGGCCTCGACGGATGAGATCCTGACCGACAACGGCGTGCGCGCGCAGGGCTCGCCGGACACGCTCAGCGTGTGGCAGGCGAAGCCCGAGAAGTGACCCGCCGCGGGCGAACCTCGACTTTCGCGAGGCCCGCCCGTGACGGTATCAATCGCTAGTAGCGGTACGTCGCGGTGACGCCGACCGTGCGGGGCCGCACGCCGCGGCCGAAGTACAGATTGTCGGTGGCCGGGTCGGCGATGTCGCGCGATGCGAACAGCAGCGGATGCTGGTCGAGCACGTTTTGCGCGAAGAACGACACGTCATATCCGCTCCAGCGGAAACCGGCGCGCAGCTGTAGATTTTTCGTCTGCGGCAGCCCCGGTATGGTCGTATCGAACAACGCGTTGCGCTCGGACTGTCCCGGGAGCAGCGCGGTCTGGGCATTCGTGAATTGATAGTCGGCCCGGATGTACGGCGTGTGTCCATTCCACTCGCCGAAGGTCTCTTCAGCGCTGGCCATGATGGTCCAGGGCGCTCCGACCAGCCTGTTTCCCTCGCTCACGATTTGGGGAGCCTGCTCGGGCGCACCGTTGACGACGCCCGTGCATGCGCCAAGGCTGCCATCGGGACGAATTGCGCTCGGATCGTACTGCAGCACACCGGCACATGAGCTCTTCGTGAATCGGGCATCCGTGTAAGCCACGGTCAGTCCCAGCATGAGAGTATCGATCGGGCGGAATTGCACGTCGATGTCGCCGCCGCGGCTCTGCACCTGACCGAGGTTCGCCGTGAATTGCTCGCCGCAGCTCGGCAGGTACACGTTTTGTTGTATGTTCTTCCAGTTGATCAGAAACAGGCTCGAGTCGATCTGCAATCGATGATCGAAGAACGTGTTCTTGCCTCCGATCTCGTAGCTCCAGAGACTGTCGGACGAGAATTGAGACGGGACATGGCGCAGGCCGTCGGCTCCGGTCGGCAATCCAAGCGTCTGCAGATCAATGCCGCAAATCGTACCCACGCCGACATTGACGCCGCCGACCCGGTACCCTTTGGACGCGCTCAAGTAATAGAGATTGTCATGGTCGGGCTGCCATGACAGCACCGCCTTGGGAGTAACCGGCTTTTCCGAGGAGCTCGCCTGAGTGCCCGAGTTGGGAGCTCCCAGGAATGAGCCGCCGGCAAAGGTCGAGCCCGTGAAGTCGACCTTGGACACGCGCAGGCCCACCGTCGCCTTGAGGGTATCGGTGAATTTGAAAGTGGCCTCGCCGAACGCCGCGATTTGCTTGTCGACGACGCGGTCCACCGGACCGGAGAAGATCTCGCCATTCGGGCAATCCAGACCCGGCGGGCAGATATCATACGCGGCATAGTTGAGGATCTCGCTGCGCAACGTTTGATCGAAGATGTTCTCCGGAATGTTCTCCTTCAGATGAGAGTAGAACACGCCCGTATTCCACACGAATCGAGACGACGTGTCCGACGAAGCAAGGCGAAATTCCTGATAGAAATTTTGCTGATCGTCCTCGAAGGTCGCGTAACCCGCGTCCCCGGGCTGTGGAAAGATCGACGGCAGCAGCTGAAAAAAGCCGTAAGTCGCGCGAAGGTACTGCGTGTAGTCCGAGGTCGAATGCTGCCGGCGCTCGAAGTACGAGGTGTTCGACGTCAGCTGCGCGAATCCGAGGTTCCAATCGACCTTGATCGCCGACAGAGAGAAGGGGTCCCGGCTCGGATTGGTGAGGGCGTTGCCGTTGTAGTACCGGTCGGCGCTCGGATTCGACAGGGACAACCAATACGACGCCGTATCGTTGATGTGCAACTGCTGGTAATAGAACGACGGGGTGACCGAGACGGCATCGTTGACGGCCCACTTCAGCGCCGCGCGGAATGTCATGGTTTCCTGCCAATTGGCATCTGTCTCTCCGACCCGGCCGAGGGCCGGAGTCTGCAGCGCAAAGGCGGCCGGATCGGTGGCGGGCGTCAACGAGTACCCCGCACGATCCACCCAACCGCCGTCGCGCCGGAACGATGCGCTGATCCGAAAGCCGAGCACGTCGTTGATGATCGGTCCGCCCGCGGCGGCGCCCATCTCATAGCTGGCGTCGCCGCCCTTGGTCGATGCGACTTCGCTGCGCAGGTAGCCGGAATTCTTGCCGAGGTCGGGCTGCGGAGTGATGAATCGCAACACGCCGCCTTCGGCGCCGGCGCCGAACAGGGTTCCCTGCGGGCCGCGCAACACCTCGACGCGGTCGAGATCGAACAAGGCCGGAAAGACATTGACCGCGCCGAAGCCGATATGCCGGCTCTGTACCGGCGTATCGTCGATGTAAATGCCGGTGGTGGATGTGCCCGCCTGCGAGTCGATGCCCCGGATGCTGATGTCCGAGTTCTCGTCATTGTAGTTGGCCGACGAGCCATTGCCGTTGCGCTGGAACATGACTCCGGGACTCAGCCGGGTCAGATCGTCGATGTTGCGCAAGCCCTGGGAATCGAGTTTCTCCTGGCTGAAGGCGGTCACGCTGATCGGAACGTCCTGCAGCCGCTCGCTGCGCCGCGTTGCCGTGACGACGATCTCTTCAAGACCAGCGTTCGACGCTGTCCCGGTATCCGCCGCTGCCGTCGATATGGCCGGCCATAGCAGTGTCGCAGCTCCCGCCATCGTCCAGAAGCATCGTTTGATCGTATCCCAACGCATTGCGCACCCCTTTTATGTTGCCTTTTCCCCACACTCCGGTCCCGGCGAATTCTTGTTCTTCTGGCTATCCGTTGCTCATTAGAAGCCCGGTCTTAAGGCCGCAGCTTAAACCTTCTTTCAACGGTCGTTCAAGAAAGTGTCACGGGCGGGAAGAACTGCCGTTGTGATTGTCGGCCTGTTTGTAAACGCTCGCGCCCTTGAACCAGGTCTCGAGCACCCGCGTGTGCGCGATGTCCTCTCCCCGACCGGCTGCGGCGAGCTTCAGGATGTCGCGGTCGAGGACGATGAAGTCCGCCGACTTGCCCACCTCGATGGAACCCGTCTCACGGTCGCGGCTCAAGTAGCGCGCACCGTTGATGGTGTAGGCGTCGATGGCGCTCTCGATCGAGATGCGCTGCGCCGGCGTGATCGGCGGTTGTCCCGGAAGCTTTCGCGTCACGGCGATGGAAATGTTCACGAAGGGCTGCGGATCGCGGGTATTGACGGGGGCATCCGAGCCTCCGACCAGAATGCCGCCCGCGTCCTCGAGAGCCTTGAAGGGATAGACGGCGCTCTCGTAATAGCCATCGGCCGGATGAAGCGCCTCGTAACTGTTGCCGATCACCTTGTCGAAGAACGGCACGACGGTCATGTCGTACTCCGGGTCGAAGTTCGCCCAGGAGAAGGTGCTCGCGAGATACAGGTGGTCCCGGCCGATCCGCTTCACATCATCGGGATTCACGACCTGCAGATGCGCGAGCGCATCGTGCTGCGTCGACACGCCGTCGGCGGCGCGCGCCGCTTCGATCGCGTCGACCGCAGTCCGCACCGCGGCGTCGTTGATCGCATGAATGTGAATATTGAAGCCCGCCAGGTGGAACCGGCGTACGAATTCCAGAGTGACGGCGCGGTCGTGCTGCAGCTGACCGGAACTGACGGCGCACTGGTCCGGGTGGTAGCCGTTTGCCTTGATGAAGGCGGCAACCTCGGTCGGCTCGCCGAATTTCGCGGTGTGCGCGCGCACGTCCTTGCAAAGCGGCGACCCCGTGTCGACATAGCCCGTCACGGTGAGGCGGCCCTCGCGGTCCTTGCCGAAAATCGGCTGCAGATAGGCGTGCAGGGAGGCGACTTCCGGCAGCGTCGGCGGCACGGCATAAGGATTGCCTTCGAGCACCCCGTCGGCGAACAGCTTGACCACGTCGGCGCGGATCAGGGGATCGTTGGCGTACTTTGCCCGAACGGCGCTTGCCTCTCGAACCATCCGCTCGTAGTCGATCGCGCCGCCCGCAGTGCGGTAATTTTCAGGTTCATACCACTGCGCAAGCGTCGCGCGCACGGTAAGTTTGCCGCTTTTCTCCAGCGCGTCGTACATCGGCAGAAGCTCGGGGGCGACCGCTGCATCCAGCATACCTGTGATGCCGACGCTGTTCAGGCGCTCGGTGATGCGCTGCGGGGCCTTCATCACTTCCGGCAGGTCCACCAGCAGGAGAAAGGTCGCATCCATCATATAGCGCGCATCCTCGTTGGCGGTGCCGTTCGGCTCGCCGTTTGCGTCGACGCCCACGAGTTTCGCCGCGCCGGCAAGGTCCCCGGCGAGAGTTGCGCGGGTGAAGCCGACGCGCTCGCCCTTGGCATTCTTGGCGCGGGCGAGGGCCATGCTGTTAAAGGCGCCGTGGTGCCCATCATTGCCGAGCAACTGGATGGGGTGACGAGTGGAAGCAAGATCGAGAGCCGCGCGCAAAGTCGGGTGTGTGGCGTCGGGCCGGTTGTTGTCGGCGAAGTTCCACTGCCTCACGTTCACCCATTCGCCCTGCGGAGTCTTGTAGCGCTCGATGCAGCCGCGCACGAAGGCCGTGAGTTCCGCGAGGGACTTCGCCTTGCTGTCCAGGTCGCAGACGTCGAGATCGACGATGCCGCTGGGGTGGATGTGAGAGTCGATGATTCCGGGCAGCACCAACTTGCCGTTCATCTCCTCGACCCTCGTTGCGGGACCGATCCATTCAGCCGCGCCGCTCCTGCTGCCGACATAGACCAGGCGCCCCCCGCGTACGGCAAGCGCCTCGGCGTAAGGGTGACCGGCCGCCGCCGTGTAGATGCGCGCTTCGACCACCAAGTCCGCCGGCGTTTTGGCGACGGCGTTCACTGCACAAAGCAGCATCGCGCCGATCAGGAAGGAGGCGTGTCGAGGCATGTTGTTGCTGTTCCTGGAAGTTGGGCACCCTAAGAGCCGCCGATCTTAAACTGAACAATTGATCGGCGTCAAAGCCGTCTGAGCCTGAAGCGTCCCGCCGTCCCGGCGGCTATTTCCCCGCTATTTGTAAGCCAAATATGGCGAGAATAGCGCGCGGACCGAAGCGGCGGATGGGAGCTCGTCAGCGTTGACCTTTGGTTTGATAACTGATTTATTATTCAGTTTCATGGTCGGACGCGGAGCGTCGAGTCACGTGCCGGTAAAGTCGTCTCGCGCGATCAATGGTCCCAAGCGGCAGAACTTCAGCATGCGCCGTCATCCCTCGCAGGCCCGTGCGCGGCGGACCTTCGAGACGGTCCTTAAGGCTGCCGTGGCGCTCATCGAGCGCGAAGGCGTCGAGCGGGCGACGACGAGACGCATCGCACTCGCCGCGGGCGTCTCCATCGGCGCCGTTTACGAGTACTTTCCGAACAAGGAATCCATCGTGCTGCATCTCGGCACGAACTGGCTGCGCCGCATTCGCGAAATCGTCGAGGCGCTTCACCCCTCCCAGAGCGCCATCCCGGACCTGCTCGGGTATCTCAGCCGGATCCTTGACGATGTAGAGCGGCTGTACCGCGATCAACCCGGCGTCCTCGCGATCGTGCGCTTGATCGGGGCGATCCCGGAGCTGCGCGAAGCGGAACAGGCTCACGACGCGGCGGTCATCGCATCCATGGCCAGTGCAATGCGGCACTTCTCTCCGGGCGCGGATCCGGCGGAAACCGAATCCGCGGCCAGCTGCATGATCATCATGAGCCACGGCGTATTGAGCACGTGCCTGGTCGCGCCGGCGGCCGAGGCCGTACGGCTGCTGCGCATGCTGCGCGTGTCGCTTTATGCGCTCGCGACGGTGATCTTGCTGCCGCGTTAGACGGGCCCCACCAGCTCCGACACTTCGCGTGCATCAGCCCGTCTCATCGGCCGGCCGTCGACCGGTGAATAGGGCGATTGGCGGATTCCATCGATGGGGAACACGGTGGCGTCAACCGTGCGCCCGTTGGCTTCGAATCGCAGGGCCGGATATGTGATGCTGCGCTCGGAGTCCATCTTGACGCGCCGCTCGTAGAATTCATGCGGCACGCCGATCTCGAGGAGGCGGATGGCGACCGACTCGGAAGCGTCCGCAAACAGGTGCAGATTGATGTCGCTGTAATTGGTGGCGGTGCCCGTCAGCACGGATCCGACCAGGCGCGGCTGGAACTCGTCCAGCATGCGCATGGTGTCCAAGGCGATGCGCCGCTGCTCCTTCAGGGTGTGATCGTGCGAGTCGCGCCCGAACAGTCGCTGATGCGCGCGCAGCGCGGCTTCGATCTCGATGTTTTTCGGCAATACCGCAACATCGTTCACTCCCAGCCGATCCGCGGCCTTGCGCTTCGCCTGAAGGAAATCCTCGATGCCGTGTTCGGCCATGATCCGCGCGGCCTCCTGGGCGAGTGCGCGGCGCAAATCCTCTGCGCGCTGCGAAAACTTCTTGGCCATGAGGCTCCTAAAATATCGGCTTGTCGCCGTCGTTCATGGGATTCGAGTTGTTGGGTCCTTCGTACACTTCCGGCTTCGGAAGATTGCCTTCGATGAATTTCTCCATGATGCCATTCGGATTGTCGGAGCTCGCCAGCAGGCCCGTTTCGGGAGATATTCGCACAGTGACGATGCCATCGGGCACCGGCACCCCGCGCCTCGCGGTGCCGGCCAGAGCCTGGTGCATGAAGTAGGTCCAGGTAGGCACGGCCACGTGCGCGCCCTCTTCGCCTTCACCCAGCGAGCGATCCTGATCGAAACCAGTCCATACGGTCGTGACCAGATCGCCGTTGAAGCCGTTGAACCAGGCATCGTGAAAATCGCTGGTCGTGCCCGTCTTGCCGGCGACATCGTCGCGATTGAGGGAGCGGGCTCGCACCCCGGTGCCGCGGCGAATGACGTCCTTCATCATGTCGGCCAGCAGATAGGCGACCTGGGGCCGGATAATCTGCGGCGCCAAGTTCTTCACTGGAATCAAGGTCTTGCCATCATGCGGCGCCTCATCTAATGCGGCGCGGGCGCCGCCGGTGCCCGAGGCGCCCTTTCCCAGGGATGGATCAGTGATGCGATCGCATTCGGCGCACGCGAGGGCGGGTGCGGCCTGGACCAGGACCTTACCGCCGGCGTCTTCGATGCGGTCGATCGTGTAGGCGCTCACCTTGAACCCCCCATTGGCAAAAGTGGAATACCCGATGGCCACCTGCAGCGGACTCAATTCCGCGGTTCCCAGCGCCAAGGTGAGATCATTCGGCAATTGCGACTTGTCAAACCCGAAACGCGTTACGTAGCTCCAGGTGTATTCGCCGCCGATGGCGCGCATGAGTCGCACCGACACGAGGTTTCGCGAGTGCACCAGGGCCTCCCGCAGCCGGATCGGGCCGAAAAAACGGTTCTCATTTTCCTTTGGCCTCCATGCCTGCTCCGTCCCGGTTTCATCGATGACGATGGGAGCATCCAACACGATGCTGGCGGGCGTGTAGCCCTTGTCGAAGGCGGCGGCATACACGAAGGGTTTGAAACCGGAGCCGGGCTGACGCCGGGCCTGAGTCACCCGGTTGAACTTGCTTTGAAAGTAATCAAAGCCGCCAACCAGGGCCACCACCGCCCCGTCCTTCGGATCCACCGAAACAAGTGCGCTTTGCGCCTCCGGGACCTGCACGAACAGCAGCGATTCGGCCGTCCGCCCCACCGTGTAGATCACGTCGCCGCGGGCCAGAATCTCGGCCGCTTGCGAAGGCGACCGATCGGTCTTTTCGTCGGGCAATTCGCGTCGCGCCCAGGACAGCTTCTCCCACGGCAGCGTGGCCTCGCCAATATCTTTGACGTAGATCTTCGCGCTTTTCGCCTCGACCTTCTCGACGATGGCCGGTCTCAAGCCCCCGATCACCGGAAATTCCTCGAGTTGGCCCTCGAGATCTTTGGGCGCCGAAAGCTTGGACAGATCCACCTTGGCGGTTGCGCCGCGGTAACCGTGGCGGCGATCGTATTCCAGCAGTCCGGTCCGCAATGCCACCGTTGCAGCCGCCTGCAAGCGTGAATCGATGGTGGTGAACACCTTGTATCCCGCGGTGTACACATCATCCCCGAACTTGGATTGCATCTCGTTGCGCACCATCTCGGCGACGTAGGGAGCTTCGGCTTCGACCGAAGACCCGTGCAGCCGCGATTCCATGGGACTCGCCTTCGCCTCGTCGTATTCGGCCTGGGTGATGTAGTTGAGTTCGAGCATTCGCCCCAGCACGTGCGCGCGGCGCGCTTTGGCCGCTTCGGCGCTGGCGACCGGGTTGACCACGGAGGGGGCGGTGGGAATCCCCGCCAGGGTGGCCATTTCAGCCACGGTCAATTGGTCCAGGCTCTTGCCGAAATACACCTCTGCCGCCGCACCGACCCCATAAGCACGCTGGCCGAGGAAGATCTTGTTGACGTACAAGGAGAAGATCTCTTCCTTGCTGAACTCGGACTCCATCAGCAGTGAAATGTAGATCTCGCTCATTTTGCGTTTCATGTCGCGGCGCGGCGTAAGAAACATGTCCCGGGCCACCTGCATGGTAATGGTGCTTGCACCCTGGCGAATGCCGCCGGCTCGCGCGTTCGCGACCGCGGCCCGTAAAATCCCTTGCCAATCAACACCATGGTGCCTGAAGAAGCGATCGTCCTCGGTGGCCAGAAACGCCTGGATGAGCTTTTTGGGCAGCTGCTCATAGCGCACGGGTATGCGGCGCTGCTCACCGATGGAAGCGATCAACTTGCCATCGCGCGTATAGACCCGGAGCGGAACCTGCAGCTGTACGTCGCGCAGGCTGTCGACATCGGGCAGAGCGGGCTTCAAGTAGACATAAGCACAGACGTTGGCGAACGCAATTAACGCTATTGCACCAACGAGACATGCACAAATGCGCGAGATGAGAACTAGGTAACGTTTGGTCACAGAAAACAGTTCTAACTTATTGCACCGGCGATATTGCGCAAGCATATTACCGCCGGATACATGGGCATACTCATCGAAAGATGAGGACGCAAAGCCACCGGTCCTGACGGGCTCCTGCTCTTAGGATAGCGGGGTTGCCAGACCAAGCTTAACCAATCGCGCCCTTGGGGCGACGAGGTCTGAACGGATGACTCGATGCGCGTACTTCGATCGCGACGGAATTGTCGCAGATCCCACTTTGCGCGGCAGCCGCTGCCCGGCGGTGATTACCGTGAGTAGCTTCACGTTCTATTTAACAGTTTCTTGCTAAGTTTGCTTGGCGTAGTTAGTCTCGTGCACCGGTTTCGACCTCCAAGGTACTGAGCGAAAAAGGAAAAAACGCTGTGTGGTCGTTTGGCAAAAGATATCGTCCGCTTTTGGGACTTGACATAACCACCTCATCGGTGAAGCTTATCGAGCTCACGATGTCGGGTGGCCAGTATCGCGTTGAGTCCTATGCGGCGGAACCCACGCCCCATAACGCCATCAACGAAAAAGCGATCGTGGATGCGGAGGCGGTCGGCGAGGCCATTCGGCGCGCGGTGAAGCGCTCCGGCGCCAAGAGCCGCCTTGCCGCGATCGCGATCTCAGGCGACGCCGCGATCACCAAAGTGATTCAAATGCCGAAGAATCTCGGCGAAAACGAACTCGAAGGTCAGGTCGAGATGCAGGCCGACCAATACATTCCCTTTCCGATGGAAGAAGTCAGCTACGACTATCAAGTCGTGGGACCCTCGGAAAAGGACCCTGAAATGCTCGATGTGCTTCTGGTCGCGACCCGCACCGAAAACGTCGAGCAGCGCCAGGCCGCCGTGCAGGCGTCGGGCCTCACGACACATCTGGTCGATGTCGAAGCCTTCGCCCTCGAGAACGCCTGCGCACTCATGCGTCACCAGATGCCGGACGGCGGCCTCGACCGGACCGTTGCGGTGGTGGACTTCGGCGCCAGCAGCACGACGTTCAGCGTGCTGCGCGACATGAGAGTCATATACACGCGCGATTTCGCATTCGGCGGACAGCAGCTCACCGAAGAAATCATGCGCACCTACGGGCTCTCCATGGAAGAGGCCGGCCGCGCCAAGAAGGAAGGCGGCCTGCCGAGCAACTATCAGCCGGAAGTGCTCGACCCTTTCATCGACGACATGACCCAGCAGGTCAGCCGCTCGCTGCAATTCTATCTGGCATCCGGCAGCGGCCGCTCGCAGCCCGATCAGATATTGATTTGCGGCGGCTGCGCGAACATACCGGGCGTGGCGGACGTCATCTCCAGCCGCGTCGGCGTGCCTGCGGACAAAGGTGATCCGCTCGGCAACATGAAGGTGTCATCCAAGGCCAAGGCGCAAGCCGTGGGCCGTGATGCCACCGCGTTACTCACAGCCTGCGGCCTCGCGCTGCGAAGCTTCGACTAAAGAGCTGCCATGCCGCGTATCAATCTACTTCCCTGGCGCGAACAAGAACGCAAAGTGCGACGCCGCGAGTTCATGGTCGCCGCCGCCGGCGCCGTGTTTGCCGCCGGCATCTTCGTGGTCGGCGGCAAGCTTCTCTACTCGAGCTGGACCGATTCGCAGAATGCAAAGAACAATCTCCTCAAGAAGGAGATCGTCAAGCTCGATGCGCAGATCGCCGACATTCAAGATCTGGAAAACCGCAAGCAGCGGCTGGTCGCGCGCATGGAAATCATCGAGAAGCTGCAGCGCAAGCGGCCCGAGATCGTGCATCTGTTCGACGAGATCGTCAAAACGGTTCCGGACGGGATCTATCTCACGGCGATCAAGCAGACCGGGAACCGGCTCGAGATTCACGGCGTTGCGCAGTCGAGCACCAGGGTGTCGACATTCATGCGCAATATCGATTCGTCGGTGTGGATGGATAACCCGGTGCTGCAAGTGGTCGAGTCCAGCAAGGATTCCGCGACGGGCGGCTCGAATTTCACGCTCACCAGCGACGTGGTCGGCGTGGACCTCGAACACGGCGGTGAAACAACGGTGAAGAAGGTTGCGGCGAAATGAACTTTTTTGATCAGATCCGTACGCTCGACCCACGCGACGTCGGCCGCTGGCCGCTGCCGGTACGCGCATTCTTCATCGCGTTGATCTTCGCAGTGGTCGCCTCGGTGGCCTGGTACCTGTTCGTGTGGAACGACGACCGACCGATCTTGCAGAAGGCGCAGGCGGATGAACTCGATTTGCGCGCGCAATTCGAAAGCAAGCAGCAGCGCGCGGCAAACCTCGACGCCTACCGCACGCAGCTCGCTGAAATGGAACGCAGTTTCGGCGCGATGCTGCGGCAATTGCCCGGCAAGACCGAGGTTCCGAACCTGCTGGTGGACATCTCGCAGACCGGCCTCGCGGCGGGATTGCAGGAGAAGCTCTTTCAGCCGGGCGGCGAGAAGGGCAACGGCTTTTATGCCGAACTCCCGATCAAGATCAAGCTGGTGGGCACCTATCACGACTTCGGCAATTTCGTCAGCGGCATAGCCGCGCTGCCGCGCATCGTCACGCTGCACGACATTCAGATCACGCCCTTGGATCCCAAAGGCAACTACGACAACCTGACCATGGACGTGACCGCGAAGACGTACCGGTACATCGAAGATGAAGGCGGCGCGCACCCGGCGGCGAAGAAGAAGACGGGAGGTAAGAAGACGTGAGATATACGTTCATGGTCCGCCTCCGCAACGCGGGCGTCATCGGCGCCGTCCTCGTCGGTTTGGGCCTGGCCGGCTGTTCCAGCGGCCAGTCCGATCTTCAGAAATGGATTGCCGAGACCAAGAAGAAGCCCGGCGGACGCATACAAGCGCTGCCGGAAGTGAAGCCCTACGAGACGTACGTGTACAGCGCCTCGAAGCTGCGGTCGCCGTTTCAGCCCGTGGGACCCAACGCGACCGGCGGCCTCACCGGCGTGCGGCCGAGTTCGCGCCGCAACCGCGAGTTCCTGGAAGGGTTTTCCTTGGATACGCTGAAAATGGTCGGCACCTTCAAGGTGGGCAGCAGCTTCTACGGGCTCGTCCAATCCAAGGACGGCCTGGTGCACAAGGTTCAGCCCGGCAACTACCTGGGCCAGAACGACGGCAAAGTGACGGAAATTACGGGCGGGAAGATCAGCCTCGTAGAAATCATACCGGATGGGCTCGGCGGATATATCGAGCGACCGGCCTCGTTGGCGTTGGCCAATTGAGACCACAGGGAGAAGAGAGCATGATTAGATTCAAGATTCGGACGTCGATGATCGGGGCGATGGCGCTCGCCGCACTGGGCGCGTTCAGCTTTGCGGCGCGGGCCGCGGATCCGGTCAAACTAGAGTCGATCGACGTTCAGACCTTATCGGGTCAACAGGTGCAGCTCAAGCTGCACATGAGCGGCCCGGCTCCCGAGCCCCTGCCGTTCACCATCGACAAGCCCGCGCGCATCGCGTTCGACTTGCCGAACACCACACTCGCACTGGCGTCGCGGCGCATCGACGTCCGCTCCGGAGGCGTCGATACGGTGCTTGCCGCCGAGGCCAATGGCCGCACCCGTTTGGTCGTCAATGTGGACTCCTTGCTGCCGTACACCACCAAGGTGGACGGCAACGACATTACCGTCACGCTCGGCGGCCAGCAGGGCGCAGCCGCCAAACAGTCGACCGTGGCTCGCGCAGGCTCCGGCGCAGGCACGGCCGCGGAACGCGCGATCCGCACCATCGATTTCCGGCGCGGTGCGGACGGCACCGGCAGAGTCATCGTGCAGCTGACGGATCCCCGTACGCCAGTCAACGTGCGCCAGGAAGGGAATCAAGTCGTGGTCGACTTTGCCGGCACCCTGATGCCCAAGAACCTCATGCGCCGCTATGACGTCATGGATTTCGCGACGCCGGTGCAAACCGTCGATGCGGTGCGGGTCGAGGGCAGTTCGCGGTTGGTGATCAGCTCCCAGGGCGACTTCGAACAGCTGGCTTACCAGTCCGACAACCAGTACACCATCGAGATCAAGCCCTCGCTCAAGCATGCCGCCGCCGACGAGAAGAAGGAGTACACCGGCGAGCGTCTGACGCTGAATTTCCAGGACATCGACGTGCGCTCGGTGCTGCAGCTCCTGGCGGACACCAGCGGCCAGAACATCGTCGTCAGCGATTCGGTGACGGGCAACCTGACGCTGCGGCTGCAAAATGTGCCCTGGGATCAGGCACTCGACATCGTGTTGCGCACCAAGGGATTGGACAAGCGCCGGCAGGACAACGTCATCATCATCGGACCGACCGCGGAACTCGCGTCGCGGGAAAAGGCCGAGCTCGCCGCCCACAAAGAAGTGCAGGAGCTCGCCCCGGTGCGCACCGAATTCATGCAGGTCAATTACGCCAAGGTCTCGGATCTGGCCAAGCTGATCAGGCCGACCGGTGCCGGCGGCGGCGGGGGTGGTGCTGCGGGGAGAAACTCCATGCTCTCGCCGCGCGGCAGCCTCTCGGTCGACGAGCGCACCAATACGCTTCTTGTGCAGGACACCGCTGAAAATCTGGCCGACATCCGGCGTCTGGTGCAGACGCTCGACGTTCCGGTGAAACAGGTGTTGATCGAAGCGCGCATCGTGATCGTGAGCGACACCTTTGAGCGTGATTTGGGCGCCAAACTCGGTATCACCGGCTACACCACCGCGGGCCCCAACAGCCTGATCTCCGTCACGGGCAACGGGGCGGGTGCGGACACCATGACCCAGTCCGGAATTTCCAACCTGGCGGGCGGCGGCAGGGCCACGCCCGTCACCACCCCGACGCTCGACAATCGCTACCAAGTCAATGTGCCGGCGGCGAATACCAACGGCAGCATCGGCATATCGGTCTTGGGCGGCAGCCACATCATCGACCTTGAGCTCACGGCCGCGCAGAACGAGGGAAAGAGCGAAGTGATATCCTCGCCGCGCGTCATTACCGCGAACCAGAAGCAAGCCACGATCATGCAGGGCGTCGAGATTCCCTATCAGGAATCGGCTTCGAGCGGCGCCACGACCACCCAATTCAAGAACGCCGTGCTGTCGCTCAAGGTGACGCCGCTGATCACGCCGGACAACCGCGTGATTCTGGATCTTGACGTATCGGACGACTCGGTCGGCCAGCAGGTGACGAGCGCCACGGGAGGTACGGTGCCCTCGATCGACACGCGGCAGATCATCACCCAGGTGCTGGTCAACGACGGTCAGACCGTGGTGCTCGGCGGCATTCTCGATACCACCAAGTCGCAATCGGCCAACAAGGTCCCGTTCTTCGGCGACATCCCGGTGCTCGGCAACCTGTTCAAGAGCACGACGAAGATCAACAACAAGACCGAACTCCTGATCTTCATCACCCCGAAGATCCTGCGCGAGGGATCGAATCTGTATTGAGATTCGGCCGCGGGCGCCGATCGAAGAAACCGCCTGCGGAGGCGGTTTTTTCATTCCGGGAGATAATGTCGTGAATTCCCCGCCCCGGGCGGCGCCAAACCGTACAAAATGCCCCCATGCTCGGCAAGCGCAACATCTTTCTCATCGGTCCCATGGGTTCCGGCAAGACGGCGGTGGGACGGCATCTCGCGCGCGCGCTGCGCTTCACCTTTTACGACAGCGACGCGGACATCGAGGCGAGAACCGGCGTGGACATCGCGTTCATCTTCGAAAAGGAGGGTGAGGCCGGCTTCCGGGCCCGTGAAAAGGAATCCATCGAACGGTTGACCCGCCTGCAATCGATCGTGCTGGCGACCGGGGGCGGAGCGGTGATCGACGAAGAGAACCGCCGGGCGCTCGCCGAACGCGGTGTCGTGGTGTACCTGGCGACCTCGATCGACCAACAGATCGAGCGCACGCGCCATGGCAGGCATCGGCCGCTGCTGAACGACACCGATCCGGAGCGCAAGCTTCATGAACTGATGGAACGCCGGGCGGCCCTGTACGCGCAGATTGCGGATTTCACCGTCTCGACGGACGGCCGCCGGGTGCAGCTCGTGGCGGAAGAGATACATCACACGCTACGGCGGGCGCAGGCTCCGTAAGGTTCGTATAATCGACGCCGTGCAAACCCTCCAAGTAGATGTAGGCCATTCACGCTATCCCATCGCGATCGGCCCGGGGCTGCTGGCCGACCGTGAGTTGCTCGACTCCCTGATTCCCGGCCGGGACTTGTTGATCGTCACCAATACGACGGTCGCTCGTCTGTATCTCGGGATATTGACGGGCGCTCTCGCCTCGAGAAGGGTCGCCGAATGCCTGTTGCCCGACGGGGAACAGCACAAGACTCTGCAAACCGCGGGCTGGGTGTTCGATGCGCTGGTGGGCCAGAAGATGAACCGTGACGCCACGGTGCTGGCCTTGGGCGGCGGAGTGGTCGGCGACATCGCGGGGTTTGCCGCCGCGTGCTATCAGCGCGGCATCGGCTATGTGCAGCTCCCCACGACGCTGCTGGCGCAGGTCGACTCTTCGGTCGGCGGCAAGACGGGAGTCAATCATTCGGGCGGCAAGAATCTGATCGGCGCGTTCTATCAGCCGCTCTGCGTCATTGCGGACACGGATACGCTGGCGAGCCTTCCCGACCGGGAGCTCCGCGCCGGGCTCGCCGAGGTGATCAAGTACGGGTGTGTGTGGGATCCGCTGCTCTTCGACTGGCTCGACAACAACATGGACAAGCTGCTGGCGCGGGACGTCGAGAGTCTGACCTATGCCATTGCGAGGTCCTGCGAGATCAAGGCGACGGTGGTCGCCAAGGACGAACGCGAGCAGAACTTGCGGGCAATTCTCAACTTCGGGCATACCTTCGGTCATGCCATCGAGGCGGCCACCGGCTACGTGACCTACCTGCATGGCGAAGCCGTGGGCCTGGGGATGCTGATCGCCGCGACGTTGTCGCTGCACCTGCAGCTGATCGATCGCGCCACCCTCGATCGAGTCCGGGGCATCCTGGTGAAGGCGCACCTGCCCACCGCGGCGCCGCCCGTCGCCGCGCTCAAGGTGTTGGAGCTGATGCAAATGGACAAGAAGGTGCTTGCCGGTTCGCTGCGGCTGGTGCTGCTCGAAAAACTCGGACGAGCAGTCGTCACGAGCGACTTTACTCAGGCTGCACTAGAGGCGACGCTGGCGGAGTACTTCGCGTGAGCGCTCTGGCCGCCTACGCGGCGCATGACGAACAGTCACGCGGGCGGCGGCACGCGGAACCCAAGCCCGCATACCGTTCCGAATATCAGAGGGACAGGGACCGCATCGTGCATTCGACTGCCTTTCGCCGGCTGGTCTACAAGACCCAGGTCTTCGTCAATCACGAAGGCGACTTGTACAGGACGCGGCTTACTCACTCGCTCGAGGTTGCCCAGATCGCGCGCACCATCGCCGGGGCGCTCAAGCTCAACGAAGTGCTGTCCGAGGCGATCTGCCTCGCGCACGATCTCGGACATACCCCGTTCGGCCACGCCGGCCAGGACGCGTTGAACGAGTGCATGTTGGATTTCGGCGGTTTCGAGCACAATTTGCAGTCCCTGCGGGTCGTCGACGAACTCGAGGAGCATTACGCGGATTTCGACGGGCTGAACCTGAGCTTCGAATGCCGCGAAGGAATTCTGAAGCATTGTTCCTACAACAATGCGATCCATCTCGGCGACGTTGGCGAGCGGTTCATCAACCGCCAGCAGCCCGGACTCGAAGCGCAGCTCGCGAATTTCGCCGACGAAATCGCCTACAACAATCACGACGTCGAGGACGGCATCCGCGCCGGACTGATCACCGTGGAGCAGCTGTCGGCGGTTCCCCTGTTCCGCGAATATCACGCGGAGGTCCGGGCGAAGTACCCGGCGCTCACAGGCCGCCGGCAGGTCTATGAAATCCTGCGGCGGATGATCAACCATCTCGTCACCGACCTCATCGATTCCTCGGCCGCCCGGCTTGCCGAGTCGGGGGTGCGGTCGATAGCGGAGGTCAGATCGAATCCGGGGCCGTTGATCGGATTCAGCGACAATACGCGCGAATTGAACTATTCTTTGAAGACATTCCTGCGCGAACATGTGTACAAGCACTACAAGGTGCGCCGGATGACGTCCAAGGCGCGCCGCGTCATCCGCGAGCTTTTCGACGCGTTTTTCAATGACCCCACCCTGATGCCCGATGAGCACAAGGCGACGGGGTCGCGGCTGGAAATGATCCAGGGCCCCGCGGGACGCGCCCGCGCCGTGGCGGACTACATTGCGGGCATGACCGATCGATATGCCATTCTCGAGCATCGTCGATTGTTCGATCCGGGTGAGCGAACATGAGCACAGGTGTGAACTTGGGTCTGAAGAACGACTTGCTGCTTAGCGCGCTTTTGGGGGAACCCACGCCGCGCCGTCCGATCTGGCTGATGCGCCAGGCGGGACGATATCTGCCGGAATATCGCGCCACGCGCGCGCGCGCCGGCGGATTCCTGGAGATGTGCACGAATCCCGAGATCGCCTGCGAAATCACCCTGCAGCCGGTCCAGCGCTTTCCGCTCGATGCGGCCATCCTGTTCTCGGACATCCTCACGATTCCGCATGCGATGGATCTGGGATTGGAATTCGAGGCCGGCGAGGGCCCGAAGTTCGAACGCCCGGTGCGCACCGCGGCGGACATCGACAGGCTCGGCGTGCCGGATCCTGCGCGGGAACTCAAGTACGTGATCGATGCGGTGACGCTCGTGCGCCGCGAACTGGGGGGCAGGGTGCCTCTCATCGGCTTCGCCGGCAGCCCCTGGACTGTGGCGACCTACATGGTGGAGGGCGGTGGCAGCAAGACCTTCGGCCACATCAAGCGCATGATGTACGAGGCGCCGCGCGAGCTGCACCGCTTGCTCGAAATACTCGCCAAGGCCACGATCCTCTATCTGAATGCACAGATTGCCTCCGGTGCGCAGGCGGTGATGCTGTTCGATACCTGGGGCGGAGTGCTGACGCCCGCGCAGTACGAGGAGTTCTCACTGCGCTACATGGAACAGGTGATCGACGCGCTGACGCGAAAATCGGAGGGACGCAGAGTTCCCAATATCGTGTTCACCAAGGGCGGAGGGGCGTGGCTGGCAAAAATAGCCGGGATCGGTTGCGACGCCGTCGGCGTCGATTGGACCACGGACTTGGGACAGGCGCGAGCCGCCGTTGGCGGCCGGGTGGCGCTGCAGGGCAACCTCGACCCTTCTGCCTTGTTCGCACCGCCCGAAACGCTGCGCGCGGAGACGCTGCGCGTGCTCAAGAGCTACGGCGCGGGCAGCGGGCACGTCTTCAACCTCGGGCACGGCATCACCCCGGACGTCGATCCGGAGCGGGTGGCGCTGCTCGTCGAAACGGTGCAGGCCTACCAGATCCCCTAGCATTGACGAGCGGGCGCGTCCTATTTGGGGGCGGCGGCCTGTTTGGCGGCGGCCGGGGCGTTCTTCAATTCGTCGCGCAGCGCCCGGCGCAGGATCTTGCCGACATTGGTCTTGGGCAGTTCGGCGCGAAAGTACACGTGTCGGGGCACCTTGTAGCCGGTCAATTCGGTGCGGGCGTGGGCGATCAGCGCTTCGGCGGTGAGGGAGGGGTCCTTCTTCACCACGAATAGCGCGACGACTTCTCCCGAGTTCTCGTCCGGCTGCGAAACCGCGGCGACCTCGAGCACGCCCGGGTGCTCCGCGATGACGCTTTCGATCTCATTCGGATACACGTTGAAGCCCGATACCAGAATCATGTCCTTCTTGCGATCCTCGATGTAGACGAATCCGGAAGCGTCCATGCGGCCGATGTCGCCGGTGCGCAGCCAATCGCCGAACATCACTTTTTCGGTTTCATCCGGCCTGTCCCAATAGCCGCGCATGACCTGAGGCCCGAACACGCAGATCTCTCCGATCCCATTCACCGGCAGCTCCTTGCCGTCGTCGTCGCGAATCGAGACGTCGGTCGAGGGGACGGGCAGCCCGATGGAGCCGTTGAAATCGAGGCCGGTTGGATTGGCCGTGGCGATCGGCGCGGTTTCCGTCAAACCCCATCCTTGGGTCACGATACAGCCCGTGACCTCCTTCCAGCGGGCCGCCACCACCCCTTGCAGCGCCATCCCCCCAGCGAAAGTGACCCGCAGCGCGCTGAAATCCACGGTCTCGAAGCCGGGCGTGTGCAGCAGCGCGTTGAAGAGCGTATTGACGCCGCTGATGAAGTTGAATTTGTATTTCTTGAGCTCGGCGACGAAGGATTTGAAATCGCGGGGATTCGTGATCAGGACGTTTCGCGCGCCCAACGAGAGGAACGCCAGGCAATTGCTCGTCAGAGCGAAGATGTGATAAAGCGGCAGTGCGGTGATGACGACGCGCCCTTCGTTGGCCTTCAGCGAGGGATTGACCCAGGCGGAAGCTTGCAGCACGTTGGCCACCATGTTGCGGTGGGTGAGGATTGCCGCCTTCGCGACGCCGGTGGTGCCGCCCGTGTACTGCAGAAAGGCAATGTCCTCGGAACCGAGCGGAACCGGCTCGAGTTTGAGTCCGAGGCCGGCGCCCAGGGCGCTCTTGAAGGTCGAGGCGCCCGGCATCTTCCAATCCGGAATCTGCTTGCGCACGTACTTCAAGACGAAGTTGACGATGAACCCGCGGGGTACGCCCAATAGATCGCCGATGCGGGTTACGAGGACTTTTTTCAAATCTGTGCGCGGCAGCACCTGCTGCAGCACGTGCATGAAATTCTCCACGATGACAATGACCTTGGCACCGGAATCCTTCAGCTGGTGCTCGAGCTCGCGGGGGGTATACAGAGGATTCGTGTTGACGACCACCATTCCCGCGCGCAGCGTGCCGAACAGCGCAATCGGGTATTGCAGGATGTTGGGCATCATGAGCGCCACGCGGTCGCCCGGCAGCAACCCCGATTTCTTCTGCAGCCATGCCGCGAACGAGCGGCTGAGCTCGTCGAGCTGGGCGTAGCTTAAGGTCGCGCCCATATTGGTGAACGCAGGCGAGTGCCGATGGGCGGCGCACGCCTCCTCGAAAATGTCCCGGAGCGAGGCATAACTGTCGGGATCGATGTCCGCCGGTACACCAGGCGGGTATTGCTTCAGCCAATTTCGATCCACGCCGGTACTCCTCGCTCTTGTCCCGTGTGTATAGCATCCGCCCGCGGGCCCAGCAATCTTGGGTAAACTTGATGCATGATCGCGCTCCCCGACGCCAACCAACAGCAGCCGCCCATCATCTTCATAGGCAAGGCCCGAATCCGGGAGCACACTCAAATCATGGAGCCGCTCATGAGATTTTGGCGGGCCGCAATCCTCGGCGGCTTGTGCGTCGGGCTGCCCGGCTGCGTCATCGGCTACGGCCCGTGCCTGTTCCAGCAGCCTGTCAAGAGCACGCTCATCGGCCACGTGCACTTTCGCGACTACCCGACCGCCGAGGGCATCGATAATGTCCCGGTGCTGGCGCTGGACCGCACTGCCTATGTGTACGCCCCCGCTCAAAGCCACCATTGCCTCCCGGCAAACGATGTGCAGCTGGTCGGCGTATCGGAGTTCCCGAAGGACGTGATCGAAAATTCACACGTCGCCGTCGACGGCGTTCTGTTTCAAGCAGCATCCGGACGGCAACACACGTCTTTCCTGATGAACGTGAGGACCATATTACCGACCGCCGCGTCCCATTGACGAGATGGGTTTTGGTGCGAATCCGTTTACAATCCGGCGTGATATCACAAACTGAGGGAGTGAGCTTGCATGAAAACCACACACATCGCCGGCCTTATGGCCGCACCCTTGATCGCTTTTGCCTTGAGTCTGCCTGCGCGCGCAGCTGACTCCGGCGCGCCCACCACCTGCAAAGACGGCACGACATCGACGGCCACCGGGCGGGGCGCATGCAGCGGTCACGGCGGCGTTCAGAAGGCATCGAAGAGCAAGCGCGCCGACACGGCTGACGCCGCACCTGCTTCGGCTGCGGCGCCGGCTGCCGCCGCTCCCGCCGTAACGGGCACAACGACTTGCAAGGACGGTACGACATCGACGGCCACCGGCCGGGGCGCATGCAGTGGTCACGGCGGCGTTCAGAAGGCATCGAAGAACAAGCCCGCCGACACGGCTGACACCGCGCCTGCTTCGGCTCCGGCGGCAGCGGCCGCCGCGTCGACACCGGCCGCCGCCAAGTCATCGACCTCTTCGAAATCGGCGCCCACCACGGCGGCCAGCAATACTGATCCGACGGGAGCGACGGCCAAGTGCAAGGACGGCACTTATTCGAAGTCGCAGCACCGCTCCGGGACCTGTTCGCGGCACGGCGGGGTCGCGGAATGGCTGACGGCTCAGTAGGGGGCCGCAGCTGAGACAAAGGGTGGGCGGCATTCGCCGCCCCCCGCCCACGTCCAAGGCGGCTAGCGGCGCAACAGCGGCTTTAGAGACGGCCAGACATTGGCCAGCAGCCTGGGCTGCCCCATCTCGTTGGGGTGAATTCCGTCCGCCTGCATGAGATTTGGCGACTGTGCAACCTCATTGAGCAGGAACGGCAACAGCGGCACTCTCTTGTCGCGCGCGACATCGGCATAGCACACGCGAAATTGTTCCGTGTATTCAGGGCCATAGTTGGGCGGCATGCGCATGCCGACGAGCAGCACCTGTGAGCCCGCCGCCGAGGCCAGATCGACCATGCGCGCCAAATTGGCGCGCATTTGCGCGATCGGCAGCGCGCGCAAGCCGTCGTTGCCGCCCAGTTCCAAAATGACGATTTTGGGCCGATGCAGCATGAGTGCCCGCGGCAAGCGCGCGAGGCCGCCCGCGGTGGTCTCGCCGCTGACGCTGGCGTTGACGACCTGGTAACCGTAATCTTCCTCCTTGAGCCTCGTCTGCAGCAACGCCACCCAGCCCTGTTCTACGCGCGCCAGCCCGTAGCCGGCACTGATGCTATCGCCGAACACGAGAATCACCGGCGTTTCGGCCCTGGCCGGGACGCACGCCGCCATCAATACGAACAGGATCAAAAGCCGTTTCACAGGCGCTCCTCGATGCAAGATCAAATCGTCCTCGAAGCACAAAATGTATCCAAGACGGTGTCCAGCCCCGAGGGGCCGCTCACCATTCTCGCCGATGTGAGCCTCAGTGTGCGATCCGGCGAGACCGTGGCCATCGTCGGGGCATCCGGCGCGGGCAAATCCACGTTGCTGGCATTGCTTGCGGGACTCGATTCTCCAAGCACCGGCCGCGTGCTGATCGCCGGCACTGATATAACCCTGCTCGATGAGGACGGACGCGCGGCCATTCGCGGCAGACACGTCGGATTCGTCTTTCAATCATTTCATCTCATTCCCTCGCTCACCGCCGTTGAGAACGTGATGTTGCCTCTCGAGCTTGGGCAGCGGCGCGATGCGAGGCAGGCGGCCGTCGCCGCATTGGCGCAGGTCGGTTTGACGCCGCGGCTGGCGCATTACCCGAAGCAATTGTCGGGCGGCGAGCAGCAGCGCGTGGCCATCGCGCGCGCCTTCGTCACGCATCCGGCCGTGCTGTTCGCCGACGAACCGACGGGCAATTTGGACACGGCGACGGGTCAGCGCATCAGCGATCTGTTGTTCGACCTCAACCGCAGCACGGGCAGCACCTTGGTGCTGGTCACGCATGACCGTGCGCTGGCGGGCCGCTGCAGCCGCGTCCTCGAACTCGACGCCGGCCACACGGTGAACTGATGCAAATCATGCGCTTCGCGTTGCGCAATCTCTGGCGCGACCTCAAATCGAGCGAGCTCTCGGTGTTGGTATTGGCGTTGACGGTGGCGGTCCTGTCCCTGACTGCCGTCGGGTTCTTCACCAGCCGCATTTCGCAAGGCGTGCGCATGCAGGCAGCCGAGGTGCTTGCGGCCGACCTGCGGCTGGAGTCCCCCAATCCCATCGCTTCGCGCCATCTTGACGAGGCGCGCGCGAGGGGGTTGAAGAGTGCGCGGCTCATGTCATTTCCGACCGCGATATTCAGCGGCGATCTGAGCCAGTTGGCGGCGCTCAATGCCGTCACCGCAAGCTACCCACTGCGCGGACACGTACGCATAGCGGACGCGCCGTTCGGTGTCGCGCGCGCCACCGACCTCGTGCCCCGGCACGGCGAAGTCTGGATCGACGCGCGCATCATCGCCCAGCTCAAAATCGCCCTTGGAACGTCGCTTCGAATAGGCGCGGCGTCGTTCCGCGTGACGCAGGTGCTCGACTACCGGCCCGATCAGGGCACCGGATTCGTGAATCTCGCGCCGGCCGCGCTCATCAACTATGACGATGTGGAATCGACCCGGCTGATCCAGCCCGGAAGCCGCGCGACATATGCCGCGCTGTTCGCGGGCCCTGCGGCAGCCATAGCCAAATTCCGCGAATACTTGCTGTCGGCGAAGGCGCCGGGCGAGCGTCTGCGCGAAGTCGACGAATCGAGCCGCCAGCTTAATTCCGCGATCGATCGCGCCAGCCGATTTCTCAATCTGGCCAGCCTCGCTTCCGTGCTGCTGGCCGCTGTAGCGGTCGCCATGGGCGCCAGACGCTATGCGACGCGGCACATCGATGCCGTCGCGTTGATGAAGTGCATGGGAGCCTCGCAGGCCTTCGTGCTGTCGATTTCGCTCATCGAATTGACCTTGCTGGCGGTTTTCGCCGTGACCGTGGGGTCGCTTCTGGGTTACCTCGCACAATCGGGCCTTGCGTGGTTGTTGCGGGATCTCATTCGCACCGAGCTGCCCGCGGCATCGCTGGCACCGCTGCCCATCGCGCTCGTCACCGTCATTGCGATGCTCGTCGGCTTCGCGCTGCCGCCGCTGCTGCAATTGAAGAGCACACCGCCTGCCCGGGTGCTGCGCAAAACCGTGAGCGCACCGCCGCTGCGATACGGGTCGAGCTACGTGCTGGCCCTCGCTTCTCTTTGCGCCATTCTGTGGAGTCTGGTGCGCGATACGGAGCTGGTGCTGTCGGTGCTTGCCGGAGTGATCGGCGTCGGCCTCGTCCTGACTCTCGCCGGATACGGCCTGGTGCGGCTCACGGGCCGGCTGCGCGGCGGCGTGGGCGTCGCGTGGCGCTACGGCCTCGCCAATGTTTCGCGGCGCGGCGGCGGCAGCGTCGTGCAGATCGTCGCCTTCGGCCTTGGATTGATGGTGCTGCTGCTGTTGGCGGTGGTTCGCGGCGATCTGCTCGCCGATTGGCGCCGAAGCCTGCCCGCCGATGTGCCCAACAATTTCCTGATCAACATCCGGCCCGAGGAACGCCAGGCGCTGGAGGAGTTTTTGCGATCGCACGGAATGGGACAGCCGGCGATGTTTCCCATGGTGCGTGCGCGCATAACCGCGATCAACTCGCAGCCGAGCGAGTCGATCAAATTGCGAGGCGACTCAGGCCGTGGATTCCTGGAGCGCGAGCAGAACCTGACCTGGTCCTCGGCGTTGATGGAGGACAATCAATTGATCGCCGGATCGTGGTGGACGGAGGGAGACTTCGGCAAACACCTGGTATCCATCTCGTCGGAATACCAGGAAGCGCTGCAGTTGAAGCTGAAGGACAAGCTCACGTTCGACGTCGCGGGCGAATCGTTGACCGTCGAAGTCGCCAGCATCCGCAAGATTCGCTGGGACAGCTTCCGACCGAATTTCTTCCTGGTGTTCCCGCCGGGGCTCCTGGACGGCGCGGCGGGCACCTACATGACCAGCGTCTTCCTGACGCCGGCGCAGCGGCCGGCGCTGGTTGATCTCGTGCGGCAGTTTCCCACCATTTCGGTGTTCGACGTCGACGCCATACTCAAGCAGATCCGCGACATCATGGATCGCGCTTCCCTCGCCGTGCAGTATGTTTTTATGTTCACGCTGGCCGCGGGAGTCGTGGTGCTGCTCGCGGCCGTCCAGTCGACGCGGGACGAACGTCGCTACGAAAGCGCCATGCTGCGAACGCTGGGCGCGAGCCGCGGCACCGTATTGCAAGGAGTCGCCGCGGAATTTTCCGCACTGGGATTTCTCTCGGGCACCCTGGCGGCCTTCGGCGCCACGGGAATCGGCTGGATATTGGCGAGGCGGCTGTTTTCGCTCCACTACACGCTCGACCCATGGGTGTGGGTGGTCGGTTTGGTCTGCGGCACCATCCTCGTTGGATTGAGCGGCACGCTGGCGACGCGCAGCGTCGTCAACACCCCGCCCATAAACACCCTGCGCGACGAATGATCATCAATGAACCTCGAGTATGAGCCAGCCCAGGGGAATGGGACTGCCGCGAAACGGCAGCGCTTCGATGCGCGCGTGGTAGATGCCGGCGGAGAGGCCCGTGGTATTGACCGTCATTCGCAATTCATCGTTCGAATCCTTGAGCAGATCGTTCAATACCAGCGCGCGCCCCTGGTCCTGCTTGTCCACGAACATTCGAAATTGGGTCAACTTGTTGGTGTAGCCCAGATCGATGTGCACATCGATCAGTTCGGGAGCGCTCCGGTTCACGACGATCCGCGCCCGGTCGATGCCCGGGGCGCGATCCGGTGCGACTCGAACTTCGCGCGACGTGGCCGGCTGCACCAACGACCCTTGGTCGATCCTGCTGCGCGTGTCGTCGAGTTCGCCCCGGAGCAACACGTACTTTCCCAGCACCACCCAGAAGGCGACCAAGCTCAAGAACGCGACCACGCCCAACCCGATCGGCACGTAGATGGACTTCCACCACGGCGCAGGGGGTTCCCGCAAGTCCTGCGGTTGACTGCTTGCCTCGAGCAGCTTGAGGCTCGCGTGGGCACGCTCGGACAATTTCAATTCATTCAAGAATTCAGGATGGGCGCGGCACCAGTTCTCGAGTTCGCGGGCGCCCTTGAGCGGAAGCCTGCCCTCCAGATAGCGCTCAACGAGTCCATGATCTTCGATGAACTTGCGATCGAAGCGCGGAGACGCAATCTGCGGACTTCCTTGCGAAATTGGGCGGGCGCTCATACTCAAGCATTCCTCTCGAACCCTATCATGACGCTTCCGGGGCGGGGAATATGTGAAATGATCGGCAAATGCCCGGCACAGCGTAGGGGCGGGACGGCAGGCCCGAGACGGCCGTCACGGATTTGTCCCCGGTTCACGCGAGCGGATGCGGTGCGGCGGGGAGCAGGCGGCCGCTGTCCAACGCGGCAAAAACCGCCTCGCGTTGCGCCGGCGTAAGCCGGCGCCAGTCGATTTTTTCGTTGCCCTCGAGGCGCAGCTGCGCGTCGCCTATCCGCCGTGTCGGTCCCGGTCGTGCGCGCCAGCGCTGCGGCAATTCGTCCGTGCGTCCATCGCGGATGAGATCGATGATGGCTTGAATCACCCGGGGATTGTTCGCGAGGTCGGCGTGCGTCTCGTCCACGAAATAGCATTCGAGTTTGGGAAGCCTCGCCAACGAGACCGGCACCGTGCCGTCGCCGTTGCGGTCCATCGCATACTCGAAGCCTTGAGCGGTGCGGCGCAATCCCACGACGGTTTCCTGATTGACCCCGATGATGTGAACCATGCGCGAGTCCACCGGACCGCATCCTCTTCGGGCCCGGGCCGCCCGACGCAGCAGTTCGGCGCTCGGAGCGGGGCCATCGGCCGGCCAGCAGCGGACATCGAACAAATCCATTCCCTCGACCCGCCGCGGCGGCGGCAGCATCTGATAAAGGCCCGGGAACGTGCAGAAAACATTCTGAGCGAGGTACTCCGGCGAGTTCTTGCGATCGAGCGTCGACATTCTGCGGACGAAGGGATAGGTTCCCCGCAGCGCCTGCACGGGGGCAAAAGAACCTTGATTGGGAGTGCCCAGCAATATGAGCCGGCGCATCAGACGCGCAGGCAGGATCCGGGCCGCGGCCCGCGCAACCAGACCGCCCATGCTGTGTGCGACCAGGATGACCGGTCGTTGGTCCTGAGTTATCCGCGCCGCGAGTTGTGCGCCGAGCTCCTCGAGACCGAGGCGCCAGTCGTAGGGGTGGAATCGCACGTCGCAGCCGCTGATCTCAAGCTGCAACTTGAGCTTGGCGTAAGAGAACAGCAGCACCCCCATGGGCCTGAGCGGATTGCCCGAGGGCAATGCCAGGGCGGCCAGCCTGCCCGCGGCGATCTGCAGTGGATCGATCCACAGAACCGCGGGTGCGCGGCTGCGCTGGCTCGTGCCGGCGCGGGGGTTCGTGCCGATGCGGGGCATGCGGCCGCCGAGTTTCGAACCCATGATGCCCGGCAGAATCAGCACCGCGGGACCCCGATGCCGCTCGGGTTTCTCCCTTGCCGCCGCCGCGAGCGACGAGAGCTCCTCGTAGGCCGGCGCGCCGAAGTATTCGCGAAGGCTTCTTCTGCGGCGGCCGCCGGCGAGGGCGTCAAACACTTCATCGTCGTCCGCGTGAAAGGCCCAATCCGCATTGGCGGCTGAGAGCGGCTTTGATGCCGGGCGTGCTACGGGCCGCGGTTTGGCCATGCGAGGCTCCGAGCCCTAATTCCTGCCCGCCATGACCCGCTCCACGATGTCGCACACTGCCTTGATGACCGGGCCGCGGGTGCTGGTCTTGCGCCATACGGCGCCGACGGTCCTGGACGGTGCGGGTTTGGCGAATCGCCGAATCGGCGAGGCCGCGCTGCGATCCGAACGGCGCTTGCACCGCGTTTTCGGGAAGCAGGGTGATGCCGAGGCCGAATATCACCATCTGGCGCAGGGTTTCGAGACTCGTCGCGCGAAAATCCTCCGCCTCGCGCACATCGACGCGGCTGCAGACCTCCAAGGCTTGGTCGCGCAGGCAATGTCCGTCCTCGAGCAGCAGCAGGGTATGTCCTTTCAAATCCTGCACCTTCATGGTCGATTTTGCGGCCAGCGGGTGGCCGGTCGGCAGGGCAACGGTGAAATCCTCCTCGTAGAGCGCGCGGGCTTCGATGCCTTCCTGCCCGGCAGGCAATGCCATGATACCAAGATCGATTTCGCCGTCGCGCAAGCGCTTCAGCAGCTGTTCGGTCTGGTACTCGTACAGCATGAGGCTCAGATTCGGCAGCGCCTTGCGCAGCTTCGGCATCGCCCGCGGCAATAAATAGGGTCCGATCGTCGGGATCAGCGCCACCTTGAGCTTCCCGGCGAAGGGATCCGTGTTGTTGCGGGCAAGCGCGACGATTTCGTCGCCTTCGTCAAGCATCCGCCGGGCGCGCATCACCACCTGCTTGCCGACCTCGGTGAGCTGCACGTTCTTCGGCTGGCGTTCGACAAGCTTGACCCCGAGGTATTCCTCGAGCTTCTTGAGCTGGGCCGACAGCGTGGGCTGGCTCACGAAAGTCCGCTCCGCCGCCTTGCCGAAGTGGCCCGTATCCGCCAGGGCCACGAGATATTTGAGGTCCTTGAGATTCATCCGAGTCGTCCCGCTATAGCTTGAAAGCGATAGATACACTCTATCAAACGGATCGTTATTATCCAATTCTCTTATCGGGAAGCGGCTGCTAGCATCCTTTCAATCAATCTCATCCGAGGATCACATGTCCCTAATCAACACTGAAATCAAGCCCTTCAAGGCGACCGCCTACCACAATGGGAAATTCGTGCCGGTGACGAACGAAAACCTCAAGGGGAAATGGTCCGTGATTGTGTTCTATCCCGCGGACTTCACGTTCGTGTGCCCGACCGAACTCGGCGATCTCGCCGACAACCACGCCGAATTCAAAAAGCTCGGCGTGGAAATCTACGGCGTGTCCACCGACACGCACTTCGCGCACAAGGCGTGGCACGACAACTCCGAAGCCATCGGGAAAGTCGAGTATCCGCTGATCGGCGATCCGACCCGCACGCTCGCACGCAA
The DNA here is from genome assembly GCA_963727045.1 of uncultured Gammaproteobacteria bacterium. GTDB lineage: Bacteria > Pseudomonadota > Gammaproteobacteria > Steroidobacterales > Steroidobacteraceae > Bog-1198. The sequence goes on along the minus strand of CAVSES010000002.1, from coordinate 1,165,722 downwards.
TTTCGAGGTGCTGATCGAGGATGAGGGTCTCGCGCTGCGCGGCACTTTCGTCATCGACCCGGAGGGCCTCATCAAGGTCATGGAGGTACACGACAATGGGATCGGCCGGGATGCCAAGGAGCTGCTGCGAAAGGTGAAGGCCGCGCAATACGTGTCCTCGCACCCCGGCGAAGTGTGCCCCGCGAAGTGGACTCCGGGCGCCCGGACCTTGTCTCCCTCCCTGGACCTGGTCGGCAAGATCTGACGCCATGCTCGACGGCAACTTGAAGGAGCAGTTGAAGGGGCATCTCGGGCGGATCTCGCAGAAGCTGGAAATCATCGCCTCCATCGACGACAGTGACGAGTCCCGCGAAATGCTCGAGCTGCTGGGTGAGATCGAAACGGCATCCCACTTGATCAAGGTCGAAGTGCGGCGCGACGATGAGCAGTTGAAGCCGTCGTTCGGCGTGTGCCGTCCAGGGGTCGAGCCCCGGGTGCGTTTCGCCGGGTCGCCGATGGGCCACGAATTCACCTCGCTTGTGCTCGCGTTGCTGCAGACGGGCGGACATCCTCCGAAAGCCGATCCCGCCGCGCTTGCGCAGATCCGCAATCTGAAGGGCGAATATCGGTTCGAGAGCTTCGTTTCGCTCACGTGCCACAGTTGCCCCGACCTCGTGCAGGCTCTGAACATGATGGCCGCGCTCAATCCGAACATACGCCACACGATGATCGACGGTGCGGTGTTTCAGGCCGAGGCGGCGCGGCGTGAGGTGATGGCGGTACCGGCGGTGTTTCTGAACGGGCGGCCGTTCGGGCAGGGCCGCATGGAGCTTGCGGAAATTCTCGCCAACATGGATGCGCAATACTTGGTGCGGGAAAGCGCGGCCCTGAGCGACAAACCGCACTTCGATGTTCTGGTGATCGGCGGCGGACCGGCCGCCGCGGCGGCCGCGATCTACGCGGCGCGCAAAGGAATTCGCACGGGCATCGCGGCGGAGCGCCTCGGCGGTCAGTTGCTCGACACCGTCGGCATCGAAAACTTCGTTTCGGTGCGGGAAACCCAGGGACACCGATTGGCCGCGGGTCTCGAGCAGCACGTCGGCAGCTACGAGGTGGACGTCATGAATCTGCAGCGCGCGGAGGCGCTGATACCGGGCGAGCTGATCGAGGTGAAGCTGACCGGCGGCGCGGCGCTGAAGGCGCGATCGGTCATCATCGCAACCGGCGCGCGCTGGCGCGAAATCAACGTCCCGGGCGAGCGCGAATACCGCAATCGCGGCGTCGCCTATTGTCCGCACTGCGACGGCCCCCTTTTCCGAGGCAAGCGCGTTGCCGTGATCGGAGGCGGCAACTCGGGCGTCGAAGCCGCGATTGATCTGGCAGCGCTCGCCAGCCATGCATGGCTGATCGAATACGAGCCGGAGCTGCGTGCAGACGCCATTCTCACCGCCAAGCTGCGAAGCCTGCCCAACGTGACCATCATCACGGGGGCGCAAACCACCGAAGTGACCGGCGACGGCGAGCGGGTGAACGGTTTGGCCTACAAGGACAGGGTGAGCGGCGTCGGGCACACCCTGGAATTGGCCGGCGTATTCGTGCAGATCGGGCTCGTGCCGAATACCGACTGGTTGAACGGCACCGTGAAGCTTTCCCCGCGCGGCGAGGTCGAGGTCGATGCGCATGGCAGGACATCCGTGCCCGGTGTCTTTGCCGCGGGCGACTGCACGACAGTACCCTACAAGCAGATCGTCATCGCAGTGGGCGAAGGAGCCAAGGCTTCACTCAGTGCGTTCGAGCACCTGATACGCTCGCCGCTCAGCGCCGCGGGGTAGGTGTAGGCTAGTGACATCGGGGACACCATCCTTGGGAGAACAAGATGTCTTCAGCAGCGCCGTCTCATCGACTGTCCGCGGGGGTCGTCGTGGTGAGCTTGGCGCAGCGGAAGCTGAAATTTCTATTGCTGCGCGCCTATCGCAATTGGGATTTCCCCAAGGGATTGGTCGAAGCCGGCGAGGAGCCGATCGATGCCGCCCTGCGCGAGGTCCGGGAGGAGACGACCCTCGACGATCTGTCCTTCGACTGGGGTCTGGAGTTCATGGATACCGGTCCTTATAACAAGGGGAAGATCTCGCGGTACTACATCGCACGCAGCAAGGAAACGCAGGTGCGCCTGCCGATCAATCCCGACCTCGGGATGCCGGAGCATCATGAAGCGTGTTGGGTGGATTTCAAAAAGGCGCTTTCCATGGTGTCGCCGCGCCTGCAACCCGTGGTTCGATGGGCTCACGCCGTCATCAATCACGAGACGGTCAACAAACCTTAGGAGGCTGCCTGAATTCTCAGACAGGCTCCTCTAGGAGATCTTGACGCTTCCGCTGCCTATTTCGATCACATCGCCGCCGACGGAAATCTCGCGCTTTTCGTTCACCTGCAAATAGAGGGAAGATGGGCGCTCCACCGACTCGCCCTGGGATATTTCAACGTTCACGGGCAGCGTCCGATCCATCGCCAGACACCATCCGCCGAAGTTCGCCGTGGCCGATCCGGTGGCAGGGTCCTCGAGAACGGCCGGCCCCTGCGGGAAAAAGAAGCGTGCAAGGGCTGCGCCGGCGCCGTCAAACGCAAACACGTAGGCCATGGCAATGCCGTCCTCGCTGCGGATCTTTCGCAGGGCCTGCGGCTGCGGCGACACACGGCGCACGGCCTCGACCGAGGCCAGCGGCACGATCAACTGTTCCCTTCCGGCCTTGATCCACAAGGGTCGATCGCCGATATCGCGCGCATCGAGTCCGAGAGCCTGCGCCAAGACGCCGCGCGACTCGTCGACCTCGCGCCATGTGGGCGCGGGTGCGGTCAACGTCCATCGATCGCCTTGTGCGCGCACCCCCGATCGACGCCGGCCTGCATTTCCAGCCGCAGCGAATCTCCTCCTAGCCCAAGGTCGCGGCATACATGCGCCGTGCCCAGCGTCGGATGCCCTGCGAACGGCATCTCATAGGCAGGCGTGAATATGCGCACCCGCGCGTCGGCGCGCGAGGATGGGAGAATGAAGGTGGTTTCAGAAAGATTGAACTGCCGGGCCAGTGCCTGCATGACCGTCGTATCGAAATCGGCACCGTCTTCGAACACGCACAGTGGATTGCCGGTCAACGCGCCGCCATTTCGGGTGAAGACATTGACGATGCGATACGCGTGCGCCGGCATGGCAACCTCAAGTTTGCACGGCCCTCAGGCCCCCCAGCAACACCGCATGTTTCGAAGGCGGGGCACGGCCTTACGGCCGCACCACGACCACCGGCGCGGGGGCGATGACCGCGACGCGCGGACGATAATAGTAGCCGCGGTGCCAGCCCGCAGAGGCGACCACGCAACCGGTCATGGTGGCCGCCATTAAACTTAATGGAATCAATGGTTTAAGTATATTTCTCACGTCGATCTCCTGCAGATTGCGAGTCTCAGGGAGAACAACGCAAGGGGGTGCCCCGAGGATGACAGCATGACGCAGCCTTAAGGTTGGCGGCGGGCGGGACACTCACGCCAAGGAGTGGAAGACCTTTTGGACGTCATCGTCCTGTTCGAGTTTGTCGATCAATGACAGAACTTCGGCCGCCTGGGCCTCGGGCAGCTCGACCGGTACTGCGCAGATGTACTCGTGCTCGGCCGACAGCGGCGTGATGCCCCGTTTCTCGAGCGCTTCCTGAAGTCTGCCGAAATCGTTGAAGGCGCCGCGAATCACCAGCTGCGGCTCTCCTTTATCGCCGGTGCTGTCGCCCATCTCCTCGAGTCCGTAGTCGATCAGATCCAGTTCGAGTTCGTCCTGGTCCTTCACGGAGGATGGGTCCAGGCGAAACACTCCCATCTTTTTGAACAAGAAGCTGACGCTGCCGGTGGCGCCGAGATTTCCGCCTCCTTTGGCGAAGATATTGCGCACGCTGGCGACGGTGCGCGTGGGATTGTCGGTCGCGGTCTCGACCAATAGCGCCACGCCATGGGGTGCGTAGCCTTCGTAGATGATTTCTTGATAATTGGCTGCCTCCTTGCCCGAAGCGCGGCGGATCGCCGCGTCCGTCTTGTCCTTCGGCATGTTGACGGCGCGGGCGTTTTGCAGCACCCGCCGCAGGGTGGGGTTGGCCGACGGGTCGGGGCCGCCGGAGTGCACCGCAATTGCGATATCCTTGGCAACGCGCGTGAACTGCTTTGCCATCCGGTTCCAACGCGCAAACATGGCGTGCTTTCTGACTTCGAATATGCGGCCCATGGCACGCATGGTAGCAATACCCGGGTAAACCGCTAGACTTGCGTTACCTTCCCAAGGCGATTCCTATGAGTGCAGTTCCTGCGGACGAGACCCTGAGCGCCATGAGCTTCCGTGACCTCGCACTTTCCGAGCCCGTGCTGCGTGCGTTGACCGACGTCGGCTACGAGTCGCCCTCGCCGATACAGGCCGCCACGATTCCCGTGCTGCTGTCGGGGGCCGACATGCTGGGGCAGGCCCAGACGGGGACCGGCAAGACCGCCGCTTTTGCGCTGCCCGCATTGACGCGCATCGATCTGTCCAAGCATGAGCCGCAGGTGCTGGTGTTGGTCCCCACCCGCGAACTCGCGCTGCAAGTGTCCGAGGCGTTTTTGAAGTACGCGGCGCATCTCAAGGGATTCCATGTCTTGCCGATCTACGGCGGCCAAAGCTACCAGCCCCAACTCAATGCCTTGCGGCGCGGTGTGCACGTGGTTGTGGGAACGCCGGGACGCGTCATCGATCACATGAACCGCGGCACGCTGAAGCTGACCGGATTGACTCTGTTGGTTCTCGACGAAGCAGACGAAATGCTGCGCATGGGCTTCGTCGATGCGGTCGAAAGCATCCTCGAACAGACGCCCCCACAGCGGCAGGTGGCGCTGTTCTCGGCCACCATCCCCGCGCCGATCCGCCGCATCGCGGCGAAACATCTGCGCTCGCCGGTCGAAGTCACCATCAAGAGCAAGACCAGCACCGCGACCAACATCCGCCAGCGATATTGGATGGTGAGCGGCATGCACAAGTTGGATGCGCTGACGCGCATACTCGAAGCCGAAGCCTTCGACGGCATGCTGGTGTTCACCCGAACCAAGCATGCCACGGTCGAACTGGCGGAAAAGCTGGAAGCACGGGGTTTTGCAGCCGCTCCGCTCAACGGCGATATTCCGCAGCCCCAACGCGAGCGCACCGTGGCCCGGCTCAAGGCCGGCCAAATCGACATCGTGGTCGCAACCGACGTCGCCGCGAGGGGCCTCGATGTCGAGCGGATCGGGCACGTCGTCAATTATGACGTACCATACGACACTGAATCGTACGTGCACCGCATCGGCCGCACGGGCAGAGCGGGGCGCAAGGGCGAGGCGATACTTTTCATCGCTCCCCGGGAGCGCAACATGCTGCGCGCCATCGAGCGCGCCACCCGCCAGGTCATCGAGCCGATGAATCTGCCCACGGTCGACACCGTCAACGCGCTTCGAATCACGAAATTCAAACAGCGGATCACCGAAACCATCGCCAAGGGAGAGGCGTCCGTTTACCGGCCGGTGCTGGAGCAATTGGAAGCGGAATCGGGCCTGCCGATGATCGACGTCGCCGCGGCGCTGGCGAGCCTGGCGCAGGGCACGACACCCTTGCTCTTGACGGGAAAATCGGAGCGTCCGGCGCAGGCACATCCCCCCGCCGAGCGCGTCTTCGCCGGGAACGCCGGCGTACGCGTACCCGAGGAACCTGCGGCAAGCGACACCGCGCGCCACCCACGCGCCAAATCGGCCCCCGGTCACATGGAAACTTTTCGCATCGAAGTGGGGTCGGTACATGGAATCAAGCCCGGCAACATTGTCGGCGCCATTGCCAACGAGGCCGGGATCGAGGGGGTGCACATCGGACGGGTCGATATCCGCGAGGACCACAGCTTCGTCGACCTGCCGGAAGGCATGCCGAACCCGATATTCAAGGAATTGCAGAGCGTGCGCGTGGCGGGCCGTGAACTTCGGATCAGCCGGGTCGGCGAGAAGCCGCCGAAGCCTCCGCGGGACACGTCGGGACGGCATCCCTCGAGGCCGCCCGGAGGGGCCGGATTCGCCGCTGCAGACCGCAGCAAGCGCAAAACCTTGAGCCGGGACAACGGCCCCCTGCGCAGCGGTGCCAATCGAAACGACGTGCGACGCGGCCCCCCGCGTATCAGTTCCCGGCGAAACACCAAGAAATGATGTTCCATTGGCCAATTAGACGAGGAGTGAAACATGGGCAAGGGCATGGATCGAAAGAAGGAACAAAAAAAGAAGCCGGCCAAGACGCTGGAAGAAAAGCGGGCTGCAAAGAAGGAAAAGAGGCAGGCGCGGGGTTGATCGCGCAGGCGCGGGGTTGATCGCCCAGCGCTGCGGACCTTGGTTCCCGCCGCGGCATTCTCAGTCCACCCTCGAGCGACGTCCGCCCGCAGCGAAATCCCGGATATTGGCGGCCATCTCATCGAGGCAGCGCTGCCGCGCTTCGCGCGCCGCCCAGGCTACGTGCGGGGTAAGGATCAGGTTCGGAATCGCGGGGTCGAGCAATGGATCGTCGGCGCGCGGCGGCTCGTGCGGCAGGACATCGATCCCCGCACCGCCGAGCCGGCCGGCTTTGAGCGCGGCAGCCAGCGCGCGACCGTCCACCAACGCGCCGCGGGCCGTGTTGATCAGCAGCGCGTCCGCTTTCATGAGTGCAAGCTCACGCGCGCCAATGAGTCCGCGCGTCGAGTCATTGAGCGGGCAGTGCAGCGAAAGAACATCCGACCTGGCCAGCAGCCGATCAAGTTCCACCCGATCAGGTCTCGGAATCCCGCCCCGACGGTTGGCGATGATCACCTGCATGCCGAAGGCTTCGGCCACCCGCGCGGAGCCGCGGCCCAATTCGCCCCAGCCGACCACACCGAAGACGCGGCCGCAGAGCTCCCGGATCGGGTGCGCAAGCACCGTGTGGGCCTCATCCGCGGTCCACGAGCCGCCGCCCGCGAGGCGCGCATAGTCCGATACATGTTGGGTGAGGCTCAGGATGAGCGCCCACACGTGTTGGACCACCGAGGAGGTGCAGTAGCCGCGCACGTTGCAAACGCCGATCCCAAGGTCGCGCGCCGCGGCGACGTCGATGTTGTTGGTGCCCGTGCCCGCGACTGCGATCAGCTTGAGCTTGCGGGCTTCGCGCAGAATGTCGCGGGACAATTCGACCTTGTTCAGCATGACTATTTCAGCATCGCGGATCCGCTCAACCGTCAATGCGTCATCCGTCGCGCACAAGGCAAGCTCGCCGGCGGCGGCGCTCAAGCCGGATGTGTCGAGATCGCCGCTCGACACGGTGTCGTAGTCCAAAAATACGCTTTTCACGAGGGTTTGGCTTCCATCACGGGTAGAATGCGCCGCCACGTATGAAATATTCCGCAGTCAAGATTTTGATCGCCGCGAACGTGCTGGTGTTCTTTTTGCAAAGCATGACAAGCGGTGCGCTGGACGCGCTCTTCGCGCTGTGGCCGCTGCAACCCATCGACGGCGTGAAGTATTTCTACCCATGGCAAATCATCACGTATGCATTCTTGCACAGTACCGATCAGATCGCGCACCTGCTGTTCAACATGCTGGGTTTGTGGATGTTCGGCGCCGAAGTCGAACGTTACGTCGGGCCGCGCCGCCTGCTCGCCTGCTACTTTGCATCCGTCGTCACCGCGGCCTTGAGCCAGCTCTTCATACCCAATCTGTTCGGCGCGCCGCCGGGGGCCACGATCGGCGCGTCGGGCGGGGTGTTCGGTTTGCTGCTGGCCTATGCATACCTCTTTCCAACGCGCAAAGTCATTCCCTTGATTCCGCCCATTCCGATGCCTGCATGGCTGTTTGCCACTCTGTATGCCGGGGTGGAGCTCTTTATGGGCGTCACCGGGAGCGTATCGGGTGTCGCGCATTTCGCCCACCTCGGAGGCATGGTGGGCAGCGCGCTCGTGATCATGCGGTGGCGCCGTGCGCAATCCATCCGCTGAAGATTCTCGAGCGCCGCCGCGCCGTTCCCCGCGCCGCCGGAAACGGCTAGGCTAGCCTCGTGAAAACACTCAAGGTCATCGCGAACATGATGGCGCTCGCATGCCTGGCGCAGCCGGCGCAGGCCGACTGGGTGAGGCGGGTCACCGACGGCATCATGGGCACCCGGATCACCGTGGAATTGTGGTCGGACGATGACGCAAAGGGCGAGCACGCCATAGATGCGGTGCTCGAGGAAATGCGGCACGTCGATGATTCCATGAGCACCTACAAGCCGACCAGCGAAGTCTCCCGGGTCAACGCCAGGGCGGCCTCCGGTCCGATGCACATCAGCAAGGAATTGTTCGATTTGCTCACCGCGGCCAAGGAATATTCGGTCATCACCGACGGTGCATTCGACATCACCTATGCCAGCGTCGGCTACATGTATGACTTCCGCAAGCACATCCACCCGGACGATTCGCAGATCGGCAGGGCGCTGCCTGCGGTCAACTTTCGTCATGTGATCCTCGATCCGGGGAAGCAGACGGTGCAATTTTCGCAGGCGGGCGTGCGCATCGACCTTGGCGGGATCGCCAAGGGATATTCCGTCGATCGGGGCATCGAGACGTTGAAATCGCTCGGCTTCACCCGGGCATACGTTTCCGCCGGCGGCGACAGCCGCATCATCGGGGATCGATTCGGCAAACCATGGATGGTCGGGATTCGCGACCCCCGGAAGGGGGAAGGGACGGTGATCACCAGAATTCCATTGACCGACGCCGCTATTTCAACCTCCGGCGATTACGAGCGGTTCTTCGAGGAAAACGGCGTCCGCTACCACCACATCATCGACCCCCGCACCGGCCACTCTGCGAGCAAGGTGCGCAGTGCCACGGTCATCGGGCCGTCCGCCACGCGCACCGACGGCCTTTCCAAGACCGCCTTCGTGCTGGGTCCGGAGAAGGCCATGGAGATCTACAATCGCATCGACGACATCGACGCGATCATCGTCAAGCTCGACGGCGCGGTGATTTACTCCAAGGGAATAGAGCCCGCGGCGGGCCACGCGCCGGCGAAATGAGAATTGGCGCGCACGTCGTGACGCGATGACGGCGGTGCTGCTTTGGGGCCTGCTCTTCGGCTCGATAGGGCTCGGATATTTTATCTACGGCCGAAAGCAAAGCGCACCCGTGCCCCTGGTCTGCGGCCTGGCGCTGATGGTGTTTCCGTATTTCGTGTCCAACGTGCCGTTGCTCGTCGGCATCGGGACGGCGCTGATCGCGCTTCCATACTTCATCCGCCCGTGACGAACCCTTGGAAACCGTGACCATCTTCGTCGATGTTCAGAACGTGTACTACACGACCCGGCAGCGCTTCTCGCGCCACTTTGACTACAACCGCTTCTGGGCCGATGCCACCCGCGGCAGGACAGTCGTCAAGGCGATCGCGTTCGCGATCGACCGGGATGATGCAAAGCAGAGGCGATTTCAAAGCATCCTTCGCGCGATAGGCTTCGAAGTGAAATTGAGGCCGTACATCCAACGAAGCGACGGCTCGGCGAAAGGCGATTGGGACGTCGGGATCACGCTCGACGTGCTCGAATACGCGCCGCTCGCGGACGTGGCGGTTCTGGTCTCGGGGGACGGAGATTTCGATCTCCTGGTGCAAAAGATTCGCGACAAGCACCGCGTAACGGTCGAGGTCTACGGCGTCGCCGATCTCACCGCCGCGTCGCTGATTCAAGCCGCCGACCGGTTCGTGCCCATCGAAGTTCATCTGCTCTTGGGGAAGGCACACACTTGATCATCTGTGTGCGCCGACCGCCGCGCGCGGCATCTGCACCGCCGCGGGCGCTTGATCGCTCAGTCTCGAAAGTTATTGAACTGCAGCGGCACGCCGATCTCCGACTTGCGCAGGAACGCGATGGCCTCCTGCAGGTCGTCGCGCTTCTTGCCCGTCACCCGGACCTTGTCGCCTTGAACCTGCGCCTGCACTTTGAGCTTCGAGTCCTTGAGAAGGCGCGATACTTTTCTGCCCGTGTCCGCATCGATTCCGTGCTTCAGGATCGCGAGCTGCTTGGCCCGCGCCAGATTGACCTCCGGGTCCTTCACGTCCAGGCAGGCAACATCGATGCCGCGCTTGGCGAGCTTGAGCTTGAGGATCTCGAGCATCTGTTTGAGCTGAAAGTCGGCCGGCGCAGTCATGGTCACCGTCGTCTCTTCCAGCTCGAAGGCCGCGCCCGTGCCCTTGAAATCGAAGCGTTGTCCCAGTTCGCGGATCGCCTGATCGACGGCGTTCGTCAGTTCATGGGTGTCGATTTCGGAAACGACGTCGAAGGAGGGCATTTCAAGACTCCGTGAGCAACTGGTCGAGAGTGGCTTTCACCTCGTCCATGAACTGTGTGTAGTGCGCGCCGGTGGCAGGACCGGAAAACCCGGTGTGGATCTTCCGTACGCTGCCCTTGCGATCGAGGAAGATCGTCGTCGGGAAGGCGTACACGCGCTCCAGCATGGGCAATTTCTTCGCAGCCTCGTCCTTGTCCGAGATGCCGGCAATCAGAGTCGCATATTCGATTCCATGATGCTGCCGAAAACGTTGAGTCGCTTCGGCCGCGCGGGGAAAGTCGCCGAAATGTTCGAACATCAACGAGACGATTTCCACGCCCTTGCCGCGGTATTCCCGATACAGGGGTTCGAGAAAGGCCGCTTCGTCATGACAATTCGGGCACCAGCTGCCGGCCAGGGCGAGGATCAGCACCTTGCCTCGAAACGCCGGATCGTTCGACGTGACCATGTGGCCGGCAAGATCGGGAAAAGCAAAATCGAAATGCCTGGCACCGCCGCGCATCGCGGTCAGCGCATACGCATCGGGCAGCGCAGCGGCGTCGTTGCGTCTGCCTGTCCAATGCTCGTGATGGGCCGTCCCGACCCAAAAATCGCCGGCAAGCTCATCCGAGGAAGTGAGCCTGGCCCTGTACAGGAACGCATGGGCACCGTCGAAAGTGGACAGGTACAACTCATCACCATTCACCTGGCCGGCGAGGAATCGATGATCGCCGGTTTCGGCCAGGAAGGTGCCCTCGACCACGTCGTTAACTTGCGAGAATTCTCCGACGGCCGCCTCCGGCTTGCCGTCGTCGCCGGTGAACGTGACCGCCCATCGACCCGCCACGTCCGCACCCTTCACCGGGGTCTCGAAAAAGCGGAACGCCCGGCCGCGCTGCGCCTGCAACGGGATGTGCTGCTGTTTGCCGCCCGGCTTGCTCAACACCACTTCGCCCGACAACCGGCCGTCCTTCGCATCCGCGGACAAGCGATTCTCGTAGCCCGGCATACGAATCGTGAGATGCGCGCCGGAGACGGCGACCTCGTCCAACTTGACCCGTTCCTTGCCGTTCACCAGGTAGCCGACGGTGGTTGAACCCTCTGGTTGCAGTTCGAGGCCGAAAGGCAGCTCTCCCGCGGGCAGTTCGAGCACGGCGCGGTAACTGCCCATGAGGACGGCGGCCGCGCCGCCTTGCGGCCCTTCGCGGCGGCAACCCACCGCCGCCAGAGCCAGGATGCTCAGATGCACACACCCACAGAGCCCCAACCTGCAGCGGCGGTGTGCGATGATTTGCGCATCGCCTAACGATACCCGCGCGCCTGCAACGTGAACAGCTTCGCGTAGCGGCCGTCGGCCGCCATCAGCGACTCGTGGCTGCCGCGCTCGACGATCCGGCCCTCCTCGAGCACGAGAATCTGGTCGGTCATGCGCACGGTGGAGAATCGATGTGAAATGACGATGGCGATGCGGTTGCGCGTGAGCTCGCGGAAATGTTCGAAAACCTCCGCTTCGGCTCCCGCGTCGATGGCTGCGGTCGGCTCGTCGAGCACCAAGATATCCGCCTCATTGCGCATGAATGCGCGGGCGAGGGCGATCTTCTGCCATTGACCGCCGGAGAGCTCGCGGCCGTCCTTGAACCATTTGCCCAACTGAGTTTGGTACCCTGCCGGCAGCGTTTCGATGAATTCGGCGGCCAAGCCCTGGGCCGCCGCGCTGCGCCAGCGCCCCTCGTCATCGAACGCGCGTACATCACCCGCCCCTATGTTCTCGCCGACCAGCATCTGGTACCGGGCAAAATCCTGGAAGATCACCCCGATGCGCTGGCGCAGCGTGGTCTCATCCCATTCCCGAAGATCGAGTCCATCGAGGAGAATGCGGCCTTTGGTGGGCTGGTACAGGCGGGTCAGCAGTTTGATCAACGTGGTCTTGCCGGAGCCGTTTTGCCCGACGAGGGCCAGACTCTCTCCGGGCCGCACATGCAGATCGATCCCCGACAGCGCGGGAGCCTGTGCGCCGGGATACACGAATTCCACGCCCTCGAAGCGGATACCGTCCCCGGGCCGGGGACCCTGTTTCCGATCGCCGCTCGAGCTGCCGATCGGCTGCTCCAGGTACTCGAACAGATTGGACAGATAGAGATTGTCTTCGTACAGACCGCTGACCGCGGACAAGGCGGCGCTCACCGCCGTCTGCCCCTGACGGAACAGCATGAGGTACATGGTCATCTGTCCCACGGTCATCGCGCCCAAGACCGTCTCCGCGGCGATCCAGGCATAGCCGCCGTAGAGGGTTGCGGTGGCCACCAAGCCCAGACCAAATCCCCATGCATCGCGGCGCAGTGTCAGATCGCGGTCTTCTCGATACAAGCGCGTGAATATGTCGCGGTAGCGGTCCAACAAACGCGGTCCGAGCTCGAAGAGCTTGACCTCCTTCGCGTTGTCTTCGCGCGCCAGTACCGACTCCAGATAAATCTGCATGCGCGCTTCCGGGGCACGCCAGCGGAACAGGCGGAACGCCTCTCCCGAGAATTTCGCCTCTGCCAGGAACGCGGGAAGGCCGGCCAGGATCAAGAGAACGACGGCCCACGGGGAGAAGCGGATGAGCAGGCCGCCGAAGGACACCAGCGAGATCGCATTCTGCAAGAGACCGAATGTGCGCATCACCAGGCTCAATGGACGGCTCGAGGCTTCTCGGCGGGCGCGGGTCAGCTTGTCGTAGAATTCTGAATCCTCGAACTGCGTCAAGTCGAGCGTCAGCGCCTTTTCCAAAATCATGACGTTGACGCGCTGTCCCAGCTGCGCCCGGAGCAGCGACTGGGCAAGCGAGATTCCGCGCTGGGACATGGAGGTGGCGGCTACCAACAGCGCCTCGAGCGCGACGTACTTCCACACGTGGGTGAGCACCGTCGCACCGGCGTGCCGATGCAAGTCCGCGGCATGGATGACCGCATCGACGATCTGCGCCCCGATGTAGGCCACCGCCGCCGGCAAAACGCCGGCAATCAACGTCAGAAGGGCGAGCGTGACGCTGAGCGTCTTGTTGGTGGTCCAGACGAGCACCAGCGCGCGCTTGCTGTACGCGAAAACGCCGAGCCAACTTCGCTGCAAGCCGTTTGGGTCGGCCGCCGCCGTCACATGCGGCGAGTCGGTATGAGGTGAAGGGCGCCCCGCCAAGACCGTGCTACTTCACCAGCCGCCGGACGAATGGACAAGAACTCGGTGCCCCGTCGCATTCTTCAGTGCTCGTTGCTTCGTTCATCACGGTTCCTTTGAGGCCGATGACGGGCGCCCATGCGCCGGCGGTCTATAATGCGCATATCCTTATAGCCCCGTATGGCGGAGTAGTCGTGAAATTCAAGCCCTTGCTCGATCGTTGGAAGAGGGATCCGGCGCCGGCGCGCACCGCCAAGGAATACGCGATCCGCCTGGATTTGGACGACGCCGCGCGCCTGCATGCCCTGGCGGAGCTCTTTCCCGGGCAGCCGATCGAGGTGATCATCACCGACCTTTTGCGCGCAGGCCTCGACGAAATTGCCGCCGCGATGCCCTACGAGCGCGGTCCGAAGATCATTTCGCGGGACGATCAGGGCGATCCGCTCTACGAGGACATCGGCTTGACGCCCCGATTCGTCGATCTCACCCGTCAATTCAAGAAAAAGCTCGAAACCCAAGGCTGAAAAAGCGGCGGGCTTGACGCTGTCCGCTCGGGAAGGCGATACTCCGCGGCATGTCGACCGGACGCAGCCCGCGCAATGCCTGGTGGTGGCGCGCTCCCCCCTGAGGAGTGGGCGCTGGCCGACACGTTTTAAATTAGTTCCCGGTATCCAGAACCCATCTCCGCCTCAAAAACGGTGGTGGGTTTTTTGTTGCCCGTGACATTTGCAGGTTGAACGAATGAAGTCGCCTTTTGACATCGCCGCCGATCTCGATACGCCGGTGTCGGCCTATCTCAAACTCGCGCCTTTTCGGCCGCGATTCTTGCTGGAGAGCGTCGAGGGGGGCGAGCGGTTGGCGCGATATTCGTTCATCGGATTCGGCGACTGCCTGGAGGTGCGCTTGGACTCCACGGGGCTCGCGGTCGGCGGCGCCCGTTCTCCCCGGCCGAAATCCAAGCTCGAGTTCCTCAATGCTCTGCGCGGTGCGCTTGCGCAGGCGCCGCAACCGCTGCCGGAAGTGCCGGGGGTCCCCCTGCTCGGCGGCTTGGTCGGATACACCGCCTACGACGCGGTGCGTTATTTCGAACGCATCCCGGGACGCGGTCTCGATTCGACGGAGACTCCGCACGCGCACTATGTCGCGCCGCGCTCCTTGCTGGTCTTCGACCACCTGACTCGCAGCGTCGCCCTGCTGCATGACGGCAGCGACGCCGAACGGCAAAGCCTGCGCCGCGAGGTGATGCGGGCATTGAGAGGCGCGGTGCCGGGAGCGCTCGCTCCGGGACTCTTTTCACCCGCGACTCCCTCGCTGACGGAGGAGGCGCACGCGGCGCGCGTTCGGCGCGCTCAGGAATACATCGCCTCGGGCGACGTTTACCAGCTGGTGCTCGCATCGCGCTTCGAGGGGCGCCATGGGCTGTCGCCGTTCGAGGTCTATCGAGCGCTGCGGCTGCTCAACCCCTCGCCTTACATGTATTTCTGCGAACTCGGCGACATCACCGTGGTGGGATCCTCGCCGGAGGCATTGGTGAAGTGCCACGGCGGGTACGCGCAATTGCGGCCCATCGCAGGCTCCCGTCCGCGCGGCCCCGATTCTGCCCGCGACGCGGCATTGGAGGTGGAGCTCAAGGCTGATCCAAAGGAGAACGCTGAACACGTGATGCTGGTCGATTTGGCTCGCAACGATCTGGGCAGGGTGGCGGTTGCGGGGTCGGTGAAGGTCGATCCTTACCGGGTGATCGAACGATATAGTCACATCATGCACATCGTGAGCGGCGTGAACGGTCTCTTACGGCCGGGGCAGGATGCCTTCGATCTGTTCGCGGCGACGTTTCCGGCCGGCACCCTGGTGGGCGCTCCTAAGGTTCGCGCGATGGAGATCATCGACGAACTCGAGCCCGTGGGCCGCCAGCTCTACGGCGGCACCGTCGGCTATTTTGGCAGACACGGCGACATGGATCAGGCGATCACGATACGCACCCTGGTGTTCCGCGGCGACACTTACAGCTACCAGGCCGGGGGCGGGATCGTCGCCGACAGTTCACCGAAGGCCGAATACGAGGAGCTGCTGGCGAAGAGCGCCGTGCTGCGCCGTGCGCTCGAGCTTGCGGCGGAGGGTCTCTAAGATGCGGCCCAAGATTTTGTTGATCGACAACTACGATTCATTCACCTACAACCTGGTGCAGGCGTTCTTGGTGCTGGGAGCTGCGGTGGACGTGCATCGCAATGATGCGATCACCGTCGATGAGGCCTTGGCGCAGGACCATACGCACCTGGTGATTTCGCCCGGGCCCGGCACCCCGCACGATGCGGGCGTCTCGATGCAAATGATCGAAGGTTTCGCCGGCCGCATACCGATTTTCGGCGTCTGCCTCGGCCATCAATCCTTGGTGGAAGTGTTCGGCGGCAAGGTGGTGCGCGCTTCCCGGTTGATGCACGGCAAGGTCTCGCCCGTGCGCCACGACGGCAGGGGATTGTTCGCTGGCGTTCCCCAGGATTTCGAGGCGGGCCGCTATCACTCCCTGATCGCAGAGGGAGACAGCATCCCGGCGGCCCTGGAAGTGACCGCGCGGACGGCGGAAGGCGAAATCATGGGCGTCCGGCACAGATCGCTGCCGATCGAGGGCGTGCAGTTTCACCCGGAAAGCGTGCTCACGCCGGACGGCCCGATTCTCATGGGAAATTTCCTCAAGACCTGACCCATGCAGAGCCCACGGCACATGCTCGATCACCTGGTGCAGGGCCGCGACCTCACCGAAACCGAAGCAGCGACGCTCTTGATGTGGCTGACCGACTCCGACCTCGCGCCGGCTATGGCCGGAGGCCTCTTGGCGGCATTGCGCGCCAAAGGCGTCACGGCCTCGGAAGTGCGGGGATTTGCCGATGCCATGCGTTCACTCGCTCTTAAGCCTGAGCTGCCTGCCGGACTCGATGCCATCGACATCGTCGGAACGGGTGGGGATGCCTCCGGCAGCCTCAATCTGTCGACGGGGGCGGCACTGCTGGCGGCCGCCTGCGGGCTGCCGGTGGTCAAGCATGGCAACCGCTCGATTTCCAGCCGCAGCGGCAGCGCCGACCTGATCGAAGCGCTGGGATTCGGCATACCTCTGGATGAGACCCAGGCTGCCCGGTGCTTTGCGGCCACCGGCTTCACGTTTTTGTTTGCACCGTATTTTCACCCGGCCATGAAAGCGCTGGCGCCTATCCGCGCTGCCCTGGGCATCCGCACGGTGTTCAATCTTCTGGGACCGCTGACGAATCCCGCGGCGCCGCGATTTAGACTGATCGGCGCCTACGATGCCGCGACTGCCGAACTGATGGCGGGCACATTGGCCGGGATGGACATCGAGCGTGCCTGGGTGGTGCACGGTGCCGAGGGCTGGGATGAGGCCACGCCGATCGGTCCGTTTCTCGCCTTCGACGTCACGCGCAATTCGATTCGACGCCACGAAATCGATCCGCGGGAATTCATGCTGACGCCGTGCCGCGCGAGCGATCTGGCCGGCGGCGACGCCGGCGCGAACCTCGAGGCTTTGCTCGCGGTATTCACCGGCCGCGATCGCGGTGCGCATTTTGCCGCATTGACGCTGCAGAGCGGTCTCGCCTTGTTCATTGCCGGCCGCGCGGCATCCATCCATTCGGGGATCGACCTCGCCCGCGCGGCCCTCGACAACGGGCGCGCGTGGCAGTGGCTCGAGGGCTTGCGGCAATTCGCGGCGGAGTGCCGATGATCGGGGGAGTCGACGTGGACGGCAGACTGACGTGAGCGGGTTCCTGGACGACATGGCTTCCTTCAGCATGGCTCGCGTGGAGCAGGCCCTTCGGCGCGAATCCGTCGAGGCTTTGGGTCGTCGCGCGCACGAGGCGCCCCCGAGCCCTCCACTGCGCTTGTCCGCCGCGGGCTTCGATGTCATTGCGGAACTCAAACTGCGTTCCCCCGCCGCGGGACTTCTCAGCGATCAGAGTCAAGACTGGCTGGGACGCGTTTGCGACTATGCACGCGGCGGCGCCGCCGCGGTGTCCGTGCTGACCGAA
Organism: uncultured Gammaproteobacteria bacterium; assembly: GCA_963727045.1. Lineage (GTDB taxonomy): Bacteria > Pseudomonadota > Gammaproteobacteria > Steroidobacterales > Steroidobacteraceae > Bog-1198. The sequence goes on along the minus strand of CAVSES010000002.1, from coordinate 1,148,231 downwards.
CCCTCCCGGTTCGACGGTTCGCTCGAGCATTTGCGCGCGGCGGCATCGGTCCTCGCGCCTCTCGGCGTACCGGCGATGCGCAAGGATTTTCTGGTCGATCCTTACCAGGTGTTGGAAGCGCGCGCCGCCGGGGCGGGCGGTGTCCTGATCATCCTTAGGATGCTGTCTCGCAGGCGAATCGTGGAGCTCCTCGATGCGGCTGCCGAATTCCGCATGTTCGTGTTGCTGGAAGCGTTCGACGAAGCGGATTTGGGATTGGCACGCGATCTTGCGACCTCGCGCGCCGCTCGGGGCGGCGCGGCGGAGCCGGTATTGGTCGGCGTCAACTGCCGCGATCTGCAGTCGCTGAAAGTCGTGAAGGAACGGTTCGCGGCGCTTGCGCCGCTGCTTCCGGCCGGGTCGCCGGCGGTTGCCGAAAGCGGCGTAGAATCGCCTGCCGATGCGCGGCGCATGGTCCAACTGGGCTATCGACTTGCGTTGATCGGCACTGCGCTGATGGCTCGCGAAGACCCAGCGCAGCTGCTGCGCGAAATCTTCGATGCGACGCGGACAGTGCAAACTTAAATGGCTACACTCGGCGCCATGTGGATAAAGATCTGCGGCATCACGGGTGCGGACGCGGTGGCGGCGGCCGCCGAGGCCAACGTCGACGCGATCGGTTTTGTGTTCGCACCCAGCCCGCGGCAGGTGACGCCGGGACAGGCGGCGCAGCTCGCCGCACTCGCGCCGCCCGGCATTTTGCGCATCGCGGTCGCGCAGCACCCGCTGCAAATGAAGGTCGATGAGATTTGCCGGATCCTAAAGCCGGATTACTTTCAGACCGATGTCGAAGATCTGCGTGAATTGAAAATCCCGGCGCATGTCAAGGTGCTTCCCGTGGTTCGTTTCGGGCGCAAGACACCGAATCCGCTTCCCGCACGCATGCTGTTCGAAGGTCCCTCGAGCGGGATCGGCGAGCTGGCGGATTGGGGCCGCGCAGCGGAACTCTCCCGACAAACCGAGCTGATTCTCGCCGGCGGCCTGTCCCCGCAGAACGTCGCCGAGGCTATCCATGCAGTGCGTCCTTTCGGCGTGGACGTGAGCACCGGCGTCGAGGAAGTGGCCGGAGTCAAAGACCCGAGAAAAATTCGCGAGTTCGTCCGTGCGGCGCGTGCCGCTGCGGCGAGCCTGGAGTACGACGCATGAATTCTCAGGCAGGCGGCGTTGCGGCGGCGAACGGCCTTCCCGACGCGCGCGGCCGTTTCGGAGCCTACGGCGGGCGCTATGTTCCTGAGACCCTGGTGCCGGCGCTCGATCGGCTGCAGGCAGGGGTCGAGCGTTATTTGCACGATGCCGATTTTCAGGCCGAGTTCCAACATGAGCTCAAGACCTGGGTCGGGCGCCCGACGGCGCTTTCCCACGCTCCAACGCTGAGCAAGCGCTGGGGCGCGGAGGTCTGGCTCAAACGCGAAGATCTTGCGCACACCGGTGCCCACAAAATCAACAATGCCGTGGGTCAAACGCTCCTGGCCAAACGCTTGGGCGCCAAGCGCGTCATCGCGGAAACGGGCGCGGGTCAGCACGGCGTCGCCAGCGCCGCCGCGGCCGCCCGTCTCGGAATGCCCTGCGTCGTGTACATGGGAGCGGTCGACGTGGAACGGCAGGCACCCAACGTTGGACGCATGCAGCTTCTCGGCGCCACCGTCGTGCCGGTGACTGGCGGCGATGCCACCTTGCGCGCGGCCATCGACGAGGCATTGCGCGACTGGGTGTCCGATCCGGATGGCACCTATTATTGCCTGGGCTCGGCGGTGGGACCTCACCCCTATCCATATCTGGTCCGCGAACTGCAGGCTGTGATCGGCCGCGAGGCTCGAGCACAGATGCTGGAGTCGGCCGGCGGGCTGCCGGACGTGGCCGTCGCCTGCGTGGGCGGGGGTTCGAATGCCATCGGCTTGTTCCACCCCTTCCTCGACGACGAGGCAGTGAAATTGATCGGCGTCGAAGCCGGCGGACGGGGGCCCGGGTTGGGCGATAACGCCGCCTCCCTGACTTTCGGCACCGCCGGGGTCTTGCAGGGCAGCTATACGCTGATATTGCAGGATGCGTTCGGTCAGGTCCGGGAGACTCACTCGGTGTCGGCCGGCCTCGATTATTCGGGTGTTGGTCCGGAACACGCCTACTTGATGAAGAGCGGGCGGGTGGTCTACGAGTCGGCAACGGACGATGAGGCCTTGGATGCGCTCGCCGAATGCGCCAGGTGCGAAGGCATCCTGCCGGCCATCGAAAGCGCACATGCGTTTTTCGGCGCGCGGCGCTATGCCGAAGCACACCCCCGTGCGCGCATTCTCGTCGGCTGCTCGGGAAGAGGCGACAAGGACATGCCCATCCTGCAGCGCACTCTCCTGAGGGATCTCTAGGCGATGGTGGCGGCGCGCGACTCCATTTCCGCAGCCATTCACGCGGCGACCCTGCAGGGCGGGCCCGCATTGGTGGGATTTCTCACGGCGGGATTTCCGACCCGACAAGGGTTCAAGTCCAATCTAACCGCCGTTGCCAGCGTGTGCGATGTGGTCGAGATCGGCGTTCCCTTCAGCGATCCGATGGCTGACGGCACCACCATTCAGCGGGCGAGCTTTGCGGCCCTGGCCGCGGGGGTCACCCTGCCATGGATTCTCGAGGAACTGCGCTCCCTTGCACCGAAGCCCGCGGCACCCATTCTGCTGATGAGCTATTTGAATCCGCTGCTCAGCGTCGGATTGGACGCGTTGCCGAGCGCGGCCGCTGCGGCGGGGGTCGCCGGATTCATCGTTCCGGATTTGCCCTTCGAGGAAAGCGCCGAGCTCAAACAGGCGCTCGGCCGCGAGGGGCTGGTTCTCGTCCAGATGGTGACTCCCGTGACGCCTTCGGAGCGTCTCGCGATGTTGTGCCGCGAGGCGGAAGGCTTCGTCTACGCGGTGACCATGACGGGGACCACCGGGGCGCAAAAGGGCACGACCCATGTCCCCGCGGACGTGCTGCAGTATATGGACCGGGTCAAGTCGTGCTCGCGTGCGCCCGTGTGTGCGGGCTTCGGCATCCGCTCCCGGGACCAAGTGGCGCAGTTCGCAGGACACGTCGATGGTGTGATCGTAGGTTCCGCCTTGGTTGAAGTCTTGGAGCAGGGCGGCGACGTCAGGGCGTTCTTAAGATCGCTGCGCTAGGCTCCTGAACGCGGGTTGCGCAGCACGAGGCGGGCGAATCCATGAAGCGAGTGTTCCGTGCCGCATCGCTGATCCAGGTGGCGCACGCGCGCAATGTCCTGCTGTCCGCCGGGATCCAAAGCGAATTGCGCAATCAATACCTCGCCGGCGCGCTCGGCGATCTGCCGATGCTGGAAACCTGGCCGCAACTGTATGTCGACGATGCGGATGAGGCGGCGGCACTGCGCGCATTGGCCCGCGCAGCCGCAGCGCCGACGGGGGCTTCGTGGATCTGTGAAGGCTGCGGGGAATTGCTGGAACCGCAATTCACCACCTGCTGGAGGTGCGGCTCGAACGCCTCCCATACGCCATAGGCGTGTCGGACAAACACCGACACCAAATAGCGCGATTTCTGAGCCGAGGATCAGCGCATACCCATTTCTACCTTTCACGGCGCAGGTTACAAATCTACCGCTGTTCACTGTAACGATTACACGAACGCGAGCAGAAAGGAGACCTGTCCAATGAACAGTGTGAGCCATGAGTTTGCCCGGCAACCGGCCCCCGCAGGAGGATTCTTGTTGGGCGAGTCCCCGGTGATGCAAGAAGTGTTTCGACTCATTGAGCGGGTTGGACCCACGGAAGGCAGCGTCCTCCTGACCGGCGAAAGCGGTTCGGGAAAGGAGCTGGCCGCCCGGTCGATCCACGAATGCAGCCCCCGCAGCGGTGGCCCATTCGTCGCCATCAACTGCGGAGCGGTACCCCCAGGGCTCATGGAGGCTGAATTGTTCGGTTATGCGAACGGGAGCGGGGCGGCCCGAGTTGCAGGAGTGTTCGAGCGCGCCCAAGGCGGGACGCTGCTGCTCGATGAGGTGACCGAATTGCCGCTCGACATGCAGACGCGGCTGCTGCGCGTTCTGGAAACGCGGAGATTCTACAGGGCCGGCGCGGGCACCGAACTCGAGTGCGACGTGCGGGTCATCGCCGCCACCAACCGCTGTCCGCTGCAGGCCGTTCAGAGCGGCCATCTTCGCGAGGACTTGCTTTATCGGCTGGCCGTGTTTCCCGTGGACATGCCGCCGCTTCGTACGCGCGGCGGCGACGTGGAACTCCTGGCGGAGCATTTCCTGGCCGACCTCAACGCGCAGGCGCGAACGCAGAAGCGGCTCTCGGCCCTTGCCCGGATGACGCTGAAGCAGCATTCTTGGCCGGGCAACGTCCGCGAACTCAAGAACTGCATCGAGCGTGCATTCGTGTTGGGCGACGCTGTTCTGGACTTGACGCCGTTACTTCCCGGCGCGGCGCGCGACGGCAATTCCTCGGGCGACGCCGAGCGGCTGAGCATTCGGGTGGGATCGCGCATTCACGACATGGAACGATCGTTGATCGAGGCGACGTTGGACTATTTCAAAGGCAACAAGCGGCGGGCGGCCGATGCACTGGGCTGCAGTCTCAAGACGCTGTATAACAAGCTGAACGGATATTCACAGAATCAAGAGTGCGCGCAACCCTGAGCGCCCAGCAACGGAGAAGACAACGTGTCAAGAGTACTGATCGCGGACGATCACGCGGTGGTCCGCGCCGGATTCAAGCAATTCCTCGAGGCTGATTCCACCATCAACGCGGTGGGCGAGGCTGCCAGCGGCAATGAAACTCTGGACCTCCTGCGAGAACAAGACTGGGATCTGGTATTGCTAGACATTCACATGCCGGATCGCAGCGGCCTGGATATTTTGAGGCATATTCAAACCGGCCACCCCGGCGTTCGGGTCCTGGTAATGAGCGGACTTCCCGAGCAGCAATACGCCGTCAATGTGCTCCGGGCCGGCGCGAGCGGCTATCTGTCGAAGGACAGCGCTCCCGATGAATTGATGAAGGCGGTTCGGACGGTGTTGTCGGGCCGGCGCTACGTGAGCGCGGCGCTGGCGGAGATCCTTGTCGCAGACCTCGACGGCGATCCGGACAAACCGCTGCATGCGCGCCTGTCGACTCGCGAATTCCAGATATTCTGCAAGCTGGCGGCCGGGCGCGGCGTTTCGGACATCGCCAACGAACTCAGCCTCAGCGTAAAAACGGTCAGCACCTATCGAAGCCGCATCCTGGAGAAGATGAGTTTCACTGCGAACGCCGACATCACGTCGTATGCGCTGCGCAACGGACTCATTCAATAGGGGTTGTGTGAGATACATCCTACAGCTGAACCTGCGCGGCCGGGGTGGCCGGTATGCGCTGCGCGACGCTAAACTGCGACACCTATGTACAGCTCTTTCATGGACGCAGGCTCAATGGCTCAGACTTTGAGAGTCCTGCTCGTCGAAGACTCCAAAGTACTCACGGAGCGATTGACCGAGGCCATTCGACAGATTCCCCAGGTGGAATTGATCGGCACTGCGGATACCGAGGCCACCGCTGTCGCGTCTGCGAAACGCGACTCGATCGACGTGATCATCCTGGACCTGCATCTGAAGCAGGGCACGGGATTTGGCGTCATGCGTGCGCTCGCCACGGCCCAGCTCAAACCGCGGATCATCGTGCTGACGAACTACGATCTGCCGGAATACAAGAATGCCGCCATCGCACTCGGCGCCACGCATTTCCTGGACAAGGCGCGCGACTACGGCAGGCTGCCCGAGGTCCTGCACGAAATCTGCGAAACCCATCTTTCCAAGCACTGATTGACGGCGGCTGCTGCCGCATCGCCTACAAGCCCTTCAGCACTAACGACGATGAATACGCCGGCACGTCCGACATAAAACCTTGCCGGGGGAGTCTACGCTGATTCTTGCCGCTGGCACGACCGGCGGAGCCTGTCGGACTCCTTGCGGTTCAAGTCCGTCGGATCTACGGCGACACCATTAGGGAGACTCATATGCTTGAATCATCGTCGAAATTGACAAAGGCTGCGGCAGCGTGCGCCATCACCATCGGACTCGCGGCTTGCGCGAGCACCCCCATTCCAAATGAGAAGATTGCGGTGGCCAAGTCATCGGTCCAGCGCGCCGAACAATCCGGTGCGCCTGAGCTCGCCCCCGTCGAAATGGCAGCCGCCCGCGACAAACTGGCGCGCGCGGAGAGGGCGGCGGCCGACCGTGAGGCATTGCCCGCGAATCAACTGGCAGAGCAAGCCGACATCGACGCACGGCTCGCCGAAGCGACTGCTCAGCAGCAGCGCTCGCGCAAAGCCGCGATGGAATCCGATGCCAACATGCAGGCACTTCGGAACGAATCCACTCGCAACACGCAACCCAATCAATAAGGTGCCAATCAAATGAACGTTAAACTACTCACCGGAATGGGTCTGGCGCTGGCTCTGTGCGCTTGCGTCACAGCTCCGCAGCCGAACGCCGCACTGGAAAGCGCCCGCGCGGCGGTGCGGGCGGCCGAGTCGGATCCAAACGTCAGCAGATATGCCGCGTTGGATTTGGAGGCGGCGAAGACGGATCTCGCGATAGCCGACGATGCGGCCGCGCATCACCGAGAGGCGCAGATCGCACAGCCCGCGTATATGGCCGCGCAAAACGCCCGGCTCGCGCAGATGCACGCGGCCGCGAAGGCGGACGATGCCCGGGTGGCTGCGGGCCAGGCGGAACGCGACCAGATCATGCTCTCCGCCCGCAATCGCGAGGTGCAAAACGCAAAGATGGCGACGAATGAAGCCAAGCTGGCCACCAACGAAGCGCTCGATCAGCGCGATCAGGCAACACAGCAGGCGGCGCAGGCGAACCAAGAGGCGGCCCGGCTGCAGGCGGAAGTTGATCAACTCAAGGCAACGCCGACGCCGCGCGGCCTGGTGCTCACTCTGGGCGACGTGCTGTTCGACACGGGTAAGGCCGAGCTCAATCCGGGTTCGAGCCGCAAGCTGGACCAGCTCGCGCAATTCTTGAGCGAGCACAAGGAGCGGCGCGTTCAGATCGACGGATTCACCGACAGTGTCGGCTCGGATTCCTACAACGAGGAACTCTCGCGCCGGCGCGCCGATTCGGTCAAATCAGCCCTCTTGGTGCGCGGCATTGATGCGTCGAGAATTTCCACCCAGGGTTACGGCAAGGCGTACCCCATCGCCAACAATACGGACTCGGGCGGCCGGCAGCTGAACCGCCGGGTCGAGGTGGTGATCGGCGGTGACAACGGTACGGCCGTCGCACCGCGAAGCTGATGTTTGGCGCCGCGCCCGATGCGGCGGTCTGCGGTTGGACGGAAGGACGCGCCCTCGCCTCATGGCGAGGGCTTCGTCATGAAGGCGAGGCTTGCTCACGCGGACAGTTGCTCGCTCAAGCAGCTTCAGTCGACAACATTCTCGCCAACGGAATCAAAGCCAGCACGACAGTCCCCTTGGATCCCGGGCTCTGCACCTCCCAGCGGCCGCCAAGCGCCGCGATCCGATGTCGCATCGATGCCAGGCCGTGCGAGGTGATGGTCTGCAGCACCCTGGCCGGAATGCCTTTGCCGTCATCCGACACGCGCAGCACGAACGTGGCGCCGTCGATACCGATGAACAGGTCCGCCGACCTGGCTTCGGCGTGCTTGAGAATGTTCGTCAATGCTTCCTGCGCGATGCGGAATACGCCGATGGCGGCTTCGGCATTGAATTTGGGCTCCGTCTCCGGGATCGTTTCCGTGCACTTGAGTCCGGCGCGGCGGCACGTCTCCTTGAATTGCCAGCGCACCGCCGTGAACAAGCCCATGTTGTCGAGCAATGTAGGCCGCAGTTCCTCGACGACCCGGCGCTTGAGATCAACGCCGGAGCTCAACGATTCGTGAATTCGTTTGAAGCGCTGTTCGATCGCCGGATCGCTGGTGGGCAGCCGCTGCTGCAGCCAGGATAGGTCCATCCGGGCGGCCACCAGCAGGCCGCCAAGCTCGTCGTGCAACTCGCGCGACAGGGCGGACTTCTCCTGTTCCGATATTCCCTGCAGATGAGTCGACAGAGCCGTGAGTTCACGGGTCCGTTCATCGACCTGATGCTCGAGTTCCTGTTTCTGATCGCGCAGGTTGACGGCCTGGCGCGCGCGGCGCCGCATTTCGCCATAGAACAGGCGCGTCGCCAGCAGAACGAGACCGATATTCAAGACGACTCCGGCGGCCGAGACCCAGCGCGACATCCGATAATCTCTCTGCCACTGCGCAGTGGCCGCTGAGATTTCCGTTGTCTCCGCGAGCCGCATGTCGCCCACGAGCCGCGCGATTTCATCCATCGTGCGCTCGCCCACATCGGTGCGGACGATGCTCAGGGCCGGCGCGGCGCCCCTCTTCTTGAAAACCGCGAGCGTATCCTCGAGCTCGCCAAGCTTCCTCCCGGTCAGAAGCCGCAGCTCGCGAAATTTCGGGTCATCGTCAGGGCGGCCGTAGACTTCGAGCACCTTGTCGAGCGCAGCCTGGACCTTTGCCACCGCTTCGGTATACGGCTGCAGGTACCTGCTTTCGCCCGTCAAGAGATATCCGCGCTGGCCCGACTCGGCGTCGGTGACGAGCGCGATAAACTCGCTCAGAGCCTGCTGGCGCAGCTGTGAGGCGTGCACGCGCTCGTTTGCCGCGTTGAGCCTGCGACTCGCCCGCCGCCGCGAGAAAGAACAAGCCGATCAGGAAGCCGATCAGCAGCAACGGCGGCAGGGCGATGTACCATCGGCCGACGTCGCCCAGTTCCTCGCCCAGGATTTTCATATGGAGCCGTCCGGAGTTATCCGCTCAATTCTAACATGTCGGGCATTTCCTACAGGACGGGTGGGGCGGGGGCGGATGGTGGGGCTCGTCGCTACCCTCCACAATAGCTGTGATATTGTGCTTCGTATTGAACAGGAGAGAAAAATGGAAAACACGTTCGAGGGAACCGCCGATCAGGCGCGTGCGACCGGGCGCCGCCTCAAGAACGACCTGGCCGATGGCGTGAACGACATCAAAGCCGCGGCGTCCGTCGAGATCAAGAATCTGCTGGCGGACGTCGAAGACCTCATGGCGCGGATAGCCGATCTCAAGGACGCGGATGTGGTTCGAGTGCGCAACAAGGTGCAGCGCGCGGTCGATGCAACGAAGCAGACCCTGGCTGACGGAGCGGATGCCATTCGCCAACATGCCCAAAACGTGGCCAGTACGGCTGACGACTACGTGCGCGACAGCCCGTGGCAGGCCATCGGCATCGCGGCGCTGGTGGGCGCCGTCGTGGGGATCCTGGCGACCCGACGCTCTTAAGGGCGCCCTGCGGTGCGCCTGCTGTGGTTACTGCCGAAAGCTGCACCGGCGCTGCTCCGACATCTCGTAGCGTATATCGATCTTGCGGGTCTGGAGCTCGCCCGCGCCCAGCGGGAGCTGGCTGCGGAACTGGTGGCGTCCGCGGTCGCGGCGGTATGCGTCATGTTCGCGGTTTTCATGGGGTGCCTCGCCGTCATTGCCTGCACCTGGGACACTCCTTACCGTACGGCCGCCATCGCGTGGATGGGGGGCGGGTTCCTTGTGGTCGCCGTGGCGGCGGCTGTCTATCGAGCCAGGATCATCCGGGCGAAATCGCCCATTCTTGGGGCAGTCCGCCAGCAATGGCAGGCGGACCGCGTGCTCCTCGAGCATATCTTGTCGTCCGTGGACGAGGATTGACCCGCCCATGACGGATCGCGACGAAGCAACCCACGCCGAGATTCTTGCCAGGCTCACCCAGTCTCGGGAGGAGTTGCGGCAAGTGCTCGATCCGCCCCGAAACCCACCCGATGCCGGTGGCGGCCCGGGTACGGGGGAGCAGCCGGGGGCGTTTCCGCGCAGCCGAACTCTTCGAATGCTCATGAGCGGCCGCGGTATGGGAACGCTCGGGGCGGTGGCAGCGGGCCTGCTGGTAGCGCGCCCGGCGTTGGCGCTCCGAATCCTGCGCATGTTGCCCGCGAACGCAATCGGCAAAATGCTGCTGGTGCGGGCCGTCGGCGCGTTGCGGGCAAAGCAGCAACAGTAAAAGTCCGGCCGAAACTCGAAGGGCGTTCAGCCCATGGTGATGCGCCCATAGTGATAAGTGCCGTCGTCGACCAGGGCAATCTCGCATGGCGATCCCGCAAGCTCGCGGCCGTCCAGGGTGGCACGAACGACACCACGGCTGACACCATTGGGGTTCTCTATTGCAATGCGGTAGCGGGAAGAGCCGTACTTGTAGGTGAACTCGAACCCGGCCCAGGCTCGCGGAATGCACGGATCGATCAGGAGAGCCGCTCCGCGCAATTGGATGCCGAGAATTCCCTCCACGGCGGTTCGGTACATCCATCCCGCGGAGCCCGTGTACCAGGTCCAGCCACCCCGTCCCACGTGCTGCGCCGATGAGTACACGTCCGCACAGGCGACATAGGGTTCGACCTTGTAGCGGTGAATTCCCGCCCGGGTGCTCGCATGATTGATGGGATTGATGATCGAGAACAATTCGCCGGCGCGGTCCCCGTCCCCCATCAAAGCAAATGCCAGAGTCGTCCACATGGCCGCATGGGTGTATTGGCCGCCATTTTCGCGAAGACCCGGCGGGTAGGCCTTGATATAGCCGGGATCGTGAGCGGTGTGATCGAAGGGCGGGGTGAACAATTGCACCAGACCGTCGCTGCGGCTGACGAGCTGTGCGTTGACGGCCGACATCGCTCTGACCGCACGCTCGGGATCGCGCCGCGCCGGAAATGACGCGCCCAGGATTGCGCAATCGAATCGATCCTGCACTCATCGCTCGCCACCGATCCGAGCGGCGTGCCGTCGTCGAAATAGCCGCGCCGATACCAGTCGCCGTCCCACGCTTCGCGCTCGATGGCCTGCTGCAGCGCGAAGGCATGTTTTCGCCACAGCGCAGCCCGTCTCCGCCCCGCCGCGCCGCTCCGCAATCGGCGCGAACTTGAGCAATGCGGCGTGCAGGAACCAGCCGAGCCAGACGCTCTCGCCGCGTCCCGCGGCGCCCACCCGATTCATGCCGTCGTTCCAGTCGCCGGTGCCGAACAGCGGCAAACCGTGCGAACCGATCGCGAGACTCGAATCGAGGGCGCGGACGCAGTGTTCGAACAGGGATCCGGCCGTTCCGGTTTCCGGAGCGGAAAAGATCTCGTGGCTGTCCGCGGGCAGCGGACCGCCCGCGAGGAAAGGCACCTGCTCGTCGAGCACCCCGGCATCGCCGGTGACCTCCAGATAGTGAGCGACCACGAACGGCAGCCAAATGCGGTCGTCCGAGACGCGGGTCTTCACTCCCTGTCCGGATGTGGGAAGCCACCAATGCTGGACGTCGCCTTCCTCGAACTGGCGGGCCGCGGCGCGCAGGATGTGTTCGCGGGCAATCCCGGGTCTCGAAACCATGAGCGCCATCACGTCCTGCAGCTGATCCCTGAAACCATACGCGCCGCTCGATTGGTAGAACGCCGTGCGCCCCCACACCCGGCAGACCAGTGTCTGATACAACAGCCATCCATTGACCAGGATGTCCATGGATCGATCGGGGGTCTTCACCTGGACGGCGCCCAAGGATTGATCCCAAAATTCCGCCACGTCCCGAAGCACGGCGTCGAGATCCACCGCTCGATATCGTTCCATGAGCGCAACGGCGGCGGCGGAGGATGCCTCTTCGCCGAGCAGAAACCGTAAGTTCGGTCGCTTCTCCCGGCTCCAGGGTGAGCTTCGTCTGCATCGCACCGCACGGGTCCAACCCGCCGCCGACGCGATCCGACAGGCGATGCAGCACCGAGCAGCGCCGCCGGCTCGGCGAGAGATCCATGGCGTCCGATGAACTCCGCCCGATCCGATGTGCACGCCTGCTGGCGGCCCGCCATGTCCATGAATGCGATCCGCGCCTGAAAATCGGTGCCCCAGGGGTTGCGCGCGAGCAGTGCGCCGGTCTTGGGTTCAATTTCCGTCACGATGAAAGGCGCGGTCTTGCCGCGCTGGCTTCCCAGCACCCAGTCCAAATAGTGAGTGACGGAAAGCTGCCGCCGTTCCCTGCTGCGGTTGACGATCTTGAGGCGCGAAATCTTGAGCGAATCCTCGAGCGGGACGAACTGCAGAAGATCCAGTGAGATGCCGTGCGAGGTGTGCTCGAACCGGCTGTACCCGAAGCCATGGCGGACGACGTAGGTGTGGGCCGGCTCGCGGATGGGCAGGGGCGTGGCGCTCCAGAGGTCTCCGGTGTCCTCGTCCCGGATGTAGATGGCCTCCGCGGGCGTGTCGCTCACCGGATCGTTGCACCACGGCGTGATCTGATTCTGCTGCGCATTGATCGACCACGTGCTGCCGGATCCGTCCGCCGAGACCTGAAAGCCGAACTGCGCATTGGCGATCACGTTGATCCACGGTGCCGGCGTCCACTGGTCCTCGTCGAGGACCACGATGTACTCGCGCCCTTCCGCGGCAAAGCCGCCGAGGCCGTTGAAGAACTCGAGCGGCGGTGCGGTGCGCACGGCGGTTTCCTTTGCCGGTGCCGCGACTTTGCGCATGCGTTGCCGCGGCATCGGCTCCGGTTCCCGCAGCCGCGCGAGCTGGTCGGTCAACGTGCCGCGCCGCGCGACAAAGACTGCGCGAGCGGCGGTCTGCAGCAGATCGCGAATCGGCGGACTGCAGCAGGTCGGCGCGCAGCGAGAACACCGCGCCGCGCCGCGTGCCGTCCTCGTCGCGCCGCGCCTGCGAGATTCTGATCGCGGCATCGAGCGCCTGCTGCAGATCCGACGCATACGAGGGCGGCCGGTCGTTCAGAATGACCAGATCGACGGCCAGCCGTTTGAGCCGCCAGTATTCGTGCGCCCGCAGCAACTGCCTGACGATTTCCATGTCGCTTTCGTCGTCTATCCTGACCAGCACGATCGGCAAATCGCCGGAAATGCCGTGCGGCCACAATGCGGTCGGACCGAGCTCATTTTTTTCGAGAATCTCGCGGGACGCGCGCAGCGAGGAATCGGAGTACAGCACCCGGTTGGCAATGCGCTGAAATGCCTGCGCCTCGTCGAAGTCGACGCCGAGATAGCGCAGCTGCACTTGCGCCTGGGTCCATGCCAGGGTTTTCACGCGATCGAACGCGGCCATGTCCCGATGCTTGTCGACCAGGGCGAGGGCCTGCTCCCGGCTGGTGCCGACGCTCGTCCAAAACGCAATGCGCGCGGTTTCGCCGGGCGCGATCCGAATACGCCTGCGCAGCGACAGCACCGGGTCGAGAACCGTACCCGCGGTGTTCGACAGCGGCCGGGCGTCCACGATCGACACGGCATTGCGCAAATCGCGCCCGCGGCCGAGAAACCGCGCCCGATCGGTCTCGAATTGCAGACCGCCGATGGCGGTTCCCTCCAGAGCGCTGACGTGAGCCGCCCAAAGCTGGGCGTCCTCGGCTTCGCGGGGACGCCGCGTGGCGAGCAGCGCGCCGCTCTCGGCGATGAATTCCGTCCGCACGAAGAGTTTCGAGAACGCAGGATGCGCGGAGTCGGCGTCGGGAGTCGCGAGCACCACCTCGGCGTAGGTCGTCAATTCGATCTCGCGTACGCGGCTGCCCTCGTTGGTCACCGAGACGCGCCGGACCTCCGCGTCGTCCTCGCTGGACACGAGGATTTCCGTCGATGTGAGGATGCGGCCGTCCCGGCGGGTGATCTCCGCGCGATCTTCGAAAAATGCCACCTCATAGCTGTCGGGTTCGCATCCAACGGGCTGATATCCGGCCGACCACACCTGCCCGCTCACCACATCGCGCAGAAACACGTAGAAGCCCCAGGGATCCAAGGTCGGATCCTCGCGCCAGCGGGTCACGGCGATGTTCTGCCAGCGGCTGTATCCCGAGCCGGCGGCGGTCAACATGACCGAATAGTTTCCGTTCGACAACATGTGCGTCCGCGGCGCGACGTGATGCGGCGAAGTGAAGCGGCGCGGTGCGGCGGCGGCCAATTCGCGCAGTTCCGGCGCGGTCTGCACCTCGTCGGTTTGCCGCGAGGAAGCAACTCGGCGTCGCGCGGTGTCCTTTCCTGCAAGAGCAGCTCCGTCGCCTGTATGAGCGAATTAGAGTGAAAGTATGTGCGAAACATACCGTCTTTCAGCACATTGGCAATAGACACGAGGATCATGCCCTGGTGATGCGCCATGAAGGCGCGCACCGGCACGACGGCCACGCCGTCGGGCAGACGCGCGGGAGAGAAATCGAGAGCCTCGTACCAGCCGAATCGGCCGCGGCCGCCCAACTTCTGCAGGCGTTCGAAATTGCGGATGGCGGACACTGGATCGATCATTGCGGCAAGTCCCGTCGCGTAGGGCGCCACCACGGCCTCGTCTCCGAGCCCGCGTTGCAGCCCGAGACCTGGAACTCCAAAGCTCGAATACTGATAGGTGAACTCCCGATCGCGGGCGTTGAAGGCCGACTCGGACACGCCCCAAGGCAGACTCCGTTCATTGCCATACTCGATCTGACGCTTCACGATCAGCCGCGAAGTCCCGCCGAGCACGCTGCCTTCCGGTTCGCGCATGACGAGGACCGGCATCAGATACTCGAACATGGAACCCGACCAGGACACCAGGGCCGAACCCCCGTCGACGGGCGTCAGCAAACGGCCCAATCTGAACCAATGGCGAACCGGCAGATCGCCCTTGGCGATGGCCACGAAACTCGCCAGGCGCGCCTCCGACGCCAGCAGGTCGTAGCAACTGGGGTCCTGCGCGCGATCCGCCACTCGATATCCGATGCAGAGCAATTGACGCTCCGGCTCCACCAAGAACCCGAACTCCATGGCCATCGCATGCGCGCGCGCGCGCTGCGCGAGCGCCTGCATCCGCGCGGCGAGAGCCGCTGCGGCTGCGGCATCCGCTTGAATATCGCGCAGGTGGCTCTGCACGTTCGCGCGCAGCATGTCGGACCAATGCAACAGCGGTGCGATTCCCCCTTCGGGGCGTTCATCCGTCAGCGCCTGTGCGATGTCACGGATGCTCTCGGCCTGCTCCAGTATGGAGGCGAGCGTCGCCGCCGGACTGCCCGAGTCGATCGCCTGGAGGGAGGCGCGCAAGACATCGACTGCGGCATCCAATTGGCGCGGCGAAACTCCGTAGTTGCGGCGGCCGTCATTGAGCACCCGGGCGACGTCCTGCAATTGTTCGAGCGTATCCAGCATGCCGCTTACGTCGATGCGGGACCGGGACGATTCGCCCAACCATGCGCGGCACGCGCCTTCGAGCGCGAGCAAATGACCTGCGAGATTGCCGCTGTCCACCGTCGAGATGTATTTCGGATCGAGCGGACGCAGATCATGAGTGTCGTACCAGTTGTAGAAATGTCCGCGATACCTTTCCAGTTTTTCGAGCGTGGAGAATGTGGCTTCCAGCCTGTCCACGGCATCGAACGTGCCGATCCATCCGAAATCGCGGGCTGATGCGACGGAGAGAAGGTACAGGCCGATGTTCGTGGGCGAGGTGCGGTTCGCTACCACCGCATTCGGAATCTCCTGGAAATTGTCCGGCGGCAACATGTTCTGCTGCGCCGTGACGAACGCGTCGAAAAAACTCCAGGTCTGCCGTGCCATGATTCGCAGCCGATGCCTGTCGTCAGCCGTCAATGACGCGCGTCGCGCCGAAGGGGCCGGGAGGCTCACCTTGCGCGCGATGATCGGCGCGCACAGCCAGGCCAGCAGGAACGGCACGGCACTCCAGGGAATCCGACGCGATTCGAGCTGCAGAAGCAGCGTCACGCTCAACGCGAGGAGGAAGCCCCCGTACATGCGTCGATAGTAGCCAAGCACCGAAATGGTCCGTTGCGCGTTCGATTGCGCCGTCGTCGTCCATTCGAGAAGGTTGCGATGCGAGATGCTCAATCGGTACAGCGTACGCACGATGGCGTCCGCCATCGTCCAGGCCTGGTCGGCCCAAAAGACCACCCGCAAGGCAATCAGCGAGGCAGTCTGAAACGCTTCCGTGCGCAGCGTGCGGCGGTAGCTGCGCCGCGTGATGTCCGCGAGTTGTCCCGACTGGCCCACCAGGAACGGCAAAAAAGCGGGTAGCGCAATCGCTGCGAGGAAGAACCAGACCCACACCACAGGCGCAGATCCGAGCCAGCACATGGCCAAGCCGAGCAAGACTGCAGGCACGATGAGGGACCTGCGCAAGTTGTCGAACATCTTCCACCGCCCCAACGCCGGCAGCGTGGGGTATTCGCCCAGCACCCATGGGAGCAATTGCCAGTCGCCGCGCGTCCAGCGATGCTGGCGCGCCGTGGCCACGCCGTAGCGGGACGGATATTCCTCGACGACTTCGACATCCGAGGCAAGGCCGCAGCGCGCGTAGGCTCCCTCGTAAAGGTCGTGGCTGAGCAGCCGATTGTCGCCGACGCGATTCGCGAGCGCCGCCTCGAAGGTCGTGATGTCGTAAATTCCCTTGCCGCTGTACGAGCCCTCGCCGAACATGTCCTGATAGACGTCGGAGACGGCGAAGGCGTAGGGGTCCATGCCGCTGGGTCCGGAAAAAACCCGCTGAAAAAACGAGCCCGAACGGCCCACGGGGAGCGATGGCGTCACGCGCGGCTGCAGAATCCCATAGCCCGCCGTCACGAGCCGCTTCGCCTCATCGAAGACCGGCTTGTTGAGCGGATGCGCCATTTTGCCGATCAACGACAGCGCGGCGCCGCGCGGCATTCGCGTGTCCGCGTCCAGGCTGATGACGTAACGCACTTTGGCGGGCGACTGCGGCGGCCGCCCGCCGACGGCCACGAAGCTCGTGTCCTTCGATCCGCGCAGCAGGAGGTTGAGCTCGTGAAGCTTGCCCCGCTTGCGCTCCCAACCCATCCAGCGTCCTTGAGCGTCGTTCCAAAGACGCCTGCGATGAAGCAACAAGAACCGGTCGTCGCCGTGTACTCCTCCATGCAGCCGGTTCAGCCGGGCGATTCCCGCCGCGGCTGCGGCCAGCAACTCCTCGTCCCCGGGCGCGCTTTCGGTGGCCGAGTCGGTCCAATCGGTGAGCAGCGCAAAGCGAATGTCGCCGTCCTGGTTGCCGAGAAAGTGAACCTCGAGGCCGCGCACGGCGTCATCGATATCCGCGGCGCTGGTCAGGAGAGTCGGAACGGCCACCACCGTGCGCAATTCAGTGGGGACTCCGTCCATGAGCTCCAGCGCAGGCAGCACGCTTGCGCTGCAAAAATGAGTCACCCACAGATTGACGATGCAGATCCCGATGTCCGATGCCGCAAGGAGTGCGAGCAACAGGACGGCGGCGGCCGGACCGGATTCGAGGCCGGGCAGCCCGGCGGCGAACAGCATCGCGGCCGTCATGACGACGCTCAAAGCGGCAATGCTGCCGCTGTATCCGAGAACGCCGGCGGCGCGAGTCCAGCGCCCCAGCCGCCGACCCCAGGGAACCCGGTATCCCAATTCCCGCTCCAACTCGGGTCGTCCGTCGGACACGAGGTAGTAGCCTGGCTCGAGGGCATGACGCGGCTCGTCCGGCCGGTGGCCCCCCGCATGGACGGCCCGCTGCGCAGCAACGAGCGCGCGGCGTGCGACGTCCATCTCCGCGTGGCCCGAGCGGCGCGCAAGGTCCTCGATCCCGTGCCGATAAAGGTCCCGGGTTGAAAAATCGAATGCCGCGAACGAACTGCGCTCGCGCAGAAGCTCATCGACGAGACTGACGCTTTCGAAAAATTTCGCCCAGTCGACCGATGAGATGAGCCGCAGGGTGGTGATGACGTTGCGGACGCTGAGGTTGACCGCGCCCTGCCGTTGATGTTCGCTGTGAACGACATCGTCCGCGTTGGTATCGCGCGCGGCGAACATGTGCTGCAACCAAGCCAGGGCCGGCGTGGTTTCTGGATCATGGTCGCGCAGGCGCTGAAACAACTGCGCGGCAAAGGGGTTGGGAAGGGGCTGCGCCTCGATGGCGCGCTTGGCGTCGTCGCCCGGCCCCGTCCTTGGATCGCCCGACAGCCACTCGTCAGCCAGGGCATCCGCTTCCTCGCGCAGCTCGAGCCGGTAGACGATGCCCGACGCGAGGCGGGTCAAATTCTCGATCAACACCACACGCAACGTGATGGCGATGGCCCACAGCTCGCCTATGGTGAGCGGCTGAACCCTCTGATACGCGCGGCAGAACCGGTACAGTGTGTCGAGCTCGAAGCGGCTGTCCGAATGCGCGACGATGGCCCACGCCACTCCGTACACGCGCGGATAGCCGCGGAGCGGTCCGTGGGACAGCTTCGGCAGCTGTTTGTAGAATCCCGAGGGCAGATCGCGCCTCACCGCGCGGATGTGCTCATCGACGATGTAGTAATTGTCCACCAGCCATTCGGCCGCCGGAGTGACCGCGCGATCCTTGCGAATCTCGCCGATCAGGGTGTGAAAGGCGGCGTCCAGGCGCAACGCATTGGATCGCAAACGGCGGCGCAGGGAGATGCCTGCGGTCTGCGTCGGCGACACCTCCTGCGCTTTTGCCAAACTCTCCGCATGCTGCTCAAGTCGCTCGACGCTGAAGATCTCAGCGGAAATCGGCTCGTCAATCTTAGAGGGCCCGTCCAACAGCGCATGCCCAGGGCCGCGCCTGCGGAAATACTTCAATGGCACCTCATCAATGGTTCGCAAGAGCGGCGAGGATATCGCAATCCGCCACGAAGCGCCGATTTTGTAAGTCTTACCGACCCGTCGGCAGCCGGCCGGCACCGGCG
This sequence comes from uncultured Gammaproteobacteria bacterium, assembly GCA_963727045.1. Lineage (GTDB taxonomy): Bacteria > Pseudomonadota > Gammaproteobacteria > Steroidobacterales > Steroidobacteraceae > Bog-1198. Next base: position 1,129,478 of record CAVSES010000002.1, on the reverse strand, counting down.
CAACGCCCTGCCCATATTCGCATCACTGGAGCCACAGACGGTGCGTCACTGGTTCATTCTCCAGAGCGCGAGATTGAGCGCGCTCGCGAAGCTGACCCAGATCAGGTATGGCGCCAATATCCACGCTGCGACGCCCTTCACGACGGCGAACTCGCGGATGGTCCAGACGATCGCCAACCACAGCGCCACGATTACGAACAATCCGGCGCCGATATTCTTCAAACCGAAGAACAGCGGTGCCCAGGCGGCGTTGAGCAGCAGCTGGATCGTGTAGGCGGCAAGAGCCGCGCTCCTGCCCCGGTGGTAGCGTTCCCGCCAGATGAGCCAGGCGGACGTGCCCATCGACACGTATAGAGCGGTCCACACCGGCCCGAACCAGCTGTTCGGCGGCGCCCATTCGGGCTTGCCGAGCATTTCGTACCATTGTCCCGCCGCTGCGGACACCCCCGGGGAAAAGAGGGCGCCGAGCGCGCCCACGCCCAGTGCCGCCGCAATAAAGGCGGCGAGGACAAGCCAATTCGGCCGCGAATTTCGGCCGCGGTAGCTGGTCTGGCTGTCCATCGGAACCCTCATTCGCGGCGCGCCCTCGAGGATCTCGACCAAACGAACAGCGCGATTGCGGCGCTCATCTGCGACCAACCCAACCACGGATTCCTCACGGTCAAAGCCAGCCACATCAAGCCGGACACCCAGAGCACGGCGGCCGCGACGGTTGCATCGCGCCGCAGGTTGTTGCGTCGCATTTCGTCCCGCAGCTCAGCCACCCCCGCATTGTCGACCTGCAACCGCAGGCGCCCGTCCGCCGCATCGCGGACCGCGCTCCTCAGTAGCTGCGGAACCTGCTGAAGCGCGACCAATGTGTCGGGTACATGCGCACGCATCCGCCGCAGCACGGCCCGCGGGCTCATCCGCTGCCGCATCCACCTGCGCAAATACGGCTGCGCCGTCCGCCACAGGTCGAGCTCAGGATACAGCTGCCGGCCCAGCCCTTCGATGTTGAACAGCGTTTTTTGCAGGAGAATCAGCTGGGGCTGCACCTGCATGTCGAAGCGGCGCGCGGTTTCGAACAGCCGCAGCAGCACCTGTGCGAAGGAAATTTCCTTCAGGGGCTTGTTGAAGATCGGTTCGCAGACCGTGCGCACCGCGGACTCCAGTTCGTCGATGCGCGTCCCCGGCGGCACCCAACCCGACTCCACGTGCAGCGCGGCGATCCGCGCGTAGTCGCGGTCGAAGAACGCCATGAAATTCTCGGCAAGATAATGCTGATCGCGCGCCTGCAGAGTGCCGACGATGCCGAAATCCACGGCTGCATAGCGCGGGTTCTCAGGATCGTCGGTCTGCACGAAGATGTTTCCCGGGTGCATGTCGGCGTGAAAGAAATTGTCGCGGAATACCTGCGTGAAAAAAATTTCCACGCCGTTTTCAGCGAGCTTCGGGATGTTCGTGCCGCGCGCGCGCAGACCCTCGAGATCATTGACGATGACGCCGTGAATCCTTTCCATGACCATGACGCTGGAGCGGCAGTAATCCCAATGAACCTCGGGCACGTACAGCAGGGTCGAACCCGCGAAATTGCGCTTCAGCTGCGCCGCATTGCCGGCTTCGCGAAGCAGGTCCAGCTCGTCGAGAATGGTCTTGCGGTATTCGCGCACGAGTTCGACCGGGCGCAGCCGGCGGGACTCCCTCCAGTAATCGTCGGCGAGCCCGGCGAGATAGTCGAGCACTTCGAGGTCGAGATCGATGATTTCCCGCATGCCGGGCCGCAATATCTTGACCACCACCTCAGGGCCGTTCTTGAGCTTGGCGAGGTGGACCTGGGCAATGGAAGCGGCTGCGAGCGGACTCGTCTCGAAGGTGCCGAAAATGTCGCCGATCGGCAACCCAAACACCTTTTCGATCGATGCAATCGCGACCGCGCCGTCGAACGGCGGAACGCGGTCCTGGAGCTTCGCCAGCTCATCGGCGATGTCGGACGGAAGGAGATCGCGCCGCGTCGAAAGAGCCTGGCCGAATTTGACGAAGATCGGCCCCAGCTCCTCGAGCGTCAAGCGCAGCCGCTCCGCCCGCGTGACGCCGACGCTGCGTTGAAACCAGGTCCAGGGCGAGAAATAGAAGAGGAAACGAAACGGCCGATACAGATGCGTCGCCCGAACGAAGTCATCAAGCCCGTTCTTGACCAGGGCGCGCTGAATTTGCAGCAGCCTGACGAGAACCCGCAGCCGCATCAGGAAGGATCCTTCAAGCGGCGCTCGAGCCGCCCGAGGCGCGCCTCGATCCTGTCCGCCGTCTCGCGCAGCTGATCGACGCCGCGCAGGAATTCATCGAGTTCGGTCTTGTTCACCAGATCACGGCCTTCCTCCTGCAGGTACTCGGCGATGTTTTCGCCGACGGTCCTGCGCGCGTGTCGCGCGAAGCCCAACGCGCGCTCCGCGAACTGGGACAGGCGCCGCGCCGGAAAGTCGCCCATCCAGCGGGACAGCTCCTCTTCCGGATCCGGACGCGCAAGGATGATGAGTTCGCGATACAGGTTGGCGACTTCCGCGTCGCCGCGGATGTCGGCCTTGGGTTTGCCGGGCGGACCCGCTTCGCGCGGCGTCCCGCCCTTGAGCAGCTGCAGGAGCGAGGGCAGCAATCCTGAAATGGTCGCATCGGCCGCCGTGTCGGCGGCGGCATCGGCGGCGGCACCGGACGACGCGGGATCCACCGCTGCGGCCCCATTGCCTGCGATGAGCGACAGACGGCCGCGAAACACGGTCGTTCGAATTCGGATGATTCCCTGCACGTCGACCTCAAGAGCGGTGCCCTCAAGGCGTCGCGCGAGCGCCGCCGCCTGTACCGACGCATCGATACCTCGATTGAGCACGGCTTCGGCCGTCGCGAGCCAGGCGGGGGTCGCAGACATGTCAGATCTTATAGCCGCGATGCACGGCGACGATGCCGCCGGTCAGATTGTGGTAGCGTGCCTGGGCAAACCCGGCTGCGCGCAGCATCGCGAGCAGAGCTTCCTGATCCGGATGCATGCGGATCGATTCCGCGAGATATCGATAGCTGGCCGCGTCCCGCGCCACGAACTTTCCCAACAGCGGCAGTACCTTGAATGAATAGGCGTCGTAAATTGGCCTCACTCCGGGGGCCACCGGCGTCGAAAACTCCAGCACCAGCAACTGGCCGCCGGGTTTGAGTACGCGATGCATCGCTCGCAGGGCGGCCGCCTTGTCGGTCACGTTGCGCAGCCCAAATCCGATGGTGACACAATCGAAGGAGTTATCCTCGAAGGGCAGGCGCTCCGCATCGGCGACAATACAGTCGACATTTCCCACGAAGCCGTGGTCCAGAAGCCGGTCGCGGCCGATGTCCAGCATCGCCCGGTTCACGTCGGACAGTACGACGCGGCCCGACTTGCCCACCTGGCGCAGCATCCCCAAGGAGAGATCGCCGGTGCCGCCGGCGACGTCCAATGCGTGCTGGCCGGGCTTCAATCCGGTCAAGCTGAGCGTGAAATGCTTCCAAAGACGATGCACGCCGAACGACATGAGGTCGTTCATTAGGTCGTACCTGCCCGCCACGGAAGCGAATACCGAACGGACGCGCTCCGCCTTTTCGCCCGGGGCGACCTTTTCGAATCCGAAATCTACCTTGGGGTCGGAGTTATCCATGGCGGCCCTCGCTTGTTCCACGCATTGTAGCCGACCGGGGGTGGCCCGGCGGCCGCCGGGAGCCTGAAGAGGGCTACTTCGCCTTCCCGGCCTCCGCGCAGCGTTCCAGGTAGCGCGACCAGTTTCGACGAAAATCGCGGCCCAACTCATGCAGGAGGGTCCACGTGTAAAGGCCGGTATTGTGGCCGTCGTCGAACAAGAGGCGCAGCGCATAGTTTCCCACCGGCTCGATTCCGGTGATGCCGACGTTCTGCTTGCCGGTCTGCAGCACTCCCTCCCCTCCGCCGTGGCCTTTCACCTCGGCGGACGGGGAGAACACGCGCAAGTACTCGAACGGCAGCTCGAAATGCGAGCCGTCGTCGAAGCGAACGTCAAGGAGCCGCGATTGAGTGCGCAATTTGATGTCGGTCGGCTGCGGCATGTTTGATCGAGGGATGGGAGACAGGCTCCTAAAGGATATACCGCGACAGGTCCTGATCCTTCGCCAATTCGCCGAGATTCCCTTCGACGTATTCGCGGTTGACGAGGACATGGGTTCCGTTGCGGTCCGCGGCATCGAAGGACACGGTTTCCAGGAGCCGCTCCATGACGGTATGCAGACGCCGTGCCCCAATGTTCTCCGTTCGCTCGTTCACCTCGAAGGCGACCTCGGCGAGCCGCTGTACGCCGGAGCCCGCGAATTCCAGCTCGACTCCTTCCGTGGCGAGCAGCGCCGAGTATTGCCGGCACAATGAAGCGTCGGGTTCCGTCAGAATGCGCACGAAATCCTCGACGACCAGAGGGTCGAGTTCGACCCGGATCGGCAATCTGCCCTGCAGCTCCGGAATGAGGTCGGAGGGCTTTGACATGTGAAATGCGCCCGACGCGATGAACAGTACATGGTCGGTCTTCACAGTGCCGTACTTGGTGTTCACGGTGCAGCCCTCGACCAGGGGAAGCAGGTCGCGCTGCACGCCCTCGCGCGAGACGTCGGCGCCGGTCGTTTCCTGGCGCCGGGCGATCTTGTCGATCTCATCGATGAAGACGATGCCGTTTTGTTCCGCGTTCTCGACCGCACGGACCTTGAGCTCCTCTTCATTGATCATTTTCGCGGCTTCTTCGTCAACCAGCAGCTTCAACGCTTCCTTGATCTTGAGCTTGCGTTGGCGTGTCCGGGCCGCCCCCAGGTTCTGAAACATGCCCTGCAGCTGCTGGGTCATTTCCTCCATTCCCGGCGGCGCCATGATTTCGACGCCCATTGGCGCAGCGCGCACTTCGATTTCCACCTCACGATCATCCAAATGCCCCTCGCGCAGCATTTTTCGGAAGCGCTGCCGGGTATCGGTGTCCCGCGGCGCCGTGTCGGCGGTGAACCCGGCGGATACGCGCGGCAGCAGCACATCGAGAATGCGTTCCTCGGCACTGTCGGCGGCGCGGTGGCGTACCTTGGCAATCTCCTCTTCTCGAGTCATTTTGACGGAGATCTCCACAAGATCACGGACGATCGAGTCAACTTCCCGTCCCACATACCCCACTTCGGTGAATTTCGTGGCCTCCACCTTGATGAACGGCGCTTTCGCCAGACGAGCGAGGCGCCGCGCAATCTCGGTTTTTCCGACGCCGGTTGGGCCGATCATGAGAATGTTCTTTGGGGTGATCTCCGCGCGCAGGGATTCGGCCACTTGCTGGCGCCGCCAGCGGTTGCGCAGGGCAATCGCGACCGCACGCTTGGCCGCCTTCTGGCCGACGATGTGCTTGTCCAGTTCTTCGACGATTTCGCGCGGGGTCATCTGCGACATGGACGTTATAGTTCCTCGATCGTCAGATTGCGATTGGTGTAGATGCAGATGTCCGCGGCGATGTTGAGGGAACGTTCGACGATGTCCCGGGCGGACAAGTCCCCTTGCATGAACGCCTGCGCCGCCGCCTGGGCAAATCCTCCGCCCGAGCCGATGGCGATCAAGTCGTGTTCGGGCTCGATCACGTCGCCATTGCCCGATATCACGTATGTGCTTTCGGCGTCGGCGACGCACAACAGGGCCTCGAGCCGGCGCAGGCTCCGGTCGCTGCGCCAGTCCTTGGCCAATTCGATCGCGGCACGGGTGAGATTGCCGTATTTCTCGAGTTTCCCCTCGAAGCGCTCGAACAGTGTGAAGGCGTCCGCGGTGCCGCCCGCAAATCCGGCCAGCACCTTGCCGTCGTAGAGGCGGCGCACCTTGCGCGCATTGCCCTTCATGACCGTCTGGCCAATGGTCACCTGTCCGTCGCCGCCGACCGCCACGCGGCCTGCCCGGCGCACGGCAAGAATGGTGGTCCCGTAAATTCGCTCGGGATCGTGGTTCATAGGGAGGAAGGGTGGGGCCGCCGTCGGCCCCTTTCAAGCGCTGCGTTGGCGGCGGCGGCCGCGCGGATGCGCGGCTTCATAGACCGTCGCCAGATGTTGGAAATCCAGGTGGGTATAGACCTGGGTGGTCCCGATATTGGCGTGGCCGAGCAATTCCTGCACCCCGCGCAGATCGCCGCTCGACTCCAGCAAATGGGTGGCGAACGAGTGGCGGAACATATGCGGGTGAACGTGGATGCCGATGCCCTGGCGGCGGCCCCAGGCATCCACCCGCAATTGCACGGCCCGCACCGACAGAGGGCGGCCGCTCTTGCCTATGAAGAGCGCATCGATGCCGGCCGCGACGAGCCCGGTGCGCACCCGCAGCCATGCCTTGAGGGCATCGATGGCGTGGCGGCCGACGGGCACGATGCGGGTTTTGTTGCCCTTGCCGAGCACCCGCACAGTACGGTCCTTCAAATCGAGCGCCGTTACGCCCAAGCCGACGAGTTCCGTCAACCGCAGGCCAGATGAATAAAAGAGTTCCATGATGGCCTTGTCGCGTGCGGACAAGGAATCGTCGACGCGAAAGGCCAGAAGACGGCCCATTTGATCCGCATCCAACGTGGCGGGTAGACGCTTCTTGGTCTTGGGCGCACGCACACCCTCCGCCGGATTGCGCGAGCAGTGTCCCTCGCGCATCAGGAATCTGTAGAACGTGCGCGCAGCCGACAGGTGCCGCTGAATACTGCGCGGGCTCAAGCCCCCGCCGTGCAGGTCCGCGGCGAATGCCCGCAGTTCGGGATGCTCGAGAGCATCCCAGCGGCGCAGGTTGCGCCGTCCGGCAAATCCGGCCAGGGCGCGCAGGTCGTGCGCATAGGCTGATGTGGTATGCGCGCTCATCCGGCGCTCATGCGCCAGGTGCGACACGAACCGATCGATCCACTCGCTTTCGGCCGAAAGCATCGCGCCTGGTCTTCAGCGCATCAGCGCGTAGGTCACGAGTTCGCCGATGCGCGTCAGAAATTCCGTGCTCATGGCCGGGTGGAACCGCTCCGCATCGCTGGCACCGATGGCCAGAATCCCCAACTCGCCCTTCGGACCCAATGGAGTGAGGGCCACCGATCCGATTTCGACCGAATCCTTTCCGAATAGGTAGTCCCGCTGCACGTCGCGCACCTGCCCGCAGCGCGGTTTGCCCGACTGCAGGAGCGATTCGAAGGTCTTGATGTCGGGGTCGCCCGCCGCTCCGACTCGCAGGAATCGTCCCGCCTCCGGTTCCAAGGATCTCGCCTGCTCCAGGAACAGCACCAGCACCGAATGCATGGCGTCGAAGTCCTCGCGCAGCGACGTCTCGATGGCATTGATGGTTTCGAGCAAGGTTCTCGCGCGGATCAGGCGCTGGCTCAGCCGGTGAATGCGGTCGGCCAGCGCGTCATTGGCGCGGGCCACATCGACGAGCTCCTTCAACTTGCGTTCCAGAGACTGATTGCGGTCGCGCAGCACCTCCACCTGACGTTCCACCAAACTGACGGTGGACCCCACGTCGCGCAAATGCGGCAGCCGTAATTTGGCCAACAGCGGAGAATTGCGCTCGAAGAAATCCGGATAGGTTTGCAGATAGTCCGCGACGCTGACGTCGTTGAGGCCCTCTTGCTTGATACCGCGCGCCTGACTGGTTGTCATCTTTCAGCTCCCGTACGTCACGTTATATTTCGACAGATCCGCTAAACACAGTCGTCGCCGGCCCGGTGAGCCACACATGCCCGGTCTGCGCCGGCCAGGAAACCATCGCAGTTCCCCCCTTCAGATCGACCCGCACGTCTTCATCCAGCAGTCCACGGCGCCTGCCGACAGCGACCGCCGCACAAGCGCCCGTGCCGCAAGCCATGGTTTCGCCCACGCCTCTTTCGAAAACCCTCAATCGAATGTGGCCGCGATCGACGATTTGCATGAATCCTACGTTGGTGCGCCTCGGAAAACGCGGGTGTTGCTCGATACTAGGCCCAATCCGCTCGACCGGCGCGGTTTTCACATCCGGCACCCGAACGACGGCATGCGGGTTGCCCATCGAGACCGCGCCGATCTCGACGTCGCCGCCGTCGACCTTCAGTGTGTACGTGGCCGCCTCGGACAGCCCGCCTGCATTTCCCGCTGCGCCTTCGGCTGCCTCCATCGGCAGCGAGCGCGGATCGAAGTTGGGAACCCCCATGTCCACCGACACCGTGCCGTCGTGCCGCACGTGCGCGTGCACGGTCCCCGCCATGCTGCCCATCACGAGGTCGCGGCCCAATTGCGGTGCGCGCGAGTACAAGAGAGCGGCAATGCAGCGCGCGCCATTGCCGCACTGTTCGACTTCCGTGCCATCGGCATTGAAGACCCTGTAGTACACGCGGCTGGTCGCATCGCGCGGAGATTCCAGAATCAACGCTTGATCGAAGCCGATGCCGGTGCGGCGGTCTGCGAGGGCGCGCAGCGCGCTTCCGTCCAAGCGAGCATTGGCGGCAGCGGCATCGAATACCAGGAAATCATTGCCCAAACCCTGCATCTTCAGGAACTCGATGCGCATGCACGACAGCATAGCCGATGCGGCAATTTGTCGCGAGCGGGGTTGCGCAATCCCTCCTCGGGTCTTACCTTACTGAAAACAACAACGCTCGGGGGATTATGCGTCACGTAATGGTATTGAATGCGAAGGGCGGATGCGGCAAGAGCACCCTGGCGACCAACATCGCCGTTTCTTTCGCCCGCGACGGCCGCCAAGTATGCATTGCAGATTACGATCCGCAGCGCTCCAGCCTCGACTGGCTGGCGCAACGCCCGGTGGATCTACCGGCGATCAGCGGGGTTGCCGCCTACGACGAGGGCCTGCGCAGTGTGGCGCGCAACACCGAGATCCTGGTGATCGACGCGCCGGCCCGCGTTCACGGCACGGAGCTCAATGAGCTGGTGCGCCGTGCGGAGACCATCATCGTTCCAGTGCTGCCATCCAGCATCGACATGAAGGCCTGCGGGCATTTCATGGAGGAACTGCTCGAAATCGGCAAGGTATCGCGCAAGCAGGCGCGGTTGGCCGTGGTTGCGAACCGGGTGCGGGAATACACCTTGATCTACGAAGAATTGGATCAGTACTTGAGCAAGCTCAAAGTCCCTTACCTCGGTAGCCTCCGGGAAGCGCAGAACTACGTGCGCGCGTACGCGCGCGGAATGGGCGTGCTCGAGCTGCCGGAGTATCTCGCGTGGCCCGACTGGAAGCAGTGGAAGCCGATCCGCGAATGGCTGGATAGCAAGCGCAGCCAGCCCGCGGCGTAGGGAGCCCCGGCATGCTATGGTGTTCCGCGAGGAACACCCGTGCGCATCAGCTTGGCCAAGCCCAACGTCACCTTCAGCGCGGCGCCGGATCAGTCGCTGCTCGATGCGGCACTTGGCGCCCGCTTGAATTTGCCGCATAGCTGCAAGGGCGGCAATTGCGGTTCCTGCCGCGCCCGCCTGCTGAAAGGAGAGATCTACTATCCGAACGGTCCGCCGCTGGGTTTGTCGGATGCCGAGGCCGCGGAAGGGTTTGTACTGCTCTGTCAGGCGCGCGCGCGGAGCGACGTATCCATCGAAACCGCCGAAATCACCACACCCGATCAGACCCCCGTCAAACGTCTTCCGGCCCGCGTCGAGCGTACCGTGCCCCTGTCGCACGATGTCATGGGCCTGTATCTCAAGCTGCCGGTTGCCGAAACCTTCTCGTTCGAGGCCGGCCAATACATCGACATCATGCTGCGCGGCGGGCGCCGCCGCAGCTTCTCAATCGCATCGCCGCCGCACGACTCGCGACCGCTCGAGCTGCACGTGCGGCGGGTCGCGGGGGGCGAGTTCTCCGGGTCCCTGTTCGAGCAGAGTGGGCGAAGCGCGCTGCTCTCCATCGAAGGGCCGCTGGGGCAGTTCGTGTACCGGCCCGGCCCCGCACGGATGCTGCTCGTCGGCGGGGGCACGGGGCTCGCGCCGCTGCTCAGCATCCTGCGGCATGTGCTCGAGAGCGGCATCGAGCGAGACATGACCCTGTACTGGGGCGTGCGCAGCGAGCGCGATCTCTACGCCCACGCCGCGCTTGGCGCGCTCGCGGCGCCGAAACGCAGCGCACGGCTGCATTATGTGCCGGTGCTCTCGGAGCCTTCGGCCGGGTGGAGAGGCGCGCGCGGGATGGTGCACGAGGCTGTTCTAAAGGACATCGCTGATCTCGAAGATTACGATGTGTATGCGGCCGGGCCGCCGGCGATGATCGCGGCGGTGCGCCGCGAATTCGGCGCACGCGGAGTCGCGGCGAGCCGCCTGCATTTCGATTCGTTCGACTACGCGCCCGATTCCATCGAACGCCAACGGATCAGCGCCGCGACCAAATCGTGATCGTCCGCGGACTCTGCCTGCACCAGCGGCGCAGCCAGACCGAATTCGCGCACGCCGGCGGCCACGCGCTCGCCGGGTACCAGCCAGTGCACGAGATCGAATTCGCGGCGCAATGCAGGAGTCGCGATCCCGAGCAAACTGGCGGCAATTTCCAAGCTGGTCGCGGTGATCACCTGCACCGCTGCGGCGGTGAAGCTGTCGAGCAGAGTGGCAAGCACCGCGGGACTCGGAACCGCCGGTACGCGTTCGTAAACGTCGACGGTCATCACCTCAGCCCCGCGACGCGTGAGCTCCTGTGCCAGATAGGGGCGGCCGCCGCTGCCCTTGATGACCAGTATGCGAAGACCCGCCGGGCGCTCGAGTCGAGGATGCAGGAGCAGATTTTCCGAGTCGAAGGCGATGAGCGGCTGAACCGCGACCCGGTAGCCCGCTTGATTGAGCGCGCGTGCAGTCGCGGGCCCGAGAGCCGCCAACGTCAAATCACGCTTCTGATCGAGCAGGGAGGCGCCGAACCTCACGGCGTTGCTGCTGGTGAAAACGATGACATCGAAGTCCTCGAGCGCACCGAGCTGCGCCGCCGTCTCACGCCGATTGCCGACGGCTCGGACTTCAATGGCCGGCAAGCGAAAGACATTCGCGCCCTGAATTTCCAGAAGGCGGCACAGCGGCGTTGCCTGGTGCTCGGGCCGAGTGACGAGGACGCCGACACCGTGCAATGCCGACATCGGTCAACCGGTACGCAGGCGCTCGAGCAACGGGCCCGCGCCAGCGGCCAGAATCCTCTCGGCCAGTTGGCGTCCCAGAGAGGACGGTTCATCGGTGCTCCCGGAAAGCGTGTCGCGCAGGAGCCGCGAGCCGTCAGGCTCCGCGACGAGGCCCTCGAGCACCAGTCGCTTTCCGTCGAGGCGTGCGTGTGCCGCGATGGGGGACTGGCAGCTGCCGCCGAGGCGATGGGCGAACGCCCGCTCCGCGTCCATGGCAATCCGCGTCGCCGGGTGATCGAGAACCGCAACCAGGCTGCGCGTGCGCGAATCGGTGATCCGGCACTCGATACCGATGATCCCCTGGGCGACGGCCGGCAACGAGATCCGCGGATCGAGACGCGCCGTGATGCGCGATTCCAGGCCCAATCGAATCAGACCGGCACACGCCAGCACGATGGCGTCCATCTCACCTGTATCGAGCCGCCGCAGCCGCGTATCCACGTTGCCGCGCATCGCTTCGATCTTAAGGTCCGGACGAGCCGCCAGAAGCTGCGACTGCCGCCGCAGGCTCGAAGTGCCCACGCGGGCGCCTCGCGGCAAATCATCGAGCCGAACGGCCGATGTGCTCAGCAACGCATCGCGCGCATCTGCGCGCTCTAGCACCGCCGCGATGAGAAGTCCCGCGGGAAGATCGCCCGGCAGATCCTTCATCGAATGCACGGCGATGTCGGCGCGTTGCTCCTCGAGCGCGACCTCGAGCTCCTTGATGAAGAGCCCCTTGCCGCCGATCGCCGCCAGGCTCCGATCCTGAATGCGGTCACCCTGGGTGACCATGGGAACGAGTTCGATCTCAAGACCCAGATGTGCCCGGCGCAGCAAGGTTGCGACATGCTCGGCCTGCCAAAGAGCAAGCTGGCTCTTGCGAGTGGCGATCCGCAGCGGGGGCATGGGCTGCGCGTTCATGCGCTGCCGGGCTTTGGCGGAAACAGCGCCGACTTGAGGCGGTAGATGGACGATATGTCCTCATCGCCAAAGCCTTTGACGATGAGTTCTGCATATTGCGCCAGCGTCGATTCCACCACCGGCAGAATGGCGCCGTGCTGCGCGGCCATTTCGCGGCATATTCGCAGATCCTTGGCATGCAGCCTCACGCGAAATCCTGCGGGAAAACTATTGTGTGCCATGAACGGCGCCCGATTGACGAAGTACCAGCTCGAACCCGCACCTTTGCCGAGGAGCTCGATCAGACGGTCGAGCGGCAGCCCCTCGGCGTGCGCAAAGGCCATCGCTTCGCCGACGGCCTGGATGATGCCCGCGCACATGATTTGATTCGTGGCCTTCGCCGCCTGACCGGCGCCGCTCGGCCCCAAGTAGGCGAGATTCTTTCCCATAGCCTGCAGGATGGGTTGCGCGCGCTCGAACACCGCCTCATCGCCGCCCACCATGATGGCAAGCGACGCGGTGCGCGCACCTTCCACCCCTCCGCTCACCGGACAGTCGAGAAATCCGACACCGAGCGCCTCGAGCTGCGCGTGCATCTCGCGAGCAGTACCCGCACCCACGGTCGAGCAGTCCATGACGATCATGTTGAGATTCAGCCCCGGTTCGAGGCCGGCCACCACCGCGCGCAAATCCTCGTCGGCGGATACGCAGATCACCACCGCCTCGCAGTTGCCGGCCAGCTCGGCCAAGCTGGCAAAGGCGATACAACGTAGTTCCGCGGCCAGCGCTTCGGACTTGGACTTGGTCCGATTCCAGACGCCCGTCAACAGCCCGGCACGGTGAAGGCTGCGCGCCATGTGCGCGCCCATGGCACCCAGTCCGACGAAGCCTGTTTGCATACGCAGAGTTCCGATTAGGTTTATCAGACGCGTAGCGTAAGGCTTTGCGCAGCGGGCGGCAAAGCGCGCAGACGGCACCACACGCCGCAGACGGGGACGAGAGGCCCACCTGCGGGCGGCTCGAGCGAGGTTGGAAAACTGAAGACCTAGGTCGGGCTATTGCAGATGGCGTCCACGTCGCGCTTTGCATCCATGCGCTGCGTGTCGATTTCTTCGGAAGTCAGATACTGACGCTCGCCGTCATTGCCCGTCTTGAAGAGCCGGCGGCCCTCGATGAGTTTCCGGTAACGCTCCTGCGCCTCGGCACACTCCTTTTCGCGGGTTTGCGAAACATCGTCCGCCACCGCCTTCTTGGCGGCGGCCTCATCTTGATTCGGCTGGTTCGCGGTCTTCGGGGGCGGCGCGGCCTCTGGTGCTCGCGCCGGCGTGGCGTGACCGGAATGCGTTCCCAAGTTCTCAACCACTTCTGCATGCACGCCATCCGGCGGTCGGTCGCCGTAGTGCACCTTGCCCTGCACATCGAGCCACTTGTAAACGACCGCTCCGGCCATGCCCGACCAGGCGATCAGGGCGGCGAACAACAGAAGGCGTTTCATTGTCCGATCCTCGATTGAGAGCTTTAACGCACTTGAATGCTATAACGCGTGCGAACCGGCTTCACCGGTACGAATCCGCACCGCCTGTCCGAGGTCCGTAACGAATATCTTCCCGTCGCCGATTTTACCCGTGCGCGCCGTTTCCATGATGGCTTCTATTACCCGATCCACCTGCTCGTCATCCACCGCCAGCTCAAGTTTCACCTTGGGCAGGAAGTCGACGACATATTCGGCTCCTCGATACAGTTCAGTGTGGCCTTTTTGGCGCCCGAAGCCTTTGACCTCTGTCACGGTAATGCCCTGTACTCCCACCTCTCCCAAGGCGGCTCTGACATCGTCAAGCTTGAACGGTTTGATGATGGCGATGAGCATTTTCATGCAGAGGAATCTCCCTTATGTCGAACCATCCTACACTCTAGCAGTGGATTTCAATGAAGATTGCTGCGTCGCAGCATGGAGAAATGGTATTTTCTATTGTATAAACTCATCGCGTCTTGCGCCGGGCGCGCGAATATAAAAAACGGCACGGATCCTCGAAAGGACCCATGCCGCCGGGATATCGCACCGACGGGGGAGTTGGCTGGCTTGCCGGCGCGAGATGCTCCTAAAACGTCAGAGGTTTTGGCCTCGCTCGACGGCGGGCGAGAGTTGTCATTTCCTCTCGAAAAATCAATGAATTGCCATCCACCAGTATGCCCCCTTAGATGGCGTCTGATCCCGTTTCGCCCGTGCGAACGCGCACGGCCTGCTCCAGATCGAGTACCCACACCTTCCCGTCCCCTGTCTTCCCGGTTCTCGCCACGTTGCAGACCGCCTCCATCACCTGTTCCGCGATCGAATCATCGACCGCGAGTTCTATCTTTGCCTTGGGCAGAAAGTCGACCCTGTATTCAGCACCGCGGTAAATCTCCGTGTGCCCATGCTGTCGTCCATACCCATGCACTTCGGTGACCGTCACCCCTTGAATGCCGATATCCGCCACCGCTTGCCGAACTTCGTCCAATTTGAAGGGCTTGATGACGGCGGTAATCAGCTTCATGCATTTTTCCCTGTTTTCATCCTTATGAGACGTAGGCCTCCGGCAGTGCTTCCGCGTTAGTATTGAAGATGAATGTTGCAGTTTCCGTGCCAGCATCGGCCGGACCTTGAATCAATGGGTTGCGCCATCGAGGCTGCGGGCGATGCACTGACATGGCGCGACCCTTGCCGCAAACTGCATTACGGGAGTGCAGGTGCGGGCGAGTACTGGAGAGCATATGAGTTTCATCAACGCGAGCGGATTGGACGAATTGGCGCGGCGGCTGGCGGATTCCGTACCCGAATCGGTGCGGGCGTTCGGTCGCGATTTGGAAGGCAACTTCAAGGCCGTGCTGCAGGCCCAACTCAGCAAACTCGATTTGGTCAGCCGGCAAGAATTCGATGTGCAGGCGGCGATTCTCGAGCGAACACAAACGAAGCTCGCGGCCATGGAAGCGCGGTTGAAAGAGATCGAGGCCAAGCTCACGCCGCAGTGACAACGGCCTCATAAAGCGTCAATCGGGTGGCCAAAACTCACAAGGACGTGAGCACGGTGTTGAGCCGGGCGCCTCTGGGACTCGCGGCCCCGTTGGTGCGCGTGGAAGTTCATTTGGGTGCCGGGCTGCCGACATTCGCCATGGTCGGCCTGCCCGAAGCCGTGGTGCGCGAGAGCAAGGAGAGAGTCCGCT
This sequence comes from uncultured Gammaproteobacteria bacterium, assembly GCA_963727045.1. GTDB lineage: Bacteria > Pseudomonadota > Gammaproteobacteria > Steroidobacterales > Steroidobacteraceae > Bog-1198. Next base: position 1,114,278 of record CAVSES010000002.1, on the reverse strand, counting down.
CGGCGCTCGAGACGAGCGGGTTCGATTTTCCCGCCGGCCGGATCACCGTCAATTTGTCGCCCGCCGAGCTGCCCAAGGAGGGCGGCCGCTTCGACCTGCCCATCGCCGTCGGCATCCTGGCGGCCGACGGCACGATACCGCGTCGCGAACTCGAACAAAGAGAGTTTTACGGCGAGTTATCGCTCGGGGGCGAACTGCGTCAGACGCCCAAATTGCTGCCGGCGCTCATCGAAGGCTCGCGCGCCGGGAGGGAGTTGATTTTGCCCCATCCCAACGCACTCGAGGCCGGGCTGGTCCGGCATGCGAAGGTGAGGCTCGCGAGCACTCTGCAGCAGCTTTGCGCCGCTCTCCGAGGCAAGGAGGTATTGCCGGAGGCGGATCCCCCGATGTCGGCGACAATAGACGGCTATCCCGACCTCGCCGAGGTGCGCGGTCAGTTCGCGGCCAAGCGCGCGCTGGAAATCGCCGCCGCCGGCGAGCACGGCTTGCTCATGATCGGGCCACCCGGCGCCGGCAAGACGATGCTCGCGCAACGGCTACCCGGGTTGCTGCCGCCGCTGGGTGCGCTCGAGTCGCTGCAAGTCGCCTGTTTGGAGTCGGTGGCGGGGCGCAGGCCCAGTCTCGGCGGACGCCGGCCGTTTCGCAGCCCGCAGCACACCGCCTCAGTGGCGGCGCTGATCGGCGGCGGCGCCATGCGGCCCGGCGAATTATCACTGGCCCATCTCGGGGTGCTGTTTCTCGATGAGCTGCCGGAATTTCCGCGCAACGCGCTCGAGGCACTGCGAGAACCCCTCGAAAGCGGCGTGGTGCACCTCACGAGGCTCAAGCGAACATGCGAGTTTCCCGCCAGGTTTCAGCTGGTGGCTGCGATGAATCCCTGTCCCTGCGGCTACGCGGGTGACCCGCGGGGCCGCTGCCACTGCACGGCGGAGCAGATCGACCGGTATCGGCATCGGATTTCCGGACCGCTGATCGATCGCATCGACATTCATGTCGAGCTCAAGGCGCTGCCGGTCGAGCACATGCTGGGGGATGCACCTGCGGAAGCGGAGAATTCCGCCACCGTTGCCCAGCGTGTCGTCGTGGCGAGGCAAGTGCAAATGCAGCGTCAGGGCACCCTCAACGCGCGCCTCACGCCATCGGAGGTGACGAGGTTTTGCGCGTTGGAGCGCGAATCGCGGGTCCTGCTCGGCACGGCCATTGCGCGGCTCGGACTATCGGCGCGGGCATGCCATCGCGTACTCAAGCTGGCGCGGACCTGTGCCGACCTCGCGGGCGGGTCGAAGATTCGCAGGATCGACGTGGCGGAAGCCGTGCAGCTGCGCGCCTTGGATAAGCTTACTTGTTGAGCGACACCATGTAGTCGACGGTCATGCGAATGGTCGCATCCGGCCAGTTCGTCCCGCCCTTGGGCGGCATATTGCCTTTGCCGCCGATCGCATTCTTGTAGAGCGTTTCCTTGCCCTGCGCGATGCGTGGGCCCCAAGCCGCATGATCGCCAATCTTCGGAGCGCCGTTGACACCCGTCGAGTGGCACGCCGAACACACTTTCGTGAACGCCTGCTCGCCCATGGTCGGAACATCCGCGGCTGCCGCACCGCCCGCCGGCGCTGCGACGACGGCCAAGGCCGAGTTGTCTTGACCTGCAACGGCAACGTGTGCAAAGGGTGCAATGTTCTTTTGCACATCCTTCATATGCATCGGGTCCAGCAACACGTCCCGAGCCTGGGTGTCCGCGCCGATCGAGCGCGCAAAACCGAACAGGACGATGGCGAAGAGAATGAGGATGCCCAGCACCAAACTGAATGAATTGAAGAAGTGCGTATCTGAAGATTCGGTGTTGGACACGTTAACTCGCTGAAATTAGATGAAAAACCATCCCGGAGGCGGCCGTAGTATAGCGACAGCGGGGGGATCACGGAATAGCCGGGGCAGGCCGGCACAGGAATTGCGTCAAAGTTGCCGGTCCAAGGGACTTTTCACCGCCATGGCTCCTGATGTTCCGAAATGGCGTCTTTGGGCGTATGAGCGTGCCAGTGCTGCGAAACGCCTGGCCAGCTAAGCGGCGGTTCGAACGATCGCGGAGGCGCGGGATTGTTGATCGAGTTCTTCGAGAGGATCCTTGGGCTTAAACCAGGAGCCGGGATTTACGGCGTTTGCGATGAGCGCACAGAGGCATCTCTCGCGCCGCAACTTCGTGATCCCAGGAAGTTCCGAAACCGCTCGCGCTCTTCCGGGGTCATCTGCTGCCAGCGCGCGTGCATACGCCCTCGCCAATGACCGCGGCGTCGCCAACCCCGAAGACCGCCAAACAGGATCCGGGAAAGCACCAGCAACCCCAAGGCCTGCACGAAGGTAATTGCATGCAGGCCTGTTGCCGCGGGAAGCACGGAATTCCAAAGCGCCATGACGGCGTATCCCAGCAATCCCAAGGCGAGTGCTGCAAGCGCAATCATTTTCACGCCCCGCAACATCCAATATCTCTTCATCGCATGCTCCTCAAGTGTCCAATGCCGACCGAATATCCTGCAATCGCTTCCTCAAGTGCAGGACCGCGGCGTGTTTTCGCCCCAGCAAGGTGTTCACACCCACGCCCCACTCAGCCGCGAGCTCCTTGAAACTGCGTCCTTCCACCTCGTGCGCGATAAATATCGCGCGTTGCTCCGCCGGCAGCTCGTCGACCGCCGCCGCAAGCTCTTCCGCCATCACATCCCGTACGTAACTGTCCTCGGGACCGACGATGTCGGGCGCGAGCCACTCATCCAAGATGCCTGTCGCCACGGAATTCGGGTCAGCCTCACGTACCGTGGACGGATCCCCTTCGAAGGTGATGCGGGATTCCTTCCGAAACCGGTCGATGATCCGATTCTGAGCCACTCGCTGGAGCCAAGCGGCCACGTGCTCGATGGGCGCCATCAATCGATACGCAGAAACGAGTTCCAAGAAAGCATCCTGCACGATATCGTCGACCTCGCTAAGATCGGCAATCTGCCGGCGCACGAATGCCCGAAGGCGAGGACCCTGCGCGTTCACGGCGGCCACGATCCGAGCGTTATCCTCGCTGGTCACCCGCGACACCGCTATGGAATGATTCATAAAGGGAAAGACGTTTGAGACCTGAAAATATTGGCGCAAAGTCGCGCGAGGGCACTCATGCCTGTCTTGCGGCACTTCGCCCTAATTCAAGGGAAGGCGCAGCTTCAACGCCATTCCAGCCGGCTGGCGCGCCTGGCGCCGATCTAAGTACGAGGCCTCATCGTGATCGACCATTTCAATCTGCCGGTGCTCGACCTGACTCGGAGTCGCCGCTTCTATGAACGGGTCCTGGCCCCTCTTGAGGCCCGGCTCTTTGCCGAGGACGGACAGGCTATCGGCTTCGGGGGCGCAACGTGGCAGTTCGGAATAGTTGCGATTCCTTCGCCAATCCCGAAGCTCCATGTCGCTTTCCGGGCGCGGTCCCGCAGGGCGGTTGATGCGTTTTATAAGGAGGCGCTTGCTGCCGGCGGGAAGTCCAATGGGTGCCCAGGTGTACGTCATCAGTGCGATCCGCGATACTACGCAGCGTTTGTGCTGGATCCAGACGGACACAACGTAGAGGCTGTTTTTCGTGGCGGGGCGGGCTGACAGATGCGAATGCCTTGGCGGATCGCGAACGCGGATTTCGAGCTCCAAGGATCGGTTTGAGCATGATTGGAGGGAGTTTCTCGATGACAAACGTGTCCTCGATCGTCCTCACGCTTTTGATAGCGTGGAGTCTGGTGCTCCTCATCATGATGGAGATCCTGCGCGTCCGTCTCGTCGTGACAGGTGCCGTCGCCGGCCCGCAATTCAGGCCGGACAACGCCAATCTTTCGCCCTTCATGCAGCGTCTTGCTCGTGCGCACGGCAATTGCATCGAAGGACTACCAATTTTCGGCGGCCTTCTTGTGGTTGCATTACTGACGAACCGCACGGATATCACAAATGGTCTCGCCATGTGGCTGCTTATGGCCCGTGTTGTTCAGTCACTCGTTCATCTGTCGTCAGTGAGTGTTTTGGCGGTCAATGCTCGCTTTGCGGCGTTCTCGGTCCAGATGGCCATCGCAGCGTATTGGTGTTGGGCGCTCCTCGTACCGTAGTCGCGCTGTCGGCGATAGTTCCGCAAGCACCGACGCGGATCGAGGGGCCTCCCTTCATATTTGCAGTCGTGCCGATTACTCTTGTCGTAATGCTTTTATCCAACAATAAACTGCTTGCTCAGGGCTTGATCTGAGCTCTCGTGAGACGCGGGGGCTGCCGGTGAAGACTCCATGCACGAGAGGACGATATGCACACAACCACGACATTTGAGCTTGCGGGTTTTCGAATGATGAGGTCCCTCGGTGTGGTTCGAGGGATTACGGTGCGCACGAGGTCCCTTCCTCTGAGCATCATTGGGGGACTCAGAACTCTTCTCGGCGGTCGAGCCGGCATTTTTTCCAATCTCTGTGAAGCAGCACGGGAGGAATCATTCCAACTCATGCTGTCTCACGCGAGAAAGCTCGGGGCAAACGCGGTTGTGGGCGTCAGGTATGACACCGGACCGATGGTCGGTGCGGCGGAGGTCCTGTGTTATGGGACTGCCATGGTGGTCGAACCGATCGATGAGCGGCATTGATCGAGATTCGGTGCGCCCGACCAGGCATCGACTACGATCGTGCTAAGACCATGGAATCACTATTTGACTCGCGGTCTTTGACGTCGGCAGAAAAGGCGCGTCATGATCAAGCGTCATGATCAATAAGTGTCGGAGGTTTGCATGACCGTTGGCAGCACTCAACTCGACCGCAAGATGCTGCATGTATGGTAATCCAGGGTGGATGCCACTGCGGAAATATCTCCTTCGCAATGACCTGGGAACCCGACCCCGTCGAGATACCCGCGCGCGCCTGCGGATGCTCGTTTTGCATCAAACACGGCGGCCTGTGGACGTCCAATCCAAGAGGAGCGCTCAAAGTGGCCATACAGGATGCATCGCTGGTATCCGAGTATGCCTTCGGTACCCGGACGGCGACTTTTCATACGTGCGCCCGCTGCGGCATAGTACCCGTGGTGACGAGCCGAATCGACGGTAGGACTTATGCCGTGGTTAGCGTTAATGCCTTCGAGGGGGTGGAGCCCGCTCTGGTTAGGCGTCTACCGGCCAGCTTCGACGGCGAAGAGACGGATGCTCGGCTCGCTCGACGAAAGCGCAATTGGATTGCAACTGTTGAATTTAGCGCTCAACGTTAGACACATAGATCGACCGATACGGAGCACGGCGCAAATGAGTCACGAACGGGCGGTGTTCGAAGACCCGTGGGCAGATGCATGTCATATGAGTACGCGTCTTCGTTCGGAGGCGCTGTGAGGCGGCCGGAGCGGCGGCACTTTCGACGAGGCGTGTATGTGGCATTCGCCCTGATTCTCGGCCTCGCGGCCGTTTATGCCGTCCGTATGGGTCTATCGTACGACGGCAAATGCGGGGGGTTTTTCCCCGGCTTGTCGGGGCGCAGGGCATGTTCACTGGCGGAATACATGTTTGGAGAGGTTGTGGCGATGTCCTTGATACTGGCATCTTCGTATTCGCCCGTCGTCCTTATGTTGCTGATTCTGCCGCCTGTTGTCGGTTACATTCTTGATCGAAAAGGGTAGACCCAATGACGGTCCCGGTGTCGTTCACGGGCGGCTGCGCATGCGGTGAGGTTCGCTATGTATGCACCGCTGCGCATGGCCAATTGCCACTGCCTTTGCGCCGACTGCGGCACGCCGCTTTTTGCATCCAGTCTCGGCCGGGTGGGATTCACAGTACCGAAACATGACGCGAGCAGGCCACCTCCGCGATAGGCGTCGGCCGCCATGATCCGGGTATTCATAGTTATTGTGGTGATTTGGTTGGTGCTCATGCCCCCGTTTTTCACGGAAGGCGCATGCACGGCCGAATTCGACAAAGTGGCTCGCGAGATCCGGGACAACAAGCCCACATTCGCGTCTGTTGCATCGGCGCAGGCATTCTGGAGCCCGCCCCGGGCCTCGGTTCAGAAAATCTCGGCGGCCGAGTGCCAGGTGTCGAGGCCGAGCTTCATTGACAGCTGCGGGCCGGGAGATCTGTTGTACGTCTCGGTTCCGATTCAAAACAAGATCTGTCATTACTATCGGGATTCGGAGGTGCGCGTGCTATATCAATACGACGAACATGGCCGCCTGCGCAGGCTTCAGGCGGATATGAAACCATTCAAGTACTTTTCGTTCCCGTGGCTCGGAATGAAGTTGTACTGGGCCAAGTAGCGGGACTATATTTCGTCAAGGTCGACATCCCGCCATCACAGATTGTTCTGCTGCGGACAGTTTCAATGAACGATGCGAAGTCATTTCGGACTTTCAAGGACTTCTACCCATTCTATTTGGGCGAACACTCGAATCCGATTTGCCGGCGTCTGCATTTCACCGGAACGAGCATAGCCGCCGCCTTGCTCATCGCCGCAGTGGTGACTCAATGGTGGTGGTTCGTTGCGCTGGCCTTTGTGCAAGGCTACGCGTTCGCCTGGGTCGGTCACTTTTTCTTCGAGCACAATAAGCCGGCCACCTTCAAATATCCATGGTACAGCTTGATGGGCGACTGGCGGCTCTGGTGGGATCTGCTGACTGGCAAAGTGCGGATGTAAGAGCGCGTGCATGTCACGGCTGATTTCCCTACCGAATTGACGGATCATTTTCGTTACCGACGGCATTTCCTGCTGCTAACCTGTTTCTGCGCGTTGATTGCAGTGATGGGCCGCCTGCATCTCAACAGCAGCTTGTCCATCGGGTTCGCAACCTATGGAGCGCTGCATGCTTCGGCGCTGGCACTCTCGGTCCGGGCACGTCAACCGCCATGGCGGCTCTTCTTGTTCATCGCCGCGGCCGCGGGGCTGAGCGTCGCGGCCCTACATGGTGCACTTTTAGGGCGCCCAATGTTGGGCACCGCACCCGGCAATATCGCCGGCTATTCACTACTCGGGTCGTGCGCCGCATTGGGCGCACTAGCATATGGCATCCTCATCCGGTGGTGCGGAATCCGTTTACTCCGCCTGGGAGCACTCGTTGTGATTGCCGTCGGCTGCGTGTCCGCCACGCTCGCCGCGCTGATCACCGCAAGCCACGGTTTGCATCTGGGTCCGTGGTGGATTGCCGCATGGTGGTGGTACGGATTCTCGGGCGGATTGTGGTACTTCGACCGGCGGCACGCAGCCGACAGATCAAAGTTCGGCCGGTGAGTGCACGTGTTCGGAACGCACACCCACACCGAGGATCTCGGCAGGCCAGCGCCGCAGCCAGGCATTCGCGCTCAGTACCTTCAACGACCAGGGGACCGTCAATCGATGGCGAGTGCCCGACACGACCGGCTTCAGCACTCGATTGTGCACAGTCACCTGCAGGCGCTCGGTACCCGATTCATCGTCGCACCCTTGATGGTCAGCGTATTCGCAGCGGTGCTGACTTGATAATATTCCGGCCAACACTCGAAGCGTCCCACGCCAGACGGGAGAAAGGTCATGCAAATCATTCAAGGGGGTTGCCTCTGTTCGGCGATTCGGTTTCGCATTTCGGGAGAGCCCACCTTCTCCACCATTTGTCACTGCTCCACGTGCCGAAGAGCGAGTGCCGCGCCGACAGTGGCCTGGTTGACGTTCGATCGCGGACAGGTCGAAATTCTATCGGGGAGCCCGCGCACATACCGATCGTCTCAGGGAGTCGTGCGGCAGTTTTGCGGCACGTGTGGAAGCCAGCTTGCCTACGAAAACATAGCGAGCCCCACGACCATCGATATCACCACGGCGTCTCTGGACAACCCGACCTTGTTTCCGCCGACGCTGGAAACGTGGCTCGATCATCGCGTGCCGTGGCAGACTGCGGATGAAGCTCGAGCACATTATCCAAGGAGCGTTCAATGACGCGAAAATTGATCAGTTCGGGATCTCAATTCGAAAAAGACATCGGCTATTCACGAGCGGTCGTGGATGGCGAGTGGGTATTCGTGTCCGGCACCACAGGCTTCGACTATGCGACCATGACCATTTCCGACCAGTTGCCGGAGCAAACCGAGCAGTGTTTCAAAAACATCCGGTCGGCGTTGAGGCAGGCCGGCGCTGAATTGGCGGACGTCGTGCGAGTCACCTATTTGCTGCCGAACGCCGCGCGATTCCCCGAATGCTGGCCGATATTGCGCAAGTATTTGGGCGAGGTTCGTCCCGCAGCGACGATGATATCCGCCGGATTGGCCGATCCACGCATGCAAATCGAGATCGAAGTGACCGCCCGAAGGAACACTGCTTGAGCGAACCTTCTACGACCAACGGCTTTTCCGACGGCGGCTGCACCTGCCGCTTGGTCCGCTATCGCATGTTGAGCAAGCCGCTGTTCGTTCACTGTTGCCACTGCCTCTGGTGCCAGCGAGAGACCGGCTCCGCATTTGCGCTCAATGCCATGATCGAAGCGGATCGTGTGCAATTGCTGGCGGGCGACGTCGTGGTCATCGACACGCCGTCCCAAAGCGGCAAGGGCCAGCGGATCTCGCGCTGCCCAACTTGCGAAGTGGCCCTTTGGAGCACCTATGCAGGCGCCGGCGAAGCCATTCGTTTTGTCCGTGTGGGAACGCTCGACGAGCCCTCGCGACTGCCGCCCGACATTCACATCTACACGGCGTCGAAACAGCCGTGGGTCGAGTTGCCGCGCGATATCCCGGCGGAGACCGAGTACTATAAGGCATCTGTGCGCTGGCCCGCGGAGAGCTTGCAGCGTCGCGCTGCACTGCTGGAGAAGTTCCCCCGCCGGCGTCAGTGATTCATCCGCAATCGATTGGCGCTGACTCACCATCATGAGCAACACCGAGGAGCCCGTCATCCGAATCCCCGACTTTTCGGCGCGGCCATACGACCTTAATGTCGAAAGAGACTTCGCGACGACGCCGGTGATCCTGTATGAAGCCTGGACCACGGGTTTTGAACGTTGGTTTGCCGCCCCCGGCTCCCTGGTGATGACCGCCGAGATCAACGCCGTTTTCTTTTTCGAAACCGAGTTCAAGCCGGAAGGCCGCGCGACGGTCGAGCGCCATCCCCACTACGGCCGCTTTCTCCGGCTGATTCCCAACAAACTGGTCGAGCTCACATGGGTGACGGGACCTGGCGGGACCGACGGCGCAGAAACTGTCGTCACGGTGGAACTGCAACCCATTGGCCGCACCACGCGGCTCAGCCTCCAGCACGCGGGCTTTGCCGGCGAGGCTGCACGAGACCGCCATCGGCAGGCATGGCCGCTGGTGCTCGCGCAATTGGAACAGCGGGTCGTCAATTGATCCGGCTGTTGCCGACGGTATTGGGGGTCACTGCAGCCTATGCACTCCGTCGTCGGGCGGTATGCTAATGTTGCATCCATGAGCGGAGAAATTCTGTGAGAGCGTTGCTGGTGATCGTCGGCTGGTGCCTGCTGCTGGTGTTGTGCTGGCCCCTGGCAATCCTGGCCATCATTCTTTGGCCATTCGTGTGGCTCCTGTCTCTGCCGTTTCGTGTGGTTGGCATTACGCTCGATGCCATGTTCGCGTTGCTGCGAGCACTGCTTTTTCTGCCCGCGCGATTATTCGGATATCGCGGAAGTTCCGCGGGACGTGCCTCGTAATTCGCGCCTTTGCCGGTCGATGCGCACCTGCCGCAGAAGCGCCGGCATCGACCCCTCGTTGAAGTGAATCGACGATGATCCCGGCACGGGAAGCGCTCGCGCTCTTGCAGGACGGAAACCGCCGCTTCGTGTCGGACATCAGCAATCGCGATGCCACCGGTGGTCGAGCGCGCCGGCTCGAACTGGCCACGCGCCAAGAGCCATTCGCCGCCATTCTCGGATGTTCAGATTCGCGGGTACCGGTCGAGATCGTCTTCGATCAAGGCTTGGGAGACCTGTTCGTCATTCGCGTCGCCGGCAACATCGTCGCGCCCTCCCTGATCGGCAGCGTGGAGTTTGCCGCGGAACAATTCGGTACGCGCCTCGTGGTGGTGTTGGGTCACACGCAGTGCGGCGCCATCGCAACTACGCTGGAGCAGCTGCAGCGGCCGATCGAAAATCAATCCCGCAATCTGCACTCCATAGTCGATCTGATTCGGCCCTCCGTCGAAGGTCTCTTGGCGACCGAGCTACGACATGATCTGCCCGCCTTGGGCCGCGCCGCGGTACGCGCCAATATCCGCGCTTCGGTGAGACAACTTCGACACGGCTCGGATATCATCGAGCATCTCATTCAAAAGGCCGGACTCTTGGTCGTCGGCGCCGAGTATTCCCTGGCGACCGGCGTCGTCGATTTCTTTGACGCCTCCTCGGACACCGGCGAATAGACGGCGTCAGTTCGTCCGATGCAGGGGATGGTGCCAGAACACAGAGCATTTGCCATTTCACTCGCGGCGCTCGCTTGGGCGGCGGTGCTGCTGCAATGCTACCTTTCGTTGCTCAAGACGTCCGGACTCTTGCTCGCATTCATCGTATTGGGGCTTGTCTTCGTCGCTCTGGCCCGGACGCGCCGAGAGCGCAGGTGATGCCACGGGAATTTCAATGATCACACTCGAGCATTTGAACAAGATCGGTGTCGGCAAATTGCCGGGTCATCTTGGGATCGTGATTACGCAATCGGCCGAATCGGAAGTGAAAGGCGAGCTGCCGATCAACGAGACGCTCATGGCGCCCAATGGATTTCTCCACGCGGGCGCTGTGGTCACTCTCGCGGACACCTGTGCCGGATACGGATGTATTGCCAATCTACCTCCGGGTGCGATCGGTTTCACGACAATCGAAACCAAGTCCAATCACCTGGGCACCGCGCGCGAAGGGACAATTCTAGCGAGCGCAAAACCCGCGCACCTCGGCAGGACGACCCAGGTGTGGGATGCGGTGGTTACTCACAAGGAGTCCGGCAAGACCCTCGCCTTGTTCCGCTGCACGCAACTGGTCCTGTACGCAAGCAAATGACGGTGCTGGACGCGGCTTGCCGACGGCGAGTAGTATCGCCAACCCGTAACATGCGCCTGTAGCTCAGCTGGATAGAGTATCGGCCTCCGAAGCCGAGGGTCGTGGGTTCGAATCCCGCCGGGCGCACCATTTTACACATCGATTTTAATCGCTGAATCGGCCAATCGAAGGTCGCCGCTCGAACCCACGACATCAAAAAGAAGGGTTCGACGACGCCCCGCCAGCGGCGGCGATCGCCCGCAGGGGCGGGGCGCGCAGCATGGCCTTAGTTGCGGACGGGCCCTTTCAGAGTGGCAACAACGGGGTTCTCGGCCTGCTTCGAAGCGAGAGTCGACGCAGCCGGTCGCGCCGCATTTCGCAGTCCGCTGCCTGCGTGCGACAGAGACATGGTGAATAATTGATCGAGAAGTCCGTGCGTCGAGCCGCCTCGGTTCAGCAGGCGGCTGTTCCACTGCAGCGATGGGTCGCCCTTTTTGCCCGCTTGCAGAGAAATTGAACTGCCGCTCGTTTCCCACAGGGTCAACAGTCGCACCCGGTCATGCGATTTGTACTCCGCCATCCGCTGCCATACTGTGGTGCCTCGGAGCATCGGAGCGTCGCGGTAGGACTGCGCGGGATCATCGTCGAAGATCGTATGCTTCCGCGGGCGAAAGTCCGTGGGGGAGAACTTCTGGCCCTCTGGGAGGCCCTGGACCGAAAAGACCGAGGCGCTTGCCGCCGGGGCGGCGGACGATGACAAGGGAAACTCGCCGGCCAGGGGATCGAGCCCCGCCATCGAGAGGGTCGCCGGGTCGCCGGCCAATGCCTCGCTCGTTCGGACGAGCGTGAATACTATGAATCCCATCAACACCTTGTCGCGGATGCTGGTGCAACGTGCCGCACGTTCGATCGGCGGCGTGTCGTGGAATGAGCGGTATTCCGGCATGGATAAGGGCGACTTCGCAACCTGCAGGTTTGCTCAGCTTCCACCAACCGAAGGCGGACATCGTGCGATGTGCGTCACACTTTCGCCCGGGTTGCGCCGGCCATTCGCCGCGCGTAGACACGACTCACGGACCGAATGACATTATGTTGATCGTGCGCCGCACTCAACCATCGGGCGCATCGCGATACTCGGCCCGGCCCTTCTCCCAGTCGCGGCCGTCGAACGGCGTCACGGACATCGACTCTATGGTGTCGCTGTCGATGCAGCGCGCGTTGACGCTGATGCCGTCAGGGTGCGAACGAGGAATATAGAAGGATTTGACGCCGCAGGTGGAACAGAAGAAATGCTTGGCGGCGTGCGTATTGAACGTATAAGTCGCCAAAGCGTCCCGACCGCTTATCAACTTGAACCGATCCGCCGGCACGATCAAGTGCAGATAGCCGAATTTGCTGCAGATGGAACAATTGCAGTCCGCGACCTTGAGCTTCGCCGGCGCGACCACTTCGAAGCGTACGCGCCCGCAGTGGCAGCCACCGGTGTGGGTACGCATGCCCGCGCTAACGCTTGTGCTCTTGTACCGCGAGATCGCCGACCAAGGCGATCAACCTGTCCGCGCTGCCGGCCGACGCAACGTCGGCGACATACTTGCCGTTCACGATGAATCGGGGAACGCCGTCGATTCGGTACCGCTGAACCAGCGTATCGGCCCTTTGGAGTGCAATATCCACCGGCATGGAATGATAGGCATCCCTGAAAGCGGTCTCGGAAATTCCGAACTTCTTGACGAATGCCGCCTGCATGCGTTCCGATTCCATGGGATCGGCGGCGACCAAAGGATCGCCATTCACATGAATTTCCTTGAAAATTTCGCTGTGTAGCTGTTCCAACTTGCCCATGCTCTCCAGCGTGTAATACAGCCGCGCCAGGGCACGATGGCCTTCGTTCCACATGACGTGAACGCGCGAAAAGCTGACGTAGGCGGGCTTGGTCTTTCTCCACGATTCGACCAGAGGATCGATCCCGTTGCAGTGAGGGCATGCGTACCAAAAGAATTCGAGTACCTCGACCTGGCCCGCGGGAACCGACGTTGGCTGAGCCGGGACGATTCGCGTGTAGTTGACGCCATCCTGCCAGGCAGAACCCTCGGTCGCCGCGGCGGATGCCGTGGATGTCGAGGCCGCGACCGTGGAGGCGACTGCGGCCAGCAAGGGGTTGTGTGCGCCGCTGTCGCTTGGCACGTCCTCGACGGTCTCGGAACCATCCTCATTCATCCGGGTGATCTTTGACGGCAGATCGGAAGCCTGCTCGGGCGCCTTCTGCTGAGTGGCTGCCGTGCGCGGCGCGACGGTTGGCACCGGTGCTACGTTCGGCGCCTCCGGATGTGCGCGCTCATTGGCGGATTGAGGTTTGCCGCACGCGGCCAGCGCGAGCGCCAACCCGACACTCAAAACCAGACGTCGAGTCCGCATGATCAGCGCAGGCCTTGGACGTACGAGGCCACATTGCGGATGTCGTCTGGCGACAGGCGTTTTGCAATGATCTGCATGATGCCGTTCGGCCCGGTCGCTCGCGCACCCGATGCATAGTCATTCAGCTGTTTGATGACGATACACAGATTGTTGGCCGCGCAGCGCAGGAAATTTCGCAGGCTCGTTTCCACGGCCCGTCGGACCATGGCAGGCCATGCATGCCGGGATAGAGCGTGCTTGGTCGCCGCCCTGGTACAGCTTCTGACCGGCTTTCCAGTAGGAGGGGTCGGCCTCCAACCCGGTATTGGTCAAGCTGTCGAAATACGCCCCCAAATTGGCCATGTCATCGGCGCTCAGGGCGGCAGCGTTCGGCATCATCACCGGGTTGTTGCGCTTGCCTTCTTTGAAATTCTTCAATTGATCCGCAATGTAGTCCGCGCCGATGCCCGCGAGGCTCGGCCATTCAGGGTTGGAGCTATTGCCGTTCGCCCCGTGGCAGGCCTGGCAGACGATGGCCTTGGCCGCACCGGCCTCGACGCTGGCTGCCGGTAGGGCCGAATTGCCGACGATCGCGCCTGATATTGTTGCTGTGAGAATCCAAAGCCGCTTCATGATCGCCTGTTACCCCATTCTGTATAAAGCTGCGGGACTCTAAATTGTACACTAGAGTCAATAATTTGCGTTCTAGCGGTGGCCATGTCGATCTACCCGAATTTGAAATTCCTCACCAGCGCAGCCGAGGCACATCAGCTCGCCCCGGACGTGGGAAGTGAGATCGCCTTCGCGGGACGCTCGAATTCCGGCAAATCGACCGCCATAAACGCCATCACGCAGCGCCCGGGACTCGCGCGGGTGAGCCGGACACCCGGACGCACGCAACTGATCAATTTCTTCGAAGTGGAGCCCGAACGACGCCTCGTGGACCTGCCCGGGTATGGCTTCGCCAAAGTTCCGGAAAGAGTGCGGCTGCATTGGCTGCAGCTGATGCAGCATTACTTCAATGTTCGGGAGTCGCTGGTTGGGCTGATCCTGATCGTCGACAGCCGCAGAGGCTTGGGTGCCCAGGATGCAGGAATGCTCGAATGGGTTCTTGCCCGGGATCGACTTGCCCATGTGCTGCTCACCAAGACCGACAAGCTGAATCGGCGCGACGCGCAGAGCGTATTGCGCGAAACCAAGGCGGCATGCTCCGATACCTCGGTGACCGCGCAGCTGTTTTCGGCGCACGCAAAGCAGGGAATCGAAGAAGCTCGCCAGGTCATGGACGGCTGGTTGGCCGGGACGCAAAAAAAAGCCCCGGTGGTTACTTAGAGCAGCCACCGAGGCAGACCAACCCGGCATGGGGATGACAAACCGGGTCATTCCCGCTCAGGGAGAAGAGCGGGGAGCGTCTTTCACGCTCATTAGGTTAGATGGGGCCCCCTCCCAAAAGTTCCAGCCCCATCGATGCAATTTTTTCCGGGCGCCCGCGCCTTGAAAATCCGAGCATTTCTGACCGAATTCTGCCCCAAATGCTGGCGACGTGCATGTGTTTATGCTTGGTGCGCTGCGCTGTGGACGTCGGGCGTCGCTGGATGGCAACAGGTTTGAGCACGCCGCACTGCGGCGATCAGTGCGCTTCGTCCCAATTGCGGCCGATGCCGACGTCGACCTTGAGCGATACGGCCAGTTTTGCGGCCTGCCCCATGTGTTCACGCAGCGGACCCACAATGGCCTCAACGGCATCGTCCGCCACCTCGAGCACCAGCTCGTCGTGCACTTGCATGATGAGTCGAGCGGGCAATCGCGAACTCTGCAACCAGGCGTCCACCTCGATCATGGCGCGCTTGATGATGTCGGCCGCGGTGCCTTGCATGGGCGCATTGATGGCGCTGCGTTCCGCATACTGGCGCAAAGCCTGATTGCGCGATTGGATGTCCGGCAGATACAGACGTCGTCCGAACACCGTTTCCACGAACCCAGTCTCGCGGGCTTGGCGGCGGGTCTCTTCCATGTAGCGCTTCACGCCGGGATATCGCTCAAAATAAAGGTCCATGTACTTTTGCGCGTCGCCCCGGCCGATCCCGAGCTGACGGGCCAGCCCGAATGCCGACATCCCGTACATCAGGCCGAAATTGATCGCCTTGGCGGATCGCCGCTGATCGGCGGTGACCTCGCCCAAGGGCGTGCTGAATACTTCGGCAGCGGTTGCCTGATGAACGTCGCGATCCTCGGCGAACGCCAGCAGCAGGCTCGCATCCGCAGACAGATGCGCCATGATGCGCAATTCGATTTGCGAATAGTCGGCGGCCACCAACGAGTGGCCGGGCGGCGCTATGAAGGCCTGCCGGATCCTCCGTCCCTCCTTCGTGCGGATGGGAATATTTTGCAGATTCGGATCCGTCGAGGAGAGTCTTCCGGTCGCGGCGACGGCTTGATGATACGAGGTATGAATGCGCCCGGACGCCGGATCGATCTGCCTGGGGAGGTTGTCCGTGTACGTGGATTTGAGCTTGGCGAGCTCGCGATATTCCAAGATCAATTTGGGCAGAGGGTACGCCGCCGCGAGCTCTTCAAGCACATCTTCCGCCGTCGAAGGCTGGCCGGTCGGCGTCTTGCGAATCACGGGAATGCCAAGCTTGCCGAACAGGATTTCCTGCAGCTGCTTCGGCGAATCCACGTTGAATGCGCCGCCGGCTTCGACGTGGGCCTGCGTCTGCAGCTCCAGCATCCGCGCCGCCAGCTCCGAGCTTTGCGTCCTCAAGAGTTCACGATCCACCAGGACACCGGTGCGTTCCATGCGGAAAAGCACCGGCACGAGCGGTTGTTCAATGGTTTCGTAGACGGATTTCAACGTGGGCTGCGCTTCGAGCTGCGGCCAAAGAGCCAGATGCAGACGAAGAGTGACGTCCGCATCCTCGGCGGAATATTCGGCGGCCCGGTCCACGTCGACCTGGTTGAACGTGATCTGCTTCGCACCCTTTCCCGCGACATCTTCGTAAAGAATGGTGGTGATTCCGAGATATTTTCGCGCCGTCGAGTCCATGTCATGGCGCGTCGCAACGCTGTTGAGCACGTACGATTCGAGCATGGAATCGAAGCGCTGTCCCGCGAGCGCGATGCCATAGTTGGCGAGCACGTGCATGTCGTACTTGAGGTGGTGGCCGAGTTTTGGGCGCGAGGAGTCTTCGAGCAGCGGTTTGAATGCCGCGAGCACCTTCTCGCGGTCAAGCTGATGGGGCGCGCCCGCATAATCATGACCGAGCGGCACGTAAGCCGCCTGCCCGGGCGTGATCGCAAACGAGAGGCCCACGATGCGCGCCTGCATGTAGTCAAGACTGTCGGTTTCGGTGTCGAACGATATCAGCGGCGCGGCGGCGAGCTTTTCGAGCCACGCATCGAGTGCCTCCTGCGAGACGACCTTGTGATATTCGCGCGCGGCGGCGGGAGTTTCGACCACGACGGCCGCCACGGTGTGGGTGTCCGGGGCACCGGAAGACACTTCCGTGAACTCGACCACCGCCGCAACCGCCGACGGGGGTGGTTCCAACACCGCTCCCAACGACCTGAGCAATGCGCGCAATTCAAGCCGCGTGTACAGCTCTCGCAGTCGCGCGTGGTCGGGGGCCCCGGGAATGAGCTCGTCGGCGCGAACGTCGAGCTTGAGCGCCGTGTCGATGGTGGCGAGTTTGCGCGACAGCTCGAGCATCGCGAGCTCGCTGCGCAAATTCTCGCCCACCTTGCCGCCGATGTCGGCGGCGTGTGCGATGAGACCATCGAGAGTCTGGTATTGATTGAGCCACTTCGCCGCGGTTTTGGGGCCCACGCCGGTGATGCCCGGAATGTTGTCCGAACTGTCGCCGACCAGCGCGAGATAATCGACGATCTGCTCCGGAAACACGTCGAATTTCGCCTTGACGCCGGCGCGGTCGAGGCGGGTGTTGCTCATGGTGTTGATCAATCCGATATTCGGGCCGACCAATTGGGCCATGTCCTTGTCGCCGGTCGAGATCAGCACGTCGTAACCCGACGCCGCGCCCTGTTTCGCCAGCGTGCCGATCACATCGTCCGCTTCGACGCCGGGTACGCGCAGCAGCGGCAGTCCCATGGCGGCGACGGTCTCATACAAGGGCTCGACCTGCGATCGCAGGTCATCGGGCATGGGTACGCGATGGGCCTTGTACTGTTCGAACAAATCGTCGCGGAACGTGCGGCCGGGCGCATCGAACACCACCGCGATGCGATCCGGCGACTCTTCCTTGATCATCTTGTTGAGCATATTGAGCACGCCCAACACGGCCCCGGTCGGTTCGCCCCTGGAATTGCTGAGCGGCGGCAGAGCATGGAATGCCCGGTATAGATAGCCCGAGCCATCGACCAAAATGAGCTTGCGCGCAGTCATGGAATCAGCCGGCCCGCTCAGGGCTATTTCCCCGCGCCCGACGGGCTGTCCGGAGTTCCCGCGGGGCTGTCCGGAGCGCTCGCGGAGGGCGTTGCGGCCGGCGCGCGCGGGCTCGGCGCCACCTTCTTGTGCTTCGGCGCATCGGGGAGCACGAGCGGCCCTTTTTGGCCGCACCCACCGATCAGGGCGGCAATCAAGATGGCGCCCCACAGATGCCTATTTTTCATGGCCGCAGTATACCGCCGCCGCAGCGCCACCGATTGACCGGAACTTATGCAGACACCCTTCGGTCCCATCTACGGCACCCACCATGGAGACCTTGATGAAGCGGACAACAGGAGCCCTGCTCGCGGTTCTCGCCATTGCGGCATGCGGGGCGACGACGCCCGCCCTGGCGGACAATCCGGCCGGATTCTATGTGGGCGCCGGCGCAGGCTATTCGACGGTCAGAAGCGACGATGCTGCCTACGGGCTTCCCGGCTACTACAACGATCACCAGACGGCGTGGAAGGTCATGGCCGGCGTGCGGCCGATTTCCATCGTGGGCGCCGAACTCGAATACATCGATTTCGGCCAGCCGGGAAGCCATTACGGTTATCGAAGCTACAATTATTACGGATTCGATTCCCACCCGCGCGCGACGGCGCTGTTTGGCGTCGGCTATCTGCCGCTGCCCGTCCCGTTCTTCGATGTCTACGGCAAGGCCGGGGTGGCACGGCTGCAAACCGACGTCACCAATGTTGTGCCGGTGACCTGTCCTGCAAACACACCGAATTGTCCTCCTCTCGTTTTCCGCCAGAACCAAACCGACAACAAGTTCGCCTACGGCGTGGGCTTGCAGTCGAAATTTTGGGGTGTTTCATTCCGGGCCGAGTATGAGAGGATCAGCTCGCAATTCGGCGATCCGGATGCTCTCACCGTCGGCGCCACATGGACGTTCTAGCGATCAGACGCTTTCGCATCGGACGAAGTTGACGCCCGCACGCGGTCGCGCCGCATGGCGCGGGCCACTATACTCGCGCGGATGAAACATACGACCCGACTTCGCACAGCATTCGCGTTCGGTTTCGCCGTCTGTCTTGGCGGGTGTGCGTCCGAACAAATTATCTCGAACACGAGCGGCACCGACGCGACGACCCAGGCGCTGCGCTCGAAAGTCGGCACCATCGTGATCATCTACGCCGAAAATCGCGCGTTCGACAATTTGTACGGCAATTTTCCGGAGGCGCGCGGTCTCGGCGAGGTCGTGGATCGAGACGGCCGGCCCCTGGCGGCTTACCATCCGCAGATCGACCGTGACGGGTCCGTGCTTGCGATCCTGCCGCCGACGTGGGGTGGCGTCACGGCCGCAGGCATCAAACCGGTGGTGACCGAAGCCCAAAGCGCCGGGTTGCCGAACGCGCCGTTCTCGATCGAGCATGCCTTCACGGCGCAATCCGGCGCCACTTTGTCGACATCAACCGTGACGCGCGACCTGGTTCATCGCTTCTTCGAGCACCAGATGCAGATCGACGGCGGCAGGAATGACGGCTATGCCGCTTGGTCCGACGCCGGCGGTCTCGCGATGGGTCACTACGACTACAGCCGATCCGCGCTGTTTTCCCTGGCGAAGGAGTTCGTGCTTGCCGATAATTTCTTCCAGGGCGCCTTCGGCGGCTCCTTCCTGAACCACCAGTACCTGATTTGCGCCTGCGCGCCGGAGTATCCGAACGCAGATACGGCGGCGGCCAAGCCGTCGATTGCGATCCTCGATCAAGACGCGCAGGGGCATTACCTGCCGCGGCTGAAGCCGGCGGCGGACGCACCGCGCTCGGCATTGGACGGACCGCCGAAGTTCGCCAGAAACGGCAACATTGCGCCGGCCAACTATTTCGGCGACGGCAAGTTCCACGCCGTGAACACCATGCAGCCCGCCTATCAACCGAGTGGCGGCAAGCCGGCCGCCGGCGGTGCCGAGGCCTTGTATGCCGATCCAGGCAATCCCACCACGCTGCCGCCTCAGAATCAGGCAACGATCGGCGACGCGCTCGATGCCAGGCACATTCCATGGATTTGGTATGCAGGTTCCTGGGACATCGCGCTCGCGGACGGCAGGCAATCTCCGCTCAAACCTCGCGAGGCGATTTATGCTCCCGACATTGCGGGCGGGAGCCCTGATTTCCAGCCGCACCATCAGCCCTTCAACTACTACGAGCGGTTTGATCCGAAAGTTCATGCAGCGGAACGCGCCGCGCATTTGCAGGATTACAGCGCGTTCATCGCCGATGCGGCCGCGGGCCGCCTGCCCCCTGTCGCGTTCTACAAGCCGCAGGGCAATCTCAATCAGCATGCCGGCTATGCATCGGTCGCAGAGGGCGATGCGCACATCGCCGAACTGGTCGCGACTTTGCGCGCAAGCCCGCAGTGGCCGCACATGGTAATCGTGATCACCTACGATGAATTTGGCGGTGCATGGGATCACGTCGCGCCGCCGCGCGGGGATCTTCTGGGGCCCGGGGCGCGAATTCCCGCGATCGATCATTTCGCCGTTTGCGAAGCGCGGCACCGTTGATCACACGCAATACGATACGGAATCGATCCTACGGCTGATCACGCGCCGTTTCGATCTGGAGGTATTGCCGGGAGTCGCGGCGCGAGACCGCGGACTGGCGGCACACGGCTCGCCGCCGATGGGCGACCTCACGAACGCCCTCGAGCTGCGCTGAGGAAACCCGGCGGGGCGCGCCGCAACCCTTCGTGGGGCGCGGCGACCGCACGCCGTTCGAGCTACTTTGCCTTCGGGGGCGGAGTGGCCGGCGCCGGAGGTGCCGCCGCCGCGGCGCTCGGTTTGACGCTCACCAGTTCCACGTCGAATATCAAGAGCGAGCCGGCGGGAATTCCGGGTTTCGGGCTCGACGCCATAGCCAAGATCGGGCGGCACGAACAACTGCCACTTGGCGCCCGGCTTCATCATCACCAACGCCTCCTGCCAGCCTTTGATCACGCCGGTCACGGTGAACGTGGCGGGCGTGCCGCGCGAGTAGGTGCTGTCGAATTCCGAGCCGTCGATCAGCTTGCCGCGGTACTGGACGGTCACTTCGTCGGTGGCCTTGATTGCCGCGGCTTTGGCGTCGCCCGGGGCGATGATTTTGTACTGCAGACCGGAGGGCGTGGTCTTCACGCCTTTCTCTTTCGCATTCCTCTCCAAGAATTCCTTGGCCGCGGCTTGATTCTTCGCGCTGGCGGCCTCCATCACGGACCGCACGTACATCTGGACTTGCTGCTGGTCTGCGGGAGTGCTCTTTTTTCCCGCCAAGCCGTCCTTGATGCCGCGCGAGATGGCATCGAGGGAAACTTGCTCGCTGATCCCGACGCGGTGCATCTGTTCCCCGAACGTGAGGCCGAACAGGTAGCTCGTCTGTTCGGGGGAGGGTGCGGGTGGCGGCTCGCCGGCCGGGGCAGGCGCGGCGGGGCCCGCCGGGGGATTTTGCGCGCCTGCCAAGGGCGCAGCCGCAGCCAAGATCAGTGCACAAATAGCCTTGCGCACAATTCCGATTTCGTTATGTCTCATGGCAGGAACCATACGCCTCGTGAAAGTTGCAAAGGATGGCGCGATCAAGCGCCCAAGGACCCGCGACGGATGATCGCAATAGTCAGCCGCGATGTACATACCAGATTACCCGCATCGTTCACGATATCGATGATCCAGACGTGGCTGCGGCCGCCCAAGTGCACCGGTCGGGCCGTGCCCGTGACGAGACCCCTGCGCGCGGCCCGCACGTGATTGGCATTAATTTCCTGCCCCACGCACTGAAATTTTTCGGTATCGACGCACATCGTGGCGCCCGTGCTTCCCAGCGTTTCGGCCAACGCCACCGAAGCGCCGCCGTGCAGCAGGCCGTAGGGCTGCCAGGTGCGGGCGTCGACCGGCATGGTGGCCCGGATGAAGTCATCACCGATTTCCGTGAATTCGATATCGATGTGTTCGGTGAGAGTTCCCGCGCGGGCCGAATTCAATTCCGCCAGGGTCCTCAGGCTTTTCCACATCGTCATTCGGAATCCTTGAGCCCGGCGGCCACGCGTCGATAAGCCTCACGAAACGGGATGCCTTCCTCCGCCACCAACGCGTTGGCTGCGGCGGCGGCGCCGATTCCGGGATCGAGACGGATGTTTTCCGGCCGAAAGGCGACGCCGTCAAGAGCGCTCGGCAGAATGTCGAGCGTTTGCAGGCAAGAATCGATCGCGCGGAACAACGGCTGTTTGATGAGCTGCAAATCGCGATGATAGCCCGAGGTCAGCTTTTGGGTGACGCCGAGCACCTCGTTGAGCGCCGCCTGCGCGACCGAGCTGCGTCCGCGCATGAGTTCGAAGACGTCGGGATTGCGCTTTTGCGGCATGATCGAAGAGCCGGTGGTAAATGCCGCCGGCAGAGCCACGAAGGCAAACTCCTGCGTGTAGAAGAGCGTGAGGTCGGCGGCGAGACGACCCACATCCTGCGCGAGCAGGGTGATCTCGAACAAGAGCTGCGCCTCGGCCTTGCCGCGCGACAGCTGCACGGCCGTCACCGGCTCCTGGGTGACGGCAAATTCCAGACGCCGCCGGGTTTCCTCGCGGCTGATATCGAGATTCGGAGTGCCGTACCCGGCAGCGGACCCGAGCGGATTCTTGCCGATGCGCCGCTGGGTGAGGCCGAGACCCTCTGCATCATCGCGTATTTCCGCGGCGAAGCCCTGCGCCCACAATGCGACGGTGCTCGGCATCGCCTGCTGCATGTGCGTGTAGCCCGGAAGTGCCAGCGCTCCTTGCCGGGCCGCCAGTGCGTCGAGCGCTTCCGCTACTGCGGTGGCGCCGCGCCGCAATTCCTCGGCGGCGTCACGCAAATACAGCCGCAAGGCGGCGAGCACCTGATCATTGCGAGAGCGCCCGGCGTGCAGACGCCCCCCGTCTCGCCGATGCGCGCCGTGAGCAGATTCTCGATGGCCGTCTGGCAGTCCTCCTGATCGAGCGAGATACGCCAGCCGCCGCGTGCATGCGTCTCGCCGATGTCCGCCAGCGCCTGCCGAATCTCCGCAAGATCCGACGCCGACAGCAGCCCCTGCACCCCGAGCATTTCCGCATGCGCGATGGATGCTTGGATGTCGTAGCGCACCAGGCGGTTGTCGAGCACATGATCATCGCCCGCCGTGTAGGCGAGCACGCGTGCGTCGAGCGCAGTTCCCTTGTCCCAGAGCCGCGTCATGATTCAAGCAACCGTCGGGGCGCTCAGCTGTTCAGCCGGGCTCAACGCGGTGAGATCCGCCACCACCAGCGTGCCGGTGCCTTCGTTGGTGAAGATCTCCGCAAGCAGGCTGTCCGCGGATCTGTAGCTGATGACGTGCACCCGGCGCACGCCGCCGCGAATCGCGTTCTCGATCGCGGCCGCCTTGGGCAGCATGCCGTCCTTCAGGGCGCCCTGGTCGCGCAGACGCCGCAAGCCCTTGATGTCCGTGTACGAAACCACCGAACTCGGATCATCGAGACGCTCGAGGATTCCCTGCGCGCCGGTGCACAGCACGAGCTTTTCCGCGGACAGCGCGCCCCCGATGGCTGCCGCCACGGTATCCGCGTTGATGTTGAGCAGCGTGCCGTGGGAGTCCGCCGACAGGGGACTCACCACCGGCATCAAACCGTTCTCGAGCAGCTTCTCGATGACTCCGGCATTGACCGAATCGACATTGCCGACGAATCCGTAATCCACGCTCTCGTTCGATCCATCGGCGAGGCGCACGGGCGGGCGCTTGTGCGCGCGGATCAGCCCGGCATCGACGCCGCTCAGCCCGATGGCCTCGATGTCGAGTTCCCGGCAGATCGCGAGAATGCGGGTATTGATCAAGCCGTTCAGCACCATGGCGGTCACGTCGATCGACTTTTGATCCGTGACCCGCCGGCCGTTGACCATCCGGGTATCGAGCCCGAGCGTCGCCTGCATGCTGTCGAGCTGCGGTCCGCCGCCGTGAACCAGCACCGTCTTGATGCCCACCTGGTGCAGGATCGCCACCTGTTCGATCAAGGCGCGCGTCGAGAGCTCGTCGCTGAAGACCGCGCCGCCCGCCTTGATGATGAAGACCTTGTTCTTGTACATGCGGATGTAGGGGGCCGCGCTCTTGAGCGCACGCACGGCGACGGAAGGATCGGGTCGGCTCATGATCATCGCGTTTCTCCGAGGAATTCTCCGGCATGAAGGCCGTGGACAGTCATTTCAGGCGAGCATGCGATGCAGAACGGCCATCTGCACCGCCAGACGATTGAAGGCCTCGCGCTTGACGACCGCGCGCGGGCCGTCCAGAACTTCGTCGGCAACCGCGACGTTGCGCCGCACCGGCAGGCAATGCATGAGCTTGGCTCCGGGCAACGCGCCCTCGAACCAACGTTCGCGCACGCACCAATCCGAAAGTTCGGCGCGCAGCCGCGAGTCCGCTTCGGTGTCGCCGTAATACATCGTGGTACCCCACTCCTTCGCGTACAGCACGCTTGCACCCGCGAGCGCCGCAGTGCGGTCGGATGTTTCGGTGAGCGAGCCGCCGCCTGCCGCCGCGGCAGTTCGCGCGGCGAGCATGATTTCATTCGGCAGAGCGAACCCCTCCGGGCGCAGCACCACGACTTCCATGCCGCGCATGGCCGCCATGTGCACCGTGGCCGCGGGGACTGCCAGCGGCAACGCCTTCGGGTGATAGACCCAGCTCAACACGAACTTGGCGCGTTGCGGTACTCCGAGTTCGTCCATCGTGCGCCAGTCTGCGAGGGCCTGGCATGGATGGCTCATCGCCGATTCCATGTTGATCAGGGGCTTGTCGCAAAGCTCGTCGATCATTGCGAACAGCGATTCGCCGAGATCCCTCTTGAGGTCCTTGCCTTCGGCGAAGGCGCGTACACCCAGGGCATCGCAGTACGACGCCAGGACCGGGATGCCCTCCCGGATGTGTTCGGCCGCCGCGCCCTTCATGATGGCGTTCAGCCGGGTTTCGAGCTGCCACGTTCCCTGACCCGGGGTGATCACGAACGATGACCCGCCGAGGCGCGCCATCCCCGCCTGGAACGACGCCAGCGTACGCAGGGATGGATTGAAGAACACCAGCCCCAGGATCTTGCCCGCCAGGGCCCGCGGATCCGGCTTGTCCTGCAGCGCCTGCGCGAGCGCGAGCAGATCGAGGATCTGCTCGCGGCTGAAGTCGGCCAGATTGAGGAAGCGCCTCATGCGGAAATTCTCGACAAAGCATCGCTTAAGCGATCCACGTGGCCTTCGTTCAAAATATAGGCGGGCAGCAAGCGCAATATGTGAGGGTCGGCGCTTGTGCCGGTGAGGATGTTCTTGGCGAGCAGGGCGGCCTGCACCTCCCTCGCCGGGCGCGAAGTCTTCAGTCCCAACAGAAAACCCACGCCCTGTATGGCGGTGACCGGGCCGACGATGCAGCTCGTGCGGATATACGTCGACACCTGCCGCACGTTTGCGAGCAGGGATTCGGATTCGATGGTGTCGATGACCGCCTCGGCCACCGCGCAGGCCATGGGTCCGCCGCCGAACGTCGTACCCATGTCGTCGTACTTGAGACTCCCGGCAACGCGTCCCGACATCAACAGCGCCGAGACCGGAAAGCCGTTGCCCAAAGCCTTCGCCGCGGTCAGCATGTCCGGCGCGACGGAGTGGAAATTCGCGGCGAAGGGAGCGCCCGTGCGGCCCGTCCCGCATTGAACCTCGTCGAAAATCAGCAATGCCCCGGTGTCGTCGCAGCGTTTGCGCAGCGCCTGCAGCATCGGCCTTCCCACATCGTACGCGCCGCCCACGCCCTGAACCGGTTCGACGATGACCGCGGCGGTTTCACGGTCGACGAATCGCTCGACGGCGGCGGGATCATCGCGCGGCGTAAAACTGACATCGAAGGGCGTGCGCGGAAAGCCGTACCACTTTTCGAGCGCACCCCAGGTCACCGCGCCTGCGGCGGCGGTTCTGCCGTGCCAACCCTGTTCCAGCGACACGATCTTGGTGCGGCCGGTGAGCTTGAACGCAAGTTTCAGTGCGTTCTCATTGGCCTCGGCGCCGCTGTTGATCCAGAAGACCGTGTCGAGTCCGAGACCGGCGAACCGGGTCAAACGAGCAGCCGCGCGCTCGCGGATGAGCATGGGCAGCGCGTTGGTCTGGAAGGCCATCTGGCGCGCCTGGCGCTCGAGCGCCGCCAGCCAGCGCGGATGACCGTAGCCCAGACCGGCGACGGCGTGCCCGCCGTAAAAGTCCAGGATCTTGCGGCCGTCGCGCGCATGCAGCCAGACCCCCTCGCCGTGCGCAACTTCGACGGGGTACTGCGCGAACACCTGCGCCAAATGGCTGCTCAGCGCGTTTGTCGTCAGTGGGGTGGCCATTGTCCTTGGGTGCCCTAGGTCCAGCCGGGTGCGGGAGCGGTGAGGCCGGCCGTCTCGGCAAAGCCCAGCAAGCGGTTCATCCACTGGATGGCCCCGCCGGCGGCGCCCTTGTTGAGATTGTCGACCACCGACATGACCGCGATGGAATTGCCGTTGGTCACCGCACTCAAATTCGAATAATTGCTGGTCGCGACGTCCTTGACGCGCGGCGCGGTGTCGCCGACGCGCACGAAGGGGCAGTCCTTGTAGTAGGACCTGAGCGCCTCGAGCGCCTGCGCGGTGCCGATCGATTTCTTGAGGCTGGCCTGCACGGTGACGTGGATGCCGCGCGCGAAGGGGCCGGAATGCGGCACGAAGTTGAGTTCGGCCTCGATGCCCGTGGCGAGCTTCGCACAGGCGACGATTTCCGGCACGTGGCGATGACTCAGGGCGCCGTAGGTGTAAAGATCGCTGTGCCGATGCGGGTGATGCGTGCCTTCGATCGGCTTGCGGCCGGAGCCGGTGCTGCCGGTAATGCCGGTCACGAACAGGCGCGTATCGGTGAGACCCAACGCCAGCAAGGGCACGGTCGCGAGCAGCGTCGCGGTCGCGAAGCATCCCGGATGCGCAACATGCGGCGTCGGCGACTTCTGGAGGTGCTCCGGCACCGCGCATGTAAATTCGCGAATCCTCGCGGGCGCACCGTGCGCGTGCTTATACACCGCCTCATAGGCGGCCGACGTCGAGTAGCGGAAATCTGCGGAAATATCGACGCAGTGCACGCGGGTCCCCGCCGCGTCGGCGGCCGTGAGCAAGCGGTCGATGATCCCGGCGGCTGCGCCATGCGGTGCCGCCGAGAACAGGGCCGATCGGGGTGCGCCGCGCACGAAGGTCTCGATCTCATCGAGGTCGGAGAACTTCAAGACCGGATAGGCGTTGCGCAGGTGCGCAAAGGCTGCGGCGACCGGAGCGCCAGGCTGGCTGTCGGAAAGGATGGCGGCGACCTTAAGCTCCGGATGTCCCGCGATCAGCCGCAGCAGCTCGCCGGCCACGTACCCGGTGCCCCCCAACACGATTGCGGGCGTGGCAGCGGTCACTCGCGCGCCACTTTCGATTCGCGCACATTGCTCAACCCGAGCCGCGCGATGATGTGATCGCCGAGATCCGCCGGGCTGCTGATGGCGTTGAAGGCTTCGACATTCATCTGCTCGCGGATGATCTCCACGCCGACCAGGTTGTCGGTCGCAGGTCCGGTCACGACGGCGGGTTCAATGCCGAAGCGCTCGCGCAATAATTTCACGCCGCCCCAGGCGGCGACCGGATCGTTGGCGGACAAAACAACCGCGGTGAGCGCCGTCTTGATGTCCGGCTGATGCAGGATGGATTCAACCCCATACGTTCCCAGGAGACCGTCTCCCAATTCGAACACGATGACGTCGGGCACCCCGGAGGCCATTTCCGTGAGCATGGTCCGCGTGAGTGCCGGGCCGCATTTGGCGGTGGTGGTCACGATGCCGAGATCGGTAAAAATCATGGTTCGCCGCGCGCCCGAATCCTCGAACGCCAGGATATCGCGCCGCAGCGATACACCGGTGGCCTTGAAGGCATCGACCGTGAGGCCTCGATGGCGCATGCGCGCGATGATGGCCGAGGCGGCTGCGGTCTTGCCGGCTTCCATGCACGTGCCGGCGAGGGCCACCACCGGCACTCCACGCACGTTCAGCGGCGCGTCGTAATCCAAAGCCTTGTAGCCCGCCCTGGCCGGCACTCCGATGCGTTCTCCCAAATACGGAAAGGTGAGCACCGCGCCCAACACCTTGCAGTCGAACGGCTTGCCCTTGTCGGGGGTCGCGGAATCGCAAATGCCGAGCACGCCGCCGATGTTCAGCATCTGAATCACGTCGCCCGGCTTGAGCGTCGCGGGAATGTGCCCGGAATACCCGAACAGGGCCTTGCGATGTCCCAGCGCGCCGACCACCACGTCGCCGCGCGCCACCTTCGCCATGCGGCCGCTGGTGAGCTCCAGCGTATTGTAGGTCGATTTGTTGTTGAGAATCTCCACCACCACGACCAAACCCTCTTCGCAGGGAATGTCCGCGGCGATGCGAATCTCGTGCGACAGACCGCAGGCCTGTGTCACCGAGGCGATCTTATCGACGACGACAGTGCGCATGCCGCTCACGCCTTGTCCGCCGGCGCCGGCGCATGAGCTCCGGCACGCTTGTAGAACACCCCCGTCAGGGCGAGCATTTTCGAATAGCCCAGGGCATCCGCCGGGGTCCATTCACCGGCGGATTCCCCGTAGACGCCTTTCGATGCCGCCATCAGCGAATACGGCGAGGCGACACCCTCGACAAAGACGGACCCGGGTCGAAACAACACTTTGACCTCGCCGTGGACGCGGGTCTGCGACGACAGCAGGAGGGCCTCGATGTCGCGGCACACCGGATCCAAATGCTGTCCTTCGTGCACCATATCGCCGTAGGGCTGCGCGACGGAGTCCTTGATGCGCGCCTGCTTGCCCGTCAACACCAGCTTCTCCAGTTCGCGATGCGCCGTCAACAGCACCTCGGCCGCCGGCGCTTCGAATGCGACCCGTCCCTTGGTGCCGATCACGGTGTCACCCAAGTGAATGCCGCGGCCGATACCAAAAGGACCCGCCAAGCTTTCCAGTTTCTCGATGATGGCCACGGCGGCCATTGCGGCACCGTCGAGGCTGAACGGCACTCCCCGATCGAAGCCGATCGTATGACGTTCCGCGGGCCGCGGCGCCGAGAAGGCATCCTTCGACAGCACCCATGCCTCTTCCGGAATGCTGCCATCCGATGTCAGTGTTTCCTTGCCGCCGATCGTGACTCCCCACAGCCCGCGGTTCACCGAATACGCCGCGCCGTGGGGAGGAATCGGAAGCCCGTGGTCCTGCAGGTATTTGAGCTGTTCCGGCCGCTTGAATGCGCGATCGCGCACGGGGGCGATGATTTCGAGATCCGGCGCCAGGGTACGCAGCGCCACCTCGAAGCGCACTTGATCGTTGCCCGCGGCCGTGCATCCGTGTGCGACCATCGTGGTCTTGAGCGACAGCGCCATCTGTGCAATGGTCTGCGCCTGCAGGACGCGCTCAGCTCCGACGCACAGCGGATACACACCGCCGCGGCGCACGTTGCCCATCAGCAGGAATTTGAGCACCTGCTCGAAATAAGCCGCGCGTGCGTCGATGAGATGATGTTCGATCGCGCCCAGTTTCACCGAACGTTCGGCCAGAGACCGCGCCGCCGCGGCGTCGATGCCGCCGGTATCGACCGTCACCGTGATCACGGGCCGTTGATAGGTGTCGATGAGCCACGGCACGCAGAACGAGGTGTCGAGTCCGCCCGAAAAAGCCAAGAGAATGGGCTCGGCGCCCTGCCGTGAAGTCGATGTCATTGGATTTTAGCGTCCGAAGATGGCGAGAAGGCGCTCCGCCAGCTTGCGCTGCTCGCGGGCGCCGGCGGTGGCGATGAAAATGGTGTCATCGCCGGAGATGGTGCCGATGACCTCGGGCCATCGGGCGGTGTCGATGGCGACGGCAACGCTTTGCGCCGAGCCCACGGTCGTTTTCAACACCGTGAGATTCGTGCCCGCCGTCAAGCGGGCGCTGACGAACTGCTTGAGCGTCGAAAAATCGTTCTTGGGCGAAGGCGCGGCTTCGGGCAGGACGTAGCGATCCCCCATCTTGGCCACGCCCAGCTCGCGCAAGTCGCGGCTCACACTCGACTGGGTCGCGACGTGACCGTGCTTGCGCAACATGTCGACCAGTTCGGTTTGACGGCCCACGGACTGCTCGCGAATGATCTTCGCAAGAGCGGTACGGCGCGCCGGAGCGCTGGTGTTGTCGGTGTCGGAGCGAAGCATGCCGGGCTCATTGCATAAAATTGCACGCATCCTGCATAAAGATGCAACACTTGTCAATGAAGAGATCCGCGACCCCGGCTATCGACGGTACACTCGGGCGATTGACCCTTCCTGCAGCGTGGTATGAGCACATGATCCCTTTCTCGATCCTCGACCTGTCGCCGGTTACCGTGGGCGGCAGCGCGGCGCAATCGCTGCGCAATACCCTCGATCTTGCCCAGCACGCGGAAGCGTGGGGTTACCGGCGCTATTGGCTGGCCGAACACCACAGCATGCCCGGCATTGCGAGCGCCGCCACCTCCGTGGTGATCTGCCACGTCGCCTCAGGCACGAAGGCGATCCGCGTCGGTGCCGGCGGCATCATGCTGCCGAACCATTCGCCGCTGGTGATCGCGGAGCAATTCGGCACGTTGGAAAGCCTGTTTCCCGGGCGCATCGATCTAGGGCTCGGGCGTGCGCCGGGCTCCGATCAGACGACCGCGCAGGCTCTGCGGCGCAATCTCGCGTCCGATCCGGAGCAATTTCCTCAGGACGTCATGGAACTGCAGGCATTTCTGGGTCCCGCGGCCCCTGATCAACGCGTCATCGCGTACCCCGGCGTCGGCACCCGCGTACCGATCTGGATCCTGGGCTCCAGCTTGTTCGGCGCGCAAGTCGCGGCGGCGTTGGGGCTGCCCTTCGCATTCGCATCGCATTTCGCGCCCGCCATGATGATGCAGGCCCTGGACATCTATCGCGCCAGGTTCCGCCCATCGGAGCAGCTCGAACGTCCGTACGTGATGCTGGGCTTCAACGTCTTCGCCGCGGATTCCGACGCACGGGCGAAGCTCTTATCCACATCGATGCAGCAGGCATTCGTGAATCTGCGCAGCGGCCGGCCGGGCCAATTGCCGCCGCCGCTCGAGGGATACGAGCAGCAATTGCCGGCGCCTGCGAAGGCACTTCTCGCGGACGTACTCTCGTGCTCCGCCATAGGGTCGCCCGACACGGTGCGCGGTGCGGTGGCCGGCTTCATCGAGCGCACGCGGCCCGATGAATTGATGATCACGGCGCAGATCTTCGACCATTCCGCACGGCTGCGTTCGTACGAAATCGCCGCCGACATTCAGAAGACGCTCTAGGATCCTTGGGACCGGCGGCGCCGGTGCGCCGGCTCATCCGTCATGCCGAGGAAGGCGCGCATGCGCGAGAGTTCAGCATCGAGACCCGCGCGAAACGCCGCATTGCGGGGCGCGCGGCCCTCCACATAGCCGAACGAGCAGATGAGCCCGCCGCCATCCGCCGTCACGTTGCCCCACCCGATCACACGGTCGTGCCAAAGCAACGGCAGCGCGTAATAACCGAGCCTGCGCTTCGGCGCCGGCGTATATGCCTCGAAGCGGTATGCCCAGCCCCAGAACGCTTCGAAGCGCTGGCGGTCCCAAACGATGGGGTCGAAAGGCGTGAGCAGGCGCACGTCCTGATCGGGCTGCCAGCGGGCCGCCGGGGGCCGGTCCCCCGCCGGCCAATACCAGTCGATGCCCTCGACGCGCGCATGCGCGAGACGTAGCTTGGCACGGGCGAGAGTCGCTCCGCGGTGCGCCGACCATTGCGGCGCACCGCCGCGCAGGTGCCTGACGAGTTGAGCCAGAGTGCTTGACGACAGCGGCGCGTACTTGCGAACGACCACGTCCACGAGCGCATCCATGCGTGCGCCTGCGGTGGCATCATCCAGCGCGGCCGCCTGCGTCCCTGGCGCGGGTACGCGCGCCGCATAGATCCGGGTGCCTCCTTCACGCCGCGCCACCCGCAGCAGGCCGCGATAGTGCATGACATCGAGAAGCTGCGTGCTCGCGTTCGACGAGCCGCCGAACCAGTTGGTCACTTTTCCATGTGCGAAGTGCGCGTCCACCTCGCGCGGATGAACGGCGCCGCGTGCACGTATGAAAGAGAGCACCGCCGCGGCCTGTGCGGCTCGCACAGGCGTCCACACGGTTCGTGCGGTCCGAGGATGCATCAACTCGTGATGCGCCCGCGGCAGATAGCCATAGTTGACGAAGAAATCCTCCTCCAGAGGCAGTCTCGGGTAGCGGCGTTCGAGGTCTCCGGCACGATAGCCGACCACTCGATGGCGAAGGGTGAGGTCCTGGGCGCGGGCCGGGGCACGGATGGGATCGGCCTGCACGAATCCCAGCTTGTCGATCGCCCGCCTCAGGGTGGTTGGCTTGAACAGAGACCGAGCGATGGCGTAACGGCGCAGATGATCCAGCGTGACCCGCATGCCGCGATGATATTCTAAGGACCATGCTGGAAACCATTGAAGTGCAAACCGCCGCAAAGCCGAACGCCGCCGTGATCTGGCTGCACGGCCTTGGCGCCGACGGCCACGATTTCGAACCCATCGTGCCCGAGATCGTCCGGCCGGGTGCGCGCGCCTGGCGATTCATTTTTCCGCACGCTCCGGTCCGCCCGGTAACCATTAACGGCGGCATGGCCATGCGCGCCTGGTACGACCTCAAGGGGTTGGACCGCCGGGCTGTGGAAGATGTCGCCGGATTTCGCGATACGGACGCTCAAATCCGGCAACTGATCGCCAGAGAAGGCGAGCGGGGCATCCCTGCGAATCGCCTGGTGCTGGCCGGCTTCTCGCAGGGCGGCGCCGCGTCCCTGTACACGATGCCGCGTCTCCCGGAAAAGCTGGCGGGTGTGATGGCGCTGTCCTGCTATCTGCCGCAGGAAGGCCGGCTGAGCGCCGAACGAGCCGCAGCCAACGACGCCACGCCGATATTCATGGCCCACGGCCAGGGCGACACCGTCCTTCCCATGGCCCTGGGCGCGCAATCGCGGGACTTCCTGAGGTCTCAGGGCTATTCGGTCGAGTGGCACGACTACCCGATGCCGCACGCTGTCTGCGCCGCCGAGATTGCCGACATCCGCGAATTTCTATTTCGCGTGCTGCCTTGATTATTGAAGAACCCCGACAGTTCCTCGCTCGTGA
This sequence comes from uncultured Gammaproteobacteria bacterium, assembly GCA_963727045.1. Lineage (GTDB taxonomy): Bacteria > Pseudomonadota > Gammaproteobacteria > Steroidobacterales > Steroidobacteraceae > Bog-1198. The sequence continues at coordinate 1,081,297 of CAVSES010000002.1, read as the reverse complement.
CACCGCGGGCCCAAGGAAGTTAAGCTCGGGAGCCGCAATTTTCGAAGCGAGAGCATCCTTTGAAGACCTCATCTTTGCATGTAAGACCGGCTGCTGCGGTGCAACGATTACGTGCCGAGGCGGTTAAGGCCGCCGCCCACGCCGACGCGGTGAAAGAAGCGCTGCGTGCCGCCAAGATCGTGTTCAGGCGGACCCGGAAATTGGCGAAGGCGGCCAAGAGGGCCGCCAAACAGGCGAGGAAGAAGGCCGAGGCTGCGCAGGCCGCGGTGGTTCGCGTGCACAAACCGGCCGCTCCCCGGCGGGCAGCGGCCGGCGCAAAGACACGAGCCGCATCCAAAACACCGAAACCCAAGGCTCCGCCGCGCAAAGCGTCCAAGCGATCCGCGCGCCGCACCGCCGCCGCAAAGCCGGCGGCGCCGGCTTCGAAGGCACCCCTTGAGCGCTCGGCGGCGCGGACCGCACAACCGCTGATCGAACGCCAGGAATCTTCGTTGCCGAGCCAGGGCTCAACGCTGCGGGATGAGGTGGAGCAGGACTCCGGGGAATAGCACCTCCACCGCGACGGCCAGAAAGAGGGATGCCAAAAACCCGATGAGCTGTCCCAGCACCCATACCCCGAACGCCTTGCGAGTGGCGAGACCCTGAATTTCGCTGAGGCCCATCACCTGCAGCACGATGCTCCAGATGAGCAGCAAGACATACGAGATGAACTGCAGATGAAGCAGAATCACGAGGAAGCCCTCGATATCGGCGCGCGGAGTTTCCATGAAGGTGTCTTCCCCGGCGAGCAGCGCGGTCAGCACCCAAATCGCGAGCGAGGCAACCATCGGCACGCCGCCGTAGGCGAGGACATGGATCACTTGATGGGTCGTCGATTTGCCGCCGGCGCGAATACCCAGACGCCGATAGATGACCGCCATCAGCAACACGCTTGCGATGCCGGCAATGGTGCCGTAGGCAAATGAATTCGAGAGTATTTGCGCGACGCTGCTATGCGTTCCCGCCCCTTGGGTGCGGTAAAGCGCGAGGAAGTTGCCGACACCTTGGCCGGCCATCAGCAAATAGTCGGCAACCCCGACGGGGCGCATCGCCAGTTCTCGAAAGACGCGCCGGGGCCTCAACCAGACATCTTTCAGCGGGTGTATGGGTTCGGTCGGAAGCACTCGGCCAGCCTACGCAATCCCTGTAGCCGACTCCAGCATCACACACAGATGACAGCAGACTTTTTCGGGGCTACTCTCACAACGAGTCGAGTTCGTACGATCTCCCAGGAGAAAGGTGACCATGGCAAAGAAGAGCAAGTCGAAGAAGCGTCCTGCGGCAAAGGCCAAGCGCCACGCTGCCAAGAAGAGCATCGCAAAGAAGAAAGCACGGCCGGCGAGGGCGAAGGCGAAAGTGAAGGCGAAGGCCAAGAGAACCGGTAAGGCGATCAAGGCCACGAAAAAGGCCGTGAAGTCCGCGCCCAAGAGGGCCAAGCCCAAGGCTGCCGCGGCCCCGAAGGCGGCTGCACCCAAGCCCAATGCAGCCCCGAAGAAGGTCGCAGCACCGCCGACTCCGGCACCAATGGCGACACCGCCCGCGCCGTCGCCGGTCGCTGAGACGCCGTTGTCGCCGCCGACTCCCAGTACGGAACCATTGGCGTTTTAAAAGTCCCGCCGAAGGTCTAGGCGCGCATCAGCCCTTGGAGGGGGCACGCGCCTGTACTGTCCGGGAATATTGGGGTGGCAACCTCCCGGCCAGCGGTGGTCACGCCGCCGCCGTCCCGTGATCGGTACCCCGGGTGCCGGTCATGGCGGCTGCGCCCTGAAGGAGGGCAGCAAGCGACTTCGCGATCATCGAACGTTCCGGCGCGCACCACCGGTGATGTCCATTCAAGCCTCCTATTGCATCGGCCAGAAAAAATGAAGCGCCAATGCCACCGCAATGACGGCAATGACGACGTTGAGCCCCACCCCGATATGCGTCCAATATCCCGGAGGCACGACCGCGGGATCCAAATTTTTGGCGACCTGGTGAAATTGCCGCGCCGATACCAATGCGACCGCGGCCCCCAGCAGCAGCAGCGCGATACCCAATCCGAGCGAGAAACCGCGCTGCGACCCGGACGGGGATTGGTGAGTCATCATCTGCAGGAACAGACCGAACCGTTCGACGACAAAGCCAAATCCCATCAGGGCTATGGCGCTGCGCTGCCAGGCTAGCAACGTACGCTCTGCTGCGAACAGAATTCGTGGATCTGCGGTGTAGGACATGGGGATGGGTTCTCCGGAAGACCGTTTTCAAGGGCACGGGTAAGCCAAATCTTACAGGCTGCCAAGCCCGCTGCCGATCGCCAAAGCGCATGCGGTCGCCGAGAATCGTTCAGGGTCACAGGAACCTTGAGAACATGGCATACGGTCCCGGTAAATTACTATTGAAGGGAGGGCTTGCAGCCTGGCGCGGCGGAGGCGTCGGCTCGGGCGCACCGCCGATGCGCGGGCTTCCTCGAAACTGCGCCGATCCGGGCCTCGAAATCGAGATCCTGCGCGCCGCGAATGCGCGTCTGCTTCGTGAAGTGGCCGCGCTCAGGGAGCGCGAAGCGCAGGCGCTCGAGCTCGCCGACCGCGACGGACTGACGGGGCTGTTCAACCGGCGGCGCATGATGGAATTGCTGGACTCGGCGATCGCCGAAGCCGCCCGGCACCGGCAATGCGTCGGGTTGCTGTTCATCGACCTGAACGGCTTCAAGGGCATCAATGACGAATATGGCCATGCCGCGGGCGACGAGATTCTCTCCACGGTGGCCACGCGTGTTGCCGCAAGAGTCCGCACCGGTGATTTGGTGTGCCGCTACGGGGGCGACGAATTCGTCGTGGTGCTGCCGAACGTGCCGGACGAGTCGGCCGCGAGGCGTGTGGCGGATACGATCCGCGAGCGGGTCGCATTGCCGTATTGGATACAAGGCAATGCGCAACATTTGACGGCGGCGATCGGCGTCTCCATGTATCCACGAGACGGGGACAGCGCGGAGGAGCTTCTGCATCGGGCGGACCTCGCGATGTATCATCTCAAGGCCCGGCTCGCCCGGCCGATGGTGAGCCTCGGCACCGCGCGCCAGCAGCAGCCCTCACGCCGACGCAACGACAAATCCCAGTCCGGCTAGGAATTGCGGGTAGCGATCCACAGGCCAGGGCGCTATTCTCATGGGGCGGCGCTCCCGTCAACCTCGGGACGCGCCGGACGTTAGGTCACTTATCAATTATTAAAATACGTGGTGATCGTCATGAATCAGCGGAAGTGGTTGAGCGCGAGTCTGGCATCCAGTCTGGTGCTTGCGATGTCGCTGGCAGGGTGCGTGGTCGTTCCCGATCAACGCCACTATGCCGATGGGGTCGTGATGGTGGCACCCCCAGCGCCTCGTGTGGAAGTCATCGGCGTGGCTCCCACGCCGGGCTATGTGTGGGTGGGGGGCTATTGGAATTGGGTCGGTGGCCGGCATGAATGGGTCGCGGGACACTGGGTCGCGCCGCATCCGGGACGTCACTGGGTTGCGCACCAATGGGTGCGCCAGGGCGATGGCTGGCGCATGAGGCCCGGGCGATGGGAGCGCGATTAGACGCCAAGGAGCCGCCCTGCGGCTAGCGCAGAGGGAATGCATCGAACCCTGTCTTGGCAATCAGCGCGATCACGATGGCGATGAAGGCCACGCGGACGAATTTGCTTCCATGCTTGAGCGCGGTGTGGGCTCCGAGCACGCTTCCCGTGGCGTTGCACGTTCCCAGGGCGATGCCCAAAACCCAATGGACTTCGCCGTGCATTCCGAAGAACAGCAGTGCGCCCGCGTTGGTGGCCACATTGATGGTGCGCGCCCCGGCAGAGGCATGCAGAAAATCGAACCCATAGAAGCGTATGAACAGCAGCATCAAGAAGCTGCCGGTGCCCGGCCCGAAGAATCCGTCATAGACCCCGATGCCGCCGATCGCGGCCAATGCCAGATACGCGCGCCGGCGTGAGAATGCAATGGGTGCATGGTGTGCACCCAAGTCCTTGTTCCAGAGCACATACGCGAGAACCACCGTCAGCATGACGGGTACCAGCGGCCGAAACAGTGCGGGCGACACCGCGCTCACCAAGCTTGCGCCTGCGAGCGCCGCAAGGAAGGCGACTGCAATCGCGGGCATGAGTATCCGCCAGGGGACGTGCACCACGCGCATGTAGCGCAGAACAGCGCCGGTGGTGCCGCAGATGCTGCCCAGCTTGTTCGTCCCGAGCAGCACCGGCGCCGAACTCGAAGGATAGGCCGCAAGCAGCGACGGCAGCTGAATCAACCCCCCGCCCCCGACGATGGCATCGACGAATCCGGCGCAGAACGCGGCGCAAAGCACCAACCCCAGGGTCGCGTAGCTTCCGCCTAACGCGATTGCGGCCAGGGCGTGCTTCCTTGAATGTCGCGCAGGTGCGTGTCGGAGCCCGCGTCGAACCAATGTTCGATCAGCCGGAACGAGATGCTCTGCCGCGGCGGGAGGAGGGTGCCGTTCGATGCAAGATCGGCCCGGGCGAACCATCGGGCGTCTTCGAGTTCCTCGTCCCTGAGGCGCACCTCGGTGGTCACCGCGTGCGCGGTGAACCCCAGCATCAGCGATGCGGGAAACGGCCACGGCTGGGAGGAGTGATATTCGATCTGGTCAACTTCGATTCCGGTTTCCTCCAATACCTCGCGGGCCACGGCATCCTCGAGAGACTCTCCCGGTTCGACGAATCCCGCGATGGTGGAGTAACGGCCGATCGGCCAGCTGGCCTGGCGCCCCAAGAGGGCGCGCTCGCCGTCGCTGACCAGGACGATAATTGCCGGATCGATGCGCGGAAACTGCTCATGGCGGCACGCAGGGTCGCTGCAAACGAGCACGTGGCCGCTCTTGGCGGACGTGGTGCGCGCACCGCACAGGCCGCAAAACCGGTGCCGGCGCTGCCATGAAACGATCGCGCGCGCGTAGCCCAAGAGACCCGCCTCATCGATCGGAAGGACCGCGGCAATGAGCCGAACATCCTCGAAGCGGGTGCCCGGCGGCGACGGCGGCGGTTCGATCGATTCGATTTCGTACGTGAAATAGCTGGTATCGCCGAAGCGGCCCAGCAGGGTCAATTCCGTGCTGTTGCGCCGCTCGGCCGGCACCTTCGATAGGTCCAGAAACACCGCGCGCGGGTTGTCGCCCGCGGCGATGAGATTGCGGGAGTTCCACACGGGTATGGCGCGGCTGCGCTCATCGGCGAGGGCGGCGGCGAACCACTCAGGATCCTGCCGCAAATGGGCGGCGCGGTCCAGGTAGGGACCGGCGAAGATATTCCTTTTCTGCATCCTGCGATTCTAGCAGGGCGCCGCGCAGCTGATGATGGGCGCGGACGGCGCTGCGGTTGCGGCTGTGGAGGCGGCCATGGGCGCCGTCAGGGCCGGACTGCAGGCGCTGCATGCGAATTTGTGCTTCGCCAGCAGATCCTGCAGCCGCACACCGCCGCACACGCCGCAGCTCGAGATGCCCACTTCGTCGCGCCGCGCGAGCGCGAGCAGAAGGAACCAAGCGTGTTCGAAGGAAATGGCCGCCGGTGCGTGCAGTTCCGTGTAGGCCTCGTAGGCCTGACACAGCAGCGTGCCCGATTCCAGCGATCCCAACCGGTACCTAGCCTCGATGCGCGCACGCGTACCGGACAACAGTCCGTACATGACATACAAACTCGCCAGTTGCGCCGACTGAAAATTAAGTTCGGCATTCCTGAAGAAGAAAGCCGCCTGACGCGGCGACTTGCCGCGATGCCTGGGTACGCGCCGCGACTCGTGGTTCATCACGTAGCTGCGGTACAGCTTTCGAATTCGATCGTCGCTCAAACCCGTCCATTGACGAATGGTGAACGTGCGCGCTTCGTGGCGAATCAATCGCAGTGCAAGATCCAGGCGCTGGCGGTCCCTCATGTAACGGTCATCTGACACTCTCATGGTCGGCTCCCTTGTGCAATTTGATAGGTTTCGCCTCAAAAATAATTTGACAGAAATTAATCACAAAGTTAGGTTGATTGCCAAGTGGTTTCGGCGCCGGATTGCCGCTGCATTTGCGGCGAAATGCGCCGGTGCCGCCCGAAACCCATTTGCAACCGGAATATCGCCGGAGGCGGTCATGCAGGATGCATTCGTCGGCAGCTGGACGCAGGAATCGCACTTGTCGTCCGCGATGCTGGAATCGTTGCGCGATCTGAATCATCGGTTTCTGGATCTGGCCGCGGGGCGACCGGAATGGGGCGCGGGGTGCGTGGCGCCGCTGTCGGAGGCGCAGCGCGCGGCGGCCGCAGGTTGTCCCTATGCACTGTTCGACCTGCGCTTCGAGGATGAGGGGCATTGGCGCTTGCGCCTGCGGCACTCCACGTCCTGGCGCATCGCGGATGAATCTCCGGTGGACGACCCCACCTCGAGCTTCGTGCACCTGGCGTTGTTCTACGCCTGGCATGTCGCCTCGAGCACCGGTCTCAAAGCCCAGTTGCTGCTCGGCATGAACGGCAATACCGCCGCAGCGTTCCGCGCTCTCACGATCAATCAGCTTCCTGCTTTGGCGGCGACCGAGGCGGTGCATTTATCCGCGAGATGGACCGGGTGCACCGCCTACTGGAATGCCCTCTGCGCCGCTGCCTCGCGCGCCGATGCCGCGGGGCTGCGCCGGGTTCAGCTCTATGGTCTGCAGCTCGCCGCCGCGGCGCGCCTGCCGGATTCTTGAACGAGGGGTGCAATAGGCGTTGCGGGCGGGGGCTCGCGAGGTTTAGGCTACGCGGCTCCTATGCACGCCCTAGTCCTTCGACAGCTCACCAAGACATACAAGAACGGCATCAAAGCGCTGAAGGCCATCGACCTCGAAGTCGATGAGGGAGATTTCTTCGCACTGCTCGGGCCGAACGGCGCCGGTAAAACCACGGCCATCGGCATCGTCACATCGCTCGTCAACAAGACCAGCGGCGTGGTCGAGGTGTTCGGCCATGACGTCGATCGGGAACTCGAGGTCGCCAAATCCTGCATCGGACTCGTGCCCCAGGAAATCAATTTCAATCTGTTCGAGACCTGCTTTACCATCGTCGTCAACCAGGCCGGGTTCTACGGGATACCGCGGCCGGTGGCGAAGCAGCGCGCCGAAAAGTATCTGAAGCAGCTGCAATTGTGGGAACGGCGCAACTCAATCGCGCGTTCGCTCTCCGGCGGCATGAAACGGCGCCTGATGATCGCCCGCGCCTTGATGCACGAGCCGAAACTGCTGATCCTGGACGAGCCCACCGCGGGGGTCGACATCGAGATCCGACGATCGATGTGGGAATTTCTGCGCAACATCAACGATGCGGGCACCACCATCATTCTCACCACGCATTATCTCGAGGAGGCCGAGAACCTGTGCCGCAACGTGGCGATCATCGAGGGCGGGAACATCATCGAGCGCGACAGCATGGCCAACGTGCTTCGCAAACTGCAGACCGAGGTGTTCGTGTTCAATCTACGCGAGCCGCGCAGCCTCGCGCCGGAGCTGTCCGGATTCACCGCGGTGCTCGCCGACGAACACACGCTGGAAATTGAAATGTCGAAGTCGCAGAGTCTCAACGAGATATTCGCGCAGCTGTCGGCTCAGGGAATTGCGGTGACCAGCATGCGCAACAAGGTGAACCGGCTGGAGGAATTGTTCATCCGCCTGGTCGACGGCAGCGCATCGGCGGGACGGAATCTCGCCGCCCACGCCAATATCGCCGCCGCGCTGCAGTCATGAAACTCCCCGCCTCGCGCGCCGGGAGGGAATGGATCGGCTTCAAGACCATCATCATCCGGGAATTCAGCCGCATCGTGCGGATCTGGGGCCAGACGATCGTGCCGCCGGCGGTCACGGCCACACTCTACTTCATCATTTTCGGCAGCTTGATCGGCCGGCGGGTGGGTCAGGTGGGCGGCTACGACTACATGCAGTTCATCGCGCCGGGCCTGATCATGATGACGGTGATCACCAATTCCTACGGCAATGTCGTGTCTTCGTTCTTCGGCGCGAAATTCGGCAAGCATCTGGAAGAGCTGCTGGTTTCGCCGCTGCCCAATTGGCTGATCGTGGCGGGATACGCGGGCGGCGGGGTTCTGCGCGGCGTGCTGGTGGGATCGGTCGTGACGATCGTGTCGCTTTTCTTCACGCGCTTGGCGCTGGCGCACGTGTTCGCGGTCATCACCGCGGCGCTGCTCACCAGCATGGTATTTGCGCTCGGCGGACTCATCAATGCGCTGTTCGCCAAGAATTTCGATCAAATCTCCTGGTTTCCGACCTTCGTGCTCACGCCGCTCACGTACCTGGGGGGCGTATTCTATTCGATCACGATGCTGCCGGGGTGGGCGCACATCGTATCGCACGCCAATCCCATCCTGTACATGGTCAGCGCGTTTCGCTATGGATTTCTCGGGACGACGGACGTTGATCTCAAGCTCGCCTACGGCATCATGATCGGCGCAGCCGTCGGAATGTTCGCACTGGCCGTCATCCTTTTGAACCGCGGCACGGGCATCCGCGATTAACGCCAGGGAGAATCAATGATTGCAGCTCCAAATACCTCAGGCCTGCCATGGCGCCGCTGCGGCGCCGTGCTTGCGGGCGTGATCGGTGCCTTGATGCTCGGGCTCGCGGTCGTTGCGGCGACATCCGCCGCCCCCGCCGCGGGCGCGGTCGAGATACTGGGCTTCTCCGCGGGCGGCGCCGCCGCCGAGGCGCAGCTCGAACAGCGTTTCGATGCAGACTTGTCGGCTGCAGACCTGCGCGGCTGGATGCAGCAGATGTCCTCCGCGCCAAATCACGTCGGTTCCGCGCATGACAGGGCGAATGCGGAATTCCAATTGAAGAAATTTCGCGAATGGGGATGGGATGCATCCATTGAAACGTTCTCCGTGCTGTATCCGACGCCCCGCGACGTGTCGGTGGAGCTCGTCGCGCCGACTCGTTTCGCCGCGCGCCTGACCGAGCCGGCGATCTCGGGCGATGCCACTTCCTCGCAAACGAAGGATGAATTGCCGGCATACAACGTCTACGGCGCCGACGGCAACGTGACCGCGGAGCTCGTCTACGTCAACCAAGGAATGCCGGACGACTACCTGGAGCTCGAGCGGCAGGGGGTGAACGTCAACGGCCGCATCGTGTTGGCCCGATACGGCGGCGGCTGGCGGGGTCTCAAACCGAAGCTCGCGTATGAACACGGCGCCGTGGGGTGTCTGATTTATTCGGATCCGCACGACGACGGCTACGGCGCGGGCGATGCGTACCCCAGGGGCGGATACCGGCCGCGCGACGGCGTGCAGCGCGGCTCGGTGCAGGATCTCGTGCTGTACTCCGGCGACCCATTGACCCCCGGAGTGGGCGCCACCGCCGATGCCAAGCGGCTCGCGATTCGCGACGCGAAGACCATATTGAAGATTCCGGTGCTGCCCATCTCGTATGCGGCAGCCGAACCGTTGCTCGCCGCGCTCGGTGGGCGCGTCGCGCCCGCCGGTTGGCGCGGCGGACTGCCGATCACCTACCACGTGGGCCCGGGGCCCGCGAAAGTGCATTTGAAGGTGCTCTCGGATTGGAATCAGAAGACGTTGTACGACGTCATTGCGACGATTCGCGGCGCTCAGGAGCCCGACCGGTGGATCGTCCGGGGGAACCACCACGACGGCTGGGTTTTCGGCGCAACCGACCCGTTGGCGGGTCAAGTGGCGCTCATGGCTGAGGCCAAAGCGATCGGTAAATTGTTCAAGGAAGGCTGGCGACCGCGTCGAACGCTGGTCTATGCCAGCTGGGACGGCGAAGAGCCCGGCCTCCTGGGTTCGACCGAGTGGGCCGAAACGCACGCGGCCGAACTGAAGGCCAAGGCGGCGCTCTATATCAATTCAGATACGAATGGCAGGGGCTACCTCGGCGTGAGCGGCAGTCATGGCTTGCAGCACTTCGCGAGCGAAGCGGCGCGCGATGTCAAGGATCCCGAAACCCCGGTGAGCGTTCTTGCGCGGGCCCTCGCGAAGGAACACGTCGCCAGCTACGATTCAGGTGCCCGCGCCAATTCGAGCGCCGACATTCAGCTGGGCGCGCTCGGCTCTGGTTCCGACTTCACGCCGTTCCTGCAGCATTTGGGGGTGAATTCCCTGGACGTAGGGTTCGAGGGCGAAGCCGACTACGGCGTCTATCATTCCGCGTACGATTCGTTCGATCATTTCCGCCGCTTCGTCGATCCATCCTTCGAATACGGCGTGGCGCTCGCGAAGGTCGCAGGCCGCATGATGCTGCGCGCTTCGCAGGCGCAATTGTTGCCGGCGCGGGAAGGCGATTTTGCAGCCTCGATCGCCGCATACGACGACGAGCTGCACAAGCTCGCGGACGGCATGCGGACGAAGTCGCTCGAATTGACGAAATTGCTGGACGAGGATGCGTATGCGCTGCTCTCCGATCCCTCGAGGCCGCGCGCCGCGCCCACGCGCCCCGCGGAGGTCCCGTACCTCAACTTCGCGGAACTCGACAACGCAATCGCTAAGCTCGCGCAGAGCGCGAAGGCATTCGACAAGGAATACGCGCGCTTGGGAGCCCTCGATGACTCGAGCGCGAATGCGGCGCAGCAGCGGCTGAATGCGACACTGACGGATCTCGAGGAATCGCTGACCGATCCGCGCGGTCTGCCCGGCCGCGAGTGGTATCAGCACATGATCTACGCGCCGGGCTCTCATACGGGATACGGCGTCAAAACCCTTCCGGGCATTCGCGAGGCGATCGAGGAGCACCGTTGGGAGGAAGCCAATCGGTATATAGGGGTGGTCTCGCGTGTGCTCAACGCCTACAGTGCGCGATTGGACCGCGCGATCTCGGTTGCACAGCCCGATCTTAAGGTTCCTCAATGATGCCTTAGTCGTGTATCTTGACTGGTTCAAGTCCGGGCAAATTTAAGGAGAGGACATATGACCGAAGAGAAGCAGCAAAAGTTTACGGCCAAGGTGCGCCGCGGTCTGAAGTGGGTGCACTCGGTCGCCGCCGCCGAACTCGCCAAGAAGAAAGCCGAGGCGACCGGCGTCAGAATTGAAGGATTTACAGCCAGCGAGCTGGCCGACGTCGAATCCGCATTGACGTGGATTGCGCAGAACAAAGAATCGCAGAGCGCCGAGCCCGCCCCTTAAGGTTCGCCGGACGAACGCGATGATTTCCCATGCCGGGCGGCGCCCGGCCGAGGATTTGCGGCGGCGTAGGGAACGCGCCGTCGCGGGTCTGTCCGCGTTGTGCGACATCGATCAAGGCGGAATCGGACAGCGACAGGACTGCGATACACTATCCGCATGGCCCGAAAACGCGCATTAGTCGTCGACGACTCCAAGTCGGCCCGCGTCATCTTGAGCCGCATGCTCGAGAAGTACGACATCGAAGTCGACCTGGCGGAATCCGCCGAGCAAGCCATTGAATACCTGAAGAGCTATCGCCCGGACGCGATTTTCATGGACCACCTGATGCCGGGCATGGACGGACTGCAGGCGGTGCAGGCAATCAAGGGCAACCCGCAGACCGCCATGATCCCCATCATGATGTACACCTCGCAGGAGGGGGAGCTCTATGTCGGCCAGGCTCGCGCGCTCGGTGCAATGGGCGTGTTGCCGAAACAGGTCCGGCCCGTCGATGTATCGAAGGTATTGTACGAATTACATTTATTGCCGGACCGCCGCGACATGACCGAACCCGTTCTGGCTCCGGTGGAGCTCAAGGACGGCGAGCCGGTCGAGCGGGCGGCCGCCGGCCCCGGCGAGGGCGTCGATTGGGGCCGTCGCGTCGAATCGGCGGTGAAGGATCAGGCGGTCGACGTGCGGCGGTTCATCGTCGCAAGCCTCGACAGTTTCGCGTCGCGGATCGTGACCGACCTGCGCGACTCGATGCCCGCCCCGACTCTGGAGTTCCCGCCGGCACCGGCGCGCCCGGCCAGACCGAAGTGGGCATGGGCTGCGGGGCTGGCTGCCGCGTGCCTCACGGCGGCGGTGTTCGCGGCGCTGTGGCTGCATGCGCGCGAGGATCTGGCGAAATCACGAGCCGAGGTCGCCGGGCTGACGTCGGCCAACGCCGAATTGCAACGTGCGCGCCTCGACCTTTCCGCGGCGGTCAAGGATCTCACCGCCGCGTTGGCGGCCCCGCCCAACGGAACGGGAGCAGCCGCAGGCGGAACGGCGGCCATCGCTTCGCGGGTCGAGCCCGTGCCTTACGGGGAGATCCCGTTCGATCGCGGCCGTCTCGACGCTCTCAAGGAAATGCTGGCAAAACTCGAGGCAGCGGGATTTCACGGGGTCGTGAAGATCACGAGCTTGTCGGGTCTTTATTGCCTCAGCGGCAACGCCACGGATGGATTCACGCCGGCCGGCTCGAATCTCCCGGCCAGCAAGTGCGATGTGGTCGGCAATCCGTTCGAAGAATCCCTGTCGGGCCAGCAGCGGCAATCGCTGGCCTTCGCCAATCTGATCGCCGGCGTGCGCCAGCGCACCGCAGGTGCCATCACCGTCGCCATCGAGAATGCCGGCAGTGCGCGGCCGAGCACCCCTTATCCCGCGCGCGTCGACTCTCTCACCGCGGGCGAATGGAACCGCGCCGCCGCCGCCAACAACCGGGTCGAATTCGCGGCGGAGGCCAGTTCGGACCAATGATCCTGCGCGGCGCGCGATTCCTTAGAACGCGATTCTCACGAAGAACTCCGGACCCTTGGAATCAAAATCGAAGGTTCCGGAATTCTTCGTCTGTCGCGACACGATGTTCGCCTTCGCCGCCGTGTAGCCGAGTGCGAACGATATGTTCGGACGAAGGCGGTACAGGGCGTCGACTTCATAAAATTCGAGCGTCCCGGTCAGATGATCGACGGCCGCCTTCAAGTACTGGACGCGTGCGTCGAAGTAGAATCGCTTGCTCAAGACGTAGGTCGAGTCCAGACCGATGGTGGGGAATGGCCCCGCCTGATCCTCCCGCTGATCCACGTGCCTGGTTTGCGTGGCCACGCGCGCACGGGCCGATATGTCCGTGTCGTTGATGCCGAGGGTCGCGGCGAGTTCGAATCTCTCGCGATGCACGAACGAGTATTCGTAGTTGATGCCGAGCGTGCGCATGCTCAAGGTGCTCGCCACGGGGTCACCGGTCTGCAGGACCACATCACGAAATACGACCGGGGCCGTGAGTGTCGCATTGCCGGTCCGGTCCAAAGTGAAATAGTCGAAGCGCAACCGGTGCCGTTCGCCGACGCGCACCATGGCCTGGAATTTGGGCTCGAAGTCGGAACTGTCGAGGCCGAATATGCTTTCGGCATTGATCGGCGTGCCCGGTACACCCTGGCTGCTGTCCAATCGAATATCGGTCGCCGACGACACGTGCATGACGCCCAAGGACAGGCGGACGCGCTCATTGGTGGGGCTCAAGTAGTCGTCGGCGTGCGCCAGCATCGCGAACAGCGCAAGGGGCAGCACCGTCATTCCAGTCTTGTTCATGCGGGTCTCCTCAAAATCAATTCGTCCGTCCCGGCCCGCCTCGGGCGGTCCGGCAGTGAAGCGCCGATGCGCGCCATGACGTGGGCGGCCGAGGCGCGCCAGCCGGTGAGCTTGCCGCCGTAGATGCCAAGCACGCGCGGCTTGGACTCGCGGTCGGTGCTGAATATTGTTTCCCGCGACCGGTCGAACGCCGCCTCGCTCGCGGCGGGCAGCACGCGCAGCCCGGCGAAACGCTGCGTGATGCGCTCGCGCGTCAAGTCCTTCAGTGCCGGGAAGTAATGGCGCGCAACGGCGAGCAGGTACTCTTCCTCTTCGGGCAGCGGCTGCACCATGTCGGGATCCCCGCGGTAGGGAGTTTCGGTGGTGCCTATCAACGTGCCGCCATTCCACGGCATCACGAATACGGCGCGCCCATCCGCGGGGCTCTCAACATAGTAGATGCCTGCGGTCACCTTGAACGGCAGGACGATATGCGTACCCTGAACCAGGTCCACGCCCGGAATGGGAATGGCGGGTTCAACGGACCCGGCGACGCGCGGCGCCCAGGGTCCGGCCGCGTTGACCAGCACGCGGGCCGAACATTGCACGGCCGCGGCGCCTTGGCTGTAAGTCACGGTGACTCCGTCATCGGTGAGGGCGGCGCCGGTGAAGCTCGCGGGCATCGCGAGTTCCGCGCCCAGAGACAACGCCGACTCTACGACCGCGCGCGTCAACAGCGCATCATCCGTTTGCGCGTCGTAATAGCGAATGACCGCGTCGAGGCCCCGGGTCTCAAGTCCGTCGAGCGTGGACCATTCCTCCTTCGGCACGCTTGCGAAGCGGCTGCTTGCATCGAAGCCTCCGAGCAGTGCATACACCCACAGACCGATCTTGAGCTGCCAGGGCCGGCGCCGCGTGTCGCGATAGACGGGAATGTAGAAAGGCTTGAGCTCGACCAGCTGCGGGGCAATCTTTAGGTGTATCGCTCGCTCGCGCAGGCTCTCGCGAACCAGTGCAAACTGGCCGGATTCCAGATATCGCAAACCGCCGTGGATCAGTTTGCTCGACCTGCTGGAGGTGCCGCTCGCGAGGCCCCGCCGTTCGATGAGCAAGGCGCTGTGACCCGCGGCTGCAGCCGCCTGCAATACCCCAGCTCCGTGAATGCCGCCGCCGACGATGACTACATCGTATTGTTTCATTGCCTTGAGAATGGGCGAAATAGCGCTAGGATGCGGGAATACACTAGAACAAACCACTCTTGCGTGTCTGTCGCCAATCGCGAACAGCCGCGAATGAGCTATGGTTTCCCGTCGCGCTTCTCTTCGAATTCAAGCACGGGCGCGCCCGAAGTGACTTCGATTTCGCCGTCGACGATGGCACCCTTCGCTATGGCGATCGTACGGGCGCTCACCTTGCCGCGTATCACCGCGGTATAACCGATTTCGAGCTTGTCCTTGACGTTGAGGCCTCCCGTGATTTTCCCCGCGACGATTGCCTGGTGAGCGTGGATGAAGCCGTGCCAGCTCCCCGTGGCGGAGAGATTGAGGCCGCCTTGCAAATCGCCGTCGCCGTGCACCTCACCGGAAACCACGAAATGGCCCGCGCCCCGGATGTTGCCGACGAACACGGAATCGGCGCTGATGAACGTGGCAGTCGCCGAACCGCCCTCGAAGAATCGCCGTTTTTGTTCGCTCATGGGGGCTTATTACCCTATTCGGGGCCGGCCATGATGTGACGAGCTTGGCGTCGCCGCGACATGGCGAATCGAAGTAGAATGTATCGTTGTCGGAACCTCCTCGAGTGTGAAAATGATCAAGAACAGAGCAGTCATCGGTGTTTGTCTGGCATTGGCGCTGGGAATCTGCGGCTGCAGCCGCCAACAGAGCGACTGGGAAAAAACCCGTGCGGCAAACACCACCGATTCCTATGAGCAATTTCTGAAGAAATATCCGAACGGCGAATTCACCGCACAGGCGCAAGCGCGCGTGAAGGAGCTCTACGAGGAGCACGATTGGCAGAAGGCCCGCGACGCGGATACGCAGGAAGCCTACCAGGCGTTCCTCAAGCAGCATCCGGAGGGCAAATGGACGGAGGAGGCGCGCATTCGCGTAGAGAATTTCACCCTGGCCCAGGCTCCGTCGAACGCAACGCCCGCGGGCGCTGAAAACCCGAATACGCCCAACACCGCCGGCGACGCTGCAGCGGGCGCTTCGCCGGGGGCCGCTTCCGGGCCCGTCCCGCCGGTGGCCGCACCGAAGGCGCCGCCTGCCGCGGTCCCGGCCAAGGCCTCGAAAGCCACCGAACCGTCGGGCTCGTACGGCATACAGCTGGGCGCATTCAAATCCAGTTCGTCCGCCGCCAACGAGCGCTGGGAGCACTTGGAGAAGGAATATCCGAAGCTCCTGGGCGGACTTTCGCCGACGGTCTCGCCGAAGAAAACGGCTTCCGGCACTCTCTACCGTTTGCAGGCGTCGGGACTCACCGAGAAGCGCGCGCGCGCTGTCTGTAAGACGTTGATGGCCAAGTCCCAGGCCTGCGTGGTCATCCGTCCGGGGCATCACTGAAAGAACGCCCGAGAACTGCGCCACGCTTCGAACCCGTCCTATGGGCGAGGCACCTGGCACTCTCGCGTCACAGGTGACAATTCTTGTCAGCTGTCGCGCATCCGTTCCATTCGTAACTAACTGAATTAATTGGCCTCATCGGCTGGCACGTTGCTTGCTCGATGCATGGGTGAGCTCTAAAAGCCCCGGTAGGATGCGCATGCAATCGCAAATCATCGCTTTGTTGGTTCCTCATGGTGGCCACCAGGCCACCTTGTTGGTTCGCCGCGGTGACGGCCAGTTTGCGCTCGAAGGAATCGACGCCCGCGTGGCAGCCGCCACCCGGGTGGCCGCAAGCTGTTTTCGCCGAAGTTCTCCCATCGTCGATCCGGCCACCCTGAATGTGGTCGGGTACGAAGTGACGGAGGAACCGGCGCCTTAGAGCTCAATTTCTTTCCTCCCTTGGGTCGATCTTGGCGCCGCGATTGAGCTTCCCCCGCTCGCGGCGCTTTTTTTTGACCTCCGCCTTGGGTGTGGCGCAATAAAAATTCGTGTCCCGGCATGCATCCTGCGGGCGGCCTTTCTGGTACTCACCAAATGGGGGGCCTCTACGGCGGGGCGATGCTGTGCGGGCAATCCCCGGGGGGGAGGCCGACTCGGTTGGCCGGATCTGCAATATGTAAAATAATCAAGGAAGCTCATGGAATTCAGCGATGACCAATGTCACGAACGGCCCGGGACCCGCAACCGGCTGAGGCACACGCTGCGCCGATTAATTCTTTTGGCAGGTATGCGTGAGCGGCGGCAAATTCGCCGCATCTGCGTCGAATCCCTGAGCCTCTACCGGCAGGTGAAGGCCGAACTGCCGCAAGCGTCCCATACGGAACTCTATGCGCACGTCATACAAAGGCGCAGCGGGGCCACTGCTTACGCCGTGCAGAGGTTCATGCGCCGCGCGGAAGAGAGCTTCGCAACCTGGCCGGTCGATCGGCCGTTGAATTTTCGGGACATCGTGCAATACATCGCGGTCACCGATTGCCTGAAGACGGACATCGCCGTCGACGGGGTGCGCTCGCAAGTCGTTGAAACAGCGTTGGACATCGTCCCACAAATGATTCCCGCGGACATGTAAGCGGTGCGCGCTACGCCGGGGCGGGCGGCAAAACACCCGCTTGGTGCAACACGAAGGCATATTCCATCGCTATCTCGCGATACCGTTGAAAGCGGCCGGACTTTCCTCCGTGCCCCGCTTCCATGTCGACGTGCAGGAACAAGTCATTACGATCGGTCTTGAGGGCACGCAACCTGGCGACCCATTTGGCGGGTTCGTAATACTGAACTTGGCTGTCCCACAGGCCGGTCGTGACGAATATCGCGGGATAGCCCTGCGTCTTCACGTTGTCGTACGGTGAGTACGACAGCATGTAGTCGTATTCCGCGCGGATCTTGGGATCTCCCCACTCGTCGTATTCGTTGGTGGTGAGGGGTATGCTTTCGTCCAGCATCGTGGTGACTACGTCGACGAAAGGAACCTGCGCGATGATGCCGCGATAGTCGGCGGGACTTAGGTTGGCGACCGCGCCCATCAGCATTCCCCCGGCGCTGCCGCCCATCGCAAACACGTTGCTCCCGGCCGCGTACCCTCGTGTGACGAGATGGCGCGTGACGTCGATGAAGTCCGTGAATGAGTTCATCTTGCGCAGCTTGCGTCCATCGTCATACCAGGCGCGTCCCATTTCCTGGCCGCCGCGTACATGGGCGATGGCATAAACGAACCCACGGTCGATCAAACTCAGGCGCGCCGAAGAGAAGACCGGGTCGGTGGACAATCCGTACGCTCCATACGCGTATTGCAGCAGCGGAGCGGTGCCGTCGCGCGTGAAGCCCGCGCGGTACACGAGCGAGACGGGAATGCGCGCACCGTCGCGCGCCGGTGCAAACAGAAACTCGGATCGATAGTCCCCAGGATCGAAGCTGCCGAGCACCGGGTCTCGTTTCAACAGAATCTTCTCGCCGGTGCGCACGTTGTAGTCGTACACCGTCGTTGGCGTGGTCAGCGAGGAATACGAGTATCGGAGCAGTTCGGTGTCGAGCTCCGGGTTGACCGACAGCGACATGCTGTATGCCGCTTCGTCGCTCCCGATGAAGAACTCCGCGGCGTTGCGCACGATGCTTATTTTTGCCAGGCCGCCGGTGCGGACCGAGAGGGCAAGGAATCCGTCGAATACGTCGAAGTCCTCGATGAATGCATCGTCGCGATGCGCCACCACGTCCAGCCAATCCCCGCGGGTGACCGCCGCCGCGACAGGGGTCCGCATCAGGCGAAAATTGCGCGCCTGCCAATTGGTGCGGATGATGAAGTCCTCGCCAAGATGCTCCAGCTGATATTCGTGATCGCGCTCGTGCGGCAGAAACGTCGTGAATGCGAGCGCGGGATCATCGGCGTGCGCGAACCGCCACTCGGAGGACACCGTGCTCTCCATGTGGATGAAAATGAACCGTTCGGATTTCGACTTGGAGACACCGGTGTAGAAGCTCTTGTCCTCTTGTTCGAAGGCCACGGCGTCGCGCCGCGGATCCCCCCCGAGCACATGCTTCTTGACGTACAGACCGAGCAATGTCTCCGGATCCTTTTCGACATACAGGATGGTCCGGTTATCGTTGGCCCACGCAAGGTCGGATTCGACGTCGGATATCGCGGTGCCGTGAATCTCGCCCGTCTCCAGATTCTTGAAGCGCAGCGTGTATTGGCGCCTGCCGACAGTGTCCTCGCAGAACGCGAGCCAGGCGGAATTCGGCGACACTTCCACCGAGCCGATCCGATAATAGTCATGTCCCGCCGCGAGCACGTTGGCGTCCAGCAGAATCTCCTCGGGGGCGTCGAGCGAGCCCTTGCGCCGCGCAAAAATCGGGTGCTCCTGGCCGGGCTCGAAGCGGGTGTTGTACCAGTACCCGTTCTTGCGATACGGCACGCTCGTGTCGTCCTGCTTGAGCCTGGAAACAATTTCCTCGTACAGCGCGTTCTCGACGGGTTTGACCGCGGCCATGCGCCGCTCCCGATACGCATTCTCTGCTTCGAGGTAGGCGAGCACCTGCGGATTGGCGCGGTCATCGTCTCGCAGCCAGTAGTAGGGGTCGTTTCGGAGGCCGTAGGGCGAGGATACGGCGTGGGGCCGCACTGCAGCGACGGGAGGAGTGAATTCCGGTTCGGTCATGAATTCGTTCTTTTGTCCTAAGGTTGGGCGGGAGTATAGTCAGGTGCGTTGCCGCTGCAGCGCCGACGTCAACCACCCCGGGGGAACCATGCAAACCGTAGCTCAATTGCTCAAGGCCAAGGGCACCGACGTTTTCTCCGTGACGCCGCAAGATTCGGTATTGCATGCCATCGAAGTCATGGCGACGCGGCACGTGGGTGCGCTGCTGGTCATGAACCAGGGGTCGTTGGTCGGGATCATCTCCGAGCGGGACTATGCCCGAAAGGTCATTTTGAAAAACCGCTCGTCGCACGACACGCCGGTGGGCGACATCATGACTTCACCCGCCACCAGCGTGACTCCGGAAGAGACGGTGCACCGCTGCATGCAGATCATGACCGAAGGCCGATTTCGGCACCTGCCGGTCGTGAAGGGCGGCCGGGTGGTGGGAATGCTGTCGATCGGCGATCTGGTCAAAGCCGTCATCCAGGACCAGAGCGAGCACATCGAGCAGCTGGAGCGCTACATCGCAGGGTGATGCCGATTGACGGTGTGTACCGGCTAGGTATCATGCGTCGCATACTTAAGGCGCGCTAAGCGGCGTTTGCCCCAACCTGGCGCTCGATTTTTCGAGTGCCTCGAACCGATTAAGTCGTTGTTTTCTAAACGCTCTTCAGGCGAACTGCAGGGCATGCATGAGTACGGGCGCAAGACATGGCGAATCGGGACGTGGTGAATCACGACACGCGCGTGGGCGGCAGGGATGCGCGCACGGGGGACTGGGGCCTGTACCGCTCCGGCTACGAACGAGACTCCTGCGGATTCGGCTTGATCGCGAGTCTTGATGATAAGGCCAGTCATTGGGTGCTCGAGACGGCGATCAGTTCGCTCAATCGGCTGACCCATCGCGGTGCGGTCGCGGCAGACGGCAAAACCGGCGACGGCTGCGGTCTCTTGATCAAACAGCCGACCGCCTTCCTGCGGGCGGCGGCCGCGGAGTCGGGGTTCACGCTGGCGCCCCTCTTCGCCGCCGGTCTCGTATTTCTCAATCGGGATCCCGCGCAGGCCGCCCTCGCGCGCACGGTGCTCGTCGAACAATTGCAGGTCGAGAGGCTGCACGTGGCGGGCTTTCGCGCCTTGCCGGTCGACCCCGAAGCGTGCGGTTCGGAGGCTCTGAAGACCCTGCCGACCATTGAGCAGGTGTTCGTCAATGCCGGGAGCGATCTCGACGAGGCCACGTTCAACCGCAAGTTGTATCTGGCGCGCCGCCGATGCGAAAAGCGGCTGGAAGGCGCAGACCCGATGTTCTACATCCCCTCGTTGTCGGCCAGCACCATCGTCTACAAGGGCATGGTGATGCCGCAATACCTGGTCCAGTTCTATCCCGACCTCAGGGATCCGCGCATGGAATCGTCGGTGGCCGTGTTCCACCAACGCTTTTCCACGAACACCATGCCGCAGTGGCGCCTCGCCCATCCTTATCGCTACCTGGCCCACAACGGCGAGATCAATACCGTGCAGGGCAACCGCAGCTGGGCGGTGGCGCGCGGCCCATTGTTCCGTTCGCCGGTGCTGCCGGACCTGACCGACATTCTGCCGCTCGTCTCCCTGACGGGATCGGACTCCCAATCCCTCGACAACATGCTCGAATTGCTGCTCGTCGGCGGTCTCGATCCGATGCACGCGATGCGCATGCTGGTGCCGCCGGCATGGCAGTCGGTCGACATGATCGACCCCGACCTCAAGGCGTTCTACGAGTACTACGCCACCCACATGGAACCCTGGGACGGTCCGGCCGGCATTGTGCTCACCGACGGACGATACGCGTGCTGCACGCTGGACCGCAACGGCTTGCGCCCCGCGCGCTGGGTCATCACCAAGAATC
This sequence comes from uncultured Gammaproteobacteria bacterium, assembly GCA_963727045.1. Classification (GTDB taxonomy): domain Bacteria; phylum Pseudomonadota; class Gammaproteobacteria; order Steroidobacterales; family Steroidobacteraceae; genus Bog-1198. Next base: position 1,060,198 of record CAVSES010000002.1, on the reverse strand, counting down.
GGCATATCACCATTGCCTCGGAAGCGGGCGTCTGGGACTACAACCCCGAGGACGTGGTCAAGAAGGGCAAGCTCGGCCCGGGCGAGATGCTGGCGCTCGACCTGCAGACGGCGGAGCTCATGGATACCAAGCGGGTGGATGATCTCTTGAAGAGCCGCCACCCGTACAAGGCGTGGCTGAAGAAGGGCGTGCGCTACCTGCAAACCGATCTCATCGATCCACGGCTTGCCGCCGAACCCTTCGATCGCGGCACCCTCGCCATGTTTCAGAAGATGTTCAACGTGTCGGCCGAAGAGCGCGACGAGATCATCCGCGTGCTCGCCGAAGACGAGAGCGAAGCGGTCGGCTCGATGGGCGACGATACGCCGATGCCGGTGCTGTCGAGGAAGGTGCGCTCGCTGTACGACTATTTCAGACAGCAATTCGCGCAGGTCACGAATCCTCCCATCGACAGCCTGCGCGAAAGCATCGTCATGTCGCTGCAGACGCAGATCGGCCCCGAGTGCAATATCTTCGTCCCGGCGCAACATCACGCGGAACAGATCGTGCTGTCGTCTCCCGTGCTGTCGCAGCGCAAATTGCGGCAGATCGTGGCGCTGGCGGATTCCGGCGTGCCGAACGAATTCATCGACCTGCAATACGACGAGCGCATCGACCTCAAGTCCGCCTTGTCGCAGATTTGCGATCAGGCGGAAGCGGCGGTGCGCAACGGCAAGATCGTGCTGCTGCTGTCCGATCGGTACCCCGTCAAGGGCAAGGTGCCGGTGCACGCGCTGCTCGCCACCGGCGCCGTGCATCACCGCCTGGTCAAGAGCGGCCTGAGATGCAAGTGCAACATTCTGGTGGAGACCGGCACCGCGCGCGACTCGCATCATTTCGCCTGTTTGATCGGCTACGGCGCCACCGCCGTTTATCCCTACCTTGCGTATCAGACCCTGTTCGATCTGATGCGTAAAGGCGCGCTGAAAATGGAAGCGGCCATGCGCCAGGAACTCGGCCGCAGCTACCGCCGCGGCATCCGCAAGGGCCTGTTCAAGATCATGTCCAAGATGGGCATCTCGACCATTGCGAGCTATCGCAGCGCGCAGTTGTTCGAAATCGTCGGTCTGAGCGACGACGTGGTCGGCATGTGCTTCGAGGGTTCCGAGAGCCGCATTCAGGGCGCGGACTTCGCAGACCTCAAGGCCGACGCGGATTATCTGGCGCGGCGCGCGTGGGATGCGGGCGAAAGCGTCGAGCAGGGCGGCCTGCTCAAGTACATGCACAACGGCGAATATCACATGTACAACCCGGACGTCATCGCAATGCTGCAGTCTGCGGTGATGACCGGCGACTATGGGCAGTACCGCGAATTCGCCGCCCTGGTCAACGAGCGCCCGGTGTCGTGCATACGCGATCTTTTGCAGCTGAATCCGCAGGCCGCCGCGATACCCCTCGAGGAGGTCGAACCGATTTCCGCGATCATTGCCCGCTTCGACAGCGCCGGCATGTCCCTGGGCGCGCTGTCTCCCGAGGCGCACGAGGCGCTTGCGGTCGCCATGAACCGCCTCGGCGCGCGCTCGAATTCGGGCGAGGGTGGCGAGGATCCGGCGCGCTACGGCACGGAAAAAAATTCCAAGATCAAGCAGGTGGCGTCCGGCCGCTTCGGCGTCACGCCCGAGTACCTGATCAATGCCGAGGTCCTGCAGATCAAGATCGCGCAGGGCGCCAAGCCCGGTGAGGGCGGCCAGCTGCCCGGACACAAGGTGAACGACATGATCGCGCGACTTCGATTCGCGCGCCCGGGCGTCGGCCTGATTTCACCGCCTCCCCACCACGACATCTACTCGATTGAGGATCTGGCGCAGCTGATCTTCGACTTGAAGCAGGTCAATCCCCGCGCCTTGGTGTCGGTGAAGCTGGTGGCGGAACCGGGCGTGGGCACGGTTGCCGCGGGGGTCGCCAAGGCGTATGCGGACCTGATCACCATCAGCGGCTACGACGGCGGCACCGGTGCGAGCCCGTTGTCGTCCATCAAATATGCGGGAACGCCGTGGGAGTTGGGGCTTGCGGAAACCCACCAGACGCTGCGCGCGAATGAGCTCCGGCATCGCGTCCGCCTGCAGACCGACGGGGGCCTCAAGACCGGTCTCGACGTGATCAAGGCGGCGCTCATCGGCGCCGAAAGCTTCGGGTTCGGCACCGCGCCCATGGTCGCATTGGGGTGCAAGTACCTGCGGATCTGTCATCTTAATAATTGCGCGACCGGGGTCGCGACGCAGCACAATGTATTGCGCAGCAAGTACTTCATCGGGCTGCCAGAGATGGTGATGAATTATTTCAAATTCGTGGCGCAGGAATGCCGCGAGATCATGGCCTCGTTGGGTGTGCGAACCATCGCCGAGCTCATCGGGCACACGCAGCTCCTCAAGATACTGCCGGGCCAGACGTCGAAGCAGCGCAAGCTCGATTTGTCTCCCGTGCTCGCCAATTCCTTGCTGGTGTCGAGCAAACCACAGTATTGCATCGACCCGCACAACGAGCCGTTCGACAAGGGAGTCCTGGCGCAGAGAATGCTTGCCGACATGCAGGAGGCGATAGCCACGAGATCGGGCGGCGCATACTCGTACACGGTGAACAATTTCCACCGCTCGATCGGCGCGAGGATTTCGGGCGAAATCGCCAAGCGCTGGGGAAATTCCGGCATGAGCAGCGCGCCGATAGTCGTGACGATGAAAGGCTCCGCCGGACAGAGCTTCGGCGTCTGGAACGCCGGCGGATTGCACCTGCACCTCGAAGGAGAAGCGAATGATTATGTGGGCAAGGGCATGGCGGCGGGAAAGATCGTCCTGAAGCCGCATGCGCGCTCGAATTTCGTCGCGCGCGACACGGTGATCATGGGCAACACCTGCCTGTACGGCGCCACCGGGGGCGAACTATATGCAGCGGGCACCGCAGGGGAACGGTTTGCCGTGCGCAACTCCGGCGCCCTGGCGGTCGTGGAAGGAGCGGGCGATCACTGCTGCGAATACATGACGGGCGGCGTGGTGTGCGTGCTCGGACGCACGGGCGTGAATTTCGGCGCCGGCTTCACCGGCGGGTTCGCCTATGTGCTCGACATGGAGCGCGACTTCGTCGACCGCTACAACCATGAATTGATCGACATCCACCGCGTATCACCCGAAGGCATGGGGATCCACGTCCAGCATCTGCGCGGTTTGATCGAGCAGCACGTCGAAGCCACGGACAGCGTCTGGGGCGCGCAGCTGCTGAACGATTTTCGCACCTATATCGGCAGGTTCTGGGTGGTGAAACCGAAGGCGGCGGCCATCGATTCACTCCTTGAAAATCTGCGTCGCGCCGCCTGAGCAAATTTCCCATGCTCGATAAACACCTGCAATTTTTGGAGATTCCGCGCAAGGATCCGGACAAGCTCGCCATGGAGGTGCGCACCAAGGAATTTCGCGAGATATACAGGCAGTACAGCGCCGAGGAGGCCGGGGCCCAGGCCGGTCGGTGCATCGCCTGCGGAAACCCGTTCTGCGAGTGGAAGTGTCCAGTTCACAACTACATCCCGAACTGGCTGGCGCTGGTGAACGACGGCAAGCTGTTCGAGGCGGCGGAGCTATCGCATCAGACGAATTCCCTCCCGGAGATGTGCGGCCGAATCTGCCCGCAGGACCGGTTATGCGAGGGTGCATGCACGCTCAACGACGGCATCGGCGCGGTGAGCATCGGCGCCATCGAGAAATACATCACGGACGAGGCGTTCAAGCAAGGCTGGAAGCCCGACATGTCGAATGTGGTGCGCACGGGCAAGCGCGTTGCCGTGGTGGGCGCGGGCCCCGCAGGCCTCGCGTGCGCCGACGTCCTGGTGCGCAACGGCGTCTCGCCGGTGGTGTTCGATCGATATTCGAAAATCGGCGGCCTGCTGACGTTCGGCATCCCGCCGTTCAAGCTGGAGAAGGATGTCGTCGAGAAGCGCCGCGAGATCATGGAGTACATGGGCGTCGAATTCCGCCTGAATGTGGATGTCGGCCGCGACATATCCTTCGAGACGCTGGCCCGGGAATTCGACGCCGTGTTTCTCGGCATGGGGACCTACACCTACGTCAAAGGCGGCTTCGCAGGCGAGGATCTACCCGGGGTGCACGAGGCGCTGCCGTTTCTCATTTCGAACATCAATCGCGAGCTCGGAATCGAGAACGAGCAGGCGACGTTCCTCGACATGCGGGGAAAACGCGTGGTGGTGCTCGGGGGCGGCGATACCGGCATGGACTGCAATCGAACGGCGGTCCGCCAGGGCGCCAGCAGCGTGACCTGCACGTACCGGCGCGATGAAGCCAACATGCCGGGCTCGCGGCGCGATTACAAGAACAGCAAGGAAGAGGGCGTCACCTTCCTGTTCAACAAGCAGCCCATTGAGATCGTGGGTTCGGATCGCGTGCAGGGCGTAAAGCTGGTCGAGACGCGCTTAGGGGCGCCGGATCCGCGCGGCCGCCGCATCCCGGAAGTCGTACCGGGCACGGAAGAGACGATCGACGCCGACGCGGTCATCATCGCGTTCGGATTTCTGCCGAGTCCTCCCGATTGGTTCGTGAAGCAGCAAATCGCGCTTCACGCGAATGGCCGCGTGCGCGTGTCGACCGCGCCGCACCGGCGATTCCAGACCACGAACCCCAAGGTGTTCGCCGGCGGCGACATGGTGCGCGGCTCGGATCTCGTGGTGACGGCGGTGTTCGAGGGACGCGAGGCCGCGCAGGGGATCCTGCGGTATCTCGGGCTGCAGGCAAGGGCGCAGAACTAGAGCCCGAGCGCCAATGTTCGCCGATTGCGCTCGATGCGAAGGAAACTTGTTGTGACTTGCCTGAGGCTGCGCCTGCTGATGGCGTGTGTCGCGACCGAGCTCGACACGGTGCAGGCAGCATTGGCACATGCACGGGTCGTCAGTGTTCCGTGAAATGGCGCTCATGCGCGATGCCGCGCCGAACGCGTGATCACGGCCGGTGTGATTTACGATCCGAAGGCCCTGATCGACAGTATCCGCTAGGACCGCGCGGCACCGCGACCCATGGGCGAATTCGCGCGGCCGGCAGCGAATTTTGAATTCCGAAGTACGGCTCTCGATCCGATATTGAAGTCCGAAAACGGCGAGTATTCGCCGGCCGCATTGGCTATTCTTGCGCCATGGAACTCAACTCCGATGCCTGCTTTCGTGCGGTGCGTGCCCGGGACCGCCGATTCGACGGGCGTTTTTTCGTGGCCATCACCTCGACGGACATCTATTGCCGCCCGATCTGTCCCGCGCGCCCGGCAAAACGCGAGAACATGCGCTTTTATTCGAGCGCGGCGGCCGCGGAGGGAGCGGGATTCAGGCCGTGCCTGCGCTGCCGGCCGGAACGCGCACCGGGGCTTGCGCCGGTCGATGCGGTGAGCCGGCTGGTCGGCGCAGCGATCGCCGGCATCGAAGAGCACGCGCTCTCCAGCGCCAAAGTGGGCGATCTCGCCGCGTCGCTCGGCGTCAGCGACCGGCACCTGCGGCGAGTCACCGAATCCGAGCTCGGGGTTTCGCCCATCGAGCTTGCGCAGACTCAGCGGCTGTTGCTGGCGAAGCGGCTGCTCGGCGAGACCCGCTTGAGCCAAACCGAGATCGCGTTTGCCAGCGGCTTCGGCAGTGTGCGGCGCTTCAATGCATTGTTCAAATCCCGCTACGGACTGAGTCCCCGCGCATTGCGCGGTGTGGCGAACGCCCCGGAAGGGCTGCATTGTCAGCTGGAGTACCGTCCGCCGTTCGCGTGGCAGAGTCTGCTCGGATATCTGCGTCTGCGCGCCATTCCCGGCGTCGAGATGGTCGACGCGACACATTATCGGCGCACGGTTTCGATCGACAGGCACCAGGGTTGGATCGCGGTTTCGTTGGGGAAGAAAGTCAATGCGTTGGACGTGGAGATCTCGCCGTCGCTCTCGCCCGTCATCGGGGCGGTGATTGTCCGCGTGAAGCGTCTTTTCGATTTGGCCGCGGTGCCCGACGCGGTGAGCTCTCTTCTCATGCAGGATCCGCTGCTCGAGACCACCGTGCGGCGGATTCCCGGTTTGCGGGTCGCCGGTGCCTTCGACGGATTCGAATTGGCCGTGAGGGCGATTCTGGGACAGCAGGTATCGGTCAAGGGTGCGACCACGCTGGCCGGCCGTTGGGCAAAGGCGTTTGGAGCGCCGATTGCCACGCCTTATCCCGAACTCACCCGCTTGAGTCCGAGCGCACGGCGGATGGCGTCGGTGCCGGCCGATGAGATTTCCGCGCTCGGGATCGTCGGTGCCAGGGCGCGCTGCCTCGCCGTACTCGCGCCCGCGGTGCTCGACAAGAGAGTAGTCCTGACCTATGCGCCGAATGTCGAGGCGCAGATCGACGCATTGATGGGGCTTCCGGGCATCGGCCCGTGGACGGCACAATACATCGCGATGCGGGCGTTGCATTGGCCGGATGCATTCCCCAGCGGCGATCTCATGTTGATGCGCGCGGCGAATGCAACGCGAAGGCAGCTGCAGGAGCTCGCTCAAGGCTGGCGCCCTTGGCGTGCGTACGCCACACATTATCTATGGCAGTCATTGGGAGTCAATCCATGAACAGCTTCGGTTATTTGGACAGCCCGATCGGCCGTCTCATGCTCACCTCGAATGGAACCGCGCTCACCGGCCTCTTCATGGAGCCGGGCCGCAAAAAAGTGCCGCAGCCGGTCGAAGGTTGGGTCGAGGACTTGTCGGCTGCACCGCTTGCGGCGACGGTCGTTCAGTTGCGCGAATACTTCGAGGGCGGCCGCCGCGAGTTCGACCTGCCGCTGCACTTCGAGGGGACGCTGTTTCAGCGGCGCGTGTGGCAGGAACTGACGGAAATCCCTTACGGAGAGACCTGGAGCTATGGCCAGCTGGCGCGGCGAATCGGAAATCCGAGCGCTTCACGCGCCGTGGGCCTCGCCAATGGACGCAATCCCATCTCCATTCTGGTGCCGTGTCACCGGGTGATCGGCGCCGACGGATCACTGACCGGCTACGGCGGCGGCCTGGAGCGCAAACGCTGGCTGCTCGCCCACGAGGGACTGCATTAGATCAGCGGCAGCGTGACGGTAAAGAGTGCGCCCCCGCCGTCCGGACGGTTGTCGGCAATGGCGGTGCCGCCGTGAAATTCGGCGATGAGCCTGACGATGTACAGCCCCAAGCCGAAATGGGGCTTGTCATCGCGCCCCTGGCGCTGTTCGAACAGCGACTCGAACAATCGTCCATGGAGAGCCTGCGGAATTGGCGGACCATCGTTCTGCACCTGCAGCAGGTAGCTGCCCGGCGTCCGTGCCAGCCGCACCGTGATGATGCCGGATGAAGGACAGAAATCCACGGCGTTCTCGATGAGCTTGTCGAGCAGCTGCACCAAGAGATCGGGAGCACCGCGAATGAAGCAGGGGTCGCCGGGAATCTCCAGGTCGATGCGCGACTGGGGAAAGCCGTCCCGGTAGGCCGCCACGGCGGAGGTCAGCAGTTCGCGCAAATCGAAATTCACCCGTTCCGTCTGCTTGATGCTCTCTTCGACCCGCGCAGCGGCGCCCAGCGCGCTCAATATGGATTGCAGCCGCTGGGTGCCTTCCCGCGCCCTCGTCACATAGCGCCGTTGATCGTCGCGCAAGCCTTCGGACTCGAGATTGTCCAAAGAGGAACGCACGATGGTGAGCGGGGTTCGCAGCTCGTGCGAGAGCTTGCCGCCCAACGTGCGCAGGTATTGTGCGTGTTCGTTGAGCCGGCCGAGAAGGCGTTCGAAGCCGCGCGACAGGGCTCCAATCTCATCCGCGCTCGTGGATTCCGGCATGTCGAGACGGATCTTCCCGTCGCTGCTCACCGCGGAATCGGCGGCGTCGCGCAGACGCGCGATGCGCACGCTCAGCCAGCTGGCAAAGGCGAGCATGACGGCCGCCGCCGCGGCGGTGGCCAGCAGAGTGAGCCTGAAAAGACGGGTCACGGCGCGATCGCGAAGCATCAGCAATTGATCCGCGGCCTCCTCGAGATATACGGCGCCGCGGGTTCGACCGTCGATCACGATGGGCGCAGCGGCGGTTAGCAGCGGATCCTGGCCGGCCGCGCTTCGCACCCATTCGGCGTGCGGGCGCCCGGCGAGCGCCTCGGTCACGCTATTGCCGCCGAGCCGGTCGGGCGCCGATGACTGCAAGGGAAAACTCGTCGTATCGACGCTCATGAAACGCCGATACCAGGATTGCGGCGCCTCATCGGCGCCGGACGCGGAGACGCCCAGATTGCCTGCGACACCCAGTTTCAAGGCATTGGCGTCGATGGCGGTCACGCGCGTGCCGTCGCGGATGAATGTGCCGAGGAGCTCATCGAGGCCTTCCGTCGCAAAGAACAGGCGGCCGCCCTCCGGGACGCGAACGGAATCGACCCCGGCCTTGCCGTTGCCGCTGCCGTCCTGCGCTTCGATCCAAAGGCGTGAACCCACGAAGCTCGATGGAATGCGCGCTTCGAGGCGGTAGCCCGCGGATGTCTGGAGCCAAAAGGCCTGCATGCGCGGCTCTTCGACCGCATGGTCCTTGCCGTCGCCGCCGTTGACGATGCTCTGGGCCGCGATCAATCCCGGCGCGCCGGTGCCGAAGAAGAAAAATTCGCGCGTGCCGTCGGGCCGCTGCAGGGTCAGATCGATCCGGTCGAACCGGTCGCGCTCCGGATGCACATTGCCGGGCTCGGCGTCGAAGTGAGTGTCGTCGACTTCGACGTACAAGTAGAGGTATCGACCGGTGGAGCCCGCCTGCGCCCGTGCGGCGTAGTCCGTCGACGTCGGTATGGCCGACGGAGCCGAGGCGACGCCCCAGTCATCGCGGTAGCCATCGAGCAGCGGCTGACTGCGCAGCGGATGAACATAGAGATCACCGCGGCTTGCGTCGAAGACCTCCGGGTCGTCGGGGTCGCGGAACACGTGCTGCGGCTGCGCCGACAGCGCATTGGCGATGGTGCCCGCGCTCGCCAGCAGCGATCTTTCCTGCGAGTTGCGCAGCGCAGTCTCGAGTTCGCGCGCGTATTGACAGCCGGCCCACGGCAGCACCAGCGTCGTGAGCGCAACCAGCAGCAGTTGAAGCCGGATGCTCAGACAGGCTACTCGACCCAGCGATAGCCCATTCCATACACGGTCTGGATGGCGTCGAACGTGGGGTCGATCTGCTGGAATTTTCGGCGCATGCGCTTGATGTGAGACGTGATGGTGTTGTCGTCCAACACGACGTTCGCGGCATCCATCAATTGCTGGCGGTTCTTCACGTGCCCTGGGTGGCGGGCGAGCGCGCGCACGATCCAGAACTCCGTCAGGGACAACGTGACCGGAGTGCCGTTCCAAGTCGTCTGCATCTTCTCGCCGTCGATCGCGAGAGCGCCGCGGCGAACGATCTCCGCGGCGTTATCCGGCCGCCGCAGTGCGTCGATGCGCCGAAACAAGGCGGCAACGCGGGCCGCCAGGTGCGGCAGACTCACGTCCTTGGTCAGGAAATCGTCCGCGCCGAGACGCAGTCCCGAGACGGCGTCGAGTTCGCTGTCACGGGCCGTGAGAAAGATGATGGGCAGTTCGGCGGAGAGCGCGCGCAGGTCGCGGCATAGGTCGAAACCGCCTTCCGCCTCGTCCTCAAGCGAAATGTCGATGATGGCGAGGTCGGGCAAGTGGATGTCGAACGCCTGCATCGCGGTCTTGCGATTGGCGTAGGTCTTCACCGAGTAACCATGCCGGGCGAGCGCCGCCGCGTAATTCTCGCGCAAAGCCGGCTCGTCCTCGACTATCGCGATGTGCTTTTTCATTGCTGAATCATAGCCGATGGCGGTAACGCGTTTGAGGAATCCGGCGCCACGATTGGCCACAATTCACCTCCGGTTCGCCCGATTCGGGGCCCCGAAAATCGCGATTTGGACGGAAAACTGGCTTCCTCAAATCCAATCGAGGAGCGCAGCACATGGCGACGACACAGCGGCAGATGGCATGCGGTCCGGAGCGGATCGTCCGTCCGCAGGCGGCCGCCCCCGTGCACACGATGATATCCGCCTGGCAGGCGCAACCTCGCGGATCCTGGTGGGCGCAGCGCCGGGAAGCGTCGCTCAACTGGCTCGCGCTCGGCATGCTGCTTGCGGCATGGAACGCAGCGGACAACGGCCCGGAAGCGCAGCCGCGCCGCCGCCCCGACGGCTTGCGCGGCTATTCGTCGGTCTCGGTGCGCGCCGCGACGATGCACTCCGCGGGTTGGCGCACCTCAGCGGCGAGCACGGGGGACCATGGGAATTCATGAATGTGTCACCGTACTGTAAAGGACGGTGCCTCTAATGGCGCCGTGTCATGCCTGCCGCCGATCCAATCAAGCAGATACTGATCGTTGATCGGGACCTGGCCGCGGTCGAACCGCTTCGTCAGAAGCTCTGTGACGTGGGCTGCTCCGTGCGCACGACCGGCGAGGGCTCCGCGGCGGCGGCGGCGTTGGCGGAGCGGCCGCCTCATCTCCTCATCATCGACTGGAACATGCCCGGCTTTGCAGCGCTCGAGATGATCGCGGCCGCGCGCCAGGTGCGGATGCCGCAAGTGGTCAGACTGATCTTCTTGTCGGCCCTGTCGAGCGAGCCCGATGTCGTCGCGGGATTCGATCTCGGCGCGGACGACTACATCACGAAGCCGTTCTCCGTGCGGGAAGCCGTCGCGCGGGTGTTTGCAGTGCTGCGCTCGCATCCCCACGCGAGCGAGCGCCGCCGTTCGGTGATCAGCTGCGGCGGGTTGACGCTGGACAGGTCTTCGAACCGGGTGACCGCCGGCGGCAAATCGCTGAACCTGCGCGGCTTCGAGTACCGCATATTGGAGTTTCTCATGTCCAATTCCGGCAGAACCTTCGATCGGGCTCAAATCCTGCGGGAGGTGTGGGGCGGTGACAGCGAAATCGACGAGCGCACCATCGACGTCAACGTGCGCAGGCTGCGAAAGATTCTCGCTGAACCTGGATACGAAGCGCACATCCAAACCGTGCGCGGATTCGGCTACCGCTTCGCAAGTCCGGAAGGAGAATGAGAAAGGCACCTCATTTCTACCGTTCCACGTGATGTTCCACGTCTAAGTGCCCTTTATGTAAACAAATATTCTTTCGCGAGTCACGCATCCGTAACAAGATTTCGCGATCTTGGGAGCCGCGAAGAGTCTTCGAGGAGGGATGTGACATGGTGGAACGCAATGCTCCGGCGCCGCTGCGGCTGCGAACGGTCTTCATTTCGGACATTCATTTGGGCTTCAAGGGCTGCAGCGCGGAATTGCTGCTCGAATTCCTTCACCACGTCGAGATGGATTGTCTATTTCTGGTCGGGGACATCATCGACGTATGGAGCATGCAAAAGAGCATGTTTTGGCCTCAGTCGCACGTCAACGTCCTGCGCACCATCCTGGGCAAGGCAAAACGCGGCACCAAGGTGATCTTCGTCCCGGGCAATCACGACGAGGTGTTCCGCGAATTCGACGGCGCCGTGTTCGGCAACCTCGAAATTCACCGCGAGTACATTCACCTCGGCGCCGGCGGCAGGCGCATGTTGGTGCTGCACGGCGACGAGTTCGACAGCGTGGTGAAGTGCAGCCCGTGGCTCGCAAAATTGGGCAGCACCCTCTACGACGTTCTGCTGGCGGCAAATCCCTACGTCAATTGGCTGCGCCGCAAATTCGACCTGCCGCACTGGTCGCTCTCCTCGTATCTCAAGAACAAAGCCAAGACCGCGGTTCAATACATCGGCAGCTTCGAGGACGCGGTCGCACAGGCGGCGCGCAAGCGCGGCGTCGACACCGTCGTGTGCGGGCACATCCATCGGGCGGAAATGCGCGACATCAACGGCATTCTCTATTGCAATGACGGCGACTGGGTGGAGAGCTGCACCTCCCTGGTGGAGGACATGAATGGGCATTTGCGCCTGATCGATTGGATGGAGTGGCGGGCGCAGTCGCAGGTGCCGGCGGCGGCGCTGCCGATCGGACAGGCGGCATGACGGGCATCGCTTCGATGGATGAAATGTGGAGCGCGCCCTGGCACGAATTGCAGAAGCATCTTGCGCAGGCGATCGGCCCGGACATGGCCGCGGGTCATGGCGCAGTCTGGGGCCAAGCCCAAGGCTTTAAGCAATTTGCCGCCGCATTGTCCGCATATCGTCACATTGGCAGAGCAGGATCGGGGCTTCACAGGGTGAGGAGAGCGGCCCATGAGCAGTCTCGATTTCGATCTCGATACACAGATGAACCATTTGGAAGTGGAATGGCGCCAGGCCTACGAGTCGAGCATCGTCGCGCGCTCTGACTATCAGGTGTTGGCGGCAAGCACCAAGGCGAGCGGCAGTCTTCTCGACATGGCGCGCCAGCGCCTCGAGCGCATCGAAGCGCTCAAGGCGCGGATCATGGCCAAGATAGAGCGTCTCGAAGACAACATACTCGGCCAGGATTGATTCCGTGAGAACCGCTGACTGGGCTGCGCAAGCGGACGCCATGGCAGCAGCCTCCTGCATGGAACCCGAAGTGGCGGCGGAGCAGGCGTGGCGCAAGGCAAGAGAGCAGCTCGCGCAACTCGAGTCGCTTCGCGACGCGCAGGGAGGTCAAATGGCCGCCATGGAGGAGCCTTGTGCACCCCCCGGCGATGCCCCGGTCGCTTGTGAGGTGATGTCGGCGGCGTAAACGGCCATACTCTCGGGCGATGAAGTGCGTGTACCACCCCTCGTATCAGGTCGTGCTGCCGCCCGGCCATCCTTTTCCGATGAGCAAGTACTCGCTGCTCAAGGACGTTCTCCTGGCCGAACGCATCCTGACGGCCGAGGATGTTCTTGAACCCTGCGCCCCCGACCCGTCGACGTTCGAACTCGTTCACACCCGCGACTACCTCGCCAAGCTCGCGTCCTCGGGACTTTCCGCCGCGGAGCAGCGGCGGCTCGGCCTCCCCTGGTCGGAGGCGCTGTGGCATCGATCGCGCCTTGCCACGGCCGGCACTTTGACGGCGGCACGGGAGGCGCTCGGCTCCGGACTCGCGGGCAACCTGGCCGGCGGCACCCATCATGCGTTCGCCGATCATGGCGAAGGATTCTGCGTGCTCAACGATGTTGCCGTCGCGATACGCGCGCTGCTCGCGGAACGTTCGATCGAGCGGGCGGCGGTCATTGATCTCGACGTGCACCAAGGCAACGGCACCGCGGCCATTTTCGACGGCACCGACGAGACGTTCACCTTCTCGATGCATGGAGAACGCAATTATCCGCTGGCGAAGATGAGGTCCACCCTGGACGTAGCGTTGCGCGACGGCATGGGCGACACGGAGTATCTCGACACGCTGCAACGTCATTTACCGGCGGTGCTCGGTGGCGCTGACGCCGACATCGTGTTCTATCTCGCGGGCGTGGATGTGGCCGCCGGCGACCGGTACGGCAAGCTGTCCCTCTCGGAGGAGGGCATTCGGCGTCGAGATCGGTGGGTGATCGAGACGGTTCGCGGCCGGGGCGTGCCCCTGTGCATTGTGCTTGCGGGCGGCTACGCGGCGACGCGGACGAGGACCGCCGAGCTTCATGCACATGCGTTTCGCGAAGCGGCGGCGTACGAGCGGGAACCGCGACGGGATCCGGCGCCTTGAGATCCGGCTAGAAGCGGATGCCCAGCCGCCGATACACATCGGCCAGCAGCCACAGCGGGCCGATCATGAGGAACTGAACATCCTTGAAAAAGGACGGGCGCTTACCCTCGATGGCGTGCCCGATGAATTGACCGACCCACGCGATCACGAACAGGATCAAGCAAATGCTCCACAGAGGCACGCCCGGCATGTGATCGAGCTCGGTCATCGACCAGAGAAAGGCGAGCATCAGCGGCAGCACGCCGAGCGTCAATCGGATCGACAGCATCGAGTAATAGAGCAGCGCCGAGAGTACCGCCACGGCGGCCCAGTTCGCCGCGGGATGCATCGTCCGGAGACCGGCGGGAAACGGCAGCGACCACAAGAACCCGAGCACGCACCAGACGATGACCGGCACGCAAAACCAGTGCAGCGCCTTGTTGGCGTGATTGCGGTGGCTTTCGCCATACTCATCGAGCCATTGAACGGCCGTGCGCATCGTCGATTACGCTACTCCGTTGCCGGATTCGATTCAATTGCCGGGGTGGGTGATGGTCGGCCCAAAGTCGTAGGCTTTCTCGTAGGCCCGATACCAATCCTGCGTTTGCCTGTCTTGCGGCAGGTGCCGCGCTAGAAACTTGAGTTCAGCAAGCATCTTGTCGGCGCGCGACGTATTGACGTAGAGATCAACCAGCCTCCAGCGGTAGGCCATGTTCTCCGGCGCGAGACCTGCCGCCTTTTCGTAGAGTTCGAGCGCTCGCGTCAGCCAGTTCATCTCGAAAAGATAGAGATCCGCGAGATCGGCATAGTTGGCCGCCGCGCCCGGCGCATCGCGGATCCTTGCCTCCGCGGCCTGTACAGCTGCGGTGAGTGCAAATGGATACGCACGAAGCGGCGGCGTGCCCACATGATTGCCGTATACCGCGCCGTCCATGTTCGGCACATGCTCCGAGCGCAGCGCCGCTAGAAAAGGGTTGTCGGCATATTTGACGGAAAAATTCACGCTGTCCTCGAAGCGGTGAAAATAGGTCCACGACTTCGGTTCGTCCACGTACCAAAGGCCGTCGGTGCCGCGACGCAGGACGAACGGCAAGTTGGATCTTCCGGGACCGGGGACCGCGAGACCAAGGCCATCCGCAAACAGAAGCCGATATGGGCCGGCGGATGCGAAAAATTCGCTGATTCGCATCTGCTGTTCTTCATTTCGTGGCACGACGGCGCGGAATATGCGACTGCCCTCGGTCAATAGCGGCAGCCGCGGGTCGCCGATGCCCGCCGCCAGCGAGGCAAGGTAGCGGCGCACGGATTCGGCGGCGTCGGGAGAGGGAGTAAAGTTGCCGAAGTCGGTTGCCGGCAGCGTGCGAATCGCCTGCTGATAATCCTCCAGCGTCCGCCGATAGCCCGACGCGAGCGCGCCCGCGCCGCCCGATAGGAATTTAGAGTTCAGCCACCGCGGCTGCGCACCGCCCGCATCGCTCCTCGAGCCCATGCCACGAAGGTTGGTCGTGATGATGAGCTCAGAAATAAAGTCCTGCGGCACCTCGGACAGCATGTAGGTCTTCGCCGCCTCTTCGAGCCGACGGCAGAACGCATCGGGAATGTCGCCCTCGAGCGAATAGGAGACCTCGATCTTCAGCAGGTTCTCCTTGACGGCATACAGGTAGAGGACGCCCCTGCCATTGCGGCGTGCGCCGATCCGCAGGTGCTCGAAGAGTTCTGTCGCGGTCTCTTCTATCGATTTCGACGGCGGCAGCGATTTCAGCAGCACGAGCGAATTTTCTATGCCGGACTTCTGCTCTGCGAGCCTCAGACTCATCCGGAACGCGAGGTCGAAGTCGTGCTGGCCGGTCTCGTTGATCAGCACGAACCGCTCGCGCTGCGGCGCATGCGCGCGATGCCACACGAATCCGGTCGCGAGTGCAGCCAGCGCCACCGCGCACGCCAACAAGATCCGTCTGCGCACAGAATCTCTAAAAGTTGCCGAAGATTGCGGTTTTTGTCCGGTCCCCAGAATAATTGACCAAGAAGGGGTCCGTCGAACTCGGATTCAGGCCGAATACCGAGCGGTCCGCGCCCTTGTTCTTGAGCACCACCACCGGCGTTTCCTGACCGCCGAACAGTCGGAAAATGCCCGCCGCAGCCTGATGCGTGTCATTGAGCACGACGAACGGATATTCGCTTTCCGCGGGAGAATAAAGCCCGAGGACGAGCCGATTTCTACCCTGAGTGTCGTAGAAGAAAAGACCCGGTCCCCCATCGGGGGACATGGCAAGCTCGGCGCGCGGTCGCCCGGTTGAATCGAGAAGGCGAATTCGGCTGGCCGAAACGACGTCCGGAGCCGCGGCCGCCGCCTGATGCAGCCAGGAGCCGGGTTCGAAGTGCCCGAGCGCGTACGCGCCGATGATTCCGCCGATGAAGCCCGACAGCGCGCCTGCAATGTAGATCCTGTTCACGGCATGGCACCTTTCCATGGGAAGTTTCCGCCGTAGGATACTGTGCGCCCAATGCGGCTGCCATCGTCGCCCAAAAATAAAGGGTGACGACCCTGACCGGCCGGCACCCTCATGCAGATTTCACGCACGCCTCGTCCGGCGTCGTTATGCCGCGGCCATCAGACCCTTGAGCTTGTTGATCGCGTTCGACTCGACCTGGCGCACGCGCTCGGCGGAAATTCCATATTCATCCGCCAATTCATGCAGCGTCGCCTTGTCTTCGGTCATCCAGCGCCGCTTCAAGATGCTGCGACTGCGCTCATCGAGCTTTTCGAGCGCGAGCTCCAAGCGCTCCGTCGAGTCTTCTTCCCATTCCTCGTTCTCGACCTCGATGGCGGGGTCGGCGTTGTTCGCCGGCAGGTACATGGCCGGGGAGTAGGTGTCTTCCTCGTCGCTCTCAGGCGTCGGATCAAACGACATGTCGCGGGCCGAAAGGCGTTGCTCCATTTCACGCACGTCCGACACGTCGACACCGAGGTCGCGTGCCACGGCGGCGGTTTCAGCTTCCGACAGCCACGCCAGATTCTTCTTCATCTTGCGCAAATTGAAGAACAGCTTGCGCTGAGACTTGGTGGTGGCGACTTTGACCAGCCGCCAGTTGCGCAGCACGTACTCGTGGATCTCGGCCCGAATCCAATGAACCGCAAACGACACCAGGCGCACACCCACCGCCGGGTCGAAGCGCTTGACCGCCTTCATGAGACCCACATTGCCCTCCTGGACAAGGTCGCCCATGGGCAGCCCATACCCCAAGTAGCCGCGCGCGATATGTACCACGAAGCGCAGATGCGACAGCACGAGTTGCCTGGCAGCGTCCAAATCGGCCTCGGAGCGAAATCGCACGGCGAGCGCGATCTCGTCATCCTTAGATAGAACCGGAATCTGGGACACACGGTCTATATAGGAGTCCAAACTCCCGACGGGTCCCGCGAACACCAAGGCACTCGGTTGTTTAGCGACTAAGGCAGTAGCCATCAGATTGAACCTCCCGATTCACAGGCAGTAATGGTAGCACTCCCAGACTTCGAGTGCTAATGTTACCGATAGTTCACATAATTTGCAAGCTATTGAAAAATATGGACTTAGGTCGGGTCAATGCGGCGGATATGCCGCGTTGCAGCAAGCCAGGAACCAAACCACGCCAGCGCCGCTGCGAAGACCAGGACTTCGAGGGCGCTCGCGAATCGGAGCCCCTGCAAATGGAATGTGCTGCCGTAAAGCTTGGCCAGGACATCGACCGGCCGCGCCAGCAGGGCTGCGGCCACGCCGACCAGCGTGAGAGCGATCAAGCCACCGCCGAGGCCATACCACACCCCGCTGTACAGGAACGGCCGCCGGGCAAAACCGTCGCTGGCGCCGACCAATTTCATGACCTCGATCTCGGTGCGCCTGTTCTGAATATCAAGTCGAATCGTATTGCCGACGATGAGTATCACGCCCGCGCCGAGGAGCGCTCCGGTGAGCGCCACCACGCGGCGCAAAATGTCGAGCATGGCATGCAGCCGTTTGATCCACTCCGTGTCGATCTGCACCGATTGAACCTGGGGCAGGGCGGCGATAGCCGCTTTGAGCGCTTCCGTTCCTTGAGGCGTGCTCGCGGCCAGGGTGGGTGTGACGACGAGTGTGTCGGGCAGCGGGTTGTCGTTCAGCGCGTCGAGCGCCGTGCCGAAACCCGATTCGATTCGAAACTCCGCGAGTGCCTGCTCGGCCGTGATGACGCGCACCGCGGCGACGTCGCCGCGCAGGCGCAGCTGCTTCGCCACCGATGCGGTGCGTCCCGTGCCCGCTTTCGTGTCCATGTAGACCGACAAATCGAAGGCCTCGTTCCAGTTCGCGGTGGCGCTACGCACGTTCGTCAGGAAGAGATTCAAGAACAGTGGCAGGGCCAGGGCCACGGCGACCACGCCCATGGTCATCATCGTCGCAAACGGCTGGCTCACGATGCGGCCCAGGGACCCCACCATGGTTTGCGCGTGCCGCGCGAAATACGCTCGAATGTTCATTCCCGGCGCTTCATCGAGACTGCGGGTCCGCGGGTCTGCCCTCGTCGGTCACGCGACCGTCGCCCAGGACGATGCGCCGCGCGTCGAATTGCCCGATGAGGTGCACATCGTGGGTCGCGATCACCACCGTCACGCCCACGTCGTTGAAGCGTTTGAACAACTTCATGATTTCCAGGGCGAGATCCGGATCTAGATTGCCCGTGGGCTCATCGGCAATCAGCAAGTCCGGTTTCGCCACCACCGCACGCGCGATGCCGACGCGCTGCTGTTCGCCGGTCGACAGTTCGAGGGCGCCGCTTTTTTCCTTGCCGAGCAGACCGACTTGGTCGAGCGCGGCGCGAACGCGCCTGTCGACCTCGCGCTTGGGCACGCCGGCGATGATCAGCGGCAGGGCGACGTTATCCGCCACCGGCCGGTCGTGCAGCAGCTTGTGGTCTTGAAACACCACGCCCAGCCGTCTGCGGAACTGCGGAATGCCCCGCGGCTTTATTCCCGAAGTATTCTGATTGTTGATGAACACCTGGCCGCGCGTCGGCCGCTCGATGAGGGCGATCAGCTTCAAGATGCTGCTCTTGCCTGCGCCGGAGTGCCCCGTCAAGAAGGCGAGCTCCCCATGCTCGATCTTGAACGACACACCGGCCAGGGCCGCGCGGCCATTGGCATAACGCTTGTGAACCTGATCGAAGTGAATCATCGTCGCGCGCCGGGGGGACCCGTTCTCAACAAGGCAGTCACGAACTCCGATGCGTTGAATACGCCGAAATCCTCCGTTTGCTCCCCGATGCCCACGAATCGAATCGGAATCTTGAGCTTCTCGGCGATGGCGAGGACCACTCCGCCCTTAGCCGTGCCGTCGAGTTTGGTGATGACGAGGCCCGTCACCCCCAATCCCTTGTTGAATTCTTCGGCCTGCGCCACCGCGTTCTGGCCGATCGTGCCGTCGAGCACGAGCAGAACTTCATGCGGCGCGCCGGCATCGAGCCGCGCGAGCACGCGCTTGACCTTCTTCAGCTCTTCCATCAAGTGGGTCTGCGTGTGCAGACGGCCCGCCGTATCGGCGATCAGCACGTCGATGCCGCGCGCGCGCGCGGCCTGGAGGCCGTCGAAGATGACGGCGGCGGGTTCCGCGCCGCCTTGTTGGGCGACAATCGGCACTCTGTTGCGCTCGGCCCAGACTTCCAGCTGTTCACGCGCCGCCGCGCGAAATGTGTCGCCGGCCGCCAGCATGACGCTGTGTCCGCCGGCGAGCAGCCGGTGCGCCAATTTGCCGATGGTAGTGGTCTTGCCGGCTCCGTTGATTCCAACCACCAGAATCACATAAGGCTTGATGCTCGAATCGATTTTGAGAGGCTGTTCCACGGGCTTCAGAATAGCGACCATGGCATCGTGCAGGGCCGTGAGCAGTGCTTCCGCGTCGTTGAGTTCCTTGCGCGCCACGCGCCTGCGCAGATCTCCGAGAATTCGGGCAGTGGCTTCCATGCCCACATCGGCGGTGATCAGCCGGGTTTCCAGGTCATCCAGGATCTCGGCGTCGATCTTGCGCCCGGGCAGCAGCTCGGTGAGGTCGGACGTGAGCCACGCGGGGCCCTGGTTCAACTTGGCGCGCAGGCGTTTGAAGAATCCGCGGACTCCGGGCTTATCGGCTTCGTTCGTCATGGGCAGGTATGATACCGGGAGTGACCACTCTCAAGACGGAATCGAACGGATCGGGCGGCCGCAATTCAGTGCGTATCATCGGCGGCGGCTGGCGCGGCCGACGCGTCAGTTTCCCGGATATCCCGGGCCTCAGGCCCACACCCGATCGGGTGCGGGAGACCTTGTTCAACTGGCTGCAGCACGACATCGTGGGCGCCCGGTGCCTGGACTTGTTCGCCGGTTCCGGGGTTCTGGGGCTCGAGGCGCTTTCCCGGGGCGCCAAGGAACTGGTGTTCGTCGAGCAGGCGGTTGCCGCCGCGCGCGGCCTGCAGGAGCAGTTGGTCCGTCTGGGGGGAAAGGCACGGGGGCAGGTGATTGAAATGGGCGCCGCGCGATTTCTGCGCGTGCCCGCTCCCCCATTCGACATTGCGTTCTTGGACCCGCCATTTGGGCGCGGCGCGCTGGCGGAATATGTTCCAATGCTCGATTCCGGCAACTGGCTCAAAGTGGGGGGACTCGTGTATCTGGAAAACGAAAAGACCGCCGGCGCACCGGCGCTGCCTCCTCACTGGGAATTGCTCAAATCGAAAGCGGCGGGCGAGGTGGGGTATCATCTGGCGCGCGTCAATGCGCGGGCCTAAGTGAATGCACAAAAGAACAGCCGTCTATCCGGGAACTTTCGATCCGATCACCAATGGCCATCACGACCTGGTGCGCCGCGCTGCCAGCATTTTCGATCGCTTGGTGGTCGCCATTGCCGCCAATCCCAACAAGGCGCCGATGTTCAGCCTGGAACAACGCGTCGACATGGCCCGGCGGGTGCTCACCGACGTGCAGAACGTCGAAGTGATGGGCTATGTGGGTCTCACCGTGGACTTCGCGCGGCAGAACGGCTTATCCGTGATCGTGCGCGGATTGCGCGCCGTGTCGGATTTCGAATTCGAGTTTCAGCTGGCCAACATGAGCCGGCATCTCACTCCTGAAATCGAATCCGTGTTCATGACGCCGCAGGAACAATACACATTCATCTCATCGACCCTGGTGCGCGAAATCGCAGTGTTGGGCGGCAACGTCTCCGAGTTCGTTCACCCGATTGTCGAGATCGAACTCAAACGGCATCGCAAGCTTTGACCCACTCATCCATCGCTCCGCGCCTCGCGCGGCAATTCATGGCCTTGGTGCTGGCGTTCGGTGCCTTCGCCGGCCGTGCCCCGGCCGACGATGCCCCCGCCCAACACGCGGCGCCGAGGACGGACGCCCGCGCTGCCGTTGCCGCCCGCACGGCGGTTGCGCACAAGGCGGCCATCGCAAGCGCATATCCGCTCGCGAGCCAGGCGGGTCAGGAAGCGCTCGCCGCCGGCGGCAATGCCTTCGACGCCGCGGTGGCGGTGTCGGCGGCACTGGCGGTCGTCGAACCGTCGAGCTCCGGGCTCGGCGGCGGCGGCTTCTATCTGCTGCATCGACAGTCGGACGGATACGAAACCATGCTCGATGCGCGCGAAAAGGCGCCTGGGGCGGCGTCGCGCGACATGTACTTGGACAAGGCAGGCAATGCGATCGAGAACGCATCGATCGCGGGCGGACTCGCGGCGGCGATTCCGGGCGAACCCGCGGCGTTCGAGTACCTGGCGCGCAAATACGGCAAGTTGACCTTGAAACAAAGTCTCAAGCCCGCGATCCGCCTCGCGCGCGACGGCTTTCCGCTGTACGCGCGATTGCAGGGGGGCATTCGCTACAAGCGTCAGGTATTGCTGCGCTCCGCGGACGCGGCGAAGGCTTTCCTGACCGCGGACGGCGGCGTGCCGGAGGTGGGCGCCATCATCAAGCAGCCGGATCTGGCGAACACCCTCGAGGCGATCGCCAATCGGGGATCACAGGGATTCTATGCGGGCCGGGTTGCCGCGGATCTGGTCGCCGGAGTGCGGGCGGACGGCGGAATCTGGACGCTCGAAGATCTTGCCGCGTACCGCGTGGTCGAACGCAAGCCACTGGTCGGCGAATATCACGGCGCACGCGTCGTGTCGGCCTCGCCGCCATCCTCGGGCGGCATTGCCGTGATCGACGCGCTCAATATCTTGTCCGGCTTCGATATGTCCCGCTACGATTCCGCCACGGACAAGCACCTGGTGATCGAAGCCATGCGCCGCGCGTACCGCGACCGCGCGATCTATCTGGGGGATCCGGACTTCGTCAAAATGCCGCTCGCGCAGCTCGCGAGTCCCGACTATGCGGCCGGACAGCGCAGCAGTATCCGCACCGACAAGGCCATGCCGTCCAACATGCTGCCGGGCATCGAATCGGAGCCGGTGGGAATGCAGACCACGCATTTCTCCGTGCTCGACGCGGACGGTAATCGCGTGGCGGCCACGATTTCGGTCAACCTTTTCTTCGGCACCGGTTACATGCCCCCGAGAACCGGCGTGCTTCTCAACAACACCATGGATGATTTTTCCACCAAGCCCGGCAGGCCCAACGAATTCGGTCTGGTCGGCGCGACCGCGAATTCGATCGCGCCGAACAAGCGCAGCCTCTCCAGCATGTCGCCGACGTTCGTCGAAACTACCAAAGGCGTGATGATCGTCGGCTCGCCCGGCGGCAGCTACATCATCAGCATGGTGCTCCTGGGCACGATCAATTACTTGGATGGCATGAGCGCTGCGGACATTGTGAAATACCCGCACTACCACCATCAGTACCTGCCCGACGAAGTCGACTATGAACCGGGCGCACTCACCGACGCCGAAATCAGGGAGCTTCAGGCCATGGGGCATACGCTCAAGGTGTCGGGCCGGCAGTGGGGCAACATGCAGGTCATCACCTGGGATTTCGCCACCGGCAAGGTGGAGGCGGCGTCCGACCCGCGCGGCGAGGGCGTGGGCCTCGTCTACTGACGGGCGAGCCGCACGACAGCCGCACCCCGAACGGCGTCCGCGTCAGCGCTGACAGGTCGGACACCAATAGGTGGAACGCTGACCCTGGACGAATTGTTTGATGGTGGATTTGCAGACGCGGCACGCCTCTCCCCCGCGTTCATACACGAACAATTTCTGGCGGAAACATCCGGGCGCCCCGTCCGCATTGACGTAATCGCGCAGCGTCGTGCCGCCGATTTTGATTGCATCGCCGAGCACGTCCTTGATCGATTGCGAGAGCGCGGCCGTCTCTTTGCGCGTGAGGCGGCGAGCCGCCCGGCGCGGCGAAATGCGCGCGCGAAACAGCGCTTCGCTGGCATAGATGTTGCCGACGCCCACGACGACCCGCGAATTCATGATGAATTGCTTCACGGCGACGCTGCGTTTGCGGGTCATCCGGAAGAGATAGTCGCCGTCGAACTCCCGGCTCAACGGCTCCGGCGCGAGCTCTCTGAGCAGCGGATGCTGCGCGGGATCGTCCAGGGTCCAATGCAGGCTGCCGAAGCGGCGTGGATCGTGGAATCGAAGCAACCACCCGCCGTCCACCCCCATGTCCCAGTGATCGTGCGCCCTCGGCGGGGTGCCCTGCTTCACCAAGCGCAGGCTTCCCGACATGCCGAGATGCAGGATCAAGGTTCCGGCGTCGAAACGGATCAAAATGTATTTCGCGCGCCGATCGATGCTGCGAACCGTCTGACCGCGAACGGCGGCCTCGAGGTGCGGGGCGATGGGCCAGCGCAGCCGGCGTTCCCGCACGATCATCCCGGCGACGCGTTTCTGCAGCAGTGCAGGCGCAATGCCGCGACGCGTCGTTTCTACTTCAGGGAGCTCGGGCGTGGTGGGCTCGGGCGTTGAGGCCGGTTAGGCGTGCCGCGACAGGATTACTTGATCTTCGATTCTTTGTAGGCGACGTGTTTGCGCACGACGGGATCGAATTTCTTCGTTTCGAGCTTGTCCGGGTGCAGACGCTTGTTCTTCGTCGTCGTGTAGTAGTGGCCCGTACCCGCCGAAGAGACCAATTTGATTTTGTCGCGCATTGCCCGTTCCTTAAACCTTGACGCCCTTGGCGCGCAGATCCGCCACCACCACATCCACACCGCGCTTCTCGATGGTCCTTAAGCCCCGGGTGGACACCCGCAGGCTCAGAAACCGCTTTTCCACCTCGGACCAGAAGCGGTGCGTGTGCAGATTCGGCAAAAAGCGGCGCCGCTTGCGATTGTTCGCGTGGGAAACCGTGTTACCGGTCTTGGGGCCCTTGCCCGTGACTTGGCAGACTCGCGACATGGCATCAACCTTTGGACGAGAAGAACCGTGGAACAGCCGCGCTTTATACCAGGGTCGTCAAAGCGGGGCAACACACCCCCGCCCGCGGGCTCCAATAAGAGGAAGACCCTCAGTGGGTTGCGGAGTCCCAATGGGCCGGCACCCAATGCCACCTCGCCCCCACCTCTACCCACTGGTCGTCCACCCAGCGCATGTGCCGCCGCTCCACCATCCAACCGCCGTCGACCCAGTTGTAAGCCTTGCCGCTCCATGCCCAGTGGCCGGAATGCCAGACGTAGCCGTCGCGCGGCGGCGGTGCCCGCTCGGCGCGCGGCGGCGGGGGCGGGACGTCGCTGTCCGACTCGGCAGCGAGAACTACGGGGGCGGTCATGAATCCACCGGCGAGCAACACCGCCAGCCAGGCCTTGTGCGGAGCGAGCATCGTTCATCTCCCTTGAGGGTTGAGAATGAACGAATCATACGAAAATCGTCTATTTTGTCAAGGGAGGCTTTGGGGCGGGGCCGCCTTTGTCACCGGGCCGAGAGTCCGCGCGCCCGCAAGATACGTGGTCAAAAAGGACCGTAGCTCCGACTCCATCGCAGCCGTCGTCTCACACCGGCTGGCCAGTTGTGCGCTGCCAAAATACAGGGCACGGGCGAGTTGATCCGCGCCCGGCGCAATTTGCGGATCGCCATTCATGGCGCCGCTGAGCAGCCCCAGAATGGAGGCATCCAATTCGGCGAATATGTCGCCTGCAATGGCGTGGGTGTACGAAAACAATTCCGCGGCGTGCGCCGAGCCGCGGACCAGGGAAAAGATCAGCCGATGCTTGGAAATGACCGCTTCGGTCAGTCGCTCATCGAGCGTGAGATCAGGCTTCGCCAGCGCCTGTTCCACGCCTCCCCGTAATATGCGCGCCATTCGCGCGGACACGGCGATGAAGAGTTCGTCCTTGTTCTTGAAATGGCTGTAGAGAGTCGCCTTGGCCACGTTGGCCTCGCGCGCCACCATTTCCATCGTGACCGCCCGAAAGCCGATCCGCTTGAACATTTCCTCGGCGGCTCGAATGACACGCTTGTAGCGCACATTTTCGTCTGTTTGAGCGTTTGGCGCGGCTTCCGGCATGAACGAATATTACGACAATCGTTCAGCACCGGCATTGCCGCCGTTTCTAGAGCAGTCCGCGCTCGGCGAGCGATACTGCAGCACCGTCGCCGATGATGATGTGATCGAGCAGGCGGATGTCGACGAGCGCCAGCGCCTCCTTCACCCGCTGGGTGATGAATTCGTCAGCCTGACTGGGTTCGGCCACGCCGGAAGGATGATTGTGCGCGATGATCACCGCTGCGGAATTGCGCTGCAGGGCGATCTTGACGATTTCGCGTGGGTGCACGCTCGCGCCATCGATGGTGCCGCGAAACAGTTCCTGGTATTGAATCAGCCGGTGGCGCTTGTCGAGATAGAGGCAGCAGAATACCTCGTGTTCGAGATCCCGCAGCTGAGATGAAAGAAAATCGCGGGTTGCCCGCGGACTCGCGAGCGACGGGCCCGCGCGCAAGGTTTCCGACAGCTGCCGTTTGGCAATCTCGACCGCCGCCTGCAATTCCGCGAAGCGCGCCAACCCAAGGCCGCGCTCCGCACAGAATCGAGTGCGATCCGCCGCGATCAGCTTGCGCAGGGAATGGAAGCTTTCGAGCACGCCGCGTGCGACATCGACCGCGGAATGACCGCGGGTGCCCGTACGCAGCAGGATGGCCAACAACTCCGCATCCGACAGCGCTGCGGCGCCCTTGTCGAGCAGCTTTTCGCGCGGCCGCTCACCGCTCGGCCAATCCCGGATTGCCATGCTCCGGAGCATGACGGGCGGATTACCGACGCTCCAGCCGCATTTCGCGGGCAAGAGGGCAGTTACGGCCGGCGCCGTCAGCCGTGTCCCGAGCTGCCGAATCCTCCTGCACCGCGGGCCGTAGCGGAGAAGTCTTCCACCAGCTCGAATCCGACCTGCACCACCGGCACAAAGACGATCTGCGCGATCCGGTCGCCGGGGATGATCGTGAAGGGAGCGGCGCCGCGGTTCCACACGGACACCATGAGCGGCCCTTGATAATCGGAATCGATCAGGCCGACCAGGTTGCCGAGAACGATTCCGTGTTTGTGGCCGAGTCCGGAGCGGGGCAGCAGCACGGCCGCGAGACCGGGGTCCGCGATGTAGATCGAAATGCCGGTCTGGATCAGCTCGGTGGCGCCCGGTGCGAGTTCCAGCGGGGCCTCGATGCAGGCGCGCAGGTCCATGCCGGCCGAACCCGATGTCGCATGCTGAGGCAGTGGAAATTCCCTGCCGATGCGGGGATCCAAGATCCGCAGTTTGATGGTACGCCCCACCTCGTTACCGGCGCGCGCGGCGAAGGCGCACTCGGTCGCGCGGCAGGGCAGCCGCGGTTCGGCGCTTGCGCGCACCGCGCCGCGGACTGCCGTCCGGCGGCGGCAGCCGTTGGGCGATCAGGGCAATGAGCTGGCGCGCCACATCGATCTTCGGCCCGCGCGCGACCTCGACCTTGCCGCCCGGCCAAATGACGGTGAGTGCGTTGTCGTCGCAATCGAACGCAATTCCCTCGCCGACCTGATTGGCGGCGATCATGTCGAGCTTCTTGCGCTTGAGCTTGGTACGCGCATTCTCCTCGACGTCGTTGGTCTCCGCCGCAAAGCCGACCACGAACGGACGCTTGGCCATGTCCGCCACGGACTTGACGATGTCCGGCGCCGGCTCGAGATCGAGCTTGACCGAGACGCCTTGCTTCTTGATCTTCTGTTTGGCGATGCTCACCGGCTGAAAATCGGCCACCGCCGCCGCCGCGATGAACACATCCGCATCCGCGATCTGGCGGTGAACCGCAGCGTACATGTCGCGCGCGCTTTCCACGTTGATGCGGGTGACGCCCACCGGGGTCGGCAATTGGACGGGGCCGGTGACGATGGTGACGTGCGCGCCCGCCTCGCGCGCCGCGGCGGCGACGGCAAAGCCCATCTTTCCCGAACTGCGGTTCGTGAGATAGCGGACGGGATCGATCCGTTCCCGGGTCGGACCGGCGGTGATCAAGATATTGAGCCCCGCCAGCAGGCTGGCGTTGGCAGGGGGTTCCAGCAGACTCTCGGCAAGTTTCGCGGGTTCCCACATGCGGCCCTCACCGACTTCGCCGCAGGCTTGATTGCCGGAAGCGGGACCTAAGATGCGTATGCCGCGCGCAACCAGGGCTTCCACATTGGCCTGCGTCGCCTTGTTGGCCCACATCACCCGGTTCATCGCCGGCGCGAGAACGATCGGTGCCTCGGTGGCGAGGCACAGGGTGGCCAGCAAATCGTCGGCACGGCCGCCCGCGAGCCTCGCGATGAAGTCCGCGCTCGCCGGCGCAATCAGCACCACCTGGGCCCAGCGCGCAAGCTCGATGTGTCCCATGGCCGCCTCGGCGGCGTCGTCCCAGAGGTCGCTGCGTGTCGGCCGGCCGGATACTGCCTGGAAACTCATCGGCGAGACGAACCGCTGCGCGGCTTCCGTCATGACCACCTGCACGTCCGCGCCGCGCTCCATCAGCCGGCGCACCAGGTCCGGACTCTTGTACGCGGCAATGCCGCCGGTAACGCCCAGCAAAATCCGAGTCTTCGGCGTCAATGGATGCCCTTCAATTCTTTGAAGCGCGCAATGTCGCTCTCGAACTGCTTGCTCATGGTCGTTTCCTCACCGCGCTTCTCGCGCAGGTTCTGCTCTTGAGTGCGGATGTCGTTGCCCACCCGAACCAGATCCTCGGCGACTTGATCCGGCATGGCCGGCGCGCGCGGATCGCTGCTGTAGGGTTTATAGTGCATGCTGCTGGTGCGCAGTTTCTTCAATTTGCCGTTCAGGACTTCCAGAAACTGCGACGTGACCTTGATCTGGTCCGACAACAGTGTCACCCGCTGGTCGCGCAGACGTTCGATTTCCTGCACCGACGCGTACGTATTCAGCAAATTCCGGTCGCGCTCCTTGTTCTGCTGCGCCTCGGCCTTCTTTTGGTCTTCGGCAGCCAGTTGTTCCGGAGTCTTTTGGGCCTCGAGGCGGCTGATCTCGACGCCGTGCGAATTGATGAGGTGTTGTTCCTGTGTCGCGTATTCAGGCGGAATGTGATCACCGTAGTGGGTCATGCCCTTTTCGTCCACCCATTTGTAGACGGTGCGGCCGGAACCCGAACTGGGCGGGGCCGCGAAGCCCGGCGAGGCGGCCAGCAGCAGGGCGCACAGGATCCAAGAGACGTTGTTCAAGCGCATGTCCTCAGGAGAAGCGGCCGACATTGTGAGCGGAGCGACCGCGCTTTTCTAGGGCCTGTGCCTCAATCTGCAATCCCATAACGCTCCCTGTAGGCCTGCATCCGATGGAGGTCCTCCTTGCGCCCATGCAGAGATATATGCTGCATCAGGTCGGCCAGATTGACGACCGCAACGACGGGAATTCCATGCTGCTCACGGACTTCCTGGACCGCCGACCACCGGCTTTGGGGGCCCAGTTCCTGGCGATCCAACGCGAGCAGCACCCCCGCCGGCCGCGCGCCGGCGGCCTTGATGATGTTGATGGATTCACGGATCGCCGTTCCCGCCGTGATGACGTCATCGACGATCAACACCGATCCTCGCAAAGGGCTGCCGACGATGCTGCCGCCTTCGCCATGGTCCTTGGTTTCCTTGCGATTGAATGCAAAGGGAAGGTCGCGTCCCGAGTGCTCGGCGAGCGCGGCCGCGGTGATGGTCACCAAGGGGATCCCCTTGTAGGCCGGACCGAAGATCATGTCGAATTCGAGGTCCGAGGCCGTGATGGCCGCTGCATAGGCGCGCCCCACCGCGGCAATGGCGGCGCCCGTGTTGAACAGCCCGGCATTGAAGAAGTACGGGCTTTCTCGGCCCGATTTCAGCGTGAAGCTGCCGAATCGCAGAACGCCGAGCCGCACGCACAAATCGATGAAATCACTTTGATATGCCAAGGTCATGGGCCCTGATACTATCGCGCGCCATGCACATCGTCATGCTGAACGTAGGCCGCGGGCAGAACCCGGCAGCGGCCGCCCCGATGACTTCGAGTTCTTGCGTTTGACCGCAGCGGCGAAGAAGCCCACGCTGCTGCAAGCGCTTGGCGACAGGCGCATGATGGCGGTGCTGTTCCTGAGCTTTGCCTCCGGACTCCCCTTCAATCTCACGAATTTCACCCTGCAAGCTTGGCTTGCTTCCGCGGGCCTCAGCATCAAGGCCATCGGGATTTTTTCCCTGGTTGCGCTGCCCTATAACATCAAATTTCTGTGGGCGCCGCTTCTGGACCGCTTCCTGCCGCCGGTTCTCGGCCGGCGGCGCGGCTGGATCTTGATCTTCCAGGCATGTCTCGCCATTTGCATCGGCGTCATGGGATTCAGCTCCCCGACGAAGGAACCCTATGTGCTCGGCGCCATCGCGGTCTTCCTGGTCTTCCTGTCCGCCTCGCAGGACATCGTGATCGATGCATATCGCGTGGATGCCATACCGCCCAGCGAACGGGGTCTCGCCGCGGCTGCGGCTGCGTTCGGCTACCGCACGGCTGCGATGCTGGCGGGCGCGGTGCTGGTCTATGTCGCCGCCAGCGTGGGCTGGCAGCTGGCCTTTCTATTCGTGGCCGGACTCATGGCCGCCACCATGCTGGCGACGCTCTGGGCGCCCGAACCGGACACACCGGGCCGCGCGCCGCGCACTTTGACCGATGCGGTCTGGCATCCGCTGCGCGCGCTGCTCAAGGAAAAAGGCATCTGGGGGTTTCTGGCGCTGGTCCTCCTCTACAAGGTGGGCGATGCGCTTGCGCTCAGCCTGTACAGCACTTTCATGATCCAAGGCGTCGGTTTTTCCCTGCATGAATTGAGCATCGCCGGCAAGGTCAACATGACCATTTCCACCATGATCGGCGTGGCATTCGGCGGCTGGGTATACCTGCGCTGGGGAACCTTCCGCTCGCTTCTGGTGTTCGGCATCGGCCAGGCGCTCACCAATCTGCTCTACATGTGGCTCGCGCTCGCGGGCAAGAAAGTGTGGCTGCTGGCGCTCGCGACATCCTTGGACACGGGCATCGGCGGAATGGGCCAGGCGGCCTTCGTTGCCTTCCTGGTGTCGCTCTGCTCATCGGATTTCAGCGCAACCCAGTACGCCCTCTTGTCCGCGCTCGCGGTGCTTCCCCGAAACGTGACGGGAGCGATCGCCGGGGCGATTGTCCCAGTGATCGGATGGCCGCATTTTTTCATCGTCACCTGCTTGAGCGCGGTGCCGGGTTTGATCTTGCTGTTGGTGCTGCGCCGACCGCTGATTGAACTGGGCGAGCGCGAGGCGGCAAAACGTTGACGCGCCGGACCTTGGGTCCCTGAGGAACGAAGCGTGGAATTCAGCGGCGCAGCGAGCGATCGTTCGGCGTTGACCAAAGGCTGCGCGCGTTGTCCTCGAACTCGCGATCCAGATCTTCCGCCTCGACGTCAACGGCGCCCGACCAGTCCTCCGGTGCATCCGCCACATCGATGAGTTCGTCTAGCAGCTGCTCGTTCCAGGAATCGAATTCCATTTCAGTGACGGTACCGTCGAAGTATTGAATTTCTATGGTCTGGTCCTGATCGTCGATCGCGACCACTTCAAAGAGCTCGTTGGTACTGCCCCTATACCATTGCCCAACGATCGGCCTGATTGCATTCATCGCCGTCTCCGTCTGCTATGCTCACCTGCATTCAACTCCCAATGAGCCATTCGCGCAATATGTAATTTTTCCGCGAAGCAGCATCGCCAGTGACCGAACAACTCGTCAAATTCTTTGTCGTCTTTTTCGTAGTCGTCGACCCAATATCACTTATTCCCTTGTTCGCGGGGCTCACGCAGGGAGGGAGCACCCGCTACAAGAAAAAAATGGCGGGCAAGGCGACCGTGATCGCGCTTGCGATATGCGTGCTGTTTGCGCTGGTGGGTGCGAAGTTTCTCGACATCATGGGGATTTCCCTGAGCTCGTTCCGCATCGCCGGCGGCACGCTCCTGTTCTTGATTGCGCTCGACATGGTGTTCGCCCGCGCGTCGGGAACCCGCTCAACGACTCCCGAACAAGAAGAGGCCAAGAGGCGCGAGGATATTTCGGTTTTTCCGCTCGCGTTCCCCTTCATTGCCGGGCCCGGCGCGCTCGCCACCATCCTGCTGGCCGCCGGTGAGGTGGGTGCAAAACCCTGGTTGTTCGCAGGCCTCCTATGCGTCGTCGCCCTGGTGCTTCTGATCTGCTGGGTCCTCATGCTAGTCACGCCGCGGTTGATGAAGGTGCTCGGGGTCACGGGTGCCAACGTGGTGAGCCGGCTGTCGGGCGTGGTCCTCGCCGCCCTTGCCGTTCAATTCATCGTCGACGGAATTCGCGGCAGCTTCCTCTGAGGGCGGACCGGCGCGGCCTCCTTACCGCACGCCGACATCGCGCTTGGTGTAGGCCAAATCCCACACACCGTGACCGAGACGCGCGCCGCGCCTCTCGAATCGCGTCGGCGGCCTGAATTCAGGCCGCGGCACGTAGGTCCCGTCCGTGCTCTGCGACTGAAGATCCGGATTTGCGCCGCA
The DNA here is from genome assembly GCA_963727045.1 of uncultured Gammaproteobacteria bacterium. GTDB lineage: Bacteria > Pseudomonadota > Gammaproteobacteria > Steroidobacterales > Steroidobacteraceae > Bog-1198. The sequence continues at coordinate 1,028,668 of CAVSES010000002.1, read as the reverse complement.
AACGGACAACATTTGATCCGCGTAAGCCTGCCAGTCCGTTGCAAGACGGATCAGCCCCCGGGGACGCAGCCTCGCCGCCGCCGACGCCACGAACTTCGGTTCGACCAACCGCCGCTTGTGGTGACGCTTCTTGTGCCATGGGTCCGGAAAGAAAATGAGGATCTCATCGAGGGAGCCGTCCGGAATCTTGTGCAATACCTCCACGGCGTCATGACAGATGACGCGCAAATTGCGCACGTTTGCCTGGGCGGCCCGAAGCATCAACCGGCCGACTCCCGGTCGATGCACCTCGATGCCCAGGTAGTCGATGTTGGGATGGCTCTCCGCCAGGCTTCCGATCACTTCCCCGATGCCGAAGCCGATCTCGAGGCAGCGCGGCGCGCGGCGCCCGAAAATCTTGTCCAGGTCCAACGCGCCATCGGGCAGGTCCACGCCATAGGACGGCCATAATTGCGAGAGCGCGCGCTCCTGGGCCGGTGTCATCCGGCCGGCGCGCAGCACGAAGCTCCGTATGTGGCGTTGGTTCTGCATGGGCGCAAAGTGTGCCTGATATGATGCGGCGATGCGTAAAACCCGGAATTGGGTTGACAAAATCTGGTGCGGCATGCGTTTGCAAGCGACGACGGGCGCGTTGCCGGCGCTCGCCGCGCTGGCGCTCCTGACATCCGGCTGCGTCGGACTGCCGCGGCATGTCGAGAAGATTCGCACCGAAGCCCTGCAGCATCCCGGCACCACGTCCCTCGACCGCCTGGTGTTGGCCGAAGAGGGCAACAAGAACCTCTCGGGCATCCACGTGCTGACGTCGGGCGAGGAGGCACTGGCGGATCTGATCACGCTCGCCGATCACGCGGAACGCACGCTCGACATTCAGTACTACATCATCCACCAGGACGATTCCGCGCGGATGCTGCTGCGCCATGTCCGGCAGGCCGCGGATCGGGGCGTCCGGGTGCGCGTGCTGGTCGATGATCTCAACACCGCGGGTGAAGACCGGCGCTTCATGCATTTGAGCGAAAACGCGAACGTCGAAGTGCGGGTGTTCAATCCGTTTCCCGGCGGACGATTTGCGACGTGGACTCGTTTCGTCGCGTCGGCGAGCGATATTCGCCGCATCAACCACCGCATGCACAACAAGCTGTTCGTCGCCGACAATGCACTGGCCATCACCGGCGGCCGCAACATCGGAGACGAATACTTCACGCGGAATCCGCATTACAATTTCATCGATCTGGACGTGGTGGCGGCCGGCGCCATCGTCGCGGAGCTGTCCGAGTCATTCGACGCTTTTTGGAACAGCCAGTACGCCTATCCGATCGCTTCGGTGGCCTCGCCGGTGAGCGCCGATCGGTCCCCCGCGCCCATTCCCGACGTCGCAGCCCCCGGGAACGCCAACTGGCTGGGCAGCGAACTCGATTCGGGGCGGCTGAACCTGACGTGGGTGCCGGCCACGGTGCTCGCAGACCGGCCCGCCAAGATCGCGAGCGAGACCTCGCCCGACGAGGAGGTCACGATCGCGAACGACCTCGCCACCTTGATGCTTTCCGCAAAACAGGAGCTCATCGTGATCTCACCTTATTTCGTGCCCGGAAAGGACGGCATGGCGATGTTCTCGAAGCTCGTGGGCCAGGGCGTGCACATTCGGATTCTGACCAACTCGCTCGCATCGACCGATTCGCCCCTCGTGCACAACGGCTATTCGCGCTACCGGGTGAAGCTCCTCAAACTCGGCGTCGAGCTGTCCGAGGTGCGGCCGAAGCTCGGGCAGAAGCGCGCGCGTTTTCATCCGTTTCGAAGCTCGAATGCGAGCCTGCACGCCAAGGCTCTGGTGATCGATCAGAGGACGGTGTTCATCGGATCGATGAATATGGATGCGCGCTCGGCGCGCACCAACAGCGAACTTGGTCTTGTGATGAGGAGCACCGAAATCGCCCGGCAGGTGACGAGTCTGCTCGACGACATCAGCGCGGATGGAAGCTACCGGCTGCAGTTGGTCGATCACACCGATCAGATCGAATGGTCGAGCGGCGAGCCGGGCGCCGAGAAGATCTGGCACATTGATCCGGAAACCACCCTTCTGCAGCGCTTCTTGCTGAAGGCCGTCGCACCCTTCGCGCCGGAAGAGCTTCTGTGATCAGGAAATCCGCAGCGTGCTCAAGTAATCCTTGACCTTGCCGCGGAATCCTTCGCTGCTCGTGACGGTGGCTCCGCCGGCCAGCACCAGAATGAAATCGCCCCGCAGGGTGCGATTTACCTCCTTGACGTAATTCATGTTCACGAGGCAGGAGCGGCTGATGCGCAGCATCGGCTGCGAGCGCAGCGCGAGTTCCGCCTGCTGCAGGGTGCTCCTCGCGTGGAAGCTGTCCTTTCCCACCCGAATCACGACGTAGTTGCGGTCCGCCTCGATCAATTCGACCTGGGCGGCTTCGAGCACGTGCAAGTGGCCGCCGAACTCCGCCAGCAGCCGCGGCCGCTCCTCGCCGGCGGGCCGGGCGCCGCGTTCGAGCTGCGCGAGCAAACCGGCCAGCAGCGCCTGGCGCTCATCCACTCCTGAACTGACATGGCGCGGCCGCACGCGAGCCAGGGTCCTGCGGAAGCGTTCCTGATCGAACGGCTTGAGCAGGTAGTCGACGGCGCTGACCTCGAAGGCTTCGACCGCGTAGGTGTCGTAGGCGGTGACGAACACCAGCGACGGCATTTGAGCCGGCTCCAGCGCGCGCGCGACTTCGATGCCGTTCATGGGATCCATCTGAATGTCGAGAAACAGGAGCTGCGGCCGGCGCAATCGAATCGCCTCCAGCGCCGCGGCCCCGTCGCCGTATTCGCCCACCACCCGCAAATCGCCTTCCGCCTCGCAGTATTCGCGCAGGGTGCGTCTGCCGGCTTGTTCGTCGTCGACGATGATCACATCCATCATGCTTCGGCCAGAGCCGCCGCTGGGCGCGGAGCGCGCAAGGGCGAATGGTGGATCGCCGGCATGATGATTTCACTGCACCATTGACCCTCGCCGCCTGCGGCGGCGAGGGTCGCGCGCCCCTCGAACTGAACGGCCAGCCGCTCACGGACGTTGTTGAGGCCGATGCCTTCCTCGCCGGGAAAGACGTCCGGCGCAATCGTGTTGAGCACGGTGAGCGTGAGGACGTCCTGCTCCAATTTCACGACGACGCGCACGGTGACGGGTCCCTGATGGCCCGCCAATCCGTGCACCACCGCGTTTTCGACCAGCGGCTGGAGTATCAGGCTCGGCACCCATACGGCCGGGATCTGCGCCGCCGTCGGCAGAATCACGCTCAGCCGGTCCGCGAAGCGCCGCTGCTGCAGCTCCAAATACAGCCTCACGAATTGCAATTCATCGCTGAGCTTCGAGAAGTCGCGCTCGCCGGCATTGAGCAGCCGGCGCAACAAGTCGGCGAGCTGCACGACCATCGACTGCGCGCCCTTGGGGTCCCATTCGATGTGGCCGCGAATGGTGTGAAGCAGATTAAAAAGGGTGTGCGGCGACAATTGCATGCGCAGCGCCGCCAGTCGGGCGGAGACCCATTCGCGTTCGAGCGCCGCGAGCTTGAGTTCGGAATTTCGAAACCGCGTGTAGAGCGCCAGTCCGGTGATGAGGGCCAGGCCAAATCCATAAGCGGGCAGCACGCTGACGAAGCTGGCAAGCCAGAGAGAGAGAAAGAAGGGATCCATCCACGGCTCGGAGACATGGGACATCGTCTGATATTCGTTCATGCCCAGCGTCATCTGGGCGGCGATCATGGCCGGATAAGCCAAGGCCGCGAAAAAGACGCCCAAGACCAGCTGTAGCGGCAGCGCAAGCAGGAAGGGGCGCCATTGGATCCGCAGGGATGCCCAATAGGACACCAGCAGGACCGGCAGCAGCAGCACGTGCTGCAATAGACGGGCGTCCCAAGAGGCAAACAACGAGACGTTCGTCATGCGCGCCATGCCCGTGCGCATGCTGTAGGCATACAAGATGTTCGACAGGGCCACGTACACCCAGAAGAGGCCGGTGATGCCCAGGAACTGTCTGAGGCTCAGGCCGCCGGCAAAGCGGCGGGCAGAGGATTCCGTCATGCCGATTCCGATCATGGACACAAGACTAGCGCAGTTGGCGCGCGATTGCGGCGCCCCTCCTTAAGGTTCGGGACGAAACCGTTATTGGGCGGGACGACCTCGACGGGCAGACGCAGACGCGACGGGCTCCCCGCGTGTCTCATACACGCGTCACCAATTTCGTTTTGAAGGAGATAGTCCATGAGCCATTTCATCAGCGCCGGTACCGCGGGAACTCGGGCCAAATTGTCGTTGCTGCTGCTGGGCAGCCTTGCAGGCCTCCTTGCCGCCGGCACGGCCGGCGCCGCCGACATCGACGCCCCCAGCCTCGTCGTCAAATACAGCCAGCAGAGCCTCGCGACCGACGGCGGCGTGCAGGATCTGTATCGCCGGATCACGCTTGCCGCCCGCAAGGTCTGTCCTGAGATCTCGGCTAGAGATCTTAGTGCGCAGCGGCAAGTCGAGCAATGCCGGGATGAGGCGGTGGCGCGGGCGATACGTCAAATCGACAATTCGCGTCTTGCGGCCCTGTACGCCACCCATTCGAGGAACGGTTGAATGCCTGGGTCTCAGCGATCGGCCGCAGAAGGCAGCGATACGGTGCGATGCACCACTGTGACGTCGCCATTCTGCGAGCTGATCGCGTTCGGCGGCCGTGCGCGCTGCAAAACCTGTCCCTCGGGAAAGTCATAGCTCTGGTCGAACACTTGGACCGCCATCGCCGAACGACCTGGCGCCTCGAAGCTGAATTCCACACCGCCCGCCGGCAGCGAGACGAAGTCGACGAGGGTTGCGCCGCTTCGCAACAGACTCAAAGGGACCCGTACCAGACCCGCCGGGGTCGTCAACGAAATTTGCGCCACATGTGCGCTCGCCGGGAATACCACCAGCGCTTCGGGCGCGCCGCGCAGCGAGCGAAGGCGAAGTTCGAAGTGAGCTGCGGACGCCGGTGAGCCGGGCTGCGAAGCCTTCGGAGGCGAAACCGGCGACAGTTCCGGCGCGGCGAATGCGAGCGTGGGCGCGTCGGCGTAGAACGCGGTTGATCCGCTTCCCGCGAATCGCGGGCGAGGCACGGGATCGAAGTGCGCGGCGGCGGCGAGTCCCGCCGGCAGCTGCGACGAATCGCAGCTCGCGAGGTAATGGGCCTGACCGGCGTCGGCGTCCAGCCAATATTCCAGATTGATCCGCTCGGGCCAGTCGGCCGAATAAGCCGGCAGACTGACGGTGATCGCCGCGCCGCCCAAGGCGAGCAGCGCGGCGGCGCCGAGTACGATCTGCCGCGCGCTCGCGCTCGCGGCTGCCAACAGCGGCAGCAGTGTGGACGTACCGAAGCAGAGCAGCAGCGTCGACAGAGGCCACGCCAAACTGCCCAAACCCATGTACAGGAACCGCAGCTGAGGGAACGCTGCGCCACAGAATACGAGGCAGGGCGTGAGCGCGGCAATGTCGGAGGTCCAACTCGCCGGCATGCGGGACCTCGCCAAATAGATCGCGGCCGGCAGCGCACTTAAAGCCGCCGCGATGGCCGTGAGAAGCAGCACGAAGCTCGCGCCCGGAACCGCAAAGGCGCATGCCACCGACAGCATGGCCACCAGCAAATTTGACGAGACCCAAAAGCCCCAGAAGCCGGCGCGCGCCAGCCATGCAGCAACACAGCCTGCGGCGAGCAGCGCGATCGCCGCCGCCGCGATGTGCATGGGGACGGGCTGCGAAATCCAGGATGCGCTTGCAAGCGGCGGCACTTTGCCGGCGGCGAGGCCCAGGGCAAGGAGCGCCGCACACAGCGTCACGCCGGACACTAATACGCACAGCGTGCCCAGGCCTCCGCAGGCGATGCCGCGCCGGGTGACCGCTCCCTTGCATGTCAAGATCACGGTCTCTCCCAGCAACAGAGCCAGGGACAGCAGAGCCGCGGGCAGCGTGAACCCGGCCGGCCAGACGATGAGCGCGTGCGCGAATCCGTCGAAGTAGACCGTCTCGGAGACGGGCGGGTGCAGCGCCGGCGTCTCCGCCAGCGCGCGGAGGAGTGCGAGCGCGGTGTCGCCCTGGTGTTGCATGCTGTCCCCGCTTGCATTCGCGAAATTGTCGAGCGGCGTGTGGTAGCGGCCGACGTTGCCGACATAGGACAGATTGAAGCCTTGATATGCCGCCGCCTTGAACACCGTGAAATCGGTGTCGTTCGGCAGCTGCTTGTAGATGACGTAGTAGAGCGAGTTGGTGAAGGGCCGCGCGACCGCCGATTCATACAAACGCATGAGCCACGCGTTTGCGGTGCCGGTTTCAAACATGAGCGAGGGGCCCGAGGTGCCGCGCGCATCCATATTGACCGCGGCCTTGATTTGATTGGAAAGAGGATGCTGCTGCACGAACAGGGAAGCGCCGAGCAATCCCGCCTCTTCGCCGTCGGTCAACAGCAAGACGATGGGATGTCGCGGGCGCGGGCGCGCCGCGAGAATGCGCGCGATTTCCAGCGCTGCGGCGACCGAAGCGCCATCGTCGGATGCTCCGGGGCCGGCGGGCACCGAGTCGTAATGCGCAGTAAGCATGACCGCGTCCGGCTCCCCGGGTGCGCCGTCCCGCTTCGCGATGATATTGACAGGGCTGCCGCACACACCCTCCCTGCAAACGAAACCCGATTGCAGTTCAGGGACGTATCCCAGGGCCGACAGACGCCGCATGATGCGCTCTCGCGTGCGTGCAGCGGCGGCGCTTCCGATGGGGTGCGGGATGCCGCTGCCGACGAGATCCTCGAGGACCGCCTTCGCCCGCTGCGCGGAGAAGGTGTCCTGCGGCGCATCTTCGCCGAGGGGCGCGGGCGGACGGTAGGCGGCGAGAGTTGCCGCCCATATGAGTGCGGCTCCGGCGAGCGCCAGCCACAGTGCGCGATGGGCGGCGGCCACGGAGATGTGCGCCGCCGCAGTCAGGGCCGCATCCGAATCTCGGCGATGCGCGTCAGTCGATGGCGATCGAGCGCGGTCCATTCCCGGCGCCGAATGGAGAATGGCTGACCGGCGTCAGTACCCCGCTCGCGGCATCGACGGCATACACCGAGATGTCGCTCGAATTGTCATTGGCGACATAGGCGAACGAGCCGGACGGGTCGAGCGCGATGTATATCGGAAGAACACCGGCGGCAACCGGCGCAGCCGCCGGGGTCAAGGCACCGCTGGTCGGCGTGATGGAATACGCCGCCACTTCGTTCCGGGCGGTTACGTTCGCGGCATAGAGGAACCGGCCGGCGGAGTCGACGGCGAGCGACTCGGGGCTGGTCCCAGTCGCCAGCGGCGAGGGGGAAAGCAGCATGAGGGAGCCTGTCGCGGAGTCGATCGAGTATGCGGAAATGGTGGCCGCAGTCTCGTTGGCGACGTAGACGAAGGTGCCCGAGGGATCGATGGCAATCGAGATGGCCCCGGCGCCGGCAGCGAAGGGAGATCCGATGACGCCGCTCAGGGAACCGGAGGCGGAATCGATCGCCAACGCGTCCACGGTGCCGTCGCCGAAATTCGTGACATACAGAAAATTGCCGCCCGGACCGACCTTCAACGAACTCGGCTGCGTTCCGACGGCGAACGGTGAGTTGCTCATTTCGGTCAGCAAGCCGGAGGCTGGGTCGATGGTAAAGCCCGACACGCTGTTGGAGGAGATATTCGCCACGTAGAGATGGGTTCCGGCGGGATCGATGGCGACTGCGCCGGGGGCAAGGCCCGTGGGATTCGGCAGTCCGGCGGAGACGAGCGCACCGGTCGAACCATCGATCGAATATACGGCGATGTCGTTCGAGCCGTTGTTCACCACATAGAGGAACTGGCCGTTGGGGTCCACGGCCAACGCCACCGGAGCGGTGCCTGCGACCGGAAAGGGCGATCCGCCGACGGGCGTCAGGAATCCCGAGGAAGAGTCGATCGAGTACGCCGAGATGTTGTTCGACAGCTGATTGGCGACGTAGGCGAAGTGGCCGGGCTGGGTGCAGGAGACGATGATGTCGGTGACGCTGGCTTTGGCGATGGTGCCGGAACCATTTTGGACGGTGCAGGATTGCGAGGGATTCGACGGCTGCGTCTTGACCGTGACCGAGTAGGAGGCGCCGTTCTTGATGCTATTGAAGGCGAACGTGCCGTTCGAGGAAATCCCGAGATCCTCTCCCGAGTTGTACTCGAGCACGAGGCCCTGACCCGTGAGGCCGGTTACCGTGCCTCCCACGGAGTATCTGACGGTGAGTTCGCAACCCACGAGGGCGAGAACGGCGGCGACGGCCGCGAACACCCAGGTGCGGCTCTTGATTTGGGGGCCGTGCATGGATTCATTGTAAGCTTAGGCCATCCCGTTCAACAAACATCCCTCGATTGGAGAACCGCCGTGCGCTATCACCTCCTCGGTCAGACCGGTTTGTACGTTTCAGAATTGTGCCTTGGCACGATGACCTACGGCGGCGGCAAGGGCATCTGGGAAAGCATCGGCAGCCTGAAACAGGACGCGGTGAACGAACAGGTGAAGTTCGCCGTCGAGGCCGGCATCAATTTCATCGACACGGCGAACGTGTACTCCACGGGCAATTCGGAAATGCTGCTCGGCCAGGCGCTCAAAACCCTGGGGCTGCCGCGTGAGCAGCTCATCATCGCCACCAAATCGACGGGCTCGATGGATGAAACGCCGAATGGACGGGGACAATCGAGGCACCATATGTTCAATGCGATCGATGCCAGCCTGAAGCGGCTGCAGCTCGACTACATCGACCTGTATCAGCTGCACGGCTTCGATCCGCTGACTCCGTTCGAGGAATCGCTGTCCGCGCTGAACGATCTGGTTCGTTCGGGCAGGGTTCGATACATCGGGCTCTGCAACATGGCGGCGTGGCAGATCATGAAATCCCTGGGTGTATCGGATCAAAAGGGCTTCGCGAAATTCGTCAGCGTGCAGGCCTACTACACCATCGCGGGGCGGGATCTGGAGCGCGAAGTCGTGCCTCTGCTCCAGGACCAGAAGCTCGGCCTCATGGTTTGGAGCCCGCTGGCGGGCGGCCTGTTGAGCGGCAAGTACAAGAGTACGGACGACAAGGGCCCGAACGGGGCGCGCCGTACGACCTTCGATTTTCCGCTGGTCGACAAGGAGCGCGCGTTCAAATGCGTCGATGCGATGCGCCCAATCGCTCAGCAGCACCAGGTCTCCGTGGCTGCGATCGCGCTCGCGTGGATCCTCTCCAAGCCCTTCGTCAGCAGCGTGATCATCGGCGCGAGATCCATGGATCAATTGCGCGACAATATTGCCTCGACCCGGGTTGAGCTCACGGCGGAGGAAACTCTGCTCCTGGACGGCGTGAGTCAGCTGCCGCCGGAATATCCGGGATGGATGCTCGCGTTTCAGGGCCAGTCCCGAGGCAAGCCGCCGTTCAAGGAATGAGGGCCGTCGGCGGGGCGCCATAGGTCGCGTTCTGACCCGGCCTACCCCCTGCCCAAGAGGCAGGATAAACTGCCCGCCAATGACTACCACGCGGTCTTCGACAGCGGCCTCCGGGGCAACAACCACGGCCGCGTTGCAACTCGACTACTTGTCCTTCGATGAGATTGCGTCCCAGTCCCCCTCCTGGTGGGAAAATGTCCTGGGCGTGGTGGGATTCGAAAAGCTGCCGGCCATTGAGCGTTCCCGGGTTCCCGTTACCGCGAGCATGACGCCCTCGTTGGGCGAGAATGAGGCCTTGTGCGAAGTTTGGCGGGTCGCGGGCGCCGGGGTCCGACTGCCGAATGGCGTCGCCCAGCGGGGCCGGGTGCGGTATCGGTCCTGCAAGGACTTCTTGTTCGGCTCCGTCACGATCGATGAACGGTTGCTCGAGCTGCAAAGCCCGACACCGGGCGGCGATGACGGCGTCGATGCCGCAGTGCTGCTGCGGGCGACTGAAATCGCGTATCAGGAAATTTTCGGATTGCTGCGGGAAACCGAGCACGCACATCTCATCCGCATCTGGAATTATGTGCCGGAAATCAACCGCGAGGCCGGCGGCGATGAGCGCTACCGCCTCTTCAATTCCGCCCGGCAGCTGGCCTTCCGCAATTCCGGTCAGGCGACCGTGGGCACGGTTCCGGCCGCGAGCGCGCTGGGTTCGCCCGCGGGCAGTCCGCTCTCCATCTATTTCCTCGCCGCCCGACGACCGCCGAAAATGATTGAAAACCCGCGGCAGACGAGCGCCTACCACTATCCGCAGAAGTTTGGCCGGCATAGCCCGATCTTTTCGCGAGCGTGTGTCCTGCAGGAATCGGCCGGCACGAATCTCTTCGTCTCCGGCACCGCAAGCATCGTGGGCTACGAAACCATCCACCACGGCGACGTCGGCGCCCAGACGAAGGAGACGGTCGCCAACATCAGCTCCCTGCTGGAGGAGGTCAACCGCGTGGTGGGGTCGGCGCGCTATTCCTTGGGGTCCCTCAAATTCAAAGTCTACGTGCGGCAACCGTCGGACTTGGGAGCCATCGAAGCGGCGCTGTCAGGGACCCTGCAGGTATCGACGCCCATCGTGTATCTGCAGGCCGATGTGTGCCGCGAGGATTTGCTGGTGGAAATAGAGGCTGCCGGGGAATCGGCCTGTCAGGGCGCCGTTATGTAACGGAAGCCGCCGATCACCGCCCCCCGGGCGGAGCGCCGAGCATGCTAATCTTGCTCGAACATTCATCGATGGATTCATAAGGGGGAAGACTCATGCGAGCATGGGTATTGAGTGCCTGTGGTGCCGCCGCGTTGGGCTTGGCGGTGTGCGCGAACGCCGTCGAGAAGGAACCGCCCGCATCGCTTGCCGCTGCATTGGCGGTCATCCGGTCGCATCGATTCGTCGATCTGACGCATACGTTCGCGCCCGGCATCCCGCACTGGAAGGGCGCGCCGAACGAAACCGTCAAGACCTTGTACACCGTCGACAAGGACGGCTTTCGGATCAACGAATATTGCCACATCGGCCAGTGGGGCACGCACGTGGACCCGCCGGCGCATTTTCATACCGGGCTGCATAGCGTCGATCAAATCGATCCGAAGGACATGCTGATGCCGTTGGTGGTCATCGACGTGCACGAGAAGGTGGCGAAGAATCCCGACTACGTTCTGACGGTGGCCGACATCGAGTCGTGGGAACAACGTCACGGGCGGATACCGCGCGGCGCTTTCGTCGCCATGCGCACCGATTGGTCCAAGCGTTGGCCGGACGATGCGGCTCTCGCCAACAAGGATACCGCGGGAGTCTTTCATTACCCGGGTTGGAGCATGCCCGTTTTGAAGCTTCTGTATGAGGATCGCGGAATCACCGCCTCCGGCCACGAGACCACCGACACGGATCCCGGAATCGCAACGACCAAGGACGACTATTCGCTGGAATCGTACGTTCTGGGCACCAATCACTATCAGATCGAGATGCTGGCGAATCTCGATCAGGTTCCCGAGGCCGGGGGTCTGGTGTGGATCACCTTTCCCAAGGTCGAGAACGGCTCCGGATTCCCGGCCCGCGTCATTGCGGTGGTGCCATGACTCCGCCCCGCGGGTCCGCCCAGGCACCGATCGAATACGAGGAGGCCTCTCCCGAGGTCCGCGCGGTATACGACGAGATCATGGCGACGCGCAAAACGGACTGGGTCAACAACTACTGGAAGGTGCTGGCGCACCATCCGCCCACGTTGCGGCGGATGTGGGCGAACGCCAAAGAGGTCATGGGCCCCGGCGCGCTGGATCCGCTCACCAAGGAGCTCATCTATATTGCGGTGAGCGTGACGAATGCCTGCCGGTACTGCATCGCCTCGCATGGCGCCGCCGCCCGCAACAAGGGGATGACGCCCGAGCAGTATGCAGAGCTCGTGGCCATCATCGGACTCGCGAACGAGACGAACCGCCATGCGGTCGCGCTCGATTTGCAGATTGACGACAAATTCCGCTAACTCGAGGAGCGAGCAATGAGCACTGCAGCAGCAAAGAGCACCGTGGATGCAGGAAGCGCCAAGCAATACCGGTGGGAGGATCTCAAGGCCGAGCCGCTGAAAGCCGGCCTCACGCGGCGGCTCATCACCGGCAATCGCATGATGATTGCCCACGTGTATCTGAAGAAAGGCGTCGAGGTGCCGAGGCACGCGCATGAAAACGAACAGATCACCTACATTCTGGAGGGGAGCCTGAAGTTTCATCTCGGGGCCGACGGCGAGCGCGAAGTGATCGTTCGCGCGGGTGAAGTGCTCGTGATTCCGTCCTGTCTGCCGCATAGCGCGCTGGCGCTCGAGGATACTCTCGATGTCGACATATTCGATCCTCCGCGGCAGGACTGGCTCTCGGGCACCGATGCGTACCTTCGCCGCTGACATGCCGAATTTCGCCATCGCGCCGGGCGTGAGCGCCGCGCTGCGAGCCTTCGAGCTGCCCGAAAAGCTCGGATTCGGTCTCGTGTCCGCGCCGGTCATGTTCTCGGCCGAATGGTCGAACGGCGCATGGGGCCGCGGCGAGCTCCTCCCGTATGGGCCCATCGAAATCCTCCCGGGGGCGCGAGCGCTGCAGTACGCGGAGCTCGTGTTCGAGGGTTTGAAAGCCTACAAAGTCGGAGAGACCGGCAGTGCCGCCCGCGCGAATCTTTTCCGCCCCCGCGAGAACTATCAACGCCTGGAGCGATCGGCGCACCGCCTTTCCATGCCCGCCGTTCCGGAAGATTTATTCTTCGAGGCGATCGAGGCCATCGTGGGTTGCTGCCATCGCATCATTCCACGCGAGTCGGGCCGCTCGCTGTACCTGCGCCCTTTCCTGTTCGGCACCGAGGCGGGGTATCTGCTGCGCAATTCCACCACCTTCCGCTTCATGGTCATCGCCAATCCCGTGGAGATCTATTCCTCGGGGCCGATGCGCGTGGCGATCGAGAGGGACGACGTGCGGGCCGCGGTCGGCGGGGTCGGCACCGCCAAGGCATCCGCGAACTATGCCGCGTCGCTGCGCGCATCGAACGCCGCGGTGGCGCGGGGGCTCACCGTGGCACTATGGCTCGATGCCCGGGAACAGCGCTTCATTCAGGAGCTGTCGGGGATGAATCTGTTCGCGGTCATCCGCGGTGAATTGCATACGCCGGCGCTTGACGGCGCGATCCTGGCCGGAATCACCCGCGACTCGCTGATCACGCTCGGCCGCCATCTTGGGTTCAAGGTACACGAACGTGCCATGGTGCTCGATGAACTGCTGTCGCAGATCGTGAGCGGCGAATGCACGGAAGTGTTCGCTTGCGGAACCGCGGCCATCGTAAGTCCCATCGGCCTGCTCGCCGATCGCGACCAGAAGGAATATGTGCCCATCCGTGTGGACTCGGTTGCCGCGCAATTGCGCGAAGCGTTGCTTGCCATTCAGGAGCGGCGCGCCCCTGATCCTTTCGGCTGGACACGAGACGTCGCGCCGCTCGCGTTGTGAGCGGGCGCGCGCGGCCGCGCTGGACACCGGTGAATTCCAACCAATGAAAACGACCTCCAGGATGCTTCCATGACCTTTCGCTGCGCAATCCGTTCGACGGCTCTTGCCCTGTTGGCGCTCGGCTTCTCAGCCTGCGGCGGCGGCGGCGGCGGCGCGAAGCTGGCGCCGACGCCGACTTACACCGTCGGCGGCACGCTCTCGGGACTCGCCGCTGGTCAACAGGTCACGCTGGAAAACAACGGGGCCGATGCACTGACGCTCAGCGTGAACGGTGCTTTCACGTTCAAGACGTCGATCCAGAGCAACCCCGGCTACGCGGTGACGATATCGACGCAGCCACTGGCTCAGACCTGCACGGTGTCAAACGGCTCGGGGTCCAACATCATGGCCAACGTCACGACCGTCGCCGTCGTCTGCGCTGCCCTGCCGCGTTATGCCTATGTTGTCAACAACGCCGACAACACCGTTTCGCAGTACACCATCAGCATTGCGGGCGACCTCGCGCCGATGACGATTCCGACCGTGCTGACGGGCACGTCCCCTCAGTCGGTAACGGTCGACCCGACGGGCCGCTATGTTTATGTGCCGAACTTGCTCGACAACACGGTTTCGCAGTACACCATCAGCACTGCGGGCGACCTCGCGCCGATGAATCCCAAAACGGTCGCCACCGGCGCAGGTCCGTGGGCGGTGACCGTCGACCCGAACGGGTTGTACGCCTACGTGCTCGACAGCGCCGACCGCACGATTTCACAGTTCACCATCGGGGCCGGCGGCATGCTCGCGCCGATGAAGCCGGCGACGGTTGCGACAGGCAACAAGCCTTGGGGCATCACCATCGATCCGGCGGGTCACTATGCCTATGTCGGCAACATGACCGACAACACCGTCTCGCAGTATTCAATCGGCGCCTCGGGCGCGCTCACGCCGCTGACTCCCGCCACCGTCTCCGCCGGAACGGGACCGACCGGCATTGCCATCGATCCCATGAGCCTGTACGCGTATGTGGCGAATCTCAAGGACAACACCGTCTCGCAATACACCATAGGCCTGGGCGGGGTCCTGGCGGCGCAGAGTCCCGCCACGGTCGCGACGGGAGTCCAGCCTGTCTACATTGCCGTGGACCCCACCGGCACGAACGCCTATGTCGCGAATAATTCCAAAGAGGCCGCGGGCACGGTTTCACAGTTCAAGATCGGGACGGGTGGAGCGCTCACGCCGATGACCGTCATGGCCATTGCCACCGGCCAAGGGCCGGCCTGGATCGCCATCGACCGCGCGGCGCAGTTCGCCTATGTCACGAACATCACCGACAACACCGTCTCGCAGTACGCCATCACCGCAGCCGGTCCGCTCTCGCCGCTCAACATGTCCACTGTTCCGACGGGAACTCAACCCTTCGTCATTGCGATCACCGACTGATTGCATCAATTCGACCGTGGCGGCCAATAGTCTCGATCGGGGCTCCCGGCGGTCGGGGCAGCCTGCCGCGAGCGGCCGGTTTCAAGGCCGCCGTGCGATTTTGCCGTCCTTCATGACGAAGTCGATCTTGCGCAGATTCTCGATGTCCTCGAGCGGATTTCCGGGCGTTGCGACGAGGTCCGCACTCTGGCCCGGGGCCACGCTGCCGCGGGTCTTATTGATGCGCAGCAGCTCCGCCGCATCGCTCGTCATCGCGCGCAGGATATCGGCCGGCGGAACCTCCGCCGCACGCCAGACTCCAAGATAGTCGAACATCAGGTCGGCGCGCGTGCGTCCCGGCATGTCGATGACCGTATCGCTGCCGAACGCCATGCGCACGCCGATTCGATGGGCGCGCTTGAGCCGATCGATGATTTTCGGCGCGAGCACCGCGGGTTCCGGCAGGATGCCGCCGGAAGTGCCCACGATGTCGAGATGTGCCCGGGGAAAGTCGGTGCCGACGAGAAAGATGCCCTTGCTCTTCATGCGGGTGAGCTGGGCGTCCGTGAGGTCGAAGCCGTGTTCGATGGAGTCGACTCCCGCTTCGATGGCATTGTCGAGTGCGTCGCCTGCGTAGACGTGCACGGCGACGGGAACGCCGGCGCGATGCGCTTCATCGACCGCTGCGCGAAATTCGTCGACGGAATAATGGTACGGATTGTTGTCGGCGACCAACTTGATCACGCCGGCTCCGTAATAGATGTTGGTGCGCACCGCTTTGCGTATCTCGGCCGTCCCGTCCGCATCGATGTATTCGAACTGCCAGAACGGGCCCTGCCGCGGCGGAATGTCCCGCGACTGGCCGCCGAAGGGTGCGATGATCTTCCCCGAATCGATGATGGTTGGCCCGACGAACCATCCGGAGTCGATGGCGCGCCGCACGTCGCTCATCGCCCACTCTGCGCTGTTGCCGACATCGCGCAGGGTGGTGAATCCCGCATGCAGCACCTGCTGTGCGTTGTGCAGGCCTCGCAGGCCGCGCAAGGTCGAGCTCTGATTCAGGTAAAAGGATTCGAACGGCGCATCGCCGGCGATCTCCGTGAGGGTCATGTGAGTATGGGCATCGATGAGGCCCGGGGTGACCCATTCATGAGACAAATCGATGACCTCGGCGCCGGCCGGGATCGCGGTGCCGACGCCGACGGACTTGATCCTGCCGTTTTCCACCAGGATGACCTGGTCCTTGGCGCTGGTGCCGTGCGCCGGGTCGATGACTGTTCCGGCGCGAATCGCCACCACCTCGGCGCACAGCGGCGCCGCGAACAGCAGCAAGATCGATGCGACCAGGGCTTTCACGATCAGAACTTGTAGTTCACGTGCATCTTGAACCAGCGCGGCATGCCGGGGTAAACCTGGGCAAGTCCGTTGATCGACGTGTTGTCGAAGCCCATCACGCCGTAATGCTTGTTGGCGAGGTTTTCCACCGATGCGCCCACCTCGAGCTTCTCTCCCTGCGGGGAGTACATGATTCGAGCATTGGCGATGCCGAAGCCCGGCTGCTCTACCGCCGGCACGTCCGTCAAGTTGAACCAGAACCGCGACAGATAGTTGCCGTCGGCCTGAACCGCGAGGTGACCCGAACCCACAGGCATGGTGTATCGGGCCATCACGTTGCCGGTCCAGCGCGGGGCGTTGCCTGGGACGTAATCGGCTGGGGGCAGCGGCGTGCCGGCCGCCGTACAGCATCGGGCGGCCACGTCCTTCACGATCGCATCGACGTAGGCGATGCCGGCGCCGAAGCGCCATGCGGCGCTTGGCACCCAGTCGATCTCGGCCTCCGCACCCTTGTGTGTTGCGTCGGCGTTGACGATCAGCTGCTCCAGACCGAGGGTGTAAATCAACGCCTGATAGTTCTGGTAGTTGTAGTAGTACGCCGCCGCATTGAAGCGCAGGGTGTGTTCCAGGAATTCGGACTTGAAACCCACTTCGTACGAGGTCAAGGTCTCCGGCTTGAAGGACAGGGTATTCAAATCATTGATGGTGATGGGGAACAACGGCGCATTGAACCCGCCGCCCTTCACGCCGCGGTTGTAGCTCACGTACGCCAGCATGTCCTTCGACAAATGCAGGTCCATCTGTGCCTTGCCGCTGTAGAGATTGTCCGAACGGCTGCCGCGGTAATCGGTGAGAACGCTGCCGTCCGGCGGCGTCAGCAGGGTGACCTGGTGCGTGACATTGGTGGGGAAGAATTCGTACGGATACCAGTTGAAGTGGTAGTCCTTCCGGTCGGCCGTAAAACGGCCGCCCAAGGTGAATCCAATCAGGTCGGTCGCCCGATATTCGATCTGGCCGAAGGCAGCCCCTGACTTGGTGAGCAGGTCATAGGGAGACTTCGTCTCCGGTATGCCGCCGTCGGGCCCCGGCACGCCGCCGGTGGTCCAGTCCGTGAGATACGATCCATATGGCCAGAAACCGAGGTTCGAGCCCGGGCCAAAATAACCGTTGTTGGGATTCGCGGGACTTTGGAATTCCTTCGACGTGAAGAATGCCGGTCCGATCCAACCCTCGTAATAGCTGCCGGCGATGCGAAGCGCATAGAGCCCCGCGGTCCAATTGAACTTGTCGTTGCCGCCATTGAGCCGAGCCTCGAGGGATTGCTGATCGACGTTGCTGCCGTTGAAGAACTCGAACAGGGTATACGGCGACGCGTCGGAGTCCTCCTGATAGTCCTTCTTGAGATGCGAGTAGTCGCCGATCACGGTCAGGGTCGTGCCGCCGAAATTCTGCGTGTACTTCGCCGTGAGCCCGCTGGTCGAGAGCTTCGCATAGCCGCTGATGTTGTCGCGGATGGTGAACGGCCCGCTGTTGGGCAGGCCCGTGGCATTGCATCCCGGGCACGTGCCCCAGAAGTTTTCGTTCGATCCCAAGAGCACATCGACGCCGTTCCCCACGGGTTTGGTGGCGTATTCCTCCCACGATCCCGCGCTCACATCCTCGCGGCTCGCGCGCGCGCTCAACAGGAGCTGTGCGGTGTCAGGAAGTTTGAACAAGAGCTGACCGCGCAGCGCATAGTCGTTGCCATTCTCGGCATCGTTGGCGCCCCCGGCAACATTGGTGAACAGGGGGTCATAGTGATTCGACTCGAACGACAGGCGGCCGTTGATGCCGTCGGACAGCGGCCCGTTCACGGCGCCCTCGACCCTGAGGAGGTTGCGCTGGCCGAAGGTCGTATTGATGTACCCGCCGAATTCATCGGTGGGCCGATTGGTGATGAAATTCGCCAGGCCGCCCGTGGCATTGCGGCCGAACAGCGTGCCCTGCGGACCTCGCAGCACTTCGACCCGATCCACGTCGAACAAGGAGAATGCGAGTCCCGCCATCTGGCTGACGTACACATCGTCGACGTAGATGGCGGCCGGACTTTCCTGGTGGTCCGCGAAGTCGTTCTGCGTCACGCCGCGAATCGCGAGACTGAACGAGGAGGGGCCGTTCGGCTGGGTGAGGACGACGGCGGGCATGGACTTGGTGATGTCGGTGGCGGTGGCCGCCCCCAGCGAACTGAGGTCCGCACCGGTGATCGCCGAGAGCGAGATGCCGATGTCCTGCGAGTTCTGTTCGCGCTTCTGCGCGGTGACCACGATTTCCTCGAGGGTCCCGGCGGAGGACACCGTTTGGGCGTGAACCGATATGCCGGCGGTGGCCAGAACGACGGCAGGCAAATAGCGCGCGGCGCTGATGAGTGTGCTCAATGGAATCCCCTTGAAATTATGATTCGTCGGACCGCAGCTTCCGCTGCAAGAGCGGACGCGTTCGGCGCAGTTCGTGCGAAATATCATGCGCCCGCAGCTTTTCCCTGATCTCCCGTGCAGAATAGTCAATGAACGGCCGTCAAGCAATGGATATGGAGCGGTGAGGCATTTTCGCCACAATTGGCCGGCATACCCACAGAACCATGCGGCATCCATGCAAATGCAAAGACCAAAGGAGACGCCGATGAGCACCCGCCGTGACGTAATCAAGACTCTGGCAGCGCTGCCCCTGATGCGCATTCCGGGCACGGATCCCGATCTCATCCTGTACAACGGCTTGGTTTACACCGTTCGGCCGGAACATCCCGAGGCCACGGCGATTGCGATCCGCGACGGCCGAATCCTTGCCGTCGGCGGGGACCGCGCCATTCTGGGCCTCGGGGGAAGGACAACCCGGCGTATCGACCTCGCACGGCGGCGCATCATGCCCGGCTTCAATGATGCGCATGCACACCCCTGGGCCGGCGGCCTGGATCAATTGAAGAAAGTCGCCTGCGACAAGACCTCCATCGAAGAGATACTGGCCGCAGTGCGTGTCCGGGCCGCCGAGACACCGGCGGGCCGCTGGGTACAGGGCTATCTTTACGATGATGGCAAGACACCGCGCCCCCTCACGCGCGCCGATCTCGATACCGCCGTTCCCGATCATCCCACCATCGTCGCTCATCGAGGCGGTCACACCGCCTACGTGAACTCACTCGCCTTGGCGCAGGCCGGCATCACCGCGGCGACACCCAATCCCCCCGGCGGCCGATTCGAGCACGGCGAGGACGGGCAATTGAACGGCCGGGTCGCCGACAAGGCCATGGACGCGGTGCTCGAGAAGATTCCCGATGAGCTGACGCGCGTCGATCATCAGCGCGGCATCGCGCTCATTTCCAGGCTGTACGCGAGTCAGGGCGTGACCTCCGCTTGCGAGGCCGACGCGACTCCCGACGCCTTGCAGGGCTACCAGGATGCGCGCGAGTCGGGTGAGCTTCTGTATCGGGCGTATTGCCACATGGATGTGGCGTATCTGGATCGCTATATCGCGGCCGGCTTGCATACCGGATTTGGCGATTCCATGGTGCGGATCGGCGGTATCAAACAGTATGCGGACGGTTCGATCTCCGAGCGGACCGCATGGCTCGCCGAACCCTACGTCGGACTGCCGAACTACTTCGGCGTCGAGAGCGGCACGCGGGAAAGCCTGTACGAGAACTCGCGCAAGGCCTGGCTCGCGGGATTTCAGCTCGCAACTCACGCCAACGGGGAGCGCGCCATCGAGCGCATGCTCGGCATTTACGAGCAGCTGCTTCGCGAGACACCCCGCCGCGATCCGCGCTTCCGCCTGGAGCACTGCACGGTCGTGACCCCGGAACTCATCGCACGGATGCGCGCCGTCGGCACCATTCCGATCCCGTTCGCAGGCTATGTGAATTTCCACGGCGACGTCATGCATTTCTACGGCGAGGAGCGCATGAAGCGGATGTTCGCGTACCGGTCGTTCATCGATGCGGGATTGCGTCCTCCGACCGCATCCGACTACACCGCGAGTCCACCCTCGCCGATGCTCTGGTTGTACTCGATGACGACGCGACGCGATCCGACCGGCCATGTCTGGGGCGGGACCCAGCGCATCACCCTGCCCGAGGCGCTGCGCTCGGCGACCCTCGACGGCGCCTATGCCTCATTCGAGGAGCGCGACAAGGGCAGCATCGAGCCCGGGAAATTTGCGGATCTCGTGGTCCTCGGGAAGGACCCGCTCGCCACACCGGCGGAGGAGTGGCTTGAGATCAAGGTCGAGCGGACCATGCTCGGCGGGCGATGGGTCTATGAATCGTGAGCGGGCATCGGCCCAATAGGCGGAGAAGGTCGAGTTCTTTCGGTAAGTACGCATGGTGAACGCCGCAGACATTCTGCAGGATCTTGCCACGAACGGAAGGCCACCATTTCGAGGCTCGAACGCCCATGAGTTCACTGCACCAGCACCGCCCGATTCCCGGAACGCCCATCTTTGACGGCGCGGCCGCGCAACGAGGCTATGCCCTCAATCGCATGTGCTATTCGCTCAACCATGCCGACAATCGCGCCTCGCTTCTTCGAGATGCCGGAGCCTACTGCCGCCGATTCGGCTTGAGCGACGCGCAGATCGATGCCGTCATGCGCAAGGACGTGCTGGCGCTGCTGGCGGCCGGCGGCAACATCTACTACCTGGCCAAACTGGCCGGCGCGTATGGACTCAACGTCCAGGACATCGGCGCGCAGCAGACCGGCATGACCGCAGATGCATTCCGGGCGAAATTATGCGCCGCAGGAGCGCACTGACGTGGCGCATGTCATCGGCTGCATCTGCACCTCGCACGTGCCGGCGATCGGCGGGGCGTTGGCGAAGGGGCTGCAATCCGACCCGTACTGGAAGCCCTTCTTCGACGGCTTTCCGCCGGTGCGCGACTGGCTCGATCGGGTCAAGCCGGACTTGGCGGTCATTTTCTACAATGATCACGGCCTGAATTTCTTTCTCGACACGGTGCCGACCTTCGCCGTGGGGGCCGCCGAGGAGTACTACAACGAGGACGAGGGCTGGGGCATTCCCTCGCTCGGCAGCTTTGCGGGGGATCCCAAGTTTTCATGGCATGTCATCGAGACTTTGGTGGGCGGAGAATTCGATCCGGCGAGCTGTCAAAAAATGCTGGTCGATCACGCGTTCTCGCTGCCCATGCAGCTGCTCTGGCCCGACCGGCGCAAGCGGCCGCGTACGGTGCCGATTGCGATCAACACGGTGCAGCACCCCCTGCCGTCGCCGAGGCGATGCTTCAAACTCGGCCAGGCCGTGGGACAGGCGATTGCCTCGTACCCTGATGATCTGAAGGTCGTGATCGTGGGCAGCGGCGGTCTTTCGCATCAGCTCGACGGTGAGCGCGCGGGTCACATCAATAGGGAATTCGATTTACGATGCATGGACCTGCTGGTAAACGATCCCGGCACGCTCCTCGATTACAGCATCGATGATTTGATCGAGCTCACGGGCTCGCAAGGCGTCGAGCTGATCAATTGGATTGCGGCCCGGGGCGCGTTGACCGGCACGGTCGGCAAGCTGCACAGCAACTACCACATTCCCATCTCCAATACCGCGGCCGGATTACTGCTGCTCGAGAACGTCGAGACTGTGACCGCGGGCTGAGTCCACGGACGCGGCGCCCCGAGCCCCCGGGTTCAAGGCTTAGGTGCGGCCTTGAAGATCTTCTTCGGCAGCAGAGTGTGTACTCCCACGTTGCCGTCGACGAGCTGTGTGATGTCGACATCCACCGCGACGCTCGTCAGCATGTAGGCGTCGTCGCGGCTGAGATGCTTCTCTTCCACCAGAAAGTCGATCATGTCCCGCACCGCGTGCTCCGTGGCTTCCTTCAGATCCTTGCTGAAGCCCATGGAAATGTAGTACTCGGGGGTTTCGGCGCGCGGCCAGAGAAGGTGCCGGTCCTTGTGAACGATGAACCGGAAGGTCCCCGACAGATAAGTTTCAAGGGCCGTGATGTCGACCTCTCCGTTGCCCTGGCCGGCGTGCCCGTCGCCGGCTTCGAACAGCGCGCCCTTCGCGGCCACGGGAATATATAGAGTGGCGCCCGCGACGAGTTCCTTGTTATCCATGTTGCCGGCATGCGCGAACGGCGGCGCGCTGTCGATCTTGCCGCCCGCCGGAGCGACGCCCATGCTGCCGAAGAAGGGGTGCAGCGGCAGCTCGATGCCCGGCGCGAACTGTGCCGTCATCCGTTTGCGGTCGAGAGAAATGATCTTGTAGCGGCTGTACGGATACTCCATGGGTAGAAAGCCGCGGTTGAGGGCGAAGCCGTTGCAGGCGAAGTCGACATCGATGTCGACCTTCAAGATCTGCACTTCGAGGACGTCGCCGGGTTCGGCCTCGGCTATCGCGACCGGGCCGGTCAATATGTGGCCGCCGGGCCCGATATCCTTGACCTCCTCATAGATCGGGGCGGTGTTGGCGGGAATTTCCTCGGGCTTGACGCCGCCGCCCACCATGCGCTCAGGCGGGCCGCAGGTCGACAGCGTCTGCATTCGCACGGTATCGCCCGAGTGCACCGTTAGCGCGGGCTTGGCCAATCCGGAGTAATAGCCCCATGCCACGGTCTGCGGCGTGGCGAGCAACGCGTAGTCCGCGGCGGGCAGGGGCTGCGCCGCACTCAGAGCAAGAGAGGCGACTATCGACGCATGGCGCATGGGATTCCTCGTTCGAAGAACAAGCAGGGGTCTGCCGTAAAAATGGGGTTTAGACCGCAAGATGAGGCGGCACGCGTGCGTTGGCCGCGCGTTCATAGGCGCGGGCGATTTGCAGCAACAGGCCATCCTGATTGCGATTGCCCACGAGCGTGATTCCCACGGGCAGACCGCTGACCAAACCCGCGGGGACCGTGAGGCTGGGATAGCCGGCGATTGCGGCAGCCCCGGCAATCTGCGACCAGCCGCCGCCCCGGCGATCGCCCCAGACGTGATCGATCAACTCCGCCGGACCGTTGCTGGGCGCGAGCAGCGCCTCGACGCCTCCGCCCAAGAGCGCCGCGAGGCCCTCGGTATCGGCGGCGCGCTTCAGGGTCGCCACCGCGTTTTCGTAGGCAGGGTCGCTCAAGGGTCCGCGCGCCTCCGCCATTTCGAAGAGCTCCTGCCCGAATATCACGAGCTCTTCGTCCGCATGCGATCGGTTGAAGGCAATCAGATCCGCCAGCGTTCTGACCTCGACCTGGGATGGATCGAGCGTCGCGAGATAGGCGTTGATGGCTGCCTTGAATTCGTACAGAAGCGCTTCGAGCTCCGGATCGTCCAATTCGTCGAAGGCCGCCGGAGGCTTGAGGTCGACAATCACCGCCCCCTCCTGGGTGAGCGCCGCCCGCGCATCCGCGAACAGCCGGGCGGTGTCCGGGTGCGCGCCTTTGGGTAGGGGCATCGCGCCTATTCGCACACCGCGCAGCCGGAATGCCTCCAGATCGCTGCCATGGGTCCCGTAGCCCAAGGGGCGCTCGGCGATTGCCGCAGCCAGCAAGGCGGCGTCGGCGACCGTTCGGCACATGGGCCCGGCGGTGTCCTGGCGAGGTGAGATGGGCACCACGCCCTTGCCGCTGATCACGCCCACGGTCGGCTTGAGACCAACCAGGCCGTTGAGAGAGGAGGGGGAGAGAATCGAGCCGTTGGTCTCGGTGCCGATGGCCCCCGCGCAGAAACTGGCTGCTGCTGCGACCGCCGAACCGGCGCTCGAGCCCGATGGGTTACGGTCCCGCGCATAAGCGTTTCGAGCCTGGCCTCCGATGCCGCTCCAGCCGCTCGAAGAACGGGTGGAGCGGAAATTGGCCCATTCGCTCAAGTTGGCCTTGCCGAGCACGATCGCGCCGGCCGCCCGCAGGCGCGCCACGAGCGGCGCATCGGCCGCGCGCAGCGAGCGCGCCAAGGCAAAGGATCCCGCCGTCGTGGCGACAGGATCCTGGGTTTCGATGTTGTCTTTGACGATGATGGGAATTCCGTGCAGGGGGCCACGCGGCTTGCCGGCCTTGCGCTCGGCGTCGAGCGCCCGGGCAGCCCGGAGCGCATCCGGATTCACGGCGAGTACCGAGCGGTGCTCGGGCCCGTGATGATCGAAGCGTGCGATGCGGCCGAGATAGGCCGCCGTCAGGGCCTCCGAGGTGACGGCGCCGGAAGCGAGGGCGCGCTGCAGCGACGCGATGGACTGTTCGGTCGGGTCGTACGTCTGGCCCGCGGCGAAACTCAGTTCCCCCGCGGATGCGGCCAATGAGAACGCCCCGGCCGCCTTGATGAAGATTCTACGGTCCATGACCACCCCTGATATCGGTATGCGAATCTCTTCAATCGGCGAGGGTATCGCAGATTTCTGGGCGGGCGCACCGATTTTTTGGGCCTCGCTCGAGCGTTGGCGGGCCATTAGACGCGTGTTCTAGGGGTGGACGAGGCGCCAAATAATTTGCAGTTTTCTTTACAGCTCATTTCAGATTTGTTATTCACCTGTCAACGGTTTGCCAAAAACCGAGTCGACCAGACCATAACTAAGGGGATGCTTATTTATGACCTTCAGGACGTTTCGGCACCCTGCGCAGCGAGCACTGCTCGCTGCACCGTGCCTTTTGGGTTTGTCGATCACTGCAAACGCCCAGGAGAAGCCGAAGCAGGCTCCTGCAACGGATGAGCTCCAGGAGGTCGTGGTCACGGGGTCGCGCATTGCGCGTCCGGACCTGGACCGCCTTGAGCCCACGACCATCGTCAGCGCCGCAACCTTCGATGACCGAGGCTACCTCGATGTCGGCCAGGCGCTCAACGACCTGCCGGCCTTCGGCGTGCAGCCGGCGAGCTCCAACAACACACAATCGACCTTCGGTATCGCGCAGAGCTTCGTCGACTTGTACGGCCTGGGTTCGCAGCGCACCTTGGTACTCGTCAACGGACGGCGCTTCGTCTCGTCGAACACTGCCAGCTTGAACACGTCGGGCTCCAACAGCCCCGTCGGCGGCCCCGGCCAACAAGTCGACCTCAATACCATTCCGACGAAACTGATCGACAGGGTCGAGACGATCTCGGTGGGCGGTGCGCCGATCTACGGCGCGGATGCGATCTCGGGGACCGTCAACATCATCCTGAAGAAGGATTTCCAAGGTGTCGATCTCGACGCGCAAGCCGGCGCGTCCAACCACAATGATGCGTGGAACTATCGTGCCCGTGCTCTCGCCGGACAAAACTTCGCCGACGGACGGGGCAATATCACCGGCGTCGCCGAATTCACCAAGACCGATGGCCTGGTTGGGACTCAGCGCCCGGTATATGCGGCGGACTTGGGCTTTCTCGCCCCGGCCACCGCCGGCAAGTTCGACACGGTATTGACGCCGGCCAACGCGGTGCCGCAGGTCAATTTCGGCGGGGTGCCGCTGGTTGACGACGTCTTCTTTTCGCCGCCGATTTTCGGAGTGCCGAATACGGCGCTCGGCGTCACGAACGGCGCCGGCCAGCTGCTCGCGTTCGGCAATCACGGCAGCAGTCTTGTGCCCTACGACACCGGCATACAAACCGGCAATCCGATCTTCAACAACGGCGGCGATGGTCTGCGCCTCTCGCAGGTCAGCAATCTGCTGTCGCCGACCGAGCGCATCAACGCAGACATTCTCGGCAACTTCAGGATCAACGATTCAGTGAACGCCTTTGCCGAAGGCTGGTTCTCGGAAACCCACGCCACGAACCTGCGCGCACAGCCGGCGTACAACGCGGCGATTTTCGGGGGCGGCGGCACCGTCAACGGCAACTTCATCGTCAATATCAACAACCCGTTCCTGTCGCCGGGAGACCGGACGTTGATTCAGAATGCTCTGAACAACTATGCAGCGACCCTGCCGCTCGGACCCTTAAGCCCAAGCTGGAGTCCCAACCAGTTCTATCTTGCGAGGGCGAGCGTCGATTTACAGAGCGGCGAAGCGACAGCCACCCAAGTGCTCGCCCGCGGCGTCCTCGGGCTCAACGGCGAGTTCTCGATCTGGGGCAGGAACTTCAACTGGGAAGTGGCGGGCAACTACGGTTCTTCGAGCAACAATTCGGTCGTACCGTCCTATGTGTTTCAGAACCTGCAGAATGCGCTCAACTCGACCCTCACTCCCACGGGCCAGATCGTTTGCGCAGGGAATCCGGTGAATGCACCCACTACGACGGTTTCGAGCACGTGCGCGCCGCTGAACGTTTTCGGGAACGGTTCCCCAAGTCTCGCGGCCCGCCAGTACATTACCCACCTGGCGGAGGCCCAGTCGGTCAACAGTCAGCGTGATTTCACGGCCAATATCGGCGGCGACCTCTTCAAGCTGCCCGCAGGCGAGGTGAAGCTCGCCGTCGGCTTCGAAAACCGCCGCGAAGCCGCCGCATTCAATCCCGATAATTTCTATCTGCAGGACCTGGGCCAGGCGCAGGTGACGGCGGTGTCGGGCGCGTACCACACCAATGAAGGCTACGCGGAGACGGTGATACCGATTTTTTCGCCGTCGCAGGATATTCCGTTTCTGCACAGGGTCGAACTCGAAGGCGCCGCCCGGCGCGTCGACAACTCGATTGCGGGTTCAGCCACGACATGGACTGAAGGCATGCGCTGGTCACCGGTGGATGACGTGCAGCTGCGCGCCAATCGGACGAAGTCGATTCGCGCGCCGGCCATTACGGAGCTCTTCCTGCCGTCGGCCACCTTGTTTTCTTTCGCGAACGATCCGTGCGACAAGAACTTCGTCGGCCAGGGCACGGCTCCCGCGACACGCAAGGCGAACTGCACAGCGGCTGGCATCAACACCTCGAATTTTGTGTCGAATGTTGTCAATGCGACAGCCATCGGCACGACATCGGGCAACACCGACCTGCAGAGCGAGACGGCGGACTCCAGAACCTTCGGCATTGTGCTCCGCCCGCGCTGGGTGCCTCGGCTCAACATGTCGGTGGACTACATCGACATCAAGCTGACGAACGCGATCGAGACCCTGTCCCTGGTGCAGGTTCTGGATGCTTGTTACGACTCGACCGACTATCCGAACAATCCGTCGTGCCAGGCCTTCGCGCGCGACAAGAATCATCAGATCTCGACTTTTCACGTGGGCTATGTCAATGCGGGATTGCTCGAGTTCAAGGGCATCAACGCGGCCTTGGACTACACTTTTGACATACCGCGTTCGCTTGGCAGCGTGCAGTGGCGTATGAACTACCTCGATACGAAACAGCTGATATCGCAGGTCGGGTCCGCGAGCCCGAATGATCTCGCCGGAGAGCTCGCAAACGCTCCCGGCGTTCCGAAGAGCAAGGGATCGATTGATATCGATTACCGGTATGGACCCTTCGGGTGGGATTGGCAGGGCATCTTCATCGGCGGCATCAATTTCAACAATCAGAACACATCCACGTCGCAGGACATCCTGAGCGTGGCGCCCTGGTGGCTCGTCAATACAACGATCTCCTACAACGTGTCGAAGGAATTCACCGTCCGGCTCATCGTCGACAACGTGACCGACAAATATCCGCCGTATCCGGCGCTGGCAGGCACCCAGGGCAACTTCTCGAATGCGACATCCCTGTACTTCGCAGGCATCCTCGGGCGGACGTACGTGCTGGCGGCCAATGTGCATTTCTAGCTACGGATGATATGGATGCACCGAGCGGGGTCTTCGGGCCCCGCTCATTTTGAGCGCCCGAATTTGCCATTTGCCTGATCCTCGCAAAGGCGACTAGAATCGCCCTACGGTGCGGGCGTCGTATAATGGTAATACCCAAGCTTCCCAAGCTTGAGCCGTGGGTTCGATTCCCATCGCCCGCTCCACTTTTCGTTGCCTGGCGTGTCCCGGCGTTGTCCTATGAACGCCCGTTGGCCTATCGCCCAGTTCCCACAATTCTTGACGCGACAAAACCGGCTCCTTTGATCGAATGCGCCGGACGGACCCGCGGCTGGGTTCACTGTCCTTAATCTGTCCATCTCGACCCCAAGCGGCCAGCGGCCAACGCCCGCTTTGCCGAAGGATGAATGCCCGACCACGCGATCGCTCGAACTGAGTGGTAGATCTGGAACAGTGTCACGGAGCTGACGGCTCGCCCTTTCTCGCCAGACTAAGACGCGCCCGTCTCATTCGCCAATACACGAGCCCAACTGCGAATGGGGGCCCGCAAACGAATCCAACCAACAACCAGCGCCATTCGGGCGTAACGGGAGACACGAATAGCTTGTGGATAACCCAGGCGGCCCCGAGCAATACAAGCCACGGCGTTGGATGAGCTATCGTCGTAAGCAGCAGAGGTATCAACTCGGGCCGACGTGGCGAAGAGGTTAATCCTGTGCTGTCTCCAGCCCACAACGCGAGTACCCCCTGGAGCCACCGCGCGACACGAGAGATCGCCATGACACCGACGAAGAAGCCTAGAGGTAATGTCCAAAACGAAGGCAACGCGTCCATTGGGTCTAACTTTCAATTAGGCGACGAAAACGTCGTATAAGCGGGATAGTCCGTCTGGCTTCATCTACTCGGCTAAGCTTACCGCACACCGCGGATGGACGCTTCAGGGCGACGATTTCGAGGGTCCATCGGCGGGTTCTAGCCGGTTGCCGACTCTTGCCCTGCAAGGTGCGCCGTACTTCCGCCGACGACCCCAAGCGGCCTGCGACCACCGTCCGCTCTACGGCGGCCGACATATTCCAGTCTTAGCTGGCCGATAGTTCTAGATATCGCGCATCCAATCCCTTGGCCTCCAAATGGGATTTCGCCCGCATCGTTGCCTCGTTGTTAGGACGATAGGCGGTAAACAACTTCGTTGGACCAGTTTTTGGGGAACCCCACAAAATGCGCCGAGACTTCGGTAGACGCCAAACATCTCCTTCAATCGCAGGCGATATCCCAAGATCGGACATGGCATAGGCGCGCCACGCTGCCTTCACATGCGGTGGAAACAACCGCTGAAATTCGAATGGACTAAATCCGACCACCGCGCCATTCATGTCGGAATAAACCTTATCGTCTACTTTCGCTCGTTCGTCCGGTGCCAGCATGCTGAACGTGTAGGCGGCCAAATGAATGGCGACGGCGGCGTTGTAACGCCGTTCACGACTTGAAGTGATCAATCCCATTCGTTCTGTCTCTCATCGACCCGTTGCCGGCATTCACGAGCGGCGGCTATCGGGCGTTCAGTTTGCCCTCGTTCCGTAAAGCTCAGCGAAGAAATCGCCTTGATTCCAACGAGGCCGTTGGGTGCCGTCGGCGATCGCCTGACCCGCGAGGAATACAAACCGCGCAAACTTCACAGCTTCGTCAAAGTCTAAGCCCGGCTGCTCCATGTCATCACTGGGCTGGTGATAGCGCGTTTGCAGCCATTGACCGGCGATCTCAATTGGTTTTATTTTCGGATTGTCTGACTTGACGCCAGGCGAGAGCGCCACTGAAGGAATTCCCTGTTTCACGAACGAATAATTGTCGCCACGGATAAATAAGGCTTGCTCTGGTGCCGGATCCGGGCTTGAAACTAGATGAAGCCGCCCGGCAGCCTGCTGAACTGCCGCTTTGAGATTCGAGTGCTCTGCGCCAAAGGCGACGACGTCTTGCAAAGGCCAAAGCATGAAATCCGTATCGACATCCAAATCCGCGACCAGAGAGTCGTGCGGCACGGTTGGATTGTGGGCGAAATAATCGGAACCAAGTAGACCCATCTCTTCGGCAGTCCCTGATAGGAACAGAATCGAGCGCCGCGGCGCGGGCTTCAGTTCGGTGAACGCGCGGGCGATTTCGAGAAGTATCGCCGCGCCCGATGCGTTGTCGAGCGCGCCATTGTAGATGCTATCGCCCTTTACCGGATCGCCAATGCCGAGGTGGTCCAAATGCGCCGAATAGACTACATACTCGTCCTTCAGCGCTGGATCGCTGCCTTCGATCTTCGCCACTACGTTGGAGCTCTGAACATCCACCCAATCGGTGGTTGTGGCCATCTTGATGGTTAATGGCAGACCAAATGACTTGAGGGCTCCCGCTTTGGCCATCTTGAAGACTTGATCGGCCGTATAGCGGCTTCCCTCAAAGAGTTCCTGGGTCGCGCGCATACTCAAGAACGCGACACCCCTCAACTCGGGCGTTGCATCGTTCGGGAGGCCGCGCTGGTCAAGCCAGCGAAACGACGGCTTCCCTGCATCGCGCGCTTGCTGCGCAAACGGATACTCACCTTCGAGAGTCGGATCGTCGAGCACGATCAATCCGACTGCTCCGTGGGCAACGGCGTTTCTCGCCTTGATCAACGTGGAGGTAAAGTGCGCACTTATGGCGGATTCAAAGTGTGGCGCTGCCGAGATTACGGCCACGATCTTGCCGCGCACGTCGATGCCCTTGTAATCGTCGTAGTGCTGCTCAGGTGTAGTCACCCCGAAACCAACAAATACGACGGGAGCCTCCGCGGAAATAACATGCCGGCTGGGGTCGGGGCGCAATAGATAATCTTCCGCAGCCACGAATGTATGTGCCTTGCCCGCCCGAACCCATGCCATGGCACTTTTGCCGGGGTCGATCTTCATCGAACGCAGCGGGACACGTTGGAGATACGTGCCAGCATCGCCGGCAGGGATGAGTCCCATCGCCTCAAACCGCGTTGCCATAAACTTCGCGGCCACCTCATGTCCGCGCGTAGCGGTGCCGCGCCCCTCCAGCAAGTCATCTGCGAGGAAACGCATATTGGCGCGAATGGATTGAGGATTAATCTTTGCCAGAGCCTGATCGGCCGAGTCTCCGTCTGCGAATGCGGCACCAGTACCGGCGAGCACGCAACTAGTCATGAGGAATATTGTCCGTGCGGCAAGAAGACGGATAGGCGTCAGCATGCTGTTTTCCTCCCTGTGACCTAAGCCATATAGGCATTCTGCGCGGCGAGGCGGCAACTTGCCAACGGCCGCTTCGTGGCTGTCACTTCAGATCACCCAGTGCTCGGTTTTGGCCGGTCAGCGACTGTCGCCGCCGAGAGAATACCTTGATCAGTTCGCCATGGCTAAGGCGACCCGCAAACTGGGAACTCCGAAACAAAAGGAGTCGATCATGGAGACCAGCACTGCAATCACTGCTCACCAGCCGTGGAACAAGGGAAAGCTCGTAGGCCAAAAGACGCCATTCAAACTGAAGGAGATATGGGCGATTCGCATAAGACTTCAAATTGCCAGTAGATGTCGAGATCTCGCGCTCTTCAATCTGGCTGTCGATAGCAAGCTCCGTGCGTGCGATCTCACGCAATTGCGGGTACGCGACGTCTGCCACGGCCAGAGCATGGCAACCCGCGCCCTCATTCTTCAGCAGAAAACCAGCCGACCCGTACAGTTCGAGATTACGGAGCCAGCACGCACGGCGGTATCTGCGTGGATTTCCCGTTCTAAACTCAAAGCCGAGGACTATCTTTTCCCAAGCCGCATTCACGCATCACCGCACCTGTCAACTTGTCAGTATGCCCGGATTGTGGATTCGTGGGTTCTTCAGTTGGGATTGGACCCTTCCAACTACGGTACCCACACGCTACGGCGGACGAAGGCCACACTGATTTACCGACGGACAAAGAATCTGAGGGCTGTACAGTTGCTCCTCGGCCATACCAAGCTCGAGAGCACCGTCCGATATCTCGGTATTGAGGTGGATGACGCTCTAGAAATGGCCGAGCAGACCGAGGCTTAGAAAGGATGGGAGCCGGTCGGCGGCGGCGACGGTCGCCGACCGGCCAAAAGCGGTAATCCGGGTGCTCTCTCAGAGTGACGCAAAGCCGACATTCGTTCCCGATTCCTGCACAGGTACAATTGAGTCAGTATGGGCAACAATCGAAGATGGATTTGCCTGGACTGTGACAGGAACTCGTTTGAAGGAAACGAGAACTACTATTTCCTGAAGGATCGTCTGTGGCGCCAATTGGTTCCCAAAGAGCAACGGCACGGAACGATTTGTAGGGCTTGTATCGAACGCCGGTTGGGTCGGCCACTTGCCTCCGAAGACTTCAAAAGAGAGACGGACGATCAGTCAGAAGATCAACCGATGAGGGAGGAAGACTACGGGATCTACGACTCACTAACTCCGCACATGCTCCAAGCCATCGACTCCGCAATTATCGAATTCGTAGCTTCGCGCCCCCGCAAGGTCACCGCGATCGCGGCCTACATGTACGAGCAGACGCCTGGCCCAATCCCAGCACTGCACGATTGGTTTTATATGGATCGCATTGCAGAACTGATAGACGACGGCGCATTGCGTGTGGTCACTGAAGGTAAGGATCTACGGTTCCACATTGTGAAAGCAGCGAGGTCACTACCCGACAGCTAAAATAGCCGATGACGGCCATTACTTGCCGGTCATCGTGCTGAAATGACCCCGGTGAAGCGGACGCTCGCAGCATAAGGTAGTCTAGACATCCGGAGGAAGTCGTGACGTCGAAAGTAAATCGTCCTAGTTCTCTTACTCTAATCGGCGGCATTTTGGCGCTGATTGGAATTTCCGGAATCGGCGGTTTGGTGAATATGCCGAATTTCGGCGACGTCGTTGCCCCCCAATTGTTACGCGCCAGTCCGAGCACAGTGACCCTTGCTGTTCGGATAACGCTTATTGTCTACGTCGGCGCGACTTGCATTGCGGCTTTCGCTGTTTTGAAAATGCGTCCCTGGGCATCGAAAGCATATGTTTGTTTTGCCGCTTCACTGATGGTTTTTTTAGGCGTCTTTTCGTTCTTAATTCGAATGCCGGGAACGACCGTAACCATGCCAATATTTATGCTGGTAATCGGCGTCGTGCTGTACTTCGGATGGCGGAAGGTGACTTCGGGGACTAGCCTCACTGTCTAGCAGTTGGCGTGGTTAAGGTTGCAATTCGATTCCAGAAAGCTGCCGTTGGCCAAGGACTCCATCGGGTCGAAAGCCGGAATTGGTCTGAGCGTGCCATAATTCAAAGATGGAAGGACGCGAACAATTACTTCTTGAGCTTTTGAGTCCGCAACGGCCGATTAAGTTGATATCGGAGGAGCTTTCCCGGTACCAGTGGGACAGCGATGCAGAGCTGGTAACACTTGAGCGAAGTCATCTGAAATCTGTGCTTGGTAGTTTTGTCGCTGGGCAATTGACAGCCGCTGACGTTCAGACGTGGGCCGAAACGATTGAGGGGCGCGACGACATTGGGCTTGAGGCCGGTCACGCCGAGCAATTGAAATCCATTATCTTCGAACTGGCCACACCGGCAATTAACCGTCCCCTAAGTCCGGTTCTCGGCAAACTCTTTATTGATAGGCTTTCGAGATAAACCCTGCAACCGTTCCACATTGTGCTGCCCTAAAGCTGCCTCCCGCGAGGGGCGGCATCGGGTCGCGACGCGCCGGCGGCTCGCGGAGTCCCACCAGCGACTCGGCACGCGCCGACACGTGACTTTGATGGAGCGTCCATAGCCGCCAATCGACCCACAGCAGGCACTCGCGAACGTCAGGTTCCAGGCTGTCAACCCCGATACCGCCAACTATCCTACCGAACAAGGGTAGGCGACTATCGTCGTGGTTCCATTGGCATGTCGCCTGATATCGTGCCGACGCCAATAACCTTGTTGTCCAGCGTAATCTGATTGAGTTCCGCGACATGCTGCAGCGAACGTTTAACTTGATCGAGGTACTGAGCGTACTCGCGAAGCGCCAGCCGAATGGCCAGCGCGTCCGTTGAACTAAGCGCTGACTGTCCCGCGTAAACATCAAGCAGCGCGTTCAGCTTGACCCGGCTGCGACTTGCGTCCAAGTTTAGAGTGTGCGCGTGCTCGCGCGTGACTTCGATCTTCCAGTAATTCGCAACCAGCGCCGAGGGCAGAATTTGCAGGAGCGCGCTGTCGCGCGCGATAAGCCACTCCGCATCCGATGGCTTGTAGATCCGAGTTTCTGGAAGTACCAGGGGCATCCACAGCGCGGCAGGGCTGGCTTTCGGTTTCTGGTCGAGGCTGTCACCGATAGCCTTTATTGCCGCAAGCGTCTGATCGCAGGAGTCAATGTCGCTGCGTACCACGACAATGTTCTCGTAACTCTCCGCCTTCAATTTCCCCGAGATCGCGGCGGCTTGTTGCCGATGATGGAGATACTCGATCGTCTGTTCGAGGCCGATCGCAATCAATAACCCTATTGTGATGGTTGCAATATGGATGACGAAGCCTTTCCATGTGTGGATCGACTCGTGGGGAGCGTGAACATCGAGCATAGGCGCTGATATCTCCGACGTGGAAAGTGTCGCATCTGGGGACACCGCTGCCTTAAGGCTATCGGCGGGTCCCTGAAGTATTTCTGGTTCGGCGCGGTCGGTCATTCAACTGTTCTTCGTTGGGGTCTCAACAGCCTATCCTAAGCTGCGAACGGCTGCTTCTATGCCGCGATTCCGGTTACTTGAATGTCTCAAACTGGCCGCCAGGAGCCCGTCGCATCGAGGTGGTTAGGTATGCGTCTCCGAGGCTTCTCTGCAGCCGGCTTGGCGTTTTGCTCGCGCAACCGCATCAGGAATGGTGCCCCCGCCATATGGATGGGCATTGGTGTTTCGTCGCATGTTCTCGCTGTACGCCTGGAGGGTTCGATCAAAGTCGGCACAAGCCTCGTTTTGAGCGCCGAGCGCCAGATGTGACCACGCCATGTTGTAGTAGACGTTGGTCAGTGCATCGTATTTCGATGCCGACAGTTCCTGTGTTTCGGCGCGACGATAATATTCTAGTGCCTTAGCGTAGTGCTCAGATGCCTTTGCCAATCGACTATCAAAAGTAATTGATCGATCAACAAATCCATCTCGGCGATAGATTTTTTCCCAACTAACCACAGCCGGCGATTTGAGCAGATCTCCATATTCTCGGTGCGCATTTCCCAATCCGTGGGGGTCGTCGCGTTCTTGGTAGATCGCCATTGCTTCCTGGATTAACCGTTCCGCAGGCATTGGCCGATCCTTGCTCGAGAAGAGAACTTCCGCATCATTTAGCTTCACGAGTGGATCCGAAGAGGCAACAATCCCGACTCCAGCACAAGCGCACAGTAATGCCGCCGCCGTCATTGAACTCACGTTTCTTACGTGCACGTCAACTCCCATTCGTCGAACGTCTGGATCTATTCATTGCTTTGATTATGAGGCGACGCTTGCAGATAACTGTATGACTTTTAGTGGGCGACAGAAACGTCGCAGGAAGATGTTCGTTGCCATTTTATGCACTCCCTGTGCCACGCCGGGCGACTCATTAAACGTCTGGCACTAGTTTACCCCAACCCGCGAACGGCAGCTTAGAGGCAAGCACTCACGGCCACTGAACGACTAAAATTGGCCAGTTGCCGTCCCACGGCACTCGATTGGCTCACCTTGGCGGAATGACCTCCGGTATCGACCCGGGACTGCCAGTCTCGGGCGGCTATTGGGTAAGCTAGCGCGAGCGATCCCAATTGAGCCTCCAAGGAACAGACACATGGTGAATCAGTTCGAACAGCGTGGGGGATTGTCTTTGCAAAGTTTGGGGCTGATTCTATGCGTACTCACGTTGGCCGGTACGCACTGTGCAACCGCAGCTGCCCCACGTATTAGCACGGCCGAACTGCTTTCGCCCACGTGGTCCGGTGGAGTGACCGCTAACACCGCGTTCACACCGGGATTTGATGCTGTTACGGAGCGCGCGCCGTTTTTGGGAACGCTGCGATTGACCGAGACGGAGATGACCACCGAGCCTGCGGTATTTCTCGCCGCGATCAGTCCTCGGTCGAGATCCGAGGTTGTTTCCAGGCGTCGCCATCTCCTTCTTCACCTACAAGGGCGATCTCGTTCCCTTTACGCAAGACGTGATCCGGTGCGGTTCCAACAAGCGGGGGCGCAGCTACTGGGACATCATCGTGCAGCCCGGCCGGGTTTGGTCTCAGCCTGACGATAGCGGCTGGTCGCGTGCCGGGTTTCCTTTTGCGCTCGTGAATTCCATCGAAGGCGAGACGCACAATGGCTTGGCGACGTTCCTTTACAAGGACGGTCAAGTATCGAATTTGCGCTTTCAGATCGTGCAACAAACGGCGCCGTTCTACATTAGGGATGACTTCGTCGCCGCCGGTCTCGTTCCCGCGACCTCTGCGGCGGTAGCGACCGACCGCCTGAGTACCCTGAAACGGCGTTACGAGGCCGACCGCGCAGATGCGGTTCCGATTGCCAGTTGGGACGAGTTCGCGGCAAAGGTAGGCAGTGCCAAACTTGCCAATTTCGACGGCACGATGCGAGCGAGCGACGTTGTGCTTTCCGGGCTCGACTATCAAGGTACCTTCTACCTGAAGGGATGCCAGAGCGCTGGTGGTCAGTTGCCGTGGTGCGATCGTGCGCGCTTCGGAGTCTGGTCCGCCACCAAGGCATTGGCGAACGAGACTGCGCTGTTGAGGCTCGCCGAAAAGTACGGCCCGACCGTGTTCGAGATGAAAATTGCAGACTATGTGCCGGAGGCGACCCGCTATCCCGGGTGGCACAACGTGAGATTCGAAGATGCAATCAACATGACGACGGGAATCGGCAATGGCAGTACAAAGCGCGAGCCGAATGACACCAGTGATGGTTATCTCGACGCCAGTTACTCGAAGTGGTACGAGGCCCGCTCGACCCAGGAGAGGGTCGCCGCGCTGCTCAAAGACGGCGGGGTGTATCCGTGGGGACCCGGCCAGGTCACGCGCTACCGCGATCAAGATATGTTCATTCTCGGAGTCGCCATGGACCACTTTCTAAAATCGAAGGAGGGACCTGCGGCCAATATCTGGTCGATGTTGCAGCGAGAAGTGTTTGCGCCAATCGGCATTCATCAGGCACCAACCAACCGCACCATCGAAGCGGATGGCAGCGCCGGACATCCGCTCATGGCTTACGGCTACTACCCAACCATCAGCGACATGGTGTTAATAGCACGGCTTTACCAAAACGATGGCAAGCACGGCGACCAACAGATCTTGTACGCACCGCGCATACGAGAGTTGCTAGCTGGCCCAAATCCGCGGGGATTTCCAACTGGCGAGAAGCTGCCCGCCGGTGAGACAACCTACATCAATGCGTTTTGGGTTACATCGTATATTGCGTCGCCAGGGTGCAGATTGTTTTATCCTCGAATGATTGGCTGGGGCGGCAATATTGTGGCTTTGATGCCTGGAGGCTTGACGGGAATCCGTCTCGCCAAGAGCGGTGACACGGAAGATAACTCCGAGGTCGATACCAGCGGGATGGCGCAGGTGGCAAACTCGTTGTCGAAGTTTTGCCAGTGACATTTTACAGCGTAGGCGGCGTAGTTGGCGGCGCTGCTGCTCTCGGAAACCGTCGAGACGTCACAAGTATCCGGTCACGTAATTCCGGATTGAACGACTGCTTCGAAGACGCGAGTTCTTATAGTCGAGGGACCGGAGTTGGCTGTAGGTCGCCTGTCGCTGGCCGTCTATCCAGTTTGCGTATCATAGTGCACGGGTTGCACTAGTGCATGCTTTGCACTATAATGGATCATGCCTACGGTAAGGCGATTCAATCGGTGTCGAATCGAGATGTACTTCGGTGACCATCCGCCGCCACACTTCCACGTGATCACGCGAAGCGACGAAGGGGCCGTGTTCTTGATTGAGACGCTTGCGCGTTGGGCAGGCGAGGCAGACCCACGAGACACCGAAGAGGCGCTTGCTTGGGCAGCTTTCAACCGGCCGGAGTTGTGGGCGCGGTGGCAACAGTATTCTGAGGAGGAATCATGAACGAGAGCAACGCGATCCGCATCGCGGACGTCAAGTACAAAGGTGACTACACGCTGCGCTTGCGGTGGACAAACGATAAGGCGCTTACTGTTGACCTTCGCGAGCCCGTCTTTCGGCTCAAGGGTATGCGTCCACTGCGGGATACCGCGGCGTTCGCGCTCGCCGGCGTCGGCGAGGGTGGCCATAGTGTCGTGTGGCCAGGAGAAATCGATATGGGCGCCGCGCGGCTACTCGAGATGGCGCTTGAGCAGAACGGCCGGGCCGATGCGGTCGAGTTCATTCGATGGCGTTGGAAACACGGATTGAGCTTGACGGATGCGGCCGAAGCGCTCGGGCTGTCGCGGCGGCAAGTGGCGTATTACGCCAGCGGCGAGCATGAGGTGCCGCGCACCGTCCTGCTGGCGTGCAAGGGCTGGGAAGTAGAGCGCCAGGCCGCAGCGTAAGGGGACCGCAGGGCGGCGCGTCAACTGGCATCGACGCACGCCGCGCCCGAACAGCGACCAACGTATCCCTACGTTGCCCCACATACCGCGAAAATTCACACGCTAATCACACTTGGCATCAGCATTCGCACGAAACCGCTTGTTTTATAGTTCCGGCAGCAACTTCCCCGTGGGTTCGATTCCCATCGCCCGCTCCACTTTTCGTTGCCTGGCCTGTCCCTGCGTTGTCTTGCGACGCCACTTCGCCTATCGCCCAGTTCCCCATAGTTTCGAAGCGACGACAACCTACTTTATCGCAGCCCATGGTTGCTAGGTTGAATCGGTTTCGATGCTCTCGTCCGTCCGTCATCGACCCGGAGCCGCCAATGGTTGATGTCCGCTTTCTGGTAAGCAAATTATGGCGGGGAAGCCCGCCCGGATATGCGGTCACATCCGAGATACCGGACAAAGTGGCCGATTGGATCCAGCATTTTCGGCGTCCAGTGTATTTACGCTCCCCTCAAATCGTCCAAGTAGTCCGCAAGCCGATGATTGGGGAAGCACACATCGCAGCGTTTGTCCGCCTCGCCGTTCGGTAATCGCTACCGAATACCGTGCAAATGGCGGCGTCCACGATGTAGGGCAGCCGGGGCGAGTTACTTGATCCGCCGTGAGTGTCGCAACGACTTGGTAGCTTTTCGGTGGCAGGACAATCAGCACCTCGGGAACGCGCGTCTGGAATCTGCCCGTAGAAAAATAAAGTATTGGAAGCATGTAGTGCTCGACATCGGCTACCTGGATCCATACCCATTCCTTCCTGTGCGGCGGTGATCCGGACGGAACAGGCGGCTCAAAAGTGCCCGCGAGTACACACGGCACAATCGCAAAAAACGTTGCCAACACGATGCAAGCAAATCGACCTGACATGGGGCGTCTAGTTACTGATTAGTCTGCGATAGTGGAGGCTAATGCCGTACATTCTTTTCTCGCTTTGACCTCGATTGTTCACATGGTAACTTTCCCCACACCTTCTGTAACCTCGTTGATTGTACAATCTCCGCCTCGGTAGGCATATACTTCCGCCAAATGTCATATACTTGATTCATTTCCATTCCTTCTTCTGCGGCGGCGATCCAGACAAGACCAGCCAACTCAAGTAAAGTGCCCGCGAGTACACACAGGCACAATCAGCAAAAAACGTAACCAATACGATACAAGCTAATCGACCTGACAAAGGGCGTCTACGTTACTTGAATAGTCTGCTACACCGGAGGCTTCATACCGTACACTCTTTTCTCGCTCTGACCTCGATTGTTCACATGGTAACTTAGGCCGTGAACGTCGGCTAACTGGATCGCGATCTTGATGCGCCAGCGGCCGGAGTTGGCCGATAGTTGCCGGATAATTTTCCCGAAAGCGGTCTCTCGGCCGTTTGCAAAAGGCATGGCGGGTGCACCCACCGAAGTAGCCGGTAGCGTCACATCGCGGCGGGAGATCTTGCCACCTCCTCTATCAAGAGCCGACCGCAGGCGCGCTTGGTACGTGGTTGCATTATCGTATATACGTATATACAATAAAAAATGGATATCAGCTTCGACTCAGCCAAAAGCGAGAAGAATCTGCTCGCGCGGGGCATCTCATTCGAATTGGCGGTCGCGTTCGAGTGGGACAGCGCGTTCCTAGTCGAAGATCTTCGGAAAGACTACGGCGAACGGCGATTTCAGGCACTAGCTAGGTCTGATCGGAAATCGACTGCATATGATGGTGTTCACGCCGCGCGCCGACAAGGCGCATGTAATCAGTCTGCGCAGGGCCAACAAACGAGAGGTCAAACGATATGAAGCACAAGCCTAATCCCCAGAAGACCGATCGAGAGAACCCGGCATGGACAAAAGAAACTTTCGCTCGTGCTCGCAAGGCGCGTGATGTGTTGCCGGAAATCTTCGGCGCCGGAACTGCTGCCAAGATGTTGAAACCCCGTGGACGACCAAAGTCGGGTAAGGCGCGGACATCGATCTCTCTCCGATTGCCGCCGGAGACATTGGCGCGCTGGAAGGCCACAGGACCTGGCTGGCAAACACGGATGGCGGAAGCATTGTCGAAAGCGGTCTGATTGACGTGCCAGCCGTCCCGCGCCGCACTACCACAACAGTTGCGAAAGGTTTCTCACGTGGCCCTACGTTGCCCCACATACCTCCAAAATTCACACGCTAATCACACTTGGCATCAGCATCTGGAGGAAAGCGCTTGTTTTCTAGTTCCGGCCGCGCCTTCCCCGTGGGTCCTGTGGGGAAGTGTTGGAAGATCGACGCGACCGCTTCGCCGATGCTTAGTTGCGCGATTGACCTGCCCAATTCCGCGGGTAAAGCGTGAGTAGGCGGTTGCGTTCTCCGCCTGAGAGCGGGAAAAATCTGGGTGACGGCGCTTCAAAGGCATCTGGCCGGCAGGTCGCTGGACGTCCACACATCAGTAACGCTGGATCCTGGTTGTGGTCGAGTCCCACAGCGTGACCGAGTTCGTGCGCGATAACATTCTGAAGGACGTTCGGTAGCGTCAATGGTGCTATGCCACCGTTCTTGATCGCAACGATTACTCGGTCGCCTCGATAAGCTGTGTACGAGATGAACTGAGCGTCAGATAGGATGATCAGCAAATCCCCTGGTACTCGTTCCAGGCTCCCGGGCATCGTTGGCCAGAGAGTATGGTGGAGGACCTGGTTGCCGAGCAATTGAATGTCGTCGTCGGGAATTGTGCCGGTAACAAAGGCAAGGTCGCCAAGCCGAAACGGAGTTCCCAAATCCGCGAAAGTGCGATTCCAGAACGCAATTGACTCTCGAACTGCTTCTAGTCGCGAATCCCTTGCCGCGGAGACGACCGTAACGCTTGGAATCTTCGTCCAATGTATTGAGCGGAATGCACCCGCCCTCACAAATGCGCCGCTGACAAGAATGATGATGCAAATCCCGAAGGACAAGCGCTTGTATGAACGGTTCATAGCGATATTGTAGTCTCGAGCGTCGGCTAATCGGATCGCAGTTTCGACGTGCCACCGACCGGAGTTCGGCCGGCTGGAGCCCGTGGCGTCGGCACCGCCGGCTATCGACTCGTCACGGACCCTTTGCGGACCCCGGCCAACGTCGGCTATGGGGAAGCAGAATGGTGCCGCGCCATCACCGATTCGAACTCGCGAACGACAAATTCTGCACAGGCAAGGTTCGGGTCACTGAAACTCAATACTTCACCATCGGGGTGAAAACCAGCCTCAAGACCGCGTGGCCGACGAATGAAGTACCAGCCCGGGGAAACCCGTTTGCTTGCTGACCAACGCAACCAATGATCCACAATCTCCGGATTTGCGGTTACGTAAGCGCAGATATGCGGAATGGAAAGTGCGAGCGGAAATCTCGCTATCCCCGACTCGGAAATGAGCTGCGCCATCGATGGCTACCTATAGACCGGCTAGAAATACATTGACGCCCACGCTGACCCCGGTGGCGCGTGCGGCGGCGGCCGCTCGCTCCTGAATGAGTGCCTCTAAATGGAATTATCAATAACGTTGGCTTGATCCATAAAACATTGAACGGCTGACAGCCGTCTCCAAGGAGGATCCCAAGCCCGAAGGTTCAGGCTCGGGATCCTCGTTTGCCACGCATTGGTCTATTCGCGATGATCGTTTTTCGTCCTTTCCGCCGCCGCTCTAGCGGGGCTGTTCGTAAGTTTTACAAATGCTTCCTTGAACTGTTGATAGTGATCGCCTTCATCGGCTGCGATCTGCCTGAACATCTTCGCGACCTTCTCGTCGCCCGCCTTCTGCGCTTCATCGGCGAAGCCGATATACATCTTCGTATTCTCGTAGTTTTCTCCGGACATCGCGTCAGCCAGGTTCCGGACATCGAATCCTGCCAGTCCAGCTGCATCGGCCTCTCGGGCAAAATGTTCCTTGGCCTCGACGTCTGCCGCTTCTTCAAACAGCGCTGCGAGTTCCTCATTTCCCGCCTTGCGCGCCGCTTCGGCGTAGCTACGATATTTAAGATTGGCATACGCTTCGCCGTGCATGGCGGCGTCGAGATTTTTGCGGGTCTGTGGTGCGAGTTCGCCCGTAGCGGCAATCCCGGTTGCGCCCAATACGACGAGCACGGCACCGCCCATAAGGGCAATTGTGGTTCGCTTCATCATGTTCTCCTGTGGTCGTTGCCGATGGTGGCAACCGCACCCACGCTAGTCGCTGGGTCTGACAAAGTCCTGACACCCCTGTATTTCCCCTTACTGCATTCCCGTCAGTATTTGGTCAGAATTGCGCCGTATTCTCCCGGGATAGTCGGTTCGCATCGTTCCGATGGCACGCAAACGGGAGAATCTCATGTATACGCGGTTCAAGTTGAAATCAGGTTCGATATTGACGGCGCTGTCTGCGATCAGCCTTTTTCCAATCGCAGCCTACGCAAGCCCGTCCTGTACCAAGGAGCCCAAGGCCGCCTGGCTTTCGGAGACGAAAATGAAGGAGAAGGTCGCAACGATGGGCTATCGGGAAATCAAGGTCTTCAAGACTAGCGGATCCTGTTACGAGATCTATGCGATCGATGCCAAGGGTCACAAGGCCGAGGTCTATTTCAACCCGGTCGATGGCAGTGTGGTCCAATCTAACGAAGATTGATCATTCAGGAGAACTCACATGAGCGCACGATCGGAACCCTCGAAGACTCGAATCACATCCGTTCCCGACGACCCGATGACCGTCCGGGTCTGGGATCCGGTCGTGCGCCTGTTCCACTGGACCGTTGTCGCCGGTTGTGCGATCAATCTGATCGTCGAGGAGGG
The DNA here is from genome assembly GCA_963727045.1 of uncultured Gammaproteobacteria bacterium. Taxonomy (GTDB): domain Bacteria; phylum Pseudomonadota; class Gammaproteobacteria; order Steroidobacterales; family Steroidobacteraceae; genus Bog-1198. The sequence continues at coordinate 985,530 of CAVSES010000002.1, read as the reverse complement.
AAACACCTTTCACCGAGCGGTCGGTTACGTGGTGGCCGCCGCCGTCGCAGTGAGACTGGTGTGGGGTTTTGCAGGCAAAGGCCACGCCCGCTTCTCGGACTTCTTTCCGACGCCGGCCGCGTTGCTTGCATATCTGCGTCAGCTCGTTTCCCGGAATGAGCCGCGCTTCATCGGGCACAATCCAGCGGGTTCGGTGATGATTTTCCTGCTCTTGGGATCATTGATCGCCGTGAGCATCACCGGATGGATGATGGGACTCGACCGCTTCTTCGGCAATGAAACACTCGAAGAACTGCACGAGGCCTTCGCGATGACGATCTTGGTGCTCGCCGGCATCCACGTCGCTGCCGCCGTCTTCGAGAGCGTGCGTCATCGCGAGAATCTCATCAAAGCCATGTTCACAGGAAGGAAGCGCAAGCCAACGGGCACGGACGTCGATCATGCGATTGATTCTGATTGAAGACAATCATCGCCTGGCTGAATCGATCCGTCTTGGCCTCGAAGAAGAAGGCTTCGTCGTTGATCGATTCGACACTCTGGCGTCGGCCCGGGCGGCGCTCGAGGGCGTTTCGTATAACCTGATTGTGCTCGACCTGGGGATGCCGGACGGAGACGGCGTCGCCCTGATCGCGAGTCTTCGTCGCAGCAGAGTGACAACCCCGATTCTCATCATTACCGCGCGAGACGGGATAGGCGATCGAGTGCGCGGCCTGGATAGCGGTGCTGACGACTATCTCGTGAAGCCGTTCGCACAGGCCGAGCTGGCAGCGCGCTGTCGCGCGCTCTTGCGTCGGCCAGGGGCCAGCCTCGGAATCGTCCTGGAGGCGGGAAAGGTGTCGCTCGATACAATCACCCGCGAGGTGCGGGTTCGAGACAAGAATGTCAACATGCCGCCCCGGGAAGTGGCGCTCCTCGAACTCCTCATGCGGCATTGCGGCAGAGTCGTCACCAAGGCCGCCATCGACTCGGCCTTGTATGCCCTGCATGCTGAAGTGACACCCAATGCCATCGACACCGCGCTGTCCCGATTGCGACGCCGCCTAAATAGTACGGGGGCGGACCTGACCATCCACACGGCACACGGTATTGGTTATATGTTAATGCCGCCGGTTGATTCCGCCTCAACCGGATGAATTTGCCAATCTCTGCCCAACCCACCCCCAAAGGCATGCGGCTGTTCTATCAGATCGCGAGTAGGCTCGTCGTGGTCGCGGCGCTGTTCGCCGTACTCGAGGTTGTCATCGTGGTCGTGATGTATGTCAACGATGAGGAGACTTTGAGCGAGGATCTCGTGTCGCTCGAATCACGGCGAATCGCCGAATCAATGGACCAACGCGGCGTGCGTCCCAATGACCCAGAACTGCTGAATGGCTCATCGACCCGGGCCTTTGTCACCTTCGATCAATGGGGAAATCGTCTTCAAGTGGTCAATCCAGGTCACGTTCCGCTGCCTGATGCGCCGTTGGCGGACGTGCGGTCAACCACGTCCCGCGAAATACATGGCAAGCAGTTTTTCTTGATCGGTGTGCGCAAGGTCGAAATCGAGGGTCGGCCCGGTTGGATTGGGCTGGCGATTTCGGGCGAAGGACTGCGGCCGTTCTTCCCCGCACTATACAAGGAAGTTTACGACCACGCGTTGTTGCCCTTGATTCCGTTATCGATGCTGTTGCTGTTCTTTAATGTGGTCGTGGTCCGACGCATGCTGAAACCCCTTGAGAGGGCGGTCGCGGAAGTGGATGCCCTTGACCCGGGGTTTCCCAGCCGTCGGCTCCACCAGCCTGCCTCGCCCGTCGAAGTGTCGTTGCTGCTGATGGCCGTGAATCGCGCGCTTGATCGGGTCGAGCGTGCTATTCAGACCTTGCGACAATTCACAGCGGATGCGGCCCATGAGCTTCGGACTCCGCTCGCGTCCATGACTTTGACCATCGAGCGGTTGCAGGCGTCTGCTGAACGACGAAAGCTCAAGGATGACGCCGTCGCGATGTCGAGATTGATAACTCAGATGTTGGACTTGGCTCGGACTGACGCGCTGGATGACATGCGCCAACACCGGTGTGATCTGCATGAAGTCGCTCACCGGGTGGCAGCCGATATGGTCCCGGTGGCGGTCGGGGTTGGCAGGTCAATCCGATATCGCGATGAGGGTAGTAGCATCGTGGAAGGGCGCGGTGAATTGCTGGAACGCGCGGTACGCAATCTCATTGACAATGCCCTGACCCATACGCCGCCGGGAACGGAAGTCGAAGTCACTGTGGGGCCAAGTCGCGAAATCAAGGTGCGCGATCACGGCGCAGGAATACCCGTCGAGCTGCGACAGACGGTCTTGGAGCGATTTTGGCGGGCTGACCGGCAGCGTAGCGGCGCAGGCCTCGGTCTCGCGATTACGGGAAAGATAATGGAGGCGTGCGGAGGCCAGGTTCAGATCGCGGACGCCTCCGACGGTGGCGCCGTGGTGCGCCTGGTATTTCCAGCGCCCAAAGTCCAGGACCAGTAAAGAGACCCCGCTTTGGCTCGGGCGCATCTGATTGGCTTTGGGGCACCGTAACTGCAACTCCTAGAACGATCGTGAGGCGCAACAGTCCCAGTCCCTTCTAAATCCGCGAAACAGAACTTGGGGAAATCTCCAAAGCTCGCATCACAGCAAGAATCAAGCGTCACCAAATCCTTGATTACTCTATCGGAAATGTCAGCGGGTCTCGTGTATGTAAATTGCGCGCTCATGAGAGAACGCCTTGAACCCAAAGACTCCGTGATAGCTCCCCATACCGCTTTGATTGACGCCACCGAAAGGCAACTGGTTCTCCAGGTAATGAGAGAAAAATCCGTTGATAGTCACGCCGCCCGATGAAGTTCTGCTGAGTACCTTGTCGATGTTGTCTTGATTGTTGCTGTACATATAGAGCGCCAACGGCTTGGCACGACCCGAGATGTATTGGATGACATCATTGATGTCCTTGTAAGTCAGAACCGGAACTACGGGTCCGAAAATTTCCTCCTGCATGATCAGCATGTCAGGAGTGACGTCGGTGAGCATCGTCGGAGGGATTGTGCGGTCGGCTTGCTCCAGCGTGCCGCCAACGGCAATCCTGGCACCCTTGGCAACCGCATCATCGAAGAGTCTCTTGATTCGGGCGAAATTCTGATCATTAACGATCTGGGCGATACTTTCCTTCTTGATGCTGCCGTCGTCCCTGTACAGATTTTGTTTCACTTTGGCTCGAAACTCCTCAACCAAACCGTTCTTCTGCTGCTCCTTGACGAATACATAATCGGGGCAGATGCAGGCTTGCCCTCCGTTGAATTGCTTGGCTCCCGCCAGATCCCCGGCAACCATCTTCACATCCGCGTCTTCATCCACGATGACGGGAGATTTCCCTCCCAATTCCAGCGTTACCGTGGCCAGATGCTTCGCCGCCGCCGCCATCACCAGCTTTCCTACTCGCGTGCTTCCCGTAAAGAAGATGTGGTTGAACGGGAGGTCGAGCAATGCGGTAGCCACCTCGACACCGCCTTCAAATAGAGCAACCTCCCTTTCGTCGAATGCCTGTTTGATGATCTTGGCGGCGACTCTGGCCGTTGCCGGACACAAGTCCGTGAGCTTGACGATACAGCAATTTCCGGCGGCAACGGCTGCCGCGACTGGGCCCAAGACCAAGCCGAGCGGAAAGTTCCAGGGGCCCAATATGAGGCACACCCCTCTCGCCTCGTGCACGATTCGCGCCTTATCGTTCTTGTTCTGGGATGGAACGACCTCGACCGGCTTCATCCACTCGTCGAGATGACTGATGTTCCTCTCGATATTGGCGGTCACGTTCAGAAGTTCGGTGACTCGTATCTCGCCTTCGGGCTTGCGTGTGTCTTGTTTCACTGCCGCCACGATCTCATCGGCGTGAGCCCCAACGGTCGATTTGAGCTTTCCCAGCTTCTCTTTCCGTTGCTCGGCGGTAGCGGCCTTCATCTCCCATTGATGCGCTTGCTGCAGAACGAAAACCCGCTCGATGTCTGCGAATACGCCTTGAGCAATCGGTCTGGCAGGAGTGGACACAGTATTTCCTCCATTAGAATTGGCGACGAATCCCCGGGCTTAGAGGGAGTGGACATTATGAGTCATCTTGAATGCGACGTGGAGAAATGAGCAAATGGCGCGAAGTCGCCGGCGGCAGTGCACGTGCTGTTCTCTTGGTATCGGGAACCGCCGGAGTAGCCTACCGGAAAGCCCGACTGTCCGCTTCAGAGAGTCCTGTTCGACGCTGCCATCGTCTCAAGCTGGCGGGTTGCCGGCGGATTGAGCCGTACCGCCACCCTCGAGACGCTAGTATATGAAGCTCTAGAGGAATCTATGACAAGGAGCAGATCTCGGTGGAGACAATCAATCTCGCAGACAAGCTATCTGCGTTTTCAGAGTATTGGCAACCCCGTGTAGTCGGACAATTCAATGGAAACGACCTGATGGTAGTCAAGGTCAAGGGTGAATTCGTTTGGCACAAGCACGATGACACGGATGACTTCTTCTTGGTTCTCCGCGGGAGCATCGATATCCAGATGCGCAATGAGATCGTCACGCTCGGGCCCGGCGAAATCTTTGTCGTTCCTAAGGGTGTGGAACATCGTCCGGTCGCTGTCGAGGAAGCTCACGTTCTGCTAATTGAACCCAGTGGTACGCCAAATACAGGAGACATTAAGACGGCAGCGGCCCGAAAAGCCATATGAACACGCGTCCTCGCCCAAGGAGACGGACCGGGCATGGTTGACCCGAAGCGGCAGCCTGTTTTGCGAAGCAGCTTAGAATGGACTGGGCCACTCTGGTAGCGTGACGGCTCGTAGAACAACGATAGAAAGGGAATGGTAATGCAAAGAATTGCAGTGATTGCTGCGCTGGCAGTTGGCTTAGGTGCCTGGTCAGCGTGCGCCGCGCCAACCAACATGAAGTCCGTCGAGGCAGCCGCGCATGGTGCTTATGTGGCTGCAATCAATAGCAACGACACTGAAACACTTATGGCTGACCTGACCGACGACATCGTCTATCAGGCACCGAGTGAACCCGAAATTATCGGTAAAGACGCCGTTCGCAATTGGGTCGCCGGATATTTCGGCGCATATAGGACCAAGTGGGAGAAGACTTCGATCGGATTCACGGTCGTTGGCGGCTGGGCATTTGAGCGCTACCAGTACAAATCGACGGACGTCGACAGGAAAACGGGTGCGGTCACGGCTGATAAAGGCAAGGGCATCAACATTTTCCGACGGGACACCGACGGGAAATGGCGGGTGGCCGTCGACGCATGGAGCTCCGACATTCCGATCGCGAAATGACAACCCTACGCCTGCACTCCGGCGTCCGCTCTTGGGCCGGATGCCGACGGATTGAGCCGCAACGCCGCTCTCGGCCCGTTGTTGCCGGCCGCGAGTGGCAACTCTTGGGCAGTGAAACAGGCACGCTCGAGACATAGCTCGCGTACATCATCACCCGTCGGCGCTAGGTCACAGGCTCGCACAGGTCCCGCGGAAGCCCTAGGATCGACCATCCGCCATTTAACTTACAGCGACGTGCAGTGAGGCACCCATCGCAATCCTCACACCTTCTTGTCTGTGATACCCCTCAGCCTGTGGCACTGTTCCTCTCGATAAGCCTGTGCGACATCTGGTGTCACGTACACGGCTAGCGAGGCACGAGATGAGCGACAGCAAGACTCCGACTCGAATTGCGAAGGTGATCCTCCGCGCGTCACGCCTCGAATCGGAAAAACCAGCAAATGCGGAGAGAATTCGGCACCGTCACGCGGCAATCACGAATAATTTCAATAGTTGGCGCAGTTACAAGGCATGGACGGATAAAATACGCGGCACGTGGGAAGAGAAAAAGTAGGGAATTTTCACGCATCGACGACGTCCAACGGCTCTCTAGCGGTCTTGAGCTATTAATTGGGTGTCTGGAAAATCGAGGGAAGCCCAATCGACCCGCCGATGGTGAATGTCCGGTACCGGGCGGCATACCCGGGGACGGAATCGCTACTTGCGAATCGGTCGATTTTCGGTAAACGTCGCGAGTGTTTCGGCGGATGCTCTTTCTGCCCTGCTATATCTTGGGCGCGGGGCTCGGTGTGAATGTCCAGGTCCAGCCGGCCTTCTTGAGGACAAGAGACTTCTTGTCCCCCGAGATGCTCAGATCGTTCGACCCGGATAGCGGCATTCCAAGCATCACGGGCGAGGGCACGACCAGCTCTTCCGGGCGCGTCTTGACCTTTGCAGGCACAGGCTTGCGGCTGGCGGTACAAGATTGCGCAATCTCGACCAACGGGTAGATGGTTTTCACTTGCAGTTCGAGCGCACCTGCCTGACCGTCCTTGATCCCAAGAAGCTCATAATGTTCGTACTCGCCCTTGAGCACGGGCGCCAGGCAGGAAGGCTCGCGGTCACGCAGATTTGTGAGCGTGGTCTTCGTGTTCTGAAAGGTCGGCGTGCCCACCAGCATTGATTCGGAGAGCTTCCATGTCAGATCGATCACGACGTGGTCCGTCACGTCCGCGAGCCCTGACCCGTCGCCGGCGATATAGGTCTGGCTCTGATAAGCGCCGACAATGTGGTAGCGAACGACATCGGCGCTGGCCCAGCGCGTCATGGCCTCCGTATCCATCTCTTGAGCCTGCGCGGAAGTCAGTTGCAGCGTAAACAGAAAGCTCGATGCAATCATCAGTCGGCGTAAAAGCATGTCGTCCTCTCAGCAGTTGTGGAGCAAGTGGTCGAGATCAAGCGAATCGCAATCCGGGGCGTCGTCGGCATCTTTCGCGCCCGTCCCGGTAGACTTCCTGCAGACGTCCCCCGTCCAAGCGCGCAAGATTCTGTGCTAAATCCAGCAGGGTGATGTAACCCTACCGCGAATAATAGACCCTACACGATTGAACTGGGCAGTATCCGCCCGGATTATATGAATAGCTTAAAAGCCAAAAAACAATCGCGGCTCCTAGAAATCCCGGGTCCAATTCGAATAGGCGGCCGGCACGTGCCTAGATCTATTGCACACGCAAACGAATCCAGCGAGCCATCAGAGAGCGGTTGCGGCACCAGACGGCTATGGCGGTCCCGCGATTGACTCCGACGATCGCTGTCGCTCGGTGGAAGATGGTCGGGGCTTGGTCGTCGACGGTAATGGGCTGCGACCAGGCGCCGTTTGCGTATTGCATGTACTGCACTCGATTCTTCTCGAGGCCCTCGAGCGCATGAAAGGTATCCTCGCTCCCGGAAGCGATGCTCCAGCCGACGAGCGCGTCGCCGGGGTATCGCGGAACATTCTGAAGACGGTCTCCCCGCGCAAGGGATGAACCGATCATGGTGGTGCCGCTCTGAGGATCTACGGCGATGGGATAGAAGCATGCTGCGGCCGGATTGGGATCCACGAAGCCGCGTACCCATGGATTGCCGTCGTCGAACGCGACGACTCGCAGTGCCTGTTGCTGACCTTGCGCGGGCGCATCCGGCATCCCCGGGTCCGCGTGCAGGACTCTCCCGGGGATTTTCGCGTATCGGATTTCATGCCGGAACGCTGACATCGCTCCGGGACGTGATCTGAGGTAAACAGTCGAAATGGTTCCCTGCGAATCTGAAGCCGCTGGTCCTGCGGCCGTGTCACCCGAGCCGTGCGGATCCACGACGATCCACGGGCCATAACCTTCCGCCGACTCCGAGACGAAGACCGTTCTGAACCCGCGCGACAGCCAGTGCCAAGGGGGCCATAGCTACCCGTGGATTCCCGAAGAAGCAGAGGAGCAAGGGCCGACTCGGTCAAGTCCACTGCCGTTCAAGGGTCAGTTCACGGCTTCAAGCTCGCATCGACTGGGCAAGCTGACGTTGGCCCATGCGCTTCTGGAACGGGACACGCAAGGAGAGAATCCTCGGGTCGGCGTCGGCTTTTGGGGCACCTAGCGGCATCAGAAGGGCTTTAGGGCTGCGGTTAAGGTGCTCTCGTCTCGAACGCATTCCCATTGGATCAAGTCAAACCGGCGCTCGAACGCCCGAGCCTCTACTTGGCAGTCACCTTTGCTGCCGTACCCGTGCAGGACGTCGCGGTGTACGGCTCCGTGTGAGGTATAGATCAGGAAGACCAGCGTCCAACTCATGATTGAATTCTCCAAGAGTAATTTAAATACCTTTCATTGGACCGAGTTTCATGCAATCTCCAGGATGTTCGGTACTTAAGTTGCAGCGATGGCAATGCCATCCGCGAAACCAATCGCAACCAGTGTGGCGGACAGGTCCCTTTCGTAGGTAAGGACATACGAACCGTGCGACGCGCATTCCAGGAAAGATCGCTGTAAGTTAAATCAAAACCGATAGCGGTCCGCGGTGTACCCGTCCGTAGTCGTACTTGGCGCTCTTGATCTCATAGCCTTTCATCCGAGGCGCATCATCGTTTCAAGGGGAATGCGCTCCTCCACGTCGAATACTGGCCGTTGCGGTAAGCAATCTCACATGATCCATAGAATCGATTGTTTTCGAGCTCGATCGCAATAAATCCATGCGGCATTCTTTCGCGACCGCTAACCGGTGTCGGCACGTCGCGACATTTGCATGAGGTGACGAAGGCCGCTTAAATCGCGGCTCAATCACTTGATCCAAGGCACGAAATGCGGCGGCCGTTGCATTTCTGGGGATGACTAATGCCACACATCAACGTCGTCAGTGCTTCATTGATGACCGTAGCGCTATCGATGAGCTATTTTCCCGCGGTCGCTGCCGTTTCCGGCGGAATGCCCGACGCGGTGAGCAATACGACGATACCGCTGCCGGTGGGGAATTACGCCACGTTGAACTTGTTGGGTGCCGCCGCCCACGGCAGCCAAAAAAATCAGAGATTCGTCGTGACCTACACGGATGGCACGACGACCACGATCACGCAAAGCCTCAGCGATTGGTGGGGGCCACCGCAGAACTATGCGGGCGAATCTCAAGTGTTGAAGATGGCGTACGTAGTCACGCCGACTGGCGCCAAGCTGGGCGAAGTGGTTTATGTGTACGGCTACAGCCTGTCGCTCAATAGCGCAAAGACTGTCAAGAGCCTCAGGTTGCCGAACAATCGTAATGTGGTGGTGCTTGCCATTGATGTCAGCGCGAGAGGGCGGGCGCCAGTCCGCGTTAATCTCGCCGCAGTTGATAACGTGGTCGGTTTCGTCAGCAACGGCACGGCGGCGGCCAAGGGAGGCTGGGATAACAGCGGTTACGCGTATTCGGCGAATTTGCTTGGAACATCGATCACCACTGGGGGCGCTACGTTCACCCTGAGCGCGCCAGGGTCGACGGCAGCGCCGGTTACGAAGACGCTGCTGATTTCGGGCACGCCGGCAACAAGGGCCGATGTCGGACAGTTTTACAGTTTCAGGCCAACCGTCGTGGCGTCGGCGGGTTCTACTTTGACCTACGCGGTGAGGAATAAGCCGGCCTGGGCACAGTTCAGCGCGACGACGGGCACGCTATCCGGCACACCCTCCACGGGCAGCGCAGTAATCGATGCCAATATCGTTGTCAGCGTCTCGAACGGTGCGCAGAGCGCGGCACTCCCGGCATTCAATATCACCGTCGAGCCTGCGGTAGCCACCTCAGTCGTTGCAGGCACCGCGTCCCTAAGTTGGTCCCGACCCACTGTGAATACCGATGGCTCGCCGCTGACGAACTTAGCCGGCTATGTAATCCGCTATGGAACGAGCAGCACAGCCCTCGACAACAAGATTTCCGTCACCTCCGCCAGTGCAACGGGTGTGGAGATTACGAATCTGTCGCCGGGTAATTGGGATTTCGCGGTATCCGCCTTCAACACGGCAAACGTTGAAAGTGAAGTCTCGACAATCGTCGGCAAGACCGTCCGATGACGAGTTGCCATTGCGTCAATCGGTGACCTCGTTGGCACGAGACCGTCCCTTGGATACAGCCTTCTCCGTTGGCGCCAGTACTCGAGCTTTCACGATGTGTCGGATTAATGCATATGGGATGGGCTTTCCGAAAGGGAATTGCAGGTTACCCTTCGGCCCCGCGTATGGTTTCACAGATCGCATGAGGTTATCGCCTCCTCGCACGGGAGGATATAAACCGATGTGCTTCTTGAACGCCGCGAAATAGACCAGCAGCATACCGTTCAGTTTGAACGCAGGTATTCGATAACTGATGGTTTCCTCGGCATCTGGAGCGGCCGCTTTGACCGCTTGACGGATCCTCTGGAGAATGACCTGAACGTCAGGTGCAAAAGTCGCGATGTAATCGTCCACAGTCGTGGGGATTTTTTGCTTGGGCATAACAGAGCCTCGTCGTGATTCTCAGCCTTCCTGGTTGTCGGATCGGTCTTGGCCCCTCCCTTGATACGGTCGAGGTGGTATGGAGTCGCGGCGCGGGATCGAGAACGCGATTCGACGGTGTCGGGCGACTGTCGGTCAACGCCCTTGCGGTATTATAGAACTGCGAACGACCATCGGAGGCGGCGACGGAGACAGTATCATGATCACTTTGTTTCACGCTCCCAAGTCACGTTCCTCGCGCATGATCTTTCTTCTCGAGGAGCTGCAAGTGCCTTATGAGATCAAGCTGGTCACGATCCGCCGGCGCGATGGCAGCGGCGCACTCGATCCGGCGAATCCACATCCGCATGGCAAGGTGCCCACTGTTTCCGACGACGGCACCGTGGTCTTCGAATCCTCTGCGATCGCGCTGTACCTCACCGACCAGTACCCCAAGAATCATCTCGGGCCGTTGGTTGGGGAGCCGGAACGTGGCACCTATCTGAGTTGGCTGTCTTATTACAGCGGTGTGCTCGAGCCGGCGATTGTGTCGAAGTTTCTGAACCAGGAAGTGCCGCGTGGTACCGCCGGATGGGTTGCCGTTGAGGAAGCCATGTCGGTCGTTCTCGGCGCGCTCGCGCGCCAACCCTATCTGCTAGGCGAGAGCTTCAGTGGTGCAGATGTGCTCTACGGCACGACCTTTGCGCTCTTTGCCCAGAGCCAGCTCCTGCCGAAATCCCCGCTCATCGAGCAGTACGTGCAGCGCACTGTCTCGCGGCCGGCCTATGCGCGTGCGCAGGCGCGGGACAATGGATGAGGACTCAGCGAGAGCGGTTGCGAGTTTGCTTCATAAACACAGATCGAGCGATTGAACAGGTTCTTTGCTGATTACGGGAGAAAGCATCATTACACGGCCGGTCCATGCAGTAACCACGATTGCAGCAATTTTGCTGAGCGGAATAGTGGGAGCTTCCGGGAGAGGAGGGGCTTCTTCCGATGATCTCGGGAGTCCGACGTCGCCGGTCAGCGCCGCGCCATTTGTCGCTGTGAGCCCCGGAGCGGCGGATGCTCCGCCAGCAGTCGCATCCCGTGAGGCTGCGGTGCTGGACGGTCTGCTGAGCGGCGCTAGCCCATTTAAGGAATCGGCACGGCAACTGGCCCTGAGGAATGGTCTCGCGGACTTTAGCGACCGGATTCTCGGACCCTTTTCCGACATCGCATCCCGCACCGCCGACGCACTTTACGAGGCCGTGCTGCCGAGCGCTCGATCCGGGACTCTGCACTGGCCCTTGCTTGCATTGACGTTGGTCATCGCGCTCGCATTGTTCTTCATCCGCGCCGGCCGAGGCGCCAGGGGTGCCGACGGTCGCGAGCGGCCGATGGGACTGGGCGAGTACCTGTTGCCCCGGCAAATCTATGCCCATCCGTCGGCGAGAGTCGATATCGGTCTTTACCTTCTGGATCGGGCGCTGATGCCTCTGTGGCTTGTCCTCGGCATCGGGTTGATTGCACCTTACGTCGAGCGATGGACGATACTCGCAGCACAGGATTTCTTCGGCCCGAGTCCTGCATTGACAATGACGCTTGGCTGGAAGCTGGTCTATGGATTCGTGACGCTGCTAGTCGCCGACATGGTTTTCTATTTCACCCATCTGTTTGGTCATCGCACTCAAATCGGGTGGGCATTTCACAAGGTACACCATTCCGCGGCGGTGCTTACTCCGCTCACGCGTTACCGTGAACACTTCGTCGAGGGCATCCTGTACGGCGCGGGCGCTGCCGCAGGCTTGGGTCTCTGTGGCGGAGCGTTTGCCTACATCATTCGCGGGCCGATTACCCAAATCACCGTGATGAATCTGGGTCTATTCGTCTTCTTGTTTGCGATCAATGGGAATTTTCGTCATTATCACGTCTCGTTTCGATACCCGTCTTGGCTCGAACGCTGGTTGCAGAGCCCGGGCATGCATCACGTCCATCACAGCTACCTGCCGCATCACCGAGACAAGAATCTGGGCCTGGTGACCAGCTTGTGGGACCGGCTAGTAGGTACGCTATACATCGGCAGCCCGTACGAGGAAACCCCTTGGGGCCTTGGGCCCGATGAGCAGGCGCTTTACTCTACCTTCACGCAGAATGTCATCGGTCCCTTCCGCGAGGTCTATCGATTACTCGCTGGCCGAAGCGCAGTAAATTAGAAGACGACGCGAAACGGCGATATTTCCCACCGTGTTCCGCATCCGGCTCGGGAATCGTACCTCGAGTACATGGCCATGGCCGGGCGCCGCCGACTCGGACCATTTGGACTAAACTTCCATCGCATCCACTCACGGAGTACGCCATGTCATTTTCACTTTACGCGGCCACCGTTCCCTCCTACCGACAGATCCTGAGTGCCGCTGGCGCCTTGCTCGGCAAGGCCGAAGCTTTCTGCACCGAAAGAGGGCTTGCGGCTCACGATATCATTCACGCCCGTCTCGCTGACGATATGCAGCCGTTTGCGTATCAGGTAAAATCCATGGCAGTACACTCCTTAGGCGCCATCGAGGGAGTTCGAAAGGGTGTCTTCTCACCAGACATGACCACTCCCCCGGACACGTTTCCAGCCCTCAGGGCTAGAATCGATGACACCCTCGCCGCGCTCGAGGCGATCAAAGCCTCCGAGGTTGACGCCTTCGTCGGTCGGGATATGCGTTTTTCTTTCGGCGAGCGGCACTTGGATTTCACCGCCGAGAATTTCCTGCTCTCTTTCTCCCAACCGAATTTTTACTTCCACGCAACCACGGCCTACGACATTCTGCGCTGGAAGGGGCTTTCCATCGGTAAACGAGATTTTCTGGGCAGGCCTCGCACAAAGCCGCCGGCTTAGTCGGCGATTAGCGTGCGAAGCGGCCGACTGGCCTGTTTGGAAAGCAGCATAGGATAGTGCGACCGTTCGCGGCTAGGGGTGTGGAGTGATGCAAGCTTCCGGACGACGGGCGATGCACGTGGTGACGCACCCAGGAGCTTTTGCCTTGCAGGTCCTGCGCTCCTTCCGTGCGAACCAGGCATTGCTGCTCGCGGGCGCCATTGCCTACTACACGCTGCTGTCCATCGTTCCTTTACTGATCCTCATACTGATTGCGTTGTCCGAGATCATCGATGAGCGCGCGCTGCTTGACACGCTCAGCCGCTATCTCGAGTGGCTGATTCCTGGACAATCACCTGCCATTATTGCGGAGCTCGCGCGCTTTCTGGAGCATCGGGGGGTCATCAGCCTGGTACTGATGGCGACGATGCTGTTTTTCAGTTCTCTCGCCTTCACAGTCCTGGAAAACTCGCTGTGCATCATTTTTCCGCACCGGATGGTCACTCAACGTCGTCACTTCTTGGCATCGGCCATCATTCCGTATTGCTACATCGTCTTCCTGGGTTGCGGTCTGTTATTGATGACGCTGGTATCGGGGATGATCCAGGCTATCGGCGTACAAACGATCGACTTCCTCGGCCATACCTGGTCGCTCCATGGGCTATCGGGCGCATTGCTCTACCTCCTGGGATTCAGCGGCGAGGTCTTCGTACTTACGTCGATCTACCTTGTCACACCAGTAGGTCCACCGTCCTGGCGACACGCCGTGATCGGCGCCGTCACGGCAGCCGTGCTCTGGGAGATCACTCGACACGCCCTGATCTGGTATTTCGGCACCTTGTCGCAGGTCAATGTGGTCTATGGATCGTTCGCAACCGCGATTGTGATGCTCGCAAGCCTCGAAATTGCTGCGACCTCGGTGCTGCTCGGCGCCCAGGTCATTGCCGAGTACGAACGCATTGACACGCAAGATCGACACATCGCCGCGTGAGCACTGCAGACGGAAGAGGGCACGATGTCCCGAAGGGGTGATCGCTGCGGGCCTGTCGTGCGCCGCGGGTCTCGGTACGCACGATCCTCGGTTGAACCTCGGTCGCGGTCAAGCCCTACTTGTCGCGAAATTCACACTGACCGGTGTAGTCGAACGTAGGATTTGCCTCGGCGTCTTTTCCCGTTCCCACGACACGTAGTCTGCGCCAGTCTTGAGGTTCTCGTGGAAACTGAACCTGCCGTCGTGGATCATGACGGGTTCCGACCCAGCTATCGTTCCGGAAAAAACCTGATCCCCAGTGTTGACCAGAGTGTTGTTCGCAAAATCGAACGTCGACGTCACATGGTACAGGACGCGCCCGATCAGGTCGCCCTTGAGCTCCACGGACGCCGTGCTCTTCTGAATCATGCCGGTCGGCGTTTCTCCTTTGGAGTGAATAATTGTGCCGTTCAGCAGGTCCGTGCCGCTGCCGGCAACCGGGACCGATCGCACTTTGGTGCCGTCAGGTTTCCGCGCTTTTCGGCATGAATTTCTGTTCGCTCCGAGCGCTCCAGCGGTACAGATTTTCATCCCCACAATGCAGACATTTGATCGCAGTCAATTGATCATCGAAATCCGTCAACGCCTTGCCGCCCGGCGCTGTGTCCGCAATCGCAATGACTCGCCCGCACGATCGGCTCTTACACAACCAGCCCATATAGACCTCGCCCGGCACCATCTGCTGCGGCGCCCTGACATCGACGTGGCGCAATGGGGCTGACGCGACCGGTTTGTATGATGGCGTACCCCGGCTTCTTGTTGGACGCTTGATCGCCATGTCACCGCTCCGCTGATGAACATAGGAGAGCCTACCGCGGTCTCAATGTATCTGCCAGCCCCGACTGAACGGACACTACTGACAGCTAAGGTCCCGCCGCTGCCTGCCGCACCTCGTCACTGGTGAATGCACGGAAGAGCGTGTCGCGCAGCTCCTGCCCACGGCGGACTCACCGATAAGCGGCGGCCAGTTTCCAGCTGTCGTTGGCTCGGGCGAAGTCCGGGCGAAACGCGGCGTTCGAATGACTAGCCGCGGGGGCGGTACACCAGGTATAGCAGCCCACGCGGAGTGGTTCGAACCGACTGCAGGTTGAGCTGAATGGGATTATCGTCGTACGAAAGCAGATGGCGCCCCTGCCCAGCCACGGCAGGGCACAAGATGAACTTCATTTCGTCAAGCAGGCCTGCCCGTAACAACGACTGCACGAGGCCGATGCTTCCATGAACCCCGATCGCCTTTCCAGGCTGACTCTTGAGGGCGCCGATTTCCTCGCGAAGATCTCCGGATAGTACAGTTGACCCATGCCAGCCGAACACTGTTAGGGTTCGCGAGACAATATATTTGGGCGTGTTGTTGATGAAGGTCGCAAACGGTTCGATTTTTGATTGGGGCCAAAACTTCGACCACTCTTCATACTGTTTGCGTCCCAGCAACACGGCATCCTGTTCGCCAATTGTTTCACCGATCAGCGAAGGGAGGTCCTGATAAACATCGTCGCGCACGTATTTGTTTGGCGCCTCGACAACACCATCCAGAGACATGAACAGAACGGACGTCAATTTTCGCATGGGCCCGAGACCTGTTGCCTGTACTAACCCTCAGCGCTTGCCGGCGGAACGCTGCGAGGCCGAGATCATCTCGCCGCAGCAGGGGTCCGTCGACCACGGCACCCAGTCCCGCTGTTCACTTGCTGCTTCTCACGCACGGCCAAAAACCCCGGCCTGTGACCGGGGTTCTGTATGCGGATCATGCGCGTCGGTAGCTACTTTGCGCTCTTCGTCGTGTACCAAATCTGCGGCGCTCCTTTGACGCCCGATTTCTCCATCGCGCTCTTCAACTCCGGCGACGCGGCAAACGCCTTAGCTCGCTCGAGGTTGTGGAAGTCGTGAGTGACCGTGACATCATTTGGATTGTCGACCGATTGGTACACGGCCTGGGCAAGGACGCCCATCTTCTTCTGCGTCGCGCGAAAGGCAACGTACGCCTTCCTCCATGTGGCGTAATCTGCCACTTCGTGACGAACAAACATGTGCACATCCGCTGCCAGCACTGGAGCCGCCGTGCAGAGAACTCCGAGCGCCAGCAGGCTGGCGGCCACATATGATTTGAACTTCATCGCTATCCCCCTTCTTGATATGTCTCCGCAGGCACTCGGTAACGCACCAAGGAGCGGGCGGGCGAGGATTGTAACATCGCGCCGTGGTGAGCAATCGGCGTGTCGATTCGATAAGACGCGGCCAAGCGACGCAACACCTGTTCTTTGGTGCCTCACTGACCGAAGAGGCGTTTCGGGAAGGAAACTGCGTGCGCCGGTGAGCGGAATAGCAAGATGGGATCGTTGGTCGGGCCAATACCATCAGCCGCGTCTCCGGCCAGGCCAACGCATGTGTTCCAGCACGGAAGTAAGTTTCCTCTCGCTGACCCGCGCCGTCACCGCCTTGTGCCTTGCAACCAGCACGCTGATCGTTCCGAGAAATATAAGCGTACCTTCGCTCAGCGCTATTGCGACGGAGATTTGGTGAGCGAACGCCGCATAAAGAGGATCGGACACGAATGGTCGGGCAGTGGGGCACCACCGGGGATGCAGGGAAAACAATGTCGCTGGATTCGCCGGTTTCCAGCCGAAGGGCCCGATCTGCGAATGATGTTGTCATGCGCAAGGTTCGTCTATGATTCGTTTATACGAGGGGGGGTGGGGATGCGCCTGAGTATCCTGTGGGGTTTGATCGGGTTGGTTGGCGTAGCGGCTCTCGCCTGGGGTTGGTCGATCGGAGGCGAGTCCGTAGCTGCGCGGCCCAGTGACCTGACAATGCCTGTGCCTGCGCGATGGTACGCGGAGTTGCCGCTGAATCCGGCGGCGGCCACCGACGCCTATCTTGCGCGCATTCCACCGGCCATGCGCGAGCGCGGCGAAAGATATAGCGACACTCGAATGTTGGCCTTCGATCTGCGTGTCCTGAGCCTGATATTTGTCACCATAGCTCTTGGTGCCACGCGGATGGCGGCGCAGGCGCACGATCTCGCCTTACAAGTCTTCTCCCGCCGCGCGCTCGTCGACACTGCAGTTGCGCTGCAGTATTTCATTGCCCTCTACGTGTTGAGCCTGCCGGTCGAGATTTACGCGACGTTTCTTCGGCCGCGCCGATTTGGGTTCTCCGAGCAAGCCTTCGGCGCCTGGCTTGGCGACAGCCTCGTCAATTGGGGGGTCTTCACCGTCTTCTATATGGTCGGTGTGTCGGTCATCTACAAATTCATCCGCAGGCGTCCGACTCGGTGGGTGGCCTGGGCGGCAGGGGTCTATTTGGTCCTACGCATGACGTACACGCTCCTGTCGCCCAATGTAATTGAGCCGCTGACAAACACCTTTCAGCCGCTAATCGAAGGCCCTCAGAAGCAACAGATTCTCGCTCTCGCCCATGCCAATGGTATCAATGACGTCGCGGTCGTGACCGGGGATGCGTCGCGGCAAACTCGCTTGATAAATGCGCATGTCTCCGGCATTGGAGGGGCAGCGCGCATCAGTGTGGACGACACGACCCTGCGGGCGACCAGCGATCTCATGTTGAGAGCCGTGCTGGGTCACGAAATTGGACACTACGTGATGAATCATGAAATTCAATCAATTGTCACAGACACGCTCATCATGTCAGCCGGATTTGTGTTGATTGCGCTGGGAACACGCGCAGTCGTTCGGCGGCTGGGAGCACGCTGGAAGATGTCCGGTGTCGAGGACATCGCCACTTTGCCAATCTTCTGGGGCTTGTTTCTGCTGTGGGGATTTGTCTCTCTGCCGGCGAGTAACGCGATCTCGCGAAATTTCGAACATCAAGCTGACCTGTACGGTCTGAATGCCTCGCAGGCCCCGCTTGGACTGGCTGAGTTCATGATCCACGACGCCGATACTGTGCGTGTGCGGCCGACTGCGCTCGAGTACGCGCTGTTCTATACGCATCCCAGCGACGCCGAGCGCGTGGCAGCGGCCATGCAATGGAGGGCGGCGATCGCGCGCCTTCCTGCGCCATAGCGCTATTCGGGATGAACGCTCGCGGGAGCAAGCCATCGCACTTAGCGGTATGCCGTCACCAGGGCCGCGGTGTAACTCGTCCAGCTTCCCGAAGGACCTCGGCGCGAACGCTACGTGATCATGACTCAGACGCCACCAGCCTGCGCCGGCTCGTACCCGCTCGATACCTGATTTCGTCCCGCTGCCTTGGCCCGATATAGCGCTGCATCGCAGGCTTGCACGAGCATCGACGTGCTCGTGGTGTGGTCGGTCAAGGAGGCGATGCCGGCACTCACGGTGATTCGACCCTTAAAGAGCGGTGAACGCTCCACATCCATTCGGGCGCGCTCGGCGAGAATTTGTGCGCCCGCAAGATCGGTTTCCGGCAGGACGATGGCGAATTCTTCGCCGCCGACGCGTGCCGCAAGATCCGTCACCCGTACCAGCGACGAAATGAGCATGCCGATAGTTCTCAGCAGCTCGTCCCCGGCGGGATGCCCATGGGCGTCGTTATAGGACTTGAATTTGTCCACATCGAGCATTATGAGCGAGAGGGTGTGACCATGACGTTTGGCCAGGTTGAAGTTCTCCAGAAGGAACGAGTCGAATGCGCGGCGGTTGGCGAGTCCCGTAAGCGGATCGTGGCGCGATAGCGCCATTGCGACGTTGCGTTCAGCATCGATGAGCGTAATGCGGTGGGCCAGAAGCATGATGAGCAACACCGAACCCAGCGACGATGCCGCTGCATAAAGCGCCCAGTCGAATTCGGGTGGGAATAGGTCCAGCGCACCCTTGCGGGTCAGGAGCCAGCCGAGAAACGGCGGCGCGAGAATCGCCGGGGGCAACAGCCAGCGGGTAACGGTGCCACCCGCGCCACTCGCGAAGACCGTTCGCACGGGCGAGGACACCGGCTCTACTGCGAGTATTCCTACGCTCAGAACCAACATGACGGCAGCCGTATGAATGGCTACTGAGCTGAAGAAGGGCAATGCTTGCATCGCTTTTGCGCCGAACACTATGGAGTTCAGAGCTGCCCAGGCAATCAGCAGCGCCGACAGTGCGGCCAACGTCTTTATCGAATGCAGCGTGGGCCGTTGCGCGCAAAGCAAAGCCGTGCCGAGTAACGCCATCATCGCCGCCGTTGCTGCCGCCGGCCTTCCAGGAAATGCAGCAGGAAGCGTGTCAACATCCTTGAAAAGCAACTGGTCGATGCCGGCGTTCCAGTTGAGGGCGTATTCAGCCAGCGTTGCCATGCCGAGGCAAAGCACGAGCGCAGCCGCGGCCGCGCCGAAAATGCGAGCGCGTTGGCCACCTGCCGTCAGGCCCAGCCCCGCTCCAAGCAACACGATGGCAACCGCGGTGTTCGGCTTCATGGTGCTCAACCCGGGCAGTACGACTTTCAATGCGGAAATGCCAAGTCCCCATCCACCAAGGAGGACCACGCAGCCCAGAAACGCGGCACCATAGCCTACGACACTACGGAGTATGGCCAGCGAGTGCAGAGTGCTGGCGTCAAGTGCATTCACCGCGCTCCGGTTCATCGCCGCTCTTCCTCGAGAGCGCGTAGATCACTTGCACTGATGGGCCTTGCCAATCGATTGCCTTTTGTTCTGCTGCCGTCACACTTTGCCACGTGAATGACCCATGAACACTAAGGGGATATCCGTATGACCATGCGTCGTTCGGGCGGACGTTCCACACGCCGTCGATGGCCCCGCTCCCCCCAGCAAGAACAGCGCGCCATGTTCCAAGGTCTCTAGGCTCGGCTGCGGATAAGTTGCCTGCTTTGCATCAGCGCCGCGGTGTGCAGCATCAGAAATAATGGCACGAGAAATGCCGGGATCAGCAGCAACGGCAACGTCGCCATCGGAGCAGTGCTGATCTCTCCGGGGGCCCCGGCCGCGAAGGAGGCACTCACGGCTCCGATGCTGACCGCGACGAGGAGGTCCAATATCCCGAGGACATTCCAACGGATGAATGTGCCACGGGCGGCGAAGCCCGGCTCACGCACCAGGGCAAGAATTATCCACGGTGCCGTGAACCCGATGGCCATGTCTCCGAGACCGGCCGGCAGGGCGAACACGGCCGGGAGCACCTTGTGCGCATAGAGATCGAGAAAGCCCATCCCGGCCCATCGCCAGGCCTGCATTCCCGCAATGAGCCGAAGGTCGAGCGAGAGCACGAACTCGCGGAAAGATTGCGAGAGCCGCAGCCACGCAAAGAAGATGACCAGCGGCGCTGCAACTCCAATCGCAATGGGCAGGGGAGGTGTCCGCGGAGGGCCGACGAATGCGCCGGCGGCACCGAGTGACACGACGAGCAAGAGCCAGACGGCGAGGACGATCGGGACGACGAGGCGGATAGCGCCTCGTCCGCTGGGCCGAGACTCGGCAGGTTGGGGAAGGACCATCGTACTCATGGCGCACTCCTATTAGTGACTTGCATTTTGCAAGTGAGTGCAAACCGTAGCACAATGACTTGCACTCTGCAAGTCACTCGCTTTCAAGGCGTGGAGAGCCGGACCCATGAACATCGTAAAGCCCTTAACGCGTTCCCCCTGTGCGATCGCCAACTCGCTCGACATACTGGGTGACAAGTGGTCGCTGCTCGTGGTGCGCGACTTGCTGCACGGCAAGCGTACCTACGGCGAGCTCGCACTTTCGCCGGAGCGCATTCCGACCAACATTCTTGCCGATCGCCTGGAGCGTCTGGAAACCACCGGCATCGTCACCCGCACTCCTTACCAGCAGCGCCCCGTGCGCTACTCCTACATGCTTACCCCGAAGGGCAGCGCTCTGGGCGAGGTGTTGCTCGCGTTTGTGCGTTGGGGCAAACAGCACATACCAGGTACTCTCGCATTGAAGCAGGGTCCAACGGGCGATGAGGTTGCCCCGTCGGCGATGATCCCACGCCGCAGACGCAAAAAGCTCGCGGGATGAGACGGCGCACCTGACGACCGCCCAGCCCTGGGCGATTGAGGCGAGTGTCGGAGTTGCCCGAACTGGCGCGTGCGGCCTACCTGGATCCGTTACAGCAACTTCAACGTCAACCCGCCCATCGTTCAAGAGTGGGATGCCGCTGCGATTGCTGGC
Organism: uncultured Gammaproteobacteria bacterium; assembly: GCA_963727045.1. Classification (GTDB taxonomy): domain Bacteria; phylum Pseudomonadota; class Gammaproteobacteria; order Steroidobacterales; family Steroidobacteraceae; genus Bog-1198. Next base: position 964,303 of record CAVSES010000002.1, on the reverse strand, counting down.
TGGCTGAAGTAACCGGAATCCTGATACGAAGTCCCCAACCTGAGAGAGCATATACTAGCGCCGCGTCGGATCAGTGAGGAAGCACCGCTTGAAAAACCTACCCAAAGCGCTGGGGCTGACGATGTGGGGGACGGTTTTTCTGCTTTGTATCAACGCGGGACTCGCTTATTCATGGGGCGACGAGGGGCATGAAGTCATCGGTCTGATTGCGGATCACTATCTCGAACCCGCGGTGCGCACCAAGGTCTCCGCCATTCTTGCGGGAGACGCGACCCACCTAACCTCGACCACCCGCATGGACAGCGAGGCCACGTGGGCGGACAAATTTCGCGACTCTGATCGCAACACCACAAAAGTCCACTACATGGGGACTCGCAACTGGCATTTCGTGGATCTGGAGTTGCAAGGTCCGGATTTGAGGGCCGCATGTTTCGGCCAACCGCCATTGCCAGGCCAGACTCCCGCCTCTGATGGGCCTGCCAATGACTGCGTGGTCGACAAGATCGATGAATTCAGCGCCGAGCTGAAAAAGTCGACGACCAGTGAGCAGGAAAGGCGATTCGCCCTGCAGTTCATCTTGCACTTCGTCGGCGACGTGCATCAGCCTCTGCACGCCAGCGACGATCATGATCAGGGGGGGAATGCCAAGATCGTGACCGCCCCGGGCATCGCCACGAACAATCTCCACCACGACTGGGATACTGAATTCGTTGCGCGCTTGGGTCCGGACGAGGCCGCCATTGCGCAGCGACTGATCGTCAACATAACGGATGCGCAGCGCGTTCAATGGTCGGGCGGGACCGCCGCCGACTGGGCTGCAGAATCGTTCGGCGTGGCCAGGAACCACTCATATGGCCCGCTGCCCGAACCCGACAGCTCGAACCGCTACCAACTCTCTCAGGCGTACGTCTCCGATGCAACCAAAGTGACGCAAGAGCAGTTAAGCAAGGCCGGCGTGCGCCTTGCGTTCGTATTGAATCGTACCCTGCGTTAGTCTTGCCGGGCTTCGCCGATGGGCCATCAGGCCGGCAGAATTAGCTGAGGCGGCGCGCGACGCCGCGAGGCGCGACCAAATACGAAGTAGAGCGCGCCTGGAACGAGCAAACCCACAATCCAAGAGATATCCACCCCGCCGAGCGGTTCGACCAGCAGGCCGGTGTAGAACGCCGTGGAAAGAAACGGGATCTGAACCAGAATCCCGACCAGGTAAATTACGATGCCGGTCATGTTCCAGCGGCCGTACCGACCATCGGGATCGGACAGGGCGGGTACATCGTAACGCGATCGAGTGAAGCAGTAATAGTCGATCAGATTGATCGCACTCCATGGCGTGAACACCGCGAGCAGACACAGGATGAAGGACTCGAACGCCTTCAGAAACGAGTGACGCCCGGTGAGTGCGAGCAGTGCCGAGACCCCGACCATCGAGACAATGTAGAAGAAGCGGTGCGTCACCGAGATTCGAAGGCCGCGCCGGAAGCCGCTCACCATCGTCGCCATCGACATGAAGCTGCCGTAGGCATTCAACGATGTCACCGTGACCTTGCCGAATGCGATGCTGAAGTAAAGCAGTCCGGCGACCGCGCCCGTGGATCCGAGACTCACGATGTAGGCCACCTCGTGATGCTCGAATTGCCTGCCGGCGAGCGCCGCGGCGAGAACTCCGAACGTCATGGATATCTGAGAACCGATGACCGATCCCAAGCCCACGGCGGTGAACACCCGCACCACCGATGTGTCGCGCGGCAAGTAGCGGGAATAGTCGGCAACGTACGGACCATAGGCGATCTGCCACGACGCCGACAAGGACATCGCCAATAGAAATCTGCTCAACGAAAAATGGCGCTCGGTCAGCAACGCAGCGATGTCGTGAGACGCAAACAGCCTGCTGAACATGTAGACGAATGCGGCCATGCCGACGACGCTCGCGATGCGCCCGAGCAGGTGAATGAAGCGATATCCCAACAGCGTCACCACGACGATGAAGGAACTGAAGATCACGATGCCGAAGCCATCGTCCACATGGAGCAGCTGGCCTACTGCTTGACCCGCCAACACGCAGCCGCTGGCGGAAAAACCGATGTACATGAGGCACACCGCCACGATGGGTATCACTGCGCCGTAGATGCCGAACTGGACGCGGCACGAAATCATCTGGGGCAGGCCGAGCTGTGGGCCCTGTGCCGCGTGGAGCGCCATCACGGCGCCGCCGACCAACTGACCCAACAAGAGTGCCACCAGCGACCAAAACACGTCGCCGCCGAACACCACGGCGAGAGCACCGGTTACGATCGCGGTGACTTGCAGATTGGCTGCGAGCCACAATGTGAATTGACTTGCGAGGCCACCGTGCCGCTCGGCATCGGGCACGTAGTCGATCGATCGGACCTCGATCGAAGCCGGCACTGACTTATAGGCGTACGAGTCCTGCATCGCGTCCCCCGGTTGATGCGCGCCGTTGCGACTGTGCCACGAACCTGGCAACTTTACGATGGTTTATGACGACCGGCTTCCCTGCATCCGGAGGAGGTTTCTTTGTCCGAGCAAGAATAGAACAAGGCGATTGTTTGCACCTGCGTCGGGCCGGCTCGGTACTCCTCATCGGTAACGTGCTCCATCCACTCGACGAGCTTGCCGTCGAGAGCCTCCTGGATGGCGATATGGGTCATCGACGTCGTCGGCGTCGCGCCAGTGCTTGTGGTTCGGCGGGCACCAGAGCACATCGCCCGCCCGAAGTTCGACGATTGGCTCGTCGGCACACTGCGTCCAGCCGCATCCGGCGGTGACGATCAATGTTTGACCCAGCGGATGCGCGTGCCAAGCGGTGCGTGCGCCGGGCTCAAAGGTGAGGCTCGCGCACGAGACACGCGCCGGCCCCGGCGCGGTGTTCAGCGGATCTTCTCTACCAAATGCCGCCGAGAGCGACGGTGATTGCCTCGCCGTTGACCCCCCCGGCAGCATCGCTGCACAAAAACGCGATCACCTGCGCGACTTCGCGGGGTTCCAGCACGCGATTCTGTGGATAGATGGCGGCGCGTGCGCGCCACACCTGCTCGACGCTGATGCCGCTCCGTTCGGCCTCCGTCTTCGCCGAGCGCTCCGCCATTTCCGTTCTCACCCAGCCAGGCAGCACCGCGTTGGAGGTGACACCGAAGGGTCCTGCGTCCTGGGCGACCGCGCGCGCGAGCCCGATGACTCCATGCTTGGAAGCCGTATACGCGCTGCCGCGGCGCTCCGCCTTCTCGCCGGCGGTTGAACTGGTAAACACCAGGCGGCCGAATCCACGCTTACACATGCCGCCCACCGTCAGGCGGGCGAGTTCGAACGGTGCGTCGAGGTTGATGCGCATGGTCTCCCGCCACACTTCGGGATCCTGTTCCCACACCAGCCGTTCGTGGGCCGAGCCGATGCCGTGGTTCACGACCAGAACGTCGATCGGCCCTAGTCGCCGCTCGGTCTCGGCGACCGCCAGGGCGCAACCCTCCGCGGTGCCAAGGTCGGCAGCGACGTACTCGAGGCCAACCGACGCCAGTTCCGTTGCGCTGCGGGACACGATCATTACTCGCGCCCCCGCTTGTGAGAGCAGCATCGCCGCCTCGCGCCCGATCCCCCGGCCGCCGCCCGTCACCAGCGCTACTCGTCCGTTCATTCACCTCTCCCGGATCCGCAATTGCGCAAATCGTCCCATGCCGGGCCGGTGCGCTCAACTATTTCACCGGAGAGGACCTAAGAAATGGAGCGCAGTTGCAGCTGGCTCCGGGCGCGCTGCAGCCGCTCCCTAACGGGATGTGACGGCGCCTGCGGCGCCGTTGCGCAAGATGGACCGCGTATTGTTCATGGCGAGGATGACAAGATAGGTGGGGATGCGCGCCGAGCCCGCCAGCCGGTCGAACTCCTTCCTGTAGACCTGGCCGACTTCCTGCACGGGAGCGTGCAGCTTGTCGGAGAGCGCCGCGATGGCCTTGTCGTGATCTTGTTGTAGAGGCAAAACCGGCTCTGTCACGATCATCTCACTGAGGCTGGCGGCGAGTTGCGTATTCAATTACGCGCCCGTCCGCAGCATTCGGCAACAATTCGATCACATAAATCAAGATAACAGGGGTCGGCTTCGCCGTGCATAGGGAGAAACCGAGATTGACGTTTCTCCAAGGCTCCGGGTGCTTGGCGCGCCAAGGGTGGTTGCGCAAGTGCTCGACGCTGTCGCCTGCAGAACGGCCAAATAGATCTTCAGACGGTCGTTGGCTCGCCCCGGACGGGGGGAATCGGGACGTCCCGGGCGTCCTTTGTGAAAAGCCGGTCCCGATGCTCTAGACTGTCACTCAAATGTCATCAAGCGCTCAAACCCCGATATCAGAACCGTCCGGCCACAAGAATGGACGTGAAGTGGAGTGGCAACTCGCGTGTACCGATCTGGGTTCCGTACGCCGCTGGCTGGCCGACCATGGCACGATTGACGGGCTCGTTCTTGAACCGCGCTCGACCCGGCAGATTTTTGATACATATCTGGACACGGATGATTGGCGATTCCATCGCGCGGGATTTGCGCTGCGGATCCGATCGGAGTCCGGCAAATCGGAAGCAACGCTCAAATCACTTCATTCGGCCAGCACGGAGGTCGCAGATCGCCGGGAGTTAAGCGAAACGCTGGAGAACCCCGAGAGCGAATCCATCCGGCACGCGATCGGACCGGTCGGATCGCGCGTACACGCCGTGAGCGGGGCGCGGGCATTATTGCCGCTGTTCGAAGTACGCACCTCGAGACAGAGGTTCGCGGTCCACAAGGAAGACCAAGCGGAGCAGCTGGGCGAGATTGCGCTCGATGAAACCGTCATCTCTCGCCCACAGGGAGAGCCGCAAACGAGCATGCAGCGCGTCGAGGTGGAAGCCCTCACGGAAGAGCGCGAACCGCTTCAATCGCTGGTGAAGACTCTCCGAACTGACTGTGCGCTCGAGGTGGCGTCCGATTCAAAGTACTCGCAGGGCCTCAAGTCGGTGGGGCTGGCGCCCGGGCCCGTGCCGGAATTCGCGCCGATGTCGGTGGATGCTTCCATGACGCTCCCGGAAGTTGCGCTGGCGAACCTGCGGCGCTACCTGTCCGCCTGGCATTTGCACGAGCCCGGTGCGCGCCTGGGAGATGATCCCAAGGAGTTGCACGATTTGCGGGTCGCGGGCCGCAGGATGGATGCCGTCCTGCGCCAGTTCCGCACGTCATTGCCCGAATCCTTTCTCGGAATGCGGCCGACGCTAAAGATCGTCTTGCGGACTCTCGGCAACGCCCGCGATCTGGACGTCGCGCTCTGCGAGTTGGATACGTTCAGCCGCGAGTTACCGAAATCGGACCGGAAAAGCGTCGAACCCTTGAGAAGGCACCTGTTGTCGGAACGCAGCCGGGCACGCATCCAGATGCTGAGCGTGCTCGATTCGAGCCGGGTGCAGAGGTGCCTGCTCGAATTGACGTCACTGCTCTCCGCACCCGCCGCGGCATCCGCGGGGACATCGGCGAAGCTGGCGCTCGAGGCGGCGCCGGAATTGATCCGGCGGCGCTACCGCAAGCTGCGCAAGAGCGCAGACCTTCTGACACCGGATTCCTCGGTAAAGGCGTTTCACGAGGTCCGCGGACAAGTGAAGAAATTTCGCTACGCGCTCGAGGCGGTCGATGTCATCTACGGGAAACCCGCCGATGCGATGCTTCGTGCATTGCGGCGCTGGCAGGAAAGGCTCGGCGTTCAGCAGGACGCCGCGGTGGCGAGCGATCGGCTGAAGACTCTCGCCGGCACGCCGCCTAAGGGCAGTCTGCCCGAGACGCTGTTCTTGATGGGACGGCTGGCGGAGCATTATGCAGGCGCTGCAGCGCGGGCGCGTAAGCAGCACGCCAAGGGTTATCGAAAGGTGCGGGCACGGTGGAAGAGACTGCGTCTGAAATTCAAGGATTCGTCGGCAACCGACGCGGCGAAGGTGTCCAGCCCCGGGCAATAAACCGATGGAACTGTTGATCATCCGGCATGCGATTGCCCGCGAGCGCGATCGCCAACGGTGGCGCGACGATGGCGCAAGACCGCTGTCGCCCGAGGGTCAGAAGCTGTCCCGGAAGGCCGCCGCCGGACTGAAGCAGTTCGGCAAGGCACCCGACCGGCTGTTGACGAGTCCACTGCTTCGCGCGCGGCAGACCGCGCAAATACTGACGGAAGTGGCCGGCTGGCCGCACGCTCAAGAAGCAGCCGAGCTTTTGCCGGAAGAGGCTGCGCCGGCGCTGTTGGCCCGGCTCGGCAAGGAGCGGGGCAAGCGCGTTGCGATTGTCGGTCATCAACCGGCGCTGGGGGCTTTCCTGGCGGTCTGCCTGCTCGGAGAGGACGCGGCCGTACCAATCGAATTGAAGAAAAACGCCGTCGCCTGCGTTTCCTTTGCCGGCGCGCCGCGCGCCGGCCGCGGCGTCCTCCAGTGGCTCGCGACGCCGCGCATGCTGCGCAGGTTGCGGGCCGGCCGATGAAACGCCCGCGCGCGCACCGGAGTGTGGGAGAGGCGCACTGAGCGAATTTCCGCAAGACTGGGCGGCGCAAAATGCCTCGCTTCCAGCCGGCGAGATTGCGCTTGCGCACGGGGCCCCCAAACAAACCGACGCAATGAAGATCATCGCCGTCACGAATATCAAGGGCGGCGTCGGCAAGACCACCACCGCCGTGAACCTGTCCTATCTTTGCGCTGCGGGCGGACGCGCCACGCTGTTGTGGGACCTCGATCCGCAGGGTGCCGCGACCTATATTCTCCGAGGTGAGCCGCAGGGCCGCGCATCGCCGAAGAAGCTGCTGGGCGGCAAGCGCCAATTGCCGGAGCTGATCCTGCCGACGCAATACACGGGATTGGATCTCCTCCCAGCGGACTTCTCCAACCGCAATTTTGACATTCACTTGAGCGAGCGAAAACGTCCCACCGAACGGCTTCTGAAAATGAGCCGGCCGCTGCGGGAGCTTTATTCCGCTCTCTTCCTCGATTGCGCACCCGGCATTTCGCTGCTGTCGGAAAACGTGCTGCGAGCGGCGGACGCGATCATTGTGCCGCTTCTGCCGACGCCGTTGTCGGTGCGCATGTTGGCGCAGTTGCGGGACTTCATCGCCGGCGAGGGCTGGACCGACTTGATGCTTCTGCCGTTCTTCTCGATGGTCGATCGCCGCAGATCGCTGCACCGGGACATCATGCAGAGTGCGCGCGCGGAATTTCCGACGATGCTCGCGACCGAAGTACCCTATTGGAGCGAAATCGAACGCATGAGTCTCCGCCGCGCGCCGATCCCTGCATTCGCACGCGGCAGTGCAGCGGCGCAAATCTACACCGCGCTTTGGGCGGAGGTCGCGGCGCGCATGGGGGAACCGGCTCCGACGCAAGCGATTGTCACCGCCCCACATTGAATATCCGTCAGTCGCAATTTGGCTACCGGGAGCTCCAGGCGCTCGTCCGTGCCGCCCTCCCGCAGGCGGCCACCCGCGGGATCGTGGATATCGTGCGTCATGCTCGCCTGATCGAGATCGATGGTCCGCACCTGCTGCTGCAAACCCGGCCGGCGAAATGCGCCGCGGCGGTGATCGAGTTCATCTGTGGTAGCGTTGCACGGTGTGAGTGAAATCCATCCGATCAGAAGAGGCGCTCTGGCCACCGTCGCGTGGAGCGGTGCCGCGATGCTCGCGTTTGCCGCCAATTCCCTGCTGTGCAGGCTCGCCTTGGGACAGGGGCTCATCGATCCGTTGAGCTTCGCGACCGTGAGGGTTGCCACGGCCGCAGCGACGCTCGCGCCCTTCGTATGGCCGCGCTGGCGAGCCCGGGGCAGAACGGGCGGCGATTGGCGCTCCGCAGCCGTCTTGTTCGCCTACTTGATTTGTTTTTCTGTCGCGTACCTCTCGGTGGGTGCCGGAACCGGCGCGCTGATTCTTTTCGGTGCCGCACAAGTCACCATGATCGGCGCTGCACTTCGTGACGGGGATGCGTTTCCCATGGCCGCGCGTGCCGGATTCATTCTGGCGATTCTCGGGTTGATCTACCTGGTATGGCCCGGCGCGACGGCACCGACCCCCCTCGGCGCGCTCCTCATGGGGGTCGCCGGGCTCGCATGGGGAATGTATTCCCTGCTCGGCAGGCGCAACGCCGACGCCTTGGATGCCAACGCGAACAACTTTATTTACCTCGTGCCGGTGATGCTCGTGCTGAGCGCCGTGTTCACGGCCGGTCGCCACGTCTCGTGGGAGGGCGTGATCCTCGCCACCGCGTCGGGAGCCGTGGCCTCGGGCCTCGGATATGTGGTGTGGTACAGCGCACAGAGACGTCTCACGGCCATCAGCGCGGCGACCGTGCAGCTTGCCGTGCCGGTCATCGCGGCATTCGGCGGAGTCGTGCTGCTCTCCGAGCACATCACCGTGCGCCTGACATTGGCGTCCTGCGCGACGCTCGGCGGTATCGGCATCGTGCTGGCACAGCGGCGTGCGGCCGGGTGATGCATGGTGTTAGGCTGCGGCAGCGAGTCGCGAGTGCAGCAATAAATAGTCTTTGTGCCAAGGCGGGGCTTATATGGATCGAACGTTCCAACGACGCGTAGCGGCCCTGGGTTGCACGCTCCTCACTTCACTCGGTTGCGCGGTTGCCAAATCCGATGAACCGCCGCCCATCAGCACGGTGCTCGAGGCACTCGGGTCCGTGCACCCCTTCAGCGAAGCTGCGCTGTCGCCCGACGGGCGGCGTCTCGTCTATGGGAGCGTCGTCACCGGCAAACGCGGCGGCGCGGACGTAGACGTGTCGGCGCTGTGGATCGTCAATGCGCACGACGGATCTGCAGCGGTCCGTTTGACGGCATGCCCGGGATCGGTTTGCGACGAACATGGCGCTGCATGGTCGCCCGACGGGACGCAGGTCGCATTCGTCACGACCGATGTGAAGGAGCAGACGCAGATTGCCACCGCGGACGCACGCGGGAGCGACATCAGGACCATCACGGATGCCCGCGGCCCACTGGACACGCCACGCTGGTCGCCCGATGGCAAGCGGATCGCATTTCTGTATTCCGAAGGCGCCCCCAAGACCCCGGGACCCCTCAATCCGCTGGCGCGCGATGAGGGCGAGCTCTCGGCAAGCTTCTTCGAACAGCGATTGGCGGTGATCCCGGCGCAAGGTGGCACGCCGAATCTGCTCGGCCCGGCGGACCTCAACGTGTATGAGTACGATTGGTCGCCCGACGGCGAAGAATTTGCCGTCACTGCCGCGCACGGATCGGGCGATGACAATTGGTGGGTCGCGGAGCTCGACGTGCTCGACGCGAAGAGCGGAGCCGCGCGCGTGCTGCTCAAGCCGGAGCTGCAAATGGCTTCGCCGCGCTGGTCCGGGGACGGCAGGCGGATCGCCTACATCGGCGGCCTCATGAGCGACGAGACGATCACCGGCGGCGACGTCTATGTGATCGCCACTGCCGGCGGGACGCCGATCGACGTGACGCCCGGCCTCACGGCGTCGGCGCACACCTTGACTTGGAACGGATCCGCTTCGCACATCGTGGTCACGGAATTTGCCGCGGGGGAGGAAGTGCTCGCGACGGTCGACGCCGATGCGAGAACACAGCGCGAAATATGGCGCGGACCGCAGATGATCTGGGCGAATTCCGTGATGGGCTTCACGCCGGGCGACGCTGGCATCTCGCTGTCGAAGAAAGGCGCCTATTCGGCTGTCATCCGGCAGTCGTACACCTCGCCGCCGGAGGTGGAGACGGGGCCCCCGGGCAGATGGAAACCGATTACACATTTGAATTCGGGCGTTCGCCGCCTCACAGGCCAGGCGAACAACCTATCTTGGAAGAGCGACTCCCTCAGCGTCCAAGGCCTGCTCATCGAACCGCCGTCGGTCGAGCCGGGCAAGCGATATCCGCTGGTGGTCGACGTGCACGGCGGGCCCGCGTTTGCACACTATCCGATTTTCCCCGCGGCCCAGGATTCCTACGATGCGGCTCTGGCCAGTCATGGCTATTTCGTGTTCAAACCGAATCCCCGCGGCAGTTACGGTCAGGGCGAAGCCTTTACCCGGGCCAATGTAAGAGACTTCGGCTACGGCGATCTTCGCGACGTACTGGCGGGACTCGACGCCGTCGTGAAGACCGCGCCGATTGATCCGGAACGGATCGGCATCACCGGTTGGAGTTACGGCGGCTACATGACCATGTGGGCCTTGACGCAAACCGACCGCTTCAAAGCGGCTGTTTCCGGCGCGGGCCTGTCCGACTGGCTGAGCTACTACGGCACGAACAATATCGATACATGGATGATTCCGTACTTCGGCGCCTCGGTTTACGATGATCCCAAGGTTTACGAGCGCAGTTCGCCGATGACCTTCATCAAGAACGTGCACGCCCCGACCCTGCTGGTGGGCGGGGATCGGGATGCGGAAGTGCCCATCACGCAGTCGTACGAATACTGGAATGCCCTGCGGCGACTCGGTGTCAAGACTCAGTTCGTCGTTTATCCGGACGAAGGCCACTTCTTCTTCAAGAGGTCGGATCAGGTCGACGTCATGTCGCGTCTGGTGGCCTGGTTCGACACCTACTTGAAGAACGGTTCCGGCGGACCCCGGCGCCCGGTGGAGATGCGGGAGATGCCGGCTCGTTGATTCATCGGACCGTCAGCCGAAAAATTCCTGCAGGGCGTGCAGCGTTTCGTCGGGCTTTTCCTCCGCAATGAAATGTCCGCAATCGATCGCGTGCCCCATCGGCGAGGACACGAAATCGCGCCAGGTCTCGAGCGGCGCAAAGTTCCTGCCGACCACGCTGCGTGAACCCCATAGAATGAGGGTCGGGCAGGCGATCTTCCGGCCTGCAGCCGCGTCGGCGCGGTCATTGGCGAGATCGACGGTGGCTCCGGCCCGGTAGTCCTCGCATGTGGCGTGGATACCTTCCGCGGTGCCAAAGGTCCGCAGGTATTCCTCGATGTCCGCGCCGCCGACGGCACCCGGATCGGTGGCCAACTTCTTGAACGACGTGGCGAGCCATAGGGCGGGGTCGTGGCCTATCAACGTTTCCGGGAACGGGCGAGGCTGGATCAGAAAGTACCAGTGGAAATACGCAGTGGCGAGCGCCATTCCACCCTCCTCGTACACTGCCTTGGTGGAAACGATGTCGAGCAGGGCGAGACGCGTCACGGCCGCCGGCCGATCGAGGGCGAGGCGATACGCGACGCGCCCGCCCCGATCGTGTCCAGCGACCATGAATTGGCGATGGCCGAGCACGGCCATGACCTCGAGCATGTCCTTCGCCATCGCGCGCTTCGAGTAGTTCGAGTGATCGGCCGAACCCTCCGGCTTGCTGCTGTCGCCGTAGCCGCGTAGGTCGGGGCACACCACGGCGAACTTTTCGGCCAATGCGGGGGCGACCTTGTGCCACATGCGATGCGTCTCGGGATAGCCGTGCAGCAAGAGAAGCGGAACGCCCACGCCGCGGATTGCGGTGTTGATCTCCGCGCCGGCCGTCTTGATCCGTCGATACTCGAATCCGGGCAGTTCGTTGGTCATTTATCCCTCCGCGGTTGTGTAAACTGTGCCGATTCTACGGGAGGGCTCATGAACCGACATGTGGCGACTATCGCGGCATCTCTCATTCTGGCGGCGAGCATCTTGGCTGCACCGGCGCATGCGGGCAGCGAAACCGCGGCGGCTGCAACATCCGCGGATCCGATCAAGGTTCTGGTGGCGCGCCTGGATCTCGAAAAATACAAGGCGACCATCAAGGGGCTGACGCAGTTCGGCGACCGCCGCCAGGGTACCGACCGCAACCGAGCCGCCGTCACCTGGATCGAGTCGCAGCTCAAGAGCTACGGTTGCGCGCAGGTCTCGCGTCTCAAGTACACCTACTTTCCCACCGACGCGCAGCGGCCGAGCGGACCTTCAGTCGCGCGAAGCGCTGATATCTCCGTTGGCGGCGCGCGCTACCGCGGCGTGCGCGCGCATACCGGCGTCAACGAGGATCCCATGCTGCAGCCCAACGAGAAGCTGCGCGCCCTCGATTCCCAATCCACCCAGGGCGGGGCGCGCGAAGAAGTGTATTGCACGAAGGTCGGTGCCACGCACCCCGAGGAGATGTACATCATCGGCGCCCACATGGACGGACATGGCTGGGGAGAGGCTGCCAATGACGACGGCTCGGGAACGGCCCTGGTCATGGAATTGGCGCGGATTTTGTCGGCGCCCGACGTCAAGACCGAGCGGTCGGTCCGCTTCGCGCTCTGGAACAATGAAGAAACCGGCCTCAACGGAGCCTGGGCCTACGTGACGCAGCGGGCGGCGCTGCAAGGCAAGGAAGATCCGGCCGGATCCGGACGCTACCCGGAGCCGAAGTGGCTCGGGATGATCCAGCACGACATGATGCTTTTCGATCACGGCATGCCGCGCGCGGACGGCAGCATGTCCAAGGAGCAGCGGCCGGAAGCGGACGTGAACATCGAATTTCAGTTGCTTGCCAAGGCGGCGGACGGTGCGCAGAAACTGGCGTGGGCTTTCTACGCTGCGAACGAAGCCTATGCCGCGGATTATCCTGCAGCGGTGGGACCGCACATGACCAATACGGACAGCACGCCGTTCATGGATCTCGTGCCTGCCATCAGCCTGCGTGAGAACGAGCGGGGACGGGAAATCGGGGCAGGCTGGGATCCCCAATGGCATCAACCGACGGACGTTTACGCCACGTACTCCGATGCCGACTTTCGGCTCGGACTGAATGCGGCGCAGACCACGCTGGGCGCCATCGGGCGGCTCAGCGGCGCAACTCTCGGCCGCTGACGTGCCCCTGCCAGAGGTGCGTGCGCTCGTTTGTACGCTTCTCCTCGCCGCCTCGTGCCGGGTCGTGGGCCAGGTTGCACCGGTTTTGCCGCCGCTGCCGCCCGCCGGACCCATGTTGATTCTGACGAGCCGGGCGTTGGACGGCGTGGGCGGCACGCTGCGCAATGCGCGCATCGGCATCGCCAACGGTCGCATCACGTCTCTTGCCGCACCCAGCATGGGTCGAGTCATCGACTTGCGCGGCTATACCGTGCTTCCCGGATGGATCGATGTTCACGTACACCTTGCATCGCATTTCGACCGCAGCGGCCGGATCGCCACGGATCAGGAGCCGCCGCCCGAATCAGCGTTGGGCATTGCGCAGGCTGCGTGGGATACGTTGATGGGCGGCTTCACGACGGTGCAGAGCGTCGGCGACCCGATGGAAAAGCCTTTGCGCGACGCCATTCGCGACCATGGATTTCCCGGACCCCGGGTGCTCACCTCGCTTGCACCTATCGAAGGCGATGCCACCGCGACGCCTGAGCAATTACGCGCCCTGGTGCGCGCCCGCAAGGCGGACGGTGCGGATTTGATCAAGATCTTCGCATCCTCGAGCCAGCGCATCGGCGCCGGCCCGACGTTCACCGAGGAGCAGCTGCATATCCTGTGCGACGAGGCGCGGACGGTCGGACTTCGTTCCATGGTGCACGCGTACCGCTCGCAGGTGGCGGCAGCGGCGCGTGCCGGATGCGACGAGGTCGAGCACGCGACTTATGCGAGCGCAGAGGAAATCGCCGCCGCCGTGCATGACGGAGCGGTCTTGAGTCCGCAGGTCGGCCTCGTGGTGCAAAACTACCTCCAGAACAAGGCGCGCTATCTCGGGGTCGGCAACTACACCGAGGAGGGCATGGCGACGATGGAGCGGGACCTGCCGGAGGATTTCAGGGTTTGCACCATCGCGGCCCATACGCCCGGGGCGAAAGTTGTATTTTCGACGGACGCGACGGCCGGAGCGCATGGCCGGAACGCGGAGGAGTTCATCGGCCGGGTAAAACATTGCGGGCAGTCGCCCATGGCCGCACTGGTGTCGGCGAACCGGGTCGCGGCGGATGCCCTTGGCATGGGCGACCGTCTCGGGAGACTGGCCGTGGGATACGATGCGGACATCATCGCGCTCGACGGCGATCCCTTGAGCGATCTGACGGCGGTGCGGCGTGTGGTGTTCGTGATGCGCGGCGGAGTGATCTACAAATGGACGGGGGCCTCGAGGCGCGCGAAGTGAGCTGCCGCAGGCCCGGCGCGTGGCCCGGCGCACGGACGACGGCTTCCCTGTGTTGCCTGGCTGTTCTGTTCGCGGTTCCGGTAAGCGGGGCAAAGACCGGTCAGGCGGGGGAACGAGATTGGCCGTATTACGGCGGCGATCAGGGCGGGATGAAATATTCCTCCGTTGCGGACATCAATCGCGGCAACGTGGCGCGGCTCGCGCTCGCTTGGACATGGCACACGGGCGAGACGCCGCTCGCCCAGTATGCAACCTCGCCCGGCATGTTCGAGGCGACGCCCGTCATGGTGGCCGGCGTGCTTTATCTCAGCACGCCTTACAATCGCGTCGTCGCCCTCGATCCTGTGTCCGGGCACGAAAGATGGTCGTACGACCCCAAGGCGTATGTTGCCGGGCAAGTGCCCAATGGCACCGGTTTCGTGCATCGTGGCGTTGCGGTGTGGCGCGATGCGCGCACGCGGGCGCTGCGCGTTCTCATCAATTCCCGTGATCGGCTCATCGAACTCGATGCAAAAAGCGGACGGCCAGTCCGGCAATTCGGCGATCATGGCGTCGTCAATTTGCTGGACGGCCTGCAATGGCCCGTTGATCCGAAGCGATATACCAATACGTCGCCGCCGATCGTGTTCGGTGATCTTGTCATCGTCGGCAACGGTGTTGCCGATCGCCTGATCTATCGCCGCGACCCACCGGGCGATGTGCGCGCTTACGACGCCCGCACGGGACGGCGGGTGTGGAGTTTTCATACCGTCCCGCGCGATGGCGAGGCGGGCAGCGAGACCTGGGGCAACGCCGCCAATCACTACACGGGGCATACCAATGTTTGGGCGCCGATGACGCTCGATGAGCGCCGCGGTCTTCTTTATTTGCCGGTCAGCACGCCCAGCAACGATTTTTACGGCGGCAACCGCCCCGGTGCGAACGAGTTCGCCGACTCGCTCGTCTGTCTCGATGCAAAGACCGGCGTGCGCCGCTGGCATCGACAATTGGTACATCATGGTTTGTGGGATTACGACATGCCGGCGCCGCCCTCTCTCGTCACCCTTCAGCACGATGGGAGGCGCATCGATGCGGTCGTGCAGCTCACCAAGCAGGGATTTGTCTTCGTCTTCGATCGAGTCTCCGGGGAGCCGCTGTGGCCGATCGAGGAGCGTCCCGTTCCCGCGAGCGATGTGCCGGGGGAGCAGGCGTGGCCGACGCAGCCAGTATCGGTGGGATTGCCGCCGCTGGTGCCGCAGGGCGTGTCGCTGGAGGATGCCACCGATGTGACCCCGGAGCTTCATGCCGAAGCGCTCGCGGTTCTCAATCGGGTGCGCATCGGCCCGGTGTTCACGCCGCCGAGCATGCAGGGCACCGCGATACGGCCGGGCCTGCTCGGCGGTGCGGATTGGGGCGGCGGCGCGTTCGATCCCGCCAGCGGACTTCTGTATGTGAAAGTCAATGACGATCCGGCCCTGGTGTATCCCGACCTTACCGACGTGCGGGGGAATGTCCCGGAGACCGGCCCCAACGATTCGGGGGAGGAGTCGCTGTTCGTCAGGCATCGAATTCCTGTCCTGAAGCCGCCGTACGCGTACCTGGACGCGCTCGATCTGAATCACGGGCGAATGGTCTGGCAAAGACCGTTCGGCGACAATCCAGCCTTGCGCAAGCATCCATCGCTTGCGGGGGTGGCGCTGCCGCCGGAGCTGGGGGCCGTCGGCTCGGCCGGGGTGATCGTGACCGCAGGCGGTCTCGTGTTCGCGGGCGGCGGCGACCACGCATTGCACGCAGTCGATGCGCGGACGGGCCAGGATCTCTGGACGTACGCCACGGGGGAATTGAAGACGACTGGAACGCCGATGACCTACCGTGTGCGGGGACGGCAATACGTGGTCATCGCAGCCGGCGGTCCCGGCACCGGGGCTGCGCTGCTGGCGTTTGCGCTCTCGACGGCTCCGGCCGCAGCGGCGCCGCCGAGACCTGCGAGCAGCCAGGGTCCGGTCGACGTGGAGCGCGTATGTTCACAATGCCATTCCTTCGAAATCGTCGCTCGGTCACGGTACACGCGAAAGCAGTGGGAAGCGCAGATCGAGTCGATGATCGCGAAGGGCGCGAGGATTTCCGATGATGAGTTCGACGTCATCGCGGATTACCTGGCGGGCCATTACGGGCCCGACGGGGGAAAATAGGCGCATTGCCCCGGGCCGTGCGCTGCGCACTAAATCGCAAAAAGATGCGGCGGTTCGCAGTTTTTTGCCGCCTTCCGGACCAGAGTTGGGCACACCAGACGTTGAAATGGCGTCATTTGCGGAGGCGGGCCATGTTCAATCTACTCTTGGGCAGCCTTGCCGCCGTACATCAGATCGGCGCGATTGTCGCCGCCCTGGCGTGCGCATTCTCGGGCGGCTGCGAATTCGACCGACATCCATGATCAGCCACTCCGCAGCAACCCCTCTTGGTGATATCTTCGGATGACGATGACCGAAGACTGGACGAAGGAGTGGGAGCGCCGGGTTGTCAACGGCGTGTATCCGTTGCGCCGCTTTCTGGGGCGATCCAACCACAGCGTGGTATTCCTCACCGAATGCAAGGGGCAAAACCTCGCTCAAGCCGCGATCAAGATCATGCCGGCCTATCCGGCGTTGACCGAGACGCAGCTCTCGCACTGGAGAAGGGTTGCCACTCTGTCCCATCCTCACCTGATCCGCCTTCTCGACGCGGGGCGTTGCAAACTGGGCGGCCACAAGTTTCTGTTCGTCGTGATGGATCTTGCCGAACAGAATCTCGCGCAGATTCTTCCCGGCCGGTCCCTCACTTCCGACGAGGTGCGGGACATGCTGCGTCCAACCCTGGATGCGCTGAGCTATCTGCACTCCAAAAATTTAGTGCAGGGTGGTCTCAAGCCGCCTAATTTTCTCGTCGTCGATGATCAACTGAAGCTGGCATGCGACACGATCCGTCCCGTCGGCGAACGCACCGCAGGCATCGCGAAGCCCTCCTTGTACGACCCACCGGAGGCAAAAAACGGCAAGATATCCACTGCGGGCGACGTCTGGGGGCTTGGAATCACCCTTGTCGAGGCTCTCACCCAAGCTCCTCCGGCGTGGTCCCGCGACACCACCGAGACCGTTGCGCTGCCCGCAAACCTTGCTCCGGAATTCGTTGACACGGCACAACGATGCTTGGACCGCGATCCCGGCCGTCGTCCCACGGTCGCGGAACTTGCGGCGCAATTCAAGCCCGCTCCGCCGGCGACGGCAACGCCGGAAACCGTTCCGCCCCCGCCCGTACTCAACGAGCCATTGGTCACCACGCTATCCGCATCCCATTCGCGCAGCACGCGCCTGCTCGTGACGGCGATCACGGTGGGCATCGTGTCGCTGTGGCTGATTTGGACGGGGGTGCACCTGTATCATTCCCACGCCGCCGTCCAGCAGCCTGTTGCAGCGGCTTCTCAATCGACGCCGGCTGTTTCGCCGCCGGCCGCGGTGGAGAAACCGAAGGTGAGTGTAGCTGCCGAACTCCCCGCGATTCTTCATCAAGAGATGCCCGAGATATCGCGCAGCGCGCGTGAGTCGATTCGCGGCGTCATCAAGGTTGCAGTTCGTGCGACGGTCGATCGCTCGGGCAACGTCGTCGCGACGGCCTTGGACAATCGCGGCTCGAGCAGGTATTTCGCCCGCGCCGCAATGGAAGCCGCGAAGAGATGGAAATTCGCCCCGGCGGCCGACCAGGCGTCGCGAGTGTGGCTGCTGCAATTCGAATTCACCCGCGCCGGCACTATCGGGCATGCCGCTGCAGTGCGATAGCGCCGGCGACGGATCCGTCGCCGTCACTCTCAATCCGTAGACGGTCCTCCAGCCTTCAGCGCCGCGGGCGAAGCGCCGATGGTGCGCAAGAAACTGCGCCGCATGCGCTCGGCGGTGCCGAAGCCGCTCGATCGGGCGATCAATTGATTGGACCTCGCGCCGCTTTCGAGAGCCGCGCGCGCGGTTTCGACGCGCAAGCGCTCCACCGCCTTGGCCGGACTCACTCCGATCTCGGCGCGGAAACGGCGCGCGAAATGCCGCGGACTCATGCAGCTGAACCGGGCCAGGTCCGCAACGCTCAGTTTCTTCTCCAGATTGCCCCGCACATGATCCAGCAGCGCCGCGAAGCGTCCATCCGCCCGTTCCATTTCCAACAGCGCGGAGAATTGTGACTGCCCTCCGGGACGGCGGTAGTAGACGACCAATTGCTGCGCCGTCCGGCGCGCGATGCGTTCTCCTAGATCCTCGGCGATCAATGCGAGCGCGAGATCGATGCCTGCAGTGATGCCTGCGGAACTCCAGAACTTTCCATCCTTGACGAATATGCGGTCCGCATCCAGGCGCACGTTGGGGAACTTACGCGCGAAATCATCGCTGCGGCTCCAGTGCGTTGTGGCTGCTCTCCCGTCGAGAAGGCCGGCGGACGCCAGCACGTACGTGCCCGAGCACACAGTCGCCACGCGCCGCGCGGACTTGGCGCATGCACGCACGAATCGCAGCGTCGCCCTGCATTTTGCGGTAGCGCGCGATCCGTCGCCGCCGGAAATCACCAGCGTATCGATGCCGGCCGCGCGGCCGCAGGCGACAGCCTTCATGGAAATGCCCGCGGAACTGACGAGGTGCCCGGGATTCACGGCGACGACGCGCAGCGCATAGGAACCCGGTTTGTACCGTTCTGCAATCTCGAATGCCGCAATCGGTCCAGCCGCGTCGAGCAGTTGAAAATTCGGGTAGATGAGAAGGGCTATCCGGCGAGGCATGGCAGAAAAAGGAGTAATCTTGTCATTTACGCCAAAAGCCTAATCGGTCATCCTGTCGCCGTCAATGAAGGAGACGCCACGTGAGCACCGACTTTTCCGTTGTCTTCGCCCTTTATCATGGAGTCACCCAATTGGATTTCACCGGTCCGTTCGAAGTCTTTGCGCGGCTGCCGGGCGCTCGATGTCAACTTGCCTCCGTGCACGGCGGACTCATCCAAGAGGATCGGGGCATCACGTTCGCCGGCGTGGAGCGGCTTGCCGATATTCCTGATTGCGCGCTGCTCTGTGTACCCGGCGGCTTTGGAACCGTGGGAGCCATGGAGGATCGAGCCTATCTGACCGAACTTCGGCGTCTTGCCGCCACGGCGAGGTACGTCACTTCGGTTTGTACCGGCTCGCTGCTGCTGGCAGCCGCGGGACTGCTTGCCGGCAGACGTGCGGCGTGCCATTGGGCATGGCGAGACTCGCTCTCCATCTTTGGAGTGACGCCCGATCCGGCCCGTGTCGTGCGGGATGGCAACGTCATCACCGGCGGGGGGGTGACTGCGGGCATCGACATGGCACTCCAGGTGATGGCGGAAATCGCCGGCCCCGACTATGCCCAAGCCGTGCAGCTGGCGATCGAGTACGCTCCCGCTCCGCCGTTCGATTCGGGCCGCCCGGAGCGTGCCCGGCCGGAAATTGTCGCGGCTGCCCGCAAGCGCCTCGATGCAAGCCGCGGCGAGCGCGACGCCGCCGTGCGGCGTGCCGCTGCGTCCCTGATGGAGCGCCGGAGCAGCTGAAGCCGCCGCAGGCCTTTCAGGGTCTCATGTAACATGCAATCCTCCGGGTGGGGCTGCGACCGAAGATCGCGGCGGTGGGGTGATGTGTGGCCGAACAGAGGACGGTACCCGGCGTCACACCGGCCGCTGAAGTCGACATCGATTTAGAACTGGTGCGCATGCTACTGCGCGAACAGCTGGATTCGGGCGCGAGGCTGGGCGGTCCTCTTCGGTATCGTGTTTCTCGACACGGGCTTGGGCGGCGACGGTCGATTCTTCGCGCGTAGCGAGCGCACGTTGAGGCGACTCGGAGTTGATGAGGAGTCCGGAGTTCGACTCCGGTTACTTGCATAAAAACAAGTGACGTTTCGGAGTTTCGACGCCTGGTGGTAAAGCTCCAAAACGTCAACCCGAAGAAAAACGCGTGGGAGGCCGGAACGGAATCCGCAGCCAAGTCCGCAGTCGAATCCGCAACCGAATCTGACCTACGCGGGGACTTCCTTGGGTAGCGCCGCGCGAGGCAGCACTTCGGCTTGCAGCCAATTGCGAAGTTCGAGCAGACGCAGCGCTTCGATGCGCATGCAGGGACCCAGGCCGTGCTTCCAGAGGAGCGCACCGTCGGCGGGGTTTGCCTGCAGGGCACGTAGATCGGCGGCAAATGCCGCGAGCGCCGGGGCGTCGGCGAACATGCCCTCGGCAACCAGAGTCCCGCCGTATCGTTCGGCTGCCGCTGCAATATCGAGGTAGTCGTATTCCGGGTGGTATTGAACGCCCCAAAACGTACTGCGTTCAGACGTGAACGATGCGGCCTGCAGCCCGAAGTCGTTGTCCGCCAATACCGTAGCACCTGGGGGCAGCGTGGCGATCTCGTCGCGATGCACGGCGGGTGCTTCGAATACGAGCGGCTTGCCGGCGAACAGCGGGTGGCGGCGGCCGGCATCAGTGAGTAGGATGCGCCGGGCGAAGCCAAATTCGCGTCCGCGCGGATTCGCGCGCACGTCGCCGCCCGCAGCGGTGACCGCAACCTGCAGTCCCCAGCAGCTGCCGAAAAAAGGCACGCCGGCCGCAAAGACGGCTTTGGCGAGTTCGATCTGGCGGGTGACCGGCGCGCCGCCGTTGTAAATGTTGAGCGCCGATCCGGTCATCGTCACGCCGTCATAGCTTGCGAGGCCGACCCCGGCCGGAAACCTCGGTTCTGCATCCGCGGCGAGCACGATGTCGACGCGCAGCGACGCGTCGATTCGGCGCAGCACATGGGCATAGCCCAAGCCTGAGTCATAGCCCAAGGCCGCGGTCTGGCGCGCGCGAATGGCGGCGACATTGCCGTCGATGACCAGCACCCGCACTGTCATGTGGCATCCCGGCCTGTCATGTGGCCCGGGCCCGTCATGACGCGCTGTCCACGGCCTCGAGCCTTCCGTCGACCGCCGCCCGAAACACATGTTCCAGTTGCGGGGCGCCGACCGGGATCGGATTGCCGCCGGCCGAGGGATCGATCGCCGCCTCGCGGCCGATGATCGCAGCCTTGTCGGCGCTCACGCCGATCGCCGCCAGAGAATGCGGGATCCCAAGTTCGCGGCGCATCTCGAGCACCCACGCAAGGAATCCGTCGAAGCCGCGCTGCGGCAGGTCGAGGACGCGCGTGATGATGTCGGCCTTTTCGCCAATCGCGTGTCTGTTGAATGTCATGACGTAGGGAAGGATGACGGCATTGGTCAGCCCGTGATGGGTGTTGAACCATGATCCCACCGGGTGGGCAATGGCGTGCACGCCGCCGAGACCCTTCTGAAAGGCTGTCGCGCCCATCGATGCGGCGGCGAGCATTTGCGCGCGCGCTTCGATGTCCCTGCCGTCCGCGTATGCGCGCGGGAGAAAGCGGTGGATGAGCCGCATGCCCTCGAGCGCGATGCCGTCCGCCAGCGGATGGAATCCCGGTGCGCAGAACGCTTCAAAGCAGTGGACAAAGGCGTCAATACCCGTGGCTGCCGTGACACCCGGCGGCAATCCGACCGTGAGCTCCGCATCGGCGATGACGACGCGCGGCATCATCTGCGGATGAAAAATGATCTTCTTCTGATGCGTCTCCTCGTTGAGGATGACGCCAGCCCGGCCGACCTCCGAGCCCGTGCCTGCGGTGGTCGGAACCGCAACCACCGGTGCGATGCCCGCGGGATCGGCCCGGGTCCACCAATTGCCGATGTCCTCGAAATCCCAGAGCGGCCGGGTCTGCCCCGACATGAAGGCCACGACCTTGCCCGCATCGAGGGCCGAACCGCCGCCGAACGCCACGACGCCGTCGTGCCCGCCGGCGCGAAACGCCTTGAGTCCGGCCTCGACATGACTCAGCGCGGGGTTTCCGCGCACGGCGCCGAAGAGTGCGGAATCGTTGAGGGCGGCGAGCGCATTCTTGATCATCGGGGCGCCGATCAGCCCCTCATCGGTGACGATGAGCGGCCGTGTGATGCCGGCCACCACGCACGCCTTGGCGAGTTCCTCGATACGGCCAGGTCCGGCCCAGATCGTCGTCGGATAATTCCAGTTGCCGCGCAAACTTGAACTCATGTGGTTACCTTGAAGTGATAGGACTTCGGCCGCGTGAGCTGTTCGAAGCCGACGCTCGACAATGTGCAGCCGCGCCCCGAATTCTTGACGCCGGTCCAGGCGAGGGCAGGGTCGAGATAGTCGCATCGATTGAGGAATACCGTGCCCGTCTCGAGCGCGTCGCCGAGGGCTTCGGCGCGCACCGCGTCTGCAGAGAAAATCGCGGCCGTGAGGCCGAATTCGCTGTCATTCATCAGCCGCAGGGCTTCTTCGTCCGAGGCGACTTTCATGATGCCCACTGCGGGCCCGAAGGTCTCCTCGCGCATGATCGCCATCGTGTGATCGACCTCAACCAGCACCTGCGGCGCGAGATACGGTGTTCCGGGTGCGGAGGCGGGGAACTTCGATTCATCGATGAGTTGGGCGGCTCCGCGATTCACGGCCTCCCGCACTTGAGCGCGGACCGCGTCGGCGGCGGAGGTGCGAACGACGGGCCCCAAGGAGGTTTCTGGATCGAGCGGAGAGCCCAAATGATACCTATTCGTCAGGTCGACAACGCCGGCCACGAATTCCTCGTAGCGCGGCGCGGCCACGTAGATTCGTTTGATGCCGCAGCAGGATTGGCCGGCATTGAAGAAGGCACCATCCGTCAGGGTGTCGACCGCGTGCGCGAGATTGGCGTCCGCGCGCACGTACGCGGGATCCTTGCCGCCCAACTCGAGGCCGGAGGTCGCGAATCCCGCCGCGGTTGCCGCCACCACCGCGCGTCCACCCGCGACCGAACCCGTGAAGCAAACGGTCGCCACCCGTGCATCGCCCATGAGCCGTGCGGTGTCGGCATGCGAAAGATGCAGGTATTGGAACACGCCGGACGGAACGCCGGCGGCCGCGAATGCCTCGAGAAAGCGTTCTGCGCACAGGGGTGTCTGGTGCGAATGCTTGAGTACCACGGCGTTGCCGGCAATCAGCGCGGGCAGAACCGCGTTGACCGCCGTGAGATAGGGATAGTTCCATGGGGCGACGACGGCGACGATCCCGAGGGGCACCCGCTTGATCTGCCGCTTGAAGCCGGGCTTCTCGCCGGGCAGGATCGCGCCAAGCGCCTCGGGAGCACGGCCGAGCATGTAGCGCGCACGTTCCTCGAATCCGCGGATCTCTCCCGGCGAATGACGAATCGGGCGCCCCATCTGCCAGGTGATTTCCGTTGCAATGTCGCCGGCCCTGGCGACGAAGGCATCGACCGCCTTTCCCAGAACCTCGCAGCGGGTTGCCAGCGGCAGCATTCCCCAAGCGCGCTGCGCGGGGCCGGCGGTGCTCAAGGCGCGATCGATGCCGGCGGCCGTTTCGAGCGGGCGTTCCACGTAGATGCGGCCGTCGACGGGACTGATGGTCTTCAGTGTGTGGGTCATTGTGCTCAAATGATTTCGAAATAACGGGCGAGTTCCCAATCGGTGATCGCTTTGCGGAATTCCCGCTCTTCCCATTGCCGGGTCGCGGCGTAATGCTCGACGAACGCGTCGCCAAACAGGGCGCGCGCGGGTTTCGAGGCCAGCAGCCGGTCGGCTGCCTCGTAAAGCGTCGCCGGCAGGCGCCGGTGAGGCGGGTGTTCGCGGTCGTAGGCGTTGCCCACGATCGCGGCGTCCGGTTCGATGCGGTGCTCGATGCCCCAGAGGCCTGAACCGATCGCCGCTGCGATCGCGATGTAGGGATTGATGTCGGCGGCCGCGATGCGGTACTCGACTCGCTGGCTCGAAGGGCCGCCGCGGATCACGCGCAGGGCCGTCGTGCGGTTCTCGATTCCCCAGGCGGCGGAGGTCGGGGCCCAATAGCCGGGAACGAGACGCGAATAGCTGTTCACCGTACACGCCACCATTGCAAGAAGCTCGGGCATCAGCGCCTGCTGGCCACCCACGAACCAGCGCATGGCATCGGACATGTCGTGCGGCTTCGATGCATCGTGGAACACGCTGTCGCCGTTGCCGTTGCGCAGCGAAATGTGCAGGTGACCGCTTTGTCCCGGCACGCTGTTTGACCATTTGGCCATGAACGTCGCCATGAGGCCGCGGCGCTGCGCGAGAACCTTGGCAAAGGTCTTGAAAAGAGCCGCGCGATCGGCGGCCTCGAGGGCGTCGCAATACGCTAGCGCAGCCTCGAAAACGCCGGGCCCGGTCTCGGTATGCAAGCCCTCGATGGGAAAGCGCATGTTCTGGCCGAGATCGAGAAGTTCATGGTAGAGATCCGAATGCACGGAACTCCTCAGCACCGAGTAGCCGAACGCGCCCGGTGTCATGGTCTTCAAGTGCCGGTAGCCTTTGTCGCGCACGCTCTGCGGCGTCTCCTCGAACACGAAGAATTCGAATTCCGCCGCAGCGCTCGCAGCATATCCCATGCCCGCGGCGCGCTCGAGCACGCGACGCAGCGTGCCGCGCGGACAGACCGATTCGGCGGGGCCCGCAAATTCTCCCAAGAAGAGCGCGGTCTTGGGTTCGAAGGGGATGTCGCGGCGCGATTCGGGCAGGATCCGCACCGTGGCATCGGGATAGGCCGTGTGCCAGCCGGTGAATTTCGTGTTGTCGTAGAGCTGGTCGTTCGAATCCCAGCCCAGGATCACGTCGCAGAATCCGAGATTCTTGTCGAGCGCCGAGAGGAACTTCTCGCGGCTGAGATACTTGCCGCGCAGGATCCCGTCGGTGTCGGCAACGGCGATCTTGACGTGTTCGATGTCGCGCTGGATCAGAAAGTTACGGATTTCGACGTCGTGCTTCACGGGCGGCTGCCTCAATCGATCTCAAAATTGCATTCCTTGAGCGGCACCAGTCGCGTCTTGTTCCAATACTTGTGGCCGAGATACAGGATGACGAAGACCGGAATCATCAGATAGCCGGTGATGAAATCGAACCAGGAGAACACCGGCGTCTGGAACACGCTGATGTTGGCGCCGAACAGCACCACCAGGAAGAGGATCAGCGCGAGCCATGGACCATACGGAAAGAACTTGGATTTGAACTTCAGGTCCTCGAGGCGCCGACCCTGTGCGACCCATGCCTTGCGAAAGCGCAAGTGGCAGATGGCGATGCCGAGCCAGATCAGGAAGCCGGTGAGGCCTGAGGCATTGTAGAAGATCTGATAGATCTTGTGCTCCCCCACCAAGGTGGAAAAGAAGGCCAGGGCGCTCACCAGGCCGGTGGCAAGAAGCGCCGCCACGGGTACTCCGCGCCGGTTGAGCTTGCCGAACAGGGCCGGCGCCTTGCGGCTGTGGGACATCGCGTACAGCATCCGCGAGGCCACGTACATCGAGGAATTTCCACACGACAGTACCGAGGAGAGGATGACGGCATTCATGAGATTGGCCGCGTAATACCCGAACCTCGGAAGCTGTCCGAACACCATCGTGAAGGGCGAGAACGCGATGTGCGTCTCGTCGCCGTTCAAGAGATTGGGATCGGTGTAGCTGATCAAGGTCCCCACCACGAAGATCGATCCGATGTAGAACAGCAAAATGCGCCAGAACACGGTCTTGATCGCCTTGGGAACGTTCTTGCTCGGATTGGCGGTTTCGGCGGCCGCCAGGCCCACGCCCTCGGTCCCCTGAAACGAGAAGCCGGCGACCAGGAACACGGTCAATATCGCCGTCAAGCCCCCGACGAACGGCGCCCGGGTCCCCGTCTTGGGGTCGCTCACGGTCCAGTTCTGAAAGCCGACATGGTTCTCGCCTATCATGCCGGTGATCATCAAGGCGCCCACGGCCAAGAAGATGATCACGGTCACGACCTTGATCCCGGCGAACCAATATTCCGCTTCCGCGTATGCCCTCACCGACAAGAGATTGAGCGCCAGAAGCACACTGAAGAAGCCCATCGCCCAGAGGGTGGAGTTCGAATGCGGAAACCAGAATTGAACGATGAGCGACCCGGCGACCAATTCCGCGGCGAGGGTGATCGCCCAGCTGAACCAATAGTTCCACCCCACCGCAAAACCCAGCGACGGATCGATGAAACGCTCCGCATAGGCCTCGAATGATCCGGGAATCGGCAACTGGGTGGCCATTTCGCCGAGTGACTGCATCATGCAGTAGACTGCGAGACCCATGGTGGCGTACGCGAGCAGCGCGCCGCCGGGTCCCGCCTGCGCGATCGCGCCGCCGCTCGCGAAAAACAGGCCCGTACCGATCGCGCCGCCGATCGCGATCATGCTGAGCTGCCGGGTACCGATGCCGCGCTTGAGTTCGCGCGTTTCAGTCGAAATCATGCTGATGGGTTCGGCGACGCTCATTTCATCCTCGGCCCCTGGACGCCCGCGGGGCGGCGGGGTGCTCGTTACAGTTGAAGCGATAGTAGCAGTGCGCCACACTTAAATCCTTGAGCTCTACCGTCCGGGAGTCCCCATGGCGAAGTACGAACTTGCGCAGCTCAACGTCGGCATCATCAAGGGGCCGATGGACTCGCCTGTCATGGCCGATTTCGCCGCGGGCCTGGCGCGCATCAACGCCCTGGCTGATGCCTCCGCCGGCTTTGTATGGAGGCTGCAGAGCGAGGAGGGGGATGCCACCTCCATCCGCCCGTTCGAGAATGAGAGTCTGCTGGTCAACATGTCCGTGTGGCGCGATGTCGAGTCACTTCATGAATACGTCTACGGATCCGCTCATGTCGAGCTCATGCGCCGCCGCAGGGAGTGGTTTGAACGCATGCCCGAGGCGTTTCTGGTGCTGTGGTGGGTGCCTGCGGGTCATCGACCGACCATCGCCGAGGCGCTCGCCAAGCTGGAACACTTGAGGGCCCACGGCCCCACGGCGCAGGCATTTACATTCCGCCAGGCGTTTCCTCAGCCCGATGCCGTTCCGACGCAGCCCGTCGCATTTGGAGATCCCTGCCCGGCCGCTTGAAACGCCGGGACGGTCGGGCCGCTGCGGCCGAGTTGCAATCGTTTCATCGATTATTCGTAGAGCCCGGGCACGTCCTATGAAGGTACGGGCAGCGTTCTATAGAAGAAAATCGTGTCGCAAAGCCCGCCCCGCGGCAGCAACGCGTAGCCCGGGATCACGCCGCATCGCTGCCAGCCAAGGCTGGCATAGAGCCGCTCCGCATCGCTGCTCGCCGTGTCGAGCACGAGCAGCGACTTGCCGCAGTCCCGCGCCACCCCCTCCGCAACGCGCCGCCAGAAA
Organism: uncultured Gammaproteobacteria bacterium; assembly: GCA_963727045.1. Lineage (GTDB taxonomy): Bacteria > Pseudomonadota > Gammaproteobacteria > Steroidobacterales > Steroidobacteraceae > Bog-1198. Next base: position 937,013 of record CAVSES010000002.1, on the reverse strand, counting down.
TCCAGCGCTTTCGCCGCGGGCAGGGGGAGCATGAAGCTCACCGATGCCCCGCCTTCGACGCAATCGACCAACGAGGTCCTCTGAAAAGTGCCCGAAAGATTTTGCGCAAACGCAGCTACACTGCACCACCCCGGAAGGTCCGGGGCCGAGCCACGCAATTCCCTCAACGGTAGCGATATGAAGATTCCCCAAGGCCTCAAGCCGCTGGTCGATGACGGCATGGTCGATGCGGTCGTGCGCAGCCTCAAGAGCGGCAAAGAAGCATCCGTGTACATCGTCGACTGCGGCGGCCAACTGCGATGCGCCAAAGTCTACAAGGAAGCGCAGCAGCGCGGATTTCACAAGCTCGCCCAATACCAGGAAGGGCGCATGACCCGCAGCAGCCGCGATGCGCGGGCGATGGGGAAGCGCGGCAGGCACGGGCGCAAGGTGCAGGAAGCGCAGTGGAAGAACGCCGAAGTGGAGGCTTTGTACCGCCTGGTCGCAGCGGGTGTGCGCGTCCCCGCCCCGCATCTCGTGCACGAAGGGGTGCTGCTCATGGAACTCGTGAGGGACGCACACGGCGATCCAGCCCCCCGGCTCAATGAAGTGAACCTCACGGCCGAACAGGCACGAACCTGGCATGCGTTCATGATCGCGCAGATCACCCGGATGCTCTGCGCGGGACTCATTCACGGCGATCTTTCCGAGTTCAACGTGCTGCTGGATGTCGATGGTCCTGTGATCATCGATCTGCCGCAGGCGGTGAACGCCGCCGGCAACAACAACGCGTTCGCCATGCTGGAGCGGGACGTCAACAATATGCGCGAGACGTTCGGGCGCGCGCTGCCCGAACTGCTCGAGACCGAATATGCCCGCGAGATCTGGACGCTTTACGAAGCGGGCGAGTTGACCCCCGATTCCGTACTGACGGGGCGCTTTGCGCGCGACCCTACGGCGGCGGACGTCGAGGGGGTCCTGACTCACATAGAGGACGAGCGCCGGGAGGCCGAGGAGCGGCAGCGCCGGCGTGAGGAGGCCGATGCGGCGTAGTCAATAGTGCCGAAGTTGGGGGCCGGGCAGGCCTCCGCGCTGGCATGATGCTGCGGGGTGGTCCGGACTCGGCGAGGTGTTCCCTTGAACGGCGGCAAAGCATTCCTCGAATTGCGCGACCGGCTGCTGCGCCAGGACATTTCCCACGAGCAGGCATTGCACTCGTTCCATTGGCCGCCGGTCCGCCACTTCAACTGGGCGAGCGACTACTTCGACCTGATCGCCGCCGGAAACGACCGGCCCGCGCTGCGGGTCGTCGACGACGCGCACGGCGACCAGGTGATGAGCTTCGCAGCGCTTGCGCGGCGCTCGAATCAAGTCGCCAATTTCCTTGCTTCGCGCGGCGTCGGTCCCGGCGATCGCGTGCTCGTCATGCTCGGCAACGAGGTCGCTCTGTGGGAAACGATGTTGGCGTCCATCAAACTTGGCGCGGTGGTGATTCCCGCCACGACGCTGCTGCAGCCGTCGGAATTGCAGGATCGCCTCGCTCGGGGCGGCGTGCGGGCGGTCGTCACCGAGCGGCGTCTGGCCGGGCACTTCGACGGCCTGACGGGCGCGCCCATCCGAATTGCGGTGGGGGGTGCGGTGCCGGGATGGGACGTCTACGAGAACAGCATTGAATCGGATGCGGCATTCAAGGCTGATGCGCCGACGCCGGCCGATGCCCTGATGCTGCTCTACTTCACTTCGGGAACGACTGCCAACCCTAAGCTCGTGGCGCATTCGCACACGTCCTATGCGGTGGGCCATCTGTCGACGGCGTACTGGATCGGACTGCGGCGCGGCGACGTCCACCTCAATTTGAGTTCGCCCGGCTGGGCCAAGCACGCCTGGTCGTGCTTCTTTGCGCCATGGAATGCCGAGGCCACGGTGCTTGCCTATCAGTTCGAGCGGTTCAGCTCCGCCGGGCTGCTCGATCAGCTCGTACGCTGCGGTGTGACGACATTTTGCGCACCCCCCACCGTGTGGCGCATGCTCATTCAGGAGGACCTGCGGCCGTTGGCCGGTGGCATTGCGCGAGGTGGTGGGCGCCGGTGAACCCTTGAATCCGGAAGTCATCGAGCGCGTGAGAGACGCCTGGGGACTGACGATCCGCGACGGCTTCGGCCAGACCGAGACCACCGCCCAGATCGGCAATCCTCCCGGTCAACCACTTGAAACCGGGTTCCATGGGCCGGCCGCTTCCCGGCTATGCCGTCGCCTTGGTTGCCGCGGACGGCAGTCTCAGCGACGAAGGGGAAATCTGCCTCTCCCTTGAACCAGCGTCCGGTCGGGCTCATGCAAGGCTACCTGGACGATCCGGTGAAGAACGCCGAAGTCATGCGCGACGGTTACTACCACACCGGCGATGTGGCGAGCCGCGACGAGGACGGATATCTGACCTACGTCGGCCGTCTCGATGACGTGTTCAAGTCGTCCGACTACCGCATCAGTCCGTTCGAGCTGGAGAGCGTGCTTATCGAGCATCCCGGCGGTCGCGGAAGCGGCCGTGGTGCCGAGCCCCGATCCGATGCGCCTCGCGGTGCCGAAGGCGTATGTGGTGCTGAGCGCCGGCGCGGCGGCCGACGCTGCGACCGCGCGCTCCATCTTGCAGTACGTGCGCGAACGCGTCTCTCCTTTCAAGCGCATCCGGCGCCTGGAGTTCGCGGATCTGCCGAAGACCATTTCGGGAAAGATCCGCCGCGTGCAGCTGCGGCTGGCGGAGCGCGAGCGGCCGGCCGACGGCCCGCGCCGCGCGGGCGAGTTCTGGGAGGAGGATTTCCCCGAGCTGCGTCACGTCAGCGAGAACCGGGAGCCGGGCCGTTGAGCGCGGCAACGCAAGCGATCACCCGCTTCAGCATGACCCAAGGTCTGGGCGAGGCGGTCGCCGCCATGGCGGCGAGCCGGAGCGCCGGAGCGCTCACGGTGATGTTTGCCACCGCCGATCATGACCTCGCTGACATTGGGCCGCGAGCTTGCGCTGCGCGGTGTGAACCGGGTCATCGGCGCATCCACCGGCCGCACCATCGGCGCGAATGGCTTTCAGCCGAGCGGCATCGCGGGATTTCACCTTCCTGCAGGGCGCTTTGCCGCCGCCGACACCGTGCTCGAGGACGTCGCCGGCATGGGGCTTCCGGAGCTGCGCGCCCGCGTGCACCAGCTAAGGCTCGAACTCGGGCTTGCCGCGGGCGGTTCGCTTGCGCATCGTTTCGCACTGTTGTTCGTCGATGCAGAGTCGCGATGCGAAGAGCGGCTCGCGGCCGTCCTCGGCATGGAATTGAACGGAATGCCGCTGATCGGCGGCTCCGCGGGAGACTTGTACTTCAATCCGCTGGGTCATCCTGCCGGCAGCACGCGGCTGCTCTATCACGGCAGCGCGAAGCGCGGCGCCGCCATTCTCTGCCTGGTTGCATCGGCCACGCCAGTGCTTGCCTACTGCCACAACCATTACCTGCAAAGCGACAAGAAGTTCGTCATCACCGATGCGGATCCGGCGCGCCGGTTGGTGCGGGAAATCGACGGCCGTCCGGCGTTGGCCGTTTACGCGGCCGCCTGTGGATTTCGCCGCCCGCCGCGCGAGAGCCGCGATTTCGCGCCATATCCCTTGATGATCCGCATCGGCGGCCACTACTATGCGCGCGGCATGCAGCGGATCTACCCCGACGGTGCGCTCGAGTTCGCCTGTGCGCTCGAACCGGGGCTCGTGGTCGCGCTCGGCAAACCCGCCGACATGATCGCAAGCCTCGAGGAGCTGTTTGCGACGATGCGCCGCCAGATCGGCGTGCCCGAACTCGTCATCGGCTTCGACTGCGCCGCGCGGACCGCCTTTATGGAACGTCAGGGTCTGACCTAGGGCATCGAGGCCCTGCTGCGCGAGCACCACGTCACGGGCTTCGCCTCGCTCGGCGAGCAGTTCAACACCATCCACGCGAACAATTCGTTCACCTGCTTGGGCATCGCCCCGATCGCATGAAGTCACGAATGACGCGCCGCAACGCAGCTACGTCCACACGGAGGTCCAAAAAGGCCGACGCGGCGGCGTCCGCCGGGCGCCTTCGCGCCGAGAATCGGGCACTCAAGAAATCGGTGAAGGCACTGATGATGCGGGTCGAGAAGACAGTCGACGATCAGGGAAGCGCATTCTCGTGGTTTCAGGCCGCGGCCAGCCTCGAGGAGGCGATCCGCCAGCGCACCGAGCAGTACGAACAGCTCAATGTGCGCCTGAAGCGGGAACTCGGAGTCGCGGCGTGAAATCGAGCTCGCGCTCAAGCAGGCCAAGGAGTTCGCCGACCGCGCGAATGAGACCAAGACCCGCTTTCTCGCGGCGGCCAGCCACGATCTGCGGCAGCCCTTGAGCTCGGCGCTGCTGTTTCTGGAGTCGATCGGCGAGGCTGCGCTGTCGGGGCTCGATCTGGATTACCTGCACAAGGCGCGCGTCGCGCTCGCCTCGCTCAGCAATCTGCTCGACACGCTGCTGGACGTCGCCCGCCTCGATTCGGGCGGCATCGAGCCGCAGTACGCCGATTTTCCGGTGAGCGCGGTGCTCGACCGGATCGTTCCGGAATTCGCCGGCGTCGCGCGCTCGGCGGGGCTGGCGCTTGATTTCGTGCCCTCGAGCGCCTGGGTCCGGTCCGATATGCACCTGCTTGAGACCGTATTGCGCAATTTGATCAGCAATGCGATCCGCTACACGCTCAAGGGTCGGGTACTGATCGGCTGCCGGCGCAGACGCGAGGGACTTGCTCATCTCCGTGCACGACACCGGAATCGGGATCGAGGGCGAACACCTGGATGCCATTTTCACGGCCTACTATCAAGTACCCGCTGGCGGCCGTGCCCGCACCACGGGCATCGGCCTGGGTCTCTCGATCGTGGAACGCATCTCGTCACTGCTGTCGCTGAGCAGGGAGGTCAGATCGGTGCCCGGACGAGGATCCATGTTTGCGGTGCTCGTCCCCTACGGGCGGCCCGCGGGGACGGATGCGATCGCGGAGCGCAGTGGCCGCGGGAGCGGCGCGCGCACCGAGCCTCGCGATCGCCGTCATCGACGATGATCCAGGTGTGCGGCTTGGTCTCGCCGCGACGCTGGCCAAATGGGGCCATCGGCCGATTGCCGCGGCAACGGCCACGGAGGCGGTGGTGCAGTTCATCGGCGCCGATCTGTCGCCGGATTTCATCATCAGCGACTACCATCTCGCGGGCTCCACGAAGGGCGATGCCGCGATCGAGGAGGTCCGCCGCGAGTTCGACCGTGCGCCTCCAGCCGCCATCATGACCAGCGATCCCGATCCCCTGCTGCATTCCGCGGCCGCGCGAGCAGGGATTCACTCTTCTGGCCAAGCCGATCAACCTGAGCGGAGCTGCGCGCGCTGCTGGAGCAGATCGCCCGTCAGTAATTGCCGTCGAGCAGGCGCCGCGCCTCGAGGCCCGCCTGCATGCGGTTGGTCACGCCCAGTTTGCGGAAGATCGCCGATACATGCGCCTTCACCGTGATTTCACTGATCTGAAGCTCCCGCGCGATGTGCTTGTTCGAGAGGCCGGTCGCCAGCAACTCGAGAACGCGGCGCTGGCGCAGCGTGAGCTCGCCGTGTCCGGCGGCGCTGTCGGCGTTGCGCAAGGCCTCGAGGATTCCGGTCGGCATGTAGGTGCCCCCGGCGAGAATGACCTTCAGCGCGTTGATCAGAACCTGGCTCGACGCGGATTTGGGAATGAACGCGCTCGCGCCGGCCATCACGGCGTCCTGCATGACCTTCGGGTCCCCGACGGCGGACACGACCACGATCGGCGTTGCCGGGGCAGCGCGCTTCAGGGCGTGCAGACACGAGAGTCCGGTGGCGCCCGGCAGATTGAGGTCGAGCAGAACAAGATCGAAGGTGCGATCGCCCGCCACCGCCGCGAGCACCTCCTCCTGCGAAGCCGCCACGCCGATCTCGGCGCCGGGACAGGCCTGGGGCACGACGGCCCGCAACGCATCGCAGTAAAGCGGATGATCGTCGGCGATCAGGACGCGCGGCGGCGCGCCCGGGGTACTCTGCGCATGCATTGTCTTTTCCAACGATGAGCGTAAGGTCGATACCAAAGTATTAGTCCGTCTGCGCCTTAGGACTTATACCTTAAGTGGCACCTCTGCGGTGATACTCAGCCGCGCCGAGCCTTGAGTGCCGAATCGGCACGCCGTGCCCCATCCCAGGAGTCCACAATGAATACCGCCGTCGCACCCAGTGCACTCAAAATCGCGCTCGCCAATGATCTTTCCGTCGATCATGCCGGCCAACGCGGCGTTTCTGGCCGCGCCGCGCAAGCTCTTGATCGACGGGGCCTGGGTGCCGGCCGCCAGCGGCAAGACCTTCGAGGTGCGCGACCCCTCGAGCGATCAGGTCATCGCACACTGCGCGCTGGGCGATGCGGCGGACGTCGACCGGGCGGTCGCCGCGGCGCGCCGGGCGTTCGAATCCGGCGACTGGGCGCAAATGAAGCCCGTCGACCGGGAACGCGTGATGCACCGCCTGGCCGATCTCATCGAGAAGCATGCCGATGAACTGGCCGAACTCGAGGCCATCGACAACGGCAAATCGGTGGTGATGGCGCGCCACGTCGACATCAAGCACGCGCTCGAAGTGTGGCGCTACATGGCGGGGTGGCCGACCAAGATCGAGGGCAAGACGCTGCCCTTGTCCGGCACGCTCGTGCCCGGCCAACAGTACGCTGCGTTTTCGACGCGCGAACCGATCGGCGTCGTGGGTGCGGTCATCGCCTGGAACTTCCCGTTCCTGCTGGCAACCTGGAAGTGCGCCCCGGCGCTGGCGGCGGGCTGCACGGTGGTATTGAAGCCGGCCGAGGAGACTCCGCTGACCGCGCTGCGTCTCGGCGAACTCGCGCTGGAAGCCGGTATTCCGAAGGGAGTGCTCAATGTCGTCACCGGCATGGGTCCCACGGCGGGAGCCGCGCTGACGAGCCCACGCGGGAGTCGACAAGATCACTTTCACCGGCTCCACCGAGGTGGGTCGGCTGATCGTGCAGGCGGCGGCCGGCAATATGAAGAAAGTGACGGTGGAACTCGGCGGCAAGTCGCCGACGATCGTTCTGCCGGATGCGGATTTGGATATCGCGATTGCCGGGGGCGGCGAGCGCCATCTTCTTCAATCAGGGCCAGGTTTGCAGCGCCGGTTCGCGCTTGTACGTCGCCGCGAAGCACTTCGACCGGGTCGTCGCCGGCATCGCGGATCAGGCGAAGAGCATGAAGCTCGGTCCCGGCCTCGATCCAACCGCGCAAATCGGTCCGCTGGTCTCCTCCATTCAGCTCGAGCGCGTGACCCGCTATCTCAAAGACGGCGCCGCGGCGGGCGCGAGCGCGGCCGCCGGCGGCCATGCGCTGGGGACGCCCGGTTACTATGTGCGAGCCCACGGTATTCGTGAACGTGAACGACCAGATGTCGGTGGTGCGCGAGGAAATCTTCGGGCCGGTGGTCGTCGCGCAGCCCTTCGAGGACATGGCCGACATCGCCCGCATCGCGAACGACACGATCTATGGTCTTGCAGCCAGCATCTGGGGCCGGGACATCGGCAAGATCCTGCGGCTGGCGCCGAAACTGCGCGCCGGCACCGTCTGGGTGAACTGCCACAACGTGCTGGACGCGACCATGCCGTTCGGCGGTTTCAAGCAATCCGGCTGGGGCCGCGAACTCGGCGGCGAGGCGGTCCATTCTTATCTCGAGAGCAAATCCGTATGCATCAACATCACGGCATGAGGCCGGCAATGACACATAAGCGCATTTCGAAGGTCACCTTGAAGATTGCTGCCGGCCGCGGCCATCATCCTTGCCGCCGCCGCGCGCGCGCAGGCGCCGACGTCGGCGTCGGCGGAAATCGAAGGCATTCAGGAAATCGTCGTCACGGCCGAGAAACGCTCCGAGACCCTGCAAAAGGTGCCGGTCTCGGTGACGGCGCTCACGAGCGCAGAGCTCGCGCAGCTCAAGATGGATTCGCCCTCCGACCTGGTCACCCAGGTGCCCAATCTGCAGGTCAACGGCATCGTGGGCGAGGGTTCGCCGCTCTTTTCGCTGCGCGGCGTGTCGATGTTCGATTACAGCCTGAACCAGTCGAGCCCCGTGGCGAGCTACATCGACGAAGTCTACAAGGGAAACTTCGTGCTGTTCGGCGTCGAAATGTACGATCTGGAGCGCATCGAGGTGCTGCGCGGGCCCCAGGGAACGCTGTACGGCAAGAACACGACGGGCGGCGCGATCAATTTCATCACCCGCAAGCCCGGATTCGACACCGAGGCCGATATCAAGGTCGGCGCCGGCAATTACAACCGGCGCGAGGTGGAGGGCGATTTTCAAACCGCGCTGGTGCCGGAACGCGTGGCCATGCGCTTTGCATTCACCTATACGAAGGTCGACGGCTTCATTCAGAACGTGCTGCCGGGGCATCCCGACCTCGAGGGCGTCGATCAGTACGGCATGCGCCTGTCGCTGCTCTACAAGGCGTCCGACGACCTCGATTTCATGCTGCGCTTTTCGAAGAGCATGCAGGATCCGCAGAACTACGCGATCATCGACGGGCGGATTGCGCCAGCCGTCGCCCGGCAATCCGGGCGGCGTCGGATTCACCGGCTATTTCCGGACGCAGGATGGCTCCTACACCGGCGCGCCGCTCACCAACTATCAGATTGCGCAGGACTACACGCCGCGCCGCCGGCAGGACAACGAGGCCGTTTCGCTGACGGGCGAGTGGGCGGTGTCGCCCACCAACAAATTCACCTCCATCACGTCCTGGGATGACGCGTCGCTCTTCAATCCGGAAGGCACGGATGGCGCGCCCTATGTCGTCTGGAACATCCCCTATACCGGCAAGACGCGCCAGGTGACGCAGGATCTGCGGCTCACGTCCACGGGAGACGCCGCGCTGCGCTACATTTTGGGCGCCTATTATCAGCACGAAATCATCTACAACTCGACCGAGAATCAGATCTTCACCGATCCTGCATTCAACACCTTCCACGATTACCGCGATTGCGCCGCGAGCTCGTTCGGCGCGGGCATCCGGGTACAGCATCGGCTCGAACATCAATCTGGGCTGCGACTACTACAATTCCTTCGACCAGATCCGCAACAGCTGGGCGGCGTACACGGACGACAGCTACCAGCTTGCCGACTGGATCTCCCTGCGCGCGGGCCTGCGCTACAACCACGACAACGGCGCACAGAAGAACGCCCTCGACCAGCTGCGCGGCAGCGACCAGGTGCCGATCGCCAATCTCGGATTCTTCACCCAGCAGCCGGGCGGCGTGTTCGGCGCCGACCTTGGCGCTGCCGGGCTCGCCGAACTATGCCGCATTGGTCAATCAGACCCGCAGCCAGTTCCTGCACAACACGGCCGTCACGGGCCGTGCGGGCGTCGATTTCACGCTGACTCCCGACACGCTTCTGTACCTCAATTACAGCAAGGGCTACCGCTCGGCGGCCTTCAACGCGCAGTTCCTGTTCACGCCGAGCGACCTGACCACGGTGAAGCCGGAGACGCTGGATTCGTACGAGGCGGGATTCAAGACCTCCTGGCTCGACCACCGCGTGCAGATCGACGGCGCCGTGTTTCACTACCAGTACAAGAATCAGCAGATCATCAATGTCTACCCCACCGGCCAGCAGCCGCTGATCAATCTCGGCAAGTCGAAGATCGACGGCGGCGAAATCGAAATCGTGACGCGACCGGTGCGTCCGCTCACCTTGCGGGCGAGCGCGGGTTTCCTGCACAGCGACGTGCAGGATGGCGTGCTCGCGACCGGGTCCGTCGACGGCCAGGAGCTCCCATATGCACCGCACGTGTCCGGAACGCTGGCCGCGGATTGGGAGGCGTGGCAATTTAGCGCGGCGAGGATCAATCTACACCTCGACATGAACTACAACTCCAAGCAGTTCCTTGCGCTGCCGAACGAAGACGCGATTACCCAGGGCGGGTATTCGCTGCTCAACGGTCGCCTGAGTCTCGTGTCGAGCGACGACAAGTGGGACGTCGGAATCTGGGGCCGCAACATCGCCAACAAGTTCTACCTGACGAACGCAGTCGACGTGCAAGGCTTCGGGTTCGACTATCGCCACGTCGGAACTCCGCGTATGTTTGGCGGCGATGTGCACTACCATTTCTAGCGGCCCGATGGGCTGAGGTCACATGCGTCCGATCTCTGGCCCATCCTCGATGAGTTTCGTGTCGGGCACCAGTGATCAGCCTCTGCTCTACCGGACCGTCGACGGAGTGCTGAAGGCCGCCACCGCCGATATGCCCGACCGCGATGCGCTCGTGGTGCCGTTCCAATCACTCCGGTACACGTTCGCGGAGTTCGACCGGCGAGGTCGAGCGGGTGGCGCGCGGGATGGCCGCCTGCGGACTCAAAGCCAGGCGAGCGGATCGGCATCTGGGCGCCGAACTGCGCGGAATGGGTCTTGACGATGTTCGGCGCGGCGCGCGCCGGGCTCGTATTGGTGAACATCAACCCCGCCTACCGCAACACTGAACTGGAATTCGCACTGCGGCTCGTCGGATGCCGCGCTCTCGTGTTTGCGCCGCGCTTCAAGACCAGCGACTACGCGGCCATGCTCGAGTCCCTGATCCCCGAGCTCAAGGACGCCGCGCCGGGCAGGCTCGTGTGCGCCGCCTTTCCGGAGCTTCGCCTGCTCGTACAGCTCGGCGCCGAGCCCATGGCCGGCGCGCTCTCCTTCGACGATCTCGTGACCTCCGGCCACGATGTCGACGAGGCGGAGCTCAAGTCGATCGGGGAGCACCTGGATCCGGACGGCATTTTCAACATTCAGTTCACCAGCGGCACGACGGGCACTCCGAAGGGGGCGACCCTCACCCACTTCAACATCGTCAACAATGGGTTCTTCGTCGGCGAAGGCATGCGACTCACGGCCGGGGACAGGATCTGCATCCCGGTGCCTCTGTACCACTGCTTCGGCATGGTGCTCGGCGTGCTCGCGGCCATGACGCACGGCGCGGCGAGCGTGCTGTCCGGCGACGGCTTCGAGCCGCTGGCGGTGCTGGAGACGGTGGCGAACGAACGCTGCACGGCGCTGCATGGGGTGCCGACCATGTTCATCGCCGAACTCGAGCATCCGCGGTTTGCCGAATTCGACCTGACATCGCTGCGCACCGGCATCATGGCCGGTTCGCCCTGTCCGACGGCCATCATGCGCCGGGTCGTCGCCGACATGCACATGCCGGAAGTCACCATATGCTACGGCATGACGGAAACGAGTCCCGTCAGCTTTCAGAGCCGGCACGATGATCCCCTCGAGCTTCGCGTGGGCACCGTCGGGCGCGTACACCCGCACGTGCAGGTGAAGATCATCGATGCGGACGGCCGGGTCACGCCGCGCGGCACGGCGGGAGAGCTCCTGACCCGCGGCTACAGCGTGATGCGCGGCTATTGGGAGGACGCTGATCGCACGCGCGAGGCGATCGACGAAGGCGGCTGGATGCACACCGGGGATCTCGCGGTGATCGACGATGCGGGTTATTGCAACATCGTGGGCCGCGTCAAGGACATGATCATCCGCGGCGGCGAAAACGTCTACCCGCGGGAAATCGAAGAATTTCTCTACCGCCATCCGGCGGTGTTCGACGTCGCCGTGGTGGGCGTTCCCGATCCCAAGTACGGAGAGGCCGTGTGCGCCTGCATCCGCCTGCGCGGCGGCATGGGCGCCACCGAGGAGGAAATCCGCGAGTTCTGCCGCGGTCAGATCGCGCACTACAAGGTGCCGCGCTACGTGCGCTTCGTGGAGAGCTTTCCGCTCACCATCAGCGGGAAGATTCAGAAATATCTGATCCGCGAGCATCTGCGCGCCGAGCTCAATCTCTCGGAGGAGCCGAGCGCGTGATGTACGACATCGTCATCTGCGGCGCCGGACCCGCGGGCAGCGCGGTGGCACGGCGGCTGGCGGCGCCAGGTGCCCGGGTGGCGCTCGTCGGCGCGGCATCGCGCCCGGGCTGGGAAGGCTTGTCCGCGCGCAGCCGCGCACTGCTCGCCGAAGAAGGATTGGATGAGACCGACTTCATCGCCGGACCGTTCGCGCGGCGCGGCAGCTGGGCGGATGGCCGTCCGGTCGAAGGGGTCGAATGGCTGATGGAACGCTCGCGTCTGGCCGAGGCATTGCGCGGCCGGGCGCTCGAAGCAGGTGCCATGCCGCGTTTGGACACGGTGGCGGCATTTGCGCGCGGCGCGGATCGTTGGCGCGTCACTTTGCGCAGCGGCGAGGTGCTCGAGGCGCCGATGCTCGTCGATGCGCGCGGCCGCCGCGGCGCGCAGTGCCGCGGACCCCTGCTGCTCGCCTACGGCCAGCGCTTCCGCAAGCGCTCCCAAGGTCGGTCGGGCACCGGCATCGGGGTGGCCGATTTCGGGTGGTCCTGGTGGGCCGAGCATGGAACCACGCTGTGGGTTCAGGTCGTCGGCCGGCCTCGCTCCGGGTATCCGGTCGCATGGGTTGCGGGGGCGGCGGCGCAATTGCCGGCGCTCGGCCGTGCCCTCGAGGGTGCCTCGATCGATGGTGAACCGGTTGCGAGGGCTGCGCATGCGCGGTTCGGCCTGAGCGGGAAGGACCCCACGCTGTGGCGTGTCGGCGATGCGGCGCTCGCTCTCGATCCCCTGTCCGGGCAGGGCATCTACGAGGCACTGCGCGGCGCTCTGCTCACATCGACCGCGATCCAATCGGTCATGAACGGCGGGGATGCCGGTCTCGCGCAGCGATTCATCGCCGACCGCCGGCAGGAAAGCTGGCAGCACGGAGTGGGGGTGGCCGCGGGCTTTTATCGCGAGAACGCGGACCACGGTGATTTTTGGAGTGAAACCGCGGCTGCCTACGCGGCGCTGCTGCCCGAGCCTGGCCACGCGGCGGCGCGCATGACCGCACGCATCGAACGACGTCCGGTTCTCGAGGAGGGCCGCATTCTCGAGCGTGACGTCATCGTGACCGCCGAGAATCCGCGAGGGGTATGGCATGTCGCGGGCGTGCCGTTGGTCACGCTCAAGGCGTATCTCGATTCGGCGGAACGCGCCACGATCGCCGGCGCGGCCGCGGCGCTCGACCGAACGCCGGCCGCGGTGGCGTCGGCAATCCATTGGCTTCGGCAGAAGGGCGCCATGCAGCGGCAAGTCCCGCCGCAGATTTCGTCAGGAGGTTAAATCCGTGTCGATCGGTCATTCGAGATTTTGGAATTCGGCGGCGGCGCTCATCTTGGGCGCAGGTTGTTGTTCGGCGGCTCCGGCCGCCACCGCAGCCGGTCCGGAGCTTGTGCGCACTTATTGCGGAGGCTGCCACCAGGAACACGCGGGCCAGTTCGAGCGCATCAGCGCCATCCGCAAGACGCCCGAAGGCTGGGTGATGACCCTGTTTCGCATGCGCCAGGTGCATGGCCTCACGCTCGCAGACGACGTGCGCGAATCCATCGTCCGTTATCTGGCCGATACCCAGGGGCTCGCGCCCGCCGAATCGGCCGCCGGCCGATTCGCGCTCGAGCGGCGCCCCAATGCTCAGGACATCGACATCGGGGCGGAAATCGGCGTGATGTGCGGGCGCTGCCATTCGCTCGCGCGTGTGTCCCTGCAGCGCCGCGACGAGGAGGAATGGAGAAAGCTCGCCCACACGCACGTCGGCCAGTGGACCTCGATCGAGTACTCCGCATCCGGACGCGATCGACCGTGGTGGCAGATCGCGAGCGGTCCGCTGCCGGGCAAGCTCGCGGCCCTTTATCCCTTCTCGTCGGCGGCGTGGAGCGACTGGAAAGCGCGCCCCGCACAAGACTTGAGCGGCGGGTGGGTCGTCATCGGCCGCGTGCCGGGAGGCAAAGACTTTTACGGGACGGCGCGCATCGACCGCACGCCCGACGGCGAGTACCGGGCAAGCTATCAGTTGTCCGACGTTTCAGGTTTCCAATTCGAGGGCAGTTCCAAGGCCATCGTGTACACGGGCTACGAGTGGCGCGGCAGCGCCCAGGTCGGCGACCGCTCATTGCGCGAGATCTACGCCGCCTCGGAGGATGGCAACCGAATCACGGGGCGCTGGTTCGATGCCGATCACTCCGAAGACGGCGGCGAGTGGACCGCGGTGCGCGACACGGGCCCGGCGCAAGTGCTGGCGGTGTTTCCGCAGGCCCTGCGCATCGGAACCACCACCGCCGTCACCATCGTCGGCACCGGTTTGGGCACGCAGGCGGCGCGCGCAGTGTCATTCGGCGAGGCGGTCGCGGCTGCCAACGTGCAGCGGGACGCGCACACGATCCACGCGCAGGTCACGGTGTCGGCTGATGCGTCGCCGGGGGCGCGGGAGATCATGACGGGCGGGCCGGTGGGCAAGCTCGTGGTGTACGCGCAAATCGACCAGGTCGACGTGGTGCCCGGCTACGGCATTGCGCGCGTCGGCGGCGGCCGCGTTGCGCCCGTGACCGCGCAATTCGAAGCCATCGGCTCGACGCGGCTGCCGGGCGGTGCGCTGGTCTCACTCGGCCCCGTGACGGCGGACTGGACATCGTCGCCTTTCGACGCGGAAGCGAAGCGGACCGAGGATGAAAAATTCGCGGGTCATTTCGACCAGCGCGGCCGCTTTCTGCCGAGCGCCGCGGGTCCGAACCCGGCGCGGGAATTTTCTGGCGACAACGTCGGCAATCTGACCGTGCTCGCTCATGTCCAGGACGGCAGCCGTCAAATCGAGGGCCGCGGCCATCTCGTGGTCACTGTGCAGCGCTGGATCACTCCACCAATCTACTGAAGGCCCATGAACCCGACAACCGAACGTCTCGAGTGGAATTCCTGGAACGGGCACCTGGTGCGCTCGGAGGCGGATGCATATCTCTTGCACGTGCCGACCACGGCGGTGTTCGGCGTCGATTCGCTGGGACTTGCGGTCATCGAGCATTGCAGGGAGACGGGCGGGCGAAGCGTCGATGAGCTCATCACCCTGCTGGCCGGCCGATATCCGCCGGCGCGGGTACGCGCGTTCGCCGCCGAGCTTCGAAAGCTCGAAATGTTGCAGCCGTCCGGAAGCCTCAAGCCCATCAACCCGAACAGCGTCAAAGTCAGCGCCTATCCCTTGAGCACGCTGGTGCTCAACGTCAACACCGGCTGCAATCTGTCGTGCACGTATTGCTACAAGGAGGATCTCGCCAAGCCCGCCGACGGCCGCAAGATGGATTTCGTGACCGCCGCGCGCAGCGTCGACCTCCTCCTCAAGGCGGGGGCCGCCCGCGACCGGGTCAACATCGTGTTCTTCGGCGGCGAGCCGCTGAGCAATGTCGCGCTGATCAGGCAGGTCGTGGGCTACGCGGAAGATGCCGCGGCGCGCGCCGGGGTCAGCATGGATTTTTCGATGACGACGAACGCGACGCTGCTGACGCCGGCGCTGATCGACTACTTCGATGCGCATCGATTCGGCATCTCGGTCTCCATTGACGGCCCGAAGGACATCCACGACCGCCATCGCAAGAGCGTCGGCGGCCGCGGCACCTACGAGGTGGTCGCCCGCAAGGTGCGGGTGCTGCTTGAGCGCTATCGTTCGCGGCCGGTGGGCGCGCGCGTGACCTTGGGCGGAGGCACCACCGAGGTTGAGGGCATCCATGCGCATCTTCGGGGAGAGATCGGCTTTCACGAGGTGGGGTATGCGCCGGTGACCGCTGCCGCGGAGGCCGGCCATGCACTCTCCGATGCGGAACTCCAGGAAGTGCACCGCGCCTTCGAACGCCTCGGCGAGGACTACCGGCGCGCGGCGCTGCGCGGCGAAAACAACGGCTTTTCCAACATGCACCAGCTGATGACGGATCTGCACGAGGGGCGGCGCAAGTCTCTGCCCTGCGGCGCCGGCGTCGGACTTCTCGCAGTCGATGGCGGCGGCGATCTCAACCTGTGTCACCGCTTCACCGGCTCGGATCTGCCCACGTTCGGCAATGTCGCATCGGGAATCGACGGCGAGCGCCTCGGTGCGTTCATCGACAAGGCGCTCGAGCGCGAAGGCACCCACTGCGAAACGTGCAGGATTCGCAATCTCTGCGCCGGGGGTTGCTACCACGAATCGTATTCACGCTTCGGCGATGCGCACCACCGGACCTACCATTACTGCGATCTTCTGCGCAGCTGGGTGGACTTCGGCGTGCGCGTGTACGCCGACATCCAGCGTCATAACCCGAGTTTCTTCACCCGCCACCTCGAACCGCGGAGAGCCATTGCATGAGCGAACTGAAGCCCACCAATCACAAGGCCGAGCTGTTGCTCGAAGCCGTCGCCGAAGGCCACGTGGCCGAAGTGCTGGCCATGGAAACCGTCGCCGGATGTGCGACCACCTTCGACCCGGGGTGGGAGGTCGACCCCTTCGGTGGCGTTGCCTCGCTGTGCCAGCCGATGGAGGCGGATCTTTATGGATGTTCGGATCCCTGCTGGTGGCCGGCACAGGTGCCGGACACGATGAGCACCTATCCCGCGTGGGATGCCGGAAAGCCGTCTGCCCCGGGCGACTGGCGCAATCTGGATTCCGTGTTCCCCAACAAGTGAGCAGGAGAGCCCCGATGTCCTTGGTACGTTCGATTCGCTCCCGCACGGCGCGCGCCGTCATGGCATTGTCCATCGGCCTGACCTGCGCCGCGGGCGCAGTGGAGCACGCGACTGCCGCGGGACAGGCGGGCGGAGCAGCAAACGCGGCCGGCGCGGCGGCGGATCTGCTTGTCACGGCCGCGAAGCCCGACGAGCTCTTCGTCATCGATGCCGCGACGCGCAGCGTGCGCACCCTGCATCATGTGGCCGGCGCCAACGGACAGATCTTCACGGTGGTGCTGTCGCCCGATCAGCGCACCGCGTACCTCCTGGTCGACCGCATGGAACGGATCGTCGGCGTCGATCTTGCCAGCGGCCGCGAAGTGTTTCGGGCGGATCTGTCCAGCCCGGAAGAGCGCGTCAAGGATTTCTTCGCGATGGCGGTCACGCCCGACGGCAGGGAGCTGATTGCGTACGAACTGCCGACCGAGCTCAAGTCCAGCGAGTACGTGGTGCGGGACCCGCGCTTCGCCGTATTCCGCACCGATGCGGGGCTCAATGCAAAAGCGGTGCGAAGCTACGCGGCGCCGCGCCGGATCCACATGCTGCTGGCGCGTCCGAATGGACGCAGCTTCTATGCCGTGGGTTTCGACCTATACGAGTACGACACCAAGACGGGCCGGCTCCTGGGGACCCGCGGAATTCAGAAGTGGGCGCTGGCCGATCATTCGCAGCCTGACCTGCTCGCGTTCTGGCCCGTGACGGAACCCACGGGTGTGTTCACGAGTCCCGTCTACTCGGAAATCAAGAAGGGCGAGGGCAGCGTGCCGACGACGGCGCTGATGTCGCTCAATCTCAAGTCCGGAGATCTGTCCTACGCGGATTTCGAGCCGCTGTCGGCTCTGATCTTCTCCACCGTGCTGAGTCCCGACAAGAAGCATGCGTACGGCGTCTACACGACGCTGTCGAGCATCGACGTGGAGGGTCACCGGCTCGAGAAGCGGGTGTCGCTCGATCACACCTTCTACGCGGTGAATGTCGCGTCGGACGGCCGCGAGATTTATCTCGGTGGAACGAATTGCGACGTCGGGTTTTACGATGCCGCGAGCCTCGAGAAGAAGGCGGTCTTGAAGTTGCCGGGCTGCAGCGACCAGGCGCTGTCGACGCTGCGTGTCATCCGCGGCAAATAAGCCTCACGGCATCCGCCAGCTGCTGTGGCCGCACCTCAAGCCACAGCTCGGCGTACTCATGTTCGCGCTGCTGCTCGCGCTTCTGATCGCCGCGCTGTCGGCAGCCCAGCCTCTTCTGACACGCGTCGTCATCGATCAGGGTCTCATCGGCCGTCAGTTTTCCCGTCTGGCCGGCGCGTGCCTCGGCATGCTGGGGGTCGCCGGGGCCGGTTTCGTGCTGGGCGGGATCCATCGCGTCATCTACGTGCGCGCGTCGGGGCGCGCGCTGTTTTCGTTGCGCGGCGCGGTGTATGCGCACCTGCTCAAGGTGTCGCCGAGGCGTCTGTCGCGGGTTCCGGTCGGCGATCTCGTGAGCCGCCTCGATGGCGACATCGCCGAGGTGCAGCGCTTCGGCACCGACGCGGCGGCGGCGTTCATCGGCAGCGTACTCACCCTGCTCGCGGTGGGCGCGGTCATGCTGGGGCTTTCATGGCGCTTGACGCTGCTGGTCGCCGCGCTCCTGCCGCTGCAGCTTCTGGTGCGTCAATATGCCCGGCCGCGCATCGAGGCGAGCACCCGCGAACTGCGCGAAGCGGCCGGCCGGCTGACCTCGTTTCTGGTCGAGACGCTATCCGGGGCGCGCCATGTGCAGGCCGCGGCGGCCGAGGAGCTGGAGGGTCGGCGCCTCGAGTCGCTGGGGGACGGCTACCTCGGCCGTGTTCTGCGCCAGCAGCTCGTCACGTATGCGACAGGATCCTTCGCGGGTTTCCTGGGCCATCTCGCCACGGCCGCGACCTTCGTGCTGGGCGGCTGGTACGTGCTGCAGGGGCGCCTGAGCGTCGGCACCCTGGTCGCGTTCGTGGCGTATCTTGGCCGCAGTTCGGGCTCCGCGGCCTCCATTGCCGCGCTCTACACCGGATACCAGCGCGCGCGCGTGAGCCTCGCGCGCGTGCAGGAACTGCTCGACCTGCCGTGCGTGGCGGAGCACGCGCAGGCAATCGCGGTCTCCGAAGGCGCGCGCGGCGCCCTTCGCTTCGAGTCCGTCAGCGTGAGCTCGAGCGTCGAGGCAAGGCCGGTGCTCGATTCGATCACTGTGGACATCCCGGCGGGCAGCAAGGTGGTGTTGCGCGGCGCATCGGGTGCGGGCAAGTCGACGTTGGCGGATCTTTTGCGGCGCTTCGTCGACCCGGATTCAGGACAGATCCTCCTCGACGGTCGGCCGCTGCAGGAATACAAGCTGGCCGATCTGCGCCGGCGCATCGTGGTTGTCGAACATTCGCCCGTGCTCTTCCGGGGATCGATTCTCGACAATCTGCGCTACGGAAACCCTGAGGTCGACGAGGCCGGCGCGATCGATGCGGCGCGCAGGGCCTTGGTCGACGAGTTCGCCGGCACGCTGCCGGAGGGCTACGCCTCGCAGGTCGGCGAAGGCGGCTCGGGGTTGTCCACCGGTCAGCGGCAGCGGATTGCCATCGCGCGTGCGGTCCTGGCGCGGCCGCTGATCGTCATCCTCGATGAGGCCACGAGCGGCCTCGATGCGGATGCCGCCCGCGCCGTGCATCGCTCGCTCGACTCGGCGTTCGCCGATCGGACGAGGCTCGTGATCACGCATCGCGCCGGCGGCATCGAGGGAACGGACCTTTGCTGGCAATTGGAGGCCGGCCGACTGCGTCCGGCGCTTCTGGCGGGCTGAATGGGCTGGCGTGTGACGCTCATCGACAGCTGCGGCCATTGGCCGGGCGCGAGGGACGCCGCCGCCTTCGTGAGCGACGGGCAGCACGTCGAACGCCGCGAGGTCGCGGTTGATCCCAGCGGCCATGGTTCGCGCATCGCCCAATTATTCACCGGCGGCGATCAGGCGGTCGAACTCAAGCTGGCGCAGGTGTTCCTGGACGAGCGAGCCGCGAGCGCGGCGGCATTGGCGGCCGCCGTCGATTGGGCTGCCGCAGGACACGCGGAACTCATCCACATGAGCCTGGGGCTTAAGGCCGACCGCGGCGTACTCGCCGCCGCCATCGCGCGCGCCGTCGCGGCCGGCTGCATCGTTGTTGCTTCGTCGCCGGCGCGCGGGGCGCCGGTGTATCCCGCCGGTTACGCGAGCGTGATTCGCGCCACGGGCGATGCGCGCTGCGCACCCGGCGAGGTGTCCTGCCTGCATCCGTGGCTCTTCGGCGGATGCCCGCGGTTTGCGTCGGCCGGCGACTCGAGCGGCGCCCTGAGCGGCATGCGTGGGGCGAGCGTCGGCATCAGCGGCGGCGCAAGCGTGGGCGCGGCACACGTCACCCGCGCCATCATCCGCGGGCCGAAGCACGAGAGCGCGGCCGCAATGGCCGCGGCATTGGCGGCAAGCGCCCGCTTTCTGGGGCCCGAGAGCCGCGGGTCCGTGCCGGCAGCCCCGCACCCGCCCGGGGATGGGCTGGAATCGGATTGACAGGTGACTAAATGGTCACGTATCGTCTGGCTCATGGACGATGTTTTCAAAGCACTGGCAGATCCGACGCGACGACAGCTCCTCGATCAATTATTCGAGGCGGACGGACAAACCTTAAGCGCCTTGGAAAAGCGTCTGCCGATGACCCGCTTCGGGGTCATGAAGCATTTGAAGCTCTTGGAAGAAGCGGGTCTTGTCGTGACGCGGCGGCAGGGGCGGCAGAAGCTGCACTTCCTGAACGTCGTTCCAATCCGGCTCATCCACGATCGCTGGGTCAACAAGTTCACCGCACCGTGGGTTGCGGCCTTGAGCGATCTCAAACACAGACTGGAGGACAGGACGATGAAGAAAGTATTCGAAATCTACATCAAGACGACGCCCGCGCGGCTCTGGCAGGCGATCACCGACACCGACATGAGGCGCAAGTACACATTCGGTGCGATCGTGAGTTCAGACTGGACGCCGTCCTCGAACTACCGGGGCGTCGGCGGCGGAACGGCCATCTTCGAAGGAGAGAATTTGGAAGTCGATCCGCCGTGGCGGCTGGTGCAGAGCTTCCGTGCGCTGTGGGGCGAGGATGTAAAGAGCGAGGGGACGTCGCGGGTAACGTGGGAAATCGAGGCCATCGGCGATTCCTGCCTGCTTAAGGTCACGCACGATCAGCTGCGTGAAGATGCGAACTCCCAACTCTACGGCGGCTGGCCGATGATCCTCTCCGGACTCAAGACGCTGCTGGAAACCGGCGAGATGCTGACGACGCCAGGCTCCATGCGGTGGATGCAAGGAGCGGAGATGCCTGCGCACTGACGCCCGTGGCGGGGTATCTTTGCGTCTCGGCGGCGGGCAATTGACGGGCGGGCCGGCAAGGGTCGGTGCGGGGTGGGCGGAAACCGATGTACGATTTATACATAGCGAACAAGAACTACTCGTCATGGTCGGTACGGCCATGGGTATTGATGCGCGAACTCAAGATCGCGTTCCGGGAACACCTGGTCCCCTTCGGAGAGGAAGCGAGCTGGCAAAGCTTCCGCAAGATCTCGCCGAGCGGGCGGGTGCCCTGCCTCATCGACGGCGACATCGTGGTGTGGGATTCCCTCGCGATCGTGGAGTACGTCGCGGAACGGCATGAGGGCGTTTGGCCGACGGATGCCCGTGCACGAGCCTGGGCACGAAGCGCCGCCGCGGAGATGCATTCGGGATTCAGCGAATTGCGCGGCCGCTGTTCGATGAGCTGCGGCCAACGGATCCGGCTCCATGAATTTCCGGTGCCGCTCGGGCGCGACATCGCGCGGCTCGGCACGCTGTGGAGCGATGGTCTGCGTCGCTTCGGGGGTCCTTTCCTCGCGGGCGGCTCGTTCACCGCGGTCGACGCGTTCTACGCGCCCGTTGCATTCAGGATTCAGACCTATGACCTCAAACTGGATACCCCCGCCGCGTCCTACGCCGATCGATTGTTGGCGATGCGGGCGCTCCGCGATTGGTATGCCGATGCGCTCAAGGAAACGCTGCGCGATCGGCCGCACGAAGAGGAGGTGAACCGCCTCGGCACGGTACTGGAAGATCTGCGGGCCACGTGAGCGAATGGCGCCATCGAGGGTGAACAAATCCAACCTGCAAGCCGCCGCGCTCTCCTTGGCGGCCGTCCTCGGCGCGGGCGGCGCCTGCGCAGAAACGGCGTTCAACGGCACCTTTTGCGGGTCCGCGCCGCAGCCCGCCTATTGCGGCGCCGTTCGTGGGGCCCGCTCCGAAGGGTGGCCGGCGCAAAGCCGCTCTGAGGTCATGGCCCAGCACGGGATGGTGGTGACCAGTCAGCCACTCGCGGCGCAGGCCGGCCTGCAGATTCTCTTGCGGGGCGGCAATGCCATCGATGCCGCCGTGGCGACCGCGGCGGTGCTCAATGTGACGGAACCCATGATGGTGGGGATGGGCGGCGATGTCTTTGCCGTCATCTACCTCGCCAGGGACAGGAAGGTCTACGTACTGAACGCGAGCGGAACGGCGCCTTCCGGGGCGACCGTCGCGCGCTTCAATGAACTCGGCTACCGGTGGAATCCGAGGAATTGGGGACCGACTTCGGGAATGCCGCCGTACGGGATCCTGCCGGTCACCGTGCCCGGCGCCGCATGGGGCTGGGAGGCCGTGCTCAAACGCTTCGGCAAGCTCACCTTCAAGGAAGTCCTCGAGCCGGCGGCGCAGTACGCCGAGAACGGCTTTCCGGTGTCCGAGCGCATCGCTCACGATTGGCAAATGCCGAACGCACTCCCGTTGCGGAACTGCTGCACGGCACCCGACCCTGATTCCATCAAGGCCTGGTACTTGGGCGGCCGGCCGCCGCTGCCCGGGCAAATCTTCAAGAATCCCGATCTCGCGCGCACCCTTCGACTGCTGCAGGCGAAGGGCGGCGACGGCTTCTACCGCGGTGAGGTTGCCGAGGCCATCGTCGCCAAGTCCCGGGCGCTCGGCGGCACCATGACGCTTCAGGATCTCGCGGAGTACCGGGGCGAGTGGGTCGAGCCCGCACACACCCGGTATCATGGCTTCGATATTTTCGAGTTGCCGCCGCCGTCGCAGGCGTGGGCGGCCAATGAAATTCTCAATATTCTCGAGGCCTGCATGCCGCGGTGGGCTGCGGGTGCGACGCTCGCCTCGCTCGGACCCACTGATCCCCGGTACTGGCACTTGTTGGTCGAGGCGAAGAAGCTGGCCTACGCCGATCTGTACCGCTACAACGCCGATCCGGATCGCGCGAAAGTGCCGCTCGCCGAGCTTCTATCCGAAGCGCACGCGGCATCGCTGTGCGGCAAGGTCGATCCGCGGCATGCATCCACGCCGGGTCCGGAAGGAAATTTTGCACTCCCCGGCGACACGATCGTTCTCTCCGCGGCGGACGACGAAGGGAACATGGTCTCGTGGGTGAACAGCAACTTCTCCGCGTTCGGCTCCGGCATTACCGTACCGGGTTATGGATTCATCCTGCACAATCGCGGCGCTCTGTTCACCCTCGATCCGAAAAGCCCCAACGTGCTCGAGCCGCACAAGCGGCCGTTCAACACCCTGTCGGCGGGATTCGCGATGCGAAACGGAGAGCCGATGATGACCGTCACGCTCATGGGCGGCGACATGCAGGCGCAAGGCCACGCGCAGCTCCTGGTCAATGTTCTGGATCTCGGCGCCAACATGCAGGCCGCGGCGGACATGGCGCGGTTCAGGCACGCGCAAATTCCGAACGTCTTGAGCCTCGAGACGCCCCTGTATGATTTGGTGGGGCCGCAGCTTGCCGCCATGGGCCACACGGTGAAATCGGTGAGCGGGGAAGACATGGGGGGCGTGCAAGCGATCATGTTCCTCGCCGAGTCGAAGTCCGGGGGTGCCGCCGCGCCGGGTTCGCCGAAACGTGTCAACGGGTATTACCGCGCCGGATCGGACTTTCGAAAGGACGGCGAAGCCGTGGGCTGGTGAATGGGCCTTGCGCTGCTCGATGCCGACGAGCCGTCACCCGTCCTCGAAGTGGGGCGGCGTGGGCTGTCGAATTTCGTCATCGTGTGCGATCACGCGGGCGGCCGCATCCCACGGCGGTTGAATGACCTCGGACTGGCGGCGTCCGAATTGCAGCGGCATATCGCCTGGGACATCGGCGCCCTGGGGGTGGCGCGTCAAGTGGCGGCGGCGCTCGATGCGCCGCTGGTGGCGCAAAACTATTCGCGCCTGGTCATCGACTGCAACCGCGATCCCAAGGTGGCATCGTCGATCCCGCGGTTGAGCGAATCGGTCGAGATTCCCGGCAACCTCGGCTTGAGTGACGAGGAATCCGCGGCGCGGCGCGCCGAAATCTTCGATCCCTATCACAATGAGATCAGCGCGTTGCTGGATGAAAGGGCAGCCGCGAACCGGACCACCATCCTCGTGGCGCAGCACACCATGACCGACGTCTACCACGGCGTGCGGCGCAAGATGCACGCGGCGGTGCTCTACAACCGCGACCGCCGCTTCGCCGGCCTGATGCTCGACATGCTGCGGCGGGGCGCCACGTTGTCGATCGCGGACAATGAACCTTATTTCGTCAGCGACGAGACTGACTACACCATTCCGCGCCATGGCGAGGCGCGCGGAATTCCCCACGTGGAAATTGAAATCCGGCAGGATCTCGTCGCCGACGAGGCCGGGCAGACCGAGTGGGCGCAACGCATCACCCAGGCGCTCAAGGAAGCCGAGCGGTCGTTCCTCACCCGGCGGGTCCCCCTGGGGCCGGCCGCGTAACGGCCCCCGGCGTCGGCCGATTTGCCAAGACCAAGGATCGGTCACAGCTTCGGGAAGCCGGAGCCGGTAATCTCGCCATTATGTGCGATCGTTACGTCCTACCGGACCAGGTGGCCGCGGAACGCGAGTTCCTGCCGGCGCTGGCCTGGTGGAAATTCACGGCGAAATTCAACGTCGCGGCGCAGCAGTACGTGCCCGCCATCCGCGTGCACGAGGGGCAAACCGAGGGCATGATGATGCGCTGGGGGTTGATTCCTTCGTGGGCAGAAGGCAAGCCGACGGCGGATTCCACGGCCTCCACCGACATGGATCATCTGGAGGATTCGAACGTCTACCGGATGCCCTGGCTCAGCAGTCAGCGCTGCATCCTGCCGGTCTCGGGTTTCTACGCGTGGCAGCTCACCCGCGCGAATTACCGCCAGCCCTACTTCGTTCGTCTCATCAACCGCAGTGTGTTTGGTCTGGCCGCCGTATGGGACCGCTCCGTCAGCGAAGATGACGATGTGATCGAGAGTTGCTCGATCATTCGCGTGCCGGCGAATGCGCTCCTGGCCGATATTGCCAATTCTGACGGACGGATGCCCGCCATCCTGCGTCGCCGGGACTATGACACCTGGCTGCGCGGAACGCCGGTCCAGGCCAAAGCGGCGCTCCGGCCTTACAACCCCGCGTGGATGCAGGCGCATCCCGTGAGTCCGCGCATCAACTCCAACGCGCCCGACGATGCGGGTTTGATTGAGCCCATTCACTAAAGTCAGCGAATATGGCCGCTGCGACCGGAATCGCCGACGTGCCGGATCGCTGGCGCGCAGCGAATCGGCGCCGCGCTGCGAAATGGATCGCTCGTTTGGGTTAGGATGAGCCGCATGCGGATGATTCGAATCGCTATCTCGGCGTTGGCGTGCGCGCTCCTGCTGAATGCCGCTCCGGCGCAACAGGCGCCGCCCGGGTCGCAGGCGGAGGACCTGGACCTCATCACCCCCGAAGGGCGGAAGCAGATGCTCGCCAATCCGGGAACGGAACCCGTGGGCTCCCGGCAGGCGGACGTGACCATCGTCGAGTACTTCGACTACAACTGCCCCTATTGCAAGACTGTGGTGCCCACCTTGCAGGCATTGCTGGGCGAGGATCCCAAGATTGCCCTCATCTACAAGGACTGGCCTGTTTTGGGTCCCGTGTCGGTGTACGCGGCCTCATCGGCTCTCGCGGCTGGATGGCAAGGCAAGTATCTGGTCGCTCACGACGCACTGATCGGCGGCCCGCGCCTGCGGCAGAACGATCAAGTGGATGCGATCCTGAGCAAAGCGGGCCTCGACATGGACACCCTGAAAAAAGACCGCACCCGGCATGCCAAAGAGATCGCCGCGCTTCTCGCGCGCAACGACGCCGAGGCGCATGCGCTCACCCTCGATGGGACGCCGGGTTTCGTCGTCGGCCTGCAAATTCTCCCGGGCGTCGCCAATCTGGCGTTCTTGAAAAAGCTCGTCGCCAATTCCCGCGAAGGACGCGACGCAAGGTAGCGCAGGCCTCAGAGTCAGGGGACGACGTGCGAGGAGCCTAAGTCCTTCCATTCGTATCGCGGCACCTGGACCCACTGGCCGCTCTTGAGTTCCGGCACCTTGTGCACTTTGGTCTGATCGACGGTCATGGCGCCGTCCTTGTCGCTCACCCAGAAGTCGACATCGTAAATCTGATCCTTGGTGCCGACGACGCGAAAGTCGGTGCATGCAAAGTAGTGGCCGTCGTCGAGCTGCCTCACCGGCTGGTGAGTGTCGATGAACTCGAGCTCCAATTCCTTGCCGGTCTTGTCATCCTTGAGCTTGAACACACCGTTGTTTTTCAAGCTTTCCTTCACCGCGCTTTGTTCGACCGCCGACATCACTTCCCAGCCGCGCTTCGTGGCCAGATGGCCCGGATGTTCGGAGGCAGGGATCCACCACCAGGGGATGGGCTGGCGGGCCATGGTGGTCCAGGCCCCCTCCGACTTGAGCGGTTCCTTGTAGATGCGCACTTCCTGCACCGCAAGCTTGCCGTCCTGCGGGATGACCCAGAAATCAATCAGGTACTTTTTCTGCGCATCCTGCGAGTCATGAAACTTCACGTCCGGAAAGAAGCCGTATCCGTCGATGGTGCGGGTGAAATCGACGTCGTCGTAGATCAACTTCAACTGATCTCCGTGCAGCGGGTCTTCGAACGGGAAAATGCCATTGTTCGCCTTGACCTTGGTGCTGATCGACTCTTTGACCAGCGCTTCGGCGTCGCTCCCGGTGAAGTCCTGCATGGCCTTTTCGGTGGCCTCCACATTGCTCGCGGCCGCGAAGGAGCGGGCGCGCTCGAGATTTTCAGCGGGGTTTTGCAGGAATGACTTTTTGGCGCCGTCATTGCTGAAACAGTAGGTCTTGCCGTCCTTGTCGACCCAGGTGCTCGTGCAGTCGGTCTTTACATGCTGGCCCTCGGCGAGCCCCTGCACGCATTGCCCACCGAATTCCGCCTTCGACCCCGCGGCCGCTGCGTCAGCCGCGCGCGCCGCACCGGCCGCACTCAGCGAGCCCGCGGCGACAATGCATAAAACCAAGGCCGGCCCGGTGCCGCGCCGCAAGACCGACCAATAACCTCGCAAGCCGTACGGTGTCATGTTGGTGCCCTCAAATTTGGGATATGTATAGGCCGATTCAAGTTCGAAGTCGATGCCCCCCCTTGGATCATGATTCGCGGGGCACGCAGGGGCTTCCCAGGGCGCATTCGAGCGATGCACGATCCCAGTCCGCGCACCGGGCGGCTGCCTCGTAGGTGCTTTGCAAAAAATTCAACAGGGCCGCCTCCGGCTCGGCCGCCGCACGGACGGCCTCGTAAGGCAGCAGAAATTCGCCGAGCGGTTCGCTGAAGAAGCCTTCCGCGGGACGCACGGGCGATTCGCGAAACCCGGCGGGCACGGGGTAGGCGTATGAATAAAACGCCGCGTAATCGATGCCATTGCCGCCGGGCCAGAATCCTGCGCTGCTCACCTCATGAGAATAAGCCTCCCGCATCACCTCCGGCGCGAGGCCCGGAATCTTGCCCGCGAAGGGCGGCGCGCGGCGTCCCGAAAAGCGGGTGACGGCGAGATCGAAGCTCCCCCAAAAGAAATGCACCGGACTCGACTTGCCGAGAAAGCCGGTGCGAAATTTTTTCAAAACGCGGTCCGTGCGCAGCAGAACCTGCCAGAAGCGCCGTGCGTACACAGGATCGTACGCCGCATGCACCCGATCCAGACTGAAGGGCGTTGCGGAGGCGATCTCGCAGGGCTGTTCATTGATGTCGACCGCTGTGCCGAGATCCCGAAGCGCCGCCATCACCGCGGCATAGAAATCCGCGACGCTCTGCGGCTCAAGGGCGAAGCGTCTCGCGCCGCCGTCGCTGACGGTGATGTCGAGCACATGGTCGAGGAAATCGAATTGGATGTCGAATGTGCGCGATCCATGCGCAATGGGTGAGGTGGTCAGTCCGCGGGAATTGACGTACAGCGGCACGTGCCAGCTGTGATTCAGCCACGGCGTCTGCATCAGGCGGATCTTGCCGACGATTTGCGTCCAGAGATGCAGGGTGGCGCACGTGTCCTGCCACGCCTCGTACTTGAGTTCGGGCCAAAGCGGAGTCATCGGATTCGCCTTAAGGTCGCAACGTCCGCCATTAGTCACCCTCCATCGATTTGCACCGCAGCGCGCTTGTCTTAGGATGACGTACTGCTGGCCAAAAGCTTCAA
Organism: uncultured Gammaproteobacteria bacterium; assembly: GCA_963727045.1. Taxonomy (GTDB): domain Bacteria; phylum Pseudomonadota; class Gammaproteobacteria; order Steroidobacterales; family Steroidobacteraceae; genus Bog-1198. The sequence goes on along the minus strand of CAVSES010000002.1, from coordinate 908,889 downwards.
AGGACCCATCATGTACCGTGCAACCTACCTCGCGGTGGTTCTAGTATCAATCAATGCGGTGGGTGCCGCCGCGCGCGGCGCACCGGCCGAAGGAGCGGCTCCCATCGATCCCGCTGCGACGGCTCGATTTGCCGACCTCGCGCTCAGGTGTCTGCACGCGGAATATCCCAACCACATCAGCCACACGATGGACGGCGACGCCGATGCGATTCCCCCGCATCGGCTCACACCCGCCTTCTATGGCTGCTTCGACTGGCACTCGGACGTCCACGGCCACTGGCTGCTCGCGCGGTTGGTGCGTCTCAATCCGGACTCGCCCTTCGCCGCCGCGGCGCGGGCGGAACTCGCCCGCAGTCTGACGCCCGGGAACATCGCCGGCGAGGTTGCCTATCTTAAGCACGCCGGCCGGGCGTCATTCGAGCGGCCGTACGGCCTCGCATGGCTGCTGCGATTGTCGGCGGAGCTGCGTTCCTGGGATGACCCGCAGGCGCGGGAGTGGGCAATGACCCTGCGGCCCCTGGAAGCTGAATCGGCCTCGCGGCTGAAGAGCTGGATTCCCAAGCTTCATTATGCGATTCGCGTCGGCGAGCACGACCAGACCGCGTTCTCGTTCGGTTTGATCTGGGACTGGGCGGAGATTGCCGGCGATGCGGAGATGCGCGGCGTGCTGGGCGACGCGGCACGGCGGTTCTACTCCAGTGACCGAAACTGCCCGCTCAACTACGAACCGTCCGGCCAGGATTTCTTGTCGCCCTGCCTCGCCGAGGCGGATTTCATGCGCCGCGTGCAGAGCCCCGCCGCCTTCAGCCGCTGGCTGTCCGCCTTCCTGCCCGGACTTCGAAAGTCGGCTCCGACCGCGCTTGAACCCGCGGTGGTGACCGATCGAGCGGATCCCAAGCTCGCCCATATCGACGGACTCAACTTGAGCCGCGCCTGGATGCTGGAGGGCATCGCGCATGCGTTGGCGCCGGGCGATGCGCGGGTCCCGATCCTGCGCGCGCTTGCGGCGCGGCATCGTGAGGCCGCACTTCCGGCTGTGACGGGCGAGCATTATGAGGGCGGCCACTGGCTCGGAACCTTCGCGGTGTACCTAACCAGCGAAGCCGGCATTCATCCTTGAGACGGTAGCCAGGAGACCAGGGGCTGAAACTGTGATCTGGCGTGACTTCTTGGCCAAGTCCCTCGACGTTGAGCAACTTCGCGCCATGCTCGAGACGTGGATGGATCGGGAGATGGTCTCCTAAGGCCGCACGCGCGGCACGACCGGTGCGAGACTGTCGGCCGATACCCAACCTTTGCGGCCGGCGCGGGTTTGCACCATGACGAAGCTGTCGTGCCGCGATATCGTTTCGACGGTTTCCGCCTCGCGCAGCTCGAACAGCGATTCTCCCATGGGTACCGGCGACACGCGGGCCGTTGCGGTACGGGTGACCACCACGGCTTCGTGAAGCATCGGCCACAATGCGGCGGCGTCGCAGAGCGCAGCGCCCGCCGCCAGGAAGCCGATGGTGGCCGACGCGCCGAGCCAGCTGCGATACCCCGGGAACAATTTTCGCGCGAGCACGCTCGCGCCCCAGCAGAGGAAGCCGGCGAGCCCGGCCCAGGCAAGGATTTGCGGGTTGGCGAATCGTGCCGCGCGCTCGAAGAGGCTGCGAGATTCCGGCGGCAGCCCGGCCGATTGCCGCACTTGACGCAAATTGGCGTCGATGTCCGGATCATTGGGATCCAGCAATTTCGCGCGTTCGTAATTGAGGACCGCCAACCCCGGCTTTCCCTGACGCGCGTAGGCGTTCGCCTGGTTGTAGAGGGCGGACGCCGAATAGCCCGGCTGTGCCGGTGCGGCGCGGCCCGGGGATGCGCCAATGAGGGCAAGGGCAAGGGCGAGGATCAGCGACCCAAGGGTGGCCGGGCGCCTCACGGCGACGCCTCCTCGGCGACTTGACGGCGAACGAGCTGGGTCCACCGGTCGAAATCGGCCGCCTGCAGGCCGCCGCCGGAATAGTTGGCTTCATCCGCGAGCGCGAAGATTTTGAGGACGTCGTCGCGATCGCTGCCGTCGAACCGTGCGTCCACCTCCGCCGGGCCGATCTGTTCAGGCACGATCTGCCAACGGGCGCCCAACGATTGCCGCAATGCCGATCGTGCGGCGTTGAAGAACGAAACCGCATCGGCGCCGTTGGACGCTGCTGCCATCTGCGTGAGCGCGGCGCGGGTCATCTGCGATCTCGCGCGCTCGCGCGCTCTTCGGATGTCGTTTTCCCGGCGTTCCCGGCGGCGCAGCGCGACCCATGCGCCGCCGAACAGAAACGCGAGCACCGAGGGCACGGCGAAGAATCGCGGCTGGAAATACGGCGGAATCAAGGAATCGACGCGCGCGCCGGTCTCCGCGTGATCCGGTCGCAGGCCGTGGGAATCCTCGCCATTCGCGGCTGCGGAGTTCGCCAGCGCCGGAGGCGGCGGCGCCGCGCTGTCGGCGGCCGACGGGGCGACGGTCACGGTGAGCGGTGCGCTGTGCACCGTTTCGAAGTGGCGCGTCCCGGGATCGAAGTAGCTGAACGCCAACGGGGGGATGGTATTGACCCCCGGCTGGGAGGCGATGAGCGGCTGTTCGAAGACCTTCTCCCCGCGATATCCCGCGGCATCCGTTTGGTGAAAGGCCGCCTTGGGCTGGTATGTCTTCCAACGAGCATCGGCGGCCAGCATGCTGCTGTCGACGCGATCGAAGGTGCCGGCGCCGCTCACGTGCAGGCGAAGCGTGAGGGGATCGCCCGCCGTATTGGTCGCCGAGGAAACATCCGTGCTGATCTTGAACGAGCCGACGGCACCGCCAAAGTCGGCGGGACGCCCTTCGGCCGGCAGGGGCAGGACCGTAAACGCCGCGTCAGGACTCGTCACCGTGATGTTCTTCGTAATGCTCGCGCCGAACAGATTCTGCATGAAGGGGTCGCCCATGAGATCGTCGATCATCGAATCGCCGCGCGGCTGAGTGCGGATGCGCACGGTGGCCGGGATCGAGAAGTTGAGCGAGTAAGTGCCCGGCTTGATCGGCGCCAGCAGGCTGTGCCATGTGAACAACGTGAAGGACTTGCCATCGAGGATCTTTGCGCTGCGTTCCGGCTGGAACGAGAGATTGTTGAGCGTGAAGTCGCCGCTGTTGAGCTTGGGCAAACTGTTGGAGGCGGCGAACCCGTTGCGAAGGCCGACCTGAATTTCCGCGGGAATGCTTTCGCCCACGTACAGTTCATGCTTGGGCACCTCGAGACGCACGAAGGCGGAGCCGTCGGGTGTCAGGCGAATGCCGTTGACGTCGGCTCCGCCGCGCAGGAGTGAATTGAGACCCGGCAAGGTGGAACCCTTGGGCGGCACCGAGGGTGCGCCGCCGCCGCTCGGCGTCACTCGAAGCACGAGAGGGGGCGACTTCGGAGTGGGGCCCGGGATGGTGAATACTCCGGCCTCTTCGGGCGTGACCCGGATGATGGTCGATGTGGAGGAGATCGCCGAACCGTTGATGATTTCGATCCGTCGAGACTGACCGACGACGCGAAACTCCAAGCCGGATACCACCGGCAGCGACACCGACAGGGTGCCGCTGCCCGAGGTGAAGATGGTGAGCTGAGCGGATTCGCCAAGAGCGATCTGCGAGGGTTCGATCGAAGCATCCACCGATTCGGCCGACGATACGGCTGCCATCACCCGGGATCCCACGGCCCCGATGAGCGCGAGCAGCAGGCCCGCGGCCGCCGCCCATGGTCGAATCCGACATGCAGAACGAGTGCGCACGCTACCAATCTTTGACCGGATCATCGGGCGGTGAGTCGGGTTGGCGGCGCGCGAAGGGCAGGCCGTGCGCGCGCCGCTCCTCACCCTTTTCCGAGTCGAGCAGCTGGCGCGCTTCCTCGCGGCTCATCTGACCGGGCAGCCGTTGGGCATCGTCCTGATCGGCGCCGCCCTGCGCGGGCTCCTTGGGCGGCGGCTCGGCGCCGGGAGCGGGCTTGGGTTGACCGTTGCCCGCCTTCGGCTGGCCTCCGTTCGGAGGCTGCTGCGCCTGCGATGGCTTCTGATCGGGCGGCGGTTGCTGGCCCTGTTGCGGTGGCGGCTGCTGCCCCGGCTGTTGCTGGGGCGGTTGTTGCGGTGGGGGCTGTTGGGACGGTTTCGGCGGCTGCCCGGAATTTTGCGCCGACTTCTGCTGATTCTGCTGCTGATTCTGCGGCGAGTTCTGCGGTTCATTCTGCTGAGAATTGCCCTGCGAATTGTCCTGCTGATTCTGGGGCTGGTTCTGCTGCTTCTTCTTCAGTTCTTCGATCTTGCGATTCACGAAGTCGCGATTGAATTTGCTGTCCGCGTCGGTGCCGCGAAGCTGCAGGGCGGTGTCGTACGCCTTCACCGCCTGGGCCCAGGTGTCGAGGGTTTGCTTCGGATCCGTCTCCTCGGTTTTCTGCCCGCTCCGGTACAGCGTATTGCCCAAGTTGTAGTAGGCGTCCTCCTGGTCCGCGAGACGGCGGGCTTCCCCGGAGGGAACGAGGTTGATCGACTGCTGAAAAGCCTTCGCCGCCTGCGGAAACTGTCCGGCCTTGTACGCGGCCGTTCCGGCGTTGAACGCGAGCACCGGCTTTTTCGGATCGCGCCGCGCGGCTTCTGCATACTCCTTTGCGGCGGTGGCGAAATCTCCCCGCTTGTAGGCATCATCGGCATTCGCCGGCGATGCGCGAAGCGACGCGGGCGGAGCCAGGAGAAGCGGCCATATCACCCAAGACAGCGCAGCCGCATTGAGCGGGGTCCGCGCCGCGCGCAGCGACGGGGCGGACGCCCGCGAACGGCGGCGGGTACCGACCAGCAGGCTCACGAGCAGCAGGCCCAACGATGCGGCGAGCGGCCATTGATAGCGCGGCGTGTAGATCTTCTGCCGGCGCGAGGCGAGATCGTGTTTCAGCAGGGGGGCGAGCGCGGCCTGGTAAATGTAGTCGAACCCCTGAGCCTGAGCGCCCAAGGGGGAATAGAGGCCGCCTGTGGCGGCGGCAATCCCCTTGAGCGCGGGTTCGTCGAGCCGGGATCTGACGAACTCGCCCGCTTCGTCCTTCACGAATCCGCCGCGCTGGTTTGCCGACAGCGGGATGAGATCCCCCTGCGGTGTGCCCACGCCGACGGTGTAGATCTTGAGTCCGTCCTCCCGCGCGGCCGCCTGGGCCGCGGTGACTGCATCGCCCGCCAGATCCTCGCCGTCGGTGACCAGGATCAAGATCCTGTCGCTGCCCGGCCTGCGCCGCAGCGCGGTGTCAGCCTCCCGTATGGCGCTTGCGATGTTGGTGCCCCCGCGCGGAATGATGCCGGTGTCCACGGCATTCAACGACTCGTGAAACGCGCCATAGTCGAGGGTGATGGGACAGACCAGAAAGGCGCTGCCGGCGAAGGCCACGAGTCCCACCGCATCTCCGTCCAGCCGATTGGTGAAATCGTCGATGGCGAGTTTGGCGCGCGTCAGTCGATCGGGCTTCACGTCGGGGGTCGACATGCTGCGCGACGTGTCGATTGCGAACACGATTTCGTTGCCGCGCCGGCTGATCTCTTCCCAGCGAAACCCGAGGAGCGGACCGGCAAGCGCCACGAACAGCAGCGCCACCGAAGCGAACAGCAGAAACCGTTGAGCGCGCCGCCGGCCGATCGACACCGACTGCGTGAGCTGCGTCCTCAGGTGGGCGGCGACGAAGCGCGCAAGCGCGGAGTGCTGGCGTGCATCGTAGCGGCGCCACATCCACAGGAGACAAAGACAGGCGAGCACGCCTACCGGCAGCCACGCGGGGTGGGCGAAGCTCACGGCAACCTCCGGAAGCGGGTGTGCTGCAACACCAATCCAAACCCCAGGAACGCCACAGAAGGAATCAGAGCCCAGGAATACAATTCCTCGAAGTGCTCGAATTTTTGCACCGTCTGGGCGGTTTTTTCCAGCCGGTTGATCTGTGCGTAGATCTTCTGCAACGAGTCGGTATCGGTGGCGCGATAGAACGTGCCGCCGGTGTCGCCGGCGACGGTTTGCAGCGTCTTCTCGTCCACATCGACCTTGTCCATGATCAAGCGCGTATTGCCGGCCTGGTCTCGCATCGGGATGGGCGCCATGCCGCGCACACCCACGCCGATGGTGTAGATCTTGACGCCCATGGCCTTGGCCGCTTCGGCCGCCGCGATGGGCGCGATCTTTCCGGTGTTGTTCATGCCGTCCGTCAGCAGGATCACCACTTTCGATTTGGCGTTGGTGGTCCGCAGGCGGTTCACGCTCGCGGCAATTGCCGAGCCGATGGCCGTGCCATCGTCGTCGCCCACGGCGGTGCTCACCCGCTCCAGATTCTGCTGCAGCCAGTCGTGATCGAGGGTGAGCGGGCTGACGAGGTAGGGCGCGGCGGCAAAGGCGATGAGTCCGATGCGGTCGTTGGGACGCTCCTCGATGAACTTCGACACCACGGACTTGACCACCTCGATGCGGTTCACGCGATGGCCATCCACCAGAAAATCGAGCGCCTGCATGGAGCCCGACACGTCGAGCGCCAGCACGATGTCGATGCCGTTGGCCGTCACTTCGGTGCGGCTGTGGGCGCGCTGCGGGCGGGCGAGGCCCAAGATCATGAGCGCCGCCGCGAGCAGGGGCAGAAGCCACGCCCATCCGCCGGCGCGGCTGCGGCTGCGGCGGGCGACCTCGCGGGCCAGCCCGATGTCGGAGAATTCGACGGCGGCCACCGGTCCGCGGCGCCCGCGAAGCAGCATCACGACCGGCAGCAGCGCCAGCAGCCACAGCCACTCAGGTTGAAGGAAGCGAATCATGCGCCTCCTGCAGCGCCGGCCGGCCCGGGCTCGTGGTGATGATGAAGCTGCGCGCGCTCTGGTACAGCGATTCCATGTTCTCCGCGGTCAAGGACATGCCCGCAAACTTGGCGAGGTCGCATTGACGCAGGAATTCGGCCAGCAGCGGGCGATGCAGCGCCAGCGGTGTGTTGTCGGTCTTCAGAATGTCGTGCAGGAACTCTTCCGTGGTCTGATGCGTCGCGGTGATCTTGAACCCCGCCTCGATGTACCCGCGCACGGTGTCCGAAATCGCCGAGGAGAACTCGCGCACGCTCGCGGGCCGCATCAGGGCGCGCAGCTCCTCCAGTCGCTTCAAGGCGATCTCGAAGTATTCGAGCGGCCGGATCGGTCGATTTCGCCGGTGGCGCCATGCGGCGTAGCCGCTCGCCGTGAGCACGGTGCCGCCCGCCAGCAACTCGAGCACGAGCCCCCAGGGAAAGATGGATTTCGGACCGCGGATGTCGCGGATGTCTCCGCCCCCTGTGTCCGTGGCCGCCGCCGCGGGAGTCAGCGCCGCCGCCGCCAGCACTGCGAGGAGTCCAGCCGTGGCCGCGGCGCACACCCGGGATGCGCGGTTGCTCATCGCGGAGGACTCATACGCGCCGGCGCTCGCGAGTTTTGAAAAAGCGCTGCAGGGCGGGCATATAGGGCGAATCGGTCTTGAGCTCCAGCGTATCGACGCCTTCGGAGCGCAGGTCGTTCACCAATCGTCGCGTGTGCTCCTTGGCCAATTCTTGAAAGCGCTTGCGGACGGCCGCGCTGCCGGTGTCGAGTTCGATGATCTCGCCGCTCTCCGAATCCTCGAGCGCGAGGACGCCGACGTTGGGCAGCTCCTTCTCGCGCTGATCGGCCACCTGCACGGCGATGAGGTCGTGGCGGCGGTTGGTCTGGCGCATGGCGCGGCGCAGTTCCGCGCGTGCGGCGATCTGGTCGCCTGGCGCCTGGAAATCTGAAATCAAGAATACGATGGCGCGGCGATGCAGAACGTGATTGACGACATCGAGCGCCTTGACGGTGTCGGTGCCCCGGCCCTCGGGCGTGTGGTAGAGAATGTCGCGGACGACGCGCAGCACGTGCCGCCGGCCCTTCTTCGGCGGGAGGTACCGCTCGACGCGGTCCGTATAGAGCAGCAGTCCGACCTTGTCGCTGTTGCGAATCGCCGAAAAGGCCAGCACGCTCGCGAGTTCGGCGGCGAGGTCTCGCTTGCTCATCCCGGCGGAGCCGAAATTTCCCGAGGCGCTTATGTCCACCAACAAGAGGATGGTGAGCTCGCGTTCCTCGGTGAATTTCTTGACGAAGGGCCGGCCGGCGCGCGCCGTGACGTTCCAGTCGATGGTGCGCACCTCGTCGCCGGGGCTGTATTCGCGCACCTCATCGAAGTCCATGCCGCGGCCCTTGAACACCGAATGGTATTCCCCTGCCAGACTGTCGTTGACCATGCGGCGCGTGCGGATCTCCAGCTGCCGCATGCCGCTCATGATGGCCTTCGTCGATTTGGTGGTATCGGCCGGCATGGAATTCTAGGGCACGGGCAGCGCGTCTAAGATCTTGCGGATCACATCCTCGGAGGTGACGTTTTCGGCCTCCGCCTCATAGGTCACGGAGACGCGATGGCGAAGCACGTCCATGGCGATGGTCTTGACGTCCTGCGGGGTCACGTAGTGGCGGCCGTTGATGAAGGCCGTGGCGCGGGCTGCCAGCGTCAGATTGATCGTTGCCCGCGGCGAGGCTCCGGTCTGGATGTAGCCGTCGATGTTGTACGCCTTGGCGACCGGCGGCCGGGTGGCCAGCACGAGATCCACGATGTAGTTTCTGATCTTGTCGTCCACGTACAGCGTATTGACCACGTTGCGCGCACTCAAGATCTGCTGAGCGGTCACCACGGGACGGATGTTCAACGTCGGCGCAGAGGTCGCCATGGCATCCAGGATGGCGCGCTCCTCGGCGCGGTTGGGGTAGGTCACCACCACCTTCATCATGAACCGGTCGATCTGCGCTTCCGGCAGGGGATACGTGCCTTCCTGTTCCAGCGGGTTCTGCGTTGCCAGCACCAGAAACGGATTCGGCAGCGGGTAAGTCTCATCGCCGATGGTCACCTGGCGCTCCTGCATCGCCTCGAGAAGTGCGCTCTGCACTTTCGCGGGAGCCCGGTTGATTTCGTCGGCGAGAATGAGATTGCTGAATATGGGTCCGTGCTTGGTGCGAAACGCACCGTCCTGAGGGTTGTAGATCATGGTGCCGACGATGTCGGCGGGCAGCATGTCGGGGGTGAATTGCAGTCGCTTGAAGCGCGCGTCGATGCCGCTCGCCAGGGTCTTGAGCGCCAGGGTCTTGGCCAATCCCGGGACGCCTTCCAGAAGGACGTGTCCGTTCGTGAGCAGCGCGACCAGCAACCGGTCGAGCAGGTGCTTCTGCCCCACGATGATGCGCGAGATTTCCGCCTGCAGTGGTGCGATCCAGGCCGAATTTTCCAATACGGTCTCGCGAGCGGCGCGCATCGCCGCATCGGTATCGACCGGCGTCAAGCGCGGGTCCTGGACGGCCGCGGGTGTCTGATTCATTTTTGGCTCAAATCCTCTTCGGTAAACGGGACGCGCAGGGCGGACGTCCCTTGGAACTTAAGGGCGACCTAAAGGTTCCTTTGCGGCGGCGGCGGGCTCGAATCGAAAAAACCCCAACGGTCGCGGCGGACTTTACATAGTCCCGGGGCTCTTGTTGAGCCCCTTGTTGGGGTTGATGAGGTATTTCTGGCCGGTCGCGCTTTTGGCGTAAACGGCGATGTTCTTGAGATCCAGCGCCTCCATCAGCGACACCTCGCCGGCATAGCGGCTGGCGAAGGTGGTTTTGAGTTCCGCGGCAACCCGCTCCTTCAGTCTTTGCATGACGGCGGCCCCAAGCTTCTGCAGATAAGGGGTGACCAGCCATCCGCCGACCCCCCACGCCATGCCGTAGTTGCGGTTGAGTTCGATCGGCCCCAGCCCCAAGGCGCCGTATACGTAAATCTGCTTGTGAACCGGGGATCCATAGCGGCTGTACTGCACGGCTTTTTTGAGGAGCGCGGCCTCCATGCACGACAGAATCTGGCCCGCGAGCTTGCCGCCGCCGATGGCGTCGAAGGCGAGCGTCGCCCCCGTGGCGCTCAATCCCTCGATGAGATCCTGCATGAAGGAAGGTGCGCTCGAATTGCAGACGTGGACGGCGCCCATCGAGCGCAGCAGGTCGACCTGGACTTGACTGCGGACGATGTTCACGAGCGCGATCCCTTCCTTCTTGCAAATCCGGTTGAGCATCTGGCCCAGGTTCGACGCGGCGGCAGTGTGCACCAAGGCGCTGTGCCCCTCGCTGCGCATGGTTTCGACCATGCATAGCGCGGTGAGCGGATTTACGAAGGATGACGCGCCGTCGGCCGCCGTTGCGCCCTCGGGCAGGACCAGACACTGCTCGAACGGCACGCAGCGGTATTGCGAGTACATCGCGCCGCCGAGCAAGGCGACGGTCTTGCCGAGAAGCGCCTTCGCCGGCGCCGCGGATCCGGTTTCCACCACTACCCCCGCACCCTCGTTGCCGACGGGCATGGACACCTCGAAGCGGGCAGCCATGGTCCTCAGGGCCGCCTCCGGAACACGGGCGGCGATCCGAGGATCCTCCTTTGTGCCGCCCTGGCTTGCGTGGGTCAAGTCCGCGCCGGCGAACAAGATCCCCAGATCCGACGGATTAATGGGCGCCGCCTCGATGCGCACGAGCACCTCGTTGGCGGCCGGGGTGGGGATGGCCACGTGGGTGAGGGAGACGTCGAGATCGCCGTTGCTCCTGACGAGCGAGCGGAGTTGCAGAGCGGTGCGGGCGTCGTGATTCATGGTCGATGTCAAGGCCTCGGGCTGCCGAAAGGGGGGCTCATGCTACGCCGCGTTCCGGCGCGAGGCCAGATCGACGGGCGGATGGCGGCGTCGATTGCACCTTGGGTTATTCTAGCCATGCGAAACGCGCGAACCGCCCGCGCGGAGTCAAAGGTATCGCCGATGAGACTTGATGCGCATTGAATCGCCGCGCGTGTTTTACGGTTGGTTCGTCGTGGCGGCAGCCTTCGCCGTCACCTTCGTCGGCTTCGGCAGCGCCTACACGTTCAGCGCGTTCGTCGAGCCGCTGCAACGGGAGTTCGCGGCCTCGCGCGGTTCCGTGTCGCTGGTGTTCTCGCTCGCGGGCTTCCTGTATTTCAGCTTCGGGGTATTGAGCGGTCCTCTCGCGGACCGCTGGGGGTCGCGCCGTCTCAGCATCGCCGGTATGGCGCTCGTGGGCGCGGGCCTGTGCGCCGCCGGATTGGCCCGCACACTGGCCCAAGTCTACGCAGCCTACGGCCTCGGGATGGGGCTCGGCGTCGGGTGCTCCTATGTGCCCGCGCTCGGCGCGGTACAGCGGTGGTTCGTCAGACGCCGCGGCTTTGCATCGGGTCTCGCGGTGAGCGGCATCGGCGTCGGCACGCTCCTCATGCCGCCGCTCGCGGCGCATCTTGTAGCCACGCTGGGATGGCGGCATGCTTATCTTGCGCTCGGAATTTTGGCCGCCGCCGTCGGCGTGGGAATGGCGCTCTTGATCGAGAACGATCCGCGCGGCCGGGGATTGGGTCCCGACGGAGATCCATTGGAGTCCTGCCTGAGCGGGGAACGCCCGCCGGGTTTCTCCGTGCGCAACGCGGTGAGATCGCGGCGATTCGTGGGCCTCTACGCGGCCTGTGCGATCAGCGCATTCGGGCTGTTCGTACCCTTCGTCCATCTCATCCCCTTTGCGCTCGATCATGGCATCCGGCAGTCCTCGGCGGTGCTTCTCTTGGGCGCCGTCGGCGTCGGCAGCACCGCCGGACGTTTCTTTCTCGGCGGCTTGGCGGACCGGCTCGGCCGAGAGCGCGCGCTGCTCCTCATGTTCGCGGGAATGGCGCTCGAGCTCATCACGTGGATCTTCTCGACGGCTTACTGGGGCATGGCCGCCTTTGCGCTCGGCTATGGGGTCTTCTATGGCGGCTTCGTGGCCGTCCTTCCCGCGTTGGTGATGGATTATTTCGGCGGACGCAACGTCAGCGGCATCATCGGCGTGCTCTACACCAGCATCGCGCTCGGCACCTTGATCGGCCCGAGCGCCGCGGGTTTCGCCTTCGATTGGAGCGGCAGCTACACGCTGCCGATCTTGATCGGCGTCGGCGGCAACAGCGTCGCCGCCCTCATCATGGCCGGCATGCCGGCCTGGGCGGCGCCGAAGGCCGCGCCGATATGAAAAGGAGTCTCGACGTGAATCGTCCGATTGATTGCCAAATCATCGACAGAGAATGACGAGCAAGCCGCCGCGTCACGCATCCAAGCGGCCGCGTCGGTCGGCGAATCCCGCGCGTCCCGCATCGAAGGCGCCGCGCCACGGCGTCGCAAGGGTGATTTCCAAGCTGGGGTGGGGCTCGCGCACGCAGGCCGCGGCGTGGGCGCGCGAGGGACGCATCCGCGTCAATGGGCGCGTGGTCAGCGATCCCGAGTTCGCGGTACGGCAGGGCGTCGACCGCATCGACATCGACGGCCGGGAGGCCGCACCGTCGACGCGTTGCGTGCTCATGTTGAACAAGCCGCGCGGCTTGGTGACCTCGGCGAGCGACGAGAAGGGCCGCGCGACCGTGTACGACTGCCTCACGGACGCGGCGCTGCCCTGGCTAGCGCCGGTTGGGCGGCTCGACAAGGCAAGCGAAGGCCTGCTGCTGTTCTGCAATGATCCCGCGTGGGCCGCTTGCATCACCGACCCGCGCACGGGTCCGCCCAAGACCTACCACGTGCAGATCGACCGTCTACCGGAAGCCTCCTGGTTGAGGGATCTAGAGCGCGGAGCGTTGAGCGATGGTGAGCACCTGTCGGTTCGTTCCGCGCGCAGCGTGCGCACGGGCGACAAGAATGCGTGGCTGGAAATCGTGCTGGACGAGGGGCGCAATCGGCACATCCGCCGGCTGTTGCTGGCCTTCGAGGTATCGGTGCTGCGGCTCATTCGCGTGGCCATCGGACCGCTGTCGCTCGGCAGACTCGCGAAGGGCGAGTGGCGGATGCTCACGAACGCGGAGATCGACTCGCTGTGAAGGACCCCGGCGCGACGCCGTCCTCCACGAGCCGCCGCCGATTTTTGAAAAATACGGCGCTCGCCGGCGGCGGAGTAGTTCTGGGCGCGTACGGGATCGATTCGATCTCCCCGTTGATCTGGCACGAAGCGCTGCCGCTCGAACCGAACAGAAGCTACTGGGCACGCAGTCAGCGGCCTCTCAATTCGCCGCTGTCGACTGACCTGAACGTCGACGTGGCGATCGTGGGCGGCGGCCTCACGGGGCTCTCCGCGGCGTATTACACTCGCCGCGCGTCGCCGCAAAAGAGCGTCGCGGTGTTCGAGGCCAAGGGTTGCGGCAGCGGGGCATCGGGGCGAAACGGCGCCATGGTGCTGACCATGACGGCCGACCGCTACATGAATTTCAGCGCAGATCCCCCCATGGACAAGCAGATCTACGACTTGACCGTGGAGAACATCCGTTCCTTGGCGGCTTTGAGCACCGCGACCGGAATCGATTGTGAACTGCAAACCGACGGCGCGCTGCAGGTGTTCAACAGTCCGCAAGATGCGAAGGCGGGCCGCTCGTATGTTGAGCAGGCCCGCCCTCTGGGGTTTCCGGTCGAGTTCTGGGATGCAGGGCGGGTCGCGGGCGCGCTGGGTACTGCCGTGTACGCGGGCGGCTTCTTCGACCCCAACGGCGGGCAGGTTCATCCCATGAAGCTCGTGCAGGTGTTCAAAGCCGCGGCGCAGGGCGCCGGGGCCGCTGTGTACGAAAACACGCGGGTGGACGCGATCGAGGAGGGCGTCGAACACGTGCTGCGGATCGGCGAACACACCGTCCGGGCGCGTTCACTGGTGCTAGCCGCGAATGCGTTCACCTCCAATTTGGGATTCTTGCGACATTCGGTGATGCCACTTCGCGAATACGTCGCCATGACGCGTCCATTGAGCGAGCAGGAATTCGAGCGGATCGGCTGGCATTCACGGGTGCCCTTCAATGACAGCCGCACCGAGGTCTTCTATTTCGGAATGACGCGGGATCGGCGTATCCACATCGGCGGCGGCGCTCCACGATATGATTTCAACAATGGCTCCGGCACCGCGGCTGCCGCGCATGCGCATTTCCTGGCGCTCGAACGCGAACTCGCGAGAATATTTCCGCGCCTCGCGGGCATCGGCTTCGAGGTGACCTGGGACGGCGTGGTCGACTGGTCAATGGATGCTTCGCCTTCGGTGGGGTGCATCGGAGAGCACCGCAACGTCTTCTACGGCCTCGGCTACAGCGGGCACGGCGTCAACCTGACCTCGATATTCGGACGGATCATTGCCGATCTCGACGCCGGCCGCGAAGCGCACTGGCGGCGCTATCCGTTCGTCAATGCGCCGCCTGATCCACGTGCCGAACGAGCCCTTTCGATGGGCCGCGGCGCGGACCGCTCTGGCCTGGTACGCCCTCACGCAGTGAGGGTCAAAAAGCGGCCGGATAAGCGCCGCCGTCCATCAAGAGGTTCTGGCCCGTGATGTAGCCTGCATGCTCGCTGCACAGGAAGGCGCAGGTTTGCCCGAACTCCGCGGGCGTGCCGAAGCGCTTCGCCGGAATCTCCGCCATCGCCAGCGCCGCCATCACGGATTCCGGTTTGCCGCTCTTGTTCGACGCGGCCGCGAAACCGCCGCGCAGGCGTTGGGTGTCGAAGCTGCCGGGCAGAAGATTATTGATGGTGATGTTCTTGTCGGCGACCTTGCGCGCCACCCCGGCGACGAAAGCGGTGAGGCCGGCCCGCGCCGCGCTCGACAGATCAAGGCCGGGCACGGGCATTTTGACGCTGATGGACGTGATGTTCACGATCCGGCCGAACCCGCGGCTCAACATGGGGTCGATGACTTTTTGAATGAGCTCGATCGGCGTCACCATGTTCATCGTGACGCCCGTGAGCATGGCCTGACGATCCAATTCACGAAAATCGCGGAACGGCGGTCCGCCGTTGTTGTTGATCAGAATGTCGGGTGCGGGACAGGCCTTGAGCAGCGCTTCCTGGCCTTCGACGCTCGACACGTCGGCGAGGACCGGCTTCACATCCGCTCCGGTTGCCCGCCGGATTTCATCCGCCGTCTGATCGAGCAGCGCGCGGTTACGGCCGTTAATGATCACCGAGACCCCGGCTTCGGCCAGGGCGCGGGCGCATGCCTTGCCGAGGCCCTGACTCGATGCGCAGACGATCGCCGTGCGGCCGCGAATTCCCAAATCCATAATGCCTCCCCCCGGTGGATCATTGTCAGACTTACAATACCGGCGATGCGCTTGCAATCATCGCGCATCGATCGTATAGCCGGTATACGCTGGCGGCACAAGCAAAGCCGAAAGGGAGTCATCATGAAGATCGAACGCATCAAGACCGGCCCGCGGATGTCGCAGGCAGTGATCCACAACAAGACCGTGTACCTCGCGGGTCAGGTGGCCGCGGGCGCTACGGTCGCGATCCAAACGCGCGAGATTCTCGCGGCGATCGACTCGCTGCTGGCCGAGGCAAACACCGACAAGAGCCGGTTGCTGTCGGCCACCATCTGGCTCACCGACATGGCCACATTCGCGGAAATGAACACCGTCTGGCAGTCCTGGGTGGTTCAAGGAGAGACGCCGGCGCGCGCCACGGTGTTGAGTCCCCACCTGGCATCGACCGAATTCAGGATTGAAATCGCCGTCATCGCCGCGCAACCTTAAGATCGACCAGGCATGGAACCGAATCTCGTGACCGCCCCGCATCTCGCGGCCGTGCTCGACGAATTGAAACAACGCGAGCCCATATTTCACAGGCCGGAGTTGGGTACCGCGCGGCGCGACTTCGAGAACATGCTGGACCCCTCGTTTTGGGAGGTGGGCGCATCCGGACGCCGCTACAGCAGGGAGTTCATCCTCCACACCCTGGAGAACCGGCCGCACGGGAAGGACGTCTGGGAGATCGAGGGGTTTCACTGCCTGGAAATTGCTGCGCAGAATTATCTGGTGACCTACACGCTGCGTCAGGGAGCGCGGGTGACCCGCCGGGCCACATTGTGGCGCCGCGCGGCGGCGGGGTGGTTGATTCTGTACCACCAGGGCACCATGGTCGAGTCAGCGTAGCGCGCGGAACCGTCAATGCTGGAGCTGCAAAACATCTGCAAGACGTTTGAAGGCCGGGTGGTGCTCGCGGACGTGAGCCTCACCGTTCCCAAGGGCGTCACCCATGCCTTGATCGGGTCGAGCGGTTCGGGGAAGACCACACTGCTGCGCATCACGTTGGGATTGATTCCGTTCGACACGGGCTACGTCAAGATCAACGATCAGGCGCTGCTGTCGTTCACGCAGGTCGAGTGGGCCGACCGCATCGGCTACGTTCCGCAGGACGGCGGGCTCTTCCCGCACATCTCCGCAAAGAACAACGTGGCTCTGGTCGCTAAGCTGCGCGGCTGGGAGAAGGCGAGGATCGAAGATCGCCTGGAGGAGCTGCGCAAGGTCGTCGACCTCGATGCGGAAATTCTCACGCATTTTCCCCGCGAGATGAGCGGCGGCCAGAAACAGCGCGTATCGATCATGCGCGCGGCGATGATGGATCCGGCGGTGATGCTGCTCGACGAACCCATGGCTGCATTGGACCCACTCATCCGCAGCACCCTGCAGCAGGAATTGAAGTCCATTTTCCAGAGATTGGGAAAGACGGTGCTCCTGGTCACCCACGATCTGGGCGAGGCCGTGTTTCTCGCCGAGCAGATCACGATGCTGCACGAGGGGCGGATCGTGCAGGCCGGCAGCTACCGCGACCTCTTGCTCGATCCCGCGAATCCCTTCGTCAGCCAGTTCATCAATGCGCAGCGGACGCTGCCTGATCGGAATGAACTGCGATGAGGCGCGCATGGCCCACGATCTTGACGTTCGGATGCATGGCCTCCTTTGCCTCGCCCGCCGCGGATGGCATCGTAGTCGGCGGCAAGATCTTCACCGAGAGCTATGTCTTGGGAGAGATCGCGGCGCAAACCATGGAGTCCGCGACGCATGTCGTCGTCACACGCAAGCTGGGGATGGGAAGCACCGGGATCCTGTTCGAGGCGCTCAAAAGCGGCGCGATCGACCTGTATCCGGATTACACGGGAACTCTCGCCGAGGCCATTCTGAAACAGCCGGGATTGAAGTCCGTCGAGGAGATTCGTGAGGCCCTGTCGGCGCTCGATCTGACGATTTCCGATTCGCTCGGATTCAACGACACCTATGCGCTGGCGGTGAAGGAGTCCTACGCCGCCGAGCACGGCCTGCACTCGATCGGGGATTTGATTCCCATCGAGTCCTCGGTCAAGGCGGCTTTCAGCTATGAATTCATGGATCGCAAGGACGGCTATCCGGGATTGGTCGGGAGCTACCACCTCGCCTTCAATCCGCAGAAGATCAACCGCATGGAGCATTCCCTGAGCTTCCAGGCGATCGATCAGAATGCCGTCGATTTGATCGACGTGTATTCGACGGATGCGAAGATCAAGAAGCTGCAATTGCAGGTGCTCAAGGACGACCACAAATATTTTCCGGTGTACCAGGCGGTGTGGGTCGCGCGGAAGCAGTTCGTGGCCAGGCATCCGCGCGAGTGGCAGGCCCTGCAGGCCCTGGAGGGCACCATCAGCGAAGAAGCCATGCTCGACATGAACGCGCGGGCCGACATTCAGAAGGTGCCCTTCGACAAGATCGCGGCGCAATTTCTGGGGTCCGAGACGCCGGCGTCCAAAGGATGGCTGCACGAGGTGGCCCGGCGCACCAAGGAGCATCTGTGGCTGGTCGGTGTGTCGCTGCTGTTCTCGGTGCTCGTCGGCATTCCCTTGGGGGTGACGGCGGTGCGTTTCCACGCCGCCGGGCAGGCCATCCTTCTGTCGAGCGCCGTGATTCAAACGGTGCCGTCCCTGGCGCTGCTGTGCTTTCTCATCCCGGTATTCGGCGTGGGCACGAAGCCCGCGCTCGCGGCGCTGTGTCTCTACAGCCTGCTGCCGGTGGTGCTCAACACCTTCACCGGCATTCGCGCGGTGAATCCCGTGCACCTGGAGAATGCCCGCGCGTTCGGGTTGAACCGCCGGCAGGTGCTGCTGCGCGTGGTGCTGCCGCTCGCGAGTCCGACGCTGCTCGCGGGGATCAAAACCGCGACCATCGTCAGCATCGGCACCGCGACTCTCGCGGCCCTGGTGGGCGCGGGCGGATACGGTGCTCCCATCGTGTCCGGATTGTCGTTGAACGATGTCCCCACCATTTTGACCGGCGCCATTCCCGCGGCGTTGATGGCGCTGGTGGCGCACGGCATTTTTGAGCTGCTCGGACTCGTGCTGATACCGGCGGGGCTGCGGCGGCGTCCGTGAGAGCTTCGCGACGACGCCCCTTGGAACTCAAGCGGCAGCGTCCGCAAAAGTGGAGCATCGCGCGGCATTCTTGAGTAAGCTCTCGCGTCACATCCAAGCTAGGAAGGGGAGAGGCGATCGATGCGGCAGCATACGGCGGTGAGTTACTGGATTCCGGCCATCGCGGCCTTCATTTTCACGCCGGCGGTTCTCGCGGATACCGCTCCCGCGGCGTCCCGGCCGATCGCGCTCAAGGCCGCGCATCTGTTCGATGCCGTGTCCGGAAGACTGGTCGAACCCGGCGTGGTGCTCGTGTCCGGCACCAAGATAGTGGCGGCGGGCGGCGAGGTCGCGATTCCCGGCGACGCAGAGGTGATCGATCTGGGAGAGGCGACTCTGCTGCCGGGATTCATCGATGCCCACGTGCATCTGTCGCAAGAAGCCGGTCCGCATTGGTATCACGATTTCTTCGACAGCCTCATGCGTTTCCCCGCGGAGCAGGCCCTCTACGGTGCGCACTACGCGAAGGCAACTCTCGAGGCGGGAATCACCACGGTGCGCGACGTTGGCTCCACCGACTACGTGGCGCTGGGGCTGCGCAACGCGATCGCCGCGGGAATGATCCCGGGCCCGCGCATGCTCGTCGCCAACTATGCCGTCGGCGCGACCGGCGGCCACGCCGATCAAGATCCGGTGCCGTCCGAGCGCATCGCGGTGGCGGGCCCGATCAAGGGCGTGTGCAACGGTCCCGAAGAGTGCCGCGAGGCCGTGCGCTACCAGGTCAAGTACGGCGCCGACGTCATCAAATTCATGCCCTCGGGCGGCGTGCTGTCGCTCTCGGATCCCGTGGACAATCCGCAGCTGACGCAGGAGGAAATGAACGCCATCGTCTCCGAGGCCCACAACTGGGGGCGCAAGGTGGCGGCCCACTGCCACGGCGACCGCGCGGCCAAAATGGCCGTCGCCGCAGGGGTGGATTCGATCGAACACGGCACATTTCTCAAGGACGACACTCTGCTCGAGATGAAGAAGAAGCACGTGTACCTCGTGGCGACGCTGTTCGCCGGGGCCTGGGTGGGCGAACGCCTCGACACCTTTCCTCCGTCCATCGCCGCCAAGGCCCGCGCCGCCGCCGCGCAGGCTCAGCAGATGTTTCAGCACGCGGTCAAGATCGGCGTGCCGATTGCCATGGGCACCGACGCCGGCGTCGAACCGCACGGCTTGAATGCGCGCGAATTTTCGCTGATGACCAAGAACGGGATGCCGCCGGCGCAGGTCCTGATGGCGGGCACCGCGAACGGCGCCGACCTCCTCGGGGTCGCCGACAAGACAGGGACGCTCGCCGCCGGCAAATTCGCCGATGTGGTGGCGGTCGCCGGCAATCCGCTCGAGGACATGAAGAGCACCGAACATCCGGTGTTCGTCATGAAGGAAGGGACGATTTACGTGCGGGCTGCCTTCGCCGCACAGCCCCGCTGATAGCCGCGCACCCGCGGATCAGCCGCGAGAGCCTGCACAAAAGAAAGGCGCAAGTATCGGCGGCCTCGCGGTCCTGCGTCAGCTGGTGCCGGCGCTGCCGAGCGGCAACGTACCCAAGAGTTCCGCCGCGCCGTTCCACAACACCTGGATGCCGATGCAGAACAAGAGGAACGCCGACAGCCGCACCACGATGGTGGTGCCCGTCGCGCCGATCCAACCCGCGAGACGCGCCGAATTCTTGTAGAACCCATAGACGAGCAGCGCGAGGAGCGCGACGGCGGTGAGCGTCTCGACGAAGAATTCGAGCGAGGAGGCAATTCCACGGGGCCGGTTGGCGCCCAGGGATATCGCCACGGAGATCGTCCCAGGCCCGGTGGTCAGCGGCATCGTGAGCGGATAGAACGCGAGGCGGCTCGGCGTCACATCGATGGAGCGCGGGCTCGGCGTCTCGCTGCGGCGCTGCTCCGTGGCGTCGGGTTCGTTCAACATCCGCCACCCGGACATGGCGACGACGATGCCGCCCGCCACGCGCAGGACCGGAATGGAGATACCAAAAAAACTCAATACATAGGCGCCGACATACAGCGATACCGCCACGATCGAGAAGGCATAGATGGCCACCCAGCGCGAGACGTGCGAGCGCACGCGCGGGTCGAGTTCGCGGGTCGCGCCGAAGAAGATGAATGCGCCGGACAATGGGTTCACGATGGAGAACAAAGCGCCGAACGCCAGCAGGAAGGTGGTCACATCGGCACCCTGGCCGGACGGCACATCATGTACAGCCGCCATCCCGCTCGCGAAGCCGGTGACTGTCCGCGGCATTGAGCTCGAAGCCGTAGACGCGTCGCAGCTGCGCGATCTTCTCGAGCGTCGAGCGCTTGAACGGCGGCTTGTTCTCGAGCGAATGGAGGGCAATCCCCTCGAGCAGATCGCCGAGCGACAGATCGAGGTATTCCGCCAGCCCTTTGAGTACTTTGAGAAGCCCCTTTTCCAGCCGCACGCCGGTCTGCACGCGTTCGACGATGCGCGGCGCCGGCTTGGCGGTCTTTTTGGCGGTCATGCGGCTGCACCTTGGATCTTTGAGCCTTGGGCCGCCAATGATCGCAGGTTTAGGGGGGCCGGGTGAAATTCCAGGCGCTGATCAACGCCAGGATCAACACGGGCACGAAGGCGGCAAAAACCCAAAATGCCGCGGCCTTCGCGGCGGCAATGGAGATTCCCGCAGCGAGTCCGGACAGATTGGCCGCTATGCCGACGGAGGCGGCGCCCACCGCGTAGCCGATGCGCTGCATGGTGTCGGGCGAAGTGACCGCGAGCGGCTGCATGGCATCGTCCGAGAATCGAGCCATCCGGTGCACGATCGAGGGCCAGCAAAGACCAAAGCCGAAGCCCTGCAGCAGTGCGCACAGCACCATCCCCGCCAGCGCGCCCGCCGGAACGACGACGGCGAAGCCGCCGGCGCCGAGCGCGACCAGGCTCGCACCCGCGCGGATCAACCACCTATCCCAGGACAGGGGAGCCTTTGACACGGCCAGGGTGGCGAGACTCCAGGAGATGGCTTCGCCTGCGAGGATGTATCCGGAAATGAGCGGCGGGGTGCCGAAGAGGATTTTCAGGATCAAGGGGCCGTAGGCCCAGAAGCCCGTGGTCGCGACCGACAGGGCAAATACCATCTGCAGTCCCGCTCCCACGGGATGGCGATGATCGAGCACGTGCACCGGGAACAGGCGCGATCCTCCGCGCCGGTCCAATCGCGCGGCGGCGTAGAGGAGGCCGGCGCCGAGCAGGCAATCGAAAACCGACATCGCAACGGCTTTGGCGACGCTGCTCCCAGCGATGAGCAGGGTCGCCGCGGAGAGCACCGCCAGGGGAAGCATCGGCCAGCGCTTTGCCCGCAGCAGCTGCGCCTCCTGCGCAGGCAGCCACAGGGACGCCAAGATCCACAATGCGGCCGCCTGCCCCGCGAACACGAAGAAGGTCATTCGCCAGGCGTGCAAGCCCGCAAATATCCCTCCGATCAGCGGGCCGAGCAGCGAGCCTGCGCCCCAGATCAGCGCCACGATGCCGAACAGGCGGTTCCACCAGGCCGGCGCGAACCACTGCTGAATCGCCACATAGCAGAGCGAGAGCAGCATGCCGCCGCCCACGCCCTGCGCGAACCGGCCCGCCAACAAGACAGTCATGGACGGAGCGAATCCGGCGATGAGGCAGCCGCTGCCGTAAGCCAGAGCGGCAAGGCTCAACGCCCGTTTGACGCCCGCGCGTTCACAGAGCGTCGGCGCGGCCGCGCCGGCGATGATGGCGCCCACCTCGTACAGCAGGATGGTCCAATTGATGAAGGCGATGCCGCCGATGTCATCGACGATGGCGGGCGCAATCGTCGCGGTCACGAGAGTATCCGCCGCATGCAGCCAGATGCCGAGGCAGAGCACGATGAAGCGGCCCAGC
Organism: uncultured Gammaproteobacteria bacterium; assembly: GCA_963727045.1. Classification (GTDB taxonomy): domain Bacteria; phylum Pseudomonadota; class Gammaproteobacteria; order Steroidobacterales; family Steroidobacteraceae; genus Bog-1198. Next base: position 886,725 of record CAVSES010000002.1, on the reverse strand, counting down.
AGTCCCGATCGGTAGAGACTGCGCCAGGTGTCGCGGGGTTCTGCGTCGATCACGTTTCACTCCGTCATTGAATGCAGCCGCCGGGCACGATACATCCTCAACTGGTCTCAAGGTCAACGCGTGAGGCGACTTGCGGCCGGCGCGGCTCTCGCGCAAGCTCACCCTCGTGCATCCTTCCCCGACAGAGCCGTGACTTTGGCATCGCGCCCGCTGCGGCGAATCCTGGGGCTCGGATTCGGATTGGCCATGGTCTTCGGCGGCACGGTCGGCACCGGCATTCTGCGCCTGCCGGGGACATTGGCCGCCGCCCTCGGCGATTCGCGCCTCATCGTGCTGTTCTGGATTTTCGGCGGAGTTTACGCGCTGCTGGGCGCCGTGGCGGTGGCCGAGCTCGCTGCGATGCTGCCCGAGGCCGGCGGCTTCTACGTGTATGCGCGGCGTGCCTTTGGCAACGGCGCGGGATTCGTAGTGGGCTGGAGCGACTGGGTCAATCAGATTGCGGCGATCGCCTATGCCTCGTTGACCGCCGCCGTGTTCATCGGTCAGTTGTGGCCGGCCATCGCCGATAATCCGCGGGCCATCGCCCTCGGGGTCGCCGTTATGTTCACCGCCCTGCATTGGGCGGGACTGCGCCTCGGCAGCACCATGACACGCATCATCAGCCTGACCGTGGGCCTCATGATGCTGGTGCTGGTTATCGCCTGCTTCATCGCCGCCCCGGTCGCGGCATCGACCGCGCCGCCGCCGGCCTCATCCGCCATTTCGCTGCCGCTCTTGTCGTTCGGCATGCTCACCGCCGTCGTGACCGCATTGCGAAACGTATTCGTGACCTACGACGGCTGGTATTCGCCCATCTACATGTCGGAAGAAAGTACCGAGCCCACTCTTACGCTGCCGCGCGCCATCATCGGCGGCACCGTGCTCGTGGCCGCGATGTACGTGATCATCAACATTGCCATCCTTCGCGTGTTGCCCCTGCCCGTGCTCGCGGCGTCCGCGCTGCCGGCCGCCGACGCGGCGCGCGTGGTGCTGCCGCGGGGCGGCGACGTGCTCGTCACGGTGATTTCGCTCATGACGGTGCTCAGCCTCGTGAATGCCACCTTTCTGATGGCGCCGCGGATCCTTCTCGCCATCGGACGGGATGGTTTTTTCACTCAAAAGGCCACCCTGGTGAGCGTGGGGGGAACTCCCCGCGTCGCGCTCGCCTTCACTGGCCTGGGAGTCGCGGCGCTCATCCTGACCGGCACGTTCGAGCAGATCATCGCCATCGCAGCCGTGCTGTTCCTGCTCAACTACGTGTCAGCCTATACCGCGCTCATGGTCCTCAGGCGTAAAGAGCCGGCGACGCCCAGACCCTATCTGGCTTTCGGCTACCCGTTCACGACGGCGATCGCGCTCGCAGGCTGCGTGCTTCTATGGATCGCCGCGATCGCGGAAGACCGGCGTTCCGCACTCTTTGCCGGGCTGCTCCTCATCGGATGCGCGCCGGTGTATGCCTGGCTCGCGCGCCGCCGCCGGCTGGACTTGAGTTTGGCCGCCAAGACGGCGCCCCCGTAAGCTCACATGCGATCATGGCCGACCCCAAGATCAGGGTGATGACTGTGGAGCCCCTCCGATCCCGTGGTCCTGCCCCCGCCACTCACCGCGGCCATCATGCAGCCGATCGAAGAAGTCACGCACCGCATCTATCCGGGCGTCGAGGTGGTGCCGGTGCTGCAGGCCGCCGGCACGGACGCGATCTATCTTGCCGAGTCGGGTATTCCCACCTATGGCTTGCTGTATGCCGCACGCTGAAGATCACTTCAGCGCGTCGAGCAGGGCCTTCACCAGGGGCTGAGGCTGGTAGTGATCGCGTGCCGGCGTCAACCCCAACCGAACGACGACCAATTCGCGCGAGGGAATGATGGCCGTGCTTTGGCTGTCATGCCCTTCCATCCAGAACGCGTCCTCGGGGATGCCGAATGCCGCGTCCGGGTTCTTGCCCGATGTCAGGGCGTCGGAACCCCAGAGCCACACCAGACCGTGCCCATACTCGCCGCCGGACGCTGCGACGGGCGAGGCCATATTGGCCACGTAGCCCGGCGGGAGCATCTCCCGTCCCTGCCACACCCCTCGCTGCAGCAGGAATTGCCCGTATCGGGCCCAGTCCCGCGCGGTTGCGTACATGTACGAGGAGCCGACGAGCGTGCCGTATTCGTCCGCCTCGACCGTGGCGCTCGCCATCCCCAAGGGCGTGAACAATTTTTCCTTGGGGTACGCGGCGCCCAAACCGCCGGCCGCATCCTGGGCGATGCGCGACAGAATGTTGGCGGTGCCGCTCGAGTAGCTCCAGAACTCGCCCACCGGATGTGCCAGCGGCTGCGAGCGCGCGAACCCGGCCATGTCCGCCTCCAGATACAGCATGCGTGTGACATCCGACACGGCGCCGTACGCCTCGTTGAAGACGAGACCGCTCGACATGGCGAGCAGGTCCGCGACCCGAATGCGGTCGCGGCCGGTGGCATCCGCGGGCCAGCCGGCGGACTGATCGAGCGAGAGGCGCCCCTCCTTGATGAGTACACCGACCCAGCCGGCCAGCACGCTCTTGGTCATCGACCAGCCCAGGAGCGGAGTGTCGGCGGAGAAATCCGCGGCGTAGCGCTCGGCCACGATGCGCCCGCGATGCACCACGACGATGGCGCGCACGCCCGGCCCCGCGAGCGCAGCATCGGCGAGGATGGCGTCGAGCGCCGGCGTAGTCGACACCGAGTTTCCCTCCGGCCACGGCGCCTCCATCGCGGTCGCGCGGGCGCTTGCGCCGGGGCTTGTAGTGCCGTCGTCGGCCGAGCCGCCGTTCGCGGATTCGGCGGGCGCCATGGCGCCGATGCGCAGGGCGAATGCTAGATTGCCGTCCGGTACCGCGGCGCAGCCCGTGCCCGGCCGCGACACGGCCAAGCCGTCGCCGATGAAGCCGAGCAGCCCCGCACGGACCACGCGTCGATCCCGATCGACGGATACGCGCATGAGACGCAGCAACGCGACGCCGGGCGCCTGCACGTCGACGCGCAGCACCTCGTCCGGGTCCCGCCCGGCGAGAAACACGTTGGAGCAAACGATCTTGGCGGCGTAGTTGGCGCCCACCCGCAGAAGATCCGGCGGCTTCAACCACAGCGCGAAGGCGAGCACGAGCACGAGCGCCGCCACCGCGGCGACGAGGCGGAGCACGAACTTTTTCATGACGCTCCCAAGAAATGTCGCGACCCGCATCTTAACCCAAAGGATGGGCGCGGCCGGACTGCGGCTGGACGACGATACGCGATTTGCCGGATGATAGGCGATGAACAAAATTCACCGCGCTTGTTTATTGGCGCTGCTCACCGGTGCGCTTGGCTGCACGCAGGTATGGGCGGCCCCGGCCGGCAAAAACGCCGCATTCGAACAGCTGGTCGATGACTTCGTCTTCGGTACGCTGGCCTTGTCGCCGACCAATGCGACCAGCGTCGGCTACCACGAGCATCGCGGCGCATCGCTCGATGACCTACTGGATGATTACAGCGCGGCGGGCCTCGCGGCCTCGCGCGCGTTCGTGCACGACATCGACGCGCGCATCGCGCGGCTCGACACCTCCTCGCTCGACGCAGAGCAGCGGGCGGACATCGACATCATGCGCGACGCACTCGGCACCTCGCGTCTGGAACTCGATGAGATCCAGGGCTATCGCCACAATCCCACCATCTACGTCGAATTGCTCGGCAACGGGCTGTACAGCCCGTATGTGCTGCAGTACGCCCCGGCGCCCGATCGCTACCGGCACATCATCAACCGGCTGAACAAGATCCCGGAGTTCATCCGCCAGGCCGAAGCCAATCTCAAGGATTCGCCCGCCGTGTGGAACAGCGTCGCGCGCGATGAAAACGCGGGCAACGTCGCCCTCATCGATACGACGCTGCGTGCCGACTGCCCGCCCGAGGAACGCATGCGGTTCGACCAGTCGGCGGCCGCCGCCATCGCCGCACTCAACGGCTTCAATCACTGGCTGGAAGACAACCTCGCGGAGAAGACGAGCGATTGGCGGCTCGGGAAGGAGACCTACGCCAAGAAATTTCGCCTGGTGCTCGCGACCGGCAAATCCCCCGAGGCGCTCTTGGCCGAAGCGGAGGCGGATCTCGCGAAGACGCAGGCCGAGATCGCGCGGCTCGCGGCGCCCAAGACCGTGGAACAGGCGCTCGCCGACGTGGCGCGCCAGCACGCAACGGCGGCCACGTACATGCTCTCGGCCAAGCAGGCGCTCGCCGCCGCGACGGCGTTCGTTAAGGCCAAGGACCTGCTGACGCTGCCGCCGAACGCCAACCTCGAAGTCATCGAAACGCCGGTGTTCATGCGCGGGGTGTTTGGCGTCGGCGGCTTCAACCCGGCGCCCGCGCTCGAGCCCAAGCTCGGGGCGTTCTACTGGGTGACGCCGATTCCGAGCACCTGGCCGCAGACCCGCATCGATTCGAAACTGCGCGAGTACAACGAATCGGGCATGCAGCATCTGACGGTGCACGAGGCGATGCCGGGCCACTACGTCCAGGGCGAATACGCGAACGAAATTCAGCCGCGCTCGCGCCGCCTGCTGCGCAATATTTTCTCGAACGGCCCGTACGTCGAGGGCTGGGCGGTGTACGCACAGCAGCTCATGGCCGAACAGGGATATCTCTCGGATACGCCGGGGTATCGCATCACCCTGCAGAAGCAACTGCTGCGGGTCCTGGCCAACACGATCCTGGATGTGCGTTTGCAAACCCAGGGGATGACCGACAGCCAAGCGCTCGAACTCATGAAGAGCACCTACCAGGAAAGCGAAGAAGCGACCGCCAAACTGCAGCGCGCGAAGCTCTCGTCCTGCCAGCTGCCGACCTACTACGCGGGTTACAAGGGTTGGCTCGCCGTGCGCGAGCACGTTCAGGCGCGGCACGCAGGGCGGTTCAATCTCAAGGAATTCCATGAAAGCGCGTTGCGGGAGGGGGCGGTGCCTCTGCCCGTGCTCGACACCCTGCTCAAGTAAATTTCCCGCAAACCTTGAGTTGCCGTCCCCGTGCCGGGAGCTATACTCCCTTGAAAAGCCTGCACCGTCCCTTGGAGCGATCCAAAATGAACGCGAGTCTCAAACCCGTACAGACATCGGCCGACGCGGTCGCCCAGGCGCGCATAGACCTCGCGGCGTGCTACCGGCTGGCGGATCGCTTCGGCTTGAACGAGGGCATCGACAATCACCTCACCATGCTGGAGCCCGGGTACTCAGACCGGTTTCTGCTCGCGCCGTTCGGCATGCACTGGTCGGAGGTGCGAGCCAGCGATTTTCTGGTGGTGGGTTTCGACGGACAGGTATTGAGCGGCCAGGGATCGGTCGAGGACACCGCGCTTTTCATCCACCAACCGGTGCACCGGCTCTCGCCGCAGGGGCGCTGCGTATTGCACACCCACATGCCCTACGCGACGGCGCTGTGCATGCTCGAGAATCCGCGATTGGAGATGGCGGTGCAAAGCGCGCTCGGGTTCTACAACGACGTGGTGTATGAGCCGACCTACAACGGGCTCGCCTTCGATGTGTCGGAGGGGGAACGCCTGGCGCGCTCTCTCGGCGAGAAATCCGTGCTCATGATGGGAAATCATGGAGTGCTGGTGGTCGGCAAGACCATTCCGCAGGCCTTCGAGCGGCTGTATTTTCTCGAACGTGCCGCCCAGGCGCAGGTGCTCGCGCTCTCGACGGGGCGTCGTTTGCAGCTGATTCCGGATGCCGTGATCCAAAAGACCATTGCGCAATTCATGGCGGGCGGCCGGGTGGGCGGCCGCGACCGGGCCGAGCTGCACTTCGAGGCCTTGAAGCGCGTGCTCGATCGCAGCGCATCGGACTACGCGAGCTGAACCCGCGCGATCTAGCGGCCCTCGACCCGGCGCGCGCCGCGCGCAGCCCCATCGTTTTCCTGATGGCGCTGCTGCTGTTCATCAACTATGTCGATCGCGGCACGCTGTCCACGGCGGCGCACTCGGTGCAGGGCGATCTTGGATTGAACTACACGCAGATGGGCATTCTGCTGTCCGCGTTTTCCTGGACTTATGCCTGGACCCAAATTCCGGTCGGCTGGCTCGCAGAGCGCTACGGCGCGCACCGGATTCTCGCGGCCGGACTCGTTCTCTGGGCATCGGCGACCATCCTGATCGGCTTCGCACACACCTTCACGATGCTGTTGGCGTTGCGATTGCTGCTCGGCTTGGGCGAGAGCGCCGGTTTCCCCGGGGTCGCGAAAATCATGGCGGCGGTGGTGCCCCCCCGGGGTTTGGGCACGGCCAACGGCATCGTCGCCCTCGGCTATCTGTCCGGTCCGGTGGTGGGCACGATCTTGGGCGGCCTCTTGATGGCGCACTACGGATGGCGCTCGGCGTTCTGGGTGTTCGGTGTGCTGTCTCTGCTGTGGCTGCTGCCGTGGTTTCGGGTGGCCGGCCAGGTGCGCACCGCGGTGGCGCCGCGGGTCGATGATGATGATTCGCCGACTTTTTGGATGATCCTCAAGCAGCCCTCGCTGTGGGGTACGGCGCTCGGGCTCTTTTCCAGCAACTATACGTTCTACTTCATGCTGAACTGGCTGCCCTCGTATCTGCAGACCGAGCGGGGATTTTCCCTGATCGCCATGGCGCAGCTCGCCACCCTGGCGTTCGCGGTCAACGCATTGAGCGCGTTCGCCGCCGGTTGGGGTATCGACCGGTACCTCGCGCGCGGGGGATCGGCCAATGTCGGCTACAAATCGGTGATGGCGGTCGCGCACTTGGGATCGGTGGTCTGCATGCTCGCCATGGCCGTGGGCACGCCGAAGCTGGCGTTGACCGGCATGTTCGTCTTCCAGGCGCTGTGCGGAGCATCTTCTCCGGGCGTGTATGCCATGTGCCAGATCCTTGCCGGTCCGCGCGCCTCCGGTCGATGGGTCGGCATCCAAAACTCCCTCGGCAATCTCCCGGGGATCATCGCGCCATGGCTCACGGGGTACATCATCCAAACGACCGGGCATTTCACCGATGCCTTCGTGGTGGCTGCCGCGATGAGCATGCTCGGGTTGGTCGGCTGGATCTGGATGGTGCCCAAGCTTGGGCAGCTGAAATGGAAGTTCCCGACGCCCCCGGGCGTTCGTGGAGTTCAGGCGCCTGAGCTGTAGCGCATGCGGGTCCCCAAGCGCACGGACATTTCGATTTCCACCGGGGACAGTTTGCGCGGGAAGTAGGCCCCGGAGATGTGGGCTGCGTGAAGGCTCGCGCCCTCGAGCTCGCAGGTGCGCAGGTCCAGTCCGCGAAGATCCGCCTGGCGAAAATAGCTGTCGGTAAAGTCGATGTTCGCGACGTCCACTTGGCGAAGATCGATGCCGCGAAAATCGCAGCCGCGAAAATCGCATTTCTCGCCGGCCTTGCGGCGCCGGTTGAATTCCTCGCCGCGACCCTCACGGAGCAGCAGATAGAGGGGATCGGCGGGCTTACGCGGTTTTCCGTCGGACATGGGCCTATAGATCGGCGCAACGGTCCAAGTCTTGACCTCCAAATGTTGCTTTGCGGCCTCAATCGGGCTCAAAACGGGCACAGGTCTCAAAAGGGCACAGGTCTCAAAAGGGTGGGAGCCCCATGGGGGCCGTCACTGGCGATGTCGGCAGCCCCCCGGGTCTTTAAGGGTCGGGGTTTGAACTTCAAGTGCTGCCGCAGTAATCTCAAGTCCCAGGGATTCGAACAATAAAAAGGGGATGACGATGAGCGCATCAGGAATTGCGATAACCCGGCGTACACCTTCCTGGCTGCTCGTGGCTTTCGTGGCCATCCTCGCGGCCGCCGCGCTTTGGTTCGTTCAGGATCGGGCACGCGTATATCTCACCTACGATGCCAAGAGCTATGCGGATATGTGGCCGCGACGCGGCGGCTTGATCCCCCACATGACGGGAGGATTCATCGCGATCAGCGTGGGGCTCATACAACTCTGGCTCGGGTTGACGGGGCGCACCAGCACCTTGCATCGCATGCTCGGGCGCGTGTACCTCGGTGGGGTCGCGCTGGGCAGCGCCGGGGGCTTTTATCTGGCCTTGACCATCGAGCCCAAATACTTCTCCTATGCAGCGGGTCTTTTCATGCTCGCGACGGCGTGGGTGTTGACGACGGCGATGGCCTATGCGGCCATCCGCCGCGGGGAGCAGCAGCTGCACCGCGAGTGGATGATCCGCAGCTACACCGTCACTTTTGCCTTCGTCACTTTCCGGCTCATCGAGAAGTTCATATTGCCCCTGCACCTCGCCTCGGACGATGAAATCGATTCGATGATGGCGTGGGCTTCCTGGACGGTGCCGCTGCTGCTGGTCGAACCGCTGCTGCAGTGGCGAAGGTTGCGCCGCGCGACTTAGTGAGACTTGCCGTGAACGCCAAGGCGGCCCGTCGGAGGTGCAAAGGAGCGGCGCCGGGATAACCGGGGAGGAAATATCATGAATCTCACGAAAGTAGTTGGCGCGAGCTTGATCGGGTTGATGGGCATGTGCTCGCTGAACAGCCGCGCTGATTCCGGCCCATTCTCGATCGTCTATCCAACGGGCATCTATCCCGATGACGTGACCCGAGTGCAAGCCGCGCTCGATCGCGGAGGCACCGTTCTCCTAAAGGCGGTGACAGCCGCGGGCGTCCCGTCACCTTTCAATTTCGGCACGGGCCTCGCGGCCGGTCAAAGCAGCGGCGTGTTCTTGAACAAGGACGTGACTCTTGTCGGCGAGCGTATTCAGTCGCACCGGTCGACAATCCTGGGAGGTTTCTTGCCGATACAGGGCCTTCTGCCCACCAAGAGTACGATTCGGGGAATTGACTTCGAAAGCCCCATCTGGGACGCCATCACCATCGGTGCATCGTCCGGCAGCGTGATCACCGACAACGTCTTCCACAACGTCGTGCCGGTCAGGGTGCGCGTGCCGTCAGGCGCGATCATCACCTTCGCGCAGGCGATAGGCTTTTCCGGCTACGACGACTCGGGACCGGCCCCGGGTCTGATCACGGGCCGCCTGCTTGTGGCCCGCAACACAATTGACGGCGCACGCGCGATATTTTCCAATGGCATTCAGTTCGACTCGTTCAGCGCCGATGCCGAGATTGCCGACAACGATATACGCAACGTGAATGACGACACGACCGAAACCGGCAGCGGCATCGTGATCATTCGAGCCGAAGGTCGCGTGAGCATTGTCGGAAACGTCATTGCGCCCGGACCAACTCAGAACTTCGGAGCAGACGGAATCTTTATCGATGGCAATCAAGGTGCGCGCTATCAGGTGATTGGAAACACGATTCGATGCGTGGCTCCCTACGCGGATGGCATCGACGTCGCCGGTGGCGATGCTACGACCACGACGGGAACTGTTGACGCCGAGGTGGTTGCCAATTCGGTCAGCGTGAATGGTGAGTTTGCTTTCGGGATCTTTCTGTGGGATCTCGTCACCGAAACCAAAGTGAAGGCGAACTCGATCGAGGGCGCGGGAACCTTTGCCTTGGGCATCTCCACCTACGGATTCGAAACCAACGTCGCAAGCCTCAATAGCTTCATCGCAAACGGTCTCCGTAACTTTGTGTCCAACCAAGCGGACCTTTTTTACGATGCGAATACCCAAAACAACAAGGAGATCGGATTCTGTCGTTCAGTTGTCGATCTCGGCAGCGGCAATTCGTCGGCCTGCGGCCCCCGAGGCGCCTCGACTGGTGCTAATGGCTTGGCCGCGTCAATTGCGGGCGGTGCCAATGCCGCCGCTCCGAGTCGGGCGCTCGCAACGAAGCGCCAGCGGCTGCAGCTACAGGAGGCTAGGGGACCAATAGCATCCGAGCAGGTGCTACGGTAGAGAAAGCAGCCTGGCGCGCGCATCTGAGTGCGGGTCCGTTTTGACTTAATTCGAGGAAATCACCGATTTGAGCATGCGGCTGCGAAGCATCCTTTCATATGTCGCCCGGGTCATACGTCGCCGGCCCGCGACATCCCTCACCGCCCGTCCGCGCCGTACCATGGCCTCGGAATTGAACTCTCGTAGGTGCCGGACGTGACCATCAGGCTGATCGATGCTGCGCAAGCAGATTCGAGCAAAACGCTCGCGGCGTTGGCGCAGGTCATTCGTGCGCTGGCGCCCGAGGTCTGCGGCGTGTCCTTCCACGATTTGAAAGCCGATACGCTGTGGATGAGCGAGGATTTCCTGTCGCCCGAAGATCATCAACTGGTTGAGGAAGCGCTTGCCGGCGATTCGGAAGTGTCCAACGGTTCGCACGACGGTGACCGCTACGCCGCCGTGATCCAGGTGCGCGACGCCCAGGGACGCATGAATGGCGCGATGCGCCTCAGCGTCGATTCGCTCATCGTCGATGATCGCACGGTCGAATCCCTGGAGTCGCGGCTCCGGCCGATATTGGTTTGCGTGGCCGCCGAATTCGAACGACGCGGCGCCCTGCCCTCCTTGCCGCGACAGGACCAGGAGCAGCTGGCACTGATCGAGAACGCGCTGCACGCCGAGCGCTTCGAACTCTTCCTGCAACCCATTTGTTCGCTGCACGGGGCCGGGGGCCTTGCCCACTACGAAGTGCTGTTGCGCTTGAGGACATCGGACGGCGGATTGCTCGAGCCGCGCGCGTTCCTGCGCACGGCGGCGGATCGGCACCTCATGCCCGCCATCGACCGGTGGGTGGTGCGCACGCTCCTGGTCTGGCTGGTCAACAACCGCCAATCCTGGGCGCGGGTGCCGGCGGTGTTTTCGATCAACGTGGCGCCGCAATCGATGTCGGACGACCATTTCGTGAGCTATGTTGAATCCTGCGTGACCAAGAGCGGCTTGCCGCCGCAGGCGCTGTGTTTCGAAATCACGGAGCAATTTGCCTCCTCCGGCCATTTCAATTTGTCAGAGTCGATGAGGCGGCTCGAGGCCCTGGGGTGCGAGGTGGCGTTGGATGATTTCGGCGGCCATGCCTCATCGATCGATTACCTTCGAACCATGCCCGCCCATTATTTCAAGATTGACGGCGCGCTGGTCGGTGCGGCGCCCACAGACCGGGTAGCGCGGGCCATGATTTCGGCGATCGTGCGGATGGCGGGCGATCTTGGCATCCGAACCGTGGCGGAGTCCGTGGAATTGGATGCGGAGCTGGAGGCGATGCGCTCCCTCGGCGTCGATTTCGCGCAAGGATACCTGCTCGGCAAGCCGAGTTCCCTCGCAGGCTACGATTTCGACCTGGCAAGGGCGCACTAGCGGCAGGAACCAAATTCCGCGCAAAAGGTCCATCATTAGACGTCCCCTCACCGGACGTTCTGATGCCCACACACGAACGAAGTCTGCCATTGGATCAGGCCCGGGGCTGGGGACCTGCCCGCTACGTGACTTTGTTCGGAGTCGTGGCATTCCACCTGGCCGTCCTCGCCGCACTCATGATGGGATCTCGAACGCAGAGCATTTTCTTCGCGGCGAACCCGCCCGTTGAAGTGCTGTTCCTGCCGCCGCCGCGCGTCCCGAAAGTCCGCCCCGAGAACTTCCGGCCCAAGCGCCTGAGCGGAAACACGGGAATCTCGGTTGCGCAACCCTCACTCGATCCGGATTCACCGGTCCTGGCGCCCACCGTCTCCGACGCCGACGGCAGCGGCGGGGGCGTCGACTGGAAGGCGGAAGCGCGACGCGCCGTTCAGGCCTACGAGATCCGCACGCGTCAGCCTCCGAGCGAGAACACCCTGACCGTGTCGCCGGCGGAGGAGACCTGGTGGCCGTGGACGCGGCATCTCCCGGGCGCCGTATTCAAGACCCCGTCCGGCGATTGGATCGTGTGGATCTCGTCGAACTGCTACCAAGTCGCCACTGCCGCGGCCAACACGAATGCAGCGAACGCGATGCTGCCCCACACGGTGTGCCTCGGGAAATCGGGCGTGCCCGGCGCCGATTCCGACGCGGCGCCCGGGCGCAAGAAGCCGCCCCCTTCTACCAATTAGGATTCGGCAGCTCGCTGAAAACTTCTTGAAGGGCAAAGCCCCAGCGCGTGCGGATCATCGTGAAATATTCATTGTCCATGTCGATGCTGATATGGGTGGCGATCCGGTATTCATCGCGCCGGATGATGGCGAGGTCGAGAGGCGGACCCACGGACAGATTCGAGCGGATGGTCGAATCCATGGAGACGAGCGCGCATTTCGCGGCCTGCGCCAGGCTGCTGCTTCTGGAAATGACCCGGTCGATGATGGGTTTGCCGTACTTGGTTTCGCCGATCTGAAAGTAGGGCGTGTCGGGGGAGGATTCGATGAAATTGCCGGCCGAATAGATGTAAAAGAGGCGCGGCTCTTCACCGTGGATCTGGCCGCCCAGGATGAATGTGCCATTGAACTCGTGGCCGTGCTCGCGCAAGGATTCAGCGTCGCGTTCATGCACTTCGCGCAGGCAGTCGCCCACCACGCGGGCCGCGTTGAACATGTTGGTCGCCCGGAAGATCGGCGTCGGCTCATCGAAGCGGCCCGGGGTCTCGTGCAGCAGGTTGACGACTGCCTGGGTGACCGCGAGATTCCCGGCGGACATCAGCACCAGCACCCGGTCGTTCGCCTGCTGGAACGTCGCCATCTTGCGAAAGGTATTGATCTGGTCGACACCGGCGTTGGTCCGCGAATCGGAGAGCATCACGAGCCCGGTATCGACCAGCAAGCCGACGCAGTAAGTCATGCGCGAAATTCTACCCGTTACTGCTGTTCTTGGGCTGACTCGGCGACCAGCACATTGGCTTCCATTATCTCGCCGCCGCCGCCCTGGCGCACACCGCGCACAGGTGCCGCGTCCAAGTAATCGCGCCCCACGGCGAGGCGGCAGTACGTTCCGACGGCCGGGCGCTTGTGCGTCACGTCGATGCTCTGCCAGCCGAGTTCCGCGCCGAGCCACACGTCGACCCAGGCGTGGCTCGCGGCATCGCTGGTGTCCCCTGTGTAAAGATACCCGCTGACGTAGCGCGCCGGCATTCCGGCGGCGCGGGCCGCGGCAATGAATACATGAGCGTGATCCTGACAGACGCCTTCGCCGCTGCGAAACGCCTGGGCCGCGCTGTCCCGCACATCGCTCGCGCCGGATTTGTAGCGCACGGCGCCGAACACCGCATCCGCCAGCGCGTGGCCGCGGCTCTTGGGGTCGGCGGTATTTTGCAGCGCGCTCTGCGCAAATGCCCGCAGCTCATCGTTGGGCGCCGTCAGGGGCGTGGAGGCGAGATAGGCAAGCGGCGACAGCGGTCCATCATCCTGGCGTCCGTCGTTGTCCACGGTCTCAACCACGCCGCGCACCACGATATGGATCTCACGGTGCGGCTCCTCGATGGTGAGCAGATGCGCAATGTTGCCGTAGGCATCCACCTGCTCGAGGCGCCGGCCCGGAGCGGTGATGGTCCACGACAATGCGCGCTGGCTCCAATCGCGGCGCGGCGTCAAGTGCAGACTTTGTACGCTGTATTTGACGGGACGCTCGTAGCGATAGCGCGTCTCATGACGGATGTGCATCTGCATAACTTCAAGCCTCTGCGGGGGGCAACAGAAAATCCGACGCGATGCGATCGCCCAGATCGCGCAGCCGGGCGAGAAACCTGTCGAGGAACTGCGGCAACCCGCCGGCGATGATTTCCTCCATCCGGGTAAAATGCAACAGGGCATGCATCTCACCGGCGCGCCGCTCGGTTTCCGCGGATTGCTCGTTCGCCACCGACTTCAAGTTTTGATACACCTCCTTGCAGCAGCGCAGGAGCGAGCGCGGCATGTCATCGCGCAGGATGAGAAGCTGCGCCACCTTGAACGGCGTAATCACGTCACGATACGCGCGGCGATAGACCTCGAAGGCGGACAGCGCCCGCAGCAGAACGCTCCATTCGAACGGGTCGGGCACGACGCTCGCGTCCGCGCCCGGCACGAGGTCGCTTTGATGCGACTTCAAGATGCGGGCGGTGCTGTCGGCGCGCTCGAGAAAGGTGCCGATGCGCGTGAAATGAAAGGCCTCGTCGCGCATCATGGTGCCGATGGTGACGCCGCGGGTGAGGTGCGAGCGCTCCTTGACCCACTCGACGAATTGCCCGATATCCGGGTTCGATGCGCGCCGCGAGGCGATTGATCGGGCCTCGAGCCAGGTGGAGTTCAGGGTTTCCCAGAGCTCCGAGGTCAGCGAGCCGCGCACGGCACGCGCATTCTCGCGCGCCACACGCAGGCAGCTCAAGATGCTGCCGCCGAAGTCGCGATCGAGGCTCACGAACTCGAACACGGCGCGCGGCTCGATGGCATCGTGCCGCTCTTGGTAGGCATCTTCCATTTGCAGGGCAAGCATGGTCGAACGCAGTGATTGGCTCAGGGTTTCCCCGGAATGCGGCAGCAGCGACATGCGGTAATGCGCATCCACCAGGCGCGCCAGGCTCTCGGCGCGTTCGATGTAGCGCGACATCCAGTAGAGGTGATCGGCGGTGCGGCTCAGCATCAGGTTTCCAGCACCCAGGTGTCCTTGGTGCCGCCGCCCTGCGAGGAGTTGACCACGAGGGACCCCGCGCGCAGCGCCACCCGGGTAAGTCCGCCCGGCACGATGGTGACATCGCGGCCGGACAGCACGAAGGGCCGCAGATCGATGTGCCGGGGAGCCAGTTGAGCGTCGCTGAAGGTGGGGCAGGTGGAGAGCGCCAGCGTCGGCTGCGCGATGTAGCGCTCCGGCGTGGCGATGATCTGCCCGCGAAATCCGTCGATTTCGGCCTTCGTGGCGGCGGGACCGATGAGCATTCCATAACCGCCGGCGCCGTGGACTTCCTTCACCACGAGTTCCGGCAGGTGAGCGAGCACGTACTCCTTATCCTCCGGACGGCTCAGGATCCAGGTATGCACGTTGCCGATGATGGGCGCCTGACCCAGATAGAAGCGGATCATGTCGGGCACGTAGGGGTAAACCGACTTGTCGTCGGCGATGCCGGTGCCGATGGCATTGGCGATGGTGATGTGGCCGGCGCGGTAGGCGGTCAGGAGCCCGGGCACCCCCAGCATCGAGTCGGGCCGGAACACCAGAGGATCCAAGAAATCATCGTCGATGCGGCGGTAGATCACATCGACGCGCTGCGGACCCTGTGTGGTGCGCATGAAGACCGCTTCGTCGCGGACGAAGAGGTCCTGACCCTCCACAAGCTCGATGCCCATCTGCTGTGCCAGGAAGGCATGTTCAAAATAGGCGCTGTTGTGGGCCCCCGCGGTCAACAGCACGACCGTAGGATCGGCCACCCCGGTGGGCGCAACGCTGCGCAGGTTGTCGAGCAACACGTCGGGATAGTGATCGACCGGGGCCACGCGATGCCCGGAGAAGAGTTCGGGAAACAGCCGCATCATCATCTTGCGGTTCTCGAGCATGTACGAGACGCCGGAGGGGACGCGCAAGTTGTCCTCGAGAACGCAGAATTCGCCCGCATCGTCGCGCACGATGTCGATGCCGGCGATGTGCGCGTATATGCCTCCGGGCACATCGACGCCCTGCATTTCGGGGCGGTACTGCGAGTTGCACAGGATCTGTTCGGCGGGAATCACGCCCGCCTTCAAAATCTGCTGGTCATGATAGACGTCGTGGATGAAAGCGTTGAGCGCGCGGACCCGCTGCTTCAAGCCCCCTTCGAGCCGGATCCATTCTTCCCGCGGCAGCACGCGCGGCACGATATCGAAGGGGATGAGGCGCTCCGCACCTTCCTCCTGGCCGTACACGGCGAACGTGATGCCAACGCGATGAAACAGCGCATCGGCTTCCGCGCGCTTCTGCGCCAGCCGCTCCGGGAGCTGCGATTCAAGCCAGTGCGAGTAACGCGTGTAGTGCGCACGAGCCGTGCCATCGCCCACGGTCATTTCGTTGTACGGCCTGCTGCCCAGAACTCCCCCTTTGAGTGAAAGCCGAGCGAGATTCGTGCCATCTGCCCGACCAGACATGAATCATGTACTTAGCGGCAAGCAGCCGCAACGATGCACCAACTCAACGCGCGGCCGGCGTGCGGGGGCTCGGCTTTGGTGCGCCGTCAGCCCAGATGACGGGAAAGTGCCGTGGCCGCGGCGAGGTTGGGATCACCCGCGAAGCGCGCGGCAAAATCCGAGAGGAGAGCCCGCGCCACGGATGCCTTTCCGCCCCCAGCGGCGGCGATGCGCGCAATCTCGAGCGTGGCGGTCGCGGATTTCGGGCGAAAGGACGGGTCGTGCGCCAGGCGCGCCGCCACGACGTCGAGCGCTTCGCCGCTTCGCTTCAAGGTAAGCAACCGGTCGACGTAGTCCTCGGTGAGCCGGGTCACGTAGCGCGGATCGCTCCAGGTTGCGACGCGGCCGCACAGCCAGCGGTAATCGTCCGCGGCATTGCCGCGGCTCGACAGCCAGGATTGCAACAGCTCCCAGGCGTGAGTATGCGATCCCGCGCGCATCTGACCGTAGGCTTCCAACACCTCTCTTTCGCTGTCGCGCAGCACCTGTTTGCGCTGGAGATCCTCGGTGCGCTCGGGAGAGGCCCAGACCTCGAGCCCCAGTTCGTCGCGCCGTTCGTAAAGCGCGCCGCCCAGAACGCTGAATATCGACAGAATGCAAAACATGTATATCGCGATTCGCAGCGGCAACCACAGTTGCCAATACGTCAGCAACACGCTAAGCACTACGTAAGCGGCGAAGATCACGAGCACGAGGAGGTACATTGGACCCAAACGCACCGCCATTCGTACCCAGGCCACGGGGTATGCCGCCTTGAGAGCGTTGCTCTCGAGCCCGAGGATGGCCACGGAGGCGGGAAGGAGGAGCAGGGCCACGATGGCGATGATCCAGCCCACGTCCGGGCCCATCCTTGCCTGCGCGAAATTCACAGCGACATAAATCAGGCCTAAGATGACGACCTGGGCGAGCGGGCGCTGCTCATCGAGGGGATTCAACATCTGAATGTCGAGAGTCGGCGGCTCGTCGAATCCGCGGACGGTTTGGTCGAACACGATGTATGCGTATTTGAAGAACCACGAACCCAAGATCAGCACCATAGGAAGGCCCATGATGCCGGCGCGCGCGGCAAATGAAAGAAGCACCGAAAAGACGACGATGACTGCCGCGGATCCGCCGCGGGCAGGGCGGACTAGGTGGCGGAAGAGTTGTAGGTGCTCATGCACAGATTTCAGCTATTGCCTGTCACCCTATTAAATATGTCCTACGGCGCCAAGTCGGTTCGTGGCAACGCGCTAGAGTGTGATGGTTAGTAAATGCTTAGGGTGCTGTCTTCCAATATAAGTGCTTTGAATAGGTGTGATTCAAAGGAGTAATCTCGGCGCCACCTACGTACGGCTTCACTAGACGTCGAGCCGTATAGAAATATACGGGAATTATCGGATAATCGTTGAGCATTACTTCCTCGGCGTTTTGCAAGACCGAAATGCGCTTTTCGGGATTTGCCTCAACGCGGGCAGCGTCAATTAGCCTATTGAACTCGGAACTCGCGTAACCCGGGTCATTTTGGCTGTTGTCTCTTGAGAGAACCTCAAGGAAGCTCGCCGGATCATCATAATCCGCATACCAACCTAGGCGAGCGACGTCCCAGCGCCTGTGGTCCTTTCTGCCTGCCAGGAATACGCGAAACTCATCACTAACTAGGTCTGTTATAACGCCGAGGTTTTGTTTCCAGCTTGCGGCTATCGCAATCATGATTCGTTGAATGCTTTCACCAGTATTGAAATATAACGTAAGATGGAGCGGCTTCTTTTCGGAATAACCAGTATGCGCGAACAGAGTCCGCGCATACGCTAGCTGACGCTCGCGAGGCCATTTGGACCACTGGTATGTGGGAGGCGTGTACGCACTTATACCGTCGGCCACAAATGAGTAGGCGGGTGTTACCCCAACAGTGACATGTTCCGCTATCAAGTCTCTGTCGACAGCCATTGAGAGTGCCTGACGAAGGTCATGATTGTCGCGAAGAGGCGCTTCGGTGACGTCTAATCCAAGATAAAGTGTCCCTAAGATTGGCGCGGTCTGAATCTCACCGCCATATTTTTGCTTGACTCGATCAAGATCGGGCGCCGGAATTGCCGATGTCATGTCCACTTGACCGGCGACATACTCACGTATCTCAGTTGCCTCCGACTCCGCATTTATGTATCGAACGCGCTCGATCAAGACGTTTGACGCATCCCAATAATTTGGATTACGGGACAACTCTATAAACGAGCCTGGAATTCTGCTTACCAAAGTGTAGGCGCCGTTGGAAATCTTTAGCTTTTCAGATCCCACGCTTGCATCACTTGTGGCGTGCAGATGCATTGGTGCGCCAATAGGCTGAGATAGTACTTGTAATACAAATGGAGCTGGATGCTCGAGTTCGATGCGCAAGGAGGACTGACCAAGCGCAGTCACTCCTAGCTCGGAGACCTTCTTGCGTCCTGCAATGATGTCGCTGGCACCTCTAATTACAGCCAACAGTGCAGACGATCCAGAAGCCGTTCGCGGATCAACAGCACGTTGCAGTCCCTGAACAAACTCAGCAGCTGTGGTGGGGTCGCCATCGGACCACTTGGCATTTGAACGAATTAGAAATGTGTAGACGGTGCCCGTCTTGTCGACCGTCCATTTCTCCGCGGCGCCGGGCACGATTTGTCCATTGCGATCCTCGGCAGTGAGGCCCTCATAAAGATCGCGAAGAACAGGGAACGAAAAAGTGTCCTCTGCCATTTGAGGGTCCAGCGTACGGGGCTCACCGGGAAGTCCACGCTTAAGAATCCTCGCTACATTTGATTTGTCGTGCTGTGCCCCCGAAACGTCAGCCTCGTCATTGTTTCGACGTTTACTGCTGCACGCCGCGATGCCGGTTATGACAAACAAGGTAATGACGCAGCGCAGCATAAAGCGGTTCCACTGAATTGTCGCCAAGCGCGAGCCTGAAGCAAAACCAGTAATTTCAGTGAGTTGTTGCATACATTTTTAATGTTTTGACATAAGCTTAGTCATCCCGACATTAAGAGAAAACACCAATTTGCTTGCGAAATGTGTGAATTTGTTCACAAATGCCGGATAATGTAAAAACGGCACTTTCGATATCGCTCCGGCGGTTATTGAGGCCGCTTGTGAGGATTATGTTGCGCGAAGGTCTTACATATTCTCATTTTGCTGCTATTGCACAAATGGCGTTCGTCGAATCGGCTGCGAAGGACTTTGTGAGTAAGGGAATGAAATCTTCAGCCTCATCTGTGTGTGCTCTAACTGGTATGACTCCCCAAGAAGTCAGAGCCGTATTGATTGAGCAGGAAAGGTTTGATTCGAGCGAACTCCTGGAAGTGTCCAATCCGTTTGCCCGAGTCTTGCATGGCTGGCACAACGATCGCGATTACGTAGGTCCGTACGGGTTCCCTGTTGATTTGCCGTTTGATGGGAGTCCACTGAGCTTTGCTAATTTGACATCCCGCCATGCAGCGGGAGTTTCGCCGCACGCAGTACTGAAAGAGCTTCGGCGGGTCACTGCGGTTGCGGAAGTTGGCTTCAATATTTGGAAGCCTTTGAAGCAGGAGTACATCGAACCGAGTCTTTCGCCTGAAAACCTGGGCCGAATGGCAAGTCTCGTCGAATCCCTGCTTGCGACGTTAGAAAATAACACCCGCGGCAAACGAGACGGCACGGATTTATTCGAAAGAACGATGATCGTCGATGCGCCGCTAACCGCTGCTCAATTACTCGAATTACAGGGGTACCTGAAAGTTGTCGGCGGACAGTTTTTGCAACGTGTTGATACTTTTGCCGCCGTCGACTTGCAAGAAAAAATGGGTGCGAAACCCGGCGAAGTAGCTGATATCCGCGCAGGCCTACAGTGCTATTTGTACGTTGAATCAACTCCCGATAACTCGCCGTTGCGGGATGCGATTGAGTTCACGCCACCAATAAATTGACTTGATTTTAAGTTGAAGGGGATGGGGATGAAGGATAGGAAGTTGAATATAACCAGTGCGCTTGTTGCTGGTGCAATCACTATACTTTGTTGTACCGCGACCACTCCTGCCATCGCGGATGCTTCCAGCGCACAGCTTAAGAATCTATACGGATCAGAATTGCAAGTGCTGGGGGACGTTGAGGGAGTTGACCTCGCCGGCGGTGTCCTGTTGGTCGCGGGCCAGCATATATCCATTGCTAAGGAAACGTCCTTTTCGTACAACGGTCTTCCGGTAGAGGATCAGGCGGCAGCCCTTCGCATGATCCAGCCAGGCGATCTGCTTGCTGTGTTCGGGCCACTTGGTGAACCCGTTACATCAGTGAGTCGCTTGAAGGAAGGCTACGTTGCTGGTGCTACGACTGTATTCGTTAAAGCCACCATTCAAGCAATTCAGCCGTCTCTGGGCCGAGCAAAAATCGATGGTCTGGCAGTTGACTTGACCTCTGCAATGGCCGATCCGCAATTCACTAAAGTGGAGCCTGGACAAGTGATTGAAGCGGTCGGTATCCGACCAACAATAGGCGGGCTTTTGCTAGCCCAGAGTGTTTCTCCGGCATCTATCGTCGGCACTTCCGCAGCACACTCCATTGTGGGTACGTCGTCGATCGTAGGCACTTCATCGATTGTGGGCACTTCGGCTCCGCGATCGATCGTAGGCACCTCATCGATTGTGGGCACTTCGGCTCCGCGATCGATCGTAGGTACCTCATCGATTGTGGGTACTTCGGCTCCGCGATCGATCGTAGGCACCTCATCGATTGTGGGTACTTCGGCTCCGCGATCGATCGTAGGCACCTCATCGATTGTGGGCACTTCGGCTCCGCGATCAATCGTAGGCACCTCATCGATTGTGGGTACTTCGGCTCCGCGATCAATCGTGGGTACATCCTCGATTGTGGGCACTTCGGCTCCGCGATCGATCGTGGGTACATCATCGATTGTGGGTACTTCGGCTCCGCGATCAATCGTGGGTACATCCTCGATTGTGGGTACTTCGGCTCCGCGATCGATCGTGGGTACCTCATCGATTGTGGGTACTTCGGCTCCGCGATCGATCGTGGGTACATCCTCGATTGTGGGTACTTCGGCTCCGCGATCAATCGTAGGCACCTCATCGATTGTGGGTACTTCGGCTCCGCGATCGATCGTGGGTACATCCTCGATTGTGGGCACTTCGGCTCCGCGATCGATCGTGGGTACATCCTCGATTGTGGGTACTTCGGCTCCGCGATCGATCGTAGGCACCTCATCGATTGTGGGCACTTCGGCTCCGCGATCGATCGTGGGTACATCCTCGATTGTGGGTACTTCGGCTCCGCGATCAATCGTAGGCACCTCATCGATTGTGGGTACTTCGGCTCCGCGATCGATCGTAGGCACCTCATCGATTGTGGGCACTTCGGCTCCGCGATCAATCGTAGGCACCTCATCGATTGTGGGTACTTCGGCTCCGCGATCGATCGTGGGTACATCCTCGATTGTGGGCACTTCGGCTCCGCGATCGATCGTGGGTACCTCCTCGATTGTGGGTACTTCGGCTCCGCGATCAATCGTGGGTACATCCTCGATTGTGGGTACATCGGCTCCGCGATCGATCGTGGGTACCTCATCGATTGTGGGTACTTCGGCTCCGCGATCGATCGTGGGTACATCCTCGATTGTGGGTACTTCGGCTCCGCGATCAATCGTAGGCACCGCCGCAACTAGCTCTTCATTGCTGCGAGTCTCGAAAGAGCAATATTGAGTAGAGTCTTTGTGATGTTCCTGACTTCAATAGTCGAGACGTCGAATTACCGCGTCACTTTCAGGCATCTCCTCGTGTGCTGTGCCCTTTATTGGGTAATGCGTACTATTAGCCCCTAACAGCACGTCGATTTGAATTTGCGCTGATTCCGCCTTTTAGCATTCGGCAGCGCGAAGTCAAATAGTCTTGGTTTCGGAATTTGAGGTTAGACGCTTTGAAGGTCGAGTCCATGCGAAGACAAGGACACCCAGTTCTCCAACGCTCCTTTTTTTCGTACTGCGGATGCGATGTGCTTCTATATCTCCATCCACGGAGTCCATAAATGCGGTACCGCGTGCCTTTATGTCCCGAAGCATAGGAGCAATTCTTTTGAGCTCGATTGCTCGGACGTGACAATTTCTTTCTAACAACAACGTGGTGCCGGCTCGATGCGCAGAAGAGTTTTTTCGCAACGTGTCTAGATATCTTTCAATGACTAGAGCTGCTCGTGGCACTTCGAAGTCAGGCAGCACAAATATTCTCTTGATGGCTATAAAATTCCCCCGAGCATCCATACGCACACTCGACGATCGTCGGATTAACTCGATAGCTAGCGAAGGAGAAATGGTGACGCCAGCCGAACGTACCAGAGCACGGATGGAATGCGGTCCTCGGGACTGGGTTAGCGGTAGAGGCCGACTCTCCATGTCCAAGAATTTTGGGAGTGAGAACCACGAAGACATAACCATACCCATGTCCTCATACGCGCGCACAAGTGCCGTGTACCGACGAGTGTTTGCTTGAGCTTTGCGACTGCCGAGGCATTGTCGAGCCATATCAAAAATGAACTTTTTCGACAAGTTATTTCTGGCTAGAAATGCAAACGTCGCCGTCAAGAGTGCAGCGGCGCCCTGCTCCTTTGCAACATTCGATAAATTGTGCCGCACACGTCCCTTCATGAAATCTTTGAGCGTTTATGGGTCTTTACGGCCAACTTTCCAATTCGAAGCGTTCGGTAAGGTTGCCGCTGAAAATTCTTTCGGCGCCGAGCCGCCATCGATAGATTTAATTCACTTGTGCCAGCAATGTCATCCTGAAAATAGTAAACCGTCACACCAAGTCGACACTTCATTGCAGGCTTGCTCGTCGATCGATTCTGCTTGACGCAAGAACGAGTCAGCAGGGAATTAGCGCTATTTATGAGGCTAGCTCCCTGCTCTGCAATCTCTCGGCGAACCACTGGAACCATGTCGAGATCGGCCTCGTCCACAACCGCAGTGCCTTCAAATAGCGGTCTTGACGCCTGTCGCAGGTTTTTGGTCAGCGTCTCCAGCAGGTCTCTGGAGCGCTCTCCAATCATCGAAATTGCGCTTGCCGTGAGCCCGGTCAATATTGGGATTCGGGATTTCGCTCTTACTCGTTGACCGTCGAGAATCTCTACGGCATTGATTTGTGTGAGTTCGTCCAGCATAGCTCGCACTGGCAGTCCTCGTACCTGCGTCGCAACAAGCTTCTCGAAACTGCGTCGTTTGCCGAAAATCGGTAGGACCGCGGGGTCTCCGTTGGGCGCCAAGAACTGCGGGTTATCGAACCAGGCTGCAAGGACTTTTCGCGCGGGATGCTGTCCCGCTCGCCCACCAGACGATAAGTCATCTGACGATAGCACTCGAGCTACCTCCGACCGCGGAAGCCCGGTAATTATTGCGACTCGAGATTTGCTGATTCGACCACTTTCCTTGGTCACGCGCCTGGCAGCGGTCCGAACGGCACTTTCTCTAGCCAATTGGCTGAATTCATGCACCGTGACGCCCGAATCGAACATTAGGTCAAGCAACGGGCTAAGCACGCGCTTCAATACGACGAGTGTGGCGTCTCTTAGAGGATCATCGAAGCACGTTCTCGGCATCTCTCTTGACGATAACATTTGTGCAAGAGTTTGAACACAAAACTTAGGAGCCACGCAATTTCTGCAATTGTAATATCTGAACTTACCCCATAAAGAGCAGCTCGGTTCGACTTTGGCTATGTGAAAATCTGCTGCATGTATGCAAGAATGCAACAAACGCTCTATGTCTCACTCCCTAGTCTGTTGGCGCTGCGGCGCATCTCTAGCCCAACTTAGCTTGCCGCTTCGTCGTCTCGATGTATGCAAGGCGTGCAATGCGGAGCTGCACGTGTGCAAGATGTGCGTGGAGTACGACACGTCGTACGCCAAACATTGCAAAGAGCCGACGGCGGAGGAAGTCCGCAAAAAAGATGAAGCGAATTTTTGCGATCACTTCAAACCCAAGGCCGGCGCTTACGTAGCAAAGAACACGGCAGAAGTCGCGCGTGCGAAATCGGCGCTCGATGATCTTTTTAAGAAGTAATCGATCGCATTGAGTGGATCTTCGATCCGCGCAAGCACGGGTGCTGACTTCAATCAACGCATGCACGCCCTGCCAATGCGACCGAGTCGCGTGCGTTAGCGATTGATTAGTCCTGATTTCGCCTTTTGAGCTCGATTGGCCGCTCAGCGGCCATATTTCCGGCGTCGGGGAAACGCTGATCCCGCAGTGCGGGATAGTGCTGCTTTGCGGAGAGTGTATAACCTCACATAGGGGGATGTTCTTAGGCGGCCGGGGGCACAGGATGGCGACATCTCCGGAATACTTGAGGCTCGCATCAGACTTGATGCTCGCCTCGTCGGACAAAGCTTTCAATAGCCCGCGGGATGGCATGGTCGTGGATGCCCATCGCAGCGACGTGCAGGCGGAGAGCCTTGCCCTGATCGCGCTGGAGAAGAGCACCGCGTGGTTCAAGCTGTCGATGAACATGGCGCACATGCACGCGTGGCGATGGGATTCCACGCATGATGTGTTCGAATTTGCCCTCGCCGACGGGGAGGACGTGCACTTACCGAGTGTGTTTCCGGGGATGAAAAAATTGCTGAGGCGGGTGCATCCCGTGGATCGCGACGGCTTGGCCTGCGCCATCGACGATGTCTTGTATTTGAAGACGCAGATGCAAAAGGAATTTCGCCTCAAGTCCGACACGGGCCGGTACCGTTGGTACGAGGCGATCGCGCGGCCGTCCGACGTTGAAAATCCGCCGGACGGTTTGGTGGGGGTGATCCAGGACATTACCGAGCGGCGCGACGCCGAGGATCGGCTGCGCCGCTCCGAGGAGCTGCTGCGCGCCACCACGGCCAACACCGCGGACACGCTCCTGCTGGTGGACACCGATCTCAAGATCCGCTTCATCAACAAGTCCCGGGGCGGCCTGAGCACCGAGCAGATCTTGGGGCTTGAGATCGGCGATCTGCTGCCGGCGGCGGTCCGTCCGGGCGTCATGGGAAAGCTGCGCCAGCTTCTGCACGCGGGGGAGACCGCGACCTTTGATTTCGACTCCAGCGGGGAGGGCGAGGTGCACTCCTTCGAGTGTCGCGCGGTGATGGTGCGCGACGCGGGAATTGGCACGGCCCTGTCGATTTCGATGCGCGACATCACGGAGCGCAAGCGCTTGGAGCAGGAAATCCTTGATGTCTCGGGGCGTGAACGGCAAAGCATCGGCCGCGATCTGCATGATGGCCTGGGGCAGGAACTGACCGGGGTCGCCTTGATGCTGCGAGGCCTCGGCAACACACTCAAGGAGCGCTGTCCGGAGGCCGTAGGGTCGATCAATGAGATCGTGGGGCTCGTCAATCAGTCGATCGAGAACGCCCGCTCGCTCGCGCGGGGACTGTTGCCGGTGCGCAATGAGACCGGCGGGCTGGTCTCTGCACTGCGCGAACTGGCCGCGCGCAGTCGGGATCTGTATGGGCTGGAGGTCGATCTTCAAGCCGAGGGGGCTCCTCTGACCCTCGATGAAACCGACGCGAGTCACTTGTATCGCATAGCACAAGAGGCGCTTACCAATGCGGCACGGCATGGACACGCCACCCTGGTCACCATAATGGTGCATGCCACCCCTACATCCTTTTCCCTACAGATTATTAACAATGGTGAGGGTTTTAATACGGCATTGTCGCCTTATATAGGAATGGGACTGAAGATCATGAGATATCGCGCCGACATGATCGGCGCGAAATTCGAAATTGCTCCCCATGTGCCGCGCGGTACCGTGGTTCGAGTCACGGGGGAACAACCATGGACGGCGGCCGAGTCGACCGGCGCGCGTCATTTAAGGAGCGAAAGATGATGGCTGCCAGCAACACATGGATTCGGTCGCAGGTCTCCCAGTCGGGAGCCCACACCGGCAAACGCCGGGTACGGAAGGTATTGATCGTCGATGATCATCCGATCGTGCGCCAGGGCCTGCGCCGCGTCATGGAGAACGAGGACGACCTGACCGTGTGCGGCGAGGCGGAGACCGCCCGCGACGCGCGCGCCGCCATCAAGGAGCTCAATCCGGATGTCGTGATCGCCGACATCAGCCTAAAACAGGGCGACGGCATCGAGCTGGTGCGCGACGTGCGCGCCCACCACCCGCAGCTGCCGATTCTGGTGCTGTCCATGCACGATGAGACCATTTATGCCGAGCGCATGCTGTCTGCGGGCGCGAACGGCTACATCATGAAGCAGGCGGCGAGCGAGCAGTTCCTGGTGTCGCTGCGGCGCGTGCTCGACGGCGGGATCTATGTGTCCGAGGCCGTCGGCAACAACATGATTCAGAAGTTTGCGGCCGGCGGGGCGTATATCTCGGCGAACCCGATCGATCGCTTGAGCAACCGCGAGCTGCAGATTCTGCACATGATCGGCAAGGGCATGAGCACGCGCGAGACGGCGCAGGCGCTCAATTTGAGCATCAAGACGGTGGAGTCGCACCGCCAGCGCATCAAGCGCAAGCTCAATCTCACCACCGGCACCCAGCTGGTGCAGTACGCGGTGAATTGGTTTACCGGGCGCGAAGGCGCCGCCACCGCGAGCTATGGCTTCAGGGATTCTGCCCTCCCGACGGGAGAGACGGACTCGGACCCGGAGCCGCACAAGATCTAAGGCTCATCCCCCGCCGGGGCGTGCCGCTGGATGCCGCTCACTTCGCGCACGTTGCCCGAGAGGTATACCGGCTGGCCGCCGGCGTTGTGCTCGGCCACGCCCTGGATGTGCCACCATTCGGTCTGGCCGTCCGCGAGCTCGGCGCAGATGGTGAGGTCCAGCGGGGTTTGCCGCTCCAGGTGATTGCGGATCGCGACCAGGAGCGATTCCCAGGCACCGCCCGGCAGATGCGGCCGCAGATCATCGAGACGCTTGTGCTCGGCGCCCGTCCATTGCAGCCGCTCAATGAACCACTCGCTGAACCACGCCCGTCCATTCCACAAATCGAGCCCCCAGTTCCCCTGGTCGTCCACGGATTGATCGCCCGCATCGGCGGCGGGAACCTTGTCGGTCGGGGGGGGCGAATTGGGCATCCCTAGCTATCGGTCAGTGAAGTGCCGTCTTGATGCCAGTGTGGCCCCGAGTAGGGAGATGCCCGAGTGATCAGTGCTCAATTCCGACAACTGCCCTGCATGTGGAGCGGCGCAGAGATTTACAATAAACAGATCCGGCTTGGGTCAAGTCGACGCGTCTGGCGCCGATATCCCAATGTACTAGAAACCGGCGAGGGTTCCCGAACGTGTCTGAACTGGAATCTGTGACAGCGATCACAGTCGAGCCCTCGCCGACCATTTTGCTCGCCGAAGACGATCCAGTCACGCGAATGCTCATGACGCGCTTTCTGAAGAAGGCGGGGTATGAAGTCGATGCCGTCGCCAACGGCTCCGAGGCCCTCGACAAGATGACCCGGCGCTATTACCCGATGCTGGTGACCGACTGGGAAATGCCGGAAATGGACGGGGTGAGCCTCTGCAAGGCGATCCGCAATCTGCAGCTAGACGGCTATGTGTATGCGCTGCTGCTCACAGCGCGCGACTCGAAGGAGCACATCATCGCGGGCCTGGAGGCGGGGGCGGACGATTACCTGGTCAAGCCCGTGCACGAACCGGAACTGATCGCGCGCTTGAACGCTGGCCGCCGCATCTTGAATCTCGAGCATTCGCTTCGGGTCGCGAACCAGCGCAACCGAATTCTGTCCATCACCGATGCCCTCACCGGAACCTACAACCGGCGCTACCTGATGGAGCAGCTGCCGCGCGAGCTCGAGCGTTGCCGCCGCTATGCCTATCCCTTGTCGGTGCTCATGTGCGACATCGACCATTTCAAGCTGATCAACGACGCGCGCGGCCATGCGGCCGGCGATGAGGTGCTGCAGCAATTTGCCGCGCGGACGCAGAAATCGCTGCGCAGCAACAGCGACTGGGTGGCGCGTCACGGGGGTGAGGAATTCGTCGTCGTGCTGCCGGACACCTCCTACGAAGGCGCGCTCGCGGTCGCGGAGAAGATCCGCCTCTGCATCGGGTCCCAGCCCTTCACCACCCGCACGGGCGATGCCTCGGTCACGGCAAGCTTCGGAGTGGCCTCTACCGCGCCCAACGGCCCGGATCTCGCGCTGAAAGCGGATGTGTTGATTCGAACGGCGGATGAGTGCCTGTACCGCAGCAAGCAAGGCGGCCGTAACCGCACCAGCGGACTGGAAATCGCGGCCACCCCGGCGCTCGCCGCCCACGCTTAAGCGGCCTTCAGCCGGCCTTGCGCAGCTCCGCGTTGACTGCTTTGAGCTTCTCGGTGAGCTCGCGCACCAAGCCCGCGATTTCGCCCACCGCATTGGCGCGCGCCGCCGACTCCAGGCTCGAGGCCGCCGCTGCGAGGCCCGGTGCGTGGATGTTGGCGCTCGCTCCCTTGAGGGCGTGGGCGCGCTTGCCGATGGTCTCGTAGTCGCTTGAACGCAGGGCCGACAGGATCTCCGCCAGGCATTGATCGCCGCTCGTCACGAAGGTCGCTAGAAGCTCTCGCTCGAATTCCTTATCCCCGCCGGTGATCTCGCGAAGTGCCGTCAGGTCCACTTCCGAACGCACGATGTCGGGCTTCAAGTAGCGGCCGAGGCATTCGATCAATTGGCTGGGCTCGATGGGTTTGCCCAGGTGCGCATCCATGCCGGCGGCGGTACAGCTGTCGCGATCCTCGCTCATGACGTTCGCTGTGAGCGCGATGATGGGCAGGTGTTTGCCACCGCTCTCCCGCTCCGCCTCGCGAATGCGCCGCGTGGCGGTGAATCCGTCCATGACCGGCATCTGGCAATCCATCAGCACGGCATCGAAGGTGGCCTCGGCCAGGCGATCCAAGGCCTCGGCGCCGTTGTTGGCGACGGTCACGGTGGCCGCGAGCTTCTGCAGCAGGCGCTGCGCGACGTGCTGATTGACCGGATTGTCCTCGACCAAGAGGATGCGTTGGCCGCGAAAGGTCGGGTTGCCGTGAGTCAAGGGCTGGGTCAACACGTTGCCGGGCAGCTCGCCGGCGAGCACCTGGCCCACGAGCGTCGTAAGCGACGAGGCGCGGATGGGCTTCAAGGCCACGGCGTCCGGCCGGTGTTTCCATTCGGCCGGGCTGTGCTCCGCGCCGAAGAGAGACAGTAAAATGAACGGCAGCCTCGCATGGCGCGGATCCGCGCGCATTGCGGCCAGAAGATCGAGCCCGCCTTTCATGGGCATGAGTTCATCGGCCATCACGAGATCGAAGCTTGCGTCCTTCGCGAGCTGCGCGAGCGCTTCATCCACCCCGGCCACGGAGACGGTTTCGAAGGCCGCGAGCCTGAGCTTGCGGGCCACGCTCTGGCGGCTCACCGGGAGGTCGTCGACGATGAGGATGCGCCGGCCAAGCCCCACGGGTTCGCGCTGCGCCTGCACGGGCGTCGCATCGACCTTCACCGTGACCCAGAAGCAGGAGCCGTGGCCCACGTCGCTCCTCACCCCCACCTCGCCGCCCATGATTTCCGCCAGGCGCTTGACGATCGAGAGGCCTAAGCCGCTGCCGCCGTAGTAGCGGGTGGTGGAGGAGTCGATCTGGGAGAAGGTCTTGAACAGCCGGTCGAGCCGGTCGGCCGGAATTCCGATGCCCGTGTCAGTGACCTCGATGCGCAGCGTCAAGCGCTGGTGGTCATCGACCGTGCCGGTGGCTTCGAGTACGACGTAGCCCTCGTGGGTGAATTTGATGGCGTTGCCGACGAGGTTCATCACGATCTGGCGCAGGCGTCCCGGATCGCCGCGCGCAATGCACGGGCACGTCGATGCCGACGTTGACGATCAATTCGATGCCTTTGACCGCGGCCTGCAGCGCGGTGGCCGCCACCGTCTCGTAAATTACTTCGCGCACATCGAAGTCCACGTGCTCGAGCTCCAGGCGGTCGGCCTCGATCTTGGAGAGGTCGAGCACATCGTTGATCAGGGAGAGCAGCGCCTTGGCGCTGCCGCAGATGATGTCGACGTATTCGCGCTGGGTGTTGTCGAGGCTGGTTTCCGCCAGGATCTGCGACATGCCGATGACGCCGTTCATGGGCGTGCGGATTTCGTGGCTCAAGTTGGCGAGGAAGTTGCTCTTGGCGCGGTTGGCGGCTTCCGCCGCGAGCTTGGCATCGAGGGTGGCCTGCTCGGCGTGCTTGCGGTCCGTGATGAGCTGGGTGGAGCCCGCGATGCGCAGCGGCGTGCCATCGGCCGCCCGGTCGGCCTGGGCGCGCGAGCGCACCCATTCGTAGTGCCCGGCCTTGTGCCGCACGCGAAATTCCACATCGTAAGGGGTGCCGCGCTCAAGATGATTTTCGAGCGTGAGCCGCACGCTCTCGCGATCCTCCGGATGCATCAGGGCCTGGAGGCGTGAGCGAGACTCGCTCAATTCTCCGACGCTGTAGCCCACTATTTCCTCGAAGCGCTGCCCGTACCAGGGTTTGTCGGTCACCAGGTCGATTTCCCACAGGCCATCGTGCGTGCGCGCGCACCGCCCGCTCGAGGCGGCTTTCGATGCGATCGAGGGCGAGCTCGGTGCGCTTCAAGTCGCTGATGTCGACGATGGCGCCGGCGATGCGCTCGATCTCCCCGCAGGAGTTGCGCGTCACGGTGCCCTTCTCGCCGATCCAGCGCTCCGCGCCGTCGCCCAAGCATCACCCGGTATTCGCAGCGGTAGGTCGGCTCCTCCGGGGTGGTGGCGAGCGGCGAGCTGCGGCTGCGGGCGATGTCTTCGGGGTGAACCCGCGACAACAGGTAGTCGAGATCGTCCAAAGGGGTGGTGGGCGGGAGCCCCAATAGTGCATGGAAATTCTCCGAGCACATGCGCAGGTCGCTCTCGCGGCCGAAACGAAAATCAAAGGTGGCAAGGCCTGCCGCGGTCTGGGCGATGTTGAGCGATTCGGTGGCGCGGCGCAGCTTCTCTTCGAGCTCCTTGCGCTCGGTGATGTCGCTCAAGGTGCCGATGGCGCGCAGCGGCATCCCCTCGGCATCGCTCAGCACTTCGGCGCGGCCGGCGAGCCAGCGCACCGCACCCGAGGAGAGGAGCGCCCGGTATTCGGCCTGGAACTTGGAATCTCGAGTCGATGGCGACGCCCAACGCCAGCACCACCGCTTCGAGATCCTCGGGGTGGATGGTTGCCACCCATTCCTCGCGCGTCAGAGTGTAGCCGCGGGAGGGCAGGCCGATGAGCTCGAAGAAGAGTTGCGTGCCGCTGATGTCTCCGGTGACGAGATTCAAGTCAAAGACGCCGTAGCCGCCGGCAGCCTG
Source organism: uncultured Gammaproteobacteria bacterium (assembly GCA_963727045.1). Taxonomy (GTDB): domain Bacteria; phylum Pseudomonadota; class Gammaproteobacteria; order Steroidobacterales; family Steroidobacteraceae; genus Bog-1198. The sequence goes on along the minus strand of CAVSES010000002.1, from coordinate 855,433 downwards.
GGCAAATTCCAAGAATTCGTACGATCGGTGAAAGGTTGGATCGCACGAGAGAGGATCGCCGTGAATACGGGCCGCGGCGGCGGCAGGCAGCACGCCATAGGTGCCCGGCGGCGTGTCCAAGTGCGGCAAATCCATGCGTTTGGGCGACCGGGCCATGCGAGGTTATCGGCTTATTGAGCGCCCTCTTGAGCTATGATCGGACCTCAATTCCCCCAACGGGCGAAGCGCATGAAGTCGGTCAAGATTCTGGCGGGTGTGGTGGGCGCAATCCTGCTCCTGATCGTGGTGGGATTGCTCGCCGTGTGGCTAACCGTGAATCCGAACGACTACAAAGGCAGAATTGCCAACGTTGTCAAGGAATCCACCGGCCGTGATCTGGTACTGAAAGGGGACATCAAGCTCTCGGTCTTTCCCTGGATCGCGCTCGAACTCGGCCCGGCAAGTCTCGGCAACCCCTCAGGATTCGGCGAAGAGCCCTTCCTCGCCTTCAATCATGCCGCCGTGCGCGTGCGCCTGCTGCCGCTCCTGGCCAAGCGTCTGGAGATGGACCGGGTGGATCTCGACGGACTCGACCTGCGGCTGCGCAAGAACGCTCAAGGCGTGGGCAACTGGCAGAACCTGGGCGAGAAGGACAAGCATCCGGCGCCCGAGGGCGAGAGCCGGGGGGGCATCCCGAAGCTCGAACTCGCGGGCCTTCGCATCACCCAGGGCCGCGTCAGCTATCAGGAAATCGTGATCGACAAATTCGATCTCGAGACCGGCGCCTTCGGCGGCAGCGGCGCCACGCCGGTGCGATTGGGCCTGCAAGCGTCTCGCGGGGTGGCGGGCGAGAACGTGACGGTGAACGCCAAATTCAACGTGAGCTCCGATGCCAAAATGCAAGAGCTGCGCCTGGCGGGCGTGAGCTTCAGCGGCCTCGTGAGCCGTGCCAACGACGGCCGTCCGGAGCATTGGGAGCTCACCGCGCCCACGATCGAGGCGAATCTCGCGGGACAGACGTTGGCCATCCCGGATTTCGCCGCCATGTTCTCGAGCGCGCGGCTCACCGGCAAGCTCTCGGCGACCAAAATTCTGGATGACTTGAGCGCCGCAGGTTCGTTCGCCCTCGCGCCCCTGGTTCTGCGCGAGTTTGCGCAGCGCTTGAGTATCGCTTTACCCAAGACTACGGATCCCCGGGCGCTCTCGCAGTTCTCCGCGAGCAGCGACTTCAGCTACGACCCCGCCGGCGTCAAGTTCGAGAAGCTGCTGGTGCAGCTCGATGACACGCACTTGAAGGGCGATGCGGCGCTCGCGGGGGAGCCGCGGACGTTCAAATTCGATCTCACCGTCGATGAGATCAACCTCGATCGCTATCTAAGCCCCGACAAGACCGCACCGGCGCCGGCGAAGCCTGCGGAGAAGCCCGCGAAGTTCCCGGAGGCCGAAGGCACGCTCGCCGTGGGATCGCTGCATTTCTCGCCGCTGGATTTCTCCAATGTGCGGGTGACGCTCGCCTCCAAGGACAATGTGGTGCATCTCTTCCCCGCGCAGGCGCAGATCGACGGCGGCAATTATTCGGGCAACATCACGCTCGACAATCGCGGCGCCGCCCCGGTCTTGAGCCTCGATGAACACCTGACCGGCGTCGACATGGCACGCCTCCTGGCCGCGACCTCGTATAAAGGTCGCATGTCGGGCCGCGGCAACGTGAACGTCAAGGCCATTGCCCGCGGCGCAGCATTGCCCGCGGTGCTGCAGACGCTCAATGGCCATTTCGATGCGAATTTGACCAACGGGGCGCTCGAGGGGATGGATTTGGCCTATGAGCTCAAGGCGGCGCAGGCTCTGATCAAAAAGGAAGTGCCGCCCGCGAAGAGCGGCCCCGCGCGCACGGCGTTCGATGCCTGCAAACTCTCGGCCGAGATCACCAACGGTATCGCGAAGACCTCGGACCTCACGATTTCCTCGGCGGTGCTCCGTGTCGGCGGGCAGGGCACTGCGAACCTCGTGAGCAAGGGCATCGATTTTAATCTGCTGGCGAGCGTGCTCAAGGCGCCGGGCGCGACCCTGGCCGATATTCCGCTCAAAATTACCGGCACCTACGTGGACCCCACCATCCGCCCCGACGTCCAGGCGCTCGCCAAGGGCCAGCTCAAGGACAAGCTCAAGGACGTGCTCAAGAAGAACGGTCTGGAGGGATTGTTCGTCAAGTGATCGAGCCCGCGCAATTCACGGAACGCCTGCTCGCCTGGTTTACGATCCACGGCCGCCACAACCTCCCGTGGCAGCAGAATCCGACTCCCTACCGCGTGTGGATCTCGGAAGTCATGCTGCAGCAGACACAAGTCGCGACCGTAACCCCGTACTACGAGCGGTTCATGGCGCGATTTCCCGATGTCGAATCCCTCGCCGCCGCGCCCCTGGATGAGGTGCTGCATTTATGGACGGGCCTCGGGTACTACGCGCGGGCGCGAAACTTGCGCGCCTGTGCGCAAGCCCTGGTGGCGCACCACGGCGGGGAGTTTCCACAAGGAATCGAGGCCGTCATGGCGCTGCCCGGCATCGGCAAATCCACCGCGGGCGCGATTCTCGCGCTGTCGCGCGGCGAACGGCACCCGATTCTGGACGGCAACGTCAAGCGCGTGCTCGCTCGCGTGTTCGGCATCGCCGGCGACCCCGGCTCCGCCGACGTGCTCGCGACGCTGTGGGCGAAGTCGGACGCGTGTACGCCCGCCGCGCGAGTGGGTGAATACACGCAGGCCATCATGGATTTGGGCGCCACGGTGTGCAGCCGCACGAATCCCGCCTGCACGGTGTGTCCGATGAGCAATGGCTGCATCGCCGCCCTCGAGGGACGGCAGGCGGAACTCCCCGGCCAGAAACAGAAGCGCGCGCGGGGGTCGCGCGAAGCCACGCTCCTGATCGCCGAGCGGGGGAGCGATGAGTCGACGGCGGTGCTGGTGGAACGCCGCCCCGCCGCGGGACTGTGGGGAGGCCTATGGTCGCCGCCGCAGTTCGAGAGCGAATTCGCGGCGCTCGATTGGGTGCGGCGCGAGATCGGCGAACCGGAGCGCGGATCCCAACACTTAAGTCCCATCCATCACGCCTTCACGCACTTCGACCTGCGCTTGCATCCCTTGCGCGTGAAGTGCCGCCCGAGCGTCGGCGTGCACGATGGCGATGACCGGCTGTGGTATCGCCTCAAAGATCCGCCGCGCGTGGGGTTGCCGCAGCCCATCTTGAAGCTGTTCGAGCGACTGCGCGATGCCGAGCGCGGTTAGGTTAAGATTGGCCATGGCGCGAAAAGTCTTTTGTGTTCTTTTGAAGCGCGAGGCCGAAGGCCTCGATTATCTGCCGTATCCCGGCGAACTCGGCAAACGCATCTACGAGAACATTTCCAAGGAAGCGTGGGCACAATGGGTCGCGCATCAGACCATGCTGATCAACGAGAATCGGCTCACCCCCATTGAGCCCAAGGCGCGGGCTTTCTTGGTCGCGGAGATGGAGAAGTTCTTGTTCGGCGGCGGGTCGGAGAAGCCGAAGGAGTTCGTGCCGAAGTAGGGAACGATGTTGGTGAGTACGAACGCGACGTCGGCCGCGCTGACTCTCACTGGGTCGAGCGAGCGGGTTGCGTCGAGCCGCTATTTTGAACGGGGATCCTTGGCGGCTTGCGACCCTGCCTGGTCGGCGTTGTACGCCTTCCACGATAGATCGATGATATAGGCGTGCAGAGCATTGGCGTCCTCGACGCTCATTTTTGTCTCAATCATCGGCCAGCCCGCGCCCTCGCCGAAACCCGGCATGCCGTTGTTCCGATGAGTTCCGGCGAGAACAATCCCCAGGAACTGATCGTGAACCTCTGCCGGCATGTAGCGCAGATCGGGAATGGCGCCATCCACCACCCACGCCCCGCTTCCATCGGCTTGCGGTGAATGACAGTCGTCACACAAGAACTTGCTGAAGGCTGCTTCCCCGCGATACACCGTCGCCGCGTTGGCGGTTTGCGTGGGTGGCTTTGGCACCGCTGGCACCACGATCGTCGGATAAGGAAATGGCGTCGCAGCACCCAGCTTGAATGCCAACAGCCGGGAAGGCCCACGCTTCGATTCCGGCGTCGCCATCGCGCTCACGGCACCGAAGAGTCTCGACGCCGAGCCCAGTCCCACGGGAACCAGGATGTATTGGTCATCGCCAACCGCAAAACTCACCGGAACGGCATCGATCGCGGAACCTGTCTTCATGGACCAGAGCGTGTGTCCCGTGTCCGCTGCAAACGCCTCGAACACACCGGTGCCCTCCCCTTGAAATACCAGGTTTCCGGCAGTCGACAGGACGCCGCTGTTGGTGGGGAGGAGTTGCGGCACGGACCATCGGACGGACCGGCTGATCGGGTCCCATGCAATCAGTCGGCCGGCGGCCTCGTTCAAGTATCCGCCCGAGCCCTCGACGTCGTCGTAGGCCGGGACATAGACCAAGCCAGCGGCCGCGTGATAACTCATGGGCCACCAATTGTGGCCGCTGGTGGTTCGCTCCCGGCCGCTTTTCGCCTGTGATCGGGGCTGGCCGTCGAGTGTCCTTTGTGAAATGAGGGTCCCGTCCCTGGCGTCGATCACGTAGAAGGTGCCATTTCTCGGCACCGTCATGACGACGTGCCGCGTCTTACCGCCGATCGCAAGGTCGGCAATGAGGATGTGGAAATTCTCGGTGTCGATGCTGGTCTGGTAATGCCAAACATACTCGCCGGTGTCCGCCCTCACGGCGACGATGCATCCGGCAAACAGGCGGTTGCCGCCTACCGTCATGCCGGCCCGGTCACCAAAGTAGCTGTCGAGGGTCGCTCCAGCGGTGCCGTAGATCAGAAGGCCACTCGCCTGGTCGTAGGTGATCGGATCCCACACATCGCCGCCGCCGACCGTCCACCATTTTTCCCCCGACCACGTCTTCGCGGCCATTTCGAGGGCTTTATTTTCAAAACCCTTGGACGGGTCCGCGGGAACGTTCCAAAAGCGCCAAGCCCGCTTGCCGGTGTTTGCGTCGAAGGCAATCACCGATCCGCGAACTCCGGTATCAGAGCCGTTGTAGCCGATGAATACCTTCCCATTGCCGACGCGCGGTGCTCCCGTGATGCCCGTTTGGGTGCTGTCGATGCAAACCGGCGACTCCCACAGCGGCCGTCCCGTTGCGGCATCGAGCGCAATCAGACGGCAGTCGCCGGTCCCGACGAACACTTTGCCCTCCCAAACAGCGACTCCACGATTGGTGCGTGCCGCCCAGGAGTTGCGCATGACCGTCAATCTGACGTGGGGGTCATATGTCCACACGAGCTGGCCGGAACGGGCGTTCACCGCAAACACACGATCCATGGAAGCGGTCACATAAATAGTGCCATCGACGACAATCGGCTCGGATGCCATGCCCATGGGACTGTCGATATCCAAATACCAGGCGAGGCCCAACTGCCCGACGTTCTTGTCGGAAATTTGCGTGAGGGGTGAGAAATGCTGCGAGCCGAAGTTGCCGCCGTTGACCAGCCAGTTGCGGCCATTCGACGCCTCGGCCAGCACTCTGTGTTCGCTGACGTTGCCTGCCTTGGATGTTGTCCGGCTGAACGCCGAAGAGCCTGCCGCAAGCACCACGACCGTGACGAGGGCGGCCGCCCGGAGCGCAACGATTCGCCCTGCTCTCATGTCCATCCCCCTTGCACCCATCACCGGACTATTGTTCTACGGAGTCTCGTTTCCGTTGTTGAGGATACGCGAAGATGGACGCGCGTCCATTCCGGTTCTCAGATTCCACGGGGGAACGTCGCTTAAGGGTCGCGACGTGCCTGGCGTCACGGCGAACTTTGCCTTTTTGCCTGGTAAAGAACATGGTCTGCCCGTGCCAGCAACTCATCGACCGACGAGACCTGCCTGGTATAGGAGGCTACGCCGACGGAGACTCCCACACGCACGAAGCCGCCGCTCGAGAGCTTGATCGATCGCTCCACGGCGGTGCGAATATGCTCCGCAAGGACGCCTGCAGCGCCGGGATCGGCGTTGCGTGCCACGATGCCGAATTCATCTCCGCCCAAGCGGGCCAGAGTATCGCCGGGACGCACGAGGAGAGACAGCCGTTCAGCGACTTTACGCAATACATCGTCGCCCGCCGCGTGACCAAACGTGTCGTTGATTGCCTTGAACCCATCGAGATCAAGCAAGAATACGTGGAAGGGGCTTCCCGACTGTTGGGAAGTTTGCACCTCGGCGGAGATTTCAGCCGCAAACTTCGCGCGATTGGCGATGCCCGTAAGGTGGTCGGTCATGGCCAGTCGGCTGAGGGCCACGGCGCGTCTGCGCGATTGCAGAGCCGTCATTGCCAGGGTGGAAAAATCCACGAGTGTTTGGCGTTGCGAATCGCTGAACGTTCGCGGCTGCGTATCGATGACGGCAATCGTGCCGACGGCGTGATGATCATCGTCGACGATGGCGGCGCCCGCGTAGAAACGGATATTCGGCGCGCTCGCCACCAGGGGATTGTCGGTAAAGCGCGTATCCGCCAGCAAGTCGTCGACCACCAGAAGTTCAGTGGGACGCATGATCGTATGTGCGCAAAACGCGATTTTCCGATCAAGCTCGGGAACGTCGAGTCCGATGCGAGACTTGAACCACAGCCGTTCCGAATCCATCATCGCGACGACGGCAATCGGGGTGGCGAATGCGTGCGAAGCGACCCGTGTGAGGGCATCGAACTCGAGTTCGGGTTCGCTGTCCAGGATTTGGTAGGAACGAACTGCGCGCAGCCGATTCGCCTCGTTGTCGGGAATGGGGCATCCTGCGGCCGGCATGCAAGGTCACCTCGGTTGCGAACAAACACGGGATCGGAATATATAGGGAGAGGACCGGCAATCAAATCCAGACATTGGAATAATGTGAAGGGCGACCAACTGTTGGTCACGGCTCGCATATGGACGGTGTGGTTTCGTTGTGTATTGCGAGAACGCGGTCAGCGCACGCTGGCTATCAATGCTCCCTCGATCGGCCCTTGGTTTTCCCGCTGAACCAATACGGCGACTCGATTGGCATCGCTCGGAAATGAATTGAGCGGCGCCTGGAATGTGGCGCTCCTACCGTCCCAGACTCCGAGGCGGCGAAATTGCCTGACGATGTTGAATTCCGCGAGCTTGCGGCCGGCGTTCTCGCCGTGACCGACTTGTGTGGTGGCTTGCGGGAGATAGGCGACGACGTTGACATCGTCGCTGCGATGACCGCTTACCGTGGGCAAGGACACCTTGAGTACACCGCCCGCCACGGCGAGTTCAATCGGGATGAGCGCGGGTGCTTCTGCAATTGCCTGTTGGATACCCTGCCTGTCCGACCCCACTAGGCTACGGCGGCCGTCGATCACGGCCTGCGGCGTGAATGCCGATGACAGCCCTAAGACCTCGACGTATTGGCGCTGGCGTTTGACCGCTTCGGGTAACTCAAAGCGATCGCTCCAGTCGGTGCTATCCCAGTAGTCGACATGAAAGGCGAGTGCGATGACGTTGGGCTGTTTCGCAAGCTCACCCAGCAAGGCGTCCGCCGGCGGGCATGAGCTGCATCCCTGCGACGTAAAGAGTTCCACCACTACCGATCGCTGAGTCGCCGGCGGTTGCGCGAAAGAACCGGCCGCAACGCCCATGGATAACGCCAAGGCCGTCAATGGGCAGGTCAAGCATTTTATAGATGAGGATTTCACGTTAAACCCTCGAACATGGATGGGCCGCCGGGCGACCGGCGGATCGCCGCCGCAGGATGAGCGAGGGCAAAATCAAGCGCCGCGCACACCGCGACTACCTGCGCTGCGATGCATTGTTCCGGTGTGGTGCGAGGACTATCCGGATAGACTTCGGTGGTCGTCTTGAAGGGTGCGTCGGTAATGCTGGTGCACAGGCCGAGCGTTCTCAGCGGATAGTGGATGACTCCGGGCGCGACCATCGGCGAGCCGATGATCTCTCCGCACCGGTCTGCGGCCGCAATATGAGTGACATTCGCCACCGACGCGATCACTGCTTGTTGAAATTCGGGTTGAGGATGCTCGCTATCGTCGACCAAATAGAAACCGTCGGGGACTTCGCCCGGTTCATGTGGCACGCCGTCGCGTGCAGCGAGCGCCGGACGAAATTCCGATTCATCGGTATCGGTGGTTTCGTGCAAATCGACGTGCACGAGCGCGCGATGGCGGAAGGGCGCGACAAAGCGCATCAGCGCCGCCGATTCTTGCGCCGGGCTGTCATCTCCAAAGGAGCGATTGGGGTCGACGGCTTGCGGGTTCCAGCGATGAATTACTTCGTAGGCCCACGGGCTGACGCAGGGCGCCACCACGATGTTGACCCGGCCTGCATAGGCCAACGCATGACGGTCGAGGAATCTCAAGGCTCCGTGAATTCCACTCGTTTCATAGCCGTGAACGCCTCCGGTCACCAACGCACAAGGCAAAGCGCCGCGCCAGTCGCGGCTTTTCAGCGCGAACAGAGGGTATTTCGCGGGGTCAATGTCGAGGCAGCCATACTTCACTACGTCGTAGCGTGAATTTAAGGACTCGATTACGCGCAGGACGTCCGCCTGGTAACTGCGCTTGACGGTCTGTCGCGACAACCAAGTCGCGATTTCGGCTTCGCCCCAAGGTTTTCCGGGTGCACCGATGGGATAAGGCGCGGTGTTCGTCATCAGTGGCTCTCATGTCGAAGTCGCGAAGACAGCATACCCGCGAGTCGGCAATTCTCAAGCACCCAGCCGCCCCTGCGGTGGCGCCGAAGGAGTGCAAGGGACACCATCGATGCCGCGATAGATCGCCAAACCAAGCGCCATTGCGGGTTCCGGCTTGGGAAATTCCAAACAGGGCTGGCAACGGCTCCAAATGGATATATTGTAGGGCGGTAAGATTGTAGCGAAGCGCTAGTGATTTCCGTTAGGCAAGCCCCCATTATGCGAATCGCCATGGCCGCCTTCCTTCTGCTGCTCGGTGATTGCGCCACCGGCAAACCTGCGAGGCCGCCCTATGAAGGAATTGAGCCCGGCGGCCTCCCGCCGCCCGACATCACGCTCGAAATTCCTGGCCTGACGCCGTGCACGGATGATCCGGATCACCGCCTTCATCTGAGTTCCAGACAACCTGTTCATGTGTTGGTCCATGGATGTTTCGGCTCTTCGGGCCAGTTTCGCGGCCTCGCACAGGTATTGGCGTTCCATGGCCAGCAGACGGTCTGTTTCACCTACGATGACCGCGCCAAGCTCATCCACAGCGCATCGGACCTGCGCCGAGCGATCGATCTGCTGGCCGAGCAAAGCCGGGCGCCGCGTGTCACTCTCATCGGTCACAGTCAGGGTGCGCTGGTTGCCCACAAGTCATTCACCGATCTGCCCCTCGCTCTGCCGAGCGACCGGACCGATCTGCGTTTGGTGACCATCTCGGGCCCTTTCGATGGCATTGCAGCGGCGAGAACCTGCGGCAGAACCTGGCTCTACCCGCTCACATTGGGTCTGCTGCCGCTCAGCTGCTATGCGGTGACAGGCGCAAAATGGGCAGATATCACCTACTCGTCACACTTCATTCGCGAGCCTGGCACACTGGCTCCACAAGTCACGACGTATCTGAAGATCGACACTGATGAGCGTGGGACTTGCCGGCGCGAAGAAGGCGGACGCTGCGTGGAGTCGGACAATGTTTTCTCCCTGGCCGAACAGCACAACGCGATCCTGGAGAGCGATGCGCGTGCGCGGCGCGTGCAGGTGCGTGCCGGCCACGTGGAGATTGTGGGCGACCAGCGCGTGGCGCCGATGAAGTTGATTGAAATACTTCAGGAGCAAGGCGTGATTCTGCCGACGGCGCCGGAACGCCTGTCTGCTTTCAATCGACTGCTGGCGCGCATTTATCAGGAAGATGACAGCGCCCGCAGCGCGGCGCACGTTGCCGAGAAAGGAGGCGGGCCGCCTCGCTGAACGGGCGCCCGAAGTCGGCCGCGATCAGGTGCGACCGATCGATGGCGAGCTTCCACTCCAGCCGGAAATACCCTTCGGCGCGCGGCCCACCCCCGCGGCTCGCTCTGATCGAACCACACCTCGATTCGGCCGGCGCGGGATGCGTCGTTGGGCTTGCCGTACTGGAGCGTCCCATCCTTCGTCCTGGAAGGTTAATTCATTGATTTTATTAGAGTGTATAGTAACAGGTGCGTATGATGGAGACACGCACGCACATCCCTAAAGAGAAGATCATTGCGCTCTTCGTCGCCGACGGGCGGGTGCGGCTGATCTGGCGCGCCGCGGTCTATTTCGCCATCGGTCACTGGGCGCTCAACCCGTTGTCCGATCGATTATCTCCAATTCTCCAGCATGCGATCGGACTGGCGCCGGGATTTACGGCGGCCAACCTTGCGATTGACGAGATCCTGCTCTTCGTCATCGCGCTCGTCTGGACCGGCATTCTATCGGCGTACGAGCGCAGGCGCGTCGACAGCTACGGACTCCCCGTTACGCGTGCGCTCGGTGCGAACACCTGGGAAGGTGCGGCCTGCGGTGTGGTTGCGGCAGGCGGGGTCGCAATGGGCATGCTGGTTCTCGGCGGAATGAAGATCGAGGGAGGAGCGGCAAGCAGTGCCCGTCCAATACCATATGCCTCATCTTGCGGAGTCTGATCCAATGAGACGTGACACGTCGCGATACTTCTACGAGTTATTCACCCGACAGGAGTGGGCACGATTCGATGCAGGGAGCTACCGGCTCGCCCCGACCGCGCTGACGTTGCTCAAGGGCGTCAATGAGCCCATGCACATATCGGAGGTGGAAGAGATCATTGGACCTCTTTGCCGGCTCCTTGATGGTCAAATGCAAGCCCATGGCGTGCGTCCTTTCGTGATTGCGGTGGCCGGCAGCGTGGCCGTCGGAAAGAGCACCTTCGCCAGGGTTCTGCGCGCCTTGCTGGCTCAGGCAGGCCGAACGGTGGAATTGGTCGCGACCGACGGCTTCTTGTGGCCAACCGCAATTCTTGAGAAACGAAACCTAATGCAACGTAAGGGCTTTCCTGAAAGCTATGATCTCGAAAGAATGGTGGCGACTCTGGCGGAGCTGAAAGAAGGGAAGTCCGAGATTCGGGTGCCTGTCTATTCCCACGAGTTGTACGATATTGTCCCGGGACAATTTCAAACCCTAGACCAGCCCCAAGTCCTGATTCTCGAAGGGCTCAACGTCTTGCAGGGATCGTCACGAGATGGCGCCGCCGTGGCTGCAGATTACTTCGACTTCAGCATCTACCTGGATGCAGATGAAAACGATGTGGAGCAATGGTACGTTGAGCGGTTCTCGGTACTCCAGAGAACCGTATTCCAACGGAACACCTCCTACTTTCATCACTTCAAAGATCTGCGGCCGGCGGAAGTCAGAAAGAAGGGGCAGGAAATATGGCGGTCAATCAATCTGCCAAACCTTCTCCAGAACATTCAGCCCACGCGCGAGCGCGCGTCCGTGATATTGCGCAAAGCTCAATCGCACGCAGTGAAGGAAGTGCTGTGGCGACATTCAATCAATGAATGTCGATCACGGGTCAGCGTCGGTAGTGCCTAAGCGGGAGTGCTCTCTCTAATGTGAGAAAGCGCAAGCCGCTGAGAGAAATCACGTCGAAGTCGCGGATTGCAAGGCCATTCGGGCAAGCGGCCAAACTTAATGATTCCTTTCCATCATCGGCCGCATGTGCGGTGCACACGGCCTACACTCCGCCCCCTTGGCCGCATACGAGCTGAGTTGGCCGGTGAATTCTCGCTGGCTATACGTTGAGGGTTTATTCATGAGTCAATCCAATAGCATTCCTACTGGCGAAAAAACCAGCATGCATTCCACGGCACCCGTAAAGAACATCGTTGATACGACGATCGATGCGGGTAATTTCACTACTCTAGCTGCCGGATTAAAGGCTGCGGGATTAACGGAGGTTCTTTCTAAGAAAGGGCCCTTCACTGTGTTCGCACCCACCGACGAGGCTTTCAGAAAGCTTCCGGCGGGCGCAATGGATGCTCTGCTCAAAGATACGGCGAAGCTCAAGGGGGTATTGACCTACCACGTCATTGTTGGTCGTGTCTCGGCTAAAGACTTAAAAACGGGTGAGGTGATGACGATGCAGGGCAGCCCGCTGACTGCGGTGGTGGCGTCGTCGGATGTACAGGTCAACGGTGCCCACGTTAAGAGGGCGGACTTGGTCGCGACGAATGGCGTCATTCACGCGATTGATACGGTGATCATGCCCAAGGACTGGCATTTATCGGCGGCCGCTTGACGATCGCCTATCGCTGAGGTCAGTTGATGCACTGAAGGCCCCGTTCGCGGGGCCTTCTTCTTGATCTCGGAGGGATCCAGCGATACGTTAGGTGGATTGGAAATTGGTATAGGGTCGCAGTACCAGAATCGGGCGCCTCGCCTGGGAGGCGCCCGAATTCTTCCGGGGTTTCGATGAGGCCGCGTTAATAGACGACTTCATCGCGCATCAGCCCTAATGCACAGTCGCGTCAGCGGCCTTCTTGGCTTCATGTTTATGCGCCCGCGCCTTGGCCTTATGGACGCGCGCCTTTGCCTTATCGACCGTCTTGTTGGGCTCGCTTTCCGTCGCCGCCTTGATATTGTGGCCCGCTTCTTTCGTCGTCTCCACGACGGCTTTGCCAGTTTCCTTTACTGCGGGCTCTACTTGGGCGAATGCAGTTGCGCCAAAGGTCAATGCAGCTAGCGCCAATAGTAAGTTCTTCATCATCATCGTATCCTCCAAAGGTTCATTCGAAATTATGTCACTCTTCTCGCTACAATCTGCGATCTAGGTACAAGGATACGCGGTCCGGAACGGTGCGCTTCGACTCTATTCGACCTAGACCGCGGCTATTAAGGATATGTAATCGAATTCGGGCCGCCAGTCGCTGTGGCGCTCCCGCGATCCTGAAACCACGGTGACTCGGTGACCTCTTAGGCCGCGCTGCCCTGCCACAATTTGGCGCCATGAGGAGCTTTGAAGAGCAGCGTCTACGCGAAGATTGAGGATGGCCGTACGGCTGAGTGGCGTAAGATCACCCATTATGCTGACGGCGGCTCACCGCAACGTTGCAGGATGATGTTGGGGCTATCTTGATTGAGGATGCGAACCGTGACGAATGCCTTTGATGTCATCGGCGACATCCACGGCCAGTTCGACAAACTGGTCGCCCTTCTTCAGCACCTCGGCTACGCAGACTCAGATGGCGTCTGGCGCCATCCAAGCCGCACCGCGATCTTCGTCGGCGATCTGATCGATCGCGGGCCCAAGCAAATGCAGACTGTTAACTTGGTTCGGGCGATGACCGAATCGGGTTCGGCGCAGTGCGTTCTGGGCAATCATGAATTCAATGCCGTTACCTGGGTGACGCCGGATGCTGAACATCCGGGCAAGTTCTTGCGGGATCATCACAAGCCGGGGAACCGAGAGCAGCATCAGGCGTTCTTGGATGTGGTGGAGGGAACGCCGCGGCAGAAGGACATCACCGACTGGTTTAGGACGCTGCCGCTGTGGTTGGATCTTCCGGGCCTGCGCGTGGTGCATGCCTGCTGGCATCAGGAAGCGATGGATGTGTTGCATCCGTTGTTGGGGCCCAATCAGACGTTGACGGAGGCCGCCCTATCATTGGGGACTCGTAAGGGTCACCCGGTGTATGAAGCGATCGAGGTGGTGTGCAAGGGTCCGGAAATTGCCCTCCCAGCGGGAATTTCTTTTCAGGACAAGGAGGGGAAGATTCGGCGTGACGTCCGAGTTCGATGGTGGCTGCCGGAGGCCAAGACATTTCGAGCGGCGGGGATCGTGCCGCCGGGAAATGAAGACAGGATTCCGGACGTGCCGTTGCCGGCAGAATGGAAAGGCCATGTGTATGCGGGGCCGCCCGTGCTGTTCGGGCATTATTGGTTTTCCGGGCCGCCCGAGGTGATTTCGCCGCAGTTCGCGTGCGTCGATTACAGTGTCGCGAAGGGCGGACCGCTGGTGGCGTATCGATTTGATGGAGAGAAGGAGCTGGCATCCGAGAAGATGGCGTGGGTGTAGAAAGCCTAGTCGACAACCTGCGTGGCACTTGAGGCGACCATGAGAAGCGCACCATCGACGAAGATTGGACAACTGGTGAGAACGGTCGTGGAAGCCGCATGCGTTTGCGGAGACGTGCGGATGGAAATCGACTTCCCGGCTTTCTGGGTTTGGCACGATCATTCGGTTGCCAGCCGCAAAGCGCACGGGGCAGCCTACGCGACTTACGTGGGAAGCTGGCGGCGACGCTTCCGCATCACGCAGGGCATGACCAAGATCTCGCGTTTCGAAGATCCGGCGACAGGGACGGTGCGCAGCTTTTGTACGCGCTGCGGCACGCCGCTCTATTACGAACGGCGTCGATCGCCTCACATGGTGAACATCCCTCGTGCGCTCTTCAAGACCCGCACGGGCCGTGAGGCGCGGTACCACATCGCCATCGAGGAAACTCCGGAGTGGGTCTATTTAGGCGAGGCGTTGGTGCCCTTGAAGGGATTTCCCGGGGTGATGTGGGAGCGCTCCAGAAGAAAGAAACAACCTAAGTACGGTGATCTAATCTGAATCGGAGTTGCCGGGTTGCCTGCTTAAGATTCGAGTGAATGCCAATCGCGCATGTTAACCGGCCAGTCGCAGCACGTGCATGTTCCGAAACTTCCCTGTTGGGTGGTGAGGACTTCGAAACCGAGCCTTTGGAGAATGCGCAGCGAAGCTGCGTTGATCTCATCCACGCGATGATTTCCCTGTAGCCCGATTGACGGCGCGCGTGGGCGACCGATGTGAGCGCCACGAATTGGCGCGGTGTGGCCGGCGATCCTTGAGCCGGGACCTGGTGAAGTTCGCATCAAGGTGGTCCGCATCGGCAATTTGCGCGGGCATCAACGGTTTTCCTGTCGGCATTTATCGTCAGCGCCTGAAAAACATGGCCACGGCTAAAAACGCGGCGACAAAGCAGATCACGAGATCGGTGGCGAGGTTGAACGCGTTGAATGACTCGCCGGCATACTCGTAGAGAAAAACTGCTGGAAAACCCATCTCCAGCGCTCGCCCATGGTGCGACGCTGAATGCAGCGCGCTGGCGAGTGAGGCGAGGAGGAATGTCAGGGTGCCCACCGCGCCCATGATCATCCAAAAGCGCGCCCTCTTGATGAAATCCCGGCGCGCAAAGCGCACTGATACGCTGGCCGCAAACACTGCGAACGCAAGGCACCCGATCAAATCAACAACGAACCCCAAGGCATTCATTTCTTGTTGGCAGGTTCCCGCGGCAGCGACGATCATGGGACACACCATCCGATAGGCGGGAATGGGAAAGCCTATCGTCAGCGCGCCATCGCTCGGAATTTGGTTGACCGTCGAATAGTGATAATTCGCCAGGCCCGCGGCTGCGAACAAGAATGCGACAATCAGCCAAAACGATTTCGCCTTCGCCGGTACCCGTGCCATCGCCGTCATCTTGGAATCGCTCCCCCTCGGGTTCATTTGTCGGTCGCGATCTCGGTGGGCAGACGCTACTCTACAACCGATGTGCCCGAAAGCACAAAGGCCTTACCCAGCGTCTGGGGACCCTTGCGTCCCATTGGGGCATCCACGAAACTGCCATGCTGCGGCCCTGCCCAATTTGCAAATGCCGTTGACCGACTGCTACCGTCGCCGCGAGAAGCGATTAACTATAGAGCTAGGCTGAATCACGGGGGATTCCATGACGTTGCGTGCAATTTCGGCTGGCTTGTTGCTCCTGTCACTGGCACCTTCGTGTGGCAGCGCCGGCACCCCCACGGTGCGGGACCTTGCACGCATCGTCAGCGTGAGCGATCCGCGCTACGCGCCTGATGGTAAGGCGCTCGCGGTGGTCGAAACCCGGGCCAATCTCGTGTCCAACGAATTTGAATCGGAAATCGTAGTGCTGGATTCAACAAACGGGCAGGAACGTCCGTTAACCCGTGGGCGACATCACGCGGGTTCGCCGCGGTGGTCTCCGAGCGGCGACCAGATCGGTTTCACCGCTCCCGATGGCAACAAGGTGCTTCAATTGTTCGTCATGCCGATGGCGGGTGGCGACGCGCTGCAGATCACCAAAGGCAAGGATGCCGTCACGCAATTTGCGTGGAGTCCTGATGGGAAAGAGCTGGCGTACGCGGTCGCGGACGCGAAACCGGAACTCAATGGTGAAGACAAGTTTCGAACTGCATTCAAGGTCGGCAACGACGATGTGACGATCAACGAGGCAATTCGACCGGTGCATCTGTGGCTCGTCGGTGCGCAGGGCGGGGACCCTAAGCGTTTGACCAGCGGGACATGGTCCCTGCCTTCTAGTTTGCCGCCCGGTCCTCCGTCGTCCCCCAGGTGCTCGACGTGTCGAGCGGCCGGATTCGCCCACTGACCGGCGATACCACGCTGGAAGGTTACCCGGTGCTATCGCCGGACAGCTCGACGGTGGCGTACTGGCGCAACCGCGACGGCCACCCTTGGAATTATCAAGACGTATGGCTTGCTCCCTTCGAGGGCGGTGCGGGGCGGAATATTAGCGTGGCTCTCGACAAGAACCTATACGGCACGCATTGGTCGCCGAGCGGGCAGTGGCTGTTGGTGGGGGGTAATGTCGATACCAGCGCGGGTTGGTGGCGACTGCAGCTCAATGGCACGGCGGCGCGGATTGATCTTGGCCCCGTCGTACCCGTCAACGGGTATTGGATGGACGCGGACTTTGACCGTGAGGGTAGGATCGCATTTATCGGGCAAACGAAAACCGATCCTTACGAAGTGTACGTCATTCCAACCGACGGTGGGCCGCCGGCTGCACTTACGCATTTGAACGCGGAGCTGTCTGATCTTAATCTGGCCCGCTCGGAGACGATCAGCTGGAAAGGTCCGGGCGGCCGCACGCTCGATGGGGTGGTCACATATCCGGCGAACTATCGAGAAGGCCGGCGCTATCCGTTGGTGCTCGAAATCCATGGCGGCCCTAACGCGAGTTCCCGGGAGCGGTTCAATCTCCTGCCGCAGCTGTTGGCGGCGCAAGACTGGGTGGTCTTCGAGCCGAATTACCGTGGCAGCGACAATGCTGGCAATGCATTCTTCTCCGCCATCTATAAGGACGCGGGGCAGGGACCGGGGGAAGATGTCATGTCGGGCGTGGATTTTCTGAAGCGAGGCGGTCTCATCGATCCGCAGCGAATGGCGGTGACCGGTTGGTCCTACGGCGGATTCATGACGACGTGGCTAGCCGGCCACTATCCCGTATGGAAGGCCGCGGTGGCCGGTGCACCGGTGACGGATTGGGTGCAAATGTACGATCTTTCGGACGGCAATGTCACGGCATGGGCGGCTACGGGGGCATCGCCATATGTGGGTGATGGGATGGAAGTCAACCGACGTCAGTCGCCATCCAGCTCGGTGACCAAGATCCGGGCGCCCACCCTGATCATGTGCGATACGGGCGATTTTCGGGTGCCGATTGCCCAGTCCTTCGGACTATACCGGGCGCTCGTCGATAATCACGTCAAAACCGAGTTCTACGCGATACCGACCGGGGGCCACTTCCCCGCAGATCCCATCTTACAAATGGACGTGTATCAGCGGTGGGTGAACTGGTTGGCGACTTACTTGAAGTAAAAATACGTTGGCGGACGTGACATGAACGAGTCGGAGATCAGCGCTCTTCTGGATGCACACGATGCGTTGGTGAAGGCGTATGTGGAATCGAGTCTCGGATTCGATGAGTTTGTGTCGGCCTACGGGGACTTTCCGCACAACTATGCGCTGCTCACGGACTCAGGAACGCCGCACGACCAGGCGGTGTTGCGCTTTTTCCAGAGACGCATTGCGTTCCATGTGCGGGTGTCGGGCGTGCTGTCGGGGCTGCGGTCGGCGGACGATCCCTCTGACATTTCACATGACGATGCCAATCGCTTTCTGCCGGCGGTCGGGCTCCTGCGGATTCGGGAGTTGGTGATTCGATATCCGGACTTTCGGGCCGAACCGGAATTGCGAAACTGAGCTCCGAGCCAAGGCGGCGAGGGATATGTATGAGCCAATTTGAGTCACTTCGACATTGTGCACGCAGACTCCGCAATTACCCCCCGGTCGGCACCCCTCGAGGGCCCTCGACAGGAATAGCCGGACCCGCCGAGCCCATGCTCGGCAGATGACGATTGAGGCAGGCATAGAGCTTGACTCGATCGATCGGCTTGGTGAGGTAGTCGTCCATGCCGGCGGCGCGGCACTTTTCCTCATCGCCCTTCATGGCATGCGCCGTGAGCGCCACGATGGGGATGTGCCGTCCACCCGCTTCAATCTTGCGAATCTCGCGCGACGCCGCGTATCCGTCCATCACCGGCATCTGGCAATCCATCAAAATGAGGTCAAAGGTGCCGGTTTGCCATGCCGCGACGGCTGCGCGCCCATCGGCGACGACGTCCACGCGATAGTCGAGCTTTTCCAACAGGCGCACGGCCAGCTTTTGATTCACCGGATTGTCTTCCGCCAACAAGATTCGGTTACCGGACCGGGCTCGCTGCGCACGCAAGGCGTGCCGCGTGATGATGGGCTGGCTTTGCAGGTGCCAGGAGTCCGCTGTATTTGCGAGGGCGAGTATCAGGCACTCGGTGAGATCACGCTGAGTGACCGGCTTCAAGAGATACCCCGCAAAGCCGATGTCGGCAAACAATTGCCCGTCGCTTCGTTGGCCTGAGGAGGTGAGCAAGATAAGCCGTGTGGATCGTATGCTCTCGTCCTGGACAATGATTTTTCCGAGCTCGGCACCGTCGCAATCGGGCATCAGATGATCGATCAGTGCTGCGTCGTATGGCCGACCCGCATTGCTTGCCTGGCGCAACAGCACCAGCGCCTCATCCGCCGAGCCGGCGGCCACGGGGTCGACGCCGCATACGAGAAGTTGACCCATGAGAACTTTTCGGTTGGTGGTATTGTCGTCCACCACGAGCACGCGGCGTCCCTTGATCGAGGCGGGCGCAGGATGAAGGGGCTGCGCATCGCCGGAAACCTTCGCGAATTGCGCGGTAAACCAGAAAAGCGAGCCCTCGCCCTCGACGCTTTCAACCCCGGTCTCACCGCCCATCAGTTCAACCAGCCTTCGCACGATCGACAGTCCCAACCCCGTGCCGCCGAATCGGCGGGTCGTCGATGAGTCCACCTGCATGAATGGGACAAACAAGGATTGAAGCCGATCGGCAGGAATGCCGATGCCCGTGTCGCGAATTTCGCAGCGCACACGCGTGCCGTTCTCGCCGGATTCAAGGACCTTGATCTCGAGCGACACCTCCCCCTTCGTCGTGAACTTGATCGCGTTGCCGGCGAGATTCAAGAGGATCTGACGGATGCGGCCGGCGTCGCCCTTGACGAGGCCGGGGAGCCTCGCGTCGATCTGCGCGGTGAGTTCCAACCCCTTCGCATGGGCCTGAATCGAGAGCAGGCGGCACGTGTCCTCGAAGGTATCGCGCAGATCCACGTCGAGGGATTCAAGTTCCAGCTTTCCGGCTTCCACTTTTGAGAAGTCCAGAATGTCGTTGATGACGGTGAGGAGGGAGGTCCCGCTGTCGCGGATGGTTTCCGCGTAGTCGCGTTGCAGTGCGTCGAGCTTGGTATCGAGCAGCAGCTCGGTCATGCCGAGCACGCCGTTCATGGGCGTGCGGATCTCGTGGCTCATATTGGCGACGAAGTCGCTCTTCGCACGGTTGGCGGCTTCCGCGACCCGCACCGCCTTCAGCGTCGCCATTTCCGCCTCCTTGCGGTCGGTGATCAGCTGAATCGAGCCCGCCAGCTTCGCCCCCTGTCCTCGAGCGTCGAAGTCTGCCTGCGCACGGGAGCGAACGCATTCATAGTGCCCCGATTTGTGGCGCAGCCTGAATTCCACGTCATAATGCGAGTCGCTTCGCACATGCGTCCAGATCGCCGCCTGGGTCCGATCACGATCCTCCGGATGAGTGAGCTCGAGAAAGGAATCGAGATCGGTGCGCAATTCGCCGGGCTGGTATCCCAGCATTTGCTCGAATCTGGGCGCAAACCAGAACGATTTCTCGATTGCATTGAATTCCCAGAGACCATCCTGGGTGCCGCGAACGGCACGAGCCAGTCTCTCTTCGGCCGCCAGCAGCGCGGCCTGGGCGGACTTGAGGCCCGTTACGTCGATCATCGCGCCGATGATGCGCGTCGCTTCGCCGAGAGAATTGCGCGTGATGTTGCCTTTCTCATCGATCCAACGCACTTGGCCATTGTCGAGCACGATGCGGTATTCACGCTGATAGGTGGTCGAATCTCCCGTAATCTTGTTTTCCGGCATGAGTACGGTGTTGATGTCGTCCGGATGGATGCGCGCCAAGAAGCTCGCGCGGTCGGACGCGCGGTGCGTCTTGGGGATCGACAAGAACTCGAAGTAATTGCCGGAACAGGTAAGTTCATCGGTTTGCACGTTGACATCGAAGGTCGCGACGCCGGCTGAGGCCTGCGCGAATGCCGACGACTCCTTCGTGTGGCGCAGTTCAATGTCGAGCGTGCGCCGATCCTCGACGGCGGCCTGCCATGATTGGCGGGCCGTGCGCAGCGACTTGCTAAGCCGCCAGATTACCCCGCCGGCCAGGGTCAGAGCTCCCAGCGGTATCCAAAATTCGACCGTACCGATGACCACGTGGACGTCCACCTCACTGCGCGACTCATGGCGCACGAAACTTGAACCAAAGCCCGGATGCCCACGCACCTTATCGACCGTAGGAAGGAGAGGTCAAGGCACCAATCACCCTTTGGAGCACCTCGCGCCACTCAGGTGAGGCAAAGACCGGGTTTTACGTCGACAGCGACGTCTTTGACATCGATCATCTGCCCTTGGATAGGCGCGTGGAATTCGACACTCCCCCAAGTGCGCGGGCGACGGCATTGAACATCAACACCTGTTCATCGTATTGCGAGGCCGGAGTTTCCGCTTCCTTCCAAGTCGACCACTGCACCATGATCAGCTTTTCGAGGGGATTGATCGCGATCGCTTGGCCGAAGATGCCTTCGGCCCAAAAGGTGTGTTTCGCGCTGCGCGTGACATTGTCGGTATCACGGCGGCTCGGGTCGACAGTGCCAAACCACCATTGATAGCCAAACTGCCCATCTGGCGTCTCCGGGGTCACTGAGCCTTTTGCCTTGCTCCATGTCACCGACTGTGCGATCCAGTCAGGGGGCAGTAGCTCCTCGCCGCTCGGGAGCTTGCCGCCTCCGGCAACGAATAGGGCGAATCGGCCCCAATCGCGCAAGGTGGCGTTGAAGCCGTGACCACCCATATCCACTTGACCTTTGACGAGCGCCTCCCAAACCCCGTCGCTCTGCATCGCGAAGCGACTCCACAGGCGGGTCTCCAGGTAATGGGCAATGGTCATGCCGATGGCCTTTTCCAATACCCGGCCCACGAGCCATGCACCGCCGGTGTTGTAGGACCACATTTGGCCGGGGGTCGCACCGGGCACGCGCTTCAGCGGCTCAATCAATTGCCGAACGCACTCATAGGCGGCGGGTCCGGCTTCGCATCGCGTGAGGCGCGCAAAATCTGAAGTGGGGTCGGCGTAATTTTCATTCCATGCCACACCGGAGGTATGCTGCAGTAAATCGCGCAGAGTGACTCCATCCCACGCACTGCCCTTGAGTTCGGGCAGATAGCGGGTGATCGGATCGGCGACCGACCCAATAAATCCTTCCTTGATGGCCATGCCGACGAGGATGGAGACGACGGATTTTGCCACCGACCGCGAAGTCCACAGCGATTTGCCGGTATTGCCGCTGCCATAATACTCATAGACAATCTGACCTGCCTTCAGAATCAGGAGCCCGGTCACGTCTTGGCGGCGCAGATAGTCGGCGAGATCATAGGTATGCCCATCCAAGCGGTAACGCACCGTGGGCAAGGGATACGGCGCCGCAGGCAATGGATAGGTCGTGCCGCCCAGCGTTCGGAAAACGTCGCCCTGATAAAGACGATAGGTGTTGCGAAATCCAATGACGCGGGTGCTTTGATCCCAACTCAACATGGTCTCGGCCGGCGGCAAGACGCCGTCGAACGGCTGTGGGCAAACGGACAATCCGATGGATTCGCACGGTGATGATGCAGAAGGTTGGTTGGCCGATAGTTCGCCGCCGCCGGAGAGATCGGCCAGCCCCATCGCGACAAATATCGTTGCCGACAAGGCCTGCATTGGGCCGCGCATTCGTGCACCACTACCGCAATTCAACGCCATCATGCCGCTCCATATCAATTAGTGGCGATCAGCGCTGAAACATAACGATGGGGGGTCTTTTCGTGGAAATCAGTCTCATGCAGGACTACATCACGGCAAGGGAATGCGGTCAATGAATCGGCGCCCGGCGCACCCGGGGTGCAGCATGCAGTTAATGCAACACGTTGCATTTGATTGATATCATGAGTCTGGGCTTGAGAAGTCCGGCTGGGGCAATGCCCAGGAAAAGGTCGCGTTTTGCACCAGATTGCAGGAAAAGATGTCCACTCGAAAAGCCAATTTGACGACCATGGATGACATCGCCCGGCTGGCCAAGGTATCCAAACCCACCGTCTCACGCGCCTTCAAGGATAGCCCGCTGGTCAAGCCGGCCACGAAAGAGCGGATTCTCGCGATCGCGCGCCGTCATGGGTACTCGGTCAATTGGAACGCGCAGAAGCTCAGAACCAACCGGACTCACACCATTGCGGTGGTCATGCATCTACCCCAGCAGAGCAGCGAGCACGCCTCGGCGCCGTTCTTCTTTCAATTGCTGAATGACGTCGCCAAGGGATTGTGGGTCCGGCGCCACGACCTCTTGCTTTGTTCGCCCGAGGCGGACGATGCGTACTCGTATGAGGTGATGATCTCCTCAAAGCGCGCCGACGGGATCATATTTCTCGGCCAGGGCCCCGGAGACAAGTGGCTGAAAGATCTCGCGCGCACCCGTGTGCCGTTCGTGGTGTGGGGCGCGGTGGATCCGCACTCATCCTATTGCACGGTGGGCAGCGATAACAAGAAAGGCGGCTCGTTGGCCGGGCGACGATTCGCGGACATGGGTCGCGACCGCGTTCTGTTCGTGGGCAATCGGTCGCATCCGGAAATGGAACAAAGGCACCAGGGATTGCAAGGCGCACTCAGGCAGGCGGGCGTGAACCGACCCGTCCTCGATCTGGAGATCCCCGAGTTCACCTTCGAGTCAGGCTACTCGGCCATGACGGCATTTCTGGCTCGCGGCGACGCGCTGGTCAACGCAGTCTTCGCCGCCAGTGATACCGTCGCCATGGGGGTTGTCGTCGCTCTGCTCGAGGCAAAACGCCGAGTGCCGGAGGATGTGTCGGTCATCGGCTATAACGATCTTCCCATCGCTCAGTATTTTCAGCGACCACTCACCACCATCCGGCAGGACACCTACCAGGCGGGAAGCCTCCTGGTCGAAAAGCTCTTTCAGATTTTTGACGGTGCCAAGCCCTCATCCACCACCGTGCCGACGGAACTCGTCATTCGTGAGACTTGACCGGACAGGGAGCGCGCGGGTATCTCACGGTGTGAGGTGCCGCGTGAAGAACCCTGCCATTGCTCTGAATGCCTGATCGGACTCGGGCAGGTCCAGGTAGATCCAGTGGGCGTGCGGCATGGCCTCAAAGACCAGCAGTCGCGCATCCACGCCGGCGTCGAGCAACGCGCGGTGAAATAGGGACGTCTGGCTCAGCATGAAATCCCGCGTGCCGGCGATGCACAAGGTGGGCGGAAAGCCCGCGAGGTCCGAAAATATCGGTGACACCCGCGGACATAATCGATCGCTGTCCGTGAGATAGGCAGAAAACTGGCTTTCGATCAGCGTCGGATCGCCGGCGGGCCGGAAGAAGAATTCCGAATCTCCGCTGCGGCTCAAATCGGCGGTCCCCGTGAAGAAACCGAAGGCATGGGGCAGCGCCAGCCTCTTTTCTCGCAAGCGGATGAGGAGCTGAGCGCACAGGCACGCACCCGCGGAAGTGCCATATAAGCCGATTCGCTCTGGTTCATGATCCCTGAGGACGGCGCGATACACCGTCTCCGCGTCGTTCACGGCCGCGGGATAGGGGTGCTCGGGCGCCAAGCGGTATCGAGCCGCGACGACCCGCAGTCCGGTGTAGGCCGCTACAGCCGCGTTTTCGGTCACCGATCCCGCATCGACCGTAAAGCCGCCGCCGTGCAGATTGAGAAGCAAAGGATCGTGACGCCTTGGCGCCACCTGCGCCGGCACGAAAACACGCACCGGCACTCCCGCCATGACCGCATCCTGCATGTCCACTCGATGCCGCTCGAGCAGCGTCGCGCCCAGTTGCTGCTGTACTCGGGCACACATGTCCCGATGCGCCCGCAAATCCTCGGGCCCGATCTCATGGGGAAGATCGCTCAGAACTCGCTGTGCCTCCACGCTCACCGTCATCGGGGCCGGCGCGTTGGCGGCAGAGCAGAGGGTGCTTCGAGCGGTTTTATCCACGACAAATTCCCCTCATGAGGAGTGACCGTTGCAGGATGGCGCCAAGGGCAGATATGCAACATGTTGCATACAAAAATCAACCAAGGATATCAACAATAATACCCTGCGACTGCACGATTTAGAACATGCAGCAGGCACAAAAAATAGCATTTCCAAGTTCATAATGTCATCTTAACCCAACTGATAAATTATCATTTATCAGGCCATAAATGCAACGCGTTGCATTTTCTGGTTACGAGCGATAGACTACCGGCCAGCAATCGAAACAGCGGCCGCAGAGCCTGTGACCAACGAACGCTTTGATGGGAGTTCTCATGAATCGACACGATAAAGCACCGGGGCGCATACCGGCGTGGGGCGCAATCGCGCTTTTCGGGGTGACTGTCGGTTTGCTGGGCCCCATGGCCCCCTGCGCCTGGGGCCAGCAGCTCAGTGCTCCACCGAGCTCGACCTTGGACGAAGTCATCGTGACGGCGCGGCGCCGCGATGAGTCCATGCAGCAGGTACCCATCGCGATAACGGCCATCGACAATGAAGCGCTGCAGCGGCAGGGCATCAATACGCTCACGGACCTGCAACAGCTCGTCCCCTCGGCGTATGTGACGGGCTACTCCCACGGCAGTACCCAGCAATTCTTTTCAATCCGCGGCCAAAGTGAATCGGGGCTTAATACCGGTGGGGGCGCCGGGGGCGGACCTGCGGTCGTCGGATATCTTTCCGAAGTGCCCGTACCGATGTCGGGCCCGGGCCTTTACTACGACCTGCAATCGGTCGACGTGCTCAAAGGCCCGCAAGGGACGCTCTTCGGCCGCAACACCACGGGCGGCGCCGTCTTGTTCGAGCCGCAGCGTCCCGATCTTGGAAAAGTGGGCGGCTACGGCCAATTGTTGGCGGGCAACTATGACCGTGTGCAGGCTGAAGCAGCGATCAACCTTCCCATCATCGATGGCAAGCTGGGCATCCGCATGGCGGGGCAAATGGAGTCCCGCGAGGGGTACACCCGCGACGTCAATACGGGGGTGGACTACGACAATCGTCATTTTCGGGCGGCCCGCATCGGTCTCCTGTTTCAACCCAACGACGCGCTCGAGGACTATCTCATCGGCAACTATCTCTCGGTCAAAGAACATGGGCCGGGCACCGAACTGATCGCGGCAAATCCGGCCACCTCGGCCGCCGGTCCATCGATCCTCAACTACTTGGCTGCGCAGCAGGCACGCGGGGTACGTGCCACGGCACTCGATACGCCGGAGCTCGATCAGGGCATCTTCTTCAACCTGATCAACAAGACCTCCATCAAACTCAGCGATGACATCCGCCTCAGAAATATTCTCAGCTACTCGGGCCAGAGGGTCCGACGTAACGATGACGAGGATGGCACGACGCTGGTCTTGCTCGACTCATTGGGACCGGCGCCGGGAACCTGGCAGGTCGACACGACCACGACGACCGAGGAGCTGCAGTTGCAGGGTGATTCGGCGGCCGGGGCACTCAACTGGCAAACGGGCGTGTACTACGAAAAGGACAACAGCCCCAATCCGGCCAAGCAGTCCTTCACCCAACAAGTGGTGCTGCTTCCCTTCTTCTTCAACACCACCGACACCGACTTGGGCGGGACCACGACCGGTCTCTACGGTCAAGGCACTTATAAGCTCAATCGGCTGCTCGAGGGCCTGAGCTTTACGGCGGGTTACCGCTATACCTGGGATCGTTTGCACGAAGGGTATAGCCAGACCTTGAGCACTGCGCGCACGCCTGCGCCGGGCGATTTCTGTCTATCGATTGCCGGCGGTTTGCAATATCCGAATTGTTCCGTGTATGCGGCCGCGAAGCATGGGGGTGATTCGTATACGGTGGGATTTGACTATCAAGCGAGCCCTGCG
The DNA here is from genome assembly GCA_963727045.1 of uncultured Gammaproteobacteria bacterium. Lineage (GTDB taxonomy): Bacteria > Pseudomonadota > Gammaproteobacteria > Steroidobacterales > Steroidobacteraceae > Bog-1198. The sequence goes on along the minus strand of CAVSES010000002.1, from coordinate 829,058 downwards.
ACGCTCGTGTACGTGGTCTCGAGACAGGGCTACAAGAGCGGCGGCTTCAATATCGTCGCCGCCACCGTGGGCGACGTTAGCAGCCCGGCCTTTTCGTACAAACCCGAGACGGTCAGGGACGTGGAGCTCGGCATCAAGACCGAATGGTCGCTCGGCACCCTGCATGGGCGCACCAACCTCGCGTTGTACAACAGTTGGTTCATCAACGCTCAGGTCAACACCAGCGAGCTGATCGACAATGAACAGGAGGCGGTCACGCAGAATGCGGCGCGTGCCAGCATCCGGGGCTTGGAGCTGGAAAACACGCTGCAGCTCTCGAGTTCCACGGAACTCACGCTCAACTATTCGTACATGGATGCCTTCTATACCCGCTATATCACGCCTCTCGGCGAGGATTTGAGCCATCTTCCGTATGCCTACGCCCCGAAGAACAAGATGAGTGCGGGCGCGAGGGCGCGTCTACCGCTGCCTGCGTCCATCGGCGATGTTTGGCTCGGTGGAAACTTCAGCTACCAAGACCGTGTGTTTGCCGGATTTTCGGCCGTCACGCCCGGCAGCTACATTCCCTCGTATGGGCTTCTGGGTTTGCGCGCAGATTGGGAAAGGATTAATGGCAGCGGTGTGAGCGCATCGGTCTTCGTCACCAATCTGGCGGACAAAGCCTATCGGGTGACCAATGAGGATCTCTTCACCACCATTGGCAGCTCGACCACCGTGTACGGTGAGCCGCGAATGTATGGTGTTACGCTCAAGGTCCAGTTCTAAGATGGGCACAGTGGCCGACGCCGCATGGCCCGCCAGGGACAGCCAACGAGTGACCGCAGAGAGGATTTCAGGAAGCCGGTGGGTCTGGCCGATTGCCGTGCTGGCGCTGTGTCATGCGGAGGCCATCGCGAGCTTTCAAATACTCAATATTCTGATCGATCCGATCAAGACGAGTCTCGCCGTCTCCGATACCAAGTTCAGTCTTCTGCAGGGTCTGGCGGTCGCGATTTTTGCGGCGCTGCTGGGCATTCCCGCCGCGCGATGGGCGGATCGCCGAGGCCGGCGCAACGTCATTCTCGTGGGCGCCTGCGGTTGGTCGCTTGCGACGCTCGGCTGCGCCTTCGTCATCGATTTCGACCAGCTCTTCACCGCACGAATACTCATGGGCATCGGCGAGGTGTTCCTGTTCCCCGCTGCGCTGTCCCTGATTGCCGATCTAGTTCCGCGAGATCGGTTATCGAGCGCCGTCGCCGCCTTCGGAATCGGTGGCCCTGTCGGCGCAGCAGCCGCTCTTTTCGGGGGCAGCTGGATCCTCCCGCATCGCGCAGGCCTCGTGATCCGGCTGCCTGCCTTGTCCCGATTTGAAGGATGGCAACTGGCGTTCTTGCTCTGCGGCCTGACGGGGCTCGCCACGACGGCGTTGCTGTTGACGGTGCAGGAGCCGCATCGCCAACAGCGAACGGCGGCGGATAGCTCCTTCGCGGCTATCCGGGCCTGGCTGGTCACCCACTGGCGCGCCTACGCCTCCGTCAGCGGGGCGATGTTGTGCCTCGCGCTGTGCGCATTCGCAACATCCGCCTGGGGTCCCACTGTCTTGACGCGAGTACACGGGGTGCCGCTGGAAAATGCGGGCCGCATGACCGCGGCAGCCGCCCTCATCGGCGGGGTCCTGCTGGCCTATCCCTGTGGATTTCTGGTCGACGCGCTGCACCGCGCCGGCCGGTCCGACGGCGTGCTGCTCGTCAGCACGGTGCTTGCCCTTGGGCTCGCCGGCCTGGCGGGCCTCGCCGCCACGGTCGGCGTGCCCGGCGTTGCGGTGGGCGCCTGGGTGGGCCTCTACGCCCTGCTCGGTCTGCCCACGGTGTTGGCAGGTACCGCCCTTCCGATGATGACCCCGAGCGCAATGCGAGCGCAGATCATGGCGCTACACCTCTTGTTGATGAACATGCTGGCGTTGTCGCTGGGGCCTTTAGTCGTCGCCATCGTGACCGACCAGGTATTCGGTAGACCCACCTCCGTGGGAAATTCCTTGGCTTGCGTCGATGCACTCGCGTGCGGCCTGGCCGCGTACTTGCTTCTGACCGGCCGCCGCGCATTCAAGTCGAGTTGCCTGGCCGCTTGATGCCGGGCGCGCCGCTGCCATCGCCGGCCGAGCTGTTCGGCGAGCTTCTGCACGAAGTGCAAATGCGGCGCCTGTTCCCCGACGGGAAATACTTCGTCGACATGGAACCGCGCTTTCATCCCGCGGAGATCATGTGCCGCTATCGGCGGCTCGCTTCGTATGATGACGCCACGCTTGCCGCGTTTGTTGCGGAACATTTCGATCCTCCGCCAAACTTTGCCTGTCGGTCCGATCATCGGCACGGCGATTTGTCTGATGACCTACTCGATCATATCCGCGCGACCTGGGATTGCTTGGTGCGGCCGCGCCAAGCACGATCGGCTTATTCTTCCGCGTTGCCCCTCCAAGCTCCGTACGTCGCGCCGGGAGGGCGCTTTCGAGAGTTCTACTATTGGGACTCCTTCTTTACGATGCTCGGGTTGCGGGCGGACTCAAGAGAAGATCTCGTCGAAGCAACGATCGAGAACTGTACTTCCTTGATCGAACGGTTCGGGTTCATTCCCAACGGTTCCAGAACCTACTATCTGGGGCGTTCTCAACCCCCGGTCTACCATCTTATGCTCGATGTATCCCGAGCGCCTAGCTCGGAATCCGCCCAACGGCGAATGGAGGCGCTGCTCAAAGAGCATTCGTTTTGGATGGCGGGCTCCGAATCGCTCAAACCCGCAGAGGCGTCGCGCCGCGCCGTCTGCATGCGGGATGGCTCTATCCTCAATCGATATTGGGACGAATCGGATCGGCCTCGAGACGAGTCCTACGCCGAAGACGTGATCACGGCACAGCAAAACGGTCGGCAGGGATCCCAAGTATTTCGCGAACTGCGCGCGGCCGCCGAGAGCGGTTGGGACTTCTCGTCCCGTTGGTGCGGCGACGGCGAGGGTTTGAGCTCTACACGCACCTCCTCGATTGTTCCGATCGACTTGAATTGTCTGATGCTGGGCCTCGAGGAAGCGGTCGCGAGGCGAGCCCATGAATTGGGAAATACCGGGATTGCCGTTCGCTTCGAGCATCTCGCGCAGCGGCGGCGCCGGGCGCTGCACACGTATAACTGGAGCGACACGGAGCAGCGATTCGGAGACTGCCTGTGGTCAACGGGGAGAATGACATCCTCGATCAACGCGGCCGCGCTATTCCCCCTCGTTACGGGAGTCGCACTCGCACGGCAGGCAGAGGCCATGGCCGACTTGGTGAAGCGCGAGCTGCTCGCGCCGGGAGGCCTGCGCACGACGACGATTCGAACGGGCCAACAATGGGACATGCCCAACGGGTGGGCTCCTTTGCAGTGGGTTGCCGTGAAGGGCTTCATTCGATACGGGCACCTTGAGCTCGGGCGCACGATCGCCGGCCGATGGACGTCAACGGTGCGAAGAGATTACGAGAATTTCGGCTGCCTGTTCGAGAAATACGATGTCGAACGTCAATTGCCGGGTCGCGGCGGAGAATACCCGGTCCAATCGGGCTTCGGCTGGACGAATGGAGTAGCCCGGGCGTTTCTCGACTGGCTGTCACAGAGGTGATCGCAGAGCCGCAATGCATGTAGGACTGGCCAGCCGCGCGGCAACGGATTGAACAGATAGTTCGTTCATCTCGTTGGAACTTTCCCTCCAGAACATTGCCAACGATGATAAGCAACTCTCGACTTCCCTCGACGCAGCGCAATGTCAGCATTCGTCACGCTGAATCCGGAGAAGTTGTCACATTTCGGCGGGCCGTTCCGTCTTGTTGGTGAAACTCAATAGATCCCAAAGGAGCACTCATGAAGGCACGAATCGACCTGATGCGAGGGAACCCGAAGCTCGTTCAGTCATTGCTTGCAGTGCAGTCTGTGGTCGAGGCCGGCGGCCTCGACCAGAAGCTGCTGCATCTGGTGGAGATGCGCGCTTCGCAGATCAATGGCTGCGCGTACTGTCTCGACATGCACAGCAAGGACGCACGCGCCGCGGGGGAGACCGAGCAGCGGCTGTACAGTCTCGAGGCCTGGCGCGAAACGCCCTTCTACAGCGACCGCGAGCGCGCGGCGCTTGAGTGGACCGAAGCCGTGACACTCGTGTCGGCAACGCACGTTCCCGACTCCGTGTTCGAAGTCGTGCGTGCGCACTTCTCGGAAGAAGAGATCAAAACGCTCACCCTCGCCGTGGCAATGATCAATACGTGGAATCGCTTCAACGTGGCGCTGCGCACCGTTCCCGGCGACTACAAGCCCGGAATGTTCCGCGAGTCGAAGCGGGCTCAAGCCTGAGCCCTATACCGGGGCGGTGGTCGCTAAATCATGGGCGGCCCCCGCCCCGAACTCTTGCTTCGCACGGTAGCTTCCCGGAAACTGCCCTAGCTGCAGAAGGGAGCTTGGGATGGCAGGGGACAGGGGGATGGGGGATTCCTCGGAAGCGGCATCGGAACCGCCGGGGGGCTCTGCTGCCGTGGGTTCCCGGACCGTATTCCTAAGCTACGCATCGCCCGATGCGGAAATCGCCCAGCAGGTTTGTCAGGCGTTGGAAACGCAAGGCGTGTTGTGCTGGATGGCGCCGCGCGATGTGAGGCCGGGCGCGCAATACGCCGATGCCATCGTTCGTGCGATCAACGAGGCGAAGGCCTTGGTGCTGGTGCTGTCTGCGAGTGCGGTGGGGTCTCTGCACGTCGGCAAGGAAGTCGAGCAAGCCTCTTCCAAGCGCAAGCAGGTCATTGCGCTCAGAATCGATGCGGCGCTCCTAACACCGGCGCTTGAATATTTTCTCTCGGAGTCGCAGTGGATCGATGTGCCGGGGCTGGGAATGCCGGCCGCGTTGGCGAAGCTGGCTGAGGCGCTAAGACCGGGGCTGGAAAACACACCGCAGGTGGATCCGGGAGTGAGTGGCGTTGGCTTAAGCCACGCCCCGTTCAATCCCGCTGCCGGAACTGCGATTGTTGCGAAGCGGGTGATTGCCGCCGCGGCGACCGTCATCGTATTGGTCGTTGGCGGTGCCCTGGCTATTCATTTCTGGCCCCCCAATCATGAGACCGCACCTGCCGCCGCCACTATCTCGGACAAGTCGATAGCGGTGCTGCCGTTTGCCGATCTCAGTGAAAAACATGACCAGGAGTACTTCGCCGATGGGATCGCGGAAGAGGTGCTCGACCGCCTGGCCCTGGTGCCGGGTCTTAAGATCGTGGGTCGTACATCGTCCTTTCAGTTCAAAGACAAGAGTCTGGACCGCGTCAGTGCCGCTGCGGCGCTAGGGGTGGCCTATTTCTTGGAAGGCGGCGTGCGCAAGGAGGCGGATCGGGTTCGAGTCACCGCGCAACTGATCGAGGCACGAACGGGATCGCAGATTTGGTCGAATCGCTTCGATTCGCAGGTGATAGACGTGCTGCGAGTGCAGGATGCGATTGCCGCCGAGCTTGCGCGCGCGCTGCAGATTGTCGTTGAAGTGAACACTGTGCCGCGTGCGTCGGTAAAATCGCCGGAGGTCCTCGATGCTTATTTGCGGGGCCAGCAATCGGCGGACCGCAGCACGCAGGAGGGCTGCGAAGCCGCCATCGCTCAGTTTCAGAAAGCGTTGGCCATCGATCCCGAATTTGCACCGGCAGCGATCGGCCTCCTGCAGACCTTGAAGATGAATTTGCCGGAATGACCGAGGAGGCCACCAATCTGACGACCTCGGGGCGCGACGTGTTCGTGAGTTATGCGTCGCAGGATATAGCCGTTGCAGACGCGATCGTGGGGACACTGGAGAAGAATGGTCTCAAGTGTTGGATTGCGCCTCGAGACGTGACCCCTGGGTTGCAGTATGCGGATGAAATCGTCGGGGCGATCAACGAAGCTAAGTTGGTCGTTTTGGTGCTTTCTGAGCACGCGGTCTCTTCTCCGCATGTAGGAAGGGAAATCGAGCGGGCCGCGTCCAAGCGCCGGCGAGTCATTGCACTGCGAACCGATGCGACGGCGCTGACCCGGTCCTTTGAGTATTTCCTGAGCGAATCACAGTGGATTGATGTGGCGGCATTGGGGATGCCGGGTGCATTGGCGAAGCTCACGCAAGCGGTAGGACAAGGACTGGCGCCCTCATCGTGGGTCAGTCCGAGGCTGGGGGCCGACGCCCGCGATCCGGCCGAGCGGAAACGTAAACCCCCCACTTATTTGACGATTCGACGTGTGATCGCCACTGCGGTCTTCCTCGCCGCCGCCGCCATTGTCGTCGGTGTGGTGGTTCGCTACTGGCCGTCGAAGCAGGGAAATGCGCAGGCACCCGCCGTCGCGGCAATCTCCGATAAGTCGATCGCCGTGCTGCCCTTTGTTGACATGAGCGAGAAGAAGGATCAGGAGTACTTCGGCGACGGGATGGCCGAGGAGATTTTGGATCTGCTTGCAAAGATTCCGGGGCTCACGGTGATCGGGCGAACATCCTCGTTCCAGTTCAAGGGCAAGAATGAGGATCTGCGGTCGATCGGGGCAAAGCTTAACGCGGCTTATGTATTGGAAGGCAGTGTGCGAAGTTCCGGCGATCAGGTGCGAATCACGGCGCAGTTGATCAACACGCGCAGCGGCGCGCATGAGTGGTCGGAAACGTATGATCGGCCAATCGGGGACGTACTCAAGCTGCAGGACTCTATTGCCGCGGCCGTGGTGCGGGAATTGCAGCTCACCGTGGATTCTGGGTATCTTCCATCACGCAGTACGCTGGGCAGCCCGGAGACATACGACCTTATATTGCGCGGGCGCGCCGCCGCCGACCGCTGGGATGGGGAGGGCTTGGGAGAGGCGGTCACGCTTTTCAAACAGACCGTCGACCGCGACCCGACCTCCGCCGATGCCGCGGCCAATCTCGCCTTTACCTATTACAAGCTAGGCACGGGTAACTTCCAGGCACCCGGTGATGCTTTCGAGGAAGCCCGTCACCAAGCATTGGAGGCGCTTAAGCTGGACCCGAAGAACGTGCTCGCCCACCACGTACTGGGCAAGGTCCACTATGTCTACGATTGGGATTGGGCGGCGGCCGAACGAGAATTCAAGCAGGTGGCGGTGCTCGCTCCCGGTAGCGCGGTCGCGCCGAACGGTGAGGCGCGACTTGCTGCGATAGAAGGTCGCTGGGAGGAGGCGTTGGCATACGTGAAGAGTGCACTCGCTCGAGATCCGCTGGATCCGAACAGCTTCGATATTTTGACGCTGGTCCAGATGCGGCGCGATCACCTTCCCGAGGCCGAGATGGCTGCTCGTCGAGAGTTGGACATTCATCCGACCTATCCCTGGGCGCACTGGTACCTTGGACCGATTTTGCTCGCGCGCGATGACCGTGAAGGCGCGCTGTTGGCGATGCAGCAGGAGGCGACGGAGGGAGCTCGGCAGGCGGGTCTCGCCATCGCTTATTTCGCTCTCGGAAGGAAGGCTGACTCGGATGCAGCTCTTGCGAGGGCCATCAAAGAGCATGCGGACCGTTATGCGTTTGAGATAGCGGTGGCTTATGCCTATCGCCAGGAGTCGGATGCCGCCATGCAGTGGCTGGAGCGCGCATATGCCCAGAAGGACTCCGGTTTGGTCTACATAAAAGTCGAATTGCCGCTCAAGAATCTCGAAGGAAATCCGCGGTACAAGGCGTTCCTGAAGAAGATGAATTTGCCGGAATGATCGGCGACTCCCCCAATCAGGCAAGTGCTGGCTGCGACGTATTTGTGAGCCATGCGCCCCAAGATGCGGCGCGCCCACAAGGGAGAAGCTCCGGCCAGAGGAGAAGCGCCGTTACTGGTCTCCGTAGATCTTCATCAACCGGTACAGGTAATTGCGGCTGTCATAGACCACCTTCACCCGCAGGTATTCGTTGAGGCCGTGCGCTCCGTTGCCGTCGGGATCTCCAAAATCGCCGGAGATGCCGTAGGTAGGAATGCCTACGGGTGTGAGGAACGCGCCGTCCGTGGCTCCGGCTGACATCAGTCGCAGTTGCGGTGTTCCGGGCCACATCTCGGCGGCCAATTTCTCGGCAGGTCCCAACACCTTGGGGTCAAGCGGTGGCGGCGGGGCGGGTGTGTTGCGCACTTCGCGCAGCGACACCTTGACACTCGCATCGGCGATGACTTCCTCGAGCGTCTGGCGGACCGTCTCTGCGCTGGTCCCCGGGAAGATGCGGCAATTCACGTTTGCCGTGGCGCGCTGGGGCAGGGCGTTGGTGGCGTGGCCGGCGCTGAGCAGCGTCGCCACGCAATTCGTGTGCAGAATGGCGTTGACGTCGGGGTCCCGCTCCATCACCGCGCGCGCCGGTTCATTGGTAGGGTCCCTCAGCAGTGCAGCGAGCGCCGTCTGCTCCTCAGGGGTGCGGGTCGGGATCAAACGCGTGAAGTAGTCGCGCGTGGTGTCGTTGAACGCCACGGGAAACTGATGCCCCTGGATCCGCACGAGCGCGTTCGCCAGGTGATAGATGGCATTCTCCGGTACGGGACGAGAGCTGTGGCCGCCCGGGTTCGTGACCTCGAGCGTGTAATTCTGCGAGAGTTTCTCGCCGACCTGGATACCCTGAAAGATGGGCTTGCCCTGCGCGTCCAGCAGTCCCCCTCCGCCCTCATTCAAGGCGAATGCGGCATCGATCAGGTCGCGCTTGTTGGCGGCCAGATACTCTGCACCATTGAAGGCACCGCTGGTCTCCTCGCCACAGGTGAGCGCCATCTTCAACGTATGCCTTGGCCGGTAGCCCTCTCTCTTGTAGCGCGCCAAAGTGTCGACCCAGATGGCCGCCATGGATTTGTCATCGGCGGCCCCTCGGGCGAAGAAACGGCCATTCTCCTCGACCAGCACGAAGGGATCGCGTGTCCAATCCTCACGGCGCGCTTCGACCACGTCCAAATGCGCCAACATCAAGACCGCTTTCGCCTTGGGATCCCTGCCCGGCAGGATCGCGACGAGACCGCCTTCCTTGGGATGGTCGGGCGCGGTGAACAAGTGAAGATCGGACTCATTGAATCCTGCCGCCTTCAAATGCGCCGCCATCCTTTCGGCCGCCAGAGTACAGCTGCCCGACGAGAGTGTCGTATTGGTCTCGACCAGCTCCTTGTACAGGGCGCGAAACTCGGCCTGATCAGGAGTGAGCGAGGTCGATTCGGCCGAGACCGACGCCGAAAGGCTCAAGCATGCAATCGCGGCGACGGCCAAAACTTTCATCATGTCGCATCCCCGTTTGATTCTAATCAGAGCGAGTATACGGCACCGATGAAAGACGCATTCGACAAAACGGACGCGAATGATGGTCAACCGGACGGAATCTTCTTCAACGCTTTCCTGCCGAGGTGCTTGTCGAAGAAATTGACGATGATGTGGTTGGCATCCTTGGCCTCCGGCAGATCGTCAAGGATGAATGCGTGCCCAAGACCGTCCCAGACACGCAAATCGGAATCGACACCGGCTTTCGCCAGCTGGTTATGGCTGTATATGGCGACGCTCATGGCCATGTCGCGCGTCGCCGTGACGAACAGGACGGGCGGGAACTTGGCCAACAAGTCGGGATGACTCGCCGGGTACAGCGTCGGATCGCTCGTGTCGATGTCCTTGCTATAAGTCATCAGATGCATGAGTCCGGTCGTCGGATTCGAGGGCAGAAACCGCGCCGTATACATTGAGTCGCCACTCCAGTCCGCCAATCCGGCGCAGAACACGCCTATGGCTCCCGGCCTCGGTAGCTGGTGCGTGATGATCCAGGCCGTGGCCTGGCCCGCCAAGACCCCGCCGGCGGAACAACCATAAAGTCCGATGTTCCGTGGAGAGTAGCTCTTCAGCAATTCACGATAGACCGCCGTCACATCCTCGCTGGCGGCGGGAAACTTCGCCTCGGGGGCCTCGCGATAGTCAACCGTAATTACCTTGATCCGGCCCATGCCAGCGATCGGCATTGCTTCGACCAGGCCATCGGGACACCTGCCGATGAATCCACCGCCGTGCATGTTGATCAACACGCGATTCCGATTGCGCTCGGCAATGCCGCTCTTGGGCGTCACCACATCGGTGGGCACGCCGCCGATGGTCTTGTGCTCGATGGTGGCCGGATACTGCTTCTCGAGCCGCTCCTCGATGATCTGTTTGGAATGCGCCGCACAGGAAGCCTGGAGGTCTCTCGATTCAACTTGCGCGTCGGGATCCCCCGTGGGTGCGGTGAATCCATTCAGATCCCACGCGTCACGAGTGATGATCACTTCCTTGGCCCGCGGCGTCAGGTAATCGGACAACGGTACGGTCATTGCAGGCACGGATGTTGATCCACGGTCAGCCGGGGCCTGCGCGGTCAGTGCGCCGGGTGACCACATCAACAGCGGCAGCGCGAGCAGTGCCGTTCGGAGCATTTGATCCAATGTGTTCATGGGCTTTCCGCGACCCCTCAGAGTCACTGCAGCGACCGTCGCATGCAGCGTCACGTCGTCTTGCCCGAGGCACCGGCAAACTGGTTGGAAAAATTTCCCAGAAAGTAGTTCCAGCCCCTCTCGTGCGCCGTTGCCAAGGCGTCGTCTGGAAGGCCCGAATGCACCAGGGTCATGAGAGTATCTTCTCCCTTCTTCTTGAAGGTCACCGTAACCGTCGACTCGACGCCCAAGGTGCTCGGCGACATCCAGGTATGCTGGATACGGTGCGGTCGGTCGGTCTGCGTAAATCGCCCGTAGTGCGGATTCCCCCTGATGAGCCAGTAAAAGAGTCCATCAACCACCGGATTAAGGATTAGTTTGTCGCTTTCGTGCCAGGGATTCCCCGGAAACCCAGGGTCGAGCCAGGCGTCGTACACCTCTTCCGGAGGAGCGGGGATGGTTCGTTCAAACGTGAACTCCAAAGTCTGCATCGATTTCTTCATCGCTTCTTCTCCTGATGCTTCTTCTCTTTCTGCTTCGTGAAATGACGCTCAAATTCATCAAGTCGGGTGTTCCAGAACCGCTCGTACTCATGAACCCAACCGGCCACCTGTCGGAGCGGTTCCCCTCGAAATGAGATGAACACCTCACGTCCCTGCTTCCTGCGTTCTATCAAGCCCGCTCTTTCGAGAAGCTTCAGGTGTTTGGTCACCGCATTCAGAGCGGTGTCGAATGGTTTGGCGATATCCGTGAATCGCGCTGGACCCGCTGACAAATGCTCGATAATCGCCCGCCGCGAGGGGTGCGAAATGGCTGTCAATACATCGCTCAGTTGATTCATGGCTACATTACACCTAAAGGTGTAAGAAAAAGCAAGTTTTTTGAACCCTGAGCACGTCAGCTGATTCGCCGGCAAGGGAAAGCCGGCCTTTATCCGCTGGCAATGGTCGTTAAAAGCGTGGTGATCGAACCGATCTGCAGCATGGTTCGGTCCGGTCGATGGCATCGCGTGTAACGTTCGAATCAGCAGTGCCGCCGTTGTCGATGCGAAGTGTCAACCTGTCGTCGAGGAGGCCTCACAAGATAAGGCCTGGCCAAGTACCTTCAACAGCGCCCGCGGGGTACACTATGTTCGATTGCCCTGACCTTGGTGGTCCGGCAACTTCCGCTGCTCCGAGACCCGCTCATTGCCAAATCTGAAATCCTCGCGCGCGCTCACCATAGCCTCGGTGATGACGTCGATGGCCATGATTGCCATCGAAGCGACCATCGTGTCCACGGTGATGCCGCAGATCGTTGCCGATTTAGGCGGGTTGCGTCTCTATAGTTGGGTGTTTTCCTCGTTTCTGCTGGCACAGACCGCGATGACCGTGGTGTTCGGGAATCTCGCGGACGTGTACGGACGCAAGCCGGTCATGCTGGTGGGGATTGGGATTTTTCTCCTCGGATCGCTGTTGGCAGGATTCGCCTGGTCGATGCCGGTGATGATTGGCTGTCGCCTCATTCAAGGCGTTGGCGCGGGCGCCATGCAGCCGGTCGCCATGACCATCGTGGCGGATCTGTATCCGGCACGCGAACGCGGCAAAGTACAAGGCTATCTCGCGAGCGTATGGGCAGTGGCCGCCGTCATCGGACCCGTTGTGGGTGGACTAATCATTCGCTCGGTGTCCTGGGCGTGGGTCTTTTGGATCAACATTCCTGTAGGGTTGGCGGCCGCGGCCGGATTCATCTTGTTCCTCAAGGAACATTCGAAGCATGAGCGCCGTTCGATCGACGTGGGCGGCGCAGTCTCATTCACGATCGCGGTCACGTCGCTGTTGATTGCGCTCACGGAGCTCGGAAACCATCACCCGACACGACTCGCAGCCGCGGCAGGCCTCTTTTGCATTGCCGCGGTGGCTTTCGTGTTGCTGGAGCGCCGCGTCGCTCATCCGATAGTGGACTTCGCGCTTTGGAGTCATCGGCCCATTGCGGCGACCAACGGTGTCGCGGTGCTGGCGAGCATGGCACTCATTGGTCTCACCACATTCCTGCCCATTTACGTGCAGATTGTCATGCAGCGCTCGCCGACGACTGCAGGACTCGCCCTCACCACCATGCTCATCGGTTGGCCGGCGGGCGCCACCCTGGCGGCTCGACTGTTCCACCGGTTTGCGCTGCGTCATCTGCTGGCGACCGGAGCGGTGCTGCAGCCCCTCGGCGCCATATTTTTTGTGGTTTTGACACCCGTGATGTCCCCGCTCATCGCCGCCACGGGATCTCTCGTGATGGGCTTTGGCATGGGACTCATCAGCGTGTCTTCGCTCGTGCTGATACAAGAAATTGTCGACTGGACGCAACGCGGCAGCGTCACCGCATCGAATATCTTCTCTCGGAATGTCGGCAGTACATTGGGTGCCACGCTGCTCGGGGCCGTACTCAATCATGGCTTGAGCCGTTCGGGCCAGCTGGCGCCGATCACGTCGGATCAGCTTCGACAGTTGCTGCACTCGGCCGGGCTCACCAGCGGCGATGTGGCGGTCCGCGCTGCGCTAGAGCGAGCATTGAACCTCACGTTTTGGGCCATGCTGATGCTGTCGTTGGGCACGGCGCTCCTCGCACTGCTGGTACCCGCGACGTCCATAGGCCACGCCGTCCTCAAGCCGGCGGTTCGACCGCAGACCGACTAGGCGCGCGAAGAGCCGGGCTTAAGTTGACGATGCGGCGATCAGGTCTGCCTTTCAGCTGACTGGCTCGTCGATGCATCGTTGCGGTCGGACACTCGTTTGCGCTGCGCGGCATTGACGGCGTTTTGGAGCTTCGCGATGAGCTCTTCACTGAGAGGCGGCGGGGTGGCTTCTTCCATTGTTGCGCGGCGCCCTCTCTTGGGCCGGCCGTCATTCGGTCCTTTCGACATGTATCCCTTCTCCCCGGTGGTGTGAGGCAAAATGCCAGCGAATGACAACGCGCACAAGATGGTTCAATGTTGTTGGAATGGACTCGACGGAACGGTGAGGATTATGTTGTGTGATGAGCGCTGGCCCAGCTGGCCAGGGAGGGAATAGATGATCTGGAGAAACCGCGTCGCTCAACCTTGCTGTTGTGAGTGCCTATGAAAGACGGTCCAAATCGCGAGAGATTCGACACGGGTCTCATCAAGATCAGACACGAAATCAAAGGTCGGCTGGTAACCCATGGCTTTTTCGGCACTATAAGGTTTACCGATGTCGAGCCTGTGGATTCCGTGCCCAGCGGGTCGACTATCGAAATTATCGTCAACGGTAAGAGTGTACAGAGGACGTTTAGCCGCGAGGATGTTGAAAGCTGCCGCCTTCGGGCAGGAGGTGCGGTTCTGGCGGGCATCATCTCCATGGTCGATGAGCTCTCAAAATCTTGACTTACGCACGTGACCTTTGGTCGCGTATCGGAATCCGTCGTCGCTCCCGGGATGTGTCCCGTGACTCGCAAACGCAACATTCCGTCCCCGGCGTGGAAGGCCAGTCTAAGCCCGGCCGTCGGCGGCCCGTTCCAGAGCGGCGATGTCGATGCGCTTCATCTGCATCATCGACTCGAAGGCGCGCTTCGCGCGGGCCGGATTGGCGTCGCCGAGAAGGATCGGAAGCTTGCGCGGCACAATCTGCCACGACAGGCCGAAGCGATCCTTGACCCAGCCGCATTGCTCGGCCTCTGGAACCGCCGAGAGCGAATTGGTGAGACGCTCGATCTCGGCCTGCGTCTCGACCGGAATTTGGAACGAGACGGCTTCGTTGAACTTGAAATGTGGCCCGCCGTTGAGCCCGACGAAAGGCCGCCCCATCAGAGTGAATTCCACGGTCAGCACATCGCCGGCCTTACCCGACGGATAGTTGCCCGGCGCGCGATGCACTTTATCGATGCGACTGTCGGGTAGCAGCGAGGTGTAGAACCGGGCGGCCTCCTCGGCGTTACCATCGAACCAGAGGCAGGGCGTGATCGTTTGCATGGGAAATCTCCGTAGGGTGTCCGAAAGACCCAAACTTTTCGGGATCGAGCTATAAGACTAGCGACAACCATGAATTCCGACAGTTCCGTCGAAATAATTCCATGCTCACACAGAGGGGGGGTTGGTTCGGTTCCGACGCGCGGTTCGTGCGATGAGCCCGTCGGGGTCGCCGCCATCTCCTCATCTCACGCTCGAGGATGGGGCGCCATTCGATGCCCCCCGTGTTTCCACTGGTCTACGCTCGATGATCTGCGGCAAGGAACTCGGGGCCGTCCGGTCGAACGGGGGCGACGAGCACTCGATCGGTCTGTCGGTCGCCGCCCACATAGAAGTCGTGGCTGCCGCGATCGACGAAGCCGACTTTCTGGTAAAAAGCGATGGCACGGGGGTTTCGTTCCCACACACCGAGCCAAAGATTCCGAGCGTCAAATTTGAGTGCCGCACGGTGAACTGCCCGCATGAGTCGTTGGGCAACGCCGGTACCGTGAGCCGGGCGATCCACGTAGAAGCGGTGCAGCTCGGCAGGCGAGTCGATGGCGATGCCGGGAGGAGGTTTCTGGCGGAGGACCTGCGCGAAGGCGACGAGGGTTTCATCGCGATGCGCCAACAGAGTGACCATGTTCGGATTCTTGAGTTCCTGCGTTTGCTGGGTGACTCCGAAAGCCTTTTCCAGGTGAGCGCTGAGATCCTCGGGTCGATTTTGGCTGCCAAAAGTTTCCTCGAAAGTGCGCGCAGCCAATGAAGCAAGTGCCGCTGCGTCGGCTTCGACGCCGGTGCGAATCAGAATTGACTCGGGATTCATCATGTATATAAGTTTAGACTGAATCGGACGAGCATAGTCCGGGGAGTTCGCAATACACCCAAGAGCCGAGGATGCCATGGATCAAATCGTGCCCGTCGATGTCACTCGATTGATTTGGGGCCCGGGGACGCTTGCATCGTGCGCAAGGGCGAATAGCACCGCGTCATCATGGTAGAGCCAGCGCAGCTGATTCACATTACCCCGGGACCGCGGGGCGACCATCGTCCCCTGTAACGGTTGGCGGCGTGACTGTCTCACAGCGGCGAGACGCCGTGACACGGAGGAGTATGTCGGCAGTGAGAAGCGGTTTCTGTGCCAAGCATTGCGTTGCCGCAGCGTTCTGCGCTCTTGTGTTGTTGTCCGGGTGGTCGCGGCCAGCACCCGGCGCCGATACGAAGCCACTGAACGCCATCCTGATCATCGCCCGAGACGACCTGCCAGACCCCAATTTCGCGGACTCGATTGTGCTCGTGTTGAATAACCTCGGGCCCGGCCCGGTCGGCATCATCATCAACCGACCGATGCCGATTCCTGTGGCGCGCCTCTTTCCCGATATCGAGCGCCTCGCTCAGGTGCGCGACAAGGTGCACTTCGGCGGACCCGTTGACTTCGGGTCGGTTTGGTTTCTATTTCACGCCGTCACGCCGCCCGAGCACGCGGTCAAGGCCTGTGATGGCGTCTATCTGAGCGCGGACCGTCGGTTGCTGCTCCAGCTGCTTGGCCGCAAAAAGCCCATGGACGGTCTGCGGATCTTCCAAGGCCACGCGGGCTGGGCGCCGGGTCAGCTTGAGGCCGAGATCGAACGGCGCGACTGGACGTCCAAGCGCGCCGAGAGGGAGGCGATCTTCAGCGACAACTCCGAGCACGCGTGGCCCTCGCCGCAGGAGCCAGAGCACAGCATTTAGCGACCGCGTCCGAAACCTGGCTGACTGCGGCCAACATGGAATCATCGCCAAACTGTCTTGATCGCCCGGAACCGGGCTTTCCACCGCCGCGGTAGAATGTAAATGACCCAGGCGCAAGCACGCGCCGAAGTGGCACGCAGACTTCCATTTGTCGCCGAGATCGTAGTTTGCCAAGGCCGCGACATTGCGAGTTTAATTTCGAAGAGCCCTTTTGAGGTACAGTCGGTGCGACAAGGTGAAGTCCGCTTCCTCAGCGTGCTGTCCGAGCGCCCACGCTTGACGCCATCAACGCCCATGCGATTCCCGCCGACGGGCCGGTGGTTGATGAAGATCCTCGCGAGACGAAACCGAATCGTCATTGGGATGTACAGGCGTCACATGAAGGTCATCGGATACCTCGGAGCACTGGACCGGCTCTACGGTGTCCTGCTGCGTCCCAGCCTTTCAGGGCGAGGGCTGCAGCCGGTCAAAGGCCGTCGATGGTAGTGGCGGCTTTCGGCCGGGCCACCCCTGACACAGGGGAGGGTAAATAGATTTCCGGCCTGATAACGTAAGCCTCATGCCAACAGAACGACCGCGCGGTCGGCCCCGTTACGAAGACCTCCTTACGCCTGCGGAATGGCGTGTGGCTGAGGCTGTGCGGCACGGGCTCACCAATCCTGAAATAGCGCGACTCCAAGGCGTGAGCACGGATGCAGTGAAATACCACGTCGCAAACATACTGCAAAAACTCGAACTCTCTCGTCGGAGCGAGCTTCGGCAGTGGACCGGCGTGCGTCGCGACAGCACCCTCTATAAGAAGGAGCCAAAGATGACAGGCAGCCTAACGCTGGGAGCGATTTCCCAGATCTCGCGTACAGTTCGGAACATTCAAGAGGCACAAAGGTGGTATGGCGAGGTGCTAGGTCTCAAGCACCTCTATACTTTTGGCAATCTCGCTTTCTTCGATTGCGGTGGAATCCGCCTGTTCTTGTCCGAGGCGGAAGATTCCAGCAGTCCAGAGTCGATCATCTATTTCAACGTCAGCGACGTTCGCTCGGCTCATGCAGAACTCACGAAACGAGGCGTCGAATTTACAGGAGCGCCGCACATGATTCATCGACACTCGGACGGCACAGAAGAGTGGATGGCCGCGTTTAAGGACAACGAGGGCAGGCCGCTGGCAATTCTCTCTCAGGTGGGCAAGTCCTAGGTTCCGAGGCGGACATGCCACGAGGTTGGACTGCGCGGCGAGAATCACCGAGCGATCCTTGGACGCGTGAGCCCAAAGAGCCCGAGGTTTCTATCCGCAGAAATCATGCTCAACCCGATACTTGCCGGTAGATCACCCACAAGAGACCTTCAATGAACGCGTCCGCACCGATGCCTCCATTTCCGACTGCGATGTCCCTGTTGAACAATATTTACTTCAATCCCACCCTCGGAGCCCTGATCCGCCATGGCGTACCGGATCATCTCGACGAGGGACCGCTCACTGCTTCGGACCTGGCGCAGCGCGCGGGAATGGACCCGCTCGCATTGGTGCGGGTGCTGCGGGCGCTCGCGGCCTTTGGTGCATTCCAGGAAGTGTCACCCGGTGTTTTCAGCAACAACGCAGTGTCCGAAATGTTTCGCCGTCGCCCCGGTGGCCTGTGCAATTACGCGCTCTACGTGAGCTCCGAGCACTTTGCCAAATCAACCGCCGCCCTGGGGCATAGCGCGGTGACCGGGCAATCTGCGACTCGGCACGTATTCGGTGAATCGTTTTGGGAACACGCGAAGAGGCGCCCCAAGGACGGTGAGACCTTCTATCGGGGCACGGGCCCGATGCACAGTGCCTCGAAATCCTGCGGCGCTGCCGCGAGGGTATGCGCCGGACCGATCGGTTGCTCGTGATCGAGATGCTCACGATTCCCTGTGAACCGAATGCGCAGGTCGGGGTAATCGACATGATCATGTTGATACACTTCGGCGAGGCGCGTCAGCGAACCGTCGAGGGAGTACAGGCACCCGGGTGTTACCCACGGCCGGTGCATTCAGCATTGTCGAAGCATCGCCCATTTGATTGCATTCGTCGCTCCTGGGCATGGATCTGGAGTAAGGGAGGAGACCCGAACTAATTGGATTTCCTGACGCCAGCCGGTTGTTCCCTGGTATCAGCGACCTCACGTTCGAGATCAGTCAACCGCCGGACGGGCGTTGCCAGGAGGTACCGATCGCCGAGCCACGCCACCGCATGGGCCAGGGCCGAACCGTAGTCCATGGCGGCTGTCTTGTCAGATGGATTCAAGAATCGCATGAGGCCTCCTTATACCCTCGATGAGCGTTTACTGTTTCGGCTGAGTTTCGGACGCCACGAGCGCATCGGGCGGCATCTCGCTTTCCTTGTTCATTTCTTCTTTGCAGACCTTCATCGCTTCATTGTACGAGCGGCTCTTGTCGGCAGACATTCGCTTCTTCATACAGTCGACCATTTGCACGATCATTTGACGCTTGCTCATGCTGGAATCAGCGGCATGTGCTTGCGCAACAACGAAAATCATGGCGCTCGATACAAGTACCTGCACTACGCGAATCATGGGACTTCTCCTGGCAACGCCGAACACGCAAATACACCGCCAAGGAGGACGCGTGCGATGCTGGTGTCGCGATCGCCGTGCGGATGACGGCGAGGGTTGGTGAGTGCGCGACGTCGCCGGCAACCCCGCTATCTCGAGAAGTTCGACCACTTCAAAAGACCGGAGGCTTTGCGTCCCCGTCTCCTGACGGGTTTGCCCTTGTACAGGCGGATTTATACACCCTACCTATTTCTCTGCGCAAACTGTCGTCCGCGGCAGACATCGACTTCAATCGGTGACGAGTATTAAGCGTTTCTTAACACAGGATCAGGGATTGCGTTTGTTGTGCATGGACGGACGGTCCAATCTAAGGGCGTTGGAGAAGCTCATTGATTGGAGAATGCCATGACAAACGAAAAGGTTACCGTTCGGGTCGCACAGGGATTGCTGGCCGTTGCCGCGACTGCGGCTTCGGTTCTCGTCGTCCAGTTTGCGATGCTGGTCGGATAGCCGGCGATGCCGGCGCATCAAGTGTCTTCACATGAACGATGTCGAATCGAGAGGCGCTCATTCGTCTTAAGAGCAGACAGTGGTCAATTAGCCGAGATGAGCAACGATGCTTGCCATAATTTTCAATTCGATCTTCAAGGTGCGGTGCATGCTGGCGGCGCTCAAACTGAACGCCCGGAGCGGGGAAATCGTCGGCAAATTACGGGCGGTCGCGCCTTATGCGCTCATTGAACTGATTCTGCCCGGAGGTTCCGTCATGGCGCTGCTGCTGTGGCTTTACCGCCGGCGGAAAAGGGCCCCGGCGTTGGCAGCTGTGGAGATTTCGGTTCTACTGTAGCCGCTCTTCGACCCGCCAGACCGCGGTTGCCTGCCCACCCTTGCTTCCCTCGGTAGCTTCCCTGAAACTGCCGTGGCCGAAGAGGGGAGCACGGGATGGCGGGCGACGGGAGGATGGGGAATCCCGGGGCCCGAGAAAGCAATGACAACCAGCCTGCCACCAAGACGAATGCGTTGGACGATCATTATCACCGCGGCACTTCTTCTGCTCGCCGCCCTCGGTGCCTGGCTTGCGCCTTATGTTTACGCTGAACTCGCCGCATGGATCGAGCCGCACGCGAGCGTGGACTCCGCGCCCGCGCACCTCGCCAAGGGTCGGATGGTTGATGACTATTTTGCCGTCGAGGATCTGGGAGATGGCACGTTCGCGATCGGCGAGCCGCGCTATTACCAGCAGAACTACTCCTATTTGATCGTCGGCGAGAAGCGGGCGATTCTCTTCGATTCGGGGTCGGGCACCCGGGACATGAGCAGGGTGGTCGCGGGCCTGACGACGCTGCCCATCACGGTCATCGTGTCGCACCTGCACTATGACCATTTGGGTGGAATCCGACCCTTTGAACACGTGGCGATGATCGATCTGCCGCAAACGCGGGCGGATGTGTCCGAAGAAGTCTTCAGGCCAGGCCGGTACGACTACATGGGCTTCTTCGATCGCCTTGTCGCGCCGTCGTTTCGGGTGGGCGAGTGGCTGGCGCCCGGCGCGGCCATCGATTTGGGCGGGCGAACACTCAAGGTCTTGTCCACCCCGGGTCATACGCCGAATTCGGTGGCTTTATTCGATGCCACGAATCAACGGCTGTTCATCGGAGATTTCATCTATCCGACGACGCTATATGCGTTTTTGCCGGGCGCGAGTCTGTCGGCCTATCAGGCGACGGCGAGGAGCTTGCTCGAGACGCTGCCGAAAGAGACGATTCTGTGGACGGCGCATTGTTGCCGCAAGAATGAGGGTGTGTCGGCCCCATGGTTGTCCATGACGGACCTGCGTGACTTGGATGCTGCACTGACGGTAGTCAGGAGCGGCCGCGGAAAGGCGGTGGGTTTTTATCCGCAGACATACCCTGTGAATGATGAGATGACGTTGGAGGTGGGATTTCCGTGGAATAACCGGTGAATTGAGGTCAGGGAGCTGACGCCGCGTTTGTCGCAGTCGCCAACTCCATGCGATACGATTTCTCCTCCCTGCGGCGCGGCTATGGGCGATCCCGGCCGACGATCGCCCGTCCGGGAAAAATGCCGGGAACCATCTTTCCCGCGTCAATCAGCACAGTTCCGTTCACGATCACGTACTGCATCCCGACGCTTGGCTCGCGCGGCGACGGATAGGTCGACCGGTCGGCGACGGTTTGCGGATTGAAGACGACGATGTCGGCATCAGCCCCCTCCTGCAGCCGGCCCTTGCGCCGTGCGGCGGGGGTCGACTTTGCCAGGCGCTCGGCGGGCATGAGACTCATCTTGCGAATGGCGTCCATCAACGTGATGCTGCCGAGTTTGCGGACGTAGTGTGCCAGGATGCGCGAGAAGGTGCCGGCGTTGCGCGGGTGGCCATCCTCGCCGTCGCTGGCGATCATCACCAGCGGGTTCGCGATGACGGCATCCACCGCCTGCTCGGTGTTCATGAAGATGAGCACTTCGGTGGGCGCGGGATCGGCGTGCAGCCGGTCGAAGCGTTCTTTGGTGAGGCGCTCGCCGGTATCGGGCATCTGCAGGGCGTCATAGCCCACCCCGAGCTTTTCCCGCCAGCCAGGATTGAACAGTGCGGAGTTGATGTTGGTGAATCCCGCGATATAGGGATAGGCCTCCGTGGTGACGTCGAGGCCGCGTGCGCGGGCGCCGGCGATCATCGACAGGCACTCAGGTGCATCGGCGATGCAGCTGCTGTTGATGTGCACGATCTGCAGCGAGGCGCCGGTGACGGCGGCGGCACCGATGACCTCGCCCACGGCCTCGATGCTCGAGCCGGGTTCCAAGCGGCCGAAGCTTCGGACATGGGTGAATACCGGCACGCCGCGCAGCGCAGCGAGCCTGAACATTCGGATCACTTCGAGCCGGGTGGCGCCGGGCGTGTACTGGATGCCCATGCCGATGCCGAGCGCGCCCGCATCGAGCTCGGCGTTCAGGCGCTTCTCGATGTCTTGCAGTTGTTCGGGCGCGGCGGGCCGATCCGTGGCCGGGCCGGCGGGAGGCACCAGCACGAGTTCGCTCAGCGGCGCGCCGAAGGCACGTGAGCGGGCCGCGGGGTGGCTCGCGGTGGTGCCGTAGTTGATCAGCGATTGGCCTTTCTTCCGCTCGAGAAATTGGGCCACGTCGGGCACGCCGATTTCCATCTCGAGCGCCGAGGTTACGCCATCAAACGCCTTGAGGCGGCCGCTCTTCGGATCCTGCGCGTGTTGATGCACATCGATGAAGCCGGGTGCGAGGGTGAGACCGCGCACATCGATGATGCGCTTGGCCCGAAGAGGCTCCGCGGAAATCTTCATGATCCGATCGCCGGTGATGCCGACATTGCGGACGGCATCGAGACCGGATTCCGGATCCATCACGCGCCCGCTCGAGAGCACGAGGTCGTAGGTTTGCGCGGCGGCGGGTGCGGCGAACGCGAGTGAGACGAGAAGGAGCAGAAGGGGGCGAGTTTTCATCAGTGTGGTCCCTGGCGAATCATTGCACCGGAGCGGCGCGGCTGCGGAGGCCGCCTCTCCAGACCCCGTAGGTGAGGAGCGGCACCACGTACACCGCAATGAACAAATAGGCGAGCGCGCGATAGCCGCGCGCGATGAGCGCCACGAGGCCGAACCGGGTGGCGACGAAAACCGACAGGATCAACACGCCGGCTGACACCAGGAACCGGCCACCCGTCGAGAGCGTCCGCCCTCGGGCGCCCAAAACGCCGGCGAGGCGCTGATTGACCGCATGCACGGCGCCGGTGCCGCTCTCGAGCAGTGCCGCGAGAATCATCAGCTGGAAAATGACGTGCAGCACCGGCGCGTTCAGCCGTGTCAGCATGTAGTCGGATGGCAGCGTCGCCGAGCTGATCGCGGGATAGTAGGCGACCATGCAAACGAAGAACAGCATCGCGGGCAGCATGGCGAGAGGTCCCGCGAGGAGCCCGGCAACGACGGCATCCCTGCGGCAGGTGAGGTGACGCAGGACGGGGAGGATGACCACGGCGCCGACCACGTTGTAGCCCGCGTACGTGAGTCCGCCGAGCGCCCAGCCCGATGCGGCCCGCGGGGCGGCGAAGTTCGCGAGGATGCGGTCCGATGAATGCACAAAGGCGACGATGACGAAAACGATATAGACCGCGTACAAGAAATACGTGACGTACTTGAAGAGCCGCTCGACCGAGTCGCTGCCGAAGGCGGCCACGGTGGCGATGCCGGCCACCAATCCGAACGTGCCGACGGCCTCCGGCCAACCGAACAGGGCCGCGCAGATGGCGCCGGCGGCGGCGCCGAACACCGAGAGCATGATGAGGACCAAGCAGGCGTAGGCGAGGTCGAACAAGAACCACGCCGGACCCAACAGAGACCTGAAGAAGGCGCCGTATTCAAAGCTGTGGGTCGCGCGCGCGAAGAGGAACGTGGCCGAACAGACGATGCTCCAGCACGCCATGGCGAGCATCATGCCGAATACGCCGCCCCACGGACCGCTCGGCAGAAAGAATTCCGCGAGCTCGCGGCCCGTCGCATAGCCGCCGCCGATGACCACGGCCTTGAAGGCAAAGCCGGGCAGCAGGAAGCGCTTAAATAACGACGGGGGTGCCGGCAATGGGGCGGGTTTCGCGCATTCAATACGTGGTGCGGAACGACATCAGATGATAGGCCACCGCCGTCCAGAGAAGTACCAGCGCCGCGAGCGCGAGCGCCGCCGTCCACAGGCGCGAAGCCCAAGACCGGCGGGCGGCCCACGCGACATACGCCGCCCAGAGGAGCGCTGCGCCGCCGCCCACGTAGCCCACCACGGAAAGAAGATGCAGCGAGAAGAGCCAGGGATCGAGCGCCGGACCGAGCACCGAGAGGTGGGTCAAGCCCACGCCAATGAGGATCGCCCAGCCGATGCTGACCGCTGCGATGGCCACCGCCGCGAGGCGTGACCAGCGATGCGCGCGCGCGGCGCGGCCGGCGAACCCCAACGACACATGATGGCGGCGCCGAACGATGGCCGCGACGGGCCAGAGCAGCGCGGTCAGGAGACAGGCGATCAGGGATGCCGCGGCGGCCGGCTGCAGCCACGCGGGCGATCGCCACCACGGGGTGGGCTCTAAGACCATGAAAGGGGAGATTTCATCCGCGCTGAAGCGCGCCACATGACCATCCACGACCTTGGCTGCGAGCCGCCAGCCGCTGTCGGGATCGACCCAGACGAAGGGTTGCACTTCTTGGTAGTGCCGCTCGGCGCCGTTGAGACCATGAAGCAGCGACAGGCTCACGGTTCCCTGCTTGTCGGCATCCACGCGAATCGGCTGCAGCAGGCTCGCGATGCTGAGGAAGGACGTCTCCACGCGGCGCGAGTTGTCGTAGTAGCCCGCCAGCACTCTTGCGTCCGCGGCGGCGGTGTTGGCGTCTACCCGGCGCAGATCCGCCGGGCCCGGGAAGTAGCGGTCGGCGAACTGCTCGAACAGGCCCTGGCGAATCACATGCGCGGCGCCTTCGCGGCCGGCGCTGTTCACGGAAATGAAGAGGCCGACGCGATCATCGAGGAACAGGCTCAAATCACTGTGGAAATATTCCGTATCGCCGCCGTGGCTGATGACGCGGTGGCCGTTGTAGTTCTGTTCGTAGAATCCGAGCACCATTCGATTGAGCGGCGGGATCATGTCGAGCGGCGTCTCGTGCATCAACTTCACGGTCTTGGGCTCGAGAATTCGCGCACCGGCGTATTCCCCGCCCTCGAGGTGCGCGATCATGAAGCGCGCCATGTCGGCGCCGCTCGCAGCCAGGCTTCCCGCCGGGGCGGGGGGAATGATCTCGTAGGGCTTCGGCGGTTGGGAGCCAAGTTCGTAGCCCTTGGAGACGTCGGCGGCGAGCGCGGCCGGCAGCGGCTGGCTGAAACTTGCGTGCGCCATGCCGAGCGGCTTGAAGATGTGCGCCTCGATATAGTCGTCGAATCTCTCGCCGGAGACGCGCTGCACGATGTAGCCCGCGAGCGCGGTGGCGTAATTCGAATAGGCGGGCGTGGTGCCCGCTTGGAACAGGCGCACCGGCGTCGCGTGCTTCACGTACTCGGCGAGCGGCGGCAGCTCCCTCGGATCATCGAGGATGAGCTGCTTGACCTGCTCCTCGAATCCCGCGGTGTGGGTCATGATGTTGCGCAGCGTGATCGGTGCGCCGTGCGCCGGAAGGCGAAAATCCAGGTAATCATTCACGTCACGGTCGAGATCGAGCTTACCCTGCTCGACCAGCTGCATCACCGCCGTCCAGGTAAAGAGCTTGGACGTCGAGCCCGGCCTGAACAGTGTGCGCTCGGGATCCACCGGCGCTCGCGCGGCGACGTCGGAGTAGCCGTAGCCCTTGACCAATACCACGGCGCCATTCTTGACCACCGCGACCACCGCCCCCGCGATGTCGCCGGTCTCGAGGGCGTAGGGCATGAACCCGTCGAGCCAGCTCTCAACGTCCGCCCTTTCGAGGGTGTGCGCCGCCGGCGGGGCGGGCGTCGGGTCGGCGGCGTGAACCTGAAAGCCGCACAGGGCGAGCGAACCCAGGAGGGCCGGCGAAATCAGCTTATGCGTAGCCAATGGGAACTCTCCGAGCGGCAATGGCGAACCCAATGAGGGGGATGAACGTCGGCAATTTGCCAGAAACGAAAAGTTTCCACAATGGAAAATTTGCGAGTCCCCCCGGCGCTCGGGCGGAGGCGGCGGCTAGCCCGGCCGGCGGCGCCGCGGGCGTTTCGGGCGGGACGGGGCCGCGGGCGGCGGCGGCGCCGGCGAGTCGCCGGCGAGCATCCCGCCGACCGCGGCAATCATCTGGCTTTCCGTGCCGGAGCACACGCCCAACACCCGGCAAGGTCCGTCGGTTGCGGCGATATAGGCATGCCCCATGGTGCTGTCGAAATAGATGGAATCGCCCGCCTTCAGGCGCACCGGCGCATAGGCGCTGGTGTGCAGTTCAATTTCCCCCTCGAGCACATAGGCGTATTCCTCGCCCGAGTGACGCACCAGCTCGCCGAACTCCTCGAGACTGCGCGCGCGGATGTCGACGATGATGGGAATGAGCCGCTTGTGCAGCAGTTCGGTGGCGGGATAGAGGTGCAGGTAATTCTTCGATTCGATCGAGCGGCCCTCACCGGCACGAGCGATGCTGCGCCGTCCCTGCAGCACCGTCTCCGGAGCGGCTTCCTGTGCGCCGAACAGGCTGGAAAAGTCGACTTCGAGGCCGGCGGCGATGCGCGTCAGCTTGTCGTAGGTGAGCGAAACCCGGTCATTTTCGATCTTCGAGAGCGTGGAGACCGGGTAGCCGGTGCGCAGGCTGACTTCCTTGAGGGTCCATCCGCGTTGAATTCGCAGTTTCTTCAGCATCGCGCCGGGCTTCGCGACCGCCCGTGCGCTCACCGCCGCCGTTGGGGACCGTGACTTCATTCTTTCCCTCGAGACTTCCTGCGCGACACTGTAATCGCGCGGCTGGCAAATAGCACGTTTCGCCCCTGTTTTAGCTAAAGTAGAAAAAAGTTGCCACAATAGACATATACAAATATATTGACCCGCAATCACGAGGAACGCCCATGCCAATCCGTAGAGTTGTCGACATCCTTGCCGCGGGGCTGCTGTTCACGGGCGGTGCATCCCAAGCACAGAGCACCGCGCCCACCGCGGGCCTCGAGGAAATCGTCGTCACCGCCACCAAGCGCGCGGAGAAGCTGCACGACGTCGCCATGGGCATCACCGCGCTCAGCGGCGATGAACTCGACCGCCGCCAGGAATTGGGCTATACGGATTTCGCCGCGCAAATTCCCGGCATGTCGATCGAGAGCGTCGACCCGGGGAGAAACCGCGTGGTGCTGCGCGGCGAGAATGTGGGCAGCGTCGGCGCGACCATCGCGACCACGGTCGACGACATTCCATTCTTCATGTCGGGCTCGCAATCCAATGGCGCGTTCTTCAGCGCCAACGTCGACACCTACGATTTGCAGCGGGTGGAAGTACTGCGCGGTCCGCAGGGAACGCTGTACGGCGCTTCCGCGGAAGGCGGCTTGATCAAATACGTCACCAATCCCCCCGATCTCAACGCCTACGAGGGTGCGGTGCAGGTGGGCGGCGAATCGGTCGAGGGCGGCCAGTCCGCAGGATTCGCCAAGGGGGTCGTCAATCTTCCCTTCTGGGACCACAAGGCGGCATTTCGCTTAAGCGCCGTGGAGGAGGGCCTTCCGGGTTGGATCAGCAACCCGGAGAGCGGACAGAAGGACGTCAATCACGGCGACAAATACAGCCTGCGGGCGTCGCTGCTGGTGAAGCCGACGGAGGATCTCACGATCCGTGCGACCGCGTTCAATCAGGCGCTCAACGTCCGTGGCGACTACAACGTGCAGGTGGTGGGCGCCGCATTGACGCCGGCGACAGCCCCGGCGAATCAATTCGATCCGGTGAATGGATTTCGAAATTCGACCGCCGGCCCGCACGTCATCAACGACAACCTGTCGTATTACGCGCTCAACCTTCAATATGACTTGCACGCGGCGACGCTCATGTCCGCGACCAGCTACGGAGAAATCAAGAAGCGCTACAGCTCGGATTTCACCAATCTCAATCTCGCTCCCGGCGTGACTCTCGCCGATGGCGTGGCGGGAGTCTATGGGGAGCCCATCGTGGTTTTCGGCAATCAGGTGGAAACGCTGCACAAGTTCAATCAAGAACTGCGCCTGACGTCGAATCCGGGGGGCACGCTGTTCGGCAAACCGTTCGACTGGTTGGCGGGCGGCTTCTTCACGCACGAGACGACCGGATTCAACCAGGTGTATGACGCCCGCAGTGCCGCGGATCCCTCGACGATTCTTGCGCCCGCGCTGGGTGGCGACCGGCTTCCGGCGGACTACAAGGAATCGGCGTTCTTCGCGGATGTCACGTACCACTTCTCCAAGGCGTTCGACATCGAACTCGGCGGCCGCACCACCCACACCCAACAATATTCCCAGTCCTCGCTGCTCTGTTGCGTGCTATTGGGCCCCGATGCGACCTTTCCAAGAATCTCCACCTCGGAGCGCGAACAGAACTGGTCGGTGGCGCCGCGCTGGCACGTCAATGACGACCTCTTGGTGTACGCGCGCGTGGCAACTGGCTTCAGCCCCGGCGGCCCGAATCAGCCGTCCTCGTTCCTGCCGAACCCGCCCCCCTACCGCTCGGACTCGACGCGCAACTACGAACTCGGCGTGAGGGCGGATTTGTTCGACAAGAAATTCACCGTGGACGTTGATATATTCGACATCCGGTGGAGCGACGTACAAATTCTCGACATCTTGCAAACATCGAGCGGCCCGGTGGGAATCAACGGCAATTCCGGAAGCGCGGATTCGAGGGGCGTGGAATGGAACTTTCTGTGGCGGCCCTGGCAGGGTCTGAGCATCGGCCTGCTCGGTGCCTACACGGACGCGAAGCTCACCTCGGATGCGGCGGCGCTCGGCGGCATGAACGGTGATGCTCTGCCTTATGTTCCGAAGTTCAGCGACACCTTCAATGTGGACTACACCTGGCCGGCCTTTGGCAGTTTTGCCGGATTCGTCGGCGGTTCCTGGACCTATACGGGAACGCGCTACACGGCGTTCTCTTCCTCGGCGGCCACGATCGAGTCGCACGTGAAGCTGCCGGTCTACAATACGCTCAAGGTGCAGGCCGGCATCGACAACGGGCACTACAGCCTCGAGCTCTTCGGCAGCAATCTCACGAACGCGCGCGGGATCACCGAGTATGCCAACAGCGGCGGTCAAAATCAGACGGGCATCGCCGCGTTCATTCAGCCGCGAACCATCGGCATTGAGCTCGGCGCGAAGTTCTGACCGCAAGCGCGATGAACTATGACTTTGTCATCGTGGGCGCCGGAATCGCCGGCGCCTCGATCGCGTATGAACTCGCCTCATCGGGACCCGTGTGTCTGATCGAGGCCGAATCGCGCCCCGGATTTCACGCCACCGGCCGCTCCGCGGCACTGTTCGCCCCGAGTTATGGAGGACGCGAGATTCGAGCGGTGACGCGTGCGAGCCGCCGCTTTTTCGACGCGCCGCCCCGCGGATTTTGCGAGCACCCGCTGCTCCGCCCTCGCGGCTGCCTGTACATCGCCCGAGCGGATCAACACGATCGATTGGCGCGGATGGTCGAGTCGATCCGGGCGACGGGCAGTGCGCTCGCCTCCATCGACGTGAAGGAGGCGCTCGATCGGGTGCCGCGCATCCGCACCGGGTACTTAAGCGCGGCGGCCCTCGATTCCGACGCCATGGACATCGAGGTCGACGCGCTGCATCGGGGGTTTCTAAGAGGGGCGCGCGCCGCGGGCGCCAGGCTTCTGACGGGAAGCAAGGCGATCCACATCACAAGGCGCAACGGCACATGGGTACTCGAGCTTAAGGACGAGACGGTGAGCGCCCCGGTGTTGGTGAATGCCGCCGGGGCGTGGGCGGATGAACTTGCCGAAGTGTGCGGGGCGCGCCGAGTCGGCTTGCAGCCCCTGCGCCGCACCGCGCTGCTGGTGGATGCGCCCGCCGGCGTGGATGTCCGGCGCTGGCCGGCGGTCATCGATGCCGACGAGGAGTTTTATTTCAAGCCCGACGCCGCCCAGCTGCTCCTGTCGCCGGCCGACGAGATTCCGCAAGCCCCGGGTGATGCGCAACCCGAGGATCTGGATGTCGCCATCGGCGTGGATCGCGTGCAAGCGGCGCTCGACATCGACGTGCGCAAGGTCAACCACCGTTGGGCCGGTCTGCGAACGTTTTCTTCCGACCGGGTTCCGGTCGTGGGCTTCGACCCCGCAGTCGACGGCCTTTTCTGGTGTGCGGGCCAAGGCGGCTATGGCATCCAAACCGCACCCGCCATGGCGCGCGCGGCAGCGGCGTTGGCGAGGCGAAAAGAATTGCCGGCCGACGTCGCTGGGGAGGGGCTAGCGGCCGCCGATCTGTCGCCCCGGCGGTTCATGCAAGGATAGTGCTGGGGCGGGCGGTCCGGGCCCGATTGCTCCGCGCCCTATTTGATGCTAGAAACTAGCGGAACCGCGGCCCAAGAGCTGCGCGAGGCCGAAAGCTCGCATAACAAGGGGATGATTGATGAATTCCAAGCTTTCTTTATCGATCGCGGCTGTCTTGGGTGTTCTGTCGGGCGGAAGAGTCCTGGCCGCGACCGCGGAGGGGGGGAGCGACGCCCTCGAGGAGATCACCGTGACGGCCCAGCGGCGCTCGCAAAGCATGCAGGACGTGCCGATCTCGATGCAGGCGTTTACGGGGCAGGCCATCCAGCAGCTCAACATCCAGACCTTCGACGACTACATCAAGTATTTACCCAACGTCAGCAGCGCCAACAACGGGCCCGGGCAGAACGAAGTGTTCATGCGCGGCCTGAGCGCGGGTTCGCAGGCAAGCCAGGGCAGCTCCTCGACGGGCCTCTACCCCAACGTCGCCATCTATCTCGACAATCAATCGGGCCAGCTGCCGAACCGTAATCTCGATATCTATGCCGCGGATTTGGAGCGCATCGAAGTGCTCGAAGGCCCGCAGGGCACCCTGTTCGGCGCCGGCGCCGAAGCGGGCGTGATTCGCTACATCACGAATCAACCCAAGATCGACGTGACCGAAGCCACCGTGAAGGCGGGCTACGGCACGACCGCTCATGGGGATAATAATTCCGATGTCACCGCGGTCTTGAACCTGCCTCTGATCGCCGAACACATGGCGGTGCGTGCCGTCATCTACAACGATCAGCGCGGCGGCTACATCGACAACGTGCCGGCGACCTTCACGCGCAAGAACACCGATCTTGGCATCGCGTACGCGGGCTATCCGGCCGTCAACGGCCATTGTCCGGACGGGCTGCCGAACAACGGGTTTTGCGTGCCGCCCGGCAGCCCCACGCTCAACAACAACAGCATCGCGGGGCGGGCCATCAATCCGGTGACCTATCAGGGTATCCGCGCCCAGCTGCTGTACAAGTTCAACGACGATTGGGATGTGCTGCTGGCGCAGAGCTACCAGGACATGCACTCGCAGGGAGTGTTCTACCAGCAGCCCAACGCCTCGGATGGCGCTCCGCTGCAGCCCCTCGAAGTGACCCTGTTCAACCCGGCCTATGACAAGGACAAGTTCGAGATGACGTCCCTGACGGTCGACGGCAAGCTCGGCCTCTTGAAGGGCGTCTATACGGCCGGCTACCTGGTGCGCAACGTCGAGCAGTCCGGCGATTACACCAACTATTCGCGCGCGGTGTACGCCGAATACTATCAGTGCTACGGCTTATTCGACCTGACGCCGAAGTGCTTCTCGCCGAGCGCGTCCTGGCACACCAGCGAGCAGAACAAGCACATGCAGCACGAGTTTCGCGTGAGCACTCCGGATGACTGGCGAGTCCGCGGCATTGCGGGCGCGTTCTATGAGGACAACAAACTGTTCGATCACACGGCGTGGAGTTACAAGGGAATACCAGAATGTACCGCAAGCCTTGCCGTGGGCTGCTTCACCGACTTGGGCACCTTTCCGGGGACCACGGTCAACCCGGCAGGAATCCGGCCTGCGACTGAATCGTTTTATCAAGACACTCCGCGTGAAACCAAGCAGACCGCGTTCTTCGCCTCGGTCGACGTCGACTTGATTCCCAAGGTGTTGACGTTCACTGCGGGGACGCGCCATTTCCGGTTCGAAAATTCGTACAAAGGCAGCGTCATGTCGAGTTTCGGGTGCTACGAGGCGGGTACACCGCCCGGCGGCTGCACTTCGTCGTTCTCCTACAATCTCGATGCGCAAAACCTTCAGGGGTCGGAATCGGGGTTCAAGAGTCGCGCCAATCTTACCTGGCACATCACGCCGGACGTCATGGTGTATTACACCTGGTCGCAAGGATTCCGGCCGGGTGGTTTCGATGAGAATGGGGGCACCCAGCACATTTACGGTCCCGACGGTAAGTTTCAATACGTGCTTGGGCGCTCCTGGGCGTCCGACAATCTCACGAACAACGAGATCGGCTGGAAGACGGAGTTCTTCGACCATCGCTTCCAGTGGAACGGCGCCATCTACCGTGAGAACTGGGACAACGTGCAGATCTCCTTCTTCGATCCCGGCTTGCTCGGCAACTTGTTCTTCAATGAGAACGGACAGAACTTCCTGGTCAAAGGCATCGAAACCTCGATGGTTGCCCGCATCATCGGCGGGCTCACCCTTCAAGGGGCCGCCTCCTGGAATCAAACCCGGCAGACCAATTCGCCGGCGCTGATCGACAACAATCCTGCAAGTGCCAATTTCGGTCACGCCATCACCCAGGCCTGCGACTCCACCGGCGCCAACTGTACGGCCATCACCAATCCGTTCGGCCCGATCGGATCGCCCACGGCGGATGCGCCGCCGCTGCAATTCAGTTTGCGGGCTCGCTACGAGTGGTCATTCAACGATTACAACTCCTTTGCGCAGTTCGGCGCGTCGCACACGGGGCATTCGTTCACGCAGGCGGGCTCGAACCCGACGTTCGCGGGCTCGAGCAGCATCGGCACCTCAAGGCTGCGATTCGAGAATGCGGCGTATTCGACCTTTGACGCTTCGGTCGGCATCGCCAAGGATGCCTGGAGCGTGATGCTGTTTGGTGAAAATCTGGCCAACTCGCACGCATCCACCTTCACCAGTACCGACCAATTCATCGTGGAACAGACGCCGCTTCGACCGCGCGTACTCGGAATCTCTTTCGGCTACAAGATCCAGTGAGCCACGGGGACCCAATGATGAAGGCGTGCGCCGCCGGCGCGCTCGTGTCGCATGCGGCCACCCCATCCGATGTCATCGCGTACGATCCGTGCGTATTGGTTTCCGCCTCCCAGCGTCGCCAACGATGTCGATTCCCGTGCATGCTCATATGAGAACGACAGGTTTCTGATCTCGGTCTATACGGGCAATGAGGAGCTGTCCGAGTTTAAAAAGGATGGGGCTGAGAATAGACATGACACTTTCGGAAAGACGATCAAGGTCAGCAACGTATCAGTACCTTATTATCAATCAATCGGCGAAGGAAGATTGATCGTGTGGAGAACAAGACTCGTTTCACCGTTGGCGTTCAAGACGTGACGTTTAAGATGAGTGACGAAGCACTTGAAGCCGCGCGCGAAAAGCTGGTCAACATTGGTTTGTCGCGGATCAGTTGACGGTTGGAATGCAAGTCATTTGACTTGCGATTGCAGATACACACTCACGGGCTTGTCATTCTTTTGGATGATCATGATGGTGCTGTCGGGCGAGGTTCCCTCGGCGCTCGGAGCCTTAAATAATGCCACGCGAACTCTGGGAGCGGCCGTGCTCGCGCTGGCATTGGTCGCTGCGGCGCCCGGCATCTCGCCCTTGAGGAGTTTCATGAGATCGCCCCCGGGACCTTGAGTCGTCTGCTGCGCTAGCTGTCCAAAATCCCCGATCGAGGAGCTTTGCCAGCCCGCGGGCAGGTTTTTGCGATACCACTCGACGACGTCGTCAAAAGAGCTGCTGGTTACGATGCCGGCACCGGTGCCGTAAGGGCCGGAATGCTCGCCGGTTTTGGAATCGAGCACGTAGCCAATGGAGCTTGCCACGTCGCGCACGTTGTCCGGGTAGCGCGGAAGATTGGTTTTATCGTAACTGAAGTCGTATGCGACGAACGACTTGGAGCGGGTGGTGAGATCGTCCTGCGGCGGATTCATCGCGGCTCCATAGGGAGCCACACCCCGGGCAAGCTGCGCGACGGCTCCGTACAATTCTGGATCTCCACCACCAACGGGAGGCGCGAGGTCAAGCGTCGGGTCACCATCTTGAGACTTTCGGCCGGCGCTGTCGCCGGTGTCGAATTTGCCGGCAAATTTGTGCGGCGTGATCTTGCCAGATCCCTCGATTTCCCCCGTTGAGCTGCCGCCGGCGGATTCGGCAGGCCCCTGGTCGGAACCATTTGCGGATTTCTCCGGGGGGGCACTGGCCGGCGCAGATGACCCGGCGCCGCGAGCATTGTGCCCGCTCCCTGCTCCGTCCGCAGGCGGATCTTCACAGCTTGGACATTTGGGCGCGAGCAGGAGAGCGAGCCAGAATCCCAAGGCGAAAAACAGGATTAGCGCCGCCACCCACCAGAGCCAGCGGCGGTCTCTTTTGGGCGGCGTAACCGCTGCATCATTCGTGGTGCTCGGGGCTGAGGTCGGCGCTACCGCCGAACCACATTGGGTGCAGTGACGGGCGCCAGCGCCCGATTTGGCGCCGCACTGCGTGCAAGAGACGGTCATACAAACACTAACCGCAATGCGCCGGGAATCCCGCCTCGCCCTAGAAACAATGCGTTCGCGGTTACAACCTCGAACAGATCGCAGCCATGAGCGCCTTGGCCCTCTCGTAATCCGCCGATTTCAGATCCATGCCGACCATGACATCCGCCTTGACCGCCAGCAGTTGCGTGCCGTGTAGCAGGGTAGCGTTGTCCCAGGGACCTTGAAGCGTGCTATCGGTTTTCAAACCGATCTGCGTCGCGGCGCCGGGAGCGGATCCCGCATCGCCGCCGCCCATGGCGGACCCCATGGCCGCGGGACCGTTCTTCAGCATGTTGTAATTCTTTATACCTCCCTGCCAGACGTACTCCACCGTGTACGTGCGCCGACCTTGAGGTGTCGCGACTCTGTACTCGCATTCGGACCCGTTGGGGTCCACCTTTGGCGCGCCGGACAACGGACCAATGGCTGCTTCCACTGCCGCTTGCGGCACTACGCCGCAGGCGCCGCCCGCGTGCGGTTTTGCGTTAGGCAAGCTCGTAGCGGCGCGCGCGCCATCGTAGGTCAGAGGATGATCGAAGCGAGGGACGAGAAGTCTGGCGATCGCCACGGCATCAGCTTCGTTACCGCTGGCACCGCTCACGTCGATGTTGGCGCCTTCGTCGCCCTTGGTGACGAAGAGCGTGCCGCCCGGAATCCAAGTCGCCTTCTCCCATGGACCCTTCGGACCCTGGGCCATGACTCGATGAGTATTGGCCGCAAGACCGGGCTGGCCCGCCCCCTCGAACACGCTGCCTAAGCTGTTCGGCACGGACTCGGCGGCGTCGCCCGCGGCGGCTGCGCCCGATGCATTCCAGGTTATGCCCAGCTGTCGACCGCCCGATCCGCGATAGATGCACTGCGAGCCGCGTGCCTCTGCAGCACCATTGTCGTCCGCTCGGAAAGGCGGTTGTGTCAGCGCACCAACGTAGCTCTGCGCTTCATCCGCTGACAGCAGAGTGCAGGGGTCGGTAACTGTGCCCGCTTCGGCAACAGACCCCAGCAGGGTGGTTGCCACGGCTAAGGCGAGGACTCGGTTTCGGGCTCCGAATTGAACGACAACCATCATGGCCTCCCATCGTCGAATCGAATCAGCGGCCGCCGATTCGGGTAGATGCTCTGATGAGAACCGGATTCTTAGGGAAGTCCCGCCAATCGGTTGGAGAACGTATCGGGGGTAGGCGTCCGCCAGCTGCAAAGGAACCGGCGACGGCGTTGGAAATGCGCCCTCGCTCAGCGCCATGGCGGGATTTCGCGCAGATTGCGGTTCTACATTGCAATCGCCGCCCTCATTCAGGTATGCCATGCGCCGTTGGATCTCGAGCCGCACATTCCCTGGATGCAAACCAGCCCCACTCGCTGCTCTGCTGGCTGCCTGCCTCTGCCTCTCGAGCTGCCACAAATCGCCAAACCCTACCGCCTCCGGCGCCCCTTCCGACAGCACCGCGCACAATGCCGCAGCGACGCCGCCCAGTGCAAACGATGCTGCGCGGACCGCGGAGGGGCCCCCGCGAGGCATGTTCGATCTCATTCGCGATCCTGACACCTCGGTATTGCACGCGATTGATCCGAAGACCCTGACCGAATCGCAACGTAAGTTTGGCATCTCGCCGCAGAAATCGGCCGCAGTGGAATACCAGCCGGACGTCATCATCATGGAACACGGCGACCAGGCGATTCGTTCGCTCGCCAAGAACGGGATGACGTGGGAGTTCGACGCCAACGCCCCGCTAGTCGATCAGTTCCAACAAGGCAAGATCATTTTCGCCACAGGGCTCGCAGTCGGACGCATCATCGACATGAAGCGCACCGGATCAAGCGTCACCGTTACGCTTGGGCCGATCCAACTCACCGACATCATCAAGAACGGCAAATTTGCCATGCAAGAGCCGATCGACGTGAACGATGTCATCGTTTATGTAGCCCCGGAGTTTCCCCAGCCCAAAGAGAACACCACGCCGTTTGGGACTGCGCAGAGATTTCTGGAGCGGCCCTTTGGCTCGACAGAGGAGGGTCATTTATATCCAGCGCAGCAGCAACTAACGCCCGGAATCATTAATGCGCCGACACCACCTCCGCCGCTGCCGCCAATTCCAAACGCCGATTCCCTGGGCCAGTTACCGGTCGTCACGATTGACGATGACGTGCGCCAAGTGCCCATATTCAATCTCAACGAAGTGGGTGCTCAGCTATATTACTACAAGAAAGGCGGACCTAGCGTAATGGCGGAAGCGGCCATGTCGGTGCGCAAATTGCAGATTTTCTTCGAACTGTTGATCAAAGATGGCAGCATCATCAAGTGCGGCGTCAACATCGACGGCGCGGTCGGTGCGCGCATGCACGTGAGCGCCATCACCTACGGCAAGGACTTCGCGGTCAATTGGAACCGGATTTTGTGGCTGCCGGTGGATCTGAAAATTCCCTTGGGTCTAAACAGCGCCAGCCCCGTGCCGTTCAGCATCACATTCAACACCTTGCTGAGCATCGGTACCGGCTTCAGCGCCAAGAATGCCTCGATGGCTGCCGATGGCGATTACACTTTCGGCGGCGGCTTGTGGGCCGGGTATAAGAAGGAGGGAGGTTGGCAGATATCGAGTGCTGGTTACGTGCACGCCAACAAGGATCTGGGCGTGACAACAACGGGCCTGTCGGTGGGCATCAATTCGCTCAGCATGGCGGCGGGCGTGCGCGCCATGGTCGGAATCGGCGCATTCGGATTCAATACCGGGGTCTACGGCGGCCTGCGGTTTGGCGGCAGCATACTTAGAGCGCCCGATATTGCCTGGGCATGCCGCCAAGGGACCATCGAGGCAAACTTTGACAGTGGCGTGGGCTACTCTCTGCCGCCCGGCCTCAGCGATGCCATCAATGTGTTCCTGTCATTCTTCACCTCGTACAGGCTCGACCGCGTGGGCTCGATATTGAAAGCCGATCCGCGCCGCCTTTTCCATGGCAACACGCAGATTCCAGCCGGCTGTGCGACGCCGAAATCGGGGACCGCTCCCACTTGAGGCGGTGCGGCGCGCCATAGTGCGACCGCCCCTTCCACCCTCCGCATTGGCCAAGATTACCTTGGCGCTTCGCGCCCGGCGCGCAAACGATCGGGCGTGGGCCACGTCCCCGCGCCCTTTACCATTGTTCGGTTGGATCGCGCATCGCGCTACTTCCCGCGCTTCCAGGCAGCGGGAACCAGCGTTCCGGACCGCGCATCACAGCTGTCAGCCACTTTGCTGAAGGTGAGTGCAGAGCTATCAAACTTCCAATCGTAGGTACCCGTTTGTTGGCCGGCGTTTGTGCATGCCCACGGTCCCTTAACGTCAGTCAGCTCGACCTGGCCTCCTTTGACGGAGTATTTGCCCGAAACTTCCGTTGTTGCGCCCTTGTTCACATGAAACTGTCCCTTATCGTCGAAGGTCATGCGGAGGTCTCCAGCCTCATAGCTCCCGATCGGGAAGTCGGCTGCGAAAACTGCGGAAAGTGCGAATGTGGAACAGATCGTGACGGCTGAGGCGCATACGAATGAGCGGGTTGATTGGCGTTTCAACATGGTGGATTCCTTAAAGTGCGGTTCGTTGAGGGGGATTCACCCGAATTGACGTATCCGAGAGTTAAACCGGAAATTGGTCTATGCCCCGCCATTCTTTGCTTAACAGTTAATGTGCCCGGCGGATAAAGCGACATGCCCGCGCCGGCGGCCCTGAGCGGATCAGAGAATGCAGACGCCACAGTGGGGTCGACCGGCTTCCTTGGCGCGGATTACACTTCAGCTTGCCTAACCCGCGTCGCTGTCCCTCGCGCCGCCGGATTCGTTAAGAAGTCCATATATTCCGGGAATCCGCGTCCTCGCCGCCAAGCACATCCTGAGAGAGTTTGGTTGTCCTACTGAGTCAAACAGCTAATTGCATTGAATCCCGCCTTCGCAGCGCCGGCCGTGGTATGAATAGCGCCAGCCATGCAGCCCGGCTGCCCTAGACAACTCGACGCTGTCTCCTCAACAAATAGCGCAAATGAACGCGCTATTGGACGAACTGCTGGACCTGCCGGAGGATCAGCGCGCCGGTGAGCTGCGGCA
The DNA here is from genome assembly GCA_963727045.1 of uncultured Gammaproteobacteria bacterium. GTDB lineage: Bacteria > Pseudomonadota > Gammaproteobacteria > Steroidobacterales > Steroidobacteraceae > Bog-1198. The sequence continues at coordinate 791,116 of CAVSES010000002.1, read as the reverse complement.
CCGCTTGATCGGGGATCCCCAGGTGACCGCGGCGTTGGAACGTTGGCTCGACGCGGTGAAGGCCTCGCGTGACTTCCTAAGCACCCCGGTGCGCCCGCGAAACCATGAGTGCCCGCCGGACACAACCGTGGGGCTACGTCTCGGCCCGTGGCGTCTAACTCGTCTGATCGGACGAGGCGGCATGGGCGATGTTTACGAGGCCGTTCGCGCCGATGGCGAATTCGACCAGCGGGTCGCGATCAAATTGTTGCAGCGTGAAACGGCCGGCGAGTCGAAGCGCTTTCAGAGAGAGCGGCAAATTCTAGCGCGGCTAGAGCACACGGGTATCGCCCGCTTGTACGACGGCGGCGTCACCGAAGATAGCCGCTTGTACATGGTCATGGAATACGTAGAAGGACTGTCGATCACCGAATTCTGCGCACTGCATGCAGCCACTCTCACGCAGCGATTGGGGTTGTTCATTCAGGTTTGCGAGGCCGTTTCGTTCGCCCATCGCCACCATGTCATCCATCGCGACCTAAAGCCGTCAAATATCCTGGTGACCGCGGAAGGAACGGTGAAACTTCTCGACTTTGGCATTGCCCAGTTCCTGGACGCGCAACTGGCGCGGATCACGCAGGCAGCGGCGGCCCCGATGACGCCGATCTGCGCGGCGCCTGAGCAGTTGACCGGCCACGGGACCTCGCCCGCGACGGATGTCTACGCACTGGGTCTGTTATTGTTCGAACTACTGACCGGCGCTCATCCCTGGATGAACCACAACACGCCGATACTGCGGGCCATGCGTATGGTTTTGCAGGCGGCCGGCTCCCACGCCGAGCAGCATTGCTGAAGCTCAGGAGGCATCTCCAGTCCCTGTCCGCCGGATTCGAGGCGATCTTGATGCGATTGTGGGCAAGTCGCTGCGCAAAGAGCCTGCTCACCGATATTCCACGGTCGAGGCCATGAAATCAGATGTCATCCAGTTCATGCGCGGCGGACCGGTGGAGGCGCGCAAGCACGTGCATGTCTACCGCGCAGGACATGCGTTGCGCCGTTATCGCTGGCCGCTGGGTGCCCTGGTCGGCGGCAGCATTATTATCGGTCATCGGTTGGCGGATGATTCCCAGGACAACGTCGCAAGCGACGGTCGATCACACGGTCGCATTGATCGGCTTCAAAAACCTTTCGCGACGGGAAGATGTTTCCTGGTTGCCGGCGGCACTCACGGAAATGCTTGCCACGGAGCTAGGCAGCGTGGACAAGATTCGAGTGGTGTCGCAAGACCTCGTACGAGATGTGAGCAAGAGTATTGACAGCTTCGAGCGGCGCGGGTGACCGTACCAATTCGCTGCAACTTGTTGGGGCGCCATCTCGGTGCCGATTACCTCATCAGCGGCGACTACTTTGTCGCGCCCGCGGCAAGCGATCCGACGCTGCGGATCGACATCACACTGCAGGATGCGCGGACCGGGAACTCCGTGGCTCGATTTTCGCAGCAGGCCGGTATGGGCAGTCTGCCGGAGTTGATCAGCAAAATCGGCGCCATGCTGCGCAATAAGCTTGGCGCAGCTTCGCCGAGCACCGAATTGTTGGCACAGATCTCCAACGCTCAGCCGCCATCGGTTGATGTGGCGCAAAGACTGGGCATATCGCCGACGAGGCAATGCAACGTTACGATGCGGCCAGGGCGCGCGATGAGTTGCTGCAAGTCATTGCGGAGTCGCCCGGATATGCGCCCGGCTATGCAAGCCTGTCGGTTGCGTGGTCGGCGCTGGGTTATCGCGAAAAAGCCATCGCCGCCGCCCAGCAAGCGGTCGCCCATGGGTCCGAACTTCCCCGCGAGACCCTGTTGCAGATCGATGCGGCCTTGCAGTCGGCCAAGTATCAGTGGGGAAAGGCTTCCGATGACTGGAATGCGCTGATCAAATTAAAACCGAACAACACTGAATACCGCCTGCAGGCGATTAATGGCGCATTGGCGAGTGGAGCAACTGGCGCGGCGCAAGCGGCGCTGGACGAGCTTCACCGCCTGCCCGGAGCCGCCCAGGACCCGCGGGTCGAGCTTGCCGCCGCCCGCGTCCGGTGCAGCCTTGATGACTCAAAATCCTGTGCCGTGCGTGCTCAGGAGGCGCTGCGTCTGGCGCTGTCGATCGGCGCTCCCGGCCTCGCGGCGGACGCCCGTAAGGAATTGGCGGGCGCGCAGATGCACCTTGGTACTCCTGACTTGGCAGCAACCAATTTGCACGCGGCCATCGACACGTATCGAACGATAGGTAACCCGCGAGGCGAAGCCGAGGCGCACCGCGCGCTCGGGAGGGTGCTGGCAGAAGAACAAGAGGATGAAGCGCGCGCAGAATATCAGCGAGCGATGCAGATCGGCCAGCGCATCGGTGACCTCGCGGGAGTTTCCGCGGTGTATCGTGACCTTTGCGAGATGCTTTGGGATAGCGGTGATCGTGACGGAGCACAAGCGGCTGCGAAACGCGGCCTCGAACTCAGCCGCGAGACCGGCGACTTGAAGCTTCAGGCGTGGACACTGCGGGCGCTGGCGACCATTGCTTCAGATGAATCTGCGAGCGACGAGGTGATGCGAAACTATCGCGAAGTCACCGCACTTACCGAGCGTAGCGGGGATCGAGGCGGCCATGTTTGGTCGTTGGCAACCTACGCCGATGTGACGCGACTGCGCGGCGAAATGGATGAGGCCACCTCGGCCTGCGAGAAGGCCCTCGCGGAGGCGTCTCGGTTGACCGACCCGCAGTTCATGATTTACAGCACGTACACATGCGCGCTCGTCGAGATGGACAAGGGTCATCCGGACACTGCGTCAGACATGCTTATGCAGGTGGAGCAGACAAGCGAGGCTACCAAGAACAGCATTTATCTTGCCAATGCGCGGCTGATGCTCGGCCATATCGATATGGAACAGAGGCGCTGGGACAAAGCGCTGGTAACGCTTGGCAAGGCCGTCGAAGGGTTTGCGCAAATCGAGGCGAAGACCGGGCAGGCAGAGTCGGAGGCCCTGCGAGCAGCGTGCTATCAACAAATTGGCGATCAGCAAGGGCGCAACGCTGCGCTTGCGCGGGCACAGATGTTGCGGGCGGCGATCACTTCACGGCTGGAAATCTACATGGTCGACATCGTAACCGCTCAGTTGGGATTTGCAGAGGAGCACCACCGAGATGCGATTGCCAAGCTGAACGCATTGGCCCTGGATGCGGAGCGGCGACATTGGCTCAGGTGGTCATTGGAAGCCCGGCTCGCCGCGTGGCAGCTAGCACAAACCAACGGTGATCGAACATCCGCCCTGCGAATGCGCAAGGGTCTGGAAACAGCGGCAAGCAATCACAACATGGGACGAATCATCGCGCGCATCCAACAACTATCGACGTAAGGTATATCGGCGCAACTCGCAGCCATGCGCACATGCTCCGAGGCTTAAAGCCGAAGATGCTCAGCTGGTGGGGTTTTGGCCAATGTCCCATTGCGGCGGCGTGCTCGTGCCGCCATCATCGACCGTATTTCCACCTTGCATCACCGCGACTGATGAATACAGCAGGCTCGCGTCAACATACGCAGTTCTGGGCGACATCCCAGTGGCTGACGTCGCGGACGCTGTCACGGCGCTCACATAGACGGAAGTGAATGTGAACTGAATCGCGCCGCCGTTGGACCCTTGGGTGTTGAGGACGCAGCTGCCATAAGGAACGCCCGCGGCTACCGCTTGAAATAGCGTTTCGAAGGAAACCAGCGCGGCGTGCAGATCGAGAGGCAGCAAACTGTTTTGTGCTGCGCCGCCGTTGATGGCCGGTTTCGTCAAGCTAGCCCCAATGCTGAAGTAACTCAGGTTGATGCTTATCGCCCCCTGACCGCCGGTGCAGGTGAGACTTGCAACGGTCGCCGCATGGCCGACTGAAGCAGCGCTCAATGATATCGCCAAAGCCATCGATCGTGTCAACGACATGGTATTTCCTCGTGAAGGCTGGTTGTAGTACTCGCTAGATGAGTAACCGAAAAGGGGAGACGATCCCGCCATCCTGCGAGCCGAGCCATCCCTGAGGCCTACGGAAGGGGCGCGCCATGAATGGCTAACGTTCAGCAACTCAGCACACAGCGGGGGATACGGTGAGCTGCCAATCGTATTCGGAGCAGTTCATGGCGGGATCGGACACGAATATCGGTTATTACTCACTGAAGTCGGCTTTAACTTTTTATTGGCGTTGGCCGGGGTTGCTATCTCCCTGTCGCAAAGGCCAATCAAGGAGAACTGTCATGCGCCGTGCGCTATACACCATCGCAATTTTGGGGGCGGCAACGGCTGCCGCGCCAGCGGCAGAGCCCGGGCCTGCTTGCGCGCCCATACTCAGCGCCATGAAGAAGACGTTGGAGGTGGATCACGCCACCCTCACGCAGAGCGACCGACAAACCATGAATGGGGTCACGGCGGGCGGCGTCAATTATCTGCAGATTGACGGGGTGTGGAAAGTGAGCCCGTTATCGGTACGAGACAATCAGCAGCGTTCGGACGAGAACCTGCGTAATGCCAAAGCTTACCTGTGCCAGTCGTTGCCCGACAGCAGCATCGACGGTGTGGCGGTGGTCAACTATCGAACGCGCACCGAGACCGAGGATGCCGTGGTCGAATCGAGGATTGCTGTCTCGAAATCATCAGGGTTGGCGGTCGAGGTGGTCAACGATCTGATCGCGGGCGGAAGCAGCAAGTCGCATTACCGTACACGGTACACTTTTACTGGGATCCACGCGCCGTCAGTCCAGAATTAACGTGCGCGCTCCCAACTCGACGGCGCACTGGCTAGCCCGCCGTGGGCCAGAAGCCGCATTTGGGTGCCGCTTCATCTCGATCGCTGGCGCGCCGCAACCAAAATGGCAGAATTGGGATGCGGCGGTCTAGCCCAGGTTCCCGCCGAGCTCGCGGAACAGCCAGGCCCGTGCCTTGAGCCAATCGCGCTGCACGGTGCGCAGCGACATGCCGAGCGCGCGTGCCGTGTCGTCCTCGCCGTAGCCGCCGAAGAAACGGCACTCGACCACATCGGCCAGACGCGGCATCTCCTTGGCCAACCGCTCCGCCGCCTCGTTGGGCGCAAGCATGCCCTCGTTCGAATCGATGGACAGGTCCAGGCGGGCCGGGCACGGCTGGAACCTCCCGATCAGGTCCACGAAGAAGCCTCTTTCGCCTGGCGCTTGACATGCAGGTATTCGCCTGCCTATACTCCACACATGCAGGTAAAGACCTGCCATTAAGTGCCGAGGTGGCACGTGCCAATGAAGGAGATGGACAAGGTGTTCAAAGCGCTGGCCGATCCCAGCCGCCGGGAACTGCTCGATCGTCTGCACACCAAGAACGGCCAGACCTTAAGCGAATTGTGCAAGGGGCTCGACATGGCGCGGCAGTCGGTCACGCAACACTTGGGGTTGCTCGAAGACGCCAATCTCATCTCGGTGCAGCGAAGCGGGCGCGAGAAGCTGCATTACTTCAATCCGGTTCCGATCCACCAGATCTACGAGCGTTGGATTCGAAAATTCGAGCACGAGCGGCTCGAAGCGCTTCACAGTTTCAAAACCAAACTTGAGAGGAAGTGATCATGAGCAAAGAGAGATTTGTGTACGTGACCTACATCGCCGCTCCGCCTGCCAGGGTCTGGAAAGCCCTCGTCGACGGCGAGTTGACGCGACAGTACTGGCAACACGAAAACGCCACCGATTGGAAGCCGGGCTCGAAGTGGGAGCTGGTTGCGAACGACGGCAAGCGTACGGTGAAGCACGTCGGCAAGGTGTTGGAGAGCGTTCCCAACAAGCGCCTGGTGCTGACCTGGGGCGATGTCGCCGATGCGTGGGATTCGGCCCAGCTGTCGCGGCTCGCCATCGACATCGAACCCGTGGGGGAGATGGTGCGATTGACGGTGACGCACGACGAACTCACCCCGGATATGCAGCGCAGGATCACGAATGGCTGGCCGCGCGTGCTCTGCAGCCTCAAGTCGTTCCTCGAAACGGGACGTCCGCTCGATGTTTTCGCCGGAATGAAATTGGCGACCTAAACGGAATCGCTCACCCATCAAGGAGTTCATCATGCCCGACATACTGCATCGCGTTGGCATCGACGCAAGACCTGACCAAGTGTTCAAGGCGCTCACCACCATCGATGGCCTGCGAGGATGGTGGTCCAACACCGCATCCGGTTCCGCCGGCACAGGCGAAGTCATCAACTACGGCTTTTGCGACATGCAGGTCGTCGCCGCTGAACCCAACAAGCTGGTTCATTGGCGCTGCATCGGCGGCCCCAAGGAGTGGCTGAGCACGGAAGTCACTTTCCGGCTCGAGTGGAAGGAAGACCAGACGTACGTCGTGTTCAAGCACGCGAATTGGCGCGAAGCGGTCGAATTCATGCACCACTGCAGCACGAAGTGGGCGACGTTCCTGCTGAGCCTGCGGGACTTGGTGGAGAAGTCGCAGGGACGTCCGCTGCCCAATGCCCTGAAGATCGCGGTCAATGGTTGATGCCGGCACGGATCTGCCGCGGGGCGCAAGCTCCGCGGCTGCACCGCCCCGGCCATTCCTCACAACACCAAGACGCTGCTAAGATGTTTTGGGGAGGCGGGGTGAACCATGACGCGTCAGCCATTGCGGATCTTCGTATCCTCGCCGGGGGATGCGCTGAGAGCGCGCGAGGTCGCCGCCCAGATCATTGAAAAACTGGCGCATGAGTATGCGCGCTTCTTCGCCATCGAGCCGTACCTGTGGGAGTACGAGCCGATGCTGTCGTCGGGCCATTTTCAGGACTCGATCGACCCGCCCAGCCGCTTCGATGCGGTAATTTTGATCCTTGAATCACGGCTCGGCACGTATCTGCCGGAGCGCACGCATCTGCGCGAATACCGCGGTATCGACGGACGCGCCCCCGTGACCGGCACCGAATGGGAATTCGAAGATGCGCTCGCGGCTGCACGCACGCGGGGGCTGCCCGATCTTTTGGTGTATCGCAGCGGCCGCCACGCCAATGTCGATACCTGGGATCCTCAGAACCGCAAAGCCGCCCTGGTGCAGATCGAAGCGCTCGACGCCTTCTGGTCGCGGCACTTCGCGGATTCAGGGACGTTCATCGCCGGGTTTGGGAAATATGCGAGCCTGGAGGAGTTTGCCGCCAAGCTCGAGCAGGATTTGCGCGGCTGCGTTCGGCGGCGCATCGACGCGCTCACGCCCGCCGAGCGCACGGGCTTCCTCGGCGATCCGGTCGTTCAAGGAGATGCCTGTCGCGGCATGCGTCTCGAACTGCACGGCGGCGGCCTCGGCGGGCCCGCGGATCATCTGGCTGATTTCCGGTGCCGTGGGCGCCGGTCCCACCGACTCAGGGTTTGTCGTTGCCCTGAACAATGCCAATGGCATCGATTCGCTTTCCAACATCCTGGTCTCGGGTGAACTCTTCGCTCAACAGGTTCTCGGAGGACCCGCAGGCGCCCCGTGCCCATCGACCGTGGCCGCCTGGACCCCCAATCCGAACTCGAGCGTCGAAGGCTCGATCCCCGAAGGCGCGACCCTGATCGACCTCACGAGCGGCTGCGGCAGTTCAAAGATCGACAGCCGCGGACTCTCGCTGTTCGGTGCGGGACTCACGCTCAACACCGCAGCGCTGCCCGGAAAGACCAATGCCGACAAGATGCGGACGTTTGCCCAGCAGAAGTATGACAATCTTTTCAAAACCATCGCCGCGGGCAACATGACGCTCTCCGAACGCATCCGGGTGGGCGCCTGTGTCGCCGTCAGCGATGTGTTCCTCGCCACCGGGAAGACGGCCTGCGCCGCTCGCAAGATCGTCGAGTGCGATGCCCAGGTGTCGGCAAACGTGGGCAGTTTCAGCAGCTCCCCAACCAACCCCAATGTTTACGGCGACATCCGAGGACGGCTCGCGAACCTCTACCTCACGATCGACTCGAGAATATTGGGCAAGCCGCCAGCGGCCTCATGGCCCGTGCCGCTGTCGAGCGCACCGCCATGCTCCGATGACGCCGGTGGGGCGGATTGATCGCCCGGGACTTCAAGTACCTCCCTTGCAGTGCCTGGCATCCGCGAGCTGCATGAGGCGCGCGAGGCGGGGATTGGACGTAAGCTGCTGGCCGAAGTCCGTGCCGAAATCAGCCATCTGACCGACCATCTTCTGCGTGACGGGCAGATCCTCCTTCAGCGCGCGTTCATTGTTGGCTTGATGCCGTGCGTCGATGGCCTTATCGACCGCATTGAGGCTGCGGCCGCGGACCAATCCCAAGGTGGCGACCTCGGTGGCCGTGTCCGCGGCGGTCGCCGCGGACACGGCAGCTTGGTCCTCGGCCTGCTGCTTGAGCATGTTCGCGTATTCCTTGTGGATTATGGTCTGCTGCTCGTTGACCGTCGCGGTCGCCTCGGTGACTTTCGTGCGGTCGGGCGCCGTGTACTGCTGCTGTTTGAGTTCCGCGGTAATCTCCGTGCAGCTCATTTGATCATCGCCGGCGCGTGCGGCGGCGGGATTTGAAGCCGCGTGCGCATTGGCTTGTTGTGAAACCTGCAGCCTTTCGCACGCCTCGAGGGACATGGGTGCGTTCGGCATGCTGGCAAGTTTCGCGCAGTCCATGCCGGCGGACATGGATTCTCCCGCCGTCTTCGGGTTCGCATCCGACCGATGACCCCAGAGTCCGCTGAACATCGATCGGTGTCCGGACGGGGATGCGGGATCGCCGGATGCGGCCGGTGTCGCGGGCTGCGTCGATGTCGCGGGCAGCGCCGAGGGACTCTCTTGCACCGTGCCGATGACGGCGCCGACTACGTGCGCGACCAGGGGACTCAGTATGTCTTGCCCGTCGCTGCCGGCCTTGGCGCTGTCAAAGGATTCGGCTTTGAGCGGGTTCGCCGATCCAACCGCCACGAGACGGTATGCCATTGCCATCGTGTCTCCTTGCTTGACCATCGTGTTTGGTGGCGCAAACTGTGAGGCCGCTTGCTGCTGTGCCGACGACGCGGCGGCATTGGCCGCTCCCTGCGCTGCCATGCTGGCCAAGGAACTCGCCGCACCCTTCGCGCTGAATGCGGCGAAAGGCAGCACGTGGGTGAGCGCAGACAACTTCCCCAGGCCACCCGAGCTGCGCTTCTCCAGATGCGTGTACAACACATAGCGGCATTGCTGAGCTTGGGCCTCGGTGTCCAGATTTCCGGGAGCGGCGTTCAGGGGTACTGCGTCGATGGACTGGGCCTTGAGCTGGCTGATGAGGCTTTGGCGCATCGGCTCCGCCGCTTCGCTCCCTTGCAGAGCTTGACCCTGCGGCAGGACGACACCAATCAACGGCGCGGCGCCGACTTGATTCAGCATGAGCCGCGCCACGCTCACGAAAACGATCGACCAGCGCCAGCACCGTGCGGACATGTTCTTCTCCTCTGCGAGTCCCAAATAAGTCGCCCTATTTGAAGACGCGTGAGCGCGAGAATTTCCGGCTCAAAAAAGATCAGGCCGCGGAAGGGGAAGCGGATTGGCGTCGACACCCGGCGATCCGGCCGTGCCCAGGAGGGTCACGGAGTCAGGTCAACGGTTGCCCCTGGATTCGCCTGGGTGCGGCCCCAGGCCTCGATCGGCACGGACCAACAGATCCTTGTCCTCGGCGATGAACGCGGCGTAGTCCGCCGCGATATCGGGCTTCTTGGCGACAATGGCCTGGCCCATCTGCAAGGAGGCGGCGGCCGAGAGCCGCGCATCGCGCCAGAAATCGGCCCGGCGCTTCGGCGAAGCGTCGGCCGCCGAGGCGGCCGACGCATAGGCCTCGGCGAGATCCGTTTGCGCCTCAACCAACGCGGCGCTGATTTCAAGGTCGCTTTCCGGTGGGTCGGGCGGCGCGCCAAGGATCTGCACGGCGGTTCGGCAGTGGTCCACGGCCGTCCTGGGATCGCCCAGCGAGACCCACAGATTTCCCGTGTTTTCCTGACTTTCCGCGAGATCCAGCCGCGCCAGCCGATTGGACTTGTCGGCATCGTACAGAGCCTGAAAAATCGGCAGGGTCTCTTCCTCGTAGGGCAGTCCCTCGCGGGGCTGGCCCACCGAAACCAGCGATGCGCCCAACTCGGCGGCGGTCACGGCGAGGTGCCGCTGGGCGTTGACATCGTCCTGCCGGTCGACTGCCAGGACCCGTACCTTGGCGATGCCAAAATCCAATAGCTTCACGACCCCGTCATTCGTGACGAGTATATTTCCCGGCTTCAGGTCGCGGTGCACGGTCAGGTGTTGATGCGCGAAGTGAACGGCCGAGCACACGTCGATGAAGAGTTCAAGGCGTTGGCGTACCGACAGGCCGTGGTGCTCGCAGTACCGGTCGATCGCTTCGCCCTCGATCAATTCCATGACGATATAGGGCAGCCCGGCGTCCGTAATACCGGCATCCAAAATGCGTGCGATGTTCGGATGCTGCAATGCCGCCAGAATCTCACGCTCCGCGCGGAAGCGGCTCAACATGAGCTGGCCGGCAAGTCCGCCGGCCGAATATCGGCCTCCGGGGGCTCAATAACCCACTTGCTTCTTTCTTGCACCATTGTGGGTCGCGGCGCGGGATGATTGCTGCTTCGGCGCATGCTTGCGATGAGATGTTCTTGCGTGGCCGACGATGGGCTGGCCGATGGGTGAACCATACACGTGCTGCCCCGAATTCGGATGCGGGACAAAGGACATCGGCTTCGGCGCCGAATTGACCGGTTGATTGCCCGCCACCGACAGCGCGGGGACTGCGAGAGCGGCGGCGAGCACCGCAAATGCGAACAACCTCACATCCCGATCCTCCTGGCCCGATGGTAATTCAATATGCGCTGCGGCGTTCTGGGCGTGCGCCGTTATGTGATGTGCGTCTCGCGCTGCCGCTGTCGTTGTAGAGACTAGCCTTTGCGCGAATGCTAGATCGATGCCGACGGAGTGAGTCCCTGCGATGAGGCGAGCTTGTTCAATATCTGCGGCAGCGTTTGCGACAGACGGCGCACGAGATCCCGCGGCTGCAGGCCCAAGCGTGCGGCGAACGCGCGCAGGGCGCTCGTGCCGAAAAGCGCGTGCAGCTGTTCGCTGAAAATCGGAACGTGCACATCGCTCAGCAGCCAGGAACGCGCGATCGCCCCGAGTCCCAGCTGTTCCATGCGCTTCAAGACGCCGCTCACCGTCCCATGACGTTGAACGAAATCGACGACGGCGGTGCAGAATGCCTCGCTGGTCGATTGTCCCCACAAGGATGGAAAGCGCTGCGACCGTTTCATGACTCGATTGTCCGAAAATAGAAACGAGCTTGAGTGTAGTCAATGAAGACATTGAATGCGAATAATGAATTTATCGTCATCGGCATGTCGGCAAGCGCAGACATTAACGCCCATCCACATGCAACGACCCGTACACATGGGCTGCCGCGGACGGCCTCTCGTTGGTCGTAGTTTCGGGCTGCAGTCGGGGCGGGGATGGGTCGGCGAGGGGCCCCATGGCCGCCACGTGCGCGGCCGACAGTGCAATGACGAACAAGACCATTCGGAATGAGAATCGATTCATGGCTGCATCTCCGGATCCCAACGCTCAAGGTTGTTGCCCCTGCTACTGATGGGAACGGAGAAGCGGTGCTTCCGATGACGCGCATTACACAAAATTTATGATCTTAGACCAGTAGTGTTGGCGTGCGATGGCGGAGGAAGCGGCATCGACAGAGCACCCAAGAAGGGCTGTAATGCGGCGGCCGGCGCCGATTAAATCAACAGGGGACCCCAAGGGTGGAAAAGCGGGAACTGGACCAAATGGGCATTGCGGACCGAATCGGCGCGCTTCGGCTCGAGTCGGGACGCAGCGAGCTTGAACTGGCCCGTGAACTCGGGCTCACCGTGGATGGCTATTGCGATCTGGAACAACAAGATTCGGAACTCGAGTCCGTTCTCAGCATTGCCCAGGCAACGAAGCTCGCGAAATTACTGGGTACGAACCTGTTGAGGTTGATGGGTGAGACGGAACCACCGTTGAAGGTGCCCATGTCGAGGGTGAGGGCGGCGTTGGCAGCACATCTGGGCAATTCAGCTGAAGCGAAAGAAGCGTTGGAAGATCAGATCGACTGGGACGTGGGGCCGTTTCTCGCGGGTGGCGAATGGACGTCCGTGTATACCCTCGAATTCATCAAAAAGCTGGCCGCGGCGATCGAAGTGGACTGGCAGGTGCTCGTGGCGGCGTTGGGCATCATGGAGTAGCACCCAGTGCCATCCATCCTGGATAGGATATTTGCGCAGCACATCGGCGTCCGCATCTATGGCCTGGCAGCGATCGCCCTGGGGCTGGTGGGCTTCGTGTGGGGAGATTTCGCGGCCGTGTGGCAGCCGGAGCCGAATGGCGTTCCCGGGCGCACTCCCTTGGCGTACGCGGTGGCCCTCGCCCCACTGCTCGCGGGCTTGGCCATCCAATGGCGGCGCACCGCGGGTCGCGGTGCTTTGGCCCTCACCGTGCTCTACAGTCTGGGAGTCATACTGCTATACATTCCCCGTGCCGTTGCACAACCATCCGTGTTCGTCACGTGGTACGGAGTCGCAGAACAATCGGCACTCGCGGCAGGGGGACTCATCGCTTACGCATACTGCGCCCGGCTCGAACCGGCAACCTCCGAGCGTCTATCGAAAACCGGCCGCCTAATCTTTGGCGTCTGTCTCATTGTGTTTGGCTTGGCACACCTCGTCTATCTTGCCTACACGGCCAAGCTGGTGCCCGCGTGGCTGCCGCCCGGCCAAAATTTTTGGGTGTACGTCACTGCAGCGGGACATTTTGCGGCCGGCATCGCGATTCTTTCCGGTTTCCATGCACGAAAGGCCGCCATGCTGCTGACCGCAATGTTCGTCGTGTTCGGCATCCTGGTGCATGCACCCACGATCTTCATCGATCCGCATGCTCACATCAATTGGGCGGAGAACGCAATCAACTTCGCCTTGATCGGATCTGCGTGGCTGATCGCGGCCTCGCTGTCGGTCGGAAAGTCCCGGGCCTGAAGCCACAACGGTAGGTCCACTTTACAATGAATCCACGCAGGAGTGCCGCGTCGAGCGCAGCCATCGTGGCTCTCCGGATCAGAGTATTGCGTCGTCCCAGAGATGAGCCCATGGGGGGCGCGGCCTCGTTCTGTTTCGGGTTTCAATGGTTCTTCGCCGGCTAGAAAAATCCTCGGAGAAAGTCCGCTGCATCGTTGGAGATGCCGACGACCTTGTTCGTTGCCTGCCGGTAGAACTTGAAATTAAGCTCAGTCCCCGGGCGGCCGTCCTTCCAGTCGGTCAGGTGCTTGAGTTCGGCTCGCCCCAACGGTCGCTTCGCACGCGCCGTGCATCTGATGGTAAGACTCACCCGCGGCGTTTGCCGGGCGATGTTGCGCTTCCTGGCGATCGCCTCTACGGAGGTGACAATGCCGCGGGCGATGAGTCCGTGCCCTCCCTCGTTCTCGCTCGCGAACACGAAAACCGCGTCGCCTTGCGCGATCAGCTTGCCGCCATACATGGTCTTTTGCGCATTGAAGGTGAATGTTTTCGCCCGCGGATCGCCAACCTCAGCCTTGATCGCAAACGCCATGTTTCGTCTCTCCCGAGCCATGATGAGCACCTCGCTGGCCACCCCACCTACTTTGCGGCCTCAATCTCCGCGTCCACCACCGACGCAAAGCTTTGCGGGAACGGCACTTCCGACGCCGGATAGTTGCCGCCCGCCATGAACAGTTCCATCACAGAGTTCCAGCGATCACGCCACGCGGACGAGTAATTGCGGAATTTATCGCCCTCTACGGCAAACGCGGGAGTCTTTGCCTGCGGTGCATACGCTTTGATCAACGTAACGATCGCCGCATTGTTTTCCGCCAGCTGATCCAGCCGCTGCTTCATATCGGCATGCTTGGGAACCCCGTCCCGGCGAATCGCTGCGAGATAGGATTCCAGGATTCCGGAGTCCTTCTCGTTGACAGGGTTGGCTTGCAGGGCGAGCAAGATGTCCTGATCTTCCTTCACCAATACCGCGATCGGCTTCAGCTCACCAATCCGCATTTGGCCCAGCTCCGCCTTACCCTGATACCAGGCCACGGCGGCGATGGCAGCCGCGACTAGCGCCGCTGCCGACGCAGCCAGCGCCGCATTGTTGTTCATTTCTCACCGGCCACAGGGGGGAGGCCTCCTCACTTGTAGGCGCGCAAAATCGGCGGAAACCGGCTCATCAAATCCAAGGAGTCGTCGGGCGGCGGGATGGCGCAATGACCCAGCTCTTGTCGAGAGATGCCCGCGGTTCCCCTGAAGCTTGTGAGTCTTACTGCGCATGCGAGTGTCCGGCAATTTCGACCCGATTGAGGGGAGGATGAATGCGCCCAACGTGTCGATTCGCGGCCTATTGCTGCGAGATAAGCGTGTCTATGAAGGCGCGAAACTCGGGGTTCAGGCGGTTTTTGATTGCGTTCCAGCAGTCCCGCGCGCCCGGCGGAGCCACTATTGCCTTGATGCTGTCGCGGATGCCAGACCAGTGCTCGGTCTGAAGCAGTTGAATCTCGGTCTGAAAGAACACGTTTTCAGCCCGGCGCAGGAAGCTCAGCAACATCAAACTGGCGATCGAAGCCCATTCCCCAAGCGACACGCAAGCCTCCATTCACGACAAATGTTCATGGCCTCAAAGCTGGTGCTGAAGCAATGAAGCAACGCGACTGGCCTCCGCCGATTATGAGCACGTTTCGGATTGGTCGCAATTGCATCGGCGCCAACGGGCCGCAGGTCCCGCCGGAGCTCCGGGGTGCGGTGCCGGCCCTTGGTGTATCAATCCAGTCTTTGCGGTCTACGGGGTGACGTACTGGTCGTCCAGCACATGGACCGGTTCAACGATTTTCGCGTGGCAAATCGACTACACCACTGGCAAAGTGTCCAGCGGCTTGAGCGAGGGACACCCCAAGGTCGTTTCGGGCAGCGGACGCGCCGTTCGGGATGGCCGGTGAGCGCTTGAAGTCTGGGGGCGTCAGCCCCCAATGTTGGCAGCCACCTTCGTCGGTACGCGTTTCCCACAGGCGCAGATACACAACTACGCATTGCAATAGTCGCTCAAAGGCTTAGCCTTTGGGTTGAAACGAAGAGTTGCGGCGCTCTGACCCAATTTCTGACCGCCAACAGCCGATGTCTGAAACATCGCCGCAGACAGGAAGGGGGGCGCACGATGAGTGCCATCATTGCCGACGACAAGCTGGGCATTCAGCGTCTTTATCATTGGGAAAGGACTGCGCCCAATCGGGTGGCGCTCACGCAGCCAACGGGCTCGGGTGAAGTGCGGAACTACACCTGGGGCGAGATTCTTGACCAGTCGCGCCGAATGGCCGCGCATCTGCAGAGTGTGGGCATACAACGGGGCGACCGCGTCGCCATATTTTCAAAGAATACCGCCCATTGGCTGATGAGCGATTTCGCCATCTGGCTCGCGGGCGGCGTCTCGGTACCGCTTTACCCGACCCTCGCGCCGGATACGATCGGGCGGATTCTGGAGCACAGCGAGTCGAAGCTGATCTTCCTCGGCAAGCTCGACGGTTGGGAGCACATGAAGGCGGGCGTGCCCATGGGCTTGGCGTGCATCGGTCATCCACTGTCTCCCGAAGAGGTGAAGAAGAGCCAGCCACAGTGGGATGACATCGTCGCCCGGACGTCACCCGTCACGGGCGAGCCCGTGCGTCCCGGCCACGAACTCGCGACCATCATCTATACGTCGGGCACCACGGGGGCGCCGAAGGGCGTGATGCACTGTTTCGCCGCGTTTGCATGGGCGGTGCAGACGGCAATGAGGCGCGTGCCGTTGAATGGCAGCACGCGCATGCTCTCGTACCTGCCGTTGGCCCACGTGGTCGAGCGCGCGCTCATCGAATTTGGCCAGCTCGAGAGCGGCATGCATGTGTACTTCGCCGAGAGCCTCTCAACCTTCGCGGCCGACCTCAAGCGCGCCCGGCCGACTGTGTTCTTTTCGGTGCCGCGTCTGTGGGTCAAGTTCCAGCAGGGTGTATTGGAACGGATGCCGGCCGCCAAACTCGATTGGCTGTTGAAGCTGCCCGTGGTCAGGGGAATCGTCAGACGGAAAATCCTCGCCGCACTCGGCCTTGATGAGTGCACATTCGCGGTGGGCGGCGCGGCGCCAATGCCCCCGGAACTGCTGCGCTGGTATGGCAAACTTGGCCTCAACGTCGGCGAAGGCTATGGTATGACCGAGAATCTGGCTGCCAGCCACATGACGGTGCCCGGGACGCCTGCGCTTGGCACAGTGGGACAGACCTATGATGGGGTGGAGTGCCGCCTCGACGCCACAAACGACGAAATCCAGGTCAGGAGTCCTGCAACGATGCTCGGCTACTACAAGCAACCCGAGCTGACGAAGCAGGCGTTCACGGAGGACGGCTGGCTGCATACCGGCGACCGGGGCGCCATGGACGGCGCCGGGAACTTGAAGATCACCGGGCGCGTGAAGGACCTGTTCAAGACCAGCAAGGGGAAGTATGTCGCACCCGCACCCATCGAGGACAGGCTCGTGATGCACGCGGCGGTCGAAGCATGCTGCGTGACGGGCGCCAACCTCAAGCAGCCGATCGCGCTGATGATGCTCAATGACAATGCGCTGAAGAGGATTTCAGATCCCGCCAACCGCGTCCAACTCGAGACCTCGCTCACCGAGCACCTGAACGGAATCAATGCGGACCTGGATCCACATGAGCGGCTGGGCTGTCTGGTCGTGATGACCGAGGCGTGGACCGTTGACAATGATTTGATAACGCCGACAATGAAGGTCAAGCGCAATCGCATCGAAGACCTCTTTGCCCGATACTACGAAGCATGGAGCCGCATGGGCAAAGCTGTCGTGTGGCACGAGAAATGATGGGGTGGGATGAGAAATGATTGAACCCGGCCCGGGAGGGTCCAGGCGTTTCGGAGACGACATGACGTTCCTCGATGCGATAAAAATCTGCTTCGTCAAATATGTGGATTTCGACGGCTGTGCGGGACGGCCGGAGTTTTGGTGGTGGTTCTTGTTCACATTGGTCGCGACGGCGGCGCTCCGGACGGTGAGCTATCAACTGTCGGCGGTTTTTTCGTTGGCGACTTTTCTCCCCAGCCTCGCAGTCGCCGCACGGCGGCTGCACGACACCGATCGAAGCGGGTGGTGGCAGCTCCTGTATTTCGTACCGCTGGTGGGTTGGATACTTCTCATCATCTGGTGCTTGCAGCCGGGTCAGCCGAATCGCTACGCAACCCAAAGTTAAGGGTGCAGACCCGCTGCCGTTAACGTTTGGTGTTTTTTAAAAATCCCTTCTCGTCGATGTCGCTGTCATCGACGATGCGCCGCGAGTCTTCGATGTTTCTGCCCGCATGCAGATTGATCGCCTTCAGCGTGGCAAACTGGGGGCTCTCGCGATTTTCGCCCGTTTGCTCATCGCGCCAAAAGTATCGGTAGACGGCAATCTTGGCCATGGGTGGATTATTCGGCGATCAAGGTCGAGATGCACCTTGCGGCGCGGCAATCCGCCAGGGACAGTGCCGGTCCGCGGACGCGCGCGTGCAAAAGTTTCAGTAGGGAGGCGCCTTGCGGGCGCGCATGTTTCGCGCAGCCTCGGTCCACCAGGCCAGATCGTCGGCAAATCGTGGAAATGCTCCTTGAAGTGCGGCTCCGGCGTCGCCGATGGGCGCGCCGTTGGCATCCAGGATCTGGGCAATCGGCCCGACGGTCAGGGTGCTGGAAATCACGGGCATGCCCATCTCCGTGAGGGTCCCGTGCCATACGAAATTAGACCTGGCTCCGGCCAAGCGTCCTGCGGAGTAGCTGGCGATTGCAGCAGGGCGCCAAAACCACTCCTCGAGAAAATGATCGGTGAGGTTCTTCAAACCCGGTTGCATTCCCCAATTGTATTCGCCAACAACGAAGATGAAGGCATCGGCCGCGCGAATCTTCGACACCAGAGCTTCCATCGGGACGGGCGCAGCGCCTTTCGGATACTCCTTGTACATTCGATCCAACATCGGCAAGCCGACGGCTTTGGCATCGATGAGCTCCGGGGACTCACCGCGCGCGCGAAGATTGTCGACGATGAAATCGGCGAGCCGGATACCCATCCGATCTGTACGGTAGGATCCATAAAGCACCAGTATTCGGTCGTTCATTCGAGTCGCTCGTGTGATCGGCGCCCCATTGTATTGTGCATTCTATGGCCTTGGGTTGCCTCCGGATTCGACGCGCAAGAGGCTTCGTCTGCGCCGGCTTTGGGGCTTGAGGCGCGGAGTATTCATGAAATCTCCGCATGCAGTCACGCATATATCATGTAACGTCAGCCAATGGACGTTCACGGCGTGTGGAGATGCCATGCAAGATGAAGCTGAAATTACGATAAGCGGCGTGAAACTGACCGACGCAGAGTCGATGACGGTGCGAGTCGCAATCGACACCCTGGCAAATGTTCTGGCGGAAGGGGTTGACGACGAGGAGGCGCGAGCGCTGACCGAGCGTTACATGACCTCGCTCAGCCGTATTCAGGCTCTGCTCGAAAGCCGGGAATCGCGAAAGCAATAGCCGTCACGAGGCATTCAAATCTCATCAGCGCCGTTCGCGCACCGATGCGGTCATCGGTGCGCGAACGGCGGATTGTCAGCTGAAACTAGCGCCTGAACGACTGGACAAAGTTCCATCCGTTTGGCGTGCCCAAACCCGTGGCCGGATCCCAACCCGGTCCCGCCTGCAGCGTGGAGTCGGTGCCGAAGGTAATCACGAACCACCGCGTGGAATAGGGGCTGTTATAGAGCGCGCTGTAGAACGTTGGCTGGCCTTGGAGGGGCAAGGCAAGATCCCAAGAGGTCAGCTGTTGCGTTCCAAATGAATCGTTAAGCACACCCGTCACATTGTTTTGCGAGGTGGGCGTCGTTCTGACGTCCGTGATCGCGCCGTCCGGCAGGTTGTACAAGCGGGGAGCCGCTTGTCCGAGCGGGTGATGTGCATTTTGCGCGGCAATGCCCCACAGGGCCGAGAACATCGGCGTCGCCAGACTGGTGCCGCCAATCGTCAAGATGAACTGGTCGCCTGCGGAATCCTCGGTTTCGATGATTTCAACCCCCGTGTACGGATCAGCCGTCCATGAAATATCCGGAACCAGGCGGCGGTTTCCGCCGAGGCTGCGTTGGAAGCCGGGCAGGGGGTAGACATTGCTGGTGCCGCCTCCTCCTCCAAATACGAAGCCCTCGTTGAACGGCGAGTCGATCGGCGGACTGCCGAGGGCGATGGTGTCGGCGATCTCCGTGAGGTTGTTGCCCCAGCTCGTCTGGAAATTGATCTGCCCCCGGCTGTTCAATCCCACGCTGACGCCGCCCACACCGGTCGCATAAGGCGAGCTGGCGGGATAGTTCACATCCGCGTAGCCCAAGTCGAAGGTCTCGTTGCCCTCATCGCCGGTGGCGAAGTTGACGGACTGTCCCTTGGCATTGGCCAGCTTCAACACCGCATCGCCGGCACTGCGCGTCGGAATGTCCGTTTGCGACTCCGGTCCGGACCAGCTGTTCGAGATGGAGACGACCCCCGGCTGTGCCGACGCCGTCAAGATGGCGTTGAACAAGTCGTCGAAAGAATTGGTCGGCGCAACGACGAGGAGGATCTTGGCGCCTGGCGCAATCGAATGAACCCATTCCACATCGAGGGTGGTTTCATCAGCCCAGCCCGAATTGACGGTGCCGGAGAAGCCCGATTCGGTCGGTGTGCCGATGATCGTGAGTTGCGGCGCCGGCAGACCCATGACCGCTGAAAAGAGGGCAAGATCCTGCTGGACGGTCGTCGAGCCGTAGGCGTCGGTGATGGCGATCGTTACACCCGTGCCATCGAGGCCGACCCGGTACAGCGGATTCATATTGTAGGCGGTCTGCAAATCGCTCGGCTGATAGCCGCAGGGACCCACGGTTCCGTCTGCTTGGTTGTTGATGTCCGCGCCGTAGCGATTTCCTTCGTACGTTGCCGACGCACCGTTGCCGGTGAACGAGACCGAGGTCGGAGGGTAAAAGCACTGCGCCGAGAACACCAGGCCGTTCGCCTTGGCGTCGATCCGGATCGGCTTTGGCTTCGCGCCCTCTGCATCGGAGGGGTGCGTGCCGCCGTGTGTCGCTCGCACATGGGTCGCAGGACGCACGACATTCGGGTTCGCGCCATGATCGCTCAAGCCGCCGATCGAGGCGACGAGCGGAGCGAGTCGGTCCGGCAACGTCGGATTCGCGGTATTCGCGCGGAAAGTCTTGCCCTGGAGGCTGTACTGATGCATCTCGACCTTGAAGGCCGATTGAACGATCGCCGCCGAGCCTTCGGCCTTGACGAAAAGGTTGTGCGGTCCCACGCCGGTGACGGTGAGTCCCTCCGACTTGAGGAAACTGCTTACGGCCGCAACGTCGCCCGGCGCCGGGGCGAAGCGCGCCTGTATCTGATCTTCGGTCAGCCACGCCGCGCTGCCATCGCGCTGTGCCGAGAGCGTCTGCTCAAGTCCGGCATTGTCGTGCGGCTTGAGCCAAACGGTGATTTGGACGGGACTCGACCGGCTCACCGGACCCAAGTCCGTGGCGCGAGACGTGAGCGCGGACGCGCCGTTTGCGACAGTGGCCGCATGAGCGAGCGATACCATGCTCGCGGCGGCCGCCAGAAACAGTCCAGTACTGTGCTTGGATTTACGGCTAGGCATTGTTATCCCCTAAAATTTTATTGATTTCGGCGCACCTGAAGCCGGCACCTCCGTTGTGCTAAGGCGGTCTCGGTTCAATGGAGCGCGATGTGCTTGACGGTACATCCGCACACAGCCGAGGTCAACGGTCAAGCGCGACTTGATTCGGACTTATTGTCAAATGCCGCGCGAATTTTTTCTCAAGGGAAGCGGCGCAAAGAGAGCGCATCGTCGGATACCTGGGTCAATTCCCCGGTTGCCTTCTCTCTGGTGCAAGATGAGCCCCCTTCATTCTGATGGGCAACTGGCAGTGAGTGTGGGTTGAATGATCGGACGCCGATATCTGCTTCCCCGACCGGTCGCCGCGGCGCTCGAGCGAGTTTTCGAGGAACCAGTGGATCGTGTGATCGTGATCGAGCACTCGCACTATGCAAGGCTTCATCGCGGCATGTCCGCGACCACCCGCCCCAACCGCATTCTGCTCACGATGAGCGGCTCCGAATTCGTGGCCAGCCCGGAACTCGTCCTGCACGAGTATTATCACGTGTTGTGTCAGTGGAGCACCGGATACCTGACTCGTTGGCGGTATCTCGCGGAATTCGCCCGGGGGGGCTACCACCAGAATCGATATGAGCAGGAGGCGCGCGAGTTCACGGCAGGCGCGCTGCAACTGTATCTCGAGGCGCTGCAAGAATGAGGGAGACATGACCAAATCGATTCCCTGGATGATGGCGATACTGCTGGCGCTGACCGTCTTGCAACCCCGGGTGGCCTCGGCAGGCGAGACATCCACGGATCCCCGGCTCGTGGTCACCGACACGGGCGTGCTGCGCGGTGCCAAGGGCGCCGGGGTTTGGGAGTTCAAGGGGATTCCGTTCGCGCTGCCGCCGACGGGGCCGTTGAGGTTTGCGTCACCGCGGCCTCAGACACGCTGGGCCGAGACGCTGGATGCGACGAAATTCAAGAGCCCGTGCCCGCAGGTCGCCCGGTTCGGGCAAACCGACGCGAGCGACAACGAGGATTGTCTGTATCTCAACATCACGGTCCCGACAGAGCCGTCCGCCGCGCGCCATGGCAAGCCGGTCATCGTGTGGATCCACGGCGGGGCCTATGTCGGGGGCTCAGCCGACATCTATCCCCTCGACTATTTCGCCCGATCAGGCGATGTGATCATCGTGTCGATCAATTACCGTCTCGGCGTGTTCGGCTTCATGGCGCATCCCGCCTTCGATCCCGCGCACAACGGCAGTGTGGGTCTTGAAGACCAGCGCGAGGCGCTGCGGTGGGTCAAACGGAATATTCGTGCCTTTGGCGGGGATCCCAAAAACATCACCTTGGCCGGCGAATCTGCCGGCGCCGCCAGCGTCTGCATGCAGCTGATCGCTCCCGGCGAAGCGACCGGGCTCTTCCAAAAGGCGATCATCCAGAGCATCGGATGCACGATTCATTTGCGAACGGCCGATGAGGCTGCCATGACCGGCAGCCGGATAGCGGCCCTCGTGCATTGCACGGACCCTGCCGACGCGCTGTCGTGTTTACGCGAGAAGCCGGTGCACGAGCTGCTGGAGGCGCAGGTCAAAGTCGGCGGCGCGGACCCGCGCGCCTTTGGGCTCGGCGTGGGCTCCGTCAGTGTGCCCCGGCAAGGCGCAGAGGCCTTCGCAACCGGGCAATTCGTCCAGGTACCCATGATCAATGGCGGCAATCGCGATGAGATGGGCCTTTACGTGGGATATGAACTGGAAGCCGGTGGCAAGATCACCCGCGAAAATTATGTCGAGCGTCTGCGGGCAAGCTACGGGGAACACGCCGACGAGATCGCACGTCATTATCCCCTTGCGGCCGATGCCTCGCCCGCAGCGATGGTGGGCCGCGTGGAGTCGGATTTCATGCCGGAAGGTCCGCTCAACAATTGCCTGTATCTTGAGACCGCCAGGCTCGCCTCGCGCTTCGTGCCGGTGTATGAGTTCGAGTTCGCCGATCCGGACGCGCCTGTGGTGATGACGAAACCTGGCTTTGAGACGGGCGCCGTCCACGCCGCCGAGCTGCCCTATTTCTTTCCGAAGATCTCCTACAACAGCCGCATAGACGGTCCGGACGTGCCACCCAAGTCGCAGCCGCTGTCGCGGCAGATGGTCGCCTATTGGAGTCAATTTGCACACACCGGTCACCCGTCCGTGCCGGGGCTTGCCGCATGGCCTCGTTATCATTCGGCGCGCGATGTCATGCGCTTCGAGCCCGGGCACGTGGGCGTCTTCGATGCGGCGCTCGCGCATCGGTGCGGCTTCTGGGAAAAGCTTTATCCCGCCGCACTCGGTGCGGCTCAGGCGCTAGGCGCCGGCGGGGGATGGGCCGGCGCTACACCGGCTCGTTGAGATCGCCGCCCGCAGAAAATAGTGTGCGGGTTTTCGTCAGCGCGACATCAGTGCGTCCATGTCCGCTTGCATGCGCTCCTTGTACTCGTCCGACCAGTGGGCGCCGGGTTTTAGCTTGCTGTTATTTTGCGGCCGCGGAACGGGCGGGGTCTTGCTCTCTCTCGGCGACTTTCGGGCGCCTACCTTTAGCGTCAGCGTGGGACGCGACGACGTGGGGCTGGAAGTATTGTTCATGCAGTATCAACGACTCCTGTGGAATACGGCTACCGCGCTATCTTACCCAAGGTGATACGGCAGATACAGAATTGTGTGGCGGTGGATCGTGTAAGAGCTCGCCGACACTTCGCTCCATCGACTGATGGGACGTCCAGCCGGACGTCGGCGGTTGATAGCACGTTCAATTTCCCCTACGTGCGTTAGCGATGCAGGGCGGCCGGCGTGGTTCCTTTTCGTTTGGTGGGATGGCCTTTCTTCTTTCGCGTGGCAGGCGCTGTCCCAAAGGGATCGTCGCTGGCGATTCTTGGGAGCCCCTTGGCGGCGGCGAGAAACGTGGGCCACACCGTGGTTGCGGGCTTCGCTGTCAGCGCCGCGTAGAGTTGCGCAAAAGTCGCGCCGGTGCCGAGCTTCACCATCGCGGGGGCAATCTTGTTCAACGGAAAACCGAGGCTCTGAAGCCACGATATGAACGCCATGCCGCACCCGGTACTGACTGGGTTCTGATCGGTATTGTCCGTTTTATTCACGAAGTCGGGCATGCCGCTCTGGGCCCACTGCGGGGCGGTGGCAAAATCCGCCAGCGCGTTGTTGCTGACAACGGCGGCGCACCAGCGGGACAACGCTTCTCCGGTGTTTTGACCGCACAAGTTTCCGCCCATCGAACACTCGCTGAGTTCGGCCTCGAACAGCGCTGATACGCGCGCTCCGTTGCCGTAGGAAGCGCACACCTCGATGTCGCCGCCGTTGGTGTAGTCGCAGGAATTGTGATCCGCACCGCCGGTCCCATCGGTACGGCCATCGAGCGCAAAGACAATGACGTTCACAGGTTCGCCCGGGGCGCCGAAGATCGTGTTGTTCTCGCCGACCACCCGGTCGGCATCCGCGAGCAGGTCCTGTGCGTTCTGCAGCGCGGGAGCACCGAGCGATGGATCCACATAGACCGCCGTCATCCTGACCGGGCTCGTGCCGACGTATTGAGATGTGCCCTTGAAACTTGGCCACTGTGGTGGCGCTGTAGGGCGGCGAAGTCGATGACTCATCGTCGTATCCTCCACACAGATTCCAACACCACTAGTATCCCAGCATTCGGATGGGCGTGCAGATCTGCTCGGCATACCGGAATGGACGCGCTGTTTCCGGCTGGGTCAGACGCCCCGGCGCGTATTCAGCGCCGGCGGTCGCCGTCGCGGTCGCGATGTTCCCGGTCCCGATCATGATCGCGTCCACGGCCTTCGCGATGATCGCCCCAATGGCCGCGGCCGTAATAAACGACCGGGGGCGGAGCATAGTAGCGGGGCGATTCATAGACCACGGGCGGGTGCACGAAGCGCCAGCGCCGGCATCAGAGCTTGCGTCGCAGACCACGGCTCACTTGATCTTGCCGAGGGCCCGGTTGGCGGCGCCGAGATCAAAATGCCGGGGATCGAAACTTCCGGACCATTCGCGCCACTCGGTGTGCTCCTCATGCGCGGGGTCGGCGATTGCGGCAAGGAAATCCGCGTAGCGAAGTGCGCCGCCGACGTCCTCGGGCGGACAGGCGTTCTCTCCATCGTCGCAGCGGATCCAGGGCGGTCGCTTCACGCTCACGTGCTGATCCTCGACCACCACCGCGTGATGCCAGTCATCCCCGAAGTCGTACACGTAGTCGAAGCAGCGAGCGTCCATGCCGAGCGCCTTTTGCAACACGACGTTGCGCTCGTCTTGCTGCAGATCTTCGTCCATGTCCGGATCAGGATCGCTGTAGCGAACACCGCCGATGACGAATTCATGCAAGTGGCTGTTGGTCCATCCGAGGGCGGCCTGGAATACGCGGTGCAGCTTGGGCAGCTTGATCGAGTCGGGCACGATGAGGCGACGCCATACCGTCGGGACCACGTCGAGCAGTTCGATCTTGAGCTGCCACGACCACGCTAGGTCGTGGTTGACTAAAGCAGTGCGCTTGGCCATTCAGCGGACCCCGATATGATCTGCCCGCTCAAATTGTATGCCAGAACCTCAGCGAGCGACCATGGGGGTCGTCCAACCTTGCTGCATGAGGCATATCTCGGCATGTCGGAAGCGCCGCGCCCCGAAAGCGCGGGCGATCAACCAATACATGGCACTATTCAGCCCTGGTACGCGTCGTGAGGATGTCGTGTTATGGCGGAGAAATCCGATACGGGTTCTGATGGCACACGATGTGTCGGTGAGGAATCGACCATGGCGGACATGTCCACCGAAGAATGGCGGGTACTGAGCGAGTATCTTGACCAGGCGCTGGATTTGGACGAACCGGCACGCGATGAATGGCTCTCGCACCTGAGAAGCAAAGACCCGGGAATGGCGGATCTGGTGATGCAGGCCATCGAGGTTCGGCAGCAGGCCGGATTCTCGATGTTCATGGCGGACGGACCGGTGCTGTTGAACGAGCAATTGCCGGCCGTCACTCTGATCGGCCGCCGCGTGGGCGCCTACGAGATTGAGGCCGAGATCGGCCGCGGAGGTATGGGGAACGTCTGGCGCGCACGGCGGGCGGACGGCCGCTACCAGGGCACCGTGGCGATCAAATTTGTGCACGCCGCCTGGATGGGGCGGAGCGGAGAACATCGCTTCCAAATCGAGGGCAACGTTCTAAGCCGTCTCGATCACCCGCATATTGCACGGCTGCTCAATGCCGGAATCTTGGAGCCTTCTCAGCCCTACCTTGTCCTCGAATTCGTCGAAGGCGAATCCATTGACGCCTATTGCACAAGGCATCAACTGGGTGTCAAGGGGCGCGTGCGGCTGTTCATCGACGTTCTCGCGGCGGTTACGCACGCACACGCACAACTCATCGTTCATCGGGACATCAAACCCGCCAACGTCTTCGTTACCCACGACGGGGTGGCCAAATTACTGGATTTTGGCATCGCGAAACTTCTCGACGATGAGCCCGATCCGAGTGCCGTGACGCGAACCCGCGCCGCGCTCACGCCGCAATATGCGGCGCCGGAGCAGCTGCTGGGGCAACCGATATCCACCGCCACCGATGTGTACGCCCTCGGTCTCTTGCTCCATGTTCTGCTCACAGGATCGCATCCCGTCCCGGGCGGCCCCGGCTCGACTGCGGAATTGATCAATGCCGTCGTCACGGCGGTGCCGCCACCCGCTTCCTCGGTTGCAGCCATCGAGACGGTACCGCGCGAGTCACTCGAGGGCGATCTCGACAACATCTTGCACAAGGCCTTGAAAAAGGAACCCCGCGAGCGCTATGCATCGGCAGCGGCGTTCGCAGAGGATTTGCAGCGTTTTCTGACGCATCAACCCGTGCATGCCCGGCCAGATACCCTTCGCTACCGAACGCAGAAGTTCGTGCGGCGGCATCGCGGCGGCGTTACGGCGGCATTGCTGAGCGCGACCGCCATCGTTGCCGGATTCATCGGCACCGTGTGGCAGGCCCATCGCGCCGAGGAAAACGCACTGCAGGCCGGGCAAGCGCGCGAGCGTGCCATGGAGCAGCTGAGCTTCGCGGAGGCCTCCAATGAATTCTTGAGCTCCATGCTGGAAGAGGGATCGGACAAGCCGTTTACCACACCGGAGCTGCTCGCGCGGGGTGAAAGCATCGTCAACGGGCAATTCAAGGACGACCCGGCGCTTCATGCCCGCCTGTTGTTGACGCTCGCGAATTTGTACGCAGAGATTCAGGAGAAGGAGAAAGCACGGGCGCTGTTCCTCGCCGCGCAGGCGGCCGCGCGCACGGTGCACAACGATGAGCTCAACATTGAAATTGATTGCGACTTGGCCAAGGAAGATGCCGATCACAATGAATTCGACAAGGCCACCGGCTCGCTGAATGCGGCGATCCGCCGGGCCGAAGGCACGCCGGGCCTGGATCGGGGCATCCTCGCCGCATGTCTCGACGCTCGCGCACAGGTTCTACGCATCTCCGGCAACCCCACGGCGGCCAAATCGGACGCAATTGCAGCCCTCGACGAGCTCGGTACCGCCACGCCGGGCCGGCGCACGCTCGAACTCAGCGCCCGCACCACGTTGGCGCAGGCTGAATCGTTGCTGGGCGATCATGCAGAGGCTGTGCGGGAATACGATCGGGCCATCGAGGAACTCGTGAAAATGGGTCGCGGGGAGACTGCGTTCGCGGTTGGCCTGCTGAACGAGCAGGGCATCGCCCTGTCAAAATCCGGGCAATGGCTGCGCGCCGCGGCCGTCTATGAACACGGCCTTGCGACCGAACGTCGCGTCGCAGGGGGCGGGGAACTCAGTCCGATGACGGAAGTCAATTACGCCAAGCTGCTCGCGGAGTTTGGGCGGGAACGCGAAGCACTAATGCTGTTCGACGCTGCACTCGGCGCGGCGAGAAACCGCGGGGACGCGAATGCGATCTTGATGGTGAACCTGCTATCGGCCCCTGCGTTGTGTCAACTGGGACAGCTGAATGACTGCGAGGCACGGCTCGGGCTCAGCGGTGAGGCCCTGCACCGGAAATATCCGCGCGGTCATTCGACGCTGGGGACCCACGAGACCGAATTGGCGCAACTCACGGTGGCTCGAGGGAGATTCGACGAGGCGCGGCAACATTTGCGCGACGCTCTCGGCATTTTCGGTGGCGCCTCTGATCGCAACCCCAACGAACTGCGGGCGATGGCATTGCTCACGGAGGTGGATCTGAGTCTCGGCGACACGGTGACTGCGAACGCGGATGCTGCCCGGGTGGTGGAAAAGGCGCGGGCGGCGCTCGGCGGCTTCCCGGACAGCGTCTGGCTGGGACGGGCGCTGCAAGTGCAGGGAGAAGTGTTGCAGGCTCAAGGAAACACGGGCGCCGCCCGAGCCGCCCTTGGACGTGCACTCGACATGTTGAACCAGTCCGCAGGCGCGAGTGCTCCATGGACGCAACAAACGCAGGCGGCACTGGGCCGCCTGGATCGCGCAAACTAGTTTGAAATGGATGCTGCGCCCGCGAGGCGAACGGAGTCTTTGGCCGCCGCGATGGTCGAACTCATCGGATCGTCGTAGCGGAGGCTGGCCTGAAGCGCCTTGTCGGCCCATCGACGGGCGCCGGCTCCGTCGCCGCTTCGGAGAAGAAGCGCGCTGTGCACGAGCCACAGACGAGGCTGCACGCGCACATCGTAGAGTCCCTTCACCCGGTCCAAGGCGGTGAGCGCCTGGTCGCTTTCGCGCAGCGCGAGGACAACGTCACCGCGCACGGCGGCGATCCGTGCGAGCCCCGAGTGGGCGAGGGCGGGTTCCACCAGCGGCCGGTCTGCGGCGCGTTTCAGCACCGCGTTGAACTCGAGCTCGGCCGCGGTAAAGTCTGGATCGTCTGGTTGGGAGTGATCGAGCAGGAATCTTCCCCAGCGCTCGCGCATGCGCAAGGCCCACGGCGACGAGGCATCGTCCTTGGCGACCGATTCGTCGCGCGCCGCCTGCAACAGCGCGCGCGCCTCGCCGGTGCGTCCGAGTCGATCATAGGCGTCGCCAAGTTTTCGCCGCACTTCCCTGACCCCGAAGTCGGCCCGGCCATGCGCGACGTAGTACCGGTAGTTGGCCTCGAAGATGGGAGCGGCGTCCCGGGGGCGTCCTTCCGCGGCGAGGCATTCCGCATAAGTCTCGCGCGCCACCCTGTCGCCGCTATTGGCGGTCCAATCCGCCGGGATCGCCGCCAACAGCTGCGCGAACAGTACATGGGCAGCGTCTCTTTTCCCGCGCTGATGCAGAAGTTGCGCGTGGTGTGCCAGGGACCACCAATACACCGTATTGTGCTCACCGTAGGTCCTTCTTGCCTGCATTTCGGCGCGCGCGTAGGTGCCTTCCGCGGCGGCGAAATCCCCCAGCCTCTCCTGATCCCTCGCAAGATTGTACGAATAGTCCGCGATGCTCGAATCATCCCGATTGGGCGCGGCTTCCGCGATGGCGAGTGCCTGCATGGTCAATTGCGCGGCCTGTGCATTGTTGCCTTGCTCGGTTTGAACGAGCGAGGCCATGCTGAGGGCCGCGGCGTAGTCGTTGCTGAGCGGCGCCACCTTGGCGTACAGAGCGATGGACCGCTGGAGTGCAATCTCGTAATCGGGACCCAGACCACCGATCGCGCGCGCCTTTTCGCGCCACCACGTCGCGCGCATCACACTGTCGTCGAGGCCCGCCTTCTTCAGCAAGTGGTCCGTTTCGTCCAACAGCAGATGGGCCCTGACATAGTCTTCACGCACACAAGCGGCATCGATTTCATTCAACAAGCCTTGGATGACGATGGGATGGGTTGAGCCGTAATACGCCCGGGCCAGTTCGATGCGGCGCTTCTGTGCCGCCGCGTAGTGTTCCTCGTCGGACATGTAGTCGTACATGTCGGCGGTCAGACCGAGCAATTCGATCTGCAGTTCGGGCTGCCCGGTGAAATCCTTTTCGATGCGTGCGGAACCGATGTCGAGCAATTCGCGGGCCGTGATCTCGCCGCGAGGCCGTTCCGAAGCAATGCGCGGATCGTTGGCCCGAAAGACACCGAGCAGGAAGTTCTTGGTCGCCGTCGCCCTTTCCGCCTGCCGCTTCGCCTCGCGGGCCTGGATCAACGAGAACGCCGTGGCGGCGACCAGCGCGAGAACCACCACGAGGCCGGCGCTCAAGCTGACGCGATGTCGGCCCACCAATTTACGCAGTCGATAGAGCGTGCCATCCGGGCGCGCCAGCACGGTCTCGCCCCCCAGATGGCGCTGCAGATCGCTCGCGAACGCATCCACGGTCGCGTAGCGTTCAGCCGGATTCTTCTTCATCGCCATGTTCAATATGGCGTCGAGGTCGCCTCGCAATTGACGCTTGAGCGTCTTGCCCTGCGCCGCATCGCTCGCGCTCTGCGGATCGACCTGCGCGATGGCTTCCTCGAGTTGAGCCGCACTTTGCCGCTTCAATCGATATGGCCGGGTTCCGGTGAGTAATTCATAGGTCACCACCGCCAGAGAATAAATATCGGCGGCGGTGCCGATGGTCTCGCCACGGATCTGTTCCGGCGACGCATAGTCCGGCGTGAGCAGGCGCCCCGCGAATTGCGTCTCGTTCGACGCCTGAAAAGTGTCGCCTTCGATGAGCTTCGCGATCCCGAAATCGAGCAGCCGTACCGCGCCCGTGGCGGTGACCAGCATGTTGGCGGGCTTGAGATCTCGATGAACGACGAGCTTCGAATGGGCGTACGCCACGGCTTTGGCAACATCGAGGATGAGGGACAGACGCTCGCGAATCGGCAGATTCCGCTCGCGGCAGTAGACATCGATCGCCTGGCCCTCGACATACTCCATCGCCATGAATGGACGCCCAAGCGCATCGACACCCGCATCATAGAAGCGGGCGATGTTCGGATGCTCGAGACCTGCCAGGATGTCCCGCTCGCGCGCCATCCTCTCGCTGAGGCGCCCGGTCCACGTCGCAAAGGGAAGCTTCAAGGCGACCGCTCGTTTGAAGGCACCGTCCGCCCGATTGGCCAGCCATACGAAGCCCATGCCGCCTCGGCCTATTTCGCGCACGAGTTCGTAAGGGCCGACGTGCTCGCCCGGGTTGAGGTCCGCGGTCCCGGGTTGCGCTACGGCATCCTGTACGACGGCGGCAATTTGCTCCTGCAAGCCGCTGCCCTGCGCAGGCTCCGCCGCCAAGGCCTCCGACAGCATGCGCTGCAACGCGCGTCGCAGGTGGGTGTGAGATTCGGGCAGCGCGTCGAGCCAGGCGTCGCGCGCCGCGACGTCGAGGTCGAGCGCCTCGTCCAAGAGTGCCAGGAGCACGCCATACTCGCCGGCCGAGCGCTTCATGGCGAAGGGCGGCTCACCCGCCTAGCCGATTGCATCGAGCAACAGCAATCGCACTTTTTCGAGATCACGGCGAACCGTGCGGTCCGTCACCCCGAGGCATTCGGCAATTTGCTCGTTGTCGAGAGCGGCGAAGTAGCGCATTTCGACGACGCTCACGAGGCGGCCATCGACCAGCGCGAGTTCGTCGAGCAGATCGTTGATTCGAATGATTTCATCGACCGGAGACTCGATCGACTCGGCGAGATTGGTATCCAGGGTGACATGCACGCTCTTGCCGCCGCGCCGCTGCGCCTGGGCGTGCCGGACGTAGTCCACGACGACGGAGCGCATGACGTGGGCCGCGTAGGCGAGAAATTGCTTGTGACTTTCCACGGCAATTTTGCCGGCCTTCACGAACCGAAGATACGACTCGTGAACCAAGGATGTGGTGTCGAGCACCACCGCGTTGCTCGAGCCGCGCACGCGCTGGTGCGCCAGTGCGCGAAGTTCGGGGTACAGGATGCCGTACAGCTGGTCGATGGCGGCGCGGTCTCCGCCGGTTGCCGACGCGAGAATTTGCGATAATTCGGCAGCCTCTTCGTTGTCCATCGCGCCCAAGAGCATGCGCCGGAGGAAATTCCGGCAGGTGTGTCAGAGTAGGCCATGGATGACGGTGAGGCACAAGGAAACCCATCCTGCCGGCCGGGGCGAGCGTCGACAGCCGCCATGCTGGATATTGAAAAACGTGAATTGTATCAGTCACTTACAACCAGTGTCTCACGCGTTTACCTTAAGCGCGTATCGACTCCTCCGGTCAAACCTTTTCCTTCATGGAGACAATCGTGGCTTCGCGGTCTGAAAGATCTTCCTGGCCTTCGCCGGTTCTGATCATGAGCGTGGGACCGACGGCCACGACCTGATCGCCGACCCCGTCATAGGGACTGCCGATGCCGGGCTCGTTGCGGTTGAGCATCGCAAAGGCGCCCATCGCGGCTTCGCCATCTCCCCAGTCAACTTCCATTTGCACCGTCGGGAATCCGGAGGGCGCCGAATAGGTGCAGGCCGTTTCGCCTGCGGAATGGGTCGTGTCCTTGGCGGCCACCGCCACGCCGAGAATGGCCGACATCTCGGATTGGGTAACCATTTCGCAGGCGGATGCTTGTTTCACTGGTTCCGCTGCCTTCGGGGCGGGCGGTACGGCATCGACGCTGGCAGATTTCTTGGCGGAATTACAGCCGGCGCCCAGCAGGATGGCGAGGGCGGCGCCGAGAGTCGCAGCGGCGGCGAGGGGTTTGGAGCGCATCATCGCCGCGTCAACTCCACCCGCCGATTGCGGGCGCGTCCTTCCGGCGTGTCGTTCTTGGCCTGCGGTTGGGATGCACCGTAGCCGCCGGTCGTCAAGCGGCTGCCGTCGATTCCGTAGCGCTCCACGAGCGCGGCTTTGACGGATTGCGCGCGGCGGCGCGACAGATCCAAATTCGCCGCATCGCGGCCGACGTTGTCGGTATGACCCACGATGGTAAGTTTCCAATCCGGGTTCTTCTTCAGAATGCCGGCGATCTCCTTCAGTACCGGCTCCGAGACGGGCCTGATGTCCGCCCGATTGAACTTGAAGTAGATTCCATACACGAGCGCCTGCCGGTCCTTCGCCAAGCGGTTCTCGAGCGATCCGGCGGCGGCCGTCGGCACCGGAAATTCGATTCTCGTCACCGAGGTGGAAAATTCCGGTCCCTTGCTGCGCAGGATCAACGGATTGTCGGGATCGTCGAGCACCACGTAGTCGAAGTCCGCGCCATCGCCGTCGTCGGCGAGGCGACCGGCCACATGCAATGCGCGCAGCACCTGGGGCTCGCCATTCACCGGCAAGGTGACCGTGAAGGGCCCGGTACCGACGCGCTTCAAGGTGCCCGTCATGGTGCGCGAGACGACGGTGGTGCCGAATTCGGGCTCGATCTCAAGGTAGGTTGCGTGTGTCTGTCCCGTCGAACGCACGTCATTCACCATCGCCGCCGAAAACATCGGCGCAGTGCCGGGCAATTCCTGCGGATCGAATTCGTGAAAGTAGGTGCGCAGAATCTTCGCGTTGCGCAGATCCTCGCGCCGCACGACGCGCGTCACGGTGATCTCCCGCACCTCACCCGAGTCATCGGGTGCCTCGCCGGACACCGTGATCCTCACGCTCGCCGGAGTCAGGTCGCGGAACACCTTGACGGCTTCGTAATCGCCCTGGTTCTCGCTCACGATTGCCGTCATCACCGTGAGGAATTCCACCAGTGGAACCTGATGACTGTCGTCGGCGAGGCAGGGCCCGGAAAGAGCGACGGCGATCCAGGCGGTCCCCGCGAGCATTGGAGCCCCGTTCCGGAGGGGAGTGGTCCGTGAGGCGCTTAAGCATTTGGCGTTCATGCATCAACCCCCGGGGCAATTGGGCAGCGCGTCGTCCGCTTGGGGCTTGGGTGCGACTTTTTGCCAACCGGCCGGTACTTCGAACTGGTCGGCAGAGACGGGTGCGGGATCGATCGCCGTGGTTTCCATCGTGATTTCCGCCACCGTCGTCAAGCCAGTGTCGGGCGCACCCGGCTGAGCGGCGGGAGTCGCCTGGGCGGGCGCGGCGGAGTCCGCCTTCTTCTTCTTGCCGAACAACCCGCCGACGATGTTCTGCGCAAAGGCGCCGGCCGCTGATCCGGCTACATAGCCGCCGAGGCTGCTGCCGCTCGCGCGCTGCACCGCCTCGGAGGTTCCCCAACCCGCGGCACTCGTGGCGGAACTCTTGCCGGCATCGCTTGCGGCCGTGCCGGCGTTTTTCAAGGTGCCGTCCGTATTCGAACCGGAGGCTCCGCTGCCGGGCACGAGACCGCAGTGGGCGCCGCCCGCGGCGAAGCGGAAGGTGGTCTTGAGGGGATAGCCCTTGAAGTCGGCGGATTTGGCCTTCAGCTGTTTGAGGCTGTCGGCATATGGCGCGAGCAGCGAAGACAATTGCTCGGCGCCGACGGGAGTCGCTCCCGTGAGTCCGAGTTTGCGCTGGTAATCGCTCTGGAAGGTCTTGCGGTCCGCGAGTCCCGGCAAGTCGTCCTGCGTCAGCCAAACATCGAACGAATAGCTGAACTGGCAGACATCGCCGCTATCCTTGACCTTGCAGCTCTGTGTCATGGCGACGTTCGTGCGCTGCGCCGCGTGTCCGATGAGCGTCGCCGAATCCTGAGTCTTGGTGACCGTGAGCACCGGCGGGCTCATCTCGCATTTCGAGGTGTCGACGCTGCTTTGCGCGGGCTGCGCGGCAGGACAGGATTTCAGCTTGTCGATGACCGCCTGTTGATGTTGCAGCAGGGCGCGCTGCTGCTCCGGCGTCGGAAAGGGCCTTTCGGTGTAGCGTTTCTTCTTCGGTTCCATGTCCCACGTCACCTCGCGATCGAGGCGCACGATGTCGACCGTCTTGTTGTGGCCGCAAAACATGGACATGACGCCGTCGCAGGCGAATTGCACCTCGCTGCGCTGCTTGTCGCCCGACACTTGATTGGAGGTGGTTCCATGCGCCTTGACGACGAATGCATGGATCGTCGTCTGCTCTTGAATGGTCACGTCCGCCCGTGCGGACCCCAAGGGGCTCGATGCCGCCAACGCCGCCAGTAATGCGGCCAGGCCCAGATTGCTGTTCATTCTCCCGCTCCCTCGTGCATGCCGATATCGATTCGCCTACCAGGTAAGACGAGATCCAGGCGCGGATTGGACATCGGCTGACATCATTCGCGCAGCAAGTTTGCCGCCGATGTCCAAATTCGACCGGGAATGCGTCTTCCAGAGTAGGCAATTCCTGCCCGCGTCTCGCCGGTTAGGAGAATCCATGGTCATCTCACTCGTCGTCGCACACCTTTGGGGGGTGTTGCAGTTGATCGTCCTGGCGAGTTTCGCGCGGACGGTTCGCGCGCGGACGGCGTATGCGGCGCTGGCGGTAGGCCTCTATCTGTGCGCACCGGTGACCGCGGCCCTGCAGGTCGCGCTGACCAAGATCTTCGCCTCGTCGATGGGCATATCGGTCCCCGAGGTGATGCACATCGCCGGTTACACCCTCGATCCCTTCATCGAGGAACTCGCGAAAGTTCTGCCGCTATCGCTGCTCCTGATGGTGCCGCTGTTCAGACGGCAATGGTCGTTCACCGATTGCGTGTTGATCGCGGCGGCGACCGGCGCCGGTTTTGGGTTGGCCGAGGATCTCTACCGATTCGGCGGGTCGGCGGATCATGCGCAATCCATTGCGGGTGGTTGGGCGTTGGCGTTTTCCGGCGATTACCTGCTGGTACCCGGCCTGGGCCACATAGTGACCTCATGGGTACCCCACGGCGTGGCCGGATCACATGACACCGCCCGGCTGAACGAGCACTTGATCTGGTCAGCCGTTGCGGGGCTCGCCGTTGGATTGGCGGTGCTCGCGCGGACGACGGCGGCGCGCCTCACGGCACTCGGCCTCTTTGTCTGCATTTCGCTGGATCACGCGGCGCGAAACATGTCGGACATCGGCGATTCGTGGCTCGCGTATCTCTTGTGGCCGCTTCGCGCGCTGGCTCATGTGCGCGCCCTGATGCCGCTCGCGGCCCTTGGCGCGGCGTGGTGGCTCGATCAGCAGCGGCAGGGCACTCGAGTTGCCGTCGCGCCGCTGCTCGAAGCCGAGCGGTGCGGATCGTCCCGCGCGAGGGGAATTCTTGAGGCCGCCTTCAGCAGGCTTCCCTGGTCACTCATTGCGGTCGATCGCTTCGTGCGAATGCGCCGCGCGGCTCGCACAGAGCACCTCGAGGCGCAGACGGCTCCACTGAATGAGATGCTCGTGAAGGAACGCGATCGGGTCGATCGCGAACTCGCGAACTGGCGGACCCTGATGCCGGCCGTATGGCCGCCGGGCTGGTCGGCGGGGGCGCTGCGCGCCGCCCTGCGGCGGCCGTCCGTAGTCTTGTGGCTGGTCATCATGACGCCGTCCGTTTTGTATTTTATCGTCGGGGGCTGGCCCCAAACGGCGGGATTGCAGGCATTCATGCTTCATCCGCTCGCCGCCAAGGTGTTGTTTCCCATCTCGGTGCTCGCGCAGGTGTGGATCTCGTGGCGCACGATCGCCGGCCTGCGGACTCGATCCCGGACTTTGTCGATCGGCGATGACGCCGCCTTGGTCGGGCTGCGTGCAGCGTGCGGCGTCGGGGCCGTTTCTCTCGGCGTGTTTTCGCTGTTGCGAATGCTGGGCGGCCTTGCTCCCGGCGCGAGTATTCTCGCCAGCTTTCATGCTCAATCGGCGGCCAATCGCTTGACGCCGGGCGCCGGTTCGATGTTATCGGACGGAGGAGGAGCTTTTTCTCCGCCGCCTCCGACCGTGGAGCTTCCGGGCGCAGAATCCGGTGCGTCTTCCGGTTCCCCATCAAGCTCGCCTGGCAGTGCCCCGTCGAACTCAAACGGCCCCAGCCCGTCACCATCCGCGGCACCCCAGGTGCCTCCTCCCGCACCCGCACCCGCACCGGATCCGGTCGCGGCCGCCGACGCAGACCTCGCGGAGGCGCGGCAGAGAAGACTGGACGCGCAGAGGGCGCTCGAATCTGCGGAGATCAAGCAAGCTACCGGAGCGGCGGACGACCCGGCAGTCATGGCGGCGGAAGAGCGCGCGAGCGCGGCACGCGATGCAGCCAATGCTGCCGACATCAAGACAGCTGACGACTTCAAGGATCCTTGGGCAGAGAAGAGCCCCAATCAGGCAGCGGCCGACGAGGCGCGCGCCCAATCGAACGCCGCAGATGCCGCCCGGGACGATGCAGCGAATGCGGCCCAGCCGAAGCTGGATGCCGATGCGCAGGCAGCCCAGGCTGCTGACCAACAGGCTAATGCCGACGTGACGGCTGCGGAGGCGAACGCCGCACAAGCCAGGGTGGACGCGGATGCCAAGGCCGCGGCCGCACAGAGCGCGGCGGAGCAGAACGCCGCCGCTCAGCAGAAGGCCGCGGATCCGAAAGGGTTTGCGGCCGATGAGGCAGCCAGGGCCGCCGCCGCTGCCCAGAAACGCGCCGACGACGCGTTCCTGGACACCAGCGATCCGACGGGTCAGGCGTACCATGCGGCCAACGAGGCCGCCCAGCAAGCAAGACAGCAAGCGGAGGCGGCTCGAGCTGCCGCCGACGCGTCCCACCCCGGTCGAGACGGCATCGCCACACCGGCCCCTTCCGCAGACGGGAAGCCCTTCAAGCCATGAGGGCGTCGTCATGCCGGATCGGGCGGTTGGCAGCCGCCGGTTCTGTTGCCGGTGTTGACGATCGTCAGCGCTTTGCTGGGCTCGAGGCCGCCTTCACCCTTTATCTGATACTTGATGTTGAGTTTGCGCAGAATGAAATTGATCGCGCTCGTGACGGACTGCGGGATCACGTAGCCGACACCGCCATTCATGTCCAGTTTGATCGGCGCGTACGTGCAAGCGAGCATGCCGGCGTCCGATGATCGTTCGAGGCCCACCGCGGAAAAAAAGGTGAAGTAGGGTCCGGCCGCAAAACCGGCCACCCCAATACCGGCAATCACCTTGATGGAGTGGCCGAGATTGATGCCGCTCACCCCCAGGGATACGCCATGTCCGGTTTCTGCGATGTTCGCTTTCTGATGGGATTCCGCGGGCGCTGCCACCGCCCACTGACCACCCATATATCCAATCTTGAACGAGCCCTTGAAGGTGTAGTCACCGTTGGCGATGAGCGTCGAATTGCGTACGCCCAATGCGGTCTTGATTTCGAACCGCTGACGGACGGTGACCGCGATCGGCAGTCCGCCGGCCCCGCCCACCGGGACGCTGAAATCGGTATTGGGCGCGAGGATCCCCGCAACGTTGGCGCGGAGGCCGACATCGGTTCCCGCCTTGAAATTCCAGGTCAGTCCGGCGGCCCCCGACAGACTGATCGTTGCGTCCTCGACGCCGCCCTTCTCAGTGATATGGAATATCCACGGTGATTTTGGGCGCGGACAGATGCAGTCCGACATCCGTATCCACCTTCAAGCCGCCGGCATCCGTCGTTGCGCGCATGCCGATGCCGTACTTGTTCGCGTACGGCTCTGTCTTGAAATTGACGAGATTCGACACGTCCGGTGTTGTCGGCACGGCAGGTGTCTGCGCGCCGGGGCTGATGTCCGTCGGCGGTGAGAACATCACCGGGATGGCGGCCAGCGCCGGCGGCAGCATCTGCGCGAGCGACACTACCGGCGCCGGCAGGTCCGGCAGGGTGTACGGGATCGCTTCGTCAAAGTCGATGGGCATATCGGCGATGTGAATATCGGCCTTGCGCACGACTTCGGTGAGATCCACAGGTCCCAGCACCACCACCAGATTGTCGCCGTCCTTGCGGACCCCCAACACCCGGCCCACGGCACGATTGGTCAAGAAAATGATCTTCCCCGGCGCAAGTTCGTTCGCGTGCGCCGCGTTCGCATCAATGGTCCAGATGAATCCGTTGCCGTCTTGTGACCTTACCGACTCTGCGCCGCCGCCGACGAGAATCACGTCGGGCTGATATTCAACGTTGGGATCAGGGGTCGGTGCAATTCCATACTTCTGCTCGGCGGCGCTCATCTCGCTGCGTTTGATCTGGCGCGGTGTCGCGATGTTGCGAACCGGGGCGGCATTGCCGCCGGGTTGACCACCCCGTGGAGTGTCGGTCGCCGCAGCCTTGCAGCAGCGACAGAATTGCGATGACTGCGGACAAGGCAGTGGCGTCCGGCCGGGCGATGTGCAGATTGCTGGGGCGCGATTGGGACATCGGATGCGAAAAGAAGGGCGGCAGCCTGTGTCCAATCACGCGTGCAATCACGTTCCTATAAGTGCCAAGACCCGCTGCGCGAGTCACAAAGAGGTGGATAGCCATGAACATCATTGTCTGGGCGGCGGCGATCCTGTCGACGGCCGTGCTGTATTGCTGGTACGCGGCGATCGTGAAGCGGCGTAACCGCGTTGCCGAGGCGCTGGCCGGCATCGATGTGCAGTTGACCCAGCGGCATGACCTCATCCCCAATTTGCTCGCGATTGCGCGAAAATTCATGGAGCATGAGCGTGGTCTGCTCGATGAAATCGCCGCGCTTCGCAGCAAGGCTGCGAGCTTCGGCAACACGACCGACCCCGCGGCGACGGCGGGCAAATTCGCGGCCGAGGGGCAGCTCACGGCCGGGCTCGGCCGATTGTTCGCGGTGGCCGAGAATTACCCGTCGCTCAAGTCCGATGGGCCGATGATCGAAGCGCAACGCGGCTATCAAGAGGTGGAGACCAACATCGCGGCGGCGCGGCGCTTCTACAATGCCGCGGTCGCCGGTTTGAACAATGCCGTTCAGATATTCCCCGGCTCCCTGCTCGCAAGTCTCGCCGGCGTCGCGAAGCCGCCTCCCTTCTTTGAGGCATCGGCCGCGGCGCGCGAGGCGGTCGATGCCGGCCGGTTGCTCTCGTGACAACGGAAGGCGGCGACACCGCCCTCGAGGGCCGCAGACGTTTGGCGCAGCTCACGCTCGCCGCATGCGGCTTCGCTGCGCTGTTGATCTTCGTCACGGTGCTCTTCGCGAGCATGCATAAGACGCCGGGGATCGGCGGGCTCCTGAGCGGAGTCTTCACCGGGCTGTTCGCGGCGTTGTTCGTCGGCGGCGGTGGTGCCTGGATCGCGATGTCGCTGGTTGCTGTCAAGCCGGCGCCCAAGGTCGATGATCGGACGGGCGATGAGCTCATGAGCGCGCTGCGCCCGGTTCTCGCGGACCTCGAGTCGGCACGCCTGGAGGTGGTGCGGCAGGTCAACGTCCGCGCGATGACCCGGGTGCCGGTGGGTGCCGCGGCGGGCCTCGGTCTATGGTGTCTCGAGCAGTTGAGCGGTCGTTCCGGTCGAGACGGCGTCGCCGGAATTGTCTGGAATGCCCTCTGCCTGGTGGGCGTTGGAGCGATGGCGGGCTATTACTCGGCCTCGCGCGATGGCAGCGCCGCCTATGCCCGCTTGTACCGGGGTCGCGTCCTGCCGCTGCTGGCGGCGCGCTTCGGCGGCCTTTCGTTTCGCTCGCCCGCCCAGACCGATCTTCAAGCCTTGAACTCCGAAAGGTTCTTCGATGATTACGACAGGGCGGTTTCAAACAACGAATTCTTCGGCACACATCGCGGAGTTCCCATCAGCATCGCGACTCTGCTGCTGACGTCGGGATCGGGCAAGCAGCGCCGCGTGTCCTTCGAGGGTCTGCTGGTCGAGGTGACGCTGCCGAGGGGCCTCAAGGGGACCACCGCGGTGATCGCCGGCACCGGCGCCTTCGAACAGCTGCGCCATTGGTTGAAGACGAGCAACCGGCAGCGCGTTGCGTTGGAAGACCCGCGGTTCTCACAAGTCTACGAAGTGTGGAGCACGGATCAGATCGGCGCGCGTGCACTGCTGACCCCCGCATTCATGGAGCGGCTCCTCGCGCTCAGCGGCGCGGCCGAGAACATCGACGGGCGGCCGCTGGTGGAGGCGCGAGACAACCGCCTGACGCTTGTCATTCCCCGCTACGGCCGGGACCATTTTCTTGCGCCGGGCTTTCGCAAGTCCGCGGCGAGCCGCGCCTCTGTGGTCGCGCTTTACGATCAGATAGCGGGCGTTCTCGCGGTCGCCGATGCGGTGATCGACCTGGATCAAGCCGCGAGGTCCGCGGCGGCAGCGTCGCCTTCTCGGACATCGTTGGATGCGTAAGTCCCGCTCAAGATCGTGCCTCGCGGCATCGATAGCAGCGACTTTCGTGATGATGATGGCCTGCGGCAAGGCGCCGCCGCCATCGGCGTCGCCCCCACCCTCCGCAGCCAAAACCGGCACAGGCGACGCGCGGTCGACGGCTCCGCCGAAGGGCCGACGCCTGCCTGAAGGCGACAAGCCCCTCTCCGAAGTTCACGACCTCGTGCCCGGGGGAGAGTGTCCGGACCCCGGTCCGGCGGCCAGTGCGGTGATCACCGCCGCGGGGACGGCCCGCATACCGCTCAAGGTTGGGCTGACGCTGTCGAGCATCTGGAAGGCGAGTTCCGACGATTACGAGCACGAGTGCCTCAAACAAATCACCAAAATGGACGCCCGCGGCTTCACGGCCACATTGAGTTGTCCGATCGGACAGGACCGCAAACTCCTGACGACGACCCGGCATCTCTGCTGG
Source organism: uncultured Gammaproteobacteria bacterium (assembly GCA_963727045.1). Lineage (GTDB taxonomy): Bacteria > Pseudomonadota > Gammaproteobacteria > Steroidobacterales > Steroidobacteraceae > Bog-1198. Next base: position 749,968 of record CAVSES010000002.1, on the reverse strand, counting down.
GCAGACTTCATCGATTCATATTTATACGTCACGGCAGGCGCCAAGACCTACCCTGATACGCTCCTCGGCACCCTGCAGTTCAATCTGTCCAAAACCTCATTCGAGTCCCTGAAAATCCGCGGCGAATTCCACCATCGCTACATCGACATCGATGTCGATGACATACGCTATTCGAGTTCAGATGTGGAGGGCACGTTGATATCGGACGGTCTCTCGACGTTCAAGCTCATCGTCAACGACAAGATTGTGGAAGTGCCGACGATCGAGGCCAATTACGTCAATCACAAGACCAATGACATCATCCGGGTCAAGGTGCTGGACGAGGCCCGCTTTCCCCTGATGATCGACTACTACAGCCCGTCGCTCCACAGCTTCTTCATTACCTACACGAAAGTGTCGTTCCCCACCGCCAATGAGGTAGAGACGCATCTTGCTGCCCAGAAGCACACCGACGTCTATGGCATCTATTTCAATTTCGCCAGCGACGAATTGCGCTCCGAGTCGGAGCCGGTGCTGCATGAAATCTCGGACGCTTTAAAAGCGCATCCGGATTGGACATTGATCATCAACGGGCATACCGACAACATCGGGGGGGATGCATTGAACCTCGACTTGTCGCGCCGGCGGGCCACCGCGGTGCGCAAAGCGCTGATCGAGCGATACAAGATCGAGGATTCGCGACTGACGACCAACGGTTTCGGTGCATCCCAGCCCAAGGAGTCGAACGATTCGGACCGCGGCAGGGCGCTCAACCGGCGGGTCGAATTGGTGCGGCCGTAGTTGACTCAGCCCTCCGCGCCACTATTTGCCTTAAATCCGCCGGCCCAGCGCCACATTGGCGCTCACCCGCGCCACAATCGGCTGCCGTAATGCTCCCACGTCACCTGGGAGCGTCCGATGAGCCTGATAGATCGCGCGAAACGAACTGCCTGCCGAGTCATTGCCGCCGGTGCTTTAGCGTGGTTCGCAGGCGCACTGCCCGCGGCTGCCCAACCCCTCGGGGCCCAATCCGGAACCTTGTACTTGAAGTCATCGCCGGACGCGCCCGCCGTCGAAGCGCTGCGGGCGGCCACCACCATGCAGGCGCAGGTGACGGGCAACGTCGCGAGAGTTCACGTCACCCAGACGTTCTCGAATACCGGCAGCGATTGGGTGGAGGGCTTGTACGTCTTCCCGCTGTCGGCGGGGGCGGCCGTGGACGAGCTCCTCATGAATGTCGGCGAACGAACCGTACGCGGTGAGATCCAGGAAAAAGCGAAGGCTCAGGCGACCTACGCCCAAGCGCGCAGCGAGGGCAAGCGGGCGAGCATCGTGGATCAGGAACGTCCCAACATGTTCACGACGGCGGTCGCCAACATTGCGCCCAACTCGACCGTGTCGATCGAAATCTCGTACCTTGAGACCATACCGTATCGAGACTCGCGCTACACGTTGCGTCTGCCGCTCGCCGTCACTCCTCGCTATGCGCCCGGGGTCGGCCTCGATCCGGCCGCACCGCTGGCCGCCGCGAATGCTGCCTGGGTGAATGCGGCTAACGGCACCTCCGCCACGCCCGAACGCGTGACCGCCGCCCGTCAGCGCGTCGACATCAACATTGAACTGGCGACGGGATTTCCGTTGGGGTCCGTGGCCAGCCTGCATCACCCGGTCGAGGTCAAAGACGATCCGCTCGGCAAGGAGATCCATCTCAGCGGCAACCAGATTACGGCGGATCATGATTTCGAACTCGTTTGGACTCCGGCGGCGGCCAAGGACGTCGAGGCATCGGCATTCGCGGAAAAGGTGGGCGATGACACCTTCGCCTTGGTGGTGCTGACTCCGCCCAACGACGCCGACGAAGCAGTCCAGACCGCGCGAGGTCACCTTCATCATCGATACCTCGGGCTCCATGAACGGACCGTCGATCGAACAGGCGAGTGCAGCGCTGCAAATGGGTGTCGATCGTCTCAAGCCGGGTGATGTCTTCAACATCATCCGATTCGCCAGCGACTACTCGAGCTTGTTCGCCGTGCCGCAGCCCATCGAGGCTTCCAGCCGGCTGCTGGCCCGTCAATTCATCGCGGCGCTGCGGGCGGACGGCGGGACCGAGATGCGTGCGCCGCTCGAACGCGCGATGTCCACCCCTCCGGATCCTCGCTACCTGCAGCAGATCGTCTTCATCACCGACGGCAGTGTGGGCAATGAAGCGGAGCTAATCGCGCTGATCAATCGGCAAATCGGCAAGCAGCGTCTGTTCACCGTGGGCATTGGCGCGGCGCCGAACTCGTATTTCCTCGAGCAGGCCGCAGCAGCGGGGCGGGGAAGCTATACCTTTATTGCCGAGCGCGATCAGGTGGGTTCGCGGATGCAGGATCTATTTCATAAGCTCGAGCGCCCGGCGCTCGTCGATCTCAAGATTCTGTGGCCGGATGATGTCCCCGCAGATGCCGCCGCCAGCATGCCGGGAGACCTCTATGCAGGCGATCCGCTCGTCATCCTGGCGCGTCTTCCGGCCTCTCCGTCGGGCTCGCTGACGCTGTCGGGGCGCATACGCGGCATGGACTGGGTGCATCAAGTCGAGATCACCAGGATCGGCGAGCAATCCGGGCTGTCCAAGCTATGGGCACGCGAGCGCCTTGCAAGTCTGTCGGGTCAGGTCCAGATGGGAGGCGATCGTGAGCAGATCCGTACCTCGATGCTCGAACTCGCGCTCAAGCATCACGTCGTGAGCGAAGTCACGAGCTTGGTTGCCGTCGATGACGCCGTCTTGAGACCGCCGGGATCTCCGGGCCATGTCGAGCAGGCGCCCACCTCTGCGCCGACCGGAAGCTACTGGGCGACCACGGGGTTCGCAAAGACCGCCACGCCCGCAGACTTGCTGCTGATCTGCGGTTTCGCCTCCATCACGCTCGGCGTGCTTGGCTGCGTAAGATTGCGCCGACAGAAGACCTCATGACGTATTTGCCCGATTTCCGGCTCGAGGATTGGATCAAGGCCGCTGTCGTTGCGGCGGTCGTCGCAGGCGCCGTCTGCGTGTCGGAGGCCGCCTGGATTCATATCAAGGCATCGCTGGCGCAAGCCCTGATCTCCGCCGCGTGGCGGCGCGAACAAGCAGGCTCGGGCGGCACGCAACCTTGGCCTTGGGCGGACACGCGGCCCCTGGCTCGATTGACGTTCGGCGAGGGTGCCAAATCCCGACAGTTCATGATTCTGGAAGGCTCCAGCGGGCGCAATCTTGCATTCGGGCCGGCCCACGATCCGGCAAGCGTTGTGCCGGGTGAATCCGGCAACAGTGTCATCGAAGGACACCGCGACACTCACTTCGCCGTGCTTCGGGCCATCCAACTGGGGGACACCCTGCATGTGCAGACTGTCTCACGCCGTGACGTCGACTTCCGCGTCACGGACATCCGGGTCGTCGACAGCCGCCGGTCACGTATTTCGCTGCAGGCCGATGCTCCGAGATTGACGTTGGTGACCTGTTATCCATTCGATTCCCTGGTGCCGGGCGGGCCTTTGCGGTTGATCGTCACCGCGGAACGGGTCGAGCCACAATCGCCGCCTCGGGCCAACGATCGAGCGCACCGGACCCGGGTGGCGCCTGGGGAGAATTTTGGATAACCTATTTGGGAAGGCTCACTTAGGAGGCAAGCGGGATGCCGGTCAAATGGGATGCCGAATGTCGTTGGATTGTCCTTGCCGCGCTCCTGTGCGGCATGATCGCCGGCTGCAGCAAACATTCGCCCACGAGTCCGCCGGCGACCGGCGGCGAGCCGCCCATGGCGCAGTCGAGTTCGGATGAGTTTGACACCAACGATCCGTGCTCGCTGCTCGAACCAAAGGAAGTCGAGGCGGTGCTCGGGGCCCCGCTCGCGGTGCCGCCCTTCCGCGCCTCCAACGGAGCTTACAACCCCAGGCCCGACGGCAGCCTCTGCATTTACGAGACCGCCAAGTTTCGCTACATCAGTCTCGAGGTGGAGTACACGGGAGGAGCTCAGAGTTATTCGATGATGGGCGGGATCAAGAACATCATGAAGGGCACCGGTAGCGCCGAGATTGCGAACAATGTAAAAAAGAATTTCAAGCTCGACGATGGAACGGAGATTTCGGGTGAATGGGATGAGGCGTCGCTCATGCCGATGAATTGCTGCATATTCGCGGCCGTCCGGGCAGACCAGCTCATCACCATCGATTTCACGGCCTCGCCGGCGACGCTCCGTGATGCCGCAGGCCTCGTCGACTCCGCCTACAAGCGCATCGATCATCCGCTCAAGATCGATGGCGGCGCTGCCGTCACGGCCGCCAAGGCGCTCGACAAGACGCGCCCGAAACAGGTCGATGTGTGTTCGCTCCTCACGCGCGCCGAAGTCGAGGCCATTTTGGGAACGCTCTCCGCAGATCCGTCGCCTGCGGGGAAAACCGGCTGCGATTTTGTGCTGCCGGCTCACGACAACGTGCGCCCGCAATACGGAATTCAGATCTTCTGGACCGGCGGATATTCCCGTTGGCGCACCGATCATCATGTCCGCGGCATCGGTAGAGCCGCGGTCAATCAAACCGTGATCGATGTCACCGGACACCCTCTTCCCGGGACGTCAGCCGACGACCCGGATGCGAAAGCTGCCGCGGGGGGGTCGGAACCCAATGGAGGCGATCCCGCGGAAACGGTCAACAGGGGCCTCTTGGGCGGCTTCGCGGTGGTCAAACGAGATGTGCTCGTGCAGGTCAACGGGGGCTTCACCGATCCCCTCAGGGAAAAGGCGCTTCTCGCCGCCGTCTTGCAAAAAATCTGATGCCGGGCGTCTGAGTCCCGCTGCTAGATTTCGCAGCCCTTCACCGGGGGATCGAGCTTCTTGGTGGTCGTGTTGAAGATCTCGCGCTTTTGCGTGAGCGCGCCGGCCACGCTGCTCGTGTCGACGATGGGCAGGGGAATGATGTTCGTTTCTATTCCCACGTGGCCAACGGCATTATAAGTCATGCGTTTGCAGAGCGGCATCAACATGGTCGCGCCAACCGAACCGCTCTGCGTCATGGTCACCACGTTGATCACGTCCATATAAGCGACCGATGAGACGCCGAAAACGCCGAGGCCGAGGCCGACCCGGGGCATCTGCACGGCGAGCACCACGGCCGAAACGCCGGGGCTCATGCCCTGGGCATTGGTGATCTGTGGGTCGCCGGACGTCGAGAAGCTGGTGTCGTAATTGGCCTTGCCCTTGGCATAGGTGAACCCGCTATCGCCCTTGAAGCCGACCTGTCCATCGACCGACAGAGTCGCATGCATCCCCGACAGCGAGAGTGTGATTAAGAAGTCCGACCCCAGCTGAACCACGAAGGGAATGCCGCCGACGGGGATGGGCACGTTGAACTGGACCGGCACGTGCATCACCGGAATCTTCGTGGCCTCGTTTCCGGGCTTGCCGAGCCGGCCGATCAGCTGTGCCTGAACCTTGCCGTTGAGGTTGCGGAAGTGAGTCGCGGCGACGTCGATGTTGCCGTTCACGAATCCAAGGTTCGTGCCGACCGTAAAGCCATCCAGGTCGACGCGCGCGCGGATGCGGGCGTCGAAGTTGTCGTCCGCAATCTGCCAGAGCTGTGCCGCCACGGCCTTCGCCACCTTGAGCGCACGCTTGCGCGCATCGAGCTGGTCCTTCTTGATGCGCCACTCGCCCAGGATCTGCTCGGTCTGCTGCAGCTTTTGTATTTCGAGATCGTGCTTCTTCTGCCATTGATCCTTGAGCCGCTGTTGGGCGGCCTGATCGGTAATCGGGTGCCCATACTCGTTCACCTGCGGCGGAGGCCTCGGTCCGTCGTAGGAGGGATTGTTGCGGTTGGATTGATCGAGCAGCAGCTGCTTCATCTGCTGTTGGAAGTCATCGTCGTTCTGGCGGACGCCTTTCTCCTCGTCCCGCAGCTCTTGCTGCGCCTTATCGATCCCCTGATGGATCTGCTCGCGGCTCATCTCGATGGCCTTGTATTCCGGGACGAGGTCGTGCGTTCCCGCTGAATCGGTGCCGCCCTCCAGATCGCCCTTGCGCGCCTGGAGTTCGACGGTGATGCCGCCGGGACGGGTCCGGTACGCCACCGAATAGGCCCAGCCGTTCTTCTTGCCGTTGAAGCCATCCGCGCTCATGCCCTCGTCGTACCAGTCATCGTCATCGTTGTCCTTCACCGCGTCCGGATCGGGAAGATCCTCGGGGGGCAGGTCGGTGAGCGACACCAACATCACGCCCGGCATGCGCCGATGTCGATGTGCGGTGGTGGTATCGGGAAGTTCGACCTGACGCTGCGGAAAATAGTGGTCGAGCCGCAGCGGCGCTTCGAATTCGATCTGTGCGTCGGGCATGGCCTCGGTGAGCTTGACCGGGCTCGTATGCACCCGCGTCACCTCGCCGTACGTCTCGATGGCATCGACCTTTCTGACCGCAATGTCGTACACCCAGAGGATGCTGCCGGGTTTGATCTCGGCGACCTTGGGTTCGTTGGATGCAAACGTGATGGTGGCGCCGTCGCGGCTCACCGCGCGCAGCGAGCGCAGCGCCGCGGCCTTGTCGATTGCCACGGTGGCGGGATTCCAGTGAACCTCGAACCGGATCGGCTTGACCTCTTCGACGGAGTTGAGGTACGCGCGAAGCGCTTCGGGATTGTTCCCTCGCAAAGGCGTTCCCGCCCACACGGTACTGCCTTGGGGTTTTGAATCGCCGGCGGGCGGAGGGGAGGCGGTGCCACCGGGGCGGCTGCAGGCCGCGAGCAGGGTCGCGATGGCGAGCATGAGCGCGATGGCGCTTCGTCGTATTGGCGCGCGCGTTGATTCAGTCTCCAGACTCTTGGGTCTCGTGCGCACGATTCATCCCCTCTGCGGCGACGATTGGATTTCCGAATGGCAGGATCATTCTACTCTTTTTGCGCGATGGACGGCTACGGCAGGTGAGCACCAATGATTACGCGCCGGAAATCTATCGCGTGTCCACGGTCCGCAACCTCGGTGCGTGGTACGACGCATTCGACGTGGAGCCGGGCCAAGCCTTGTATCTCGGGCCGACGGCGCGTGTTCGCCTATGGTAGAGTTCGGCGAAAGCGAGTATCCGAATTTCGCGTATGTCAACGATGACGAAGATATTCGACTCCACGCGGATCTTTGAATATTTCGAACACTTGAAGCCGCCGCCGCTGTGGCCGGCCGCTCCGGCGGCTCGCGCCCACGCGCGGCTGCTCGAGCAAGGCGACTGCTTCGCGGGCGTTTACCCCCGCGCCGATACCGCCTTTTTCATGGTTCAGGCGCGCGAGAGAGCATGACCACCGCCGCAGCTGCTCCCCCGACGCACACCGGTTTGGTCTTCCGGTACTTCACGCCGCTGACGCTCTTGGTCTTTCTGGTGCTGCCGAACGGCTACCTTCTCGACATCGCAACCTCGTTCATGCTCAAGAACGTCGTCAGAGCGTCGCCGGAGCAGGTCGCGAACTTTCGACTGCTCACTGCCATCCCCGTTTACCTGTCATTCTTCTTTGGCCTGGCACGGGACTTGTGGAATCCGTTCGGCCTCAAGGATCGCGGGTTCCTGATGATCTTCGGTGCCTTCACTGCCGCGCTCTTCCTGTGCATGTCCGCGTTTCCTCTCTCCTATTCGGGGCTTCTCGCGTGCATGCTGCTCGTCATGTTCTCGTTCTCTTTTGTCGCCGCGGCGGCGAGGGGACTGCTTGCCCTGGTGAGTCAAGAGCAGCTCATCTCGGGACGGCTGAGCGCCCTGTGGAACGCGCTGAGCTCCGCCCCGTACGTGCTCGGCGCCTTCGCGTCCGGTTACCTGGCCGCGCATTTCTCGCCCTCCCGGACCTTCCTGCTGGTCGCGGCCCTGAGCGCCCTGATTGCGGTGTTCGGACTCTGGAAGCCCCGCGCCGTGTTCAATCACGCCTATGACCACCCCGCCGCCCGCGGCACGAATCTTGCCGGGGATCTCAAGCGATTATTGAAGCACCGCGCCGCCTATCCGGCCGTGCTCCTGGTGTGTCTGAGCCAATTCTCGCCCGGATTCAACACGCCGCTGCAGTTCTACCTGACGGGCGATTTGCAGTTGTCGGACGGGGTGTATGCGTCCTTCCAGGGCATCCTGATTGCGGGCTACATCCCGGCGGGCGTCCTGTACGGCTATCTCTGCCAGCGCCGGCCGCTCAGGACGCTTCTCTGGTGGGCGTCCCTGCTCTGGCTGCCCGTCGCGATGCCGTTGCTGTTGATCCACTCGGCGTCGAGTGCATTGTGGGTCGCGCTGTTCGTCGGCTTGGCCGGCGGGTTCACCTTCACCACCTTTTGGGATCTCGCCTTGCGTTCCTGCCCGGCAGGCATGCAAGGCGCATTGATGATGATGGTCGCTGGAATGTACGAACTTGCATACCGGGGCGGGGATTACGTCGGTACCCGGATCTACACGCACACCGGCACGCATGGATTCCTCTGCTGCGTCGTGGCCGGAACCGCGACTTCCGCGCTGGTGTTCCCCATCCTGCTGATGATTCCGAAGCAGCTGATTGCGACGGCGGACGGCGAGCGCAATCCCGTCGAAGAGACAGCCGCAGCCACCGCCGCCGATGCCAGCGCCGCCGCGGCGCGCGGATGAGGGCACGCGGAATCGTCCTTGCAAAGCGACGGCCGCATCGCTAGCCGAATTTGGCCTTCATCCGCTCGGATAATCTGGACAGCTGCACCGCCATTCTTTCGTGCGTGCCCACTCCGATCTCCTCGCTTCCGTCGGTTGCGCGAATGGAAAACTCGATGCGCCGTCCATCCACGTGAGTGACCGTGGCTTCGCCGGTGACAACTCGACCGGCCGGGGTCGCCGCCAGATGACGCACGTCCACCCGCGTGCCCAACGCGGTCTCGCCGGCGTCGAGATAGGGTTTGATCGCGTTGAGTGCCGCGTTCTCCATGACCATGATCATGACCGGCGTCGCCAGGACCGGCGGCAATGTCACATCCTTGAAACGGCTCGCGAGATGATCGGGCATGACCAGTAGATTGAACGAGCCCGTGGCTCCGACCGGTATCGATTTCATGGCTTTTCCTTGTGGTCGAACGTGCAGATGAAATGACTTCGCCGCAGGCGCCCTACCATCGTCGATCGGCACCTAGTCTGGAATTATAATCTCTACGGCATGATTCACTGAGGACCGACGTCCATGACACCGATCAACCTTGCGGATAAGGTCGCCACGTTCGGAGAATACCGGCAGCCCCGGGAGCCCGAGGGAACGCCCAACATCGGCGTCCGGAGAATGCCGCACCTCGCCGGGTAAAATTAATGGCCGCATGACTCGAAGCCCACCAAAGTGGTACCCGACTCGGTATTTGCGAGCCAAGCTGTTTGCGCCGCCAGCCGTAAATGGGGTTGAATAGGGGCGAATTCTCAAGCGCGTATCGATCTTCCCCGACAATCAAGGAGTTTGGGCATGGGCACGACAGTCTCCTTCAACCGTCCCGACGGGAAAACCGTACCGGGGTATCTTGCCGAGCCGGCGCAATCTGCGGGTGCGCCGTCAATCGTGGTCATTCAGGAGTGGTGGGGGCTCAACGAACAGATTCGCGGCGTCGCCGACCGTCTGGCCACCGCGGGCTACCGCGCTCTCGTGCCCGACCTGTACCGCGGCAAGACGACGGTCGAGGCCAAAGAGGCACACCATCTGATGACGGGTCTCAATTTTGCGGATGCGGCCTCTCAGGATGTCCGCGGCGCGGTGCAATTCTTGAAGACGCGCAGCGGCAAGGTCGGCGTGACTGGCTTTTGCATGGGAGGTGCCCTGACGCTGCTCAGCGTGTGCATGGAACCGGAGATTGATGCAGCGGTTGTCTGGTACGGCTGCCCGCCGCTCGAGTACATCGACGCATCCAAGATCCAGGCGCCGTTGCAAGGGCATTGGGCCACGCAGGACGAGGCTTTCCCGATCGCCACCATCGACCAGCTTCAGGACAAGCTGCGCGCTGCCCACGTGAACTTCGATTTCCATCGCTACCTGGCCCATCATGCCTTTGCCAACGAGACCGCCGTTGGGCCGCATCGTATTCCCATCACCCAATACGACGCCGTCTGGTCGCAGCAGGCATGGGACCGGACCTTCAGATTCTTCGGACGCTGGCTCGGCTGACCGACGAGGTACGGACACGTGAGTTTGGGTGGGCAGAATGATTCGACCATGAGCACTCCGTCCCACGACCTCATCGCTTTCGGCGCCACGAGCTTCGTGGGCAAGATTCTGTGCCGCTATCTGTGGGACGAGTTCGGCACGCTGGGCGAAATGAAATGGGCTGCGGCCGGCCGCTCGAAGGCCAAACTCGAGGAACTGCGTGGTTCGCTCGGGGCGAAGGCTGAGTCGGTGCCGCTCCTCGTCGCCGATGCCGCTGACGAACGCTCGATGCGCCAGCTCTGCGCGTCGACGCGCGTCGTCGTGTCGACCGTCGGCCCATACGCGCTCCACGGCGAGCCCCTGGTCAAGGCCTGCGCCGAATCCGGAACAGATTACTGCGACCTCAGCGGCGAGGTGCAGTGGATCCGCCGCATGCTGCAGCGCTACGAGGCGACGGCCCGCAAGTCCGGCGCGCGCATCGTGCACTGTTGCGGATTCGACTCCATCCCCTCGGACATGGGTGTGCATTTCCTGCAACGCCAGGCGATCAAGCAACTCGGCGCGCCCTGCACGCGCGTCAAAATGCGCGTCAAGGTGATGCGCGGCGGGTTCTCTGGCGGCACCGTCGCCAGCTTGATGAACGTTGTCAAGGAGGCGGCCGCCGATCCTGCGCTTCGCAGGGAGCTCGCCGACCCTTATTCACTGTGCCCGGCGGGGACACCAAAGGTGCGGCAACCCGGCGTCCGATCGGCGCAATTCGATGTCGACTTCGGCGCGTGGGTTGCGCCGTTCGTCATGAGCGGCATCAACACGCGCGTCGTCCAGCGCACGAACGCGCTGTCGGGACAAGCTTATGGCGCGGGCTTCACCTACGAAGAGGCGGTACTCATGGGCCGCGGACTCAAGGGTCGAATGGCTGCCACCGCCATGGCCGCGGGTCTCTCAGGATTCATGCTCGCGGCCGCCATCAGCCCGGCGCGCGCGGCACTCGAGCGCTTCGTGCTGCCCAGGCCCGGCGAAGGCCCAAGCCCCGAGGCGCAGCGCGCGGGCTTCTTCGACCTGCGCTTCCTCGGTACGGCGGCGGACGGACGGCAGGTGCGCACCAAGGTTACGGGCGACCGAGACCCGGGCTACGGATCGACCGGCAAGATGCTTGGCCAGGCTGCGGCGTGCCTCGCGCTCGATGTCGACAAGACCGCGACGCCCGGCGGATTCTGGACGCCCGCCACCATCTTGGGCGACCGCTTGATCCAGCGGCTGACCGCCCGCTCCGGAGTAACCTTCGAGCTCGTACCTATTTGACCAGCAGTCGCACGTTGGTGAAATGCATGAAGCCCAGAATTACCACCACCAGTCCGACCTTGGTGCTTAAGAATTCGAATGCGCCGGGTCTCACACGTTGTCGTCGCCGGCGATGACCCTGCCTATCCATTGCTCCTCCGTGATCTTGCCCGCCTTCTCCACGGCGGCGAGTTCGGTGGGGCGCAGCGCGTCCTCCATGCCTTCAATGCGCTTCCATTCGCATAGCGGCGTCTCTGCGCCTTCGCGTGGGACATAACGCGACGGTTTCACCCTCTGCATGCGATGAATATAGCGGGGACAGTTCATCCACGCCTCGGAGACAACCACGCGAACGATGAGCTCTGCTTCCTTATAGAGTGCGAGAGCGGACGGATCGCGTGTCAGCTCGGCGCGGCCCTGGAGACGCAGACGGAAGGGGCGTTCAAAATCGATGAAGAGCATGCCGATCTCGGGATTGCCGGCAATATTGCCCATCGACAGGTACATGCCGTTGCCGTCATAACTCGGGAACAGGATTGTCCGGGGATCGGCCGCGCGGATGAAGCCCGGATCGCCGCCCTTGTACGAGACCGTGGGCCGTCCGCGCTGATCGACCGTACTCAAAAAGAACATGTCGCGGCTTTCGATGAAGGCGCGCTCGGCATCGCCGAGCTCGGTCTTGACCGCTATCGACTCGATCCGATCCGCCATGCGACGGTTGTCGAACTCGTCCTGCAATGCGCGGTGCCGTTCGCCGTAAAGCCTGCTCATGCGTCCTCTCCACTAGCTGTCGTTCTGCGCCGTGGTTTATCTCACGACGGACGCGTCGCGTCCACGCGCCGACACATGGCACACCGCCCGTAACTGGCACTCGCAATCGGCTCATCATGGCACAAATGACCACGAGCCAGAGCATCCTTAAATGGACACCAGAGAATCTTTGGCGCGGTACTCCAAATCGAGGTTGTCGTTTGGCGCTTCGGGCACTCGTATATCCATAAGCGAGGCTTACGCCGCGCGAAGCCATGGAACAACTGCGGGCAGGGTTATCATGCTGAAGTCGATCACCAAACAAGTACACGTAAAGGCCGTCGGATCGGGGGCAAGCCTCGTTCTCATTGCCTTGGGAATTGCCGGCCAGGCCGACGCGGCCGCCCCGTCTGCATCAGCGGCGGCAAATGTGTGCCGTACAACATCTTCGGCACCGGCACGGTGACGCAGCAACAGCTCGACTACCCTGTACGTGCTGGGGTCCGACCGCGGCTCCAATGCCGAACAGATCGTCGAAGCGGACCTCACCGGGCAACTCGGTTATTACGGACTCGTCAGTCCGTGGGCGCACGAGGGCGTTGTATTCAACGCCGGCGCCGAGTACCGCAGCGAGTCCTTGCGCTTTTCGCCCGGTGCCATCGAACGGTCGGGTGAGCTGTCCGGTTCAGGCGTCGACTACGTCGACCTCGACAAGGGCGTGTCGGTCGGTGAGGGCTTCGCGGAGATGCGTGTGCCCATTGCGCAGGATCGGCCGCTGATCCAAGGCCTCACCGTCGCCGCCGGTTACCGCTATGCACGCGCTCGCCTCGCTCGGGGCCTGCCAGCGCACGGGCGTTTCCGCGGCCCAGTACGGCAATGGCCTGGGTCCCGCTGCCGGTGCTGACCTTCACTCCGCAGGCGATTCCCACGTTCACGGGCAGCCTCGACTATTATCAAATTCATTTTAAACGCGAGATCGGCACCGTGCCGGAGACGGTAACCCTGCAGCAGTGCCTGACCACGGGCGATCCCACCCTCTGCAGCCAGATCATCCGCGCACCGTCCGGCGCCCTGTACGGAACCACGCCGGCGGATGGGGATATCTGTCGGCGAGCCCGACCGGCAGCTGGCTGCAACACAGCAGCGCCACACCGTATCGGACCGCGCCCAGTTACGACTGTGCGGGTCTGTTCGGTGGGACCTGCCTCGACGGCTCGGTCAATCCGAACTGGCGTCATAATCTCCGCCTCACCTGGGAGAGCCCGTGGCACCTGCAAGTCTCGGCGCAGTGGCGCTTCATCGGGCGAACCCGCTTCGACAACAACTCCTCGCAGGTCTTGCTCGCGAATCAGGAGGAGGGATTCTTCGGTGGCGATTCCGTACGCGCGCGCGGGAAGCGCATGTCTCGGTCTCGTTGCGATGGTTGCAAGCCGAGGTCGCTGGCCGCCCCGTTTCAGTTGACGAACGGCAATGAAATCCGCATCGGCGGTAGTGCCGGAATCAGCCTCTTCCCCGCCGACGGTAGCGACGTTGCAGCGCTTGTGACGAGCGCGGACGCCGCCCTGTATTCAGCGAAAGCGGCTGGGGCGGAACTTGGTGCCTTGCCAGCGAAATCAGCCAAAGTCCGTGCGTTATCTTGCCTGAGGCATAATTCTAGGCGCTTTCCTGCCCACATAGTCCGCCGTTCTCGCTCCACTGCGCTAGAATTTCGGCAATGCTTCCAGCGCGAGGGTTCTTTCAATCGTCTTCTGCCTCGCCTCGTCGTTCACCCCATAAACTTTGACGTTCAAAATCTTGTCGCCCTTCTTGACCGAAAGCCAAACGAGATCTCCTCCCTTGGTGTAAATGGCTTCATCGCCGATACCGGAAGCGGGAGTCTTGACGTAGGGAACGATGGGGGCTTTGATCGCCGCCCACCACTTTGAGGCTAGCTGAAACGACAGCGTCACATCCACGCGCTCGGTGCTACCGTGCCAGCTGCAGCCCGTGTTGAATATTGGCATGCCGGCATTCATGTCGACGCCCATCGCTGCCTTGACTTGCGCGAGCGTCACCCAGTCACAGGGAGCAACCGAATCGGCTAATGTCAAGGATAACGGTACTATGGAAGCCAGTAGCGTGGTCACGAAGCATTTTTCAAGTTTGCCCAAAGCCATGGTCAACTCCCGCCAACGACTGGCAAATCATAGGGACAACGCACGGTAGCTTACTCGCCGCCCGGTAACAATGATCATTAATCGACACCTTTGAATCGTGTCGGCAATTCACCATGAGACGAGAATTCAACGCCAGCGCCCACCGCAAGCCGACATCAGCGACGGGCCTTCTTGGGGTCAGTTTGAGACATTCGAATCAACGGATTCGCGACGATCGGCCGTTCGCGGCTTGGGGTAGGCCAGGGGATGCCGACAAAGAGCCCATGAATGGCCACCGATAGTTACCGAGCACCAAGCACAGTTCACGCAAGGCAGGAGAATGACCTCATGCGGAAGATAATCGTCGGCGCCATGGTTTTCATGGACGGCGCCATGCAATCACCCGGAGCCTTCCAATGACCCCCACCATTACCGCCTTTGAACGGTCGCCCGATCGCGGCAAGGGACTGGCGCGTGACATGCGCGTTCGCTGGGCGCTTGAAGAAGTGGGGCAGCCTTATGAAGTTCGTCTTGTTTCGTTCGGTGCGATGAAGGAACCAGCGCATCGAGCGCGTCATCCTTTCGGGCAGATACCGACCTATGAAGAAGGCGATCTTGTCCTGTTCGAGTCGGGGGCGATCGTGTTCCATATCGCAGAGCGCCATGTGGGTCTGCTGCCCAATAATGCTAATGCCCGGGCGCGCGCAATCACATGGATGTTTGCCGCGCTCAACACGATTGAGCCGCCGATCCTCGATCTTCAAACGACTAGGTTCCTGGAGGGCGACAAGAGCTGGTACAGGCAGCGGCTGCCTGTCGTCGAGGATCGCATCCGTGACCGGCTGGACGAACTTTCCGTTCGCCTTGGCGATGCCGACTGGCTCGATGGTGCGTTCAGCGCGGGCGACCTGATGATGGTGGCGGTGCTGCTCAGGTTGAAGGCGTCGGGAATGCTCGACGAATACGCGAACCTCTACGCCTATGTCGCCCGTGGTGAAGCGCGGCCCGCCTACCAGCGTGCTTTCGACGCTCAATTGGCGGTTTTCACTGGCAAGCCACCGACCGGCTGACAAAGGTCCGAAGGTGCAGGTGCTTCACTGGGTGGCGCGCGGCAAGTGCAATGACGATGTCGCGCGTATTATCGGGGCAACCTCAGCGACGGTGAAAAAGCACCTCGAGCACAGAATGTTTCACTCAATCAAAGGCTCCTTGACGGGACCCCGGGGTTGCGCTGCAGCGGTGCCGGCGTATGCTTTCGCCCAGCCGGCGTGTTTACCTTACGCCGTCACCTGCAATATAAGGGAGAGAACATGAGCAGGAAATTCATCATTGCTTGGATCGTGCTCGGGACGATCGTCGCTTGGATGTATCGAGATAAAGGGGTACCGCTCCTCGCAGGGTGATGACCGCGAACGTGTCCACCGCGACTCCGCCAATCGCTGGTACGCAGGTCCGCGCGAGTCACGCTCGGGTAATTTTCGCCGCGAGCCTCGGAACCGGCTTCGAATGGTATGACTTCTTCCTGTACGGGTCCTTGGCGGGCGTCATCTCCAAACAATTCTTCACCGGCGTCAACGAAACCACTGCATTCATTTTCGCACTGCTCACCTTCGCCGCCGGCTTCGCGGTCAGGCCGTTTGGCGCGCTGCTGTTCGGCAGACTGGGTGATCTCGTAGGGCGAAAGAAGACCTTTCTCGCCACGATCATCATCATGGGTACGGCGACCACGCTGGTCGGCGTACTGCCGAACTATCAGTCCATAGGAGTCGCTGCACCCCTGGCGCTCATTGCACTTCGCATGCTTCAGGGTCTTGCCATCGGCGGCGAGTACGGCGGCGCCGCGATCTACGTGGCCGAACATGCTCCGTCGGGGGAACGTGGACGCTACACCAGTTGGATTCAGACGACCGCGACGCTCGCACTGCTACTGAGCCTGATCATCATCCTGGCGTGCCGGGCGGCGTTCGGCCCCGATTTCGAGACTTGGGGCTGGAGGATCCCATTCCTCCTCTCGACCGTGCTGCTGGCCATTTCCGTGTATATCCGCCTGCAACTCGCGGAGTCACCGGTGTTTCTCCAGATGGTGTCCGAGGGCTCGGGCTCCAAGGCGCCGATTCGCGATGCCTTCGGTGACCGCATAAACCTGAAGATGATGCTGTCCGCCTTGTTCGGAGCGACGGCCGGAATGAACGTCGTCTGGTACTGCAGTCAGCTCTACGCGCTGTTCTTCCTCACCCAGGTACTCAAGGTCGAGCCGCAGGCAGCCAGTCTGTTGCTCGCGGCCGCGCTGGTGATCGGCACCCCGTTGTACCTCGTGTTCGGGCGCCTCTCGGATCACTTCGGCCGGAAAAAAGTCGTGCTGCTGGGGATGACGCTGGCGGCGTCGACTTATTTTCCCATTTATCACGCCATTACCCACTATGCGAACCCCGCCATCGAGGAAGCGGCGCAGCGGGCGCCCGTGAGCGTACTCGCGGAGGAAGGTGGCTGCAGTCTGCAGTTCGATCCGATCGGCGGCAGTCGGTTCGTCAAATCCTGCGATATCGCCAAGGCAGCCCTCGCCAAGGCAGGCGTGCCCTATACCACGGAGGCCAAGCCTGGCGGCGGCGTCGCGCTGGTCCGCGTCGGACGCATGGGCGAAAATGCGACCGACGTGTCCTCGTTCGAGGGAGCCCAACTTTCCACGGAACGCTTCAAGCAGGAAATCGATGCATTTGCCTCCAACATGAAGCGTGCGCTCACAGCGGCGGGATATCCCGCGCAGGCGAATCCGGCGCGTATCGACTATCCCATGGTCCTCCTGATGCTCGTGATTCTGATGGTATATGCCACTTTGGTCACCGGCCCGATGGCCGCGTGGCTTGTCGAGCTCTTCCCGGCGCGCGTCCGTTACACATCAATGTCCGTCCCCTATCACATCGGCGCCGGTTGGTTCGGCGGTTTTCTGCCCGCGGTGGCCTTCACACTGGTGGCGATCACCGGAAACATCTATTCCGGCCTGTGGTATCCGGTCATCGTGGTGATCGTCACACTCATCGTCGGTGCCTGGTTTTTGCCGGAGACTGCCGGTCGCCAGCGCCGAGGGGCTATCGCGAGTTGATATGCAAAGGTGTCTGACAGCTCTGAGCGTGCTCTCCCTGCTTCTTGGTTCCGCGGGGTGCCACCGGATTTCGGGTAACAAGGACAATCCGCCGGCCGTCGTCGGCGCGTGGTTTGTGAAGATCCCCGAGGCGCCTTTTCAGTACCATATGTTCGGCTTCAATTCAGACGGCACCATGCAGCAGGCCAACCCCGATTCCGGAGATCCAAATACCAGCGACAGCGATGGCATGGGCGCATGGGCGCCGGACGGCGATAAGATCAAAGGCAAGTTCGTTGAGATCACGGCCGATCGAACGACACACAAGTTCGTGAGCAGGGGCGAGATATCCTTTCTAATCAAGGTAACCGGCAACGCTTTCGAGGGCACCGCGAGCGCAGCCTTCTACGACGCCGAGGGACGGCGTTTACGAGCGCCGGCGGCGGCAACACTGGAAGGCCATCGGGTGGTGCCGTAGAAGTTGCAAATTCAGCCCATGGACTGTCTGTAACCTGGTGGCGCCGGACCGGCGCCCCGCCTGAGGCGGATTTTGTTAAGCCGCGGGAAGTGTGACGAAATACATCGTGATGGCGCGATGCGCCCGATGATTTTGGAGTCAATTGGGATCTACACCCGAGTCCAGTAAACCTCGAGTTGGCTAAGGTGGCTTCAGTCATTTGATGACCGGCTGATGCGACGTTATGTCTACTCACGCTTCGAACCGCGACGAACTCCGACCCGCTGGGACGGCCGATATTCCCACGCTGTCCCGGATCCTTGGGCTCGCGGTTCTGTTGTCGCTTGCTCTACATGGGCAGAGCGTCGCGAGTTCGATCGATCCCGTCGAACGCGCCGATGCCATTCTCATCGTCAAACACGAACGAAAGCTCTATTTGCTTCACGACCACTATCCGTTGCGCAGTTATCGCATTGCGCTCGGTCTAAGCCCGACCGGTGCGAAAGAACACCAATGGGATTTTCGCACTCCGGAAGGCAGCTACATCATCGATTTCCGCCGCGAACACAGCCACTATTTCAAGGCGCTTCACATTTCCTACCCAAGTGCCGCGGATCTGAAGCGATCTTCGGCGCTGCACCGACCCGCCGGTGGGGATATCTTCATCCACGGAGAGCCAAACCGACCCACCAAACCCATCTCGTATTATAAAACCCGGGATTGGACCAATGGGTGCATTGCGCTGTCCGATGAGGATCTTCAAGAACTGTGGGAATTGATCGCGGACCGCACACCCGTAGAGATCGTGCCGTAAGCCTTTAAAGCGCCACCTCGATAAGCGGCGTCGGGGATGACTCAATGCGCCCTCAAGGTGGCCGTGTACGCCCGCGTCCTGCGGGCCGTAATCGCGGCCGGTGGCTTCTCTCGCCCAGGGCCGGCCACCCATGGCATGATTCGCCCCACCATGAGCATCACCATAACCCGCCTCACCCCGGCCCTGGGCGCGATCGTCGAGGGCATCACTCTGGCCGAAGAGATGCCACGAGCCTCCATCGACCGCTTGGGGAAATTGCTGGTCGAACATCAAATCCTGTTCTTCCGGCGCCAGCCGATCACCCCGCAGCAGCAGTGCCGGTTTGCGGCGTATTTCGGCGAGCTCCACGTCCACCCGATTTATCCGGTGCTGCCCGAACTGCCCCAGATCCTCGTGCTCGACACGCACGGGGATTTTCTTCCCGACAACGACAACTGGCACACCGACGTCACCTTCAGTCCGACGCCGCCGTTGGCCGGCATTCTGGCCGCGAAGCAACTCCCCAGCGTCGGCGGCGACACGCTTTGGTCGAGCAACTGCGCCGCCTACGATGCGCTCTCTGCGCCGATGAAGCGGCTGCTCGAGGGGTTGACCGCCGAACACTCCGTGGTCAAGTCATTCCCGGCGGGACGCTGGGGGGCGGATCCCGCCTTCAAGGAGCGCTATGACCGGGCGGTGGCGAAGCATCCGCCGGTGACTCATCCGGTGGTGCGTACGCATCCAGTTTCGGGACGCAAAGGCCTGTTCGTCAACCAGGGATTCACCACCCACATCCACGAGCTGAGCGCGAACGAGAGCGATGCCTTGCTGACCTTCCTGTATGCCCACGCGGCGCGCCCCGAATTCACCCTGCGTTGGCGCTGGAGCGTCGACGATCTGGCATTTTGGGATAACCGCAACACTCACCATTACGCGGTTGCGGACTATCTGCCCGAGCGGCGCGTCATGCATCGCGCCACGGTCATCGGCGACCGGCCGTTCTGACCAAAAGCCGTTACAACTCGTCGTATCGGTGGGGCTCCATGGCGAGCGGCGCCATGTCCGGCTTTCTCCCGAAGAGAAGGCGGATCCCGAAGCCCAACAGCGCGATGCCGAGGCTGATGAGGCCGAAAATGAGCGGTATCCGCTGCTCGGGGATGAAGGCCATCGCGAGAACGATGCCGAGCATGCCGACTATCGCGAGGTAGGTCAGATGGGGATAGGCCCACATGCGTATGCGCAGGCGCGCCGGATCTTCCCTTTCCAATCGCGCGCGCAGGCGCAGCTGCGAAACGGCGATGAGCACGTAGACGAATATCGCCACCGTTCCATAAGAATTGACCAAGAAAGCGAATACCGTGTCGGGCGAGACGTACGACATGACCACTGTGACGTAGCCGAACAGCGTCCCGAGCAGAATGGCGCGCGACGGCACGCCGTTGCGGTTGAGCTTGGCAAGACCCTTGGGGGCATCGCCCCGTCCCGTCAGCGCGAACAGCATTCGTGACGAAGCATACAATCCGGAATTCAAGGCGGACAGCACCGCGGTGAGCACGACCGCGTTCATGATCTGCGCCGCGGCCGGAATTCCCATCGCCGACAGTGCGCTGACGTACGGCGTGCCGATACCCGCGGAATTCCAGGGCACGAGGCACACCACCAGCAGGATCGATCCGACGTAAAACACCAGGGCGCGCGTGATCACCGAGTTGGTCGCCCTGGCGACCGCCTTGGCGGGCTCCGCCGCCTCAGCGGCCGCGATCGTGACGATCTCCGCGCCAAAATAGAATCCCGTGGCCGCGACCGCTCCCGTCAAGACGGGAAGAATGCCGTTCGGTGCGAAACCGCCGTGCGCCGTCAGGTTGGCAACGGCAGGACCAACTCCCGGCCAAAGGCCGAGGACATAGGCGCCCGCGACCACCAAAAAGACGACAATCGCCGCCACCTTGATCGAGGCGAACCAGAACTCGAATTCGCCGAACGCCCTCACCGAGAAGAGATTGGTCAGGGTGAGCAGGAGCAGCAGCGCCAGACTCACGAACCAGGTGGGAATATCCGGCAGCCAGAAGCGAACGAGTCCGGCACCGGCGACCGCCTCGAGCGCCACGACGATGACCCAGAAATACCAGTACATCCAACCGGTCAAAAATCCGGCGAGCTCACCGAGCCGCGGGCGGTCGCCCCACGCCAGCCGCGCATATTCGTAGAACGAGCCCACCGCGGGCAGCGCCGCCGCCATCTCGGCGAGCATACGCATCACCAGCACGACCAAGAGCCCTGTAATCACGAAGGAGAACACCGCGGCGGGACCGGCCGCCTTGATGACTACACCGCTGCCGACGAAAAGACCGGCGCCAATGACGCCGCCGAACGCGATCATCGTCATGTGCCGCTGCTTCAAGCTGTGGCGCAGGCCGCTCGACGCCGGACCTGTGGAATTGGAGCGGATCACCCAGCGGGCCATTTCTTGGTCATTCGACATTAACTATCGCGATGCGGCGAACGTCAAGGGCCGATGCCGCTGGAAGGACACTCAATGGACTCGATCGCGTAAGTCCATGTTACCTTTACGGTCGGGACATGAGGGGGGATTTATGGCTCGCATCCTGCTGGTCGAGGACGATCCAGCATTGTCGCGTGGAATCATCGCGCTTCTGAAAG
Source organism: uncultured Gammaproteobacteria bacterium (assembly GCA_963727045.1). Taxonomy (GTDB): domain Bacteria; phylum Pseudomonadota; class Gammaproteobacteria; order Steroidobacterales; family Steroidobacteraceae; genus Bog-1198. Next base: position 728,723 of record CAVSES010000002.1, on the reverse strand, counting down.
CCGCCGGGCACGCTGCGGACTGCGCCAAAGACGGCGAGACGGCTCTTTATCTCGCAGACGCAGAACCCTGCAGCCTGGTCATACTTGATATCGGATTACCCGGCATATCCGGATTTGAAGTGATCAAAAAGTTGCGGGCACGGGGATGCAAGACTCCCATTCTCGTGTTGACCGCCCGGGACCAAGTGGCCGATCGCGTCAGGGGCCTTGATCTCGGGGCCGACGACTACTTGTTGAAACCGTTCAACACCAGCGAATTGGGCGCGCGCGTGCGCGCACTTTTGCGCCGCGATCATGGGGATCCATCGCCCGTATTGGTCATCGGCAATTTGACGATCGATCGGACTCACGCGACCGCCGAGGTCTGCGGACGGCCGCTTCAGCTGAGGCGGCGGGAATGGGCGGTGCTCGATCGGTTGACGGCCAAAGCGGGCGAGGTGGTGTCCAAGGAGCGCCTGCTGGCCGAGGTTTTCAGCTATGACGATGAGGTGGCGCCGAACGCCCTGGAGGTGCACATCGCCCGCCTTCGCCGCAAGCTCGAGCCCGACGGTCCGGCGATCAAGACGATGCGCGGCCTCGGATACATGCTCAAGGCGTCATGATCATCAAGAGCGCCGCCGGGAGCCGGCCGTAGGCGCACGTGATGTTCAAGTCGTCGATAACGAAATTCCTGATCGCCTCATTGGGCATTCTGATGACGGGACTGTTCGTTGCCGCGTTGATCCTGGCCGTCCAAGCATGGAGCAATTACGCACTTGCCGGCCGCATTGCCCGCCTGACCAGCACCGACCATACGTTGTTCAACGCCCTGGTGACGGTTCGTGCGCAAGTACCGAAGGACAGCACCGCGCTCATTGCGGATGACGACCCTCGGGCGGTGATCAAGGCCACTCAGAACGAGGCGTCGAGCACCGTCGCGAGCGCGCTCGCGGCATTGCGAGTCACGGACATCCCGGATCGAAACCGCCTCGCGGCGGCGATTCAAACCGCATGGCAGACAGTGGAAGCGCTGCAGTTCAGCATCGATGAGCAGGCGTCGCGCGCACGGGCCGAGCGGAATCTGCACGCCATCGATGGCTGGCGGGAGGCCATTCACGGAATGCTTGATACCGTCAACACCGCCTCGGTCGTGGTCGGAAACACCGTGCGGATCGGCGATCCATTGATTGCCGAGATGGTGCAGATTCGCAGGACCGCTTGGACCATCCGCGATCGCTACGGCCTGCAATGTTCGATGCTGCGCGCCAATGTGGATACGAGTCAGCCGCTCAATGCGGCGCAACTCGACCAGTGGTTTGGCAATCGCGCCGTGTACACGGCTGCGTGGCACACCCTCGATGAATTTCTGCTGCGGCCGGGCGTGTCTTCCGCCGTGCGGGAACTCATCGCCACCGCCCGGAAAAGAACCGAACAGGCGCAAATTCAGGTGGACGCAATCGTCGGCCGGTTCGACCTCTCGGGACGACCGGCCGTCGCCAGTGCCGAGTGGACGGCGCTGTGCGACGGCCCATTCGATTCCATTCTTGCCATCGCGCAACAGGCGCAGGACGAAGCCAACAGTCATGCCGAGACCATACGGGCGGAATCCTTTCGAATGCTGCTCATCGCGGGGGTGGACTTGACTTCGGTGATCGCCTTCGGCGCCTTCGCCGTGGTTCACGTGCAGCGCCGATTGGCCCGTCCGATGAAGATCCTGACCGGCGCGATTGCGCGCTTGAGCCGCCGTGAGTTCGACGAACCAGTACCCGCGACGATGAGTCCGGATGAGCTCGGCAGCATGGCGCAGGCGCTCGAAACCTTGCGCGCAAGCGCCCTCGAGGCCGAGCGATTGCAGCAGGCGATGAGCCGCTTCACGGCCGATGCCTCGCATCAGATGCGAACTCCGCTCAGCATCCTTCGAACTCACATCTCGGTGCTTGGCGGCCTGCTGCCCAAGAACAACGAAGCTCATTCGTCGTTCAAGGATATCCAGGAAGCAGCCGACCGGCTTCAGCGCCTGCTCATTCAGCTGCTGAAGCTGGCACGGGCCGACGGTGGCCAGTCGCTCGACAAGAACTTGGGCATGATCGATCTGCGCGACGCCCTACAAGAGATCGCAACCGAGCATGTCCCCCAGGCTCTGGAGGCCTCGATCGACCTGCACTTCGAAGCGGCACCGCGGACGTTTCCGACGCCGGGCAATGCCATCATGATCCACGAGATCGTCTCCAACCTCATCGACAACGCAATCCGATACAACAATGCCGGCGGCAGCGTGGCGGTGCGGCTCTTCGAAGACCAGGGTCTGCACGTGGTCGAAGTCGAAGACGACGGTCCCGGAATTCCGGACGCCGAGCGGGAGAAGGTGTTCACGCGATTTTACCGGCTGAACCGCGATCAGAGCCGAGTGGGCAGCGGTTTGGGGCTCGCCATCGTCCAATCCTTCGCGGCGACGCTGAACGCCGAGATCACAATGTCCGCGGGCGCCGGCAACCGCGGTTTGCGTGTGCGCGTCCTGTTTAATTCCACTGTTTCCCCGGCCTGACAGCTTCCTGAAAGCTCTGGGCGCCCATGATGCGGCCAGCGACGCCATGCCGGGCGGGCCCGAGCGTCGCACGATTCAATAAACATGATGGGGAGCATGATGGACAAACAACGCCTTGACGGCGATACCACGCCCGTACCGCTTGGATTTCGCCGCAGTCTTACCCGCGTGATGGCCACGGTGCTGTTGAGCGGCGCCATCGCAGGATTGGGCCTATCCGCGGCGCGCGCCGACACCCCGGCCGATTCCGATGCGCGGGCAAAGACGGAAAGCCTCGAAGCGGTCGTCGTGACCGGATCGCGCATTTCCCGCCGCGACTTTCAATCCGACAGCCCCATCGTGACGGTCGACCAGTCGACGCTCGCTGCCGCGGGTCAGCCGACGCTCGATCGAGCGATCGGGGAAATGCCGCAGTTCGCCGCCGCACAGGGCATGAGCGAGGTCGGCGACGTGCAAGGCTCCACCGGCTTTGCCGGCGGCCAGGCATATGGCGACTTGCGCGGCCTGGGACCCAACCGTGCGTTGGTTCTGATGGATGGCCGGCGCCTCATGTCGTCGAATCCGAACGGCTCGGTGGATCTGAACACCATCCCCATGTCGATGATCGAAAACGTGGAAATCATCACCGGCGGTGCCTCCGCAACCTACGGCTCCGATGCGATCGCCGGCGTGCTTAATTTCAAGCTGCGCCAGAACTTCAGCGGCGCCGAGGTGAGCGTGCAGCATGGCGAGACCACCATGGGCGATGGTGCGACCGAACATGTCAGCGCACTGCTCGGCGGCAATTTCGGCGACAACCGCGGCAATTCCGTGCTGGCGTTCGAGTATTCCGAACGCGGCGTGGTCCATGGCGCGGACCGCCCGTTCTTCGCCAATATTCGCGAACTCGCCCGGCCTCCGGAAGGCATCATGCCGGCGGGAACATTCGGTACGGCGCCGACCATCGCCGCAGTCAATGGCGTGCTGGCCGGCTACCCGGGCACGACGCCCATTGCAGGCTCCGGCGCCTACAACGGCTCCCTGGGGGTCAATACGGACGGATCGATCTTCACGGACCTGGCAGCGCCCAACTGTGTGCAGAACTACAAGGGAATCGGCCAGAAGGGGGTCAACATCAGTTCCGACTGCACCAAGGTTCAGGTCGGGCTCGGCAACTTTTTTGCGATTCAGGTGCCGCTCACCAAGTACAACGTGCTGGCGCGTACCACATACAAGCTGGGCGACAACGTATCGGCTTACACGCAATTCAGCTTCATGGAGTCCACTGCGCGCGACGAGACCGCGGGCGGTTCGACCGGTCCCGGCAAGGAGCTGTTCGTTCCGTTGAGCAATCCCTTCGTGGTCAACAATACGGCGCTGCAAACCATCCTGGCCTCGCGTCCGGCCGATCCTGCCAATCCGACGGCGCTGACACAGCCGCTGGTGCTGACCAAGCTCCTGAGCGCGAGCGGCGATCGAATTCAAAGCTTCAAGTACGACGTGTTTCAGGCCCTCGCCGGGTTGAAAGGCGACATCCCTGGCACGGACTTGACCTGGGACGTCTATAGTTCCTACGGCCGAACACTGTTCAACAATCTGCAGCAGAACGATTCGAGCAAGGCGGCATTCGCGGCCATCCTCAACGGCACTGCGAACTATCAGGGCGCCACCGGAAGCTGCGTGGGTTACGCATGGAACCCGTTCGGTTCTAACCCCTTGAGTCCCGGATGCCGCGAGTACGCGACCCGCGAGAACAACAACGTCAACACCATGACGCAGAAAAACGTCGAGGGTCAGGTGCAGGGCAAGATCGTCACGCTGCCGGCGGGTGAGCTGCGTTTTGCGTTGGGCGCCGATTATCGCGGCAGCTCCTTCGACTATCATCCGGACCAGGGCCTCATCAACAACGATAGCTTCTCCTACGACACGACCATTCCGACGTCGGGCACGCAGAACGTCCGCGAAGTGTTCGGGGAACTCCTGGTGCCGGTGCTCAAGGACCTGCCGCTCATCGAGGAGCTCTCGCTCGACCTTGGCGCCCGGCGCTCTCAGTACGACCTGTTCGGCGGCGTCAATACTTGGAAAGCCGATCTGAATTGGAAGCCCGTGCCGTCGGTTTCGGTTCGTGGCGGCTACGCCAAGGCGATTCGCGCGCCGAGCCTGGGCGAGCTCTTTGCGCCCACGGTTACCGGAAACCTGAATATCGGTTCGGGTCCGACCGCCGGTGATCCCTGCGCGACGGGCAGTTCGTTCCGCACGGGGCCGACCGCCGCGCAAGTGGCGCAGCTTTGCCAGGCGCAGGGCTTGCCGGCTGCTTTGTACCCCACCTACACGTACGGGGTCGACTCGGTGCACGGTACGTCGGGCGGCAATCCCAACCTCACACCGGAAACCGCCGACACGTATTCGGTCGGCACAGTGTGGAATCCTCGTTTCAGCAGCGACTTGATGCACAAATTTCAGGTATCGGTCGACTATTACCACATCAGCATCTCGAACGCGGTGGGCTCATTGTCCTTGACGGACATTCTGCCCCGCTGCTTCAATTCCGACGGGGTCAGCAATCCGAATTTCTCCGTGGCAAACATCTATTGCCAGCAGATCGTGCGCGATCACAACACGGGCGACATCGTCCTCGGCCACGAGGGGCTCTTGAATCTCGCGAGCTACAAGACCGATGGCATCGATACGGAGGTTGACTGGAGCTTCGGCCTCGACGCACTCGGCCTGCCTGCTGGGGCGGGCACGTTCAGCCTGAATTCGATGATCGCCTACATCCACACCTTCAAGGTGGCCTCGCTGCCGGGATCACCGACGCTGGACTACGCGGGAAGCATCGGCAACACGGAGGTCAGTCCCGAAATGGCCCACCCACGGTGGAAGGCGAACACGGCATTCGGCTATTCCATCGGGCCGGTATCGACTACTCTTCATTGGCGCTACATCGCGGCCATGAAGCATCAGGACGTCGTCGTGGACCCCACCAGCACCACGCCGGGCGTTGGAACGTACAATTACTTTGATTTCGACGCCCACTGGGCGGCCATCGACCATCTTGAGCTGATGGCGGGTCTCACGAACATCGCAAACAAGGCGCCGCCCTTCGTCAGCGGCCAGCCGCTCACGACCGACACGGCCACCTACGACATCATCGGCAGGACCTATTACGTCGGTTTCAAGGCGAAGTTCTAAGCACCGCCCTCTCGCGCCAGTCGGCGCGGGAGGGCTCTCGCCTCCCATGACCTCGGGCAGCCGAGCGGAGCGATTCGGCGTATTGCGAGTATTCTCCGACAGGCCGTCCCGAGTCGGTGAGTTGCACAGTGAAGGTCTAACTGCAGATGCTGACAACTATGGAACGCAGGGAGAAGATACGAACGGTATTGCGCGTGGCGAGCGGCAATTTCCTGGAAATGTACGATTTCATGATCTTCGGCTATTTCAGCGCCGCGATCGGCCGCGCCTATTTCCCTGCGAGCAGCGAATTCGCCTCATTGATGTTCTCGATGACGACCTTCGCCGTGGGTTTCATGATGCGTCCCCTTGGGGCGATTTTTCTCGGCGCCTACATCGACCATATCGGCCGGCGCAAGGGGCTTCTCGTGACGCTGGCGCTGATGTCGGTGGGCACGCTCACCATTGCGCTGGTACCAGGCTACGAGACCATCGGCCTGTTCGCGCCGATCGTGGTCGTGCTCGGCCGGTTATGCCAGGGATTCTCGGCCGGCGTCGAACTGGGAGGCGTGTCGGTGTATCTCTCGGAAATCGCCACTCCCGCGCATAAGGGTTTCTATGTTTCCTGGCAATCGGGAAGCCAGCAGGTCGCCGTGGTATTCGCGGGCGTCCTTGGATTCGCCCTCTCGCATCTGATGGGGCCCGAGGATCTGCAGGCGTGGGGCTGGCGTATTCCACTGATCGTGGGTTGCTTGATCATCCCGTTCATCTACATGATCCGCCGCACGCTTCAGGAGACCCAAGAATTCGCGGCGCGCAAGCACCACCCGACACCGTCCGAAATTTACGCGAGCATCCTCGTCCACTGGCGGATCGTGGTCACAGGGGTCGCCCTCGTCCTCATGACCACCGTGTCGTTCTACACGATCACTGCATATACCCCCACGTTCGGCATGAACATCCTCAAGCTGTCGCAAAGCGATGCATTGCTCGTCACGCTCTGTGTCGGCCTGTCGAATCTGATCTGGCTGCCCTTCATGGGATCCCTGTCCGACCGGATCGGCCGGCGGCCGCTGCTGCTGGCATTTTCGGGAATCGCAATCTTGAGCGCATATCCCGCCATGGCCTGGCTCGTCACTCAACCGAGCTTCGTCAAATTGCTGATGGTCGAACTTTGGCTGTCCTTCATCTATGCCGGCTACAACGGTGCGATGGTCGTGCACCTGACCGAAATCGTCCCCGTCGCCGTCCGAACCGCGGGCTTCTCACTCGCCTACAGTCTGGCGACGACGATCGGCGGCTCGACGCCCGCAATCGTGACGTACCTGATTCACGAAACCGGCAATCGCGCGATGCCCGGCGCATGGCTGTCGGTGGCTGCGACGATTGCCTTCCTCAGTGCGTGGATCACCCGCCCCCGGGACGCCGCTGTCAACAGGGAGGCGGCGCTCCCCCCTCCGTCAGCGACGTCGAGGCCGGAGTGATGCCTTCCTTGAAGCGGGCGGCTCGTCGACGAACGGGCAGGGCACGGATGATCATTGCATCGATCCTTTGTTGCGCGTCCTCCCTGGCATCCGCTCGAACCGAGATCGCGCTCACGTTCGTGCAATCGATCCCACTTCCAGACATCGACGGCCGCATCGATCACCTCGCCATCGACGTGAAAGGCCGGCGCGCATTCCTCGCGGCACTGACAATGAACACCGTCGAGGTGGTCGACTTGAAGGCCGGACGGGTGACCCGGAGCTTGTCGGGCTTCGCGAAGCCCCAGGGCGTGCAGTTCGTTGCCGAGCTCAACGAGTTGTTCGTGGCCAGCGGCGAGGATGGCGCGCTTCACATCCTGGATGGCACCACACTGTCGATTATTCGCATCGTCAAGACGTCGGCGGGGACCGATGCGATCGGGTATGACCCTCGGTCGAAATACCTTTATGTCGGATCCGGCGGGAAGGACGCGAACAAAGAGTTGGGGGACCTTACCGTGATCGACGCCTCGAGCGGCGACAGGATCGCCGCGCTGGTCACGGACGCGCATGCCGGCGGCAGCGTCGTCGATACGCTCGGGCCGCATCTTTACGTCCTGGTGCCAGAGAAGGGCGAAGTTCTCGTGCTCGATCGCAGTACTCGTGCACAGGTCGCCCGCTGGACAATTCCCGGAATCCAGAAAGACGTTGCCATTGCCCTCGATGAGACGAACCACCGGCTCTTTCTGGGCGTCCGCGATCCCGCGAGCCTCGCTGTGCTGGACTCGAATTCCGGCGCAGTCATCGCCTCCGTCCCGACCGTGGCGATGCTCGACGGCCTCTCGTATGACCCGGCAACGCACCGCATCTATACGACGGGCGGCGAGGGCTTTGTCGACGTCACCCAACAAGTGGACGCAGACCACTACCAACGCATTGCCCGCCTGCCAACCGCTCCGGGGGCCCGCACATCGACGTTCGTATCGGAGTGGCGGCGGCTATACGTGGCTGTGCCGCGCGATCGGGATCACGGCGCTGAGCTCCGCGTATTCGAGGTTGTTCCCTGAGACCCTTCCCGCAGTCAAATGAGGCCTGTTCCCATGAGCCCATACCGTCTTTGGCTCCGCTTGCTTGGTTGTTCGATCGCGCTGGCCGCGCTCCACACGATCGCCCGCGCCGATGAGCGCGAGGCACCACCGGTGCGCGCAGTCCAGGAAATACCACTGCCCGGTGTGCAGGGGCGCATCGATCACTTCACGATCGATCCCAAGCGCAAACGCGTGATCTTCTCGGGCCTCGGCAACAATTCAGTGCAGGTCGTCGATGTGTTTGCGGGGCGCATGATTCACCAGATAGAAGGACTCTCCGAGCCTCAGGGAGCATTGTATCTGGCCGAATGGGACAAGCTGTTCGTCGCCAATTCCGGCGACGGTCACGTGAACGTCTACGATGGCACGAAATTCACGCTGATCGACACGATCGATTTCGGCGAAGGCTCGGACCCCGACAACCTGCGCTATGATGCGGCTGCCCGCAAGATCTACATAGGGTACGGCGAGGGCGCGATCGGCATGATCGATCCGGCGACGGATCGGCGTCTGCCGACCGTCTACAAATTCGAGGGACACCCCGAAGGATTCCAGCTCGAAACCAAGGGCTCTCGAATTTTCGTCAACGTGGCGGATGCAAAGAGCATCCAGGTCATCGATCGCAGCAGCGGAAGAATGGTCGCGTGGTCGCTGCCAAACGGGCATTCGGCAAACTTTCCGATGGTGCTCGACGAGGCGGACCGTCGTGTGTTCGTCGGCACTCGAAAACCATCGCGTCTCACGGTTCTCGACATGGATTCCGGGAAAGTCGTCGCCAGCCTTCCGACCGCGGGCGACATGGACGATATGTTCTATGATTCCAGCCGGAAGCGCGTTTACATCGCGGGTGGCGAAGGTTTCGTGAGCGTGGTGCAGGAGGTGGACAAAGATCATTACACGGACATGGGAAAATTTGCCACCGCCCTCGGCACCCGCACCGGGGTCTGGTATGAGAAGCGCGATCGTCTCTATCTCGCAGCACCGCCGAGCGGCGTTCTCGGCGCACGCTTGCTGGTATTCGAAGCGCAAACGGACTGACGCGGGGATTGCATGATGGATGGTAAATCCAAGATGTACCCGGGTCGCGCTCCATGGGCTTCCGCCTCGGGTGCATGATGCGCCAATAGTAGACAAGTTTCCGTTGACTGGACCCTCATGAGAATCACTTTGCGCATCGGCCGCGCCGCGACTGTCTTGCTATGGATCCTGCAAGCATCTCAGGCCCAAGGCCAAACCGACGAAATCCAAGTCTATGACGCTGCCATCGCACCCACCGGCGCGTTCAATTGGACCCTGCACAACAACTTCACACCGAGCGGAAGCAGAACTCCCGCTTTTGCGGGCGGCATCGCCACCGACAAATCCCTAAACGGTGTCGCGGAATGGGCCTACGGGGTCGCGCCTTGGTTTGAAGCGGGAGTCTACCTTCCCCTCTATTCGATTACCCGCAATGACGGCGTCGTGTACAACGGGATGAAGCTTCGGGCGCTGTTCGTCACGCCGGACGCCGTCAAGCGCGAATTCTTCTACGGCGTCAATTTCGAATTCAGCTTCAACACCGCGCATTGGGATGAAAGGTCCCGAACCTCCGAAATCCGTGGGATAGTCGGCACTCACCTCGGCCGGTTCGACGTCATCTTCAATCCCATCGTCGATAATTCCTGGAGCGGCTTCTCGAAACTGGAATTCGTTCCGGAGACGCGCGTCGCGATGACGCTGACCGAGAAATACAAAATCGCGCTGGAGGAATATGACGACTTCGGCACGATCTCCCATTTTCTGGCCGCCGCGAAACAGTCGCATCAGCTGTTCGGGGTGGTGGACATCAATACCAAATGGGTCGGCATCGAGGCCGGCATCGGCGCGGGGCTCACGAGCACTTCCGATCATTGGACTCTCAAGCTCATAATCTCGCGAGACCTATAAATAGCGAGAGTCGGGACCCCCTCGCGCCAGCCGGTCGGCCGGCCGATGAACGCTCGTCCGGCGATCCCCGATCGCCTGCTGGTTGATTGCACATATGTTCTCACGCTCATATGTCGGCTAATCGACGGATGTTATCGGACGATAAGTGAGACCTCTCAATACGATCACGCGATGCGCGTATCAGCAAAAGATCCGCAGCCTCTCTCACCATCCGCACTCGATACACAGTAAACTTCAATCGTCTTTGCGCACCCGAGGCGATGCAGGCTGGAGCCCCAAGAAATCGCCGACGCTTTGCGCGCGGACAAACAAACACATTACATTTGGATTCTTCATGACTCGACAATCAACTTCAGTGGGCGCGATCGGACCCATCATGTCGCGCGGACAGACCGAGGCGGTCCTCGGCGCCTGCGCGGAGCTAAAACATGCAGATGGTCCCTTGATGCCGATTCTCCACGCGGTCCAGGAGCGGCTGGGATTTGTGCCGCACGGTGCGGTGCCGCTGATCGCGCAGGAGCTGAATTTGTCCATCGCCGACGTCCATGGTGTGTTGAGTTTCTATCACTACTTTCGCAAGGAGCCCGGCGGCCGCCATGTCGTGCATCTATGCCGTGCGGAGGCATGTCAATCGGTCGGCGCGACGGCGGTCGAGGCGCACGCGAAGCGCACGCTCGGCATCGACTTTCATGGCACGACGAAGGACGGCGGCATCCGCCTCGAGCCTGTGTATTGCCTGGGAAATTGCGCGCTGGGGCCCTCGATCATGATCGATGACCGGCTGCACGGGCGCGTGTCGGCAAAGCGTTTCGATGAGCTGATGCATAAAACGCGTAGCGGCGCCGGGGGTGGGACATGAGCGCGACCCGGATTTACGTGCCGCGCGATGCCGCCGCCTTAAGCGTGGGCGCCGAGGAGACCGCGCAGGCCATCCTCGCCGAGGCGAAGCGCCTGGGTGCCGACATCGAACTGATCCGCAACGGGACTCGCGGGCTTCTCTGGCTGGAACCACTGGTCGAGGTATCGACCAGCGCCGGCCGGGTCGCCTATGGACCCGTACAAGCCGGCGATGTGCGAGGTCTGTTCGCCGCCGGTTTTACCGACGGCAAGCAGCATGCGCTCGGACATGGACTCACGGAGGAGATTGCATATTTCAAGAACCAGGAACGGCTCACGTTTGCGCGGGTGGGGGTGACTGATCCGCGAAGCATCGAAGACTACCTTGGTCATGGCGGTTACCGCGGACTGAAGGCAGCCCTCGATATGGAGCCGGCCGCGATCGTCGCTGCGGTAACCGCGTCGGGTCTGCGCGGCCGCGGCGGGGCAGCGTTTCCGGCGGGAATCAAATGGAAAACGGTGCTGGGCGCCCCCGCGGCGCAAAAATATGTCGTGTGCAATGCCGATGAGGGCGACTCCGGCACGTTCTCGGATCGGATGGTGATGGAAGGCGATCCCTTCGTGTTGATCGAAGGCATGACGATCGCGGGAATCGCGACGGGAGCCACGCGCGGCTACATCTATCTGCGGTGGGAGTACCCCGATGCTCATATCGCGCTCAAGTCCGCGATTGCAAGCGCCCGTGCACATCACTATCTCGGCGAGAATATCCAAGGCAGCGGCAAGCGCTTCGACCTCGAGGTGCGCCTGGGAGCGGGCGCCTACATCTGCGGGGAGGAGACTTCCCTGCTCGAGTCCCTTGAAGGCAAGCGGGGCCAGGTGCGCTTCAAGCCGCCGCTGCCCGCGATTCAAGGGCTTTTCGGCAAACCGACGGTGATCAACAACGTGATCACGCTGGCCTCGGTGCCGATCATTCTCGATCGGGGCGCCGAGCACTATCAGCAGTTCGGAATGGGAAGATCCCGCGGCACGCTGCCGATCCAGTTGACCGGCAATATCAAGCGCGGCGGTTTGATCGAAAAGGCCTTCGGCATCACCTTGCGCGAGTTGCTGTACGACTACGGCGGCGGCAGCTTGAGCGGGCGGCCCATACGCGCGGTGCAGGTGGGCGGCCCTTTGGGCGCCTATCTGCCCGAGTCGCAGTTCGACACCGCGCTCGATTACGAAGCGTTCGCCGACATCAAGGGCATGCTGGGTCACGGGGGTATCGTCGTTTTCGACGACACCGTCGACATGGCCGCACAGGCGCGCTATGCGATGGAGTTCTGTGCCATCGAATCGTGCGGCAAGTGCACCCCCTGCCGCATCGGGTCGACACGCGGCGTCGAGGTGATCGACCGGCTCATCGCCGGCGAGAATGCCGTCCGGCAAGAGGCGATATTGCGCGATTTGTGTGAAACCATGACCTACGGATCCCTCTGTGCGCTCGGGGGGCTGACGCCGTACCCGGTGCTGTCCGCCATCAATCATTTTCCCGAAGACTTTGCCACCCCGGCGCCGACCCGCGTCCCGGCTTGAGAGGACTTTCCCGATGCAATCCATTGTCGACCAAGACTTAGGAACTCCGCCGCGCTTGAGCGAGAAAGCCGTCACGCTCACCGTCGACGGCCGCGAAGTGACCGTGCCCGAGGGCACCTCCGTCATGCGGGCGGCGGCGCTGTCGGATGTGAAAATTCCCAAACTCTGCGCCACCGAGCAGTTGGAAGCCTTCGGCTCCTGCCGGCTGTGTCTCGTGCAGATCGAGGGGATGAAGGGATTGCCCGCCTCGTGCACGACGCCGGTGGCACAGGGCATGAAGGTCACCACGCAGAACAAGCAGCTCGCCGACATCCGGCGCGGGGTGATGGAGCTCTATATATCCGATCATCCCCTGGACTGTCTGACCTGTCCGGCCAACGGGCACTGCGAGCTGCAGGACATGGCGGGAGTCGTCGGCCTTCGCGAAGTACGCTACGGTTACGAGGGTGCCAACCATCTCAGCGCCCAGAAGGACACCAGCAATCCCTATTTCACCTTCGATGCCAGCAAGTGCATCGTGTGTTCGCGCTGCGTGCGCGCCTGCGAGGAGCAGCAGGGGACCTTTGCCCTCACCATTCAGGGAAGAGGTTTCGACTCGACCGTCTCGGCCAGCCAAAGCGTCTCCTTCATGGATTCTGAATGTGTCTCCTGCGGCGCGTGCGTTCAGGCCTGCCCGACCGCCACTCTCTCGGAAAATACGCTGATCGCAAAAGGACAGGCGGAGCACAGCGTGGTTACGACCTGCGCCTATTGCGGGGTGGGCTGCTCGTTCCGCGCCGAAATGCAGGGCGAGGAAGTGGTGCGCATGGTGCCGAACAAGGACGGGCATGCCAATCACGGACACTCCTGTGTAAAGGGACGATTCGCGATCGGCTACGCCACTCACAAGGACCGGATCGTCAAACCCATGATCCGCTCCAAGATCTCCGACCCCTGGCGCGAGGTGTCCTGGGAGGAGGCCATCGGCTACGCAGCCTCGGAACTGAAGCGCATTCAGGCGAAATACGGCCGCGATTCGATCGGCGGCATAACCTCCTCGCGCTGCTCCAACGAGGAAACCTACCTCGTGCAGAAGCTGGTGCGGGCCGGGTTCGGCAACAACAACGTCGACACCTGCGCAAGGGTTTGCCACTCCCCGACCGGCTATGGACTGAAGAACACTCTGGGCGAGTCGGCCGGCACGCAGAACTTCGACTCGGTCATGAAGGCCGACGTCATCTTCGTGATCGGTGCGAACCCCACCGACGGACATCCGGTGTTCGCCTCCCAGATGAAGCGGCGGCTGCGCCAGGGAGCGAAACTCATCGTCGCCGATCCGCGGCGCATCGATCTCGTGCGCACGCCGCACATTGCGGCCGAACATCACTTGAAGCTGCGGCCGGGCACCAACGTCGCGCTGATCAACTCGCTTGCCCACGTCATCGTCACCGAGGGCCTGGTCAAGGAGGCGTTCGTGCGCGAGCGCTGCGAAATGCCGTCCTTCGAGAAGTGGCGCAATTTCGTCGCCCTCGACAAAAATTCCCCCGAGGCCATGGAAGCGGTCACCGGAGTTCCCGCTGCGGACGTGCGAGCGGCGGCACGCCTGTATGCGACAGGCGGCAATGGAGCGATGTACTACGGTCTCGGCGTGACCGAGCATAGCCAGGGTTCCACCATGGTGATGGGCATCGCCAATCTTGCCATGGCCACCGGCAATGTTGGCCGCGAAGGGGTGGGTGTGAATCCATTGCGGGGCCAGAACAACGTGCAAGGCTCCTGCGACATGGGGTCCTTTCCGCACGAGTTCACCGGCTACCGCCATGTGTCCGACGACACCGTGCGGCATCTGTTCGAGGGTGCGTGGGGAGTGCCGCTGCAGAATGAACCCGGACTTCGCATTCCGAACATGTTCGAGGCAGCCCTCGACGGCGAGTTCAAGGGCCTTTACATCGAGGGGGAGGACATCGCGCAATCGGATCCCAACACGCAGCACGTCACTGCGGCATTGACCTCCATGGAGTGCATCATCGTGCAGGACCTGTTCCTGAACGAGTCGGCGAAATTCGCGCACGTGTTCCTGCCGGGATCGTCATTCCTGGAAAAGGACGGCACCTTCACCAACGCCGAGCGGCGCATCTCGCGGGTGCGCAAGGTGATGCAGCCGAAATCAGGTTACGCGGACTGGGAAATCACGCAGCTGCTCTCGAACGCGGTGGGCTACCCCATGAACTACAGCCATCCGTCCGAAATCATGGATGAGATTGCGCGTCTGACCCCGACTTTCACGGGCGTGAGCTTTGCGCGCATCGATGAGCTCGGCAGCATCCAATGGCCTTGCAACGCGGCGCACCCCGAGGGGACGCCGACCATGCACGTCGGTGAGTTCGTGCGCGGTAAGGGCAGGTTCCTGATCACCGAATACGTCCCGACCAGCGAGAAGGTGAATGCCCGCTACCCACTGATATTGACCACCGGGCGCATCCTGAGCCAGTACAACGTCGGCGCGCAGACGCGGCGCACGGAGAACAACCGCTGGCACGACGAGGATCGCCTGGAGATCCACCCGCACGATGCCGAGGAGCGCGGAATCACCGAGGGTGATTGGGTGGGCATCGCGAGCCGCGCGGGCGACACGGTGCTGCGCGCCAAAGTCACCGAGCGGGTGCAGCCGGGCGTGGTTTACACCACGTTTCATTTCCCCGAGTCGGGGGCCAATGTGATCACCACCGACAACTCCGATTGGGCGACGAACTGCCCCGAGTATAAGGTCACGGCGGTGCAGGCCACGCGGGTGACTCAACCGTCGGAATGGCAGAAGCGCTTCCGCGAGTTCACGGAGACTCAGGAATCGCTGCTGAAGAGCGCCGACGTCTCGGGCTCCAACAGGCCGTCACCGTGAGCGGCGATGCGCACTGCGATCCGAAGCACGACGGCGCTGAGCACTTGGTGCAGATGGCCAATGACATCGGCAATTTCTTTCGCTCCGAGCCGGTGCGGGAAGACGCGGTGGCCGGTATCGCCAGCCATATCGCCAAGTTTTGGACCAAGCGCATGCGTCAGAAGATCGCGGCCCATGGCGAGGGCGGCCTCGACGAGCTGCCGCGCGAGGCGCTGCGCCGTCTCACCGAGGAGAGCGCAGCGCCTTCAAAATAGCTCTTGGGAAGAAATGCACTCCAGCGCTGCCGTCGCCAAGCGCATACACCAATCATCATTTGGGCGCAGGACGCGGGCCGTTTCGATGCGTTGAACCTTCATTAGATTTTTGTAACCCGCCCGGCGCCGGAATTGTGATGCAGTACCGATGATGCGCGGACTGCACCCTCGTACAATTTTTCCACCCGATCACGCCCATATGGGCGAAATGAAACTGGAGGGCGGATGAAAATATCGTTCATGACTGGTGCGCTGGCAGGTGCCGCTCTGATGACCGCGGGGGGCGCAGCTGCCGGGTACCACATCTATCATGCAAACCATTCGGCCGTCGTGGTCAGCGCGAAACCGCTGATGCGAACAGTGAAGATTCCGCGGCAGGACTGCCACGACGAAGAGGTCACTCACACCAAGCCCGTCAAAGACCAGAACCGATTGATCGGGACTGGAATCGGCGCCCTGGTCGGCGGCGTCTTGGGGCATCAGGTGGGCGGAGGGAACGGCAAGACATTGGCGACGGTGGTCGGTGCAGGCGCAGGCGGCTACGCCGGCAACAAGATTCAAGAGAAAGTGCAGCAGGGTGACACCTACAAGACGACGGAGCAGCGCTGCAACACCGTGTACGATTCGAAGCAGGAACCCGCGGGATTCGACGTGGTCTACGAATACAAGGGCGAGCGGCACCACGTGCACACGAAGGAAGATCCGGGCAGTTCCCTGCCCTTGAAAGACGGACAAGTGGTGCTGGCATCCTTGAACAGATCGCCCGGCGCGGCCGAAAATCGCTAGCCCCATCGTTGCTGGGGCTGCCGATGCGCCGGTCGACGGCGCTCTTGGATGCATGTCGGGCGTTTGAAGTGCTGTGACGGCAAGCTGGTGCCGCACCGGGTCACTACTGCTCTTTCGGAGCCGGCGCCTTGTTCCTCATCATGTGGTGGCGCTTGCCCATCTCCATCATGGGGCAAGCGTGCTCACCCATCAGCTGATGACACTCCTTCATCATTTCGTTGCGGCAGTCGCTCATGGCTCTATCGGTGCGCAGACACGCCGCCATTTGCTCATGAGCGGCAGCCATCTTTGCGCGCAATTCCTTTGACGGTTCAGGCGGGACGGCCGTCGTCGTATCCGCCGCCATGGCAAAACCTGAAATGAACGCCGACGCGATCAACGTGTAGAGAATGGATCTAGAAGGGCATTTTGCGCGCATGGTAATTCCCAAGTTGCCGTTGGTATCCAGCTGCACGCTATCGCGCGCGGGACGTCTTTTCCATACGCACTTGGCGAAGCGTACTACGGGAAACAACCGCCGCGCGGTCGTTCGAATCCGGAGTGCCTGGAATATTTCGCTGTGGCTGTGCGATTGCGTGTTGCAATTCACGCGCGCAGTGGCGGAGGAGCGCTTTCTGAGTGCGGATCCCGTCTATGCTCGGTATCGGGCTCGGGTCAGGTACAGGCTGATTCCACTCGTCATCTGACACGGGTCTCGGATCTAGATTTCGTCGAGAGATCCGCTGTTTCCAGATAATCCGGCACTTCGCAGGTCCAGCCCAAGTCGCGTTCAATGCGTCTGCGCAGGCCGTCTGCGGCGGCGGGTTCGCCGTGCGTGATGAATGCCGTCTTGGGGCGCCACTTGAAGCATCCCATCCAGGCCAACAGTTCGTCCGCGTCGGCATGCGCCGAGGCACTGGTGAGCTGCCGCACTTGCGCGCGAACATCGATCAGCTGACCGTGAATTTTAACGGTATTCGCACCGGCCAGGAGCGATGCGCCGCGGGTGCCGCCGGCTTGATATCCGGCGAGAAGAATCAGATTGCGTGGATCGCCCGCAAAGGCTTCCAGGTGATACAGCACCCGCCCTCCGGTCGCCATGCCGCTTGCTGAGATGATCATCATCGGCCCCTGCCGGCGATTGAGCGCTTTGGACTCCTCGACCGTGTTTACGTACGTAGCGGCGCCGCACATGGAGGCGCATTGCTCCGGCGAGAGTCGATGCTCCTTGCTGTAAGCCGCATAAATGCCGGTCACATTCACCGCCATCGGGCTGTTGAGGTACACGGGCAGATCGGGAATGGCCTGACGGTGCTTGAGCGCCGCGACCAACTGCAGAAGCAGCTGCGCCCGCCCGACGGCGAACGCGGGGATGAGAATCACTCCGCCGCGGGCCGCCGCGGCATTGACCGCATCGGCGAGTTCCGCCTCCGGATCGACCTGCGCGTGGCATCGATCGCCGTAGGTCGATTCGACTATCAAGTAATCGGCCGGCGCCGGAATGCCCGGAGGTTGCATGATCGCATCATGGGGGCGGCCAACGTCGCCGGAGAACACGATGCTTCCATCCGGTCCCCCGAGGTGGATCATTGCGGCCCCGAGAATGTGGCCGGCAATGGTGAATCGCCAGCGGATCGCTTCATCGAGCTGTGTGTCGCATTCATAGTCGACCGGCGACAGGCGCTCGAGCGCCGCCGCGGCATCTTGCTGCGTGTAGAGGGGCAGGGCAGGATGGTGCTTGGAGTATCCGCGCCGATTGGCAAAGCCTGCCTCTTCCTCCTGCAGCCGGGCGCTGTCGGGAAGCAGTATCCCGAGCAGGTCCTTGGTGGCATGCGTGCAATAGACCCGGCCTGAAAAGCCCTGCCGAACCAGCAGCGGCAGATATCCGCTGTGATCGATGTGTGCGTGCGTCAGGATCACCGCGTCGATTTCTCGCGCCGGAAGGGGCAGGGGCTTCCAGTTGCGCAGTCGCAGCTGCTTGTAACCTTGGAACAATCCGCAATCGACGAGGATCCGCTTCGAACCGATCTCGACGAGGTACTTCGACCCCGTGACCGTGCCCGTCGCGCCAAGGAAAGAAATCTTCAAAGATGCGCTCTCATTGCATGCCACCGTCAATACTTGGCTGACGATATGGAGGTGAGTCGCGTCCCGTCCTTGATGGCGTCGCTCGGATAGAGAATCACGCGGGCATCCGGCTCGAGGCCATCCAGGATCTCCGTGAACGCTTCGTTGCGGCGGCCGATGGTCACCTTGGTCTGACGGGCACGTCCGTCGGCCGCTATCGAGAATACCATCCATTGGGGACCTGACCGGAACAATGCGCCCGACGGAATCTGCAGTGCATTGGCGCGCTGGTAGACCCGGATGTGCGCGTCCAGCCGATAGCCCTCGCCAAGAGCAGCCCACTCATGTCGGTCGGTGATAATGTCGACCAAGACGTTGACCCGTTGTTCTTCCACACCAAGAGCGGAGATTTTGGTAAACCCCCAGGGCTCGATCCGGCGTACCCGACCCGAGAGCGGGACTGGTCCGCCCCACCCATCCAGCCTGACCTCTGCTCCCTGAATGACTTGGGGCGCCTCGGTGGTGAGCAATTCAATGATCACTTCCAGATTCGAAGGATCGCCGAGCTCCAACAGCGGCATCCCAAGGCCGACCGTTCCGCCGCTTCTTTGCTGAACCCGAAGCACGCGCCCTGCGATGGGAGCTCGGAGCGGCCACTCCGTTTCCCTTCCCAGGCTCCCCGGATCCCGCGTTCGAGCCAACGCCGCCACTGCGATATCGATGTCGTGTTGCGCGACATGCGCATCCGCTCGTGCGCTGTCGAGCTCGTGCCCCGCAATCTCGAAGGCCAGTTCGTCGGAATCCAGCTTGGCTCTGGCTATCGTATTCGTCTCGGCCAGTTTGCGGCTTCGACCGACCTCAAGTCCGGCGAGTTCCAACGCCGATGCAGCTCGCATGACGCGCGCATCCGCACGCTCCTTCGACGCCCGAGCCCCCTCGATCCGGCGGCGCAATTCCAATTCCGTTCGCGCATCGAGCAGGGCAGGTGCCGTCGGATGCAACCGCGCCACGATGCCGCCTTCGGCAACGTCGTCCCCCTCGCGCAGCGTGATGCGATCGAGCTCACCCGCAAGCGGCGATGAGACGACGAAGTGATCGCGAATTCGGGTCTTGGCCTGTTCGTCAACCGTCTGCGCGAAGGGTCCGCGGATCACGGCGGCGGTTTCGGCTTCGACCGCGCGCGGCACGAGCGCCCAAGCGAGCATTCCGGCCGCCGCCCCCCCGAGCATCACAGCAACTACAATGGTTCCACGTCGACTCATCGCTTCATTCCCTCGTCTTCAGCACGGCAACCAGATCCAGGCGATCGATCCTGCGGCGAACGATCAGCGCGCTCAGGACGCCGGAGACCACGGTTGTAAGGATTGCGATGACATAGGTCTTTGGCGCGATAACGACCGGAATGCGGAATGTATCGCTGTGCATCATGTCTGTGAGCATCGCGCCAAGCCGTCTTCCGAGCCACAGGCCCACGAGAATTCCCGCACAGAGTTCGATCGCCAGCTCTCCCAGGAGAAACGTCGATACCTCGCCGCGGCTGAAGCCCAATACACGCAGGCTTGCGAGTTCCCACGCCCGCTCGGCGAGCGATACGCGCGCGCTGTTGTAGACCACGCCCACGGCGATTGTGGCGGCAAACAGGGTGAAGATGGACGTAAAGACCAATACGTTGCGCGCCGAGGTTTCGCGGAAGCTCGCGAGGGAATTCTCCTTGATGGATATCATGGCCACGGCGGGCATCGATTTGATGCGCGCGAACAGTTCGTCCTGGTTCGCTCGATCGAGCCGCACGTTCACGGCGCTGATTGAATCCGCCTCGTACATGAGCCGGTTGAGCGCATTCAAGTCCATATAGCCCATCAAGGCAAACATGTCGTCGACGACTCCCGCCACGAGCACGTCGCGGCGGATTCTCGCTCCCTCGAGCAGTTCTGCCTGGACGAACTCCCCGGTGCGCACGCCAAGTTTGCTTGCGAGCCGGTCGGATAGCAGTACACCCTCCGGCGGCATGTCGATGGGTTGGTGGCGTCCGTCGAGCACACGGCGCAGCCGCGATTGTGCGCCGAGACCCATGATCGCGGTTCGATAAGCGCGGTGACCGGACCTGAAGCGGACACCGACGGCGCGATATGCCTCAGTCTGAATCACGCCGGGCAACCTGTTCACGTCGAACCCGACCGCAGGCGAGCGCGGCTCGGCAAACGTTATCACGGCGTCACTGCGGTCCGCAGAATTGAATTGGACATCGACCATGTAGCCGATGGCATCCCACCAGAAGGTCCCGGATATGATCAACGCCACTGCGGCGCCGACGCCGACCGCGGCAAGAACCGAGCGCATGGGACGACGCTCCAGGTTGCGCAGGATCATCCTGGCTCCAGTTGGGATCAACTGCGCAACTCCGAGACGCTCCAGGAGCAACGGGCGATAGCGCGGCGGCGCGGGAGGACGCATTGCCTGGGCGGGTGAGAGCTTGATGACCCTGTGGATCGCGAACAGCGCTCCGCCGAAGCCGGCCGCGGTGCAGGCGCCGGCGGCCGCGGCGATCAGCGCGGGTTCGATGCCGAAGGACACCGCGGGGAAGTGGAAGAAATCCGCATACATTCCAGTCATGTAGCTGCCGAACCAGGCGCCAATGCCGATACCAAGCCCCATCCCGCAGGTAACCACGATTGCGACAAACTCCAGGTAGTAGAGGGCGATCGCGCTGTTACCGAAACCGAGTGCCTTGAGCGCCGCAATCTGCTCACGTTGGGTCGCGATCTGCCGTCCAAGCACGACATTCAAGAGAAATGCGGCCACCCACACGAACAGGGACGGCATGACGGTCCCCAGCACTCGTTGTTGATTCATTTCCTGCGAAACGATTCGATCGGAGGTCTGATCTCTGCGGCCGTAGGCGCCTCGCCCCCCATATTGACGCAGCAGGACATCCAGATCATTCAGGATCTGCGATTCGGACGTCGATGATGCCGTCACGATACTCAAGTGATTGAACGCTTCCTTCAGATCGAACGAATCGGCGAGGCGCTCCCCGTCGATCCAGAACACACCCAAGCCCTTGGGATCCGGGAATGCGCCGCCGATGGAAGGATTGATGTATTCGGGCGACAGGCCGACGCCAACGATCTTGAGTTGCTGCCGAATTCCGTTGAGCAGCACCGTGACGTCATCGCCGGGTCCGAGATGCCGCGCAGCCGCAAATCCCTCATCGACCAGTCCCTCGAGTGTGGCTCCAGGCTCGATCATCCGGCCTCTTCGAATGTACAGCCGATTCAAGCGTGGTCCTACCTTCGTCGTGATACCCACCAAGTGCGCAATGAGCGGCTCGGGAACGTGCGGCAGAAGGAGTTGACTGTCGGCCACAACATTGGCTTCCGAGTCGGCCACCCCCGGTATGGCGGCGACTCGCTCCAACAGGGCACGGGGAGCCCGTTTCACGTCGACGAATACGTTCGCGAATCGATAGTGCGCATAGAAGGCGGTGCGCGCCTGTTGCAACGCATGATACGTGCCGAGGCTTCCGACGAATCCGCCGGTAGCTGAAGCGACAACCAACGCAATTGTCGCCACTTGACCCTTCATGCTCAGAAGGTCGCGGCGCAACTTTCGGTGCAGCATGCTCACCAGGTCAGTTCCGACGGCCGCACTCTCGCCGAATTTCGCTCGACTCGTTCGATGCGACCGTCCGCCAAATACAGCACCCGATGGGCCATGCGGCCGATCACGACGTTGTGCGTAATCACCAGGGTGGTGGTACCGAGTTCGGCGTTCACCCGCGCAATCGCCTCGAGCACCAGTCGACCGGTGTCGTGGTCGAGGGCACCGGTGGGTTCATCGCACAACAGCAGTTCCGGGCGCTTGACAATCGCCCGCGCAATGGCGACTCTCTGCTGCTCGCCGCCTGACAATTGCGACGGAAAGTGATCCAGGCGTCCCTTCAGTCCCACCCATTCCAGCGCCTCCTCCGGCTGCATCGGATTTCTGGCGATTTCCGTGACCAGAATGACGTTTTCCAAAACGGTGAGGCTTGGGATCAGGTTGTAGAACTGGAAGACGAAACCGACGTGATCACGCCGGTAGCGCGTCAGTTCCGACTCGCCGGCACGGCTCAAGTCGTGGTCGCGCCAACGCGCCGTTCCGCTGGTGGGCGTATCAAGACCCCCTAGAATATTGAGCAAGGTTGACTTGCCGCTGCCGGAAGGACCCAACAGCACAACAAGCTCTCCTTGGCAGACGTCGAGATCCACCGATGTCAATGCATGAACGACCACTTCACCCATGACGTAGTCCTTGGTCAGGCCACGTGCGGTGAGAACTGCCTCGCCGGTGGAATCGAGATTCGTCACTTCATGGGAGCGGCTTGTCGTTCCGCGGCCCCGACGGAGGAGAATCCCGAGCCGGCCCCTGCGCAGGGGCGCGGTGCTCCTGAGGTCTTGGTCCGGGAGCTGAGTGTTGTGCATCCCGATGATCGGACTGCGGGTGGGGTGCTTTTATCGTGTTTCTTGCCGGCGGTGACGGCGGGCTGCGCCGTTCCGATGTGGGCACACGGCCCGCGGGCGTCGGCGCGTTATCTTGACGAATGGTGGGCGACGGCACGTTGGGACGCCCACGCGCGATGGGTGTCCGCCGGTCGGGCTGCCCGTGTTGACCGTCGGCGGTGGCTCTGCCGGGTGGCGATGGCACTCGGCGCCGTTCCACGGAGGAGCGGTCCGCGCTTTGCCGAGAATCACCCGGCGGCGGTGCCACGGGGTGATCGAAATGACGGCGGGCCACTTCCTCACGCGGCTGATAGTGGTAGTTCCGATCTCGTAGCTCCCTCTGCCTCTCGGCGGACGGATAGTGATTCCGCGCATATTGGCGCTGATACATGGGCAGCGGCGCGCGTTCAGGGATCGCGGCGCGATCCCAGTGGTCCCAGCCGTGCCGGCGCTCGTCCCAGTCACGTCCCCAATGCTCGCCCCAGCGGGGTGGTGCCTCGCGATCCCAGCCCAAGAAATACGGAGGCGGGCGATGATAGAAACGCAGTGGAACGCGCAACACGAAATCCGGCACCATCTCCGGCGAGATCAGGTCCCAGGGACCGTTGTACCAGGAACTCGCATACCAGTTGTCTTCCGCGTACACCCAGTAGAGTCCGTCGTAAAAGAACAGGTTCGAGTCCAGCCGTGGATCGTAGTACACGGGATAGCCCGGCACCGGAACTAAGTTCGGAAAGAGCGGAACGTTGATCCCGATCCTCACGCTTGGCAGCCCTATACCGATGCTGACTTGCGCCGTCGCGAGAGGTGAGAACCCAAAGAGCATGCAGGACGCGACCATGGCCGCGCATGCGTGCGTATTCGCAACTCGAGTGAGCATGGAAATCTCCAAATGGGCCATGGATGCTTCGGCCACCTTCGTCGTTTCCATTGCGGCGCGCCATCCGCAGAAGTACCTACAAGCCGCGCGCGCTTCGCCCGGGATCGTCGGCGGGCGTCACGGATTCGGGGGCGTCGCCGCCACAGGGGCCCCGACACGGGGAAACCAGCGGGATTTGAGCATTTCCAGGACCACCAGGCTCGCGGCGCCGATCGCGGCACACACCGCCAGATCGTCCCAGTGCAGTCGTCCGAAATGAAACAGCGACCGGGCGGGCGGCCAGAACAAGGCGATGCCCAATAGCGCTGCAACTCCGACCACCAAGATCCAAAGGGCGCGATTGGGCCGCAGAATCGCGCGGGCCAGAGACGACTCGAACGAGCGGTTCACCAGGATGAACCCCATATTGATGAGCACGAGCGACGTAAATACCAGCGCACGCAAGTCCGCCTCGGGCATTCCCATTCGCGATGCACTGATGAGCACACCCGCGAGAATCGCGAGGGCAATGAGCCCTTGAAGGAGCGCCCAGACGATGCGTCTCGGCAAAAGCAACGGGCTCTTGGGGTCGCGCGGCGGGCGGCGCATGACATCGGCTTCCTCGCCCTCAGCCTCGAACACCATCGAACAGGCCGGGTCGATGATCATTTCGAGAAAGGCAATGTGAATCGGCGTCAGTATCAGCGGCAGGCCGAGCAGCAGCGGCAGGAGAGCGAGGCCGGCGATCGGAATGTGGACGGCGACGATGTATTCGATGGCCTTGCGCAAGTTGTCGTAGATGCGTCTCCCCAGGCGAATGGTCTTGACGATGGAACCGAAATCATCGTCGAGCAGCACGATGGCTGACGCTTCGCGAGCGACATCCGTACCGCGTCCGCCCATGGCAATGCCGATGTGCGCGGCTTTGATTGCCGGCGCATCGTTCACGCCGTCGCCTGTCATGGCGACGATCTCTCCGTTGGCCTTGAGGCATTGCACGATTCGAAGCTTCTGACTGGGCCGGATTCTGGCAAATATGCAGGTGGTCTTGACAAGAGCCGCGAGACGTTCGTCGGACATGGCTTCGATGTCATCGCCCGACAATATTTGCGAGGCATCGAGTCCCGCCTGGTGTCCGATGGCAGACGCGGTGGCAGGGTAGTCGCCCGTGATCATGACGACCCGGATTCCTGCGGAACGGCACTCCGCGACGGCGGCCGGGACGTTCGACCGCAATGGATCGGCAAAACCGATCAAGCCAATGTATTCGAACGCAAAGCCGCGAATCGTATCCGGCAGGGGCTCGCCGTTCTTGATGCCGGCGCCAGGCGATCGTGCGACACCGAGTACACGGATCCCCCGGCCCGCCAGTCCGTTCAACTGCTTGCGAATCTCCGCGAGGCGAATAGCCGGCAAGGCACAAAGTTCCGCGATCGCCTCCGGAGCTCCCTTGGCGTAGACTCGGCCGTCCTCACCGGCCTCACCCGCGACGACGTTCGCCACGGCGAGCATATCGGGTCTCAATCCATATGCCCGAATGAGAGCTGGAACGGGATTCCCAGTCTTATGCCAGGCAGGCTGTGCCGACGCGATCGTGTGAACGGCGGTGTCCATCGGGTCGGCAGGTTCCCGGGCGCTTGCGAGCCAGGCACACTGCAATACGGCCCTCGTATCTTCCGACAGTGGCGCATCGTCATCACTGTCCCATCCGCCCTCGCTGTTCCGGATGGAAACGACGGTCATACGATTCTCGGTGAGTGTCCCCGTTTTATCGGTACACAAGACCGTTGTTGCGCCCAGCGTCTCGATCGCGGCCGCCCGACGGGTCAGGACCCGCGCCTGCGAAATGCGCCACGCCCCCATCGCCATGAACACGGTCATGACCAGCGGGAACTCCTCGGGCAGCAGCGACATCCCCAAGGCGATTCCCCCCAGCATGGCCTGCAGCCAGGAGCCTCGCAGTAAACCAAATAAGAGCACCGTCAGCCCCCCGGCCACTGCGCCCACGATGGCAAAGTCCCGGATCAACCAGCTCATTTGCCGCTGCAGATGCGGCTGTTCAGTCTCGATGGTGCGAAGATCCTTGCCGATCTTGCCCATTTCGCTGTGCGCGCCAGTGGCGTGGACCAGCACTTGGGCGGTACCGCGAACGACCAGCGTGCCTGCGAATACAAACGGCGAGTCTTCCCCGCCCGCGACAGCACGCGCTGCGTCGACCGGAACGCCGACTGCGGGCGGCAATTTACGTACGGCGACGGATTCGCCGGTCAACAGCGACTCGTCCAGCATGAGGTCATGCGAGACCTGCAGCGTTGCGTCTGCGGCCACCCGGTCGCCCTCGCCGATCACTATGACATCGCCGCGGACGACCTCGCGTCCGGCGATCTGGATCCGCTTGCCATCCCGGATCACGAGCGCCCGTGGGCTCGCAAGATTGCGCAGCGACTCCAAAACCTTCTCGCTGCGCGATTCTTGCACGATGGTGATCGAGACGGAGAGCGAGGCGAAGGCGAGCAGGAGAATCGCCTCCATGCGATCGCCCAACAGCAGGTAGACGACGCCGCCAGCAATCAGAAGTGCGAACATGGGCTGTCGCACGACTTCCCACACTATTCGAAAGACGTTACGGTTGTCCGCCGCGGGTAATTCGTTGTAACCGTCGGATTGCAGTCTTCGGGCGGCCTCGTCGGCGGTGAGCCCCGCACTTTGGACCTTGCTCATGCGCTCGCATCCCGCGACATGGAAGATGGCGAGTTCAAGTTGTCGGTGGCCACGGGCGAGGGCTCGTCACGGCACGACGGTTACCGGCACCCGGGCGAGGTGAATCACCCTCGTGGTGATGGAGCCGACCAACAGGCCCTTCAGAGACCCTAGTCCGCGCGTGCCCATGACGATCTCTCCGCAACGCTTCCGTCTGGCGAAATTGACGATTGTTTCGGCTTCATTGCCGACGCGCACCGCGACTTCGGCATGCACATGGCTCTTGGTCAACATCCGACTGGCGCGCAGCAGGGCTTCCCTGCTCTTCATCTCGTGATGGCTCTCGATCATGGTCCGCGTGACGAAGAGACTCTGGGGAAGCGCCGGTTGGACGTTGAGTACATATATGTGCAGTCGTTTATCGGCGGCGGCACGCTTGATCACGTACGAGAGCGCGCGCAGCGAGTTCTCGGACCCATCGACGGGAATTAGCAACTTTTTCTCATCCGACATGATGTTTGACTCCTTCGGATCACCGGCGACGTTGCCATGGGATGGCCTGGACAACATGAGGGGTTCTACGTATTCGGACCGCACTTGTCGGGGTTGTGTTCCGTGCCCGTGCGGGCAACATCAAGCATCATCGGCATATTGCACGTCAGGATTTAGCTGCCATGGTGGATATTTGCGCAGACAAGACAAGCGGGACATTCGACGTGCGGCGGGTATCGCTCATCATTCTGGTGATCGGAGTGGTGTGCGCATGTATTGCGATCCTGCGGCCCTTTCTATCGGTGATTGCCTGGGCGGCGATATTGGCATATGTGAGCTGGCCGCTCTATCGATGGGTACGCCGGCCGTTCGGCAGAAATCAGAGCGCCGCGGCATTCCTGATGACCGCCATTCTCACCTGCATCGTGATTCTTCCCATGCTCTGGCTGGCAGCGTTGGTTTCCGCCGAGTTGATTGCCGCCCACCGAACGTTTGCGTCCCACCTCGCCGATGCGCCCGTCGTCCTACCGGAATTCGTCCGCAGCATTCCATGGCTCGGGGATCAGCTGCAGCAGGAGCTTGGTCGCCTGGCCGGCGAACCGAACGCCCTGGATGCGCAAATCGCGGACTGGATCCAGTCATGGGCCAGCGAGTTGGCGGGATTGGCAGGCGGCGTGGGACGCAGCATCGGGAAGCTGTTTTTGGTCATGTTCACGATCTTCTTCCTGTATCGGGACGCCGATTTTCTGCTGCGTCAGTCGCGGGGGCTCGTGACGCGAGCGTTCGGCGACCGTCTCGACCCGTATCTCGTCGGCGCAGGCGCGATGACCCGCGCGATCTTGTATGGGTTCTTGGCGACTGCCTTTGCCCAAGGCCTCATTGCAGGGATTGGATACGCAGTTCTCGGCGTCCGCGGGTCGGTGCTGCTCGGTGCCCTGACGGGCGCTTTGTCCGTGGTGCCCGTCTTGGGGACTGCCCTCGTCTGGGGCTCGGTCAGCGCCTATTTGTTTGTCACGGGTCACGCCGTGAAGGGCCTCATCCTGCTGGCGTGGGGCTTCTTACTGGTGCATCCGACGGACAACCTGCTTCGACCGCTGCTCATCAGCAGCGCAACCCACGTGCCGTTCATCATCGTCATGTTCGGGGTCATCGGAGGCATTGCCGCCTTCGGACTCGTGGGAATCTTTGTGGGACCCATCATCCTGTCAATCGGACTTGCCGTGTGGCGCAACTGGGCCGCTGGAGAAGAAGTATCATGCTGAGTTCCGACTCCACACCAACTTTGACGTTTGCCCACCATTGCTTCAAGGTGAGTCGAATCATTCACTGGTTGACGGTTGCACTGGTGAGTGGGCTGCTGGTTACGGCGCTGTTTTGGGACATCGATCCGCATGGAACCGGCAACGGCGCGTTTCTC
Organism: uncultured Gammaproteobacteria bacterium; assembly: GCA_963727045.1. Lineage (GTDB taxonomy): Bacteria > Pseudomonadota > Gammaproteobacteria > Steroidobacterales > Steroidobacteraceae > Bog-1198. Next base: position 700,244 of record CAVSES010000002.1, on the reverse strand, counting down.
TGGCACAGTTCGCTCGGGATCGGCGTCTACCTTTTGTCGATGGCTCGTTTGCTTCTGTGGCTCGTGTACCGTCCGAAGGGCCCGCGGGCCCATGAACCGAAGGCGCAGGGAGGAGGTCAATGGGTAAGGTATGCGTTCTATGCCTTGCTGCTCGCCCTTCCGCTTTCAGGCTGGCTGCTGGCTTCCGAGGAAGGCATGCCGGCACACTTATTTGGGATGCCGTCGCTGTCGCAGTGGTACGAACGAACGGCGCCACTTCCATCCACCATTGGTTTGCCCCGCGAGTCTCATGACGCGACGACTAAGGACACGGCGATCGTCAGGAATTTGAGTCGCATTCACGCAGCACTCGCCGCCGCGCTGTCTGCCGTAATCGCGATACATCTTTTCGCGGTGATTCGCGATCGCACCCAACGCCGAGATGAGCGTCGGCATGGAGTGCGCAAACAAGATGGTAAGCGAATCATTTAGAACTGCCGATGTCGTTCCGCGCGCGCAGCACGTGCTTCAGCTGATGTATTTGATGCTGCCCGCCTACCTGGCCAACATGGCGCCGCCATTCGCGCGCTACTGGCCGGGGTGGAACGGGCCGATCAGCCGACGGTGGCTCGGAGATCACAAAACGGTGGTTGGATTTTGCGCCGGGCTTGCGGCCGCAATGGCCGCGACGTTCGTGCAATCGAAGGTGAGATGGAGCGGGGGGCTGCTGCCGTATGCGCAGTGGCCGCTCCTCGGCCTGGCGTTCGGCGTCGGAGCCATGGCGGGCGACAGCCTCAAGAGCCTGTTGAAGCGGCTGAGGGGAATACCGCCGGGACGCTCCTGGATCCCCATGGACCAATTGGATTTTGTGGCAGGTTCGCTCCTGCTGATTCTGCCGTTTGCGACCCTGGCCTGGCCGGACATCACCGTCATCCTCGCGGTTTCCTTCATCGGTGATATTGCGGTCAACCATCTTTCCTACGCGCTGGGGATACGCAGCACCAGGTGGTGAACCTGCCGGCGGGAAAAAGCCGTATACGCGTTTGTCCCGGTATTGTGCGCCGAGATACGTATGTCGAAGGGAGGCGCCGGCTGCTAAGTTGCCGGGAGTAATGCGGCCATGCGTGAGTTGTCGCCGCGTTTATTGTGCCGCATTCCTGCAAGAAATGGGGAGATCATGACACCTTACCCGCATACCTATATTGCCACCGCAGATGCCTCGGCATCGGGAGCGGTGTCGGTCGTCTCGCCTGGACTGCCGGCCATCAAGACCGCACCGCCCAAGGAATTCGACGGGCCGGGGGACGTTTGGTCACCGGAGACATTGCTCGTCGCCGCCGTCGCCGATTGCTTCATCCTGACGTTTCGCGGCGTATCGCGGGCGGCGCGCTTCGAATGGCTCAGTCTCGAGGCACATGTGGATGGCACCTTGGAACGGGATGCGGGCGTCACACAGTTCGTGCGCTATGTGACTCGAGCGACGCTGACGGTTCCGCCGAATAGCGATCATCAAAAGGCCCGGGACCTGTTGGAGCGGGCTGAAAAGCTTTGCCTGGTGGCGAACTCCTTGCGCGGCGCGCGTGAACTCGAGGCGCAAGTGCGTGAAGCAGCTGCGCTGACGGCATAAGAGGGACAGGAGCAACAAATGATGAATGGCCTGTTGCGATTCCTGGGATCCTTGGCTGTTGGTTCCCTTCTGGTCTGCCAAGCGGGCAGGTCGCAGGAGCCGGGTTCCGACCTCGCGGCTGCCGACGCGGCAGTTCGCCAGGCCGATGCGGACTGGGCGGCGGCGGCAAGCACCGCCGGCGTCGATGCGTGGGTGGCGCACTACGGCGCCGATGCGATCGTGCTGCTGCCGGATGACCAACTCGCGAACGGCAAGGAACTGGTTCGCCGCAGCGTCGCCCGATTACTGTCGGCGCCCCATTTCTGGGTGGCATGGCACCCGGTCAGGGTAGATGTGGCCCGCTCGGGCGAACTCGCCTATCTCGTCGGCGTATATGAACTTCGTTCCGCCGACTCGCGCGGTGCGTTGAAATCGGATCGGGGCAGGCTCAGCGAGATTTGGAGAAAGCAAGTCGACGGCTCCTGGAAATGCATCGTCGATACTTGGAGCTCGGACGAATCTGCCGGCGTGCCCTCGAGCGCGGTGTCGGCGCTACCGGCCCCCGCCGCCCCACGGCAAGAGCCGCCTGCCGCGATCAGGGCGGTACCGCCGCCGACGCCGGCGCACGCGACGGATTCGAAATTCGGCGCCATGCCGGCTCGCTATGAGGAGTCGGTCCGGCAGTATTTTCAAGACCATTTGAAGGATCCGGAATCGGTTCAATACCAGGAAATCACCCGGCCCGAGCAGGGTTTCACCAAAGGGACTAGCGGAACCATCCTCATGAGCGAGACTCGCAATTACGGATGGGTCGTCAAAGCAACGATCAACGCCAGAAATTCCGCCGGCAGTTATAGCGGTTTCAAGACCTATACGTTCCTGTTCCGCGGAGAGAAGATCGCCCATGTTCTCGTCCCGCTGACCGGCAATGAGATCGCCTGAACCGACGACTGCGGCACCTCAGTACGCGCGCGGATCCGACAGGAGCAGTTCAACCGTGCGCAGCAAGATCACAAGATCCAGCCGCAAAGACCAGTGCCTGAGGTATTCCAGATCGAGCTCGAGCCGGCGCTTCATGTCCTCGAGGTCATTGCCGCCGCGAGAACCGTTGATCTGCGCCCAGCCGGTGATCCCGGGGCGCACCTTGTGCCTCAGCATGTATCCTGATATCAGGGTTCGATAGGCCTCGTTCATGGCCACGACATGGGGGCGCGGTCCGACCAGACTCATGGTGCCGCCGAGAACATTCAGGAGCTGCGGGAGCTCATCGAGCGAGGTTCGGCGGATGAATGCACCGAACGGCGTGACCCGCCGATCACCGCGTTCCACGGCATTGAAGCTCGAGTCGCTGTCCTCGGTCACGACCATTGAGCGAAACTTGTAAACCATGAATTCGCGGCCGTCCAAGCCGTAGCGGCGCTGCCTGAACAGAACCGGTCCCGGCGAGCTCAAGCGCACGCCAATGGCCACCGCGACGAAGACCGGCGCCGCGAGCACGAGCAGGAGGCTGCAGCAGACGATGTCGAACAGTCGCTTGTGCCATGCGCGTATGCCGTACAACGGCGACTCGCACACGCCGAGCACCGGCAGACCGCTCACGAGCGCGAGACGCCCTTGAATGAGATTGACGATCGAAACATCCGGTACGAAATAGATCGAGGCCGTCGAGTCGCGCAAAATCTCCAGCAGCTCGAGGATCCGCCTCTCGCGCGTCATCGGCCAGGTGATGTAGACGATGCGTACGGCATTGCTGCGAATGAAGTGATGCAGTTCGCCGATTTCGCGATATTGCGCATCCTCGGCGTGCGCATGCGGTTCCCGGTCGTCGAAGTACGCAACCACGCGGATCCTCGAGGAGCGGTCTTGGCGCAGCTTGCGTTCGAGCAGCCGGCCCAAATCGTTCAGGCCGACGATGATCGCGTCATGCGGGCGAAAATAGTCCGTTGACAGCGCAAGCTCGAATGCGCGCCGCGCCGTTCTCTCGCTCAGCCACAGAACCACTGGCGTCAGCAGCGCCCAGGCCAGCCACACACGAGGCGGGAAATTCGCCTGAAGACCCGAAACGCTGATGAGGCCCCACAGAAACGCGATCACCGCGAACCAGCGCCGCGCAATGAAAAGAAATCCGCGGGCAGAGGCCGATGGGGTCGAGAGGCCCTGCAGGGGCGCGACGCTCAAGATCTCGGAGGTCGCGATAAAGGCCAGTACCGCCGCGAGATAGTAGGCCTTGTGGAACGGCTCACGACAAATCCAGAGGGCGAGCCAAAGACTGCCGGCCGCCGCAAGCGGATACAGCAGGGACTTGACCACCAAGACGAACGGAGGATCCCACGGCCGCACCTCGCCAGCGGCGTCCGTCCTGCGCGTGATTCGTGCGATCGTCTCGCGATACAGCGGGTAACCCTCCTGCATGCCGCCCGCGCCGCCACTGGGCAAGAGCTGGCGGCCGCGCCGGCCGGCGCCGTGCCGTAATTTCAATTGGCGAGCGGCTGAAGCGAGTCGAGTCCACGCTGTTGACGGCGAATGGCAAAGCCGACGGCCGCGAGACCGACGGGGAACATCAGCCACGTCTGCGCATCCGCACCTTGCTCGCGGCGATGAACGACCAGATGGGCCGGCGGGAGGCTGTGCGGCTTGGCGACGTCGTGCTTGGGCTGCGGGCCGGAGGCGGCGTTCGTCGCCGCCCACGGCGCCAACAAGAAGGTTGCGCCGAGCAAATGCAGGGGCCGAATGAAGGGCTTGCTCATCTCACGATTCCCTTGGCGTGTTGAGAGTTGATCTCTTATCGCGGCGGTCAGTGCCGGACGTCGAGCGCAGTTAATCCCACCTACACGATCCGGGCAATTGTCTGTGAACGACTACACACATCCCCGGGCGTTTTTGTGTGCGGCGCCTTGGTTCGTCGATTTGCTCCTCGAGACGCGGTGCACGAATTACATAAGTCTTCAAACTGTAAAATAGTAATCCGCAGAGCGGATCTAGCCCGGCACCCGTAGCCCTGGCGGCAGCATCGATGTCGCCAAAGGAACATTCCCAGTTGGAATTGACGAACCCCGGCGCAATGCCATTGACGCGTGGCGGTGTCGCCCCATTCTCCCCTTCCATCCGAGTATAGAATGGGCGGTATCCTACGAGGGTCCGGGGTTGTATTCTGCGCATCCTTACCAGCGTCAGGTGATCGGTTTTGGGAAATCTCGTGAAACAGGCCAGTGGTCTTCTCGTCAAGCGAACCGTGCGCCGCGGGCTCCTCGACATCACGCCCGACGTGCGATCCTGGCTCGACGATCAATCCATCACCTCGGGATTGATGACGCTATTCTGCACTCATACCTCGGCTTCGCTGTTGATTCAGGAAAACGCGGCTCCGGAAGTGCGTTCGGACATCGAAGCGTTCTTCGACAGGATCGCCCCGGAAGATCCGGCTCTGTATGATCACAATGACGAAGGGCCGGACGACATGCCCGCCCACCTCAAGGCGGCACTCACCCAGGTGCAGCTGTCAATTCCCGTCATCGACGGCCAGCTCGCGCTTGGGACCTGGCAGGCCGTGTATCTGTTCGAACACCGGCTGCCTCCGCACGAACGGCGGATTGCCCTGCACGTTCTCGGCGAATAGTCCGCGTGGCACGGTCCAAGCTGCTTCGCTCGGGCGTGGCGCTCATTCTGGGCTGCATTGTGCTCGCGACTGTCTTCGTCCTGTGGATGGTGCATCTCGACCGCGAGGTGACCCGCGAATTTCAGGGGCGGCACTGGTCCGTGCCGGCGCGCGTCTACGCCGCACCGCTCGAGCTCTACGTCGGCGCGCCGGTGGCGGCGCGCGATCTCGAGGAGGAACTGCGCCGCGTTCATTACCGGCCCGGCGACCCTTCGGCGGGCCCCGGGGTTTACCGGCGGCGGGGAAACTCCTTCGACCTTCGTGCGCGCCGCGTGCGCTTCATTGATGAGCTGCGCGAAGCCCAGCTCGTCACCATCAGTGCGGACTCGGGTTCGATCACCGGCTTGCGGCAGGCTGACGGCGCTGAGCTCCCGGTGTTCCGCCTCGATCCTCCGGTGATCGGCAGCGTATTTCCCATCCACGGCGAGGACCGGCTCGTGCTGTCGCCCGCCGATGTGCCGCCGCTGCTGCGTGCAGGGATCAAGCTGATCGAGGATAGGCGCTTCGACGAGCATGACGGCGTCGACGCACACGGCATCCTGCGCGCGATGTGGGCCAACCTCAAAGCCCGCCGGGTGGTGCAGGGCGGCAGCACGCTCACGCAACAGCTCGTCAAGAATTACTTTTTGACGGATGAACAGAGCTTCGGCCGCAAGGCCACCGAGGCCTTGATGGCCCTGCGGCTCGAGGCACATTTCTCCAAGGAAGAAATCCTCGTGGCCTACCTCAACGAGGTGTACCTCGGCCAGGATGGATCGCGGGCAATCCACGGTTTCGGGCTCGGCAGCGAGTACTACTTCGCCAAGCCGCTCGCCGAGCTCGATGTGGGGGAGCTGGCGATGCTGATCGGACTCGTCAAGGGCCCGTCCTATTACGACCCGCGAAAACACGCCGACCGCGCCCTCGCGCGGCGCAACCTGGTGCTTGAGCAGCTAAGCCAGGCGCATCTGATCGACGCCGCCGCCGCCGAACGCGCAGCCGCGATGCCCCTCGGTTTGCGGCCGCCCGGCGGCAGCTACGTGCCCGCGTATCTCGATCTGGTGCGCCGCCATCTGAAGCGCGACTACGCCGAGGCGGATCTCGCGGCCGCGGGTCTTGCCGTCTACACGAGCCTCGATCCGCGGGCGCAAGCGGCCGCGGAGGGCGCGCTGACGCTGAATCTGAAGCGCCTCGACGCGGCAAGCCGCGTTCGAACGGCGCACCTCGAAGGGGCGGTGATTGTGGCAGAGCCCAACAGCGGCGACGTGGTGGCGGTCGTCGGCGGTCGCGACGTGGGCACCGACGGCTTCAATCGCGCGCTCGATGCGCGCCGCCCCATCGGTTCTCTCGTGAAGCCCGCGGTGTACCTCGCCGCACTCGAGACCGGCCGCTACACCGCGGCGACCCTGATCGAGGACGCACCGGTTGAACTCAAGCTCGGCGATGGCAGCGTCTGGGCGCCGCAAAACTTCGAGCATCAGGTCTATGGCCAGGTGCCGATGGCGCGGGCACTGGCGGAGTCCATGAATTTGGCGACCGTGCGCCTCGGACTCGACCTCGGGCTGCCCAAAGTGGCCGATGCGCTGCAGCGGCTGGGACTCGAGACGCCACCGACGCTCAATCCGTCGCTGCTGCTGGGAACCGTCGAGATGACGCCGCTCGAAGTGATGCAGGTCTACACTTCGCTCGCGAACGGCGGTTTTCGCGCGCGCCTGCGAGCCGTGCATGCCGTTCTCGATGAGCAGGGCCGGCCGCTCAAGAGCTTCAAGGTTCAGGTCGAGGAGGCCGCGCCGTCGGCTGCCGTCTATCAGCTCGATCGAATGCTCATGTTGGTGACCACGAACGGCACGGCCCGCGATGCAGCGGCGCGCCTGCCCCGCGGCTTGGTGGCCGCCGGCAAGACAGGCACGTCCTCCGATACCCGCGATAGCTGGTTCGCGGGATTTACCGGCAGCTACGTGGCGGTGGCCTGGGTGGGCTACGACGACAATCGCGTGACGGGGCTCACGGGCGCGGCGGGCGCGATGCCGGTATGGGCGGATACGCTCGCAAAACTCAAGTCCGCGTCCTTCCAGCCCGTCCCGCCGGAGTCCGTCGAGGATCGCTGGATCGGGTTCGGAGACGGCTTGGAGACGACTCCGGCCTGCAGCGCGGATGCGGTCGACATTTCCGTGCCGAAGGGAACCGTGCTGCCCGCCAAACCGGGCTGCAATTCTCTGCCATTCGAAGTCTCGCCAAAGAGCACCGCCGGTGACAAGATCAAGGCATGGCTCAAGAATCTCGTGCATTGAAGACGTGCGCCGCACTTCTGGCGGCGATGGCGATGGTGTTGGTGAGCGGCTGCTTTCTGCGCGCTCCGCGGCCTGAAGAGCCGTCAAGCTCGACCGTGCCGGCGCCGCAGTCGCCTGACCTAAGTCCGCTCGCGCCGGGTCCCCCCGCTGCCGCGCCGCGTACACCGCAGCCGCCGCCGCGCGAGAATCATCTCTCGCCCGCGACCCGCGCGCTCGTGACGCAGACTCGTACGTTGATGTCCCGGGGCGATCTGGACGGCGCCTCCTCGACCCTCGACCGGGCGCTGCGCATCGAACCCAACAATCCTCTCTTGTGGATAGAACTCGGGCGGCTGCGGCTCGCTGAGCACGACGCGCACCAGGCGGAGGGTTGCGGGCGCAAGGCACTCACACTCGCGAGCGGCGATCGCGGCACGCAGGCTCAGGCGGGACGTCTGCTGGCCGATGCGCTGCGCGCCCAGGGCCGCAATCAAGAAGCCGTCGAGGTCGAGCGCCGCCCGTTCATGCAATGAACGAGGCGGGCGGAGTCACTTGCGCTCGAAGGAGGCCACGCATTCCACATGTTCCGTGAACGGCAGGAAATCGAAGGCGGCGAGCGTGGCGAGGCGCAGCTTGCCCCGTGAAGTGAGCTGCGCCGTGTCACGGAGCAGCGAATCGAGTCCACAGCTCACGTAGACCAATCGCTCGGGCGCGTGCTCGGTCAAATATTCGGTGAGCTCCGCATCGAGGCCCTTGCGGGGCGGGTCGGCAATCACCACTTGGACGCCCGAGGCGGCCAGCCGCGCCGCGCCCGCCGGACCCGGGATGACCGATATCTTCGCCCGATCCGCGGGGCTGAGCTGCGCCAGCCCGAGTTCCAAACCATGCAGGGATTGCGGGCTCAATTCGTTCATCCGGATCTCACTTATCCGGTCCAGGACCGACAAGCCGATCGCGCCGACGCCAGCGTAGAATTCGGCGACGCGTGCGCCCGCGGGGATGCAGTTGCGCACGTGTTCGACCATCCGCTGCGCCATGTCGAGATTGTTCTGTCCGAACGCGCCCGGCGGGTAGTGCACGGCGGCTCCGCCGAAATGCTCGACCGTGCTCGCCGGCCCGCACCAATTTTGGAAGTCGGGCCCCAGGATGGCGTTGGAGCGCTCGCGATTGGCATTGAACCACAGGCTGTGCAGCGCCGGCCCGAGGCGCTCCCGAATCAGGTCCAAGCATGCAGCCAGGGGCGCGGCGGATTCGCTGTTGGCAACGATGACGACCTGCGCAGTTTGCGAGCTGCGCTCCACCGCCACTTGCAGGTAGCGCGCGAGCCCCAGATGCGCGTTGTCCGAGTAGCATGTCACCCGTGCATCGATGAGCGCCCCGCGTACGATTCCGGCGGTGCGGTTGACCAAGGGATGCTGAACGCTGCAGTTCGGGATGGTCACGACGCGATGGGTGCCCTGCTCGAACAGCCCGATCTTGGGCGAGCCCAGGCGGCCCCGGATGGCGAGGCGCGAGCGAAGCCGAAACCGCGCGGTGTCCCCGCAAAACACCGAAACCGCGGGCAATCCGTGCGCACGCGCCAGCGCATCGAGTGCGTCGTGAGCGCCTGGGGCGATGCCCTGTTCGCCGAACCGCGGACAGCCCGAACACGGCGGCCGATGGGGGCAGGAAGCGCCTTCAGCCGGTGCGATTTTCCGCAAAGCTCAATGTCTTGAAGCGGGCTGTTTCAGCCTGGCCCAGCTTCTTCTGTGCGCGGATGTCGTTCACCAGCTCGAGCGCGCTCTTGGGGGACGGCGGCAACTCTGCATCGCAGGGCTCAAGCGGTGTCATGCGCCGCCCCCACCGGATCAGGTGGGAGGAAAGCGTCAGGCCGCCGCCGAATGCCGGCATCAGCACGAGGCCGCCCGGCGGCACGCGGCCTTCCTCGACGGCATCCACCAGCGCGACCGGCGCCGTCGCAGAGCTCATGTTGCCGTACTTATGCACCGTCAGGTACACCTTGTCCGGGCCCGCGCCGGCGCGCTTGGCGACCGCATCGATGATGCGGAGGTTCGCCTGGTGCGGCACGATGAGTGCGATGTCATCCATGGTCACGCGGGCGCGGCGCATCACGTCGAGGCTGGCTTCGCTCATGCCTTGCACGGCTTTGCGGAATATTTCCTGACCGTCGAAATCCCAGCAGGTCTGGCCGAATTGCACGCCAAGATTCGCGTACATGGTGCCCATGCCGCGCACCCGCAGGATTTGCCGCGAGTCGGCGTAGCATTGAAGCTTCTCGGCGATGACTCCCGTCTCCTCATCCGAACTCTGCAGCACCACGGCGGCTGCGCCGTCGCCGAACAGCACGGCCACGTTGCGATTGTCCCAGTCCATGTATTGGGAGATGAGCTCGACCCCGATCACCAGGGCATTCTTGACGATGCCGCTCTTGATCATCGATGAGCCGATCGACAGCCCGTACATGAAGCTGGTGCACGCCGTATTGACGTCGAATGCCGCCGCCCGGGCCGCACCGATGCGCTGCTGTACGCCGGACGCGCTGTTGGGCACCGTCTCGTCATTGCTGCAGCTGCCGTAGATGACGAGTTCGATGTCGCCACCGCGCATTCCTGCGCAGGCAATGGCGCGCCGCGCCGCGGTGATGGCCAGTTCGATGCCGGGAACGTGGGAGATGCGCCGCTCCTTCATGCCGGTTCGCGACGTGATCCACTCATCGTCCGTGGGCAGGAATGTCGCGAGGTCCTGATTGGTGAGGATGGAGGGCGGCAAGCACTTGCCCCAGCCGACGATGGCAGCGTGAGTCAACGGGGAACTCCCCTCCAGGCTATTGTGCGGCCCATTGTCGCCGATATGGGTCCGCCGATCAAAGTTACGAGCCGAGCGCCTCGCTCAATGCGGAGACCTCGGCAGCGCAATCCAGCATCACGGTGCGAATCCTCGCTTGGTCGAGCCCCAACCGGATGGTCGGGGGAAGACCGTCGAGCGCGAGTTCCAGATTGGGGACGGCCGCCGGGTAGGAGGCCATCAGAATCGCGATTGCGACGATATCGCGCAGGTCCGGCTCGATTTCTCCTTCGCGGCCATGCTCGTCCTGCTCGCCGATAGCCGCGCACATCGATTCGGGGAACTCCCAATTTTCCAGGATCGCCTTGCCAATGGAGGCATGCCATTTTCCGAGAATTTCGTCGAGCGTGACATGATCGGTGAAGAGCTGCGGGTGCTGCGCGGCGCGGGTCATGATGTAGAGCTTGCCGATGCCGTGCATCATGCCGGCGAGCAGCGCTTCATCGGGATTCACCGTCGAACAGGTTCGCGCGAGCACATAGGCGAAGGCGGCTACCCTGGTGCTGCGCTGCCAGAGTTTGGTCAGGCGCGACTGCAGCTTCTCGAGCTTCGCCCCCCGGCGCAATTGCGACATGGCGAACGCCATGCTGGCGCTGCGCACCATCGAATGACCGATCCGATTGATGGCGGTGCGCAAATCCGTGATCTGTTTGCCGCTGCGGTTGAATGAGGAGGCGTTTGCCACGAGCATGAGCCGGGCCGCCAATGCCGGCTCCGAGCCGACGACCCGCACGAGCTGGTCGACGGAGCAATGCGGATCGTTCAGCAGCTGCCTGACGCGGGTGGCGACTTCGGGAAACGAGGGTAGGTCGATCTTTCCGCTCGACAATTCTCCCGCCAGCGCCTGCACGAATTCGAAACCGACATTCCTTTGCGGCTTGGATTGGGTGCGCGTCATATGTCAATAGACCTCGCGTCGATGGGCGGGGTGCGGACCCGCGAAATGCCGAAGGTTGCCATAGCTGACGAGCTTGATCTGAGGCGTGCGGCGGAAATTTCACAAATAACGGCGTCGCGCGGACGGTGATGCCGCCACCCGCCGCGGCGGCGATGCCGGCCGGGCCGCGCAAGGTGCGGCTTTGGGGCGCTCCGCGCCGTGCGGCAGGGCTGATCGGCGCCCTAAAACTCCATGGCATTCAGAAGGATGTGGGACCACTGCGGACAGTACGGATGTCACGAAGGGCCGTTGTTTTAGGACAATGCTGTTGAACAAGTGTTGAATAGAAGCCAAGGAGCGAATTGTGAGCAAGCGGATATTGGGCAGTGTGGTGGTGGCGGCTGTGATTGCGAGCGCGGCGCTTTCGCCGGCGCACGCCGATGGGGATGCATGGGAAGTGCGGCTGCGGGGCGTATATCTCGATCCCGCGAACAAATCCGATGCGATTCCGGGACTGGCGCCGGCCAATGCGATTCACATCAACTCAAAATGGATTCCGGACCTGGATTTTGAATACTACTTCACGCCGCATTGGTCCTCGGAACTGCTACTGACCTATCCGCAAAGCCAGACGGTCACGGTGGGCGGCACATCGATCGGCACCTTCAAGCACCTGCCGCCAGCATTGACGGCGAAGTACGATTTCCTGCCGAACGAAGCCTTCCAGCCCTACTTGGGTGCCGGCATCAATCTCACCATCATTTCGGACGTGCATTTGGCGGTTCCGGGCGTCGGCGCCCTCAAGCTCGATTCGACCAGCGTGGGTCCTGTGCTGCAGGCCGGTTTCGATTACAAGCTGCGGGATCATTGGTACCTCAACGCCGACGCTAAATGGGTCAAATTGGGCTCGGATGTCAAATTGGCCGGAGCGGGAAAAGTGACAACGGTTCACATCGATCCTTACTTGTTCGGCATCGGTGTGGGCTATCGGTTCGGCGGCAGCCGCTGAAGAGGGGACGATCCCATGGCGAGCTACACGTCGGAGCGCGTGCTCGAGGTTCGGCACTGGAGCGACAAGCTTTTCAGCTTCCGAACCACGCGCAGCGCGGGATTCAGGTTCGAGAACGGACAGTTCATCATGCTGGGCCTCGAGGTCGAAGGTCGCAAGATCGTCCGCGCCTACAGCATTGCCAGCGCGAACTACGAGGAGTACCTGGAGTTCTACAGCATCAAAGTGCCGCAGGGGCCTCTGACCTCGAGACTGCAGCACATCGAGCGCGATTCCTCTCTTTGGGTAAGTTCGAAGCCGACGGGCACTTTGGTGGTGCGGGATGTCAGGGCGGGCAAACGCCTGTTTCTGCTGGCAACTGGCACGGGCATTGCGCCGTTCCTCAGCATCGTGAAGGATCCGGAGACTTACGAGAAGTTCGAGCAGGTCATTCTGTTGCGCGGCGCGCGTACCAACGCGGACTTGGCGTACGGAGACGCCACGATCGACCGGCTCCGGCACGATCCCGATCTCGGGGAACTCATCGGAGGCCGCCTGCTCGACTACCCCACCGTCACACGCGAGGTGGTGCGCAACCGCGGCCGGGTTACCACGGCGATCGAAGGCGGCCGTGTATTCTCGGATCTTGGCATTCCACCGCTCGATCGCGAGAACGATCGCTTCATGATCTGCGGCAACATGCGCATGCTGGCGGATGCGGGCCGGATTCTCGAGGCGCGAGGCCTCACCGTATCCCCGCAAATCGGCATGCAGGGAGACTATCTCGTTGAACGGGCGTTCGTGGAGTCGTTTGAAACTGAGCCGGTGCCAGCCGCGCGCACGAAACCGGCCGCGCAACCAGGCACGCTAATGAACCAGGGCTGACCTCGTGAGCCAGGGCTGACCTGTCGAGATCTTCAGCGGCACTTCAGGAACCTGGGAAGCAGTGATGCGTGAGCGATCGAGGGCACGGGTCCGACACGAACCCATTCCAAGGCCAGGGCGTCCAAGTCATCTGCATTCGCCTCGTTGGGCCGCCCCATGTGCTTGACGAGACGCTGTACCTGATATTCGCGGCGCAACGCCTGATCTTCCGGCGGCGTGGGCCGGTCGGTCAGAATCTCGCCCCGTATGCACAGCATTCTGAGCGCTTTCTCGTTTGCCTCCACGTCAGGCGCAGCGGCCTCGGCGGCCGCCCAAGCGTCCTTCAACGCCGGCGCTCCGCCCTTGGGCCATTGCGATACGCCGGCAATGAAGGTTTCGGCGTCCTGTTTGAGCGCCTCACGCTCGGCGGTGGCGTCGTTCTGCACCACGGCCCACCCGTACGTCCGAATGCGCCGCGCCGCTTCGAGAAGATTCGCGACTGATTGTTCCTTGTCGTGCGCCCGCTGTTGCGAGGCGCGCGCTTGGGCCGCGCCGAGCGCGCGCTCGAACCGATCGCGCAATGCGCGCTGGTCGGCTCTCGGTATTTCGCCCAATGATTCGAAGGCGGCGCGCCAGGGTGCGATCTTGCCGAGACTCTCGAGCACTGCAGGACCCGGCAGGGAGGCGAACGCCTCAGCTTCCTCGCAGAGCGCCACGACCTGTTGCTTGTTGGATTCGAGGCTGGCGGAGTACTCAGCATGGGCTTGCTGCCGCTTTTGATACACCGCATCGCACTGTTCGCGAAACTCTTCCCACAAGCGCTGCTCCTGGTCGCGCGGAGCCGGACCGATCTCCTTCCACAGCTGCTGCAGGCGCTTCACCGCATCCGTGGCTTCTCGGCCGTCCTCTTTGGCGCGCAGATTTTGAGCGCGCTCGATGAGCGATTTCTTCTCCGCCACGTTTTGGGAGTGCCATGAATCGAGCCGCGCTTGGAGGCGCTCCATCGAGGCGTCGAATTCTTCCTGAATGGCCCGGCCGGCCGCGCGCTCCACCGGCGAATGCCGGCGCCATTCGCGCGGCGCCTCGCGCAACACCGTTGCGACGGCCCGCCAGTCGGGATGCTCGCGGTTCTGCGTCGCTTCGAAGGCACGAAGCCGCTCGAGCACAGCCTTTCGGTTCTCCACATTGTCATGCCGCAGCTTCGCCTGCGACTCGAAATAGGTGCGGCACGGCTGGTAGGCGGCCTGAGATGCCTGGTGAAATCGCTGCCAGTCCGCTTCCGAATCGATGACGATGCCCTTGCTGATCGTCTTCCAGTCCTCCTGCAACTGCTTGATCCGGTCCGCGAGAGCCTGCGGCGCCTCCGACGACCCGATGAGCGCCTCCATCTCCCCGATCAATTCGGCGCGCTTCGGCGCCACCGCAAAGTCCTTCCACTCCTTGAGCTCTTTCAGTTTCACATCGAGTTGCTGCACCTGACCCGCGAGGTGCGGCGGGGCGGACGGCATGGCCGCGAGCTTCTCCTCGACCGCGCGGCGCAGTCCGGCAGCGCGTCCGGTATCCCCCTCGCGCAGCGCTCCATTCGCCTTGCCGATCAAAGCGCCGATCTGCCGCAACGCCAGCGCCTCCGCGGCCAACCTGTCCGCCCGAGCCTTCTCCTCGGCTTCGCGCAGTCTTGCCGCTTCCGCCGCCGCATTGTCCGCAGCCTCGTTTCGGCGCCGGGCTGCCTCGGCGGCGTGGAGCGCGGCCTCTTCGCGGGCGGCGAGAAGCGCGGCCTGATGCGTCTTTTGCTGGGCTTGCTCCTCCAATTGCCGAAAATGCGCGCCGATGATTTCCCGGCAGCGATCGACGGCTCGATGCGCACGCTCACGAACTTCGGACGGCGCATGCTCTTCGAGCGAACGCCACCGCTCATCGAAGTGCCGGAGCGAAGGCTCGTAAATCGCATCGTAGATACGATGGCTGTGCCGCTCCAAGGACTCGCACGCTGCTACGACGTCAATCTCGAGCTGAGCAACTCGCCTTTCTTCGGCACGCAGCACGTCGCACTTCTGTTTGATGATTTTGTAGACGCTCTTGTCCTTGTCGCGAACAAGCTTGAGAAGGTGCTTGAGTTCCGCGGGATCCTCGACGCGCTGCGCGGCGAGCTGCCGCAGCCGGCTGGAGGAACCCTCGACGACCAGCCTCGCCACCTGCGGGTCCTCGACCGAGGCGAACGCCTCCGGCAGGTGTGCAGGATTGCCGCAAATCGCCGCCACGGACAGGACGGCATCGATGTTCTTCGACGACGCACGAAGGGCGGCAAAATCGACGGCTCCCGCGTCGATGAGCCGGGCCACGCGCTCCTGTGCGATCCGCTCGAGGTTCGAGGGGGGATGCGTCGATGCGCCCTCGTTCAACCCTGCAAGTTTCCTCAGAGGCTCCCCGTCCGGGAGCCTCTTGACGGCGGCCGCGCGAACCGCGTCCGTCCCGTCACCCGAAGTCGCGGCGATGAGCGCCTCCGGCGAGGCCGGCTCGAGCGCAGCAACTTGGGTGTCCAAGGAGGGTGCATCGGGGGCTTCCGGGCGAAAGAGCCCCGACAACGGCTTCACGAAGTGCTTGAACCGCATAGAAAAGATGCCTGGTCGTCGAACGTATCGCCAAATTATACGGTGTCAGCTCGCCGCGGCGCGAATCCGCCGACCGAAGCCGCGCGGTTTCGTTTATGCTTCGCACCACGAAAAAATCGCAGGATCGCATGAACAACGATTCGGGAAGTCCGATTTCGCGCCGCCGGCTGTTGACGATGATCGGCCTGAGCGCGGGCAGCACCGCAATGTACCAGGCGATGCACAGCTTGGGATTCGCGGCGGAAACCAAGTTCACCGGACCCCTTCAGTTGGGCGCGGCGCCGCAGGGCGCGTCGGTTTTGGTGCTCGGCGCCGGTATCGCAGGACTCGTCGCCGCCTATGAGCTGCGCAACGCCGGCTACCGCGTACAGGTACTCGAATACAACAGCCGCGCCGGCGGGCGCAATTGGACGCTTCGCGGCGGCGACCGGTATACCGAACTGGGCGGAGAGACGCAGGAGTGCCGCTTCGATCCGGGTTTTTACATCAATCCGGGTCCCTGGCGCCTGCCGCATCATCATCTGGGAATGCTGAGCTACTGCAAGCGGCTCGGGGTTGCACTCGAGCCCTTCGTACAGGTCAACCACAACGCCTATCTGCACAGCCGCAAGGCGTTCGGCGGCAAGCCGCAGCGATGGCGCACGGTCAACGCCGACTACCAGGGGCATGTCGCCGAGTTGCTCGCCAAGGCGGCTCAAAGCGGCTCTCTCAATGCGGGTGTGAGCACCGAGGATCGGGAGAAGCTGCTCGACTCGCTGCGTTTCTGGGGTGCGCTCGACAAGAATCTCAGATACGTAAAGGGCGGGGCGAGCGGCGACCGGCGGGGCTATGACCGGGATCCGGGGGGCGGGCTCAGCGCGCGGCCGGAATATTCGGAGCCCGTCGGCCTGAGCGATCTCTTGAACTCCGGCCTGTGGGCCGCGCTGCCGTTCGGCGACATGTACGATTTTCAAACGACGATGTTCCAGCCGGTCGGCGGCATGGGTCAGGTGGGTCAAGCCTTCGCACGGGAGCTCAAGGAGCTGATCCGATACAATGCAAAGGTCGTCGACATCCATCAAGACGAACACGGTGTGCGCGCCACCTATGAAGATACCGGTGCGCGGGGCGGCCGGCAGACCGCGCAGGCGGATTGGTGCGTCTGTACGATTCCGCTGTCGATCTTGAGTCAGATTCCGATGAACGTCGACGTTCCCATGGCGGCGGCGATCGCCGCCGTTCCCTACTGCACCTCGCTTAAAGTGGGCTTGCAATTCAAGCGGCGCTTCTGGGAAGAGGACGAGCACATCTACGGCGGGGTGACGTATACCGACCTGCCGATCGGTCAAATCAGTTATCCGAGCACGGGATTCTTCAGCGACGGCAAGGGCGTGCTGCTGGGCGCCTACATCTGGGACATGCTCAATTCCATGGAATTCACCTCGATGACGCCGGCGCAACGCGTGGCCAAAGCCGTCGAATACGGCAGCAGCATTCATCCGCAATACCGCGAGGAGTTCGAGAACGGGATCGCGGTCGCCTGGCATCGCGCGCCGTTTGCAATGGGCTGCTTCGGCCTTTGGTCGGACGCGACGAGGGCTCAGCACTACGACAATCTGTGCGGATTCGACGGCCGCATCGTCCTTGCAGGAGAACACGCGTCCTATCTGCCGGCCTGGCAGGAAGGCGCCGTGACCTCCGCGCTCGATGCGATCGAGCGGCTGCATCGGCGCGCCGTTTCGGCGGGGGCGCCCGCATGAAATCCCGCAAGCGCTCCTCCGCAGCGGCCAGCCTCGCAGCCGGCGTGGTCGTTTGGCTCCTCATCGCCGCCGCAGCGCTCGTCCGCGCGCCTGCGCAGGCCGGCACGGCCGGAATATTCGACCCGGCGAGCCTGAGTACCACCGACGGCCGGCAAATTTTCGAACAGATCTGCCAGGGATGCCATATGCCGGACGGCCGGGGCGCGGTCGGCGCCGGACACTATCCGGCGCTCGCCCACAGCCGCACCCTGGCGTCGCGCCAGTACATGGCTCTCACGATCCTCATGGGCAGACGCAACATGCCGGCGTTCGGTGCCAAGCACGCGATGGGATTCGGCGGCCCGCCCGCAACGTTGACGGAAGCGCAGATCGCGGCCGTCATCAACTACGTTCGCACCCACTTCGGCAATCGATACACGGATCCGATCACCGCCGCCGAGGTTGCGGCGCTCGATCAACAATAGTTTCACCTCGGCGAGTACACAAGCCCGTCGGTACCTCGTGGAAGGACTCGACCACGGCACCGCGCGGACCTTGCGCCTTCTCCGCCGACGGCGATCTCGCTTCATGAGTCTCGATGGTAGCGAATCAAATCCGTTGTCCTCTTTATACCCGGAAATCCGTATCGGAGGGAGACGGATGAAATCGACCCGTGATTCGACGACATGGAAGGGGATGAACATGAGCTTACATAATATGCGGAGGAGCTTCTCGCTCCTCGGCGGAGCGGCTGTGCTCGGTGCAGCGATCAGCCACGCAGCCTTCGGCGAGGGCGTGCCAACATTTTCGACGCATCGCGCCGCCGATCCGGGGCCGAGGCCCAATCCCGCGTCCGTCATGCCCCAGCCGGTTGCCGGCTTGAGCGCGAACGAGACGGCGCTGTTTCTTGAAAGTCTGCTGCGTGTCTCCGAACTCGAGGGAACATGCGATACGTGCGCGCAGCAGCCGCAAAACGGTCCGCCGATCGATCCGGACCCGAACAACCCCTTGTCACCGCGCTCGTTGGTGAATTCCGCCGGCATGGGTCCGGTGTTCAACGCGGACCAATGCTTCATTTGTCACAGCCAACCGCAGATCGGCGGCAGCTCTCCCAAGCTCAATCCTGCGCAGCTGATTG
Source organism: uncultured Gammaproteobacteria bacterium (assembly GCA_963727045.1). Classification (GTDB taxonomy): domain Bacteria; phylum Pseudomonadota; class Gammaproteobacteria; order Steroidobacterales; family Steroidobacteraceae; genus Bog-1198. The sequence goes on along the minus strand of CAVSES010000002.1, from coordinate 681,717 downwards.
CGCATCGTCTCGGCGGCACCAACGTGGTACCGGCGTTCGAAGAGCCGAACGGCGCCTTCCGAGAAACACGCTTCAAGTATACCCAGGATGGCCAGCGCGATGGCGGCGTCCATAGCCTGTTCACCGTTCAGGGCCGCTCGGACGCGCCGCAGTGTAAATTGAGCCAGCCCGATTTCAGCACTGAAATGAGCAGGCGCAACGTTGCCTTCCGCATCCCACTGCAGCTGTTTGGCCTCGGTTTGATCGAATCGATCCAGGACAAGGCGATCGTGGCCAATTTGAACTCCGACCTGGAACTCAAGGAGGAACTGGGGATTCACGGCCACCTCAACCGCGTGCCCAACAACGGGACCGTCAGCCGGTTCGGCTGGAAAGCCCAGAACGCGTCGATCAACATGTTTGCCGGCGAGGCATACAACGTCGAGATGGGCATCACGAACGATCTGTTTCCGGCATCGCGAAGCGAAGATGAGGATTGCAACCTGGCGTATGCGCCGTTCGACGTACCCCGGACCGATCTGGTCTTGTACCAGAATCCGCTCAAAATCATGCCGGCGTGGTTGATGTTCACCGAATTCATGCGCTTCGTCGATGCGCCGCAGCCGGCGCCGCTGACGGCGAGCGCCAGACACGGCCAGGATCTCTTCAACGACATCGGCTGCGCGCTGTGTCACACGCCCTCGTTCCAGACGCGCGGCACCGTCAATCCGCAGACGCCGGCGCAGGAAATCGGCCCGCACGTGGCGGCGCTGCGCGGCAAGACGGTCAATCTGTTCTCCGATCTGGCGCTGCATCACATGGGCGCGACCCTCGCGGACAACGTGATCCAAGGGCAAGCCGGCCCGGATGAGTTTCGAACGACTCCGCTGTGGGGAGTCGGCCAACGGCTGTTCTTCCTGCACGACGGGCGGACCGGCGACCTATTGGTGGCCATACAAGACCACTTTTCCGCCGCGCATTCCGACGGCGGCGACAATCCCGTCAAGGATTCCGCCTCGAGGAGCTACGGTCCCTCCGAGGCCAATCGGGTCATCGCCTTCTTCAACGACATGACCGAACGAGACAAGCAAGCGATGCTCGATTTCCTGAGGTCGCTGTAGTGCGCGTCGCGCGGTTCTGCGGCGCCTTGGCGTCGGTGATGCTGGCGATGGGAGTGGCGGCGGCCGACGAACGGGATCCGTTCGTCGGGATCTGGGAACTCGATACCGGCCTCTCGAAATACGAATCGAAGGATATGCCGCAGAAGATGCTGATCGTGATGCAGGCGGTACCCCAGGGGGTTCACTATCGATCCGAAACCACGTTGGCGGACCACCGGGTCGCGAGCGCCGCCTATACCGCCGAGTACGACGGGCGGCCGGCAATGGTCATGGGAGATGCCGGTTTGATGGCTCCGGTCGTCCTCAAGCGCAAGGACAGATTCACCGTGGATGCGGTCTATGTCCGCGGCTTTCAGACGATCGCATCGAGTCGCCGCGTGATTTCAGCTGATGGCGCCATCATGACGATCACGACCTCCTCGAAAACCGCGCAAGGCGCCGACAGCGTCAACATCGGCATCTACCATAAGGTGGGGGAACCCAAGTCGGGCGAACCGTAGCCCAAGGCCTCGCCGCTCCCGCGGCCCGGCATTTCTTGCTTCGTGGAAACTTGGTGGGCATCATGTTTTGGCAGTACGGCCGCACTTGCGGCCGGAGACCAAATCGATGCGAAACGAGCCTCCTGCGAAGGTCAACGACGTGTTTCAAACGCTTTATCGCGAGCTGCACGCCATGGCCCATCAGCAGCTGCGGCAAGCAGGCCCGGCGCCGGTTCTCGACACGACCGTTCTGCTGCACGAGGCCTACATGCGTCTGGCGGCGGCCGACATATCGAAGGTCGCCGACGGCCGCCACTTTCTCGCGTACGCCGCCAACACCATGCGGTCGGTCGTGGTGGACATCGTGCGCGCGCAGCGGGCGGAGAAGCGCGGCGCCGGTGCGGCGCCGTTGACGCTCAACACGGGAGTCGCCAATGCCGTGCCCGCATCGGATACCGACGTGCTGCGCATTCACGAGGCGCTGCTCGAGCTGGAATCCATCGATGCAGATCTCGTCCACATCGTGGAGATGCGCTATTTCGCCGGTTTGAGCGAGGAGCAGATCGCCGACGCCATGCAGGTCAGCACCAGGACCGTACGTCGGCAGTGGCACAAGGCGCGGCTCTTCCTGCGGGAAACGCTCTCCCAAGCCTGACCATGATCGACAGGGATGCTTGCGCTTGAAGATCACGGGTCCGCAGTGGCGGCGGCTGTTCGGTCTGCTCGACACGTTGCTCGATCTGCCGCCCGCGCAGCGCCCGGAGCTGCTCGCACAAGTCGCGGCCGATGATCCGGAGCTCGGCGACAAACTGCGCCAGCTGCTCGATGAAAATGTCGATTGGGACGAAGCAATTGCGAATGCCGGGCCGATTCTCGCAGGCTTGGATTCGGCCACGGCGCGCGGTTCCTTCGAGGCGTTCAACGCGCTCGCCGCAGGCACGCAGATCGGACCGTATACCCTGATTCGTGAACTCGGCCAGGGCGGCATGAGCACGGTGTGGCTGGCGGCGCGCAGCGATGGACAGATCCGGCGCCCGTTGGCCTTGAAACTGCCGCATGTATTCATGCGCACGGCGCGACTGGCAGAGCGGTTCGAACGCGAGCGGGAAATTCTCGAATCGCTGACGCACCCGAACATCGCGCGACTTTATGATGCGGGTGTCACCGCCGAAGGGCAGCCTTACCTGGGAATGGAATACGTCGAAGGCGTTTCCCTGCTCGACTACAGCAACGACGCGCGGCGCACCGTTCGCGAGCGCCTGCAAACCTTCCTGCAAGTTCTCGATGCGGTGCGCTATGCGCATTCCCGCCTTGTTATTCACCGGGATCTCAAGCCGTCCAACATCCTGGTCACGGCCGAGCATGAGGTACGCCTGTTGGACTTCGGGATCGCCAAGCTGACGGTCGACGGCGCGGCGCTCGAAACCGAACTCACCCGCCACGACGGACGCGCCCTGACACCGGACTATGCGTCTCCCGAGCAGATCGCAGGCCAGCCGCTGAGCACGAGTTCGGATGTGTATTCATTGGGTGTCGTGCTTTTCGAATTGCTGACGGGGCAGCGGCCCTACAAGCTCAAGCGCGATTCCCGCGGGGCGCTGGAGGACGCCATTTTGAGCACCGAGCCGTCGCGCCTTCATGACGCCCTGCTGCCGGATCAAACGACACGCTGCGGCACCGGCAGTGCGGAACTCAAGGCCGAGCTTCGCGGCGACCTCGAGGCGATTGTCTTCAAATCCTTGAAGAAGTCGCCCCTGGACCGCTACCGCACGGCCGATGCCTTCGCGCAGGACATTGAGCGCTACCTGCGGCACGAGACCGTTTTTGCGCGGTCGGATTCGGCCCTCTACCGTGCCACGAAATTTCTTCGGCGCAACCGCGTGTTGGTCGGCGTCGCGCTCGCGGTCGTCCTTGCCCTGAGCGCCGGTCTCGGCGTGGCGTTATGGCAGGCTCAGGTCGCCAGAACCGAGGCGCATACGGCGGAGGCCGTGCAGAATTTCATGGAAGATCTGTTCCGCGCCAACTCGGCCAACCAGGCTGATCCCATCAAGGCGCGCCAGGTCACCGCGCGTGAACTCTTGGACGTCGGAACCGCGCAAATCGATGCGGCGCTTTCGGATGCGCCGGAGGCGAAGCTGCGCGTCATGAAGACGCTGTCTTCCATGTACGACGAGCTCGGCCTGACGGACGAACTCTTGGTGTTGTCGCGCAAGCGGGTCGATCTAGCGAGGTCCTTGCCCGGGAACCACGATCGAGCGCTGGTGGAAACCCTGGTCGAACTCGGGAACTCGGCGGAGCGCGTGGACCTCCGGGAGGAAGCGGGCCGGGCGTTCGCCGAGGCGGAGGCGATCCTCGACAGGAGGGGTGACGAGACCTCTCAAGGCCGCGCGGAACTCGAGTCCTCGATCGCCTATTACTACGATGACTTCGATGCGGCGAAGGCGTTGCCGCACGCCGAGCGCGGCGTGCGCGCGTGGGCCTCGCTGCCGAAATCCATTCATCTGGTGAATGCCCTGTCCGGCAAGGCCATGATCAGCATCGACGCCGCCCAATTTGGGTCCGCCAAGTCGGCGGCCGCCGAGGCGCTGGCGCTCGCGGATTCGCTGGGACCGGTCGCAAACGGCGAGCGCCGGCAAGTCTTCGAGGCGCTCGGCTATGCGAACTGGGGTCTCGGCGACCCCGCTGCGGCGGAGGAGAATTTTCGCCGCGCGGCGCAGATCGCCGCCGCCGGCACCAGCGATGTGATCCTGGACAAGCTCGAGACGAACGGGCCTCTCGCGGACTTTCTCATCGACACCGGCCGCGTCGCCGAAGGCCTGGCCCTCCTGCATGATGAACTACCCGACATCGAATCGCTGCACGGCGCCCGGGCGGCCTCGATACGTCCCGCACGCACGCTGCTTCGCTATGGACGGGTTCTGGTGAGATATGGCCGCGTCGAAGAGGGCATGGCGATCCTGCAGCATGTGCTCGACCGGCAGCCTGACTTCAGTCCGACGGCCGAATTTACGGCCGAACTCCTCGACGCCAAGGCAGGCGGATCGATGGAACTCGGGCGCTATGCAGAGGCTGAAGGGTTCATTGCGGATGCGGCCGCCGCGCATCGAAGGGCCGGCGAGTTTTTCACGATCTATGCAAATCCCAACGTATCGCTGCGTACGCACTGGCTGATGGACATGGGCCGCATTGATGAAGCCGCGGCCGCATTTCGCGCCTATCTTACCGGCGCCCCCGATGCCGGCGAGCTGTCGAGCTCACGCATCGAACCCCTCATCATGAGCGCGGAGCTGTCGTTGGCGCGGGGCGATGCGGCCTTGGTAAGAGACAGGGCGGCCCAGGTCCTGAAATTGGCCGCTACCAGCAACGGCCGCGCGTATCTGCGGACATGGGAAATGCAAGCCAGCCTCCTCTCGGGCAAGGCCTCCTTGCTCGCCGGCCGCCCGAGCGATGCGCTGCCGCCGTTGGCCCGCGCCCTCGAACTCGGCCGGGAGATCTACGATCAAGGGCACAGTCTTCGATATGCCGACGCCCAGATCGCAATGGCGGAGTGCATGCTCGATCTTGGGCGTGCCGCCGACGCCCAAGAGCTGTTCGCCATGGCGGCCGCCAATCATGGCACTCACCCTGAGTTGGCGGAGCGTTATCGCGAGCCTCTGCGGCAATTGCGCGCGCGCATGCCCGCGGCGCCGAGGGCGCCGCGGCACATGCGCACGTCGTAGAAACCAACTAGCCGCCGTCGCGGTGCGCCCCCACCAGGGGAGCGAGATTCGCGCGCTCCAGCGCCTGATCGAACGGCGGTACATCTTCCGCAAGGACCTTCCGAAAGTCCGAGTCGGCGCCGGCCGCGTCGGCTTCGTAGGTGTTCAACAAATCCAGCTGAACCGCGCTCGGCGCGAAATCGGCGCTGCCGGCGACATCGCCCCCGCCGGTTCCGACCTCGGCGTTGAGCCAAATGAGATCGAGATAGGTTCCATAGGGCTGCACGAAATACTTGTCGTCGCTATTGCGCAACGCCGGCGACACCAACCGCGCCTCGACCGCCTGCAGTTTCCTGTCCAACGCCTCGGCCGCCTCGAGCAGATCCTTCTTTTGCCGTTCTTGGGCTTCGTTCAATACCGGCGGTGGGGCCTCCGCCGGCTCGGAGTCGGGTTCATCGCCTTCTTCGACGATCGGGGCCTTCGGCTTGTCCGGCTTCTTGGCCGGTCGAAGCATCGTCTGCACCACCTCGATCTGCTTGCGCAGCCACTCCATCTGGTTGACGGTGTCGGACACGCGGTTGATGTCGTCGCGGATCCTCACCAGAGTTCTGACCGACAATTCGATATCGGCTGCGGATCCAGGCGAATGCGGGTCGCTCAACACGGTGAGGGGTTGGGTGAAGGACTGGCCATCGACCTTCAGGCGCACCGAATAAGCGCCGGGCGCCGCGATGGGCCCAACCTCGCCCGGTTTGGATCCCCAATGGGTGATGGGCCGGGAGTCGGCGTCGCGAAAGCGCGGCTCCTGCCAGATGCGGGCATTGTCGGGGGCCACCGTGCGCAGCGCAACGACCCGCGGCGAATCATGCCGCAGATCCCACGTCACGCGATTGATGCCGACGACGAGATCCTTCGCTTCCTTGGGCTCGAGTTTCCGGATGACGGCTCCCTGCGAGTCGAGGATCTCGAACTCGACGGGATTTTTGGGCTCGGCCTTGAGCGAGAAATTGAGCGGGGCCTTAGCGCCGCGCACGAAGCGATAGGCCGTGCGCGGCTCGAACAGGACGACCGGCGCATCGTATCGATGCTTTGCCATTTGTTCCAGTGGCGTGATGTCGTCGAGGATGTACAGCCCGCGGCCGTAGGTCGATACCACGAGGTCGTGAAATGCCGGCTGCACCACGGTCCAGGTGACCGGCGCTGCGGGCAAGCCGGTCTTTAGCGCCGTCCAGTGCTCTCCGTCGTCGAGCGAGTAATACAACCCGTTTCCCGTGCCCGCGAACAGAAGCCCGGCGCAGTTCGGATCGTCGGTGACGCTTCGAACATAGGAGAGCTCATGCTTGGGCAGGTTGCCGCTGATTCGTTTCCAGGTCTTGCCGAAATCGGCGGTCTTGTAGATGAAAGGATCGCGGTTGTCCACGAGATGCAGATCGACACTGACGTACGCCGTGGCAGGGTCGAAGCTCGAGGGCGCGATGCTGGTGATCGTGCCGCGCGGCGGAAGGCCGGGCAGGCGCTTGGTGACGTTGTTCCAGTTGGCTGCGCCGTCCTGGGTGTACCAGATCTGACCGTCGTTGGTGCCGGCCCAGATCAGCCCCTTCTGAAGTTTGGAGGGTGCGATCGCAAATACGACTTCGCCGTAGAATTGACCGAGGTTGTCGCCGACGATGCCTCCGGACGGGGCAAGCAGCGCGGGATCCTGGGTGGAGAGATCGGGACTCGCCACCGACCAGGTCGCGCCCGCATCGGTCGTTCTGAAGATCACCTGGCACCCGTAATACACCGTGTTGTGGTCGAAGGGGTCGATGGCGAGCGGCGGTGTCCAATGGCAGCGGTACTTGAGCTCGTTGGGCGGCGAGTCGAGGGTATGCTTCCAGGGACTGACGGAGTGCGCTTCCTTGAAGCGGGCATCCCACCGGGTGACCGTATCTCCGTAGCAGGTGGCCCAGACGATGTTGGGATCGGTGTCATCGGGAACCGTGAAACCTGATTCGCAGCCTCCCATGTGCCGGTCCCAACCCGTTTCCTGGGAATCGAACGGCACGCTCGGACCGCGCATGTTCCCGTCGTCCTGCATGTTGCTGTAGAAGTAGTAGGGAATCTGATTGTCCACGGCGACGTGGTACATCTGGCCGATCGGCAATGTAACGCGATGGAAGCCGCGCCCGTGCACGGTCGTGATGATCATCCCGCCGTCATCCGTGATCACGAAGCGGTCGGGATTCGCGGGATCGATCCAAATGTCGTGCGTATCGCCGCCCCAGCGGACTTCGTGAAAGCTCTCTCCCGAATCGAGCGATTGATGGAAGGAACTATTGGCGACCAATACTTCGTTGTCGCTTCCCGACGAAACCGCGAGGCGAATGTAGTAGCCCGCGCGGCCGATCAATGCGCGCTGGGAATTGACAGTCTTCCAATGTTCCCCCGCATCGTCGGATCTCCACACCGAACCCTGGTCCTTGGTCTGCATCAGAGCGTAGATGCGCTTCGAATTGGTCGGGGCGATTGCGACGTCGATCTTGCCCACCGGCGCATGCGGCAGGCCGTGTTCCTCGAGATGCGTCCACTTCGTTCCGCCGTCATGCGACACATATATTCCGCTGCCGGGTCCGCCGCTCAGTTCGCCCCAGGTGTGCATTTGCACCTGCCACATCCCCGCGATCAGCGTGTGGGGATTGTGGGCATCGATCGACAGGCCCGAGCAGCCCACATTCTCGCCGGCGAACAGCACTCGATCCCAATGCTGTCCACCGTCGGTGGTGCGGAACACGCCGCGCTCCTGTTGAGGTCCGGTGACGCGTCCCAATACGCAGGCGAAAACGATGTCGGGATTCGAGGGGTGAATCACGATGCGTCCTATGCGGCCCGATTCCGGCAATCCCATGTTGGCCCAGGTCTTGCCCGCATCGAGCGATTTATAAATCCCGTTTCCCATGACGTCGCTGTCGCGTATGACCCAGGCCTCGCCGGTGCCCGCCCATACCGTATTTGGTTCCGAAGGTGCGACCGCGAGCGCGCCGATGGCCGCGGCAGGCTGCTTGTCGAAGACCGGCTCCCAGCGATTGCCGCCGTCCACCGATTTCCACACGCCCCCCGAGGCGGCGCCGGCGTAGTACACGCTCGGATCGCCGGCCACTCCGGCCACCGCGGCGATGCGATTGCCGACCCTGGGTCCCACGAAGCGGAATTTGAAGTCGCCTTCATGATCCGGTTCAGCCGTCGATGCGGCGGCCGGGGCGCTGGCCGATGTTCCGGCCGATATCATGCCGATGGCTGCCATCGCGGCCAGCCAGTATCCCCGCGTCATCGTTCGCATCCCAAAGCTCCCCCGCGTTTGACCAGCGCGAACCTTACCCTATTTTACCGCTTCGCGGCCGGCAGGAGCTCGAGCGTGTCGGTCGTCGCACGGTCCACGGCGGCCTTCGAGTAGGCCAGCGGAAAGTACCGGCCCTCGCTCCACAGCGGCAAGAGATCGTCGTAATGCTTGCTGCCCGGCTGTCCGCTTTGTCCCGGCACATTGATCGCACGCGATTCATCCCATTCCGCGAGATCGAAGATCTCCCGGTAGCTTGCGCCGCTCCGCTGGGCGAACGAGCCGTCCTCGAATCCGGTTGCCTGCAACACATCCTCATCGCCCGGTCGCTGCACGGGTCCCCTGTCCAGGAGCTCCGCGGCGCCGGGTGCCTGATCCAGAGGGTGCAGAAAACGCACCTGATGCGCCCGTCCCCAGGACCACTGCTGCATGTCGGTCCCTTGTTGCAAGGCGAGGCGGGTGCGTGCGCTCTGCAGTGCATCGAGCAGCACCCGGTCGCGGCGCTGCGAAGGTTCCGGCCCGAATACTCGCGCGCGGGCCTGCCTCATTTCGGCAATCACCTGCTGCAGCGGCAGTTCGCCCAATACCGTCCGTGCTTCTTGCGGCACGACCAAGGCCGATACACTCTTGCGCAACTCCTCGGCCCAAAACTCAAACAGGGCCGCCGCCGCAGAATCGGCGCGCAGTGCGCAATCCCACGTCAGCAGCAGCGCTGCAGCGGGCTTAATCGCATCGGGCACGCTGCCGGCATCGGAGAGTGCGGCGCGCAGCAGGGTTTGCAGGGCGCGCGCGTGCAGGGAGACGACGTCGGTCTGAAATGCCTCCATGTCCGCCACCGCCAATTTGCGGTTGTCGTTCTTGGCGTCTGCCAGCAGTTCCATCGCGCGCAGATATCGCGTGGGGGCGGCCCATTCGTATCCGACCGCATAGCCATAATTTTCCGGGATCATCTTTTGGTTGGCGGTCGCAATGAAGCCCTTGTCCGGATTGAAGGTGTGCGGCAGCTCAGCATTCGGTACGAAGCCGCTCCACTCGTAGTTCCCGCCGCCGGTCACCGGCAAAAGTCCGGTCCAATTCCTTCTGAGCGGCGCGAGACCTGTGGAATGCTCGCCGATGTTGCCTTTTCGATCCGCGTAGACGATGTTCTCCGACGGCACCTTCCAGCGCTCCATGGCCGCTTCGAACTGATCCCAATTCTGCGCGCGATCGAGAGCGAGGGATCCCAAGTAGCCCGCGGTGCCGGGCTCTGCGCCGACCCAGCGCAGGGCGAGTGCGCGTGACCCGTCCGACCAGAGGATGGGTCCATGACGTGTGAACTTCACCTGTGCCTCGACCGGCTGCGCGTCGCGCACCCGGATGGTTTCCGTGCGCGTCTCCATGCGTCGGAATCCGCCGGGCGCCGCATAGCGCTCCGAATCCGCGGGATCGAGCTCCTCCAAGTACAGATCCTGCTGATCGAGGCCGAAAATGGTGAAGCCCCAGGCAATATGCTCGTTGTGCCCCGCGGCGACGCCCGGAAGTCCGGGCTCGCCGGCGCCGATGACGTTCCATCCGGGGGCGACGAGGTGGACGACGTACCGCAGGGAGGGCTCCCCGATCACGCGATGCGGATCGTTGGCGAGCAAAGGTTTGCCGCTCGAACTCAAGCGGCCGGAGACGGTCCAGTTGTTGCTCTCGTGCAGCTTCTGCACTCCGAACTCAATGCGGCGATCGCTGCTCACGATGTCCTTCAGGAGCTTGGCGGACAGGCCGGCGTAATTTGCGGCGGGCGGCGGGTCGAGAAGCACCGCAGGGTCGAACTCGAACAAGTCCGTGGCCCGACGCGCACCCAGCAGCGACACCGCCTCGGCATGCTGCAATTCCTCGGATGCGTTCCCGGTCATGGAATAGGCCGCCAGGCGATTCAGGCAATCCTCGGGGCGCCAATGTTCCGGACTGAATCCCGCCAATTGAAATTCCACCGGAAGACCACGTGCGCCCGGCCGCTGAAGGTCATCGATGTAGGCGTTGATGCCCGCGGTGAAGGCTTCGAGAATCGACCTCGCGTCCGGCGCGTAACTCTTGAACTCGGCATCCATGTCGCCTCGATATCGCAGACGCCGCGCATTGATGTCGCGGTCCACCGCCCCTGGGCCGAGTACTTCGGCGAGCCTGCCCTGGCCCGAGCGCTTCCAAATCTCCATCTGGAACAGACGGTCCTGAGCCACGACGAATCCTTGAGCGAAGAAAAGATCGTGCGGGTTCTTCGCATAGATGTGCGGTACGCCCCAGCGGTCGCGCTGCACGCGCACCGGCGCGCGCAGTCCGGGGACGGCGATCTCTCCCTGGATCATCGCAACGGCGGCTTTGGCCCGAGCCTGCAGCTGCGCCGGTGCAACGGCGGCACCCTCTGCACCGATCCGCCCGGCCGAGCACAGGCCCAGCAGACCGAGAATCCATTGGCGCGCCGCTCCGGCCATGCCGTTTCAGGCCGAACCCTGCTTGGCTTTCGCGAGCGCCTGTTTGCAGGCTTCCGACACTTCGTTCTGATGCTGCACCAGACACTGGATGATGCGCCCGCCGCCCGGCTGAACGCCCGGACAGACCTTCGGAACGTCGGTTTCGCAGGCCGCGCGCACGGCATTCGGCGATGGGGATGGCGCGGGCGTCGGCACGGGCGACGGTGCAGGCGGCGGTGCAGGCGGCGGCTCGGCGATCGCAGACCGCGCCGAAAATGCGGCGCACAGGGTGAGCAGCAGCATCGTCTTCTTCATTGTGCGCCTCGTGTGCGTGCAATCGAGCGCCGAATATAGAGGGTCGGGCGGGACTGCGCCACCGGCGACGGGGGGCTACGGCCCCGCCGATCTCATCGCATCGACCAGGCGGCGCCATTCGACGATGTGCACGTCCGCGGCGGGGACGGCCGTGTCGCCGCCCGCGCCGCATAGCCATCCCGCAACCCGTCCTGGAACCCCAAGCCAGGTCCGGGCGCAAAAATCACGGTCGGGATCATTCAAGGCCGTCCACATGTCCACGATCTCCTGCTGATGCAGCACTGCACTGTCCGAATCCTTCGAGAGCATGTCCGGTATCAGATGTTTGTACCATGCAAGCGGCTGCGCCATCCGCGGATTGGCGATGACGACGGAACCCGGGAACATCCAATGCGTGCCGAAGGCGCCTCGCGATCGAAAGGCCAGCGGCAGGGCGAGATCGTGAATCTGCACTCTCCGCCCCCCGCCCGCCGCGCCGGCCAGCTGCTCGACGTCGATCAAGAGCTCCTGCGTCAAGCCGCCGGTCAGACGTTCCTTGGCGCTGCTGATGACGGCATTGATGCCCCGATCCGGCGTGTAGTCGTACGCCGTTTCCGAGGCTTCGATGGTGACGATGTGGATCGGCGGAATTTCGTCCGCAGACAACTTTGCGAGGGCCCCGCGCAGTGCGTACAGCGCGGATACCAATCCGAGGTTTTCATTGGCGCCTCCGTCGGTCACGTAATACGTGCGATGGGGACAGACGGGATCGTCCGTTTCACCCTCGACATTCACACCCGCGCTGGTGAACACCGGGGGAAAGTTGGCATTGAGCGCGGCCGCGCTCGCCAGCGGCACGGCCGGATCCTGCAAGACCACGTAAGGCAGGCGTACGTCCGGAATGCGCGGCGTGGAATCCTGCGGGGAGGGAGCGCCGGACGCAGGGAATGCCGTCCGGTCGCTCAAGTTGGTGAAGATGAGGCGCCCGCCGCTCATCAGCGAATAGGGTATGTGGCGGCTGTCGCACGAGGTCTTAGCGCCTTCGGTGTCCGCGAACGCTCCGCGCAGCAGGTCCGAGTCCTCCTGCGGATGCGCGGTAACAGTGGTGTTCAGGATCAATGCCAACGCGTCGCTGCCGCCGAGCGTGGCCTGCCGGTCGCCGACCCCGAACAGGCGCCGTTCAAAACTCTCCGCCAGGAGCAGGCCCAACGGTTCGCGGCTGACCACCCGCCATTCTCCGGCGCCCTCCAGCACGTCGCCGATGAAGGGTTCCGCCATGCGCCTCTTGAAGAGGTTCCATGCGGCATCCGATGCCGCGCCCGGGGCGAGCAGCGCGTCGCGGTGCGCGTAGAAGTACGCCACCGCCACACCGCCGCCGGATACGCCGCTGAGGAGGACGATGTGCGGGGCGGCCTTGAGATTGCGCAGGCCCTCCAGAACCGTGGCGGTATACACGGCCGCGCGGGTGCCGCCTCCGGAGGCGGCGACGATGAATGCCGGCGTGGAGGCCCCCCGTGCCTTCAAAACCGCCGCGAGGTCGATCAAAGGGGCGCCATCGGCGGGAGTCTTCGCAGACACGATGCGATCGACGGTGTTCTGCCGGTCGTCGTATCCCGCAAACCAGAGTCCCACGCCCAAGACGATGACGACCAAGGCGTTGACGGTGAGAAAATACAGCTGGATCCGGCGCTTGAGGTCCTGCCAGAAGTCGCCGAGTCCCGGCGGCGTCAGGCGCGCAAACAATTCCATGACATCGAATGTCTGAAATGCCATTGTCGGCCGCTCTCCGACATCGTCTTTTTCCATGAACCAGCCGAGCGCGGCAAACCGGCCGGCGCCATGCGCGACGATGAATCGAAAATCCGGTTTGACGGTCTGCAACTTCTCGGGGATGCCGCTGGCAGGGTAGACGACGTGAGCCGATTCGCCGTCGGAGGTCGCTCCGAAGACGCTCAGCAGTTGATTGGCGACAAAGCCGTTGACCGCAAACTCGAACCACCACAAGAGCACGAACGCCATCACGATCCAGGTGAAGATCACGCCGAACGGCGCGGCATCGAGCACCGTTGCCACGTATTGCACTTTGGCGAGACGCAGGATCGCGAGCAGGACCACGCCCAGCGACACGCCCAGCGGCGTTCCATCCAGAAACCAGCGCCGCACTTGATCCACCATGACCTGCCAGCGCGGCGTGAAATTGCCGATCATGAGGAGCCACGCCGATGCGATGCATCCGCTGACGAACGTTCCCAGCACGTATCGATTGGGCACCATCAACGCGAAAAAAGACGGCAGCAGCAGAAAGTGCAGCCCGTGGTAGCACACGCCCGTGGCGAGAGCCGCCGAGATCCGCCGCGTGGAAATACCCGGATCGTCGCGCGAAGCGGCAAACAGTTCGGTGCCCCTGAGCGCGGCTTGGTACAGCTCGCGCTGGTCCTTGCTCGGCGACCCGAGCTGCCAGTGCGCAATCTTCGGTGCGGCCACGGCAAGCAATGCGAGCAGGCAGGCGAATATGCCGTAGGTATGCAAATAGGGCGATTGATTGGCCTCGCTCGCCCAGTCCGGCGCGATCACGCCCCAGAGCAGCAGCGCCATCCCAAACAGCAGCGATGCGCTCGCAGCGATGCGGCCCCGTTTGAGCGAGCGCCGCCCGAGGAGCCAGAAGACTGCGCCGGCGGCGGCGAGCGTCAGCAGCTGCAGGCGCGCGGGAACGGGCGAGGGGACCCGGTGACAAACATCCGTGCCGCCCGACTGCAGCAAGTACCATCCGAACAGCGCGAGTGCGGCGACCGGACCGAGTACGGCCGCTTGGACTGCAATTCGTACGAACGCGCGCCGCCAGTGCTCCGTCTTCCGCACCGGCGGCTTCGCCTTCATGAAGCGCTTGGCGGCGCGCTCCTCGCCATAGCGGTACAGGCGCGACCAGACGTACGCGGCGCCTCCCATCGCGAGGGCGCCCAACAGTTCGCGCGTATACCGCATGCCGTTCGCGCCGGCGATGCTGCACCACGCATCGAAAGTCGGGCCGTAGGCAACGAATGCGAGTGTGACGAGAAAGAACCAGAACGCGGGGCTCGCGGTATAGGGCCGGGGGAACAGCGACACCGCCATGCCGCCGGACGAGGTTTGGACGAACCGGTAGGTGAACAGACTATTGGCGGCGTACTCGGCGTGCCGCCAGATGCTGTCGACAATGTAAGGCAAGTCCAGGCAAAGGGCTTTCGTCAATGCGCCGTGATGCGCATTCGGGTCCTCGGCCAGCGGGCCGTCCGACCGATCCGTCACAGGAGCGAACCCACCGCATCGAGTTCGCGTTCGGAGAGCTCGAATTCGAATATGCCCAGGTCCTCGCGCATGTGCGCTTCGGACCGGGGTCCTGTCAAAGGCACCACACCGGATTGCGTCAGGTACCGGAACAGAATCTGCGCCGCGGTGCGTGCGTAGGACTCCGCCAGGCCCGTGATCGTCGGGTGCGCCAGCAGATGCGGATTGGCGGTGAGCGTCCAGAAACTCTGGTAGGTGATCCGCGCTCCTCTGCAGTACCCGCGCAGCCCGCGATCGTAGCCCGTTTCGGCATGGAAGCGGTTCTGCACCACGCCCGGCCTGATGCGCGCGGTATCGCACAGAGCCTCGAGATCATCGAGCCGGTAACAATTGCTGATGCCGAGACTCCGCACGCCGCCGGCCTCGATGAGCGACTCCATGGCGCGCCATACCTCCAAGGTCTCCCGGCGGCTGGCGAGCGGCGAATGAAGAATCAGGCAATCCAGATACGAAGTCTGCAAGTTGCGCAGCGATGCCGCGAAGGATTGCGCCACCTGCTCCGGCGGATCGGCGGCCGGATCGTAGGGAATTCTCGCCGGATCCTGGCCTGACAGGGGCGTGAACTTGCTTTGCAGGTACAGCTCGGCGCGAGTCAAGCCGTCGCGGCAGGCGGTGATACCCGCGCCGACGCCCGCTTCGTCATAGTGCTTGGGTTGGCAGGCCGTATCGATGGCCCGAAACCCCTGGCGAAGCGCCTTGCCGACCAGGCGCGCGGTGTCCGCCTTCTTCCACGCCGTCCCGTAGATGATTCTCGGGCCGGGCAAAATCTCCTCGGAACCCATGCTGGCCTCCATGGCGCATTCTAAGCGAGTCGGAGCATCTCGGACGGCCGCCGCTACCACGCATGCAAGTGATTGATTCGCGGGGATTCAGAGAACCTTTAGTCATCCTTCAGAAACGCTTTAGGACTTCGATCGGAGCGGGGCCTTACACCGTGTCCCAAGCCATCGACGCGCTGTCGGTGGTGAGTTCTCAAATCCGATCTGTCACTTTGGAGGAATCGACCATGAATACATTCATTCGCACTCAATTCTATACGGCCCTCTCCTGCGTCCTCGGCGCGGCGGCGGTGTCTGCGATCGCCACCTCGGCGGCCATTGCGGAGGACGTGCCGTCCAAGACCGTCCGCTACAGCGATCTTGATATTTCGAAGCCAGAGGGGGCAAAAGTTCTCTACAACCGTATCCGGGTTGCGGCACGGCAGGTCTGCGACCTCTCCACCGGGGGAGACCCGATGCTGCGAGCGGCCGAGCATACGTGCATCGACACGGCGATCGACACGGCGGTTCGGAAAGTCAATGCACCCGCTTTGACTTCCCTGCACTTCGGCGGCGACATCCGGCTTGCGAGCAAGTAGGAGACCTTGGCGCCGCCGGTGAGTCCCATGGCTCATCGCCGGCGCCGGATTGGCCCGGCACCTCGGCGATTTGCGATCACCTCGCAAATCGCCGTTTTTTTTGAAGCCCGTATACTAGCGCCAGGAGACGTGTCGGATGCAGACCGAAAATCCTGGCGGCGCGATGCAAATCGGCGAGTGGCTCGTCGATCCCGCGCTCGACACCATTTCCCGCGGCACGGAAACCCAGAAGCTCGAACCCCGGACCATGCGGCTGCTCTTGTGCCTGACAAACTCGGCCGGCGCGGTCGTCAGCGTCGACCGACTGCTCAGCGAGGTATGGAGCGGCGTCGTCGTGGGGTCCGCCTCCGTATATCAGGCTGTCTCGCAGTTGCGCAAGCTGCTCGGGGACGTGGATCCGAATCCCACCTACATCGCGACCGTTCCGCGCAAAGGCTATCGGCTCATCGCCCCGGTAAAGTGGACCGTGAGCGCAGCACCGCAAGCCCCGTCTGCAGAGCTCGTGAGCCTCCCGCCCGCAACGAGCGCGTCGAACGCGGCGAGTGACTCCGCCGGGGCGCGCATCTCGCCCGAGGCAAGTGCGTTGGAAGCTCGACGCCGCCCTGTCAGGCCGCTCGTTCTGGCGGGGGCGGCGCTTCTCGCCATCGTCGCGATTGCTGCACTCCTTTGGACGAGCACCCGGCTATTCAACCGATCCGCGGGAGCTGCCGCCTCGATCGTGGTGCTGCCGTTCATCGACATGACCACGGACAAGGCCGACCAGGCGTTTTGCGACGGTCTCACGGAGGAACTTTCCAATTGGCTTGCGCAGATACCGACGTTGCGGGTGGTGGCACGCACGTCGGCGTTCGCGTTCCGCGGGCAGGGCAAGGACGTACGCACCATCGGCAAGGAGCTCGGCACGAACCACGTACTCGAAGGGTCCATGCGCCGATCGGGCGACCACATGCGGGTCACCGTGCAGCTCATCGATGCAGGCAATGGCTATCACCTCTGGTCGGAAAACTTCGACAGACCGATGACGGATGCAATCACCCTTCAAGAGGACATCTCGCGCTCGGTGGCGGGCACATTGAAAGTACGTCTCAATCCGGAGTCCGAGCGGCAATTCGCGGCGCGGCGCACCGCAGATCCACAAGCCTATCAGTTGTATTTGCTGGGTCGTCATTACGCCCAACAGCTGACGTCCGAATCAACCGATCGTGCAATCGAGCTGTACCGGCAGGTGCTGAGCGCGGATCCAAAATTTGCGCCTGCCTACACAGAACTCGCGCTTGCGCGCTTGAACCAGGGATTCTTTCGCGAGCTCCCGATTGCGGAAGTAGCCGCGCAAATGGAGCCCTTGATCGACACGGCGCTGCGCCTGGATGACCGCCTGTCCGCGGCCTATGAGGTCCGCGGAGCACTTCGGGCCGCTCAATTGCGGACGAAGGAAGCGCTCGATGATCTGCAGTTCGCCATTTCGTTGAATCCGAGCTACATGAGCGCATTTGCGGAGATCGGCCGGATTCGGCTGTTTCAAGGTCAACCGCGCGAAGCCCTCAAGAACTACGATCGCGCGGCAGCCTTGGATCCCTTGAACTTCACGACGCAGGAGCAGCGGTGCACCGTTTTGGACGACCTGGCGCAGTACGATGAAGCAATGGCGGCCTGCGAGCGTGCGCGAGTGCTGCAGCCGGACGGCGCATCTCCCGCCGACGCCTTGGCGTGGCTCGCGGAATCGCGTGGACGCATAAGCGAAGCGTTGCGCTGGAATGCGCGATCACTCAAAGCCGAGCCGGACGATGATTTCAATTTATATTGGACCCGCGCCACCCTGTTTCTCTCTGTCGGACTCGCAGCTCCTGCGCGCGCGGCGATCGAAGTTGGCCGCCGCGCCACCAAGGACGAGGGCCAAGCCGATAGCGCGCTGGTGCGGGTGGTATATCTCGAGGGTGGCGCCGACGCCTTGCGGCGTTACCTTGACGCAACGCATCTTGAGCAATCAACGCACGCCGTTGACCTGTTCGAAGCTGCCTATTCAAGAATGCTGCTTGGCGATGCCGCCGCCGTCAAGGAACTCATCCCGCGTGCCGCGGCCGCGCCGGATCGAAGCCCCGGGTTTGCAGACTCGCCTTTTTTCGCGCGAGGGGCGCGCCTTCTCGGAACTTCCTACCGGATGGATCTTGCGGTGGCGGAACTTGCGCTCGATGACCGTGCGTCGGCATTGAGCGAGCTGAACAGCGTGCATACCATGTTGAACGAAATGATCGCGGCGGGCGTCGAACGCAACGTCACGTACGAGCTTCGCGCGAAAGTCCACGCGCTGTCAGGGCGGGGCGACGAGGCCATGCGAGACCTCGAACGAGCGGTCAAGCTCGGCTGGCGCCGCGTATGGTGGGCGACGCATGAACCCTATTTTGCCTCGTTGCGGCCGAGGACCGATTTCCAGGAACTCATGGCCCAGGTGAACCGCTCCAACGTCCGGCTCATCGAAACTTTGAAGAGCGAGTAGCGCGGCCCTATTCGCCCTGCGGCGTAGGGCCCGGATTTCGTGGCCCTGCAATGGGCGTCAAGCCCAGCACCAGGCACGCAAATTCACACATTAGGATGCTCTGATGGCCGCCCCCTGTCTGGCCGCCCGAGCCCGCAATCGAGTAAACCCCTGTTTTGCCGGGGCTCACGGCCGGACCGGGCCGGGGTCCGGGCCCAGAGGCGCGGATCGCGGAAGGATCGGGACCCACCACATCGCCCGGGAAATTCTCGAGGATCTTCATCCCCATCGAGTACAGGACTTGTCGGTAAGCGAATTGCCACTGGTGCAAGGAATAGTTATCGGGAATCGAATCGAGGAGTCTCTTGAAATCCTCGATGAACGCATCACGCTTCGCCATGGTCAGCCCTCCCTGTTCTTCGTCTATTGAGAACTCTCCAAATCCTCGCCGTGGTTTGCGCCAGTATGCCGCAAATGCCGGATGCAGAGCCATCCGCGGCGTGAGGATAGGCCGACAGCACGCGCGGAGTTCCGCACCCCCTTCCCGCGGGAGGCGGCCGACAGAAACGCCGGGTCAAGCCAGGGATAGTCTTCGCTCGCCCGAGCATGGATGTTTGCCTGCCCGGGATTCATCAGTTCCAAATCACCGGAGTTACTCATGGAAACGAATTACATCTCGCGCGATACCTATGGCATGTATAAAAATACAGAAGCGGGCCCCGGCCCGGCATTGATGGGAGCGGAGACGCTCATCGGCAATGATGTATACAACGCGGCGGACGAAAAGCTCGGATCGATAAAGGAGTTCATGATCGAAATGTCGACCGGCAGGATCGGCTACGCGGTGCTGTCATTCGGCGGCTTCCTAGGGATGGGAGACCGGCTGTTCGCCGTTCCCTGGCAGGCGCTGCAGCTCGACACTGTCAACAAGCGCTTCACTCTGAGCGTCAGCAAGGAAAAGCTCAAGAATGCGCCGGGATTCGACAAAGATCATTGGCCTGCCATGGCAGACACTTCATGGGCGACCGATGTTTACGCCTTTTATGGCGTCAAACACGCGGGACGGATCCAGTAAGGGAAACGGATCAATAACGGGACGGATGCCCAAGATGAAGGGCTAGCTCTTACCGCTAGCCCTCTCTTTTTGGCCGACCGCTCAACCCGCGGGAGCGTGCGCACCCGAACGCTCGACTGGAGCGGGAGCGATAGCCGCTCCCGCTCGCGGAAAGATCAACCGCTAGTCGTTATGCGCTCTCGCCGGACAGGGATTTTCGGGCAACACGCGACGGAAATTGTTGTAGCGAACCGTGGGCAGGCCGCCGGGTCCGCCCGGATAGGTCAGCTTCAACAGTCCACCGTATTCAGCATGCGCGCTGCCGCCGAAATCCAGCACCGTGCCCGGCAAATGGTCACCTCCGAGCTGCCACCGGCAACCATCCCTGGTTTCGGTCGTCGAGAAGAATGGATAGAAATCCGCGCCTGCGGGAGGATCGACGCATCCCGAACCGGGACTCGGATCCGCCGGGTTCGACACGTGGCGCTGGCACACGGGATTCGTGTTCGTCTCGATCCTCGGCAGGTCCGCCTCGAAGGCCACCCGGTCGAAATTTCTCCCATCCTGCCGGTCCGATCCGAAGAACAGCGGACTCGTGAACTGTATGGGCTGGGCGTGCAGCTGCTGATCGAGCTTCACATTCTTGAGGGTGCCGGGCCAGGTGTTGTTGCGGTAGGGCACGCCGTCAAAGTCCGCGTCGCCATCGATGCAGCCGCCGAGACCCACCAGGCCGAAACTGGCTGCGAAGCCCGCATCGAAGCAAAATGCATCGTCCAATCCCGGAGGGTCTTTCGGTGCCGTATCGAGACAGTTGCCGCCTTCGGCGTCGACGGTGGTGCAATACTCGAAGTGTCCGGTCTCATCGGCGAACGCGACGTTGTACGAATGCGCGGCCCAAGTCACCCGGGTATGTTCGCTCGAGGTCGCGTACATCGGGTGAAAGTCGTACGGCAGGTTATGCGTGGCGGGATTGCAGTCGGTGCCGTTGGGGTCGAACAGTATCTGGCCGAACCCGTTCGCTGCGCTCGCGACCATGAATCCGGATTGTCCGGTGGTGAGGTCACGCACGATGATTTCCAGGCCGTGCGCCGTATCGAACTCCAACACTTCCAATTCATCGCCGGGGTTCATGTACAGAGTCTTGGCGTTGACGGTAAACGTATTGCCGTTCGAGAGCAGCGGGCTCGGCGGCCCGGTGGGTACGCCATCGGTTTGAATGAACGCAAAATTCACATATTCGACCGCTCCGCCGCATGCCGCGTTGTTGCCCTGTCCCGTGTTGCCGTCCTGCGAGACGCTGTCGATATTGAGCGCCGCGGTCCACTGCGTCGCACTATTGCTGGTGATCCAGCCGGGTGGATAGAACTGCATTTCCATGAAGGCATTCCCCGGGTGCTTGCCGATATAGCGCGGGCTCGCCGGATCGGCGCTGTCGAAAATATTGTCATCGGTGTGCGGACGGCAGACATTGGTATAGTTCGGCGAAGACTGGCTGTCGCACATCGCCATGCCGAACCAAAACGCCGGATGGAGCTGGAAATTCCACACCCCGCCTTTGCCATCCGACTGCGGCAGCATGGGCGGCTCCTTGGGCAGACGCGTCCGCCAGACATTGTTGTAGCCGGACCCTTTCTGGTTCGAATAGAACAAAGCCGAGGGCTCGTCGTGGCCTACGTATTCATAGCCCGGAATGTCGCCCTGTTCAGCGCAAAAGATTCCCTCTGCCTCGCTGCATTGAAGCGACTGCCTGTGAACCGAACCCAAGGTTTGCGCGAAGGACGATGCGCTTGATCCTAGCCATAGTCCCGCGCTCAACGTCATCAAGCCAAGATAACGATGCATCTTCATTGCCGCTACTCCTTTGCAGGGCTGTTAAGCCGCGTTGGTTCTTACAGAAAGATTGTTACCCCTTCGTCTCGCGCTTCTTGGTCGCGAGTCGCCGTGCTTCGAATATTGATCCGATCGGCATGCCGACAAAAGAGAAATATTCATGACGTCCGGCCCTTGGACGCCGGCAGCCGCCGCCTCGGTGGCGGGAGAAATGCCATCGACGGGCATGCATCCTGTGTTGCATTTTAGCAACTATAGGTTTTTGTCTGTTTAGGGGATACTTTCCGCCAAGTTCGACGCGATACCGTCAAGCTGTCGGCGTCCTACAACAACCAGATGCAGAAGTAGGGGAGATCTTATGGGTATTCGCAGCTATTGCAGCGTGGCGGGGATATTGGCCGCATCGGTGTTGGCCGGCTATCAAGCGCACGCGGCCGAAACGGCAGGTTCCTCAACGTTGGAGGAGATTGTCGTGACCGCGCAGAAGCGCGCCGGCTCGGTGCAGGACACGCCTTTTTCCGTATCGGCAACTTCCGAGGAACAAATCCGCAACTCCGGCGCCAGCAACATCACCGACTTCGCCCGCAACATCGCGGGCCTGACGATCGCCGATTTGGGCCCCGGGCAGAGCCAGATGGCGATTCGAGGCATCAGTTCCGGGCAGGTCATCCGCGATCAGCCGGGCGTCAAGGAGCAGGTCGGCGTCTATCTCGACGAATCGCCCATTTCGGTCGCGCTGTTTACGCCCGATTTGGAGCTTTTCGATCTCGACCGTGTCGAAGTGCTGCGCGGGCCGCAGGGCACGCTGTTCGGCGCGGGGTCCGAGGCGGGTACGGTGCGCTACATCACGACCCAGCCGAAGATCGGCGTGCTCGAAGGGATTGCGGATGCGTCGGCCGAGGTGGCCAAAGGCGGCGGCTTCGGCGCCAGCGGGCGCCTTGCGGTGAATGTGCCGATGACAGATACCTCCGCCGCCCGGATCGTCATTTATGAACACCACCTCCCCGGTTTCATCGGCGCGATTCAGCCGGACGGCAGCATCAAGAAGAACGTCAATGACGGCGATCGGTCGGGTATCCGGGCGTCGATCCTGTGGAAGCCGACCGACCAACTGTCGATCACTCCGCGCGTCATTTATCAGAATCTGACCACCAACGGGTATCCCCGCGAGGACGCCTATAACATTCTTGCCAACCCGTACATGACGACACAGCCCGCGGTCACGATCGGCGAGCGCCAACAGTACACGCAGCAACAGGAAGGCATCACCGACGACTTCGCTCTGGCGGACATCAAGGTTGACTATGACTTCGGTCCGGCGACCCTTACCTCGATCAGCTCGTACACCCATCGCAAGGTCACGGTGGTTCGCGACGCGACACAGCTGACCGGCAGCGTCAGCTACGATGTGGGCATCCCGGACGTGCGGGTCAGCTCGCCGCTCATCGACCGCACCCGGCTCAGTGTGTTGTCCGAGGAATTGCGCCTATCCTCGAACGGCAAGCAGACCCTGGATTGGCTGGTGGGAGGATTCTTCCAGCACGTGGGGCGCCACTACGGGCAGGATTTGCCGACGCCGGGATACGACGCGTTGAATGCGGACGCCGGATTTCCGCTCGGGCCCAACCCCGTCGGCCTCGTCGACACGCCGTTCTACTCCGACATCAACTATCACCTGCAGCAGTATGCCGCGTTCGGCGAAGCCACCTGGCACATCACCGATCAGTGGGGCCTGACCGGCGGCCTGCGCTACTATCATTACAAGGAAACTCGGGTTCTGAATTTCAACGGCGTATTTGCGGCCGATACGCCCCCGGGCGGCGTGCCGGGAGAGGTCGACGCCGACGGCGTGTCGCCGCGCGGCATCTTGAGCTTCAAGGTCAACGAGGATGCTCAGTTCAATGCCCAGGTGTCGAAGGGCTTCCGTCTCGGCGGCATCAACGATCCCATCAATCTGCCGTTGTGCTCGGCGGCCGACAAGATTGAATTCGGCGGCCAGGGCAATTGGAAGGACGAGACCAGCAAGAACTACGAAATCGGCGGCAAATTCCGCTTCCTCGACCGCACGGTGACCCTCAACGTATCGGCCTTCTACACCGACATTCAAAACCTGCAGGCGACCGTCACGGCAGGCACCTGCTCCTCCCGCCTGGTCTTCAATGTGCCAGCGCAGTCCCACGGCGTGGAGGCGGAACTGTTCGCGCGTCCGAATTCGACCTGGGACTTCGGGCTGTCGGCCACCTGGGTCGATGCCACCTTGAAGGGAACCGTCACGTCGACCTCGCCGACCGGGGTCGTCACCGATGTCGGCGGTCTCGTCGACGGCAATCGATTGCCCACCGCGCCGCAGATTCAGGCGGTGGCAAGCGTCGGCTACACGCTGCCGCTCGACAGCAAGCGAGATTTCTTCTCGGTCTTCACCGTGCAGTACGTCGGCTCCTCATACTCGCAATTCGAGAATGAAGAGGAGCAGTTCGGCCAGATCGGCGGCACGGCGAACGACGCGAATGCCAATCCCGCCCGTCTGATCACCTATGGCGGCGTGCCGTCGACCACCGTCATTTCATTCGATCAGCGGCTGCCCGCTTATTCGCTCGGCAATCTGCGGGCGGGCGTTCGCACCGATCGTTGGGAGATTGCCGGCTACCTCAACAATCTCTGGGACACGAACGCGCACCTCGCACTCGATTACGAGCGTGGCCGCAGCGCGCGCGTGGGGTACCTTACCAATCAGCCGCGAACTATAGGCGTTGCGGCGCAGTACAAGTTCTAGGATGAACGAAGCGCGGGGCGGATGCGCCCCGCGCTAAACGAGAGCCGTCACCAACACCGCGAGGATTCCGAGCGGGCAGATATATCGCAGCAGGAACAGGACCCAACGGCGGACGGCCGACGTTTCCTCGGTCAATTCCGTATCCACCAGGCTGCCGGGCAAGCGCCAGCCGATGAGCGTGCATGTGAGGAGGGCACCCACCGGCAGCATCAGGTTCGACGAGACGAAGTCGAGCACGTCGAATACCGTCATGGTCTGAAATCTGCCGATGAAGGCAAGTGGATGCCACTGCGCCCAGGCGTTGAATGACAGCACGCTGCCGATGCCCACGATCCACACGCTCGCCGAGGCCACCCAGGCCGCCTTCGCCCGCGATAAGCCGTGTTGCGCCAGCCATGCCACCATCGGCTCCAACCCGGCGATGCTCGGAGTCAGCGCGGCGAGGATGAGCAGCAGAAAGAACAAGCTGCCGACGATGCGCCCGCCGGGCATTTCCGAGAACGCTACGGGCAGCACGTTGAAGACGAGCTCCGCTCCTTGCGCGGGGTTCAGGCCATAGCGGTACACGAGCGGGAAAATCATCAGCGTCGCGAGCAGCGACACGAGCACGATCGAGCCGCTGATGACGAGCGCCGCACGGACCAACGATGCACCCCGCGGCACGTATGCGCCGTACGCCAGCATCATTCCCATGCCGACACCGGTCGCGAAGAAGGCCTGACCGATCGCCGCGAGCACCACGTTGGCGGACAGGCGGCTGAAGTCGGGCGCGAACGCGAAGGCCAAACCGCGCGCGACGTCCCCCGTGGCGAGCGAGTACCCGACGAGAATGAGAAGAAGGATGAGCAAGCCCGGCGCGCGGATCTTGTTCGCGAGTTCGATGCCGCGATTGACACCCCTTCCCGAAATGCCCGCCACCAAGGCGGTGAATGCGATGTGCCACGCCCCGACCCGCCAGGGGTCGGACAGAAATTCATGGAACTGCGCCTCGACCGCGGCACGCGGCAGAGAGGTGATTTCGCCCGACACGCACTTCCACGCGTAGGCCAAAACCCAGCCGGCGATCACGGTGTAATACGACATGACGACAAATGCGGCAGCCGTGCCGAGCACGCCGATGGCATTCCACCGGCGCGAGCTCCCGAAACCCACCGCGACTTCGCCGGCGCCCTCCGCCGGATTGCGTCGCGAGCGCCGGCCGATCATGAATTCGGCGACCAGGAGCGGCGTTGCGATCGCCAGACACGCCAGGATGAACACGAACACGAAGGCGCTGCCGCCATTGGCACCCGTCATATAGGGAAAGCGCCAGATGCTGCCGAGGCCGACGGCGGCGCCGGGTGCGGCGAGATAGAAACCCAACCTGGAAGACCAGCGCTCAGCCCCTGTCCGCATTTTCATTCCGCTCGTGTGCCATGACCCGAGTCCGGTTATACACGAAGCGCCGCCGCGGCCGCCGGAGTCTCACCGTCAGATCGTTCGATGCATTCATTTCATTTGCGCAAATGCGGGCGAGACTTTATATAGTTGTTGAGGTGGGTTCCCCATCGACGAACCTTCGGTAATGAAGATTGGAGGCAGGATGATGGCGACGAAACGTGTGTCCGCGCGAAGGAAGACGCCGCGAAAGGCTGCGGCTCCCGAACTGACCGAGAACGGCGCGATCATGGTCTTGGAATCGGTGCAGACGGAAATATCCGCATCCGCGGGCGTCGATCCCGAGATTCGACGCCAGTTGGTCGCGGCCGAGGCCTATTTTCGCGCGGAACGGCGCGGATTTGCGGCGGGAAGCGAACTCGACGATTGGATAGCCGCGGAAGCGGCGGTCGACTCGCGGCTGCAGCAGATGCAGGTCGCTTAACAGCGACCCTTCGCAGTACCGGATTCAACGCCGCTAGACAGGCGGCATCTCTTTTTGCGCGGCGTAGATTTTGCGCACGGCTTCCATCGTATCGGCCTGTTCGGCCCGCTTGTCGTCACGATAGCGTTTCACGCGCGCGAGCCGCAGCGCGAGACCCCCGGGGTAGCGGATGCTCGCCTGCAAGTCGCTGAAGGCTATTTCGACGACGAGTTCCGGGCGGACATACACCGTCCCTTGGTCGCGGTGGGTTTCCCGGGCGAGAAATTCCTTCGTCTGCCACTCGAGCGTGGCGTCGGTGAGCCCCTTGAAAGTCTTGCCGAGCATGACGTAGTCACCGGTCACCGGATCGAGGGCCCCTAAATGCAGATTCGAGAGTCTGCCCGTCCGGCGGCCGTGCCCCCATTCGACCGCCAGCACGACGAGATCCAGGGTGTGCGCCCGTTTGATCTTGAGCCAGCCTGATCCCCGGCTGCCGGCCTCGTAGACGGCGTCAAGGGACTTCGCCATGATGCCTTCGTGGCCGGCGGCGATCGCGGAGTCATAGAAGGCGCGGGCAGCCTCCTTGGAGGAGGTGACCATCCGCGGAATCATCATCGAGGCGGGCACGGATTTCTCCAGCGTTTGAAACCGTTCGCGTGTTGGACGGTCCGTGACGCCGTGCTCGCCGGCTCGCAGGCAGTCGAAAAAGAAGGCCTGGATCGGCAGCTCGGCCCGCAGGGCCTCGACGTTGAGCTTGCGGCCAAAGCGCCGCATGGTGACCTGGAAGGGCCGCGGCCGTCCGGATGCATCCAACGCGATCGCTTCGCCGTCGAGCACCAATGTCCGCTCCGGCAAACTCCGTACCGAGTCGACGATTTCCGGGACCGCTTCGGTGATTTCGTGCAAGCTGCGCGTGTAGATGCGCACCTCATCCCCGCGTTTGTGGGCTTGAATGCGCGCACCGTCCATCTTCCATTCGAAGGCCGCCTCCCCGAATTCGTTCAGCGCTTCGTTCACATCGACCGCGGTTTGAGCCAGCATCGGCGAGACCGGCGCAAACAGCTCGAGCTGAAACCGTGCAAGCCCGGCGGATCCTTCGCCGAGCGCCGCCACGGCAACGGCGCCCAGGCTCTTGGAATACATCGCCGCCCGGCGCACTTGCGCCGCTGGGATATCAGCGGCCGCCGCGATGGCATCGATCATGATCCCCTCGAGGGCACCCTGGCGAAGCTCGCCGATCAGCAGCCGCAGGAGAAATCGCTGCTCCGGGTGCGTGCCCTGCGCGATCAGCACCCTCAAGGCTTGCGCGCGGCGCGCGGACGATCCGCTGCCGCGGATGGCCGCGATCATCCCGATGCGGCGATCAACCTCGGCAATCAACAGCGTCTCCGAATCTGCGGGCGACTCGGCAGCCGCTTCGCGCAACGTCGCATGGCCGATGCCGATTCGCCCTTGCGGTATCGTTCCCGACAGATAGTGCACGGCGGTTTCGGCTTCGCCCGGCGCGAGCGTCTTCAGAAACGACGCCAGTTCACCCACCTTGGCCAGGCGGGATGAGGTCTCGCGCACGCGCTGCGACGCCCGGACGAGATTACCGAGTGTGCTCACCGAACTTACAAGGCGTCGCCAAACAAGGCGAACAGCCTTTCCCAATGGCGCTCAGCCGCCGGCTTGTCGTAGGCCGGGCGCTGCGGAAAGGCAAAGCCATGGTGGGTGCCGGGATAGATCTCCAGTTCGACGTTGCCGCCGGCCCGTGCAAGCTCGGATCGAAGCTCATCCACCATTTCCTTCGGTACGTACTGATCGGTCTCGGCGCACGCGAAGTAGAGACGGGCGTCGGTGCGCTTCATCGAGCGGTGCGGGCTGTGGGGATCTTCGGTGACGAGGGCGGTGCCATAAATCGATGCCGCGGCCCGCACCTTGTCCGGATGCCGCACGGCGGCGTTGACGGCGTACCGGCCGCTCATGCAATACCCGATACATCCCATCGGAGTCCTCGCCGCGGCATCTTCGCCGGCAAACGCAATCAACGCGTCGGCATCGTCCATTACCAAGGGCACGTTCAGAGTGTCCTTAAGCTGCATCAGCTTCGCCCGCGTGGCCGTGAACTCCTCCCCGATGAAGGGCCCCAGCTCCTCGATGCCGGCGCGGTAGTAAAGATTCGGCAGCATCACGTAATAACCGACCGTGGCCAAACGGCGCACCATATCCCGAAGCTCCTCGCGGATCCCGGGGGCGTCCATGAAGAAAATGATCACGGGATGCGGACCGAAGCGTTCAGGATGGCAGATGAAGGTATTCATCCGCCCGTCGATGGTGCCGATCTCGATCTGCCGTTCAATCATGCGAGCGCTCCGCGGTTCAGTCCTGCGCTGCGGCGCCGACCGCGACCCAGGCCAGATCCGCGTTCGACACCGAGTCGACCTTGAAGTTCTTGACGGCCGCCGCCATCCGGGTGAGGGCCTGGGCCATCGGCATGGGCGGCTTCGTATCGCCTTTCTTCGTCTTGTGAAAACGCACGGGATTGATGCGCGCAACGACGTAATTGCGCAGATACGGCGACTTGAAGCCGCGGGCTTGCAGCATCGCAATGACCCGTCTTGCGAGTGCGTCGATCTGAAGCAGCCGCGACGCAAAGCCTTCGCGTTCGCGCAGGCTCGCGGCAAGGGTGCGCTCGCTGAACCGGTCCACTTTCTTCAAGAATGAACTGTAGGCGCCGCCGGCGAAGCGCGATGATTTCTCATACACGATGCCAAGAGTAAGGAGTTCGGCGGACTCGAACTCCGCGGCGTACTGCGCCTCCTTGGACCCGGGGTGGCGCTTCGCGAGGCTGCGGGCCATGCGAATCACTTCCAGGCTGCGATCGCGCAGGTTGTGCGCCTTCTCGGTGTTGAGCGCCAGGATGCGGTAGGCGAGCGTCTCGTCCGGTGAGATCAGCACCGTGATTTGCTTCAGTCCGAGCACCTTGCCGGCGGCCAGACGGTGGCGTCCGTTCGGCGTCCACAACCGGCCGTCTTCGCCGCGCACCACGATCAACGGGTCCAGAAAGGCCGCGGTTTCGTCTATTTTGAGCGCGAGGCGCTTCGCATGAGTGGGTGACAGATCGCGCTGAAACGGGGTCGGCTGGACGGCATTCAGCGGCAACGAAGCAAGCAGCAGAGGCCGTCCCCCCAGAGGTTCGCGATAGGCTCCGATGAGGGCGCCGCCGGCGCTTCGGACCAGCGCGACGACATCCGCGATCTGCGCGCTGTCCATGGCGATGGCCACCTCGGCGGCATCGAGTCCGCGGGCGCTGCCGCGCGGCGCGAGCTTGCCGCGGGCACGTTTGGCCGACGTCGATTTGCGCGTTGTTTTGGCTTTCTTTGCCTTTGTGGTTGCCATGGACTGTCCGGCTGCGGCACGGCCTACGAGGATAGTGGACGAATCGATTTAGTCCAAGCTGTCCGCACACAGCCATGCCGCCTACCACGCATAGTTGACCGACAGAACAAGCACGCGCTGAGTACTTCGTTCCGTCACGGGACTGACATTCGAGCTTCCTTTCAGTTTGCTGATGGCGGTGTCGAGGTTGAGAAGCCAGTGATCCGTGAAAAACCGAGTCGCACTGAAGCCTACGCCGACGGCCTGCGTGCCGGCATGCGGGTCGAATACCCGGTGGCCGGAAGCCAGCGATTGCGCCGGGGTGACGCCGAATTCGCTCTGGAGGTAGCGGTGCGTCGCGGCCGTAATCGATGGGCCCGCGAACATGACGAATTTCCTCGAACTTCCGGGCAGAGGCATGTAGACCGCGGCGTCGCCCACGGCGCCGTTGGCGCCGCCCACGATCTGCCTGGCATCGACGCGCAAGATCAGTGGAAACTTCCTCGACAGAACGACGGTACCGAAAATTTTGGCCGCGGGCGCCGCCGATATGTCGCCCATTCCTCGCAGGTTCGTGAAGTCATCCCTTTCGCGGCGGCCCAGGTCGTAGGCGATCGCCGCTCCAAAGCGATAGTGATCGCCGCGCAGAAAATTGTAGCCGATGCCGTCGCCGGTGGAGACGAAGGCAATGTCCCGATATTGAATGTTGAGCACGGGGCCGCCTTGCATCCGGTACGCGCGCGCGCCGGCATACACGGGCTGGCCTTCTGCCGCGACGCCGACGACCGACCGCCAATCCGGAAGATCGGGTTGGAACAGTCTGGCGAGAATGATGCCGCCTGAATACTGCCATTCCTGCAGAGGCGAGGGCGTCTGCGCAGGCGCGGTGCCGGCGCCGCAGGCGCACAGCAGGGCCAACAGGCAAGCGGAGCGGCAACCAATGAGTATTGGCTCTGGGAGATCGACTGATCTTGGCCTCATCGGCCTTGCGGTCTCGGGGTGCCCTTCAGCGTGCCATCGACTGTTGATATGGCTGGAGAACCCTCCGGGCAGCCTCGGTCTTGCCAGGGCTGATACGCCAATTCACGGATCTTTCGGTGTTGCATGGCGAGAAACTTATTACTCGCATCAGCTTCGTGATAGGCGGTGTTTCCGACAATCCGGGTCAGCACAATCCTACAGCGAGGGCGGCGGTGTCCGCCGCGAGACGCGATGTCGGGGACGAAATCGTCGAGGGACGGGACGATCTCGATGGCCGGCGGCGGACCTGGAAGACGTCTGCCTGTGTCATACGGGCACCATGCGACTCCTCGACCATGTTGCCCGCTGCAACGCGCCGATGCTGTTGGCCGTCGATCATCGCCCGGCGTTTCCGTTCGAGGTCAACGGGCCCAGTCGATTCGCATCCGAGGTCGCCGCCTGTCCGCTTCGATACGTCCTCGCGGATGATCTGACGCGCGCCAGCGCGGAACTCGCGTTTGCCGACGGCGCCCGATTGGCGGGATGCCTGGATTTGTTGCGGATACCGGCGCAGCACCTGTGGGTGGAATGGAACGACGAAGTGCATCAGCGGGTCATTTACGACAGCCGTTCAGCCGCGGCATTCGATACGACTGCGGCCGGCCGACGCGTGGGGGTTCTCCTCCGGGCATCGCGGGATGGCGTCGCAGCGGTCGCGAGGACATTTTGGATCGATGCCGCCGCCGAAGAGTGCTCGGAAGCGGCGATGTCGCCTCTCGAGACACATATCGACCTGCTCGGCCGCTTTACCGGGGCGGCGGATGTTCCCGAGGTGTTGTCGGGGGCCTTCGCGGGCATCACGCGGCGGGACGATCCTGCGATGGCCTTCCTGCTCGACCATGTGAGATTTCGATTCGATGCGGCGTGGGCTGCGTACTATCGAGCGACGGCCATCGACGCCGAAACACAGCACCATGTGGTGCATGCCTCCCTGGCCGCGGTGGCCCGGGACGTTCCCCTTCTTCTGGCCTTCTTCCTGCTGCTTTCCGCGAAAGATGCCACGCGCACGACTCCGGTGTCTCGCACCGCGATCAATCGCAAACGGCTGGCGCATGGCCGGCGGCCCTTGCTCGATCATGTCGAGGTACGCGCCTCGCTCGATGCGCTCCGGGAATCCGATTCGCCCAGCCTCGTACCGGTCGGTCTTGAGCCCTCCGGTCGTCAATCGCCGCGCCTTCACCATGTTCGCGGCCACCTCGTACGGCGCGACAACCGGATCTTCTGGCGCGTACCGCACCTGCGCGGCAGCGCTTCGCGTGGGATGGTCCGTTCACGAACCGTCTGTCTGTCGTTTGCGCGGATCCCAGACGCCGATTCGCGCCCGACCCCGGTGGAATCAAGCCGGATCTAAATGAGCATCACCCACCCGCGCCGACGCGTTGACGGAGGAATTCGGCCGTCGCGAGATCGGCGTGGGCGACGCCGACGGATTTGAAGACCGTCTTCGACCACCGCGGGATCTTGTCCCTGCACGCGGCCAGCTCGTTGAGCGAGCGGATGTCCTCCTTGCCGATGATGCCGCGCGCGGCGGGGTCGATGAGATCGCCGCTTTCTTCGAGTGCGGTGAAGGTATCGACGGCGACCAATGCGCCGCGCATACAGTCATCATCGGCTTCCCGCATGTCCGGCTTGTAGCTTCCCACCAGATCCAGGTGGCAGTCCGGCTTGAGCCAGGCACCGTGGATCAGAGGGCGTTCCGCGAGCGTGGCGCAGCTGATCACATCCGCCGACCGTGCGGCGGTCTGAAGGTCGTCCGCGACGGCGACCGGCCATCCGCGCGTGCAAAGGTCAGAAGCAACGGCCGCCGCCTTGCCCCGGTCTCGTCCCCAGACGAGCACGGATTTGTAGCTGCGCACGGCCAGATGTCCTTCGACGAGATAGCGCGACA
Source organism: uncultured Gammaproteobacteria bacterium (assembly GCA_963727045.1). Lineage (GTDB taxonomy): Bacteria > Pseudomonadota > Gammaproteobacteria > Steroidobacterales > Steroidobacteraceae > Bog-1198. Next base: position 649,476 of record CAVSES010000002.1, on the reverse strand, counting down.
GCGCGCCGGTACCCACCATGAGAAGCTGCTCGGGCGCCGCGGGCGCAAGGAGATCCGCCGCCAGCGCCGACACGGCCGCGGTGCGAAGCAGAGTCAGGGCACGTCCGTCGATCCATGCGAGGGGCTGGCCGGTCTGCCCCGAGAGCAACAGGTACGTGGCGTTGACCGAGGGCAGCTGCCGTTCGGCATTGTCCGCGAATACCGTGACGATTTTCACGCCGAGATCGCCGCCGCGCCGCCACGAGGGCATCAGGAGCAAGGTGTGCGGTGCCCGCGGGTTCGCCAGATCGTAATGCGCGCGCTGCGGACTCACGGCTTGCGAGGTAAAGGCCAGCCTCATCGGCTCCACGAGATCGCCCACGCTCGCGAGCCTGAGAACGGCCTCAAAGTCGATCTGTATCATTGCATCCGCCCGAGTGGTCTTGGTTGGCAAGGGACTACCCGATCACGTTGGCTTCGCGAAGCGGGCGATCGTCGGCGATCCTGGCAAACAGCAGCGGCGATAGATCAATACTGACGAAGCGGTCCTCGAGAATCAGCTCGGCGATCCCACGGCCGATGACCGGCGACTGCTGCATGCCGTGACCGGAAAATCCGTTCATGAAGATAAGATTGTCGAGCGCTTCGTGCGGACCCAGGATTGCATTGTGGTCGAAGGTGTTCATTTCGAAGTAGCCGGCCCAGGCCCGCTCGAGTCTCGCCTCCTCGAACGCCGGAATGCGATGCGCAAGTGCCGGCCATAGGCGGCTCTCGAACGCGTCGTAGTCCGCCTGCAGCGGCTGATCGTCCAAGTCCTCGTCGGGCGAAAGGCCGGCGATGAATTTTGCGCCCTCCGGCCGGATCCAGAATCCCGTGGGATCGATCAACAGCGGGAAGGGTTGCATCGCGGTCGGGCAGGCGATGACATAGACCGTGCGCCGGCGCGCACGCACGGGCAAATCCACACCCGCCATCGCCGCGACGCGCCGCGCCCAGGGGCCCGCCGCATTGACGACGTGGCTGCAGGCAAGCCGTGAAGAGTCGGCCAGCGACACACCGATGACGCGCCTGCCCTCGATGGCAAGCTCGCGCACTTCCGCGTTCATGTAGCGAGCCCCCTGGCTCCGCGCCTTGCGGGCGAAAGCTGTCAGCAGGGAGTAGCCGTCGAACCACCCTTCGCCGCTCAGGCCCAAGGACCCCAAAGCCAAATCGGACGTGTTGAGCCAACCGAATCTCTCCTTTAGATCGGCAAGACCCAGGAGCGCCACATCGGCGCCGCAGGCCTTCTGCATCGCGTGGGTGTTGCGCAGCTGTGCGGCGCCATCGGCACCGGCGAGGTAGAGGTACCCCTCTTCCCGCAGCGCGATGTCGGGTCTCTCGCCGTCAAACGCCAGTTCGTCCGCGGCGCGGCGCAAAAAGGCGATGCTTGCCTGGGAGATCCGAATGTTCACTGCAGTCGAGAATTGCTGGCGGATGGACGCTGCTGACAGAGCGGAAGACGCCTGGCTGTAGGAGGAATCGCGCTCGATGACCGTCACCTCGAGCGCGGGCGCGAGCCGCGTCAACCAATAGGCAAGCGCCGAGCCCATGACCCCGCCGCCGATCACCACCACGTGCTTTGTCACTTCGGGCTCGATGATAAGGCTTTAAGGACCCATTCGCGAAGGACACCCTGGCAACGCGCTGAGTACCCGCGAACGTGAATCCGGATGCCGGTGCTTCTGCGAAGCAGTTCTCACATTAGGCACATCGTTGTCCGCCGGGACCCGGGCGGGGACCCCGACCGCGCTCAAAATGTGATCCAAGGCGACTCTCGAAATTCTCATTTCTATGAGGATCTTGCATGCGCGACGAGACTATCGTTCGACGACGCCAGTGCTGTGGAAGTGCAGTGCAGCAAATCAAGTGGGCTACGATTCACGGAGGCATCGGTGCAGAGCGCAAGCAGAAAAAGTGAATCCGCCGAGTCGCAAGCGGACGGTCGGACGCGCGCTGCCGCGGCCAAAAAGACCAAGCTCTCGGTATTCCTCGTCACCGGCGATGACATGTTGTGGCCTCAAGTCGGGGCCCACCTTGGGAGTGACCTCATCCTCAAGCAGGTCGATTCCGTCGATGAACTGCTGACCGCCACCTCCGCCGGTCAGCCGGCCATCGTCTTGTGGGATGCGCGAAATCAAAGCGATTCCGGCGGCGTCTTGTCCCGTCTCAACCTGCATTCCCCGTGTTTCGCGGTGGTCGTGCTGGACGATGCGAACAACGCCGATACGTGGAAGAACCCCATCGCGCTTCGGCAGATCACCGCTCAGGTGCCCGTGCCGGTACCGGCCGATCCGCTCAAGGCTGCGCTTGCCGGCGCGCACGAAGAAGTCAACGCGCGAACAGCCTTGCTCGGCAGCGCTCAAACGCCGGCGCATGCTGCGGCCGCGCCTGCGCGGGGCGCGGCCGACGCGCTGTCCGATCCACGAAAATTTCCGTGGATACCTGCGTCCATCATCACGGTGGTGCTCATCGGCTTCGTGTGCGCATATCTCTTGATCCGGCACCGGGACGCCGGCGTCAAATCGGCCCCCGTCTTGAGTTCGGCGCCTCCCCAGCCGCAGGCGGCCAAGACACCCGCGGACAACGACGAGAAGGTCGATCTGCTCATCGAGAAAGCCCAGCAGGCGATGGCCGACAGGCATTTCATCGATCCCCCCGACAGCAGCGCGCTCGCGCTCTATAAGCGGGCGCTGGTCCTGGACCCCGACAACGGCGAGGCCCACCAAGGCTTGCAGCGGCTCGCTGAGATACTGTTCACGCGCGTGCAGTCGGCCCTGGACGAACGGAAGATCGATGTTGCGCTGCAGGCGCTAGAAACGGCCCGCAGCATCAATCCGAGCGACCCTCGTTTGCCCGCTCTCGATGAACGCATCGCGAGTCTGCGGGCCGAATTTGGACCGGCTCAGATACTGGCGGCGATCAATGCCCAGAATTTCGAGCGCGCGGGACAACTGATCGACGATGCGGCGCGCACCAAATCACTCGGCAATGCGAAACTTGCCCAGCTGCGCGAGGAACTGCGACGGCGGCACGAGGAATTCGACGTCGCGAATTTTCTCAAGCTGATCGACACCCGCCTGCAGCAGGACAAGCTGGTCGAACCGCGCAACGACAGCGCGGCCTACTATTTGTCGCAGGCCAGAGCCGCCGGGGCGAACGCCGCCTCGCTGCAGGCGCCCGCGCAGGAGATCTCCCGGCGGCTGGTCCAGGCCGCGCGCACCTCCATCGACCAGCGACATTACAGCGAGGCGGATCGCTTGATTGCCGATCTGCACACCTACGGCGCCACACCCTCCGTCATCGCCACCCTGCAGCGCGATCTCAATGCCGCCCGTTCTCAGCAAACCGCGGCCGTACCCGAACAGCCGCAATACCTCGATCTTGCACAAAGCCGGCTCGCGCAGGGAAAACTGACCGAGCCCGACAATGACAGCGCGCTGTATTACGTCAATCAGTTGCGGGCGTCGGATCCGAAGAACAGCGGCCTGGCGCGCATATCCGGCGCCGTGCAATCGCAGATCCTGGATCAGGCGCGCACGGCGCTCGATGCCGGCCAGACGGGAAGGGCCGAGGCGATGCTGCAGCTCGCGGCGGGCCTCGGCACCTCCGCGGATTGGACGGCCCTCAACCAGCGGCTGGCTCAGGTGAAAGCCTCGCCCAGCATGCCGGAGGTCGCGGAGGCCTCGCTGACCCGGGTGAAGGGCGTACAGGTCGATTACCCGTCGGACGCGCTGCGCAAAAATATCGAAGGGTGGGTGGATCTGTCGTACGTGGTCACGACGGAGGGCAAGATCGCCACGATCAATGTGCTGGACTCGAATCCGAGCGGCACCTTTGATGCAGCTGCGACCCGCGCACTCTCGCGCATGCGCTACAAGCCGATGGTGCAAAACGGGAAGCCGGTCGCGGTCAGCACCAAGTTGCGCATCGCATTTAGGCTGCAGAAGTAGCCCATGCCCACCATGACCAATCCGACCCTCAACACCGAACGGCGCGAGCCGGCTGCGTCTCCAGCGAAGCGCGGAACGATTCGATGCGTGGTGGTGCACGATGACTTGGAACTGCGCCTCCGGCTGGCGGCCGTGGTTCGCCGGGCGTCCCCCGCCCTCGATGCGGACTGCATGAACTGCGCCGGTTTCGACGCGTTGTCGGCAGAGCGCATTGCGGCCTATGCGGCGTTGTTTCTCATCGTCGAATTCAGCGTGCGCGACAACACAGGGGATCCCCTGGCACGCCTGGCGCGCTCGCGCGAGCAGGCGCCGCGCGTGCCGATCTTCGTCTTCGCGCGCGGCGGCGACGAACGCAATGCCGCGCGCACCATCAAGCTCGGGGCCAACGACTACTGGCCGATTCACGCGGTCAAACTCGGCGAGTTGGGCGAGTCCCTGCAGCGGCTCGTGGAGTCGGCGCACAGTTCAGGCACCACCACCGTCGCCGCGCTCGATCCGTGGCGCCAGCCGCAAATCGCCGGCTACAAGGTGGTGAAGACCATCGCTCAATCGACGGCGGCGGCCGTGTATCTGGCCCGCAACGACAGTCTTCCGCAACCCGTGGCGCTCAAGGTGCAGGCTCTCAAAGGACGCTACGAGGTGTCCGATGCCGATCGGCAGCGCTTTGTGCGCGAATGCCAGATTCTGTCCTCGCTCAACCACCGCTCGGTGGCGGACATTCTGGACTTCGGCATCACCGACGAGTATCTGTATCTGGCGCTGGAATATTTTCCCTGCGGGAGCCTGCGCGATCGCCTGAAGAACCCCGTGAGCGAGTCCGATGCGGTCAATTACGCGCGGCAGATCGGCGAGGCGCTTCAGGTCCTGCACGCGGCGCACATCGTGCACCGCGACTTGAAGCCGTCGAATCTCATGCTGACGGACGACAATCGCTTGATCTTGATCGACTTCGGTTCGGCCTCCATGCGGTTCGCCGCGAGCGAATTGTCGAGGTCCGATCTGTGCACGGGGACGCCCTACTACGTGTGTCCGGAGCACATCGATGGCCGCGATCCGGACGGGCGAGGCGATCTCTACAGCCTGGGGGTCGTGCTGTTCGAAATGCTCGTGGGCGCATTGCCCTACGTCGGCACCACACTGAACGATATCTTCGCAGGTCATCGCGCTGGCGCCGTGCCGCGCCTGCCGCAACGGGTCCTGCGCTACCAACCGATCATCGATCGTCTGCTCGCCAAAGATCCGGCCGATCGCTACACGTCGGCGGCGCTGTTTCTCGACGACCTGAAGGCCGTCAGCGCGCCGATCCGCACATCGGTCGACGAAGCCAGCCATATGGGAGTGTCTAGCACATGAAATCTCGCTTCAATAAGGTCTTGAGCGCGCTTGCGACGCCCATTGCCCTGCTCGTCATGGTGGTCATCCTGGGTTTCAGCTTTCTCGCCATCGTGCTCATACCGGGACTCGAACTCGCCAGTGAAGTGGCCGACAGCTCGACCGCCCTCAAATTGGTGGGCGAGCAACAGCGCAATCCGACGCTGATCCGCGCCTCTCTGGAATCGATGCGGGAACGCCTCGGCGAGCGTGGGTACATCCAGGAATCGCTCGATCAGCTGCACACCGCGAGCAGCAAACTCGATGCGGCGATCCACCAAATGACGCTCGCGCGGCCGGTGAACTGGATCGCGCTCACGGGCGACACCGGGGCGACCGGCGCACCGATTGCCGGCAAGCACGCGGTCCAGCTGCTTGACAGCTGGACCCGGGAACAGGAGGTGCTCAAGCCCGTGCTGGCGTACAACGGCGTGCCCTATCAGGACAACGAAGCCACGGGCACCAATCTGAATGCCAGCGGCCGCCAGCTCGACCTCGACGTGACGGCCGCGCTTCGCACCGGACGCCATGTATTACCGGTGCTCGACGGCGAATTGACGGCCATTGCGGCCGAACTGCAGGCGGTCAATCTACGGTCGGCGACCCAGCTTCGGCTGGTGATGTTGTCGGGTCTCGTGATTGCGCTCGCCCTCGTGGTGCTGGTGACGGTGCTTCTCAGCGCGAGGCAACGGCAGGAAAGCAGCCTGCGCCTGGCACGCCAACAAACCGCCGACATTCTGCGCACGGTGAAGGACGGCCTGTTCCTGCTCGATCAGAAATTGCTCATCGGCGCGGCTTATTCTGGCGCCCTGGAGTCCCTGTTCCAGCGCAAGGACTTCGCCGGTCTGCCTTTCGAGAGCCTTCTCAAACCCATCGTGTCCGAAAGGACGCTCACGACCGCGCTCAAGTTCGTGAAGATACTGTGGGCCGAACGCACCAACGAAAAGCTCGTCAAGACGATCAATCCCCTGGGCGAAGTCGAAGTCCACATCGACAACGGCAACGGCAAATTCGACACGCGCTATCTGCAATTCGATTTCCACCGGGTTCGGGTGGACGGAGAAATGACCCATGTGTTGGTGTCCGTGTCGGACGTGACCGCGCGGGTCGATCTGGCCCGTGAGCTGCAATCCGCGCAGAGCCAGGCGCAGGGCCAGGTCGATACGCTGCTCGGCATTCTGCACATCGATCACGCGCAGCTCACGTCGTTCTTGAACGACTCGAATGCGGCCATGAAAATGATCAACGCCATCCTGCGCGAGCCGACGCGCGAGGAAGGGGTGTTTCGCAAGAAGCTCGACACGCTGTTCCGACAGGTGCATTCGGTGAAGGGCGAGGCGTCCGCTCTGGGGCTCTCGTCCATCGAAAGCCGCGCGCATGCGTTCGAAGACGATCTGAAGTCCCTCAAGGAGAAGCCGGAGCTGTCGGGGAACGATTTCCTGCCGCTCGTGATCAAGCTCGACGACCTCTTGACCCATCTGCAGTCGGTCAGCGACCTCGTGGCGCGCCTGTCGCACCTGCAGCCCGCCCAGAATGATGTGGCGCACACCATCACCGCAGTGATCGAGGAGGAGAAGCAGAGACGGCATGACGGCAAGAGCGACTCCGGGGTGGCCGCGACCCTGCAGCAATTGACCGAGCGGGTCGCGCACGAAAACAACAAGGAAGCGGTGCTTCAATGCCGCGGTCTCGAGACGGTGCCCGAGGAGTATCGGCGCGCCGTGAAGGACATCGGCGTCCAGGCGGTGCGCAATGCCATCGTGCACGGCATCGAGTCGCCGGCGGTGCGGTCGAGCGCCGGGAAGGCGCAGCACGGCACCGTGCGGCTGTCGTTCCAGGACGCGGGCGAAGCCGGCTACAAGCTCATCGTCGAAGACGATGGTCAGGGTCTGTCGACGGAACGCATCAAGGAAACGGCGCTCAAGAAGGGCTTCATCACCCCGGAACGCGCGCAGAGCCTGGACACGAAGCAGATTTTTTCGCTGCTGTTTCAGCCGGGGTTCTCCACCCTGGACAACGCGACCAAGGACGCGGGGCGGGGAGTAGGCATGAACGTCATTGCTGACCTGACCAATCAGCTGGGCGGCCGGGTGTCGGTCGCGACCAGCAACGGCAAATTCACGCGTCTGACCATGACTTTGCCGCGGGCGGCCAAGCGCGCGGATGACACGGAGGCCGCGTGACGGGTATGGATGGCGCATCCAAGCCTTCGTTGAAGCTCATGATCGTCGATGATTCGAACATCATCCGCCGGCGCATCGAACGCTCTCAGCAAATCGACCGCCTCGAGGTGGTGGGCGCCGCGAGCAACGGGCGCGAGGCCGTGGAGCTGTTCCGCCGCACACAACCCGACGTCGTGACCATGGATCTGACCATGCCCGAGATGGACGGGGTGGAATGCGTGCAGGAGCTGGTGGCGATGAACTCGAAGGTGCTGATCCTCGTCGTCTCCGCGCTGGCGGACAAGGCAACGGCGGTGGATGCGATCGAGAAGGGAGCGAACGGATTCCTGTGCAAGCCATTCACCGATCGTCAGCTCAATGAAGCATTGGAAGAGTTGTTGTCGGAGGCGTAATGCTGAAAGAAGCAGAAATACGCACATTCATCGATGGAGCGACGAACTATTTCGAGATTTCGGCGCAGCAGGCAGCGACCGTGGGATCTCCCTACCTCGTGACCGACGGCAACCCCGGCGCCTATGAATACACAGGAGTCATCGGCATCTCCGGGGTCCGCAAAGGCGTCGTGTATTTTACCGCCCCACGCGGCATGCTCACGGTGCTCTTGATGCGCATGCAGGAAACCGACACCAGCGATGAGAACATCAAGGATCTCGTCGGCGAAGTGGCGAACACGATTTCCGGCAACGCACGCCGCGATTTCGGCAAGAACTTCGTGATTTCGGTACCCACGATCATTGCGCACGACACCGAGAAGGTGACCGCGCCCCACAGCCGTTCGTATGTGATCCCGATCAATTGGCGCACCCACTCCGCCAAGCTGGTCGTCTGTCTGGAATAACCCCCCGAGCCATCTCGGACTGGCGCGGGCCGCCCACCTGCTGCATGCTGGCAGCAGCGCCAAGGGGGGACGCGATGCTCAATCGACGGGAAATCATCGGCTGCGCGGCGGCGGCAGCCGTGTCTTGGACGCGTGCGCTTGCCGGCGCGTACGGCGCAGCCCGAGAATCCTCGAGCGCGCTGTACCAGCGCGCGGTGGTGATCGATGCCTTGGGAAGCCTCGGCGACTACGATCCCGCGGCCGCGGACGATGCGCCCCTGTCGGCGCGCGCATTGGCCGATGCCCGCGAATCAGGGGTGACCGCCATCAATTGGACGGTGAACGACGTGGGCAACGGCCCCAGCAAGTTCATGAATACGGTCGCCAACATAGCGGGTGTCGAACACGAATTCACGGCACACCCGGACCTTCTGATGAAGGTTCTACGGGGGGTGGACATCCGAACCGCGAAGGCGACCCGGCGGGTCGGCGTCATCTACGGCTGCCAGGACGTCACCATGCTGGAGGGCGACCTGAAGAAATTGGCCGTATTCGCCGACCTGGGCGTGCGCATCGTGCAGCCGACCTACAACACGCGCACCCTCATGGGCGACGGGTGTCTGGAAAAGGCGGACGGCGGCCTGAGCAAGATGGGTTTCGACTTCATCGCGGAAATGAACCGGCTGAACCTGCTGCTCGATTTGAGCCATGCCGGCGTGCGGACCATTGCCGAAGGTATCGCCGCGTCGAAGGCGCCCATGGCAATCACCCATACCGGATGCCGCGCCCTCGTGGATCTGCCGCGCAACACCCACGACAGGGAACTGAAGGCATTGGCCGATCGCGGCGGCGTTGCCGGGATCTATTTCATGCCCTTTCTGCGCGAGTCCGGGCAGCCGCATGCGGAGGATTTGATCCGCCACATCGAGCACGCCGTCGACATCTGCGGCGAGGAGCACGTGGGACTCGGCACGGATGGATCGATCTCCGGCGTGCCGCTGACCGATGCCTACCGCGAAGTCTTTCGCAAGAACGTCGAGGCGCGGCAGAAGGCCGGCGTCTCCGCGCCCGGGGAGTCCCCGGACGTGCTCACCATGGTCTCAGAATACAATGACCCGCTGCGCTTCACGCATCTGGCGGATGACCTCATGCGTCGCGGCTGGCCAAGCAGCCGGGTGGAGAAATTGCTGGGCGGCAATTTTTCGAGGCTGTTCACCGAGGTGTGGAAGAGCTAATCGCACCGTGGGGAGAACCGCGCGGCGGTGCTAAGTTGTTTGCAGCCCGCTCGACCTTGCACATCGGCAGGCTGGCGCGCACTTTGAACCCCATGGACTCGTAGAGCTTGCGCGCCGCCGCGTTGCCCTCGCTTACGTGCAGAAAAGAACCGACGCCGCGCATCTTATGCCGGGCAAGGAGCGAGCGCGTCAACCGGCGCGCATGGCCCCGGCCGGCATGGTCCGGGTGGGTGACCACGGCGCTGATCTCCTGCAGTCCCTCGAGCGCCATGCGTTCGCCGGCCATGGCGATGAGCTTTTCACGGTCGAAGGTGCCCAGATAGACGCCGAGCTCCGCGGTACGCTCGCGGAAGAAATCGGGAAAGGCGATTCGCGTAAGGTCCTGCATGGCGCTCCGATCATGCTCGCCGAGCATCCTGCACGCATCATCCTCCTCCGCATCGGGGATTTCGCCGGTCGGGAACAGCTGCAGAATGTTCGACCGCGACATCACGCGCCAGCCGGCGGGGAGGGTGGTGGGGCAGGCGCCGACGAAATAGAACGGCTCCCCCATGCCGGATGCCAGGGCGGCATCGAGGTCCGGCCGCACGTCCGCAGCCGGAATCGCCACGAACGGCGCAATGGCCGGCGGATACCACATCATATCGCGCCACTGCGCGGCGAGGTTCCGGTGCGGTCCACATAGCGAGGACCACACCGGGTTGTCGAGTGCCGAATTATTTTCCGGCCATAGTTGCTTGATCGCCGATCCCTCATCGCCTGAAAATCAGCCGACCTGTGCCTCAGCCGGTCGCCGCCAATGCAATCTTATACCGCGGCGCCGAATGCCGGTGCGACAGATTCGGCTGCAACTCACTGCGCGCCTTGGCGAGGCGCTGCCAGTCGCCGGCGTCCGGTAAGGAAGGAACCGTGACGAGTTCGCCCTGATCGAAGCCGGCGAGCGCCGCGTCCACCATCTCGGCGACGTCCATGATGATCTCGGAGGGCAGGTCCTTGAGTTCGACGCCGGAACCGTCCCACAGCGCAGTGCGCGTCGCGCCGGGCAACACGGCCTGCACGCGCACGGCGGAGTCGCCCAACTCAAGCGCCAGCACTTCGCTGAAATGCAGCAGATACGACTTCGTGGCTCCGTACACGGCGATCCCCGGCCGCACCATCTGCGACATCACGGAGGAGATGTTGATGATTGCGCCGCGGTTTCGCGCGAGAAGGCCCGGCAGCGCCGCGCGTGCCAGCCGGGTCGGCGCCAGCACATTCAGCCGGATGTCCCGGTCGAGACGCTCGATGTCGGCCATCGCAAAGGCGCCCAGCGTGGCGGCTCCCGCATTGTTGACCAGAAGACTCAAACCGGGCTCATCCCGGAGGGTCTTCTCCACGGTCCTGAGGTCCGCCTCGACGGTGAGATCCGCCGCCTGCGTCCGAACCCGGACGCCGGTCGCGGCGCCCAAGCGTCGCGCCAGCGCGTCCAGCCTTGATTGATTTCGAGCGACCAGAATCAATTCGTAGCCGCGGTGCGCAAGTCGGTCCGCATAGATGGCGCCAATGCCCGTCGATGCGCCGGTGATGAGCGCGGTTCCCAATTGGTTTGCAGGATTCATAAAGACCTCGGGAGATGGATATTGTGGATGATGATTGAAATCCAGGGTGAGGCTAACTCCAGATATATAAGGATGTCAAGTAACATCCAGATTGGGACAGGAGCGCCCGCGCTGTGGTATATAGGACGCCATGGGCTACTCCAGGGCAAGCAAGGCGAACACCCACGCGCGGCTCGTGGCGGCGGCGGCGGCGCGCTTCAAGGAGCGCGGCGTCGACGGCATCAGCCTCGCGGATCTGATGAAGGACCTGAAGCTCACGCATGGCGGCTTCTACAGGCATTTCGATTCCCGCGACGAATTGGTGGCGGAGGCTCTCGATCTCGCGCTCGCGCAAACCGGTCAGGCGATGCGCGACCGATTGTTCAAGGGCGACAAGCCGGATCTGCCGGGGTTCATCGATTTCTATCTCGACGAGGCGCATCGCGACGCCCGTGCGGACGGATGCGCGGTGGCCGCGCTCGCGGGAGACGCGCCGCGCAAGGGCGCGGACGTACAAGCGCAGTTCCGCCGGCAGATCGAGCGAAACCTGGAGGCCCTAACCCTGGCTCTCGGGCCGGGCGCGACCGCTGAAACGCGCGCGACTGCCGTCCTCATTCTCAGCGCGCTCAACGGTGCGTTGATGCTGGCCCGCGCCGTGGGCGATTCACCCTTGTCGCGGGAGATTCTTGGGACCGTTCGAAAGCGGGCTCTCGCCATCAGCGGAGCGCCGACGAAGGCACGCGTTCGGGCGAGAGCCAAGAAGAAGAACTGAAAGCCATATTTTCATGACCGGCAATTTACACCCGCGGCATTTGTTGTGGCTTCTTGCCCTGTGTTTCGCTTCGATCGAATGCACCGCCGCCTCATCAAAGGCTGACGCGGACAGTTTCCCGACGCCACCCGTGCGGTGTCGTGGTTGTTTCCGTTGAACCCGGCCGGCGCGAACGACAGCCCGGTCATCGACGACAAGTCACCCCTGCATCCCTGCTTCGGCAACTCGTCGCGCTTCGCACGAATGATCGCGCGGGGATGACCGCTGCGCCGATGCAGGTGGTCGCGGCCACGTTGCAGCTCCCCGACATGATTGCACTCGCCGCTTACGCGGCGTCCGAATAGTTTTCGCAGCGCGAACCTTCCGACACCGGCCGTTTCTCGGCAAAGCCGGTACTTAATTGGATTTAAGTTGCTGGGCGCTGCTCGCAGACTGTCTACCTGCGACGATTCACCCGCTTTTCGTCGCGCAACATACCAGTCAAGGAGTACTCATGAATAGTTTCACTGTAACCGCCGTTGGCAACCTTGCGAAGGACCCGGAGCTTGCCGTCAAGGGGGACACGACCTACACAAAGATCTGTTTGGTCGGCAATGATTATGCCGGCAAGGATGAGCATGGCAACGCAAGAGAGGCTGTCACGACGCTTTGGTTCGTTGCGTTCGAGAGTCTTGGGGAGGTCATCGCAAAGAACGCGCGCAAGGGCGACCAGCTCATCCTGCAGGCGCATATCCGCTCCAATAACTGGACGAACACCAATGGCGAGAAGCAATACGACCACTCGTTCGTGATTCAGAGTTTTCGCTTCGGTGCGCCGGGGAAGATAAAGCGGGAGGAACTGGCGGCAAGGCGAGAAGAGAGGGAAGGAGAGCTGGAAACAGAGATCTAGGCTGCGGGCTACGCAGCATCGTTGCGATTGCGATCATCCGGAAAAGGAAATCCGCCGTGCATCACCCCCGTTCGTCTTCTTTTGGCCCGAAGCATATCTTCCTGCCCTTGTCGCTGCTTCTCTTGCTGGGTGCGCCCGGTCTCGCGATGGCACAGGCCTCGCCATTCATGACAGGTGCAACCGCCCTGCAGACGAACCTCCTCGCCTGGTTGACGCCCGTCGCCATCATCCTCGTGATGGTGCTTGGCGGTATGGCAATGGCAAATCGAGTTTCCTGGGGGTGGTGCATTGGTGCGATTTTTGGAATCGCAATTGGTTTCGGAGCGCCCCAAATCGTCACTTGGGTGCGCGGCATGTTCGGCGTCTAAGGAGGCAAGCGTGACCGATCTTAATCCAGGACTCATCGCTGATCCTCTGTTTGTGGGGGCGACTCGGCCACCGATGCGGTGGGGTGTGACCTACTCCGCGCTCCTCTTCAACATGGTGTTCACCCTGGAGGTATTTTTACTGGCAAAGAATTTGCTGACATTGCTTCTCTGCGCGCCCATCCACGGCGTTTGTATGCTGCTTTGCGCCCGGGATGCGCGTTTCTTCGATCTCGTGTTGCTCTGGGCGCGAACCCGGCTGCCGGCACTGTTCGCCAATTTGCGGATTTGGGAGGCGAGCAGCTATTGCCCATTGCCGCTCGATCTGCCGAACCGCGGCGGCCGTCGACGGAGAGCTGCCGCGGATATCAATGCAACGACCTCACGGACCGGCGCGTGAACGCTATGTACAGGCGCGCGGCTGTCCTGCGCCGTGAGATGGAGGCGGCTGACCGGATTCCGTACACGGCCCACGTCGCCCCGACCGTTGTCAGAACTTCGTTTGGCGATTACCTACAGGCGTTTCGACTCGCAGGCGCCAGCTTCGAAAGCAATGATGACGAGGTGCTCAACAACTGGCACGAGCGGCTCAACGTCCTATGGCGCAACATCGCAAGTCCGCACGTCGCGCTGTGGACCCACGTAATTCGCCGCCGCGCCGGATTCTCCACAAGTCCGGATGCGAGCGAAGCGCAGGCGCAGCCAGGGGACACCTTCGCGGACGCTCTGCACACAAAATATTGGAGCCGGCTCGGGAATGAGACATTGATGCTGAACGAAGTGTATCTCGCAGTCGTGCATCGGCCTGCATCGGGACCCGCCACTGGTCTTGCGTCAAGAATCATCGCCCGCACGTACCATGACGAAACGCGCTTGGCGTTGGCCGACGCGCTGGACGCGTGCGAGAAGTTGTCGCAGACCATCGCCGCATCCTTGTCGAGATATGAGCCACTGCTTTTGGGGACTTATCGAATCGGGCAGGTCTGGTGCTCGTCTTTGCTCGAATTCGTTGGTGGGTTGATCAATGGCGAGTGGCAACGCGTGCCACTGCCTACTGGTCCGCTCAGCCAGTCGCTCGCCACCACCCGTCTGCTGTTCGGTGTCGAAGCCATCGAATACCGATCTCCGACCGCAACTCGCGTCGGTGCCATGCTCGGAATCAAGGAGTATCCCACCCCCAGCGTGGTTGGGATGTATAACCGGCTTTTATCGGCGCCCTTCGCCTTTGTACTCACGCAGTCGTTTGCCTTCCTCACAAAGGCAAGCGGTCAGTCGCTGCTGCAACGTCAATTCAATCGCATGGCAAACGCGGGAGATTTTGCGGTCTCGCAGGCGGCAGAACTCCAAGATGCGCTGGACGCGCTGACCGGCAACGAATTTGTCATGGGCGATCATCATTTCTCCCTTCAGGTGCTGCAAGACTTGAGGGAATCTGGCGTTGATGCGGCCGCGGTGGAGCGTCTCAAACCACTCAATGATCATGTGGCGCTGGCGCGGAGCTTCCTCGCCGACACCGGAATGATCGTCGCACGCGAGGACCTGGCGTTGGAAGCCGCTTTCTGGGCGCAGCTTCCTGGCAACTTTCCGGTTCGACCCCGCAAAGCTCCCATCACGTCGCGGAACTTTGCAGCGATGGCGCCCTTTCATAACTATCCTACCGGCCGCGCTCACGGAAATCATTGGGGCAATGCCCTCAGCGTGTTCGTCACCAGCGCGCGGTCGCCTTACTACTTCTCGCTGCATGCGAGTGATCCCTCGGAACCTGACGGAGGAAGCCGGAAGGATACCGGCCATACGCTGATTTGCGGGCCCACCGGTTCCGGCAAAACGGTGTTCATCGGCTTCTTGATCTCAATGTTGCATCGCCAGGGTGCAACGCAAGTCATCTTCGACAAGGATCGGGGGCTCGAAATCCTGGTGCGGGCGTTGGGCGGCGAATATCTTGCTTTGAAGAATGGGGTCCAAACCGGATTCAATCCCCTGCAGCTGCCGGCGACGCCCGCCAATATCGAGTTTCTGAAGACGTGGCTGCTGAGTTTAAGTCGCGGGTCCGGTCCCCCCAGGCACGCGGGTGCCGTGGGCGAGGCGGCCGACCTGGATCAAGCACTGCGCGGCACGCTCGCGCTCGAGCCCGCGGCGCGGCGGCTCTCCCGGCTGGTCGAGTTCCTGGATCCCACGGATCCCGAGGGGCTGCACGCGCGTCTGGCGAGATGGTGCCAATCATGCGGCGGAGATTACGCCTGGGCATTCGATAGTCCCTGCGACACCGTGCTTTCGCGAATGGCAGCGAGGTCGATAGTCGGGTTCGACGTCACGGACTTTCTCGATCACCCGCACACCCGCTCGCCGGTCACCATGTATCTGTTTCATCTGGTGCGTCAACTGCTCGACGGGCGCCGGTTCGTGTGCTGGATGGACGAATTCTGGCGGCTTCTGGCCGATCCAGCTTTCGAAAGCTTCGCCAAAGACGGGCCGAAGACTTGGCGAAAGCTCAATGGTGCCATGTGTCTCGCCACTCAGAGCGCTAGCGATGTGCTCGACAGTCCCATCAGCCGGACTTTGGTCGAGCAAACACCCACGAAGGTGTTCTTCCCCAATGCCGATGCCAAGCTCGAGGAATACACCCACGGATTGGGACTCACAGAGCGGGAATTCAAACTCATCAAGCATCAGTTGGAGCCGGGTTCGCGCACGTTTCTGGTCAAGCAGGCGCATCACAGCGTGGCGTGCCAGCTCGATCTCAAGGGATTTGATGCCGATCTTTGCGTGATCTCGGGCCGCATCGGCGAAGTTGAGCGCATGCATCGGATCATGTCAGCGAGGGGAACTGATCCCACGGCGTGGCTGCCCCATTTCATGCTGCAGAGCGGGTGCTAACCGGGCTTATCTAATCAGAACATCCACAGGAGATGCCAATGCTAATTCTCATTCGTCGTTTCTTCATGGTGTGCCTTGTGGGCTCGATCGCGGTCGCGCCGGCGGCGAAGGCGCAATGGGCGGTCATCGATGTGCCAGCCATCGCCCAATTGATACAGGAAGTGCAAACCATGCAGGAGCAATTGACTGTTGCACGCAATCAACTCCAGTCGGCGCAAGAAGCTGTGCAAGCCATGACCGGAAGCCGCGGCATGCAAGCACTGCTCGGTCAGACCCCGCGCAACTATTTGCCGACCAACTGGTCGGAAATTTCCGCGACGTTCCAGGGCCCCGGGCCAACCGGATACTCCGCATTCTCTGCGGATGTGCGCGGAGCGATAACGGCCAACGCGATCCTATCGCCGCAGCGGCTCGCTTCATTGTCGCCGGCGGATCAACAGCAAATCCAGGCGGTCCGCCAGTCGAGCGCGCTGCAACAGGCATTGAGCCACGAAGCCCTCGCGAACGCCAGCAGCCGGTTCGCTTCGATTCAAAGCTTGATCGCAGCCATATCGACCGCGGCCGATCAGAAGGCGATCCTGGATTTGCAGGCGAGAATCAGTGCCGAACTCGGCATGCTGCAGAACGAACAGACCAAGATGCAGGTTCTCTACCAAGCGACACAGGCACAGGAATCGGTGATTCGGCAACAGGCCAGAGAACGCGCGCTTCAGGAGCAGGGAAGATTTGAAACCCGGCTTCAGCCGGTACCCTGAATTGCGCGGTAGTGGGAGTTGCCGTGGGCGTGTTCGCGACATTCTCTGCGTGGCTTAACGGCCAGCTCGCCACTTACATAGGCGACAACACGGCGCGTTTGGCGTCGGTGCTCGAACCCGCATTTGTCACGGTCGCCACGATCTACGTGATGGCCTGGGGATATCTGCACCTTACCGGAAGGATTGACGAGCCCGTCATGGCTGGATTGAAGCGCATTCTCGTATTGGCGTTGGTCCTGGGGGTTGGACTTCGTCTATGGTTCTACAACACCTTGATCGTCGACACATTTTACACCGCCCCGGTGCAACTCGCCGCGGCGATCGTGGGAAGCACAGATCCTGTCAGTACGATCGATGCGGTCTGGAATAGCGGCGGTACGGTCGCCGGCAATTTATGGGACAAGGGCGGTGTCTTGAATCTTGAATGGGGTTTTCGAATCGCCGCGATCCTGGTGTGGTGCCTGATCGGCGTGCTGTGCGTCTACGCCATGTTTCTGTTCGCGCTCTCGAGTATCGCGCTCGCAGTTCTGCTGGCCCTTGGTCCGTTGTTCATCGCGTCCCTATTGTTCGACGCCACGAAGCGATTCTTCGCGGCCTGGATGACGCAACTGGCCAACTATGGGTTGATTACGGTGCTCACTGTCATGGTGGCTGCCTTACTGCTACAAATCGTCAAGTCGTATGCAGCGCAAACGGCGGCCAGGGGTTCGGCGATCTTTACGGTCGACGTGTTGAACATGCTGTTGATCGCAGTACTTGTATTTCTGGTCATGCGTCAGGTGATGCCGATCGCTGCAGCGCTCGCTGGTGGGGCGTCCCTCAATTCGTTCGGCATCGTAAGCCGCACCGTCGGGCGCAGCGCGGGTTGGGCAATGCGAAAACGCGGCGATGAGTCAACATCCAAAGCAGCAACCACGGCCGGCAAACGCTACTCGGGCCGCGGTTTGGGGGTGACATTCCGCTCTGCGGGTCGGCGGCTCACGGGGAGAAGAAATGAGCCTCAGGAACGAACCCGAGTCCAGTTCGTATCTAGAGGGGGGGTGAATATATGCGCCTAGTCATTTGCCTGATACCGCTGTTGTGCGGGTGCAGTACTCCGGCAGTGCGCTGCAATGCGCATCTGCTGCCCATCAATGCGCCTGCAGCCAGCGCTCCACCCCGCGCGGTTGGCGTCAATGCGGCGGCAGCAGCGACAAAACCTGTGGACGCACGGAGCACGCCTTGATCACTGCTCCGACGCTTGAGGAGTATTTCCGCGAGGCGGAGTCATGGGATGCCGACCGCGCCGCACTGTATCGACGCCATGCACACATCGCATGGTGGGTGGCGGGGGCTGGATGGATGTGCGCGGTGGCTACAGCGACGGCCCTCATGTTTCTCATGCCGCTGAAGCGCGTCGATCCGTTCGTCGTGCGAGTCGACAACAGCACGGGCATCGTCGATGTGGTGCCGGTCTACGCCGGCCGCTCGAAGCCGGAGGAGGCAATTACGCGGTATTTTCTCACCCATTACTTGACGGTGTGCGAACGATTCAATTTTGCGACCGCGGAGAGCGATTACGAGGAATGCGGCGCTTTTCATTCATCCCAGCGCAACGCGGCGTGGTATGCAATGTGGGCCGCCACGAATCCTGCTTCTCCGCTCAATGTGCACAAGGACGGAAGCAGCGTTCGAGTGCAGGTCAACTCTGTGAGCTTCTTTACGCGCGCGAGCGGGCTCTCCGATCTGGCGCAGGTGCGGTACCTGAAGGCCACTCGGCAGAGCGCCGGAGTCGACGAAGCCTTTTCCCACTGGGTCGCAACTGTTCAATACGCGTACACGGAACCGGCGAAGGATCCGAAGACGCGTCGATGGAATCCTCTCGGCTTCAAGATCGTAGATTTTCGATCCGAACCCGAGGTCCTGGTGGAGCAACCGGCCGCGAAGGAGTTGCATCATGAACAATGAGACCCGAGCTGGCCGCGTCGTTGCGGCGATATGCGGGAGCCGCCTGCGCCCTGTGGGCGTTGCTGCAATTCCCCGGTTCATCGGCGGAGACCGTGCCCGCAAAGGGTAGTGTCGACAAGCGTATTCGAAGCGCAGCTTACAATGGCGACGAAGTCTATCAGACTGCGCGGCTTCGTCGGTTACCAGATCGATCTTCAATTCGAGAGCGGAGAGACATTCACCGGCCTCGGCGCGGGCGATTTGGAAGGCTTGTCCTTCGTCGGTCAGGACAATCACCTGTTTCTGAAGCCGAAAGCCGCTAAGGTGGCGACAAATCTGACCGTGCTCACGAGTCGGCGGGAATACCAATTCGACTACACGGCGTCATCGCAACGTCCGGCGGCGGATGACCCGGGCGTGATCTACGCACTGCGATTCACATACGCCCCTGCGCCGTCGCAAACCGCGACAGAAGCCGCTGCAAAGCGGCTCGACTCTCAATTGTATGACGCCTCGGTAGCGCGTCCTCGGAACATCGACTATTGGTATTGCGGCCAACCCGCCTTGAGGCCCGTCGGTGCATCCGATGACGGCATTCATACACGGCTGCGATTTGCCGCAAACGCTGACTTGCCGGCGATATTCGTGTCCAACGACGACGGCAGCGAGTCGCTGCTGAACTTCAGCATGGACGCGGGCGATGTCATCGTGCACCGGATCGCGAAGCGCTTCATTCTGCGGCGAGGAACCTTGACTGGTTGCGTCGTGAATCAGGGATTTGCCGGGGGCGGAACACGTCTCGAATCCGGAACCGTGGCGCCCGACGTGGAGCGCCGCGTGCAAGGGGCGGTGCCGTGAGCGAGCCAAGTCCGGAGGGCGACCGGGTGCGCGGCGAGCGCGATGCCACGGCTGTCAGTCGTGCCTCCTCGATGCAATCGCGCATCAGCAGCGTAATGGCGATCGGGCTCATGAGCGTGCTCGGTCTGGGTCTGCTCGTCTGGTATTACGCAAGCGCCGTAAGCCGTCAACTTCGCATGCGCGAAAATGCGCAGGCAATATCCACTAGCCGCGCGCAAGGAGAGATGCCACTGCCCAGTCTCGGCCGGATCGAACCGCCCGTGCCACCCCCCGCGACAGATACTTTGCCGCCGTCTCCGCCAGCTCAATATTCGCTGATGCCGATGGGTCCCGCGTCCCTGCGAGAGATTCCTCTGGAGGCGGGTCCGCCATCCGGAGTCACCGGCGCGCCCCCACCCAAGACCGCAGAGCAGCTGACGTTGGAACGTCAACTATCGGGCGTCGTCTATTCGGCGCAGAGCGCGACGTCCGGCGCTGCGGCAGGAATCAATATCCCCGCGCCGCGGTCGCCCGGGCCTTTGCAGGACGGGGAGCTGTCCCCGCTTCTGCGCGCGAGCGTCAGCGCGGCGGTCCGCGCACAGGTCCTGCCGACGCAGCGTCTATTGCTACCGAAGGGCGCGTTTATCGACTGCACACTGGAAACGGCCGTTGATTCAACATTGCCCGGCATGACCACCTGCGTGATGGCGACTGATGCATTCGGAGTCGACGGGCAAGTGGTTCTGCTGGAGCGAGGCACCAAGTTGATGGGTGAGACGCGAGGACAGGTTCAGCAGGGATCGGCGCGAGTCTTTGTACTGTGGACCGAGGCCCGAACGCCAACCGGAGTCGTGGTGCCCTTGGCGTCTCCCGGCGCCGACGAGTTGGGCCGCTCCGGCTTGCCGGGAACGGTGAGCACTCACTTTTGGCAGCGGTTCGGTGCGGCAATGCTGGTCTCTGTGATCGATGGTGCAGTACGAGGGCGCCGTGCAGTCCTCCCGCGGCGGCAATGGCACAGTCGTCATCGATCCATCGGCGACACAAGGTGTCATGACCGAGGTGCTCAAGGGGACCATCAATATTCCGCCTACGGTGGTCAAGAGGCAGGGCGATCGTATCCAGGTATTGGTGGCCCGCGATTTGGATTTCAGATCGGTCTATGAGCTCAAATCCGTCGCCGATCGCTAGTGAGGGGGAGGACGCCTCCGCGCTCGACATCAACCTGCGTGCCCTGCATCCGTTGCTGGCTAATGCCGATGTGATGGAGCTTTGCATCAATCGCCCGTTGGAAGCGTTTCTAGAAACGCGCCAAGGCTGGCATCGGGAACCGCTGCCGTTTGCCGATTTCGAGTGGTGCACTCGATTCGCCAAACTGGTCGCCAATTCGACGCACCAGCGCATCGATGCTACGGCGCCGCTGTTGTCGGCCTCCCTGCCGGGCGGGGAGCGCGTGCAAATAGTGTTGCCGCCCGCAACCATCAGCCGGCTGCGTGGCAATCGCAATTCGTCGCCCAGCCGATCAGGCATGGGGCATCGAAGACCTAGCTCGGCACGGGATCTTTTGCGGCACCCGGCACGGCCGAGCACAAGCTCGATGACACCGAGGAGGAGCTGTTGCGCCTGTTGGCCTCATCCGACTACGAGGCATTCATGCGGCTTGCCGTCCGCAGCCGCAAGAACATCCTGATATCGGGACCCACGGGATCGGGAAAGACAACTTGGACCAAGGCGCTCATTCGGGAGATCCCGAGCGAGGAGCGCCTGATAACCATCGAGGACACAAAAGAGCTGGTCCTCGAACGGCATCCAAATCACGTGCGCCTGTTTTACTCCAAAGACCATCAAGGCCTGGCGCGCGTGACGCCGAAACAACTGCTCGAATCGTGTCTGCGCATGAAGCCTGATCGGATCCTGATGGCGGAACTGCGGGCGGAAGAGGCGTTCGATTATCTGCGTAATGTCAATTCCGGTCATCCTGGGTCAATTACCAGCGTTCATGCGACGAGTGCCGAACTCGCGTTCGAACAACTCGTGCTGTTGATCAAGCAGAACCCGTCCGGCCGCGAGATGGCCCGCAGCGACATCAAGAGCCTGTTGTACCTGCTCATCGATGTCGTGATCCAGTTCGGGATCGAGCGGCATCAGCGCTTCATCAAGGAAATCTGGTATGAACCGGAGCGCAAGCTCCGATGATCGATTCCACTCTGTTCCACGGATGGTCCGGCGTCACCCTGGCATTCATGGCGGTCGAGGCACCCCTGATTGCGGGACTCGCGCAAGCGCACTCTGCATACCACCATTACATCCTCTCGCCGCTCGTCGCGGTGCCTCTCACCGCGATCGTGGCCGGCGGCGTCGCGCTGTCGAGTGCATGCCTCGCCCACTTTGGCTTTTCAGACCATGGGGTGCTGCAGTGGACACTCGGAACCGGTGTTAGCGTCTTTCTGGGCTACACGGGCGGCCAGGCCATTGCGCAGGCTCCGCCGGATGACAAATCCCACCAGAGAGGCGCTTTCGTCGAGCAGTCCACCGCGCCCAAACCGCCGAAATCTCATCAAGGCGAGCAGCATTTGGAAGTCTCGCTGGCGGGCACCGCAGTGCCGGCTCAAGACGAGGCAAAGCATTTCAAGATGATCGGCACCACCGGCACGGGCAAGAGCACCGCGATCCAGGAAATCGTTGGGGGTGCATTGGCGCGCGGCGACCGTGCGGTGATCGCGGATCCGAGTGGTGGGTACATGCGTCGGTTCCATAGACCGGAGCGCGGGGATGTCGTGCTCAATCCCTTCGACAGCCGCTCGGTCAAGTGGGACTTGTTCTCGGAGATCAAAAGCGAATATGACGTTGAGCAGCTTGCCCGGTCCCTGATTCCCGACCATGACGGTCAAGATCGCAGTTGGCGAGGTTACGCCCGCACGTTCCTTACGGCGGTCACCCGGCAAGCCCATCAGGCGGGAGTCCGGAATGTCGAAGAGCTGTATCGACTATTGGTTGTCGCGGACAGCAGTGAGCTGCGCCAACTGGTTCGCGGCACGCCTGCGCAGCCATTCTTGGACGAACACAATGCTCGCATGTTCGACTCGATTCGTTCCGTTACAAGTTCAGCGGTCGAACCACTTCAGTACATCGGACGCCAGAATGCGCCGCCATTCTCCGTGCGGGAATGGATCAATCGGAAGTCTCCCGGAGTGCTGTTCATGCCTTACAAGGCCGGCCAAATTGCAGCCCTGCGCTCAACCATTTCTGCCTGGATGCGCATGGCCATCTTTGAAACCATGGACCAGGAGGAGCGCAGCGATGAGCACTCGTGCGACTCGAATGACCGAGTTTGGTTTGTGGTCGATGAATTGGACGCGCTGGGCCAGATAGACGGATTGAAAGACGCCCTTGCGAGGCTTCGAAAGTTCGGGGGGCGGTGCGTGTTGGGCTTTCAGTCAATAGCACAGGTCTCAAGCACCTACGGACATGGAGAGGCGCATACCATTGTGGAAAACTGCGGTAACACCCTGATTCTGCGGTGTTCAGCCAGCGAGGGCGGTGGTACGGCACGGTTTGCCTCGCAGTTGATCGGCGAGCGCGAGGTCCTGCGCACCACGGTATCGCGGAGCCGCCGCCAAACGGAACTGTTCGGCTCAGTCACGCGTAGTGAGCACTGCAGCATCGAGGCCGCAGTCCTGCCTTCGCAAGTCGAACAGCTTCCCGATCTCGCGGGATATTTGAAATACGCATCGAATCCGAAGTGGCAGAAGGTGCGACTCGATGCCAAGCGTGCCTGGCAACAGCATCGATCTGACGAGGTGGCCCTTGATGCGTCTCGGGCGCGCACGAATGGACACGATCAGCACGACCGGGCTGCCGGCGAATGAGTGACCGCGCCCACGCCATGGATGAAGCGACCATGCAAGTCGGTCTCCTGATGGAGAGCGCACAAGCCCACCAAAAGGCGGCAGAAGCCCAACTTGAAAGACTGCGCATGCACACCAATGACCTTGACAACGTTGTGCGTGACGAAATCCGGCGCACCCTCATCGATGAGCTCGCGATGCTCACCGCGGAAAGCACGCGCCTCATCCAAGCGTTTCAGAGGGCGGGCAGGGGCGTCTTCGCACGAACGACGTTTTGGGGCATCGTGATGGCGCTCATCTTTACGGGCATTCCGGTCGGAATCATGCGTTGGGCGTTGCCGTCGGAATCGCAGATTACAGCGCTGCGTTCGCGTCGCGACGAATTGGCCGCCAGCGTAGCCAGTTTGGAGAGGCAGGGTGGGCGCGTCGAGTGGCGCCGCTGTGGCTCGACAGCGCGGCTGTGCATTCGCATAGATCGCAGCGCGCCGGTGTACGGCGAAGAATCGGATTTTTACGTCGTGGCCGGATATTAAGCCCATGGATTTTGGGGTCTCCCTTTATTGGATGCGCAGCCAGAGTGCTGCGTTGTTTGCGGCTGCTGCAATGCTCGCCCTGCGCGCATGCGTGGGATTAATGAAGCGAAAATCGCGGGATGCCTACAGACGCGGCACGTTGCTGGTCGATAGACCTGTATTGCGGTTCCATCACGGCACGGGCGGCCTGTTCGGCGCGCCGCCCGTGACCCTGGCGGGTGTCGCCATTGCCGCCGCGGATGAAACCAAACATTTCAAACTCATCGGCACGACTGGTACCGGAAAATCGACCGCCATACGCGAACTCTTGGGAGGCGCCATTGCGCGTGGTGATCGAGCAGTGTTCGCCGATCCGGACGGCGGGTACATGGCGCGCTTTTTCGACCGATATCGGGGAGACACCGTACTCAATCCGTTCGAACGAGATTCGGTGAAATGGGATTTGTTTGCCGAGATCCACGACAGCTACGACGTCGAGCAACTGGCCAGCGGGCTCGTTCCCAGCCACCGATGACCCTTCGGCGAGCGAGTGGCGCGGCTATGCGCGCACTTTTCTCGCCGCCGTGGTTCGGCGCTGCCATATCTCTGGTCGGCGAGATGTAGCCCATTTATGGCGGCTGCTGACCGTAGCATCCGCGGACGAGCTGCGCCGTTAGTGGCCGGCACGCCGGCGCAACCTTTTCTTGATCCCGACAACGCCCGCATGTTCGGCTCGATTCGTTCAGTAGCAGGTTCGGCCATCGCGGCGCTCGAGTACATTCAGGCTCAGCGCGCAGCTCCGTTCTCGGTCCGCAAGTGGGTGCGAGAGAGCACGCATCCCGGAGTCATATTCATTCCGTACAGGGCACGACAAATCGCAGCGATGCGTTCAATGATCGCGACTTGGATGCGGCTCGCGATATTCGAGGCAATGAGTCAGATGGAGGGCCGCGATCAGCGCCTGTGGTTCGTGGTAGACGAACTTGACGCGCTCGGCGCCATAGACGGACTCAAAGATGCGCTCGCACGCTTGAGGAAATTCGGCTGCCGCTGCGTACTGGGATTTCAGTCCATCTCACAAGTGTCGGGTACGTACGGACAGGAAGCGCAGACTATCGTCGAGAATTGCGGAAATACGCTGATCTTGCGCTGCTCAGCCAGCGAAGATGGTGGTACCGCTCAATTCGCATCCCGCTTGATCGGCGACCGGGAAGTCCTCAGGCGCCAGATATCGCGGGGTCATGACCGCGACGTCGCTCTGTCCGCACGTGGCTCGCGTCGATCACACAGCGTCTCCGAACAGCGTGTCACGGAGCCGGCCGTCATGCCCTCCGAACTCGAACAGTTACCTGACCTATGCGGCTATCTCAAGAGTGCCTCGTCGCAGCGCTGGCTCAAGGTCGCGTTCGGCGCTCGGTTCGGCAGGGAGCGCAGCCGCCTCTCGTCATAGCGATACCGCCTCGGTCTTTCGGAGATACCTCAATGGTCGTCACCTGATTTCATCCTCAATGCGAACGTCCGATCACCAACCTACTATGTTGCGCGCACGACCGCGCCATGCTTGCACTGCGGATTGGCGACTCGGCTGCTGGCCATGGCAATGCCGGTTACTCACGAAACGTTGGATGTCGACGCGCCCTGCGCCGACGACGATACCGGAGACCGCCCTCCGTCCGGCACCTGGCAGCGTGCGGACGCAATTGCGTTCCTTTTCTATGTGCAACAGGTCCCCGATGATGCCCAGCATCGATTGCGCGAACTGTCCCGGCACTTTCGCCATGCGCACAGCGAGGCAACACAAGACACCTATTGGGCGAACCACTGTGAGCATTGCGACACGTTATTGGGCGACCACGAACTGCACTGCGAACTTGGCGGCGCATTTGCGCCCTCGAGCGAGGCCGCTGCCGCGCAGGTTGAGCTCATTCGATGTAAATGCTCCGTTGCACGCGGCTACTTCGGGCTACTCGCTCGAGCCCGAGTTCCTCCGCTTCATGCGCAGGAGCTGATGCCGACATGGCCGTGTATTTTCTGAATCTGAAGACATTTGGGCGTGCGGGCGGCAGCGGCTCAGTGAGCGCAGCCGCCTACCGCGCGGGCGAGCGGATTCGCGATGAGCGAACCGGCAAGACATACGACCATTCGGAGCGCCAGGGATGTCATGTACAAGGAGATTGTAATTCCGAGCCGATTCGCGGATGAGGAAATCGTCTGGGTGCAAGATCGCGCCAGTCTCTGGAATACGGCGGAATGGGCTGAGAGCGCGAAGCAACGCGCGAGTCGCGCGAGAGTATCTGGTGGCGCTGCCGGTAGAGCTCTCGCCGGTGCAACGGATTGGACTGGTTCAGGGATTCTCGCGAGAGCTCTGCGATCGATACGGTTTTGCCATAGATTTAGCCATCCATGCGCCGCGAGATTTCCCTGGGAGCGATCCGCGCAATTTTCACGCGCACTTGCTGGCAACGACCCGCGAGATCGCACTGGAAGGGCTTGGCGCCAAGACCACGCTCGAGCTGAACGACATGACGCGGAGCAAGCTGGGGCTGAAACCGGCGATACACGAATTGCTTCATGTCCGGGAGCGTTGGGCATTCGTCACAAACGAGGCCCTGAATGAGGCGCATGTCGCCGCCCATGTCGATCATCGGAGCCTCGCCGCACAGGGCATCGACCGCGAGCCACGGCCCTATATCCCGAAGACAGCTTTCGAGATGGAGAGGCATGGATACCGAAGTGCCCTGGCGGATCGAATGAGGGAGGAATACGCGGTTCGA
The DNA here is from genome assembly GCA_963727045.1 of uncultured Gammaproteobacteria bacterium. Classification (GTDB taxonomy): domain Bacteria; phylum Pseudomonadota; class Gammaproteobacteria; order Steroidobacterales; family Steroidobacteraceae; genus Bog-1198. The sequence continues at coordinate 622,773 of CAVSES010000002.1, read as the reverse complement.
TTGCAGGCGCGTTTGGGCAATATACCCGTCCAAGAAGGTTCGCGGGCCGCCAGCGCAGGCGCCATCCAGCCGCGGAGCCTCGAGGATATCCGCAGAGAAGCCAGGGAAACTTGGCTGCGCCTGCGCCAAAGCCCTTCGTCCGGCTGCTGAATCGATGCCCGCTGCGCCGACAGATCGCGGTCGGGATGATGACATTGCGCACTAGTGTTTCGCGTGATTCGCACGATCACATTTGCTTCTTGTTACGTTTACTCGCCCAACGGAACGGGCGCGATGTGCGAGCGTTCCCGGCTGCTGAGAGCTTTCCTCAAGGCCGGCGATGCGAGCTTCATGCTCAAGTACGCAATACGCGTTCGCCAGCAAGCCGAAGACTCGCCGCAACTCGCAGGGTTCTTCGATACAACCGATGTACTGATTCCGGTACCCGGAAGCACGCCGGGCGGCTTGTGGGCCGCCGAACATTTGGCGGTTGCATTGATTAATGCGGGTCTCGGCGGAGCGGCATGGCCGGGCCTGCGGCGTGTCCGGCCGGTTCGGAAGTCCGCGACGGCGACACCGGGCACCCGCCCGACGGTAGACGTGCACTATGAATCCTTTGACTTGGAACGTCCATCACGGGCCCCGGACCGGATTTTGCTGATCGACGACGTGGTCACCAAAGGGCGAACGCTTCTCGCCGCGGCAAGCCGTGTCCACGAGGCTTTTCCGCATTCCCAACTCCGCGCCTTTGCCTTGCTGCGGACGATGGGCTTGGTTTCCAGCGTCCCGCAGCTGTTGGCCCCTTGCAGGGGAGAAATTCGATGGAGGTCCGGTGATGCGCACCGAAGCCCATGATGGTTTTTCCGTTCGCCGGCTAATCCGGGGGGGTTGTGTATATGAATTCTTGACGTTTCGGTGCTTAGACACCTGTCACCTAAACGTCTAAACGCCAGGAATTTATATGCGAGACCAAATCCGGGCCACGATCTACTTCTCCACAAATATCCATAAGGCACTGCGCATGAAGGCTGCTTCCACTCATCGCACCATGTCGGAAATGGTGAATGAGGCAGTAAAGGACGTCTTGTCCGCCGACGCGGCGGACCTCGACGCTACCACGTTGCTTCGTGACGAGCCGGATACTTCCTTCGCTTCCTTCGTTTCGGATCTGCGACGCCGTGGAAAGTTATAAGATTCTGCTCAAGACGTCCGTCGTTCGGGAATACGAGGCCATCTACTCCGAGGTCGAACGCCGTCGCGTCCTCGGGAAGATTGCTGGGTTGTCGGTCGATCCGCGGCCGGCAGAGGCAGCGACATTACCCGAGCGTGTGGACCTATATCGTATTTGTCTTGTGAACTACCGACTCATCTACCATGTCAATGAACGCAAGAAGCAGATTACGGTCTTCAGAATTGCCCATCGTCGATGCGAAGACATCGCCTGGTAGTCGACCCCTTCAGGGCTTGACTCACGGCGACATTGCGAATCGATTCGAGCGTGCGCTGGCCAATGCAAACGGGGTCATGGGCGCGCACTGCGTGCACGAACTGTGGATGCGCGGCGAAATGTCGCTTAACATCGAGCGGTCGCTGGAAATACTGTGGGCGCGGGCCGCGGCGTCGGTGCCGGAGTGGCTACCGATGCGCTATATCGATTGGCTTCCCAGCGCGTATGAAATCGCGCTTAGGTTCGGCGCAGCGGGTAAAGGACGATCGAACATCTACATGGTGCTTCTCGACTATCAGGACCGCGGCGGGGCATACGGCGTGTATGTGGGAATGAGCAAGTACGCACCGGCGCAGCGCTTCGACCAGCACAAGTCGGGCATACGCGCCGCCGGCAGCGTATTGAAGCGGGGACTCGAAGTGCTGACGGGCCCGACCTTGCATCTTCAATACATCAAGCGCACGGAAGCCGCGCGCATCGAAGAGGAATTGGCGCTCGCTCTGGCCTCAGCGGGACTCCTGGTCAAGGGGGGGCACTGATGATTCTCATCGGCATGTTCGACTCCCCGTTCGTGCGCCGTGTCGCAGTCAGCATGAATCTCCTGGGGATGCCATTCGAGCACCGCAATTGGTCCGTCGGCAAGGACTTCGAGTCGATCCGGCAGTTCAATCCGTTGGGCCGTGTGCCGGCCCTGGTTCAACCTGACGGCGAGGCACTGGTCGAATCGGCGGTGATTCTGGATTTTCTGGACGAGTGCGCGGGTGCCGATCGTGCGCTCCTCCCAGGTTCGGGCAGGGCAAGGCGCGATGCCTTGCGGATCATGGCAGTGGCCACGGGCGCGGCGGAGAAGGGAGTGAGCCAGATCTACGAGACGGTGTTCCGGCCGCCGGAGAAGCGCCATCGGCCGTGGGTCGAGCGGTGCCACGCGCAAATGCACGCGGCGCTCGCCGAGCTCGAACGCCTGGCGCAGGCGCGCGCCGGCGAGTGGTTCGTCGGCAACGCCATGACGCAGGCTGATGTCACGGCGACCTGCGTTTACACGTTCTTGGTCGATGCGCTCGCCGTCAATCGCGGCGCGATGGCCTATCCGGGGCTTGCACGCCTTGCCGAGCGCTGCGAAGCGCTGCCGGCATTTCAGTCCGTCAGGGTTGAGTTTTTCCCGCCGGGCAAGAACGGCTGATCAATCGTGCGCGAGATGCGCGAGCACCGCATCGACCTGATCCGCGGCACCGAGTATCACCGGGGTGCGCTGATGTATCGCGTTGGGCTCAATGTCGAGGACGCGCCGGCCGGGTCCGGCGACGGCCTTGCCGCCCGCCTGTTCGACGATCAGGGCCATGGGATTCGCTTCGTACATCAATCGGAGTTTGCCCTCGGGGGATTTTTGGGTCGGCGGATAAAGAAACACGCCGCCCTTGAGCAGGATTCGGTGCACATCGGCGACCATGGCGCCCGCATAGCGGCTCGAATAGCCGCTGCTTTGCGCCCAATCGAGGTAGCGCCGGTAGCCTTCGGGAAATGACTTGCGGTTGCCCTCGTTCACGGAATAGGTCTTGTTGCCCGAGGGAATGCGCAGATTTCGCTCCACTCGCATGAAGGCTCCGATGCTGGGATCGAGCACGAACATGTCCACGCCCGCGCCGATGGTCAGGACGAACACCGTGGAGGAGCCGTAGAGAACGTATCCAGCGGCGATTTGCCTCAATCCGGCCTGCAGCAGAGAGTCCTCCGCTCGCCGTGCGCGACCGTCATGCGCGAGAATGCTGAAAATAGTCCCCACGCCGCCGCAGACGTCGAGATTCGACGAGCCGTCAAGAGGATCGAACAGAACGCAGTACCGGGGGACGCCCTGAGTGTCCTCCCTCAGTATCACGGGCTCCTCGTTTTCCTCGGAGGCGACGATGGCCACCCCTTCGCGGCCGCCCAGGGTGCGCAGCAATACCTCGTTGGCAATGACATCGAGCTTTTGTTGCACCTCGCCCTGCACGTTTTCGGTCCCGACACTGCCGAGAACATTTTCCAGCCTCGCGCGGCGCACCTTGTCCGCGATGATTTTCGCGGAAATCGACAGCGCAGAAAGTATCCAGGAAAAAGTCCCGCCGGCCTGCGGATGATGGACCTGCTGTTCGAGAATGTGAGCTTGCAGCGTCATGATGCGCAGCTCATCCCGGGAGATTCTGCCTTGACTATCGCCTGCGGTGTTCATCGGCCAAGAATGCCATACAATACCGCCATGATCACGGTGCACCACCTGAACAACTCACGGTCGCAGCGGATCCTGTGGTTGCTCGAGGAGTTGGGAGTGCCCTACGAGGTGAAGCGCTACGAGCGCGATCCCAAGACGATGCTGGCTCCGCCCGCGCTTCTGGCGGTGCACCCGCTGGGGAAATCCCCGGTCATCGTCGACGGCGTGGTCACGGTGGCAGAATCGGGGGCCATCGTTGAATACCTGGTCGATCGCTACGGGGGCGGACGCCTCACTCCCCCTGCGGGCACGCCGGAACGTCTGCGGTACACCTATTGGCTTGCACTACGCCGAGGGGTCGGCGATGCCGCCCCTGCTGCTCAAGCTGGTGTTCGATCGCGTCGCGAAGAGCCCGGCGCCGTGGCCCATCAGCGCGGTGGCACGCCGCATCGCCGGAACGGTGCAGGACTCCTTCATCGGCCCGCAGCTCAAACGACATCTCGATTACATGGAGGCGGAACTCGCTGCGCACAGCTGGTTCGCGGGCGAGGAATTCACGGCCGCCGATGTGCAGATGAGCTTTCCTTTGGAGGCCGCGGCCGCGCGCGCGGGATTGGATTCGAGCCGCCCCCGTTTGGCGGCGTTCCTCGGCCGCATCCACGCGCGCGACGCCTACAAGCGCGCGCTTGAGCGCGGCGGGCCCTATTCTTATTGATTGTCCTCAAAATGTCCTGATCCTCTTAAGGTTTGCGCATCGAGTCTTAATACTAATGAAGGGGGAGTTGCCATGTGGAAGTCGCTGAAGGTTGGAGCGGCATTGTCGGGAGTTTTGTTTCTGGGTTTGACGGGGTGCGGTCAGAAGCCGCCGTCAACCGCCGCGCCCAAGGGTCCCTCCCTCGCGAGCCAGGAGTGGAACAAGATTACTTCGGCCTTCATTCAAAGCTATTTCGACTCTCGGCCTTTCTTCGCCGCCCAATCCGGGCGGCACGAATACGACGGCCAGCTTGCGGACGTCAGCAATCACGGCATCCGGCGTGAAATCGCCCGCCTGCACGATGAGCGCAATCAAATCGCCGCGGTGGATCCGAAAACCTTGGAGCCGCGTGAACGCTTCGACCGCGACTACCTGTTGGCGGTCGTGGACAAGGACCTCTTCTGGCTCGAAAAAGCGAAGTTTCCCTTCAGCAATCCCGCCTGGTACATCGAAAAGATCGATCCGGACATGTACCTGAACCGCAATTACGCACCGCTGGACGTGCGCATGAAGGCTTACATCAAGTATGCGCGGGGCATTCCGAAAGTGGTCAACGACATCAAGGCCAACCTGCAGTCGCCCATGCCCAAGACCTTTGTGGAATTGGGTATCGCGCAGTTCGGCGGATTGGCCGAGTTCTATTCGAAGAACGTGACGCCGGTTTTCGCGTCGGTGAGCGACCCCGACCTTCAAAAACAGCTCACCGATGCGGATACGGCGGCCGCGCAGGCGATGGATGCCCTGAAACAGACGCTGGTGGAGGAGCGCAAGAAAGCGAACGACAAGTTCGCATTGGGTCCGGATCTCTATGCGCAGATGGTCGCCGATACCGAGCATGTGAACATGCCCATCGATCGGATCGAAGCGGCCGGCCGCGCCGACCTCGAGCGCAATACGGCGGCGCTCAAGGCCGAGTGCGACACCTATGCGCCCAAGCAGTCATTGCAGCAATGCACTGCCAAGATGTCCGGGCACAAGCCGAAGGAGGGCGCCGTCGAAGCGGCTCGCGCCGAGCTCGGGACGCTCAAGGAATTCATCGTCAAGAACAATGTCGTCTCGATACCGAGCACCGATGAGGCCCTGGTCGCGGAGGCTCCGCCCTACAATCGCTCGAACGCGGCGTTCATCCAGGTGCCCGGACCCTACGATCACGGGGTGGCCTCCGTCTACAACATCGCACCGCCGGATCCCAAGTGGAGCAAGGTTGAGCAGGCGGCGTATGTCCCGAGCGAGGCCACGCTCTTGTTCACGACCGTGCACGAAGTGTGGCCGGGACATTTCCTGCAGTTCCTGCACTCAAACGCCAATCCATCGAAGCTCGAAGCTCTGTGGGTGGGGTACGCGTTTGCGGAAGGATGGGCACATTACTGCGAGGAGATGATGTACGAGAAGGGGCTCGGGAAAGGGGATCCGGAGAAGCACATCGGCCAACTCATCGACGCGCTGCTTCGAGACGTACGCCTTTTGTCGTCGATCGGATTGCACACTCACGGCATGACCGTCGCGCAATCGGAGAAGATGTTCCGGGAACAGGCGTTTCAGGATCCGGGCAATGCACGCCAGCAGGCCGCGCGGGGCACCTATGATCCGGCGTACCTCAATTACACGCTGGGCAAGCTCATGATCCGCAAACTGCGCGCCGATTGGGTCGCCAAACAACCCGCCGCCGGTGGGGCGGCCGCCACCGACGAGCAGGCGCTATGGCACGACTTCCACGACAAGTTCCTGTCGTACGGCGGCCCCCCGATTCCGCTGCTGCGGAAGGAAATGATGGGCGAGGATGGCCCCCTCCTATGATGAGCGCGCCGATTGAAGGAGCCTAAGCCTTAGAAGCGGTCGAATTGCCTACAATGATCCCGCTGTCCGCCCACGTGGCGAGCAGGCTCGCGGCGCGCAGCGGGATCTCCTCTTCGGGAAGCCAATCGGCGAGCGACTCGCAAATGTCGGCGAATCTATCGCCGCGCAAGGCCGAATCGAGCGCCGCCGACTCATCCGCCGCCATCGATCGAAAATAGTTCTGCAGGCTCTGCCGCCACAGAAGCCACGGCGCCGGTTGCTCCGCACGCGCGGGATCGGGCGGGTCCTCGCCGCGGCTCATCGCCTGCCATACCGCGGCCGTGTTCCAGTGAAGCTCGAGGCGCCGCACCGATGGATGGAACTCGAAAGCGAGGTCGCCCCACGCGGAAGCATCGATGGCGGACAGCGCCGACCGGGGCTTGGATTCAGCGTCCGCCGCGTCGAACACTTCGGCCAGGGTCCATTCAAGCAGGGCGAGTTCGGCGAAGATGGGCTGCTCGTCGTAGGGCGTGCATCGTCGAAGAAAATCCGCAAGTTCGCCTCCGTACCAACGAATCGAACGGTGCACCGATGGATGAGCCTCCACGAATCGCTCACCAAGCGCGGAAAAATCCTCATCGCCGAGCACGGCATGCAGTATCGGGTACGTGTCGTCGAGCGCCTCGATCAGGCGGATGCGATACGCATTGCGATAAATGCCCAGCCGCGCAGCCGTGGGCAGCGGCGGCGCATCGACGATGGCGTCGGTGATCGAGCCATCCCCCCTCATCAAATGGTTTTGCAGGTCCTGCTGCAGCCTGCGCAGGCCGGGTCCGTCAACCGCAGCCGCGTCGGGCTGCCTCGGCATCATGCCGCCCGCCGGGCGCAGCTTTGTCTGACCTCGCGGGCCGTTTGCAGCTCCGCCACGAGGTCGGCCAATGGCGGAATGTTGTCGTCGCGCTCGATCATGGTGGGCACGTCGCCAAATCGTTCGATTGCCGCGCGATAGAGATTCCAGACGGGCTCGACGATCGGATGATCATGGGTGTCGATGAGGTGGCCGCCAAGATCGCTGTGTCCGGCGAGATGAAATTGCTGAACTCGATCCTTCGGCATGGCCTGAAGGTAGGTCAGCGGATCGAAACCGTGGTTGACGCTGCTCACGTAGATGTTATTGACGTCGAGCAGGATGGCGCAGTCCGCACGCTGCGCCACTTCGCGCAGGAATTCCCATTCGCTCATGTCGGACGCCCGATACGTCAGATAGCTCGAGACGTTCTCCAGCAGGATCCGTCTCCCCAGGACATCCTGCACTTGGCCGATCCGTGAGATGACGGTGGCCAGCGCTTCTTCGGTATAGGGCAGGGGCAAGAGGTCGTGCAAGTTGCGTCCGTCGATCCCAGTCCAGCACAGATGATCGGAGATCCAGTGCGGCTCGATCCGCGCGGCGAGCGCGCGTACCTGGGCGAGGTAGTCAAGATCGAGCGGATCGGTGCTGCCGATCGACATCGACACGCCGTGCATGACCAGGGGGTAGCGATCGCGCACCCGGTCCAGGTAATGCAGCGGCTTGCCGCCGGGAACGAGGTAATTCTCAGTGATGACCTCGAACCAGTCGATGTCGTGAGCTTCGTTGAGCACCGCCTCGTAGTGCGGGGTTCTGAGACCGAGGCCAAATCCGGCAAGTTTCATGGTGTCGTGTTGGGCGCTCGAGGGCGTGATCGCCGGGGCCGGGTGTTCGAGTCGCACCCGGCCCCGACGCGGTCATAGCAAGCGTGTTACTTCGAGGCGGCGGCCTTCGCCTTGGCGTCTTTGCACTCGGCCTTCGACATGGACGTCCAGCCCTGACCCTTGCAGCTGTTCATGCCTTTGCAGCTGTTCTTTGCGGACTTGCACTCGGACGTGCCCTTGCAAGAATTCACACCAGCGCAGTGGACCGCTGCGGCGTCCGCTGCGAACGAAGCGGTGGGCAACGCGGACGTGAACAGCATGGCGGCTGCAGCAGCCATCGCCGCGCTCGACACTTTATTGATCTGCATGATTTTTGTCCTCAATGGTTTTTGAAAGCGCAGCGATATTGCTGCTCCCTACCTAAGACCCGGCCAACGGGGAGATTATTACCGAATTATCTATGCTTATGCGCCATTCCGTGGGCGGCCGCCGTTGACCGCTGTATGGATCAGAGCGGTTGAATGGTAATTTTTTCATTCACCCGGGGTGTGCATCCGCAGGCTCGTTCCGGCCGAATACTTGCGGCTGTGCAGAGCGCAGCACACGCCTCGCGCAAAGTGCCTGGTGGCACCCCCCAACTAATTTAGAATCATCGTGCATCTGGCGGGCGCTCTCTTGAATGGCGGCTTCGGCGGCGCCGACCGACCCCTGCCGACCAACAATCGCCGGACCAACGCCGTCCTTCCAGGCATCCCAAAGCGGAAGGGTTCTTAATCCTTGCCCTGTCTTTGTTGTCCACTAGATGGTCATGACGTCTCGGAAAGTGGTTGTTTTCAGACAACAGCTGCCGAGGTACGCCCGCCGGTGTGATTCGCCCATCGCGCCACACCGGCCGGGTCGCCTGGGACGAAATCTGCCGATGGCGCTGCAGAGTAGCCTGCCACGGGTAGCGGCCGGCGAATTCGGGTGCGGGATTCGGTCGGTGTGCGACCGAATTCGCCTCGATTAATCAATTAAGCTCTTGCGGCGTCTTGGCAACACCCGCTTACCATGTTGTAATTGGGGGCATATCGCTGAATGGTTGCTATTCCGATGCGCATTCGCATTGCGGCAACCAATCGGCCGTACCGAACTGATCGCTTACAACGTTTAGGGAGCAAACAATGGGGAATAATCGCAAATTGCAATTTGCAATCCGTGCGGCATTGACCGCCGCGGCGGCATCGAGTGCCATGCCGATGATCGCGACGGCGCAAACAACTGCCGCCAACACCGCGGCGGCCGACACATCGCTGCAGGAAGTCGTCGTCACCGGATCGCGCATTGCAGTCGCGCCAAACGACATTTCGATCAGTCCCATCACGACGGTCACCCAGCTCGACATCCAGCAGACCGGCTTGATTCGCACCGAGGACATCTTAAACAGCCTGCCGCAGGTGACTGCTGAACAGGGCTCCGGCCAGTCGATCAGTTCCGTGGGCACGTCCACCGTCAGCCTCCGCGATCTCGGTTCGCAGCGCACCCTCGTGCTGGTCAACGGCGTGCGCATGAATCCCGGCGGCGCCGGCGGCATCTCCGGCGGAAGCGCCAACTCCGCGGACGTGAGCCAGATCCCGTCTGCTCTGATTGAGCGCGTAGACGTGCTGACCGGCGGTGCATCCGCGGTGTACGGCGCGGACGCGGTCGCGGGCGTCGTCAACTTCGTTCTCAACACGCATTATGAAGGCGTGAAGGTCGATGCGGACTACGGCTTCAACATGCACAGCAACGACAATCAAACCTATCTCGGCCAGCTGACGGCATTCGGCGCGCCGCTGCCGGACAGCACCGTCAATACGGGACAAAACAAAGAGGTGTCCATCATCGCCGGCGCGAATTTTGCCGACGGCAAGGGCAACGCGACGGCGTACTTCACCTATCTCAAGAGCTCTCCGGCGGTCGGATATCAGTTCGACCACGCCGGCTGTACGCTGATCGGCGGGGACACACCGAACAGCCCGACGGTCTGCGGCGGTTCAGGCACGACCGGTCACGGCTACATCTTCGAGCTCGGTCAAGTCGGGGGGAAGACAGCCACCATCGTCAGCGACGCGGTCGACCCAAAGACCGGCGTTCTCCGCCCCTTCCAAGGCAGCGACCTCTACAACTACGGCGCACTCAGCTACTTCCAGCGTCCTGCCGAGCGCTACACGGCGGGCGCGTTCCTGCATTACGACGTGAGCGATAACGCCACCGTTTACATGCAGACCATGTTCGCGCGGAATACCTCGACCGCCCAATACGGACCGAGCGGAAACTTCTTCGGTGTCTCGACCATCAGCTGCACGAACCCGCTGCTGACGGCGCAGGAACTCTCCGTTCTGTGCAATCCCACGACTCTGGCGCAGAACCATGCGTTTTCCCCGAACACGCCGGCCAATTCGTTCACCACGTACATTGCCCGCCGCAATGTCGAGGGTGGCGGACGCTTGGATAACTACCAATCGAATTCCCTCTTCCAGACGGTCGGCGTCAAGGGTGCATTCGGCGACGCATGGTCGTATGACGCGTACGGCAAGGTGGGCATCACGCAGTTCTCCGACATCGAGGGCAACTTCTTGGGCACGCCGCAGATGGCCAATGCGCTGAATGTGGTGCCAAACCCCACGGCTGCGAACGGCGGCGTGACGACCCAACCGGTGGGATCGCCGATTTGCACTTCGGTCCTCAACGGCAGCGACCCGAAGTGCGTGCCGTGGAATATCTGGACCCCGGGCGGCGTGACCCCGGCGCAGCTCGCCTATCTCACGGTTCCCGCGACGTGGAGCACGACTGCCACCGAGTACATCGTGTCGGGTTCCGTCACGGGTGACCTCGGCAAATACGGCGCCAAGATTCCGACCGCGAAGGACGGTTTGTCGATCAACGTCGGCGCCGAATATCGAGAAGAGAAATTCGATTTCAGCCCGGATTACATTTTTGCCAACGGGTTGACGGGCGGCGGCGCTCCGTCGCAGGCGATCAATGGCGGGTTCCACGTCATGGAGGGATTCACCGAATTGCGCCTGCCGATCATGAACGATATGCCGGCCGCCTATAACGTGTCGGCGGATGCGGGCTACCGGTATTCGAGCTACACCGAAGGATTCAATACCAATACCTACAAGTTCGGTGTCGAATGGGCGCCCATCCAGGACGTCCGCCTGCGCGGCGGTTACAACCGCGCGGTCCGTGCGCCGAACGTGGACGAATTGTTCGAACCCTCGGTCGTGGGTGCGGGCGGTACGGCCGATCCGTGCTGGGGATCCGCGCCCAGTCTCACACAAGCTCAGTGCGCGAGGACGGGTGTGACGGCGGCACAGTACGGCACCCTCGCCGTGAACCCGGCGGCGCAGATCAACACCCAGGTCGGCGGCAACGCCGCCTTGCTGCCGGAAATCGCCGACACGTATACATACGGCATCGTCTTTCAACCGACGTACATTCCGAACTTCGTCGCTTCGCTCGACTTCTTCAGCATCAAGATCAAGAACACGATCACCTCGCTGTCGTCGAACACGATCGTCAACAACTGCGCACTCAGCGGTTCCGCATCGCTGTGCGGATTGATTCATCGTGGACCCACGGGCTCACTGTGGCTCTCTCCCGGAAACTTCGTGACGGCGACCGAACTCAACATCGGAACGGTCTCGACGAAGGGCGTCGACTTCGCAGCCCACTACCGGCTGGACGCGGGCGCCGTCGGCAAGTTCAGCTTCAACCTGAGCGACACGTACACGAAGGACTTTTTGACGCAACCCCTGCCGGGAGGTGGCTCCTACGACTGTGCGGGTTATTGGGGCGCGACCTGCGGAGCGCCGCTGCCGCATATCCGCCAGGTGTTCACGGTCAACTGGGGATTGCCGGTGCCCGGCCTCGACTTGACGGTGAAGTGGCGTTTGATCGGCCCGTCCAAGGTGGATAACTCGAGCCAGAATCCACAGCTCGCACAGCCGTTCTATACGTCGACCGCGAACATCCCGGGATACAACTACATCGACATGTCGGCCAACTATTCGCTGACGAGCGCGGTTGACGTCCGTGTCGGCGTGAACAACATTGCGGACAAGGACCCGCCGCTCATTCTGAACGGAACCCTGTCGAACTGCCCGAACACGACGTGCAATGACAACACGTGGACGGGTACGTACGACACCTTGGGCCGGTATCTGTATGCGCACGTGAGTGTGAAGTTCTAAAAAAAATCTTGGCTTCATCGAGTTTGATTGACGGCGGGCTTCGGCCCGCCGTTTTTCTTTCTGCGGTACCATGGCGTCAATGACCAGCAGCAGCGCGAAGCTCGAGCGGGCGCTCAATCTTCAGCGGCAAGGACGCCTCGCCGAGGCTGCGTCGGCCTACGGCGAAGTGCTGGGGAGCGACCCCAACAATTCCGACGCCCTGCACCTGTTGGGTCTCGTGATGGCCGCCATGGGGCGCGGGCAGGACGCCGTGAAGCTCATCGGCGCCGCCGTTCAGCTTCAGCCGTCCAACGCCGTCATGCACGCGAACCTTGGCAGTGCGCTCAGCGAGATTGGCCGGTTGGAAGAAGCGATTTCGTGCTTCGACCGTGCGGCGGCACTGAAGAGCGACCTGGCGGCCGCTTATCTTGGCCGCGGTTCCGCGCTCCTGCAGCTGGGACGACTCGAGCCGGCGCTGGCCAATTTGGGGCAGGCCGTCCGGCTCGCCCCGAAGGACGCCCGAACGCACAACAGCCTGGGTGTGGCCCTGGAGCGCGCCAACCGCCTCCAGGAAGCGCTGCACTGCTTCGGGGAGGCCATCGCACTCGATGCGAATAATTCCGAGGCTCATCACAACTGCGGTCTTGTTCTGGCCGCGCAGGGGCGACATGCGGACGCGCTCGCGAGCATCGATCGTGCGCTGGCGCTGCAGCCGCGGAATGCCGCGGCGCACACCAACCGCGGCGCGCAGCTGCTGGCCCTCGACCGTCCCACCGAAGCCCTCGCGAGTTTCGACAAGGCCATCGCCCTCGAGCCGGAGGCCGCGACTGCGCACCACGATCGAGGTCTCGCGCTCATGAGCCTCAAACGACATGCGGAGGCGCTGGCGAGCTTCGACCGTGCGCTGCAGCTCGCACCCAGCCACACGCCGTCGCATCTTTGGCGCGCCCAGGCATTGATTGGCCTCGGTCGGCCGGAAGAGGCGCTGGCGAGCCTGGATCGCATGCTTGACTTCGCGCCGCCGGGGTTCGAGGCGCACTTTCAGCGGGGTGTGGCGCTCGCGAAGCTCGAGCGCTACGAGGAGTCCGTCGCCTGTTTCAGCCAGGCGCTGGCGCTCGATCGCAACTCCGCGGACGCGTACAACAACCGCGGTGCCGTGCTGGTGCGGCTCTTCCGGCCCGCCGAGGCGCTCCAGGATTTTTTCAACGCCGTCGGGCGCCGGGCGGACTATGCCGATGCGTACATCAACGCCGGCAATGCCGAGAAGGGACTCGGCCGCTACGAGGAGGCTCTCCGTAACTTTGAGCGCGCATTGACGATCAGGCCTGAAGATCCTGATGCGACCTGGAGCAAGGCAGTGCTCAAGCTTGCGCTCGGCGATTTCCGAGAGGGCTGGCCTTTGTATGAAGCTCGCTTCCGCCTGGAGCACGCGGGTCCGCAGCAAAGAAGCTTCGGCGCCGCGCGCTGGTCCGGGGTCGAATCGCTCGAGGGTAAGACCCTGTTCGTTCACGCCGAACAGGGTCTTGGTGACACGCTGCAGTTCTGCCGCTATATCGGCCTGCTCGAAGCCCGCGGCGCAAAAGTCCTTTTTGAAGTTCAGCCCCAGCTCAAGAAACTCCTGCAGTCACTCGAGACAGGCGGCACCATCATCAGCCGCGGCGAGCCGCTGCCGCCGTTCGACTTCCACACACCTCTTCTCAGTTTGCCGCTGGCCTTTGGCACCGACATCGACAGCATTCCCAACGCCGTTCCCTACCTCAAGGTCGACCCTGCGGCCATGCGCACCTGGAAGGAGCGGCTTGCCCTGCTGCCGGGCTTGCGGATCGGACTTAACTGGCACGGAAATCCCGAAGCGGAAAAGCACTCGGCGCTGCAAGCCCGTTCATTTCCCTTGAGCGCGGCAGCGGCGCTGGCGCGGCTTCCGGGGGTCAGTTTGGTATCGCTGCAGAAAGGTCCGGGGGCCGGTCAGCGTGACCAGGTTGAATTCGGCGCAGAGGTCGCCCAGTTGACCAACCCCATGCGCATGGGGCCCGACGAAATCGCCGACGAAACGGCGGCGATCATGATGGCCCTCGATCTCGTCATCACCGCGGACACGGCCCTCGCCCACCTCGCCGGCGCGCTGGGTGTTCCCGTCTGGGTGGTCCTGCAATCGGTCCCGGATTGGCGCTGGCTCATCGAGCGCTCCGACAGCCCATGGTACCCGACCATGCGGATTTTCCGGCAGCGTACGGCCGGCGATTGGCCGGAAGTCCTTGAACGGGTGGCGGCGGAGCTCGCGAGCGGGGGTATCCGCGGCGATCGACAATCTCGGGCGTGAGTTCGCGAGGGTTACGCGCCCTGTCTTGTCAATTGTTTACCCACGATCTGTCGCTCGTTATCACGCGCAGCGCCTCCTGCCCGGAGGCGCGGTGGGCTTGTATCGATTGCGGGGTATCGCACGATTTTAGCGGGAAACGCGACCCTAGTTGGGTTTCCACGCGGCAGAAGTATCGTTCGCCATGGCGCATCTCCGGCTTGAAGCCGCGCGCAACCAGTTCCTTTTCCTCGGGAGTCAGCTCCGGCCTGGCATCGGTTGCGGTGGTCGCTGGTTTCGCGGGTGTCGTGGCGCTCTTCTCGGCAGCGGGCGCCGCCACGCTTTGCTGCTCGGCGGGTGCAGCCGGCGCCGGGGAGGTGGGCTGCGGCTCCGCCGCCAGAACTTGAGACAATGCACCGGCATACAGCGCGGTAAGCAATCCAGCGGCGATTCGCATGATTCCCCCCTTTTGACCGTCCCCGATCCCCGGCAGGTATGCGGTTACCTGCCGGAAGTGGGCCTGTCGTTCTGTATGGCGCGCACCGCTTCCTGTGAGGACAGCCGCTGTGCTTCTATCGATTCTGCCGTATTGCATGTTTTCTTTGGGAAGCGCGACTCAATGTCGGATTCCGTCCGGCAGAAGTACTTTTCACCACGTCGCATCTCGAGCTTGTAGCCTCGGGAGAGCATTTCTTTGTCCAAGGGGGTCAACTCCGGCTTGGTGCCGATTACCGTGATGGCGGGCTTGGCAGGTGTCGATTCGGCGGCCGGAGGTGCCGAATTCTGCTGAGCAGGGGCCGCCGCGGCACTCTGGCCACTTCCAGGCGCCGTTGTGTCTTGCGATTCGGCAGCAGCCGGCGCGGTTTGGGAGGAGGCGGGCGCTGTGGGGGGGTCGGCCGCCAGTGCTTGAGACAGCACGCCAGTACACAGAACGGTGATGAATCCAGCTGTCAAACGCATCATTTTTCTCCCGGCTGAACGCGGCGGCTCAAGCGCGAGCTGCAGCACCGATTCGACTATACCGGGAATTCGAAGAATCAACGAGAGTACGAGAACACGATTTCGCGCACCCGCGCTCAAAACGCCGCCAAAAAGGGATTCCAATCTTCAAACGAACCAACAGTTGGTGGCAACCGTTATGCGCGTGTCGCGCCCGTAAAACGGCGCGACTTCATGGAACATGTAGGAGGGGAAAACGACCATCTGGCCGGCCATAAGCCGAATCTCGAGCGGCGACAGCGCGTAGGCGCGGTGCAGCGGGACGTTGGCCGGATCGGTGTAGGCACCGGCGCCTTGCCGGGGATCGAGGAACCGAAGGATGCCGCTGTCGGGTTGGTCAGGAACGGACTCTCCGGCACGTACGCAGTATACGGCGGACCAGGAGGCGAGGGGATGGTTGTGGGCGATGAAAGAGCCTGCGTACCGGGAAACGTGGAACCAGGTGTGGTTGTGGAACTGGAGGCGGGCGATATCCTCCGCCCGCAAGGTCGTCGTCTCGATCACCGTCCGCGCAACTCCATCCAACATGAACCGGCGCAACTCCTGAATGCAGGCCTCGGGCCAGCGAAACAGATTGAAACGGCTCTCGAAGGTCTCCGCCTGCGGCGTGTGGCTCGGGGTGGGATTTTTGTGCTCTTCGGTCTCGCGTTGCAAAAACAACGCCTCGAGCTCCTGATTCAGACGCTCGCAGGGTTCAAGAAACGCCTGTCCGAACGGCACCGCAAACAGCGGGTGCACCTGAACGGGAGTGCTCACCACCGCGCCCATCCCTGCTGGCCGGGGGCAACGAAGCGGACCCGCACCGTAACCAGTATCAGCTGACCGGAAGACCGCACCATCGCTATCTCGTGGGTCAGCGACGCGGGAAACACGGCCAGCTGTCCCGGCACGGGCCGCCAAGCCGAGTGGCCCGGCGTGAATGGCATTCGCATCGTGGCGTTGGTGGCATCCGCGAACATGGTGCCGAGGCGCGACTCATAAAGCCTCAGTACGCCGCTGTCGGCGCGAGTCGCCGACGGTTCCGGCGCGGCAACGCAGTAGATGCCGCACCAGGCAGTGAGCGGATAGCTGGTCGCCGCTACGCGCCCGTTTGGCGAGACAATTGTGAACCAGCCGCGCGCCTGCAGCGCGAAGGAGTTCAATTGCGACTCAGGAAAGTCGTTTACGGCGCTGACCACCGATTTAACCCCTCGAAGAATCGAGTCGGCCAGCCGAGGCACGGGTGCATCCGGCCACTCGAGCAGGTCATCGCGGCTGCGATAGCACAGTGGATTGCGCAGCTGCGCGCCGTCGGCGCGCATGCGGGCTGCGAACAGTGCCGCAAGCGCCGGATTGAGCGTGTCCGTCTCCGCGAGTGGCACGACGCCGAAGGGAGTCGCAAGAATGGGCACTACGATCGGTGGCGTGGCACTCATGCGGGCAGAAGGTCGGCCAAATAGCGGCGCAATTCGCCGAGTTCGTTCGTGTAATGACGTGCCCGTCCGGACGCGCTGCGATACAGAGGCTCGCGAACCTGCCAGACACTCGCGGTCTTGATGGCCTGGCCGGCCGTCGCGGTCTGCGGCGTGCGCCCCCCCCACTCGAGCCCGAGAAATGCGCACAGCCGCTGCAACGCCGGCTGTGGGTCGTTCACCAGCGCATCGTAATCGAAGTCGAAGATATCGACCGCGAACTTGGCTTTCCAGTGCGTCATCAGGCGGCGATACTCTCGGTAATAGTGCCCGATGTCCATCAGATCGAGCGCGTAGCTCAATTGCTGGTCAAGGTGCAGAAAGTAGATCGACAGGCAGTTGTCGAGCGGATTGCGCATCGTATGGATGATCCGGGCGTCGGGAAACAAGCTCTTGATGAACCCTATGTAGAGAAAATTATCAGGACGCTTGTCGATCACGTAATTGGCATCCTCCGACACGCGTGCGAGTGCCGCGCAGTAGCGCTCGGCATACGCCGTGAGGCGCTCCGCGGACAGTGTGGCAATCGATTCGGGAAACGGCTCAAGTTCCGCTTCGATGAGGCGCGGCAGGAAATCGAGCTCGCCGCCGGCCGCAACGCCGGAGCAATTGGACAGCAGCTGTTCCGTCAGCGTCGAGCCCGAGCGAAACATACCGCAGATGAATATGGGACGCGGCCGCGCGGCGCCGGCGTCGGCAGCGTGCTGCGTCGCCGTGCCGCTCGCGATCAGGCGGTCCACGAAGGCGTGCTGCCGCGCGCGATCGTAACGTGCGGCCGGCGCGGCGGCGCTCGCGCGGCTTGCGTTGTTCGCTGCACGATAAGCAGCGAACGCGGCTGGGTACTCGGCCGCTTCGTCGAGGAGCCGGCCGAGCGCAAAGCCGAGACTCGCGCGATCCGCGACCGACGCAGCCGGGTCGGCGATCGCACGATTGAGCTGCGCGACCAGGGCCGGATCTGCGCGCTTTCCGGGTTGCACATTGGCGTAGCGCGCCAGCGCCTCGAAGCAGCGTGGCTCGCGAGCGAGAATCCGCGCGTAGAGCGAGAGGGCATCCGCGCGGCGTCCGAGATCCTCGCACAGGTTGCCGAGATTGAGGAGCGCGGGCGTGAACCCCGGGTTCAAGGACAGGGCCATCCGCAATTCGCGCTCCGCTTCCGCGTGCATTCCCATGTAGTCGGTGTAGATCACGCTGCGATTAAGATGGGCTTCCTCGGGACGGGCGACTCCGGCACGAAGCGCCTTTTGATAGGACTCCAGCGCCTCCTCGAAGCGCCGCGCCTGGCGCTGCAATACAGCCAGATTGAACCATG
The DNA here is from genome assembly GCA_963727045.1 of uncultured Gammaproteobacteria bacterium. Lineage (GTDB taxonomy): Bacteria > Pseudomonadota > Gammaproteobacteria > Steroidobacterales > Steroidobacteraceae > Bog-1198. The sequence continues at coordinate 604,710 of CAVSES010000002.1, read as the reverse complement.
ACTCAGCCAGACCCGGCCAACGTGCAAGCAGGCGCTCATATGCTTCGATGGCTTCGAGGACGCGGTTCTGCCGGCGCAGCTCCGCGGCCTCGCGCATCATCGCGTCGGGAGTTCCCGTCAAGGTCACCTCCATGACTCCGCGATCGGCCGGCGGCTACTGCGTGCGACGCACGTGGTAAGAGTGTTTCGCCTGAGTCAGCATCAGAAACGAGCCGAGCGAAGCTTTCTTTATCGTTATCGAATCGCCCGGACTCAGTCTCGCGTCCTCGGCCGCATCGACGAATGTCCACGTCTGTCCGTTGTCGAGCACCACGTACGCGCGCGCGCCGCGGTTCTCGATAACCTTGGCGACGTGCGCCTCAATGGTTGTCGGAGCCTGCGGGGCTGCCTGCGGTTGAACCTTCGCCTGCAGATGGGTCTCGGTGAAACCGAAATTTCGCGGGTCGCTTGCCGGCGCAGTTGAGGCCGCCGCAGCTGCGATTGGCGTCGGGGCCGCGCTTGACGTGGGAGCCGCGCCCGGTGAAGGCGCGACGGAATCAACATGATTCGCCGGCCGGCCGGCGAGCTCGTCGTAGCAAGCAAGCCTCGCGTCGGGCGCTGCGATTGCGGCACAGCGTGCCAAGCCGCCGGAAGCGGGTGCGGCGGCGGAACTCGCCAAGGGGGAGATGCCGATCATCACCGCGACCGGGACTGCCCGCGCGGCGCAGAGGCGCCAACTCACAGTCCAGCCTCCTCGTGCAGAGCGTAATACTCGCCGTAAACCTCGGTGGCCGTCTGGATCATGTCGCGCTCTGCGGCCGTCAGCAGCGGATTCCAGATGTCGAAAATAAGTATGGCGCGCGGCGTGTCGGACAGATTCCAGGCCTCGTGCTCGATGGTGTCGTCGAACACCCATGCTTGGCCCGGAACCCATTCGCGAGTCGTCGCGCCGACCCGAAAGCCGCAGTCCGGCGGCACCACCAGCGGCAGGTGTACGGTGCAGCGTGTGTTGGTGATACCGGTGTGCGGCGGGATGCGCGTGTTCGCATCAAGGATCGAAAAGAATGCCGTGGGCGCCCGGCGCTTGACCCGACAGCGCGGCGCGGTCTCCAAGATCTGCGCGGTGGTCGGGCACCGCGCCATATGACCGGCCACGGGCTCGCTCTGGTTCCACAGAAAATACGCGCTCCACCGCCGCGAGCGGTTCAATTCCCGGAATTGATCGAGAGGCAGGCCCAACGGGAAGTCGATGTACGGTTGCAACCCCTCGCGATCGGCGCTCAGGACCCGCAATAGCTCCGAGCGGATTTCGGCAGTCGCAGCCTCGAACGCGTCGAGCCACGGAAAGTCGGCGCGATCGAAGAATTCGATTGCCGGGAGTTCGGGAAAATACATCCACGTCGGCTGCGAATGGTAGGGTCGGCGTTTCCCCATCAAGATGTCGAGGCATCGGTCGACGCGGTGCTCGCGGGCGCCTCCATGGCGCTCGCGGATCTCAGCGAGCGGCCCCTCGAGTGCGGCAACCAAGGCGGCGCGGTCGGTGTCGACCTTCGATTTCGCAAGGGCGATCGCGTCCTTGATGTGGGGGGGCACCTCGGCGCCGGGCGCAAGGCAGTCGAGCACGTTCTGATAGGTTCGGGCGGCGTTTCGCGGATCGCCGGTCTCTTCCAGGTAGGCACCTTTCTGCAACAGCGCGGATAAATGCCGCGGCTCGAGCTCGAGCGCCCTTTCAATGGCGTCGATCTCCTCGGCGCGACGGCCGAGCGCCTTGAAGCTCGATGCAAGGTTCGCCCAGAGACTGGGGTGCTTGGGATCGGCGCTGGTCGCCCGCGCAAACAGCGCCTGTGCCCGGTCCGGCGCACCTCTGGCGAGCATGCGCACGCCAAGTTCGTTGAGCACCGCCGGGTGGTTCGGCGCCTGCTGTGCGACACGCGCCAGCAGCTGGTCGGACTCGGACATTCTGCCCGCGGCGGCTTCCGCCTTTGACGCTTGTAGAGCGCGGATGATGGTGACGTCGTCGAGCGGTGTGGGGGCGGTGGTATTCACTCTGGAATTGTATAACACCTCGCGCGGGGGTTGTTCTCGCTGCGTTGACTTACCCACCCAAGTCCGCTTAGATCGCCGCGGAAGTCCTACCAGGAGTGCGATTTGACGTTGAGTGATTCCATCGACCTCGAGCTGATGCGCGCATCGCTCATGCTCGACTCGGATCCGGCGGCTGCCGCGAGCCGGGCCAGCGACATCCTCGCTGGCTCGCCCGGGCACCCGGAAGCGACGCTGCTGTTCGCGGCGGCATGTGGCAAGCTCGGCGACCCAACGGCAGCGGCTGCGGCTCTCGAATCGCTCTCGGGCGCCGACCGCGACACTCCGTTCATGCAGCTCGAACTCGGGCGGGCGTACGCCGCCAGCGGCCGGGGCGTCGAGGCGCTGGCTGCGTTTCGGCGTGCTGTCACATTGGACGAAGGCCTTGCCGATGGCTGGCGGGAACTCGCGGCGTTGCTGTTCGCCGCCGGCGACACGCAGGCAGGCGATGCGGCGTACGCACGCTATAGCAGGCTGACCAAGGACCCGCCCGAGCTTAGCGATGCGATCGTTGCTCTCGCCGACAATCGACTGGAAGCGGCAGAGGCCATTCTATTGCGACGGCTGAAACAGGTTCCGAATGATGTCGCGGCGCTGCGCAGGCTCGCGGACGCGGCTGCCCGGCGCGAAGATTATGCGGAGGCGGAACGGCAACTGACCCGCTGTCTCGAACTGGCGCCGGGCTATGCCGCGGCCCGGTACGATCTTGCCAACCTGATGTTCGATCTGCATCGGAATTCCGAGGTGCTACCTCTGGTCGAGCGGCTGCTCGCGACCGAGCCCGGCAACATCGGCTACCTCATCCTGAAGGCGCAAACGCTGCGGCTCGTCGGCCGCAACATTGAGGCAATCGCGCTGATGGAGGGGGCAGTTGCCGACCACCCGGACGAGGATCCGGCGTGGCTTCTTTACGGTCATCTGCTGCGGGAGGTCGGCCAGCAGTCACGCGCGATCGAGATGTACCGCCGGGCCCTGGTGGCACGACCGGAATCCGGGTATGCCTACTGGAGCCTCGCCAATCTCAAGACCTTGCGTTTTGACGCGGCCGATGTCGCGGCGATGCGCCAGGCGCTGTCACAAGACACGCTCACGAGCGCCGACCGTACCCACTTCGAGTTCGCGCTGGGAAAGGCGCTCGAGGATGAACGTGAGTACCAGGCTTCCTTCGAGCATTATGCTCACGGCAATGCCCGTCACCGCGCGACGGTCGGCCATGACCCGAATGCTACGACCGCGATCGCGCGGCGCTCGATGGCAGTGTGCACCGCTCGCTTCTTTGCAGACCGTTCCGGGTGGGGCAGCAGGCGCGCCGATCCGATCTTCATCGTCGGCCTGCCCCGCTCCGGCTCAACACTGCTCGAGCAGATCCTCGCGAGCCATTCTCAGGTGGAAGGCACGCGCGAGCTGCCGGATATACCAGGCATCGCTCGAGAAGTCACCGAGCGCCCGAATCCGGTCGGCGGGCAGGGATACCCGGAGCCGGTTGCCGCGCTCGAACGGCAGGACATCGACGCCTTCGCGGCGCGGTACCTCTTGCGGACGCAGGTGCATCGTCCTCTCGGCAAGCCGCGCTTCGTCGACAAGATGCTGAGCAACTTTGCCCACATCGGGCTCATTCAGCTCATGTTTCCCGAGGCGGCAATCATTGACATCAGGCGCCACCCGCTCGGCTGCGGCTTCTCCTGCTTCAAGCAGATATTTCCGCGAGCTCTCGGCTTCACTTACAATTTAACTGAGATGGGGCGTTACTATAAAGACTACGCCGATCTGATGGCGCACTTCGAAGAGGTACTGCCGAAGCGCGTGTACCGTGTTCATTACGAGCAACTCGTCGCCGATCCCGAAGGGGAGGTGCGACGGCTGCTCGAGCATTGCGGTCTGCCCTTCGAGCAAGGGTGCCTGCAGTTCTACGAGAATCGCCGCATCGTGCAGACGGTGAGTTCGGAGCAGGTGCGACGTCCGATCTATTCCGAGGCGGTTGATCAGTGGCGCCACTTCGAGCCCTGGCTCGGGCCTTTGAAGGACGCGGTGGGCGAGTGGGTCGAGCGTTATCCAAGAACGTAAAGGAAAGCCCCCGAGCTTGCGCCCGGGGAACCTTCAACGATGACCAGCAGAGTGCACGTTCCTTGACTTAGTGCTCTTGGTGCTCCTTCTTTGCCCGCGCAGGCTCGCCCTGCTTGGCGGCTTCGACGGAGGCGGGAGTTGCCTCCTCGGTGACGACCTTGACGTGGTCTGGAGTACTGGCCACCTTGAAAACCACGCGGCGATTCTGGGCGCGGCCTTCGGTGGTGGCGTTCGTGGCGATTGGATTGGCCTTGCCGAAGCCCTTGGCAGTGAGGCCCGCCGGACTGACGCCTTTGCTCATCAAGTAGGATCTCACGCTTTCGGCCCGCTTCTGCGACAGATGCAGGTTGTATTCGGCGGAACCCGTGGAGTCCGTGTAGCCCTGGATCTCGACCATCAATTCAGGTTGCTTGACCAATGAAGCGGCAACCTCGTCGAGCGTTTGCCTTGCCGGGAATGTTAGTTCAGCGGAGTTGAACTCGAAATCAACTGCACGCACGACCAGCGTTTGTTCAATGATTCGGCAGTTGGCATCGACCTGGAATCCGGCCGGAGCAACGCAAGGCGGCGGAGGAGGGGGTGGCGGGGGCGGGGGAGGCGGTGCCGGTTCCGGCGGCGGAGGCGGCAGTGCCCTGGCCAGCGGCGGGGGCGGCGGCGTCTTGGCGCCGAACATCAGCTGCAGGCCGACTCCGAAGACGACGTCTCCGGGGTTATGCGGCACATCTGGAACGCCGTTGATGAATTCATAGCGATATTTGGCTTCGGTCCGCAGCTGCAGCCGGGTCGAACCGGACTGACTGCCGAGGCCGGTCAACGCGCCGAGCCCACCTTCCACCAACCAGGCGGAGTTGTTGATGGATTGGCGGCCGATGTTGTCCTGAATACCGCCCGCGCCGACGAGCACGTACGGCCGGAATATCGAGGTGACGGGCAGGACTTTGAAGAGGACATCGAAGGAGGTCGCGGAGAGCTTCTCACTCGCGCCGGAGCCTTTGACGCGAAACGAGCCCGAGCTCAATGCCAGCTCCCCGGCCAGGTTCGGCGCAAAGTCGTATCCCAGGCCGACTTGATAACCAAAGTCGTCCTTGGAGACCCGCTTATGGTCCAACAGGGTGTATTGACCCAGAGGCGCCAGATACCAAGCACCCGTATCGTCGTACCCGTCCGCCGCCATGGCGGGGTGGCCTGCCGCGGCAGCACACGCCCCCAAAAGTCCGCCCAATATCACTCGCTTCATGACCCGTCTCTCCGTATTTAATTTGCAACAGTCCTGATATTTCGTCGGGCGGCGGAAGACCTATGGAACATGGCCTTCGGTGAGATACGCTCGATCTATGTTGCGTTTATACTACACACGGAAATAATGTCTGTAGGCCGGCACCTCTTCACGTCGTAGGAGTCGACAGGGCGTTATGTAAACTCAAGGGCTTAAGGAGAGGGCGCGCCCCGTGTCAGGGACGGTCCGCGCAGTCGGATTTCGAACAGCTTCGGCCAATTCTTCCCGGTCACGAACAGGCGGTCGCTCTTGGCGTCGTAGGCGATGCCGTTGAGGACGTCGGTCTGCCCCGCAACCACATCCTTGCGCGTGAGCAGCCCGGCGAGATTGATGGCGCCGACCACGTGGCCGTTGTGGGGATCGATGCGCACGACCCAATTCGTCTCCCACACGTTGGCGTAAATTTCCCCCTTTACCCATTCCAATTCATTCACGTTCCGAAGAGGTTTGCCGTCGAGGGTGACCTCCAGCCGGCCGGTTTGCATCAGGGTGTTGGGGTCGAGGAAGCGCAGTACCGGCGTTCCATCGCTCATGATGAGCTGCTTGTCGTTGCGCGTGAGCGCCCAGCCCTCGCCCTCGTAGCGAAACTCCCGCTGCAGCTTGAACGATTTGAGGTCGAAGACGAACCCGACCTGCGACTTCCACGTCAGGCTGATGAGGCGGCCGCGCCAGTTCACGATCCCCTCGCCAAAGTATTGGGCGGGGATGTCGAGCTTCTGCACCACCTCTCCCGTTTCGAGCCGCACCTTGCGGATTGACGAGTGCTGCTCGAGTCCGGTGCTTTCGTAGAGATAGCCGTTCAAGTAGAAGAGCCCCTCGGTAAAAGCGGTCGGGTCGTGGGGATAGGTGTGCACCACGTCGACGTCGTATATCGGAATCGCAGCCCGCGACGCCAGCGCGCAGGCCACCGCGAAAACGGCGCAAACGGCCTGAAGCATCCTCATTGGTTGGACGTCATCCGCTCGGCCGCAGTGTGCGCATCGACGTCCTCGGAGTCGAATACGACCAGCCCCGCGAACTCAAATGTGCTCACCAGCACCGCGTCATTGCCGCGGATGGCATGGGCGGGCTGCGTGCAGAATCCGCGCGCTTCGACCCTGTAGGAGCCCTTACGAGTAAGCGGCCGCTGAGTGAGCGTGTCCACGGTGCATCGGGAGTCCCCCAGCGTTCCGTAGATCCGGTTCGTGCCCTGAACGATGACGGTGAGGTTCACGCCGGTGGTATGCGCGGGCCTGCCCTCGCGAACCCCGGAGATGCCGAACAGGAACAAGAGGTCGGGGGAGCCCCCTGACGCGCGCTGAAAGCTCAATCGTACGCCGGGTGGCTTGTCCTTGGGTTCGCCCTGGCAGCGTGTCCCGCTGTTGGGCCAGTCGATTTTGGCCTCGATCGCGCCCCCGAGGGTCGCTCGCAGGTACCCGTCGCCCGACTCGAGACAATTCGTGGTCATCACCGCCGGCTTCTGCGGGACACTCGGAGGCGCGGCCGCGAAGCTAATTCCCGCAGCGAAGAGCCCCGCAGGAGCCCAGCCGGCTCGCCGCAGGTTGTGCAACGGCGGACGACGGTGAAAGGAAATCGTCGATCGCATCTGATTCCACGCGCCGACCTACGGCGCTTCGCGCCGGCGCATTGTGCCACGGGGCGGGCCCCCAGGATTGATCGGATACAATCCGTGGGATGAGCGTGCGCAACAAAATCCTCATGGCGGCAGTCTTCGCGATGTGTATTGATGCCTGCTCGCTCGTGAGCCCGAAGTTCAATCGTCCCAGCGTATCGGTGGTCAGCATCGAATTGCGCAGCGGCAATCTGTGGCAGCAGAATTTCGCGGTCAAGCTCAACGTGCAAAACCCGAACACCCGCGCGCTCCCCGTGACGGGCTTGCACGTGGAGCTCAACGCGGGAGGGGTTGAGATCGCGAGCGGAGTCAGCGATCACGCCTTCGTCGTACCTCCGCTCGGCGAATCCGAGTTCGACATGACGATCAAGGCCAATGTGGCGCTCGCGGTACTGAAACTGGCCGACAAGATGAATCAGCACGCCGACTCGGTCGACTACGACCTGACCGGCGCCGCGAGCGTCGATTTGCCGTTCCTGCGAGAAGTGCCGTTTCGTCAAACCGGGTCATTCCCCCTGAGCGGCATGCAATAAGTGATTGAAATAATTAAATTTTTTTAAAAAAGACGTCCGAACCCAAGCCGCTGTCTGGTAAACTTTCGGACCTTATTATCGGAGAGCGCCGCCGCCCCATGGCGTCGCCCATACGGTTCGCCACAAGGTAATCATGGCTGCCTCGCCCTACGAGCAATTGGAACAAGAGTTTCGGCGTCTTCACGCATTCCGCGGTGCGCTGTCCTTGTTGCGCTGGGATGCGGCGGTGATGATGCCCCGCGGCAGCGCGGATGTTCGCGGCGAGCAGCTCGCGGCTCTCGAGACCGAGCACCATGCCCTGCTCACCACGCCGAAAGTCGCGCGGCTGCTGGAACGCGCGGAGGCCGGCTCCAATCAGCTGGAGGATTGGCCGCTCGCCAACCTCCGTGAGATGCGCCGCCAACGCGACCATGCGATCGCCACCCCGCCGTCGCTGATCGCCCGGCTTGCCAAGGCCACCGCGCGCGCCGAGGTGTACTGGGTCGAAGCCAAGAAGGCCAACGACTTCAAATTGCTGGCACCGCACCTGGATGAGGTGGTGCACCTGGTGCGGGACAAGGCGGCTCTCTTGGGCCAGGCGCGGGGGCTCGCACCCTACGATGCGCTCGTGGATGGATTTACCCCGGGAATCTCCACGGCCGATATAGACACGATCTTCAAGGCGCTCTCGCGCAAGCTTCCCGGCCTCATCAACCAGGCGATCGAAGTGCAGGCCGCCCACGCGCCGATCCCGCTGATGGGCAAATTCACGGTGGCGCGGCAGCGCTCGCTGGCCGTCGAAGTGCTGAAGGCGCTGGGATTCCCGTTCGACCGCGGCCGGCTCGACGAAAGCGAGCATCCGTTCACCGAAGGTGTGCCGGGCGACATCCGGGTAACCACCCGGTTCGATCTGAACGACCCGTTCTCCGGTTTGTTGGGTGCCGTGCACGAGACCGGCCACGCGATGTACGATTTGGGCCTCCCGGTCGAGTGGCGCGATCAGCCGGTCGGCCGCGACCGGGGACTCGCGCTCGAGGAAAGCCAGTCCTTGCTGTTCGAAATGAACCTGTGCCGCAGCCGCGCCTTCGTAAAGTACCTGCGCCCGCTGTTGGAGAAGTACCTGCAGGTGAACGGTCCGGAGTGGGAGGAAGCGAATCTGTATCGGCACTTGATCCGCGTCCGGCGCTCCACCATCCGCATGGATGCCGACGAATTGACGTACCCCGTGCACATCATGCTGCGCTACGAACTCGAGAAGAAGATCCTCGAGGGTTCGCTGCCCGTCGCGGACCTGCCGGAGGCGTGGAATGCCAATTTGGAGCAGCGCCTCAACATCCGCCCGACGAATGACGTCGATGGATGTCTGCAGGACATTCATTGGGCCGTCGGACACTTCGGCTATTTTCCGTCATATGTCCTGGGCGCCGTCATCGCGGGACAGCTCAACGAAGCCATGCGGTCCGCGCGCCCCTCGCTCGACGAGGAGATCGCCGCAGGCCAGTTCGGCGGCGTGATGGATTGGCTGCGCGACAACGTTCACGGCGTCGGCGCGCGATTGCCGGTGCAGGAGCTCATCCAGCAAGCCACGGGCAAGCCGCTGACCGCGGCGGCGTACCTGCGCTACCTGGAAGCGAAATATCTCGAGACTCCGTGAGAGATGTCCATGACCCAGGGCGCGCTACAAACGTCGAACAATTTCAAGAAACTGAAGGCACAGCTGCGCGGGTCCGTGGGCAAGGCGATCGCCGACTTTCGCATGATCGCCGACGGCGACCATGTCATGGTGTGCCTGTCCGGCGGCAAGGACTCCTATACGATGCTCGACATCCTGTTGAGCCTGCAGCGCAGCGCACCGCTGAGTTTTGAGATCACCGCCGTCAATCTCGATCAGAAGCAGCCCGGCTTTCCCGCCGAGACCTTGCCGCGCTACCTTAAGGACCTCGGCGTGCGGTACCGGATCATCGAACAGAACACCTACGCCGTCGTCAAACGCGTCATCCCGGACGGCAAGACCATGTGCGGTCTGTGTTCGCGGCTGCGCCGCGGCGCCCTGTACCGTTTTGCCTCCGAGAACGGCATGACGAAGATCGCCCTGGGCCATCATCGGGACGACATCGTGGAGACGCTGTTCTTGAACATGTTTTTCGGCGGCCGCCTGAAGGCGATGCCGCCGAAACTGCTGAGCGAAGACCGGCGCCACATCGTGATCCGGCCGATGGCTTACGTGACCGAAGCCGCGATCTCCCGCTATGCCGCGCACGCGAAGTTTCCGATCATTCCCTGCACGCTGTGCGGCTCGCAGACCAACATGCAGCGCCTCGCCGTGAAAAACATGCTGCGCGATTGGGAGCAGAAATTCCCGGGCCGCATCGAGTCGATCTTCTCCAGCATCTGCAACGTCGCTGGATCGCAGCTCGCCGACCCGGCACTGTTCGACTTCGCGGCTCTCGAGGGTCGCCGCGCCGCGCCGCCAGTGGCCGAAGCGCCCGATGAATTTGAGCCGCTCGCCCAACATGCCGCAAGTCCGTAAGAAGGCGGCCCGACCGCGCCGCGCGCGCAAACCGCGCCATGCGTGGGAAGCGCTGTCCGACGATCAGTTGCTCAGTCTTCGATTTTGCGACTTGAAGCTCACGATCCAAGGCACGGAGCTCGAGGACGCCATCGAGCGTCTGTACCGCGAATTGGCGATGAGGGGAATCCGCTTCCGACCGCATTGCTGGCTCGCGCAGGAGTGGTTCTCGCCCGACGGCATTCCGGGCATCGCCATACCGTTCTACCTCGCCCACCGGCGGCTGATGAGCATCGAACGTCGCTTCATGCGCGAAGTGGAGGGAGGCAACCGAAATTGGCTGATGCGAATACTGCGCCACGAAGCGGGGCACGCCATCGATTCAGCCTACCGGCTGCGGCGGCGCAACCCCTGGCGCACCGTGTTCGGCCCGGCCTCGCTGCCGTATCCTGACGCCTACCGTCCGAGGCCGGGAAGCCGTCGCTTCGTGCAGCACCTCGGGGCGTGGTACGCACAGGCACATCCGACCGAGGACTTCGCCGAGACCTTCGCCGTCTGGCTCAAGCCGCGGTCCGCCTGGCGGCGGGAATATTCGGGCTGGCCGGCCTACGGTAAGCTGGAATACATCGACCGGCTTGCGGACGACATCGGCCGGAGCCGACCGGTCGTGGCGTCGCGCGACACCATCGAAGACGTGACCCACGAGACGCGCACGCTGCGCGACCACTACGAGCAGAAGCTCGCGCGCTACCGGATGCCGCGCCGCTCCAGTGCGGATGAGTTGCTGCTCAAGGTGTTCACCGCGGCGCCGAAGACCCGCGGACGACCGAAGGCGGCGCGGCTGCTGCGTGAGTTGCGGATTCCGTTGCGCCGGGAGATCGTGCGCTCAGGCGCGTTCAGCGAATATCTGGTGCATCAGGTGCTGCGGCTCATGATCGAGCGCTGCGAGTCGCTGGACCTGTATGTGCGCGGATCGCGGCGCGGGCTCAAAGGCCAGCTGCTGTGGATCATTGCACGTCTGGCGGAGTCCTACGAAGAACGCCAGTTGCCGCGGGTCTCGTTGTGAGAAAACTGCGGGCGCTCGTACTCGTGCATGCGACCCTCGTGCCTCCGGATTCGCTCAAAGGGTCGACCGAGAAGGAAATCGACGAATGGCGCACCGAATACGACGTCATCTCGCATTTGAAGGCCGAAGGCCACGAGGTCAAACCCCTGGGGTTGAGCGACAGCCTGTCCGATCTGCGGCGTGACATCATCGAGTGGAAGCCGGACATCGTGTTCAATCTGTTGGAGGAGTTCGACGGCATCGTGACCTACGATCAGCACGTCGTGGCGTTCCTCGAGCTCATGCATCAGCCGTACACGGGCTGCAATCCGCGCGGCATGCTTCTGTCCCGCGACAAGGTTCTGTCGAAACAGCTCCTGTCATACCACCGCGTGCCCACTCCGCAGTTCATGGTGTTCCCCCGCGGCAAGAAGCCGCGCATTCCGAAGAAGCTGCGATTCCCGCTGTTCGTGAAGTCCTCGACCGAAGATGCGTCGCTCGGAATCGCGCATGCCTCGGTGGTCGCCGACCAGAAGCAATTGACGGAGCGCATCGCCTTCATTCACGACCAGACGCATTCCGACGCGCTGGTCGAGGAATACATCGAGGGCCGCGAGCTCTATGTGGGGGTCCTCGGCAATGATCGGCTCAAGGTGCTGCCGGTTTGGGAGATGACGTTCGGATCTCTGCCCGAGAACCTGCCGGCGATCGCCACGCGAAAGGTGAAATGGGACCGCGGATACCAGCAACGCTACGGCATCACCACGGCCGCCGCCGAGGCGCTGCCGGACGGGACGGTGGCGCGGCTGGAGCAGTTGTCGAAGCGCATTTTCCGCGCCCTGCACCTGACGGGCTACGCGCGCATGGATTTTCGGCTGCGCGACGACGGCGAGTTGTTCGTGCTGGAGGCCAACGCCAACCCGAACATCTCCGCGGCGGAGGACTTCGCGCAGTCCGCACTGACCGCCGGGATGGACTACGACGGACTGCTGCGGCGGATCATTCAACTCGGCGAGAATTACCCCGCGGCGTGGCGGGCGGCGGAGCCCTGAGGCTCACCGCGTCCAGCGATTCACCCACGCGAGCACGGTCTCGTACCACTGAATGCTGTCGGCCGGCTTCAACACCCAATGGTTTTCGTTCGGAAAGTACAGCAGCTCGCTGGGTATTCCCTGCCGCTGCAGCGCCGTGAACACCGAGAGACCCTGCGAGTCGGGCACGCGGTAGTCCTCCCGTCCGTGAACGACCAGCGTCGGCGTCTTCCACCGGGTCACGTAGTCGATCGGATTGTGCTTGGCATAGGCTGCGGGGTTGCGATATTCAGGGCCGCCGTTTTCCCACTCGGGAAACCACAACTCCTCGGTCGAGTAGTACATGGTGCGATTGTCGAAAATGCCGTCGTGGCTCACGATGCATTTGAAGCGATCCGGCCACTGGCCCGCGATCCAATTCATCATGTAGCCGCCGTAGGACGCCCCCAGCGCACACGCGCGATCGCCGTCCAGCCACGGGAACTGGTTCAGCGCCGCCGCCAGCCCCAATTTCAAGTCCTCGAGCGGCTTGCCGCCCCAGTCCCCGCTGATGGAGTCGGTGAATGCCTGGCCGTATCCGGTGGAGCCGTGGAAATCGATCATGACCACGCCGAATCCCGCGCCGGCGAACGTCTGCGCGTTCCAGCGCCAGTTCCAGGAGTTCGCGAAACTGCCCTGCGGACCTCCGTGTACCACGAACGCCACGGGATATTTCTGGTCACGCTTGAAATCCGGCGGCTTGACGACATAGCCGAAGACGTTTTCGTTGTTCCAGCCGGCGAAGGTGAATTGTTCGTATTCGCCGAATTTTATCTGTGCGAGCACCGGCTGGTTCACCCGCGTGAGCTGCACCGGCTTGCCGCCGGCGAACCCCACGGCGTACAGGTCCGCCGGGTTTCCAAGGTTGCTGAACGCGTAATACACTTTTCGCGGACCGACGCTGAACGCTTCCACTTCGCCTGCCCCGGTGATCGCAGCCGCTCTGCCGGTGGCGACGTCGATGGCCCACAGCGGCCGCTGGCCCAGGTGATCGGTGGTGGCAAAGATGCTCTTGCCGTCGCGCGCCCAGGCGAAACTGGCGATCGACCGGTCCCAGTTTTGAGTGAGCGGGCGCCTCGCTCCCGATTTGAGATCCAGCAACACCAGGTGAAACCGATCCGCCTCGAAGCCTGGGCGGTCCATGGCCACATAGGCGAGCTGCGCACCGTCGGGCGAAAAGGCCGGCTGGCCATCCCAGGCGGGATTGTCTGCGGTCAAATTGCGCGGCGTGCCGCCGTCACTTGCGACTTCGTAGATGTCGAAATTCGTGGACCACGGCTCTCCGGCGGTTGCACGCACGGAAAACGCCACCTGCGTGCCGTCCGCGCTGAACGCATAGTCCTCCCGGCCGCCGAAGGGCTTGCTCGGCACATCGCCGATCCCGGCGGTGAGGTTCACCGGGGTTCCGTGGGCTGAATCGCCCAACGGCATGGAAAAGAGCTGCGAGCGGCGGCCATCGCTCCAATTGTCCCAGTGCCTCACGAACAACTGGCTGTAGAGAACTCCGGTGCCCCTTTCGTGCGCCGCCGCGTCGAGGCGCTGCTTGGTGCATGCCAGATCTGTGCAATCCGTATAAATCTCGACGCTCACCAAAATCCGGTCGCCCTTGGGAGAGACCCGAAAGCTGCCGACATCGAGCGGCAGATCCGTGACCTGCGTGGCGTCCGCGCCCGGCGCATCGGCGCCCGGCGCATCGGCGGCCTCCACGGCGGCGCCCGCGGCCACCCGCCACACCTGCGTGGAGCCGCTCCGATTCGACAGAAAATAGACATGGCGGCCGTCCGCGCTCCACTCGGCTGAGTTGCAGTTCGCCGCGATGTCGGTGAGACGCACCGGAGGCGTGCCGCGCTTGCCGGTGTCCACGGCCCAAACCGTGGTACGCCCCTTGTTCGCCTCCATATCGGTGGTCCGCAGGGTGTAGGCGACGTGCCTGCCGTCGGGAGATGCGGCGATTTCCGAAATGCGGTCGAGGCGCACCAGGTCCTCCACGGAGAAGGGTTGAGCGTGTTCCGACGCCGCGCCGCCGGCGCGGCCTGCTGCTGCTGCGGCGGCGCCCAAGGCCAGTAACACGAGCACGATGGAAATGCGGTGGGCAGCCATTGTGATGCCTCTTTTTTAAGGATGCGTACGCGAATTGTAGCCCGAGACGGGCGAATTGACGCGAAATCGCCGGCCGCTTTGCGCAAGAATAGGAGGATGGCCGTTCCGCTCGTGTTGAGTTTCGATTTGGACGACACCCTCTGGCCGGTGGGTCCCGTCATCGCCGCCGCCGAGAGCACATTGCTGTCGTGGCTGCGCACGCGCTACCCGCGCACGGTGAGCGGACACGACATGGAGTCGATGCGCGCGCTCCGCGCCCGGGTGGCGGAGCGATTTCCGGAACGGGGTCATGACCTCACGTTCCTGCGCCATCGTGCGCTCATGGAGCTGTTCGGCGCGGCGGGCCACGCCGAGTCGCTCGCCGACGAGGCGCTCGAGGTGTTCTTCAGCGCGCGCAACCGCGTCGAGTTCTATGATGATGTGCGCCCGTCGTTGGCGCGGTTGCGTTCTACCTATCGGCTGTTCGCGCTCAGCAACGGCAATGCGGATCTGCAACGCTGCGGCATTGGCGATTTCTTTGCAGGTCATGTGACAGCGATCGGCGCGGGCGCGGCAAAACCTGACGCACGCATCTTCGCGCGGCTAGCGGATCTCGCAGGCGTCGAGCCCTGTCGGGTTCTGCACATCGGAGACGACCCGCTGGCCGACGTCGTCGGCGCAACGCAGGCGGGAATGCAGGCCGTGTGGCTCAACCGGGCCGGTCGCGACTGGCCGCAATCGCTGGCGCCGCCCGCGCGCACCATTTCGTCGCTCGCGGAAATTTTTTAGCACCAATGAGATGCACGGCACACTTAGCAGCCTTCGAAGCCGAGTGCTGATACAAAAAGATCTGGAAAAATAGGCATTTTCCGACACTGGTTCGCGTTTTTGCCCTTCACTTCGGCTTGCCTTTGTCGCTAGGATGGTATCAGCCACAAAAGGGTGCCAAGCATGCAAGCAGCGTCTGCCGGATCTCTTGTAGCGGTCAGTTCCTTGCGCGAGTTCTTTCGTGACGCGTTTCACGCGGCGAGCGAACACCAGCACCTCGACATCGACGAGCAGGCCGAACAATACGTGGTCAACCTGCTCACCATGTTCTCCCGCGCCGACGCGCTCTACGAGCGGACCCCCGACGGCCTGCGAATCCGGCCGCTCGCACACATGCTTGCCGACGCACTCGAGGCGCCGACGACGGCGGCGCGCCAGCGGGGCCTGCAGCGCCTCGGCGATGTGTCGCTGTTCATCGCGGGATTCTTCGCACGCAGCTTCGCGCGCAAATTGATCGACATCGACTATCACATCGCGATGGGCGGCAACGCATACAGCTCGCTGGCGGATACCATGCAGCGCTCGATGTCGGGCCGGTGCATCGCGGCGATCTACGCGCAGCTCGCGCGAAAATTTCAGCCGTTGGTCGACGCACTCAACGAAGTGAGCGAGATGTCCTATCAGCACAGCGACGCGGACATCCTGCGGCTGTACGAGATCTGGATGAAGACGGGCAGCCCGCGCGCGCACGGCCTCCTCAAGCAGCTGGGCGTGCAGCCTGTCGGTGGCCAAGCGGCGCTTCGCCGCGAGCACTGACCGCAATGGTGCTGCACGGCCTGCAGTCGCTCCTCGGGCGCCTCTACGATGTCGATCTGAACTACGACGTCTACGATTTTCTGGTCACGGACCGCCGGGCACTGCCCGGCGATGCGCCCGCCGCGGCCGCCGCGCGCAACACCGAAGAGGAACTGCTTCTTGCGGAAACGCACGACGGCGCCGGCGTCGCGCTGTACCTCGACCCGCAATTGCTGCTCAGGCTGGAGGGTGCCGATCCGGTCGGCGCCCTGACCGAAGAAAATCTCGCGGATTACTGCACGGCGCTCGAGGGCGTGAGCCATTTCGTCTACTCGACCTGGCGGCTGGACCGCGACCTGCCGGTATCGCTGCTCGAGCTCGAAACGCAGGCCGAAGTCGACAAGTATGCGGTCACCGTTTTCCTGCTGGCCGACCAACAAGGCGGCGGCTATCCCTCGCAAGTGCATCCGCGGCTTTTCGACCGGGTGAGCTTCGATGCACGATTGGAGCCCGACCAATATCATCGCTACCAGACCGCGCACCGGTGCGCGGCCCGTTACTGCCGCAGATTGGAGCATCGCTTCGTGTCGCGCGGGCAGCCGAGAATCGAGGCGCTGGTGCGGGAGCTTCGGAAATTCTATCGTCTGGGGAGCGCCGCCAAGCTGAGTTACGCACTGGCGTGAATGGCGCGGCGTGACTAGAGGACGACGCTATTCTTCGTCGTCCTTGTTGCCGGTGGCCTGCTTCTTCAGTTTCAGAAATTCACTGAGGCGCCGCAAATCCTTCTTGCGCGGCGCCGCCGCGGTCTTGCCCAGCTTGCCGCTGTCGTAGGGGTTGTAGCCCTTCACGGTGCCGAGAGGATTCGGGCGCGCCGTTTCGAACGGCGTCGGCGAATCGTCGGCGAGCGACAGGGCAGGGTGCTCGAGCTTCTGCAGCCGCTCGGTCGACACCTCCCGTCCGAACGCTCCGGTCGCGATAGACCATTCCCACACCGCGTTGCCGCGCTCGTCGAATTGGACCCGGCCGGTGCTCTTGTCGGACTTGGCGTCGGATGCAGGAGCGCCTCCCGCAGCGTCGGCGCCGGGCTTGGCAGTCGGTTTTGAATTGTCGGTGCTCACACTACCTTTTTAGCCGAGCACCCAGTTAAGTCAACCCGAACGCGTCAAAAGTCCGCTAACCGTCACAGTTGTAGATGGTATTGTGCGCGCCAGAGCGCGAGCGCGGTCTTGCCATCGTCCCACTCGCCGCGCTGCACCCTGGCCACGGCCTCCGTGAAGGAAATCCAGCGGATTTCCAGCTCTTCGTCAGCATCCGGTTTTGGCGCTCCGATATCGAGGTCGCGCGCGAGGTACAAGTGAATGACCTCGGTGAATATGCCGGGAGCAGGCAGGAATTTTCCCATCGACGTCCAGCGCGCCGCCCGGACCCCGGTTTCTTCCGCCAATTCCCGCACCGCACACGCCTCGGGCGCCTCCCCGGCGTCGAGCTTGCCGGCGGGGATCTCCCATAGGAAATCCCCGATGCCGTGCCGGTACTGCCGCACACAGCACACGCGGCCGGCCTGGTCGACAGCGACCACCGCGGCGGCGCCGGGATGGCGGACGAAATCCAGGTCGTGCTCCCGCCCGTTTGAATAGCGAAGCCGCTCAGTCGACACGTCGATGATGCGGCCGGTGAAAATGTGATGGCTGGCCGTTGGGATGGGTTTTTGCATGCGGGCAAGTCTATATCACGCCTGTGATCTGTCTCCTCGCGCGCGCGGGCCTCCGTGGGCCATTCTGAGCGTTGATTCGGGCATATTGCATAGCAATCTGGACATACGTACAGTACCGGCATTCTCTATGATGAAAGCCAAGACCACCACCGCCTTCGACGCGCTCAACGCGTCGCAGCGCCGTGCAGCCACGTTCGGTACGCCGGTTCCAGAGAAGGGCGTGACGGCAGGTCCAATGCTCATTCTGGCGGGTGCAGGCACCGGCAAGACCAATACCCTGGCGCACCGCACCGCTCATCTGGTGCTGAACGGCGTGGATCCGGCCCGCATCCTGATGCTCACGTTCACGCGCCGCGCCGCGCAGGAGATGATCCGGCGCACCCAAACGATCGTCGCACAGGTGATGGCGGACCGCGGCAAAGCCGGCGATCGCAGCGTGGTGTCGCGGCTGCAGTGGTCGGGCACCTTTCATTCCGTGGGCAACCGCATACTGCGCCTGTATGCCAAGCATCTCGGGCTCGACCCGAATTTCACGGTGCTCGACCGTTCGGATGCGGCCGACCTCATGGATGTGGTGCGGCACGAACTGGGGTTCTCCGCCAAGGACAAGCGTTTTCCGCGCAAGGATGCCTGTCTCGCCATTTATTCCTATCGGATCAACACCCGCCTGTCGCTGAAGCAGACCCTCGAGGAGCAATTTCCATGGGTCAAAGAGTGGGAGGCGGACCTCACGCGGCTGTATCGCGAATACGTTGCACGCAAACAAAAGAACCGTGCCCTGGATTTCGACGATCTGCTGCTCTACTGGCACGCGATGATGCAAAACCCCGCCCTCGCCCAGAGTTTGTCGAAGAATTTCGATCACGTGCTGGTCGATGAGTACCAGGATACGAGCACGCTGCAGGGCGAAATCATCCACGCACTCAAGCCCGACGGCCAGGGAGTGACGGTCGTGGGCGACGACGCCCAGGCCATCTATTCCTTCCGCGCTGCCGCGGTCGAGAATATCTTGGGGTTCGCCGACCGCTACAAGCCCAAGGCCGAGATCGTGGTCCTGGCGCAGAACTACCGCTCGACGCAGCAAATCCTCGACTCGGCCAATGCGCTGATGTCCGACGGCGCGCGCCAGCATCGCAAAACCCTGCTCGGGCTGCGTCAATCCACCCAAAAGCCGCTGTACGTCGCCTTGGACGACGCGCAAGCCCAGGCGGAGTATATTTCCGGAAAAATCCTGCAGACGCGCGAGGTCGGCGGGTCGCTGAGACGGCATGCCATCCTGTTCCGCAGCTCCCATCACAGCGATGTGCTCGAAGTCGAGCTCACCAAGCGCAATATTCCCTTCGTGAAGTACGGCGGCCTCAAGTTCCTCGAGGCGGCCCACGTCAAGGACATGATGTCGGTGCTGCGCTGGGCCGACAATCCGCGCAATTCAGTGGCGGGCTTCCGGGTGCTGAAGCTCGTGCCCGGCTTCGGCCCCGGCCATGCCAAGCAGGCGCTCGATTATTTCGAGGCGCAGGGATTCAGCATCAAGAATCTGGCCGGCTTCGACGCGCCCCAGCCGGTGAAAATGGATTGGAAGCGCTTTTGCGTGTTCTTCGAGAAACTTGCCGATCCCGCGACTCCCTGGCCCGGTCAGGTGGGCCTGGTGCGCGAATGGTACAAACCCCAGCTGGAACGCATTCACGATGCGGCGTGGACGCGCATGGGCGATCTGGAACAGCTCGAGCAGCTGTCGACGCAGCACCCGACCCGCGAGCGGTTCTTGACCGAACTCACTCTGGATCCGCCGATGGTGACCAGCGATCAGTCCGGCGCGGCGTCGAAGGACGAGGACTACGTCATTCTCTCCACGATCCACTCGGCCAAAGGGCAGGAGTGGGACATCGTCTACGTGCTGAATGTCTCAGACGGCAATTTTCCATCGGAGTTCTCCACCGGCAAGCCGGAATTGATCGAAGAAGAGCGCCGCCTGCTGTACGTGGCGATGACACGGGCGCGCAATGAGCTGCATCTGTGCGCGCCGCTCAAGTACGCGGTCACGCAGCAGCCGAAGGACGGCGACGCGCACGTGTACGGCGCCAAGAGCCGCTTCATGACCGACAAGGTGTTGGATTCGTGCGAACGGATGTCGTTGCGCAATAGCGGCGGAGTGGAAAATCTGCGTGAGAGCGAGACGGCAACGGTCGACGTGGTCGCGCAGCTGAAAGAAATGTGGTGAACGTGGCCGCCGGCGGCCCCCGCCGGAGCCGGCCTTGGACCGATTCTTCTACGTCCCCGACCCGCGTGGAATCAATTACCAGCGACGCGGACCACCACCACCACCACCGCCGCCACCGCTCGCAGGCTTGGAACGAGGCGCACGTTCCTGCGCTTCGTTGACGCGCAGCGGACGTCCCCCCATCTGAAAGCCGTTCGTTTGTTGAATCGCGTTTTGTGCTTCAGCCGCACTCATGTCCACGAACGCAAATCCCCGGGGGCGGCCGGTTTCGCGATCGTTGATGAGCTTGACCGATTCGACTTTGCCGTGGCGCTCGAACAGCGCCCGCACTTCGTCTTCCGTCGCGGTGAATGGCAGGTTGCCAACGTAGATCGTCGTCATTCAACTAATCTCACTAACAGTGTTTCGACACCCAGACACCGCCGTGCAATCCGCCCGCCGGGGCCTGATCCCTAAAGGGCCTTGGCTTGCAGGAAACGACCCTCCATTCGATGCTACGCCAGGGGAATATTGTTGGCAAACGGCGCGATCTATTCCACTTCGAGATACGCATAGCCGTTCAGTTCGTTCTCATAGAAGCGCTTCACCGCCTGCGCTTCGGTGAGCGTCATCCGGCCTTCCTGGACCGCCCGTTCGCAATCCCGGGCGATCCCCGGATACAACTCGTCCGTATCGTATTCCATGTATTCGAGGACCTTATTGGCCGTGTCACCCTTGACGATCTCCTCGATCCACCAGCCGCCGCCATCCTGCAGCCGGATGTGGACGACGTGAGTGTCGCCGAACAGGTTGTGTAAATCACCCAGGGTTTCCTGGTAGGCGCCCACCAGGAACGCCGACAGGTAATACGGCTCCCCCGGGATGAGTTCGTGCACTTCAAGGGTGCGTTTGGTCGCACGAGGATGCACGAAGCGGTCGATTTTGCCGTCCGAATCGCAGGTGATGTCGGCCAACACGGCGTTGCGCGACGGCCGCTCCCCCAGCCGCTGAATGGGCATGATCGGGAACAGCTGGCCGATGGCCCAGCTGTCGGGCAGCGACTGAAACACCGAGAAATTGCAGAAATAGATGTCGCTCAGCATGTCCTCGAGATTTTCCAGCTCCTCCGGAACCCGGTCCAGCTTGCGGCAATAGTCGCGGATCTTGGTGCAGGTTGCCCAATAGAGTTTTTCCGCCAGCGCGCGGAACTCGAGACTCAAGTAGCCCAGGTTGAACATCTGCAGCGCCTGCTCACGGGCCTGCAATCCGTCGTGATAGCACTCGACCAGGCGCCGCTCATTGACCGACCGATAGCTGTCGAACAAATCGCGAACCGGCTGCGGCACCTCCTCCCGGCCGTGGTAATCCTCCTCGGGCCGGCCGCTGACCTTGAACTGATCGAGTTTGGAGGACCCCAATACGTCGAAGACCAGCAGGCTGTGATGCGCGGCGATCGCGCGCCCTGACTCGCTCACGATCATGGGGTGCGGCACCTCGCGCGCATCGCAGACGCTCTTGATGCGGTAAACCACGTCGCTGGCATATTCATTGAGCGTGTAGTTCATCGACGATTCGAAGTTGGTGCCGCTGCCGTCGTAATCGACGCCGAGGCCGCCGCCGATGTCGATGTATTGCAGGCCCGCTCCCATGATCTTGAGCTCCGCATACACGTGCGCCAATTCGTTGATGGCATCCTTCACGCGGCGGATGTCCTGCAGCTGGCTGCCCGGATGGCAGTGCACGAGTTGCAGGCAGTCGAGCATGTTGCGGTCCTTGAGCAGCGCATAGAGATCGAGGATCTCGCTGATGAAGAGCCCGAACTTGGATTTCTCGCCCGCAGATTCGCGCCACCGGCCGGCGCCCTCGCTCGCCAGCTTGACCCGCACGCCGATCTTCGGGCGCACGCCGTAGCGCTCGGCGTGCTTCAAAATGAGGTGAATTTCCTCGTAGTTCTCCACCACCGGAATGATGGTGCGGCCGAGCTTGGTGGCCAGAATCACCGCCTCGATGTAGCTGTCATCCTTGAATCCGTTGCACACCACGATGCGGTCCGGTGCATCCTCGGTGATGGACATCACGGCCAGCAATTCCGGCTTCGAGCCGACCTCGAGCCCGAAACCGAATTCGCGGCCGTAGCGGTAAACCTCTTCGACCACCAACCGCTGCTGGTTGACCTTGATCGGAAACACGGCCGCATAGCGGTTCTTGTAGTCGTTCTCGGCAATCGCCGTGCCGAAGGCTTCTGCAAGGTGGCGCAGGCGGTGCGCGAGGATGTCGGAAAAGCGGATCACCACGGGCGTGTGCAGATCGCGGGCCTTGAGCCCCTGGACGACCTCCAAGAGGTCGATTTCGCGCGACGCGTCAAGACTCGGCCGGATCACGACATGACCGAGCTCGTTGATCGAAAAGTAGCCTTTTCCCCAAGCCTCCACCTGGTAGAGATCCAGCGACTGTTCGATCTTCCACGCGTGATTCGCGGGCAGCATTTTGGCGGGTGTGTTCATGTCGCGCGCACGATAACAAATTGGCGCTGCATGTAAATGAACCCCGGCGTCTTTCCGTATCAACACCCGCGCGCGACGGGCCGGCGCGGGTCGCGAATCCACTCGCTCCAGGATCCGGCGTACAGTCTGCCGCCCGAAAGCCCCGCCGCCTCGAGGCTCAGCAAGTTGTGACAGGCGGTCACGCCCGAGCCGCACATGGCGACCACACTTCCGGCGTCCCTGCCCGCAAGCCGCTCCCGCCACCGCGCCTCGAGCTCCGCGGCGGCGAGAAACCGGCCTTCGGCGTCCAAATTGATGCTTGTCGGATGATTGACGGCGCCGGGCACATGTCCGGCCACGGGATCGATGGGTTCCAGCTTGCCGGCAAAGCGTTCCGGGGCGCGTGCGTCGACGAGCAGGATCGCAGAGCCTTGCAATGCCCGCTCGACGTCGGCGGTGGAGAGGACCGCTGCGGCGTCGGGTCGCGGGACGAAGCGCTCCACGTCGTACTCCGGCGTGCCGGATTGCAGCGCGCCGCCTCGGGCCGTCCAGGCCTTGAAACCGCCGTCGAGGACGGCCACCGCGCCGTGCCCCACCCAGCGAAGCATCCACCAAAGGCGGGCCGCAAAGGCGCCGCCGGCGTCGTCGTAGGCGACGACCTGGGTGGCGTTGCCGATCCCGAGCTCGCCCAGGCGGCGGGCGAACGTCTCCGGCGCGGGCAGCGGGTGGCGGCCCGTATGCGGGCCGACGGGCGCCGACAAGTCCCGGTTCAGATCGGCGTAGCGCGCTCCGGGGATGTGCGCCGCCAGGTACGCCCGGCGCCCGGCCTCGGGGTTCATGAGATCGAACCGGCAGTCGATGACGGCGACCCGGGGCCTGCCGTTGAGTGCCAGCAGCGAATCGACGCCGATCAGTGTCGTGAATTCCATGAACCGACAGCTTAGCGCGGCGCCGCGTGGAATGCCCGGACAGGCTCCTGTGAACTCCATCCGCTACAATCGGCTCCATGGCACTCACTCTTTACTGGGGCAGCGGCAGTCCGTTCTCGTGGCGGGTGTTGCTTGCTCTGGAGCACAAGCAGTTGCCGTACGAGTCGCAGCTCCTGCATTTCGACAAACAGGAACAGCAGTCGCCGCAAATGCTCAAGCTCAATCCGCGCGGCCGCGTGCCCGTCCTCAAGGACGGCGATTACGTCGTGTTCGAGTCCGTGGCGGTTCTCTACTACCTCGACGTCAAGTATCCGCAGGCACCCATATTCGGCACGAGTCCCGAGGAGGCCGGGGTCATCATGCGCGTCATCTGCGAATTCATGACATACGCCGAGCCGTCGCTGCTCAAGATCACCGGTGCGATCTTCACCGGGCAGGTGGCGGAAAACATCGACGAACTCACCGACGCCATGCACGTGGTCGCGCGCGAGGCGCGGACCATCGAAGGGCGGCTCAGCAAGGAGCAGTGGATCGTCGGGGCGAACTATTCCGCCACCGACATGGTGATCTTCCCGTGGATCCAGGTCCTGCGCCGCGCCCTGGACAGAAGCGCCGCAGCGGAATTGGGCGCGCGATTTCTGCCGATGGAGCGCAACTACCCGGCGCTCGCGCGCTGGATTCATCGAATCGAGTCGCTGCCGGGATACGAGCGCACCTACCCGCCGCACTGGCGGTGATTTTTTGACAACCAAGACCAAGAGAGAGCAAATCAAAATGGGACAAAGATTGTGAGCAAACACGAAGTGCACGTGAAATTTGCGGGAAAGATCGTATTCGTCGGTTTCGGCAGCATCGGACAGGGTGTATTGCCGCTGATCTTGCGTCACATTGGCACTTCGCCCGATCGCATCAGCATCATCACCGCGGAAAACAGCGGCCGGTCCGAAGCGGAGCAATTCGGCATCAAGTTCATCAAGACCGCGCTGAAGCGCGACAACTACCGGCAGGTCCTCGAACCGCTGCTCGAAGCCGGCGACTTCCTGTTGAACCTGTCCGTCGACGTGTCGAGCGTCGCGCTCATTCAATTGGCGCGGGAACGCGGAGCCCTGTATCTCGACACCTGCATCGAACCGTGGGCCGGGGGATACACCGATCCCAAGGCGTCCGTGGATTCGCGCAGCAACTACACCATGCGCCTGGAGGCATTGGGTTTGCGCAGCGGGGCCGCGAAGACCCCCACCGCCGTGCTCACTCATGGCGCGAATCCCGGCCTGGTCTCGCACATGGTCAAGCAGGCTTTGCTCAATATCGCGAAGGATACCGGGGTGGACGCGGGAACTCCCGCCAGCCGCGGGTCATGGGCCAAGCTGAGCCAGACTCTCGGCATCAAAGTCATTCACATCGCAGAGCGCGACAGCCAGGTCACGAACGTGCCGAAGACCGCCAATGAGTTCGTCAATACCTGGTCGGTGGACGGGTTCGTCAGCGAAGGCGCCCAACCCGCCGAGCTCGGCTGGGGCACGCACGAGAGACATTTCCCGCCGGACGGCGGACGCCACACGGTGGGTTCGGGTTGCGCGATCTATTTGAATCGCCCCGGCGCAAGCACGCGGGTGCGCACCTGGACCCCCGAAGCGGGACATTTCCACGGATTCCTGATCACACATTCCGAGGCGATCTCGCTGGCGGACTACTATACGGTCATGGACGGTGAGCGACTGGTCTACCGACCCACCACGCACTACGCCTACCACCCGAGCGACAACGCCGTCTTGTCGGTGCACGAGTTTGCGGGCAACAACTGGCACCTGCAGGAGCGCAAACGCATCATGCTGGACGAGATCACCGCGGGGATCGACGAACTCGGGGTGCTTCTCGCCGGCCACAAGAACAACGCCTACTGGTACGGCTCGCAGCTCTCCATCGGGGAGGCGCGAAAATTGGCGCCCTACAACAGCGCCACCAGCCTTCAGGTCACCTCCGCCGCGCTGTCCGGAATGATTTGGGCCATGGAGAATCCCAACCGCGGCATCGTCGAACCCGACGACATGGAGTTCCGGCGACCGCTCGAGATTTGCATGCCATACCTGGGCCGCGTGGTGGGAAAATACACGGACTGGACGCCGCTGCATCAGCGCGGGGAATTGTTCGCGGAGGATCTCGACACGGAAGATCCGTGGCAGTTCAAGAATATCCGGGTGGTTTGAGGCCGTAGTGAACGGCGACCACCGTGAAGGTGGTCGCCCCGCCCGGGAGCGCAATGCTCACTTCGTCGTCGAGCCGCTTGCCCAGCAAGTTTCTTCCCAGCGGCGAATCCATGCTGATGTAGTTCTCCGCCATGTCGAATTCGTCGGGCCCGACGACGCGGTACCAGCAGGTGTCGCGGTCGCTCTCGATCCGCACCCAGGCCCCGAAGTAAATTCGCGAGGTATCGCGCCGTCCGGGTTCCGCGTCATGGTCGACGATGGTCATGCCTTCGAGCCGCTTGCGCAAGAATCGGACCCGCCGGTCGATCTCGTGCAGGCGCTTCTTGCCATAAGTGTACTCGGCGTTTTCCGAGCGATCGCCCTGAGCGGCCGCCTCGGCGACCGCCGCGGTCACCCGCGGGCGTTCCTCGTGCCACAGTTGATGGAGTTCATCCTTGAGCCGCCTGGCTCCCTCGGGGGTGATGTACTTCGAGCCGGGCGGTGTGGGGGGGCGATATCTTGACACGCTGCAATATAAGGTGGCGGACATTCAAGGACGTGAACCAAGTTCAAAGCGGTTGCAATCGACTGAGCGGTCGTTCACAGATTGCGCGGGCGACGAATCATAAGCTCACACCCATGAGCGTTAAATATTACACCCACTTTATCGCGCAATCGGAAGGAGCCGTCGAATACAACGAATATCGCGGCGTCGTGGAGCTCCTGGACCGTTCGAGCACCTTGAAGGGCGATCGCGACATCGCACGCATGCTGGCGCAGAGCTTCGATCTCGAGGAAACCGACATTCAAGTTCTGCAGTGGGACCATCTGCACTAAAGGCTCAAATCGATTCCCCTAGCGGGCTTTATTTCCCTTCATTGAAGTCCGCCTCTCCGCCCCGAGCTCATCACTCGGGGCTTTTTTTGCCACAGTGCTAAACTGACCCCAAGCCCCCAAACGTCAAGGGGCAGAAGGGGACCTCATGCGTAAATTGGCTTTTGGGCTCGCCGCGTTCGCCGGCTTGCTGTTGTCGGGCTGCGGCTACAACGTGATGCAAACCCAGGACGAGCAGATCAAGTCCGCTTGGTCCGAGGTTCTGAATCAATACCAGCGCCGTGCGGACCTCATCCCCAATCTGGTCAATACCGTGAAGGGCTATGCCGCCCAGGAGAGTTCGGTCCTGTTGGGTGTCACCCAGGCGCGCGCCAAGGTGGGTTCCATTCAAGCGACGCCCGAGCTGGTCAACGACCCCGCCGCATTCCAGAAATTCCAGGCCGCGCAGGGGGAACTGTCGAGCGCTTTGTCGCGCCTCTTGGTGGTCACCGAGAACTACCCGCAGCTGAAATCCGATCAGAATTTCCGCGACCTGCAGGCGCAGCTCGAGGGAACGGAGAATCGCATCACGGTCGCGCGCAACCGCTACATTCAAGCGGTGCAGAACTACAACGTGACGGTGCGATCCTTCCCCGGAAATCTGACGGCCATGATCTTCGGCTACAAGCCGAAGCCGAATTTCACGGTCGAGAACGAAGCGGTGATCTCGAAACCGCCGACGGTGGACTTCGCGGCGCCGGCGCCGGCACCGGCGCCCGCACCGGCTCCCGCGCCGACGCATTAGTGAGCCGCTGTCGCCGCATCGGTCGCCTGGGCGTCGGGGCCGCCCTGCTGGCGGCGGCGTCGCTGGTGCGGGCGGACGTCGCCGTACCGCCGCTCACTGCGCGCGTCACGGATCTCACGGGAACCCTATCCGGCGGGGCAGTGACCCGTATCGAGGCCAAGCTCGCGAATTTGGAGGCCAAGAAGGGCAGCCAGATCGCGGTGCTCATCGTGCCCACGACCGCGCCCGAGGACATCGAGCAATTCGGCATCCGAGTCGAGGATGCATGGAAGCTCGGTCGCAAGGGCGTCGATGACGGGGCTTACCTCATCGTGGCGAAGGACGATCGGCGAGTGCGCATCGAAGTGGGCTATGGTCTCGAGGGCGCGCTGCCCGACGCGATCGCAAGCCGCATCATTGCCGAGACGATCACCCCGCATTTCAAATTGGGTGACTATGACGGCGGCGTTGAATCCGGTGTCGATCAAATGATTTCGGTGGTCAACGGCGAGCCATTGCCCGAACCCGACCGAAAATGGGAGCGGCATAACGGCCTGGGCAATTATCTGCCGATTCTGTTGGTGGTCGTGTTCGTCGCGAGCGGCATTCTGCGCGCCATGTTCGGCCGGCTGTTCGGGTCGCTGGCCACCGGCGGTCTGACGGGCGCCATCGCCTGGCTGTTGAGCCACTTTCTCCCGATCGGCGTCGGCGCCGGCATCCTCGCCTTCTTGTTCGCCATGTTGGGCGGCTCGACTTCGCGCGGTTGGGCGGCGGGCCGAGGCTGGGGAGGGGGATTCGGCGGCGGTTTGGGCGGCCTTGGCGGGGGCGGCTTTGGGGGAGGCGGCTTCAGCGGCGGCGGCGGCGGCGGGGGAGGCGGCGGCGCCTCGGGAAGCTGGTGATGCAGATCGGGCGCCTGATCCGTCATGCTGCGTCGACGCAATGGCGCACCCGCATGATGTTTCCCGGATCGACGCTCGACGCGATCGAGCAGGCGATCACCCGCGCCGAGAAGGCGCACGCCGGGGAAATCCGCTTCGCCATCGAAACGGCCCTGACCCCGCAGCATATCCTGCACGGCGCGGCGCCTCGTGCCCGCGCTCTCGAGGTGTTCGCCCATTTGAGGGTGTGGGACACCGAGCACAACAATGGCGTGTTGATCTACGTGCTGTTGGCCGATCGCGACGTTGAAATCGTGGCCGATCGGGGCTTCGAAGGCCGCGTCAGCCCCGCCGACTGGGAAGCGGTGTGCCGCCTCATGGAAGAGCACTTTCGGGCGGGCCGATTCGAGGCCGGCTCGATTGCGGGGGTCGACGCCGTCGGCGCGTTGCTGATGCGCCACTTTCCGAAGGGGTCGGCTCCCTCGCACAACCAATTGCCTGACCGGCCGACTTTGCTGTAGATAGAGCGGATGAAGCACGTAAGGTTAGCCGTATGCATCGGCGTGTTGGCCATCGGCGGCTGTTCCCTGTTCAGCCCGAGGTCTGCAGCACCACCCCCGGCGGTCAAGGCTCTGCCCCCCCCTGCCCCCGAGCTTCCCAAGCCCAATGCGACGCACCGCGCCGAGGTGGATCCGCACAGCGACATCGTGGGCTACGTGCAGAAGACCATCGTCGGCAAGGAAGATACTCTGCCCGACATCGCACGGCGGTTCGACGTGGGATACGAGGAAATGCTCACCGCGAATCCCGGCGTCGACCCCTGGCTTCCCGGCATCGGTCGCGAGGTGATCGTGCCCACGCAATTCGTGCTGCCGGCGGCTCCACACGAGGGAGTGGTGGTGAATGTGGCCGCCATGCGCATCTTTTACTACCCGCCCCACAAGAAGGGCGAGCCGCAGATCGTGTTCACCCACCCGATCGGAATCGGCAAGGTCGGTTGGAAGACGCCCGAAGGCACGACCAAGATCGTCAGCCGTCAAAAGGATCCGGTGTGGGTGGTGCCGAAGTCGGTGCGCGACGAGCACGCCGAGGACGGCGAGAAGCTGCCCGCCCAGGTTCCGGCCGGGCCGGACAATCCTCTCGGCCAATACATGTTCCGCCTGGGCTGGCCGAGCTACCTGATTCACGGCACCAACAAACCCTACGGCGTGGGAATGCGCTCGAGCCACGGCTGCATGCGCCTTTACCCCGAGGACATCGCGGTATTTTTCGACCTGATTCCGATCGGCACCAAGGTCACCGTGGTCAACCAGCCGTACCTGTTCGGCTGGCGCGACGGCACGCTGTATCTGCAGGCGTACACGGTGATGGAAGACGATTCGCGCGATTGGAACAAGAACCGCCAGCGGCTGCTCGCCAAGCTGCTGAATCCGAAACTTCAGAAGAACATCCGCGACCACGACAACGAAATCGACTGGCAGCGCGTCGGCGATCTGGCGCACACGCCGCGCGCCGTTCCGGTGCCGATTACCGGCGACCGGGGCGGCATCGACGAGGTGATTTCACGGTCGCTGCTGGTCGAAAATACATTGCCGGCGGGCTCCAATTGGGACGGAAAGACGGGTCTCCTGGTGGACGAGAAGACATTCAAGGATTTGCTCGGCGGCCGATCGGAAGCCCCCCCCACGACGCAAACCCAAGCTTCCGTTCAGTAATGATCCGAACCGGGATCCGTCGCCGTCTTGCGGGACTCAGTCTCGCAGGTTTTGCCCTGCATGGCGCAGCGGCCGACACATCGCCCATCGACGCCGGACTCGACTACCATTCGTACGCAAACATCGACCAGTTTAGGGTCACCCACCTCGAATTGGATCTGCGGGTCGATCTCGAGGGGAAGGTGATCAGCGGCGTCGCCGGGCTCGAGTTGAAGCGGCTCGATCCGCGAGCCACTCAGCTGGTGCTCGACACCAAGGATCTGATGATCAACGACGTGAGCCAGAAGGCAACGGACGTATTGGGCGCAACCGCCAAGAACCAAACCCTCTGGGTCAGCCGTCCGTTCCACCTGGAGAAGCCCGATCCCATTCTGGGCAGCGCCCTGGTCATCGACCTGCCGCCGTCGCGCAAGACCGTCGAGTCGATCCGGATCGATTATGAAACCTCGCCCACCGCCTCTGCATTGCAGTGGCTGACTCCGAAGCAAACCGCCGGCCGCCACAAGGCCTTTCTCTACACCTCGTCGGAGCCGATCGGCGCGCGCACCTGGATTCCCCTGCAGGACTCGCCCCAGGTGCGCGTCACCTACAAGGCGCAGATCCACACCGCCTCCGACGTGATTGCGGTAATGAGCGCGGAAAACGATCCGAAGGCGAAGCGCACGGGCGAGTACTCGTTCGTCATGCCGCAGGCGATTCCATCCTATCTGATCGCGCTCGCCGTCGGGGACCTCGAATTCAAGGAGACCGGGCCCCGCACCGGAGTGTACGCGGAGAGGCCGGTGGCGAAGGCGGCCGCCAGGGAATTCGCCGACACCGAATCGATGATCGCGGCCGGCGAGAGATTGTTCGGCCCCTATCGCTGGACGCGCTACGACATCCTGGTGATGCCGCCGAGTTTCCCCGTCGGCGGGATGGAGAACCCGCGGCTGTCGTTCATCACACCCACGGTGATCGCGGGCGACAAGAGCCTGGTGTCCGTCATCGCGCACGAGCTGGCGCATTCCTGGTCGGGAAATCTCGTCACCAACGCGACGTGGCGCGACCTCTGGCTCAACGAAGGATTTGCCGAATACCTGCAGGGGCGCATCATCGGCGCGGTGTACGGCGAGCAGCGAGCGTCCATGGAAGCGGTGCTGGACCTGCAGTCCCTGCGCGCGGAGATGACCGAACTCAATCCGCTGGATCAGGAGCTCAACATTGACCTGCGCGATCGCGACCCGGCGCTTGCGTTCAGCAGAGTGCCGTATGAAAAAGGGCGTCTGTTCCTGAGCTATCTCGACGCGAAATTCGGCCGGGACCGGTTCGATGCATTCCTGCGGGGGTATTTCGATCGCTTCGCGTTCAAAAGCATCACCACCGAGCAGTTCAACCGATACCTGACGGAGAATCTGCTCGACCGCTTTCCCGGCATCGTCGCGCACGAGGAGGTTGCCGCCTGGGAGAACGCCGCGGGTCTTCCAGCCGATGCCGTCCTGCCGGACACGAACGCCCTATTGCCGGTGGACGATGCAAGAACCGCATGGCTTGCGGGCACGCTGCAGCCGAAGAAGTTCGGCCTCGATTGGGCCGTTCCGGAGTGGCTGTATTTCCTCGAGGGCATGCCGGCGGCTTTGAGCGCCAAGCAACTCGAGGGGCTCGATCAAGCCTACGGCTTGACGCGGAGTGCGAACGCAGAAATCGAACACGACTGGCTCGAACTCGTCGTGCGCAATAGTTACCAACCGGGTTTTGCGCGTCTCGAGGAATACCTGAAGACCATCGGGCGCCGCAAATTGATCGCGCCGCTGTATGCTGGATTGATGAAGACCCCGGCCGGCAGCGACTTTGCGAAGCGCGTATACGCCCTTGCGCGCTCCGGGTATCACCCGGAGGCGGCGGCGGCCATCGACGCAATCGTCACTCCGGCGGCTGCGGAAGGATCGGAATGAGCAGCGAGTGGATGAAAGTGATGCTCGAGGAGATCTCGCGCAAGAAGGCCGAGGCGGAGCAGGCGCGCCTCGACGAACAGGCGGCCGCAGACCCCGTTGTGCTAAAGTCCGAAACCAGCGGTCGAGAGAAAAAAATTGATTACGCCGAGCAGCCTAGGGATAGAGGTCGAGGAAGAAAGAGGCCCTGATCAAGCCATCGCGCGCCTCGGCACGGCGCGCACGGCGTTCGTGGGCCGCACTCTGCGCGGACCGGTCCACCGCCCGGTTTTGATCACCACATTCACGGAATTCCAGCATGTATTCGGCGGCCTTTGGCAGCCGAGCCCCTTGGGCTATGCCGTCGAACAATTCTTCGACAACGGAGGCCGCGAGGCTCTCATCGTGCGCGTGGCGAACGGAGCGCGTTCTGCGACTCTGACGTTGCAGGCGGGCGGGTCGACGATGCGGCTGCGGGCGGTGCGGCCCGGAACCCGCGAATACCTTCGCGCCAGCGTCGACTACGACAACATCGCTCCCGGGAGCACCGCGGAATTCAACCTCACGGTGCAGCGCGTGCGCGCCCAGGGCACCGCCCAGGTGGAGGACCAGGAGATATTCCACGCGCTCTCCGTGCTTCCCGCCGACCCGGGATACTTCCCGCGAGCGATCGCTCAATCGCAGCTCATTGAGCTCGCCGGCGAGATGCCGGCGCAGCGCCCCGACCGGACCTTGGACGCTGCGAGCGGCTTGGCGATTGGATACGTCAATTCGAACTGCGACGGCGACGACGGCGCACCGCTCACGGACTACGATGTCATCGGCACGAGCAATGATCGGACGGGTCTTTTCGCGCTGACGACCGCCGATTATTTCAATTTTCTGTGCATTCCCCCGCTGTCCCGCGACCAGGACGTGGGTCCGAGCGCGCTCCTGGTGGCAGCGCGATATTGCAAGGAGCGCCGCGCACTCTTGATCGTCGATCCGCCTTCGAGCTGGCATACCGCGGACGACGCCTTGCGCGGCATGCGCGAATGGAGCTTCTGCAACGAGAATTCCGTGATGTACTTCCCGCGCGTGCTGGCGCACGACAAGCTGCGCGGGCATTTCGAGTCGTTCGCCCCCTGCGGCGCCGTTGCCGGCATGCTGGCGCGCTGCGACGAAGCGAGTCCGGTCTGGGCCGCGGCCAGGAACGACGACGCGATACTTCGGCCCGGCTACCGGCCCACGTGTCTCGTGACCGAAGACCGCCGCATGCGGCTTGCCGCCCTGGGCGTCAATACCATCCTGGGCGTGCGATCCGCGGCGCGGATCGGCGTCGCCGCCCGCACCCTCGCCGCGGGCACGGCCGCAAGCGCCGATTGGCAGTATCTGGCAGCCCGCCGGCTGGCTCTTTTCATCGTCAACAGCGTCGAGCGTGGCACACGCTGGGTGGCCATGGCGCATCCGCACGTCGAGGTGGCCGAGATGGCGTCGTCGCAGGTGCGCGCATTTTTCGAGGGTCTTCACGAGCAGCAGACTTTCGGTGAGCGGCGCATGCAGGACGCCTTTTTTGTCGCATGCGAGCAGCGCAGCGAATTTCAACTCGTGATCGGTTTTGCCGCGAGAGCCAAGCCCGGATTCCACAGCTATCGCATCCTGCATTCGCCTTCGCGCAGCAGGGTCGAATCCGTCAGCTTGAATCGGTTGAGCGCCGTGCAATTCAGTCCGGCCGAACTCGAGTGGGTCGAAAGCCTCGCGAAGAGCCTGTCGGGCGGCGACGCCGGGCAGCCGGCCGCCTAGCCCGCCGAAATCGTCGCAGCCAGGCGTCTTTCCAATTCCGCCGCCAGGGAGTTTCGCGGCACGCGTTCGCCGGCCGCAGGCAGACGCGGGATGGCAGGCATGCCTTCGAGCGCCAGGCGGGCGTAGTCATAGCCGGCCTGAATCGCGCGATCGAAAGCGCGCCAATTGAGCAAGTCGACGTTCGGCAGCGGCGGCTTCAGCAGAACGTCGGCAAGGTCGCGTTGCAAGGCTGCGCTCGTTGCGCTGTTGACCATGCCGGAATGCATCAGTATCTGAAAGATATTGATGCCCCGCTTGCCGCGGCGCGCGAGGGCAAAGCGATCCGCGCCGACGTCGCTGCCGATCACCAACCCTGGTGCGTGGGTGTGCATGATATCGACGGGCAGATTGTTGATGGCCGCGCCGTCGACCAATATGTCCGTGCCGCGATACACGGGCGGCATGACGCCGGGAATCGCGACCGACGCACGCAGCGCATCGGAGAGGCGCCCATCGCGATGTTCCAGTGCGCGCCCGGTGGAAAGATTCGAGCTGATGCAAAAATACGGCTGCCGCAAATCCTCGATCAGCACATCGCCGTATTCCCGCTCCAGCAGCCGCGAAACTTTTCGACCCCGTGTGAGGGCAACGAACGGGAAGGTGTAATCGTTCACCGGATTGGTGTCGACGAAGCTTCTGCGATAGCGCGTGCGCATCTCTTCGTCGCTCCATCCCACCGCGACGCCGGCGGCGATGATGGAGCCGATGCTCGAACCGCCGACGAAGTCGATGGGCACGCGCGCCTCGCGCAATGCCTGGATGACTCCGAGGTGGGCAAAGCCGCGCGCCCCGCCGCCCGACAGCACCAGCCCCACGCCGCGACGCGTCAACAGGCGCGCGAGCCGGGCGAAATCTGCGGAGTCGACGATGTGGTGGTGCAGGGCGACCGGAGAACTTCGCAGCCAACGCGTGGCGGCCCCAGGTTCGATCTCCCCATCGTGCATCAAGGCAAGTTCGACGCGGGCGCCGCGTCCGAGGGCCGCCTCGGCGATTCCGTGCGGCCAGGGCCGCGATGCGGCGCCGGCCGGCGCCGCCAACAGGATCACGTCGGCCTGGCGGCAGCATTGACGTGTCCACCCTGAGGCACTCGGGTCGGCCACGTACACCACGTAGTCGTTCGATTCCTCGATGTTGTTGAACCAAGAGGCGGTATGCGTGCTCGCCCGGGCGTCCCACACGAGCTCCGTGCGACCGGCGCGCGCAAACTCCGCGACCAGGCGGGTGGCGAGATTGGCCACGTCTATTTCGATGCTGTTCGGCACTATGGCGAACACGCGGCCCCGCTTTTGCCGTGCCTCCTGCCGATTGCTGCGCCGCAACCGCCGCGCGCACAGGCGGGCGAGCGCCAACGAGAAGTGCGTCGATTGTGAGGCGGCGGCATCCAGCACCGCGGTGGGCAGAAGCAGCAACTCGCTGTCGCGCATGGCAAATACGGCCGCGCTACGCTGTTCTTTCAGCAGCCAGCCGGCCTCGCCGACCAGCTCGTTGCGCTCGATTTCCGCGGTCAGGCCGGTATTCCCCATGGTCTTCACCCCAAGGCGGCCGCTGGCGAGCAGATATACTCCGTCCGGGTTGGCTCCCGACTCGAACAGCAGATTGCCGGCCGCCAAGGAAAAATGAACGGCGCCTGCCGCCAACGCCTCGAGGGTCGCGGCATCCACCAGGGCGAGGTCGGCACAGTCGCGCAGGCAGTCGATGGCGTGCCGCATCTCGTGCGCGGCGCTCGATTGCTCTTCATCCAGTGCCATATGTGAGATAACGGCCGCAAACCGCGATTTCTTTAGCTTTAGGGGTGGTATGAAAGGCTCATTTGGAACGGGGACGGTGGTGTTCTCTCATGGGAAGGAAAGCGGCCCATGGGGCTCGAAGATCACGGCCATGGCGGCGGTGGTCCGGGAATTGAAAATTGCGGTCGAGTCGGTGGACTACCGCGGTCTCGACGATCCTGGCGAGCGGGTCGCCAAACTCATCGACCTGGGCAAGAGACTCGCCGCGCCCATGGTGCTCGTCGGATCGAGCATGGGCGGACACGTGTCCGCGGCTGCGGCGGGCGAACTCAAGCCGCGGGGACTCTTTCTACTGGCGCCGGCCTTCTACATGCCGGGATACGAACAATACACGCCGCAAGAGGTCGTCTGTCCGACCGCCATCGTGCACGGTTGGCATGACGTCATCGTTCCGGTGGACAACAGCATCCGCTGGGCGCGGGAACATCAGGCGGCGCTGCACCTGCTCAACTCCGACCATCGGCTGGAAGATCAAATCGGCGCGATTTGCGCCTTGCTGCGAGACTTCCTGACCGCGCTCGGCTGAAACACCCGTGCCCGGCTACGGGCGGGGAGCCGCGATGGCCGGCGGCGGAGCAGTGGTGGTTACCGCGACCTGCGCCTGTGCCAGCTCGCGCAGGCTTTCTCCGAGCTGTTCGCCGCAGCGCCTGCCCATGGCGTTGAAACCGGCGCCCAGCGAGGCGATGTACGCGGACACGTATCGTTTGCCCGCGGGTGATTCCAGAAACGCCAACAGGTGCTTGAGGTCTGCATCGCTCAGGTCGCGATAGCTGTACGCCAGGTAGCGGCGCAGCGGCGCCCGCATGTCCTGCTCCAGCCCGGCGCGGCTGGCTTCGCCCGATTTGCGGGCGCTTTCCGCGACCGACGCCATGTCCCTGCCCGATCCGACGGCCGTGCCGATCGCGACAGCCTGTCCCATGCTGAGAAATATCTGCACGGTCGATTCGGAGGACCGCGCGGCCTGTTCCAATTTATCGAACAGCGCATCGCGCTGCGGCGTCGACGGAGCGCTGATCTCGCCCTTCATGATCTTGTCGATTTGAGATTCCTCGAGCATGGCGGTGGCCATGTCCGCGGCCACCATGCGGCGGCCAAGATCGCTGACCAGAAATGCCTCCGTCTTCTTCTCCGTCGCAGGATCGAGATTGGCGGCGAGCGAGTTCAAGGCCGGAACTTCGAATACGTCGATGCGAAATCCGCGTTTCGCCGCCGCCGTAACCGCGTCCAATTGCTCGCTGGAGAGCGGCGCGGCGATATCGGCGGAAAAGAGCTGCCGTATGTGCTCGGGCATCGTCCCGAGGGAAGCACGAACCTGTTCGCGGGTGGCCGCCTCCTGGTAGATCCTTGCCGCGGTCTCTATGTCGATCGACTGCGCGGCATAGACTCCCGTCGACAGGAGCATCAGGAATGCAAATCGAAGCATGCGCGACTCCGGGTGACTGTGTGTCCGATTCGATTGTACACTCCGGATATTATGGCGCCGGCCGCTCCGAGGTGCACATGGCAATGCCGCAGAATGTGACAACGTCACCGTCGGTTTTGTTCAAAGAGGGCGCCCAAGAGGTACGCAATACTGTGGACGAACACGCAGACGCGATTCGAAGAGCGGCAGATACTCAAGAGCGCGGCGATACGCCTCCTTAGTTCCTAAGGAGACAATCCTGGCGACCATGAATCCCATGGAGGGTTTGGGCGGGGCGTGGCATTGGAGCGTCCGCAAGCTTCTGGGGCTATGGGTGCACGAATCCATAAAGCCCGACGATGCCGCCGCGGCAATCGCGACGCTGACGCGGCCGGTGTGCTATGTGCTCGAAAGCGAAAGCGAAACCGATCTCGCCGTCCTCAGCAATGTCTGCACGCGTCTCAACCTGCCGCGCCCCGAGAGACGATTGCTGATCGGCCAGAGACGCGCCGACAGGGCGTACTTCGAACTGATGCGGCCAGCCGGCGTGCTCACCCGGCGCAATGCCGTGCGCGCCCCCCGCATCCTCGTGCAGCTGGTGGCGGCCGCGTCGCATCATCCGCAGTTCGACGTCGATCTGGTGCCGGTCGCGATCTTCTGGGGCCGGGCGCCGCACAAGGAAGCGAGCCTCTGGCGTCTCTTGTTCGCCGAGGATTGGGTGTTGATGGGGCGCTTCCGCAAGGTCCTCAACGTCCTCGTCAACGGCCGCAATACGCTGGTGCACTTCGGCGAGCCGGTCGGGCTGCGCGAGGCGATGCGGGAGGGCATGACCGATCAGCGCAACGTGCGCCGGCTGTTGCGCACCTTGAGATCGATACTGCGCGCCCAGCGCGCCTCGACCATCGGACCCGATCTCTCCCACCGCCGCACCCTGGTCGCGCAGCTGTTGAAAACCTCCGACGTGCGCAATGCGGCGCGGCGCGATATGCAGGCGCGCGGTTCGACCCGCCGCGCCGCATTGATCGCGGCGCGGAAGGACGCGGTCGAAATCGCCGCGAACTACTCGCAGATCTTCATCAGATTCATGTCGGCGCTGCTGGGTTGGCTGTGGAACCGCGTGTACGACGGCGTGGAGTTCGAGCACGTCGATCAGTTGAAGGACAGCGGCGACGGCGCGGAGGTCATTTACGTTCCCTGCCACCGCAGTCACATGGATTACCTGCTCCTCTCGTATGTGATCTACCGCAAGGGATTTGCGGTTCCGCACGTGGCCGCGGGAATCAATTTGAACCTGCCGCTGATCGGGCGGTACCTGCGAAAAGGGGGCGCATTTTTTCTGCGCCGCAGTTTCAAGGGCGATGCCCTCTACGCCGCGGTATTTGCCAGATATCTCGGCGTCATGATGGCGCGAGGCCACAGTCTCGAGTATTTCATCGAGGGCGGCCGCAGCCGCACGGGCCGCCTCCTGCCGCCTCGCACGGGCATGCTGTCGATGACGGTTCGCGCCTACCTGCGCGATCCGAAGCGCCGGGTGGTGTTCATGCCGGTGTATTTCGGGTACGAACGCATCGTCGAAGGACGCACGTACATCGGCGAGCTATCGGGCCAGCCCAAGCAGAAGGAGAGCATTTTCGGTCTCCTGAAGTCGACGATCTCGGTGTTGCGCAGCAAGTTAGGCAAAGTGCACGTCAACCTGGGACGGCCCATTTCGCTCGACGCGCTTCTCTGCCGGCACAATCCCGGGTGGCGCGGCGCCGTTCCCGCGGATCCCGATTCGGGCGCCGGCTGGGTCGGCGAAGCGGTGGACGATCTGGCGAAACGGATCAACATCGAGATCAACGCCGCGGCCGCCGTGACGCCGATCAATCTGGTGGCGATGGCGATTCTCGCGACGCCGCGTCAGGCATTGGTGGAGGACGACCTGGAACGGCAGCTCGAGCTCTATCAAGCGCTGCTGCGCGATGCACCCTATTCGCCGCTGGTGACCGTAACGACCGAGAGCGGCGCCGACATGATCCGCTACGCGGAGGCGATGGGCTGGCTGGAGCGCCAGCAGCATCCGCTCGGCGACATCATGCGGATGAATGCCGAGAACGCGGTGCTCGCCACGTACTACCGCAACAACATACTGCATCTGTTTGCGATGCCCTCGCTGCTGGCCTGCTGTTTCGTCAGCAATGCGAGCATGAGCACCGCCGACATCCATCGGCTCGTGTGGCGTGTCTACCCCTACATCTCCCTGGAACTCTACCTGCGGTGGGACGAATCCGAGGTCGCCGCGGTCGCCGACTCGCTGCTCGACACCTTCGCCGCCTTGAATTTACTGCGCAGCAACGAGGATCGAACCGAATGGCAACGCCCGGCTTCGACCTCGCTCGAAGCGATCCGGCTGTCGGTCCTCGCCCAGGCGACCATCCAAACCATCGAGCGCTACTACCTTGCGATCGCGCTGCTGTTGCAAGCCGGCAGCGGTGAGATCACCCAGGAGGCCCTGGAGGAACGCTGCCACTTGATGGCGCAGCGCATGTCGGTGCTCTATGGATTGAATTCGCCGGAATTCTTCGACAAGAGCCTGTTCAGAAATTTCATCGATCTTCTGCGCCGCCGCAACGTGATCCAGGCGTCAGGCGAGGGCGCGCTTGCATTCGGCGAGCCTCTGCTGGCGGTCGCCGCGGATGCCCAACGGGTGCTTTCGGAGCAAATCAGGCACAGCATCCTGCAGGTGACGCTGGGGCAGTAGGGTCGCTTCAATCCCACCCTTTGGCGCGGCGCCCAAGCTTGGTCGCACCGCGACGCTTCTTCGATTCGATGCGGCGCTCCTTCGAACCCTTGGTGGGACGGGTTTTCTTGCGGATCTTGGGCTCCACCAACGCGGCGCGAATCAATGCTTCCAGCCGCTCAAGGGCCGCACGGCGGTTGCCCTCCTGGGTGCGTTCGCTCATCGACTTGAACAGAATGGTGCCGTCGTCGATGAGCTTCTGGCCGGCGAGGCGGCGCAGGCGGATTCTGACCGTCGCCGGCAGAGCGACGTTCTGGGGCAGCAGGAACCTGAGTTGCGCGGCGCTCGCCACCTTGTTGACGTTCTGGCCGCCCGGCCCCGAGGAACGGATGAACTTCCATTCCAGTTCCTCATCGGGGATGACGATGTCCGGCGTGATGATCAGAGGCATGAGAAAGCGGCCGCGGTCAGTCGAGCTCCGGAGGCGCGTTGTGGAGGATCATTTCGCGCTGCGCAACGGGGATGGTGATCTTGTGCTCTTTGAAAAGCCGCCAGATGGCGCGATTGACTTCCGAGCGCACGTTGTTGACGCCGTCCTGGGGATCCGAAATCCAGAACCGCAGCTCGAGTTCGATCCCGCTGTCGCTGAAGTGCATGAGCCGTGAAACAGGCGCGGGTTCCCGCAGGACCCGCGCCTGGCCCTCGCAGGCCGTGAGCAGAATCCCCAACGCCAATTCGGGATCGTCGCGATAACTCACTCGGATCGGCAATTTCAGGCGGATGCGCGGGTCCGTGTAGCTCCAATTGATCACGGCATTGGAGATCAGCTGCTGATTCGGCACCAGCATTTCGACGCCGTCGCGGTCGCGGACCACGACATAGCGGCCGCGCAGTTCCTGCACCCAGCCGAAGTTCTCGGTGCTCGTGCCGCTTTGTCCCGAGAGGCTGATGACATCGCCGGGCTTGATGGAGCGGTCCATGAGCAGCACGAAGCCGCTGACGAAATTCGCTGCAATGGACTGCAGGCCGAATCCCAATCCCAGGCCGATGGCGCCGGTGAGCACGGTCAGAGCCGTCAGATCGACGCCCGCGGCATTCAGGCCGAGAAGGATGGACAGGCCGATCAGGAATGCATTGGCGAACTTCGCGATGCCGATGCGCGTGGAGGGCGCGAGGTTGTTGAGCTTCTTGATGCGACGCTCGACCCAGCGGCTGATCCATGCCGCGGCCAGCACGAACAGGGTCAGCGTGAACAGCAATTTCAGCACCGACCACAGGGTGATGCGGCTCTTGCCCGCCGCCATGCCGATGCTGTCCAGCGTGCTGATGATCGGATCGAGCCATCCCAGGTATTCGGCGGCGATGGCCAGCCATATGAACAGGGTGACGCGATTTTCCCAGTGCTGCATCCACGACTTGTTGCCGAGGCTGGCGGTGAACAGGAGGACGGCGATGCGCACGGCGATGAAGGCGCCGATCAAGCGCTCAGCGGCATCGAGAATCGAAATGTCGTAGCGCGAAGCGTACAACAGGCTGCGCGCGAGGATCACGAGACCCAGCGCCGCGAGAGCGGGCGTCGCCACCACGCTGCCCTGCGTCGCGAAGTAGCTCCAGGTCAGCCCGGTCGGTGTCTTGATTCGACGCCGCCGATAGCGCTCGCGCATGGCGGCGCCGATGAACCAACCGACGAGCAAACACAGCGCCACGGCGCCGATCTCGATGAGCACGTTGCGCGTAGTCAAAATGTCGAAGAATGCGCCGATGCGCTGCGCGATCTCGGTCATGCGTTGAGGTCCGGTATGAGCTGGCTCTCCAATCTTGCGATCTGATCCTTGAGCATGAGCTTGCGCCGTTTCAGCCGTTTCATCTGCAGTTCGTCGACTTTGAAATCCATGGTGAGGCGCGAAATGATGTCGTCGAGATCCCGGTGCTCGATTCGCAGCTGGCGCAGGCGCTCGATGTTTTTGAACAGATCGGTGTTGACGTTGTTTTCTTCGTCGCTCACGGCGTCGCTGCTTTGGATATATGGTTGCGCCACACCGGGGTGACGCAATCCGGTAGCTTAAGGGACCGGCCGAGCGGATTCCAAACAAGTTGAGGATTGTGAAAATCCGAGCCCACCGATCCCATGAAACCATACTTCACCGCGAGCATGGCGATGCCCTCGGCGTGCTGCGCGCCGTTGGCGCCGGTCACCACCTCGAGAGCCGCGCCGCCCGCAACCTTGAATTCGACGAGCAGCTGGCGGCGGGCAGCGCCCGACAGGGAGTAGCGCGCTGGGTGGGCGAGGGCGGCCACGCCGCCCGCGGCACGGATCCAGCCCACGACGGCATCGAGTGCGGGCCATTCGGGCGCGAAATAGCCGGCCTTTCCCGCTCCCAAATACTTGCGAAACGCCTCCTCCGTCCGACTGACGTGGCCCCCCGCGACCATGGCGTTGGCCAGATGCGCGCGCGTCGGCAGGCCGGGATGGGCGTCGACTGCCGCCAGGAGCTCGCTGGCGGGCAGACCGAGTTTCGCCAGGCGCGCGCATATCTTGCGCATCCGCGAGCGACGGCGTTCGCCCTGCGCGCACAGCTCGGCGCGAAGCGAAGCCGACGCGGGGTCGATCCAGAGACCGAGCACATGGATGGACTGCGCGCGCCAGGTAGCCGAGATTTCCACCCCTGGAACGAGGCAGAGCCCCTGCCGGCCCGCATACTGCTGCGCCTCCTCGATGCCGGCCATGGTGTCATGATCGGTGAGCGCCAGTACCTCGACGCCGGCCGCTGCCGCCTGCGACACCAGTTCCCCCGGCGCCAATGTGCCGTCGGAGCAGCTCGAGTGGGTGTGCAAATCGATATTGAGGCCGTCGCTCATGGGCTGCCCGCCAGCCCCACGGCCTCCAGGCGCAAGCCGGACAGCACGATGAAACCTTGCGCGCGTTCGAAGCCGTCGGCGGTATAGTCGAAAGTGTAGGTTCTGAGCAGCCGCCGCCTGCCGTCGCTGCCGCGGGACATCCGAAAGCCTGCGAAGGCGACGGTTCCGT
The DNA here is from genome assembly GCA_963727045.1 of uncultured Gammaproteobacteria bacterium. Taxonomy (GTDB): domain Bacteria; phylum Pseudomonadota; class Gammaproteobacteria; order Steroidobacterales; family Steroidobacteraceae; genus Bog-1198. The sequence goes on along the minus strand of CAVSES010000002.1, from coordinate 562,556 downwards.
CCAAGAATTGCACCACCGCCCGCGAGCAGGCGTCCTTGGCGATTCGATTCGCGGTTTCTCGCGCATCCAGCGAGAGCTGCCAGATTCTGTAGCCTCCCGCCAGGACGGCGGCGGCCAAAACCACCAGCAAGAGGTCCTCGGTCATGCCTAAGCTTAACCGCATTCCGCGACCCCGGAGCCTGGAATTCCCAGGGACGCCCCCCATATCGCCCTCATGAAAGACTCACAAGCGAATCTGACCGTGCGCGTTGATCCCAACGAAATGGTGCGGTACGTGCAGAATTTGATGACCCTGCCGCAAAGCGCCATTGCGTCCGATACGTCCCTGGCACTGGCCCATCGGCAATGGGGTGATACGCCCCTGGCGCGCGCCGCGCAGCTACGCTGGAGCGCGCTCAACCGCGCCTTCGGCGACGCCCGGGTGAGCACCTGGACCACCCACCCAAAGCGCGATCAAATTCACGTCCCCGCAGCGCTGATTGCAGCCGCCGGCGTGGCGCGATTGACCATGGCGGAACAGGAAGTGGTGTTCGACATTCCCACCTTGCTCGACGCCACTCTGGAATTGTGCGAACCGGCCGGTCACGCCTAGCTAACCAGCCGACCGGCCGTGCTAACCGGCCGTGTCCCGGGGCAGCGCACTCGCATCGGCGTATGCGAGAAAATCGCCGTTGATGAGACTTTCGCGGCAGTTGTATCGCAGGCGGTGCCCATCCGGGCGCGTTACGTGGCCGCCCGCGGCTTCCAAGACAGCCTGGCCCGCGGCAGTGTCCCATTCCGAGGTGGGACCAAACCGCGGATAGAGGTCGGCCTTGCCTTCGGCGATCAGGCAGAATTTGAGCGAACTGCCGATGCCCATCATCACGTGAGGGCCGAGCCGCGCCAGGTAACCGGCGGTCGCGGCGCTCGCATGCGAACGGCTGCCGACGACGCGCAACGGATTGTGCGGCGCAGACACTCGTATGGGCATCGAATCGGCTCCGGCCTGGCTGAATGCGCCCACCCCGCAAACTCCCCGATACACGAGTCCGCGCGCAGGTGCCGACACCACGCCGAGGACGGGCTCGTGCTCCCGCACCAGCGCGATGTTGACGGTGAACTCGCCATTTCGCTTGACGAACTCGCGCGTGCCGTCGAGCGGATCGACCACCCATAGCTCGCGCCACGATTGGCGTTCGCTCCAGGGAGCCTGTGCCGACTCCTCCGAGAGGATCGGCAGCCCGGGTGTGAGTTGGGTGAGCCCGTCCATGATCACCCGCTGCGACTCCAAGTCCGCGAGGGTCAGCGGCGAATCGTCTTCCTTGCGCTGCACCGTGAAGCCTGAATCGTACACCCGCATGATGGCGGCGCCGGCGCGCGCGACGATGGGCAACAGGGCAAGGCTTAGGTCGTGTAGATCCCGCACGGGCTAGTATCATACGCAAATGCGCAAGCCAGCCGCCGTCGAATGGTCCGCCATCGATACAGTTCTACTCGACATGGACGGCACGTTGCTCGACCTGCGTTTCGATACTTGGTTCTGGCAGGAGCTGGTTCCGAGCCGCTACGCGGCGGCGAACGGTCTCGGGCTCAAGGCGACCCAGGAACTGCTCGCTCCGCGGTTCATCGAGGTCAAGGGGACGCTGCAATGGTACTGCATCGAGTATTGGAGCCGGGAACTCAAGCTCGACATCGGCGGCATCAAGCGCGAGGCGCAGGCCACCGTCAGCTATCTGCCGGGCGCCAAAGATTTTCTGTTGAAACTCAAGGAAGCGGGCAAGCGCTGTGCGCTCGTCACCAATGCGCACCCCAAAACGCTGGCCATCAAGGACGAACAGGTGGCACTGACCCAGCACTTCGATGCCTGCTATTCCACGCACACGTTCAAGTTTCCCAAGGAACATGGGGAGTTCTGGCCGCGCCTTGAGGCCGAGGAGAAATTCGACCCGAAGCGGACCCTGTTCGTCGACGACTCTCTGAGCGTCCTCGATGCGGCCCGCGGTTTCGGCATCGAGTGGCTGCGTGCCGTCCGCCGCCCGGATTCGGGGCGGCCGCCGCAGCATACCGGCGACTATCCGGCCGTCGATCGGGTCGCGGATCTTATGTAGCGGCGCCGCCCGCGGGAGCGCCGCCTGCCGGGCCACCGCCGCCCCGGCCACGCCGCCGCCTGCGTCGTCCCGGATCGCCCTGGCTCTGCGCCGGAGTGTCGCCGCTCCCAGCATCATTTGCCGCCCGAGGGGGCTGCGGCGCAGGGCGCGCAGGCCCGGATACATGGGGCGGACGGGAATTCGGCGGGCCGCGCCGCGGGCCGCCACTTCTGCCACCGCCGCCGGAACGCCCGCCGGGGCCTCCCGTACGGCCTCCGCCGGAGCGGCCGCCGCCCCCGCCGCGGGACTGGCCATGGCGGGGCGCCCTCTCGCGCCATTCGGCGGGCGGCGGCGCGGTCACCACCGCCAGGTCATCGGCCGAAATGGCGGCGCGAGGAATCTGATGCCCGATGTAGTTTTCGATATCCGGCAGCGAGATCGCGTATTCCTCACACCCGAAGCTGATGGCGTCGCCTTCGGCGCCGGCGCGCGCGGTGCGGCCGATGCGATGCACGTAGTCTTCAGCATCGTTCGGCAGGTCGAAATTGAAGACGTGACTGACATCGGGAATGTGCAGGCCGCGCGAGGCCACGTCGGTGGCGATCAACACGGCGATCTCGCCGTTGTGAAAGTCGCGCATCATTTTCAAACGCTTGGTTTGCGGTACGTCGCCCGAGATCGCCTGTGCGATGAATCCGTTCGCGGTCAGTGTGCGCTCCAGCACTTCGGCGATGCGCTTCGTATTGACGAACACCATGGTGCGGCGTGCGTCGATGCGGCGAAGCAGGCCCATCAGCAGAGGAATCTTTTCCTCGGTTGCGGGAAAGTAGAGCACCTGCTTCACGCGATCGACCGTCATCTTGTCGGGCTCGATGCGGATCAACTCGGGATTGTTCATGTGCTCGTAGGCGAGTTCCATGACCCGGTGCGACAGGGTGGCCGAAAACATCATGGTCAGGCGCAGAGTCGGATGCGGCAATCGGCGTAAAATGAAGCGGATATCCTTGATGAATCCCAGATCGAACATGCGATCGGCTTCGTCCATGACGGCCACTTGAATATGGCGCAGATCAAAGACGTGCTGCTTGAAATAGTCGATGATGCGGCCGGGCGTGCCGATCAGCACGTCGACGCCTTCCTCGAGAATGCGCCGCTGCTTTTCGTAATCCACGCCGCCGAACACGATGGCGAGCTTGAGGCCGGTGTACTTGCCGATTCCCACCGCGTCGGAATGGATCTGCACCGCGAGTTCGCGCGTCGGTGCGACGACGATCGCGCGCGGCGCGTTCAGCGGCCGATCGGACACGCCCGGATCGGTCAACAGGCGGTTGAACAGCGCGATCAGGAAGGCTGCCGTCTTGCCGGTGCCGGTCTGGGCCTGACCGGCCACGTCGCGGCCGGCGAGGGCCACGGGCAAAGTTTGCGCCTGAATGGGGGTGCAGCGGGTGTAGCCCAGTTCGGCAATACCCCGCTTCAAGGACTCGGCGATGTGGAGGGATTCGAACGTGAGCTGACTGAGATGGGCGTCTGACATTTTCTCTTTGAGGATTGCAGAAACTTGCAAAATGATGAGGACCGGTTAACAATACAGTCAATCCGGAGCCGGTCTATCCGCTCCCATCAACCGTATCATCGGTACCCTTTTTAAGGTAATCAACACCGCTAAAGCCGCTGTATTGTGCCCGAACAGCCGCGCATCGTCACTTAGCGCATCCGTCGGGCTGCACATTTCCACAAATAACCCGCCCTCCATCCCAAACGAATCTCCAAAAGGAGTTGACCCTTCAGTGAGTAACCCCAGTATCGTCCATACCAGCGACGCCACGTTCGACAAGGACGTTCTCAAGTCCGACAAGCCCGTATTGCTCGATTTCTGGGCGGAATGGTGCGGGCCCTGCAAAATGATCGCGCCCATCCTCGATGAAATCGCCGACCAGTACAAAGACAAGATCCGGATCGCCAAGCTGAACATCGACGACAATCCGGCGACCCCCCCGAAATTCAACATTCGCGGCATCCCGACGCTGATCCTGTTCAAGAACGGAACCGTGGAGGCCCAGAAAGTGGGAGCAGTCACGAAGTCGCAGCTCGCCGCCTTTCTGGACAGCAACCTGTGAGAGGCTACCTAGGCAATCAGTCCCGAGGCGGCGGCCAGGGCGGCGGGCAGCAGGGCGGGGGCGGCCAGGGCGGCGGCCGGTCCAACCGATCCAATCGCGGACCGCGCAACGACAACCGCAACGGCAACACCAACGGCGGCAGGCCGCCGCAGGAAGATTACGGCGATTTGCCTGAGGGCGGCGACGACCTGGAGATCATTGCGCCGACCGATCTCGCGCGCAGCCGCAGCTCGATGAATCTGACGGAGCTGAAGAAGCGTCCGATCAGCGACCTGGTCAAGCTGGCCGAGACCATGGGTCTCGAGAACATGGGCCGGTCGCGCAAGCAGGACATCATTTTCGGAGTGCTCAAGGCGCATGCGCGCAAGGGCGAGGACATCTACGGCGATGGAGTGCTCGAGATTCTGCAGGATGGCTTCGGCTTTCTGCGCTCTTCGGACTCCAGCTACCTGGCGGGTCCCGACGACATCTACGTATCCCCTAGCCAGATACGCCGCTTCAATTTGCGCACCGGTGACTCGATTTCCGGATTGATCCGGCCGCCCAAGGACGGCGAGCGTTACTTCGCGCTGCTGAAGGTCGGCGAAATCAATTTCGATTCGCCGGAAAGCTCGCGCGGCAAGGTGCTGTTCGAAAATCTGACTCCGCTGCATCCGACCGAGCGCCTGAAGCTGGAGCGCGGCAATGGATCGACCGAGGACCTGACGGCCCGCGCCATCGACCTCGTGGCGCCCATCGGCAAGGGTCAGCGCGGTCTGATCGTCTCCCCGCCCAAGGCGGGCAAGACGATGCTGCTGCAGAACATCGCCACGGCGATCACCGCGAATCATCCCGAATGCTATCTGATCGTGCTGCTCATCGACGAGCGTCCCGAGGAAGTGACGGAGATGGCGCGAACGGTGAAGGGCGAAGTCGTGTCGTCGACGTTCGACGAACCGGCCAGCCGCCACGTTCAGGTGGCCGAGATGGTGATCGAAAAGGCCAAACGCCTGGTCGAGCACAAGAAGGACGTGGTCATTCTGCTCGATTCCATCACCCGCCTGGCCCGCGCATACAACACCGTGGTCCCGAGTTCGGGCAAGGTGCTCACAGGCGGTGTGGACGCCAATGCACTGCAGAGGCCGAAGCGGTTCTTCGGCGCGGCGCGCAACATCGAAGAGGGCGGCAGCCTGACCATTCTCGCCACCGCGCTGGTCGACACCGGTTCGAAAATGGACGACGTGATTTTCGAGGAGTTCAAGGGCACCGGCAATTCGGAAATCCATTTAGATCGCCGCATCGCCGAGAAGCGCACCTTCCCCTCGATCAACATCAACCGTTCGGGTACGCGCAAGGAAGAACTCATCACGGATCCGGCGGAGCTGTCCAAGATGTGGATTCTGCGCAAACTCCTGCATCCCGATGGACGAGCTGGCGGCGATCGAATTCCTGCTCGACAAGATGAAGGACACCAAGACCAACGCGGACTTCTTCGACGCGATGAAGCGGTAGGCCGGACGAGCCCAAGGAGCAGGCGATGCAATGGTGGGCGTGGATTGCCGTCGGCGCCATACTCCTTGGTTCGGAGCTGGCGGCCTACGTCAACGCCCAGTTCTATCTGGTGTTCATCGGCGCGAGCGCCTTCGTGGTCGGGCTGCTGGAGCTCGCCGGATTGGGCATGGCGACGTGGCTGCAGTGGCTGATATTCGCGCTGCTCGCCGTGACCTCCATGCTGACGTTTCGCCGGCGAATCTACGAACGCATGCGCCGTGCGCTGCCGGCGATGAAAGGCGGCCCCTCCGGAGATCTGGTGACGTTGCCGGCGGCGCTGCCGCCCGGCGGGACCTGCCGTCTGGAATACCGCGGCAGCTCCTGGAGCGCGATCAACGGCGGCAAGTCGGAAATTGCGGCGGGCGCGCAGGCGCGGATTCAGCGCGTCGACGGACTGACGCTCGTCGTGCACGGCGATCATTGAGCCTCGCAATAAATCGGGAGAATCCCTTTGGAAATTTCGTTCAGCTACGCGTTCATCCTGATAGCCGTGGTCGCGGTGATCATGATCGCGAAGACCGCGACGGTGGTTCCGCAGCAAAGCGCCTACATCATCGAGTATCTGGGCAAGTACAGCCGCACGCTTCAAGCCGGCTTTCACATCCTGATTCCGTTCTTCGAGAAGATAGCCTACCGGCACAGCCTCAAGGAAATCGCAATCGACATCGCGGAACAAATCTGCATCACCCGTGACAACGTGCAGGTGGGCGTGGACGCCGTGCTGTACATGCAGGTGCTCGATCCGCACCTCGCCTCTTACGGCATCACCAATTTCGGTTTCGCCATCTCGCAGCTCGCGCAGACCACGCTGCGAAGCGAAATCGGCAAGATCGAACTCGACCGCACCTTCGAAGCGCGCGGCCAGATCAACACCAACGTCGTCAGCGAATTGGACAAAGCGTCGACGGCGTGGGGTGTCAAGGTGCTGCGCTATGAAATCAAGAACATCACGCCGCCAAAGGACGTGTTGTCGGCGATGGAGAAGCAAATGCGCGCCGAGCGGGAGAAGCGCGCGGTGGTGCTCACCTCCGAGGGCGAGCGCGACGCCAAGATCAACTCCGCCGAGGGCGACAAGCAGCGCGTGATCAAGCAGTCCGAGGCCAACAAGCAGCAGCAGATCAACGAGGCCGAAGGCCAGGCGCAGGCGATTCTCGCCGTCGCGACGGCGACGGCAGAGGGTCTGCGCCAGGTCGGCATCGCGCTCTCGGACCGCGGCGGCATCGAAGCGATGCAGCTGCGCATCGGCGAGGAATACGTGAAGCAGTTCGGCAAGCTCGCACAAACCGGAACCACGCTGGTGGTGCCGGCCAACCTGACCGACCTGGCATCCATCGTGACCATGGCCACCAGCATCGCAAGGAAGCCTCCCGCGACACCGGCATCTTAGATGTCGGAGAAGCGCGAAGCCGCGAAGATCGGCTTCCTGGAATTCGTCGCGCTGGCGGCCGCGATGATGTCTACCCAGGCCATCGCCATCGATGCCATGCTTCCGGCTTTCCCGGTCATCGGCCGCGCGCTGGGCGTCGCGAACGAGAATCACGTTCAATGGATCGTCACCGCCTACATGTCGGGTTTGGGGTGCGGGCAGCTCTTTTGGGGGTTGATGTCCGACCGCTTCGGCAGGCGGCCGATCTTGGTGGGAGGCCTCGGTCTCTATGTACTGGCGGCGCTGCTCTGCGGCCTGGCCGGGAGCTTCCACACCCTGCTCGTCTGGCGCTTCGTCCATGGCCTCGCGGCGTCGAGTATGGTGGTGACGCGCTCGGTCATCCGCGATCTCTATTCGGGCCGGCACATGGCCCGTGTGATGTCGCTGACCTTCATGGTGTTCCTGACGGTTCCGATCCTCGCCCCGAGCTTGGGAGCGTTCATTCTGCTGGTTGGCGCCGTGGCGCTACATATTCATAGTGTGCGGCGCGTTTACCGCGGTCGTGTGCACGTGGGCGTTCTTGCGCCTGCCGGAGACCCTTCACCCGGAATACCGATTGACCCTGAACTTTTCGCACATTGCGGGCGCGATGCGGCTGGTGGCCCTGAACCGCAGTTCGCTGTGCTATACGTTGGCGATGAGCGTCATGTTCGGCGGGATCATGGCCTACGTGGGCATGGTGCAGCAGATATTCGGCGAGGTTTTTCATCGCGCGAGTCTGATGCCCACGATGTTCGCGCTGTGCGCGACATGCATGGGAGCGGCGGCATTCTTGAACTCGAGGATCGTGGAGCGCTTCGGGATGCGCCGGATTTCGCACGCGGCGCTGCTGACCTATCTTGGCATCACGGGCCTGCATTCCGCGATAGCCTCGCTGGTATCCGAGCCGCTCTGGGTCTTCGTCGCATTTCAGTCCGCGACGATGGCGTGTTTCTCGCTGTCGATTTCCAATTTCGGCGCGATGGCGATGGATCCGGTCGCTTCGGTCGCCGGCATCGGCGCATCGCTGCAGGGCTTCGTGTCGACGCTGGGCGGGGCGATGGTCGGCGCCCTGATCGGACGTGAGTTCAACGGCACGATGGCGACGCTTCCCCTGGGATCGCTGTGCTGCGGACTTGCGAGCCTGTTGTTTGTGCTTTTGGCGGAGAAGGGCAGGCTGTTCCGCGGTCATCATCACGCCGGCGAGCCGGCTGTGGTGTCCCCGAATATCATCCACGAGGGTTGACGCGCGAGCCTCGGCGGACCGGGCCGCGGCCGATGACCCGCCCTCCCGCGTCGCCCCCCACCAATCTCACGCTTCCGCGATCACCGCGATGGAGATCTTCATGTTTTGCGGGCGCACCGGGAGTTGAGCCGCCTGCCGCGCCGGCGGATCGTGCGGGAACCATTTGACCCACTCTTCGTTCATTCCGGGAAAGTCGGACTCCTCCGCCAGAATGAAGGTGGCGCTTACCACCTTGGCGAGCGAGCTGCCGCTCGCGGCAAGAATGGCCGACACGTTGCGCAAGCTCTGAGCCGTCTGTTCCTGAATGCTCAAGCCAACCACCTGGCCCGTCGCGGGATCGAACGGTCCCTGGCCGGCGACGAACACGAAGCCGCCCGATTTGACCGCCTGGCTGAAATAGCCCGGCGGTTTCGGCGCGTTCTCGGTACGGATGATCTGGCGCGTCATGTCTTCCCCCCAAAAAAAGCGTCGAGATCCTTGCCGGGGGCCGCCTCGGCGAAACCGTCGAACTTGCCCTGTTCGATGATCAGCTGCGCGGCGCGCATGAAGCCGCCCCAGGCGGAGCGGGCGAGGGCGCCTCCCACACTCACCCGGCGAATGCCGAGCTCACCGATCTCCCGCATGGTCAGATCGCCCGCCCAGCCCATGAGCAGATTGACCGGCTTCGGCGCCACCCCTGCGACGACCGCGCGGATGTGCTCGGGTGTGCGGATGCCCGGCGCGTAGAGGCAGTCCGCGCCGGCATCCGAGTAGGCCTTGAGCCGATGGATGGTGTGCTCCAGATCGGGCCGGCCCACGAGAAAGCACTCGGCACGCCCGACCAGCAGTGCATCGCCGCCCGCCTTGTCGATCGCCTTGCGCGCGGCGCGAATTCGATCGACGGCGGTATCGACCTCATACAGGGGCCGGGATGCGTCGCCGGTGGAATCCTCGATCGACAGCCCCGCAACGCCGGTTTCAACGGCGAGCCTGACGCTCTCGGCGACGCCGGCGGCATCCGGCGCGAATCCGCTTTCGAAATCCGCGTTGATCGGCAGATCCGTCGCCTCGACCATTTCAGTCAGATGATCGAGCACGCGGTCGCGCGACATGCCGCCATCGCAGTGGCCGTGCGACCAGGCGAATCCCGAACTCGTGGTGGCGAGCGCTTTGAAGCCGAGGCCTTGGAGATACCGCGCGCTTCCGACGTCCCACGGATTGGGAATGGCGAAGCATCCCGCCTCGTGCAATTTGTGAAACGCGCGGCGCTTATCGGCGATACTGGGGCGGACGTGGGGCATACGGATTCCTCGGAACAAGGCCTTATACTATTGTGCACTCGCCGGAGAACTCGCGCACCATGAAGAAAATCACCGCGATTTGCCACTTGCTCTGCCTGCTCGCAGCCCCGGCATCGGCGGCGGAGCAGAGCCTCGATGGGCTCGTGAGCAACGAGCTTTCCAGCCTGGTCGACACCTACAAGGGCATCCACGAGCACCCCGAGCTCTCGCACCATGAGGAGCGCACTTCCGCGCTTCTGGCGGGTGAACTGCGCAAGGCCGGCTACACGGTGACGGAACGGGTGGGGAAGTATCCGGACGGGAGTGAGGCATACGGGCTGGTGGCGATACTGCAAAACGGCCCCGGCCCGCGGCTGCTGATTCGCGCCGACATGGATGCGCTTCCCATCATCGAGGAAACAGGCGTGCCCTACGCCAGCCACGTCAGGACCAAGAATGCCGCCGGCCAGGACGTGGGCGTGATGCACGCCTGCGGCCATGATGTGCACGTGACGACCATGATCGGCACGGCGCGCGCTCTCGCATCTTCACGCGCGAAGTGGCATGGCACGGTGATGCTCATCGGCCAGCCCTCCGAGGAGACGATCGACGGCGCGAGGGCGCTCCTGGCCGATCATCTTTACGAGCGCTTCGGCACGCCGGACCTGGCGATCGCTCTGCATGACACGAATACGCGGGCGGCGGGAACGGTGTCGATCACCAGCGGGCCGGCACTGACGGGTTCGACTTCCGTGGACGTCGTGCTGCGGGGAGTCGGCGGCCACGGCGCCCAGCCGCAGCTGACCAAGGACCCCATCGTGATGGCGGGCGAATTCATCGTGCAGCTGCAGACCATCGTCAGCCGCCAGGAAAATCCCCGCGATCCGGCGATCGTCACGATCGGCGACATCCATGGCGGCACGAAGCGCAACATCATCCCGAACGAAGTCAGAATGGAGCTGACCACGCGCACCTACAGCGACGGCGCGCGGCAGATCATTCTGGACGGGATCCGGCGCACTGCGCGGGGCGTCGCCATGTCCGCCGGCGTTCCGGAGGATCTCTCACCCATCGTCACCGTGTTGGATGCCGAATCGACTCCGGTGATGTACAACGATCCGGCGCTCACCGCACGCGTCAAGGCAGCGCTCATCAAGGCGCTCGGCGCGCAAAACGTCATCGACGAGGAAGCGGGGACGGCGAGCGAGGATTTCGGCATTCTCGGACTCGAAGGCCGCAAAATTCCCACGGTGATGTTCGGCCTGGGCGCGATGGATCCGGTCAAATTTTCGGCGGCCCAGGCGGAGGGCAAAATGTTGCCCGGGCCTCACAACAGCCGGTTCGAACCCCTTCCCGAACCCACGCTGCGCACCGGGGTCAAGGCGATGACATCGGTTGCGATCGCCCTGCTGCAGAAGTGACCGTCAGAAGTCCCGCCCTGCCGCTCGAGGAAATCGTCGAAGGCGGCCTGTGCATCGGCTGCGGACTGTGCAAGGCGGTCGCCGGCACCGGCAAGATCGACCTCGTTCTGACCGCGGAAGGCCGGGAGCGTCCGGTTGCGCGCGCGCCTCTCGACGCATCGACGATCGAGCGCATCAACGCCATTTGCCCGGGCACTCGCATCCAGGGGGCCGCGCCCGACGCCTCGGATTCAATAGCCATGCACGACGTCGTTTGGGGACGCGCGCTCAAGTTGGCCGTCGGTTTCGCAGGCGATCCGAATGTGCGGCGCCGCGCGTCGACGGGAGGCGTGTTGACCGCGCTCGGCCAGTACCTGCTGGCAAGCGGGCGGGTCAAGTTCATCCTGCATGCCGCCGCGTCCCGCGCGGATCCGATGCGCACTGAACGTATTTTGAGCTTCGATGCAGCATCGGTGCTCGAGGGGGCCGGTTCCCGCTACGGGCCCGCGGCGCCGCTGCCCGATTTCACTGCGCTCTTGGATCGGGCCGAGCCGTTCGCGCTGATCGCGAAGCCGTGCGATATCTCGGCCGTTCGCAACCTGGCGCGAATCGACTCCCGGGTCGACCGGTATCTGCGATATGCGCTCACCTTCGTCTGCGGCGGAGCGTCGGATCTGACGAAGTCGGAGGAGGTGGCAAGCACCTTGGGACTTCGCACGGACGAGCTCGCTCTGTTTCGCTACCGCGGCAACGGATGCCCGGGGCCTACGCGGCTGGAAACCAAGGACGGCCGGTCGTTCGAGCTGACCTACCGACAAATGTGGGAGGACGAGGCCACGTGGCGAATTCAGCCGCGCTGCAAAATCTGCCCGGATGCCATCGGTGAGAGTGCGGATATTGCTGCCTCCGACGTATGGCCGGGCGGCGGTCCGACCGGCGACGATGAGGGTTTCAACGGCATCATCGTCCGCACCGAGCGGGGCCTCGAACTCTTTCGGGCGGCGCTCGCAACCGGCGCCATCGTCCTCGATGGGAGGGAAATCGGTTTTCGGGACTTCGACGGCTTTCAGCCGCATCAGGTTCGCAAGAAGCGGGCTGTTTGGGCGCGCCTCGCGGGAATGAGCGCCGCGGGATGTGCGGTTCCCCAGGTGTGCAATCTGCGCCTGGCCGACTGCGCGCGATTGAATACTTTGGCCGAGAATCTCGCAGAAGCGCGTGGGGCGCGCCTGCGCGCGGCGCAGGGAAGACTCGGCGAGCCTCCCGCCGTCGCGCGCCGGTAAGCCGCTACGCCCCCGTCTCCTGCGACTCGCGTGCGATCGCGCGATAGCCGATATCGCGGCGGTACTGCACCAAGTTCCAATGGATCGAGCGCACGAGTTCGTAGGCTTGCGTCTGAGCGGCGGCCACCGTTTCTCCCAAACCCACCGCGCAGAGAACGCGTCCGCCGCAGGTGAGGATTTGCGCGCCTTGTGCGCGTGTGCCGGCGTGAAACACCTTTCCAGGCAATCGTGCCGCTGCGTCGAGTCCGCTGATCGCATCGCCCTGCCGATAGGGCCCGGGATATCCGCCGGCCGCCATCACGACGCCGAGCGCGGCGCGCGGGTCCCAGCGGGCATCGACCCGGTCCAGCGTGCCGGCGAGCGCCGCTTCGCACAGGTCGACCAGATCGCTTTGCAGGCGCATCAGGATCGGCTGCGTCTCGGGATCGCCGAAACGGCAGTTGAACTCGAGCACATTGGGCGTGCCGTCCGCGGCGATCATCAGTCCGGCGTAGAGAAATCCGAGATACGGTGTGCCGTCCGCGCGAAGTCCGCGCAAGGTCGGCCCGATGACTTCGCGCATGATGCGCGCCTGCAGGGCGGGAGTGACGATGGGCGCGGGCGAGTAAGCGCCCATGCCGCCGGTGTTCGGCCCCTGGTCGCCGTCGTCGCGGCGCTTGTGGTCCTGCGACGTGGCGAGCGGCAGCACGGCTTCGCCGCTTGCGATCACGATGAAGCTTACTTCTTCGCCGGTCAGAAATTCCTCGATCACCACGGTCGAGCCCGCGGTGCCGAAGCTGCCGCCCAGCATGTCAGTCGCCGCGGCGATGGCCGATTCGTGCGTGTCGCAGATGAGGACGCCCTTGCCGGCTGCGAGACCGTCCGCCTTGACGACGACGGGCAATCGCTGCGCGCGCACGTAGGCCGGATCGAACGTGTCCGCATCGAAGGCCGAGTAGCCGGCCGTCGGGATGCCGTGCCGCTTGAGAAAATGCTTGCTGAACGACTTGGATCCTTCCAGGCGCGCCGCGGCACTCGAGGGTCCGAAGCACGCGCGGCCTGCGGCGGCGAAGCGGTCGACGATGCCGCCGACCAGCGGACCCTCCGGGCCTATGATGGTGAGATCCACATCCTCGCGGGCCGAAAATTTGAGCAGCGCCTCGATATCCTCGGTCGGTATGTCGACATTGCGCACGTTCGGCTCGAGAGCCGTGCCCGCATTGCCCGGCGCGACGAAGACCTGCGAAACGCGCGGCGACCGGGCGCACTTCCACGCCAGCGCGTGTTCGCGGCCGCCCCCGCCGACGATCAGAACCTTCATGCGGGCGCGCTCCTAATGACGAAAGTGACGCATGCCGGTGAACACCATCGCGATGCCGTGTTCGTCGGCCGCGGCAATGACTTCCGCATCGCGTTTCGAGCCGCCCGGCTGGATCACGGACTTGATTCCGAGTTCGGCGACCGCGTCGAGGCCGTCGCGAAACGGAAAGAAGGCGTCGGATGCGATGCTGGCCGAATGCATGTCGAGTCCGGCGTCCCTGGCCTTCAGCGCGGCGATCTTGCTGCTGACGACCCTGCTCATTTGCCCGGCGCCGATGCCCACCGTCGCCTTGTCTTTGACGCAAACGATGGCGTTGGATTTGACATATTTCGCAATCCGCCAGGCGAAGATCAAGTCATCGAGCTCGGCAAGAGTCGGCACGCGCTTGGTCACGGCCCGCAGTTCCTGAGCGCGTACCACTCCCTGATCGCGCGTTTGAACCAAGAGGCCTCCGGCAACGCTCCTGTATTCGAGCAGCTGCTTGACGGGCTGGCTCAAGTCCCCGACTTCCAGCACGCGCACATTGTCCTTGAGCGCGAGCCGCGCCTTGGCGGCGTCTGAAACGGAGGGCGCAAGAATGACCTCGACGAACTGCTGGTCCACGATCGCCTGCGCGGTCTCGGCATCCAATTCGCGGTTGAAGGCAATCACGCCGCCAAAGGCGGAAGTGGGATCGGTGCGGTAGGCGCGCGCATACGCATCGGCGACGGTGAGCGCGCGGGCGGCGCCGCAGGGATTCGCATGTTTGACGATGACGCATCCCGCGGTGTCGAATTGCCGCACGCACTCCAGGGCGGTATCGCTGTCCGCGATGTTGTTGTAAGAGAGCTCCTTGCCTTGAATCTGCCGTCCCTGGGTCACCGACGCGCCGATCGCGCGCGGATCGGCGTAGAAGGCGGCCTGTTGATGCGGGTTCTCGCCGTAGCGAAGATCCAGATGCTTGCGGAAAGAAAGATTCAAGTCGTCGGGAAAGGTGGTCGCCATGCCGCCGATGGCGCCGGTGAAGTACGCCGACACCATGGCATCGTATTGAGCCGTGTGCGCGAACGCCTTCGCGGCGAGCTTCTGGCGCATGACGACGTTCGTCGCGCCCTGGTTGGCGGCCAGCTCATCGAGCAGCTCGCGGTAGTCGTTCGGGTCGACGACCACGGTCACCGAGGCGTGATTCTTCGCGGCGGCGCGCACCATGGCCGGACCGCCGATGTCGATGTTGTCGACCGCATCCTCATAGCTGCAATCGGGGCGCGCGACTGTGGCCGCAAAGGGATAAAGATTCACGGCCAACAGGTCGATGGGTTCGATGTCGTGCGCGCGCATCACCGCCTCATCCAGGCCGCGCCTTCCCAGCAGGCCCCCGTGAATCTTCGGATGCAGGGTCTTGACGCGACCGCCCATGATTTCCGGAAAGCCGGTGTGCTCGGCCACTTCCTTGACCGTAATGCCGTGACTCACCAGGAGTTTGGCGGTTCCGCCGGTCGACAACAGCTCGATGCCGCGTTCCCTCAATTCGCGCGCAAATTCGACGATGCCGGTCTTATCGGAGACGCTGAGCAACGCGCGGCGGACGGGCGTGAGCAATGGCGAACCTATTCGTTGATGCCGAACTCTTTGAGTTTCTTGCGCAAAGTGCCCCGATTGATGCCGAGTATCGTCGCGGCGCGGCTCTGATTGCCCTGCACGTGGCCCATGACCACTTTGAACAACGGCTCTTCCACTTCGCGCATCACGAGGTCGTACAGGTGCGCGGGCTTGTGGCCGTTGAGCGTCTCAAAATAACACTGCAGCGCTTCCTCGGCCTGCGAACGCAAGGGCACGCCTTTGCCGTTCACCTTCAAATCGCGGCCATTGAAGGCCGGGGTGATGTCTCTGCGTGATTTTGTTTTCTTTTTTGCGACCATGGCCCGTTCCGAATTTCCCGTCGATCGTCTTGTTATCCGAATGCGCGCCTTATGCAGCGCGGTTCACCCCCGTGTCGTAATGCTCGAGCAGCGTCGACAGTTGCTCCCGTGGCGTCTCGATCAGTACGAGACGATTCCGCAATGCGTCTTGTCCGGGATGCTGTCGAAAATACCAGCTCAAGTGTTTACGTGCCACACGAACACCGGTTTCATCGCCGTAAAAGGCGTATAGGTCTTCGAGGTGGGCGCGCATAATATCACGGACATTTTCCAGCGCCAGCACTGCTCGCAATTCGCCCGTCGAGAGGAAAAAATTGACATCGTCGAAAATCCATGGCCGACCTTGCGCCGCTCTTCCGATCATGATGCCGTCGCAACCGGTCGCCTGAAGGATTTGCCGCGCGCGTTCTGGAGAATCCACATCGCCGTTTGCAAACACGGGAATTTTGACCGCGCACTTGACGGCGGCCACCGTATCGTACTCCGCAAGCCCTTGATATAAATCCGCACGCGTGCGTCCGTGGATCGCAAGTGCTTGAATACCGTTGTCTTCCGCGATGCGTGCAATGCGAACTCCGTTCTTGTGATCACGATCCCAGCCGGTGCGCGTCTTGAGCGTGACCGGCGCGTCGACGGCCCGAACCACGGCGTGCAAAATTCGTGCAACCAGCTCCTCGTCCTGCAGCAGTGCGGAACCCGCCAAACGGTTGCAGACTTTTTTTGCGGGACACCCCATGTTGATATCGATGATCTGCGCGCCAGCGTCGACGTTGCGGCGTGCCGCTTCGGCCATCATCGTCGGGTCGAATCCTGCGATTTGCACCACGCGGGGGCTCGGCTCGCCGGTATGGTCCATTCGCCGGCGCGATTTCGGCGATTCCCAAAGACGCACGTCGGCGCTCAGCATTTCCGAAGCAGCAAGTCCCGCGCCAAACCGGCGGCACAAAATGCGAAAGGGACGATCGGTGACTCCGGCCATGGGCGCAAGCACGACGTTGGACGGCAAGCTGTAGGGCCCGATCTTGACGCCGCGGAGCACGCCGGCGGTCATCGCTTGGCCTGCGGCGCAATATCGTTGGCGCAGGCGACCCGTTGATCCACCCCGCGAAGGCACACGTCGATCTCGAATCCTTCGGCATTCTTGCCGGGATCCAGGATTTCCAAAGTCGCATCGGCGCGCTCCCCGGGCGCAAGCAGCCGTGCGGTCGGTTTGCCCATGTACTCACTGGGCTCGAAGTCGCGACTGCCGATGCCCTTGCCGAAGCGGTCGGCGAGCGTGACGCGCAACAGCGGATAGGGCTGCAACTGGGGGGCCGCATTCAGGATGCTGGCGCGCAGCCGCAATATCCCGTTAGCGTCGGGATCTCCCGTAACGCCCCACTGACGCAGTTGATACGCCGACAGGTTCGACGGCTGGGGCAGGGGAGACCCCATCGCTCCGTATAGCGCACGCACGACCGCGCCCACGGGTCCATGGGCGTGGATGACGAACCATTCTCGATTTTGGTGCACGATCTGGGCCAACAGCAGCATCGCCGAGACGACGGCTGCGCTCAGCCACATGATGAACGGCCGGCGCATTGCGTTGATGCCGGCGGAATTTCGCAGCGCGGTCGGATGGATGATGCGCTGCTCGAATCCCTCCAACATGTCCTGACGGATGTCGTCCGGTATTTCGAAACTGCTGACTCGATTGCGGGCGGCCGAATCGGCGGCCGCGCTCTCCGGGTGAGCCGGCGGTTCGGGCGCGACCGCCGGCGATCCCTCGGACGTTAGGGGCGCCGGCGGAGATCCCGCGGGCTGCGATGGCGCGGGCTGCGATGGCGCGGGCTGCGATGGCGCGGGCTGCGACTTCGCGGCGGGGGGCAGCGGTTGCGATGCCGGCTTTGGAACCGGTTTCGGGGTCGGTTGGGGAGCCGCCTTCGGCACTGGTTGTGGAACAGGCTTGGGGATCGGCTTCGGTGCTGATTGGGCTCCCGGCTCCGGTGACAATGCGTGCAGGGCCGAAGCCGCCGGCGGCCCGGGTACCGCCGGCTTCTTCGATTCGACAAAGATTCGGTCCAATTCTCCGGGCGGGAGCGTGAACTCCATGGAGCGGTCGGCGTCGGGTAGAGGTGAGTCTTCCTCCGGCCAGTCGAACACCTCGAGCCGTGCGATTTCAACTCCCGGCCGGCCGTCTTCATCGCTGTCCTTGCCCGCCGCCTTGGCCACGGGCAAGACGGTCGCCGATTCGAGAATGCTGTCGGCGCGCGCTTCCAAGTCGATGGACGTCTCGCCCGTCACGAACGCGCTCGAATCTTCCGCCAGACGCGCCAGAGCGTTGAACACCTCGCCGCAGTTTCCGCAGCGCACTTGGCCGCCCGCGGCGCGCAGCACATCGGCCGACAATTCGAAGACGGTCTCACATTTGGAACATTGCGTGTACACGCTTAGGCGCCTCGTCGAGCGTAGATGCAGCACCAATCGCCGCGCTCGACGACCTGCACCTTATCAAAAGCACCGGCGTAGGCGGCCTTTACCGCGTAGGCCTGCGTTTTCAAGAGTCCCGACAAGAGCAGATAACCTCCCGGCTCGCACGCCGCCGTGAGTTTCGGAGCCAGCTCTATCAACGGGCCGGCAAGAATATTGGCCATGACACAGTAGGCCGCCTGCAGCGCGCCGTCGATCCCCTGCACATCGATGCGCGACGAGACGCCGTTGCGTATGGCATTGTCGCGGGTCGCAAGGAGTGCCTGGGGGTCCAGATCGACTGCCGTCACGCGGGCCGCTCCGAGCTTCAGCGCGGCCAGCCCCAAGATACCGGATCCACATCCATAGTCGATCACGTTTCGGCCGGTCACCGGCAGCGAGTCCAAGATTTGCAGACACAGTGCCGTGGTGGGATGCGTGCCTGTGCCGAATGCGAGTCCTGGGTCGAGCCGCACGACCACCGCATCCGGGTCGTGCGGGGAGTTCAGCCGCCGTCGGGCACACCCAGAGCCGCCGGCCGAAACGCATCGATTTCCAGTCGGCGAGCCACACGCGTTCCCAGTCCTGATCCTCGACGGCTCTCACGCGGGCCGCGCCGCTGAACTCCGGGCCGAAGCGCGCGGCGAGCCGTTCGAGATTGCGCGTTCGTCCGGGCTCCGCCGGCTTCCTGGAACAGCGCGCGCACCAGCGTGTCGCTCCACAGCCTCATTTCGCCGGGTTTCGGCTCGAGCACGGGCTCGTCGCCGCGGTCGACGAAGGTGATCGAATCGGCGCCGAGTTCGAGAAGCGCCGCCTCAACCTCATCCAAACTCAAAGTCGCGAGCGGGAATTCGATTTCATAGAACGTCATGCGACACGCGTGCGTCTACTTCAATCCCAGGCGTCGCTCTAGATAATGGATGTCGGTGCCGCCCTGGCGGAACGCGGAGTGATTGAATATCTCCTGATGCAGGGGAATATTCGTCTTGATGCCTTCGACGACCATTTCTGCGAGTGCGTTGCGCATGCGCGCGATGGCCGTGTCGCGCGTATCGCCGTAGGCGATGACTTTGCCTATCATGGAATCATAGAACGGCGGCACGTTGTACCCGGTGTAGACGTGGCTGTCGACGCGGATGCCCGGACCGCCCGGCGAGTGCCACAAGCGAACAGGACCGGGCGACGGCGCGAAGGTCTTGGGGTCCTCGGCATTGATGCGGCATTCGACCGCGTGGCCGCGGATCTGGATGTCGTTCTGGCCGTACGGCAACGGTTCGCCCGCGGCGATGAGCAGCTGTGCCTTGACGATATCGATGCCGGTGACGAGTTCGGTCACCGGATGCTCGACCTGCACGCGCGTGTTCATCTCGATGAAATAGAATTCATTGTCCTGATACAGGAACTCGAGCGTGCCGGCGTTTCGATAGCCCACTTCCCGGCACGCCTTGGCGCAGCGCTCGCCCATGGTCTTGCGCTGCTTCGCCGACAAGCCGGGTGCGGGAGCCTCCTCGATGACCTTTTGGTGGCGGCGCTGCATGGAGCAATCGCGCTCGCCCAGGTGCACCACGTTGCCGTAATTGTCGGCCAGGATCTGAAACTCGATGTGCCGCGGCTTCTCGAGGAACTTCTCCATGTAGACCTGGGCGTTGCCGAAGGCGGCGAGCGCCTCGGATTGGGTGACGCTGATGGCATTCAGCAGCGATGCGTCCGTGTGCACCACCCGCATGCCCCGGCCGCCGCCGCCGCCTGACGCCTTGATGATCACCGGATAGCCGATGTCCTTGGCGATGCGGAAATTTTCATCGACATCGTTGCCCGAGAGGGCCGTCCGAACCGGGCACGCACGGGACGCCGGCGGATTTCATGGTCTTGATGGCCGACACCTTGTCGCCCATCCTGCGGATCGTGTCGGCGCGCGGGCCCACGAAAATGAATCCGCTCTTCTCCACGCGCTCCGCGAAATCGGCATTCTCCGACAGAAAGCCGTAGCCCGGATGAATCGCGACCGCATCGGTCACCTCCGCGGCGCTGATGATGGCGGGCATGTTCAAATACGACAGCGCCGACTGCGGCGGCCCGATGCAGACGGTTTCGTCCGCGAGCAGCACATGTTTGGTATTGAAGTCGGCAGTCGAATGCACCGCGACGGTTTTGATTCCGAGTTCGCGGCAGGCGCGCAGGATGCGAAGAGCGATCTCGCCGCGGTTAGCGATGACGACTTTTTCGAGCATTGCGGCTATTCGATGATGAACAGCGGCTGGCCGAATTCGACCGGCTCGCCGTTCTTGGCGAGTATCGCCGATACCCGCCCCGCCTTGTCGGACTCTATTTGATTCATCATCTTCATGGCTTCGATGATGCACAGGATCTGGCCGACCTTGATTTCGCTGCCTATTTCGACGAAGGCCTTGGCGCCCGGAGAGGCGGCGGAGTAGTAAGTCCCGACCATCGGCGAGGTGACCGTGTATTCATCGTCGCGCGGCTTGTGCTCGCCGGCGGCCGTGGCCGGGGTGGCTGGCGCCGGAGGCGGCGCGGCTTGGACGACGGGGCTCGCTGCCGCCATCGGAGCCTGCATGGCCATGCGCGGATGGCGGCTGATGCGGACGGATTCCTCGCCCTCCGATATCTCGAGCTCCGAAATGCCGGATTCCTCCAGCAGCTCGATCAATTTTTTAACCTTGCGAATGTCCATCCGCGATCCCCTTCAAGAATCTTGGTTTTTAGGTGTTGGCCAGGCGCGCGGCATGCGGCCTCGAGCGCGAGCTCGTAGCCGATGGGTCCCAAGTCCGAAAATGCAGCCGACGGCGATGTCAGACAAATAAGAGTGCTGTCGAAAAGCCTCCCGCGCGAACACGTTGCTCAAATGCACCTCGATGAAGGGCAGCGCGACCGCGAGAAAGGCGTCACGCAGCGCGATGCTGGTATGCGAGTACGCGCCGGGATTGATGATCACGAAGTCGACGCCATCGCGTTTCGCGGCATGAATCTTCGCGATCAGCTCATGTTCCGCATTGCTCTGGAACGCGGTCAACGATGGCCGCGGGCTCGTGCGAGGGCCGTCGAGCTTGGCCTCGATACTTTGCAGGCTGCGCGAACCGTAAATCTCCGGCTCGCGCTGCCGAGAAGATTCAAGTTCGGACCATTTAACAGCAGAATTCCAGCCATCTTGCCTTGAGTCCGGCGCCGTCGCGTTGCAAAGGTCCGCGATAATAACCAGAAATTGAGGTGAAAAGGCAAGCTTCGGCGGCGAACGTCGCCGGAAGATACTAGCTACGGTTGTTCCTGAGCGCTCGCAGCCCCTGCGGCGATGGAGCTGCGCGCGCCGCGGCAAGCCCTAGGCATCGGCCCTGATTGAGGTTTTGCACCTGCGACAGGATCAGCTCGGCCTGCGGCCGATGCAGTTCGCCCGACGAATAGCGCGACCACCTCGCCGCGGCGGTCGGTGAACACCGTGAAGGGGAATACCGGGGTCTCGACGCCGAACGCGGCGGCGGCATCCAGGGCGTCCTGCTCCCCGATGAGCAGCGGATAGTGCGATTTTGAAGCGCGTCGGCAAACTCCAGCACCTTGTCGCGATGATCCACCGCGATGCCGATCACGCTCACGTCGCGGTCCGCCCATTCGGTGTTCAAGCCCTTGAGCAGCGGTATTTCGCTGCGGCAGGGAGCGCACCAGGTCGCCCAGAAATTGATGACCAGCGACTTACCCGCGAACGATGAGATCGGCGTGGCTTTGCCCGTGCGATCTTGCGAGCGAGAACTGCGGCAGCCGATCCGGAATCTTGAGCGTCGGTGCGCGCCTCGTCGGGCATCTGCGCCAAATCGCTGGGGTTCGGGAGGGCTGGCAACTCCCGCAGGGACCGGTACTCCGCGATGGCCGGCGGCGGTCCTCGTGCGTGAGTGGACTTGGCGCCGGCCCATATGCCCAGCGACACCACGATTGCGGCGCCGGCGAAGCGCAAGCCCGAGGCGTTCATGCCGCAGGAATGTCGAGTTTGCGCCCTTTGCGCAGCATCAGCCCGGCCAGAGAAAGGCGATACCGCCGCCGAGGATGGCGACGCCCTCCCAGGGATGCTGCGCGGGAGCAGCAGCGCGGTGGCCGGATGCTCGGGGAACAGCAGCTTCGATGATCGGCGGATAACAAAGACCGGCATCGGCGCAGCCCTGGTAGGTCACCTTGATCTGCATGGGATGGGCGCCGGCGTCCAGGCGGCGTGTACGCCACTGTGCCTTCGGCCTGCTGGCGGTAGATTTCCTGAGTTCCAAGATAAGGATCGGTTTTGAGGGTGCCTTGGGCAGCTCCGGGGCGGCGAGCACGAGATCCGGGCTTTCCGCCTTGATGTCTATCTTCTGGCGATACAGATAATAGCCATCGGCGATGATCCAACGCACCCGGATGTCCTTGCCCTCGACCGAAGCGCTCACGCGAAATGCGACGTCGGGCGGCAGAAAGTCCGACTCGTTGGATTCAACGCCGCGCATCCACCAGGGTTTCGCACTGGCGACACCGGCGAGACCAATCAGCAACAAGAGGATGAGGCGGCATTCGCATCCGACTACTTTAACGCAGTCAGCGGCCTTCGGGCCGGTCGAAGCCTGCTGCAGCACAGCAAAAAATATGCGACGTAGCCCTTGAATCAGGAGAATCTGGCGCTATCATTAGCAGCCACAGATAGAGAGTGCTAACAACCCTCTGCTGACTACAAACCCCGTATTTCAAGCATTAGGAGTCTTGTCTTATGAAGATTCGTCCCCTTCATGACCGCGTGATCGTGAAAAGAGAAGAGGAAGAGCGAAAGTCGCCGGGCGGCATCGTTATTCCCGATACAGCGACCGAAAAGCCGATTTTCGGAAAAGTGGTTGCCGTAGGAAAGGGCAAGATTTTGGAGAATGGCGAAGTCCGCCCGCTGGACCTCAAGGTCGGCGACAAGATTCTGTTCGGTAAGTACAGCGGTACCGAAGTGAAGATGGATGGCGATGAGCTGGTCGTGATGCGCGAAGAAGACGTCATGGCCGTGGTCGAAGGCAAGTAATTCCACTTCCCGCTAAAACCAATTAATTAGAGGTATCAGCAAATGGCAGCAAAAGACGTACGCTTTAGCGACGACGCTCGGCAACGCATGTTCAAGGGCGTAAATATTCTGGCGAATGCCGTCAAGGTAACGCTGGGTCCCAAAGGCCGCAACGCAGTGCTCGACAAGAGCTTCGGCGCCCCCACCGTCACCAAGGACGGCGTGTCGGTCGCCAAAGAGATCGAGCTCAAGGACAAGTTCGAGAACATGGGCGCGCAGATGGTGAAGGAAGTCGCTTCCAACACCTCCGACGAGGCCGGCGATGGCACCACCACCGCGACCGTTCTCGCACAAGCGATCATCCGCGAAGGCCTCAAGGCCGTGGCCGCGGGCATCAATCCGATGGACTTGAAGCGCGGCATCGACCAGGCGGTCACTGCGGCCACCGAGGAGCTGAAGAAGCTCTCCAAGCCCTGCAAGGATCCGAAGGCGATTGCGCAGGTCGGCACGATCTCCGCGAACTCCGACGAGAGCATCGGCAAGACGATTGCGGATGCGATGGCGAAAGTCGGCAAGGAAGGCGTGATCACGGTTGAGGAAGGTTCGGGCCTCGAGAACGAACTCGAAGTGGTCGAAGGCATGCAGTTCGACCGCGGCTACCTGTCGCCGTATTTCATCAACAATCAGCAGAGCCAGAGCGCCGAGCTCGACAAGCCGCTGATCCTTCTGGTCGACAAGAAGATCTCCAACATTCGCGAATTGCTCCCCCTGTTGGAAGCCATTGCGAAGGGCGGCCGTCAGCTGCTGATCGTTGCCGAGGACGTGGAAGGCGAAGCGCTTGCCACGTTGGTCGTCAATACGATCCGCGGCATCGTCAAGGTTGCCGCGGTCAAGGCGCCGGGCTTCGGCGATCGCCGCAAAGCCATGCTGCAGGACATTGCGATCCTGACGGGCGGCACGGTCATCTCCGATGAAGTCGGCCTGTCGCTCGAGAAGGCGACGCTGAACGACTTGGGCGAAGCCAAGAAGATCCTGGTCGAGAAAGAGAACACCACGATCATCGACGGCGCCGGCAAGGCCTCGGACATCAAGGGCCGCGTCGAGAGCATCCGCCAGCAGATCGAGGAAGCGACCTCCGATTACGACAAGGAAAAGCTCCAGGAGCGCGTTGCCAAGCTCTCCGGCGGTGTTGCCGTGATCAAAGTCGGTGCCGCGACCGAAATCGAAATGAAGGAGAAGAAGGCCCGCGTCGAAGACGCGCTGCATGCAACCCGTGCGGCCGTGGAAGAGGGCGTGGTTCCGGGCGGCGGCGTGGCGCTGGTGCGCGCGTTGAAGGCCATCGAGAAGCTGGTCGGCAACAACGAAGACCAGACCACGGGCATCAAGATCCTGGCCCGCTCGATCGAGGAGCCGCTGCGGCAGATCGTGAGCAACGCGGGCGAAGACGCCGCCGTTGTGTTGAACCGGGTCCGCGAGGGCAAGGGCACGTTCGGCTACAATGCTGCGACCGGCGAGTACGGCGACATGATCGAAATGGGCATCCTGGATCCCACCAAGGTGACGCGTCTGGCTCTGCAGAACGCCGCCTCGGTATCGGGTCTGCTGCTCACCACGGAAGTCATGATTGCCGAGTCTCCGAAGGAAGACGAGCATGCGCATGGCGCCCCGGGCGGCGGCATGGGTGGCATGGGCGGAATGGACATGTAATACCCCTCATCCGGGTATTCGGTCAAAAGAGAGCGGACTTCGGTCCGCTCTTTTTTTTGTGCCGCGTTCGCGTCAAACTACTCGCAACGAAAGGGAAGTCCTTAATCACATGAAAGCATTGATGCCGGCCTTTTTTGCCGTTGCTGTCGCCACCTCGGCCGCGGCGCAGACCATGAACGCGCCGTCCAAGGCGCGCAAACGAGTTCGGAAGGCACCTCGATGGTGACCGAGACTCAGAAGACGACGGACAAGACTGTTTCGGGCAGGACATACAAGGCATTTTGGTACGTGCCGGAAGTGCGCCGCTGGGTCAAGTCCGTGGAGGAATACTACGGAAGCGGCGGCGTGCGCAATGAGAGATACACGGGCGAACTCGAGTCGTTCAAGCTGGCCGATTGAGGCGCGGCGCGATCGCCGGGGAGAAATCGCGCGATGAGCTGGTCAGCCCAACAATACCTGGCATTCGAGGACGAGCGCACCCGGCCGGTGCGCGATCTGGTCGCGGCAATTCCGGATATCGAGGCGCGGCTGGTCATTGATCTGGGCTGCGGACCGGGCAATTCGACCGAAGTGCTGGCGGCGCGCTTTCCCGATGCGGCGGTGCGTGGGATCGACAGTTCTGCCGACATGATCGAAAGCGCCCGGCGGCGTCTGCCGCAGGCGCAATTTTTCGTGGGTAGCATCGAGGGATGGACCGACGGCGGACCATTCGACGTGATTCTGTCGAATGCCGCCTTGCACTGGATTCCGAACCACGCCACTTTGATGCCGGAACTCGCCGCCAGATTGGTGACCGGAGGCGCACTCGCGGTTCAAATGCCGGACAACCTCGATGTGCCTGCGCATCGTTTGATGCGTGAAATCGCGGCCCACGGCCCCTGGGCGCGCACCTTGGCGGCATCGGCGGCGGCGCGCACTCCGATCGGCGACGCGAATTGGTATTACGCGCTGTTGAAGACGGCCTGTACACATGTCGATGTCTGGCGAACCGTCTACCATCACCCTTTGTCGGGCCCCTCCGCGATCGTCGAATGGTTCAAGGGCAGCGGTCTCAAACCATTTCTCGATCCGCTCGACGCGTCGCAGCGGGCCGCGTATCTCGAGCGCTACGCGGCGGCCGTGGCGCGCGCCTACCCAGCATTCCCGGATGGCTCCGTGCTACTGCCATTCCCGCGGTTGTTCATGGTCGCGATTCGCTGACAGCGCGTCAGTCCCGAGCGTCATGGATTTTGAAAGCCTCCCCATGGAATTGCGCGAGCCGCTGGCCCGTTGGTGGGAGCGCGCCGTCGCGGATGAGGCGTTTGCCGATGCCTATGCCGATCTTCCGCAGATCCTGCGTGCGGAACTGCCGCGCGTTGCCGCCGGCAGCGAGTTCATCGCCTCCGCATTGATCCAGGACCCGCAGGCGCTCGAGTGGTTCAGCCGGCAGCAGTCTGACGCGGGAAAGGCCGCGGGCGCGGGCTATGAGGCGCGCGCGGCGGCATCGCTACCGGCCGACACGGGGCGCATTCTGCGCGAATGGCGGCGCCGCGAAATGCTGCGCATCGCCTGGCACGACATTGCCGGACGCGCCAGCGTGCGGGAGACCCTGCATGCACTGTCGGACCTCGCGGATGCCTGCATTCGCGCCGCGGCAGCCGCGTCGCGCATGCATTTGAATCCAGTGTTCGGCACACCGCGCAATGCGGCAGGCGAGGAGGTGCCGCTGATCGTGCTGGGCATGGGCAAACTCGGCGGCCGCGAGCTCAACTTCTCCTCCGACATCGATCTGATGTTCCTGTTCTCGCAGCCCGGCGAGACCGACGGTGAGCGCGGTGTCGAGAACGAGGAATATTTCAATCGTCTCGGCCGCGAACTCATCCGGCTGCTCGACGCGAGAAGCGAGGACGGCTTCGTGTTTCGCGTCGACATGCGTCTGCGGCCGTTCGGCGAAAGCGGTCCCTTGGTCGCGAGTCTTCCTTCGCTCGAAAACTACCTGCAGGAGCATGGCCGCGATTGGGAGCGCTATGCCTGGATCAAGGCACGGTCCATCGTGGGCGGCGAGGCCTACGCGGCCGCGTACCAGGAATTCGTGCGGCCGTTCGTCTACCGGCGATATCTCGACTTCGGCGTCCTCGAGTCGCTGCGGGACATGAAGGCGCATGATTGCGCGCGAGGTTGCGCGGCGGGAACTCGATCAACATCTGAAGCTCGGCCGCGGCGGAATCCGCGAGATCGAGTTCATCGTGCAGTCCATGCAATTGGTGCGCGGCGGCAGCGACCGCCGGCTGCAGTGCGCCTCGCTGCTCGATGTACTGCCGCTGCTCGCGGGTTCGAAACTCATGTCCGCGGCCGACGTCGCGGCATTGACCGATGCCTATCTCGTTTTGCGCAAGGCGGAGAACGGCCTGCAGTTGATCCGCGACGAGCAAACCCACTCGCTGCCCGAAGATGCGGCCGATCGCGCCCGGTTGAGCGTAACATGGGCCTCGAGGATTGGCCGGCGGCCAACGCAGCGGATTGAAGCAGCGCGCGGCAACGTGGCGAGGCAGTTCGAGGCGCTGCTGTTCGGCGCACCCGCCGCGCACGCACGCGGCACGACGAGACGGGCGCAGGCTGGTTCGGGTCCGAGGACGCGAAAATCGAGGAGGAGCTGGAGCACGACGGCTTTCCGCGCGGCGAGATCGCGGCGGTCGCGAAGACGCTGGATGCCTATCGGCACGCGGCGGCATATCGTCGGCTGGACGAGGCCGGGCGGCGGCGGCTGCACGTCATTCTCGAGCGTCTGCTGAGCGGCCGCCGCGCAGCACGCCGAACCCGCGACGTGGTGCAGCGGGTGCTGCGAGTGCTGGAGTCGATCGGCACGCGCTCTTCGTATTTCGCGCTGCTCAAGGAGCAGCCCGCGGCGCTCAGACGCCTGATCGAAGTCTGCGCCATCAGCGGTTTTCTGTCGCGCCAAATCGCGGACTTTCCGCTCCTGCTCGACGAGCTGATCGATGCCGAAGGCTTTCGATGAGTTGCCGTCGCGCCACAGCTTCGCGCTGGAATTGGCGGCGCGCACCGAGCGGCTGCCCGCCGACGATCCGGAGCGGCAGGTGGAGGCGCTGCGGCAGTTTCAGAAAGTGGCGGTGTTTTCACGTGGCGCTGGCCGATCTGACCGGCCGGCTGCCGCTGATGAAGGTGAGCGATCGGCTCACCGACATTGCGGAGCTCATCATCGCAGTGCTGCATGGACCTTGCGTGGCAGCAGATGACTGCGATGCACGGCGTTCCGTACTGCGGCGACGAGGAGGCGAGTGCTGCGGCCGGTGCGGTTGCAGTCGCCGGCTACGGCAAGTTGGGCGGCTTGGAATTCGGCTACGGATCGGATCTCGATCTGGTGTTTCTGCACGATTCGAGCGGCGACTTTCAACAGACCGCGGCGAGCGGCCGCTCGACAACGGCATCTTTTTTCTGCGCCTGGGACAGCGCATCGTGCATCTGCTCACCATGCATTCGGCGGCCGGCCGCCTCTACGAAGTGGACATGCGCCTGCGGCCGAACGGCAAGGGCGGATTCCTCATGACGGGCATCGATGCGTTCGAGCGCTACCAGCGTCAGGAAGCATGGACTTGGGAGCACCAGGCGCTGCTGCGCGCGCGGCCGTGGCAGGCGATGCCGCGCTTTGCACGGCATTCGAGGCGGTGCGGCGCCGGGTGCTGTCACCGCGCGGTGCACCGCGACACCCTGCGGACCGACGTGAAGGAGATGCGGCTGCGCATGCGGCGCGAATTGTCCAAGGCCGGCCCGGGGCAGTTCGACATCAAGCAGGATGCCGGCGGCATCGCCGACATCGAGTTTCTGGTGCAATACTGGGTGCTGGCCGCGGCACATGCGCATCCGGACCTTCTGACCTATACGGACAATATCCGCCAGCTCGAGGGTTTGGCCGCGGTGGGCGTGCTCGACGCAGGCGACGGCGCAATGGCTGACGGACGCGTACATCGGCTATCGCACGGTGCTGCATCACATGTCGCTCGAAGTCCAGGGAGACCGGGTGGTCGAAGCGGCTCCCTACGCCGCCACCCGCGCCCGCGTGACGGCATCTGGCGGGAAACGTTCGAAGATAAACGATGACTAATGGAGCGATGACAATGCCGGCGATGGTCCAAGACGATTCCAAGCATCAATTGATTCAGCCGAACGCGTTGCATCAGTACACGGTGACCGCGGCGGATCTGCCGCTGTCATGCCCGATGCCGGGCATGTTCCTGTGGAATTCGCATCCGAAGGTCTATCTGGCGATCGAGGGCAGCGGCTGGGCGAAGTGTCCGTACTGCGGGGCCGAGTACACCCTTAACACTAGGCGCCGGACTTGTATTCGCGATAGGATTTTTCCTCCACGATGCTCGAGCCCAAAGTGGTGTTGATGCGGCGCTTTATGGCTGCGCGCTCGTCATTCTCGAAGTAGACGGCCCGCGCCAGACGGATGAACTCCGCATCGAAGGCCTGAGCGCGTTCCTTGTCGCGGATGTCGTCTTCGATCGACCACAGGCGTTCGTTGACGCGCAGCAGCGCGCTTACCTCGGCCTCGATGCCGATCTTCGCATATGCCGATGCGTCCCAGGTCTCCTCGAGCGCGCGAAGTTCGCTGCGCACGTTCGACACCTTTGCCGGGTCGCTCATGCGCTGCGACTTGATGCGCAGGATCGTGATCTTGTCGAGCAATTCCCCGGGAGAAATGGGGACTCTGATTTCGTTCATCGGGGGAGTTTAGCGAGCGGCCATCAAGGCGTCGAGTTTGGCGGTCACCTCGCTCACGGCAATCAGGTCCATCACGCCGCGGCGCTCGATCTTGGTCGTCCAGGGAATTTTCGAGGCGGGCTTTCGCAAGAATTTTTGCGCGGCCGCAGTCGTATTTGTCGACGCACCATTGCCGGCTGTAATAGGGACCGGCGCGTGCGGGGTTGGTCGCCGCATAAAGTCCGATCACCGGCAGCGCCACCATCGTGGCCATGTGGGCGGGCCCGGAGTCCGGCGTCAGCAGCACTGTGCTTCGGGACAAGAGCGCCAGAAGCTGCGGCAGCGTGTCCTTGCCGATCTGATTGACGAGGGGGCCGCGCGCGGCCGCGCAGATCGCCGCGCCCATGGCGCTCTCGATGGCGCTGCGGCCGCCTACCAGCACGACCCGCATCTCGTGGCGGGCGATGGCGTGATCCGCCACCGCCGCGTAGCGCTCGGCCGACCAGTTTCTGGCCGGGTGGCTGGAGCAGGGGCTGATCAGCAGCGTCGGCCGTTCGTCGGTGACGATGCCGCGGGCATACTCCAGGTCAACCTGGCGAAGGACGAGGTCCCAGGAGGGCGGCCCGGGCTCTATGCCGCATGCGCGCACGAACCCCATGAACGAATCGAGCACGTGTTCCGAGGCCGCCGGCGCGATGCGCGCGTTGGTGAACCACCACTGCAGCTCGCGCGCCCGCGCGCGGTCGAAGCCGAGCTTGATGGGAGCCCGGATCAAGCTGCTCACCAGGCTCGCGCGAATCGACAGCTGCATGTCGAGCAGCAGCTCGAAGCGCCGGCCGCGCAGGGCCGCACGCAGCCGCACGAGTTCCTTGAGCGTTGCGCCCTTATCGAAGGTGATAAACTCGATTTCCGGGAGAACCGCCGTCATCAGCCTGGCTTCGATTTTGCCGATGATCCAGGTGAAGCGGGTTTGCGGCCATGCCGCTTGCAAGGCTCGAAGCGCCGCCACCGCATGGCAGGTATCGCCGATAGCCGAAAGACGCAGCAGACACACGTGCTGCAGCGGTGGTTTGAAATTTAGGGTCATCGTATAAGTGAGTCACAGCCGACGCATTGCCACTGCCACGGGCGCCATGCTGTCTGATCCCGCCCGCATTGGCAATCTGCCGAAGGCCGCGCAGCAGTCGATGTTCGATCCCGAGTTTTGGCGGGCGCGCGGCGAACTCGAGGCGGTGAGCGGCGGGCGCGGCTCCGCATGGTTCGTGGGATCGGAGCGGCGCCGATGGGTGCTGCGGCACTTCCGCCGCGGCGGATTCATTGCGCGCTTTTCCCGGGATGGCTATGTGTGGGCGGGCGAGCGCAGGGTGCGGGCGTTCGCAGAATGGCGAACTGCTCGAACTGCTGAGCCAGCGCGGGTTGCGCGTGCCGAAGCCCGTCGCCGCGCGCTATCAAAGACGGGGCCTGTTGCTACCGCTGCGATCTGATCACCGAGCGGATAACGGGCGCCAGCCCCTTGAGCGCGATGCTTGCGCACGAGGCGCTCGCGGAACCGCAGTGGCGCGCCGTCGGAGCGGCCGTCGCGAACCTGCACCGCGCGGGCGTCGATCATGCGGATCTCAACGCGCACAATGTGCTGCTCGACGCGAAGGGCGTCGTCAGTGTGATCGACTTCGATCGCGGGCGTCTGCGCGCGCCGGGCGGGTGGACCTCGCGCAACTTGCAGCGCCTGCATCGCTCGCTCACCAAGGTGACCCTCGGACTGCCGCCCGACCGCTTCTCCGGTGCAGCGTGGACCTGGTTGCTGGCGGGGTACGACGCCGCATGATGCGCCGCTTGTATTCGCTGCTGATCTACTGTGCCGTTCCCTTTCGCATTCGCCGCGGTGCTGTGGCGCGGGCTGCGCGATCGCGGCTATTGGGAGGCCCTGGGCGAGCGCTTCGGGTGGGGCGCGGCGCGGGCGCCCCGCCTGCCATTTGGCTGCACGCGGTGAGTTTGGGTGAAATGACCGCGGCCGCTCCCTTGGTGCGGGCTCTGCGCGCCCGGCATCCGCACGTCCCATGGGTGCTCAGCTACGCAACGCCCACCGGAAGAACGCGCGCCCGGGCGCTCTTCGGCGACACGGTCGAGATCCGCTTCCTGCCCTACGATACGCCGGGCGCGGTGGCGCGATTTCTCGATCGCGTCCGACCGCGGCTCGCCATCATCATGGAAACCGAACTGTGGCCCAATTTGTTCGCCGAATGCGCAAGGCGCGGCGTGCCGCTGGTGCTCGCGAGCGCCCGGCTGTCGGAACGATCGGTCTCGCGCTACCGGCGCTTCGGTAAGCTGTTTCGCGGAATTTTCTCGGCGGGTTCCCTGGTTGCGGCTCAGACCCGCGCGGACGCCGAGCGCTTCGTGGCGATCGGAGCGCAGAGCTGGCAGGACGCATGTGGTCGGCAACATCAAATTCGACGTGCAGGTGAGTCCGGCTGCCGCGGATCAAGGGCGCGCGCTGCGCGCATCGTTCGGGGCCGCAAGGCCCGTTTGGATCGCCGGCAGCACGCATGCAGGCGAGGAAGACCAGGTGCTTGATGCGCAGGGGGAACTCGAGGCGCAGGCGGAACTGGGCGCAACGGCCGAAGGCTCTGCTGCTGCTCGTGCCGCGGCATCCGGATCGCTTTTTGGCCGTGGCCGAACTGCTCCGCCGCCGCCAAATCAGTTTCACCCGGCGAAGCAGCGGCGCGGCGCCCGACCAGAATACCCAGGTGCTGCTGGTGGATACCGTCGGAGAACTCGCGGCGCTTTACGCAGCGGCCGATGTGGCGTTCGTCGGCGGCAGTCTCGTGCCCATCGGCGGCCACAACCTGCTCGAACCCGCGGCGCTCGGAGTGCCGGTGCTGACGGGACCGCACTATGCGAACGGCAAAGACATCGCCGAATTGCTCATCCAAGAGGGAGCCGCGAGGCAGGTGAACGATGCACGCGCGTTGGCGGCGCAGTTGAAGCTCTTGCTGGCAGATCCAGCGGAGCGCCGGCGGATCGGCGGAATCGGACAGCGCATCGTCGAATCGAATCGCGGCGCGGTCGCGCGATTGATCGATCTTATTGAACCGCTGCTGCCGGATCCTTTACCGCCGGATCCTTCGCCGGCGGCGGCGCATCCGTCAGCAAGCCATTGATCCTCTCCAAACTCTGCTGCGACAGCGTACCGGCGGCCTGCTGCAGCTTGAGCACATTCATCATGTAGTCGTAGCGGCTGCGGGAATAGTCGGTCTGCGCCTGCACCCAGAGCTGCCGCGACTGCAGAACGTCGACGGCGGTGCGTGTTCCAGCCTCGTAGCCGGATTCGGTGGCGCGCAGCGAGGTCGCGTTCGATTCGACCGCACGGCGCAGCGCCTTGACCCGTGAGATCTCCGACAGTACGCCGAGGTACGAGTCACGCGCGTCGTGCTCGGTCTGGCGTGCGACCCGTTCGACCCTTTCCTTGGCGGCGCGATGCTGATAAACGGCCTGGCGAACCTGCGATGACACCATGCCCCCCGAATAGATGGGGAATGTCGAGCTGCAGGCCGATGGTGCGCTGGTTCTGGTCCAGGACAGTGCCGCCCGCCGGCGTGCCGTCGGTGAAGGTGTCGACGCCGTTGCTGGTCGCCTTGTAGCGGCTGCCGACGAGGTCGAGAGACGGAAAATGTCCTCCGCGCGCGGTGCTGACGTTTTCGCGCGCGATGTCGGCCGCCAAACGGCTGGATACCAGCGAGAGATTCTGCTGCAACGCCATCTCGACCCAACGGTCCTCGCTCACCGGATCGGGGCTCGCCAGCTCGAACGGTTCGATAGGCCGGGCCAGGGAATCGAACGTATCGCCGGTGATCTCGCGCAACAGTTCCTGGGTCGACGCCAGGGTGCGTTTCGCGGCAATCACGGCGGCTGCGCCGCTGTCGTGGGCCGCGCGCGCCTCTTCGACGTCGGTGACCGCAATCAGGCCGATTTGGAAGCGCGACTCGGCCTGTTCGAGCTGACGCTTGATCGAGGTCAGCGCGACTTGCTGCGCCTCGAGATCATCCTGCGCGGCCAGGACATCGAAGTAACGCTGTGCGACGCGCTCGATCAAATCCTGCTGCGCGGCCTGATAATCCGCTTCGGCCTGGGCCACCTGGGCGTCGGCGCGCTGCAGCGCGACCCAATTTTCCCAGCGGAAGATGTTCTGCCTCAGGTCCACGCCGTAGCGGTGCGAGGTCGTGACGATGCGCCCGTCGAAGGGGAAGCTGATGAGGCTCGACGGGCCGCCGGGCGTATTGCTGATGGACTCCGTGGTGTTGGAGGAGCCGGTATCGTGCTCGCGGGTCACGATGCCGGTACCCGAGAGCTGGGGCAGCAGGGCCGAGAGCGCTTGGGGTTTCGCCTCGAGGGCGGCCAGACGATTCGCTTCCGCTTCGCGAAGCTGTGGGTCGTTTTGCAGCGCGCGTTGGTAGACGGCAAGCAGGTCTGCCGCCGGCGTGGAGGCGGCGCTTGCGCACAATGCAATGAGG
Source organism: uncultured Gammaproteobacteria bacterium (assembly GCA_963727045.1). Lineage (GTDB taxonomy): Bacteria > Pseudomonadota > Gammaproteobacteria > Steroidobacterales > Steroidobacteraceae > Bog-1198. The sequence goes on along the minus strand of CAVSES010000002.1, from coordinate 528,680 downwards.
GTGAACCATCGCTTCATGGAATATCCGGGGCGGGTTGGGTTATATAGTGTTATATATAACCATATCACCTAGGGAGTCAAGAGGTCCGGGCGCCTCAATATTGCGGAATCCGTGGGTCTAGATCGCGGGACCAGGCCAAAATGCCGCCGGCCAGGTTGCTCACCGAGGCGAAACCCTGGGCGGACAGGAAGCGCGCTACTTGCAGGCTGCGGCCTCCCGAGCGGCAAATCACGACGATTTCCTGGTGAGAGTCGAGTTCGGACAGCCGGTTCTGGATCTCACCCATGGGAATATGCAAAGCGCCGCCGGGGACCGGAGCAAGCGCCGTTTCCCAGTCCTCCCGAACGTCGAGCAGCGTCAAGTCGGCGCCGGTCGCCCGCCGATCCACGAATTCCCGGGGCGAAATCTCCCTGATCATCAGAAGACGAACTCTTGCGCGGCGGCAGCGTTGATCAAGGGTGCGACGACGGTCTCGAACAGACTCTCCCGAATCCATTCCCTGTCGTCCACCCGCCGTACCACGATGGCATCCATGACCGGCGCGACGCCGACGATGGCGAACATTCGGCCGCCCACCCGCAGCGCCCGTTCGAAGCGCATATCGTAGACAGGCAGCGAACCCGTCACTGCAACGACGTCGTATTCGCCCAGGGGTCCGGCGGCGAACGCATCGCGGATCTCGAAGTCGACTTTCGCCTGCGGCACAGCGCGCAGATTCGTTCTGCTGATCTCAACCAGGCCCGCGTGGATGTCGATCGACCGCGTCGACGCGCCAAGCAGGCTCAAGCAGGCCGATAGGTAGCCGGTGCCGCTGCCGATTTCCAAGACGCTGTCCGTAGCGTTGACTCCGAGAGCCTGCAAAATGCGTCCCTGCAGCTTCGGAGACAGCATCGACTGCCCGAATCCGATGGGAATCGGCGCATCGGCGAACGCCAGTTCACGGTAGTCCGGAGGAACGAAGGCTTCGCGCGGCACCGCCGACAGCGCATCGAGCACGCGCGGGTCGAGAACTTCCCACGTGCGTACCTGTTGTTCGACCATTTGAAGGCGCGCGGCCAGAGTATCCATAAGTTCTCGTACAGGATTAACCCCGTTGATTATGGTCAATTTCGACAGGCTATGCCATGCCTGTGCGGTATTCTTCGGCCACGATGATTCGCGCCGTGACAACCCGATATGGGCACTAAGATCAAGCGTCGTTAGGAATCGTCGTTATCGAGGTCCGCGTTGATCTTGTCTTCCATGGTACTTTGGTTCGCGATCTCGGCCACTCTGGCGGTGGGATTGGTCGTCATATATGCCCGGAAACGGCGCCAGGAACGCGCCGTCAACGAGTTCTCAAACCAGCTATTGCAGCTCACGCACGAGGCCGGCAGCGCGGGGCGAATGGGACTCGAGGGCAAGCCCGAGGGGCTGGGAAGGCTCGGCTCCGCCGTCAACAAATTGCTGGAATCCCTCGAGCAGCGCGGCGCCCGCCTGCTCGACCGGGAGCAGCTTTTCCAGCGCCTGGTGGAGACCGTGCATGACGCGGTGCTCGTGCACCGCGACCGAATCCTGTTCGCCAACGCGCGCTTTCTGGCGCTGCTCAACTTGAGCGCGGAGGAGGTGGTCGGCAGGCCGTTGACCGAGTTCGTCGCGCCGGAATACGCCGAACTGGTGGCAAGCAATCTCAAGCGGCGGCTCGCCGGCGAGCCTGCAGCCGAGCGCTACGAGATCGAGCTGGTCGGGGCGCACGCACAGGTGACGCGCGTGGAGCTCTCGAGCACCGTGATCGACAGCGCCGGGGAACCGGCGCTGCTTCTCACCGCCCTCGAAATGCTGCCCGAACCCGGTGCGGTTGCGGTGCCGGCGCGGCCGCGCGCGATGGTGACCCTCGACGCCATGGGCGAGAGCGTCATCACCGTCGATGCCGACGGGCGCATCGACTACATCAATCATGCCGCGGAGATCCTGCTCAGCCAGCGGTTCGACCAGGTCATGGGCAGGTCCTTTTCGGACGTGGCGTCGCTGGTCGACGAGACCGACCGCCGATCGTTGGGAGATCCCGTGCGCAAGGCGCTCGCCACCGGCGGGCGGGTGACCATGGGACGGCGCGCCGTGCTGGTCCCCGTCAATGCGGGACCGGAGCGCTCGGTGGAAATCAGCGTGACGCCGCTGCGCTTCGACGGCAAGGATATCGTCGGGCTCGTGCTCGTATTGCACGACACCAGCGAGCTGCGCGGCCTCACGCGCCAGATGACGTATCAGGCGAGCCATGACGCCCTGACGGGGCTGGTCAATCGCCGCGAGTTCGAGCGGCGGCTGCAGGAGGCCATGGATTCCGCGCAGACCGGCAACGTCGGCCACGCGCTGTGCTATCTGGACCTCGATCGATTCAAGGTCGTGAATGACACGTGCGGCCACACCGCGGGCGACAACATGCTGCGCGAGGTCGCCTCGCTCATCAAGGAGGCGGTGCGCGATTCGGACACGGTCGGGCGCATCGGCGGCGACGAATTTGCGCTGCTGTTGGTGGGTTGCCCGCTCGAAAAGGCGCGGCAGATCGCCGACGACGTGGTGCGGTCGATCAACGATTATAGATTCGTCTGGAAGGACAAGATATTCAACATCGGCGTCAGCATCGGCCTGGTCGAGATAGGCCACGACGGCGGCGCCATCGAAGACATCATGAACTCGGCGGATTCCGCGTGCTACGTCGCGAAGAAGCAGGGCGGCCTGCACGTGCACGTGTATTCGGCGCGCGAGGAAGCGAGTGCGCGGCACAGCGGCGAAATTCACTGGCTGCAGAAGCTGCAAGGGGCCCTGAGGGACAACAAATTCGAACTCTACTATCAACCCATCGTGCACGCGCGCGCCGACGGACTGCGCGGTCCGGCACTCGAGGTGTTCGTGCGACTCGAGGGCGAGAAAGGACAGCCGGGGTCCCCGCCGGCGGATTTCATCCGCGCGGCCGAGCGCTATCGCCTGATGCCGCACATCGACCGCTGGGTCGTGCAGACGGTGCTGTCGGCGCTCGGGCGCGGCGGCATGAGATTGCCGCCGGGCCGCAGCGTCGCCATCAACATTGCCGGGCAGACGCTCGGCGATTCGGATTTCCTGGAATTCGTCGTCGAATGCTTCGATCACACGGGCGCGAACCCCAGCGACATCTGCTTCGAGGTCACGGAGAGTTCGGTGGTGGCCAATCTGGATCACGCGCACCGCTTCCTCGCGGTTCTGCACGGCATGGGCTGCGAGTTCGCCCTGGATGATTTCGGCAGCGGATTGAGCTCATTCTCGACGCTGCGCACCCTGCCGATGGACTACCTCAAGATCGACGGCTCTTTCATCAACAATCTCGCCGGGGACAGCGTGAACCAGGCGATGGTGGCGGCGATGATCGAATTGTCGCGCAGCCTCAATTTTCGGATCGTCGCCGAACAGGTCGAAGACCAGCAATCGCTCGACACCGTGACCCACATGGGCATCGACTTCGTGCAGGGCTTCGTGGTCGGCCGCCCGCAGCCGCTGTCGGTGGTTCCGAGCCCCATATAACCCCCGGGCAGCACCTCATAACAAACTTCTATGGCATTTCCTCCTTGGTTAGGAGGAAAATCGAGGGCCAGCCAAAGAGGTGACCTATGCATATTTATGAGGACAACACGAAGTCCATCGGGCACACCCCGCTTGTCCGCATCAACCGCCTCGATGCGAGCAGCGGTGCGACCATCCTCGCCAAGATCGAGGGGCGCAATCCCGCATATTCGGTGAAGTGCCGGATCGGCGCGGCCATGGTGTGGGATGCCGAGGAGCGGGGCACCCTGAAGCCGGGCATGTCCTTGGTCGAGGCCACCAGCGGCAATACGGGCATCGCGCTGGCCTACGCTGCCGCCTCGCGCGGCTATGGATGCGTTCTCACCATGCCGGAAACCATGAGCATGGAGCGGCGCAAGGTATTGGTCGCGTTCGGCGCCAAGCTGGTGCTGACCCCCGGACCCAAGGGAATGAAGGGGGCGATCGCGAAGGCCGAGGAATTGGCCGCCGCGGATCCCAGCAAGTATCTCTTGATGAAGCAGTTCGAAAATCCGGCCAATCCGGGGATCCATGAAAAGACCACGGGACCGGAGATCTGGGACGACACGGACGGCAAGGTCGACATCTTCGTGAGCGGGGTCGGCACCGGCGGCACGCTGACCGGCGTGTCGCGCTACATCAAGGGCACTCGCGGCAAGAAGATTCTCACCGTCGCCGTCGAGCCTACCCATTCGCCGGTGATCACTCAGACGCTGGCGAACCAGCCCCTGACCCCGACGCCTCACAAGATCCAGGGCATCGGCGCGGGATTCATCCCGAAGAACCTCGATTTGTCGCAGATCGACCGGGTAGAGCAGGTCACCAACGAGGAATCGATCGACACGGCGCGCCGCCTGGCGCGCGAAGAGGGATTGCTGAGCGGCATTTCGTGCGGTGCGGCGATGGCCGTGGCGCTTCGGCTCGCGCGCGAGCCCGCGCAGAGAGGCAAGACCATTGTCGTCGTGCTGCCGGATGCGGGCGAACGGTACTTGTCAGGTGCGCTGTTCGAGGGACTGTTCGAGGGTGTCGAGAAGATGCAGGCGGTTGCCTGAGGACCGCATGAAAGCCGTCGCCCACCCACCCTCCCAGAGCCCGGCGCTCGAAGAGCTCACGGAAGAGTTCCTCGCCGGCTACATGGGGGATGAGCGCGGGCGGCGGATCTCGCGCCGCTATCTGCCGTCGCGCGAAGCCATCGTCGAAATCCTGGAATCGGTGCTCGATCTCATGTACCCGGGATATTTCGGCCGCCGCGACTTGAGCCGGGACAATCTGGGAGCGCATGTGGCGCAGTCGGTGGCGACCCTGGCCCCCAAGCTCGAGCGGGAGATGGAACATTGCCTGTGCTACGGGCGCGAGCGCGAAGCGGAGCAGCCTGCGTTCGGCGAATGTGCACCGCGCGCGCACGAACTGGCGCAGATATTCCTGAGCCGTCTGCCGCAGATCCGCAGCCTCCTGATCCGCGACGTGCAGGCGGCGTTCGACGGAGATCCCGCCGCCACCAACCTGGACGAGGTGATCCTGGCCTATCCGGGAGTGCTCGCAGTCAGCGTGTACCGCATCGCACATGCGTTGTACGACCTGGGCGTGCCGATGATGGCGAGGATCATGACCGAATGGGCGCATTCCAAAACAGGGGCCGACATTCATCCGGGGGCAACCATCGGCGCGGCCTTTTTCATCGATCACGCCACGGGCGTGGTCATCGGCGAGACCACCGATATCGGCGATGGGGTGAAGCTCTACCAGGGGGTAACCTTGGGCGCGCTGTCGTTTCCCCGCGATGCGAGCGGACAGATCATCCGCGGCAAGAAGCGCCACCCCACCGTGGAGAGCGGCTCCACCCTGTACGCCAATGCCACCGTGCTGGGCGGCCAGACCGTGGTCGGCGCCGACAGCGTCATCGGCGGATCGGTGTTTCTGACCCGGAGCGTTCCCCCGCGCTCGCGCGTATCGCTCAAGGAGCCGGAGCTGCGCGTCGGCACGCGCGACGGCGCAGCAGAACCGGACGCGATCTACTTCGACATTTAAGGCGCTGGGCGCTTACGCGCCAAGAGCGCTTACATCATCTTGCCGAGCACCGGCACCAGCAGCAGCGCGACGATGTTGATGATCTTGATCAACGGATTGATGGCCGGTCCCGCGGTGTCCTTGTAGGGATCGCCGACGGTGTCGCCGGTCACCGCCGCCTTGTGCGCATCGGAGCCCTTGCCGCCGTAATGTCCTTCCTCGATGTACTTCTTGGCGTTGTCCCAGGCACCGCCGCCCGTGGTCATGGAAATGGCGACAAACAGACCGGTCACGATCGTGCCGATCAACAGGCCCCCGAGCGCCTGCACGCCGGAGCCTGGGCCCATGAGGAAGTTCACGACGAACACCAGCACGATGGGCACCAGTATCGGCAGGAGCGACGGAACGATCATTTCCTTGATCGCCGCCTTGGTCAGCATGTCGACGGCGCGCGAGTAATCTGGCTTCGCGGTGCCCTCCATGATGCCCTTGATCTCGCGGAACTGACGGCGCACCTCGTTCACCACCGCTCCCGCGGCCCGGCCCACGGCTTCCATGGCCATCGCAGCGAAGAGGTACGGCACGAGACCGCCAATGAACAAGCCGATGATCACGGCGGGGTTCGACAAATCGAAGGTGGTGGGGTGGCCCAGAACTTCACCCAGCTTGTGCGTGTAATCGGCAAACAGCACCAAGGCGGCGAGGCCCGCCGAACCGATTGCATAGCCCTTGGTCACCGCCTTGGTGGTATTGCCGACGGCATCCAACGGATCGGTGACGTCGCGAACCTTCTTGTCCAATCCCGCCATTTCGGCGATGCCGCCGGCGTTGTCTGTGATCGGTCCGTAGGCGTCGAGCGCAACGATCATGCCGGTCATGGACAGCATGGCGGTCGCGGCGATGGCGATGCCATAGAGTCCGGCCAGCTGATAAGAGGCCCAGATGCTCAAGCTCACCGCAAGCACCGGCAGCGCGCACGCCTTCATCGACACGCCGAGGCCCGCGATGATGTTGGTGGCGTGTCCGGTTTGCGAGGCCGCAGCCACGTGCTGCACGGGCTTGTATTCCGTCGCGGTGTAGTACTCGGTGATGACGATCATCGCGGCGGTGAGCGCGAGCCCCACCAAGGTGCAGAGCCACATCGGCATGGCGCGCTCGCCCATGAGGTGCTGACAGACGAAATAGAACGCCCCGGCCGAAATGACGCCGGACACGATCACGCCCTTGTACAGGGCGTTCATGATCTTGCCGCCTTCGCGGGTCGAGACGAAGAACGTGCCGACGATGGATGAGACGATGGAAATCGCGCCGAGAATCAGGGGAAACAGCACCGCCCGCTCGCCCATATCCACCATGACGAGGCCGCCCAGCAGCATGGTCGCGACCAGCGTCACCGCGTAGGTCTCGAACAAATCCGCCGCCATTCCCGCGCAGTCGCCGACATTGTCGCCGACGTTGTCGGCAATGACCGCCGGATTGCGCGGATCGTCCTCGGGGATTCCGGCCTCCACCTTGCCCACCAAATCGGCGCCCACATCCGCGCCCTTCGTGAAGATGCCGCCTCCCAAGCGCGCAAATATCGAAATCAGCGAGCCGCCGAAGGCGAGACCCACCAAGGAGCGCAGCGCCGCTTCCGCATCGCCGAGAAGGCTCTGCATCAGCAGGTAGTAGCCCGCGACCCCAAGCAACCCCAAGCCGACGACCAGCATGCCGGTGATCGCGCCGCCGCGAAACGCGACCTTGAGCGCCGCGTTGATGCCCGAATGCGCCGCCTGCGCGGTGCGCACGTTGGCACGGACCGAGATGAACATGCCGATGTAGCCGGCGAGCCCCGAGAGGATGGCGCCCACCGCGAAACCGCCGGCGGTGGGCCAGCCCAGGGCCAATCCCAACGCAATGAACAGGATGACCCCGACGATGGCGATGGTGGAATATTGCCGGTTAAGATAGGCCTTGGCGCCCGCCTGAATCGCCGCTGCGATTTCCTGCATGCGAGCATTGCCCGCGGGCTGCGCCAAAATCCAGCGCACCGAAATGACGCCGTAGAGGATTGCAACAACACCTGCTGCAATTGCCAGCCATAGCGCGCAGTCGAGAGTCATACGTGTAAGTCTCCGGTAAGTCTTATGCTATTGAAATGTTTAATTTTATTGCTTAAAAAATGCGCGCAGACTATACCACAAACGGCTTGCGCAGGCGCTTCGGAACGCTCTTTCCCTTCAGTGCGGCATACAGGGGTATCCCGTCGCGGTACGGCGGGTAGTCTTCGCCCCCGATCAGCGGCGTGAGGTACGCCCGGCACGCGGCAGTGATCCCGAAACCGTCCGGCGTGATGAAATTGCGGGGCACCTTTTTCTCCTGGTTGGCGACGGCCGACAAGGGCGCTTCGCCGATGCTCCAGCGGTAGGGCTTGGCCGATTTCCTGACGATCACCGGCATCACGGCGTTCTTGCCCGCCAGTGCGAATTCCACCGCGGCCTTGCCCACGGCATACGCTTGTTCGACGTCGACCTTGGAGGATATGTGCCGCGCCGAGCGCTGCAGATAATCGGCAACGGCCCAATGGAATTTGTAGCCGAACGCTTCCTGGGTCATTTGCGCGACCACGGGCCCGACGCCGCCGAGCTGCGCGTGTCCGAATGCGTCCCGGGTGCCGGCCTCGGCGAGGAACTTGCCGTCGGGTCCGCGCACCCCCTCGGAGACCACGACGACGCAGTAGCCGCGCTTCTCGACGCTGGCCTTGACCTTCGCCAGAAAGCGCTCGCGATCGAATTCAATCTCGGGAAACAGGATGACATGCGGCGCGTCCCCGGCTTTCCGGCCGGCGAGGCCGCCGGCCGCCGCCATCCACCCGGCGTGCCGCCCCATGACCTCCAGCACGAACACCTTGGTCGACGTGCGCGCCATCGAGGCCACGTCGAGCGCGGCTTCGTGCGTGGACACGGCGATGTACTTGGCGGCCGAGCCAAATCCGGGGCAGCAGTCGGTAATGGGCAGATCGTTGTCGACCGTCTTCGGAATTCCGATGCAGATGATGGGATAGCGCATCTGCGCGCCGATTTCGGACACCTTCTGAGCGGTATCCATGGAATCGTTGCCGCCGTTGTAGAAGAAATAGCCGATGTCGTGCGCCCGGAATATCTCGATCAGGCGCTCGTATTGCGCGCGATTCTTGTCGATTCCCGCCAGTTTGTAGCGCGCCGACCCGAATGCGCCGCCGGGCGTATACCGCAGCGCGCGAATCGCTGCCGCGCTCTCATGGCTGGTGTCGATCATGTCCTCGGTCAACGCCCCGATGATGCCGTGGCGGCCCGCGTAGACCTTGCCCATTTGGCGGCGATGCCGCCGCGCCGTTTCGATCAGACCGCACGCGGAAGCATTGATGACGGCGGTCACCCCGCCGGATTGTGCATAGAACGCGTTCTGCATGAGACCCCCGCCACACAAGGCGCGCAGAATAGCCGATCGGCTGGGGTTTGACGACCGAGACGCCCGAAGGTACGGTAGCGCGGTTTCACGACCAAGAGAATCATGCGAATAGTCCTATTGGGAGCGCCTGGATCAGGCAAAGGCACGCAGTCACAGCTGCTGGTCAAGGCGTTGGGTGTCCCCCAGATATCCACCGGCGATCTGTTGCGCGAGGCGGTGGCGAAGGGCACCGAACTCGGCCTGCGCGCCAAAGCGGCCATGGATTCGGGAAAATTGGTCGACGATGCCACCGTGCTCGGCATGATCCGCGAGCGCATAGGCCGGCCCGATGCTGCCAAGGGTTTCATATTGGACGGCTTTCCGCGCAATCTTGCCCAGGCCGAGGCCCTGGAGAAGATGCTTGCCGCGCTCGGCACGCCGCTCGATTCGGTCGTGCTCATGAACCTTGATTTGGGGGTCCTGTTCAAGCGATTGACCGGCCGCAGAATCTGCGAGGCCTGCGGGCGGGTGTTCAACGTGTACACCTCGCCGCCGGAGGCGGCCGCCGCGCACTCGAAGGAGCTCGGCGAGGCGCATCGGCTGATCCAAAGACCCGACGACAAGGAAGATGTCATCGGCAAACGGCTGGAAGTCTACGAGGCGCAGACCAAGCCGCTGATCATGTATTACGAGGCCGCAGGATTGCTGCGCATCGTCGATGCGGACGCGGACGTGGATGCCGTGTTCAAGAGCATCGAACAGGCGCTGTGGGGCCGCGCGGCGGGCGGCGTCACCCGATAGCTTCGAGCAGCCGCGTCCCTATTTCGTCGCGGCGCCAGCCCTTCAGCGCATGCGACTCCGGCAGCGCGCCCGCGCGCGTTCCCATGGCGAGCGCCTTGAGTTCACCGCGCGGCGCGAGTATCTCCGCGCTGACGTTGAGTTCGCGGGCGCGCGAATCGACGATCTTGGCCAGACGCTCGATCACGGCCTTCTGCTCGGGAGTGGGGCGTGCATCCTGGATGGGCTCTTCGTCCATCACCTCATTCGCCGACTGCCCGAGGGCGCCGATGAGGCTCGCTGCGAGTCCGTCGTTGAGCGGCGGCGGCGCGCCTTCGGCCACCGAGAAGATCGCGGCGTCTGGAAGTATCCAGGCGCGCGGCAGGTCGCGGGCGCGTGCCTGGGCCTCGCGCCAGACGGCGATGGCTTTGGCGCGCGCGCGCGACGGCGGCGCGAGCTGCGCGAGGCCGCGCAGCCTCACCCACGCCTGCGACGGATCGGGCTCGTACAGCCGCTGGTCCTCGAGCGCCAGACAATCTTCCGCCACCCAGTGTTCGCGCCCGAGCTCGCGCAGCCGCTCCGACAGACGATGCGCGATTTCGCCGAGGTACAGGACATCGTCGGCTGCGTATTCCAGCTGTTCCCGCGTGAGCGGACGCTTCGACCAATCGGTGCGGGTCTGTCCTTTGGGCACGGTTGCGTCGAGCAGCGTCTTGGCGAGCTCCGCATAGCCGACCTGCGGTTTCATGCCGATGCACCCCGCGGCGATCTGGGTGTCGAACACCGGGCTCATGACCCGCTTGGATGTCAGGTAGACCGCCTCCAGGTCCTGGCGCGCGGCATGGATCACTTTGCGGGCGGCCGCCGCAGTCAGGGCGGGCATCAAAGGAGTCATGTCGCCGATCCGCAGCGTGTCCACGCACCAGATTCGATCGGCGGCCGCGAGCTGCAGCAGGCACAATTTGGGAAAGAACGTGCGCTCGCGCAGGAATTCGGTGTCGACTCCGATCCACGCCTGCGCCTCGAGCGCTTGCGCCAGCGCCGGGAGCTCATCTTCTCGATCGATCCAAATCGCGTCGGGCATACCAATGATCCGCGTGTACAATTTGGAATCGATTATGACTGAATCGGACGATGCTGCGACTCGCAAAAGCATTTTTGGACATCGCACTCTGGCGAATATCGCCGGCGCAACTACCCGCGTCGCTGTTGCTTTTGGCCCTGGTTTCCTGCGCCGCGGCGCTGCTCGAAGTCCTGAGCGCGTTCCTGCCGCCGGTTTCAACTGATCGGCTGTTCACGAGAATCGTGCTGAGCGTGGGTTTGCCGCTGGGTTTCGCCTGGGCCGTCCTCGTGCTGGCTCACCGCCGTCAGCGGTTCCTGCAGACCGGAATCGCCTTGCTGGGAGTCGGGGTCATCGCAGAGATCCTCTTGTATCCCATCGGATCGCTGATCCACATCATCGGCTCGGACCGCTTCGCGGCGGTCCCCCTGGGAGTGTTGATGCTCGCCGGCCTGATCTGGTACCTGCTCGCGTGCGCCAACATCTGGCGCGCTGCATTGGATTCGGGCTTGAGTTTGGGCGTCGTGGTGAGCGTCGGGTATCTCCTGCTGTCGATCGCGCTGGAGCAGCAGTTGCTGCCGGATACATGACAATGCACGTACATATCTTGGGCATCGGCGGAACGTTCATGGGCGGCGTCGCGGCGATAGCCAAGGCGGCCGGATTTCGCGTAACGGGCGCAGACCTCAATGTGTATCCCCCCATGAGCAACCAGCTCGAGGCGCTCGGTATCGAGTTCGTCGAGGGATACGGTGCCGGGCAGCTGGATTTGCGGCCCGACATCGTGGTGGTCGGCAATGCCCTGAGCCGCGGCAGTCCGGTGGTCGAGGCCATGCTGGACCTGGGACTGCCGTACACCTCCGGCCCGCAGTGGCTGGCGGAGCACGTGCTGCGGGACAAGCACGTGATTGCCGTGGCCGGTACGCACGGCAAGACCACGACCACCGCGATGTTGACGTGGATACTCGAGGACGCGGGTCTTGCGCCGGGATTTCTCGTCGGTGGAGTGCCGAGCAACTTCGATTGCACGGCCCGCCTCGGCGGCGGGCGGCTCTTCGTCATCGAAGCGGACGAGTACGACACGGCGTTCTTCGACAAGCGTGCGAAATTCGTCCACTACCGGCCGCGCACCGCCATCCTGAACAACTTGGAATTCGACCACGCGGACATCTATCCGGACGTTGCCGCGATCCGCCGCCAGTTCAATCAGCTGCTGCGCACCGTGCCGGGCGCGGGCAGGATCATCGTCAACGGCGGGGATGCGGAGCTGGCGACCGCCTTGAGTCTCGGCTGCTGGACGCCGCGCGAGACGTTTGCGGTTGCCGGGACCTCCGCCGCCGCCGCCGATTGGAGTGCGCGGATCGCCCAGGGGTCGGCCGCGAACCGGTTTTCGGTGCTCCTCGGGGGCCACGCCGTGGCGGAAGTGAACTGGTCGCTGCTCGGAGAGCACAATGTCATGAATGCACTGGCGGCGATCGCGGCGGCGCGTCATGTGGGCGTGGCGCCGGAGCGCGCGGCCCAGGCGCTCAGCGCATTCCGCGGCGTCAAGCGCCGCATGGAAATTCGCGGCGTCGTCGATCAAATCACCGTGTACGACGATTTCGCCCATCATCCGACGGCCATCGAGACGACGCTGCGCGGCCTCAAGGCGCGCGTCGGCGGCGCGCGCATCATCGCGGTGCTGGAGCCGCGCTCGAACACCATGAAGATGGGCGTGCACCGCGAGCAGCTCGCGCCCGCCCTCGCACTCGCGGACCGCACGTGGTTCCTGAACTCCCCGGACCTGGGCTGGGATCTGCCGTCGGCCGTGGCGACTCTCGGGACGAGGGCCTCCTTCGCGCCGAGCGTCGACGCGCTGGTGCAGGGCCTCTCGGCCGAGAGCCGCAGCGGCGATCACATCCTGGTGATGAGCAACGGCGGCTTCGGCGGACTGCACGACAAGCTGCTCGGAGCACTGCGGACGCGGAAGTGAATGAGATCGCCTTGTTTCCGCTCAACATCGTGCTGTTCCCGGATGGCCCGCTGCCGCTGCGCATATTCGAAACCCGGTACGTCGACATGGTCCGGCGCTGCATGCGCGACTCGCAGGCGTTCGGAGTCGTGCTGATCCGCGAGGGCAGCGAGGTGGGGCCGGCCGAGACATTCGATGTCGGCACGTTCGCGAAGATCGTCGATTTTCATCAATTGTCGGACGGCCTGCTCGGGCTGTCGTGCATCGGGCAGCAACGATTTCGAATTCGCAGCCGCAGCCGCCAGCCCGACGGGCTCAATCTCGCCGAAGTCGACCACCTCGCCGCGGAACCCACCGTGGCGGTGCCGGCACGCCACGCGCGCCTGTCACGGCTCCTGCAAAGGGTGCTGCCGCAGCTCGGTGAGGTCTACGATGGATTCGCCCTGCGCTTGGACGATGCCGCGTGGGTGGGCCATCGACTGGCCGAAATATTGCCGATTCCGCCGGCCGACAAGCAGTCGCACCTGGAGCTCGACGACCCGATTCAAAGGCTCGATCTGCTGGCACCTTTGGCGTAATCGACCCACGTCGGCCGAGCAAACCACAGGGCGGCGGCGATCGCCGCGCCCCACGGCAGCATCCAGTAACCCAGCAATCCATCGAAGCGGCCCACCCAGCCCGAGTATGCGGGCGCACTGCCGCTCACGGTGCATTGCTGCAGCATGCGCAACACCACCACCCACCCGGCATGCAGGCCCACCGCCACCGCGATGTTGCCGCTCAACACACGCGTCAGGCTCAAGATCAATCCCACCACCAGCCACGATAGAAACGAGTCGAGCACCAGCGAAGGATGACTCAGAGGCGCGAACGACAGCATCAGCAGGTCGAAACCGCTGCCCCAGTCCAAGCTCTCGGCCGGGATTCTCGCCTTGGCGAAGAAATGCAGGACGGCGAACAGCGGGGCGGTGAGAAGGGCGGCCCTCCATGGGCCCGATTCGCGCTCGATGGCGGTGTGCATGGCGCCGCGAAACACGGTTTCCTCGACGAGCGCGACGCCGATTCCCGACATCAGGCCGATGACAAAGATGCGCGTGAAGCCCGACGCGGAGGCAACGAATTCCACGTCCATCACCCGCAGGTGCGTGGCCGTCAGAAACGCCGCCCCCGCGGCGGCGGTCGCCATGCCGACCGCACCCCACAGCAGGCTCACTTTGATGAACCGGCGCCGGGGCAGGCCGTATCCGAAGTCGCGCTTCTGCGCGAGGCCCAAATGCCGGCAGAGCATTGCCAGCAGCACCGCGAGCACCAGCATGGCGATCCGGCTCGCGACGCGGTGGAAGGCCCAACTCGAGAAGGTCGAGGCGAGTTCGTAGGCCGGATAGGCGAAGCACGCCCCGATCAGTCCGGCCAGCACGATCGAGCCCAAGAACCAGCCGAAAGCCCGCATGGATCAGCGGCTCAAGCTCAAGAAGACGCGGTCGGCTGCTGCAATGGTGGCGTCGATATCGGCCGCGGTGTGCGCCGAGGACAGGAAGCCGGCTTCGAAGGCGGACGGTGCGAAATACACGCCTTCGCGCAGCATGCCGTGAAAGAATCGCTTGAAGCGTTCGACATCGCAGCCCATGACCTTGGAGTAGCGGTCGACGCTGCGCTCGCCGGTGAAGAAAAACCCGAACATGCCGCAGACATGATTGGTCGCAAGCGCGATGCCTGCGCCCGCGGCAGAGTCCGACAACCGACGCATCAGCGCGTCCGTCGCGGCGCCGAGCCGCTCATGAAATCCCGGCACCGACAGGAGATCGAGCGTGGTGATGCCGGCAATCATCGCCACCGGGTTGCCCGACAGGGTGCCGGCCTGATAGACCGGACCCAACGGCGCCAGCCGCTCCATGATTTCGCGCCGGCCGCCGAATGCGCCGACCGGCATGCCGCCACCGATGATTTTACCGAGAGTGGTGAGATCCGGACGCACGCCGTAGAGGGCCTGCGCTCCGCCGAGCGCCACGCGAAAGCCGGTCATCACCTCGTCGAAAATCAGCAGTGCGCCGCTCGAGTCGCATTCGCGGCGCAAGGTCTCGAGAAACCCAGGAGCGGGCGGCACGCAATTCATGTTGCCGGCGACGGGCTCGACGATGACGCAGGCTATTTGCCCGCCGATCCGCCGGAACGCCTCCCGCACCTGGTCGGCGTCGTTGAAGTCGAGAGTCACCGTATGGCTGGCGAGCGCCTTGGGCACGCCGGGCGAGGTGGGAACTCCCAGGGTGAGCGCGCCGGATCCGGCCTTGATCAGGAGCGAATCGGAATGACCGTGATAACAGCCTTCGAATTTGACGATGGTGTCGCGACCGGTGAAGCCCCGCGCGAGGCGGATCGCGCTCATGGTCGCCTCCGTGCCCGAACTCACGAAGCGCACCAATTCCACGGAGGGCACGAGTTCGACGACGCGGCGCGCGAGCTCCGTTTCAAGTTCGGTGGGCGCGCCGAAAGACAGGCCGTCGGCCGCCGTATTCTGCACAGCCTTGATCACCGCCGGGTGCGCATGGCCCAGAATCATCGGACCCCAGGAGCCGACGTAGTCGATGAAACGCCGGCCGTCGGCGGCCGTCGTGTAGGCGCCCGCCGCCTTCTTGAAGAAAATCGGATCGCCGCCGACGCCGCGAAAGGCGCGAACCGGCGAATTGACACCGCCCGGAATGTATTTACAGGCTTCTTGGAACAGGCTCATGGCGCTGACTCTAAACAGCGAGGACGGCCGCCGGCAAGCGAAGACGCACTTCGAGGCCGCCATCCGGGCGATTGACGGCCGCCGCCGAGCCTCCGTGAGCCTTCATGACCTGGGCGGTGATGGCGAGCCCGATTCCTTCGCCGCCGCTGTCGCGGTCGCGAGACTCCGCGACACGGTAGAAGGGCTCGAAGATGCGCTCCAAGTCCCTCTCGGGCACCCCGGGTCCGCGATCGCGGATCAGCAGCGTCAATCCGTCCGCGGCCCGCGCGATCGAGACATCGACAGGGGCGCCGGCCGGACTGTAGCGCACGGCATTGCGCAGCACGTTTTCGATGGCGCTGCGCAACAGATCGCGGTTGCCCACCACTCCGGCATTCGAGGCGCCGTGCAGCCGCACGGTGCAGTTCTTGACGGCCCCCTCGAAGTTCGCATCGCGCATCACTTCGTCGATCAACTCATCGAGATCGAATGCTTCGCGGGCGAACGGCGCATCGGTGCCGTGCAGACGCGCGAGCTTCAGGACCTGGCTGATCAGCGAGTCGAGGCGTTCGACTTCCCGCTCCATCCGATCCAACTGCCGGGCGAGGTCGGCGGACGGCTGGCGGGCCAATCCCAAGGCGACGCGCATTCTCGCGAGCGGCGAACGCAGCTCATGCGAGATGTCGCGCAAAAGCTGCGTAATGGCGCCGCGATTGGCGCGCAGCTGATCCGCCATCGTGTCGAAATCGCGCGCGAGAACGGCGACTTCGTCTCTCCGTCCCTCGAGCCCCGCGCTCACCCGGTGGCCCCCGCTCGCGTGCCCGTCAAGGTGCTCGGATGCAAGGGCGCGTGCGCCCTGCTGGATGCGCCGGATGGGAGCGCTCAAGTGCTGTGCCAGCCACCAGCTGGTCAGCGCGCTCACCGCCAGTGCAATGCAGAGGATGGCCAGCGAAATTTCCGGCAAGCTCAAGGCGCCGAAGATGCTCGGACGCCGCGGCACCAGCAGCACGGTGTAGACCGATCCGTCGGCGGCGACGATCTGCGGCGCGGCGCGGCCGGCCCGGAAACTCCCGCCGCGGTTGACGATCTCGTCGCGGCTGAAGAATTCCAGGCGTCTCGCCGCACTCCCGGACAGGCGCCGCCCCAATATGTCCGCGCCGTCGGACCCGATGATGTAGAGGTCGCGGTCCGGAATGGAATTCTTGTTTGCGCCCAGCCAGTTCTTCAGGGCGGCGAAGCCGCCTCTCGCCAGCACTTCCGAAGCCTGAATGGCCACCGACGGCCGGCGCTGCAGCTCGGGCGCCTCGTACTCGCGGGCGGCAATGGTGAAAGTGATGGCGATGCTGCCGCCGACGATGAGCGCCATCGCGACCCAAAACAGCAGGAAGATCCGCAGATACAGGCTGTGCATGCGAGGTGCAGGCTATGACTGCGCCCAGGTCAGCGTGTAGCCGGCCCCGCGGACGTTCTTGATTTCGGGACTCTGACCCGCCGGAAGGTCGAGCTTGCGGCGCAAATTACTGATGTGGGTGTCTATGCTGCGGTCGTACGCGACGAGTTTGCGGCCGAGAGCCTGCTCGGTCATCGTTTCACGCGAGATCACCTGGCCTGCCGAGCGCATGAGCAGCTCCAGCACGCGGAATTCGGCGCCCGTGAGCGGCACCGCGTTCCCGCTCACGTGCACACGGTGCGTTCCGGTATGGAGCGATATCGGCCCGACCGCAATTTCGCCCGGCGTGCTGTCCTTGGCGCGGTTGCTGGCGCGGCGCAGGATCGCGCGGATGCGCGCCACGAGCTCGCGGGGATTGAACGGCTTGCTCAGATAATCGTCCGCCCCGAGTTCGAGCCCCACGATGCGGTCGACGTCATCCCCGCGCGCCGTGAGCATCAGGATCGGGGTGCCATGGGAGGCGCCCAGCGTGCGCAGCACGTCGAAGCCTCCGACGTTCGGCAGCATCACGTCGAGGATCAGGATTTCAAACTCGCCGGCCTTAAGCGCGTTCAGCGCATCGGCGCCGTCGTGCACGCTTTTCACGTCGAAGTGCTCGGCATTCAGATATTCGGTGAGCATCTGGCATAGCTCCCGATCATCGTCGACCAGCAGCACCCGCGGCTCGCGCGCGGCCTTAAGGTCCGTCGATGGTGGATTCGAGGGGGTCATTGCGCCCCACACTTTGGCACAGTCGGCGGCCGCCGGCGCCCCCGGCGCGGGAATTCACAATTCTTAACAGAACGTTGCGCTCTCCGTGACACTTGTTTGCGCGGCGGCGGCATAGGATGGCGGCGTGCAGAATCCAAGTACAGCACTGGAGCCATGAACATGAAATCGACCCGCAATTTGTTGACCGCAACGCTGCTGACGGCGGGAGCGGCATTGACCGCCGCGGCCGGCATGTCCGGTGCGAGCGCTGCAGACGACGCGGCGAGCGCACCAACGACCCGGCAGCCCGGACCCGCCGGCATGCATCACCGCGGAGGCGAGTGGCGCCTCTTGCGCCAGCTCGGCCTCACCGACGCTCAAAAGACGCAAATCAAGACCATCATGACGGCGGCGCGCCCGCAGATGCAGAGCCTGCATGAGCAGATGCGCGCCAATGCGCTGAAGCTCAAGCAAACGCAGCCGACGGATCCGAACTACACCAGCATCGCGTCGCAGGCCAGCCAGACCCACGGCTCGCTCAGCGCGGAGATGATGACGCAGCGCGCGAATGTGCGGGCCGAGGTGTTCAAGGTGTTGACGCCGGCGCAGCAGACGCAGCTCACGGCTCTCGAGGCGCAGATGCAGTCCCGCAAGCACGGCTCGTGGGGCGGGCCGCAAGAGTGATTCCCGCCGATCGGCGTCACCGTTGGGTGGCGCCGATCCCGTCTTTCTTGAGCAGATCGATCACGCTGCCCGAACCCACGAGATGGCCAGTGCCGACGATGACCAGGTAGTTCTGCTCGTCGTTGAGCAGGGCTTCGATCTTCGGCACCCACTTGCGGTTTCGGGCGCCGAGCACCGACTGAAACAGCCGGGGATCCTTCCCGAACTCGGATTGCATCTGATTCTCGAACCACTGCATGTCGCCGCGCTGCCAGGCGTCGACCATGGAATCGACCTCCCGGGGCAGGTCATGCGCCTGCTCGAGACTCGACACCAGGTATGCCGCCTGCGTGTCCAACGGCATGTTCTGAAAGATCGAGATCTGGTCGTGCACGGTTTCGAGACCCGCCACGCCCTTTCCGTCGCTGCGCGCCCGTTCCATGAAATACATTTCCACGCCGCTTTCGGGCTGAAAGCCGAGCTGGGTCAATTGCAGCTGCGAAACGGCCTCGGCGGCGAACCACGGCGCAAATTGATCGAACGTGGAGAGTTCGACGCCGACCTCGTGCGCAAGGGCGGATGCGCGTCCATAGCGCTGCGGCCCGAGGACGTCAGGCAGGGTCCTGCCTTCGGGCAGGATTGCGCTCGCGAGCATTTCGGCCTGCACCTCATCCGAAGCCATCTCCTCGAGATTGACCTCCATGAGCACGGACTTGGCGTTGCCGTACGCCGCCAGCACCGCAGGAGCCAGCGGGTAGTCCTTCAGGCGCAGTACGTGGATGGAACCCAAGAGGTACACGGTGTTGTGCTTGCCGTGCAATTCCCAAAGGGAATGCCGCGCGCCGTCGGCGCGCGCGGCGATGCAGAGCATGAGGCAGCACAGTGCCCAACCCGGCCTGGAGAAGTGCGAGCGGCGCATCAGGTGCGGATCGCAGGGAGTCTAGAGCGACGCTGACTGGCGCATCGCCATCGATTCGACCCAATGGACCGCGCTGTCGATGCGGCCGTCGGCGTGCAGATCGAACTGCCGATACGCGGGCGGCATCGCGTCGACCGCATAGCGATCGCTCTTGGGCAGGAATTGCGCGCCGGTCGAAGGAGTCGCGAACAGCCGAACATCGCCGCGCCGCCCGTCGTACACCTGATGCACATGTCCCCACACCACTGCGCGGACGTGGGCGTGCGAATCGATGACGCGCCAGAACGCCTCGGGCTCGGCGAGACCGACCGTGTCGAGCCAGCGGCTGCCCATGACGATGGGGTGATGATGCAGGCACACCATGGCGTGCGCCGGCGAGCCCTTCAGAGCATCATCCAGGCGCGCGAGTTCATCGGAAGTCAGGCGCCCGCCCACATGGCCCGGATCGTAGCTGTCGAGCATGATGAATTGCCAGCCGTCCGCCAAGTGGGTGCCGCAAATTTGAAACGGCGCGCCCTTCAATTCGCGCCGCATGATCTCCGGTTCGTCGTGATTGCCCGGTATGCAGAGCACGGGCTTCTGCAGGCTGCCGAATATGCTGCGAAAGCGCAGGTATCCCGATTTGTCGTCCTGCACCAGATCACCGGTGACCAACACGGCCGAATAGTCAGGAACGCGCGCGAAGGCATCGTCCAGCACCGTACGCAGACTCGAATCGGTCTCTACTCCGCGCAGCCGGCCGGCGGCGCTGCCGTAGAGGTGTGGGTCGGTGATTTGTAGAATTTGCATGACGAAATGGTAGCAAAGCACCTTTGCGGCGACGGTGAACTGGGTCATGACGGCGTGCAAACGAGTTATACATAAACAGACCGCATTTATGTGACCGCGTTCCGTCGGCAATTCGCGACCAGTTCCCAATTTATGCATGGCATTGCTGGCGAGGGGCGCATCGGGGACAATACGCGGCCTGTCTCCCGTCACACCTGTTAAGTGAATCCGTCATGCCCACCCGCCGCGAACTCGCCAATGCCATTCGTGCCTTATCGATGGACGCCGTCCAGAAGGCCAATTCGGGCCATCCGGGGGCCCCCATGGGGATGGCGGACATTGCGGAAGTGCTGTGGCGGGACGTGCTTAAGTTCAATCCCAATAATCCGACCTGGCTGGACCGCGACCGTTTCGTGCTGTCGAACGGCCACGCCTCGATGCTGCTCTATTCGGTGCTGCACCTGACCGGCTATCCCTTGTCGATGGATGAGATCAGGAATTTCCGTCAGTTCGGCTCCAAAACCGCGGGCCATCCGGAGCGCGAAGTGCATCTCGGAATCGAGACCACGACCGGGCCGCTGGGCCAGGGATTTGCCAACGCCGTCGGCATGGCGCTGGCCGAGCGTTCGCTCGCGGCCACCTTCAACCGGCCCGGCCACGCCATCATCGATCACCACACCTACGTCTTCTTGGGCGACGGCTGCATGATGGAGGGGATTTCGCACGAGGCCGCATCGTTTGCCGGCGTGCAGAAGCTCGGCAAGCTCATCATGGTCTACGACGACAACGGCATCTCCATCGACGGCAGGGTCGTGGGCTGGTTCGGCGATGACACCGCGGAGCGCTTCGAGTCGTACGGCTGGCACGTGCTTCCCCACGTCGACGGCCAGAACAGCGATGCCATTGCCGCCGCTTTTGCCGCAGCGCGCGCTGAAACGGGCAGACCGTCGCTCATCTGCGCGAAGACGGTCATCGGCTGGGGCGCGCCCAACAAGCAGGGCACGGCCGCCATGCACGGCGAAGCGATGGGCAATGATGAGATCGCCGCCACGCGTCTGAACCTCCGCTGGACCTCGCCGCCATTCGAGATCCCCGCCGAGATCCGCGCCGCCTGGGACATGCGCGAGAAGGGTGCGCGCGCGGAACAGGAATGGCGTGCGCGCTTTTCAGCCTACAAGGCGGAGTTCCCCGCATTGGCAGCCGAGCTCACGCGCCGCATCGAGGGCGACCTGCCGAACGGCTTTGCCGACCTGCTGAACGCCTACGTCGGACGAACGCAGGCGGAGGGCAAGGCGCTCGCCACCCGCCAATCCTCGCAGGCCGCCTTGAACGCGATCGGGCCCTGCATGCCGGAACTCGTGGGCGGGTCGGCCGATCTCACACCCTCCAACGGCACCTTGCGCAAGGATTCGGTGGTGATGACCGCGGAGTCGCCCGCCGGCAATTACCTGCATTTCGGAGTACGCGAATTTGGCATGTCGGCGATCCTCAACGGCATCGTCTGCCACGGCGGCTTCATACCCTATGCCGGCACGTTCCTCACGTTTTCCGACTATGCCCGCAATGCGGTGCGCATGGCGGCGCTCATGCGGCTGCGGGTGATCTTCGTGTACACCCACGATTCCATCGGTCTTGGGGAGGATGGTCCAACCCATCAACCGGTCGAGCATTTGGCCAGTTTGCGCGTCATCCCGCACATGGATCTGTGGCGGCCGTGCGATGGGGTTGAAACCGCGGCTGCCTGGGGCGCCGCCATCGAACGCCGGGACGGCCCGACTTGCCTGATTTTCACGCGCCAGTCGGTGGTCCACGAGCCCCGCGAGGCGGCCCAGGTAGCGGCCATCCGCCGCGGCGGCTATGTGCTGATCGACTGTGCCGGCGCGCCGGAGGTGATCGTGATCGCCACCGGTTCCGAGGTGGGGATCGCCGCCGAAGCCGTGCGGAGCGTCGCGGCCAAAGGCAGGAAGATCCGGCTGGTCTCCATGCCGAGCACCACGACCTTCGAAGCCCAGGGCGATGCCTACAAACAAAGCGTGCTGCCGCCGTCGGTCAGCCGGCGCGTCGCGGTCGAAGCCGGTGCGACCGCGCCCTGGTGGCGCTATGTGGGCCTGCAGGGGGAAATCGTCGGAATCGATCATTTCGGCGCTTCGGCCCCGGCAAAGGAGCTGTTCAAGGCCTACGGGTTCACGCCGGAACACGTGGTTGCGGCGATCGAAAAGGTTTTGGCCAAGTAAGATCAAGCGAGGACTCATGGCAATCAAAGTGGCTGTCAATGGTTATGGGCGCATCGGCCGCAATATTCTGCGCGCGCTGTATGAAGGAAAGCACGCGGACGGGATCAAGATCGTTGCGATCAACGACCTGGGGGACGCCAACACGAATGCGCATTTGACGCGCTTCGACACCGTCCACGGCCGCTTCCGCGGCGAGGTGCATGTCGAGGGCGACTCGATGGTGGTGAACGGCGACCGCATTCGCGTCGTCGCACAGCGCGATCCCTCGAAGCTTCCCTGGGCGGAGCTCGGCGTGGATTTCGTGCTCGAATGCACGGGCTTGTTCACCAGCAAGGCCAAGGCGTCGGCGCACATCGCGGCGGGCGCGAAGAAGGTCGTGATTTCAGCGCCGGGGGGCGAGGATGTCGACGCCACCGTCGTGTACGGCGTGAACCACGGCGTGCTCAAGGCCAGCCACACGGTGATCTCCAATGCTTCCTGCACCACCAACTGCCTCGCTCCGCTCGTGAAAGTGCTGCACGAGAAGGTGGGCATATTGGCGGGAGTGATGAATACGATTCACTCCTACACCAACGATCAGGTGTTGACCGATGTCTATCATACGGACCTGCGCCGCGCGCGATCCGCGACCATGTCGATGATACCGACCAAGACGGGCGCCGCCGCGGCGGTCGGCCTGGTGCTGCCCGAGCTCAAGGGCAAGATCGACGGCTTCGCCATCCGGGTGCCGACGATCAACGTGTCGTTGGTCGACCTGAGCTTCACCGCCGCCCGCAAGACCTCGGTCGAGGAGATACACGGCGCCATCAAGGCCGCCGCGGGCGGCGCGCTCAAGGGCATTCTGGCGTACAGCGACGCGCCCCTGGTGTCGGTGGATTTCAATCACGATCCAGCCTCATCGACCTACGACGCCACGCTGACCAAGGTGATCGAGGGGACCATGGTGAAAGTGTGCTCTTGGTACGACAACGAGTGGGGATTTTCGAACCGAATGCTCGATACCACCGTGGCTTGGTCGAAAGCCACCTGAACGCCGGCCGGCTGGGGGCGCCCGTGAAAATCATAAAAATGACGAGTCTCGATCTCAAGGGCAAGCGAGTGCTGATCCGCGAGGACTTGAACGTGCCGATCCAGGACGGAGCGGTGAGCAGCGACGCGCGAATCCGCGCGTCGCTGCCGACCATCCAGGCGGCATTGACGGCGAGAGCCCGGGTGCTGGTGATGTCGCATCTGGGGAGGCCGGAGGAGGGCAAGTACGCGGAGGAGTTTTCGCTGGCCCCCGTCGCGAAGCGCCTGGCGCAGCTCCTGGGAGTGCCGGTGAGGCTTCAGAAGGACTGGCTGGACGGCGTGGAGGTTCTTCCAGGCGAGGTGGTGCTTCTGGAGAACGTGCGTTTCAACAAGGGCGAGAAGAAGGATTCCGACGACCTGGCGCGCAAGATGGCGGCGCTGTGCGACGTCTACGTCATGGACGCCTTCGGCACGGCGCATCGCGCCGAAGCAAGCACCCACGGCGTCGCGAAGTTCGCCCCGGTGGCGTGCGCGGGGCCGCTTCTGGTGAGCGAGCTGTCGGCGCTCGAGACCGCGCTCGAGAAGCCCGCGCGTCCGCTGCTCGCCATCGTGGCGGGCTCCAAGGTGTCGACCAAACTGACCGTGCTCGAAACCCTGCTGGGCAAGGTCGATCAGCTGATCGTGGGAGGCGGCATCACGAACACCTTTCTCGCGTCGCTGGGCTTCAATGTCGGCAAGTCGCTGTATGAGCCGGCCATGTTGGACATCTGCAAACGCCTGCTCGAGCAGTCGAAGAAGCGCGGCATCGTCATTCCGATGCCCACCGACGTGGTCGTGGCCAAGGAATTCTCCGCGAAGGCGGAGGCGGACGTGAAGCAGGTCGGGGCCGTTTCGGACGACGAAATGATCCTCGACATCGGCCCCGATTCCGCCGAGGCGATGAGCGTGCTGATAGCGTCCGCGGGGACGATTCTCTGGAATGGGCCGGTGGGAGTGTTCGAGTTCGAGCAGTTCGGCGAAGGGACGCGCACGCTTGCCAAGGCCATTGCGCGCAGCAAGGCGTTTTCGCTGGCCGGCGGCGGCGACACGCTGGCGGCCATCGAGAAATACGGCATCGAGGACAGCATTTCGTATATTTCAACGGGCGGCGGCGCGTTCCTGGAATTCGTCGAAGGCAAGAAACTTCCCGCGGTGGAGATCCTGGAGCAGCGCGCTGCATGACCTCGTTGCTCCGGCGAACCAAGATCGTGGCGACTTTGGGGCCGGCGACGGACGATCCGGCGGTGCTGTCCGACATCGTGCGCGCCGGCGTCGACGTGGTGCGCCTGAATTTCTCCCATGGCGCGGTTGCCGACCATGCGCGGCGCGTCGAACTGGTGCGCGAGGCCGCCCGCAAGCTGGGACGCTACGTGGGAGTGCTCGGCGATCTTCAGGGGCCGAAAATCCGCATCGACCGCTTTGCGAAGGGCAAGGCCCTTCTGACCGACGGCGACGAGTTCACGCTCGATGCCTCGCTCGCGGTGGACGCCGGCAGCGATTCGAGCGTCGGCATCGCCTACAAGAAACTGCCCACGGACGTATTCGCCGGGGACGTTTTGCTGCTGAACGACGGGCAGATCAGCCTGCAGGTACTCGGCATCGACGGCCCGCGCATTCGCACGCGAGTCCTGGTGGGCGGCGAACTCGGCAACAACAAGGGCATCAACCGCCAGGGCGGCGGGCTGTCGGCGGGCGCGCTGACCGACAAGGACCGCGAGGACATCCGCACGGCCGCGGAGCTCAAGGTCGACTACCTCGGCGTTTCCTTCCCGCGCGATGCCACCGACATGGAGGAGGCGCGCAAGCTGCTGCGCGATGCCGGCGGCCATGGTCTGCTGGTCGCGAAGATCGAGCGCGCCGAGGCGATCGCAAATCTGACCGCGGTGGTGCGGGCGAGCGACGGGGTGATGGTCGCGCGCGGCGACCTCGGCGTCGAAATGGGCTATGCCGAGCTCGCCGGCCTGCAAAAGCAGATCATTCATGAAGCGCGCCACCAAAATCGGGTGGTCATCATGGCGACGCAGATGATGGAATCGATGATCACGAATACGATTCCGACCCGGGCGGAAGTTTCCGATGTGGCGAATGCCGTCATGGACGGCACGGATGCCGTGATGCTCTCCGCCGAGACCGCATCGGGCAAGCATCCGGCGAAGGTAGTGGAGGCGATGGCGCAGATCATCGTCGGCGCCGAGAAGTATCAGATCGCCCACGTGCGCATCCGGCAGCGCAACAGCGGCTTCTTCGGGCATACCGACGAGGCGATCGCGGCGGCGGTCATGTACACCGCGAATCATCTGCATGTGAAGGCCATCGTCGCGCTCACCGAATCGGGCTCGACGCCGCTGTGGATGTCGCGGGTCCGGTCGGACATTCCGATCTATGCGTTTACGCGCCACGAAGCCACGCGGTGCCGGGTGACGCTGTACTGCGGCGTCTATCCGGTGGCCTATGACGACACGGAAAGAGGCGACGCGCGCTATTTTTCGATATTCCGCCTGCTGCTGGACTTGAAGCTGGTGGAGGAGGGCGATTCGATCATCTTGACCAAGGGCGAATTGAGCGGCGTGTCCGGGGGCACGAATTCCATGCAGATTCTTCAGGTCACCCGCAAATGACCGGCATCGCCGAATTTCGCGGGACCGACCGGTATATCGCCACCGAGGAATTGATGGCCGCGGTCAACGCCGCCATCGTTCTGTCGCGCCCGCTGCTCATCAAGGGCGAACCCGGCACGGGAAAGACG
This sequence comes from uncultured Gammaproteobacteria bacterium, assembly GCA_963727045.1. GTDB lineage: Bacteria > Pseudomonadota > Gammaproteobacteria > Steroidobacterales > Steroidobacteraceae > Bog-1198. The sequence continues at coordinate 502,701 of CAVSES010000002.1, read as the reverse complement.
CTGCTGGCGAACGAAATCGCGCGGTCGCTCAAAAAACCCTTCTACGAGTGGCACATCAAATCCACCACCAAGGCCCAGCAGGGACTGTACGAATACGATGCCGTCTCGCGCCTGCGCGACTCCCAGCTCGGCGATCCCAGGGTCAAGGACATCCACAACTACATCGTGAAGGGTGATCTGTGGGAGGCCTTCGATTGCGACGAGCAGCCGGTGCTGCTCATCGACGAGATCGACAAGGCCGACATCGAGTTTCCCAACGATCTGTTGCGTGAACTCGACCGCATGGAGTTCTACGTGTACGAGACGCGGGAAACCGTGCGAGCCAGGCACCGGCCCGTCATCGTCATCACCAGCAACAACGAAAAGGAGCTGCCCGACGCGTTTCTCCGGCGCTGCTTCTTTCACTACATCCGTTTTCCCGACACGGCCACGATGACGCAGATCGTCGACGTGCATTTTCCGGGGTTGAAGCGCGAGCTGCTGCACGAGGCGCTGACGACGTTTTTCCGGATTCGCGAGACTCCCGGCCTCAAGAAAAAGCCGACCACCTCCGAGCTTCTGGATTGGATCAAGCTGCTGGTGACCGAGGACATTCCGCCGGAAGCCCTGCGCAGCGACGACGCGAAGAGGCTCATACCGCCCCTGTACGGCGCCCTCCTCAAGAATGAGCAGGACGTGCATCTGTTCGAGCAACTACTGTTCCTTCATCGCCGGAATGCTCGTTAGATTTTTCTTTCTGTTGCGCAGCGCCGGCGTGCCGGTATCCATCACCGAACTCCTGACCCTGCTCGAAGCGCTGAAGGCGGGCCTCTGCGATCTGTCCGCAGAGCGCTTCTACTATCTGGCCCGTACGTGCCTCGTCAAGGACGAGCGCTTCTACGACCGGTTCGACCGCGCTTTCGCGGCGCATTTCAAGGGCGCCGAGGACCTGTTCGCAATGCTGCAGCGCGAGCTGCCGGAGGACTGGCTCGCGAAGCTCGCGCAGCGGGAGTTCACCGACGCCGAAAAGGCCGAGATCGAGGCGCTGGGCGGCTGGGAGCAGCTGATGGAAACGCTCAAGAGGCGTCTCGAAGAGCAGAAGGAAAGACATCAGGGCGGCAATAAATGGATCGGCACGGCGGGAACGTCGCCGTTTGGAGCCCACGGATTCAATCCGGAGGGAGTCCGCATCGGGCAGGCCGGCGGACGGAATCGCAGTGCGGTCAAGGTATGGGACAGGCGTGAATTCGCGAATCTCGACGACAAGGTCGAACTCGGCACGCGCAACATCAAGATGGCGCTGCGGCGGCTGCGCCGCTTTGCGCGGCGCGGTGCGCCCGACGAGCTGGCATTGGCCGACACCATCGACGCGACCGCGCGGTGCGGAGGCTGGCTCGACATCAAGATGCAGGCCGAGCGGCACAACGTCATCAAGGTGCTGCTGCTGCTCGACATCGGCGGATCGATGGACGACCACGTGAAGACGTGCGAGGAACTATTCTCCGCAGCCCGCAGCGAGTTCAAGCACCTAGAGCATTACTACTTCCACAACTTCCCGTACGAGGCGCTATGGCGGGACAACCGCCGCCGCTTCAATGAGCACGCCGGCACGGTCGAGGTGATGCGCACCTACCCCACCGATTACAAACTCATTTTGGTCGGCGATGCGACCATGAGCCCGTACGAGATCACCCAGCCCGGCGGGAGCGTCGAGCACTGGAATGCCGAGCCGGGCCGCGTGTGGCTCGAGCGCCTGATCCGGCACTATCCGAAGTTCGCCTGGATAAACCCGCAGCCGCAGTCAAGGTGGCGGCACACCTCCTCGATCGAAATGACGCGGGAGATCCTCGATGGGCGCATGTACCCGCTGACGCTGGCCGGGCTGGATGAGGCGATCGATGCGCTCACCTGACGACCATCCCGCGGACAGCAAAGGAACTTAAAGAGCCACGGCGGCTCAATACGTGGGACCCGCCGATTCCATTGAATGAGGGATTAATCAATGAACAAGCCACTCGGCATTTTGCTGGCCATGGGGGTTGTCATCGCGCTTGCAGCCGGTATTGTGCCGCTGGCTCGCAGCATCGAGGCTTCGAATTCGCCCCCGGGCATCTCATCGGGCAACTGGATTCCCATGGGCGACGCGGCCGGCTTCGTCATCACGAACACCGGCAACGATTTTCGCAAGGGACTTCGAACCGAACCAAACGTCGTGCGGGGCTATTTCATGGCACGTCGCGACGGCGCCTGGTTTCGTGTCGATTCGGCGCCGGACTACGAGGCGCATCCCGCCGAATGTCCGAATGCCAGGAACAACCCGCTGTTCGGCATTTAGTATTGAGCATGCCGGGCTAGCGGGCCTGATGGCACAGGCCGCAGGCCACGCCGCCGGGCAGCCCGGTCAGGTGGAACGACCAAGCTCCTGCAACCGGGCTGCGCACGAGCCTGGCACGGCCGTTTTCGATGGAAAAGCACATATCCAGCGGGTCGATCGCGAGACCCATGCCGGCAGCCTTGCAGAGGGCCTCCTTCAGCACCCATAGGTGCGCAAAGCGCTCTTCGCGGGACGGGGTGTCCGGCGCCGCATCGATCCAGATGCGCTCCTCGGCGGCCATGGTGGTCTCGACCAACGCGCTGTTCAACGGCCGCCGACCCTCCACATCGATTCCCACGCGGCCCGAGAAATTGACCGCGACGGCAACGTAGCCGCCTCCATGGGTGAGACTCAGGGACGCGCGCGCAACGCCGGTGAAGACGGGACGTCCGGAATGCAGCCAACGCACTCCGGGCCGCCGGCCGCCGCGCGCGATTTCCTGTTCGAGCCACGCCAGCGCCCGGCACGCGAGCGCGGCCGCCTGCATGGAATCGCGCGCGGCGCGTTCATGCCCGATCGACATGAGGCGGCGCATTTCCCGCGGGGACAAAACCCTGCGGCACAGGTCGCGAGCCGCGGCGCCCGCGGTGCGCCATCCCACCTCCGCCCGCAGCCGGATACCGCGCCGTATGGTCAGGTCCTGATCGGCGATGAGTTGCACAGTACCTCGACGAGTCCGTCGATATTCTTGATGTTGGCAAACTCGGTGCGCGGCACCTTGACCTTCAATTCGCGCATGGAAGCGGAAACGACTTCCACCATGTCGAGGCTGGTTGCGCCGTAGTCCTTCATCGATTTCGAAGGGTCGAAGACCATCTTGTCGGCACCGTCGACGACTTCGAGAAAATGCCGCTTTATTACCGCAAGTACTTCATCCCGCATCATTCTGGTTCACCTCTCCTGTCATTGATTGATCCAACCTGCGCAACGCCAGCAGTACGGAATCGGAAAACAAAGTGCCGCGATCGACATCGATCACCTGACCGATCACTCCGTCGAGCAGTCCGCTGCAGAGCGACACCACGGCCCGGGCCACCTCGTCGGCCGGAATGACGTACTCTGGAAAAAAAGTCTTCATGCGGTCCATCAAAGCGCCGCCGATGACGGCCCGCAGCGCTTCGGTATCGACGTAACCGGCACGCACCAAGTTGACGCGAACGTCCTGCGGCGCGAGCCGGTGCGCGAGGTAGCGGCACAGCGTCTCCAACACGGATTTCGCCGCTGCGACGGCGTCGTAATCGTGGACGTATTTGACGGTGCCGGCCGATGTGAGGCCGACGATGTATTTTGGGTAGCGCCCGAACGCCCTGTTGATCGCAAGCGGATAGGCGGCGAGCGGCCACGCGGTGAACTCGATGCCGCGCAGGAAGTCCCGCTTGACGTACTGTTCGATGCAGCCTATCGGTGGTGCGAACGCGGCATTGGAGATGAAGATGTCCACCGCCGCACTTCTCGCGGCGAGACGCGCCATGAGAGCGGCGGTATCGTCCGCATCGGCGACGTCGGCTTCCTCGATGGCCGGCGGCGGGCCGCCGACGCCGGCAAATCGCCGGCGAATCTCATCCTCGTCGGCCGAACCCCAGCGGTGAGTCAGCGTGCAATGCCCGCCGAGGCGCGCAAAGGCCAGGCCGGTCGCCAAGCCGATACCGCGGGTGCCGCCTGTGATCAATACATGCTTGCCCGAAAAATCAATTTGCATATTGGCTCCGGATCCGCGCCAGCGTGTCCGGCAGACGCAGGCAGCGCTCATGCATGCGGCATTCCGCGGCGCGCGCATTCGAGAAGCCGGCGAGCCTCTCCTTCGCAAGACATTCCTTGAGCATGCTGAGTACGGCGCGCGGCTTTTCCGCGATGCGGGCCGCGAGGTCCAAGGCTTTCGGAAAGAGCTGGGCCCGCGGCAGAATCGAGTTGACGCCGGGGGCACTCTTCAAATCGCGGCCGCGCCGAAACTCCGCCGAGTACATGAGTTCATCCGCCACCGCGCGCCCCAGCGCCTCGCGGGCGAGGTACGTCGTGCCCATGCCCGGCGAAATCCCGAGTTCCATGAAATTGAAGCCGTACCGGCTCTCTTCGGCGAGCATGATCAGGTCGGCTCCCAGTCCCAGCGTGAAGCCGCCTCCGACAGCCGCTCCTTCCATCGCGGCTATGACCGGGATCGGACACTCCAGGAGGTATCTGGGCAGATCGAGCTCCGAGACCGGCACGGCCCCGCTTGCCAGGGCTTCGAGCACCTCGAGCGAGGCGCCGCCGCAGAAGGTGGCGTCGAGCCCCCGCACGATCAGCACCCGCAACGCGGGATCGCTTCCGGCCCTGCGCAGCGCGAAGATCAGGGCACCGACAAATTCTGCCGTCAGACGGTTTTGCGAGGCGGGCGCGCACATGTGCAGGACGCCCACGCCGTCTGCAATGGTCGTCTCGGTTACACCCTCCACGGCGCGCCCCATTGCTGCAACGCCAGGATGCGCCGGCGCACGGCGGGCCCTGCGAGCATTCCCGCGGTTCGCAGTCCCCCCCGAAGCATCTCTTCCCTGAGGGCCGACTCGTGGCCCAATGTCTTCACGGCGGCGGCGGCCGCAGGCTCCGCCCGGGCCATCGCCCGCAGCAAGGCGCGCAGCTTCGGCGCAAGCTCCGCGGATTCGACGATCTCATCGACCAGTCCGTACACCTGCATGCGCTGCGGGTCGCGGCTCAGACCATCGAGCGCCATCGCGCACAGCCGCGCGTCCGATATCCGCCGGCGAAGGAGGGGAAAAATCACATTCGGCGACAGGCCGACGTGTACCTCGGGCATGCAGAAGGAGGCGCCCGGCGTCGCCCAAAGCACGTCGCACGCCGCGGCGATGCCAAGGCCGCCGCCGGCCGCACGCCCTTCGATGACGGCGATCGTGGTGGATCCGCAGAAGCGGATCTGCAGCAGGAGGTCGACGAACTCGGTCATAGACCGGACGCAGTACTCCATGTCGTCGCTGGGCACGCAACGGCCGAGATCCAGGCCTTCGCAGAACACACTGTCGGAACCGCGAACGACCACGGGGCGATCGTCGGCCTGATTGTGGAGCTCGAGCGCCAGCGACCGAATCTGCGGCAAATCCAGAACGGGCGGCAGAGTGATTTCCTGCGCCGTCATGCCCGGGTGTACCTGCGTTCGTAGTTGCGTATCTCGTGCAGCACGAGGCGTTTGCTGCCCCGATAGGCGTCTTCGAACAATTCCGGTATCAGCTCCAAATCGGGCCGGTACTCGGAAGCGCCGATCGCCGCCACGCGGGCTCGCTCGCTGCGCTCGTATTCCGGCACGGCAAGGGCGCGCCGCTCATCGAGCAGGCCGGCCAGCCCGGCGTCCGCCGCTTCCTGACGCGCCCGAGGCCCCAGGCGCGCGGCGTAGAATTCGGCGCAGGATCCCGACCCGTATGAGAAAATGCTGACCTGGTCGCCGGGCCGCATATCGTCCGAATGGTCCAGCAGGCACACCAGCGCGACATATGGGCTCGCGCTGTAGCTGCTTCCGATGCGCGCGCTGTAGCCGAGCCCACGTTCGACCCGGTTTGCATAGCTCGCATGAGCCTCCTCGCGGCTCGCGCCGCTCGCCAGAGTCGCGAGCGTTCGATGCGCCAACAAGCCCATTCCGGCAAACGGCAGATGATAGATGTGGCCCGCGAACGAGGTGCCGAACTCGAACCGGCCGCCGGTCCGACGTTGAAAATCCGCCCACGCCCCTTCGAGCGCCTCCGTATATGCGAACAGGCTGTCCTGGCTGTTGCCCGTTTCCACGCGCGGCGCAGGGCGGATCACGTCGGTGACTTCCTGTGCGTAGACGCCGCACAACCGCGGCTCGAGTTCAAGCAGGCCGGGGTTCGCGGACAACAGCATGGCGGCGCCGCAAGCGCCCATGACGGGCTCGAAGGGCTCGCCGAATCCCAGCAGACTCGCATCCGCCGATAACACGAGTGCGCGGCAGTCTTCGTCGCCCTGCTCTCGCAGCCATGCCAGCGCCATTCGAATTGCCGCGGTCGCGCCGTAGCAAGCGTGCTTGATTTCAAAATTACGGCACTTGCTCGGCAGATCGAGCCACCGATGGACCCATGAGCTGACGGGTTTTTCCTGATCGACCGACGACTCCGTGGAAACGATCAAGAGCCCGACCGATTCCCGGTCGCCGGGCGGCAGGAGTCCGTCGGCGGCATTGACCGCAAGCGTGACGGCGTCCTCCCACGGCGGCAGCAGCGAGCGCTCGCGAGTCTTGAGGGAACGGCTGACCTGGTCGAAATTCGTGCCGCGGGCGCTGCATAACGTCGCGATATCCAGCATCGCCGTCGACGGATAGACGCGCACCTTGTCGATTCCGTACCGAGCGCTCATGGCGTCGAATTCAATCCGCCGGCAAGGTGGATCGTTTCGCCGTTGATGAAGCCGGAATCGGGCGAGGCCAGGAAATGCACGACGCGCGCGACTTCGCCCAGATCGCCGAGCCGCGCGGCGGGGCAGAAGTCCTTCCAGAACGAGATCACCCGGTCGCTGGCGTCCGACTTCGTGAGTCCACCATCGAAGAGTCCGAGCGCCAGCGTGTTGCTGGTGATGCCTTTGCGCCCGTATTCCTTCGCGATGGCGTTCGACAGCCCGGCCAATCCGGCCTTGCTCGCGCAGTAAGCAGCCTGCCCGGCCATTCCATGCATCGCCACCGATGAGATGTGCACGAATCGCCCGAACCGGTTCGAGAGGAAATGCGGCAGGAAGCGGCGGCAAACGAAGAACGCGCCACTGAGATTCGTATCGATGACTTCCTGCCAGTCCGCATCGGACATCGAGAACATCAGGCCGACGCGGGTGATGCCGGCATTGCAGACCACCGCTCCCAGATTCGGGAAATCCTCGAGCACCCGATCGACCACGGTTTCCACCGCGGAGGAGGAGCGTACGTCAAGATTGTAGGCGGCCACCCTGCAGGACGGGTTCAAGTCCTGCGCCTGGCGCAGCACCCTCTCGGCCGGCGTACGCTCGATGTAATACGAGAAGGCGACGTCGAACCCGGCGAGGACCGAGTCCCGCACGAGCCGGGCCCCGAGTCCGGTCGAGCCTCCCGAGATGAAGAGTGCGGGCGGCGCTTTATCGGTTTCCGTCATATCGGGATAGCAGAGCCACGCAGTTGATGCCGCCAAATCCAAAGGAATTCTTGAGGAGCACCCGCACGGGCCACCGCGCATTTTCGGCGCGGCACACGTCCAGATCGACCTCGGGATCCATGTCGTCGATGTTGATCGAGCGATGCAGCAGTCCGGCCCGCATCTGAAGGACCGCCGCGATCGTCTCCACCGTCGGCGCGGACCAGCAGGTGTGGCCCAGCAGCGATTTGGGGGCGTTGATCTTGAGGCGGTACGCGTGCCTGCCAAATACCGTCTTGATCGAGCGAATCTCGGTGGTGTCGCCGAGCGGCGTCGAGGTCGCGTGCGCCGAGATGTAGTCGACTTCGTCGGGTTGCACGCCGGCGCTGCGCAGGGCGTGCTGCATCGCGCGTACCTGTCCTTCAGTGGACGGCTGCGGCAGATGATTGGCGTCTGCGCTCGCCTCCACCGCCAGCACCTCCGCATAGACTCTTGCCCCGCGGCTCCGCGCGCTTTCGAGGCTCTCGACCACGAGCGCGCCGCCGCCGTGCGAGGGTACGAAGCCCTCGCGCCGGACGTCGTAGGGACGGCTCGCCGCGGAGGGCTCGTCATTGAAGCTTTGAAAACTGATCGCGCCCATCAAGGCCATCCCGTGCAGGTCCATGGGCGCGATGTCCAGTACCGGAGCGACCACCAAAGCACGATCGGCGCCCCTGTGGCGCACCTCATCGACGGCCAATCGCAGCCCGAGATTGCCGCTCGCGCACGCGCCGCCCACCGTGTAGAGCGGGCCGCCGGTCTTCAACACTTCCGAAACGGAGCCTCCGTGATCGGTGTCGAGGGCGTGCAGGGAGAACAGCGGATCGATGTAGTCGGGCTCCGCCGCGAACTCGGCGAGCTGCGAGTTGATATATCGGGAGTTCTGATTGTGTCCGGCGACGATGACGGGGCACTGCGCTGCGAACGCCGGCGCCCCGTACAGACCGGCATCTCGAAACGCATCGGTTGCGAGCAGCATCGAAATCTTCGTGGACCACGGCGCGCGGCGCATCAAGCGCGTCATGCGCGCGGACACGTCTTGCGGAAGATGTGCGCCAAGCTGGGCCGCCGTCGATTCACAGTTGAAGTCGGCGAGATCGCCGCCGATCTTGCCGTAGACGCGCGAGGTGTCGAGGCTGCTCCAGCGCCTGATGGCCGACTTGTTCGCCAGTAGAGCGGCCAGAAACTCATCCAGCGTGTGGCCGAGCCCGGTCACGACCGACATCCCCGTGATGACGACGCGTTTAGCCATCGACGATTGCCACATTGATGACCAGTACCGCGCACAGCCGCTCGCCGACGAATACCTGACCCGCGGCGGTCACCAGCAGCTCGTCGGCGGCCAGCAGCTTGGCATGCAGCAGCATGGTCTGGTCGGGCAGCACGGGCGACAGGAACTGCGCCTGCTCCACTCTGGTCACTCGCAGGCCGAGATGAGTGGGTCGGCCGCCATTCTCGGCCAGGCTCCACAAGCACAGGCAGGCCTGACCGATGGCTTCAATCTGCAGAGCGGCGGGGAACACGGGAGCGGCCGGGAAGTGACCCCGAAAGATCGGATCCCCCGGGTCGACGTGACGCTCCGCCAGCAGCGTGCGCCCTTCAGGATCGAAGCTCACGACGCGGTCGACGAATAAGAAGGGGTGCCGGTGGGGCAGGATGCGCGCAACCACGGCCTCCCGCTCGCGGGCAGCCAGCGCGGCCGCAGAAGCCGGGTGCAGCGGGCCGCGCCGCAGCTCATGCATGATCTGCGGGATGGCGCGCGCGTTCATCCGGCCGCCGCCAAGCGTTTCTGCAATTGCGAGATGACGGCGTCGACTCCGGCATCGTCGACCGCAAAGCATTCATTGCGAACCCAGCGATGTGCCAGAAGATTGCAGAGGACGCGCTTCGGTCCCACCTCGACGAAGATGGCTCCGGGTAGCGTGGCGAGCACGGCCTCGATGGAGCGGCGCCACTGCACGGGCAAGAACACGTGGTGGAACAGGCTCTCGATGATCGTCGACGGTTCGGCGCCATGGACAAGGGCGGCCGCCACGTTGGGAATGTAGGGACCGGCCACCTTCCTCCAGCGCGCCGCCTCGAGGTGCGGCCTCAACGAGTCGGCCACCGCGCGAAAGTGGATGGTGTGCATCGGAATTCTATCTTCGATGACGGCGGCCTGGCCGAATTCACGCTCCTCGAACAGCGCCGCAGCGCGGGTTACCGCGTCACGCGGCCCGGCAATGACGAGTTGCGAGGGCGAGTTGAAATTCGAGATGGCAACGCCGGCGCCGACGTCCGACACGATTCGCGCCACCGCCGTTTCGTCCGCCGGGAACAGGGAAGTCATCATGCCCGGCGGACCTTCGGCGTAAACGCGGCCTCGCGCGTCGACGACCTTGAGCGCGTCGGCAAACTCGATGGCTCCTATGTCGACCAGGTGATTGTATTCGCCAAGCGAGAGACCGAGCGACAGCGCGGGGCGTATGCCGTGGGCGGCGAGTTCGCGCAGATAAATATGCGATACCAGGAATACGCCGACCTGCACGCTGCGATTGTCGCTGAACAGGGCTGGAGCCTCCGGCGCAAGTTCCTTCCGTAGGTGGCGGCCGAGAATTTCCGATGCCTCACGGAGCACCGCGCAGGCCGCCGCTGAACGCGCGACGGCGCGGGCGAGCATTTCGCGATAGCGCGAGGACTGGCCGGGGAAGATGAATACGAACGGGTTCATCAGCGGTCCCGGAGAAGCGGCACGACGATGTCGCCGATGCGATCCAGACCCTCGTCGAGGTCCCTGTGCGTGTGCTCGGCGCTGACGGTTATACGCAGACGAACCTGCGCCTCGGGCACCGCGGGAAAATCGACCGGCACCACGTATATGCCGGCTTCCATCAGCCGTTCTGCGGCCGCGAACAGCAGGTCGCGCCGATCGTCGAAGATGACGGGGATGATCCAACTTTCGGAATTGCCGATGTTGAGGCCAAGCGCCGTGAGCTGCGTGCGCATGTAGCACGCATTTTCCAGCAATCGTTCACGGCGATCGTCGGCGGTGCGCGCCAAAGCGAGCGCACGGCGGGTGCCGGCAACCAGCGCCGGCGGCAGCGCCCCGGAAAAGACATACGGGTGGCTGTAGTAGCGCATGTAATCGACGATTGGAGCTGCCGCAGCCACGAAGCCCCCCACCATGGCGAGCGCCTTGGACAGCGTCCCCATGTACACCGCCACGTCGTCGTTGAGCCCCAGCCGGGCGGTGACGCCGCCCCCGCCCGGACCGTCGGCAAATACCGAATGAGCCTCATCAACGATGACCTTGACCGCGTGCTCGCGCGCGACGGCGACGATGCGGTCGAGAGGCGCGAAGTCCCCGTCCATCGAATAGAGCGCGTCCACGATCACGACCCTTCGGGCGCCATCGTGCCGCTCGAGTACCTGGGCCAGACTCGCGACGTCGCCATGAAGGAACGTGGCGAGTCTCGCGCCCGCCATCCGGATGCCGTCAAACCACGACATGTGCGCTCTTTCATCGCAGATGGCGACATCGCCCCGCCGCAGTATGGCGCAGCACGTTCCGACGGCGGCTGAAAAGCCGCTCGAGTAAAGCATGGCGCAGGGTTTGCGGGTCAACGCCGCCAGTTCTTCCTCGAGCAACGCATGCTGTTCCGACATTCCGGTGAGAAGCGGAACGCCGGCGGCGCCGCTGCCCCATTCGGGCAATGCGCGAATCTGGGCGTCTGCGATGTCGCCGATGCGTGCAAACCCAAGGTAGTCGAGCGAGGCGAAATTGACGACGCTGCAGGTGCGTCCCCGGTACTTCAGGGCGGTCCGCGGCCCGACGGACATGGTCAGGCGGCGCCCCACGAGGGACTGTTGACGCGCCGTCGCGCGGCGCCAATCCATGAATTCCGCCGGCACTTCGAGCGGATCGTGCGGGTCGCCCGCGAAAAAGTCCGCAAGACCCAGCTGCGCACCATCTGACATAACCCGGCTCATGATCGAGACTTCTCCTTTCTCCCATAGCGCGTAAATGGCGGCAAAAACGGCTCACGGGCCTGTATGGAGCCCTCACTTGACCTGTGCGATGATCCTTGCCAGACAAGAACAATGACTCCTGAGCGGTGGCAGCAGGTTAGGGAGATTTTTTCGTCCGCGAGCGAGCTCGAGGCGGCGGCGCGGGCGTGCCATCTCGACGAAGCGTGCGGGGAGGACGCGGATTTGCGCCGCGAGGTCGAGTCGCTGCTGGCGATTCACCGGACACCGGATGCCATCGTCGACCGGTTTGCGGGCGATTACCTGTCCGAAGGCGGGGTGGGGGTGCCGGAGGATCGTTGGCTCGGACAGCGCGTCGGGCCATACGAATTGGTTGCGCTGCTGGGACGCGGTGGCATGGGCGAGGTCTACAGGGCGCGGCGGGCCGATGCACACTACGAGAAGGAAGTCGCCATCAAGCTGGTGCGCGGCGGCTACAGCACCGACTTCGTGCTGCAGAGATTCAGGGCGGAGCGCCAAATTCTGGCGAGCCTGGATCATCCGAACATTGCGCGCCTGCTGGATGGCGGGGCCACCCCGGAGGGGGTGCCGTACCTGGTGATGGAGCTGGTGGAAGGCCGACCCATCGATGCGTACTGCGAGGAGCACGCCTTACCCATCGCGGAGCGGCTTCGCCTGTTCCAACAGGTCTGCGCCGCGGTGGCGTACGCACATCGACACTTGATCGTGCATCGCGATCTCAAGCCGCGCAACATTTTGGTCGCGGCCGACGGGAGCATCAAGCTGCTGGACTTCGGCATCGCCAAGATCCTGCAGGATCCGGGCGAGTCCGCGAGCCACGCCACAATGACGGCGATTTCGGCGCTGACCCCGGCATTTTCAAGCCCCGAGCAGATACTCGGCCTGCCGATCACCACCGCGAGCGACGTGTATTCGCTGGGGGTGGTGCTGTTTCACCTGCTGAGCGGACGCAGTCCCTATCGCGGCAGCCTGGCGTCGACTCAGGACGCGATCACGCAGGTGTGCGAAAAGGAGCCGTTGAGGCCCAGTGCCGCGGCTGCGGGGCTTGCCCGCGACCTCGATGACATCGTGCTCATGGCGCTGCGCAAGGAGCCCGAGAAGCGCTATGCCTCCGTCGAGCGGCTGTCCGAGGACATCCGGCGCTACCTCACGGGATTGCCGGTGGCTGCGCACGGCGGACGGATGGGATACCGGGCCGCCAAATTCGCGCGGCGCCACAGAGTCGAGATCGCCGCGGCGCTGGTGGTGGCGCTGGCGCTGATCGGCGGCGTGATCGCCGCCACTCATCAGGCGCACATCGCCCAGAGAGAAAAGCTGCGGGCCGAACGCGACTTCAGCCGAACGCGCAAACTCGCAAACTCGTTGATGTTCGAGCTGCACGACGCGATCAAGGATCTGCGCGGCGCCACCCCGGCCCGCCAGCTCCTGGTCACGCGCGCGCTCGAGTATTTGAACGAGCTGGCAGCGGAAATCTCCAACGACGACGAAATCAACAAGGAGCTCGCGGTCGCTTATCGGAAGGTGGGCGACATTCAAGGCGGATACGGCACGCAAAACGCCGGGGACTTCCGGGTCGCGGTCATGAGCTATCAAAAGTCCGCAGCGATGCTCGGGTTCCTCGTGGCGAAGCGGCCGGCCGACCTCGAGGAACGCGCGGAGCTCAGCCGCAGCCTGCGCAGCCTCGCGCTCGGCGAGTTTTACGCAGGCCACGTCCAAGCGTCGGTGCCCGTCGCGGGGCTCGCGGCCGAGTCGATCGCCGAAGCGCTCGAGGCGGAACCGGAAAATCTGCGCTATCGGCAGGACATGCAGGACGCCGACGCGGCCTACTGCTCGTTGCTCGGGGCGGCGGGCGATTTCCATGAGAGTCTCCCTGTGTGCCGCAAGAGCATTGCCGAAGCGGAAACTCTCCTGCAGGGAGAGCCTCGGGATCTGCGGCGGCGACGTGCCCTGGCAGTCGCATATGACCGTGCGATGAACGCCATCGTCGACTACGTCTCCCAGGCCGACGGCGATGCGGCGCTGCTTCCCGAAGCCGTTGCAATCGAAAGAAAGGCGCTCGAATTGGACGCGAACTTGAGCGCGGAACACCCCGACGACGAACGGGCAAAGCGCGATCTGGTGGCTGATCACGCCAATCTCGCCAAGGCCCTGTTCTTCGTTCACCAAGTGCCCGCCGCAATCGACGAATGCATCATGGCAATCGGGCTGCTCGACACCGTGATTGCCGCCGACCCCGAAAACGTGGCGGCGCGCCTTTCCAGCGCACAGCTGAGACGCAACCTTGGGCACGCCTACCTTTCACTGGGAAAATCGGCGGCGGCGTTTGATGCCTACAACGCGGCTCTCGGCATTCTCGGCAGATTGCCGGCCGGGCAGAGCGGTGAGATCGGAGAGAACGAATACGCGGCGGCGGTTCTTGGCCTGGCGCGTGCTCACGTGCTCGTGGCTTCGGACGCGCATATCTCCAAGACCCGGAAGCTGAAGGAATGGCTCAAAGCCGAAAGTGCCTTTGAAAAGAGCGCTGCACTGCATGAGAGTCTGCGCGCACGTGGCGCACTGAATGCGAGTCAATCGAAGGATCTTCGAGACTCCGCTGCGGGTGTCGCGACGAGCAAGGCGGCCATCCGCAGACTTGGCGGAGCGCCTGTTTCGCGCACGGGAGGGGCCATCAGTTAGCGAGTTCGCGCTCGAGCCATGCGCGAGCGCTGAACCAGTCCCGCTTGACGGTCGCGAGGGAAACCCCGATGACATCCGCGGCTTCCTCAAGGCTGAGGTCGCCGAAGAAGCGCAGCTCGACGATCTTTCCCTGCCGCGGGTCCATCTGTTCCAGTCGCTTCAGCGCGGCGTCGATCGCGCCGAAATCCACGTCCCGTTCGACCACCTGCAGCGCGTCGGGCGCGTCCCGGGCCAGGACCTCGTCGATGTTCAGCCGTATGGCGTGCTTGCCGCGCTTCACCGCGCCGCGTTTGCGCGCGTAGTCAACGAGGATTCGCCGCATCATCTGCGACGCGAGACCGAAGAACTGGGTGCGGGACTGCCACGTCACGTTCCGCTGATCGATCAGCCTCAGGAAGGCCTCATGCACGAGGGCCGTGCGCTGCAGCGTGTGCGCACCGCGCTCGCGTCCAAGATGGGTGTGCGCCATGAGCCGAAGCTCCTCGTAGACGAGCGGAAACAGCGCGGTCAGCGCTTCTTGGTCGCCGTCGCTCCAGTCGAGCAGCAGTCGGGTGATCTGACTGTTGGACTGGGCCTCCGTCACGTGGTCTCGGCCGGCCGCCGCTTGCCGACGGCGGTCGTTTGCTCGAAAGCGTGGGCCAGCTGCAGCACGCCGAGATCATCGCGATGGCGTCCCACGATCTGTATGCCGACGGGCAAGCCCTCGGGCGTGAATCCCGCCGGAACGGAAATCGCGGGACGAAATGTCGTCGTGATCCAATAGGCCGATTTCATCCAGGCGATGTAATGCTCCATCGCCGTGCCGTCGACTTCGGCGGGCCAATGCACGGACGCATCGAAGGGCGGCACCTGATTGACCGCGCACAGCATGAAGGGATATTTGTCTTGAAAGACGCGCATGTTATCGAGTAACTGGCCATGACGCACCATCGCATCCGACAGCTGCGATGCCGTGAGCGCCGCGCCGCGTTCGATCTCGCCGAGCGCCTCGGGCTTGAGATCGGCGCGATGGGCGGCGAGCAGCGGCTTCAAACCGGTCCAGGCGCGAAAGGCGCGCATGGTGAGAAATACATCCTCCGCCGATGCGAGATCCGGATGCGCCTCCTCGAGCGTGCAACCCAGGCTCTCGAAGGTGCGCCGCTGCGATTCGAGCACGGCGCGCACCCGACGATCCAGGGGCAGGCCGCCGAGATCGGGGCACCACGCAGCGCGTACGCCGTTGAAGCTTCGATCCAGGCTTCCGGCAAAAGCATCGGGGTCCGAGGGGACACAGCCCGGATCCCGCGGATCGGGACCTGCCATCGCGGCCAGCAGATAGGCGGCGTCGGAAACCGATCGGGCGATCGGCCCCTTGACCGAGAATCCCAACAGCGGCAGCGCGTCCGGTGCGGTCGGCACCAGGCCGACGGTCGGCCGAAATCCCACGACATTATTGAAATTTCCCGGATTTCTGATCGAACCTCCAAGATCGCTGCCGTCGGCACCCGGAAGCATGCCGGCCGCCACGCTTGCGCCTGCGCCACCGCTCGATCCCCCCGCCGTTTTCGTCAAATCGTAGGGATTGACGGTGGTGCCGTAGACGCCGTTATAGGTCTGCGAACCCATGCCGAATTCGGGAGTATTCGTCTTGCCAATGGGCACGGCTCCCGCCTTGCGCAAACGCTCGACCAGCACCGAGTCGGCCGCCGGCCGGTCGCCGCGGAAGAGGGGGGATCCCCGCGTCCAAGGGAAGCCAACGGCGGGCTCGAGATCCTTGAATGCCCAGGGAAGGCCGTGCAGCGCGCCCAACGGTTCGCCGCGCGAGGCGCGCGCGTCGGCGGCGCCGGCGAGTTCGAGGCAGGCTTCGTCGTCCAGCTTCGCCACGATCGCGTTGAGCTTCGGATTCCACCGGCGGATCTGCGCGAGGTGCGCGGCCATCACCTCGTGTGCCGATATCTGTCGAGTACGTAGCAGACGGGCAAGTTCGCGCAGGCTCAAATAGCACACTTCGGCAACCGCAGTACAATGCGATGGCGGTCCGGTCCGCCTCTCAACATCAGGGTGCTTGGCCATTGAACACTCCGAGTAAAGCAGGTCCCGAAAGCGCCACGGGGCAGTGGCATACTAGCATCGGGCCCACCGAGACACCGCACTTGGGATTGGTGCTGACTGGCGGCGGTGCGCGCTCGGCCTACCAGGTGGGCGTGCTCAAGGGGGTTGCGGAACTCCTGAGGCGCGGCTCCGCATGTCCGTTTCCGATCATCACCGGAACGTCCGCGGGCGCCGTCAGCGCGGTCGCTCTGGCCTCGGATGCGGCGCACTTCAGGCGCTCGGTCTACGCCATCGAAAGGGTGTGGAGGGAGTTTCGCGTGCATCACGTGTTCAGGGCGGACGCCGTGAGCATGCTGAAATCGGGTTTGCACTGGATGCTGGCATTCATGACCGGCGGCTGGCTCGTGCATCCGCCGCATTCTCTGTTCGACAACACGCCATTGTGGGAGCTGCTGCGCGAGCAACTGCATTTCGACGGCATTCCGCGAAGCCTGTACAAGAAACATCTGCACGCGATCGGCATCTGCGCCACGTGCTACGAGGACGCGGATTCCGTGACGTTTTATGCATCGACGACCGCGATAGAGCCGTGGGCCCGCGTGTACCGCAAGGGCGCCCGGGTGCCCCTGACGCTGGATCATCTGATGGCGAGCCTCGCCATCCCATTCCTGTTTCGGCCGGTCAGGCTGAATGAGAACTATTTCGGCGATGGCGCGATGCGGCAAACCTCCCCGCTCAGCCCGGCGATCCATCTCGGTGCCAACAGGCTGTTCATCATCGGCGTCAATGACCCGGTGGCGATGGTCGAGATCCCAAATCGGCGCGTGCCCGAACCTTCCTTCGGGCAGATGATCGGCTTCATGCTCGACTCGCTCTTCATGGATCAGTTGAATGCCGATCTGGAGCGCATCAGCCGCTACAACGAGACCAACGACGCGCGCCGCATCGAATTTCTCGTCATGACGCCGTCGCGGGACGTCAACGAAATCGCGCGCCGGCACGCGCGGGAGCTGCCGCGCAGCCTGCGCGCCCTCATGCGCATCATGGGAGCCAACAACGCGGCGAGCACGCTGCTGTTGAGCTATCTGCTCTTCGAGCGCGGTTTCACCCGCGAACTGATCGATCTGGGCTACGAGGATGCGCGCGTGCGCGGCGAGGAGATACGGGCATTCCTCGCGCTCGAAAATTCCCGCCAATTCCGCGCGGCGCCCCGCCAGGGCTAGGTTCCTACGATTTGTGCAGGGTGTCGTGCCGGGTCAGAACCTGGGGGTAGGACTTGCGAAAATGCTCCGCGAGCTTCTCGGCGATGTATACGGAGCGGTGCTGACCGCCGGTGCATCCGACCGCAATCGTCAAATAGCTGCGATCCGCCTGCGCGAATTCAGCGACGCGCCGCTCCAGGAATTCGATCAGATCCGCGACCAGGCTGCGTACGACCGGGTATCCCGACAGGTACTCGATCACCTGCGCGTCCTTGCCGTTGAGGTGGCGCAGCGCCTGCTCCCAATAGGGATTCGGCAGGCTGCGCACATCGAAGACGAAATCTGCGTCCCCCGGTATGCCGTGCTTGTAGCCGAAGGATTCGAACATCAGCGAAAGCCGCCCGTCGCGGCGGCGGTCGACCCGCTCGCGGATCATCTCGCGCAGGCTGTGCACCCCCATGTTGGAGGTGTCGATGACCAGATCCGCCGTGGCGGTGATCGGCTCGAGCAGCCGGCGCTCCGTTGCGATGGCCTCGCGCAGACTGACGTCGTCCGCGACGAGGGGATGCTTGCGGCGCGTTTCAGCATAGCGCTTGAGCAGCACTTCGTCGCTGGCGTGCAGGTAGAGGACCTCGCAGGTGATCCCGCTGCGCCGCAGTTCGCCCACCAGAACCGGAATGGTCTCGATCTCGTTGGGGCGGTTGCGCGCATCGAGGCCGACCGCGGTCCGCGGATAGGTGTCTCCCAGGCCGCGGACGGTGTGCGAGATGAACGGCTTGAGAAGCGCCGCGGGGATGTTGTCGACGCAATAGAAGTCGATGTCCTCCAGCATGTGCAGGGCGACGCTCTTGCCAGAGCCGGAGAGCCCGCTCACGATGATGAGTCGCATCGACATGCGGACTGGAACTTCAGACCGATGAGCGGGCCTTGATCACGTCCTCCGCGTGATGATCCGCAGCCTTTTCCTTGTGCTTCTTCACGCAGCGATCGAGCTTGTCCGCCAGGGCGTCGATGGAGGCGTACATGTTGTTTTCGGTTGCATCCGCATAGATTTTGTTTCCCCGCAGCATCAGGGTGGCCTCGGCCTTGTGGCCGAATTTCTCGACCGTGAGCACGCAGTGAACATCGATGAGCTGTTCGAAATGCCGCGAAATGCGCTCGAATTTCTTGATGACGTAAGCGCGTAGCGAGTCCGTGACTTCCACATGGTGGCCGCTGAGATCGAGCTGCATGTGCTTCCTCCTAAGTTACAATTAAGACGCGCGGGCAGCCGCTCGCTTGCGTTCGTTGGACGGTGCGATCTGCATGCCTTCGCGATACTTGGCAACGGTGCGCCGGGCCACCGGGATGCCTTCTTGCGACAGAATTTCCGCGAGCTTGCTGTCGCTCCACGGATTTTCCGGATTCTCCTGCGAAATCAATTTCTTTATCTTGGCCCGGATGGCGGTGGAGGACATTTCCGTGCCATCGGCCGCCTCGACATGGCTGGAGAAGAAATAACGGAACTCGAACACGCCGCGCGGCGTGTGCATGTACTTGGCGGTGGTCACCCGTGAAATCGTCGACTCGTGCATTTCGACGGCCTCGGCAACGTCCTTGAGGATGAGCGGCTCCATGGCTTCCTCGCCCAATTCGAAAAAGCTCGTCTGCCGCTGCACGATGCAGCGCGCCACCTTGATCAGGGTCTCGTTGCGGATTTCGAGGCTGCGCATCAGCCAGCGCGCCTCCTGCAACTGGGTGCGCAGCATGGCATGGTCGGGAGACCGAGAAATCAAACTGGCGTAGGCATTGTTGACGCGGACCCGCGGAACCGTCGCCTGGTTGATCTCCACCACCCAGCCGTGTTCGGTGCGGCGCACGAACACGTCCGGAATAACGTATTCCGCCTGTGCGGGGTTGACCGCCGCCCCGGGTCGCGGATGGCAGGAGCGCACCAGCGCGAGCGCCATCTCCAAATCGCCTTCGCTGCAGCGCAGCTGCCGGCGCAGAAGCACCAGCTGCTGGCCGGCGACGAGATCGAGATGTTCGAGCGCCACGCGAATCGCCGTATCCCGGGCCGGCGTGTCCGGATGAAGCTGCCGCAGCTGCAAGGCGATGCACTCGCCCAGGCTGCGCGCGCCAACGCCGGCCGGCTCCAGAGATTGAACCGAATTGAGCACGCGTTCGACGTCGGCCGCCGTGGCCTCGATCTCGGGCAGCAAGCTCAAGCGGATGTCCTCGAGATCGTCCTTCAGGTACCCATCGTCGGTGATGGCGTCGGTGATGACGCGTGCGATGGCCATGTCGACGGATGACAGCTTGGCGAGTTCCAGCTGCTCAATGAGCTGTTCCTGCAAAGTCTGACCATGCTGGTCGCTGAAGTCGCTGCTGCGATCATCGTCCCCCGACCAGGGCGTGTCAGACGGACCGCTGGTCTGCTCTCCCCAGGCTTCGTCCGCAATTTCCACCTCGGGCTCCTCGCGCTGCTCGGGGGGAGTGCTGTTGCCGTCGAGCTCCGCGTATTTCTCTTCGGCGGGCGCATCCTCCCGTTCGCGCGAGGCATCGCCCTGGACATCGGCGGTCTCCTCCTCGGCTTCGAGCATCACGTTGGTTTCGAGCGTCTCGCGGACGTGCGCCTGCAGGTCGAGCGAGGGCAGCTGCAACAACCGGATGGCCTGCTGCAGCTGCGGTGTCATGGTCAGCTGCTGGCCGATGCGAAGCTGCAGACTTGGCTTCAACATAGTTCTTTCAGATCCAAGCCTACAATTTGAAATCCTGGCCCAAGTACACCTCACGGACCTGCGGGTTGGCAAGAATCTGATCCGCAGATCCGGAAGCGAGCACCGTACCCTGACTGACGATGTATGCGCGACCGCAAATACCCAAGGTCTCCCGGACATTATGATCGGTAATGAGGACGCCGATGCCCTTGTCGGACAAGTGCTTGATTATTCGCTGAATATCGACAACGGACAGGGGGTCCACCCCGGCAAATGGTTCGTCCAGCAGGATGAACCTCGGGTCGGCCGCCAGCGCGCGGGCGATTTCCACCCGCCGCCGCTCGCCCCCGGAAAGGCTCATTCCGAGGCTGTCGCGAACGTGGCCGATGTGGAGTTCTCCCAGGAGTTCCTTCAGCCGTTCGGTGCGCCCGCCCTCATCGAGCCCCGGGCGGGTTTCGAGGATGGCCATGATGTTGTCGGACACCGACAGCTTGCGGAAGACCGAGGGCTCTTGCGGGAGATACCCCAACCCGAGCTGGGCGCGCCGGTGCATGGCCAGGCGGCTGATATCGCGGTTGTCCAGGAATATCTCGCCATGCTCGCAGCGGGTCAGCCCGACGATCATGTAGAACGCAGTGGTCTTGCCGGCCCCATTGGGCCCGAGCAGCCCAACCACCTCGCCGCTCTCGACCTCCAGCGATAAATCCCGCAGTACCTGCCGTGATTTGTAGCTCTTGGCGAGGTTCAGGGCCCGCAATACGCTCATGGTTTGGGGTTGGCCGGCGGCGTGATGATGATGTGCACGCGCTGGGACCCCTGTTCCGAGCCTTCCGCGACGATGTTCTGCGCGAGCACGTTGTATTTCAGCGACTCGCCGCGAATTTCGTTCTGTCCATCGCTCAACCACGCATTTTTCGACAGATGCACCACGCCTTTCGTCACATCGTAATCGATGGTATCGGCGCGCCCCTGGGCCAGCTTTCCGGTCTTGGCGATGCGCTGTTCGAAGGAGGCCGGCTTGCCGTTAACGAGGGCTTTGGACAAGAGCTTCTTGGCGAAAGTGATGTCCGCCTCATCCGAGGTGAGCAGGCCCTGCTCCATGGTAATTTTTACAGTGCCGTGAAACACCCAGTGGCTGTTCTCGAAGTCGAGGCCGGTTGCCTGCGCCAGATCGGCCGAGACCGACATATTGCCCTGCGCGATCCGCACTTTGCGAAACACCAGATTGTTGTTCTTGTAGTCGAGTTCGGAGGACTGGGCATCGAGCGAAATGGACTGCTGCTCCACGTGCGCCGCGAGAGTCCGGGCGGCCGGCATCGCAAGCGCGCACAGAGCGATGATTTTAAGGGTGGAAACGGCCATTCACTTTCGATTCTAGGCGCATCGTGCGCTCTTTCAAATTGGCGATGAGCCCGTGCGCAGTCAGGGTGTGCTGCGCGAAGTCGATCCGCACGTCGCTCTTGGTGCTCGCCACCGCGTCCGGTACGTTGTAGCTCAAGGTATCGGTGTGCACCACGGCCGAGGCTTCTCGACCGCCTTCGCCCTGAAGCCGCACGTTGCCCGTCACGTCGACCACCTTGCCGCCCGGTTGAACGTGGGCGACATCCCCCACCATGACCCATGACTGTCCGTTCGGTGCCTGGTACGCGACCCGGATGTTGTATAGCGCCACCTCGCTGCCGTGCGCGATCTGATCGATGCGCTCGGCTTCGATGCGTATGTTGGGGTTGCCCGCGGCATCGTAGTCGGTGAGCACGGCATTTTTTAAGTAGTACCCCGGCAAGTCCGTCTGCTTTGCATCCATCTGCTCCTGCGGCCGGCGGGCGGGCGAACTCAAGATCCACGTGCTGATGCCCAAAGCCACGACTGCAAGCACGGTGAAAACCCTGAACAGCATCAGGCTCTCCCGGCGCGGGCGCGCAGGACGGCATCGCACAATTCGCGCACCGCGCCGCAGCCGCCGTTTGCCCGTGAGACCCAATGGGCGGCGGCGAGCACGACCGGATGGGCATCCGCAACCGCGCCCGCCACTCCGACCGCCGACATCATCGGCAGATCCGGCGTATCGTCGCAGATGCAAGCGCAGTGCAGCGGGTCCACACCCAAACGCTTCGTCAGGCGGTGCAGCGCGGACACCTTGTCGGCGCAGGCCTGGATCACGTGACGCACGCCGAGTTCGCGCATGCGTGCCGCGACCGCGGACGAGCGCCGGCCGCTGAACACGGCCACTGCGACGCCGGCAGCCATGAGGAGCTTGATCCCGTGGCCATCGCGCACGTGGAACACCTTGAGAGCCTCGCCCCGGGCGGAGAAGTACAGGCGGCCGTCGGTGAGCACGCCGTCGACATCCAGGATGAGCAATTCAATCCGCGCCAACGGCGTCGCTTTGCGCGCCTTCAAACCACACCCGCGCGCAGCAAATCATGCACATTGAGCGCGCCGACGATCTTCCCGTCGGCGTCGACCACGACCAGCGATGTGATGCGATGGGTTTCCATGAGGTGCACCGCTTCGGCCGCCAGCGCCGTGGGGCGCACGGTCTTTGCGTGGCGGCTCATCACCTGGTCCATGCGCGTGGCGCGCAAATCGACGGACGCGTCGAGTGCGCGGCGCAGATCCCCGTCGGTGAAGACGCCGAGCACGCGACCGGCTCCGTCGACGATTGCCGTCATGCCGAGGCCCTTGCGGGTCACCTCCATCAGGCCTTCATCGAGCGGCGTATCGGCACGAACGGTGGGGATGTCGGCGCCCCTGCGCATCACATCCTCGACGTGCAGCAGCAGCCGCCTCCCCAGGCTTCCCGCCGGATGCGAGCGAGCAAAATCCTCCTCGGTGAAGCCTCGCGCCTTGAGCAGCGCCACGGCCAGCGCATCGCCGACCGCCAGCGCCGCCGTGGTGCTGGCGGTGGGCGCCAGGTTGAGAGGGCAGGCCTCCGCAGGCACCCCGATGTCCAAATGCACCGTCGCGAGGCGGGCAAGCGCGGAAACGGAGTTGCCCGTGAAGGCGATCAGAGGCACGCCCAAACGTGCGATCACCGGTACGATGGTCAGGATCTCATCGGTTTCGCCCGAATTGGACAGCGCGAGCACCGCATCATCCCGCGTGATCATGCCGACATCGCCGTGGCTTGCCTCGCCGGGATGCACGAAGAAAGCCGGAGTGCCCGTGCTCGCGAGCGTGGCGGCGATCTTTCCGCCGATATGGCCCGATTTGCCCATTCCGGTCACCACGATGCGTCCGCGGCAGTCGAGACAAATCCGGCAGGCGCGCGCAAACTCCAAGCCCAGCCGCGGTACCTGCGCGCGCAAACCGTCGATTTCGATGCCGAGCGCCTGGCGGCCGAGATCGACGAGGTCTTCGTCGGTGAACTCGAGATTCATGGGGCGGATGATACCGCGTAAGCTTGTGCAATTTTAAGGAGGCGGCATGAACTCACAACAAATAGCGCAACTCATCGAGGCCGGCCTCACCGGCAGCAGGGCGCTCGTCAAGAGCGACGACAACGTGCATTTCGACGCCGTGGTGATCGCACCCGCGTTCGCGGGCAAGCGATCCGTGCAGCGCCATCAGCTGGTTTACGGCACGCTGGGCAAGGCCATGGGCAACGAGATTCACGCGCTCGCGTTGCAGGTGTTCACGCCGGAGGAATTCGCAGGCCAGGGCGGGATTTAGGGACGTGGATAAATTACAGATTCAAGGCGGCATCGCGCTCGAGGGCGATATCCGCATCTCGGGCGCAAAGAACGCCACTTTGCCCATCCTGGCGGGTTGCCTCCTCGCGGACGGACCCGTGACCGTGTCGAACGTCCCGCATTTGCAGGACGTGACCACGATGATCGAGCTGCTCGGCCGCATGGGCGTCTCGGTGACCATCGACGAAAAGATGCGCATCGAGGTCGATGCATCGACGATCAAGGAGTATTTCGCGCCCTACCAGCTCGTGAAAACCATGCGCGCCTCGATTCTGGTGCTGGGTCCCTTGCTCGCGCGCTTCGGCCAGGCCGACGTGTCCCTGCCCGGCGGATGCGCGATCGGCGCGCGCCCGGTGAACATCCACGTTGCCGGACTGCAGGCGATGGGAGCCGACATTCATATCGAGAACGGCTACATCAAGGCGCGCGCCGGGCGGCTCAAAGGGGCGCGCCTGGTGCTCGAAACCGTGACCGTCACCGGCACCGAAAATCTCATGATGGCGGCCACGCTGGCGGACGGGGAAACCGTGCTCGAGAACGCCGCGCGCGAACCCGAAGTCGTCGACCTGGCCAATTTTCTGCGTGCGATGGGAGCGAAGATCAAGGGCGCGGGAACCGATCGAATCGTCATCGAAGGAGTGAAGCGGCTCAACGGCACCGCCTATGAGGTGCTGCCCGACCGGATCGAGACCGGCACCTACCTGGTCGCGGGCGCCATCACCGGCGGCCATATCCGGGTTAAGAACACACGCCCGGAGCATCTGGACGCCGTGATCGGCAAGCTCAAGGAGGCGGGTGCGAAAGTGGACGTCGGCGACACCTGGATTGAAGTCGACATGCGCGGCCGCCGGCCGGATGCGGTCGACATTCGCACGGCGCCATACCCTGCATTCCCGACGGATATGCAGGCACAATTCGCCGCGCTCAACACCGTCGCAAACGGCGTCGGCACCATCATCGAAACCATTTTCGAAAATCGCTTCATGCACATGCTGGAAATGCGCCGGATGGGCGCGGAGATACGGCTCGAAGGCAATACCGCGATCATCAAAGGAGTCGAAAGGCTGACGGCGGCGCCCGTGATGGCCACCGACCTTCGCGCCTCGGCGAGTCTCGTGCTCGCCGCGCTCGTGGCCGACGGCCGCACCGAGATCGAGCGTATTTATCACATCGACCGCGGCTACGAGGCGATCGAGGAAAAGCTGCAGCAATTGGGCGCGAAGATCCGGCGCACGCCGGCGTAGGCTCCTGGCTATTGCGGCTGCACCGGGCGCGTCGGCCGTTCGAGCACCTTGAGTTCGACCTTGTAAGGCTCCCGGCCATGCCGACCATGGAGTTCCACCACGGCTCCCGGCGGCAGCGCGGCCACGCGGCTGACGAGATCCTGGGCGCTGCGCACGGATTCATGACCCAAACCCGTGATCAGGTCACCGGGCCTCACTCCGGCCTCGAATGCGGGACTTTTCACCAGAATGTTCACCACCGCAACGCCGCCTCCCGCGGCGATTCCGAGCTGCGCAGCCTGCTCGTCGGTGAGATCCTGCGGCACGAACCCAAGCCAGCCGCGGACCACGTGACCGCGCGCCAGGATTTGTTCCATGACCCCGCGCACGAGATTGATGGGAATCGCAAAGCCGATCCCTTCCGGCCCGCCATACGCGCGGTTCAGTACGGCGGTGTTGATGCCGACCAGGTCGCCTTGTGCGTCGATCAGGGCGCCGCCGGAGTTGCCGAGATTGATCGCCGCATCGGTTTGAATGAAATTCTCGAACGTCGCGAGCCCGAGTTGACCCCGGCCGGTGGCGCTCACGATGCCTTGAGTAACCGTCTGGCTCAATCCGTAGGGATTGCCGATCGCCAGCACGATATCGCCCACCCGCAGGGTGTCGGAGCGGCCCACGGGCATGACCGGCAATTTGGCAATGTCCAAGTGCAGGATGGCGATGTCCGTGTCGGGATCCTGCCCGACGATGGTCGCGTCGGCGATGCGTCCGTCGGCGAGCTGCACCCGGATCGATTCGGCACCCGCGATGACGTGCTGATTCGTCACGATCGTTCCCGCGGCGTCGACGATCACGCCCGATCCCAAGCTGCGCTCCACCCTCTGCCGATAGCTCGGCCAGAAGTCGCCGAACAGCTGATTGAGGGCCGGCGCCTGGGTGCGCTCCGTGACGACGCGAGCGGTGTAGATGTTCACGACCGCCGGGGCCGCCCGCGCCACCGCATCGGCGAAGCTTTGCATGACGACGGTGGGGCGGAGCGGCGCGGCCGGCATCGGCGCCGGAATCGCAGCTCTTCCCAGCAGCGCAGGCTTCCACCAGACCAAGATGAATGCCGCCGCCAGTCCGACCACGGCGGCTCTGAACAGGAAACCTAAGAGCACGCGCGTGTTCTGCAATTAATATCGCTCCTCAAGCGCTTAAGGGATACGCCGCTGAACTGTGTATAATGCGCTCCCAATATTCTTTGGGAAACACTACGGCCAGCGGGGTTTAAGTGAAGATTTGTCAACATTGCGTAGGGGCAATCGAATGAATGATCAGGTTGACCACAGCCGGCGCCGCTTGTTGACGGCGGCCACCGTCGGCACCGGGGCGATCGGCGTTGCGTTCGCGGCGGTGCCTTTCCTGGCGTCATGGCAGCCGAGCGCGCGCGCCAAAGCGCTGGGCGCGCCGGTGGAAGTGGATGCGTCCAAGCTCGAGGCCGGGCAAATGCTGAAGGTCGTGTGGCGCGGTCAGGCCGTATTTGTGGTGCGCCGGGCGAGCAGCATCATCGAGCAGCTGGGCAACCACGACGCGATGCTGGCGGATCCCGCCTCCGACGATTCGATGCAGCCCGACTACATCAAGAAGAGCGGCGCCGCGCGCGCGCGCAATCCCGAATACTGGGTGGGCCTCGCGGTGTGCACTCATCTCGGCTGCTCCCCGCTGGGAGCGTTCGAGGCGAACAATTCCTTCCAGGTGGCCGGCGCCGATCTCGGCGCGAACTGGCCCGGCGGCTTCTATTGCCCATGCCACGGCTCGAAGTACGATTTGTCGGGCCGGGTGTTCAAGAGCATGCCGGCGCCGAAGAATCTGACGGTTCCGCCGTACGCGTTCGCGCAGAACGCGCGCATCACGATCGGCGTCGACGACGCCGCCAAGACAGTTTAGCTACCCGAGGTTTAAGCGATGGCCGCAGCACCCGATTCCGCCGGCAGCACCAAAGGCGGAGGTTTCATTGGCTGGATCGATCAGCGCTTTCCGCTGACCAAATTGTGGAAGGAACAGGTTTCCGAGTACTACGCGCCGAAGAATTTCAACTTCTGGTATTACTTTGGTTCGCTCGCGATGTTGATCCTCGTCAACCAGCTGGTGACCGGGATTTTCCTGACCATGAACTACAAGCCCTCCTCGGCGGAGGCGTTCTCGTCGGTCGAGTACATCATGCGCGACGTCGACTGGGGCTGGCTCATCCGCTACCTGCACTCCACCGGCGCATCGGCGTTTTTCATCGTGGTGTACCTGCATATGTTCCGCGCTCTCCTGTACGGCTCGCACCGCAAGCCGCGCGAGCTGCTCTGGATCTTCGGCTGCTTGATTTTCCTGCTGCTGATGGCGGAAGGCTTCATGGGGTACGTGCTGCCCTGGGGCAACATGAGCTATTGGGGCGCGCAGGTCATCGTGTCGCTGTTCGGCAGCATTCCCTATGTCGGCGGCGCACTGGTCGATTGGATACGCGGCGACTACTACATCGCGGACGCGACCCTGAACCGGTTCTTCGCGCTGCACGTCGCAGCATTGCCGCTGGCGCTGGTGTTTCTGGTGATCGCGCATCTCATGGCGCTGCATGAGGTGGGTTCGAACAATCCCGACGGCATCGAAATCAAGAAATACAAGGACGCGCAGGGGCATCCCCTCGACGGAATTCCCTTTCACCCCTATTACACGGTGAAGGACCTGGTCGGCGTCGCGGGATTCCTGCTGCTGTTTTGCGGCGTGATCTTCTTTGCGCCGACTTTCGGCGGACTGTTCCTGGAGTCGCCGAATTTCGAGCCTGCGAATGCGCTGCAGACGCCCGCGCACATCGCGCCGGTGTGGTATTTCACGCCGTTTTACGCCATGTTGCGCGCGGTGCCGTCGTTCGCGGGCACGCAGGTCTGGGGAGTGCTCGTGATGGGCGCGTCCATCGTCGTGCTGTTCTTCGTGCCCTGGCTGGACCGCTCTCCCGTGAACTCGATCCGCTACCGCGGCCCCATCTACAAGGTCATGTTGACGCGTCTTCGTCCTATCATTCATTGCATTGGGGATCTGCGGCCTGAAACCGCCGTCGGGCATCTATCCGACGGTGGCCAAAGTCTGCACGGTTTTGTACTTCGCGTTCTTTTTGCTGATGCCCTGGTACACGAAATTCGACAGCGTGAAACCGGTGCCGGAAAGGGTCACAGGACATGCGTAAAAGCTGGATATTGATCATAACTCTTCTCTCCGCAGGCACACTCCGGGCCGAGGAGGGCGGCATCGCGCTCCTTCAATCCGGAACGGACATCAAAAACACCGAGTCCCTGCAGCGCGGCGCGCGCAACTTCATGAACTACTGTTCCGGATGCCATTCGATCAAATATCTGCGCTACAACCGGCTGGCGGCGGACCTCAAGATCCCCGAGTCGGAACTTGCGGGAAATTTGATGTTCACCACGGACAAAGCTTTCGAGACCATCAACTCCGCAATGCCGGCGGCGGATTCGGAAAGCTGGTTCGGCAAGCAGCCTCCCGATCTGTCGCTGATGGCGCGGGCCCGCGGCGTGGATTATCTATATTCGTTCCTGAAAGGATTCTACGTCGACAAGACCCGGCCCTGGGGCGTGAACAATCTGTATCTGCCCAGCGCTGCAATGCCGCACGTACTGCAGACATTGCAGGGTTTACAAAAACCGGTGTTCAAAAACGAACCGGATGACAACGGCAGCGCCAGGATGGTGCTCGTGGGAGTCGATGCAATGACCCCGGGCGCGATGAAGCCGGAGGAGTATGATCAGTTTGTTCGGGACATCGCGAATTTTCTGGATTATGCCGGTGAGCCCGTCAAGGAGAAACGCCAATCGATGGGCGTTTTTGTGACGCTGTTTTTGCTGGTGTTCTTTGTGTTCGTCTACTTGCTGAAGAAAGAGTATTGGAAAGACGTACACTGACGCAGCAGCGGGGACTCCCGTTCGTCTCTAGGAGATCGCGTTAGTGGCACGTCGCTCGGTGATGACACTTTTTTCCGCGCCGGCTGACCCCTGGAGTCACCGCACGCGCATAGTGCTTGCCGAGAAGGGAATCGCGATCGAGCTGGTCAATGTCGACTTGAACGACCTGCCGGAAGACCTGCTCGATCTGAACCCCTACCACAGCGTGCCGACGTTGGTGGACCGGGACCTGGTGCTGTACGACTCGCGCGTCATCATCGAGTACCTGGACGAGCGTTTTCCCCACCCGCCTTTGATGCCCATCGACCCGGTCACCCGGGCGCAATTCCGGGTCGCCTTGTACAGGGTCGAGCGCGACTGGTACTCATTGGCGCGCGACATCGAGTCGGACCCGCAGGGCAAAACGGCGGCCCACAGCCGCAAAGTGCTGGGTGAAGCCATTTGCGCGAGCGCGGAAGTGTTCAAGGCCAAGCCGTTCTTCCTGAGCGATGAGTTCTCACTGGTCGACGCCAGCATCGCGCCGATCTTGTGGCGCTTGCCGAGCTACGGCATTGATCTGCCGGCCCAGGCTCAGCCCATCACGAAATACATGAATTCGATCTTCGCGCGCCCCACGTTTCGTTCCTGCCTGAGCGACGTCGAGCGGGGAATGCGGCATTGAAACCTCGGCGCCCCTACCTGCTGCGTGCCCTGCACGAGTGGATCTCCGACAGCGGGGAGACTCCGCACATCGTGGTGGACGCCTCGGCGGACGGTGTCACCGTTCCCCGTCAATATGTCAAAGACGGCAAGATCGTGCTCAATGTGAGTTTCTCGGCGACGCAGATGCTGAAATTGGGCAACGATTTCGTGAGCTTCGAGGCTCGCTTCGGCGGCGTCGGGTTCGCCGTGCAGGTCCCGGTGCGTGCAATCCTGGGGATCTACGCGCGGGAGACCGGCCAGGGCATGATTTTTCCCGAGGGCGACGCGGATCCCGATCCGACCGATGGCCCACCGGCGGCGCCTCCCGCCGGAAGAGACACCACGGCAAAATCCAAGCGCCCGAAGCTGCAGGTGGTCAAGTAGGGCGATATTCGCCTCACGTGCGAAATGCGTCCTTGATCCAAACGATTCGGGGCGTGTCGTCGGGCAGCCCCTCGACTCCGATCACGTCGAAGCGAATGGCGCGGCCGCGCCATTCCGTACGCCGCTGAAGGAAGAAGCGTGCCGCGCGGATGATTTTGCGCTGCTTGCGCCGGTCCACCGAGGCGAGCGCGCCGCCGAAATCGGCGCGAACTCGCTGGCGCACCTCGACGATCGCAAGCGCCGGGCCGTCCAGGCATACCAGATCGAGTTCGCCGGCTCTGCAGCGCAGGTTGCGGGCAGCCACCGTGAGCCCCCGCGATTGCAGGTACTCGGCCGCGAGCCGCTCCGATGCGGCTGCGCGCTCCAGACGGGATTTCCCTGACATGCATCCTAGATTGCGCGCGCCTGCGCCCGCCGCGAGACCAAATATGCGGCCGGTTCATTGCAAAATGTTTCGATGGCGGTGAAATCATTCCTTCTGCTGCCCGTCGGGGGCACGCGCCGCGTACGCAGGGAGAAGGATTGACTGGCGGATGTCGGAATTCGCAGACATTTTCGAAATTGATTATGTTGACTTACAATTTTTTCCATGAGCCACACCTTCGAAAATGTGCTGCACCAGGTGCAACTCGGCGAGGAGTTGATTGCCGCGGCTGTCGATGAGCTGGTCGGCCGCTGGCAGGCGTCGGTGACGGTCATCGGCAAGCTGTGCAAGGAAACAGATCGCTGGCAGGCCGTGATTCGCCAGATGCAGGCGCCCGTCAACCTCGCGGACATCCTGCGCGCCAGAACGCTCCGCTAGTTCGCCGCCGCCTTACAGGCTGTTCGGCTCTCCGTTTCTGATCTGCGCCCAGTCCAGCTCGCGGCGGATGCGGTTGCGGTCGTCGATGTGCAATTTGCCGGTCACGCCGGGGATCTCGCCCGCCGCCCCCGACGGCGGCTTGGCGCGCAGCGCCGGCATCAGCCGATAGGCATCGAATCCAAACGCATACAACCGGTCGCGGCGCGCGGTCCTGGCCGGCCACGCCGCCCGAACCGCGTCGCGAATCTGCGCCGTCACCGGATCGTTGGCGACCATCCACGGCATGTCGGGAAACAGCATTCCCTCGAGGTCGCTGTTCGCGGTCGGATCCGGTTCGAAGCTGTCCGATGTGGAATACACCGGCACATCGCCTGCGTAGTGGAATTTGAGCTGCGGCAGAATCTGGCGGGCGACGCCGGCGCTGCCCGCGGCCACGAATACGAATGCCGCGTCCGTGCGATGCGTGGAAGGCTCGCCCTTGACCACGTGCACCTGAAGAACCTGCTTGATGATGTCGGAGAAGTCGACCTGCGAGGACTCGAAATGCTGGCTGTCGAGGACGGTGCCGCCGAGGTGGGACAACTCATCGGCAAAGGCGGCGGCGACACGCTTGCCCCAGTCGCCGTCCACCACGATGGCCACGCCATTGAGCCGGCCGTCCGTCACGACGCGCCGGGCGACCAGGCGCGCCTCGTCTTCCGGCGACAGGGCAAATTGATAAAAATTTCGCGGCGTCGGCGTCGAATCGCCCAGAAAATTCAGGGCAAGCACAGGGCTGTGGGCGTCGCTCAACGGCACCATGGCGGCGACGTCCTCCTTGGTCAGCGGGCCCACGATGAAGCCGGCGCCCTCAGTCATGGCCTGGGTGTAGGCTGCGCCCACCGATTCAGCGGCCACGTCGTAGATCTTCAACCGCGGCCGGGTCGCCGGATCCTGCTCCAGGTAGGCGGCGATGAAACCGTCGCGCACTGCGACGCCGGCGGCCTCCGCCCGTCCCGACAGCGGCAGCAACAGCGCTATCTGGTCGGGAAATTCCGTGGCCGCAGCGATTTGGGTGGAGGCCATCGAGAGCACGCTGTCGTTCGCCGGGTGCTGCGGATACAGGCGCTTCCAATTGGCGAGGGCGGCCGCCGCGCGCATGGGATCACGGGCGAGTCCGACTGCGACCGGACCTAATTCCAGCCAGCCGAGGACGACCGGGTCCGTCTTGGGGGGGGCGTTCATCGGCTGACCGCGCTCCGCCGCGGAACGGATGCGGCTGAAAAGCTCCGCCCGATTCGCGCCCAAGCTTGCGGGGTCATGAAGCCAACGCTCGCGCTCCACCAGTGCGCGCGTGCCCTCGACCGGATGTCCCGTGAGAAACGCGCTGCGGCCGCGGATCCACCAATAGTTCTGTGCCTGATCCGCCGATGTCGGCACGGCGATCTGATCGAGCTCATGAATGGCGCGAGCCCCATCATTTTCGGCATAGGCGATCTCGGCTGCGACCAGCGCGCGCGCCGCCGGCATGCGCGCGCGCGCATCGGTTGACACCGCATCGAACGCCTGCTTCGCGGCGGCGACATTTCCGGCGGCCAGCCATTGTTCAGCGCTCAGCAACTCGTAGTTGTCATGGTTGGCGGGCTCCTGCGCGGCAAGCTCGGCATAGGCCTGCGCGGCCTCTGCATGCTTGCCTTCCTGGCCCAGGCGCTGCGCGCGGTCGGGCACGTTCTCCGGAGCCGGCTCCTTCACCAGGCTGCACGCGGACAGGATGAGGGCGACGGTCACCGCATACAGCGGCAGCCGTGGACGTCGAGTGGTCGCTGCCATACCCTGCGCTCCTGGATCTTCAAGCATGGGCAGAGATTATAGTGAGTATCGGGCCGGCAGGGCGCTTGTACGTGGTCGCAACACCGATCGGCAACCTAGGCGATCTATCTGAGCGTGCGCGCGAGATATTGCGGAGCGTGTCCTTGATTGCCGCGGAGGACACGCGCCACACGGGGATGCTGCTCAAGCATTTCGGCATCGACACGCCCCAGGTGTCTTTGCACGATCACAACGAGCTTAAGCGGACGCCGGACCTTGTCTCGCGGCTTCGCGGCGGCTCCTCGATCGCTCTGGTGAGCGATGCGGGGACTCCCGCCATCAGCGATCCAGGATTCGACCTGGTGCGCGCGGCTGCCGCCGCCGCGATAGACGTCGTGGCCGTTCCCGGGCCCTGCGCGGCCATAGCGGCTCTGTCGATCGGCGGGCTCCCGACGGACCGCTTTTGCTTCGAAGGCTTCCTGCCGGCCCGCGGCCCCGCACGGCGCAAGCGTCTCGAGTCCCTCGCACACGAGACGCGCACGCTGGTGTTCTACGAATCGCCGCATCGCGTGTCCGAGACGCTCGAGGATTGCGCGAAGGCATTCGGCGAGACGCGCGGCGCCGCGGTCGCGCGCGAAATCACCAAGATGCACGAAATCACCTATCGCGGCTCGCTGCGCGAGCACATCGATCGCGCGGCCGCCGACCCCCACTTCGGCCGCGGCGAAATCGTGCTGCTCATCGCCGGATCACCGGAGCCTCTGGACGAGGCGGGTGGCCTGGACGCGCGCGCGGGTGTACTCGACAAGGTGCTCAACATCCTGCTGGCCGAGCTGCCGCTCAAGCAGGCGGCGCGTCTGGCGGCACAAATTACCGACGCGCGCGACAACGAGGCGTACAAGCGGGCTTTGCATCTCAAACAGCGATCCGCCTCGCATTCATAGCCGGATCTGCGTATGGTGCGTTCCTAAGAGTCGGCCAGGCAGTCGCTGTGTGCGAAAGCGCATGGAGGAAAGTCCGGGCTCCATCGGGCACGGTGCCAGGTAACGCCTGGGGGGCGCGAGCCCACGGAAAGTGCAACAGAAAGATACCGCCTACGTGCCGCGCAAGCGGCGCCGGTAAGGGTGAAATGGTGCGGTAAGAGCGCACCGCGCGGGTGGCAACACCCGTGGCACGGCAAACCCCACCTGGAGCAAGACCAAATAGGGAAGCACGCGGCGCCTGTCGGCCGCACATGTGGCCCACATGAGGCTTCCGGGTAGGTCGCCAGAGCTGCGCGGCGACGCGCATCCCAGAGGAATGACTGTCCAAGACAGAACCCGGCTTAACGGCCGACTCTTTTCTACCGCGCGAGCGCGGGGATAAACGGGGCGAGACGCCCCGCCTGACAGTCGGCCCGCTGCGCGGTCCGCCAAGAAAAGCCAAAACCGAAAGATAGCATCAGGATCGGCGAAGTTAACCGATGATCGCGGCTTTTAGCTCCTGCAAATCATTTCAGCTAAATCTTCTAACAGATTGATTCAAAACAAACTCACCCACATCGTGGCGCGGCTCTGCACAAAATGTGACCTAAGTCACTGTCGGGGCGGGTTTTTTTTAACTTAACCCGTTGACAGTGCGTCTTTTCGATCCCTATAGTGGTGCCCGGTGGGAAATTGTGGGAGAAAATGGGTTTTACGACCCATCCAATCATGTTTCGGGGTGCCAACAAACTAACTCTTGATGCCAAAGGCCGCCTGGTGATGCCCACCCGGTACCGGGAACGGCTGCAGGAGCGGTGCGGCGGCCATGTCGTGGTAACCGTCGATAAAGACCAGTGCCTGCTCATCTACCCGCTGCCCGATTGGGAAGACATCGAGCGAAAACTCACCAAATTGCCGACGTTGGACCCCCGCACCCGCGGTTTGCAGCGATTGATGGTCGGGTATGCCACGGATCTGGAGCTGGACGGGCATGGGCGACTGCTGTTGCCCGCGAACCTGCGGGAATTCGGCCAACTGACGCGTGACGCCATGCTGATCGGCCAGGGTTGGCGTTTTGAATTGTGGGACGAGGCACGCTGGAACGAGCGGCGCGACGAATGGCTGGCGAGCGCGGATGGCAGCGGCAACTTGCCGGGCGAACTCGAAACGCTGTCCTTCTAGCCGGCCGGCGCGGTGGAAGACATTGCGGGGGTTCACACGCCGGTCCTGTTACCTCAGGTACTGGCCGCGTTGAACATACAGGCGAGTGGCACCTATTTGGACGCCACTTTTGGCCGAGGCGGACATGCAGGGGCGATTTTGCAGAATCTCTTCGCGAACGGCCGACTACTCTGCCTCGACCGCGATTCCGCGGCGATTGCCGATGCGAGAGCGCGCTTCGCGTCCGATCCGCGCGTGGCGATCTTTCCCGCACCCTTCTCCTCGCTGGCGGATTGTGCCGACCGGGTCGAGCCGGGTCTCAAATTCGACGGGATCCTGTTCGACCTGGGCGTGTCCTCGCCCCAGGTCGACGATGCCTCGCGCGGCTTCAGCTTCGTGCAGGACGGACCTCTTGACATGCGCATGACACCGGGCACCGGCATCAGCGCGGCGGATGTCGTCAACGGCGCACCCCTCGAGGAGCTGATCCGGATCTTTCGCGAATACGGCGAGGAACGCCTTGCCCCGCGCATCGCGCGCGCCATCGTCAAAGACCGCGAGTCGCATCCATTCGAGCGCACTCGCGAGCTTGCGGAAATGATCGCCCGGGTTGCCCGCAGCCACGATGTGCCGGGCCGCCACAAACATCCTGCGACCCGCGTTTTTCAGGCGTTGCGCATCCATGTGAACGGCGAACTCGCCGAACTGCAAATCGCGCTCGATCTGGCGCTCGAGCGCCTGGCGCCCCGCGGACGCCTGGCGGTGATCAGCTTTCATTCCCTGGAGGATCGGATGGTCAAGCAGTTCATGCGCCGCCACTCATTGGCCGACCCGATGTATGCCGGGCTGCCCGACATTCCTGCGCACGCGCGTCCCAAACTCAAGCTCGTCGGCAAAGCCATACAGGCGGACGAGATCGAAACGTCCTCGAATCCGCGGGCGCGCAGTGCGCGTCTGCGCGTCGCCGAACGCATCGCCTGCGGGAAAGCCGCATGAAATACCGCCGTTTGCTGCCGCTGATCATGCCCCTCTTGTGGCTGGCCGTGCTCGGCTCGGCCGTGCAGGTCATCTACGCGCGCCACAAGGCCCGCGACATGTTCGTGCATCTCGAGAAGCTCAATGCCGAGCGCGACTCGCTCGACATGGAATGGGGGCGGCTGCAGCTCGAGCAGAGCTACTGGTCCTCGCACGCCTTCGTCGAGCGGGTCGCGAACGCCAAGCTGCAGATGAATCTGCCTCAGACCCGGGATGTGCGGATCGTGCGGCCGTGAGATTGCGTCCCGTCGACAACGGCCAGACGAAGATCCATCGCTGGCGTTCGAACGTGATTTTGGGCTTGGTCCTTTTGGGCGCCGCCGGCCTCGTTGCGCGCGCGGTGGAGCTGCAACTGCTCGATCACGGCTTTCTGGCCAAGCAGGGCGACGATCGCTCGATGCGGGTGGTGAAGATCGCAGCGCATCGCGGCGCCATCACGGACCGCAACGGCGAGCCGCTTGCGGTCTCGACCCCGGTCGACAGCGTGTGGGTCAATCCGCAGGAGCTCGACGACAACATCGATCAGTTGCCGAAGCTTGCGAAAGCGCTGAAGGAGGATCAGCAGTCCCTCGCGCGGCGCATCACCAGCAACCTGGATCGCGAATTTCTATACCTGGTGCGGCACATGCCGCCCGAACAGGCGGCGCATATCAAGGCGCTCGGAATTCCAGGTGTCTATCTCTTGCGCGAATACCGGCGCTACTACCCGGCGGGCGAGATCTCCGGACACGTGCTGGGCTTCACGACGATCGAC
Source organism: uncultured Gammaproteobacteria bacterium (assembly GCA_963727045.1). Lineage (GTDB taxonomy): Bacteria > Pseudomonadota > Gammaproteobacteria > Steroidobacterales > Steroidobacteraceae > Bog-1198. The sequence continues at coordinate 466,189 of CAVSES010000002.1, read as the reverse complement.
GACAAGGGCCAGGAGGGCCTGGAACTTGGATTCGATCAATTGCTGAACGGCGAGGACGGGGCGAAACGGGTCATCCAGGACATGTACGGACGCTACGTCGAAAATGTCGAGAGCATCCGCGCGCCGCGCCCGGGGCGCGATTTGGTCACGAGCATAGATCTTCGGATCCAGTATCTTGCGTACCGCGAACTGAAATCGGCGATGCAGGAATATCGTGCGCGCGCCGGCTCCGTCATCGTCATCGACGTCGACACCGGCGAAGTGCTGGCCATGGTGAACCAGCCCTCGTACAACCCCAACGACCGCGAACAGCTCAAGGCGGGCCTGTACCGCAATCGTGCGGCCACCGATATCTTCGAGCCGGGCTCAAGCATCAAGCCCTTCATCATGGCCGCGGCGCTGGCCTCGGGGCAATATCGTCCGGACAGCGTCGTGGACACCTCCCCGGGATTCCTGAAGGTCGGCACCAAGGTGTTCGAGGACGAGCACAATCTGGGCGCCATCGATCTGGCGACGATCCTGGCCAAGTCCAGCAATGTCGGAACGGCGAAGGTGGCGCTGTCGCTCAAGCCGGAACAGATCTGGAGCACGTTGACGGGATTGGGATTGGGCCAGGTGTCCGGCAGCGGCTATCCCGGGGAGTCCGCGGGAATGCTCAGCAACTACGCCCATTGGCGGCCGATCGGCATCGCGACGCTGTCGCATGGCTACGGTCTGTCGGTCACGCCGCTGCAATTGGCGCATGCCTACGCGACCATCGGTTCCGGCGGAGTCAAGCGTCCCATATCCTTCGAGCGAGTCTCGGGTCCCGTTCCGGGGGAGCGGGTGCTCGATCCCAAGGTGGCGCACGCGCTGATACAGCTCATGGAGCAGGTGGTCGAGAAGGGCGGCACCGCCACGCGCGCATCGCTCATCGGCTACCGGGTTTCCGGCAAGACCGGCACCGCCTTCAAGTCGATTGCCGGCGGCTATTCCACGGACCGGATCATGGCGGTGTTTGCCGGCTTGGTGCCGGCGTCGCACCCGAAGCTGGCCACGGTGGTGGTGATCGACGAGCCGAGCCGGGATTTGCAGGAGGGCGGCACCCTCGCCCAGGGCGGCACGGTGGCCGCGCCGGTCTTCGCCAGCGTGATGTCCGGCGCCTTGCGCTTGATGGACGTGCCGCCGGACGATCTGCAGAACGTGCCTGCCGCGGCCTTGGTGCAGGCGAACGAAGTGCAATGAGCATCTCTCTCATGTGGCTGCTCGATGGCATTGCGGCCGTTCCGGATGCCGGATCGCGCAACGTCCTCGATTTGACCCTCGACAGCCGCGAAGCGCGCGCCGGGAGCCTGTTCTTCGCGCTGCCCGGCCGCAGTTCGCACGGCCTCAAGTTTGCCGCCGAGGCCGCGGCTCGCGGAGCGAGCGTGATCCTGTGGGAACCGGGCGCCGCGGCCGAGCCGCCCAAGCTGCCGCCGACGGTCTTCGCCGCAGCGGTTCCGGGCTTGAAGGATCTGGTGGGCCGCATCGCGGATCGCTTCTTCAGCTGGCCTTCGTCGCAGCTGCGCATCACCGGCATCACCGGGACCAACGGCAAGACCACCTGCGCGTATTTGCTGGCGCAATGCCTGGAACGCCTGGGATCCCAGGCAGCCTATATCGGCACGATCGGTTGGGGCCGCACCGCCTCGCTGGCGCCGCCGACGCTCACCACGCCCGATGTCGTCACGCTGCATCGCGAACTCGCCCAACTCCGCGCAAGCGGCGTGCGCGAGGTGGCTATGGAGGTCTCTTCGCAGGCCCTCGATCAGGACCGCATCGCCGGGGTGCGCTTTCATTCGGCTGCGTTCACGAATCTGAGCCGCGATCACCTGGATTATCACGAGACCATGACCGCCTACGGCGCCGCCAAGGCGCGCCTGTTCGCCGCCCCCGATCTTCAGCACATCGTCGTCAACGTCGGCGATCCTTTCGGCCGCGAATTCGCACAAAACTATGCCGGACGCGTGCCGCTCACGGCGGTCTGGATCGGCACGGGGGAGTCGGGCTGGCTGGCGGAGCGGGCGCTGCGCGCCAGCGGCGTGACTGCGGACGTGCGGGGCATCTCGATGCACCTTGAGGGCAGTCTCGGCAGCGCGGATGTGCATACGCGGCTCTTGGGACGTTTCAACGCGGAGAATTCCTTGGTGGTGATCGCGTGCCTGCTGTCGCTGGGCGCTTCGCTCGCCGAGTCGGCCCGCGTGCTCGCCGAATGCGTCCCGCCACCCGGGCGGATGGAAGTGGTCGAAGGCGACTCCCGCGACAAGCCCATGGCCGTTGTCGATTACGCGCACACGCCCGATGCGCTCGCCAAGGCGCTCGGCGCGCTGCGCGAACACTGCGCGGGCGCGTTGTGGTGCGTGTTCGGCTGCGGCGGCGACCGCGATCCCGGCAAGCGTCCCCTCATGGGGGCCGTCGCCGACGAGTTGGCCGATCAAATCATCGTCACGGACGACAATCCGCGGTCCGAAAATCCGCAGGCCATCACGCGGGCGATCGCCGGCGGCATCAAATCGCGCAAGGCGCGGGTCATTCACGACCGCGGGGAAGCCATCGGCACCGCGCTCAAGGAAGCGCGGCCCAAGGATGTGGTGTTGATCGCGGGCAAAGGGCACGAGGATTACCAGATCTACGGCGACACGCGACGCAGCTTCAGCGACCGTCGCGAAGCGAGCGCCATCTCGGGGTGGCCGCATGAGGCAGGGGGTGGCCGCGTGAAGCGAACGCTGCAAGATGCCGCATCCGTGACCGGCGGCGCATTGTCCGGCGAGGATCGTCCTTTCGGCGAGGTGTCCACGGACAGCCGCACCTTGAGCGCCGGCGCGCTGTTCGTCGCGCTGCGGGGACCGAATTTCGACGGCCGGGACTTCGTGGCGGCGGCGGCGGCCCGGGGCGCCATCGGCGCCATCGTCGACCGGCCGGTGCCCCATGCGTTGCCGCAGATCGTGGTTGCGGATGCGCTGCGCGCGCTGCAACAGCTGGGCCACGCCTGGCGCGCCGGGTTCACCTTGCCGGCTTGGTCGCGATCGGCGGCAGCAACGGCAAGACCACTGCAAAGGAGATGACCGCCGCGATCCTGTCGCGCATGGGCTCGAGCATGGCGACCCAAGGGAACCTCAACAACCACATCGGCGTGCCGTTGACGCTCATGCGCCTCGAGGCTTCCCACCGAAGTGCCGTGATCGAGATGGGCGCCAACCGCATCGGCGATGTCGCCGAACTCGTCCGCATGGCGCGCCCGACCGTGGGCCTCATCACCAATGCCGGCGCAGAGCACCTCGAGGGCTTCGGAAACATGGACGGCGTCGCCCAGGGAGAGGGCGAAATGGTCTCCTGCCTCGACCCGACGGCCACGGCCATCATCAATGCAGATGACGTGTACTCGGGCTATTGGCGGGGCATTGCCACGGCGCGCCGCATCGTGAGCTTCGGCGTGCACGCCGACGCGGATTACATGGCGAAGAATCCCATGCAGTCCATCGAGCGCGGCGAATTCGCGACGCGCTTTACGCTCGAATCTCCATTGGGACAGCGCCCGATCACGCTCAAGGCGGGCGGCGCGCACAACATCGCCAATGCACTGGCGGCGGCCGCCGCCGCCGCAGCGGCCGGCGCTTCCCTGGAGCAGATCGCACTCGGCCTCGCGGATTTTCGCGCCGTCGCCGGCCGTTTGCAGCTCAAGGCCGGAGCGCGCGACAGCTGGATAATCGACGACTCCTACAACGCCAATCCAAGTTCGGTTCGCGCCGGCCTCGAGGTGCTGCGGTCGCTCCCCGGCGCGAGGTGGCTGGTGCTCGGCGACATGGCGGAGCTCGGCGAGTTCGCCGAGGACAGTCATGCCCACATGGGTGCATATGCCCGCGATTGCGGAATCAAGCGTTTGTTCGCGGTGGGACCGCAGAGTTCGCGGGCCGTCGAGACCTTCGGTTCCGGCGGCGAATGGTTCGCGGACACCGAGTCCCTGACCCGCCGGCTGCAGGCGGAACTCGCGCCCGGCGTCACCGTGCTGATCAAGGGTTCGCGCGTCAATCGACTGGAGCGGGTCGTGCAGGCGCTCACCGGCGGCGGCGCACAATCCGGCCACATGATGAGAGCGAGCTGACCATGCTGCTGTCCCTCACCGAATATCTCGCGCGGTTCTACTCGGGCTTTCATGTCTTTCAATACCTCACGCTGCGCGGCATTCTTGCGGCGGTCACCGCGCTCTCGATGGCGCTGTTCATCGGACCCACGATGATTGCGCTGTTGGAGCCGCCATCAGATCGGGCAGCAGGTGCGCACCGACGGCCCGCAGACCCATCTCCTGAAATCCGGCACCCCCACCATGGGCGGCGGCCTCATCCTGGTGGCGATGGGCGTCGGCACGCTGCTGTGGGCGGACCTTTCCAGCCGCTTCATTTGGGTGCTGCTTGAAACCACGCTGGGGTTCGGGCTGGTCGGATTCTACGACGACTATCTGAAGCTCGTCGTCGGCAATTCGAAGGGCCTGGCTGCGCGCTACAAGTACCTCGCGCAATCGGTGGTGGGTTTGACCGCGGCGTTCACGCTGCATCATCTTCGCCAATCTCCGGCCGAGACCGCGCTGTACGTTCCGTTCTTCAAGGAGGTGGCGATCCCGATGTCGACGGCCGGATTCGTCGCGTTCTCCTATTTCGTCATCGTCGGCACCAGCAACGCGGTCAACCTGACCGACGGCCTCGACGGCCTCGCCATCATGCCGGCCGTGATGGTGGCCGCGGCGCTCGGCGTGTTCGCCTATGCCACCGGCAACGTCAAGTTCGCGACCTACCTGCAGATCCCCTACATCCCCGGCGTCGGCGAGGTGCTGATCTTCAGCGCCGCCCTGGTGGGCGCGGGCCTCGGGTTCCTGTGGTTCAACACCTATCCGGCGCAGGTTTTCATGGGCGATGTGGGCGCGCTGGCGATCGGCGCCTCGCTCGGCACGCTCGCGGTCATGGTGCGCCAGGAAATCGTGCTCTTCGTCATGGGCGGAGTGTTCGTGCTCGAGACCGTCTCGGTGATGCTGCAGGTGGCGTCGTTCAAGCTCACGGGCAAGCGGATATTCCGCATGGCGCCGATTCATCACCATTTCGAGCTCAAAGGATGGGCGGAGCCGAAGGTGATCGTGCGCTTTTGGATCATCAGTTTCGTGCTCATGTTGTTGGGCCTTGCAACCTTGAAGATCCGCTGATGCATAGCGTCGTCGTCGGCCTCGGCAAAACCGGGATTTCCTGCCTGCGCTACCTGGCGAAGCGCGGCATCCCGGTGAGCGCCACCGATTCGCGCCGCACGCCGCCGGGACTCGCCGATCTCGGCGATCTCGCGAATGAGCTCGACTTGAGGCTCGGCGGCTTCGATTTGTCGCTGCTCGACGGAGCCTCGCAGGTGCTGATGTCCCCGGGGCTGTCGCTCGAGGAGCCGATCGCGCGGGCGGCGCGGGATCGCGGCATCGAAGTGCTCGGCGACGTCGAACTCTTTGCCCGCAACGTGCGCGCGCCGGTGATCGGCGTCACCGGCACCAACGGCAAGAGCACGGTCACGACGCTTGGTCGCCCGCATGGCGCGCGGCGGCGGGCGCACGGTGCTCGCCGGCGGCAATCTCGGCGTGGCGGCGCTCGACCTGCTCGAGCAGCCCACTCCGGATCTTGTACGTTCTCGAGCTGTCGAGTTTTCAGCTCGAGACCACGTCCTCGCTGCGGCTTCAAGCGGCGGTGGTTCTGAACGTGACGGCGGATCACATGGATCGCTATCCGTCCATCGCGGCCTACGCGCGGGCCAAGTCGCGGATTTTCGCGCGGGCCGCCACCGTGGTGCTGAATGCGGACGACCCGCTGGTGGCTGCGATGCGCCGCGCCGACAAGCCGCACCGTCACGTTCTCCATCGAGCGCGCCGACGCGGATTTCTCGCTGCTCCGGGCCGGATCGCGCACGCTGCTCGCCCGCCAGGGCGATCGCGCTGCTCGACACCGGGCGCACTGAAGATCGCGGGCCTGCACAACGCGGCCAATGCGCTCGCGGCGCTCGCGCTGGGCGATGCCGCGGGATTGCCCGTGCCCAAGATGCTCGAAGCGCTCGAGTCCTTTCCAGGACTTGCCGCATCGCTCGCAATGGGTCGCCGACGCCGGCGGCGTGCGCTACGTCGACGACTCCAAGGGCACGAACGTCGGCGCGACCATCGCCGCGGTCGCCGGCATGCCGGGACCCCTGGTGATGATCGCGGGCGGCGTGGGCAAGGGCCAGGACTTCACGCCGCTGGCCGCATGCCTTCCGCGGCAAGGTGCGGCACGCCGTGCTGATCGGCAAGGATGCGCCGGCGCTGGCGGCGGCGCTCGACGGGCGTGTGCACCGCTCGAAGCGCGCGGCATCGATGCAGGAGGCCGTGCAGGCCGCCGCGCGGGCGGCGCAAGCCCGGCGACACCGTTCTGCTGTCGCCCGGCTGCGCGAGCTTCGACATGTTCCGCGACTACGGACATCGCGGCGATGAGTTCGCCGCGGCGGTTCGCAGCCTCGCCGCGAGGTCCGCATGAACTCCGCCACCATGTCCTACGGAATGCGGGCGCGCGAGCGCATGCCGTTCGCGTGGGACGACGTGACCTTGGCGCTGGTCGCCGGCCTCTTGCTGGTGGGGCTCGTCATGGTCACGTCGGCGTCCATGTCGATCGCCGCGCGCGATCTCGGCAACCCGTTCTACTTTCTCGAGCGGCAATTCGTCTTCGGCTGCGCCGGCATCCTGTTCGCCTGGGTGGTGACGCGCGTGCCGACCGAGCTCTGGGACAAATACAGCCTGGCGCTCCTGTGCTTGCGGCTTGCTGCTGCTGTTCCTGGTGCTGATCCCCGGCATCGGCGCCACGGTCAACGGCGCGCGCCGCTGGCTGCGCGTCGGACCGATCAATTTCCAGGTGTCGGAACTCGCCAAGGTGCTGGTGCTGACCTGGGTCTGCAGCTACTGCGTGCGCAAGCGCAGCGAGCTCGGAATCGACGCTTGCAGGGCCTCGCCAAGCCGGTCGCGCTCCTTGGCGTGGCCGCGTTGCTGCTCCTGCTGCGAGCCCGACTTCGGCGCGACCACGGTGCTGTTCGCGACGGGATTCGCCGTGCTGTTCGTCGCCGGTGCGCGGCTGCGCTACGTGTTCCTGCTGGTGTCCGGCGCGGCGCTGTCGTTCGCGGTGCTGGCGCTCACCTCGGCCTACCGGCTGAAGCGGCTCACGGGGTTCCTGCATCCCTGGGACGATCCGTTCAACGGCGGCTTTCAGTTGACCCAGTCGCTGATCGCGATCGGCCGCGGCTCCTGGTTCGGCGTCGGCCTCGGCAGCAGCGTGCAGAAGCTCTTCTACCTGCCGGAGGCGCACACCGACTTCGTGTTCGCGGTGCTCGCCGAGGAGCTCGGGCTGGTGGGCGTCGTCGGCGTCATCGCGCTGTTCGTGGCGCTGGTGTGGCGCGCGTTTCAGATCTCGCGCATGGCGGCGCAGGCCGGACTGCGTTTCCAATCCTATCTCGCGCTCGCGTTCGGCGTCTGGCTCGGCCTGCAGGCGATCGTCAACATCGGCGTCAACATGGGCGTGCTGCCGACCAAGGGCCTGACGCTGCCGCTCTTCAGCTACGGCCGCAGCAGCCTGCTCGTGAGCCTCGCGTGGCTCGGCGTGCTGCTGCGCATCTATCACGAGGTCAAGGTCCGCTCGCGTTCCGCGGTCATGCGCATGCCCGGGCGGTGCGCGATGATGGGCGGTCCCGTGCTCATCATGGCGGGCGGCACGGGCGGCCACGTGTTCCCGGCGCTGGCGGTGGCGCAAGGTGCTGCGCGAGCGCGGCGTCGCCGTGGTCTGGCTCGGCGTGCCGGGCAGCATGGAATCGCGCCTGGTGCCGGAGAATGGCTTTCCGATCGAGTGGGTGCGCGTCGCCGGAATCCGCGGCAAGGGCATCTTGGCCTGGCTGCTCGCGCCGCTGCGCATCGGCAGGGCGGTGGTCGCAGGCGATGCGGGTGCTGCGCCGCGTGCAGCCGCGCGCGGTGCTCGGTGCCGGCGGATTCGTGAGCGGCCCGGGCGGCATCGCCGCGTGGCTCATGCGCATGCCGCTCCTCATTCACGAACAGAATGCGATCGCCGGCATGACCAACCGCTGGCTCGCGCGCCTCGCCGACGCAGGTGCTCGAGGCGTTCCCCGGCAGCTTCGGCCCGCGCGTTCGCGCGACTGCATCGGCAATCCGGTGCGCGCCGACATCGCGGCCATCGCGCCGCCGGCGCGCGCGCTTCGCCGGGCGCTCGGGGAAAGTCGCGCCTTCTGGTGCTTCGGCGGCAGCCAGGGCGCGCAGCGCCTGAACGCGCTGGTGCCGGAGGCGCTCGCCCACATAAGCGCCGGAGCGCCGGCCGCAGGTCCGGCACCAGGCCGGAGAGCGCGGCCTCGCGGCCGCGCGCGAGGCCTATCGCACGTCACAGGTCGATGCCGAAGTCGACCGCCGTTCATCGACGACATGGCCGCAGGCGTACCGCTGGGCGGATCTCGCGCGTGTGCCGCGCCGGCGCCATGACCATCGCGGAGCTGCAGGCGGCCGGCCTCGGCGCGCTGCTGAGTGCCGTTCCCCGCGGCCGTCGACGACCATCAGACCAAGAACGCCGAGGCGCTGGTCGCGATCGGCGCCGGCGCGGATCGTGCAGGAGCGCGACCTGACCGCCCGAGCGCCTCGGCGCATCATCGACGACATGACGACCGATCGCGACCGGCTGCTCGCGATGGCGCGAGGCCGCGCGCGCGGCGGCGGTCACCGACGCCGCCGCGCGGCTCGCCGATCTCTGCATTGCGGCCGGAGCGGCGCGCATCGGGGAAGCGCTACGCGCATGAACGACCGCATGCGCCGCATCCATCGCATCCACCTCGTCGGCATCGGCGGCAGCGGCATGGGCGGCATCGCCGAGGTGCTGCTGAACCTCGGCTACGAAGTGCAGGGATCGGACCTCAAGCAGAACGCGGTCACGCGAGCGCCTCGCGCGCCTGGGTGCGAAGCTCTTCATCGGCCACGCGGCGGATCACCTGGGCGATGCCGACGTCGTGGTCGTCTCGAGCGCCGTCAACCGCGGAAATCCCGAGGTCGCGGCGGCGCTCGCGCGAGCGCATTCCGGTCGTGCCGCGCGCCGAGATGCTCGGCGAACTGATGCGGTTCCGCTATTCGGTCGCGGTCGCCGGCACGCACGGCAAGACCACGACCACCAGCCTCGTCGCGAGCGTGCTCGCCGAGGGCGGGCTCGACCCCACGTTCGTGATCGGCGGCCGGCTGAAGAGCGCGGACAGCAATGCGCGGCTCGGCGCGGGCCGCTACCTGGTCGCCGAGGCCGACGAGAGCGACGCCTCGTTCATGCACCTACAGCCGATGATCGCGATCGTCACGAACATCGACAACGATCATCTGGCGACGCATGCCGGCGATTTCGCGGGACTGAAGCAGAGCTTCGTCGACTTCCTGCACAACCTGCCGTTCTACGGGCTCGCGGTGCTTTGCATCGACGATCCCGAAGTGCGCGCATCCGCGACGCCGTTGCGCGGCCCGTGCGTCACGTACGGGTTCGACGAGGGCGCCGACGTGCGCGCCGTCGACGTCCGCGCGCGAGGGCCTGCAGTCGCACTACGAGGCGCTGCGCGAAGGCTACGCGCCGCTCGCGCTCACGATCAATCTGCCGGGCCGCCACAACGTGCTGAACTCGCTCGCGGCCGTCGCGGTCGCGACCGAGCTCGAAGATCGCCGATGCCGCCATCCAGCGCGCACTCGCGCAACTTCCAGGGCATCGATCGGCGCATGCAGCAGCTCGGCGAGATTCGCTGGCCGGCGGGAAGTGCGCTGCTCGTCGACGACTATGGCCACCATCCGACGGAGGTGGCGGCGACGCTCGAGGCGGTGCGCCAGGGATGGCCGGGGCGGCGCATCGTGCTCGCGTTCCAGCCGCACCGCTATTCGCGCACGCGCGATTTGCTCGACGATTTCGCGCGCGTGCTCGGCGAGGCGGACGTGCTGCTGGTCACCGAGGTCTACGCGGCGGGCGAAGCCCCGATCGCGGGCGCCGACGGCCGCGCGATCTGCCGCGCGGTGCGCGGCCGCGGCCGCGTCGAGCCGATATTCGTCGAACGCGTCGAGGATCTCGCCGACAGCCTGCGCGGCGTGCTCAAGGACGGCGATCTCGTGCTCACGATGGGCGCGGGCAACATCGGCGCCGTCGCGCACGACCTCAAGAGGCCGCATTCCGGCCGGAGGCGCCGCGTGACCGGACCCTGCGCAAGACGGACTTGTCGCCGGAATTTCGCGCGCGCGTGCTCCGCGACGTGCCGATGGCGAAGCACACGTCCTGGCACGCGGGCGGGCCGGCCGACTGGTTGTTCGTGCCGCGGGATTTGCATGACCTGTCCGCGTTCCTGCGTCAGCTGCCGCTCGAGGTGCCGCTCTTGTGGGTGGGCCTCGGCAGCAACCTCCTGGTGCGCGACGGCGGCTTCCGCGGCGCGGTCATCATGACCCACGGAGCCCTCGGCGCCCTCGCGCGGATCAGCGCGGCCGCCATCCACGCCGAAGCGGGCGTGCCGTGCGCGCGCATCGCGAAGACATGCGCGCAATGGGGCATGGGGCCCGCGGAATTCTTCGCCGGCATTCCGGGCACGCTCGGCGGCGCGCTCGCGATGAACGCCGGCGCCTGGGGCGGCGAAACCTGGGCGCACGTCGCCGAAGTCGACGTCATCGACCGCCGCGGCGCGAGCCGCACGCGAAGCCCCTCCGACTATCGGATCGGCTATCGCCGCGTCGAGGGGCCGGCCGGCGAGTGGTTCGTCGGCGCGCGCCTGAAGTTCGAACAGATGCCCGACGCGAGTTCGGACGCGATCCGCGACCTTCTCGAGCGCGCAGGCAGTCGCAGCCGATCGGCGAGTGGAGTTGCGGCTCGGTGTTCACGAATCCGCCCGGCGATCACGCGGCGCGGCTCATCGAGGCCGCGGGCTTGAAGGGATTTCGCGTCGGCGATGCCTCCGTGTCGGAGAAGCACGCGAACTTCATCATCAATCAGGGCGCCGCGCGGGCCGCCGACATCGAAGCGGTGATCCGCCATGTCCGGTGCCGCGTGGCGCAGGTCCACGGCGTCACGCTGCAGCCCGAAGTGCGCATCGTCGGAGAGCCCGCATGAGCCGGTTGACCTTTCGATCCGGCATCCGCCGCGCGCGCGACGCGCGCGAATTCGGCAAGGTCGCCGTGCTCCTCGGCGGCGACTTCGGAGCGCGAAATCTCGCTGCTCTCCGGCAATGCGGTGCTCGCGGCGCTGCTTGCGGCGCGGCGTCGATGCCGTAGGCTTCGATCCGCGCGAGCGTCCCGTCCAGGAACTCGGCGACGGGCGTTCGACCGCGCCTGGATCGCGCTGCATGGGCCGGGCGGCGAGGACGGCTTGATTCAAGGCGCGCTCGAGTGGCTTGGGTTGCCGTACACCGGCAGCGGCGTGCTCGCCGCCTCGCTGACGATGGACAAGCTGAAGACCAAGCTCGTCGCCGCGGGCGCGGGCTGCCGCGCGCCGCCGTACACGACGCTCGCGGCCGAGGCCGACCTTGCGCGCGCGCTCGAGGAGATCGGCCTGCCGATGATGGTGAAGCCCGCGTCGCAGGGCTCGAGCGTCGGCATCAGCAAGGTGAAGACCGCGGACGCGCTGCCGCGCGCGTATGCGGCCGCGCGCGCGGTCGAAGAGACGTGTTCGCCGAACGGTTCGTCGCCGGCGGCGAATACACGGTCGGCGTGCTGCATGACGAGGCGCTGCCGTCGATCCGCATCGAGCCCGCGACCGAGTTCTACGACTACGAGGCGAAGTATTTCCGCGACGACACCGCATACCGCTGCCCGAGCGGGCTCGACGCGCGGCCGAGGAGCCGTGCTGCAGGCGTCCGCGCTCGCCGCGTTCCGCGCAACCGGCAGCTTCGGCTGGGGCCGCGTCGACTTCATGCGCGACCAGGCCAGCGGCGAGTTCTATTTCATCGAGATCAACACGATGCCCGGCATGACGGATCACAGCCTCGTGCCGATGGCGGCGCGCCGCGCGGGCATCGATTTCGAGGAGTTGGTCTGGCGTGTGTTGGAAACGAGCTTTTCGAGGGAACGCAAATGATCGCGCGCGCACTCGGTCGGCGAAATCGGTTCAAGAAGCCCGAAGCGCACGGCGCGGCCGCGTGGCGCCGCCGGCCTCGATGATCGACTGGCGCAGCCTCGCGCAACAGGGCGCGCTGCTCGCGATCCTGGCCGCCTGCCTCGCGGGCTCTCTGGGCGCTCAACCGGCCCGTGCGCATGATTTCGATGGACGGCAGCTTTCAGCGCGTCTCGCCGGTCGAGATCGAGAAGGCGGTCGCGCCGTATCTCGCGGCCGGATTCATGTCGGCGAATCTCGACGCGATCCAGCGCGCGGTCGCGAGCCTGCCGTGGGTCGATCAGGTCGCGCGTGCAGCGCCGCTGGCCGACCAGCCTGCGCGTGACCGTCGTCGAGCAGACCGCGGCCGCGAGATGGGGACGACTCGGGCCTGCTCAACACCCGCGGGCAACTGTTCGTGAAGGCGGCCATCACGTGCCGCCGGAGCTGCCGCGCCTGTCCGGACCCGAGGGCACGGAGACCGAGGTCGCGCAGCTCTACCTGTCGGCGGAGCGGCGGATGACCGAGGCCGGAATGCACATCTCGGCGCTGCGCCTCGACGCTCGCGGCGCCTGGGAGATGGACCTGCGACACGGCATCACGGTGCGGCTCGGCCGCAACCAGGTCGACGAACGCATCGACCGCTTCATCCGCGTGGCGGCGCAGGTCGTCGCGCACCAGTTGAACGATATCTCCTATGTCGACATGCGCTATTCGAACGGCTTCGCCATCGGCTGGCGAACCCCGCGACGCCCGGCCCGCGGTGCCGCCCAAACATCACGACGATACCGACGCCTGAGGATCAGATACTTCAATGGCCAAACGCTCCGATCGCAATCTACTGGTAGGCCTCGACATCGGCACGAGCAAGGTCGTCGCCATCGTCGGCGAAATCAAGGCCGACGGCGCGCTCGAGATCATCGGCATCGGCAGCCATCCGTCGCGCGGGCTGAAGAAAGGGCGTCGTCGTCAACATCGAATCGACGGTGCAATCGATCCAGCGGGCGGTCGAGGAAGCCGAACTCATGGCCGGCTGCGAGATCCATTCGGTCTATGCGGGCATCGCCGGCAGCCACGTGCGCAGCCTGAACTCCCACGGCATCGTCGCGATCAAGGACAAGGAAGTCGTACAGGGCGACGTCGAGCGCGTGATCGACGCGGCCAAGGCGGTCGCGATACCGGCGGACCAGAAGATCCTGCACGTGCTCCCGCAGGAATACATCATCGATGCGCAGGAAGGCATCCGCGATCCGATCGGCATGTCCGGCGTGCGGCTCGAGGCCAAGGTGCACATCGTCACCGGCGCGGACAGCGCGGCGCAGAACATCGTCAAGTGCGTGCAGCGCTGCGGCCTCGCGGTCGACGACATCGTCCTCGAGCAGCTCGCCTCGAGCTACGCGGTGCTGACCGAGGACGAGAAGGATCTGGGCGTCTGCGTGGTCGACATCGGCGGCGGCACCACCGACATCGCCGTGTTCAGCGGCGGCGCGATCAGGCACACGGCGGTCATCCCGATCGCCGGCGATCAGGTGACCAACGACATCGCCGTGTCGATGCGCACGCCGACGCAGTACGCCGAGGACATCAAGATCAAGTACGCCTGCGCGCTGTCGCAGCTCGCGAACCCCGACGAAACCATCGAGGTGCCGAGCGTCGGCGACCGGCCGCCGCGGCGGCTCGCGCGCCAGACGCTCGCCGAGATCGTCGAGCCGAGCTACGAGGAGTTGTTCGCGCTGATCCGCGACGAGCTGCGCCGCAGCGGCCTCGAGGAGGCGGTCGCCACCGGCATCGTCCTCACCGGCGGCAGCGCGAAGATGGAGGGCGCGATCGAGTTGGCCGAGGAGGTGTTTCACATGCCGGTGCGGCTCGGCGTGCCGCAGTACGTCACCGGGCTCGTCGAAGTCGTCAGCAATCCGATTCACGCCACCGGCGTCGGACTCTGCTCTACGCGAAAAGCAACGTGGATATGCGCGCGCACGGAAGGCGCCGCTCCTCGCGGGCGGCATGAAGAATGATTTTCGAACGCATGAAGGCCTGGTTTCAGGGGAATTTTTGATAACAATATGACGAAGGAGAACTGGAATGTTCGAACTCATGGACTCATTCAGCCAAAGCGCCGTCATCAAGGTGCTCGGCGTGGGCGGAGGCGGCGGCAACGCGGTCTCGCACATGGTTCAGGCCGGACTCGAGGGCGTGGATTTCATCTGCATCAACACCGATGCGCAGGCGCTGAAGCACTCGAAGGTGCGCACCGCGCTGCAGATCGGCTGCAACATCACCAAGGGGCTCGGCGCGGGCGCCGACCCGGAAGTCGGCCGCCAGGCGGCGATGGAGGACCGCGACCGCATCATCGAGTTGATCGAAGGCTGCGACATGCTGTTCATCACCGCGGGCATGGGCGGCGGCACGGGCACGGGAGCCGCGCCGGTGGTCGCGCAGGTCGCGAAGGAACTCGGCATACTGACCGTCGCGGTGGTCACCAGGCCGTTCGAAATGGAGGGCAACAAGCGTTCGCGCGTCGCCGACCAGGGCATGCTGGAGCTGTCCAAGTACGTGCGATTCCCTGATCACGATCCCGAATCAGAAGCTGTTGTCGGTGCTCGGCAGCGAGACGACGCTGCTGGATGCGTTCAAGTCGGCCAACACCGTGCTGCAGGGCGCGGTCCAGGGCATCGCCGAGCTGATCACCCGGCCCGGGCCTGATCAACGTCGACTTCGCCGACGTGCGCACGGTGATGTCGGAGACCGGCATGGCGATGATGGGCTCGGGCAGCGCGTCGCGGCGACGATCGCGCGCGCGAAGCGGCGGAGGCGGCGATCTCCAGCCCGCTTGCTCGAGGACATCAATCTGGCGGGCGCGCAGGGCATCCTGGTGAACGTCACCGCCGGCATGGACCTGTCCATCGGCGAGTTCCAGGAGGTCGGCAACGTCATCAAGCAGTTCGCCTCGGACGATGCGACGGTCGTCGTCGGCACGGTCATCGATCCGGACATGACCAACCAGATCCGGGTGACGGTCGTGGCGACGGGCTTGGGCAGTCCGGTGGCGCGAGCCGGCGCGCGCAGGCCGCGCCGGCCGTCGCTGCACGCGCCGCAGCCGACCATGCGGGTTGTGCGACAGCAGTCACCGATGCGCCGACCGATTACGCCATGCTCGACAAGCCGACGGTGCAGCGGCAAGCGCGCGGTGGGCGACGGCTTGCGGGGCCGACATCGAAACCGAGGATCTGCTGGATATTCCGGCATTCCTGCGCCGGCAGGCGGACTGACGCGCACGGCGGGTAACGGACATTCCAAGCTTCGGCGCCGGCGGGGCATCTTGCGAAGCGCCGCGCGGGCGCCGGCTTTGTGGTCCGGGCCGCGAGCTTCAGGCCTCGCGGCGCGTGCCTGTGATACCTTTGCCGGTAACTACAGCGCTTAAGGCCCGGTCTCAACTCGATGCTGAATCAAAGAACACTTAAGAATTCCATCCGAGCCACGGGCGTCGGCCTGCACACGGGGAAGAAGGTTCTGATGACGCTGCGGCCGGCGTCGCCGGACACCGGCATCGTCTTCCGCCGCACCGATCTGGCCGCGGCCGGTCGACATCAAGGCGCGCGCGGAGAACGTCGGCGACACGATGATGGGCACGACGTTGCACGCGGCGACGCCAAGATCTCGACGGTCGAGCATCTGCTGTCCGCGCTCGCGGGCCTCGGCATCGACAATGCCTTGGTCGAGGTCAGCGCGCGGCGAAGTGCCGATCATGGACGGCAGTGCCGGGCCGTTCGTGTTCCTGCTGCAGTCGGCGGGCATCGAGGAGCAAAAGGCGCCCGAAGCGCTTCATCCGCATTCTGGAGACCCTGCAGGTCGAAGACGGCGACAAATGGGCGCGATTCGATCCCTATGACGGATTCAAGGTGAATTTCGAGATCGAGTTCGATCACCCGACGTTCAAGAAGCACTCCCAGGTCGCCTCCATGGATTTCTCGACGACCTCGTTCCTGCGCGAGGTGAGCCGGGCGCGCACCTTCGGCTTCATGCGCGACCTGGAGAGCCTGCGCGCGCGCAACCTCGCGCTCGGCGGCAACATGGACAACGCCATCGTGCTCGACGATTACCGCGTGCTGAACGAGGACGGGCTGCGCTACGAGGATGAGTTCGTCAAGCACAAGATCCTCGATGCGATCGGCGATCTGTACCTTCTCGGGCACAGCCTGATCGGCGAGTTCTGCGGCTACAAGTCGGGGCATGCGCTCAACAACAAGCTGCTGCGCACGCTGATCGCCACGCGCAGCGCCTGGCAGGAAGTCGACCTTCGAGAGCCTGGCCGAGGCGCCGATTTCCTACGTGGCCGCGGCGGCGGCGCGGGCCTGATTCGCTAGGCCCAGTCGGTTGAGGCCGGCGGCCACCCGGATTTGACGCTGCGATCTCGACGCCGAGGGCTCGGCCGACCCGCTGCGCAGATCTCGGTGCAAATAGCGCAGCCGCGTGGCCCAGGCGGCGCTGACCACACCGAGTCAGGCGCCCTGCGTCGAGGCCGGCGCTGGCGACCGCCCGGCGAGGTCCGCGGGCAAGGTCGGCGCTTGACCTGGTCGAGGACCGGCTGACGCGCCCGCACGCGTGCTCTTGAGGTCGTGAGTCGCTTGCACGATCGTGCCAATAAGCTCACTGATAGACTTCTGGATTTTGCATTGCAACACGCGCGATGCCTTGAACGATGGGCGCAAAAGCGTGCTTAATTCCTTGTTTTAGTCAACTTTTTTGCATAGTCTAGCCTCGACTGCTCAACGGCATACTCGTCGAAAGGCGAGGACGTAAAGCTACGGTCTGCGGATTCAACGCTATGACAGCGGCCGTGAAAGCAGTACACGTTGATGAATGTCATTTTTGTCGGCCGCAAGACCGGCCGCGTGAAACAATTCGACTTGCGACATCCGCTGGTCATCGGCGCGGCCGCGCTCTTGGTGCTCGGCATCGTGGGCGGCGGCGTTCTCGATCGGCATGGGCCTGGGCGTCGCGGCAGCGCGCCGGAACCCGATCGACCAGTTCGGCGGCTGGTCGGCGGACTTGCTGCGGCAACAGGCACAGATCGAGGATGTTCGCCGCACATTTTGCAGGAAAAAGTCAACGCGCTGGCGCTTGCGCGTCGGGCAGATGAACGCCAACGTCATCCGCCTGGATGCGCTCGGCAAGCGACTGACCCACATGGCGAATCTCGACGACGGCGAGTTCGATTTCGGCAATCCGCCGGCCTGGGCGGCTGGAGAGCCGGCGCGACGGTCAGCCGGCCGCAGATTCCGAACCTGACCGCCATGGTCGACGGTCTGCAGACCCAGCTGTCGAGCCGCGAACAGCAACTGGGCGTGCTCGAGAACCTGATTCTGACGCGCGAACTCAACAAACAGGTCTACCCGGAGGGCCGTCCGGTCAAGACGGCTTCATCTCGTCGTACTTCGGCCGCCGCGCCGACCCGTTCACCGGCTATCCGCGGTCCACAAGGGCCTCGACTTCGCGGGACCCGCGGGCACGCATGTCATCGTCGGTGGCCGCCGGCCTCGTGACCTTCGCCGGCGAGCGCGCCGGCTTCGGCGAGATGGTCGAGATCAATCACGGCAACGGCTCGCGACGCGCTATTGCCACAACGAAAAAGCTCCTGGTGAAACAGGGCGACATGGTCAGCAAGGGCCAGGAAGTGGCGCTCATGGGCTCCACCGGCCGTTCCACCGGGCCGCATCTGCATTTCGAAGTGCTGAAGAACGGCGCCGCAGGTCGATCCGCTGCGCTTCATCGGCGAGGATCGCTAAGCCTTCGAAGATCGCGTGAGTCTCGCCCGCTGCGGGGCCGGCGGTGCGCGCGCCTCGAAACGATTTCCCGCCCCTCGGTCTATCCGTACAATACCCAGTTTTTTCAAGGACTCCCTCGCGTGTGGAAGCTTTTGACGCAAATATTCGGCAGCCGTAATCAGCGCCTGATCAAGGAGCTGAGCCGCACGGTCGCGGCCGTCAACGCCCTCGAGGCCGAATGCAGGCGCTCACGGATGAGCAATTTCCGGAGAAGACCCGGGAACTGAAGGCGCGCTTCGCCGCCGGCGCGCCGCTCGACGATCTGGTGCCCGAGGCATTCGCGCTGGTGCGCGAGGCGTCGCGGCGCAAGCTCGGGATGCGACACTTCGACGTGCAGCTGATCGGCGGCCTGGCGCTGCACGCCGGGCAAGATCGCCGAGATGCGCACCGGCGAAGGCAAGACCTTGATGGCGACGCTGCCGGCGTACTTGAACGCGCTCACGGGCGAAGGCGTGCACGTGGTCACGGTCAACGAGTACCTGGCGCAGCGCGACTCGGATTGGATGGCGCCCGTGTTCCGCTTCCTCGGGCTGGAGGTGGGCGTCATCAAGAACGCCCAGTCGCCAGGAGGAAAAGCGCGCGGCCTACGCCTGCGACATCACCTACGGCACGAACAACGAATTCGGCTTCGATTATCTGCGCGACAACCTCGCGTTCCGGCTCGAGGACCGCGTGCAGCGCAAGCTCGCGTTCGCCATCGTCGACGAGGTCGACTCGATCCTGATCGACGAGGCGCGCACGCCGCTGATCATCTCCGGGCCCGCGGAAGAGAGCACGGAGCTCTACATCAAGATCAATGCGCTGATTCCGCGCCTCACGCGCCAGAAGGACGAGGACGGGCCGGGCGACTACGCGGTCGACGAGAAGACCAAGCAGGCGACGCTCACCGAGGACGGCCACGAGAAAGTCGAAGAGATGATGGCCGAGATCGGGCTGCTGCGCGAGGGCGAGAGCCTGTACGACGCGGCCAACATCCGCCTGATGCATCACTTGAACGCGGCGCTGCGCGCGCATGCGCTGTACAAGCGCGACGTCGAGTACATCGTGCGCCAGGGCGAGGTCATCATCGTCGATGAGTTCACCGGCCGCACGATGCCGGGACGGCGCTGGTCCGACGGCCTGCACCAGGCGGTCGAGGCGAAGGAAGGCGTGCAAGGTCCGCGAGGAGAACCAGACCGTCGCCTCGATCACGTTCCAGAATTATTTCAGGCTGTACTCGAAGCTCTCGGGCATGACCGGCACGGCGGACACCGAAGCGTTCGAGTTCCAGCAGATCTACGGGCTCGAGGTCGTCGTGATCCCGACGCACAAGCCGATGATCCGCAAGGACAACTCGGATCTGGTGTTCCTGTCGGAGCACGACAAGTTCCAGGCGATCCTCGAGGACATCCAGGATTGCGTGAAGCGCGGCCAGCCGGTGCTGGTCGGCACCACGTCGATCGAGACCTCGGAGCGGCTCGCGAAGCTCCTGCAGTGGAGCGAAGATTCCCGCACGAGGTCCTGAACGCCAAGCAGCACGAGCGCGAGGCGCACATCGTCGCCGAAGCGGGCCGCCCCGGCGCCGTCACCATCGCCACCAACATGGCGGGCCGCGGCACGGACATCGTGCTCGGCGGCAGCACGCAGACGCAGATCGACGCGCTCGAGGACCCGCAACGAGGCCGAGCTGCAAGCAGATCCACGACGACTGGCGCAAGCGCCACGAGCAGGTGCTCGCCGCCGGCGGCCTGCACATCATCGGCACCGAGCGGCACGAATCGCGGCGCATCGACAATCAGCTGCGCGGCCGCTCCGGCCGGCAGGGCGATCCGGGCTCGAGCCGCTTCTATCTGTCGCTCGAAGACAATTTGATGCGCATTTTCGGCGACCCGACGCGCATGAAGGCGCTGATGACGCGCGTCGGCATGAAGGCGGGCGAGGCGATCGAGAGCGGCATGCTCACGCGCCAGATCGAGCGCGCGCAGCGGCGCGTCGAGCAGCACAACTTCGATGCCCGCAAACAGCTCCTGGAGTACGACGACGTCGCCAACGATCAGCGCCGCGTGATCTACCAGCAGCGCACCGACCTGATGAGCGCGGAGAACGTCGCCGAGGCGATCACGGGCATCCGCGAGGACGTGGTCGAGCAATTGGTCGATCAGTTCGTGCCGGCGGACGCGCCCGAGGAGCAATGGGACGTGCCGGGCCTCGCGCAGGCGATCGAGCGCGACTTCGGTCCGAATCTGCCGGTCGAGGAATGGGTCAAGGCCGAGGAGGCCGGCGACGGGTCGGGCCTCAAGAACAAGATCGTCGCGGCGCTCGAGAAGGCGTACGGCCAGAAGGAGGCGAACGTCGGCGCCGAGGTCATGCGCTACATCGAGAAAGAGGTGATGCTGCGCACGCTCGATCAGCACTGGCGCGAACATCTGGCGGCGATGGACTACATGCGCCAGGGCATCTTCCTGCGCAGCTACGCGCAGAAGAATCCCAAGCAGGAATACAAGCGCGAGGCGTTCGAGCTGTTCTCGGCGATGCTCGACCGCATCAAGTTCGACACCGTCACCACGGTGTCGAAGATCCAGGTGCGCAGCCAGGCGGAGATCGAGCGCGAGGAACTCGAGCGCCAGCAGCGGCTGGCGCGGGCGCTGCAGGTGCAGCATGCCGAGGCGGTCTCGCCGATCCAGGCCGCGCCCGGCCCGCAAGGACCGGGCGGCGGGCTCGGGCCGGCGCCGGGGCAACGTCGATGGAGATGGAGCCGCGCCCGAGCGGCGCCGGCGGCGGCGCCGTTCGTGCGCGCAGGTGCCCAAGGTCGGGCGCAACGAGCCCTGCCCCTGCGGATCGGGCCGCAAGTACAAGCACTGCCACGGCGCCCTGCAGCAAGCGAGCGGTTGAGCGCCGGCAATCCCCGTCGCTCGTTCACGTCGTCGCCGCGGCGGTGATCGACGCGGGCGGGCGCGTGCTGATCGCGCAGCGCCCGCGGGCACCCACCTGGCGGGCGGCTGGGAGTTCCCCGGCGGCAAGCTCGAGCCGGGCGAGAGCGCGCGGTGGGGCTCGCGCGCGAGCTCCACGAGGAACTCGGCATCGCCATCGAGACGCCCCGGCCGCTGATTCGCGTGCGCCACTGCCTATCCCAGCGCGACGTGCTGCTCGACGTCTGGGTCGTGAGGCGCTACCGCGGCGAGCCGCGCGGCCTCGACGGGCAGGCGTTGCGCTGGTGCTCCGGAGAGGAATTGGAGGCTGTGGAGTTGTTGCCGGCGGACGGGCCGATCGTCGCGGCGCTGTGGCTGCCGGAGCGGCTGACGGAGGCGTTCGATCCCAGGGGCTTCGCGGCGTGTGGTGCGCGAATCCTTCCGAGGCCCGAGCGGCGGCTGACGCGGGGGCGGATTACCTGGTCATGCGGAAAGAACTGGGGAACGACGAATTGGCTGCGTTGTGCGAAGCGGTCCCCTTGCCCGTGTATGCGCGCGGACTGCCCCTTAGGGAGGCCTGGGAGATGGGTGCGACCGGGTTAAATGAGATCAACCGGCAGGTCTAGGGTCCCTCTGGCTTCCGACGAATCCTAATCGTCCCGGCCATGGCGGGGCAGTCGCTTGTTGCCGCCCGCGCCACTACTCGATAGGGCGATCTCCAGAGCGGTTTCCAAACGAATCACGCGAGCCGTCAGATCTTCGATCTTCGCTTGTTGAGCGGCCATCGCAGCTGCTTGGGAGATCACCTTGTCATTCATTTTGATGACCGTTGAGAAAGCGTCCCAAAGTTTATCCATCATGCTCATCTAATGCTCCGAGCGACGCGGGCGGCGTCGACTCCGCAGGCCGCTTGTACGGGCGGCGCAGCACTCGAGCGCCGCGTCTAACGCCAGGGTCGCCTCCCGCGTGGTCTGCATCACCTGCGTCACCAAACGTGTCATGCCTCATCGTCGTCGGTCGGGTTATAAGCTTCAGCGGCACGCCGAACGAATTCGTTTACCGTCAATTTGGACGCCTTGGCCTTTTTCGTGAAGAGCGCTTTGTCGCCGTTACCAGTAGCGGGATGCGTTCTGTAGCAGCCATGAGATTCTCCAAATATGCATGCACATCACATGTGCATGATAGTTGGGGTACCGCTCTTTGGCAAGATCGAACGTATCGTTGGACATTGCCACGCGAATTTATTGCCTATCGGAGATGATACGTTTACGATGGCAAATCGTATCATTATTTGATTCGTTTATGCCCCAACCGCTTTGGATATGGGACAATGCCCGCTGGCCCAGCTTCAGCTTTGACCACAAGCGCCTGATGTGGACCTCGAGTCGCGCCCGAGGCGGCGGGGCGCCTGCGGGGCAGGCGGAGGCGCTCGGGCAGACGGCTCGGTTCCGCGGAGCGCGACGTGTGGGCGGAGCGCTGTTGCGACCGCGGCATCGAAGGCGAGCGCTCTTTCGAAGCCGTGCGGTCGTCCGTGAGCGGCCGCCTTGGGCTTGGCACCCCGAGTGACGCATCGGCCTCGCGGCCAGGTGGAGGCCCTGATCGATGTGATGAATGATGCCGCCGCCCATTGGCGGACGCCTTGACCGAAGAACGGATCGTCGGTTGGCAGCGCCTGATCTGCGATGGGCGTCATTTGGCCGGACTCAAATCGAGAGTGGGCGCTTCCGCTCGGATTCGGTGGAAGTCATCAGCGGTCCCGAGGGACGCAAGACGGTGCACTATGCGGGTCCGCCGGCTGATGCGATCCCCTCGGAGATGCGCGTCTTTCTCGACTGGTTCAACGGTTCCAAGCATGCCGCGGCTATGGACGGCATCCGTGTCGCGCCGGACTCTCGCACGTGTCGTTCGAGTCCATTCATCCCTTCGCAGACGGCAACGGCCGCGTCGGGCGCGCGATCCTCGATATGGCGATTTCACAGGATGCGAATCCTCGAGCCGTCTGCATGGGCTCTCCATTCAGATCTCGGCCAAGAAGACTGCGTACTATGACGCCCTCAATCGAGCCCAACGCGGATCCGGCGACGTGACCGAGTGGCTCTTTTGGTTCACCAACATCTTTGCCGATGCCTGCCAATCGAGCCTGAGGTCATCGACGAGGCGTTGGTGAGAACGCGATTCTGGAGCGTCAACAAAGACGTCCCGCTCAATGCGCGGCAGCGCAAAGCACTCACCCGAATGCTCGGGCGGGCCCCGGAAAGTTCGAAGGCGGCATGACCCCGCGAAAATACATGGCGCTCACCAAGGCAAACAACCGTCTCACAGCAACCGCGATTTGAGCGACCTGGTCGAAAGCGCTCTTGGTCCGAGGCGGTGCGGGCCGCTCGACGTTCTATAATTTGGCGATCCCCGGTTGGGGTTGGATCCCCAGCCGTCATTGAAGGCGATTTATCTATGGCCGCAAGTTCTCGTCGAAGAACCGTCTAGATCGTCGCGTAGGCATGGCGGCCGTCGTGCTGGCGCGTCGAGCCCGTGCTTCGCGCCGGGGTAGACCATGACGTCGAACGGCTTGCCGAGATCCTGCAGCTTGCGGAACAGCTTGGTGCTGTGCAGGAACAGCACGTTGTCGTCCGCCATGCCGTGCATCACCAGCAGTTTGCCCCGCAGCTCCTCGGCATAGGGCAGCACGGAGCTCGCCTCGTAGCCGGCGGCATTGTCCGCGGGCCGGTCCGAGATAGCGCTCGGTGTAATGCGTGTCGTACAGGCGTCCAGTCGGTGACGGGCGCGCCCGGCGACGCCGGCGCGAAACACCTCCGGCGCCTTGAACATCAGCATGAGCGTCATGTAGCCGCCGTAGCTCCATCCCCACACGCCGATGCGCGCGGGATCGACGAAGGGCTGCGAGCCGAGCCAGCGCGCGCCCTGCACCTGATCGGCGACCTCGACGTCGCCCAGCTTGCCGTGGATCGGCGCCTGGAAGGCGCGTGCCGCGGAAGGCGCTGCCGCGGTTGTCGAGCTGGAATACGACGTAGCCCGCGCGCGTCAGGATCTGCGTGAAAGAGGCGCCCGTCCAGTCGTCGAGCACCCGCTGCACGCCGGGACCGCCGTACACATCGACGATGGCGGGATAGCGCTTGGCCGGGATCGAAGTGCGCGGGCTTGAACAGCCGGTAGTGCAGCGTCTGGCCGTCGGCGGCGCGTCAGGGTGCCGAACTCGGGCACCGAGTTGTCCGCGAGATAGGGCGCGTCCGGATGCTGCGCGTCCAGGCGATTCTCGAGCAGATAGGCCAGGAGCCTGCCGTCGGCGCGCGTGCAGGCTCACCTGCGGCGGCTGGGTGCGTGCTGGTGAAATTGTCGACGTAGAAGCGCGCGTCCGCGCGACATGGTGATGCCGTGCACGCCCGCCTCCTGCGAGATGCGCGTCGACCTTGCTGCGGATCCTGCGTGTCGAGCGAGGTGCGGTACAGCTGCCGCTCGCGGGGGCTCTTCTCGGTGGCCGTGAAATAGATCAGGCGATGCTTCTCGTCGATGGCCTTGATGGCGCGCGCGCGGAAATCATCGACCACTCCAGGCGCCCGGCGGTGAGCCGGCGCACCAGCTGCCCGTCGTAGTCGTAGAGATACAGGTGCTTGAAGCCGTCGCGCGCCGAGGCCCAGATGAATTCGCGGCGATTGCTTCAGGAACGTGAGCTCGTCGTTGAGATCGATCCAGGTGTCGCTGGTTTCGGTCAGCACCACGCGGCTCCGGCCGGTCTCGATGTCGGCGAACAGCAGATCCAGCCGGCGCTGATCGCGGCTCTCGCGCTGAATCGCCAGGGTCCTGCCGTCGGGCAGCCAGTTCACGCGCGCGAGATAGATGTCGGTGTCCGTGCCCAGATCGATCCAGGTGACGGCCCCGGTGCGCACGTCGGCCACGCCCAGGCGCACCAGCACATTGGCGCCGCCGGCGGCGGGATAGCGCTGCGGAAAGGTCGTCGACGTTGTCGGCCGAGATCTCGAAGCGCTGCGGTCACCTTGACGGGAGTCTCATCGACGCGGGCGAAGGCGATATGCCGATCGTCGGGCGCCCACCAGTAGCCGGTGCTGCGATCCATCTCCTCCTGCGCGACGAACTCCGCCATGCCGTTCTTGATGGGGCCGCCGCCATCGCTGGTCAGCGCCTTGTCCGTGCCGCGTG
The DNA here is from genome assembly GCA_963727045.1 of uncultured Gammaproteobacteria bacterium. Taxonomy (GTDB): domain Bacteria; phylum Pseudomonadota; class Gammaproteobacteria; order Steroidobacterales; family Steroidobacteraceae; genus Bog-1198. The sequence goes on along the minus strand of CAVSES010000002.1, from coordinate 441,160 downwards.
GCGAGGTCGTAGACATGGAGATTCTGGTCGCGGACGTACGCGACGTAGCCGCCCGCGCGGCGAAATGGCGGCGTCCGGTCGCGAAGCCGCGCGAGTGCGGTGATCTCGCGTCACGGCGCCTTCGGCGCGGCTTGGCGAGATCGTAGTAGTAGAGACGGCCGTCCAGGGGAAACAGCAGCGCCCGGCCCGACGGCGCGAAGGAGTATTCCAGGATGCCGGACAGCGCCGCGGTTCTTTGCCGCTCGCGGCGGTCCAATTTCCTCATCCGACAGTTTCGCGCTCGGCCGGCGCCAGCAGCTTCGGATCCACCAGCAGACGCGCGCGGCCGCGTCGCGCATGTTGTACTCCCACAGATCCAGGCGATCCTTGTCCTCCGGCTTGCCCTGCAGATAGGTGACGCGCGAGCCGTCCGGCGAGATCTTCAAGCCGACGATGGTGGGGCCGGCCAGTGCCGGCGCATCGAACAGCCGGTCGATGGTCAATTCCGCCGCGTGCGGTGCGGTGGCCGCGGCGCAGGCGACCAGTGCGGGCGCCAGATAGCGTCCGGATTGCGGGATTCGGCCATGAGTGAAGTCTGATTCAACGGCGGATCAGCTGATAGCACACCTCGAGCAGTTCGCGTGACGCCGCGCGCGCGCAGCCGCGGCTCGTTCGCCAGGATGTCCTGCCTGCGCGAGCTCCCGGATCTCGTGATGCGCGGGAGTAGAGGCGCTCGACCTCGTCGCGCGGTCACGGAAAACGGCGGCCCGGACATTTGCGCCTGCGGATATTCCAGGCGATCAGCAGCATCTGCGTGCCGCGGCCGGTCAGCGCGGTGATGTGCTGCCACGTAGGCGCGCACGCAGCTCCGGCGTCCAAGAGATCAGCGCGGCGCGGTCGTAGACGGCGGCGACGTGGCCGAGCAGCGCGCGGCGTGAGCGCGAAGAAATCGCCGCGGTAGAGCTGCGAGGTCCGTCGGCCTCGTAGACGTCGAAGCCGATCGAGCATCCGCCGCCTCGCGGGAATGCCGTGTTCCATGCAGAACGCCTCCAACGCGATGGCGGAGAGCTCCACGCCCGTCACGGCATGACCCTGATCGCGCAGCCACAGCAGATCGAGGCTCTTGCCGCACAGGGGAACGAACACGCGGCTGTCGCTTGGCGAGCCCAAGCGCCGGCCAGTGTCTGCTGCAAGGTGCCGGTCCACCGCGGATTGATGAAAGCCGATCTGGCCCGTCGCGCCAGCGGTCGTGCCAGAATTCAGGCTGCAAGGCTTACGAATCCTTCAGGCGGATCGTCGCGGGCGATTCCTCGCCGCCGGTCGGCCGATTCGTCCGGAATCCTGTGCTGCTCCGTGAACCAGGCGCCCAGTCGATGAGCCGGCAGCGATCGCTGCAGAACGGCCGGTATGCCGATTCCGGCGACCATTCCACCGGCCGCCGGCAGGTCGGGCATTTGACGATGGTGGCCATCGATATTCGCGTCCTGAGCTCAGGCGCAGCAGGTCAACAGAAACGGCACATCCATTTCGACGTGCACCGGCCGGCTGGTGGCGTCGGCCAATTCAGGAAGCGGATGGTGCAGCGATGCTGGTTGCCGCTGATCTCGGGAAACAGGTCCGAATCGGGCGGCAGCGTCACGCGCACCAGCTGGCAGGGGTTCTCGCGATCGAACTGCAATTGGAAAATGCCGCCGACGGCGATCTCCGATTTGCGCTTGGCATTTTGCCGGGTGAGCCACAGCAGCTCCGCGATGCTGTCGCACAGAGGCCGGATCAGCGCGAGCCAGCTGCCGAACTCGGCCGCGCGCACCTCCGCGGGACGGTTGAGCCAGTAGGAATAGTCCGGCAGATCGAAATCGCAGGTGCCCCCGGGAATGGCGCTGCGATGCTTGATGGCGCTCAAGAACTCGGAATCGCGCAAGGGGCCCATGTAATTGCCGCCGACGGTCGACAGATCCTCGCGCAGCTTGAGGAGATTCGACATCAGGGACTTGAGGCGGCCGGGGTCGACGCCGGTCTTGGACTGGTACTCCTTGAGCACGTTCACGTGGCGCTCGAGCTCCTTCAGGACTTCGCTGCGCGAGTCGCCGCGCGCGGTGATGGCCAGAATCTCGAGCAGGCTCGAGACCGCGGCGCGGGAGCTCCAGGGATTGGGCGATTCGCTGTGATAGGAGGCCTGCGTGTAGAGGAATTCCAGGCGCAGAAAGGTGCGCATGCGCTCGTTCAGGGGCTGCTCATAGACGATCGGCGCCGCCTCGGGGTCCGCCTGGGCCTGTGGATCGGGATAAGAGTTCATCTGCCTATTCTGAGCCAACCCAAGGCCCAGGGTAAACCTCAGGTTTAGGTTAAATGCGCCGTCAGCGCCGCTGCGCCGCGGCCAGCCGCAGATATCGCTCGTGCAAGCGATCGACCGCCTGTCGCAAATCCGTGACGGTCCCGGAGTTCGACAGCACATCGTCTGCGGCGGCCAGGCGCGCGCGCGCGGCTGCCTGCGACGCCAGAATCGCACGCGCCTGTTCGAGCGAGCTGCCGTCGCGCGCCATGACGCGCTCGAGCTGCACGTCTTCATCCACATCGACCACCAATATGCGATCCACCCGATCGCGCGAGCGCCGACCCTTCGACCAGCAGCGGAATCGCCATGACGAGGTAAGGTCCCGGCGCCGCTGCGGCACGCTCGCTCCATGTCGGCGCGGATCAGCGGATGAAGAATGGCCTTCGAGGTCGCGCCGTGCGCGCGGATCGGTGAATATCAAGTCGCGCAGCGCGCGCCGGTCGAGTTCGCCGTTCCTCGGCCAGGACACCGGGCCGAACCGCTCGACCACTTGCTCGAAGCCCGGCTGTGCCCGGCGCGACCACGGCGCGGGCCGCTTCGTCCGCATCGATCACCGGGACGCCCAACTCCGCGAATCGCTGCGCCACGGTGCTCTTGCCGCTCGCGATGCCGCCGGTGAGGCCGATGCGCAGGCGGCGGTCCATGGCCTAGTGCTTGAGACCGGACATGCGCAGATAGCCGTCGACCAGCGCATCGCCGTACATCATGGCGATCCAGCCGGCGGCCGCCAGATAGGGCCCGAAGGGCATGGGTGCGCTGCGGTCGCGCCCGCGCAGCACGATCATCAGGATGCCGAGAACGGCGCCGGTGGCGGCCGACAGCAGGATCACCAAGGGCAGCAGCTTCCAGCCCAGCCACGCGCCCAAGGCGGCAAACAGCTTGAAATCCCCGATATCCCATGCCTTCCTTGCCGGTGATCAGGCGAAATGCGTGGAACACCAGCCAGAGACTCACATATCCCGACGCCGCACCGATGATGGCATCGCGCGGGGACACGGGAATCGCAGCTGCCCGCAATCGGGCCGATGATGACCGCCGCGAGCAGGCCGGCCCACATGAGCGGCAGGGTGATGCCGTCGGGCAGCAGTTGATGGTCCATGTCGATGCCGGTCAGCGCGATCAATGCCCAGGTGACCACCAAACCACATGCGGCCGGCGGCGCCGAAGCCGAAATGCCACGCCACCCAGGCCGACAAGAGCCCGGTCGCGAGTTCCACCAGGGGATAGCGCACGGAGATCTTTGTCCTGACACGAGGCGCAGCGCCCGCGCAGCACCAGCCAGCTCACCACGGGAATGTTTTGCGAGGCCTTGATGGGCGCCTTGCACGCGGGGCAGGCGGAGCGCGGGGTGCTCAAGGTGAAGGGTTCGGGAACCGCCTGCATCAACGACGCGGTCGCCGCGGTGTCTTCGACCTTGGGCAGGAATTCGGCCGCCTGTGTGCGCCACTCGCGCTCCAGCATGATGGGCAGCCGGTAGATGACGACGTTAAGAAAGCTGCCGACGACGAGACCCAACACGAACACCGAGCCCGCGAAAAGCGCGGGTTCGTCGCGTGTAGAGCGCGGCGAGATCGTTCAGCATGGGCTAAACAGGGTCTCGGCCGCGCGGTCGGCGAAGGACTAAATTGCGGAGCCGAGCTTGAAGATGGGCAGGTACATGGCGATGACCATGCCGCCGACCAGCACGCCGAGCACCGCCATGATCATGGGCTCCATCAGGCTCGACATGCTGTCCACCGCATTGTCGACTTCCGCCTCGTAGAACTCGGCGACCTTGGCCGACATCGTGTCGAGAGACCCGGATTCCTCGCCCACGGCGATCATCTGCACGACCATGTTGGGAAATATGCCGGTATTTTCCATGGCACGCTGCAAGCGTTGACCCGTGGCCACTTCATCCTTCATGCGCAACGTGGCTTCTTCGTACACGATATTGCCCGTGGCGCCCGCCACCGATTCCATCGCTTCGACCAAGGGCACGCCGGCGGCGAACATCGTCGACAGCGTGCGCGCAAAGCGCGCGATTGCCGACTTGACCAAGATGGGCCCGATGATCGGGAACTTCAGCATCATGCGATCCAGCGCGCGGCGCATATTTCGCGAGCGCTTGTGGAAATACAGGAACGCGTAGATCCCGCCTCCGGCCACCAATCAGCACGATCCAACCCTGGTGCTGCATGAACTTCGACATGTTCACGACCATTTGCGTGAATGCCGGCAAGTCCGCACCGAAGCCCTTGAACAAGGACTCGAATTGCGGAATGACGAAAATCAGCAATATCACGGTCACGATGACGGCAACGACCAGAACCGCCGCCGGATAGAACAGCGCTTTCTTGATCTTCTTCTTCAAGCGCTTCGGTCTTCTCCTTGTAGGTCGCGATCTTGTCCAACAGCGTCTCCAGCGCACCGGCCTGCTCGCCTGCCGTGACCAGATTCACGAAGAGATCGTCAAAATACAGCGGATGCTTTGCAAGCGACTCGTGCAGCGTGCTGCCGCCTTCGATGCTTCCTTTGATGTCGAGAACCAGCTTTTGCATCGCCGGCTTTTCATGGCCGTTGCCGATGATCTCGAAGGCCTGAACCATGGGGATGCCCGCCGACATCATGGTCGCGAGCTGCCGCGCGAACACGGCGATATCCATCGGCAGTGACTTTGCCGCCGGATCGAAACGCCGTGCTGGGAGTCTTGACGCGCGTGGCCGCCACCCCTTGGCGCCGCAGATCGGCGCGCAGCGCCGCTTCGTTCGACAGCGAGCGACTTGCCGCGGACCTTGTTGCCGCGCTTGTCCTTGCCTTCCCACAAAAACTGGGTTTCTTTCTTCCCTGCGGTTGCCGATATCGCCATAAATCCATCCTTCCGGTTAACTTAATCGATGGTGACGCTGTTGACTTCTTCCAAACTCGTCAGGCCGGCCCTCACTTTCTCCAAGCCCGCACGACGCAGATTCCAAACGCCGTCCTTGGTCGCTTGATCATTGATGTCCATGGCGCCGCCGCCTTCCATGATGATGCGGCCGATGGTTTCCGTGACGGGCATGACCTGATAGATACCCATACGGCCCTTATAGCCGTCCGTGCACTGTCCGCAGCCGACCGCCCTGAACACTCTGATGCCGTTTTCGATGTCTGCGGCTTCGAAACCCTTCTTTTTTCAGCGCTTCCGCGGGGATGTCGGTGGGTTGCTTGCAGTTGGTGCACAACTTTCGGGCCAGGCGCTGCGCAATGATCAGGCTCACCGAAGTCGCGATCGCATAGGGCTTGACGCCCATGTCGACCAATCGGGTCAGGGTTTGCGGCGCATCGTTGGTGTGCAAGGTCGACAACACCAAGTGCCCGGTCTGCGCGGCCTTGATGGCGATCTCCGCCGTTTCCAGGTCGCGAATTTCGCCGACCATGATCACATCGGGGTCTTGGCGAAGAAATGCGCGCAGAGCCGATGCGAACGTGAGTCCCACCTTGTTGTTCACATTCACTTGATTGATGCCGGGCAGGTTGATTTCCGCCGGATCTTCCGCAGTCGAAATGTTGCAATCTTCGGTGTTGAGAATATTAAGGCCTGTGTAGAGCGACACGGTCTTGCCGCTGCCGGTCGGGCCGGTGACCAAGATCATCCCTTGAGGCTTGGCAAGATATTTCAGGTAGAGCTCACGCTGAACCGGCTCGTAGCCGAGTGCGTCGATGCCGAGCATCGCGCTGGACGGATCGAGAATACGGGTGACCACCTTTTCGCCGAACAATGTCGGGACAGGTGCTGACGCGAAAATCGATGGCCCGGTTCTTCGACAGCCGCATTTTGATGCGGCCGTCCTGCGGCACCCGGCGCTCCGCGATGTCGAGCCGCGCCATGACTTTGAGGCGGGCGACGATCTTGACCGCGAGTTGCACGGGCGGCAACGCGACTTCTTTCAGGACGCCGTCCAACCGCGTACGGATGCGGAACATCTTCTCGTAGGGCTCGAAGTGAATATCCGATGCGCCCTTCTTGATGGCGTCGAGCAATATCTTGTTGACGAAGCGCACGATCGGGGCGTCTTCAACATCGTCGCGGCCGAGCGCTTCCGCATTGGGGTCTTCGTCGCCGCCGGTGACCTCGAGATTCTCGAGATCGAAGTCATCGTCTGTCAAGGCTCGGCATGGCCGCGTCGGCCTGATCCATGGCCTTGCCGACAGCCATCTGCAGCTTGTCGTCTTCGACGACGACGAACTCGATGCTCATCGACGTCTGGAAGCGGATCTCATCGAGCGCATGCAGATTGGTGGGGTCCGCCACCGCCAAGAACAGGCGCTTGCCGCGCTTCATCAGCGGCAATACGCGATGCTTTTGCAGGAGCTTGTCGCTCACCGCCCGGACCGCGTCCATGTCCAGGGCGACCGCGTCCAGATCCAGCAAGGGCACGCCAAACTCGTTCGAGGCGGAAATGGCGATATCGCGAGCCGTGGCGAGATTCGCGGCGACTAGATGGGTGACCAAATTGGCGCGCTTTTCCTTTGCTTTGACAATAGCGTCCTGCATGGCCTGCTCGTCCAGCAGTCCGTCCTGAACCAGGCGCTGCGCAAGGCCGCCTAAGGCCACGCGACTCGTGCCGCCAACCGACGCTATTGCGTTATCATTCATGGACTTAAGGTAAACTCCGGCGCGTTGCTCCTCGTCTACTATCGATAGCAGAGTGAGCAATTGTCAAATCATCCCAATACTCGCACATCGGCGGTACTGCCCTCGTGACATTGATCGCAGAATGAATGGCTTGCCCGCGAGGGGTCGCCAAAAAAGGAAGCCCCTCGATTGAGGGGCTTCCGTAGAGCTCTAGAGACCTAGCTCGTTACTTGCACTGCGTGGGAACGTACCGGGTCGGAACGCTGCCGCCGCTCGTAAGCATCGCCGGAACTGCGGCCCCCGCGGTGGCGTTTCCAGCCGACGCGCAAGCCCAATCGATGTTGCCCGAGGCGGTGCCTACTCCGCTAAGCAGCACATATGCCGCTGCAACCTGTATCTGCGGGGTCAACGTGACGGTGAAAGTATTAAGCTGCGGGGTGGCTGCCCCGTACGTGACGGTGATGTGGCCATCCGCGGGATCAATAGCGATGAGATTGACGTACTTGGTCGCGGTAAAGCCGGCAGCCCACGAGGTCGACGCCGCGGCGACGCCGGGAATGCCGTTCGACTGAAATCCTTCGGCCACGGCTGTTTTGGCCGAATCCGCCAGATTGAGACCTTCCGTGACCTTCGCGCGAATCGTGTAGTCCTGATAGGCTGGAATGGCGATCGCCGCCAAAATACCGATGATCGCGACCACGATCATCAATTCGATGAGGGTGAAACCCTGTTGTACTTTCTTAAACATTTTATCTCCTGATGATAAACACGAAACCAAGTCGACATTCGAACAACGGCCGGGCCGGTAACTTACAGTGAGCAAGCAGTGTGCCAACAAGCGGTCCTCGCTCTTAAGCATATGAATTACAAGTTAAATTCTGTGCTATGGCGCGCGGCGTTTGACATAGAACTGTCGTCACGCGGAGCCGCTTGCGGCGTTTAGCGGCACAAATTGACAAAGTTTGTCAGTCGATGGATCGCGTTCGAAATTCAGTTTTTCAGCGTTTTCAAAGGACCTATGAACTTTTCATAGTTGCGCCAGCGTCCCGAGGACCGCGTATACATTTTCTGGCGCACTTGCCAGGCACTTGCCGTATTAACAGGACGCTGGGTCTCGTGGAACGCTAGGCAGCGCTCGTCCCACTCGAGGCCAAGAAAATCCAGAATCTTACGCGTCCACGCTTCTTGATTTACCACGAGTTCTTCATAGGGCACTTCAAGTATCTTCCCCGCAGGCAGCACGCTGCACCAGTGATTCATTAGACGTTCGTTTACCCGGTGAAAGTGCGCCAGGTCATTGAGATCCATCGAGAATCTCATGGCCGTCGAGAAATGCTGAAAATAACACGAGAGGCAAGTGTCGATTGGGTCTCGCCGCATGCGGATGATGCGCGCGTTAGGAAGCACCAAATGTATGAACCCCAGGTAATCGGAGTTGATCAACGTTTTATCGACGACACGCTGCGCTCCAGGGCAACGGCGGTCGAGAACACGCAAATACTCCTCAGCCAGCTTTTTCCTGGCGGGCTCGGCGAGTATGCCTTGACGCATCTCGCTTTGGTGCGCGAGTGCGGCGTTGAGCCAAAACTCCGGTTCACCCGCACCTTTTGCGGCCGGATGTGACGCAATGATTTGTTCTACAAGCGAAGTGCCCGAGCGAGGCATTCCCACGACGAGGATTGGTTTCATCGAAGCTGACCCGCCGTCCCCGATGGTCGCCATAGACTGCGACGAATAGCTGCGAATCATGTCGTCGGCGAAACGAGAGTGTGCTTGCCGATCATAATCTTTCGCGACCGTCTTCAGTAATTCGTTGGCGCGTCTATAGTTCTGAAAGGCCCCTGCGAAATCCTCGACATCATCGAAATATTTGCCAATGGCAAAGCGAAGTTCGGCCTCCTCCCATAGCGAGATCCCGCCACCTGCGATCTCCTCCGCTCGCTTGAGCCAGGCGCTGTCGGCAGCAGTCATCTTGCGAGTGCTGTTCAGCGCCGCCCACGCAATCGCGTTATTCGGATTGGTTTTGAGCACGCGCTTGCTCAAGGACTCGGCCTCGTCGAAGCGACCTTCCGTCCGTTCGACCTGCGCCAGACCCAATAAGGCAGCGGGGTCATTCGGCGCGATCTTCAGCGCTTTGCGAAATGCGGCCCTCGCCTCGTGCTGGCGCCCCGTGAACGCGAGAGTCCTGCCGAGCATGGTGCGAGCACCCGGATGTTTCGGGTTTACTCTCAGGGCACGCCGTAGGTATTCTTCGGCTTCCTGGGGATCCCCTTGCAGCACGCTTGCAAGATTGCACAGCGCCTCGACAAATCCAGGATCGATGTCGATTGCCTCGCGGTAGCGCTGCTCCGCTTCTTGAATGCGATTCAGCTCCAGCAGAGCAACTCCCAGAGTGTTGAGGATATCCGGGCGACGCGGCACGAGCTCGACAAACTCGCTAAAAAGAGCGACTGCCTGCGCGTAATCGCCTTCCGCGAAGGATTTGTTGGCACGAGCAAGAAGATCATTGGTCTTGCCTCGGTCGGGTTCATTGGGCGGTGCGCCCACGTTGGTCTTCTGGGATAAATGTAGGATCAGCGATTGAGTGACTTCATTTGCGATGCCTGGCTTGACGCCCTTCTCGATCAATCTCCACTTGAACGAATTCGCAAATTTCGCCTTCTTGTAGAAGTTCAGGCGCAAACCACGGACCTCGGTGTCGGCCCGCAGGAGCAAGTCTTGAAGGGCATCGGCAGCGCCGTTGTTGCGCGAGGTTGCAGACGCGGATTGCGGCGCAAACCGATCGGCTAGGGCGGTACCGATTTCTGCAGCTTCACGGGTGTTAAACCAATCTAGCACCATCTTAGTGTTTCCAGTGGTTGGCTAATTTCCGGGGCAATTCGAGGTATTTGAACATAATGAATCCCGAAAATTGGTGAGGGTAATCACGCTTTCGTACGCTGTTACTCGATTCCAAGCTTCTTGATCCGATACCGCAATGCGCGAAACGACATCCCCAGCACCTTGGCAGCGGCGGTCTTGTTGAAGCGCGTCTGCTCCAGCGCTTTGACGATAGCATCGCGTTCGATGTCTTCGAGGTGATCGCCGAGCGCTCCGCCGGTCGGTTGATTGACCGCTGCAATTGCGCCCCCGGGAGGGGGTCTTAGTTGAATATCGCGCGCATGAATTTCCCCTTCGGTGGTCAAGGTGATCGCTCTCTCGAGGATGTTCTCAAGTTCGCGCACGTTCCCAGGAAACGCGTAACCAGCGAGCGCGGCGAGTGCGTTCTTGCCCAGCATGGGCGGGGTGATTTTCATGCGTCGACCCAATCGCCGGAGCACCGCCTCGGCGAGCTCCGGCACATCCTCGGGCCGTTCGCGCAACGACGGCACCCGTAATTCGATGACATTGACCCGGTAGAACAAGTCCTCGCGGAATTTGCCTTCCGCAACCAGGTTGGCGAGGTTCTTGTGCGTCGCGGATAGAATTCGTACATCGATTGCCACTTCGAGTTGCTCGCCGACCGGACGGACTGCTTTTTCCTGAATGACGCGCAGCAGCTTGACCTGCATGTGCAGGGGCAAATCGGCAATTTCATCGAGGAACAGCGTTCCGCCCTCCGCAGATTGAATGAGACCCTTCTTGTCGCTGACGGCCCCCGTAAAGCTGCCACGTTTATGGCCGAAGAGCTCGCTTTCCATGAGCTCCGTCGGGATTGCACCGCAGTTCACCGGCACGAATGGGCCATCGCGCCGGGGACCTGATTCATGGATGAGTTTCGCCACCAACTCCTTGCCCGTACCGGATTCGCCGGATATGTGCACAGGTGCCTGGCTGCGTGCGACGCGACCGATCATTTCGCGCAAGTGCTGCATGGCGGCCGAGGTGCCGAGCAGTCGGGGACCGAATACACTGGTGTCGCCGTCGTTGGTTCCCGAGAGCTTGATGGCGGCCGACACCAGTTTACGAAGACCGGCCAGTTCCAGGGGCTTGGATACGAAATCGAACGCGCCGAGCTTGAGCGCGCGTACGGCAGTTTCCATGTTTCCGTGGGCCGTAATCACGGCGACGGGCACACTCGGTGAATACTGCTGCATCCACTCGACGAGCTCCAGTCCGTTCCCGTCCGGCAACTGCATGTCGGTCAGACACAAATCGAATTGCTCGGTCTTAAGGAGCCGCTGCGCGTCGGCCAGAGTACCGGCCGTTCGGGGACTTAACTCCATGCGCTGCAACGTGATCGAGAGCAGCTCGCAAATGTCGGGCTCATCGTCGACGACCAGTACAGCAGGCTTGGGCATGTGGCTATTGTAGCGTTACCGGGCCTCGACTGGCATGACCCGCGCTATGCTAAGGATCGTGGACCATACATTTGTCATCCCTGTGTATGGGGCGGCGTTCAATCTCGCCACCCTGGTCGAGTCTCTGCGTGCGCAGGCGGGAGCTCGCAGCGAAATACTGCTTGCGACGTCGACGCCCTCGACGGAGCTTGACGCATTCGCGAAGGGCCAAGCACTGTCTTTGCACGTCAATCCGCGGCGCATCGATATCGCCGCGGATTGGAACTTTGCGCTGGCCGCTGCCAAGACCCGATGGGTGACGTTGGCCCATCAGGACGACTATTTCGCACCGGCCTACGTTGACCGGCTGACACGCGCTCTGCGGCGTCATCCAGGTGCGTTAATGGCGTTCTGCGACTATTCGGAGCACTCGCCGCCGGGTCCGCGCCCGATCAATATCAACCTTAGGATCAAACGTGTCCTCCGTCAGCGCGCCTTCGGCAGCCGCGAATGCATCAGCGACACGCGCGACAAGGTACGCTTGCTGTCCCTCGGCAACCCGATCTGCTGTCCCAGCGTCATGTTTAATCGAGCGTTGCTCGCCGATTTCCGCTTTCCGTGCGGATTCAAGACCAACCTTGATTGGATGGCGTGGCTCGAACTCGCCAGACGCCCCGGAGGCTTCGTTTATGTGCGCCAACGGCTGATGTCCAAGGGCGTGCATCCTGACAGCGAGACCACCGCAACGATTGCCAATCGCGCGCGCCACTTGGAAGATCGCGCGATGTTCGATGCGCTCTGGCCTCGGCCGGTCGCCGCCGCACTCGCCTTCATCTACCGGCTTGGTTACCGGGCGAACCGCTCCTAGGGCGTCACGCCGCCCAGGCTGATGCAGATCACTCCCAGCGTGACGAGAGCAATCCCGGTCCATTGCACAGGGGACAGGGTCTCGCCATAAACGAGCCATGCCGACAGGGCCATCAAGGTGTAGAAGCCGGCACCGACGGTCGCCGTGGCGACGCCGAGCTTCTCGCGCGAAACGATCAGCATCCACATCACGTAGCTTAGAATCTGCAGGGTGATCGACGTGTAGATCCACGGCGACAGCGCCGCATTTCCGATGAAACGAGGGATCCCGGAAAGATTTGCCGGACTGCCAAGGGCATTCAAGGCGCGTCGCAGCACCAACTGACTGAAGACCGAATTGATGGTGAAGGCGATCAGGAGGAATTTTAATGGCATGGGGTGGCTATCGATAAAACGCGACGGCGTAATTCGGCCGGTCCGTCTCAAACAAGTCCGTGTCCCGGCGGCGCATCGGACCCAGGGCTTCGTCGAAGAGACGCGCGAGCCGTTCGCGCGAAATGAGGCTCACGTTACGGTCTCCAGTGATGTATAGATCGGACCAATACCCCAGTGACGCGCGGCACGAACCCGGCTCCACATCTTTGACGATGATTTTGAGGTGCGGCACTCGCCTGAGCAGTTCCCGGATGGAAGCCAAAAAGCCGGGTCGCGCGGATTCGGGAATGTGATGCATGACGTCGGCGATCAGGATCGCATCGGGATTTGCCCGGCCGATGGCTAGATAATCCGCAAGGCTCGTGCCTGGAAGAACAGTCACCCTGGCTTTAAAACGTTCCTCGATCCACTGGCCGACGACAGGCGCCGGATCCAACGTCGTGATCTTGAGATCGGACCGCAGCGCAAGCAGGTGATTGAGGGGCTGCCCGTCGCCGCCGCCGACATCGAGCACGTGCGCGTCGGGAGGTATTACCGTGGCAAGGGCGGCCGCTAGCTTGGCCAGGTCGACAAAGATCGCCCGGTACCAACGGCCCGCGTGACGCGCCAGGTGCGGACCCAGAAGACGGCGGATTGCCGGCCCCGGACTCATGATTCGTCGCCGCGACCCGAGCGAATATCGATGAACTCCAGCAGAAACGAAGAAAAAATAATTTCAGCGCCCGCCAGCATCAAGGTGACCGAGGGAATGGCCACGCGCATCATGGTGGCGGGGTCCAGTGCGGCGAGACGGGCGTGCGCCCAGGTGAGAACGGAGTAAACCGCAAGCCCGAAGCCCGCGAGGCCAAGCGACAGACCCAAGAGGATACCGCGCTCCAGCGTGAAGACGCGTAGAAAGCGCGCCAGCGACGGGCTCATCGGCAACACGTGCTTGAGTACACCGATGGTGCGTGCCAACAGTGAGAACAATACCAGCTGTATGCCGAGGATGGCCGCGCCGGCTGCGTAAAGCATCGTGTGAATGTCGAAACCGACCTCGCCGATGCGGACCGGCCCCCGCAGTATCGCGAGTTCGGCGGCCACGCCGACTCCGATCAGAAAGGCACCCGGATACAGCATGAGCCAGCGGGGACTCATCATCAGCAGAAAGCGCAGGTGACGCCATCCGTCCCGCCAACTGCGCAGATGCGGAGGCCGCGCGCGTCCGGCCGGTGAAAGCACCGTGGGCACTTCGGCGATGCGCCAGCGGGCGAGGGTGGCTTTGACGATCATTTCGCTTGCAAACTCCATTCCGGGAGCCTGCAGGCCCAATTGCAGCGCAGCGGTCCGATCCACCCCACGAAGGCCGCAGTGAAAGTCACCGACCCCGGAAGCGAACAAAAGGCGCCCCGCAAAACTCAACAGAGGGTTGCCTATATAGCGATGCAGGAAGGGCATTGCGCCCGATCGAATGCCGCCGCGAAAGCGGTTGCCGATGACCATGAGATTGCCGGCGCGCAGGCACGCGACGAAGGCGTCGAGTTGCGAAAAATCGTAACTATCGTCGGCATCGGCCATGATCACGAACCGTCCGTAAGCCGCGCCGATCCCCCCGAGGAGCGCGTTGCCGTAGCCCCTTCCGCGATGCGCACCACCCGCGCGCCCGCTTCCCGGGCAAGCTCCGCGGAACCATCGGTGGATCCGTTGTCCGCGACGACCACTTCACCCGCGATGTCGGTTCGACGCAGAAACTCGCGCGCCTTGTGCACGCAGGTCGCAATGGTCTCGGCCTCGTCGAGGCAGGGCATGAGAATGGTCAGTTCCAGGGAGTCGCGGTTGAACGCATCGACCCGCGATCATGACATGGATTCTAAACCAACGGAAGCACAACCTGACGGGATCATCACCATTCAGGGTCCCAATCGCTCATGGTACTCATCTTCGGCATTCGTGAGCCAGATATCCCCTTTGCCGGCGCCGCCGTTGACGATCGACGTCGACGGCGCCGTTGGCCGCCAGCATCGAATGATCTTGGTTGTTGTAGCGGTGCATGCCGTTTCTGCCCACCGGGTAAAGATTCGGAAATCGATCCAGGTAGGCGCGCACTCGGTCGAACTCGCCGATACGCGCCGAAGTACGCGGGATAGGCCTTGGGAACCCGCACCAGGGTGCCGTCAATCACATCCTTAGCGCTCGATCAAGCCGATCTTCTCGAGCTCGACGGCGGCGAAGTCGATGAACCGGCCGTTGTCCATGGACCAAAGGTCATCCCCCTCGCGGCAGAAGTACTCGAGCCCCAGCCAAATCGTCGAGGGGTCGGCGACGAGCGCCGGGCTCCAGTTGTTGAATACCTGCAGCCGCCCGATTCTCACGTCCGGCTCCTGAATGTAGATCCAATTGTCCGGCGGCATGCCGTTGGCCTGCCTGGGTCGCGCCGATCGGTGCTCGAGGTCATGCGCCGAAGCAGCAGTCCGACCGTCATGAAATCGCGGTAGGGCAGTTGGCCGGCGATGCGCTCGACTTGCGAATCCTCCGGCTGGAGCAGCGCGACGAGATCCTGACCGGCATGCTGGAAATGAAATGGTCGCAGGCAACGCGCCGCAGCGATCCCGTGATTCGTCCACCACATCGACCGCCGTGACGTCG
Source organism: uncultured Gammaproteobacteria bacterium (assembly GCA_963727045.1). GTDB lineage: Bacteria > Pseudomonadota > Gammaproteobacteria > Steroidobacterales > Steroidobacteraceae > Bog-1198. The sequence goes on along the minus strand of CAVSES010000002.1, from coordinate 426,123 downwards.
GGCCGTCGTGCACGATGCCGACGATGCGCTGCCGAAGATGGACCTGTCCTCCGCGCTCTTCGACCCGTCGCGCGACCTCTTCCCACATCTGGCCGGGTCCGAGCTTGGGGTACAGAAATCGCTCGATCAGGCTGGTTTCGGTCTGCTTCTGAGCGGTGTCCGCCGAGCTTCGAAACGGACTGGCCAAGGCGTGTGCGAGCGCCTTTGCCACCGACAAGCCCTTGATGCGCTGAGCGCCCCATTCCGCGGATATCTCCCGGCAGGGCACGCCCCACACCTTTTCGGTGTAGTTCTTGAAGAAGGTACGGTAGAGCCGGTCGCCGAAGCGGTTGATGAGAAAATCTTCCAGGGTGACTTGCGGCGATCTGGATTTGAGCTGCGCGTGGCCGTAGCTCAAGCCGATCTGCAAGGCTTCCATGAGCCCGAGATTCTTGAGGGTGTCCGCATTCAATGTCAACGGGTAGTCGAAGAACCGGCGTCGATAAAAGATGCGCGACAAGCGCCGGCGCACCAACATGACGGCATCCGAGGAATGCGGCCCCGAGACCTTCGGGCGCCAACTCGCGCGATTGACCTTGATAATTGATCGCGCAGTGCACCGGACTCCGGCACCTGTCCTTCGGCCACCGGAAGATGTCCTGCCACCATCGCATGACCCAGTCCGATTTCGAAAAGAAGCGATGGCCGCCGAGATCCATTCGATTGCCGCGGTAATTGATCGTCTTTGAGATCCCCCCGACCTGGGAGTCGGCTTCGAAGACGATCGGCGTGATGTCCGATCGCCGCAGCAGTTCGAGCGCGGCGGTGAGTCCCGCAGGTCCGGCTCCGGCGATGACGGCAACCGTTGCGGCTTTTCCGTACTCATGCCGATGTATCGTTCAAACCTAAAGGCCGGACGAACAGCATCTGACGGCGGGCGAGAAAATTCCACGCGAAGGTGACGCCGGCCGCTCCGCATTTCGCTACAAGAAAGTGAAGTCCCAGATAGTTGACCCCGGCGGCCATGGCGCCGGCGTTGATCGCGACGCCCACCACCCCGATCGCCGCAAACGCGGCGAATTCGAGGTGCGGTGTATCCAGCCGCCGGTATTTGAATACCAGGGCAATCGAGAGAGCAGTAAGCGACCACCAGTCCCGCGAGGAAGGAAACGGTTGCTGCGGCGAGATACCACCAGGAGCAGTAGTGGACGAGGATGAACAGAAGCATGATGTCCACGCCGAATGCGAGCGCGGACACGGCGAAATATCGCACGGCTTCCTCCACCATGACCTCACGGACGGCACCGGAGGCCGATCGAACCTTTCCGCAATCGTAGAGATTCCAATCCTTCCATGATCCCGCATGGTCATGGCGCAGCGCCGGAAACCCGACGCGCACGGCGAAGCCACGAAGCCAAGCTTCGGGTCGGCGCAGACCTGACCAGGCTCTCCGCCGTCAGCGGACGCGTTGTCGCTTCGTCCTTGTGCCCCGCCAAGTGGCGGTTTCGTTGTCGTCAGTATTTCCCAATTTGGATCCATGAGCGGCAGCAGCACCTCCGATCGGCGGCGAACCTCCAGCGCCGTTTCCCGGGAAAAAACCACGCCGGCCGATTGATCGAGCGCCAGATAATTGGGTCTTCCGAGCGTGAACCAAACGAATCCCCCCACGTCCTGGGCCGGGGCAACGAGCACGGTGTTCGCGGCGAGAATCGCGCCCCTCCAATCCGCGAATTCCTCGATCGCAGGGGCGGCGGCGAACACACGGGATTGCTTGAACGCGGCAGGCCACACGACAATCGCCAGTGCGGCCAGCACGACGCAAGCCGCGCCGGACATCCAATTCTCCCGGTGAGTTGCGATCCACCACACAGCCGCGGCGAGCAACAAAGCGGGGACCCTCAAGCCGAAGAGGTCCCGTATGACTTGCGCGCGGGAAGACCCGGTGGGTGGAGGCGGCGAGGTGACGATCACCCAGCCTCTGACCAGGATCCAGACGACGATGCCGATGCAGAGCGCCGCGAATGCGTATCTCAAAAATCGGATCACGCGCGCGCCGATGGCGCCTCGCATCGACCAGACGCCCAGAGCGAGCGACACGGCGATGGTGCCCGCCGCCGCCGGCAAAACCCAACCCGACACCAACAATGCCGCGCACAGCGCGCCGCATCCGGGTCCCGCCACACCTCGCGCGCCGCGTAGGGAATCAGCACCGCACTACGAATACCGCCACCCACATCCATCGCCACGCCTGCCCCTGCACCAGAATGGCGGCGGGACCGATCACGCTGCCAATCCACGCCACCGCAAGACCGGCTGCGCCCACGAGCGTCGCGGCACTGCAGAGCTTGCGAATCTGCGGGTCGGGCAGCGCCATCATCATGAATGCCAACGTCATCAACGGCTGGATGTTCACGTCCCAGTCTTGAGCCGACCACAGGGGCAACAGCAGGAATTGCGAGCGCTCCTTGACGATGTTGAGCCACGCTTCATCCATGACGGTCGCGGCCAGGGCAATGTGCGAAGGCACCCAGAGTCCGGCGAAGGCGCCGGCGACGGCCACGCGGGCCGGCACGCGCATGCACATCAATAGGAGCAATCCCGGCAGCGCGATCAGCGGGTGGATGAAAAGCGCGCCCACCGCGAGGCACAACGCCAATAGTTTCCGGCCCCGTAAGTGCACGCCCAGCGCGGTGACGATCAGGCATTCGGCCGGAAGGCGAGCCGTCAAAAAGGTTTCAGAAAAGCGGAAGACGCCGGACCCACCGTAGTCTCCGGCAACGACCAATAGGAATGCGACGCCCAGCCATGCGGCGTCGCGGTCCGCGAGCGCACGGATGACGTTCCAGGAGGCGGCCACGAGCCAAGCGGTGAAAACCAAAGTCAGCAGGCGAGCGGCGCTCTCGAGACCCAGCAGCCGGATGAATGCCGCGTAGAACGGGGAAAAAATCGTGAATTGATCCTGCGACGTGTTCTGCAGATAGAGGTCGGTGGCGAGTTGCGGATGAATTCTAGCGAGGCTTGAAACGCGTAAATTTGAGCATCGCCGGTGAGACCATGGTAGCCGTGCAGGAGAAGCCAAAGGGTCGCGAGCATCAGGCTCAAGGCTGGGGCGGTGATCTTGGAGTGGATCTTTAGGGCCGACGAGTGCATTGCCTGGGGTCTTGTGTAAACTTCGCATTATGCACGAGGCGGGCTGGATCGATCGCCGTATCCGATCGGACCGCGGTTCTCGTCGTCCGCACTCTGCGTCGCCTATTTCTATGCACTCGATCATGTCCTCGTCTCGAGCGCGCACTTCGCACCGATTTTCCGCCGGCTCTTGATCGTCGAGGACTTCTCCTCTGCGTGGCTTGCGCTCGCGATATGTCTGTTGGCGGCGCTTTGGAAGCGGCCGGCGCCCATCTTGAATTGGTCGATTTTCTTGCTGAACATCCTTATGGGGTTGCGCTCGCGAGCGGGGCGCTGCTGGCGCTGGGGACGGTCGGCATCTACCACGATTATCCATTGTCCATGGACGAGTATGCGGCCGTGTTGCAGGCAAAGATCTTTGCCTCCGGCCATCTTTTTGCGCAACTGCCGCGGGATCTCGTCGATTGGCTGGTGGTGCGCGGCTTCAACGGCTCATTTCTGGTGGCCTCACCGCAATCCGGCAGAGTCATCGAGCAGTATTGGCCGGGCTTTGCGTTGCTGCTGGCTCCCTTCGAATTCTTGAAGGCGCCTTGGGCGTGCAATGCGACGCTCGCTGGACTCGCGATGGTTCTCGTGCACCGAATCACCTTCGAGGTGACCGGTGATCGACGAGCGGCGGGCTGGGCATTGCTGTTCACCGCGGCCTCGGGCGTGTTCGCCGCGAACGCCATCTCCTTCTATTCGATGCAGGCGCATTTGACGGCGAATCTGGCTTTCGTCGCGCTGCTCTTGAAGCCGACCGGCACCCGGGCTTTCGCCGCCGGGCTCGTGGGATCGCTGGCCTTGATACTGCACAATCCGGTTCCGCATGCGCTGTTCGCGATTCCCTGGATCATCGCGCTGGCGGGGGATCGCGATCAGCGCCGATATGTATGGCCGCTGCTGCTGGGGTATCTTCCCGGGGCATGGCGGGCTGGGTTGGATTGCTGCTGTTCGCGCAGGATATCGCGACCGGCTTGCCGGCGGCATGCCCCCACGGCGTCGCGGCCGGCGTGTTCGCCTGGCCGGATGCCGCACTGATGAACATGCGCGCCGCCGCGCTCGTGAAAATGTGGGTTGGGCGCTGCCCGGTCTGTTCGTGTTCGCACTCCTCGGACGCCTGCGTCACCCGGACAACCGGCACGTGCGCTTGTTGGCGCAATCGGCCGTGCTCACGTTTGCCGGCTATCTCTTCGTGCGGTTCGATCAGGGTCATGGCTGGGGGTACCGCTATTTTCATGCCGCCTGGGGTGCCGTTCCCATCCTGGCGGGCTGCGCCATGGCGCGCAGAGAAGGAGCGTCGAAGACGGATTTGCGGCTGATTTCATTCGCGGGCGCCGCGGCGATCCTGAACCTCGCGGTGGTGATGCCGTTTCAGTTGCACCAAATCGGCGCATTCATCACTCAGCATTTGGCGCAGCTGCCGCCGCCGCAAAGGCCGGGCAAGAACATCTATTTCATTCACCCGCGCGGCGGATTCTACGTCGCGGACATGGTTCAGTTCGACCCGCTGCTGCGGACCCAAGACCTTAAACTCGTGAGCCACGGCGCGGCATTGGATGCGCAATTCATCCGGCAGAATTGGCCGGCAGCGGTCAATGTGGCGCGAGCGCCGGCGGCGGACCAGTGGTATCTGGTCCCTCCCGAACCACGCCTCCGGGATTACTCCTCCCAGCGCTGCGGATCGCTGAATACCACCCGAAATATGCTGCCCTCGCCGCTGCGCGGCTCGTAGAGCAAAATGGCGCGATTGAGCTGGCACAGTTCGCGCGCGATGAAGAGGCCAAGTCCGGTGCCCCCTTTCCGGCCCGTGAAAAATGGCTCGAAAATGCGGTCCACCGCGTGCCGCTCGATGCCCGGTCCCCGATCGGCAACCTCGAGATAGGGGCGGCTGCTCGGGCTCAGGCGCCCGAGCTTGATCTCGACGCGCAGGCCATCGCGCGGCTCGCCGTACTTGAGGGCGTTGTCGCAAAGGTTCCATACCACTTGATGCAGGTGGCTGGGGTCGAAGCGCACTTCCAGATCGTACGCTTCCTCGATGCACCGGATCTGCGACCTCGGCACCTGCATGGTTTCGCAGAACTCGCCCAAGAATTCCCCGATCCAGTCGCCCAAGGTGAGGCGCGTGGGCTGCGTCGCCTCGCGCCTCGAGAGTTGCAGCACATTGTTGATGATGGTGCTGACGCGCTCGGAATTGCTGCGAATGATGTCCGTCAGCCGGCGCTCGTCGGCGCCGATGGCGGGGCTTTCGGCGAGCAGCTGCCCGGCGTGGCTCATGGCGCCGACGGGGTTGCGGATTTCATGTGCAATGCTCGCGGACAGCCTGCCTAGGGCGGCGAGCTTGCTTTGCTGCACGCGCTCGGCCATGAGACTGGTGTCCTCGAGGAAAATCAGCGTGGGGCCGGGCGCCGTGCCTCCCAGAGGCGCGAAGTGCGGCTGAATCACCCGGGCGCCGTCCGCCGCCACGAAGCTCGATGGGACATTCTCCGGGCCGTCGGTCTGCCGCCAGGTCGTCAGGGAATAGAGCAGCCGCGGCGATACCTCGCCCACCAGCGCGCCGGGCACCGCATGCTCGTCGCCCAGGATCTTTGCGGCGGATTCGTTGATGAGGCGTATCCTATCGGCGGCATCGACCACCAGAATGCTTTCGCGCAAATGCTGCACGATGTACTGCGACAGCTCCGCGAGGTTGGCGAGGTCCACGTCCTTCTGGCGAACGAGGTCCTCGCTCTCGCGCATGCGGCTGGCGACGAAGCTTGCGGACGCGGCAATGGTGAAGAGGACCGCGCCCAACAGGCCGGCGGTCGCATACGCCGCGACATCGGTGTGGCCGCCCAGCTGCTGCCAGATCGTGTCGGCCAGCACCGCCAAGGCGGCGACAGCGGCCAGGAACAAAGCGCTGCGCGGCGGCAGCAGGAACGCGAGACTGCCGACGGGAACCAAGAATAAAAGCCCAAGTCCGCTGGCGACGCCGCCGCAGGCATGCAGCAGCAGGACGAGCACGCAGAGATCGACGGTCGCATCCAATATGGCCTGAACGTAGACGCTCGCGACCCGCCGACGGACCATGATCACGTTGCCGAGTCCGAAACAGAGGTATGAGACGGCGGCGCCGAAGAAGAGCTGCGGAGCACTCACGGCTATGCCGCGGGCATTTCCCAGGAAATACAGGCTCAGAAGTACCAGGGGCGCGAGAACGCGGTACAGATTGAGCAATCCGAGCACACGCCAATTGAGGGCGGGTCTTGAACTCAAACTGCGGTCGAATGGGCGGTTCAACGGTGTGATCCTAAGGCGTCTTTGCGCTGCAGTTAAGCTTAATTCAGAATAGCGCGCCTTACGCGATTAGATCGATCGATGGTCGTCATTTTTGGAGGCATGAGGGGATCAACTTGGGTCATCCGCAGCAGCTGCGTTGTGTCATGGCGCAGCTCAATCTGGTCGTCGGCGACGTCGACGGCAACACCTCGCGCATCGTAACCGCGGCCGTTGCCGCGCGCGACCGGCACCGTGCAGACGTGGTTCTGGTGCCGGAACTCGCCGTGTCGGGCTACCCGCCGGAGGACCTCCTGTTTCATTCGGGCATGCGCCTGCAGGTGGGGCGTTCGCTCGAGCGCCTCAAGCAGGAAGTGCGGGGCATCACCCTGATCGCCGGCTACCCCGAGTACGATGGGACGAAGATCTACAATTCGGCGATCGTGATCCGCGATGGCGCCGTGCTTGCCAATCATCGCAAGGCCTGCCTGCCGAACTACCGGGTGTTCGACGAGAAGCGCTATTTCACCCCCGGCACCGAGCCCACCCTCGTCGAACTCAACGGCATCAAAGCCGGGGTGCTGGTCTGCGAAGACATTTGGGACGCCGAGCCGGCGCAGCGTGCACGTGCCGCCGGAGCGGAGGTCCTTCTGGTCATCAATGCCTCGCCCTACGAAGTCGACAAACAATTGCAGCGCGAAAATGAGATTGCGAGCGCCAGAGTCGAAGGACAGCGGAGTACCGCTGGTGTTCGTCAACTTGATCGGCGGGCAGGATGAATTGGTGTTCGACGGCAACTCCTTCGTGATGGATGCGCAAGGCCGGGTCACCAGCCGGGTGCCGGCATTCGTCGAGGGCCTTTACGCGGTGGATCTCGCCAGGGATGAATCCGGGGCGATCCGGCCGCTGCCCGGGCGACATCGTGCCGCTGCAAACCAAGGAAGAAAGCGTGTATGGGGCGCTGGTGCAGGGCACGCGCGACTACGTGGACAAGCATCGCTTTCCCGGCGTGGTATTGGGCTTGTCCGGGGGCGTGGATTCGGCGCTGACCCTGGTGATCGCTGTCGATGCCTTGGGCGCGGACCGCGTTCACTCCGTGGCAATGCCCTCGCGCTACACCTCGCAGATGAGCAAGGACGATGCCGCCTTGCAGGCGAAGTGGCTCAACGTCAAGCACAGCGAAATCTCCATCGAAGGCATGTTCGAGGCGACGCTGGCCGCGCTCAAGGACGAATTCGCCGGCAGGCCGCCCGACACGGCTGAGGAGAACATCCAGTCGAGGTGCCGCGGCGTGCTCTTGATGGGCATTTCGAACAAGACCGGCAGAATGCTGCTCACCACCGGCAACAAGAGCGAGATGGCGGTGGGCTACGCCACGCTGTACGGCGACATGGCCGGCGGCTTCGCCCCCATCAAGGATTGCAGCAAATTATTGGTCTATCGGCTTTGTGCCTGGCGCAATGCCAAGTCGCGGGTGATTCCTCCGCGTGTCATCGAGAGGGCACCCTCGGCCGAGCTCCGGAACGAGCAGAAGGACACCGACAGCCTGCCTCCCTACGAAATCCTGGACCCGATCCTCGAGGCCTTCATCGAGGAGGACTTGTCGGTCGACCAGATCGCAGCGCGCGGGTTCGACCGCGCCACGGTCGGACGAATCTTGGAACTCGTGAAGCGCAGCGAGTACAAGCGCAGGCAGGCGCCGCCCGGCGTGCGCGTCAGCGGCCGCGCGTTCGGACGGGATTGGCGCTATCCGATCACGAGCGGCTATAGAACGCGCTGATCCGGCGGCCTTGAGGGCCTTAGAAAATGGCCCACCAATGGTGCTTGGGCAAAATGTCCTTGGTGGAGGCCGGGAAGTTGTCCGCGTACACACGCTCGGCATTGGCGGCCAAATCCGTCATGTGCAGGTCGCGGTACGCATCCACCAATACCTTGAGCGAGCCTTTCACGGCGGGCGCGCCGTCATAGTTTTCCACGCAATATTTGGCGCGGTTGATCGCCCCGACATAGGCGCCGCGGCGCATGTAGTAGAGGGCCACGTGCAACTCGAAATCGGCCAGGCGGTTGCGCAGAAAGACCATTCGCTGACGCGCATCGGTGACGTACTGGCTGTGCGGGTACTTCTCGATCAGCTGTTGAAAGGCTTCGAAGGATTTGCGCGCGTTGACGGGCGGCCGCTGCGACAAATCGACGTTGAACTTGCGCTCGAGCCAATTGGCCTGGCGCTCGAAGTACACCAGGCCTTTCATGTAGTAGGCGTAATCGACCCGCGGATTCGTCGGATTTTCGCGTATAAAGGTGTCGGCAGCATCGATCGCGGGGTCGACTTCGTGACCCTTGTAATACGCGTAGATCAAATCCAGCTGCGATTGACGTGCAGGCTCGCTGAACGGAAAGCGCGATTGCAGCGCTTCGAGCTGCTTGATGGCCTCCCCGTAGCTCGAACTCCTCATCGCCTTCTGGGCCCGTGCATAGATCACTTCGGGACCGGATTTCGCGTCATCGGCCCGGTGGCTGCGGCAGCCCGAGGCGAGCAGCGCGATGGTTGCGGCGACGAGCAGTACGCGGCTCGGATGGACAAGATCACGCAGTCTCAAAGGCGATTCCTTACAATGGGTGGGACTTTCAAAGCGCGGCAGTATACCCGATGCACGCCGCCGCTAGTTTCGAGTGCCCTATGACCGCAGAGTTCCAGGTGATCGATCTCGAAATTCCGCCGGAATTGGCGGGTCAGCGGCTCGACAGCGCACTGGCGCGCATGATGCCGTCGCATTCGCGCACCCGGATCAAGGGTTGGATCGAGGCCGGCGCGGTGCAGGTCGATCGCAGGACCTGCAAACCACGGGATCTCGTCGACGCGGGTTCCCGTGTCCGGGTGCAGGCAAGGATCGAGGAAGCAGCACAACCCCTGGTTCTGCCGGAAGCGATTGCGCTGCGCCTGATTCACGAGGATCGCGACGTGCTGGTCATCGACAAGCCTGCGGGTCTCGTGGTGCATCCGGGAGCTGGGAATCCGCGGCACACCCTGCAAAACGCGTTGCTGGGATTCGATCCCAAACTTGCGGCACTGCCGCGCGCCGGCTTGATCCATCGCCTGGACAAGGATACGAGCGGCTTGTTGGTGGTTGCCCGCACTCCGGAGGCACAAACCTCGCTCAGCCGGCAGCTCGAGGCGCGCACCATGGCGCGCGAGTATGTCGCCGCGTGCGTCGGCGTCATGACCGGCGGCGGGACCATCGATGAGCCCATCGGACGACATCGCGGCGACCGCCTGCGCATGGCGATCCGTGTGTCCGGCCGGCCGGCCGTCACGCACTATCGGATACTGGAGCGGTTTCGTGCGCACACGTACTTGAACGTGAAGTTGGAGACCGGCCGCACTCATCAGATTCGCCTGCACCTGGCACACATCAAGTATCCGATCGTCGGTGATCCGGTCTATGGCGGACGTTTTGGGCTGCCGCGCGGCGCGACAGCGCACCTTGCCGCCACGCTGCGCGCCTTCAAGCGTCAGGCGCTGCACGCAGCGACGCTCGGATTCGATCATCCGCGTTCGGGCAAGCGATTGACCCTGCAGACGCCGGTGCCGCCGGATTTCGAACACCTGTTGGCGGCCCTGCGGGAGGATGCGCGGTGACTCTCTCCTGGCTCGTGCCCGAGTGGCCGGTGCCGGTCGGGGTGCGGGCTCTGTCGACGTTCCGGCACGGGGGGGCGAGCGCGGCGCCCTATGCCTCGCTCAACCTGGGCGATCATGTGGGCGATTTGCCGCAGTTCGTGGTTGAGAACCGCCGGCGTTTGACGGTGGCGGCCGGGCTGCCGGCCGAGCCAACTTGGCTCGCGCAGGTGCATGGAGCGGGGGTGGCCGACCTCGACGGCGACGGCGTTTCGAGGTCCGCGGATGCAGCCTTCTCGCGACGACCGGGGCGGATCTGCGCGATTCTCACCGCGGACTGTCTGCCCATTCTGCTGGCGGCGGACTCCGGGGACGTGGTCGCGGCGGTCCACGCCGGCTGGCGGGGGCTGGCCGGCGGCGTCATCGAGGCCACCATCGCTGCATTGCCGGTGCCCCCGGCGAGGCTCCTGGCGTGGCTGGGCCCAGCCATCGGACCCCGTCATTTCGAAGTGGGAGCTGAGGTTCGAACGGCGCTGCTCGAGCATGATCCGGGCGCCGAGGGGGCATTTACGCCCAACGCGCGCGGACGCTACATGGCGGACTTGGACAGGTTAGCCCGCCGGCGGTTGGCAGCCTTGGGCGTCGGCCGCATCTATGGCGGCGGTGAATGCACGTTTGCCGATGAAAACCGGTATTTTTCGCATCGGCGCGACGGGGTGACCGGGCGGCAGGCGACACTGATCTGGTTGGAACCCACGAGCGGTTAGGGGAAAGCCGCGAATGGCGGTTGAATTGGCGCGCACGCACCCCCACCTACTGAGCATTCAGAGCGCAATCTCAGGGATATTTCTATGCGAATGGACAAGCTGACGACCAAATTTCAGGCGGCCTTGGCGGACGCCCAATCGCTCGCCGTGGGCCGCGACAACCAGTACATCGAACCCGTGCATCTCATGGCGGCGCTGCTCGACCAACAGGGCGGCACCGCGCGGCCGCTGCTGGAGAAGGCGGGCGCCCAGGTCGCCAAACTGCGCTCGGATCTGGCCGGGGCGCTCGATCGCGTCGCGACGGTCGAGGGATCGGCCGGTGAGGTGATGATCAGCAATGATCTGAACAAGCTCTTGAACGTCACCGACAAGCTGGCCCAACAGCGCGGCGATCAGTTCATTTCCAGCGAGTTGTTCGTGCTCGCGGCCTGCGACGATCGCGGCGAGCTCGGACGGGTGCTCAAGGCAAACGGAGCGACCCGCGCGGCGCTGGAGAAGGCCATCGAAGAAGTGCGCGGCGGCTCCAAAGTGGAGGATGCGGGCGCGGAGGAGAACCGGCAGGCGCTCGAAAAATACAGCATCGACCTGACCGAACGCGCCACCCAGGGCAAGCTCGATCCGGTGATCGGCCGCGACGATGAGATTCGCCGCACCATCCAGGTGCTCGCCCGCCGCACCAAGAACAACCCGGTGCTCATCGGCGAGCCCGGTGTGGGCAAGACGGCGATCGTCGAGGGGCTGGCCCAGCGCATCGTGAACGGCGAGGTGCCCGAGGGGCTGCGCAACAAGCGCATTTTGTCGCTCGACCTGGGCGCGCTCATCGCAGGCGCGAAATTCCGCGGCGAATTCGAAGAACGGCTCAAGGCCGTGCTCAACGATCTGGCCAAGCAGGAAGGCCAGGTCATTCTGTTCATCGACGAAATACACACCATGGTGGGCGCCGGCAAGGCGGAGGGCGCCATGGACGCGGGCAACATGCTGAAGCCGGCGCTCGCGCGCGGCGAACTGCACTGCGTCGGCGCGACCACCCTGGATGAATACCGCAAATACATCGAAAAGGATGCGGCGCTCGAGCGGCGATTTCAGAAGGTGCTGGTCGACGAACCCTCGGTCGAGGACACCATCGCGATCCTGCGCGGCCTGAAGGAGCGCTACGAAGTGCACCACGGCGTCGAAATCACGGATCCGGCCATCGTCGCCGCGGCGACGCTGTCGCATCGCTACATCGCCGACCGGCAGCTTCCGGACAAGGCCATCGACCTGATCGATGAGGCCGGATCCTTGATCCGCATGGAAATCGATTCGAAGCCCGAGGCGCTCGACAAACTCGATCGGCGCATCATCCAGTTGAAGATCGAACGCGAGGCGCTCAAGAAGGAGGCCGACGAGGCGTCCCGCAAGCGCTTGAGCGCCTTGGAAGACGCGTTGAAAGCGCTGGAAAAGGAATACTCGGATCTAGAGGAAGTGTGGAAGGCGGAAAAGGCCTCGGTGCAGGGCGCCGCGCACATCAAAGAGGAATTGGAGCGGGCCCGGCAGGACCTGGATACGGCCCGCCGCGCACAGGATCTGGCGCGCATGTCCGAGCTGCAGTACGGACGCATTCCCGCGCTCGAGCAGAAACTCGCCAAGGCGCTCGAAGTGGAACAGAAGCCCAACCAGCTGCTGCGCAATTCGGTGACCGAGGTGGAAATCGCGGAGATCGTGTCCAAGTGGACCGGCATCCCGGTGTCTCGCATGCTCGAAGGCGAACGCGACAAGCTCTTGCGCATGGAGGAGGTATTGGGCAAGCGCGTCGTCGGTCAGCAGGAGGCGGTCAAGGCCGTGGCGGATGCGATTCGCCGCACGCGCGCGGGCCTCTCGGATCCGAATCGGCCGAGCGGCTCCTTCATGTTCCTGGGGCCCACCGGCGTCGGCAAGACCGAGCTGTGCAAGGCCTTGGCCGAGTTCATGTTCGATACCGAAGAGGCCCTGGTGCGGATCGACATGTCCGAATTCATGGAGAAGCATTCGGTCGCACGCTTGATCGGCGCGCCGCCGGGCTATGTGGGCTACGAAGAGGGCGGCTACCTGACCGAAGCGGTGCGCCGGCGCCCGTACTGCGTGATCCTGCTCGATGAAATCGAGAAGGCGCATCCGGACGTGTTCAACGTGCTGCTGCAGGTGTTGGACGACGGGCGCCTCACGGATGGCCAGGGCCGTACCGTGGATTTTCGCAACAGCGTCGTGATCATGACCTCGAATCTGGGGAGCCACGTCATTCAGGAGCTCTCGGGCGAGGCCAACTACGCGAAGATGAAGGAGGCCGTCATGCAGGTGGTGAGCCAGCATTTCCGACCGGAATTCATCAACCGGGTGGACGAGATCGTGGTGTTTCATTCCCTGGGGAGAGAGCAGATTCGTTCCATCGTCGATATCCAGTTGGGACGGCTGCGGACGCGGCTCGCGGAGCGCGACATCACCCTGCGCCTGGACGATGATGCGCGCGACAAGATCGGCGAGGCGGGATTCGACACGGTGTATGGCGCGCGGCCTTTGAAGCGTGCGATCCAATCGCAAATCGAGAATCCTCTGGCGCAGAAGATTCTGAGCGGCGATTTCATCGCGGGAGACCGGGTGATCGCCAAACTCAGGAAGGACGCGCTGGTGTTCGAGAAGGAAAGGCTGCACTAGGGGCTTGGGATGCCGCGATCGCGGAGCTTTGGGTTCGCTATACTGCGGCGCGTCCGGCGAACAGGGACTTAAGAATAGGGAAAGACATGCCTTTTTACGAGTATCAATGCAAGAGCTGCGGCCATGACTTGGAGGCCATGCAGAAGATCTCGGATCCGCCGCTGAAGAAATGCCCGCATTGCGGCAAATCGCAGCTGCGGCGTCTGATGTCGGCGCCGGTGTTTCGCCTCAAAGGCGGAGGCTGGTACGAAACCGACTTCAAGGGCGACCAGGACAACAAGCGCAATCTGGCCGATCGGCCCGAGGACGCGCCGAAGGATGCGCCCAAAGACGGGGCCAAGGATGGGGCGGCCGCGGCCGCCGCAGCGGATGGCAGCGGCAAGGACGGCAAGGCGGACACCGTGGCGGCCAAGGACGCCGCGTCCAAGGAGGCGGCACCGAAGGATAAGGCCGCGGACAAGCCGGCGGCAAAAGCCTCGGCCGAGCCTGCGAGGAAGCCCGACGCCGTCAAGAAAGCCTCGCGCGGGCGCGTGGTTTCGCACGGCAAATCAGCAGCAAAAAGGCCGATCAAGAGACCGGTCCACAAAGCGACTCGCCGCGTTTAGATCGATGGCGGTGCCTTTGGGCTTGCCCGGGCCGCCCTCAAGCCTTAGCATCGCGCGCTTCCTCCAGCGGGTTTGTTTTCGCGTATGCGCACTCATTATTGCGGGCAAGTCAACGAATCACTGACCGGTCAGACCGTGACCGTCGCCGGTTGGGCGCACCGCCGCCGCGATCATGGCGGCGTGATTTTCGTCGACTTGCGCGACCGCGAAGGCCTGCTGCAGATCGTTTTCGACCCCGACAAGGCCGCAGTGTTCGCGATGGCGGAGCGGGTGCGCAACGAATACGTGCTCAAAGTCACGGGCGTGGTGCGCGTGCGGCCGCCGGGCACCGCGAACGTCAACTTGAAGTCGGGGCAGGTCGAGGTGCTGTGCCAGGAGCTCGAGATTCTCAACCGCTGCGAGCCGCTGCCGTTTCAGCTCGATGAGCACGTGAGCGAAGAGGTGAGGCTGCGCTACCGCTACCTCGATCTGCGCCGCGAGGAGATGCGCGAGCGGCTGCTGCTGCGCCACCGGATCACCCGCGCGATGCGCCACTACCTCGACGAGGCGGGCTTCATCGACATCGAAACGCCGATGCTCTCGAAGGCGACGCCCGAGGGCGCGCGGGATTACCTGGTGCCGAGCCGCACCCACGCCGGCAAGTTCTTCGCGCTGCCCCAGTCGCCGCAAATCTACAAGCAATTGCTGATGATTTCGGGATTCGACCGCTACTATCAGATCGTGCGCTGCTTTCGCGACGAGGATCTGCGCGCCGATCGGCAGCCGGAATTCACCCAACTCGACATCGAGACCTCTTTTCTCGATCAGGGCCAGATTCAAGAGCAGATGGAAGGATTGGTGCGGCATCTGTTCAAGCAGGTGCTGGCCGTCGATCTGCCGAACCCGATGCCGCGGATGACCTATGCCGAGGCGATGCGCCGCTTCGGATCGGACAAACCGGATTTGCGGGTGCCGCTCGAACTGAAGGATGTGGCCGACCTCGTCAAGGGCTGCGACTTCAAGGTGTTCGCCGGTCCGGCATCAGATCCCAATGGCCGCGTGACGGCGCTGTGCGTGCCGCAAGGCGGACGGCTGTCCCGCAAGGAAATCGACGACTACACGGCCTACGTCTCGCGCTACGGAGCGAAGGGGTTGGCCTACGTGAAGGTCAACGAAGTCGCCAAGGGCCGCGAGGGATTGCAGTCGCCCATATTGAAATTCCTGAGCGACGCGGCCATCGGCGGAATTCTCGAGCGCACTCAAGCGGGCGACGGCGACTTGATCTTCTTCGGCGCCGACACCGCCAAAGTGGTGAGCGACGCCCTGGGCGCCCTGCGCCTCAAGGTCGGCCAAGACTTGAAGCTCGCAGCGGCGGGATGGCGGCCGTTGTGGGTCGTGGACTTTCCGATGTTCGAATGGGACGGAGAGGCGAAGCGCTGGCAGGCCATGCATCATCCCTTCACGAGCCCGGCGAATCTGGACTACGCGGCTTTGGCCGCAAGTCCGGGAGAGGCGACTGCTAAAGCGTATGACATGGTATTGAACGGGTCTGAAATCGGCGGCGGATCGGTGCGCATCCACTCGCAGGAGCTGCAGTCGGTGGTGTTCGACCTGCTGGACATCTCGCCCGAAGAGGCGCGCCTCAAGTTCGGATTCCTGCTCGACGCCCTCAAGTTCGGAGCCCCTCCGCACGGCGGCATCGCGTTCGGCCTCGATCGGCTGGCGATGTTGATGGCCGGCGCGGACAGCATCCGGGACGTCATCGCGTTCCCGAAGACGCAGACGGCGGCGGATCTTATGATGGATGCGCCGACCGAGGTCAGCGAGGCGCAGCTTCGGGAATTGCACATCCGCGTGCGCGTCCCTCCGAAAATCACGAACATCGACTGACGCGCGGGCACCCGAGTGAGCGTCCCGCCGTATCGACGCCCGGAATCGGTCTTGATCGTGATCTACACCGACGGCGGGGAATTTCTATTGCTCGAGCGGCGCCGGCCGCCCGGCTTCTGGCAGTCGGTGACGGGAAGCCTCGAGTGGGGCGAATTTGCCGACAGCGCGGCGCGGCGCGAGGTCGCCGAAGAAACCGGCATCCGGCAGGGGATGCTCGTCAATCTGCAATGGACCCAGGTGTACGAGATTCTTCCCGCGTTCGGCAAGGTTTACGCGCCCGGCGTCACGCTCAATCTCGAGCATGCGTTTTCCCTGAGGCTGGCGCAGCGCGTGCCCGTGACGTTGAGCGACTCGGAGCATGTGCGCTTTCAGTGGGTCTCGGGCGCCGAAGCGGTCGCGATGGCTTCTTCGAGCACCAACCGCGCCGTCATCGAGTCCTTGAGTTTCGGTTTGATGCGGTGAGTATCGTCGTTGTGTACGTGCACGGATTGTGGCAGAGCGGCGCGGAATCTGTGTGGCTGCGACGGCGTCTGGCGTACGACCTCGATGCCGATGCGCAGGCATTTTCCTATCCATCGGTGGCGGCCGATGCCACCACCAATGCACGGGCGCTGGCTGCTCATCTGTCGGCGATCCGCGCGGACACCCTGCACCTGGTCGGCCACAGCCTGGGCGGCCTCGTCATCCTGCGGCTGTTCGACGAAGCCGCCGCGGCGCAGTTGCCGCCGGGGCGAATCGTTTTGATGGGCTCGCCGCTGCAGGGCAGCCTCACGGCCCAGAATTTGGCGCGCCTGCCCTTCGGCAGGCACATCATGGGGGTGGGAGTCGGCGAGGAACTGCTGACGCCGCGCGAGCGCCGCTGGAACGGTGCGCGGGAGCTGGGCGTCATCGCCGGCGACCTGGGGTTCGGCCTTGGGCGGCTCGTGGGGAGCCTTCAGGGACCGAACGACGGCACGGTGCTGCTCGAAGAGACGCAATTGGACGGGGCGGCCGACCGCGTGGTGCTGCGGGTGAGTCACACCGGCATGCTGTTCTCAGCGGAGGTGGCCAAACAGGCGGCCGCGTTCCTGCGCACCGGCCGCTTCAACCGCGATCCAGCGACTGAAGCTTGAACAGCAAATCGAGCGCTTCGCGGGGACTCAAGGTGTTTGGGTCGACCGAACGCAGCGCTTCGAGGGCCGCGGACTCGGGTGCCGCGGTGCCGGCAGGCGCGAATAGCGGAAGTTCGGCTTGGGGCGACGTGAACGTGCGCAGGGCGTCGCGCTCGCGTTCCAATTCGGCGAGGTAGCGGCGGGCCTGCGCGGTCACTGATTTCGGGATGCCGGCGAGAGCCGCGACCTGCAGCCCATAGCTTTGATTGGCGGGTCCTTCCTTGACGCTGTGCAAGAACACCAGCATGTCGCCGTGTTCCACCGCTTCGACATGAACGTTGACGACGCCCGGGGCCTCGGCGGCGAGGCTGGTCAGCTCGAAATAGTGCGTGGCGAACAAGGTGAACGCCCGGATCTTGTTGGCGATGTGGGCGGCGCAGGCCCAGGCGAGCGACAGTCCATCGAAGGTGCTGGTGCCCCGGCCGACTTCGTCCATGAGCACCAGGCTTTTTGCGGTCGCATTATTGAGGATGTTTGCCGTCTCGGTCATTTCGAGCATGAAAGTGGAGCGTCCGCCGGCCAGATCGTCCGAGGCGCCGATGCGGGTGAAAATTCGATCCATGGGCCCGAGCACGGCGCGGCGCGCGGGCACGTAGCAGCCGATGTGCGCCAGAATGACGATGAGGGCTGCCTGGCGCATGTAGGTGCTCTTGCCGCCCATGTTGGGGCCGGTGATGATCAGCATTCGGCGCGTGTCGTCGAAGCGCAGATCGTTCGGTACGAACGGCTCCCTACCGGCACGCTCGACCACCGGATGACGCCCGCTGTCGATCGACAGCATCGGTTCATCGACCAGCTCCGGCGCCGAGCAATCGAGGGCCGCAGCGCGTTCGGCGAAGCAGTTGAGCACGTCGATCTCTGCAATGGCGGCCGTGGTCGCCTGCAGCGCCGGCAGGCGCGTGGTCAGGTGATCGAGCAGCGCTTCGTACAATTCCTTCTCGCGCGCCAGCGCCCGGTCCCGTGCGCCGAGCACCTTGTCCTCGAAGGACTTGAGTTCGGGAGTGATGAACCGCTCGGCCGATTTTACCGTCTGGCGGCGAAGATACTCGGGCGGAACATTTCCGGCCTGGCTGCGGTTCACCTCGATGTAGAAGCCCTGGATCCGGTTGAAACCCAGT
This sequence comes from uncultured Gammaproteobacteria bacterium, assembly GCA_963727045.1. Taxonomy (GTDB): domain Bacteria; phylum Pseudomonadota; class Gammaproteobacteria; order Steroidobacterales; family Steroidobacteraceae; genus Bog-1198. Next base: position 407,928 of record CAVSES010000002.1, on the reverse strand, counting down.
TTGAGGCTGGAGAGGCCGCTGCGCTCGCGCTCGCGCCGTTCAAGATCGAGCAGGAACTGCTCGGTATTGCCGCCGAGCAGGCGCAGCTCGTCGAGTTCCGCGTCGTAACCGGGTGCGATCACGCCGCCGTCGCGCAGGTAATGCGGCGGCGAGTCGACGAGCGCCTTGCTCAACAAGGCATGATCGCGCTCGTGATTGCCGCTCTCCTCAAAGACCCCGGCGATGAGCTGCTGCAGCAAGGGAGACGATGTCGCGCCGAGCGCCTCCCGCAGCCGGGGCAGTACGGCGAGCGCCATGCGCAGCTGCGCGAGGTCCTTGGGCCGCGCCGAGCGCAGTGCAATTCTCGCGATGATGCGTTCCAGATCCCCAATGGCCTTCAAGGGCTCTTCGACCGCCGCGTGAAGCGCCCCCTCCAGCAGCGTTGCCACCGCCTGGTAGCGTGCGCGGAGCGTGCCGCGGTCCCGCAACGGCCGGTGCAGCCAGCGGCGCAGCATCCGTCCGCCCATGGCGGTCGCCGTGCGATCGAAAACGCCCGCCAGCGTGAGCTCCGGCTTGCCGGCCAGGCTCTCGTCGAGTTCAAGATTGCGCCGCGTCGCAGGATCCATGATGAGTGCGGCGTCGCGCTCTTCCGTGGCGATCGACTTGAGGTGCGGCAACGCCGACTTTTGCGTTTCGCGAACGTACGCGAGCAATGCACCGGCGGCTGCAATGGCGAGCGGCTTATCCGCGCAGCCGAAGCCCGCGAGGTCGCGCGTGCCGAATTGCTCGGTGAGGGCCCGCGCCCCGGATTCGGCGTCGAAATGCCACGGCGCCCGCAGTCTCAAGGGCCGGCCTCTGAGGTCCGGGAAGAGGGATTCTGCGCCATCGGGCACCAACAACTCGGCGGGACGCAGCCGCTCGATCTCCGCCTCGAGCGCCGCAGCACCCGAGAGTTCCATGACGCTGAAGCGGCCCGCCGCGAGGTCGAGCCATGCGAGTCCGAAGCGGCCCGCGGCTGCGAAGACGCTGGCGAGCAAGGTATCGCGCCGCTCCTCCAGCAGCGCCTCGTCGGTGATGGTGCCCGGCGTGACGATCCGCACCACCTCGCGCTCCATCGGCCCCTTGATCTTGCCGGGGACTCCTCGCTGCTCGCAGATCGCCACCGATTCGCCCTTGCGTACCAGCTTGCCAAGGTAGGCGTCGAGCGTGACGACGGGCACACCAGCCATGGGAATCGGCGCGCCGGCGGACGCACCGCGCTGGGTGAGCGCGATGTCCAGGAGCTGCGCAGCGCGGCGGGCGTCGTCGTAGAACATTTCGTAAAAATCGCCCATGCGATAGAACAGCAGTACGTCGGGATGCTGCGCCTTGATGCGCAGGTACTGCTGCATCATGGGGGTGTGCTGCTCGCCGTTCGGTGATGGGTTCGTGCTCACGGGGCACATTGTACCCGGGGACAACGGCGGTACCGCATTGACCGCATCGCGCTTTGCGTCCAATTGCGCTATAAGCAGCGAATGCAAGACAACGACCGACCCTTTCGAACGCGCCGCCGGCTCATCGGCGGATTGGCCGCGGCGCCCGCGTTGTTCGCCGTGCCGCGTTGGAGCCTGGGTCTCGGAGCGGAGGAGTCAACGGCAGACGCCGTCCCCATCACCGCCGACAAGGTGCTGAGCATCGCGGATTTTGAAGCGCTGGCGAGGGCGAAATTGCCTCCGGCCCACTTCGGTTACATCGCAACGGGCGCCGATGACGATCGCACGGTGTTGCTGAATCATGAGGCGTATTCGCACATCGAAATCAGATCGCGCCGATTCAACGACGTCAGCAAGGTCGATACGAGCCGTACCGTTTTCGGCAAGGCGTGGAGGCAGCCTCTCTATTTCTCGGCGGTGTCGGGTATGCGCGCCTTTCATCCCGACGCGGAAGCGGGCGTCGCGCGGGCCGCCGCGAGCCGCGACACTCAGATGATGTTGTCGACGGTGGCCTCATGCGGCGTCGAAGAAGTGACTGCAGCGCGCAAGGCACCTGTGTGGCAGCAACTGTATTCCACCGACGACTGGCATGTAACCGAAGCCCTCGTGCATCGGGCCGAGAAGGCGGGCAGCACGGCGATCGTTCTTACCGTCGACAGCCTCCCGGGACGCAATACCGAGACCCTGTGGCGCGCCATGCGGCAAGATAGACGGGACTGCACGCAATGCCACATAGGCGGATCGCACGATCCGGTGCGCAAGGCTCCCATGTTCGCCGGCATCGACGTATCGCACGTCACGGAACTCGAGCCATCGAACATATCGGGCAATTATCTCGAGCGGTTGCGCAAACTCGTGTCCGTTAAGTTACTGGTGAAGGGCATCGTGACCGCGGAGGATGCCACGCTCGCCATGCAGGCGGGGGTTGATGGGATCGTGGTGTCCAATCATGGCGGGCGAAGCGAAGAGACGCTGCGTTCGACGATCGAGTGCCTACCGGAGATCGTAGCCGCGGTGGGCGGGCGGATGCCCGTTTTCATCGACGGCGGAATTCGGCGCGGCACCGACATCTTCAAGGCGCTGGCATTGGGTGCGACCGCCGTGGGGATCGGGCGTCCGCAGGCGTGGGGGCTTGCCGCCTTCGGGCAGCCCGGCGTCGAGGCGGTCGGCGACATCTTCATGCGCGAGCTTCGTACCATCATGCGCCAGGCCGGCACGCCCGACCTGGTCTCCATCAACAAGGATCACCTGGCCAGACCTTGGGGCTGATGAGGAACACCGATCTCGATCTCGCGCGTCTCGCTGCTCGGGTCGGCCGGCGATTGCTCAAGGACGGGCTCCGCGTGGCGACGGCGGAGTCCTGCACGGGCGGCTGGATTGCCAAGGCCATGACCGATATTGCGGGCAGTTCGCAATGGTTCGTCGAGGGTTTCGTCACGTACAGCAATGAATCCAAGATCCGACGGCTGGGCGTGCGGAGCTCCTTGCTCAAGATGCAGGGCGCGGTGAGCGAATCTGTGGTGCGCGCCATGGCGAAGGGCGCGGTCCGTCGGACCGGAGCTGATCTCGCGGTGGCCGTCAGCGGCATTGCGGGCCCCGGGGGCGCGGCTCCCGGCAAGCCGGTGGGAACCGTGTGGCTCGCTTGGGCGGTGCGGGGCCGGCGGGCGACTCGAGTTGCCGTGCAATTGAGGCACTTCCGCGGCAACCGCGAGGCGGTGCGCCGCAAAACCGTGAGGCTGGCGCTGCAAGGACTGCTCGAGGTGTAGGCGAGGTATTTGGACTTGCGGTTATTCTTCGCGCTGTGGCCGGATGTGCGCACGCGGGAGCTCATGGCCGGCGCTGCATCGGCATTGCGACTGCCCAGCCCAGCTCGCCTCGTACCGCCGGAGAATTATCATCTGACGCTCGCATTCGTCGGCGAGGTCAGTGCGACCCAACTCGCGGTGTTGCTTGAAGTCGGACGCGCTCAGCGCGCGGCGGGCTGCACGCTCACAGTCGACGCGTTCGATTACTGGCCGGAACCCAAGGTGTTGGTGGCCCTCGCGGGCGAGACTGCACCGGCGCTGACCGGGTTGTCCGCCGGGCTGCAGCAGGATTTGGCGCTGCGCGGGAGGACCCTGAATCCTGGCCGCCCGATCGTGCCGCCCGACGCGCCGCTGCGCGCGCATGTCACGCTCGCGAGGAAGGTCGCGCAAGCCCCTGTGCTGCCAGCAATGTCTCCGATCCCCTGGTGCGCACGCTCATTCAGCCTCGTGCGCTCGGACACGAGCGGTGCCCACTCGGTCTATACAGTAGTTGACACATGGCCACTACTGGATGAGACGCCGCCCGTATAGAAATCTCCGTAATTTCGATGCATATGGGATGAGCGGCGGGCGCTGAATATGAAATAATGGCGCCACACGTTGTCGAGGACTCCCCATGGAAGAGAATCGTAAGAAGGCTCTGGCGGCCGCGCTGAGCCAGATAGAAAAGCAATTCGGTAAAGGCTCGGTCATGCGCTTGGGCGATGCCGGCGCCACGTACGAGGTGGACTCGATCCCGACGGGTTCGTTGGGACTCGATATCGCCTTGGGCGTCGGCGGCATTCCGCGCGGCCGCGTGATCGAGATATTCGGTCCCGAGTCGTCGGGCAAGACCACCTTGACGCTGGCGATCATCGCCTCGGCGCAAAGTCACGGCGGCACTGCGGCGTTCGTCGACGCCGAACACGCGCTCGATCCGGTGTACGCGGAAAAGCTCGGAGTCAAAGTCAACGACCTCCTGGTCTCGCAACCCGACACCGGCGAGCAGGCACTGGAAATTACGGACATGCTGGTGCGCTCCGGCGCGGTGGATGTGGTCGTGGTCGATTCGGTCGCAGCCCTCACCCCCAAGGCCGAAATCGAAGGCGAAATGGGCGATCAGCACATGGGGCTGCAGGCGCGGCTCATGTCGCAGGCGCTGCGCAAACTCACGGGCAACATCAAGCGCTCCAACACGATCGTGATCTTCATCAACCAGATCCGCATGAAGATCGGCGTCATGTTCGGCAACCCGGAAACCACCACCGGCGGAAATGCGTTGAAGTTCTACTCCTCGGTACGCATGGATATCCGGCGCATCGGCGCGATCAAGAACGGCGAAGAAGTGGTCGGCTCGATGACCCGGGTCAAGGTGGTCAAGAACAAGGTGGCGCCCCCCTTCCGCGAAACCGAATTCGAGATCATGTACGGCACGGGAATTTCCAAGGAAGGCGAACTCATCGAACTCGGCGTCCTGCACAATCTGGTGGAGAAATCCGGCTCCTGGTACAGCTACAAGGGCGAGCGGATCGGGCAGGGCAAGGACAACGCCCGCACATTCCTGCAGCAGCATCCCGAGATTGCGAAGGACATCGAAGGTCAGATTCGCGCCAAGCTGATTCCGGAAAAGGCGACCATGAACCGGGGTGTCGACGTCAAAGAGGCGTAGCACCCTGCGGCACCGGGTGGTCGAACCTCTCGATGCGCGTGCGGCTCGAGTGGCGGCGCTCGACGCGCTTGCCCGCCGCGACCATGCATCCGAGGATTTACGCCGTAAACTGCTCGAGAAGGGTTACGATGCAGGGGTCGTCGCGCCGCTGCTCGACGCGCTGCGCGCCGAAAAATTGCTCGATGACCGCCGCTTCACCGAGAACTTCGTGGCCTATCATGCTGCGCGGGGCCAGGGCCCGCTGCGCGTGCGCGCCGAATTGCGCCGCCACGGATTGGAGGGAATTCCGGTCGAGGAATGTCTCGACGCCTTTCCGGACTGGATTGTGCAGTTGCGTCGGGTCCGGCAAAAGAAGTTTGGTGCGAAGCTGCCTGACAATTACGCCGAGCGGCAGCGCCAGGCGCGCTTTCTGGGTTACCGCGGTTTCACGAGCGCTCAGATACGATCGGCCTTAGGATTCGACATTGATCTCGATGCAGATACGAACGGACTATGAAACGCGACGCCAGACTGAAATCGATGACGAGCTCGGAAATCCGGGGAAGCTTCCTGGAGTTCTTCCGCAAGAATGGGCATACGGTGCTGCCGTCGAGCTCTCTCGTGCCCGGCAACGATCCCACGCTCTTGTTCACCAACGCCGGCATGGTGCAATTCAAGGACGTGTTTCTCGGCAAAGACGTGCGCGATTACGCGCGCGCGGCCACGGCGCAGCGCTGCGTTCGCGCCGGCGGCAAGCACAATGACCTGGAAAATGTCGGCTATACCGCCAGGCACCACACCTTCTTCGAGATGCTCGGGAATTTCAGTTTCGGCGACTACTTCAAACGCGAGGCGATTCACTTCGCCTGGAATTTCGTCACCGGAACGCTGGGAATCCCCAAGGAGCGGCTGTGGGTGACGGTTTTCAAGGAGGATGACGAGGCGCACAGGATCTGGACCGAGGAGATGGGAATCGATCCCACCCGCTGCACCCGCATGGGCGAGCAGTCGAATTTTTGGTCCATGGGTGAGACGGGTCCCTGCGGCCCATGCACTGAAATTTTCTACGATCACGGCGCGGAAATCCCGGGCGGTCCCCCGGGTTCCGTGGACGAAGACGGCGATCGCTATGTCGAGATTTGGAACCTGGTGTTCATGCAGTACGACCGCGCATCGGACGGCGTCTTGCTGCCCTTGCCCAAGCCTTCCGTCGATACAGGCATGGGGCTCGAGCGCGTCGCCGCCGTCATGCAGGGCGTGCACAGCAATTACGACATCGATTTGTTCAAATCTTTGATCCGTTCGGCCGCGGAGGTTACCGGCACCGACGACCTCGAGTCCTCGAGCCTGCGCGTGATCGCCGACCATATTCGCGCGTGCACATTCTTGATCGTCGATGGCGTCGTGCCCTCCAACGAGGGTCGAGGCTATGTATTGCGACGCATCATCCGGCGGGCGATTCGGCACGGCTATAAGTTGGGTCAGACTCAGCCGTTCTTCCATAAGCTGGTGGCGAGCGTGGTGCGCGAGATGGGTGCGTATTACTCCGAACTCGTGGGCGGTGAGGCGCGCGCCGCGCAAGTTCTCGCACAAGAGGAGGTGCGATTCGCGGAAACGTTGAGCACCGGAATGGGGCTCCTCGACGCGGAAACCGCGAGACTGACGTCCACCGTGATTCCAGGCGAAACGGTTTTTCGTCTGTACGACACGTATGGTTTTCCGCTTGATTTGACGGCCGATGTCGCGCGTGAGCGCGGACTTACAATAGACCAGGCCGGCTTCGACGCGGCAATGGAAGCCCAGCGCGATCGGGCGCGCGCGGCGAGCAAGTTTGGCTCTGAGGTGCGCGAATCGGTCAAGCTGACCGGCAAGACGGAGTTTTTGGGCTACGATCGCCTCTCGGACCAGGCATTCGTCACGTCGCTGATCTTCGACGGCGCGTTGGTGGATGTGCTTCGGCCGGGCCAGGAAGGTCAGGTGGTGCTCGACCACACACCATTTTATGCGGAAAGCGGCGGCCAGATCGGCGATGCCGGCGTGCTGGTCGGATTGCCCCCATCCGGCCGCCCGGCGGCGCTCTTCACGGTACGCGACACGCGAAAGATCGGTGCGTCGTTTGCGCACATCGGCGTGCTGGAGGCCGGGGAGTTGCGGATCGGTGATCTCCTCGAAGCGAAAGTCGACCAGGAGCGGCGAACCGCCATCGCACTCAACCATTCGGCCACACACCTTCTCCATGCCGCATTGAGAAAAGTTTTGGGCACGCACGTCGAACAAAAGGGCTCTCTCGTGGCCGCCGACCGGCTGCGCTTCGACTTCTCGCACACCCAACCCGTGTCGCTGGAGGAAATACGGCGCATCGAAGAACTCGTGAACTCGGCGATCCGCGACAATGCGCCCGTGGAGACGCGGGTCATGGCGCTCGATGACGCGGTTGCCGCGGGCGCAATGTCGCTGTTCGGCGAGAAGTACGAGAGCGACGTTCGCGTGCTTTCAATCGGCGATTTTTCGATGGAACTCTGCGGCGGAACGCACGTCAAACGGGCCGGCGACATAGGTTTCTTCAAGATCCTGAGCGAGTCGGGCGTTGCCGCCGGCGTGCGCCGCGTGGAGGCGGTCACGGGCAGGACCGCGTACGAATGGGTCGTGCATACCGACCAGGTTTTGCGCGACATTGCGGCGATGCTGCGCGGCAGCCGCGAGGACGTGGACGAAAAGGTCCGTGAACTCATCGAACGCTCGCGCAGACTGGAAAAGGAGGTCCAGCAGCTCAAGTCCAAACTCGCGAGCGGCCAGGGCGGGGATCTAACATCGCAGGCGAAGGATGTCGGTGGAGTCAAGGTCCTGGCCGTGCAGATCGACGGCGCGGACGCCAAATCGCTGCGGGACGCGCTTGATCAGCTCAAAGCCAAGCTGGGTTCCTCCGTCATCGTGCTCGCGACGGTACATGAGGGCAAAGTAATTCTGGTGGCCGGCGTTTCGGAGAATCTTTTGACCCGGATGAAGGCTGGAGAAATCGTGGGGGCCGTCGCTGCGCAGGTCGGCGGCAAAGGCGGGGGCCGTGCGGATTTCGCCCAAGCGGGCGGCTCGCAGCCGGAAAATTTGGGCAAGGCGCTGGCCGGAGTGGAAGCCCTGATACGCGACCGGCTGTCTAATTGAACGGTTTGTTTATTCTGATAGCCATACGCGACAATTGTCTTTAGTATTCCTGTTCTCAGTTGTCGGATGGCTTTTCCGCGGTGGCGACAGTCCCCGCTCGAACCTCGAACGATGCTTGATGGCGATGCGGTACTAAGCAGACGTGTGTGCGCCTGTTGCCGTCTCCGCAGCGCCAACGAAGCTAGGAGCTCGATTATGTTGATATTGACCCGGCGTGTCGGCGAGACCGTGATGATCGGCAACGAAGTCACGGTGACGGTATTGGGTGTGAAGGGAAATCAAGTGCGGATTGGAGTCAACGCGCCGAAGGACGTCGCAGTACATCGCGAAGAGATTTACGAGCGCATCAAGCGCGAAGAAGACCATGATTCCCAATCTAGCGCCCCGATCGTCAAGATTGCCGATGACGCCTAACAAGCGTTAAGACCCCCCAAGCTTTACCTGGATAGTGCCGGGCGGGTATCATCCCGCGCTCCGCGAATGGGCTTGTCCCGACCGGAGAGGTGGCCGAGTGGTCGAAGGCGCGCCCCTGCTAAGGGCGTATGGGTCAAAAGCCCATCGAGGGTTCGAATCCCTCCCTCTCCGCCACCATGAAAATCAAAAAGGGGTCTTGTGCCCCCTTTTGATTTTCATGGCGGATTGAGGAGCCGGGATAGATGCGCGGGGTTCGAACCCCAGGGTTCGAGAAGCCGTCGGAACGCCAGCGAAGGCGGTCCCGAGGCGCGGCGAGGAGAATGGCGGTCCCTTGGTGATGTGGTAATATTCGCGCCCCTTGCGCGCCCGTAGCTCAGTTGGATAGAGCGCCTGGCTACGAACCAGGAGGCCGGGAGTTCGAATCTCTCCGGGCGCACCAATTTATCAAGAACTTACCGAGCATCAGTGCACCGACCGTAGCGCCAACGTAGCATTTCTTGCTACGTTTTCGCCCCGTAGCGCTTCTCCGACGGATCTCAATGGCTGCCGCTCGATGCGGCCGGCCACGAAGGAGAGTTTCTCCGGGGCCAGGTGCGCATAGCGCAGCACCATCTCGTACGATTTCCATCCGCCCAGTTCCATCAGCTCCGGCAGGGAAGTGCCGCTCTGCACGTGCCACGAGGCCCAGGTGTGCCTCAGGTCGTGGAAGCGGAAGTCCTCGATGCCGGCGCGCTGCTTCGCCAGGCCCCAGGCGGTGGAGCTTTGATGGATGCGTTTTCCGGAGAAGGTGAAGCACCAGCGCGCATGTTGACCTCGCGTCGATTCGAGCGCCGCTACGGCGTCCGCATTGAGCGGTATACCGCGGCCGTCTCCTGACTTCGTCGTGCCGTGATCGAGCCAGGCCACTTTCCGGTCGAGATCCACGCGGGTCCATTCAAGCCCCAGAATCTCGCCCGCACGACAGCCGGTCGAGAGCGCAAACTCCACGATCGGCTTCATGTGCTCAGGCAACGCCTCGATCAATCGGTCAGCCTCCTCACGCCTCAGAAATCGCACGCGCCGGCGGGGTTCCTTCAGCATTCGAATCTTCGGCACCCCTTTGAGCCATCGCCAGTCCTGATGCGCGACATTCAATATCCGCCGAACCACCTCGAGTGCGCGATTGACCGTCGCGTTCGAGACACCATCCTTCAACTTGCGATCGCGAATGAACGGCTGCAACACCGCCATGTCGATCGCATCCAGCTTCAGGGACCGCAGATAAGGATCGAGCTTCTTCAGATGATCTTTATCATCCGAGAGACTCCTCTTGTCGGCGAACTCCTCGATATACCGCACGACCGCTTGCTGCCATACGAAAATGCCGAGAAGCCCCTGCTGCCGGGCTTCAATCGCTTCGTTCTTCAGGCGGACGGCGTAGCTTTCAGCATCGGTGCGGTTGATACACCCAGTGCTTTGGCATACGCGGCGTCCATCCGGGAGAACGAGGCCAATCCACCAGAACCGCGAATCCTTGCGGCGGTAGAGTCCACGTTCACGGGCCATACAGTCTCCTTCCAGGCCCGCCCTCGGCACTTATCCTCCTGCATCCGGGCATCGAGATCAATCCGGTCGTAGACCTTGCAGCGGCCCTTGCGGATGAAGGGGAGTCCCATGCCATCGAGGAACCGGAGACTACAGTGGACATAGGCGGCGGCCTCACGGCGGGTGAGATAGCGGGAGGGCACGTTTGCCTTAATTCGATTGAGCCGCTTTCGGGTAGCCAAAAAACTAGGCAGGTTCAGTGCCTGCGAAATTCTGCTGCAAAGGCTTCCGCCGCCGCGGCGATTGCCTTCATTACGTAGAGGGAGGCGGCCTGAGGATTGTTCACTATTTTGGGCAGCTCATAGCGCTCCCAGAGTGCGCACGTCGTGGCGAATCCAAGTCGTGTGGAAGTGCACGGTTCAGTGTAGTGAAAGGACACCTTCACCGCGTAAACGGTGGTGCGCTTAATGGCTAAACTGGTGATCTCAATTTCTGATCCGACTACATTTGAGTAATTGTTCTGGTCAATTGTCTTTCCAAGCTTTTGCAATGTCGCAATGAAAGGAGCCTGTATCTGAGTGAGAGAAAGAGCCATCTCAGGCGGCTGCATCACGCTACCTGATACTTGAAAAGCACCAACTTCGCTCAGTCTGAGGTTGGGTTCATCGTCGTGCGCGAAGACCTGAGGACTAACGAGTAGGGCTGCCAGCCAAAATAGAGCTTTCATATAAATGCAGACCACCTTGGTGAATGTTTGAGCCTTGCCGCAATCTCCGGTGAGCAAGGCTACCGCGAGCGACGCCTTTCGGGGAGCCATTTCGGCACCGCCACCGTACCCACGGTAACGCTTGGCGTCCGGATCATGATCCGTATTGTCGTGACGCGAGTCCGCGCTCTTCGCTAAAAGTCATCGGGCCGATCAATTAACCGCTGGCGGTAATGTTTGACGGTCAGTATCTCGATGCTATTGGCAGAAACTCGGTAAATGATCCGATATGGTCGTTCAAGCAGCTCGCGCACTTCATCGTCTGCGAAAGCCTGTAATCGCGCCCCGCTGCGCGGCGCGAGCATAAGCACCTCTGCACGATCGAGAATTCGCTCGACCATAGCCAGAGCGCGCGGTTTGGAATCCTGGGCGATGTAATCGTGGATTTCTGCGAGCCGTGCCCGCGCCCGGGCGGTCCACGCGACCTTCATCGGCGTCGGCCGTATTCCTGCCGAAGATCCTCAGAGTCAGTAACGCGCCCAGCCTTCGCATCGGCGAGCCCAGCCTCGACGTCACCTCGAACCTCTAACGCGTACACCAGGTCCTGCCAGGTAGCGTCGTCCGGCAACGCCTCGATCAATTCATGTGCCCGCTGCTTGATGGCCTCTGCCATAGCCTGTCCTTGATTCGTGGAAACGACCGATGCCGTGATTTTACCCGATTGCTAACACCGGGCACCGTAGTAAAAACGTAGCGTTTCGTGCCTTTTCATGCGCTACGGTGCCTGTTCTGGGTGAGGGCGGGCCTGCTAAGTGGTTGAAAAACAAGAACCTACAAAATCATCTCTGCGACTACGAACCAGGAGGCCGGGAGTTCGAATCTCTCCGGGCGCACCATTGAATTCCTTGTCTGAGGACGGCTCGTTGCTGGCGCCGGCTCGACGTTGTGATTCGAACTCCCGGCAGACAACAAGGCGAGTTCGACAACTTGGCCGTCCGGGCACTTCAATGTGCTCTAGTTCCGTTTTGGCCGATCAGCGACCGAAGCCGCTGTCGAGGAAGGCGCTGTTTCAGCGTCTCATGAACCCTGCAGCTTCTCTTGCAACCACACCTTGATCAGCGATTGATAAGGCACATCACGAGCGTTGGCGGCTGTCTTGATCGAATCAAGAAGATGCTGCGGAAGCCGCAGCGAGATCGTCTGGGTAGACGGCTTCAAGTTTGGAAGCACAGCGAGCCGAGCTTTTTTCCAATCCAAATACCCCGTTGAATCGTTCTTTTCCCGGAACGCTCGTTCCGCGGACTCACTAGCAAACTTGGGGATGGTCTTAATGAGCTGGTCGGCGTCTCTCAAGGTAAAGGTGATGTGCAACCGTCGCCCTTCAATGGTCTTGCCGAGAGCATGAAATCGCGGCTCGGTCCCGTTGTGCTTGGCGTCGGGTAGTACCAGCAACGGGGCATTGAAAAAAACCTGTTCGGCGGGAAATCAGGAAGACTGATCTTTAGCAGGGATTGGGCGGCGACCTTTGCACGGGGCCGGTGCTTGCCGCCCGTCGCCTGCCGTCTCAAGCCTTGGTCGTCTTTCGCCAGACCTTGCACCAGCCCGCCGCGGGTACGCTCTTGCCAGGGAAGAGTACGCACCCGCCTCGCGCGTCAGTCGGCTTGCCGATGAACTGCTCGCAGTTTGCGCACGTTTGACCGGATGCGTACCTCGGATTGGCGGCCGTGTCGACTTTGGCCGCATCATTGATGAACCCCAGCGTCACTGCAGCGGCTTCCTTCGGATCGAGCGCCGGCAGATCCGCCGGGGCGGGTGTGGCCGCATTTCCGATACGTGCAAGGGCCGGAACGATGGCGCCAGCCACGAGGCCACCCTTGACGACCGATCGACGAGTGATTCCCTTAGGCATACGTGATGTTCCCGTGAGTTGGATGGCTCGGCCGAATCTTAGCGCGCTTGAAGCGCCGCCGCAGTTATACCAAACCTGCCGACTTTTGACACCGGCGGCTTTCTGCCGACCTCCGCCTCCCGTGCCGGACGCGGTGATGTGGCCTTCTCGCGGGGTACCTGGTCAATCCACGGCTCGCGCATCCCTGCGCGGCCCTGGTTTGCCTCGTCCGACTAAAAGCAGCGGCGGGCGGTCAGTCTTCGCCGTGTCTTCGCGGGATCGCGTTGATGACGCCGAAAATACCATTGGTTTCGTCATTCGGACCGGCGGTGAAGAACAGCCATTCAGGGCTCGATTTCGCGCCGGCGCCGAATTCTAGCGCCCAGAGTCCATCGATGCTGATTGCGCTGCCGTTCTGCCTTCTGAGCGCACCGCGAAAGTTGCCGCGTGAATCGAAAGCGTTGATTTTGCCATCCTTGAAATTGCCAATGAGAACATCACCGCTGAACTGCCCGAAGCCGTAAGGCGCGCGCGCCAATCCCCAGGGAGAATTGAGCACGCCATGCTCGGCGAATCGCCGCAACAGGTGTCCCTCCGTGTCGAATACGTCGACGAAACCGCTGCCAGATCCCCCGACATCGTCCATTTTGTCGGCGTCTTGTTTCGCGTACGTCACCCACAGATCGCCGTCGATGTTCTGGATGCCGAAGGGCGCGAATCCGGAGGGAATGTGCGAATCTTCGAACTGACCATCGGTTTTGGCGGGGCTGAATTTGCTGTCGAATACTTCGATCTTCCCTCCGCGAAAGTTCGTCGCATAAATATTGTTTCCGTTGATGTTCGTGCCGAATGCCAGGCCCTTGTAGACGGCGCCCGTCGTGGAGTTGTCGACGACAATGACCGCATTGGTCGCGTCGACGCTGGGATTCCACGCGGAGATCGTTCCATCTTCCGTGTCGAATATGAAGACGGCGGGAACCTTCGTGGACGGAAGGAGAAATGCGGCCGTCGGGTTCCAGACCATGCCGGTGGGGGCAGACACCGTTCCGGTTTGCGAGCCGGGCGGTGGGGGAATGGTAACAACCAACGGCACGATGCTCCCGTCGCCTCGATAGAGAGTCGCGACGCCCGAATGGTTTGCGTTGACCCAGTACGCGCCGCCGGGTGCAAATGCCAGGCCCCACGCGTTGGCGAGGTTCGGATCCGTGACATTCGCGCGGCCGGCGATGTTCGAGTCCAGGTTCCTTTGGACAAAGGCAACGGATTCATCGAGGTCGTTTGCCTGTGCGGCTGTCGCACCGCCGCACGCTATTACAACCGACAGCGCGATTAATGTACCGAGTGCATTGGACCGGCAGCTCGTGACCTTCATGATGGAGTCTCCTTCTTGGTTCTTTCGAATGGAGCGGATGCAAAAGTGAGTAGCGAAAGCGGTTCGTTCGGTTGCATCGACCCCGATCGCGATGCACCGTGCCGCAGAGGGATTCTTCACATTGCAGCGCGCAACGCCTCCACCCCTTCGATGAAATCCGCGGAGCGGTCGGCATCCACACCTTTGACCAGGCGGTAGAGCGCGTCGAGCTGGGGCGATCGGCGAGCGCCCGATTTCGCTAGTGCGCGCGCTCGATCATTGCAAGATCCGACGTGACTTGGAGACGATCGAAGAGAATTTCCGAGCCATCCGCTGAGACGTCAAAATCCCGGACGGCGAAGTCGGCCGGAAGATGCGCGAGAAGATTCTGTGCACCGGTTCGAAGATCCAGTAGCCAAAAGTCTTTGTGCCCGACCTCGCCACTGAGCACCAAGAGCGTGTGCAGATCGCGAAAGAAGGCAACCCGCCGCGCGCCGCGCGTCAGCATCACGCTCGGCAGCGGATGCGGCCGGCCGTCCGCAGCGGCGGCGCGCAACGGGAATGTGGTTCCGACGTCGGGGCCCGAATACAGGAAAAAGCGCCCATCCGGCGACCACACCGGATCGATGGAATACTCCGAGACCAACTGAAGCGGCGACTCGCCGTTCAGAAAGATGCGCGTCAAGCGGGGCTCTCCATTCTTCATCACTGCGGAGACGACGGCTTGCCCATCGGGTGTCCAACCGGGATTGCCGCGCAGTGCGAGCGAATCGGCAAGAACTCTGACGTGCGAGCCATCGGCGTCCATCAGGTACATCAGCGTTCTGTCGCCGTCCTTGACCGTGAACGCGATGCGCCGCCCATCCGGTGCGATTGCCGGCCCTCCGACGATCCGCGCATGTGCGCTGCTCCAGAGCTCGCGGGCGGTTCCGCGCGCCAGCGCCCATATGCCCTGCCGTTCCGCGCGCCACGAGACATACAACACAAGATCCGCACGGGACCGCGGAATCGCGGCATTCGCGGCAACGAGTGATGGCTCGCCTGCGACGATTTCAGCGGCCGGACCTGTCGTGAGCGATATGCGCCAGACGCTCGTGCGCGAGTTGGCGATCGTGGCGACCAAACGCGTGCCGCCGGCGGCCGCGGCAAGCGAGGTATAGCTTTCGAGCCCGGATCCGATGCGATGCGGGATTCGCCGCTCGACGTCCACTGCATACATCCACGGTCCGGATCCGTCCACATCGGTTGCGAGGTACAACAGAGTGCGGCGATCGAGCACCACCGGGTAGGCAATGTGCGCGTCGTGGTACGTCATCCGTTCGAGGCCTGCGCCGGATGGCCGGATTCGCCAGATGTCCCAGTCATCTGGCGGCACCCCTCGAACAAAGTAAATGAAGATGTCGTCGGCAGACCAGACCGGAAAATGGCAATGGATTCCCGCGGGCGCGACATAGATGCGGCGGCCCGCGTCATCACTTGGCGACCCTGGCCCTCGCACGAACAAGGGATCGCCCGGCGCGGTCGTGTGGTATACGAGCCGCTGCCCATCGTGTGACCAATCGTATTCGGCCGCTTCCTTGAGATACGGCCGCAGCGGACCGCCGGCCGTCGGCGCCGCCATTATATTTACGTCGCCGGGCTGAGACCCGTCCGGTCGCCTCGTCCAGAATGAAACGAGGGTCGAATCCGGCGAGAAGCCGAGCGTCCGGATCGACGGATTGACCAGGTCGGGCACATCGCCATGCGTCAGGTTGCGGTAGGTCCCGCTGCTTACTTCGCCCGCCCATGCGTCGATCTTTCCATCGCGGTTCGCAAGATAGGCCACGAATTTACCGTCGCGCGAGATGGCCGCCGCCTGCTCAGTCCCGCTGGCGAACAAACGAGTGAATTTCGCATTCGTCAGAGGATTGCGCCAAAAGTAGTCTGTTTCGGCGGCGATCCAGGCCATCGCAGCCGCCATCGCGACCACTCCGGCCGCAAGGGTCCACAGAGCCAGTCTGGCCGCGTGGACGCGAGGTGCTGTCGGAAGAGGGGCATCCTCGGATGCCGGCGAGATGGGTGCGGAGGGCTCATTTTCTTTTTCGCCGTCCCGCGTGAGCCGCGTGCGCCGATTCTCCCACCAAGCGTCGAGTTCGGCGCGGAATGCAAAGACCGACCCTAGTTTATCGTGTAGATGACGGTGGACCGGCATGGCCTCGCGGCGCTCCCACCGCTGGACAGTAGTGACGTCTCGCTTTAGGTACGACGCAATCTTCTTCCAAGACTCGAGGCGGTCGTCCAAAGAGCACTCCACTGCATCGCCGGATGAACGTGCGTGATTCTTACATTCAATGCGGGCAGCGGCAATCCAAGGTATTGCACGGCATTCCATCGGAATTCGCGGTCTGCCGCGCATTGCCGCTTGCCACAACTCGCATCGGGCCCGACGTTGCGTGTGTCGATGCGCTTGCCGCATCGGAAACTATCCAAGGGGAAGGTATATGAGCGTCAAACAGGTCGGTATGAGGTCGAGGGGAGCCATGCTTGCGGCATTGGTTGTTGTTGCAGGCTTGATCGGAGTCTCGCGGGCGCAATCCGCTGACGACGATATGGCTGTCGAGCAGGCTAGAATTCGCCGGGGCCTCGAGATAGCTCCGGTCCCGCTGAATCTACGGGGTAGGAATCGGCAGCTGGTCGGGCTTGGCAGCTACATGGTCAATGCCGTCGGCTCGTGCAATATGTGCCACTCGGGCGGCACCGCAACTGAATATGCGAAGGGCGGCAACCCCTACTTCAAAGGCGGACCGGCGACGGTCGTCAATCAAG
This sequence comes from uncultured Gammaproteobacteria bacterium, assembly GCA_963727045.1. GTDB lineage: Bacteria > Pseudomonadota > Gammaproteobacteria > Steroidobacterales > Steroidobacteraceae > Bog-1198. The sequence goes on along the minus strand of CAVSES010000002.1, from coordinate 391,195 downwards.
CCACTTACTTGGGGGGCGGCAGAGTCTTTGCGTCCCAGGTGGCGGGGGTTACCCCGCCCATCGTGTCCCGGAACCTGACGCCCGACAAGACCGGATTGCCCGTGGGTGGCCGGACGTTCGCGGAATTTCGCTTCATCATGCAGACTGGCGCCGACCTGGATCACGTGCATCCGAACTGCTCAGACCCCACGATTGTGGCGAGCACCAGTTGTTTCCCCGTCAATCAGTCGTTCGACGGTGATCTGTTGCAGATCATGCCGTGGCCCTTGCTTCGGAACATGACGGAGCATGAGTTACTGGCCATTTATGAATATCTCAGGGCCATTCCCTGCATTGCGGGACCGTCTACGGGCGTGCTGCACAATGACTGCATTTGAAGTTGCCGCAGGCGTGGGCAAAACTTGAGCCAAGAGACAAGGAGCCCGGACTACGCCGGGCTCCTTGCGCGGATCTCTGTCTATCTATCTATGGGCGAGCTTCGAGCACCCCCGACATACCACTTGCCCGGTATTTCGACCGCCTCGCGGGGGATCGGGCAGGTATCTTACCGGCTTGCAGTTCTCTTGTAGTCATTCGCCAGTATTCGATAGCGCGCAAGGAGCTTGTAGAAGTCGGTCCTATTGCGTTTGGCAAGGCGGGCCGATTTGCTCACGTTTCCAGCGGTGCTTCTGAGCGTGCTGACGAGATAGTCGCGCAAGAATTTGTCGCGCGCATCGTCATAGGAGGGGACTCCGGTGCAGGCCTTGCCGAGCGACTGCTGAACGAGGTCTTCGGTTATGACCCGACCCTCCGAAACCACGACGTTCTGCTTCACCAGGTCGAACAGTTGCCGGACGTTGCCGGGCCAGTCCGCGGTCATCAGCAGTGCCACCGCTTTGGGCGAATACATCTTGGCGAAGCCGCTCTCTTCCGTGGCCTGACCTAGAAAGTGGGAGACCAACAAAGGGATGTCTTCGCGGCGGCGTCCGAGCGGGGGCACTTCGATCGTCAGGACGTTGATGCGGTAGTACAAATCCTGGCGAAACTGACCGTCGATCATGCGTTGTTTCAGATCGCCCGACGTGGTGCAGATGAGCCGCACGGCGGCGACGGGCGGGGTTTGCATTCCGGAAATCGCATCCTCGTGCAGCGCGTTGACGAACTTGGCCTGCAGCCGGAGCGGCAAATCGCAGACTTCATGAATCAGCAACGTGCCTCCGCGCGCCGATCGAAAGGCGCCTGCATCCGACCCGGTGCCGAAAAGCTCAGCTTCCAGGAGATCTTCGACGCGCCCCTGGCACGTGATCGCGACGAAGGGCCCGGTGTTGCGCGCGCTCGCGGCGTGGATCGCGCGGGCGAATAGTTCCCGGCCGGTTCCTCCTTCGCCGGTCAGCATGACCGGCGAATCGGTGCCCGCAGCCTTGTTGGCCTGGCTGAGCCGGTCCTCCATGAGTTGACAGCGGGAAACGATCTCGTCCCGCCACCCCCCGATGTGCGTGACCGCCGAGGCTGCAATGGCCCGCTGCACCTGGCCCAACAATTCGGCCTTGGCAACCGGATTGACGAGAAAGCCAAATGCGCCGCACCGGGTGGCTTCAACGGCCTCGGGTATCGTGCCGTGTGCGGTCAACACGATCACGCTCAAATCCGGCCAACGGATCTTCAATTCCTTGAGCAGTCCGAGTCCGTCCATTCCGCGCATCCGCAAATCGGTAATGACGAGATGCGGGCGGGATCGGATGCACGCATCCAACGCGGCCCGCGCGTCGCGAACTGATTCCACCGCGTAACCCGCGGCGTCAAGACGAATGTCCAACAAGCGGCGTACACCCGGATCGTTGTCCACCACCACAATTCGTTCCCTGCGCTCCGGCGGTACGGCGCTCTTCTTGCGGAATTTGGAGGCTTTCTCCGCGATGCGAAATCCGAGTGAGGTTATGACAGGAGGCGAGTCCACGGCGTGCATGTGGTTACCATATGATTTGAGTGATGCGCACCGTCCGCCTATTTCACCCAAGAGTATGTGCGGCGGAGCACAGAAGACTGAATCCGGATTCGTGGGAGTGCCGCTTTTCGATGCAGGGATCGCCTGAATTGTCATGCAATGGTGCGATGCCACAGCTGCAATTGCGGACTCATACCTCAAGATAGAGGCATCCCGGCCGTAGAGTTAAGGCAGGACGCGTTGAGCGGGTAAAGCATTTGCGTGTTGACAGCCAGGTCTCGGAATCAAACCAAAGCGTGATCGCCGTTACCTGGCCGTTTCTGGCAGGAATGGTGCTGATGCTGTTGATCTCGCTCGGCAGCATTTACTTACTGTCGGCGATGCGTGCCTATGTTGCCGGACTGGCAGTGTGGGTTGCCGCCGAGGGCAACACCGAAGCGGCGATGCACCGATACCTGGCCCAACCCAGCGAGGATCATCTCGCGGCGCTTGAGGAGCCGATGCGGATCTGGTCGGGCGACCGTGCGGCCCGCCTGGAGCTGTCGAAACCACACCCTGACCATGATCGCGCGGTTGACGGCTTTCGCAGCGGCGGCAATGATCCCGAGGAAATAAACGGCATGATCTGGCTGTTCCAGTCCATGCGGATGGTGCCCTCATGGCAGCAGCCCCTGCGCATCTGGGCCGAGGCCGACCACGAGGTCGAAAACTACCTGCCGCTCAAGGAGGGCATTCAGGCGAGGCTCGCCGCCGGCGCCATCGGTGCGCGGGAACTCACTGAATGGCACGATCGAATCGACGCGGTCCATGCGCCGATCGTCGCCCTCGAGAACCAGTTTGCCGGTGCCGTCAACGAAAATGCGCGCCGCCTCAGCGCATCGCTCCTCACCTTTCTCTCGACCAGCACGCTGATGCTGCTCGCCGCGGGCTATCTTCTTGCACGTCGCATTCTCAAACGAACCGATGAGATGGCGGCGGCGCTGCGCGCGACCGAGAGGGTTGCGTTCGAGGAACATGAACGCGCTGCGGTGCTGCTGCGCTCCATCGGGGATGCGGTCATTTCGGCGGACCGCCGCGGCGTCGTGCAGTTCCTGAACAGTGCCGCCGAGAAGTTGACCGGCTTCAGCGTTGAGGAAGCTTGTGGACGGCCGCTCGAACAGGTATTCCGGCTGGCCCATGCCGGCGAGGTACCGGCTCCACTTTCGCGGGACGCCATCGACCGTTTCATGTCGGGGACCGATGACGTCCTGGCGGCCGGTCACGCTTCGGAACTGATCCGGCGCGACGGAAGCGTCACGCCCATAGACGAGCGCGCGGCGCGGCTCAGAAATCGCGAAGGCGAAGTCATTGGACTGGTGCTGGTCATGCGCGATGTGACCGCCGAGCGGCAACTGTCCGATCAGCTGCGCCACCAGGCGACGCACGATGCCTTGACCGGCCTCGCCAATCGTGCTCACTTCGAGGAACAGGTCGACATGACGTTGCGGCGGTGCCAGGCGACCGGCCAGACTTACGCAGCAGCGTTCATCGATCTCGACCAGTTCAAGGTCGTCAACGACACCGGCGGACATGCTGCAGGTGACGAACTCATACGGCGTGTCGCAACGGCCATTCGGGCGCAGCTGCGCGAGGGCGATTTGTTGGCCCGCCTGGGCGGCGATGAGTTCGGCCTGGTGCTGCCGAACTGCAGTCTGGAAGTCGCCGTGCAGGTCACCGAACGCATCCGTCTGACGATCGAGGCTTTGCGCTTCCTGAGCGAAGGACGCTCATTCGCCGTCAATGCCAGCATCGGCGTGGTTCACAACGATCCGCTGCTGCATACCGCGACAGACGTAATGCGGGCGGCGGACCGGGCCTGCTATGCGGCCAAGGAGACGGGGCGAAATCGTGTGCACATCTACCGCACCGACGATCGCGACATCGACACCTGCCGTGGGGAGATGCAGTGGGTCAGCCGCTTGCAGGCGGCGCTTGAACAGGACCGCTTCGTGCTTTACACCCAGGAGATCCGGCCGATAAAGGCGGCCGCCGGCGCGCAGCCAACCTGCCATGAAGTGCTGCTGCGGCTGCGCGACGAGCAAGGGCAGATGGTGCCGCCCATGGCGTTCATTCCCGCTGCCGAGCGATTCGGGCTGATGCCGCAGATCGACCGTTGGGTCATCGAGCATGCCTTTGCGGAGCAGCGCCGGCGCACTCGCTCGGGCTACGCGCCGCGCATCATGATCAACCTATCCGGTGCTTCCCTCGACAATCCTGAATTGGCCGAATACATCACGGACCGGCTGAGGCATCATCAGCTGCCCCTCGGCTGCATTGGATTCGAACTGACCGAGACCGCCGCCATTTCGAGACTCAAGACGGCGGTCAAGGTCATGAAGCGCCTCAAGGGGCTCGGCTGCATGGTCGCCCTGGACGACTTCGGCAGCGGCATGTCCTCGTATGGGTACTTGCGCGAATTACCGGTCGACATACTCAAAATAGACGGCAGCTTCGTACGCGACATGAACCATGATCCCGTGGCCTACGCCATGGTCGAAGCGATGCACAAGGTTGCCCGTGCCATGGGTATCAGGACCGTGGCCGAGTGGGTGGAGAACGATGCCACCCTGACGGCGCTGAAGAACATGGGTGTGGATTTCGTGCAGGGACGTGGAATTGCCGCCGAGCAGCACTGGGCGGAGGTCTACGCCACCGATCTCAGGAAGACGACGGTCCTTCGGACTTCCGTGTCGAGGCGTTCCGCGAGCGCCGACAATTGATCCCGCTTCCCCGAGCCCGCGGCCGACTCGAGCAACGCTGCCGCGGTGGTTGCCGCAGCGGCATGCAGATTCGCGCTCGCGCCCTTGAGTGTATGCGCGGACGCGCGCAGCTTTGCATGGTCGCCGGAGCGCAGGGCGCCCGTTATCCCGGCAAGTTCCCGGTCCACGGTGACGATGAATGCATCCGCCAGTTCCCGCGCGAATTGTCTGTCGCCGTCGATTGATTCGAGGAGCGCCTGCCAGTCGATCGGATGATGCAGGTCGGAAGCGCCCGGCAGCAGACGTTCAAGACAGACCTCGAGCTTGGTCCGGTCGATGGGCTTGGAGAGGTATTCATCCATGCCGGCGGCGCGGCACCTGTCTTCGTCGCCCTGCATGGCGTGTGCAGTGAGCGCCACGATGGGGATGTGGCTGCCGCCCGCCTCGAGACGGCGGATCTCGCGGGTCGCTTCGTAGCCGTCCATCTGCGGCATCTGGCAATCCATGATGATGAGATCGAATTTTCCGGTTTGCCATGCGGCGATGGCCGCGAGCCCGTCCGCCACGACGTCCACGCGATAGTCCAGTTTTTCCAGCAGCCGCAGAGCCACCTTCTGATTGACGAGATTGTCCTCGGCCAGCAGGATCCGGTGGCGGGTCTGGTTTCGTTGGGCACGCAGCGCATGGCGGGTGATCATCGGCTGGCTGCGCAGATGCCAGGATTGCGCCGTGTTGGCGAGAACCAGTATCAGGCACTCCGTCAGGTCGCGCTGCGCCACCGGCTTCAAGAGATATGCCGCAAATCCGATGTCGGCAAACAATTGACCGTCGCCGCGTTGACCGGACGACGTCAGTAGAATCAGCCGCGTCGCTTTGAGGGTCTCGTCGCGAACGATGATCCGGCCGAGTTCCGCGCCGTCGCAATCGGGCATGAGATGATCGAGCAACGCCGCGTCGAAAGGGCGTCCGGCTGCGCCCGCCTGACGCATGAGCGTCAGTGCCTCATCCGCGGAACTCGCGGAGATGGGTTCCACGCCGCACAGAATGAGCTGCCCCATGAGGACTTTGCGATTGGTGGCATTGTCGTCCACCACCAATACGCGCTGTCCCTTGATCGAGGCGGGAACCGGGTACGATCGCCGGGCGCCGGCGAGGACCGGTTCAAACCGTGCGGTGAACCAAAAGCAGGAACCCACGCCTTCGACGCTTTCGACGCCGGTCTCACCGCCCATCAGCTCGACAAGACGGCGAACGATCGACAATCCCAATCCGGTTCCGCCGAATCGTCGCGTAGTCGACGTGTCGACCTGCATGAAGGGCGCAAACAAGGATCCCAGGCGATCGGCGGGGATGCCGATGCCGGTGTCGCGCACTTCGCAGCGCACTCTCGTGCCGCTCTCCGCGGACTCGAGGACGCGGATTTCCAGCGACACTTCACCCTTCGCCGTAAATTTGATGGCGTTGCCGGCGAGATTCAACAGAATCTGGCGGATGCGCACCGCGTCGCCCTTGACGAGATCGGGAAGCCCCGCATCGATCTGGGCGGTGAGTTCCAGCCCCTTCGCATGAGCCTGAACCGACAGCAACCTCGCGACGTCTTCGATCGTTTCGCGCAAATCCACGTCCAATCGTTCGAGCTCGAGCTTTCCGGCTTCGATCTTGGAGAAGTCCAGAATGTCGTTGATGACCGTCAGCAACGACGTGCCGCTGTCGCGTATGGTCTCGGCATAATCGCGTTGCAGGGCGTCGAGCTTCGTATCGAGCAGCAGCTCGGTCATGCCGAGCACGCCGTTCATGGGCGTGCGGATCTCATGGCTCATATTGGCAAGAAAGTCGCTTTTCGCGCGATTGGCGAGCTCCGCGGTCTCCTTTGCCCGGAGCGTCTCGAGCGCGGCGATCTTGAGGTCCGTCAAATCGAGGACGATGCCCTGCATCTCGATCGGTTGGCCGCGCGGGTCGCAGCGCGCGGCCACGGCCGCACGCACGTGTTTGACGCCCCCGTCGACCATGAAGCGGTGATCGAGCGTGCGAGAGCCTCCGCGGGAGCCCAGCTCCGCGAATACTTGCTCCACCATCGGGCGGTCTTCTGGGTGGGTGACCGCGATATAGGCCGACCGAGGCTGCCCGGCGTCCGGAGGATTGCCGAGCAACTGCTTGAGCTCCCCGGACATCGACCCCGTATGGGTGATGAGGTTTGCGTACCACGTACCGAGATTGGCGAACTGCTGGGCGCGTTTGAGTTCGTCTTCGGTCTGCGCCTGGGCGGTCATGGCCCGTCGGCGGGCAATCTGCGCCCGCCAGATGGCGACGCCATGGAGGAAGGCGAGGACACCGGCAATCAGGACGCCGAGTGCCGCCGATACGTCCACGCGCCTGATCAGCTGCCGGTACCGGTCGGCGCGCATCGTAATGCCCACGTAACCCGTCATCTCTCCGTTGCGCGCGAATATCGGTGCATGGGCCCTGATTCCCATTCCCCATGCGGTGGCGGTCGGCTCCTTCTCCACCGTCAGCCGATGCGTCCTTGAGACCTCGCGCTCTCCCGGGCTGGGCTCATCCTGTTCCATGGGCGGCGAGTGGTTCGGCCGCCCCGCCTCGTCGAAAGTGCCTCGTTTCGTTCCGTCGAGAACGAAATGCATGACACCGCCTTCCATGACGCCGACATAGGCGAATCGGATGTCGGGATTCGTATCGAGCAGCGCCCGAAGCGGCCGCGAGGCCCGGTTGTATTCCGGCGAGCCGTCCTGATCCGGGCTGTTGAACGCGGCCAACTCATCGCCGTCGATGAGCGCGGCCGTACCGGCCGCCGTGCGGGCGAGATATGCGCGGACGTCCTCCAGGAGAATCTGGCGGACGATGACATCGACGACGGCGATTCCCGCAATGGCCGTGCCCCAGGCGATCAGGCCGCCTGCGGCCGCGGACAATAGTGGACGTGTGCCGGCCACGCTACGAGGGCCTGAGGATCGCGATGATCTTGAGGCTGGCCGGGTCGATCACCGCGAGCAATGGGTGGCCTCGCCCGGTCAATGGCATCGCATTCAACTGATCCGTGGCCAAACCGGCCGCGCGCATGCGCTCCTTCAGCCTCTTCTTCTGCGAGGGGGCGAAGTAGCCGACATCGTCCACTTTTTTAAGATGAGCCTTGAATGCGGGCAAGCCCTCATCCCAGGGTTTGAAATATTGGGGCATCGAGATCACATCGTCGCCGCCGGCGACCGCCGAGGTCACGATGCGCTTCTGCAACTCCGCATCCTCGGGCAGCGGCGCCCAGATCCATCGCGGCAGGCTGTACCAATGGGGCGCAAATGGCGGATTCTTCTCGCGACCGAGCGAGGCTTCTTGGGCGTCGATGTCATAGGCCTGCACGAGCTGCAGCACGCTCTCGGAAAAAGCATAATACAGCGGCCTGCCGTTCCACAGCGACACCGACCCGTAGATCAGGGCGATGAGCTGCACGGCGACGATCATCGAGATGTCGCGCGCGAGCTCGCGTCTTGGCTTGCTCGCCTTCGCAACGATGAACGTGAGTGTGGGGCCGAGGACCACGTCGACGCCGGCCATGACGACGACCACATGCACGACGTCGGTCAGGTACCAGCCCGGCCAGCGGTACCATCCAAAATAGAGCGTGCCGAGTATGAGCGACAGCGCACACGTACTCGCGAGCATATGCAGCCCGAATGCCTTGAATCTAAATCGCATGGCCGTATTTTGCACAATCCCGCCGCCAAATGAATCCACGCGCCGGGCAATTCTGCAAACGCCGTCACAAACTCGGGTGCGCCGCTCACGGAACCGTGATATTGCGCCGGATACTCTTCGAGGCCGCCCTGGATGCGCCAAGGTGGCGCCACGCGCGAAATCCTCCGAGGAACGCGAAGTCGTTGCTGCCGAGGCGCGCGTTCTTGGGCAGGCGCTTCAACTTGCGCGCGTTGCCGCCGCCGATGACCACGTAGTCTGCCTCCAGCACCGCGGAGAGCTCCATCACGACGTCGCGCACGACCCGGCGCCATTTCTTGCCGCCCAATCTCTTGAGCGCGCGTTCACCGACCCATTCTTCGTAGGTGCGACCCTTCTTATAGGGGAGATGCGCGATCTCCATCGGCGCCACGACGCCGTCGACGATCATTGCGGAGCCAAGTCCCGTCCCGAGGCCCAGGAAGAGCATCCGGCCGCCTTCGTAGCTGCCGAGCGCCTGCATCGCCGCATCGTTCATCACGCGGGTAGGGCGTCCGAACGCCTTGCGAAAATCAAACCCGACCCAGCCGGGTCCCAGGTTGTGCGGTTCCGCCATCACTTTGCCGAGCACGACTACGCCCGGATATCCGATGGAGACCGCGTCGTAAGTCCAGTCCCCGGTGAGTGCATGCACGCGCTTGACCATTTGACGCGGCGTCAGCTTCGGCCCGGATTCAAATTGGCGCAGCTCACGGCGGCCGAACAAGCGCATTTTCACGTGGCTGCCGCCGATGTCGATGGCGAGTATCCGGTGATGCTGTTTTGAATTCATTGACACGCCATGATCCAGGTGAGAGGCGCCGTCAGCGCGTGCCTCCGACCAGGATCCAGCCCAGCACCAGCAGGGCCAGAAAGACGGTTTCCGCCGCGATGAGAGCGATCGCGGTCGTGCCGACAGCCATCATCTCTCGCAGCGACGTCTTCATCCCCAAGGCGGCGACGGAAATGACCAGCAGCCACCGGGAGACTTCGGTGAGGACTGCCGCGACCGGCTTTGCGACGAGGTCGAAGCCGTTGAGAGCAGCCAGCACCACGAACGCGATGAGGAACCCGGGCAACAGCGCAACCTTGTTGCCAATGGTCTGGTTCCCCTTCTTCCCGCGCGCGGTGGCGAGCGAGATGATCAGGACCACCGGCAACAGCATGGCGACCCGCATGAGTTTGACAATGGTCGCCGAATCTCCGGCCTGCAGCGAGGAGGCGTAGCCGGCTGCGACCACCTGCGCAACGTCGTGGATCGACCCGCCGAGAAACCGTCCCGTTTGCAACGGATCGAGCTGCAGGTGCGCAAGCAGCGCCGGATACAGGACCATGGCAATGGTGCTGTAGGTCGTAATGCATGCGATCACCAGCACGGTGTCGCGCTCGGAGTCCTTGCGGGGCCACGCGACCGCGATGGCCATGGCCGCGGATGCTCCGCAAATACCGACCGCGCCGCCGGAGAGAACGCCGTAGCGGCCGTCGAGCTTCACGGCGCGGGCAAGCGCCCAGCCAAACCCGATGGTGAGCGGAACGGTGACGGCCACCATGGCTGCAGTCGACCAGCCGAGCTGTCCGACCTGACCGAAGGTGATGCGCAAGCCGAGCAGCGCAACGCTGATTCGCAGAAGCGTGCGCGCCGACAGGTTGATGCCGGGCGCGTAGCGCGCCTCCGCCGACAATTGGTTCAAAGCCATCCCCAACAGAAGGGCGAAGATGACGGGTGGTGCGTGGTAATGATCCGACAGGTAGGTGGCCGCCAGGGCCACGATCAGGGTGGATGCGACGCCGGGCGCGACGGTGGCGGCGGCTGCTCGCAAGGTGCTGGGACGCCAGCGGTCGATGAACGCGGAAAGCTCCATTAGACGGATCTTACCCGCCGAAGGGCGTTCCGCCATCCGGAAATTTGTACATCCCGCTCGGGGGCGCTCAAGGTGGGCTCGAAGCGGGTGTCGATTCGCTTCAGCGCTGCGAGCTCTTCAAGCGAGCGGTACAGGCCGCAGCCGAGTCCTGCCAGGCAGGCGGCGCCGAACGCCGTGGACTCTGCGTTGGCCGGCCGCCGAATTGCCATTCCCGTGAGATCCGCCAACCGCTGCATGAACAGATCGTTCTTCGACATCCCGCCGTCGACCTTGAGGCTCTCGGGCCGCAGACCGTCTGCAGCCATCGCGTCGAGCAGGTCGCATGTTTGATAGGCGACGCTATCGAGGGCGGCGAGGGCGATTTCGCCCCGCGTCGAGGCGCGCGTGAGGCCGATGATGGCGGCGCGCGCATCCGGATCCCAATACGGGGCTCCCAACCCCGTAAATGCCGGAACCAGATATACACCGCTGGTGTGGGGCGCTGACGCCGCCAGCGCCTCCACGTCGGATGCCTGTGCGATGAGCCCGAGGCCGTCGCGCAGCCACTGAATTGCCGCGCCCGCGGACAGGATCGAGCCTTCAAGCGCGTAGGTGACCAGGCCATTCAACTGATAAGCGATGGTCGTCAACAGCCGATGCTTCGAGGACACGAGCCGGCGGGCGGTATTGAGCACCAGGAATGCGCCGGTACCGTAGGTGCTCTTGACGTCGCCGGAGGCGAAGCACGCCTGCCCGATAAGCGCCGCCTGCTGATCTCCCGCCACTCCGCGGATCGGCAATGATTGACCCAGCACGCCCGCGTCGGCGACGCCGAAGTCGCCCGCACTGTCCCGCACCTCGGGAAGCACGCTCATCGGCACATCGAACATGTCGCAGAGGGCCTCGTCCCAGCGGCCTTTGGCGATGTCATACAGCGCCGTGCGGCTGGCGTTCGTGGCGTCGGTGAGATGCAGCCGACCTCCCGTCAGCCGCCAGATCAAAAAAGTGTCGACGGTGCCGAACGCGAGATGACCGCTTCTAGCCGCGTCGCGCGCGCCCGGCACGCGGTCCAGAATCCAGGCGATCTTGGTTGCGGAGAAGTACGGGTCGAAGCGCAGGCCGGTCTTGCAGCTGATCTGCGTCTCTCCAAAATCCCCCGCCAATTGACGGCATCGATCGGCAGTGCGGCGATCCTGCCAGACGATGGCGTTGTAGATGGGCGCGCCGGTGCGGCGATCCCAGACGAGGGTGGTCTCGCGCTGATTGGTGATCCCGATGGCGGCCGCTGCCCGATTCGCGCTTCCGAGACGATCGAGCACCCCACGGCTGGTCGACATCACCGTGTTCCAAATCGCTTCAGGGTCGTGCTCCACCCAGCCGGGTCCCGGATAGATCTGCTCGAAGCTCTGCTGTTCGACCGCCATCACATCGCCTGCGGCGGAAAAGCCGATGGTGCGTGTGGAACTCGTTCCTTGGTCGATCGCGATCAAGATGTCGTCGGCCACAGTGCATCATCCTCAGGGGTGCTGATGAAACAATAGCATCAAGCACGACTCAATCGAAATCCGTCGGCAGGTCCGGGTGAAGCGCATGATGAAACATCCTGTCGATCTGCGCAGCGGTGGTCCGTCCGAGCGACAACGGCGGCAGAGCGTCGCGCGGGAAGAAGGCAACTTCGCTGGTCTCGTCGCTGGCCCTGGCGGAGCCTCCGGTGATTTCGCAGACGAAGAACATCTTGTAGATGGAGTCGACGTTGCGGGGTGGATGTCCGCTCTTGTGGTAGTCCCGAACCGCCGCGAGCTTCAATGCCTTCGCCACGAAGCCGGACTCTTCGGCGATCTCCCTGACGACGCATTCTGCGGCCGATTGATTGACGTCGGCCCATCCGCCCGGAAGCGTCCAACGGCCGTCGCTGATTTCACGGACCAGCAGCACCCGGTTGTCGAGGAAGGCGGCGCCGCGCACGTCGACTTTGGGCGTTGCATACCCCCAACCTTCGCGCAAGATCTCGATGACGACTTCGTAGTTCTCACCCGAGCCCTGCGCGAGCATGACGGCCGCGAGTTCGCGCACCCGCTCGTAGCGTTGCCGATCGAATCGATCGGCGGTGAACGCAAGGCCCGTCTGTGCGATTGCGCGCAACTCGCGCGCGACGCTCAACCATTGCGGCTCGTCCACCGGCATCACGCTCCTCAAGCCGCAGAACGGATGAATCATACCCGGGCGGGGCGTGCAGGACACGATGCGTATTGCAAATACGAATCATTCTCGATAGCATTTGGACTCGGATAGGAGGCACCGGCCTCATCAGCCAATGCTCTTACGGTACGAGGATCCGAGCCATGATTCGAAGTTCTTGCGGCGGCGCTGCCATGTTGGCTGCCATGTTCTGCATGTGCCAATCCCCGGCAGCGGATGCAGCCGCCTCCTCGCCGGAGCAGCAACAGATCCGGTCGTTGCAGCAGCAACTGGCCGCCGTGCAATCGCAAATGGCGCAACTGCTCGAGCAGAATCAGAGACTGGCCGAAAAGCAGCTCGAACTCGAACGCACACTCGGCCGGCCGGCGTCCATGACGGCCCAGCCGCCGATCGAGCGGCCGCCGGAACCGCCGCCGGTACCGCCGCCGGCGGTCCGACCCGCTTCAGCGGGCTCCGCATTTTCAAACGTGCGGCTTTGGGGCTACGGCGAACTGTATTACACGCGTCCGACGCGCGATCCGGCCAAGGCGCAGGCGGATCTCGCGCGCGCGGTATTCGGGATCGGATACTCTTTCGACGACCGCACCGAGTTCAATTCCGAATTCGAAGTGGAACACGCGGTTTCTTCATCGGACGACGTCGGCGAGATTGAAGTCGAGCAGTTCTACGTCGACCGTCGGCTGAACGACGCGCTGACGGTGCGTGCGGGACTCTTCTTGATGCCATTCGGCCTGTTGAACGAGCATCATGAGCCGACGAACTTCTACGGGGTGCAGCGCAATTTCGTCGAAACCCTGATCATCCCCAGCACGTGGCGCGAGGGCGGGTTCAATGTCCACGGCGATACGGACACGGGATTCAGCTGGAATGCAGGTCTGACCACGGGATTCGACCTGTCGAAGTGGGAGTACGCTCCCGAGTTTCCACAGTACTCGACCGCACTCGGCCTCGAGGACAGCGGTTCGGCGCCGTTGCAGGCGTCGCATCAGGAACTGGCGCTTGCCAACGCGCATGACTTGAGCCAGTACGTTGCGTTGGGGTACTACGGAGTGCCGGGACTGACTCTGGGCGCCGCGATCAGCAGCGGGAACGCGGGCAAGGTCCCGGCGCCGCTCAGCGGGCTGATCCCCGGCGATCATCGCGTGACTCTCTGGGAAACCCATGCACGATGGACTCCCGCGAAGTTCGATTTCTCCGTGTTGTACGCCCGCGGTTCGATCGGCAACTTGAGTGCAGCGAATGCCGCGCATCCGGGCTCGCCCAACCCGATCCCGTCCGAGTTCTTCGGCTATTTTGCACAGGCCGCATACGGGTTGTGGGAGCACGGAGACTATCGCCTCGCGCCCTTCGCGCGATGGGAACGATACGACATGGGCTCGCGTTACGCGGGAACCTTGGGTCCCGACCTGCCCCCGGGACCGGTCGCGCTGGGGACGCCGGGCGCGTACGGCTACTGGCCCCGCAATCAAGACCGGGTATGGACCATCGGGGCGAACTTCTACACCACGCCTCACGTCGTCCTCAAGGCCGACTATCAGTGGTTCGATCTCAACGGCGATTTCAACCGATTCGATCTTGGACTGGGCTTGAATTTCTGACAGATCATGTTGGTTCCGATTCGGCGACTCGCCGCATGGCTTGCGTCCCGGGGATGCGCACCAGCAGCGCGGTGCCGCCCGACGCCGAGGAATTGATGTCCAGACGGCCGCTGAGTGCGCGAACGCGATGGCGCATGGACGCGAGTCCGTGCGAACCGATGGCTGTGAGCCGGCCCGCGGGAATACCGTTGCCATCATCGTAGATCCGCATGACGATCTCTTCGCCATCCACAAAGAGCGATAGACCCATGGATTTTGCAGCCGAATGTTTCAATATGTTCGTGAAGGCCTCTTGGGCGATGCGGAACAACGCGATGGCGGCTTCCGACGTGAATTTGGGCTCCTCGTCGGGATAGGACTCGCTGCATTCGAGCCCGGCGCTCCGGCAGGTCACTTTCAATTGCCAGCGCAACGCGGCAAACAATCCCACGTTGTCCAAGAGTGTCGGACGCAGCTCCTCGATGATCCTGCGCTTCAGATCGACGCCCGCCGCCAGGTTCTGCTGAACCCGCTGCAGCCGCTGACGGATCTCCGGACTGCCGTCGGCGAGTTGCTGTTCCGCCCACGACACATCCATGCGTGCACCCACGAGCAGGCCGCCGAGCTCATCGTGCAATTCGCGCGCAAGACCTGCCTTCTCGCGCTCCGCCATCCCCTGTAGGTGTGTCGATAGTTCGATGAGTTCGCGATTGCGATCCTCCGCCTCGCGTTCGAGCCGCAGCTTCTGATCGCGCAGTTCGGCCGTTTGCAGCGTGCGCCGGTGCATATCCAGGTACACGAGCCGGGCGGCAATTCCCACCAACAGCATGTTGAAGATCGTGCCGGCGACGATGACCCATCGGCTCAACACCACTGACTTGGACCAATGCGATTGAGCCGCCATGTGCTCCAGGGATTCGCGGTCGCGCAAAACGTCCAGAGCGTCGTTGACGGCCTCGCCGGTTTCCGTGCCGACGCTGGTTTTCACCAGCGCGACCGCAGCAGCGGGCCCTTGAGCCTTCTGGACCGCGACGAGGGTCGACAGGTCCCCCAGCCGCCTGCCGATCAGGAACTCAAGCGTGCGCACATTGTCCAATTCGGAATCCGAGCCTGCGTACGCCGACCGCAGGCGTTCCAGCCGGGGCGCCACGGAGGCCGCGATCTTGTCGTACTGCACGGCGAATTTCTGATCGCCGGTCAGCAAAAAGGCACGCTGCGCCGCAACCGCGCGCGCGATGGAGGAGTGCACCTCTTCGACGGCGAGTTGCCGCGCCGCGGAATTCTGCAGCCTCGCGCCGGCCTCCTGCAGCCGCGTCTGCCCGGTGCCGGTCAGAAAAAACAATGCGACCAAGAATCCGATGATCAAGAAGGGCGGTACCGCCACGTACCACCGCCCCAGCCCGTCCAGCGCCTCACCGAGAATCTTCACCCGAATCATTCTGGTAACAAAATGCGCGAGTGTCCAGCCACGCTTCAATAGACGGCGAGGCTCACCGTGTCGGCCAGATCTTCGGTCCCGAAATCGACCGGCACCGCAATCACCGGAACACGTTCCCTGCCCTCGAGCCATGATTCGAAGGCGGCGAGCGGCATCGGTTTGGCGTACAAGAAGCCCTGCGCGACATCGCAGCCGAAATTGCGCAGGCGCGAGGCCGCCTCTTCGGTCTCGATGCCTTCGGCGACCACCTTGAGGCCAAGGCCATGGCCCATGTCGATGGCCGCCCTCACCACCGGCGCGAACTCGGGATCCGAATCCAGACCCTGCACGAAACTGCGGTCGATCTTGACTTCGTGAACCGGCATGCGGGCCAGGTGGCTGAGCGAGGAATAGCCGGTGCCGAAGTCGTCGATGGAGAGACCCACACCGAGCGCGGCAATCGCATCGAGCACGTGCAGCGCCCGCGTGGGGTCTTCGATGAAGCCGCTCTCCGTCACCTCCAAGGTCAGCAGGGCCGGAGGCAGCTGGTGCCGGGACAGGAGGCTCGCGACGCGAGAATCGAGCCGCACGTCGCCGATGTCATCGGCGCTGATGTTCACCGCCAGCGCCAAGGCGTTGCCCGCCTGCTGCCATCGAGCGCCTTGTGCGATGGCGTGATCCAGCGTCCAACGGGTCAGGCGCCGTATGAATCCGGTTTGCTCCGCGAACGGAATGAAGTCCGCGGGACTCAAGAGTCCCCGCGTCGGATGCTGCCACCGCAGCAGAACTTCGGCGCCAGCCACGCGTCCGGTCTTGAGATCGATTTTCGGCTGGAAGAACAGGCGCAGCTCGTCGTGTTCGACGGCATGGCGCAGCTCGCCGAACAGCGAAAGGTGGTCGCGGGCGGCGGGCTTGAACGCTTCGTCGTATACCGCGAGCGCGCGCTTCTCGCGGCGTGCGTGCTCCAGGGCCAGGTCGGCGCAGCGCAGAAGCTCGTCGGTCGAGGTCGGCCCGGGGGCGGCCACCGCCAGGCCCACCGTCGCATTGATGTCGATCGGCTGCGCCTCGACGAACACGGGCTCGGCGAGCGCCATGACCAGCGATGTTCCCCACGCCTGAAGGCGTGCGGGGTCCCGCAGCCGCGCAAAGGCGGCGAATTGATCCGCGGCAAACCGGGCCACCGCCGAATCCACCGACGGCACCGCGGCGAGCCGCGCCGCCATCTTGGTGAGCACCGCGTCGCCCACCGAATATCCCAGATGCTCGTTGATGCGGCGAAAGCGATCGAGGTTGATGACGGCGACGGCAATGGGTGCGTCGTTCGCCTCCGCCAAGGCACGGCTCAATGCTGCGCCGAAGGCGGTGCGGTTCATGACGCCCGTGAGGGAGTCCTCGTACGCCAGGCGCCTGATGGATTGATCGCGGGATTGCACCGCCGCTTGCATGAGCTGCAGACCCTCGGCCAGCACCCCCAGTTCGTCGCGCCGTTGCACGCTCAAGGCCACATCATAGGCGCCGGTGCGTATTTGATCGACCGCCCGAGTCAGATCCTGGAGCGGCCGCGTGATATTGCGCGCGAGCCAGAAAGCCGCAAAGCCGGAGGCGATCAAGCTGACCGCGGCGATCACGAACAGCACCTTCGTCAGGCGTTCAAAGGGCGCGCGAGCGTCGGCGAGCGAACGCGACAGCACCGCGACCGCCTCCGCATTTCCCCACTTGGACATTTCGATGCGCCGGCTGACGACATCGGATTGGCCCGACGCGCCCGCCGGCACGGTGCTCACCACATCCGTCCACCGGCCGCCGGATTCGACCGCGAGGGTCACCGCCAGGCCGGTGATGTCGGCGAGCTCCCGGGCCGCCTTGCGGTCGAGTTCGAAGCCCATGGCGATTCTCGCGACCGGCAGGGGGCTGCGCACCGGGACGGTGACGAGCTGGTAGATGCGCCCGTTGTCGACCATGACGCTGGTTGCACCTTCGTCCGCCATGCGGGATCTCTCCGCGGTCGATGCGGGAAACCGGGCCCCGGGGCTGATGTGCAATCCCGACGCGGCAATGACCTCGCCGTCGAGCGAGGTCAACACGACCATGGCCGCGCCTATGCGCTGTCCGCTGTTCTCGAGAACGGACACCAGTGTGTCGGTGTCGCGCGTCGAGACCGCTTCGCGGAAGCCGTAGTCAGCGGCAACCGCCTGCGCCGCCTGGATCAGCTGGCGGCGATTGCTTTCGAGCAGACGCGAGAACACCGACGCGCCGACATCGAGCTGTCGCTGGACCTCGCGGCCGGCATTTCCGCGATTGATCGCGGAGACGGCGCCCAATGCAGCGGCCAGCACCGCGGTCAGCAGCAGAATGAAGGTCACGGCAATGCGGGTACGAAGCGCCATGCGGGTTTACCCGGGCCACGCGGCGAGCACGTACTGGCGTACTGGCGCGCCCGAAGCCCCGCCCGCGAGCATCAGGAGCGCAGCGGCCGCCGCCCCGAATGTGACACCTGTCATAGAAAAACCCGGTAAAAACTCAGGGTAAACGGGCTTGCGCCGCTAGGCTGTGCGCTTGGACACAATATTCCGCAGCAGCGCACCCTAACCTTGTGTCCGGTGAGGGCCGTCACCGCGCAACGGGGCGTGTATCGCTCATTGTGGCTGGGTTATTGTCGAGAAGCCGCTTACTATGAGCGAACCTGTGCCCATCGTTCGCCTCGACAAAGTTTGCTTGAGCTTCGGCCGCAAGCCCCTGCTGGACCACGTCGATCTGCAAATTCGCAGAGGCGAACGCGTGTGTCTTCTGGGCCGCAACGGCGAGGGAAAGTCCTCGCTGCTGCAGCTCATCACCCGTCAAATCGCGCCCGACAGCGGCGAAGTCTGGGTGCGTCCGGGCTCGCGCGTCGCGAGCCTGGCGCAGGAAGTGTCGCCCGCGAGCGATACCTTGGTGCGCAGCGTGGTCATGAGCGGTTTCGATCCGGGCGCGCCTTCCGACGAGGCGATGCATGGTGATTGGCGGGCTGAACTGCAGGCGGATCAGGTCATAGCGCGTCTGCACCTCGATGGATCCGCGAAGATGGCGGCCTTGTCGGGCGGATGGCGGCGGCGGGTGATGTTGGGCCGCGCGCTCGTTGCCGCGCCGGATCTCCTGCTGCTCGACGAGCCGACCAATCACCTGGATATCGACGCGATCACATGGCTCGAAGAGATGATGCTCGACTTCGGCGGAGCGCTGCTGTTCATCAGCCACGATCGCGCCTTCGTGCGGCGTCTGGCGACGCGGATCGTGGAGCTCGACCGGGGGCAGCTGCGCGTGTGGCCCGGCAGCTACGATGACTACGTTTTGCAGAAGCGTGCGGCGCTCGAAGTCGAAGCCAAGCATGCCGCCCTGTTCGACAAGAAACTCGCGCAGGAAGAGGCATGGATCCGCCAGGGCGTGGAGGCGCGGCGCACGCGCAATGAGGGCAGGGTGCGCGCGCTCAAACAACTGCGCATGGAGCGGAGCGAACGCCGCGAGCGAATCGGGCAGGTCGAGATCCGGGTGCAGGATGCCGCGCCGTCGGGCAAGCTCGTGTTCGAGGCGATCAACGTCACCCACAGTTTCGGTGCATCGCCGGTCATCGCGGATTTTTCCACCCGCATCATGCGTGGCGACCGTATCGGAATCATCGGTCCCAACGGCTGCGGCAAGACCACCCTGATCAAGCTGCTGGTCGGCGAGCTCGAACCCACTTCGGGGACGATCCGCCGCGGCACCTCGCTGCTGCCGGCGTATTTCGACCAACAACGCGAGCAGCTCGACGCGGATGCTTCCATCATGGACAACGTCACGGGCGGAAGCGGCGACACGGTCATCATCGATGGCCAGCCGCGGCACGTGTCGGGCTATTTGCGCGACTTTCTCTTTCCTGCGGAGCGGTTGAAGGCACCGGTGAGCATGCTGTCGGGCGGCGAACGCAACCGCCTGCTGCTGGCGAAGCTGTTCGCGCGCCCGAGCAACCTCCTCGTGATGGATGAACCCACCAATGATCTGGATGCCGAGACGCTCGATCTATTGGAGGAGATGGTTGCGAACTATGCGGGGACGCTGCTCCTCGTCAGCCACGACCGGGCGTTTCTCGACAACGTGGTCACCAGCACGCTGGTGTTCGAGGGCGGCGGCCACGTGAGTGAGTATGTGGGCGGCTACAGCGATTGGCTGCGCCAGCGCAAATCCGGTGCGCGGGTCGAGCCGCGCGCGCCTGCCGCGGCGTACAGCGCGCCGGAGTCGTCCAAGGTTGACCTGTCCACGCGGCCGAAGAGCCGGCGACTTTCCTACAACGAGCAGCGCGAACTCAATGCCATGCCTGAAAGGATTCAGCGCCTGGAAGCGGAACAACTCGAGCTGCAAACCAGGATCGCGGATCCCGCTCTTTTCAAGGGTGATCCGTCGCGGGGCGCCGCCGTCCTGCAGCGCCTCGAGTCCCTGGCTGCGGATCTCGAGCAGGCGTACGCGCGTTGGGACGAACTCGACTCCAAGGCGCCCGCCTGAGCCGGCGGGTCCAGGCTACCGGCGCGGTCGTCCGCGGCCGAGCAGATCGCTGGGATTCGGCAGCGCTCCTCCGGCAGCGTCGGGGATCACCAGCGATGAGGCTTGTTCCCGGCGGATTTCCTGCAGTTCGCGCATGGTTTGCTGCACCGCCAGTTCCGCGGCCGCACCGAACTTTTCGATTGCCGCACCGAGCGTCACGGCCTCGAGTTCAAAACTGATCGGCAGCGCTCCCATCGGGGTCATGACCTGGGCTTGTCCGACGAATATCACGGGCCGCGCGGAATCCGCAGCGCCATCGGCGGTGACCGGCGTCAAGCGTCGGATGGTGCCGACCTTGCGATCGGTGAAGGTCTCCTCGCGATATATCTGTGTCGAGTCCATGCTTGCCTGGCGGCTGTCGGTGGCGGAACTCATGCGTGGGCTACCCCTTGTCTGATCGTTTCGGAACTCCAAGGCGAACCTTAGCAGCCTGCCGCGCTTAACTCCATGCGCCGCATGCGCACGGGACGGGGAAGGCCCTGTTACGATACTAGGCTTGACACATTCCGTCGCAGCTCGAAAGGTCCCCGCGTGGACCACGCTTCTTGGCATCGCCCTGTTCGGGCTGGCGGTTTTCTGGCTGCACCATTTGCTCGGCCAATATCGCTGGCGGGACATCCTCGCCCATGTCCACGCGATCCCCACCGTGAAGTTGCTGCGGGCGGCGGTGTTCACCGTCGCCGGCTACGGTTGCCTGACCTTGTACGACGCGCTCGCCGTTCGCTTTGCCGGCGCGCGCGTGCCGTATCCCCGCGTTGCCTTGATATCGTTCATGGGCTACGCGATCGGCCATAACGTGGGTTTGAACACGCTGAGCGGAGGTGCGATTCGCTACCGCGCCTACACTGCCCTCGGCCTGGGTGCGAAACAGATCGCCACCATCATTGCGTTCGGAACGGTAACTTTTTTTCTGGGCGCCGGGCTCCTTCTCGGCCTCTCGCTGCTCACCCAGGCGGGCATGTCCGGATCGGCGCTGCACGTGCATGCCGCGCTCGCCGGGCTCGCGGGGTTGCTGCTGATCGGGGGCGTTGCCGCGTACCTCTGGCTCGTGTGCACGCGTCAGCGGCCGCTGCGTTTGGGCCGCCTCGAGGTTCCGGTGCCCAAACCGCGCATCGCGTTCGCCCAGGTTGCCGTCGCCTGTGTCGATCTCTTGTGCGCGGCGAGCGTCCTCTATGTGCTCCTGCCGCAACAGGCGGCGATCAGCTTTGGGGCGTTCGCCGGCATCTACTTGATTGCGATCGCCGCGGGCGTGATCAGCAATGTCCCGGGCGGCATCGGTGTGTTCGAGACCGTGCTGCTGCTGCTGCTGCCGTACGTTGCGAAGGACCGGCTGCTGGGCGCCCTGGTTGCCTACCGCGCCATTTACTATTTCGCTCCCTTCGCCCTGGCGCTCGCGTTGCTGGGAGCCCACGAGTTGTGGGTGCATCGAGGACCGGCGGTGCGATTGGCGCAACTCGCGCGATCATTTCTGGTCGCCGTCACCCCTCAGGCCATTGCTATTGCGGTGTTCGTGGCGGGCGCCGTGCTGTTGTTCTCGGGAGCCACCCCCGGGCTCGGCAACCGCCTCGATCTCTTGCGCAACTTCGTGCCGCTGCCCATCCTCGAGTTGTCGCACCTGCTCGGCAGCGCCGTGGGAGTCGGGCTCCTGGTGATCGCCCACGGCCTGTACCGGCGGCTCGACGCCGCATGGTGGTTGACGATCTGGCTGCTGTGCGCCGGGATACTGTTATCGCTCCTCAAGGGCTTCGACTACGAGGAGGCCACCGTGCTGGCGCTCGTCGTCCTCGTGCTGGTCCTCGCCCGGGGCCGCTTTCGGCGGCGCGTGTCCTTGATCGAACAGCATTATTCCGGACCATGGATCCTGGCGCTGTTCCTGGTTCTGGGCACCGCTGCGTGGCTCGTGATATTCGCCTACCGGAATGTGCCTTACGGCAACGAGCTGTGGTGGGAATTCGCATTCCATGCGTCGGCGCCGCGCAGCCTGCGCGCATCGCTGTTTGCGGCGGTCATTGCCGCGGCCTATGGACTGTGGCGACTGCTCCGGCCCGCACCCCCGCCGATGATCGTGCCGGGGAACGCGGATTTGGAGCGGGTCTCGGAATTGATCGCCAATGCCGATGACACCACCGCCAATCTCGCGCTGCTCGGCGACAAGAATCTGCTGTTCAACGCCGAGCGTACCGCGTTCATCATGTACCAGGCGTCAGGCCACAGCTGGGTGGCGATGGGCGACCCGGTCGGTCCGCTCGAGCTGTGCGAACCGCTGGCTTGGGAATTCCTCGAGCATTGCGACGTGATGGCGGTGTCGCCGGTGTTCTATCAAGTCAAGCCGCAAAACCTCCCCTTGTACATCGATCTCGGATTGACCTTGAGCAAGCTGGGCGAGGAGGCGCGCGTGGCGCTCGACACGTTTTCCCTGGAGGGCCCCGCGCGGGCCGACCTGCGCCAGGCCCAGCGGCGTGCAGGCCGCGACGGCGCGCAGTTCGAAGTCGTGTCGCGGGAGAATGTCGCGGCCGTTCTGCCCGAGTTGCGTGCGGTGTCCGACGCCTGGCTTGCGGAAAAGAACACGGCCGAGAAGCGCTTCTCGCTGGGCTTCTTCGATGAGCGGTATCTGACGAACTTCGATTGCGGCGTAGTGCGCCGCGGCGGAGCCATCGTTGCATTCGCCAATCTGTGGCGCGGCGGGGCGAGCGAAATGTCGGTGGATCTCATGCGCTACAACCTCGATGCGCCAAAGGGCGTCATCGATTATCTCCTGATCGAGTGCATGCTGTGGAGCAAGGGCCAAGGGTATCGCTGGTTCAATCTGGGCATGGCTCCCTTGTCGGGGCTCGAGGAGCACGCACTTGCTCCCACCTGGCACAAGGTCGGGCGCATGGTGCAGCGTTATGGGGAGAATTTCTATCCCTTCGAGGGCTTGCGAAAGTACAAGGAAAAATTTCTTCCTGATTGGCGGCCGCGATATCTCGCGGCGCCGGATGGGTTCGCCATGGCCGGCGCGCTGCTCGATGTCACGTCACTGATTTCCGGAGGCGTCTCCAAGGTTTTGAGAAAGTGAGGGGGCGGTGTCCCTCGCGGCGTTTCCCAAGGATCCTTTAGGCAAATTCAGCCTCTATTTTCTGCACCACGTCGCGCATTTTGGGCAGGAACTGCTCCACGGCGTGCCGCAGGGGCACCGCTGAGGCGGCATAGCGAACGGTAACGGTGGCGAGTATCCGATCCTTCGCACGAACCGGTATGGCCAGGCTGGTTTCCTCCGATACGCGGCGGGCGCGATGAGCCATGCCGAAGCCCTGGCTGCGCGTCTCGTTGAGCAGCCGCTCCACCTCCAGGCGGCTCCTCGCCATGCGATCTTCGGGCAGCGATGACCGCGACAGCAATTCCAGCAGCGCATCGCGCTCCGGGCCGCCGCAGAATGCCAGGTATGCGCGTCCCGCCGCGGAGCCGAGCATGGGCACACGGACGCCGGCACTGTATTGCTCCAAGGCAAGAGGGCTCTGGCGGTCGGTGGTCTCGCGAATCATCATCGTTGCGCCGGCTGGAGTCGCGACGGCCACCGGCCACACGATTTGCGCGCCGAGCGCTGCGAGATGCGGCTTCGCGATGTGCGCGACCATGGCTTCATCGTCAAAGCCATCCGACAACGCGCGCACCAGGATGGTGGGTCGATAGCACTCATCGTGCGGGTCGCGGTCCACGTATCCCGCCAGGCGCAGAGTTTCCAAAATCCGGTAAGTGGTGGTGCGCGGCAGCCGCACGGCGCTCGCCAGAGTATTGATCGCAGCCCGTTCCAATCGATTGAGCTCCGTCAGGACCTCGAGTCCGCGGTTCAGGGCGCGGATCGGCCGAGTGGACTCACGGCCTGCATCGCAGGAAGCGGGGAGCGGGCTGACATTTGCGTGCATGATCACCTTCCGGGAATTTTACCAACAAAACATGTACATACCCATCATCGGGCGAGTCCGGCGGCGTCTTCACTTCAGCGTAGCCAGCGCCGCCAGCGCTTCGGCCCGTGCGATCTCGTGGTCGACAAGCCTCTGCGGGTAGGTGGTTCCCAGTCTCACACCCGCCGCCGCCAGAACCGCTTCGGGAGCAGCCCAGGGCTCGTGTATCCACTCGCGCGGCAAACGCGCGAGTTCGGGGACCCACTCTCGTACATAAGTACCCTGCGGATCAAATCTGGTTGCCTGGGTCGTCGGATTGAATATTCTGAAATAGGGGGCTGCATCGGCTCCGCAGCCGGCCACCCATTGCCAGCCAAGCGTATTGCTGGCCAGGTCGGCGTCGACCAAGGTGTCCCAAAACCAGCGAGCGCCTTCATCCCACGGCTGCAGCAGGTCCTTGACCAGGAAGGACGCGGCAATCATTCGCACGCGATTGTGCATCCATCCGGTCCGCCACAACTGGCGCATTCCCGCGTCGACGAGCGGAAAGCCGGTGGCTCCCGTCTGCCACGCGCGTACCCGGATTGCCGAGGGCTTCCATGGGAAGCGCGCGAATCTCTCGCGCAGGGGCTGCTCGGGCGTGTGCGGGAAATGGTAGAGCAGGTGGTGGGCGAATTCGCGCCAGCCCAATTCGGTCAGGAAATGCGATTGCCGCCAGGTGGCATGCCGGCCCTGTGCCGCGGCGTGGCGGCGCGTCTCGTGCCACACCTCGCGAGGCCCGATTTCCCCGAAGTGCAAATGAGGCGACAGGCGCGAAGTGTCGGACAGATCCGGCCGGTCGCGATTCTCCGGATAGACCTCCCATGAATTGCTCAAGAACCGTCGCAGCAGCAGTCGCGCGGCAGCGGCGCCCGGCGTCCACGCGGCATTCATGCCTTGTGTCCAATTGAGCCGCGGCACAAGGCCAAGCGCTGAAAGTTCGGCTGAGGCGGGCAAGGACGCGGGCCCCGGGATTCGCTGCGGGGCCGCGGACGGTTCATCCGGGTCGGGAAGCGCGAGGCAATGCCGCCAGAACGGAGAGAACACCTGAAAAGGACCGCCGGTCTTGGTCTTGACCGTCCAAGGTTCGTGGAGCAACGCGCCGTTGAAGCTCGAGGTCTCGAGGCCGGCGACGCGCAACGCGTTCTTGATGCGTTGATCGCGCGCAATCACGGCGGGTTCGTAGCGGCGATTCCAAAGGACGCGCGTCGCGCCGGTTTCCTTTGCCAGGCGCTCAAGTTCGATCAGCGAGTCGTCCCCGCAGCGCAGGCACAGGCGCGAGCCCACGCGGCGCAATTCCTCGTCGAGCCGCTTGAGGCTTTGGTGCAGCCACCATCGGGCGGCGCCGCCCGGGCGCCAAGCCGCGTCCTCCCCGGGCGAATGGACGAATACAGGCACGATCGGCGCCCCGAACTTGAGTGCGGCCTCGAGCGCCGGGTTGTCCGCCAGGCGCAAATCCTGCCTAAACCAAACAAGTGTCGTCATAGGCATTCAGCTACAATTTGCGACCCTTTCCGGGCGGAAATCGAAGGAATCACGCTTATCATGTCGGACACCTCTCCCGCGGCGCAGGTTGCCCCCACGCCGGTCGAGACAGTCATCATCGGCGCAGGCCCCGTGGGACTGTTTCAGATTTTCGAACTGGGGCTTCTCGGAATCGGCGCGCACATCATCGATTCGTTGCCGCAGGCCGGCGGGCAGTGCACGGAGCTCTATCCGGACAAGCCGATCTACGACATTCCTGCGTTGCCGATTTGCGGCGCCCAGGAATTGATCGATCGGCTGCTCGAGCAGGCGAAGCCCTTCCACGCCACCTTTCATCTGGGCCAGGAGGTGTCGGAAGTGCGGGCGCTGGAGGGCGGAAAATTCCACGTGGCCACCTCGACCGGCACACGGCTCATTGCCGGCGCCGTGGTGATCGCGGCGGGTGTCGGCTCCTTCCAGCCGCGGCGTCTGGCGCTGCCCGGCGTCGAGGAGTTCGAGGGAAGAAGCGTCCATTATCGCGTCAAGTCAGCCGCCGATTTTCACGGGCGCGACCTCGTGATTTGCGGCGGCGGCGATTCGGCGCTCGATTGGACCGTCGCGTTGTGCGAGAAGGCGCGCTCCCTGACGCTGGTGCACCGCCGCGCGGAATTTCGGGCGGCTCCGGCGACCGTCGCGCGAATGCGCGAGCTGGTGGGCGCCGGCAAGATGCAGTTGCTGGAGGGCACTGCCGCGGGCTTGCGCAGGGACAACGACAAACTGGTGGGACTCGACGTGCGCACCGCAGATGGCCGGGACCTGAATCTGCCCGCCGATCAGGTGCTCGCATTCTTCGGACTGCATCCGAAGCTGGGACCGATCGCCGAATGGGGCATGGAGCTCGAAAAGCGCGCCCTGAAGGTGGATACCGAGAAGTTTCAGACCAGCATTCCGGGAATCTTCGCCATCGGCGACATCAACACCTATCCCGGCAAAAAGAAGCTGATCTTGAGCGGCTTTCACGAGGCCGCGCTCGCCGCGTTCGCCATCCAGCATCACCTGTTCCCCGAGAAGCGGCAATTCCTGCAATACACCACCACGAGTCCCATCATGCAGAAGCGGCTGGGCGTCGCGGGGATCGACTCCGACTCGCATTCCGGCGGCATATGAACAGGATGCTCGACGATCTGATCAAGGTGATGACGCTCGAGCGGCTCGAGATGAACCTGTTTCGCGGCGAAAGCCGCGACATCGGCAGCCCGCAGGTGTTCGGCGGCCAAGTGCTGGGCCAGGCCCTGGTCGCGGCGACGGCCACGGCGGAGGATCGCGCGGTGCACTCGCTGCACGCGTATTTTCTGCGCCGGGGTGATTTCAATTCGCCGATCGTCTACGAGGTCGACCGGGCGCTCGACGGCAAGCATTTCTCCTCGCGCCGCGTCGTCGCCATTCAGCATGGGCGCCAGATCTTCAACATGTCGGCCTCGTTCCAATCGCCCGAAGACGGCCTCGATCACCAGATTCCCATGCCGGAAGTGCCGGCGCCGGAGTCGTTGCCCGACATGGAGTCCCACTACCGCGAGTCGGCGGACAGCCTGCCTCCTGCCGCGCGCCGGATCCTGGAACAGAAGCGGCCCTTCGAGTTTCGCCCGGTGCAGCCGCCCGATCATCTGCGCCGGGAAAAGTCCGCGCCGCTCAAGTACATCTGGTTTCGCGCAGTGGACATCATCGAGGGCGACGAAGCGCTGCACCGCTGCCTGCTGGCCTACGTGTCGGATTTTCATCTGCTGGACACCGCCCTCAAGCCGCACGGTGTGTCCTTGATCGATCCGAAGCTCGTGATCGCGAGCATCGATCACGCGATGTGGTTTCATCGCAGCGTGCGCGTGGATGAGTGGCTCCTGTACGCCGTCGACAGCCCGAGCGCCTCGGGGGCGCGCGGCTTCACGCGGGGCAGCGTGTTTGCGCGCGACGGGCGGCTGGTGGCGAGCGCCGCGCAGGAAGGCCTGGTTCGAGTGACTTCGTAGCGCTGGGGTGTTCTCGATGCTCAAAGCCGCGCTCATCATCGTTCTCGTGGTCGGCGCGCTGGTCGGCGGCCTCCTGACATTGCGCAGCAGCGGGCGCGCGGGCATGCCGAGCGAGGAGGTGCTGAGGCGCGCCTCGAAACGTGCCCGCGAGCAGGACGCGGACACGCGGGACTTAATCCGCTGCCGACGGGGTGAAGTCCACGCGCGATGCTTCCCACACCTCGCGCGGCAGCACGAACAGGTGACAGTCCCACCAGCGATTCTTGGCGCGGCGATGCTTGCGAAACACGGCTTCCCAGCGCATGCCGATCTTCTCCAGCACGCGAATCGAGGCGCCGTTGTTGACGTCGACCGTCGAAATCACGCGATCGGCGCGCAAATCGAAAAAAGCCGCGTCCACCAGCGCGAGCGCGATCTCGGTCGCGTATCCCTTGCCCCACGCATCGATGCCCAGCATGTATCCCAGGTCGACGACACGGCGCTCGATGAAGGACAGGTCGCAGGCTCCGATCACGCGCGCGGAGGCGATTTCCTCGACCGCAAGCTCGAACCGGGTCCGCGGCCGCTCGGTCTGCGAGGCGAGCAGACCTTCGAGATACTCGGCCGTGCTTTCCTCATCGCGGGGACCGAAGAAAAGATAGCGTGTGACCCGCGGATCCGACGAATAGGCGTGGACGGCCTGGAAATCGGAATTGACGAACTCCCGCAGGTTGAGGCGCGCCGTGCGAACGGGAAGAATCAAGGTGCGCACAGCACCTTGCCCGGATTCATGATTCCCTTGGGGTCGAGCGCCCGCTTCAATTCATGCATGACGGCGAGCTCCACCGGGTCGGCGCGGCGTGCGAATTCGGCGGCCTTCAGCCGCCCGATGCCATGCTCGGCGCTGATGCTGCCGCCCAGTCTCTCGACGAGATCGAACACGGCGAGTTCAAGAGCATGGCCTCTCGCCATGAAGCTCTTGACGTCGGTACCCGGCTTCTGGCTCACGTTGAAATGCAGATTGCCGTCGCCCGCGTGACCGTACGAGACGACGTCTCCCTCGGGGGCCAGGCGGCACACCAGCGCCGATCCTTCCTCGATGAGCGTTGGAATCGCCGAGACCGGTACGGAGACATCGTGCTTGAGGCTCGCGCCATGGCGGCGCTGCGCCTCCGGCACCGACTCGCGCAATTTCCACATGGCCTGCGCCTGCGCGCTCGAGCTAGCCAGCATCGCGTCCGCGATCGTGCCGCGCCCGGCGGCCTCCTCGAGAGTCGCGGACAAAAGAGCCATCAATTCCTGCCGCGGGATTGGGCGAGGACAACTCGATGAGCAGATACCAGGGTGCTTGCTGCTCCAACGGATCGGCGACGCCCGGCACGTGCTTCACGGTGAGTTCCACGGCCAATCGCGGCATCAACTCGAACGAGGTCACCTGATCGCCGGCCGCCGTGCGCAGAAGGGCCAGCAGATCGAGGGCATGTCGCGGCGAGTCGATGCCGACCAGCGCGGTCGCCGCATCGGCGGCCCTCGGAAACAACTTCAGGGATGCCGCGGTGATGACGCCGAGCGTGCCCTCGGCGCCGATGAACAGGGACTTCACGTCGTAACCGGTGTTGTCCTTGCGCAAACTCTTGAGGCCCGCCAGTACCCGGCCGTCCGCGAGCACCACTTCGAGGCCCAGCACGAGATCGCGCATCATGCCGTAGCGCAGGACCGCCGTGCCCCCCGCATTGGTCGACAGATTTCCGCCGATCTGCGCCGTGCCCTCGGAGCCCAGGCTCAATGGAAACAGGCGTTCGGCCTCCCGGGCAGCGGCCTGCGCCTCCGAGAACGTGCAGCCCGCCTCGATGATCATCGAATAATTGGCGGCGTCGATTTCCCGGACGCGATTCAGGCGGCGCAGCGACAGGACGATCTGCGAGCCGATTCATCGGGCGTCGCGCCGCCGCAGTAGCTGGTATTGCCGCCGTGGGGCACCACCGCCACTTCCTCCCGACTGCAGATCCCAAGGATCTGCACGACCTCGTCTACGCTGCGCGGCATGAGCACCAAGGGGGTCGCGCCATGGTAAAGGCGGCGAAAGTCGCTGAGGAATGGAGCCGTGTCGTCCGCGGAGTCGAGCCAGGATCCGTTGCCGACGGCGGCCTTGAGCTCGCTCAAGGTCTTGAGATCAGGCGGGCGAGGCATGGACTGTTGCAATGGCCGCCCGGCGCGAGCGCGGCTTGGTAACGATGGTTTGTTTCACGTCATGGAATCATTCAGCGGGCGACGGTGCGAGGATGCCCGTAAAAGGGGGTGCGCTTCAACAGAAGTTTGTGCCGTTCGCCTTCGTCGAATCGGATGCGCCGGCGCGCGAATCAGAACCGCTTGCCGCCGCCTTCCCGCACCGCCGCCGGTACGGGCCTCAGGTCCCAGATCAGGCCGAAGAACGACAGCAGCTTCAGCATGTAGTATGTGATGTCGAATTCCCACCAGTAGAAGCCCTGGCGCACCGATGCGGGGTAATGATGGTGGTTGTTGTGCCACCCCTCGCCCAGGGTGATGATCGCGAGCCAAGGGTTGTTGCGGCTGCCATCGCCGGTCTTGTAGCGCTGGCGGCCGAAGACGTGCGAAAGGGAATTGATCGTATAGGTGCCGTGGTAAACGGCCACGGTGGAAACGAAGAACCCCCACACCAACATCTGCCAGCCATTGGTTCCGAGACCCGGAGCCACATGTTTGAGCAGGACGCCCAGAAGGAAGACGCCGACGCCGAGAACCGTCGGCACCACGATGTCGAAACGATCCAGGAACCGCAGCTCGGGGTACTTCAGCAGATCCTTCACCCGCGAAAAATCGGCGGCGAAGTGCCTGTGCGACATGAACCAGCCCATATGGCTCCAGAAAAATCCGTGCTGCCCGGGCGAGTGGACATCTTCGGGTTTGTCCGAGTGGATATGGTGATGTCGATGATGGGCGGCCCACCAGATGGGTCCGCGCTGCACGGCGGATGCGCCCAGCAGCCCGAATATGAACTGACCGACGCGCGAGGTCTTGAAGGTGCGGTGGGAAAAATAGCGATGATAGAAACCGGTGATGGCGAACATGCGCAGCACATAGAGCGCCAGCGCGACCGACAGGGCCATCCAGCTGAAGCCCACCCAAATCACCGCAAGACAGGCGGCATGCATCAACAGGAAGGGAATGGCCCGCGCCCAATCGACGTGCCTGCCCGAATCGCGATGCGGGGCGATTTCCCGCGGCCGCGTTGTAAAGTCGCTGTTGCCGAACCAGCGGGAGAGTTCCCGGCCCACCCGCACGACGGTCGGCGGCTCGGCCACGATTTCATCTTCCGGAGTCATACGGTTCCCAATGTCTGCAAAGCGGCGATGCGTTCGTCCAGCGGCGGATGCGTCATGAACAGGCGCATGAAGCCGCTCGTGCTGCCGGTGTTGATTCCAAAGGCCTGCATCTGCGGCGGCATCGGTTCCCCATGACTCTGTTTCAACGCCTGCAGCGCCTGGATCATCTTGCCCGTACCCGCGAGATCCGCACCGCCCCGGTCCGCCCGAAATTCGCGCTGTCGTGAATACCAGCTGACGATCATGCTCGCGAAAATTCCCAGAACGATCTGCGCCACCATCGTGGTCAGAAAGAACCCGACGCCGGACTCCTCCCGGTCGTTCCTGAACAGCGCCCGGTCGACGAAGCTGCCGATGATGCGCGCGAGAAATATGACGAAGGTGTTTAGCACACCTTGCAATAGGGCGAGCGTAACCATATCACCGTTCGCGACATGGCTCATTTCGTGACCCAATACCGCTTCGATCTGCGGACGCTGCATTCCGCGCAGCAGTCCGCTGCTCACCGCCACCAAGGCGGCATTGCGCCGCGCGCCGGTCGCAAACGCATTCATTTCGGCGGCGTCGAATATGCCGACTTCGGGCATGCCGACCCGGGCCTGCTCGGCCAGCCGCCTGACCGTGGCGATGAGCCAGCTTTCCAACTCCGACTGGGGCGCCTGAATCACCCGCACCCCGAGCATTCGTTTGGCGGTCCATTTGGACAGTGCCAGGGAGATCAGGGAACCCCCAAAGCCGCAAACGGCGGCGAAGATCAACAAGCCGCCGAGGCCGCCCCCGGCCAAACGCACGCCAAAGACCCGCTCAATGATGAAAATCACCAGCGTGAGCAGGGCCAATACGGCCAAGTTCGTGACGAGGAACAGGAAAATGCGCTTCATAAGCCTTTACTTGGGGAAAATGACCGCAATATGGTACGCGGCCTGGACATGGTCGGGACGTCCCCGTCAATTTCAAGGCTGACGGAGCGGACAGCGCCCATCGGCGATGGCGATTCAGGTATGTGTTTGTAATATATAGGAATAACCTCTCAAGGGCCGAGCATGCAATATAAGGATTATTATCAGGTTCTCGGCGTCGCCCGCGCCGCGGGCGCGGAGGAGATCAAGCGTGCCTATCGAAAGCTGGCGCGTAAGTTCCATCCGGACGTCAGCAAGGAAAAGAACGCCGAGAGCAGATTCAAAGAGGTTCAAGAAGCCTACGAAGTGCTGCGCGATGCCGACAAGCGCGCCGCCTACGATCAGTTGGGACGGGATTACCGGCCGGGACAGCAATTTCGTCCGCCTCCGGATTGGTCGCAGCGTTTTGGACATTCCGGCAGTCAGAGGTTTTCCGACCTCAATGGCTTCAGCGATTTTTTCTCGAGCCTCTTTGGGGGTGCGGCCGATGCTCCGCAGCCCGACGCGGATGCCGGTCATTTGGACGTCACGGTCGAAGAGGCCTTCGCCGGAACGAAGCGGCGGGTGATGCTCAATGAGGGTGGTCGCCCGCGCTCCGTCGATGTTCAGATCCCGTCCGGGGTGAGCGAAGGCCAATCTCTGCGCATCCCCGGGGCCGCGGGAGGCTCGTCATTGATATTCCGGATCAGGCTGCGCCCGCATCCGTTGTACGTCCTTCAGGGCAAGGACGTGCAAATCGAATTGCCCCTGGCCCCGTGGGAAGCCGCGCTGGGTGCGAAGGTAGCGGTGCCCACGCTCGGCGGGACCGTCGAACTGACGGTGCCCGCCGGAGCACAATCCGGACAAAAATTGCGATTGCGCGGGCGGGGGTTTCCCGGCGGCGATCAATTCGTCGTCATCAAGCTGGTCACGCCGGCTGCGCAAACCGCCAAGGCGAAAGAGGCTTATGAGCGCATGAAAAGCGAGTTCAGCTTCGACCCGCGCGCCGGCTGGCCCTAAAGGCCGGCCGGCCGACGCGGAGGCTCCTTAGCCGTCGCCCCTCAGCCGTCGCCCGTTTCGCCGGTCGGCACCGTACCCTCGCCGGCGTCCTCACCGAGCCCGTCCGGGGTCATGCCGCCGCCGCTTTGCATGCTTTGTGCCGCGGCCAATACGCTTTGCGGTTTGACGAACAGTGCCGTCACCTCGGGGTGAAGCCCGCTGCACACGCCCGCAATGCCGGCCGCGGTGCGCAGGATGGCCTCGCTCAATGCGGGGTCGGCGCGCTCGCCGATCAGAAGCGCCTTCGATTCGCGCGCGAGCAAACCCGCCACGCCCGCAAGGATGATCGCGATCACGACGGACGCCACTCCGTCCCAGCGGGAATCCCCGGTGAGCAGCGCCGCCGCCGTGCCCGCTGCCGCAGCGCCGATCCCGAGAATGGCGGCGGAATCCTCGAAAACCACGATGAACGTCGGCGGGTCCTTGGAGCGCCGAAAAGCCTCCCACCAGCCCAATTTCCGCTTTGAGGCGCGGAACGCGCGAACTCCGACCAACCACGATGCGCCCTCGAACGCCAGCGAAACGCCAAGCACCGAGAAGACGGCGACCGGGTGCTCGATTTGAACGGGATGGCGCAGGTGATCGATGCCCTCGTACAGGGAGACGCCCGCCCCCAGGGCAAAGATCAACAGTGCGACGACAAAGCTCCAAAAATAAAGCTCGCGTCCATAGCCCAGGGGATGCACCCGGTCCGCCGGCCGGGCGGAGCGGGCGATGCCATAGAGCAGCAGGAGCTCGTTGACCGTGTCGACCAGGGAATGCACGGCCTCGCTCAGCATGGCGGCCGAGCCGCTGACCGCGGCGGCGATGAATTTCGACGCTGCGACCAGGATATTGCCGGCCAGCGCAGCCCAGATGGCGCGATTGGTGCCGATTTTCGCCATAAGCCCTGGGGAACCTGTCTTGAAAGATTCGCGCGATGTCCCCACGTTGGATGGGGCGCCCGGCGCCGACGTGATTCCGTATAACAACAGATTGTAAGGCCATGACGACCGAAACACAGCCGCAAATCAAAGAGTTCCAAGCCGAAACCAAGCAGGTGCTGCGCTTGGTGATCCACTCGCTGTATTCGCACAAGGAGATATTCCTGCGCGAACTCATTTCCAACGCCTCGGACGCGTGCGAGAAGCTACGCTTCGAGGCTCTCGCGAAGCCGGACCTCCTCGGAGCGGATACCCTGTCGGTGACGCTGATTCCGGACGCCGCGGCCGGCACCTTGTCCATCAAGGACAACGGCATCGGCATGAGCGAAGCCGAGGTGATCGACAACCTGGGCACGATCGCGAGCTCCGGCACCAAGCGGTTCCTGGAGGCCCTGAGCGGAGACTCTGCCAAGGATGCGCAGCTCATCGGCCAATTCGGCGTGGGCTTCTATTCATCGTTCATCGTCGCCGACAAGGTCACGGTTCTCACGAAACGCAGCGACGCCCCCGCGGTGCGCTGGGAGTCGGACGGCGAAGGTGAATACCAGATTCAATCCGCCGACAAGACGGACCGCGGCACCGAAGTCATCCTGCACCTGCGCGACGACGACAAGGAATTTCTGGAAGCGGCGCGCCTGCGCCAGCTGGTCCGCAAGTACTCCGATCACTTGAGCATCCCGATCGTGCTGAAGACGGGCGGGACCGAGGAGACGATCAACCAGGCGAAGGCGTTCTGGACGCGCCCGAAATCCGAACTCAAGGACGAGGATTACCAGGCGTTCTACAAGCACATCACCCACGACTCCGAGCCCGCGCGCGTTTGGGCGCACAACAAGGTGGAGGGGAACATCGAATATACGTCGCTCCTCTATCTGCCGACGCGCGCGCCGTTCGATCTGTTCGAGCGCGAGCAAAAGGGCGGCGTGCAGCTGTACGTCAGGCGGGTTTTCATCATGGACAGGGCGGCGGAATTGCTGCCGCCATACCTGCGCTTCATGCGCGGACTCGTCGACACGGCCGACCTCCCCTTGAACGTGTCGCGCGAGCTGCTGCAGAACAATCGCACCGTCGAGAAGATCAAGTCCGCGCTGGTCAAGCGCTCGCTGGACATCCTCGAGGAATTGGCAGCCGACAAGCCGCAGGAATATGCTGAATTCTGGAAGACTTTCGGGGTGGTGCTGAAAGAGGGCATCATCGAGGACCCGGGGCAGAAGGAGCGCATCGCGAAGCTGCTGCGCTTTCACTCCACTGCCTCGGCCGGCGATGCGCCCGACGCCACGCTCGCGGACTACGTGTCGCGCATGAAAACCGACCAGAAGGCCGTTTATTATCTGACCGCCGATACGCTTGCCGCCGCGCGCAACAGCCCGCATTTGGAAGGCTTCCGCGCCAGGGGGATGGAAGTGCTGCTGCTGACCGACCGCATCGACGAGTGGGTCGCGAGCCACCTCCATGATTTCGACGGCAAGCCGCTCGCGAATGTCGCCACGAGTGCCGCAGACGTGGCATCCGCCATCGAGACGCCCGAAAAGGCCGCGGCCGAGTCGGCCTTCAAGGCGACCACGGAACGGCTGGCCAAGCTCCTGTCCGGCAAGATCGCGAGCGCGCAGGTGTCCGCCCGGCTGACCGATTCGCCCGCCGTGCTCGTGGCCGGCGAATTCGGCATGAGCTTGCGCATGAACCGAATTCTCAAGCAGGCCGGTCAGAACAATCCGTTCGCGACGCTGCCGATTCTGGAATTGAATCCGAAGCATCCATTGGCCTTGCGCCTGAAGGATACGGCCGATGATGCCGCCTTCGCCGATCTCGCCCACGTGCTGTACGACCAAGCGATGCTTGCGGAAGGCGGCGAGCTGGATGACCCGGCCGCGTTCGTTCGGCGAATCAACCGGCTCATCGTCGAAGGATTCTCCGCCGAGCCGAAAATCATCCTGAGCTAAGGAATGCTGACACCGCAGTGGGCCCAGGTCGATGACGAGGGCGTAGAGGCGTCCACCCTGGGTGATTCGGATCGTGGACCGGCGGCCCCCGCCGACGCGGACGCCGGCTTGCTCGATGCCTATTCCGGCGCCGTGATCGGCGCCTTGGAGCGGGTGTCGCCCGCGGTCGCGTTCATCGAAGTGGTTCACGGCGGAGGGACCGGTGCGCGGTCGTTCCGCCGGAACGCCCGCGGCAGCGGGTCGGGATTTCTGTTCACGCCCGACGGTTATCTCCTGACGAACAGCCATGTTGTTCATGGCTCGGAATCGATCACGGTGCGGCTGAACGACGACACGCGCTTCACTGCCGATCTCGTGGGAAATGATCCGGACTCGGACCTCGCGGTGCTGCGAATCGGGTCGCCGGGGGCGCTGCCCTATGTGGAGTTCGGCGACTCGGCCGCTCTTCGCGTGGGCCAATTGGCGATCGCCATCGGCAATCCGCTGGGCTATTCAAAAACGGTGACGACGGGCGTCATTTCAGCTCTCGGGCGCACTCTGCGGGCGACGTCGGGCAGGCTGATGCACGATGTGATTCAGACCGACGCCGCGCTCAACCCTGGAAATTCAGGCGGCCCGCTGGTTGACTCCAGAGGGAGAGTGATCGGCGTCAATACGGCCATGATCCCGCAAGCCCAGGCGATTTGCTTTGCCACGGGCATCAATACCGCAAAATGGGTCATCGCCCAGCTGTTCGCGCACGGCCGGGTGCGCCGTGCCTATATCGGCGTGTCCGGCGCAACGGTGCCGATTGCCACGCGCGTCGTGCGGCACTTCGGTTTGCCGCGCAGCACCGCCGTGCACGTGCTCGAGTTGGTGTCCGGAAGTCCCGCGGCCCGGGCGGGCGTGGAAGCGGGGGATCGCATGATTTCGATCGACGGAACGCCGATCGACGGGATCGACGGACTGCAACGGCTGCTCGATGCGGGTTGGATCGGCCGCGAATGCGAGTTGCAGTTGCTGCGCCGATCGAGTGTGATTCGTGTAAACATCCGCCCGATGGAAATGCCCGCGCACAGCACGTGACACCCGAGGAGCCGAATCCCATGAGCCCGACCTCACATACCGTTACCCTGGCGGTGCCCGTGGAGCCCACCGACCACATGCAAGGCTCGGAGCACGCGCGCGTCACCGTGGTCGAGTACGGCGACTTCGAATGCCCGAGCTGCAAGGTCGCGGCAACGACGCCGGCGCTATTGCTCGAGCGGTTTCCGAACCGGGTTCGTTTCGTTTTTCGGCACTATCCGCTGCAGGAAGCTCATCCGCACGCGCTGATGGCCGCAGAGGCTTCCGAGGCGGCTGCGGCGCAGGGAAAGTTCTGGCCGATGTACGATGCGCTGTTCCGGAATCAGGCGCATTTGAAGGACAAGGATCTGTATCGTCATGCGTCCGACCTCGGCCTCGACATGGCGCGCTACAAGGCGGAGATGGACGACCGCATCTACCTGCAGAAGGTTCGCGAGCACATCGAAGGCGGGCGGCGCAGCCACATCCGCGCCACCCCGACGTTCTTCATCGATGGCATCGTGCAGGACATCTCCTTCGGCATGAAGGCGTTGCACGATGCCGTGGCCACCGCGGTGGGGCGGCAGGCTTAGCTCCAGTCGCCGCCGCCGCCTCCGTCGCCGCCAAAACCGCCGCCGTCGTCCCAGCCTGCGCCGGGGTCGTTCACGCCGAAGTCCGAACCACCCATGTCGCTATTGCTGATGCCCGACTCGCCGGCTTCCGCCGTCGGGATCACCCCGCCGCCGCGGCCGCCGTCCAAGAAGTGATGGGCCAGTTCTTCGCCCGCAACCACACCCGCGCCGACCGCCAGGCCCGAGGCGAGTCCGCCGGCGATGCCGGAGCCGATTCCCCCGCCGCCCATCGGCGCGGGGCCGTAGCCGCCCGGTCCGTAGGTTCCCGGTGCGCCGCCGGGACCGGCTGCCGAATATTGCGCGTAGGCGGGGCGCCGCCGAAACACCATCAACAGAATGCCTACCGCCGCGGCGAGAATCAGCAGGGTGCCCCAGGGAAAGCGGGGCGCCGCCGGCACGGTTCGAATCGTGGTCGGGGCCCCCATCCGTACGCCTTGGCCGAGTTGCGCCTTCAATTCCTGAACCGACCGCGGATTGGCAAAGGGCAGGCCGGGTTTCAGCTGTTCGGCGGTTGCGAGTTCCGAACGCGCCAGCGCGGTCTTGCCTTCGCGCGCGTAAAGTTCGGCCTGCACGTAGTGCGCCTGCGAGCTGTTCGGATGATCGGCCAACACCTGGGTCATCATTTGCTGGGCTTCGTCCAGATGGCCGCTCCTTGCGGCGCTATAGACCTGGTCCACCGTGGCATCGGCCGCAAACGAAGGTGCGGCCGCGAAAGTCACGGCGGCAAGGGTGGCAGCAACAAGGAGTTTTCGCATAACAGGCCCTCGGGCGGTCGAAATGACCGTTGCCCGATTAGATATGGGCACCTGTGCGAAGTTCAACGCCTGCCGGCGGCCGCACCGGCCTGCGTGGGAACGCGTCAGTCAGACCCCTAAATGACCCCGCGCCGCTTTTGGTCGAGTTCGATGGACTCGAACAATGCTTGAAAATTCCCCTCCCCGAAGCCCTCGTTTCCCTTGCGCTGAATGATTTCGAAGAAGATGGGTCCAATGGCGTTCTTGGTGAATATTTGCAGCAAAATGCCGCTGGCGGCACTGCCGTCGATCAGGATGCTGCGGCGCTTCAGTTCGACCACCGGCTCGCGGTGGCCGGTGACCCGGACGTCGACACCTTCATAGTAGGCGGCCGGGGTGTCTTGAAACTCGACGCCGCGCCCGCGCAACGCGTCGACGGCGCGGTAGATGTCGTCGGTTCCCAGAGCGATGTGTTGAATGCCCTCGCCTTTGTATTCGTTGAGGTATTCCTCGATCTGGCTCTTGTCGTCCTGGCTTTCGTTGATGGGGATGCGGATTTTTCCGCAAGGCGAAGTCAGCGCGCGCGAAAACAAGCCGGTCTGCTTGCCTTCGATGCTGAAGTAGCGGATTTCCCGGAAGTTGAACAATTTTTCATAGAACCCCGCCCAGAGGTTCATATTGCCGCGCCGGACATTGTGGGTCAGATGATCGATGCAGGTGAGCCCCACCGGCCGCGCCGCGCTCGGCGTTACCGGCACGAAATCCACATCGTAAATCGTGCGCTCTCCGTAGCGATCGACCAGATAGATCAGGCTGCCGCCGATGCCTTCGATCGACGGGATGTTCAGTTCCATGGGCCCTGCGGTGGCCGGTCCGGGTTTCGCGCCCAATTCCAGCGCGCGCGAATAGGCGAAGCGCGCATCGGCAACGCGAAAGGCCATGGCGCATGCGCACGGTCCATGCGTCCGCGCGAATTTTTGCGCGAAACTATCGTGCTCCGCGTTGATGATGAAATTGATATCTCCCTGATTGTGCAGGGTCACGTTCTTCGAGCGATGCCGGGCCACCGCCGGGAAGCCCATGCTCTCGAACAGGCGTCGAAGCAATTCCGGATCCGGCGCGGCATATTCGACGAATTCGAAGCCGTCGGTGCGCATCGGATTGCCGGCGAAGAGAGGAGCACTCATTGCGCCACCGCCTTGTCCCGGACGCTGATGGCGGTGCGAAAGATGTGGTCCCACATCGACGTCGTGACGCCGAAGTTTCCGCTCCTCGGCGAGTAATGATGGCGCATGTGCCAGGCGCGCAGATCGTTGAAATAAGAGGAAGAGGTTTTGTTCGCGTGATGGTGAATGATGTGGTGCACGACGCCGTACCACCAGTAGCCGAGCATCACGCCGACGGTGAGCCCGTTGGCGACGTTGAACCCCGCCCACCACCAGACAGGCAGCAGAAAGCACGCGCTCAGGACCGAGACACTCACCCATGCGGGCGTTCCGATGAATTCCAGCGGCGAGGCATGGTGCTGTCCATGCATGGGAGCGAAGTAGGTTTTCCGGTGAAGCACGGACCGGTGAAGCACGTACTCCAGGAACGTCCAGGTCACGAAGCCGGCGACCGCGGCGCACAGCCACTCGGTGCGATTCTGCCAGTTGGTGCGGGTCACGCCGGCGATGCCCAAGCCGACGATCACCATGGGATAGACGACGAAGTCCGCGTAATAGGTCAATTTGCTGGGTCGCATAGGCCTGCCCCTCGCGTGATTTCGATCCGCTATTTGACCACGATTTTGAGAATGTTAGCGAAAGAATGGCTGGGATGCTTGGTAGAATTTTCAACGATGCGCAACACCATACTGATCGTGGGCGGCGGGTTCAGCGGCACGGTCCTGGCGGCCAACCTGCTGCGGCGGCCGCCGGCCGAACCGACGGACATCGTGCTGATCGATCGGGGCGGGGATATGGGGCGCGGGGTGGCCTATGCCGTCCGCGGCTTTCCTTATCTGCTGAATGTGCCGGCGGCGCGGCTGTCCGCGGACTCGCGCGATCCCATGCAATTCCTGCACTTTGCGCAACGCCGCCTGCCGGACGCCGACGGCGAGGATTTTCTGATGCGAGCGATGTACGGCGACTATTTGCAGGACGTGCTTCTGCAGGCGGAGAGTGCCGCGCCTCCGCGCGTGCGGTTGCTTCGCATCGTCGATGAGGTGCGGCGCATGACGACTTGCGTCGGGAACCAACCTCTCGCGGCGGAATTCTCGGGTCGCCCGGCGATCATGGCGAATCGCGTGGTGCTGGCGCTGGGCAATCCGCCGCCGTCGCTGCCGCCGTGGGCCGCCGCAGTCCGCGAACATCCTGCCTACCGGCATGACCCGTGGGACCTGCCCACGACCCTGCCCGCGGACAGTTCGGTGCTGATCATAGGCAATGGACTGACGATGGCGGATGCCGCCATGGCGCTCACCCAGGATCCCGGCCGTGCTCCCGTGCTGCATACTATTTCCCGTCACGGCCTGGTGCCTCTGCCGCAGACGATGTTTCGGCCGTCCGCCGTGCGCGGCGATGGAGAAGCGTTGCTGGCCTGCGCAGATTCGCTAAGCCGGGTGCTCGCGATGATCCGTGAATTGACGAGCGAGGTCGAGGATCGAGGCGGCGATTGGCGCGAGGTCGTCACCTTCATTCGTCATCTGGCGCCGGCTCTGTGGCGGCGGTTCCCTCAACGGGAGCGGCGGCGCTTCGTTCGGCATTTGCAGGCATACTGGGACGTGCATCGCCACCGCATGCCGCCGCAATTGGCCGAGCGCATCGCGTATCTTCGACGCAGCGGAAGGCTCAACATCAATGCCGGGCGCATCGAATCGATGGTGGGGGCGGGCGGACGATTGCGCGTGTCGTGGCGTCCCCGCGGCGGCGCCGCCGCGAGGACGCTGACCGTGGATCTGGCCATCAACGCAACGGGCCCCGACTACGCACTCGAGCACTGCTCGGTCCCGCTGCTCAACTCAATGCGTGCCGCCGGATTGGTGTCCGAGGATGCGCTCAATCTTGGGCTGCGCACCGGTCCCCACGGAGAGTGCGTGGATTCGCAGGGTCGCCCGAGCGAATACCTGTATTATCTCGGGCCCATGCTTCGCGCCGATCACTGGGAAGCGACAGCGGCAACCGAGCTTCGAGATCACGCGGAGCGCCTTGCGGCGCACCTCGCCCAACGAGCCACATGAGAGGATCGCCGCGGACGGGCGAAGCCCGTCACGCCAGACGCTCGAGTCCCGTGAGCAGGCGGTTCAACTCGTCGCGAGTGTTGTACATGGAGACGCCGGTGCGGAGCAGGCCGCCGCGTGCAGCGAGTCCGAGCACCTGTACCGGGCGCGCGGCATAGAAATCTCCGTCCCAAACGCAAATACCCTCGTCCCCCAATGCTTTGGCCGCCTCGGCTGCGGTGACCTTGTCCAGGGTGATCGATACCGTGGGCGCGCGTGCGCGGCCGTCGGAAAAGTCCGGACCCCAGACACGAACGCCGGAAATGCGGCGAACGCCGTCGCAGTAGGCTTTCGCCAGGTCATGCTCGTACGCAGAAATGTGCGTCATGGCGTCGACGATGCGCTCCCGCAATCCGACGCCCGTACCCCAGCTCGCGATATATTCGACCGCCGCGCGGACTCCGTCGATCGCCGCGTGATTCAATGTGCCGGTTTCGATGCGGTACGGGGCCGCAGGGTCCTGCACGCTCAGCCGGTCCGTGGGCAGCCGATCGAGTGCGCCGGGCCGCGAATAGAGCACGCCCACGTGCGGCCCGTAGAATTTGTAGCCTGAGCACAGGAGAAAATCCGTCCCCCATGCCTGGACGTCGATGGGAAAATGCGGCGCGTAGTGAACGGCATCGACCACCAGCAGGGCTCCGACTTGGCGGGTCAGGCGGCGCGCGAGCGCAATGTCGTTGACCGTTCCCAGCGAATTCGCCGACGCACCGATCGCGAACAGTCTGGTGCGAGGCGTGATCTTCGCAGCCATGTCGGCGGCATCCAGTTCGCCGGTTTCGCAGCAGGCGCACTTCGCGCACGACGATGCCGCGCTCCTCGAGACCGAGCCATGGCCCCCGGTTTCCCTCGTGATCCAACTGGGTGATGAGCACCTCGTCGCCTTTCTCAAGCGTGCGGCCGACGGCGGCGCTCAAGTTGAAGCTGAGCGTGGTC
Organism: uncultured Gammaproteobacteria bacterium; assembly: GCA_963727045.1. GTDB lineage: Bacteria > Pseudomonadota > Gammaproteobacteria > Steroidobacterales > Steroidobacteraceae > Bog-1198. The sequence continues at coordinate 349,092 of CAVSES010000002.1, read as the reverse complement.
ATGCTCTGGCCGAACGAAATGCACGAGCCGCTTTCCGCACCGAGAAAGGTGGCGACGACGCCGCGCGCCACTTCCATGCGCCGATCGACCTCCCGCGAGGGCGCGAAATTGCCGTGCGTATTCACATTGCATGACGCGTACACGTCCGCGATGGCCTCCACCACCGCGTGCGGCACTTGGCTGCCTCCGGGGCCGTCGAGGAAGGCCAGATGAGGCGCCTTCACCAGTGCAGGGAAATCCCTCCGGCTGCGCAGACAGTGCTCGAGCGTATAGGGCATCAGAGCAGGTCGTAGGTGAAGTCGTAGCTCGTCGACTTCGCGTCGCGGGGATGCAGCTTCATGCTGCCCCGTGCGCCCGCATACTTGCCAGTGCCGCCGGTGACCGCGAACAACGAATCACCCTCGTCCATGAACGGACCCTCAACGGTGATTTGGCCCGCCTTCAACGTCAGGGTCCAAAAGCATTCCCAGCTCTTGCCGACGATGGTGCGTACGCAATAGCCCTGATCGGAGCCGATTTGCGTCTTGTTGGCCGGATCGAATACACCGTTGGCGAACACCAGGAGATCCCCGATCGAATCGCCCTTCGCCCCGAGGTCCACGGTGGTCTCGCCGACCGGCCGTTCGACCACTTTGATTTGTTCGGCGGCGAGCGCCGGATAGGTCATGAGCGCCGCCGCAAGCGCCGCGATGCGGCCCACTGTGTGATTCATGGTGTCCCCTTTGTCGGTTGATGGAGAGATTTGCCGTTTTCGCGCCGGCATTCCTTGCAATAATAGCAAGATGCTGACCCGCGATGTGCTGCCCTTGATCCATGAAGCGGGGAACCGCGTATATTCGCTGGTGCGCGAAACGCCCCTGGTACCCCTGCCCGGCAACGGGCGGGCGCCGTCCGGCGCCGCGTACGCCAAGCTCGAATAGCTGCAAGCCATCGGTTCCTTCAAGCTTCGCGGCGCGAAGATTCTCGGAATCGATGCAGAGATTTTCTTGAGCGCGCAAGTCACGCCTGCGAAGCAGGAAAAAATTCTCAAGCACGGTGCGAGGGTGCGGATCGTGGGCGATGACCCGCTCGCGGCGAGGGCGTTCGATCTGTGCCGCGAGGCGATGCATCATGGCAGCCTATTTCACGGAGGCGGCCCGCTATGCGGGCCGAAAGGCAATCGTGTTGATTTGCGGGGGCAATCCCTCGCCGGCGATTCACGACCTCCTGGTGCATTGAATCCGCAGGCGGCGGCGAATTCAGGCGGCCGGCGTCACTTCTGGAAGTCCGCCGCGACGGCCTCGATGACCGTGGGGCCGGCATCAGCAATGGCGGTGCGTAGCGCCTCGGTGAGCGCGGCCGGGTCGTGCACCCGGTAGCCTTCCGCGCCGCAGGCATGGGCGAGCGCAACGAAATCCGGATTGCGTGCGATGACACCGAGTTGCGGAATGCCCGCGGCAACCATGTCGTCGCGGATTTGGCCGAGCGCCGAGTTGTTCCATACCACGATCGGCAGACTCAAGTTCGCCTCGACCGCGGTCATGAGTTCAGCGATGGTAAACTGCAAACCGAAATCACCCGCGAGGGCGATGACCGTGCGGGCGGGCGACGAGATCTTGGCGCCGAGCGCCGCCGGCAGCGCGAAGCCCAAAGTGCCGTAGCCGGAAGGATGGAACCACAATCCCGGATTCTCAACCGGGTAGGCGTAATTTCCGAAATAAGCGATTTGCGTCATGTCGCTGAATACGACGCCATCCCGGGGCAAGGCGGCCTTGATCGCGCGCAGCGCGCTCCCCTGCGCCCGCGCTTTCGCGTCCAACCCGCCCTCGATCTCCGAGCGGATATTCGCGGCACCGCCCAGCGCCGTGCGCCATCGGGACGGCGCCGCGGTCGCACCCGGCGGGCGGTCCGCCAACGCCTGGTTGATCGCGTGCAATGCGCTGCGCGCGTCGGACCACACGCGCACATCCGCGCCGTATTGATCCGAGAGCTTGACCGGGTCGACGTCGATGCGGATGAGCACGCCACCGAGCGGCAGCTTGGTCGTGAAATACATGTCGGTCTCGCCCAGTTCCGTGCCCACGGCGAGCACCGCATCCGCGTCGAGGATCAAACGCTGAATGGGTCCGTAGGGCAACGACGTGCCGAAATTCGCCGGATGGCTTTCGGCTAGCACGCCCTTGCCGGCGGCGGTCGTCACCAGAGGGCAATCCAGCATTTCAACCAGGCGGTGCAGCTCCGCACCCGCGTGGCGCGCGCCGCCGCCGGCGATGATCAGTGGACGGGCGGCGAGGGCGAGCAGGCGCACCGCGGCGTCGATTTGTTCGGCTCCGGCCTGCGGCAACAGCGGCGCGGATTCGGTGTCGAATCGCTCCGCCTGCAGCGCAGTGGTTTCCGCCAGCACATCGAGGGGAATTTCAAGATACGCCGGGCGCGCACGGCCGGTGCGGAACGAGGCGAGGCACAATCTCAGATGATCCCGCACATCCTCCGCGCTGCGCGCGGAGCGCGCGATGCCGAATACGCCCGCGGCGAGCGCGGCCTGGTCGTAAAGCTCATGCAGCACCCCCCATTGTTTCGTGAACGAGGCGCGCACCGGCGCGCTCGCGACGACCAGCAGCGGCACCGAGTCGGAATACGCCTGCGCGACGGCCGTCATGATGTTGGTCAATCCCGGCCCCGAAATCACGAACGCGGCGGCCGGCCGGCCGCTCAGCCGCGCGAATCCATCTGCCGCGAATCCCGCGCCTTGTTCATGGCGCACCAGCACGTGCCGGACGTTTGCGGAGGCGAGGCCCCGATACAGCTCCAGGTTGTGCACACCGGGAATGCCGAACACGGTGTCGATATCGTTCTTGACGAGGAGCTCGACGAGATAACCGCCGACGGTGCGCGACATGGGAGCCTTCTTGTAGTTGAACGCTAGTTCATAAAGCGCGATAGGATTGCGCACTGCCATCGGGTAGGCAAGAGAAAAGATGCAATATTCATCTCTGGTCAAGCGAATCGCGGGCGACGGCGCCGACGCCTGGGTCGTGCATTACAAGGCGCGAATGGCGCAGGAGCGCGGCGAAGACGTCATCCTGCTGAGCGTGGGCGATCCGGACCTTGACACGCCCGCGCCGGTTCTGGAGCGCGCCATCGAAAGACTGCGCGCGGGCGACACTCATTACACCCCGGCCACGGGCCGGCAGCACTTGCGCGAGGCGATCGCTGCTGCGCACAGTGCGCGGACCGGCCAGGACGTCGACGCCGACAACGTCATCTTTCTTGCCGGAGCGCAGAACGCGTTATTCGTCACCTCGCTGTGCGTTGCAGCGCCCGGCGATGAAGTGATCGCGCTCGAACCCTTGTATCCAAGCTATCCCGCCACGCTCGAAGTGTCGGGCGCGCGGATGGTGCGGGTGGCGGCGCCGGCGGCGCGGGGATTTCGCATCGATCTGGCGGCGCTCGAGGCCGCGATCACGCCGCATACCCGCGCGATCTTCTTTGCCACGCCGAACAATCCGAGCGGGGTGATCTTGAGCGAGGGCGACCTCGCGGGCGATCGGCGACTTGGCGCGCCGGCATTCGCTGTGGGTGGTGGCGGATGAAGTGTATGCGGGACTCGCCCCCGGCGGCCGTGTGCCGGGCCTCGCCGCCGAATTGCCCGAGCAGGTGGTGACCATCAGCAGCCTGTCGAAGTCGCACTCCATGCCCGGCTGGCGGGCGGGGTGGCTGGTCGGGCCGCGTCAACTGGTGGTCCACGCCGAAGCGATGGCGCAATGCATGCTCTTCGGATTACCTGGGTTCGTGCAGGAGGCCGCAGTGACGGCATTGAGCGTCTCGGATGCCGCGGAATCGCGGATCCGCGAGTATTGCGCAGTGCGGCGCGATCTTCTGCTCGCGGGACTCGGGAACATTCCGGGAATCAAATGCTTCGCACCCGACGCCGGCATGTTCCTGCTGGTTGACGTGCGCGGCACCGGACTTTCGGGCTACGATTTCATGTGCGAACTGTACCGGACCGAGCGCGTGTCGGTGCTCGACGGCGGCGCATTCGGCAAGGAGACGAGCGGCTTCGTGCGTGTGTGCTTCGCCGCGGACGAAGAATTGCTGGGCCGGGCGATCGTGCGAATACGTCGTTTCGTAGAATCCCTGGTGAGGTAGGCCATGGCGGAATCAGCGGCAGACATGGGCATGTTGGTGCGAACGGCGGGGGGACCCGAGGCGCTGGAATGGTCGGCGCTCGACACCGCGGCTCCGGGCCCGGGCGAAGTGCGCATCGCTCAGCGTGCGATCGGCGTGAATTTCATCGACACTTACTTTCGCAGCGGCCTGTATCCCTGGCCCTCGACACCGCTCATCCCAGGCGCCGAGGCTGCAGGTGTGGTCACCGAGCTCGGGGAGGGGGTCGGCGATCTCAAGGTGGGTGATCGCGTGGCCTACACGCTGCCCTTGGGCGCGTACCGCACCCGGCGCGTCGTCGCCGCGGAGCGCCTCGTCAAGCTTCCCGACTCCGTCGCGTTCGACGTGGCTGCCTCGGTCATGCTCAAGGGTTTGACGGCGCAATTCCTGCTCACCTCCTGTTATCGCGTCAAGGCAGGCGACACGGTTCTCGTGCACGCGGCTGCCGGCGGAGTCGGCTTGCTGCTCGGACAATGGCTGAAGGCGCTCGGCGCGACATCGATCGGCACGGCGGGATCGCAGGAAAAGGCCGCCATTGCGAAGGCCAACGGCTACACCCACGTCATCGATTATCGAGCCATGGATTTCGTCGCGCGGGTCAAGGAGATCACCGGCTCGAAGGGATGCGATGTGGTTTACGACTCGGTCGGAAAGGACACCTGGCGCGGATCGCTCAAATGCTTGAAGTTGCGCGGGATGTTCGTGCATTTCGGCCAGTCGTCGGGAGTGATCGCGGATTTCAAGTTCTCCGACCTCGCCTCCGGCGGCTCGCTGTTCGCGACGCGACCGATGTTGTTCGACTACATCAAGAGCCGTGCAGACCTGTCCTCGCGCGCCGCGGATTTGTTCGCGAGGCTGGCCTCGGGCGACATCAAGGCGCACGTCGGCCAGCGGGTGGCTCTGCGCGATGCCGCAGCCGCCCATCGCGACCTGGAATCCCGCCGAACGATAGGGGCGACGGTCCTGCTGCCCTAGCCATGCGACGGGCCGCCCTCCGCGAAGGGCGGATCCCGCGTCGAGCGGTCACAAGTTCGCATCGATGAACGACGCGAGCTGCGATTTGGAGAGGGCACCGATCTTGGTGGCGATGACCTCACCGTCCTTGAAAAGCATCAGCGTCGGAATCCCGCGCACGTGATATCGGGAGGGCACGACCTGATTCTCATCGACGTTGACCTTGGCGATGCTGAGGCGGCCCGCGTATGTCTCGGCCGACTCATCCAGCGCCGGTGCGATCATCTTGCAGGGACCGCACCACTCTGCCCAATAGTCGACCAGGACCGGAATCGGCGACTTGAGCACCTCGCTGCCGAAGGTGGTGTCGGTGACGTGTTTTATCTTCGCGCTCATGCATGTTCCTGATTGGCTTAATGTTTAGAGATTATATTATTCGTAAATACAAAATAAAAGCTGATAATATGAATGGAATATTCAGAAATACGAACAATGGTCATGAACAAGCTACAGGCGATGGAAGTATTCGTTCGCGTAGTCGAGACGGGGGGGCTGGCGCGGGCAGCGGACAGCCTGCAAATTCCCAAGGCCACTGCGACGACCTTGATCCAGCAACTGGAAGCAGCCCTCGGCGTGAAACTCCTCAATCGAACGACGCGGCGGGTGAGCGCAACGGCGGATGGCGTTGCGTACTACCCAAATTGCGTGGCCATCCTGACTCAGGTCCGCGAGACCGAGGAATCCTTGGGGCAGCGAAATTCAAGTCCTCAGGGACGATTGCGCGTCGAGGTGCCGACACTGATGGCGAGGTTGGTGATCGTGCCGGCGTTGTCGGACTTCTTCGCCCGATATCCGGACATCGAACTGCAGCTTGGCTGCAGTGAACGGCGCGCGGATCTGATCGAGGAGGGCATCGACTGCGCGGTGTGGAGCGGCGAGCTTGCGGATTCGACCCTGATTGCGCGCCGCGTGGGCCAGCTTTACTTCGGCACGTGTGCCTCGCCGTCCTATCTCGCCGCGTTCGGGCAGCCCCACCATCCCGACGAGCTGAAGAGCCACCGCTGCATCAATCATTTCTCACCGCGCACCGGCAGGCTCTTCGATTGGGTGTTTGCCAAGAACGGCGATCGTATTCAGGCATCGCTGCGCGGTCTCATCGCACTCGATGACGAGAACAGTTATCTGGCCGCGGCCGAGGCGGGTCTGGGCGTCGCGCAGATTCCGTCCTTCGTGCTCAAAGAGTCGATGGAGCGCGGCGCCCTGGAACTGCTTCTCGGCGACTGGTTCGCCGAGCCTGCGCCGCTCAACGTGGTGTATCCGCAAAACCGGCACCTGTCGAGCAAGGTCCGCGTGTTCGTCGACTGGGTCGCCGAGCTCTTCAACGAACACGACGGAATCCAGCTGCGCTCCACGTTGCGCCGGTGAGGCCGCGATTCGCGGTCGCGCCGGCCTGTGTATCGTTTTTTTTCCGCGTGGAGTTTTGGTGCTTTGACGCCAGGCGACGAAGCGTCGAAACGTCGAGAACTCTTTATAAGATGGCCTGCCGGAACGGCCGCAATCGAGGTGCGGACCAGATCAGGTCTCGGACGGCAGCGCTAGATCCCCAACGGCAGAGCGGTCGATTCCTTGATCACGGTTACGGCCACGGATGAATTCACCGACCGCACACAGGGGATCCTCGACAGGTAATCGAGATAGAACGCTTCATATGCCTTGATGTTCTTGGTGACGATCTTCAGCAGAAAATCCCATTCGCCGGTGAGCGTATAGCACTCCAGCACCTCGGCCCGATCACGAATCGCCGCTTCGAATTCTGCAATCGCATCGCGGCCGGTCGTCGCGAGCTTGACGTGCGCAAAAATGGTCACATCCAACCCCAGGGCATTGCGGTCCAGCAGCGCGACGCGCGCCTTGATGACGCCGTTCTGTTCGAGCTGCTGTATGCGCCGCCAACAAGTCGTGGTGGAGAGCCGGGTTTTCGCTGCCACCTCGGCAACCGACAGGGAGCCGTGGCGCTGTAGAATGTCGAGCAGGCGCAAATCCAAGCGGTCGATGACCGGACGTGATGAATTTTCCATTTAGACGCTATTTTCGGAATGAATATACCGAATTATCGGGTGCGTACCGAATGAATGCAACACTCGCGGGCGGAGCGACTAGATTAGGCAGATGAACAAACGATCGCGCCTCCATTTGCCGAGCGCGCCCGCCCGCCCGGGCGAGGCTCCCGACTTTTCCTACGTTCAATTGTCGCCCGCAGGCTCGGTCGCGCGGCCCGACGTCAACGCGCGCGCCCGCGATATAAGTTCTCTGTCGGTGGATCTCGTGCGCGTGCTCGACGATGCCGGAAATGCAGTAGGACCCTGGCATCCGCATTTGGATCCGGCCGATTTGCAGATCGGTCTGCGCCACATGCTGTTGACGCGCTTGTACGATGATCGAATGCAGCGCAATCAGCGCGCCGGCAAGATTTCGTTTTACATCCGCTCCCTGGGAGAAGAGGCGGTGTCGGTCGCGCAGTGCATGGCGCTGCGTCCGGGCGACATGCTGTTCCCTTCGTACCGCAATCAGGGCCTGCAGATCGCACGGGGGATCGCGCTCGTCGACCTCATGTGCCAGCTGCTGTCCAACACCCGCGACATGTGCAAGGGGCGACAGCTGCCCGTGATGTATCACTCCAAGGCCGGAAACATCTTTTCCATCTCCGGCAATCTGGCCACGCAGTTCCCGCAGGCGGTGGGCTGGGCGATGGCCGCGGCGATCAAAGGCGAGGATCACCTGGCGGCAAGCTGGATCGGGGAAGGAAGCAGCGCCGAGGCCGATTTTCATCATGCGTTGTTGTTTGCCTCCGTTTACCAGGCGCCGGTCATTCTCAATGTCGTCAACAATCAGTGGGCAATATCGACATTTCAGGGATACGCAGGCGGCGAGCAGCGCTCCTTCGCCGCGCGCGGGCCGGGATATGGCATCGCGGGCATTCGCGTCGACGGCAACGACTTTCTCGCGGTCTATGCCGTGACGCAGTGGGCGGCCGAGAGGGCGCGCACCGGTGCGGGCCCGACATTGATCGAATTGGTGACCTATCGTGCGGCGGCCCACTCCACCAGCGACGATCCGGCGCGCTACCGCGCCAAGGATGATCAGGAACACTGGCCGCTGGGCGATCCGATCATCCGCCTCAAGCACCATTTGATCAGCCTCGGCGAGTGGTCGGAGTCGCGGCATCAGGCGTTGACCGTGGAACTCGAGGCCCTGGTGGCATCGAGCTGGAAGGAGGCGACCAGCTTCGGCACGATGAGCGAGGGACCACGACTCAACGCCGATTTGATGTTCGAGGATGTGTTCAAGGAAATGCCCGAACACTTGCAGAAGCAGCGGGCCTTGATGCGCAGGGAAAGGACCTGAGCCATGGCCAACATGAACATGATTCAGGCCTTGAATTCCGCCATGGACATCATGCTCAAGCAGGATCCGTCGGTGGTGCTCATGGGCGAGGACATCGGGTATTTCGGCGGTGTGTTTCGCGCCACCGAGGGTCTGCAACGCAAGTACGGCGATCATCGCGTCCTCGACACGCCCATTGCCGAGGGGGGCATCATCGCGACGGCCATCGGCATGAGCGTCAATGGTTTGCGGCCGGTCGCCGAAATTCAATTCGCGGACTACATCTATCCGGGTTTCGACCAGATTTGCAGTGAATTGGCCCGCATCCGATATCGCAGCGCTGGGGAGTTCTTCGCGCCGGTCACGATACGTACGCCCTGCGGCGGCGGCATTCGCGGCGGCCAGACGCATTCGCAGAGTCCGGAAGGCATTTTTACCCACGTCAGCGGCATCAAAGTGGTCATGCCTTCGAACCCGTACGACGCCAAGGGCCTTCTCATCACCTCCATCGAGGACGATGACCCGGTCATATTCTTCGAACCCAAGCGTCTCTATAACGGGCCCTTCGACGGTGATCCGAACAAGCCGGCGATTCCCTGGACCTCGCACCCCAAGGGACAGGTGGACGAGGGCTATTACACCGTGCCTCTGGGCAAGGCCGACATCGTGCGCACCGGCGCGCAGGTCACGATCATCACCTACGGGACGATGGTATACGTGACGGCCGCGGCTGCGGCCGCGCTGAATCTGGATGCCGAGATCATCGACTTGCGATCGTTGGTGCCGCTCGATGTCGATACGATTTGCAGCTCGGTGCGAAAGACCGGCCGCTGCGTCATCGCGCACGAGGCGACCCGCTTCTCGGGATTCGGCGCCGAGGTACTGTCGGTCGTCCAAGAGGAATGTTTCTGGGACCTGGAGGCGCCGATACAGCGCGTCACCGGTTGGGATACCCCTTACCCCCATGCGTTCGAGTGGGAATACTTTCCGGGCCAGACCCGAGTCACGATGGCCCTCAATGCCGTCATGGAGCCCTCATGAGCGAGTACGTATTCAAGATGCCGGACTTGGGCGAGGGCACCGTTGATGCAGAGATTGTCGCGTGGCATACCAAGCCGGGCGACTCCGTGACCGAAGATCAACTCATCGTCGAGGTCATGACCGACAAGGCGGCCGTGGAAGTGCCTGCGCCGGTGAGCGGCCGTGTTCTGTCGATCAACGGTGCACCGGGCGACAAGGTCGCTGTCGGCTCCCCGCTGATTGTGTTCGAGGTCGGTGAGGCGGCAGCACCTTCCTCTGAGAAGTCATTGCCCGCCGCGGCGCCACTGCGTGCCGCTGCGCCGGCAGCGGTTGCACCGCCGCCAGCCGCTGTGCCGGCGCGATCCGGCCGTGTGATGACTTCCCCGGCGAATCGGCGTCGGGCGCGGGAGGCCGGCATCGATTTGTCCAAGGTGTCAGGATCCGGTCCCGGCGGGCGAATTCTTCGCGCTGATCTTGGGCAGGCCGGTGCCGCGGGAGCGGGTGCCCCTGCCGTTGCCCGGGCTAGCGCGGCATGGGCCGGCGCACCGGCGGCAGGCGGTGACGCAGCCGAGGAAACGACGGAGATCAAAGTGATCGGCGTGCGCCGCTTGATCGCGGAGCGCATGAGTGAGGCGAAGCGCAATATTCCCCATTTTGCGTACGTCGAGGAAGTCGATGTGACCGAACTGGAGTCGCTGCGGCAACACCTGAATACATCGCCGCCGGCCGCCGCCGCGAGCCTGACGTATCTGCCACTGGTGGTCATGGCTCTCACGCGCGTGCTCGAATCGTTTCCGCAATGCAACGTGCTTTATGATGCCGCGCGCGGTGTGCTCATCCGCCACCGCGCCGTGCACGTCGGCATCGCGACGCAGACACCGGATGGTCTCAAGGTACCGGTGGTGCGCAATGCGGAGGCCCGGGGGCTCTGGGAAGTTGCAGGCGAGATCCGGCGCCTCGCCGAGCGTGCGCGCACCGGCAAGGCGACCCGCGACGAGCTCATCGGCTCCACCATCACGGTGACCAGTCTGGGCAAGCTCGGGGGCATCGCCTCGACGCCGATCATCAATGCGCCGGAAGTTGCGATCATCGGGCTCAACAAGGCCGTCGAGCGTCCCGTCGTCCACCAGGGAGCCGTCTCGGTGCGCAGAATCATGAACTTATCCTCCTCATTCGATCATCGCTTCGTGGACGGTTATGATGCGGCGGCAATGATTCAAGCTCTGAAAGAGCTGCTCGAGCATCCCGCGACGATTTTCATACCCAAGGTGAATTCCAAATGACCTCGCAACCGCATCGACCCGCATTCGGGACCGTGTTGACCTCCCATATGGCCGTGGCGACGTACAAGGACGGCCGCTGGAATCCGAGCGAGATCAAGCCGGTCGCGCCGATCGAACTCAGTCCGGCGGCGCATGTGCTGCATTACGCCAGCACCTGCTTCGAAGGATTCAAGGCCTTCCGCCGCGCGGACGGCTCGGTGCACATCTTTCGCATGGACCGGCACATTCAACGCATGCTGCAGAGCGCGCGGCAATTGGTGCTGCCGGAGCCGGATGCGGCACAGCTCGCCGACATGGTGCGCGCGGTGATCAAACGCTGCCGCGACGCGGTGCCGGAAGCCCCGGGAGCCCTGTACCTGCGGCCCATCCTTTTTGGCACGACGGCGAACATCGGCGCGGCCGCGACGCCCGCCTCGGAAGCCTGCTTGATCGTGCTCGCGAGCCCGGTGTGGGATTATTTTGCGGGGGGCATGAAGCCGCTGCGCATTCTGGTGGATGACGAGAACACGCGCTCAGCAGCGCAAATGGGCATGGTCAAGACGGGCGGAAACTATGCCGCCGCCTTGGGGCCCACGCTTCGTGCGCGCGCCAAATACCAGGTAGATCAGGTGCTGTTCTGTCCGGGCGGACAGGTGCAGGAGACGGGCGCCGCGAACTTCGTGTTGATCCGCGAGGGCGAACTCTTGACCCGCAGCCTCGATTCCACCTTCCTGCACGGCGTCACTCGCGATTCCCTGCTCACGCTCGCGCGCGATCTGGGCTACAAGGTGTCGGAGCGCGCCTTCGACGTCAAAGAAATGCTCGAGTGGGTCAAATCCGGGGAAGCGGCGCTATCGGGCACCGCCGCGGTGCTGGCGGGGGTGGGAACCCTCATTTACCGCGGCAACGAGCATCGAGTGGCGGACGGCCAGGTGGGGCCTTTGACGCGCGCGTTACGAGGGCAGTTGGTAGCGGTTCAGCAGGGGGAAACGCCCGACCGCCACGGTTGGTTGGAGCCCCTCTGAATCGATGAGACCGGTCGCTAGTATTCCTCGCGATCCTCTTCGTCGTCCAGATCGTCGTCGTCATCGTCATCGTCATCGTCGTCATCGTCATCATCCCAGTCATCGTCGTCGTCTTCGTCCTCCTCCGCGTCCTTCTCGGCCTTGGAGCCCGACCAGCCCTCGGGCTCATCGGTGAGCTCTAGGTCGAGTTCCGCCCAGCCGTCGACGTCGAATTCTTCAATATCCCCGTCGAGGTGTTGAATCTCAACGATTTCTCGATCCTCGTCCACTTTGAGGACCTGGAAAGTTTCCTCGTTTTCCAAGTCCTCGTACCACTGCCCGACGGTCGGTTCGTACTCTCTACCCACGGTTCACCCTTACTTACGCGGCTCTTGCTGGCGGCCAGTCGGATATTAGGGGAGGCCGCTTGCCCAAGTAAATGGCAATATTGGGATCTATGACAATTGCGGACCGCAAACTCATCGCCCGTCGCTTGACCGAAGCAAAGCGCGTGGTCGTGAAAGTCGGCTCGGCATTGTTGGTGGACGCTGAAAAGGGCCGGCTGAATCGCATCTGGCTCGAAAGCTTTGCCGCGGACGTCGCCGCCCTGCGAAAGCGCGGCCAGGAAATCATCCTGGTGTCCTCCGGTGCGATCGCTCTGGGCCGCCGGCACCTGGGATTGAGCGCCGGCAAGCTCAAACTGGAGGAGAGCCAGGCGGCGGCGGCCGTGGGACAAATTCGCCTGGCGCATGCCTACAAGGAACTGCTGGAGGCGCACGACGTGACGGTCGCGCAGATTTTGTTGACGCTGGGCGATACGGAACAGCGGCGCCGATACCTGAATGCGCGCGGCACCTTGAACACACTTCTGTCTCTCGGAGCGGTCCCGGTGATCAACGAAAATGACACCGTGGCGACAGCCGAGATCCGCTACGGGGACAACGATCGACTGGCAGCGCGCGTGGCGCAAATGGTCGGTGCGGACTGCCTGATTCTGCTGTCCGACATCGACGGTTTGTACACGGCCAACCCGGCAGTGGACCCCGATGCGGAGTTTATCGGCCGCGTGCTCGAGATCACCCCCGCCATCGAGGCCATGGCGGGCGGAGCCGGCAGCGACATGGGATCGGGCGGCATGCAGACCAAAATTGCCGCCGCCAAGATCGCGGTGGGGGCGGGGTGCCATTTGTGCATCGCCAAGGGAGCCGTGCAGCATCCGCTGCAGCGAATTGAGGACGGTGCGCGATGCACCTGGTTCGTGCCCTCCTCGACCCCGCTCGCGACCCGCAAGCAGTGGATTGCCGGCACCTTGAGGCCGGCGGGCGCGATCGTCGTCGACGACGGTGCGGTGCGCGCCCTGATGGGCGGCAAGAGTTTGCTGCCGGCGGGCGTAACCCGCGCGGTGGGTCGATTCGACCGCGGCGACACCGTGAGCATCATCGGTCCGGATGGCTCGGAGGTGGCTCGCGGCATTTGCGCCTATTCGGACGGCGATGCTGCGCGGATCATCGGCCGCAAATCCGCTGATATCGAGAAAGTGCTGGGGTACCGGGGCCGCGACGAAATCGTGCATCGTGATGACCTGGTGCTGATACGAGCGCATGTGACCGGCTCGATATGAACCAGCCTCAGGGGGTGGCGGAGCTCATGCAGGGCATGGGGCGGGAGGCGCGATCCGCCTCGCTTGCACTGGCGCTCGCTTCGACCGATCAGAAGAATCGCGCGTTGAAGGCGGCGGCGGCGGCGCTGCGAACACGGCGCCGCGAGATCCTGGCGGCCAATGATGCCGACATGCGCGACGCCGGCGTTCAGAATATTTCGCCCGCGTTTCTCGACCGCCTGCGCCTGGATGACCACCGGATCGACGCCATGGCGCGGGGACTCGAGGACATCGAGCGCCTTCCCGATCCGATCGGCGCGCTTCTGGCCGAATGGACGCGCCCGAATGGTCTGCGAATTCAACGCGTGTGCGTGCCCCTGGGCGTGATCGGCATCATCTACGAGAGCCGCCCCAACGTCACTGCGGACGCCGGCGCGTTGTGCCTGAAATCGAGCAACGCCGTGATCCTGCGGGGCGGTTCGGAGAGCTTGAGGTCGAGCGCGGCGATCCACGAGTGCCTGGTGTCGGGGCTCGAAGCCGCCGGCCTGCCGCGAGCCTGCGTTCAATTGGTTCCCACCGCCGACCGGTCCGCCGTCGGCCACATGCTGGCCGACATGACCGACACCATCGATTTGATCGTGCCTCGCGGCGGCAAGAATCTGATTGCGCGAGTACGGAGGGAGGCGCGCGTGCCGGTCATAGGGCACCTCGAAGGGGTCTGCCACGTGTACGTCGACCGCGGCGCGGATCTTGAAATGGCCAAACACATCGTCGTGAACGCCAAGATGCGGCGCACCGGAATCTGCGGATCCGCGGAAACGTTGTTGGTGGATCGCGGCTGTGCGCCGACGCATCTTGCGCCCCTGATCAAGGCACTGTTCGATGCGGGGTGTGAAGTCCGCGGCGACCCGCCGAGCGCGCGCGCCGATGCGCGCGTGAAAGCCGCCATCGAGGAAGACTGGTACGCGGAGTATCTCGACGCCATCATCGCCGTGCGCGTCGTCGAGGACCTGGATGCGGCCATCGAGCACATCCGCCGCTACGGCTCGCACCATACTGAATGCATCGTGACCGAGGATGCGGCCGCCGCCGAGCGATTCCTGGCGAGGGTCGACAGCGCCATCGTGCTGCTCAATGCATCGACGCAATTTGCCGACGGCGGCGAATTCGGCATGGGCGCTGAAATCGGCATCAGCACGGACAAGTTTCACGCCCGCGGACCCGTCGGCGTCGCGCAGCTCACGAGCTACAAATATGTCGTGCGGGGCAGCGGGCAGATCCGAGACTAAGCCGGCCGATCGCTTGAGGCCCGGTGCGAATCGTGCAACGCCGCGATTGACTTGAGCCACGCGCGGACGGCGGCAGGATCCTGCGCGCGGAACTGGCCATGCACCCTGTCGCCCACCGCGATGGAAATGCCTCCCTCATCCTCCACGGCCCTGAAGCCATCCTGATCGGTGAGGTCATCCCCGACGAACACGGGCTTGCGCCCCGAAAACGGCGGCTCCCGCATGAACGCCCTGATGGCCGCGGCTTTGGTGAAGCCGCGCGGCTTGAGCTCCAGCATCAAGTGGCCGCCCTGGATGTGGTAGTTGCTGCCGAGTTGCACGGCGGCGGCGCGCACGCTCTCGAACACGGCCGCTTCGGATTGAGGCGCCAACCGAAAATGCACGGCGATCGTGCGGCCCTTGTCTTCGAGCAGCGTACCAGGGTGGGCGAGCACCAGCGCCTTGAGCGCCATGCGCGCGCGGTCGAGGTGCGCGTCCACGAAGCTCGCGCCATGGATTTCGCCCGATGCCTTGCGCCGCTCGACGCCGTGCAGACCCGCGGCGGGCAGGCGCAACGGCGCGAACAGTGCATCGAGGTAGTCGATGCTGCGGCCGCTGACCAAAGCCACCGCCCCGTTCAACCGCTCCGCGACGTCGCCCAGCACCATTTTGATCTCTTCGTCCGCGAAGGTTTCCAGGGGCGTGTCGGTGAACTCGAGCAGAGTGCCGTCGACATCCAAGAACAGACACCATTCGAGCGACGGTGGCGGAAGTGTTGGTGTCATTCGCGAAAGCTTACAGGATGACCGCGGGCATGGCTGCGTTGCAAATGCAGTGTAACTTTTACATGCATGTCGACCGCAATAATCGAGACTGAGGCGCCGAATTTCGGTATTTTGTGAGAAATGTTCCGCTCAGTCATGCTTCGCTTCGTGCTGCCGGTGGCATTTGCTTCTTGCGTGGTGGCGTATTTTGGTCTGCCCTATATCGAACGGCTGCTGGCCGAGTGGTTTCGCTCGGATGTCGAACTGCGCGCGCAGCTCGTGATGCATTCGATGGAGGAGCCGATCACGGACCTGGTCGAAAAGGGCAATGAGTCGCGCCTGCGCGCCTATCTGACGAAGATCACCGCCGACGAGCGACTGCTCGCCATCCTCGTGTGCCGCCCGAACGGTTCGACCATCTTCAAATCCGAGCGGGCGCCGCCCAGCATATCGTGCGATACCACCGACACCCCGAGTCCCGCCAGCTCGCGCATCGTGCAGCTGCCGTCCGGTTCCGTGCAGGTGTCGCGCTTCGATTTCGACGGCGCGGAGCCGATGCCGTTCCGCGTGCTGATGCTGCACGACCTGAGTTTCGTTGACCGCCGGCAGAGAACCGCGCGGGATTTCGTGCTCGTGTTCGTCGGCATCTCCGTCTTGCTGCTGGCGCTTCTGATCGTGCTGGTGGCCTGGCTGCAATTGCGGCGCTGGGCCGAGGTGTTGATCGGCGACATTCGCGGCAAGCGATTCTCCGACGACGCCCAGTCGCCGCCTTCTTCCATGCCGATACTCTCGCAAGTGCGCAAGGTGCTGGCCGAAGCCGAGGAGAAACAGCGGCTGGAAATCGATTTTCACGAGAACTGGACGCCGCAGGCTCTGCGGCAGGTGGTGCGCGATCACCTGCATTCCGCGCAGGTCATCATCGTCTCCAACCGAGAGCCCTACATCCACAATTTCGACGCCAACCACAATCCCGTCGTGCAGGTTCCCGCGAGCGGCATGGTGACCGCGCTGGAACCCATCATGCGGGCCTGCTCGGGGGTGTGGGTGGCGCACGGCGCCGGCACCGCGGATCGCGAGACCGTGGATCGGTACGATCAGCTGCGCGTGCCTCCCGACGATCCCTCGTACACCCTGCGCCGCGTCTGGCTGACCGAGGCACAGGAACAGGGCTACTACTATGGATTCTGCAACGAGGGTCTATGGGCACTGTGCCATCTGGCCTATGTCAGGCCGGCGTTCCGCGCCGAGCGACTGGCATGCGTACGAAGAAGTGAATGCGAAATTTGCGGATGTGGTGGCGGCTGAATCGAGCACCGACAATCCGGTGGTCCTGATCCAGGATTTCCATTTCGCACTGCTGCCGCACCTGATCCGCAAGAAGATACCGAAGGCGACGATTGCCCTGTTCTGGCACATTCCGTGGCCCAACGCAGAGACGTTCGGCGTGTGCCCCTGGAAGCGCGAACTCCTGATTTCCATGCTCTCGGCGGACATCCTGGGCTTTCACACCCGCTACCACTGCCAGAATTTCCTCGACTCCGTCGACCGCTTCGTCGAATGCCAAATCGACCACGAGCACATGACGGTCACGCTGCAGGGCCACGTGTGCCGCGTCGCTCCGTATCCGATTTCGATCGAGTGGCCGCCGCGCTGGCTGCGGCGGCTGCCGGACGTGGCGGCCTGCCGGGCGACGGTGCATCAGCGGCATCACATCGGCACCGACGTCATCCTCGGCCTCGGTGTGGAGCGCTGGGACTTCACCAAGGGGATCATCGAGCGATTCCAGGCGCTCGAAACGCTGCTGGACAAGAACCCGCGGCATCGGGGCCGGATCTGCCTGCTGCAGGTCGCGGCCCCGTCGCGCGGTCAATTGCCGGCGTACCAGGCCCTGCAGCAGCACACGTACGGGGAAGTGGAGCGCATCAATGCCAAGTTCGCGGAGGGCGATTGGCGTCCGATCGTGCTGATCGACGAGCATCAGGAGCCGCTGCAGATTTTCGAGTTGTACCGCGCGGCCGATTTTTGTCTGGTCAACAGCCTGCACGACGGCATGAATCTGGTGGCGAAGGAATTCGTGGCGGCGCGCGATGACGAAGACGGCGTGCTGATCCTGAGCACTTTTGCGGGCGCTTCGCGCGAGTTGGCCGAGGCGGTGTTGATCAATCCCTTCGACGTGACCGAAACGGCCGAAGCCATCGAGACCGCGATTCGCATGGGCCGGGACGAGCGCCGCAACCGCATGCGCCTGATGCGCCGCACCGTCAAGGAAAACAATGTCTATCGGTGGGCCGGCCGCATGCTGATGGATGCGGCGCGAATACGTCAGCGGCAAAGCCTGCCCTCGACTCCGCGCCGCCTCGCGGCGGATCGCTAGCGTCTGAGGCCTGCCGCGAAGTTGCACAGTCTTTCGGCCGCCGCCTCGAGCGTCGCGTCCTGCTTGGCGATGCACAGCCGCAGCAGCGTCATTGCCGGCGGCGCCGCGTAGAAGGGGGAGAGCGGAATGGCGGCGATTTTCGCCTCGCGGATCAGCCGGTCGGCGAAATCCACATCGCTGTCCCCGCTCAGCGCTCCATAGTCGACCAGCTGAAAATAAGTGCCGGCGGACGGCACGGGTTCGAACCCCGAGCCGCGCAGCAGGCCGGCGAGCAGATCACGCTTGGCCTGGAAGAACGCCGAAAGTCCGGCCCACGCATCGGGGGATGCCGCGAGATGGCGCGCAATGGCGTATTGCAGCGGGGAGACGATGCTGAAAGTGTTGAACTGATGCACCTTGCGCAGCTCCCGGGTCAGGGGCGGCGGGGCCACGCAGTATCCGACCCGCCATCCCGTGGCGTGCAGCGTCTTGCCGAATGAGAACACCGCGAAGCTGCGCTCCCGCAACTCCGGATGCGCAAGTACCGATGCATGCCGCCGGCCGTCATAGAGCACATGTTCGTACACTTCGTCGGCGAGCACCGTGATCGGCCGGTTGCGGATCAGCGCGGCGAGCGCGTCCAGATCGTTCCGATCCGCCACCGAGCAGCTCGGGTTTTGCGGGCTGTTGACGATGATCAACCGGGTGCGCTCACTCAACGTGCGCCCGACGAGATCCCAATCGAAGCGAAACGCGGGGGGCGCCAATGCGATTCGGGTGCAGCGGCCGCCCGCCAGCCGCACGGCAGGCTCGTAGGCATCGTAGGCGGGATCGAATATGAGGGCCTCATCTCCGGGGCCGACGACGGCCTGGATTGCATCATAGAGCGCTTCGGTTCCACCGCAGGTCACGGTGATCTCGGTGAGCGGATCGAAGAAGCGCCCGTAGCTCATCTTGAGCTTTGCTGAAATCTGCTCGCGCAGCTCAATCACCCCTTCCATCGGGGCGTATTGATTGCGCCCTTCGCCGATCACTTGGACCAAGGCGGCGCCCAATCGCGGATCGATCGGATAGTCCGGAAATCCCTGGCCGATGTTCAGAGCGCCTTCTTCCAGAGCACGGCGCGACATCACGGTGAATATCGTGGTGCCGACGTCGGGCAATTTGCTGTCGAAACGCAAGGCGCTAGGCGTCCAAGGCCTGCAGTCCGCCGGCAAGCGATCGCACTGCAAAACCGCGCAGTCGCAATTCGCGCGCGGCCGCCAAACTGCGCTTGCCCGACGCGCACACGAGCACGGACCGTCCCGCAGGGAGCAGACCGGGGTCCGCCAGCAAGAGCGGCATCGGTATGTGCCGCGCAGCGGTCGGGAGTTGGGCGAATTCCTGGGCCGTACGTATGTCGATCACCTCCAATCCTTGCATTGCCGCCTCATCGAGTGAACCGAGGGCGATCTCGATCTCGGGGTCCTCGCGGCCGATCTCGCGAATGTGCGCGCATTGCGGAGCGTGACATTCCGCGCGGCGCGGCGCCTTGATCCTCAAGCTGGAGAAATTATTGAAGTCGAGCAGCAGGAGTTCGCCGTCCAGCTGACCGGACAAACCCAGCAGAATCTTCAGCGTCATCAATGCCTGCAGGGTGCCGAACGCGCCGGGCACGGGACCCAAGACCCCGGCCTCGGCGCAGTTGCCCACCACGCCGTCGGCGACGGCATCGGGCCACAGACAGCGCAGACAGGCGTGACGGGCGTCGGGCTTGTAGACCTGCAGCTGGCCTTCGTACTGATAGACGCTGGCGAAGACCGCCGGCCGACGCGCCAGCACCGCCGCATCATTGATCAGGTACTTGGTGCGGAAATTGTCGCTGCAATCGACCACCACGTCGTATCCCTGGACCAATGCGAGTGCATTGTCCGCGTCGAATCGCACGGGGTGCAATTCGGCCTGCACCGTCGGATTGATTCGCCGCACCGCCGCCGCCGCCAATTCGACCTTGCTCTCGCCGACTTCGCTTAAGGAAAACACCGGCTGACGATGCAAATTGCTGGCATCCAGGGTATCCGCGTCCACGATGCCGAGACACCCGACCCCGGCTCCCGCCAGGTATTGCAGCACCGGACTGCCAAGACCGCCGGCACCGACGATGAGAACACGCCCGCGAGCCAACGCTTCCTGGCCGCGCACACCGATCTCCTTGAGCAACATCTGCCGGGAATAGTCGGGCTTCATCGTGCCCTACTTGGTGGATACGGCAGGCTCGGCGCGATGCTCGCGATCAACGCCATGGGCGTGATGATGGGGCGCCGCCGCGCAGCGCTCGCAGTTCACCCAACCGGAGTCGCCGTTCCGGTAATGCTCTTTTTTCCAGATCGGCACTCGATGTTTCACTTCGTCGATGATGAAGCGGCAGGCGTCGAAGGCTTCGCCGCGATGCGCCGAACTCACGCCCACCCATACGGCCATGTCGCTCAATTCCAGCGCTCCGACACGATGAATGCAAAGCGCATGCTTTACGGGGAATCGCCGCAATGCTTCGGCGACGATGCGCTCGCCTTCCTTCACCGCGAGCTCCTGGAACGCTTCATATTCCAGGCGAGTGACTTCCTGTCCTTCGTTGTGATCCCGAACCCAGCCCTCGAAGGCGACATAGCCGCCCGCGCCCGTGTCGAGCAGTTCGCACCGCGCCTGCGCCGTGTCAATCGACGATTGCGTAAAACGAAAATGCATCAGCCGCCCGCCACCGGTGGGATGAACACGACGGCATCGCCGGCGGCTAGCCGGCGGTTCCAATCGCTGAATTCGCCGTTGACCGCCACTTTCAGTTGTTCGCTCGTGAGCGTGAATCCATATCGTGTCATCAACTCGACGTACAGGTCCGCAGGTGTCGCGGCTGAGGTCTCGACGGACTCCTCGGATCGGCCGGCTTGCTCGCGCATCAAGGCATAGTACTGAATTTTCAATTGCATGGATGCACTTACAAGCGGGGCTCAAGCGCCGCCAGAGCCTCCGCATATTCCTCGGGCGTGTTGACATTGTCGAGCGCGCGCGCGTCGATGGGTTCCAGCAAACGCGGCGTATGGCGAATGAGAAACTTCCGCGGGCAGTGCCCGCCGACGGCCTGATAGGCCGCGAGGGCTGCCGAGGCCGCCGGTTCCCAAATGGCGCACAGCGGTTCGGGCAGGCCGTCGTGAGCGCTGCGGTACGCCGTGGCCACGCTGCCCGGATCGCGTTCACCCAGGAGCTGGAACAACACGGCATCGGACAGAAACGGCAAATCGCAGGCGAGCACCAGCCAGGCAGCATGCGGGTGTGCGGCGAGCGCCGAGCGGATACCGACCGTCGGGCCTTCGCCGGCGACGCAATCGATGATCATCGGGCGCTGCGCCCGGGTCCGATCCGTGGTCTGGTCGGCGCGCACGGATACGAACACCGGCGAGACGTGGCGGCTTGCCAGCTCGAAGGCCCGGTCCAGCTGGCTTCTGCCCTGGTATGAAAGCGCGGCTTTATCCCGATGCATGCGCGAACTCGACCCTCCGGCAAGGATCAATCCGTACACAGGCGCCGCGTTCACGGTGCGGCTCCGCGGGCGTAGCTGCTCTTGCCCCCGTCCTTGGCGAGCAGGCGCAGGTCGCCGATGACGATGTCGTGGGAAAGTGCCTTGCACATGTCGTAGACGGTCAGTGCGGCAATGCTGGCGCCGGTGAGGGCTTCCATTTCAACACCGGTCTTGTGGTGCACGCTCACCGTGCAGCGAATCACGGCGGTATCGCCGTCGAGGTCGATGACGATGCGGCAGTTCTCCAGACCGAGCGGGTGGCAAAAGGGGATCAGTTCATGAGTGCGCTTGGCGCCCATGACGCCGGCCACGATTGCCGTATCGAACACCGGGCCTTTAGGCGAGCGCCAGCCGCTGTCGCGCAGCGCCGCGGCCACCGCCGCCGGGAATCGCACCCGTGCTTCGGCGATTGCCGTGCGCTTGGTCGGCGTCTTGTCGCTGACGTCGACCATGGTCGGGTGCCGGTCCGCATCCAGGTGAGTGAAGCTCATGCATCAACCCCCGATGTAATTCATCTCGATCTTCTCAGGGGTCGGCTCGGTGCGCCGCAGCTCCTCGCGCAGTTCGCTGTAGCGGTCCTCACGGCCGGCCCAGACGCCTCGGATCAACTCCAAAATATCCGCATCGCCGGCTCCCGCACGCAGCGGCGCCCGCAAATCGAGTCCGTGGGTCGCGAACAGACACGTGTAGAACTTGCCCTCCGAGGACAGGCGCGCTCGGCTGCACGAGCCGCAAAAGGGCTGCGACACCGATGAAATGAATCCAACTTCGCCGGCACCGTCATCAAAGCGCCACCGCTGCGCCACCTCGCCCTCATAGTTCTGCGAGATCGGGTGCATCGGCCATCGAGCCTGGATGCGCGCGGCGAGTTCGCGCGAAGGGACCACGAGATCGGGCCGCCATTTATTGCGATTGCCGACGTCCATGAACTCGATGAATCGCACGATGACCGGCGAGCCTCGGAAGCGTTCGACCAAATCGAGCGCCGTTTGATCGTTCAAGCCGCGCTCGATGACGGCATTGATCTTGACCGGCGTCAGGCCCGCGGCGATCGCGGCATCAATTCCGCCCAAGACTTGATCGAGGGCGGCGTATCCACCGCTCATGCGTGTGAAAACTTCCCGGTCCAGAGTGTCCAGACTGACCGTTACGCGCCGCAGTCCGTTGGCATGCAGATCGACGGCGTGCTGCCCCAGCAATACGCCATTGGTGGTCAGCGCGATGTCGTCGATGCCCGGGATATCCGTGAGATCGCCGACCAGATCCGCAAGATTCGTGCGCAGCAGCGGCTCCCCGCCGGTGAGTCGCAGCTTTCGCACGCCCAAGGCGGCGAACAGGCGCGCGAGGCGCACGATCTCCTCGAACGACAATCGCTCCTGCGATTTCAAGAACCGATAGTGTTCGTGAAATTGCTCTTTCGGCATGCAATAGGGGCAGCGAAAATTGCACCGGTCCATGACCGAGATGCGCAGATCGTGCAACGGTCTCAAGAGCCGGTCGAGCGGGCTGTGCGGACCCCGAATGTGGTGGATCGTGGAAGTCATGAAAGTCAGGTTACCAGCGGTACACCGTGGTGACGAAGCCTTTCGGGTACGTGTTGGGTCCGGGAGGAAGTTCCACAAACCCGTCGGTACCGGTCAGGCTCAAGAAATCTCCCGATCCATTGGGTCGCCGAGGATTGGCCCACGGGCGCCCCCAATCATCGTGTTCGATGGCGACCGGCAGAAAATAGGTCAGCGCGTGCTGAAAAGTAACCGGCGCAGCCAGCGCCAGCCGTTCAGGCGGAACGCGCTTGGTGCCCATCGCTTCGGCGATGGCCGGAATCACGTAGCGAACAAGGCAGACCAAGGTGGAGACAGGATTGCCCGGCAAACCGAATACGGCCTGGCCATGCGGCCCAATGCCGAACCACATGGGTCTGCCGGGCCGCTGCGCGATCTTGTGAAACACCTCTTGTACTCCAAGCTGCGCCAGCACCTTGGGTACGAGGTCGAATTTTCCCATGGAGACCCCGCCGCTCAACACCAACACCTCGTGTGTCGTCAGATGTAGGGCCAATCGTTCGAGCATCAAGTCTTCATCGTCCGGCACATGATCGTCGCCGACCCGTCCGAAGCCGCGCGTACGCAACGTGGCGGCGACGGCGTAGGCGTTGGAACGGCGCACCTGGTAATCCGCGATGGGTTCTCCCGGTTCGATCAGTTCATCACCGGTCGAAACGACCATGACCGCGGGTTGACTGCTCACGCGCACCCGCGCCATACCGGCCGACGCGGCGACTGCGATTTCGGGGGCACGCATCAATGTGCCCGCTTCCAACAAAAGTGTGCCTTGACGGCTGTCATTGCCCCGCCGATCGACGTTGTGGTACGGGGAATCGACCACCGCCGCGCTGATCGAAGCGAAGCCGTCCGCAACGGTGAGCTGCTCGACCGGGATGACGCAGTCGCTGCCCAGCGGCAAAATCGCGCCGGTCATGACCTCGATGGCATCTTCACCGCTGCCCAGCTTGAGCTGCGGCGCCCCCGCGGCTTGGATGGCCTGGATTCGAAAGCGCTTGACGCCCGCGCCGCAGCGCTTCGCTGTCCACCGCCATGCCATCCATGGCGACGCGATCGAAGGGCGGCTGGTCGCGCTCTGCATAGATGTTCTCCCGCAAAGTACCGCCGACGCACTGCGTCAACGGCAGCGATTCGATCGGCAGACACGTCAGCCGAGAGTAGATGGCCTCTTCGGCCAGACGCGGAGTGATGAGCGTTCCGGCCTGCATATGACAGTTGCGGCGGAGCAACTCCGCCGCTCTGAAATCACTTCTGCTGTTTCGCCTTGAAGATCTTCAATTGTTCATTGAAGCGCCCAACCACCGCCTGCAGTTCATCTACGGCCGCGTTGTTCTTCTGCACCAATATCTTTTGCTGGTCGTCCGCTTTTTTCTTTTCTTCGGGCGTCAGTTTCTTCGGATCCTTCGGAGTCGCGGCGTCCATCTCGAGCTTGAGACAGTCCAAATAGGAATTCATCTCGCCGTTGAAGCGATCGAAGTCATGCTTCGCAGCAACCATTTCATCCTTGGTCGCGGTATTCCCGTCGGGGGGCGCTTCCGGCGAGCGCGGATAAGTGCAGGTCGCCTGCGCATTTGCGGCGGCGCCGAGTGCGAAAACCAGCGTGAGCGGTATCCAAGCCTTCATCGGGAATCCTCTTTATCGTTACGTTTAAGATTATCAGGCACTTGAGATCTTACGGCCAAGGGCCGGGAGCCGCCAGCGCCCCACGGCGCAATCGTAAGTGGCTGATTTTGTATCCATATTAGAGCCAGCCTGGGTTGTTTGGTTCCGCCCGGGCATCAAGTGGCGAGGTAAAGTGCGCATGGATTGCCCCTTGGGCAAGCCATCAGAAGGGGACTTAATGAGCGAATGCAGCGATGTCACCTCGGCGCTTGGGCCCTTGCTGGCGGCCGAACTGGCATTTAGCCGGCGAGCGCGTGGGTCGATCCGGGAGGCATTTCTTGAATACCTCGCAGAAGGCTCGCTGGTGCTGGAGCCCCTACCAGTGCCGGGCCGAGCGTTCTATTCGGCCTCGCAGGACAATTCCGACACGCTCGAATGGTACCCCAGCCTGGCGGACCTCTCGGGCAGTGGGGATCTGGGATTTACGGCGGGTCCGTGGATATACACGGCCGCCGCCGGCGCGGCTCCGCTGCAAGGCGATTTCTTGACCATTTGGAAGCGTGACGCAGCGTGCAATTGGAAAGTCGAAGTCGATGGTGGAATTTCGCACGGCGTGCCTGCGGATGCCGAGCCCATGGCCAGCGCCGACCCGGCCGCTCGACCGGCACCGGACGCGCCGCCACAGGGTCTCGCTTCAATGGACGCAGCCGGCGAAGCGGTGCTCGATTTTCAGGAAACCTGCCGGCTAGAGGGCCTTGCGGCTGGATTGCGCACCTATGCCCGCACCGCCGACTTTCATTTCTATACGGACGGTGAAATGCCCATGGGGCTCGCAGCCGCCAATCGGCACCTGGCCGCACACGCCGTCACGGGCGCGTGGCAGGAGGCCGGCCACGGCCGGTCCCGGGATTCCAGTCTCTTATATACGGTCGGTGTGCTTGGCGGCTCGGATCAGCGGAGCAGGTACGCCTACGTGCAGATCTGGCAGTACGGTGCGCGAGTCGCCAATTGGGGCCTGCGAATACTGTTGATCAATCTGGTGCCACCAGCGTCAAAATGACCCAGGTGAATCCTAGGTCTTACCCGGCGCACCCACGTCTCTGGCGTGCAATGCCATCGCGATGATGGCTGAGCCGCCGAATACGAGATTGACTCCGAAGAGCAAGCCGATCGCCCACGCGGCCGTGCCGGGAAGGCCGTCAAAGATGATTCCCGCCAGCAGCAGATCGACAATGCCGCTGAATAGCATGACACCCCAGCGCCCCGACAGCTCGCGTCTATGTTCGAACGCATAGAGGATCGAAATGATGCCTTCGAGCACCAGAAAGCCCGTCAATATCATGGTGAGCGACAGCGCGCCTGACAGCGGCCAAGCCAGCAGCACGATGCCCGCCACGATCCCGAGAATGGCCGAAACCAGCGACCACCCAAATCCCGGAGCGCCGCGCATGCGGATCGTGGCGATCAAACCGATGACGCCGCTCATGAGCAGCAGCCATCCCACCAGGACCTCGACGGCAATCGTGGCAATCGGCGGAACGATGATGGCCAGAAGGCCGAGGATGAAAAGAATGATCCCTTCCGTGAGAAAGAGCCGCCAATGCGCATTCAGAGAACTGGTCAGATTCGATGGCAGTGGATCGAGGTCGGTCTTGTTCGTTGACATGCTGTAAACCCTCGAGAGTGTCGCCGCAGCGTCGATTTTACCGGCATTTTGGCCGCGAGTGTGGACCATGCAAGACCGTCGGGCAGGCGAATCAGTTTCCGAATGACCTTGCGAACGTTACACTGCCGGCGTGCGCCCGTAGCTCAGCTGGATAGAGCACCTGGCTTCGAACCAGGTGGTCGGCGGTTCGAATCCGTCCGGGCGCGCCAGTAAATATAGGCTTTTCGTGATGTCAGCCTATCGCTGGAATCCGGTCGGGGTACACCTGGGGGTACACTTTGAGCCGTCAGCCTTGGGGCTGCGCACCTATCGCCGCGAGCAGGGCACCTGTTGCCGACATCGCCCGCGCGACTCGGTTCATTCGCACCTTTGCCGAGTCGCTGATCCCGCCGGATCTGTTCCGGCTGCTCCAGCCGCCATTCACGCCCGAAGCCGCAGAGGCAGCTCGCCAAGCCCTCGAGGAACTCGCCGACGCCAGTAGCTTTGAGCACGCCGCCGCAATCCGCAACTATCGCTCAGGGCACTATCGATCGCTGGACGAGGCCTTTGGGCTTGTTGCTCCGAAGCGGCGCGGTAGGGGTGCTCCCCCGAAGCTCTCCGCGCGCATCGCCACGGGCACTTGGATTGAGAACTGTTTGCTGCGAGGCGAATCGATGGCTCGGGTCGCCGATCGGCTAAGCGATGCGGCTCCGCACGGTAACGGAATCGAGGAGTCGCGCGTGCGCCTAAAATACCGTGAGTATCGGAAGCTGCGCGAGCAGTGTTGGGCGCTGCCCATGATGTCCCTGGCACTGATGGAGCGGCTCATCGATCTGGTGGGGCCGCCTGGCGATGCGGAAGAGGCCGAGCCTCAGATAAATCGAAAAAGCAAGACCAACAAATCCGCGAATTTACGGTCTCGGTAAAACGTTGGGCTGCTCCTAGTCTGCCTTCCCGCCCAGCGAAGCTGGGGCCAACACTGGAAGGCATCATGAAAATTCAACCCACCGACGAGCCGATGATCGACGGCGCGTTCATCGAGAGCGATCTCGGCATCAGTGAGCGCAGCCGCTGCAACTACCTCACCTGGGGCGTGCTGCCTCCGCCCGAT
Source organism: uncultured Gammaproteobacteria bacterium (assembly GCA_963727045.1). GTDB lineage: Bacteria > Pseudomonadota > Gammaproteobacteria > Steroidobacterales > Steroidobacteraceae > Bog-1198. The sequence continues at coordinate 321,864 of CAVSES010000002.1, read as the reverse complement.
GCGAACCTGCTCGGCAGACACCTCTGGCGCGTGAGCACCTATCGCAAGTTCAAGGGCGACCTTCTTGCAGGCCGCTTCGCAAAGGTTCGGGCTCCGAGACGGGCTGCAGCTGCCGCCCAAGGTAGGGTCTAAAATGCGCCGCTCAAATCATGCGGTCTCGCCCGATGCCGCTCGTGTTCTCAACGGCGATGAAATTGGTTTGCTATGGAACTCTCTCCGAGACTGCCATCATGACGGCCGCGATCAGGCTCGGCTTCAAGTTGCTGTTGCTCACAGGTCAGCGGCCTCGAGAGCTCCTTTATGCCCAATGGGAGCATTTCGACTTCGATAGGCTGCTTTGGGGGATACCGGTGGCAAAAAGTCGCCGGCTCCATGTTGTTCCGCTGTCGGCTTTTGCATTCGAGCTTCTGAGGGAGTTGCAGATTCTCACGGGTACCTGTCGCTACGTGCTCGGACCGCCACGTGGTATGGGCAATGAGACACCGCCGACCGAGTGGGCCTTCCAGGTGGCAGTTCACCGAAATCGCGAGCACTTCAAGATTGCGCCTTTCACGACTTACGACCTTCGTCGAACTGTTGCCCACGGTATGTTCTCGCTGGATGTCCCGATTGGTCACATTGCGGAGATTTTGGGTAGGGGCTACGGTGACCGATCTATGCACATGCTGGTTAGGCACGACTTTCTTGAAGAGAAGAGGGCTGCGCTTGAGAAATGGGCGAATTGCCTGCGACACGACTTACTTGAGCAGCTGCCGGCAGCGTCGTCTGTGAACCATACATGAGCACCGAGCAAGGTAGCCTAATCCTTGGCATCGATCCGAGACTCTCCGGCGCTGTAGCTGGTCTTACGAGGGATGGCTCCTTTGATTTCGTCGCTGATCTACCCGTGATTCGCGATCTCAAGTTGGCATGGATCGATGGGCGCGCGCTGCAAACCATCATCCTGGACGCATTAGCAGGCCGCCCAGCCCATGCAGTTGTCGAGCGGGTTTGGTCCATGCCCAGGCAAGGGGTGTCCACCACGTTCCAGTTCGGCGTTGGCTTCGGCTCGGTCTTGAGCGTGCTCCAAGTCCTGCAGATCAGCCTGGAGCTCGTGACGCCAAGGGTGTGGAAGAAATTCCCACGGCCTCGGCAAGGACAAGCGTGCCTCGCTGCACAAGGCTCGCTTGCTATATCCCGGCGCCGAGCTTCATCTTGCCAAGCATGATGGGAGAGCCGAGGCGCTACTCATCGCCCGTTACGCAGTCGGCAACTGTGTGGCATCCGCAGGTTCATAGCCGAGTGGAAGCGCGAGGATGAGCAAGACGCTCATGAGCGCAACGCGCCCTCTCTCTAAGGGGTTGCGCGCTTCGCGCCTCGTACCAAACAGTCACTAAGGGCGAGATCCTGGTCTTTTGGTAGATTATTAACGGTATTGAACGCCAGGGTCTTCTTGCCCGTCGGTAAATCGAAAACCAAGTACACCAGCATTGGGATGTTTTTTAGCATGGCGTACGTAGGCGCAAGCGCCTTGTCTAAGACTTTTTTCCCTTGATGCCGCCAGCCTCGATCGCGCCGCCATACCAATTACTGGGAAATGAACCGGGCGTAGCCTCAATGCGATACATCGTCGGATCTTGCTGTATGAATAAGTAGATATCGGAAGGCGTGGTATCGACCTGAGCAGTTTGGTCGCCCTTCACGGTCGTTGTTCGTAGCGACGCCCAAACTGACGTTGCACATTTGCTTGGTTTCCGGCAGAAACCAACCTTCAATATTGATTTGGTACGCTAGGATTTCCTTGCCCTGAAGAACGATGTTCCCCCAATGGATTCCACAGCGCACCAGGTGATCGTTGGCCTGATCCAAGAACGCGTCGGCTGTTACCTTGGTGGGGGTGACGATCTGTTGGGCTTCCGATGCTCCGGTAACGAGTGAGCCCAAAACAGTGATTGGTGGAGCGTTGCAATCCAATTTCTAGCTTTCATCCCTAAAAGTCTCTTTGATTGAGGGTTTAACGAGACGAGTATACTGTACTCCCGGTTGCTCAAATAATAACTGCGAGAAGTCTGCAATGAAATCTCTGATATTGATGTTTGCGGCTTTTTTGGTGGGCGGTACCTAAGTGCACTTGAAACATCGTCTATTACTCATGGTGTTTGTAGCTTCCGGCACAGCAAATGCCGCCAGTTATGACGAATGTGTTTTAGCCCACATGGCAGGGGCGCGAAACGACAAAGCCGTTGCAGCAATTCAAACCGCGTGTATGCACGAAGCCGAAACACCACTATCGGTAGCCGTCGTAAACGAACTTAGTCGCGGAACGATGGCGGGATATAACGCGCCATTGGGATTCTTTATGACCATTGAAAATAGAACGACCTATGCCGTCACCCGGATTCTAATTGGTTGTGTCGGACAACAGAACGAGGAAAGCGACGTTTTACACGGTCAATTACTTTGAGCCCGAGGGTGTTAGCGCCGGCGGGACAATTATTACCAACAAGGAACACCCCGACCTACACCGCATAAATGCTGGCGAGCGAATCTCATTTCGCGCCCCAATTGCCGAAACCGCTGATACGAACGACGAATGGGAAACCAAATACACAGTATTGGAATCGTGAAAGCTTGGGGCTACGCGACAATTAAGAACTAACTCACAAACCTACAGAGAAATACCCGGATTGTCCGTAACGCGCTGCGCACTTCGCGCCGTTCTTTCTGTGCGTGAATCGTGCGGCGCCCATGCTTGAAGTTGGGATGCCTTGGTCCGCGTGGCGCTCCGGATCTCTTGCCGCCATGCATCCGGCAGCGTCCGTTCAACATCGCTGGATTGCGGCACGCTTGCCCCCAGGTTGTGCGGCAGTGCGCCCCGCAACGGGGATGCGCCACCAAGGCCTTACGGGCCTCATGCATGGGGTTAGCGCTCATTTTGATTTACCCCTCCCGGCAGTCTTGGCTCGACCAGACGCCCCCCGGTCGTCACGGTTCCGATGACCGCTTGGGCACCGGCTTCGACGGTAACGTGTTCGACGCGCACCGTCTGGCGTGATCCGGTGCGGAGCGTCTGCATCGTAGTGAGTCCGTCCTGAAACGCGCTGGACAGTCGCGCAGCGGTATTACAGTGACGAGACAACTCGACAGATTGCTCTTGCGTGAACTGCCCATGACTTCCGTTGTTGTGGCGGCCAAAGTCAAGCGCACGTTTCGATACCTTCATCATCAGGACATGCAACGTGGCGAGTTAGTGCGCCAGCATCTTCTCGGCTCAGTTTTTGGATCGCAGACTCTCTGCCATATCAACCGCCAAGGCGACCATCTCGTCCGGTTGATCAAGTAGCAGTCGAGTCCGTGTCGCAGATGCTTCGATAGCGACTTGATCGGGGTTTCGCAGGGTGTTGGCAATTTCCCAGGGTGGATCGTTTTCATCCGCTGTTGCGATCACCTCGCCGGATCGGATGATGGGCGCTTATCTTCGAAATGCGTAGCTCCACAGCGGCGCGCTCAAGCGCCTGCGCGTAGGCAAGGTTGTCGTCTTCCTCCGGCCCGCCACAGGCGGCGGCGTCTCCCTCTGCATCGGCCGGCGTCCACCATGCTTATTTCAACGGCAACGCGTATCTTGGATGATCTCTTGCCGCCCTCGCTCATTGCAGCACCCCGGTTCGCCGAGCATCGATCGAGCCAATCATGGCGCTCCTGCAATAATCCCGAGTAAGGCCGCATAGTCATCAAGGGACGCCTGACTGAACCGATCGGCCGGTATCAGTAGCTCGCCAGTCCCGACGTCGCGGATTGCGAGCGTCACAACCATGGTGCCGTCAGGCTCGAACCGATTGACGAACGCGCTGCTTGATGGCCGGATGTGGCGGCGAACTGGGCGAGCAGTTCCCCGCGCCGGCCAGCTTTCTGGTACGCGCGATAGAGGCGCAGCCTGCGATCCTTCTGCGTGCTCATTGAGGTCGCCGGGACGACTGCTCCCGGGGCTCTTGTAAATTTTATTTGCTGGCGGGTCCGGTACCCGCAGAACTGACAGAACCCAGTTTTGTCGGTTTTGTCAGTTCCGGCATTGGCATCTCCGAGGTTTTGTCAGTTTTGGCGGTGCCTGACCCTTGGCAAAAACTTTTTTCTCGTCGCCAGCGGCTTTGAGCTGGTCTAGGTATTTCATGACTGTACGCCCGGAGCCAGAACCGCAGGATTGACGTGGTACTCGACCGTCGGACGGCCGCCCGATGCGCCTGTCTCGAGTGGCTTCCCGCTGATGTAGTGATGGGCTTCGAGCACATCGGCGGCTGCCCGCGCGGCTTCAGCATCGGGCAGGTGTCCCCATCCGCGCCGATAAACTTCGCGCAGCGTGAACGGTGATGACAGGTCCCTGCGTCGGATGCGACTGAGCAGCGAGCGCGCGGCCTCGATGTGGGCCTGTCCCAAGCACGCATAGAGCCGGCGAGCGTGAGATTCCAGAAACTCCGACCACGCCAGGGCGCGCAGGACGGCAGTCTCCGAAATGTCGCCGGCTCCACCATCGGCAAGGTGAGCGAGTAGTGCGAGCCCACAGACAGCCTTGGGATACTTGCCCAGATGAGCGGCAAGTGCGCCCTGTCGTCGCCTCCACTCCTCAGCCGATTGCGCAATTCCACGTCCCAGGCCGTAAAAGCTTCCGCGGCGGCAGCCTCGAGGCGCAGGAACGGCGCCACGCCGTCCACGAGCTCTGCACCGATGTCCGCAGGGACGAGGGAATGGAGGCGCTCATACACCCCGTGCGCGGCTTTACGTGCGTCTTCATCAGGCACTCGGTCAATGGCTCGATACTCGCCCGGCGAGTCCGGCCAGACGGTCAGCGAAAACCGCGCAAGGAATCCGTCCCCGCCCCCGGTTGCAATGGATTCCTTCAGGAGCGGCGCCACCCGGGCGGGTTGAATGCCGCCCAGAAGAGACAAGCAGACATGCGGGACTCGCAGATTGGTTCCACGAAGGATGCGGTCCTGCGTGTGGCCATCCTTCCCCGACCAGCCCGTCAGGTAGAAACCGCGCGAACCTTCCATTCCCTCACGGTCTAGTTCGGCGATCAGGCCGGCCAGCTCATCACGGAATATGAGTACGCCGTTCGAATTGGCGCGCAGCACCTCGCACAAAGCCGGAACGGTCGCGTCATTGACGATGAGGCGTGGCGGCTTCGGTTCCTCGGGGAATGGGCTCCGCAACAAGTTCCATCTTGTCGAACCCCTTCCCGCCGCGCGCCGCTTTACGCGCTCGATCCTTTGCGCCGTCCCGTTTCACCTTGGCGGACGCGTCGTCTGCTTCCCATTCGCGGTGTGTGAACTCGTACCCCTCGAGTAGGCGAGCTTCGATTACTGTAAGCGGACGCTTGCCTTCATCGAGCGCTGGCGATTTCATCCAGCTAGGCGGCCCGACCACAGCGCCCCACAGATTCGCGAATTCGCACCAATCGTCGAGCCGCTTAGGGCGCACCGCGATCTTGCGGCCCAGCGCAGCGCCCAGTGAAACCATTGCGGAAACGGCGACATATTCGACAGGCGCCTGTGTGCGCTCGGCTACGTCCATCACCCAAGCGCGCAGGGAGTCGGGTATCAATTCGGGCGTGAAGCTCTCGACGGGCGGCAGCGCATCCGCGAGCGGCTTGGGGTCCAACCACGCAGAAATTCCCACAGTGCCGCGTCCCGTCCCACCAAGACCAACAGAACCTAATGAAGCTGTTGAGCCCTCAATGGAGGATCTCACGGCATCGTCGCCGCGCACCTGGGCCACTCCGATGGCTCCGCGAAATGCTTCAACATTTTGTGCGCGTAGCTCGCATGGATCTTTCGCGGCTGGCGAAACGGTGAAGAATTTAACGCGATCGCGCAGACTGCTCGCGCTCGAAGTTCGCGCGGAACTTCGCGCCGCCGGCATCCGGCTCGATGTGAACGTAAATCACGGAACAGCGTGCGAGGTGTGAGGCGAATCGTTCGTGCCATGCCTCGGCGCCCGGCACGCCCACGGCATTCAATCCCGCGGCCCACAGTGCGAGTGAGTCGGTTTCGCCTTCGACGAGAATCACAGGTTCCGGACGCAGACGCCAAAGGCCGAAGAGTTGCTGCTTGTCACCCTTGCGAAACCAGAATTTGGGGCCCCCGCCGTTGGTCCCGAGCGCACCGCGATATCGGACGCAGGACACTTTACCATCGGCATCTCGGTAATCCATGCGGACAACGGGACGTCCATTCACTTCATCGTCGGCGAAGCCGCTATCGCGTAGCAAATTCTCCGGTAGGTGTTTTGCCGCCGCGAGCTGCGCGACGGTAAGGCCGATCGCCTCCGACTTCGGCCAGATCCCACGCTCCTGCAGGGCGCCGATCACCGCGCCCTGCGAACAGCCGGCGTGACATTTCAGCAGCACCTTTCCGGCAGGGTTTTCGCTGATCGACAGCGAGGCTTGTGTGTCCTCATGCGCGGGACACTTCGCGCTCGAGCCAAGTGCGCCAAGGTGGGCGCGGATTTGCTCCGCGGTCGGTGCGTTGGTCATTCGCTCACCCGCCGCTGCTCGCCCAAAATCGCGCGCACCATCTCGACGGACAGCCCGGTCGCGCTGGCGATCCCGTAGTCAGACACGCCTGATCGCGATAAACGATGAATAGCATTCGCCTGCTCGTCACGAGTCGGCATCGCGAAGTAGTGCATCCTGCGGTCGTCAGAGTTTGTACTCATTGGGCGCCACCAGCGGAGCACAGCTGTCGAAATGCAGCGTCGGCGACGGCGAAGCCTTGAAGCGCGCGATCCCAGAGAAAGCACTCGCGGCAGAGCCGATGATGGGCAGCACGTGGCAGGAAGTGCGCACCGCATGACGCGCACCAGTGAGTCCGTACCAGCGGACGGAAGGGGATGATGCGGGCGCTCATGCGGCTACGCTGCCCGGGCGGCCGTCGTCAGAGACGGCTCACGCTCGAGACGTGATTGATCGATTTGCGCCAGACGCGGCGCGCAGTGTACATTTCGCACGGTTGTTGGTCCTGTGGTCGAAGTTGAAGGAACGGCGCGAGTAGTGATGGACTCGCGCCGTTTGCCGTTTGGGAACCTGAAATTTCATGCGGCTTCCGGCGGTAGGAGCGCGTTCATACGACCGACGCGGCCTTAGGCATGAGATGCGGCGGTCTACGAACTCGGGAGTGCTTTCCCGATAAGATCTCGGCATTCGTCTTTGTGAACGTTTCTGGCTTCCATATGTCACGCCCGAGTACATTTCCGTCGGGCTCCGGGATAATTCCCGCGGAGCGCCAGTTCCGGAATGACCGCTCGCTGAGATTCCAAGCGGCGCGCCAATCAGACGAGTACTTTACGATCGCGCCGTCGGGTGAGTTCCCGCCAGAGATTGATTGCGACACCAGTGAAAGCTCCTCTATGCAGTTACCTGTACATGCATGTTGGAGCAATAACTTGTGAGGGTCAGGTGCTCCGCAGAGCTGCGGAGGGGTAGTTTTTTGAAATTTCCTACCGAAGCGAGTCGGCCGGGATAGTCAGGGTCCCTTCAAAGTCTCGGGCTGACGTTGAATTCGCGGGATCTTCAGCACTGACTGGCGACGCGCGACATCCTTGGCGATTGCTCTGAAGTGCGCAATATCGGCCTTGTTTTGGACCAGAATAATTTCGATCTGATCAAGGGAAAGCGGTACCCGCTTGCCCGTCTCGGGACTTCCACCCGTGATGCCATGATGCCCCGCGATTCGCCACTCAAGCTCTTCGAGGTTCTTTCGAACCTGGATATAGGCAAGCAGGTCGATGATCGCAGGAAGCTGACCCGAATCGAACAGGACGTCCCCTGACTGTCCAACATGCAAGCCCGCGATTTGGAGGTTTGCTAGAACGCGAAACAATCTTATCGATACCTCGGAGCCTGCGCCGACGTACAACACGCGATCGCCACCATGGGATTCAAGCCATTCCCTGCGCACGACGACCCCGTAACCGCCGAACAACAACTGCTGCCAGCGCAGCTTTCGACCCTCTGGGACCTCCGTGAAGCAAACCATCGGGATCGAGACCGACATCGTACCAATGCCTTGCAATAAGAGGTTCTGTCGCTGCTCTGTCAAGCCGACCCATGGTTTACCGATCCGATCGAGGTGAGGAATCAGCGTGGGCCAAACGAGATTAAGCAGCTCCGACCAGGCGACATTTGTATCGGCCGGTGAGAACTTCACGGGGTTGTTCTTATACATGAGACCCTCTTGGAGGGCAGCCTCTAGGGATTCCCGATCCCTCATTGAGTGGAGGAATTTCAGGGACTGCGGAGTCTCGATCACCTTGGACTGCATCGGCCTAGCCGCGCTTCTTCGCTTTGTACTTCTTTATCGAGCGCAGCATCCAACTCGGAGGCTCCCTTAACGACAGGGCGCGCCGTCCGATCGAGTCTGGGACGCGCCATAAATCGCCCTCGTTGAGTAAGCTGCCTTGCTCCTTCGGTGCCGGCGGCTTAAACGAAAGCCCAAAGTCCTGCAGTTCGCCAGCAACGCCCAGGAAATCACATACCCATTGCTCGCTCGCGAAAATTCCGGGATTTTTGCGATTCGGTACGTCAATCAACAGTCTGTAAGCGCCGTGAAGATGGGCTACTGAATTAAATTCGTGGAAGCACTCGCGTATCTCGCTCGCACTCCTCGGCGGCTTCGTGCCATCTCCATATTCTGTCGTTTGGCAGTAATGACTGACTAGATGGATTGCCTTACTGACGCTTGGAACCTTGAAGTGCTCGGAGAAGCGATGCATGAAATACAGGGCCAGGAGATAGTCTCCGGCAATTGATCCGCGCTTGAAGGCATTGGCCGTCGCTCTGTCGGTGCCATTCGATTTAGCAGCGGCGACAACGAGCGACAAGGCGCGGCGGTCGATCTTGAGCGGAATGTTCTCGGGGAAAGAGGCAAGATCGTTTGACAGCCAATTTATCGCATAGTCCGTCTGCCGAGCTTGCTCATGCAACGGAAAGCTCATGACGGCCAGTAGCCAATAGGGGTCGGCCGCCCCATATCTCAATTCTATGTCCGGCACTCGCGCCTCCCATTTGGCGCAACCCTGCAAGAAATGTCGCGCCAGCCCGGCAGGGATTCCAGACGTTCGGGGATCAGCCTAGGCGCGACATATTCGGTACGGTATCAAATCATCCGTCGCAGCACCTCACCCAGGCGACGAACCTCACGTCAGGCGGCCGCCGGCGAGGGTTTGCGGAAGGGCACGACGTTGGAATCCCGGTTGTCGAGAATCTTCTGCAGGTACTCGGCCCACTGCATCAGAGCATCCCGCTTTTGCTCGAAATAGTCGTGCCGATCGTAGATCTCGGCAATGTCACTCACGGTGTGATTGAGCACCTTCTCAATGTGCAGCCGCGGGATCTTGAGCGATGCCATGGTAGTCGAGGCAGTCCGCCGCAGATCATGGGTCGTAAACCGCGATAGGCCGAAATGCTCTTGGTTCCTGTTCATGGCCTTGGAGAGCGCCGCCTCGCTGACGCAGCGCTCGGGAAAGCGATTGCTCCAGGCGTGAGGTAGGACGCGACTGCGCTTGCCTGTGATCGCATGCAGCTGGCGGAAGAGATCGAGTGCCATGGGCGAGAGCGGGACCTGGTGGGGCTTTTTGTTCTTCGAGTTCTCGCGTGGTATCGACCAGATTGCTGCATTGAAATCAATATGCGACCAGTAGGCCTGAGAAATCTCCCCTCGGCGCTGGGCAGTCAATAGCAGAATGCGGAGTGCGAGCTTCAGCTCCGGCTCCATGACCGCATCATCGAGTTTCGTCCAAAAGATCCGGATCTCATCGACGGACAGGGCGCGCTCGCGCGGTTCACTCTTGCCGGCGGGCGGGTCGATACCTGCCATCGGCGATGCGGGAATGAGGTCCTTGCCCGCGGCAAATGAGAAAAGTTGCTTGTATATGCCGTATGCGCGATTAGCCTGGACAGGTGACCCTCGATCAACGATGTCCTCGAGGTTTTTGACTAGCTGGCCCTTGGTGACCTCGGCGGCCTTCTGTGTGCCAAGTTTATCGACCAGGTTCGGCTTGAGGATCTGCCACGCCTTCTCGGGTCGCTTCCGCGGCTTCACTTTAGAGTCGGGGTCGCGGACCCAGGAATTGGTTGCCTTATCCCATCGTTCAGCCATGATTCGTCGGTGCATGAACTGCTCGACTATGTCGGCGACGGTGTCACCGTCAGCACGAATCCGGCGAGCGTGCTCTAGTGCTTGAAGTCGCTTTTCCCGTTCCTCAATCGGATCAAGCTTTTGTTCGAGTTCGCTGCGCGCCTGATCGTGCATATCATAGGCAAGCTTCAGCGACAGGCCTTGAGTGCCGTACTCACCGAACACCATTGGGAAAGTCTTCCCATTGCGCTTGTAGCGAAACCTAAACGAGATCTTGCCGCTCGGGTGTACCCGGACCATGAGACCGGTCCGGTTGATCACCGTCACGTCGTAGGGCGCCTCGCCAGGTTTGGCGTTCTGCAGCCACGCGTCAGACATTCGGACTGCCTTCCGTTCCTTTTTTCACTGGCCTGCCTCCTTGGGGTACACCCATTTTCGAGGGGGTACACGGGACATCGGGGTACACACAGGGGTACACTTTGGCCGCTTCTTGAAGCTGCGGCAATGTGCCGAAACCTGCATGCCATTATGGGGTGAAAAGTCCAGAGAAACAAGAAGATACAGGCAGTTTTAGAGTGCGGTCCGGGTGCAACCTCCTGCAACTTCCCGCAACAATTTTGTGAGACCCTCCTCCTTCGAACCAGGTGGTCGGCGGTTCGAATCCGTCCGGGCGCGCCAAGCTATCAGGCGTTTCGATTCGAACCGCCGACAGACAACAAGCGGGTTCGACAAATCGCCGTCCGGCGATTTGATCGCCCTTTAGGGCGACCCCGAGCGCAAGCGAGGGGCGAGGGGCCGCAGGCCCCGAAGTAATCCGTCCGGGCGCGCCAAGATTATTTTTCTTGGATCAATGAGTTGGTGTTTCAACTGGAAAATGACCGGGTGCTCGCAGAGCCTCATTAGCTAAATCAGCGCTCCGAGGACAATCCAATCATGGCGAGTGCGCAAAGCGGATGCATTCCTCTAGGATTTTCGGCCAATCCAACGATTAACCTGTTTGGAATATTCTAGATAGCTCGTGCCAAACAGATTCTTGAGCGCAATTTCTTCGGGGACGATTTGCATCGAGACCAGAATACGAGCAAATAGCCAAACCAGTAGCAGCGCGGGAGGGTTGCCCAACAGCCACGCCCAACCGGAGAGGGACAGCACCATTCCAAGGTACATGGGATTACGGGATACGCTGTAGACGCCGGATACAATCAGTTGAGTGGCATCGCCGGGACGCAGGGGGTTCACCGTCGTGCGCATTCGAATGAAGATCAGGACCGAATACAGGTCCAACCCCAATCCTAGGGCGATCGCTATCCACCCGATCTGATTCCATGGCGGAGCGATCCATCGAAGAGAGGGAGCGTGCCGATTCCCGGCCCACATGAGCACGGCTGTACACAGCGCGTACACGGGTGGTGGAATGCGAGTTCGAATCATCGCTTCCTAAGGCTGGCGGCCGCAAGAATGGGCCCGCCGCCTCCGACGAGCCCAATGGGTATCACAAATCACCCAGCGCGCGTTGCAACCGGAATTGTGCGATGAACAGATCGTAGGCAGCCTCATCGCGATTGGTCAACGCGATGACGCGAAGAGCTTCTGCGTCCAGAACCTGATTGCTGGTTCCCAGTCCGCTGGCGTAGAGTTCCTTGGCATCCCTGACGTTCTCTTCGGCCTGATCGACGGATGCGGCAGCGACATGAATTCTTGCTGCCGCATTCTCACGGTTGAGCAGGGCGGTTTCCACTTGAAGGGAAACCACCGATCGCAAATCGGCGAGCTGTCGACCCGTGGCGCGCGCGTGGCTGCGCAGCGCGCTCGTCCGTGCCCTGACCTGTCCGCTGTCAAATACTCGCCATTGAAATCCGATGCCGACCGATGCAAAGTTCTCGCGGTCGAGGATCTGATTGTCGAAGTGATTGTAGCCCGCGTGCAAAGCGACCTGCGGCAATCCTTGAGCGTGTTCCGACCGGGCAGCTTGCTCAAATTGTTCTTGCCGTGCGGCAAGGGTCGCAAGCTCAGGGCGGCGCTCGAGGGCGCGCGCAACCAACTGATCGAGAGTCTCGCCCGCTTCGATCGAGGGTGCACTGGCGGGCTCATCAAGCTCCGGAGCGCGATCCAAGGGCTGACCGACCCACCGGTTGTACGCGGCCGTCGCCAAGTGCAGGGCATTGGCGGCACGTAAACGCTGCTGCTGGGCGTTCGCGAACCAGACTTGAGCTCCCAGAAGATCCGATTGCGGGACCGCTTGTTTGTCGTACATGACCTGCACATCATCGTGATGCGCCTTGAGGCTCGCCACGTTTGACTCTGCCACCGCCAGGGCTCTGCGGGTGCGGAACACTTCGACATAGGCTTCGGCGACCGCGAGCTTCACATCGGCTGTGGTTCCCAGTTCTTGGGCAGCCGCTCCGCGAGCGCCGGCCGCTGCAGCGCCGATGGCTCCGCTGGTGCGACCCGACGTCCAAACCGGCACCGACAGATCCGCGCCGGCCGTTGCGTAGCCGTCGTGCTGCCAGATCGGGGCCTGCAATCGGCCCGCAGGAGTGGCAATATCGAGTTGTGGTGCGTGTTGCAATTGGGTGTAGTTCCCGTTCAGATCCATCGACGGCCAGCGCTGACGCATTGCGGCGGAGTGTTCGGCTTCGGCCGCTTCCCGCTCGCTGTGCGCGGCCGCCAAAGTGCCGTCCGACCGCAGGGCCATCGCCCATGCGTCGGCCAACGACTCCGCATGGCCAGCCCACGGGATCATGAGCAGTGCACACGCCGCCCAACGTAACCGTATAGAGTCATGGTGTGCCGACTTAGGAGCGATCATGTTCTCCTTGACCCTTTCAGCCTGCGTGACGCTTGAGCGACGCGATGCCGAGTGCCTTGAGAACATAGGTTTCGTAAACGGGCGTCAATGATCCGGTACGAACCTTGCGAAGAAAGTACTTCTCGAAGGCAATTTTCGCCAAGTGCACCCATTTGCCCTTCTTGGACCATGTCACGTTGCGCGGCGGAATCTGCGGAAGCGCGACGAAGGCCGCACCCGTATCGCCGAAGTCAGCCAGACAAACCGCATTCCACGTGGCTTCGGCGACCGCGGGTTTGCCGGAAATCTCGGCGACGATGTTGGCCGCCGTGGCCGATACCATCGATTCGATCATATAGCCCGTCTTCGGCGCGCCGGTCGCAACGGGCGTGACCTCCACCGGCGGGATGGCGACACAAACGCCGACAGAAAAAATATTCGTGTACTTCGGATTCCGCTGATGCTTGTCGATCAGTACGAAGCCCCGCGGATTGCATAGTCCCGGCACCGCTGCTACGGCATCGACGCCTTTGAATGCAGGAATGACGGCACTGTACGCGAAACGGCAGCTTATGCTCCTTCTTCAGCGCGCCCGACCGTCATCGAGTTCCTGCACCGTCATTTCGTTTACAGTGACGGAGATCATCTTGGCATTCGTGATCCATTTGATATGGCGTTCGCGCAACTCGGATTCCATCAGGCCCTTGCTATCCCCGACACCGCCCAAACCCATGTGGCCAATGTACGGTTCGCTCGTGACGTAGGTCATCGGTACACGATCTCGCAGCTTGCGTTTGCGCAGATCGGCATCCAAGATCATTGCAGTTTCGTATGCGGGGCCGAAACAACTCGCGCCGGGGGCCGCGCCGACGATGATGGGACCGGGATTCTTCAAGAAGTCCTGATATCGTGTCCAAGCCAGCGCCGAATGATCCTGACTGCAAACCGACTGCGTGAATCCGTCGGGACCCAGGCCGGATACTTCCTCGAAGGCGAGACGCGGTCCTGTCGCGACGACGAGGTAGTCGTAGTGGAGTTCTTTTCCGTCATCCAGCGTGAGCCGGGAGCCCTCCGCGTCGATATGTGTGACCGTGTTGGTGAGCCACTCGATACCTTTCTTTTCGAGCGGACCTTGCATGGCAACCCGCGTTTCGTCGGGAGACCGCCACCCGACCGCGATCCAGGGATTCGACGGCGTAAATTCAAAATAGGGGCGGGCGCCGATCAAGGTCACCCGATGAGTCTTGGGAAGATGTTTGCGTAAATCGAATGCGGCGGGTACCCCACCCAATCCCGCGCCAATGACGATGATGTGTGCCATAGATACCCCCGGTGAGTTTAGTGCGCGCCCTCTTGGGAGCGCCCGATGTAGCCGTAGTAAAGCAATGGAATCAACAGAAGCGTCAGCGCCGTCGACACCAAGATTCCAAAGATCAGAGAGATGGCGAGGCCGTTGAATATCGGGTCATCGATGATGAAAAATGCGCCGATCATGGCGGCAAGACCCGTGAGGACGATGGGCCGCGCCCGAATCGATGCCGCGCGAATAACGGCTTGTGCGAGAGGTTGTCCCGCCGCGATCTCCTGGTTGATGAAATCCACCAGCAAAATGGAGTTTCTGACGATGATGCCGGCGAGCGCAATCATGCCGATCATGGAGGTCGCGGTAAAATTGGCTCCGAGCAGGGCGTGTCCCGGCATGACGCCGATTATCGTCAGGGGAATGGGCGCCATGATGATGAGCGGCACCGCATAAGAGCGGAATTGCGCGACGACGAGCAGGTAGATGAACACCAGGCCCACCGCATAGGCGAGGCCCATGTCGCGAAAGGTCTCATAGGTGATCGTCCATTCCCCATCCCACCGCACACTGAACTCACTCAAGCGATCGGGCGGACTCATGAAGCGTTGCACAAGCGGCTGTCCGCCGGGCGGTTCCTTGCTGATCTTCGACACGATATCGAACATGCCGTAGAGGGGGCTATCGAGTCTCCCAGCCATATCGCCCGTCACGAAAACCACGGGCCGCAGATCCTTGTGGTAAATCGTCGCATCCCAAGGCGTTTGCGACACGGTGACGACTTCGGACAGGGGCACGAGGGATCCCGTGGCGCTGCGCACCGGAAGGGCTAGCGCCTGTTGAAGTCCCCGCCTGTCGGCCGTCCCGAGCTCGAGGTGCACGGCAATCGGGTCGCGCTCACGCCCCGAGTGAACATAGGTCGCATCGAATCCGGCGAGCCCAGTGGCGAGCGTCTCCGTCACGGCCGCCTGAGATACACCCAGTAAGGCGGCTTTCGCTCGATCGAGCGCGACAATGAACCGAGGCGCCGATGCAGCGAGGGTATCGTCCGTATCGACTATGTCGCGAGTCGAATCAAATACAGTTCGTAACGCTCGTCCGATCTGCTGCTGAGCTGCATACACCGGACCGTAGATCTCGGCCACCAGGGGAGCCTGCACCGGTGGCCCGGGGGGCACCTCGACCACTTGAACTGAGGAGGCGCCGAGCCGCTTGCCTTCAGCGGCAAGTGCCGGTCGGACGGCGCGCGCAATGTCGTGACTCTTGCGGCTGCGATCGCTTTTGTCGACCAGGTTGACCTGCAGATCGCCTTGATTGCTATCGCCGCGTAGGTAGTACTGACGCACGAGGCCATTGAAGTTGATGGGGGCGGCGGTTCCCGCATATGCTTGATAATTGGCGACTTCCGGTACCTGCCGCACGATTGCCGCCAACCCTGCCAGAACCCGGGCGGTTCCCTCCACGGGGGTGCCTTCCGGCATGTTGAGCACCACCTGGAATTCCGACTTGTTGTCGAACGGCAGCATCTTCAACACGACGAGTTGCACTACGGCAAGCAGCACCGCAACCGCGATTGCGCCCGCAGTGCCGAGATATAATCGATGACGATTGCGGCGCGCATGATCGCCCAGCAGGAACGGGGCCATCAAGCGCTCGAACCATCGGTGCAGCTTGGCTTCGGTCTTGGTTTCCATCGTTTCATGATGTACCGCGCCCGCGAACAGCTTGCGGCACAGCCACGGCGTGAAAATCAAGCGCGATCGCCAGCGAAATGAGCATTCCCATGCTCGCATTGATTGGGATCGGGCTCATGTACGGGCCCATGAGTCCGGAGACAAACGCCATCGGCAGTAAGGCGGCAATCACCGTGAAGGTGGCCAGGATCGTGGGGCCGCCGACTTCGTCCACGGCGCGAGGGATGATGTCCGAAAGAGCGCCCTCGTCGAGCGACAAATGCCGGTGCACGTTCTCGACGATGACGATGGCATCGTCGACGAGGATTCCGATCGCAAAGATCAAGGCAAACAGGGAAACCCGATTGATCGTAAAGCCCCAGGCCCAGGAAGCGAAGAGCGTCGCTGCCAGGGTCACGATGACGGCGGCGCCCACGACGGTTGCTTCACGCCTACCGACCGCCAGCAACACCAGAATTACGACCGACGCCGTTGCAAACAGGAGCTTCTCGATCAATTTCTTTGCTTTGTCATTCGCCGTAACGCCATAGTTACGGGTGACCGTCACCTCGACGCCGGAGGGAATCGTAATGCCCTTCAGCTGTTCGATCCGATTAATCACCGTGGTTGCGACATCGATCGCGTTGCTGCCGGGCTTCTTCGCAATGGCGAGCGTCACTGCGGGTGATTGATCCACTCGTCTTCCCGCTTGCGGAGTTCAGCGCAGCCCCGGTGCCAAACCATGCGTACTGCGAGGGTGTCCGGGGGGCGTCCGTAACCGTCGCGACGTCATCGAGATAGATGGGCTTGCCATCGCGGGCCGAGACAATGAGGCCGCCCACGTCGTCGCGATTGGCGAGGAACTGCCCAGCCTGCACGGGCGACAGCCGATTCCCGCCAACGACCACGTCGGCCTGCCTGACGAGATTCGCTGCCTGCAACGCCGCCGCGAGTTCGGCCGCCGTGAGTCCCGCCGCGGACAGGCGCCCCGGGTCGAGCTCGACTCGGATCATGGGGTCGGAGTCTCCAATCGGAATAGACGTTGCGGGTGTTGGGCACCCGTTTCAACTCGCTTTCGATGGCGCGCGCGACCTGTCCAAGTTCGTGTGCCGCCCAAGCTGGGATTGCGACTCCACAAAGTGAGCGTGACGATAGGCACATCGTCGATACCCTTCGGCTTGATGAACGGCTGTCCGATACCAACGCCGACGGGACGCCAATCCTGATTGGAGTACACGGCGTTGTAGAGACGCACGATGGCGTCGTTTCGATGGATCCCCACTTCATACTGCACGGTCAGAACCGCCAGCCCGGGACGCGACACTGAATAGATATGCTTGACGCCCGAAATCTCGCCGAGCACCTTCTCCATCGGTGTTGCGGCGAGATTCTCCACTTGCTCGGAGCTCGCGCCGGGGAAAGGGATCAGAATATTGGCGAAAGTGACATCGATCTGGGGCTCTTCCTCCCGAGGCGTGACCAGCACGGCAAACGCGCCCATCAGGAGGGCGGTCAATGCCAGGAGCGGCGTCAATTGGTTCTCGAGAAAGAACCGCGCAAGCCTGCCGCTCAGCCCAAGCGGTTTCGTCACGGGGTGGATCCGGCGGCAACGATTTGTGCGCTCGCCGCGATGGGATCGAGCGCGATTCGCTCGCCGCCCTCAAGTCCAGCGAGGATCTCAAGCTTGTCCCCGACGCGATGGCCGGGACGCACGTACCGAAGCGCCGCGTGCCCACGCGGTATCGAGCACATATACACCGGTGATTTCGCTGCGCTCGACAACCGCCGACGCCGGGATCAGAAGGCGATCTTCTTCACCAACGACGAGCCCAACCTTGACATACATGCCGGGCGCCAGATCGATTGCGTCAGGCGGCAGCTCCAGTCGTGCGCGAAAAGTGCTCGACGGAGTTGCTGCCTCGGGAAAAATCGTGATCTTCGTCGCCTCCACGCGTTGGTTCCCAACGTAGACCGCCGCTCGCTTGAGCCGACGAACCTGCATCACGATGCCCTGGGGGACATTGATGTTTACCCGCAGATCCCGAAGCGATAGACCGGACATCAACGGGGTGCCGGGACTGACGGATTCTCCTACTTCCACGAACCGCTTCGTGACGACCCCGCCATAAGGGGCGCGGATTTCGGTGTAGCCAACACCCTCCCGTGCGGTAGCGATGCCCGCTTCCGCAGAGGTAAGGCGCGCGGCCGCCGCATCCCGATTCGCGGTCGCTTGGTCTAGCTGCGCTTTCGATACCACATGCCGTTGAAACAGCTCCGAAATCCGCTCATAGGTAGTTGCTGCCTCTGCATTTCGTGCCTTGGCTTCGGTGAGCGCCGCCTGAGCGCCCTGAAGCCCTGCGCGTTGTTCACTTCCTTTAAGCCGGATGATGACCGCACCCGCCGGCACCACGTCGTTCACATCGTAGAGGATCTCCGTGATTCGTCCCGCGGTTTGTGCCGAAACAGTTGCCTGATTGACGGCCTCAATCGTGCCATCCACGGTGCGCTCGAGCGGTGACCGCACCGGTTGAACCACAATGCTTGCCAGCGGCGGGAGCGAGGAGTTCGCGGGGGGCAGCGCCTTGCCACCGCATCCTGCCAAAATCAAGATGCCTCCCAACTGGAGAATTGTGACGGATGCCGATCTGGACAAGCCCACGGAGAACTCTCTTTCTCTACTAGGAAAACGCGTGACCGGGTTTGATCCCGATGCGCTTCAGCACTACGGCAAGCGGACAGAAGCCGGTGAACGAAGACTGCAGGAGATTGGCGCCGACGAATACGGTAAGCCAAAGCCAATTGATACTCACAAAATGGGCAAGCGCTATGCTCAAAAGGATCATCGTGCCCGCGAATCTCATTACCAAACGATCGATGCTCATCGGAATATCCTCATTTGCGTTAGGACGATCATTTACCGCCGACGTCATTATATTAGATAACGCTAATTTAGCAAGTATGGATATTAACATGCCAATCGGTTATGCTTCGTCCGTACTTGCCGAAGGAGGCCCTCGGATTCATGAACGTGACGATTGATGCGGAGCTAGACAGGGCGGCAATGTCCGCCATACAGGAGCACGCCGGTGAAGCAGCCGCATTATTGAAAGCACTGGCAAACGACCAACGGCTGTTGGTGCTTTGCTGTCTCTTGGATGGACCTATGTCCGTGGGAGAGATCAATGAGCGCGTTCCGCTGAGCCAGTCCGCTCTCTCTCAGCATCTGGGCGTTTTGCGTGAGGCGGGCCTCGTCACAACGATCCGGCAGTCGCAAATCGTCAATTACAGTCTGGCGCAGGGTCCGGCGCTCAAGATTATGGAAGTTCTCTACTCGGCGTTTTGCGCGCCGCCAGTGGCAAAGGTGCGCACCAATAAGGCAAGAATCAAATCGTCCCGGAGGGACTAGCTGTCTTCGTAGTCAAGCGGCCTGCGCAATGGGGCGCGAGACCTTGTTATCTCAAAGTGAAATGACGGGTAACCCTGCAGCTTTCCAGGCGGCTATCCCGCCACCCATGTGCGCGGCATGGCCGTGACCCGCTGCAAGCCGATGCTCAGCTGCCGTCAACGAGCGCTTACCGCTTCCGCAGTGAAAAACCACACGCCGTGCGCCGTCGTCGGGCAATGATGCCGCAGCAAACGTCGAGAGCGGGAAGAGAAGGGCCCCGGCAATCCGCTCCGATGCATATTCGGCTGGCTCCCGAACGTCAATAAGGAGCAGCTTGCCGGCGTTCAACAACGCCGCGACCTCGGCAGCTTCCAAGGTTTCGATGGGCGATCTATGCTTGTTCACTGCGAACCTCCTTTGTTTTTTCGGTGCGTCGACTGCGCTATTCTACCGCGCGCTGCACCAGCGATCCGCGGCGTAGCGGGCCGATTGGGTCGGCACAATCGCAACCAGCAACGAATCAACCGCCGACCGCGCTGCTTGCGGCAATGGCTGCCTCGTACCAGGTCCACGATCGCGTTGCCCGCGCGCTCTCGATGAGATACACGCGCCTTGGGAATGAGGGCGCTCCCTCGATGCGGTGCAGGCGGCCGGAGGCGAGGAGCGGACCCACGATTCGCGCCGGCAGGTATCCTCTCGACTGCGTGCGCAGCATGTACTCCATCGCCCAATCCGATGCGGCGATTGTGACTTGCGCAGGTCGCGCATCGGGAAACGCCTCGGCATGCTGGCGCCGGAATTGGTCGCCATGGTCAACGTAGATGTACTCCGAATCGGGCGCGGCCGATTGATCGACACCCGCCGAGACGAGGATGAGATCGTCCTCGAGCAGCAGCCGGCTCGTGTACTCCTCGCCGGCGTGCGGAACATGGCAAAACGCCATATCGATCAATCCCATGTCGAGCCAGCGCTGCAACTGCCGCTGATCGCCCGGCCAAATGGCCGTGGCAATCCCCGGCGCGTGTGCACGCACATGATCGAGGAAGCGGCTGCCCATGTTCTGCCACAGGTCGAATTCGAGACCGGCATTGCAAACACCCTCCACCCCGGGAGGCAGCGCAATCTCGTAGCGCGCCTGGCGCCAAACCTGAGTCATGAGTTCGGCATAGCGTTGGAATTTGAACCCTGCCGAGGTCAACGCGGCCCCGGATTTTCGGCGGTGGAGCAGTTTCTGGCCCAGCTTTTCCTCGAGTGTGTTGATTCGAGCTGTCACGGTCGAGGGGGTGACGTGCAGACGGCGAGCGGCTGAGACCAGGCTTTGAGTCCTGATCACCTCGAGAAAGGTGTTGAGTTGTTCGAAGTCCATTATTCGATAATACCGAATTAAATGGCGAAAATATTTCGCTTTTCGAGACTCAAGGGGTCTGGCACCGTATGAACCGCTGAGAGGGGGAGGTCAAGTGCAGTTCAACAACTTCCTGGGGGCCTACTACCCGGATACGAGCTACGGCGGCGATCGGCTCTATGCCGACATGCTCGCGCAGGCGAGGCTGGTCGACCGTCTCGGGTTTCGGGGTGTCACGATCCCCGAGCACCATCTGATCAACATCCTGCTGATTCCTGATCCGCTCCAGTTCGCGGTCAAGGTCGCGTCGATTACCGAGCGTCTGGAAATCGTCACGTCGGTCTGCCAATTGCCGTTGCATGACATGCGAATTTTCGCGGGACAGGTCATCCAAGCGGACATTTTGTGCGACGGTCGGCTCGTGCTCGGCGTCGGCCGCGGTGCGTTCGCGTACGAACTGGAACGAATGGGCAAGCCCATCGAGGAGTCGCGCGGGCGATTCGACGAGTCGCTGAATGTGCTGATGGCTCTCCTGGGGCGCGAGGAAGTCGCCTGGGAGGGAAAGTATTATCGATTTGCGCCGATCACGGTGATGCCGCGGCCGCGTGCGGCGGGTTCGCCGGCCATCATGATCGCGGCGCTCACCCCCGAGGCGATCGAATCCTCGGCACGCCGCGGATTTCACATTCAGACGACCCCGCTCAATGCAAGCGTCGGCAAGATGCGCGAGCAGGTGGACGCATTCAAGCGCGGCAAGGCTGCCTGTGGCGAGGCCGGCCGCGATCTTCGCCTGGCGGTGATGCGCGTCTGTTGTGTGGCGAAAGACGATGCTGACGCTCGCCGGAAACTCGATCTTGCCCACGACTACTATGGCCGGTTCCAAAACGTGTTCACAGGTCCCGGGATCGTCGAGCACGGCGCGATCAAGGCGCTGCCGCTCAAGCAGACGAAAGACGAACTGCGCGAAAGTCTGCTCATCTGCACCGCAACCGAGATGATCGATCGCCTGAAGGCCTACGAAGAACTCGGCGTGGACGAACTCATCATGAATTGCAATATCGGACACGGCAACCAAGAAGCGCTCGACGCGCTGGAAAGATTCGCAGGAGACGTGATGCCCGTCTTCTCGACGGCGACGCCGCGCGGCCCGATGATGCAGGCGACCGGCACATGACGATGGAACGCGCCCACACCTGAGGTTCTTCGATGCCCATCATTCGAGTTGAAATGTTCAAAGGCCGCAGCCGCGAGCAGAAGCGCCTGCTCGTCCGGGAACTGACCGATACCTACGTGCGTGTCGCCGGCGGCAAGCCTGAATCGGTGACCGTCATCCTTCAGGATGTTGACAAGGAAGACTGGGGCGCCGCCGGGGCGTTGATGGCCGACAAGTATCCGCAGTGAAATGAGCATACCGGTTCAGTCGGCTTACTCGGTCGAGGGCAGGGGGCCTCCGCTCATTCTGATCCATGGGATCGGTGCGTCTCGGCACAGCTGGGATGGTCTCATCCAGCATCTGAAATGCGATTTCCGCTGCGTGAGCTACGACCTGCGGGGGCATGGGCGCTCGCCGCTCCCGAAACCGCCGTATAGCCTCGATGATCTCGTTGAGGATCTGGAAGGCTTGCGTCGCGAGCTGCACATAGAAAGGGCCCATTTCGCCGGGCATTCGCTCGGCGGGATGATCGGTCCCGCGTATGCCCGGCGCTACCCGGACCGTGTGCTGTCGCTCGGCTTGTACAGCACGGCTGCGTTTCGAAGCGAGGACGATTCTGCAAAGGTGCGGGGCGTTGTCGCCGCGATGCGCGCCAAGGGAATCCCGCCCGTGCTCGCGACTCTCAAGGACCGTTGGTTCACTCCAGAGTTCGCGACACGCTGCCCCGGGGTGATCGAACGGCGCATGCAACAGGTCATCGATACCGACAAAGAAGTCTTTCTCAGCGTTTTCGATATATACGCTGAGACGGAAATGGCTTCTTGGATCGGCGAAATCCGGCATCCCAGCCTGATCCTGACCGGCGAAAACGACGGGGGCTGCAATCCGCGCCTAAACGCACAGATCGCTGATTCAATGCCGAATGCGGAACTCGTGATCCTGCCTACGCTGCGCCACGCGATACTGCTCGAGGCACCGCAAATTGTGGCTCCGCCCGTGCTCGACTTTCTGCGCCGTCACGCCGGCGGTTGAGTGGTACTGCGGCGGCGATCCGGGTGCGCTCTTGCCGAGTCGCCTAAAAGGGGGCATCGGGCGCTAGAATGAGTTGATGACCAACACAACGGCCGACGCGCCTCTTCTGCTGTGGCTGACGCCAGCCCTGCTCGCGCTCCTGCTCTACGGCCTGGGCCAGGGCTTCGTGAAAATGTGGATCACGGAGGTGCCGCCGGCGCGTTTCTGCCTGTACTTCGCGTGCGCCCGCGCGGTGGTGATGGTCTGTTACTTCTTCGCGAACCCGCAGACTCCGGTGTTCACGGTGGAAGGTCGCCACGTGTTTGCGATCGGGGTGCTCGCCTACGTGCTCGACGGCACGGGTTGGATCATGTACTTCCAGTCGATCATTGCGGGTCCGATCACGATCGTGGGGACGCTCTCAGCCGCCTATCCGGCGCTCACCATCGTGTTCGCACACTGGTTCCTCGGCGAGACGCTCTCGCCGCTCCAGTACGGGGCGGTGGCCCTGGTGATCGGCGGCTGCATCGGTCTTGCCTACCAGCCGGCTGACGCCGCGAACAAGGTGACAGGAAGGACTTGGATCCCGCTCGCGTTCTCGGCCCTCGTGCTGTGGGGCGGCGCCCAGACGATCGTGAAGTACGACTACAGTTTGGGTGCCACTGATGCCAATATGGCGCTCTACAGCATGTTCGGCGCGCTGCTCACCCTTGGCGTCTACGGCTTCTGGAAAGGACGCGCCGGCACGCATTCCGTCATCGAGTGGACGCGCTCGTTCCTTCCGATGGGCATGATGGCGGCCGGCGACCTTGGCGTGCTGATCGCGAGCCGCTACGGCAAGATCTCGATCGTGACGCCGCTGACCGGCGCGTATCCGCTCGTCACGCTCGCGTTCGCGGCGCTTGTGCTGCGCGAGCGGATCTTGCTGCTGCAGTGGGGTTGCATCGCCGCGATCCTCGTCGGCATGTACTTCTGCACGTCTTGAGGACGTGCCGATGGCCATTCCGATAAGCTCTTCTTCTTCACAAACGGGGAAACAGTGACAAACGCCACGCCGTTCGTTGCGGGCGCACCGCGCAAGGTGGCGCTCCTCGCCAACTGCCTCATGAATCAGAACGCCAAGGTCTGCGAGGGCGCGCGCTATCGCGGTGTGGTCAATCCGGTCGTGGAGGCGTTGCGCAGCCGGGGCTATCTACTGGTGCAATTGCCCTGTCCCGAGTTGGCCTTTGCCGGTGCGCGGCGTTGGTGGGCCGTCTATGAGCAGTATGACACGCCGGCCTATCGCGCTCACTGCCGGCGACTGGCGCAGGCCATCGCGCCATTGATTGAGCAATACATACGCCATGGGGACGAGGTGATCCTGATCGGGCTCGACGGCAGCCCCTCGACCGGCGTGCGCTTTACGTCCAGCAAGCCCGATTGGGGTGGCCGACCGAACCGACCCGAGGATGATTGGGAAATCGTGCCGCGCCGGGGCGTGTGGATCGAGGAACTGGAAGCTGAACTTTCGCGCCGCGGCTTGCCGCCCGTGCCGGCCACGGGCTGGGCGCTCGACATGGGCCGCTTCGATGAGGCCGGCTCGCGCCGCGACCTGGAACAGTTCCTGGACAGCCGCGAGGTCGCTGCAGACTCGCGGGACGAGGATTCCGCGGCCGGCGAACCGGCGGCCGGCGGATCGGCGGCGCCGTGAACGGCGACGCCCGTGGCTGGCGTCTGGCGCTGGTGCCTGACGCACTGATCAATCCGCGGGAGCCGGCGCGCGCGGCGCTGCCCGACGCGCTGGGCGTCCTTGCGAGCCACGGCTACGGTGTGCTCCAGCTGCCCCCGCCCGGCAAGCATGGTTCGCTGCTCGCCGTGATCGCCGATCAGGTCGCGGAGTATGCGCACCACGGCTATGCGGTGGTGGCCATCGGGGTGAGCGGTGAGCCGGGCGGATTGCACTGGCGCCGGCTCGCTCCTTTGCTGCGACACCGGGGCATTGCGCCGCCGCCTCGGCATCTCATCCGGCCGGACGTCGATGCCGTGGTCGAGATGCGGCGGTTCGCCGTCTTCCTGTCGGGCTACGATCTGCCGGACGAGGAGCGACGCCGCTGGCGCGGGTAGCGGCGCAAGCCCCGCCTTCAATCGAAATTGGGGTGCCCTCCGAACCAATCACCCTCGGGGCGATCTCGGGAAAATATGCCGGTGGCCTGGGTGCTCAAGGATCGAGCTTGCTTGCGCAACTCGCGGCTCTCCAAGCTCAACATGTATATGTCCTTGCCATTCTCGCCGTCGTTGAGTTGAGATGCTTCTCGATCGCGCGAACGCGCCCTGAGTTCAAGGGATGCGATCTGGGCGGTGGAATCATTCGCCGCCCGGGAGTCCATACCTGCGTGAGCCCTGAGGAATCCGTCATCGTCGAGCTCCGTGTGATCGACGACGAGCTGCGATTCCATGATCGGGTCGCCCAGGCCCCTGATGGAATCCAGAGTAGCGGGTCTCCTCGACACCGTACTTTCGGTGGTCGAACCCGGAAGCCCTTTGAAGTAGTAGACATACATGTCGGTCATAACGCGCTCCCGTGCGACGGCTTCGGAGCCGATTGTATTTTTTGCCATTGCACACGTATGTACGCTGGCGCACATAGGCGAGGGGGACCGCGCCTTGCGACGATTTGAGCAGTCTTGCAGCGCCATTCGGCCGATCCAGCGGGTATCATCCTTGGTGCGGTATCAGACCGACCGCGCGATGTATCCGTGACAAGCTGACCGCTCACCGGGACCCGCGGGGGATTGATGATCGCCACGACCCATGAACCGCTCAGGAATCATCTACTCGCTGCTCTGCCGGGCAATATCTGGCAGCGATGGGCCCCGCTCGTGGAAGCGACGCAATTGACCCTAGGCCAGGTGATATACGAGCCTGGCGACACGTTGAGTCACGTGTATTTTCCGACCACCGCCATCGTCTCGCTTCTCTATGTCATGGAAGACGGAGCGTCGGGCGAGATCGCCGTCATCGGCAACGAGGGCCTCGTGGGTATCTCCATATTCATGGGCGGCGAATCCACCCCGAGTCGGGCGGTGGTGCAGAGCGCCGGACACGGCTACCGGTTGAAGTCCCAGGTGTTGAGGGCAGAATTCGCTGAAAACGTGCCGGTGCTCCACTTGTTGCTGCGCTTCACCCAGGCGCTGATCACGCAAATGGCGCAGACCGCCGTTTGTAATCGGCATCACTCACTCGATCAGCAACTCTGCCGCTGGCTGCTTCTCAGCCTGGATCGACTGGAGGGCGATGAACTCGTCATGACGCAGGAGTTGATCGCCAACATGCTGGGAGTCCGCCGCGAAGGCGTCACGGAAGGCGCCATCCGGCTTCAGGAGGCCGGGTTGATCCGCTACGCACGCGGCCGCATCACGGTTTTGAATCGCGGCGAGCTGGAAAAACGCAGTTGCGAGTGCTATGCGGTCGTGAAGAAGGAATATGACCGTCTTCTCCCGTTGGGGAAGGCGCACTAGCAAGACGCCGGCGCTTATTTGCGCTAAGTGGGCCACCCGGTTGTGCGGGCGGCTGCAATAGCGCACTGTGCAGGGGAGAATACCGTGTCCGTCGCCCAGAATCATTTGATCGAACTATTGCCGGGCAATGCGCGCCGCCGGTTGCTATCCATCTGCGAGCCGGTAAACCTCGTCAGGTCCGACGTCTTGAGCAGCTCGGGCGACCCGACGCGGCACGTCTACTTTCCGGTCGATGGATTCATTTCCTTGATCAACGAGATCGACGAGAAACCCGTTCTTGAGGTCGGCATGGTGGGCCGCGAAGGCATGGTGGGAGTGCAGCTCGTTCTCGGCGTCGCGATCACTCCCTTGTATACGCTGGTCCAAGGTTCGGGTTCGAGTTGGCGCATCGGCACCCGCGCGTTCAGAGCGGAGCTCGCCGCAAGTCCGTCGCTTCAGCGCGGACTCAGCCGGTATGTCTACATCCTGATGAACCAACTTGCCTCCTCGGCCGGCTGCCTGCGCTTTCATGAGATCGGACCGCGCCTGGCTCGGTGGCTCCTGATGACGCAAGACAGGGCGCATTCCGATACCTTCCATGTGACCCAGGAATTCCTGGCCTACATGCTCGGGGTGCGACGTGTGGGCATCACCCTGGCCGCACAATCCCTGCAGCGGCGCGGCATGATTTCCTACCATCGCGGCGACGTGCAGGTGCTCGACCGGCAGGCGCTCAAGGGGGAAGCCTGCACCTGCTACGCGGCGAATCGGAGTGCCTACGCCCGTTTGCTGAATTAGAGTAGCGGTCTGCCCCGGCAGTTGTCGCCATCGCCGATCCTGCAGTTCTGGGGTTCACCCCGTCCGCCAGGGCGGATGGTTGTCGTTCCGAGGAGGCATGGCCAGCGCGTATCTGCGGTGCGTAGTCGACACCCGGCAATCGTACCACTGGACCCTGACATAATCGGGCCCCAAATCTTCGGTGACGACTCCGGTCGCCTGCACGCTCGAGTCGCTGAAGACAACCCGATCGCCAATCTTCAAATGTTTCGTGTTTTGCCAGTTCAAGTGAGTGTCCTTCCTTTGACGTGTTTCAAGAGTAGCGGCTCAGTCAGCCCTATTCCCATAGGTGTTTCCCGCAACTTGGGCGGATCTGTGTCACAGGAATCGGGGTGGGTGCACGTCAAGAAGGCCGATGCCCGTCATCTTGATCGAAAGGGATTGAACGACTGTGCCGCGCCGCTATTGGGATCGCGAGGCGTCAACATCAGCAACCGCCTCTCGGCGCCATTGCGAATGAACACGAATCCGTATTCGGGCGTAGCCTCCGATTTCCAGCCATCGGCGGCAAGCTTGTCGATGGCGCTCGCCATTGCGCTCGACAAGTCCGCAGCCGGCTCGAGGCGCCGGCATTCGAGGACTTGCCAGTGCAGGTCCCACAACACCACGTAGCGGGGCTTCGAGACGGTGTTGAACGCAGGGAATTGGTAGCGGCTCATGCCGCGGATTGTGGGCAAGAGGCAGCGAAGCCGTCCATTCAGTAGTGCCGCCCCCTCAAAGACTGTATGAACATCGCACTTGCATGACCTGCTGCTGAAAAATGCGTGACTTTCTGCTAGCGTTCGACATTGACGCACCGGGCGATTGCCGATCAATCGAATGAAGCATGTCCTAAAACCACTGGGCCTCTTGCTGCTGCTCCTGATGGCGCAGCAGGGCGCTGCGGTTCACGAGCTCGGTCATGTCGCGGGTTGGAACAGCGCGGCTGTACGAATGGATGCCGGGGGCGCCGTCGATACGAGCTGCACGCTTTGCCCGGCATTTGCACAAGCCGCCGCTGCGGCATTCAGTCATTCCTTTCATGTTCCGCTCTTGGGTCGCGCCACCTCCCAAGTACAGTCGAAGCCGCAGTATTCGGTCATCGACGCTTCCGTCCCTCGACCCCGCAGCCGCGGGCCGCCCTCCATCAGCTGACACCTTCGGTCTTGCGAACTGACCCGTCCGAGCGATCGGCGGCGGTTCGTCGTCACTCAGCTTTTGTGGAGCCATCCCGATGTACAGTTATCCCCGCGGGGCTGCGGCGTTCAGCGTGGCCGTACCCGTTGCCCTTTTTCTCTGCAGTTCCGCGGCGGTCGCAGACGCGACGGACAGCTCCAATTTGCCCGAGATCGTGGTGACGGCGCAGCAGTTGGACGAAGGTCGTTCGCGGATCCAAACCCAGACGGGCGCGTCGACCTATACCATCGATGCCGCGGCGGTCGCCGCGACGCCGGGCGGCGACAATACGCTGCTAAATCAGGTCATCATGCAGGCGCCCGACGTGACGCAGGACTCGTTCGGACAATTTCACGTTCGCGGCGAGCACAATGGCCTTCAATATCGATTGAACGGCGTCATTTTGCCGGAAGGCATCAGCGTATTCGGACAATCGTTGGATCCGCGCTTCATTTCGTCGATGAGCCTGATCACCGGTGCGCTGCCGGCCGAATACGGTCTGCGCACGGCCGGCATCATCGATATCACCACGAAGAATGGAATCCAAATTCCAGGCGGCACGGTGTCCCTATACGGAGGCAGCCACGGTCAGGTGCAGCCGAGCGTCAGCTACGGAGGCGGCGTAGGTCCCTATAGCTATTTCGTATCGGGAGATTTCTTGCGCAATGACCTGGGCATCGAGTCGCCCGACGGTCGCGCGAATCCGATTCATGACCACACGACGCAGTATCATGGCTTCGGCTACTTCGAGGACATCCTCGATGAGGAGAACCGGGTTGCGCTCATGCTCGGAAACTCCCAGGCCAGGTTTCAGATTCCAGACCAGAGCGGCTTGCAGCCCTCATTGGGACTGACCGTGGACGGGGAATCGGCGTATCCGGAGCCGGACCTCGATGAAAACCAGCGCGAGATAACCCGGTTCGGCGCGCTCAGCTGGCAACACTCCGCCGGTGCCCTCGACGTTCAGACCTCGATGATCGTCCGATACTCGAGCCTGACCTTCACGCCGGATTCGCCGGGCGATCTTTTGTTTACCGGCATCGCCCAGGATGCCGTCAAGCAGAACGTCGCCTACGCGCTGCAAAGTGATGGCGCGTATCGGCTCAACGACAATCACACGTTCGCGCCGGCCTTTTCTTTCAGACCGATCATTCGATCAGCGACACCACATCGCGCGTACTGCCGACTGACGATGCGGGGATTGCGCTCAGCGACGTCCCCATCTCCATCATCGACAATGGCACCAGGACCGAGTGGATCGAGAGCATCTATGTTCAGGATGAGTGGAAAATCGCGACCCACCGTCGACGGTCAACTACGGCGTGCGGTTTGACCGGTTCACCGCTTACACGAGCGCAAGCCAGGCGAGCCCGCGCATGAACCTCGTCTGGCAGGTGCAGCCGGGCACGACGCTGCATGCAGGCTATTCCCGCTATCTCTCGCCGCCGCCGTTCGAACTCGTGGGCGCGAAGGACATCACCCTCTTTCGCAACACGACTTCATCGCCGGCTTTCACCGCAGCGGATGCGCCGCTGCCCGAGAGAGCGAATTACTACGACCTCGGAATGCAGCAGAAGATCAGCCGCGAATTCAGCGTCGGGGTCGACTCCTACTACAAACAATCCGCGAACTTGATCGACGAGGGTCAGTTCGGCGCCCCGATCATCCTGACACCCTTCAACTACCGGTATGGAAGGCAATGCGGCGCCGAATTCACCGCCAATTACTCGACCAAGGCGTGGACCGCCTATTTCAATCTGTCGATGCAAAGCGCGAAAGGCAAGCAAATCGACTCCGCACAGTTCAACTTCGCGCCTCGTGATCTGGCATATATCGCCAACAACTACATTCATCTGGACCACGAGCAGCAGAAGACAGCATCCGGAGGCCTGTCTTATCTCTGGCGCGGCACTCGATTGAGCGCGGATTTTCTATTGGGTTCGGGATTGCGTGCGGATCTCGAGCTTCCGCCGGGCGGGACCACGCCCTATGGAGGCACGGGCATCCCGAACGGCGCGCACCTGCCGTACTACACGCAGGTCAACAGCGGGATGACCCACATATTTGACATTCCCGGTTCGGGTACGTTGACTGCGCGCTTCGATGTGATGAATGTCTTCGACAAGGAGTATCAAATCCGCAACGGTACGGGCGTCGGTGTCGGAGCCCCGCAATATGGTCCGCGGCGCGGTTTGTTCTTGGGGCTCGCCAAATCCCTTTGACCCGCACTTCAACCCCGACTTGCCTCGGGAACGTTCAGTTGGGCTGGACGTAGATGGCTATTCCGCTGCCGACCTTCTGCATGACGTTTCCGGAGAAGCCGATACCGCCGGCGGTGGCTTGGTTGCCGTAAGCGCTGGCTTGCCCAAAGCCCGTGCTGATGGAGCCTCCCGGTTGGTCACCGACCCCCTGCAGCAGGACCCCATTGGCGCCGAGCTTGGCCGCTTCTTCCTTCAGACGGTTGATGACAACGTCCGTTTTGCCTTGGGCCGTAAAGCCAAAACCGCCCCGGCTCGACGTGTCGAGCATGGCGATCTCCTCATATTTGGCGGCGGGCGGATGAACGTAGACTTGCACGAGCGACGGAGAAATCGGCGGTCGGGCCTGGCCCATCATCACGTGCGACGTGGCGCATGCACCGAGAGTGCCGATCGACAGCAGCAGCGCGGAAATTTTCAGATTACGCATGCAGCTAGCCTATACGGCAACCGGGCGAGGAGGTTGTGCGCCACTTAACAATACCTGCGCCTCGGGGCCAATGGGCGGATTGCATCGGCGGCTGTGGTCGCGCATTTCATGATACTGTACATAAATACAGTATCGTTTGAAACTCCCAAAGGGCGGCAGCGCCGGCAGGTCACTGCACCCGCCGGCGCCGCTCCTTCAATCCGCGAACGCGCCTTCAGGACGCGTCGCCGAATCTCTCCTCAATGCTGACGGTCAAAGTCGAACAGGTCGAACAAGTCGCCGATGGCCGGCATGTTGCGCGGAACATATGCGTTGTCCTCGTCATCCTGTATGGGATTGGGCAGGTTGTCCCGGCTGCGCTCGCTCAGGGTGCCGTGAAGCTTCCAGTTGCGTTCGATGAATTTAACGAACGAGGAATGTTCGCTGTACGCATGGCTGACGCGACCGCCCGTCGAAAAAGGCGATACGGCAATCATCGGAATGCGGGGCCCCGTGCCGAAGAAGTCCACGGGTTGGATGAATCCCGAATCATAATAGCCGCCGCCTTCGTCCACGGTGACGAAGATGGCGGTCTCGGCCCATTGCTCCGGATTGCTCTGCGCAAGCTCGATGATGTTCTTCGCAAACGCCTCGAACAGCGTCCATTTAGAAGAAGCAGGATGTCCGTCCATCGTTCCGTCGGGCTTTGCGTAGGATACCGCAGGCAGCGTGCCGTTTTTGAGGTCGACGAAGAGATCGGTGACATCCCTCATATGATCGGCGACCATGGAGGGATAATTCGACTGATATTCGAAGGGATTGCAGATGTTGCAGTAGCTGCCGTTGAACGGACTGGCCGTGCCGTCGGCGTTGAAGCCTCCGCCGTAGTATTTCCAGCTGATATTGTGGGCGCTCAACACATCGCCGATGCTCCGCTGCATCGTCGGCGGCACCACGAGTCCCGCTTGCACGGCGCCCTTGGGTGTGAACGCAGGGTTCACATTGACCGCCTGCCAATATTGTCCGGGGCCGCATTTGGACTGCACATGATACGGCAGCGACTTCAGGTAGCTCGTGATCGGCGCGATTCCCGGCAAGATGTCATCGGAGCAGTCGAACCACTGCGCACGCCGCGTGTACAAATTGAGAGTGCCCGGCTGCGGTTCGGGGTTGTAGATGTTGGCCGCCGCGGGTGTGGCAGGATTGCCGTTGCCGTCGCTGAAGAACACCTGGTCCGCGAAACCGAGCGGCTGGCTGTCGGGGCCGGTGCCGCCAAGCACCGGCTGGTGGTAGTTGTCGCTCATCGTGTATTGGTCGGCGAGGGACTGGAAGAGCGGCGCGTCGCCCTGCTGCATGTTGAAGAACGCCATGGTTTGACCGGTGTCATGAGGCGCTCCCGATGGGGGTGTGCTGTACGTGGTCGTGACCGCCGATTGCAGGTCGTGCAGGCAGCCGGTCGGGTTTTCCTTGGACACATGTTCCTTGTCGATGGCGCAATCGACCTGCTGCACCATTTGGAAATACTGGTGGATCGTGTCGCCGGTAAACGCATCGAACGGCATGGTGGGCCCCGTCAGCTGGAACGGCCCGGGCGGCAAACCATTGACGTTGGTGACGCGGGTGTCCGGCCCGAGCGTAAAGCCGAGGCCGGTGCCGCCCGTGGCGAACAGGAATTGATCCTGCGGCGGCAGGCCTGGATCGCCGCCCGGGATGCCCAGAATCGCGGCATAGGGAGAGACCGCGCCGACGCCGCCCACGTCCGGGGCGGGCAGCGTGCCATAGAGGGTCTTGTCTTTGAGATCGGCGCTGCTGAAGAAGCGTCCGCCGTTCGGCGCTGACGTGATCTCGTATTGATGGGCCTTCGCGAACTGCGGACCCGGCGTTCCGTCCGCATTGACGATCCTCTCGGAGAGGAGATTGCGCACCCTCTCTCGCTTGTTCCTGGGGATGTAAGTCGCGAACACGTGGTCGAAGCTGCGATTCTCCCCGACGATGATGATCACGTGCTTGATCGGCGATGCGGTCTTCAAGGCGTCGGCCGGCGGATCAGGATCCGCGGCTTGCGCCGTTGCGGCCAAACTCAATGCGGACAGCGCCGCTGCGGATGCGCCCGCGGCAATTCTCGTGCGCCAAATTCTCTGGCAATGTGGAAGCATATTTTCCTCTCCGGTTGGTGTTGTTGATCTCAACCGCCGGGGAATCTATGCGCCGAAAATTGCATCGCGGTATCCGGCTCATCTCCGGTGCGTGAAATTTGGATGACAATGTCCGCCCTGCGAAAGCAGCGCCATCCCTTGCGCGTCCCACCGATGGTGTGCGAAATTCGCCTGCGGCACTTGCGTCCGCGGCATTCGGCCAAGATCACGGGACATGAACATCGATGACTTTGACCTGCGGGCTCTGCCGCGCTCTTTTTATGAGGATCCATATCCGACCTACGCCAGGCTAAGATCCATCTCGCCCGTGCACCGGCTGCCCGATGGATCCATGTTGCTCACGCGCTACGCGGATCTCGATCTCGTGTATCGCGACACGACCACGTTCAGCTCCGACAAGAAGATCGAGTTCAAGCCGAAGTTCGGCGATTCACCGTTGTACGAACATCACACCACCAGCCTGGTCTTCAACGATCCGCCGCTGCACACCCGGGTTCGCAAAATCATCGCGGGTGCGCTGACCCCGCGGGCGATTGCCGACATGGAGCCGGACCTGAACTCCCTGGTCGATGCACTGCTGGATCGAATCGAAGCGAAAGGGCAGGCCGACTTGATCGCCGAATTCGCGTCCGCGATCCCGGTCGAAATCATCGGCAATCTCCTTGCCGTTCCACACGGGGAACGATCGCCCCTTCGAGGGTGGTCGCTCGCGATCTTGGGAGCGCTCGAACCCGCGCCGACGGCGGCGATGCTCGACAGGGGCAACCAGGCGGTCCGCGACTTTCTGGCCTTTCTCGCGGAACTCGTGGCCGACCGCCGCCGGCGGCCCGGCGATTCCGCCAACGACGTGTTGACGCGGCTCCTGGACCCGGATCTCGGCGGATCGCAGCTCTCGGAAACGGAGCTGCTGCAGAATTGCATATTCATCCTCAATGCCGGGCACGAGACGACGACGAACCTCATCGGCAACGGTCTGCAATTGCTGATCGAATGGCCGGAGCAGCGCCGCGCCCTGATGAACGATCCGGAGCTTATCAAGACCGCCGTGGAGGAGTTCCTGCGTTTCGAGAGCTCGAATCAACTGGGAAATCGCCGCACGACCGTGGATACGGAGCTTGGCGGAATTGCGCTGCCGGCCGGAACACTCTTGAATCTCTGCATCGGCGCCGCGAACCGGGACCCCGCGCAATTCGAGGATCCGGACCGCCTGGACATTGCGCGAAAGCCCAACCGGCATCTGGCGTTCGCGTCGGGCCCGCATCAGTGCGTCGGCGTGAATCTCGCGCGGTTGGAAGGCAGGGTGGCGATCTCGCGCTTCATCGATCGCTTCCCCGATTACCGTCCGGCGGGCGCTCCGGTTCGCGGCGGACGCGCACGATTCCGCGGCTTTCTATCGATGCCGATCGAAGTGAACTGAGAAGCGCCGCACGCGCCGGCTCGAAGTTTTGGTAAGGACATCACAAAGCTTCGAATGCCGTTCAATTATATTCGCGGGCATCATGACATAAGGAGACGTGACATGGCGCGATTCGTGTATTCCTCGTTGGCCGGGCTGGCGTTGCTTGCGCTCTCGCTTCCGGCATCCGCCGAACACATTTACTGCACGTTCGTCGGCGCCAAACAAGGCAAATTTCAGGGCGATCACGGTTTGAACGGCGATGCCACGCAGATACCCGTGTCCGCATTCATGGAAGAGCTCACCGTGCCTTACGACTCTTCGAGTGGACTCAGCACCGGCAAACGGCAGCACTCGCCGTTTACTATCACCAAGTCGATCGACCGTTCCTCGCCGCTGTTCTTTGCGGCCGCAGCGACGAGCGAGAGCTTGTCGACGGTGACCTGCACGCTGTACCGGGATTCAGAGCGAGGCGGCGCGTCGGCCGCATTTTTCAGGATCATTCTCACGAGGGCGATCATCGTCGACATCAAGGACATGGGCGACGGAGCGAGCGGTGATGCACGCGGCGACGATCGCGAACGCATCTCTTTCGCTTATCAAAAGATCGAGCTGCTGGACCTGGACTCGTCCGCCATCGCCGTCGATGACTGGGCGCTGTAAGACGGTCAGTAGGCCCTTCGTTGGGGATTGCGCGCCAGGGCGATGGCCTTGTCCAAGTCATCGCGCTGCTCGCGCAGCACCCTCAGGTGATTCTGGCCGCCGTCGGCCGGAGCGGTGCCGGTTTCCGTGATGCTCAGGGCGCCGGATTCGATCTGATCGATGAGCGCTTCCATGCGGTCTTGAACGGTCAACAGTATCGCAGTAAGTTCGTCCATAGGACCCCCGGCTGAACATACCCAGCCCAGATCCTACTACGGCGCGGGTGCGGAATGATGCGGCTCGGCGGACAGGCTCGCCCCGAACAGGCGTAGGAAATTGCCGCCCATGATTTTTGCGGCCTCCGCCTCCTGCATGCCGCGGGCGAGCAAGGCAGCCGGGATCAGACCCCAGTCGCGGTAGCTGCGCAGAACCGGCCGGAAGTTCGCGTCCATATCCGTGCCGATCGCCACATGGTCGACCCCCACGGTGTCGACCAGGCGTTGAATCGAATCGATGTAGTCCGCAAAGGAGGCCTGGCCGATGCCGGAGGGCCACGAACCGATGATGCCGCCCGCAGCGGCCACGAGTTTGGCGTGTTCGCTGCTGATCAGGCGCGGGTGGTTGACCGCCGGAGTCGACAAGTTCGTGTGGGAAATCATGACCGGCCTCGTCGATACCTCGAGAGTGTCCTTCGTCACCGCGAAAGTCGCATGGGCAAGATCGACGATGATCCCGGTTCTATTCATTTCGCGGATGACGGCTTTGCCGAACGGCGTCAGCCCGTCGTGAACGGGCGGTTCGGTTTGTATGTCACCGATATGATTGACGTGGTAATGCACGACGGTGATGGCGCGCACGCCGTTGCGGAAGGCCTCGTGCACGCGCTCCATGCGGTCCTCGATGAAATCGCCGCCCTCGACCGCGAAGATGGCCGCCGTGCGGCGGCGGCGCTGCGCGGCGTAGACGTCGGAAGGGTTCAATCCGCGGGAGAGTTCGCGGCGGGCAACCAGCGCCTTGAGCTCCGCCAGTTGCCGCCGATAGTCCGCATACGCCTCGCCCGCCTGATATTTCCCTGCCGCATGCAGACCGGACGGCGTCATTTCGAGCAGACGCATGTCCGCCACGGCGGCAATCAGGGTGGCGCTTACCTGACCGGCATTGAGGTCGGCGACCGCCTGTGCTTCGAATGGCCCGCCAAAGGCGCGCGTCGTCGGCGTTTCGTACGGCAAGTTCTTGAGAAAGAATCGTCCGGGATGACTATGCGCATCAATGGACGCATGGCGGCTGAGGAAAGCGACGCCGGCGGCGCGCTGTTGCGGGTCGAGTTCCATGCCAAGGTCCGCAAGCGGCGCCGAATCCCCGACCGGTGCCGCAGGCGACCGGCCACGTGCGGTTCGCGCGCCGAAAGCGGCCATACCCGCAATGGACATGAGCTGCCCCAGAGCGGCGCGCCGCGACAGCCGGGCGGCACCGCTTGGGACGCGGCCGCTGCATTCCTGTTGGTTTCCGGTCGTTGACATCCGCCTATTCTGCCGCAATTGCTGGTTCCGACGGTCCAGTTCGCCAGTTCGCCGCCGATAACGGGATGCGGCCCCTCTACATTGAGCCGCATTGCACCAATAGCCGTGGCTGGGGGTTACGCGGCGTCCAGGAGAGCAGCCGCATGAGCAACGCGATACGGTCCGCACGCCGCGCCGATCCAATCTTTACATCGTATGTTGCGCTTGCGAACGGACTGGTCGGGGACCTTACCGGAATATGCCTGCTCGATGGGTCGCTCAAGGTGCGGGGGCAGCATGGCGATCTGATCGGTGAGCCGGCCGTGAAGTGGGTCCGGTCCTTCGGGTGGGCGGAATCCCTCGAGGTCACCTTGGCGCCTACCGCCATCGCACACGGCGCGAAATGGTGGACGGCGATACCTCTCGAGCAATCCGATGGCTCGCTTCTCGGCGTCTTTTGCGTCAGTCAGCAGCCCGCCAAGCCCCCCGCGCAGCCGTCGCGTTTCGCGGCGAGTCTCGCCCTTCGATTGAGACCGCTGCTGGATTGCGTTCACAGGGATTTTGCGGCCGAAATTCCGGCCCGTACGCGCGTGCAGACGCTGACCGAACGATCAGCCGAACTCGAATGGCTGTTCACGGTCACCAGCAATCTCAAAGGCGCGGTCGACGACAAGAAAGTGCTTCAGGAGCTGCTGGCCCAGTCGACGTCGCGGCTAAAGAGTGCCCTCGGCGTGCTCTTCGTGCCCGACAAACGCCTGACGGTCAAATGCGAGAATGACAAGGAAGCCGCCGCTCCCATGTTCGAGGCATGGTCTCAGACCCGCGATCATCTCATTGCGTGGGCGCAGCGGCAAAGCCGGCCCCTGGTGGTCAACAGTGTCGGGCGTGCGGGAAAGAAAATCAGCCGATGCAAAGTATTGTGCGTGCCCGTGGTGCGGGAAACCGGGCGCGTCATCGGCGTGCTGGCTTTCTACAACCTCCCTGGCGCACCCAATTACACGAGCCGGCAGGTGTTTCTCGCGCGTCATATCGGACGCCAGGCGGCCAGCATCGTCGAAGCGCAATTTGACTTGATGACGGGGCTTTACACCCGAAGCGGCCTCGATCAAATGTACCAAGACTTTGCGGAGGAGGCCGATTTCGCCGAGAGCAGCGTCATCTATCTCGATATCGACCACATGCACGTTGCGAATGAGCTCCATGGATTCGAGGTTGGAAATGAACTGATCGTCCGCGTTGCCGATTTGTTGTCGACGCCGCTGCTGCCGGAAGACGCCCTGGCTTCACGCATTTCAGGAGATCGCTTCGCCATCATCCTGCCGCGCACGGACACCGGGGGCGCGGTCGAGATCGCGAAGGCGCTTCAGGCGGCCGCGTCCCGGCTGATCATCGGTCCTTCAATGGATGCGGTGACGGTGTCGATCAGCTGCGGGGTCTCCGCGCTGATACCGATGCCCGAGGGATTGGCACGCGCAATCGCAGCGGCGGAGCTCGCCTGCAAGACCGCCAAGAATCACGGACGCAATCGGGTGGAATTGTTTGCCTTCGATGACGGCAGCATGATGCGCCGCCATGGCGACGCACTGGCCGTGGGTCGGTTGCGCTCGGCGCTGAAGAGCGATCGCCTTCTCCTATATGCCCAGAGAATCGCTCCCTTGCAGGATGCAGGCCTGCCGGGCGGCTACGAACTCTTGCTGCGCCTGCAGGACCCGGACGGCACGCTCGTCTCGCCGGGACCCTTGATCGATGCCGCGCAGCGCTATCAGCTGCTGCCCTCGATCGATCGATGGGTGGTTCAGCGGGCCCTGCAGATGCTCGCTCCCTATCGAGGCATGTTCGGGACCCGGGGGCTGACGATGTCCATCAACGTGTCCGGCCAATCGATCGGGGATGAATCCTTCATTGCGCGGTTCACCGAGCTGCTCCGGGCCGCCAACCTGCCCCGCCACTGCATCAGTGTGGAGCTGACCGAGCAGGCCGCCATCACGAACATGGCGAGTGCGAAGCGCATGGTCACGAGCCTCGGCACCATGGGATGCAAATTTGCGCTGGATGACTTCGGAACGGGCGCAAATTCCCTGACCTACTTGAAGGCCCTGGAGGTCAACCGGGTCAAGATCGACGGCAGCTTCGTGCGCGACCTCAAGACCGACAGAAATTCGAAGGCTACGGTCAAGGCGATCGTCGAGCTGGCAAGGGGACTCGGTATCGAGACTGTCGCCGAATTCGTCGAATCCGAGGAGATCGCCCGGGAAGCGCGGCTACTGGGGGTAGACTACGCGCAGGGGTATGCATTTGGCCGGCCCGAGCCGCTGAGCGAAGTTCTGGAAAGCCTCGCGCATGACGAATCGAGGCGGCTTCACAAGTTGTTTCTGGAAACCTAGGATGGTTCGAGCCATGCAATTGAAAGCTCTCATTCTTGCCACCGCAGTCGGCGGGTCCCTGTTCGCAGGATCATGCCTGGCCCAAAGCAAGGAGGCGATCGATGCCAATGTCGAGAAGGCGCTGCAGCAGTTCGACATGCTCGACCGCAGGCACGAGTCTCTGGTGAACGGCGCGGCGGGAGTACTGGTTTTTCCGCAGGTCACGAAGGGCGGAGTCGCGATCGCCGCTGAATACGGCGAAGGCGCACTCAGGATCAACGGCGCCACGGTGGGCTACTACCGTCTTTCCTCCGCCTCGGTGGGACTTACCGCAGGAATGGCCACGCGCAGCGAGATCATTCTGTTCATGACTCAAGAGGCGCTGGACAAATTCATGAAGAGCCGCGGCTGGTCGATCGGTGCGGCGTCCGGCATCGCGGTGATCTCAAAGGGCGCGGCGAGCGATTACGACAGCAACACGTTGAGGAAACCGATTCTGGGCTTCATCTTCGGGGCGAGGGGCTTGATCGCCGACCTGTCCTTCGAGGGGTCGAACATCAAAAGAATGGAGAAATAAAGCTCCCCGGTGGTTCGCCCATGGGTCAGATCACCCGGGACATCGAGCCAGCCTCCTTCATCGGGTCGCCGCTCATCGCGGCGGCCCGCGGCGCTGCCGCGATATAGGCATCGAATACCATCGCGACGGTGCGCATCAACAGCCGCCCCACCGGCGTGAGGGCTATCCGTTCCCGGTCGACCTCGACCAGGCCGTCTGCCTGGAGAGTCTGCAGCCGACCGATTTCGGGGGCGAAATATCGATCGAAGATGAGCGCATGGGAGCGTTCGAACGCGGGTATGTCGACGAAACCGTGGCACATGATCGCGTTGATCACCTCCCTGCGGATCAGGTCGTCGGGACTCATGATCCTGCCGCGATTCGAGGGCAGGAGGCCGCCCGCAATGGCGGTCTGGTAGTCCTTCACCAATTTGTGATTTTGAACATAAAGATCGCCGATCTGGCCGATCGCACTGACGCCGAAGCTCACGAGATCCCGGTTTGCGTGGGTGGTATACCCTTGAAAGCTGCGATGCAGCGTGCCGCTTCGCTTCGCTTGAGCCAACGAGTCGTCCGGAAGGGCGAAATGATCCATTCCGATGTACTCGTAGCCCGCCTCGCTCAATTTGCCGACGGCGAGCTGCAGCAGAAGAAGCCGCACGCCGGCGCTCGGCAGCTCCTCGCTTCGTATTTGACGCTGCGCCTTGAACATTCGCGGCATGTGGGCGTAGCCATACACGGCCAGGCGATCCGGACGCAGGGCGATGACGCGATCGAGCGTGGTGGAAAACGAGGCGACGGTCTGCAACGGCAACCCGTAGATCAGGTCGAAATTGATGGATCGAAAGTCGAATTCGCGGGCAGTTTCATACACCTTGGCCACGGTGGCTTCGGGCTGGACCCGATTGACGGCTCTTTGGACATTGTCGTCGAAGTCCTGCACGCCGAGGCTGACCCGGTTGAATCCAAGAGAGGCAAGCAACTGCAACATGTCGCGATCGGCCCCGCGCGGATCGATCTCGATCGAGTAGTCGCGACCCGCATTCGTGGTCAATTGAAACTCCCGGGCGAGCTGCTCGATGATCCGGACCAGCAGCTCTTTCGGCAGATACGTGGGAGTGCCACCGCCGAAATGCAATTGGTCGATCACCCTGTTCCTGTCGAACAAGCGCGCCCGCAGGGAGATCTCTCGAATCAGATGTTCGACGTAGGTCTCGATGCGCTCCAGGCTGTGCGTGATGATCTTGTTGCAGCCGCAATAAAAGCACGGGCTCGAGCAAAACGGCACATGCAGATAGAGGGACAGCGGCTGCCCCTGCCTCGCGCCGGCGCTCGTGGCCGCCGCTCTCTCGTAATCGCGAAGCAGAATGCCGGGTGCGAAGTGCTGCGCCGTGGGATAGGACGTGTACCGCGGCCCCTCCCGGTCGTAGCGACGCATGCGATCGGCATCGAAGAAAACGGCGGTCGTTTCGCTCATTGCATGTTTTCCCATCACGCCAGTCGGCGTGCCTGCAATGGTCGATCCCGCCGGCGTTATCGGCCATAAGGGCTTACCCGTAACTTTCCGGCGCCCCGGGCCGTCGAGATGGGAGATACCGCGCTCCGCTGCGGCAAATACGTAAAGTCTTGCGACATAGCGAAATGTACGATGCGCCTTCGTCGAGATGCGGCGCGTCAATGCATGTTGAGGATCAAATGGAAGCACATGTGAACGAGACATACAACGACAGAGTCGTTCGGCAGTTTGCGATCATGACGGTGGTCTGGGGCATAGTCGGCATGGCGGTCGGCGTCCTCATCGCCGCCCAGCTGTACTGGCCCGCGCTGAATTTCGACATCCCGTGGCTCACGTACGGCCGGCTTCGCCCGCTGCACACCAATGCGGTGATCTTTGCCTTCGGCGGGTCCGCGTTGATCGGCACCTCGTTCTACGTCGTGCAGCGAACCAGCCATGTCCGCCTGTTCGGCGACAAACTCGCGGCGTTCGTCTTTTGGGGATGGCAGGCCGTGATTCTCGCGGCGGCGATTTCCCTCCCGTTGGGCATCACTCAGAGCAAGGAATACGCAGAACTCGAATGGCCCATCGACATCCTGATCACGCTGGTGTGGGTAGCGTACGCGGTGGTGTTCTTCGGCACGCTCGCGATACGCCGGGTCAAGCACATCTACGTCGCCAACTGGTTCTACGGCGCGTTCATCCTCACGATCGCGGTCCTGCATATATTCAACAATCTGGCCATCCCGGTCAGCCTGACCAAATCCTACGGAATATATTCGGGCGTGGTCGATGCGATGATGGAATGGTGGTATGGGCACAATGCGGTCGGCTTCTTTCTGACCGCCGGGTTCCTGGGAATGATGTACTACTTCGTGCCGAAGCAGGCGCAGCGGCCCATCTACTCTTACCGCCTGTCGGTGGTGCACTTCTGGGCGCTGATATCGGTGTACATGTGGGCGGGGCCCCACCACCTGCATTACACCTCGCTGCCGGATTGGGTGCAGTCGATCGGCATGGCCTTCTCGATCCTCCTGCTCGCGCCATCCTGGGGCGGCATGATCAACGGCATGATGACGCTGTCCGGGGCATGGCACAAGCTGCGCACCGATCCCATCCTCAAATTCATGATCGTCTCCCTGTCGTTCTACGGCATGTCGACCTTCGAAGGTCCGATGATGTCGATCAAGACCGTGAATGCCATGTCGCACTACACCGATTGGGGGATAGCGCACGTGCATTCCGGCGCACTCGGGTGGGTGGCCATGATGACGATCGGATCGATGTATTTCTTGATCCCGAGACTCTACAACCGCACTGAAATGCACAGCGTCAAGCTCATCGACGTGCATTTCTGGACCTCGACGATCGGCGTGGTCCTGTACATCGCGGCAATGTGGAGCGCCGGCGTGATGCAGGGACTGATGTGGCGGGCGATGAATGACGATGGCACGCTGACCTACAGCTTCGTTGAATCCGTCAAGGCCACGTACCCGTTCTATCTGGTGCGCCTCGCGGGAGGCACGTTGTTCCTGGTCGGCATGTTCATCATGGCCTACAACGTCTGGATGACCATCCGGCAAGAAAAGTCCGTGGCCGTGGCGGTGACCCCTGCCGCGGTTGGAGTTTGATCATGACTCACGAAACAGTGGAAAAGAACGTCGGGCTGCTCACGGTGCTGATCATTCTCGTGATCAGCGTCGGCGGGCTGATTGAGGTCGTGCCCTTGATGCTGAGTGCGGCCAAGAAGCAGGGCAGCACCCTGGTCGTGCCGCGCACGGCTTTGCAGCAGGAGGGATTCGACATCTACGTGCGCGAAGGCTGCTATCTCTGCCACTCGCAGCAGATTCGCCCGTTCCGCAGCGAAACGGAGCGCTACGGACCGTATTCGGTGGCGGCCGAGTCGCAGTACGACCATCCTTTCCAGTTTGGTTCCAAGCGCACGGGCCCCGACCTCGCGCGGGTGGGCGGGCGCTACAGCGACGACTGGCACCGTCTGCATCTGCACAATCCGCGTGACGTCGTCCCCGAGTCGAACATGCCCGGGTATCCGTGGCTGGCGACGTCCAAGATCGACTCAACGTTGACAACGAGAAAATTGAGCGTGCTGCGCATGTTGGGCACTCCCTATTCCGACGCGGACGTGCAAGGAGCATCGGCGGCCGTGCAGGGCAAGACCGAACTCGATGCGCTCGTCTCCTATCTGCAGTCCCTCGGATTGGCCCGCCCACGCGGCTCGTGACGGAGAAGTGAAATGAACGATTCGGTACTGACCATTCTACGCGGAGCCGTCACGGTGTCGTTGTTCGCTCTGTTCATCACATTGATCGCATGGGCATGGAGCCCGCGGCGCCGCAAAGACTTTGCCGATGCGGCGAACCTGGTGTTCGACGAGAATGATGATGTGCGGACGCCCGAAGAGGAGAAGCGGTGATGTTGTCCAATACGCTCAGCATCGTCATTGCAATCGTCTCGTGCCTGAATGTGCTGGGGTGCGCCTGGCTGATTTGGTGGACGGCACGCAGCCGCCCCGACGAGGTTTCCAAGGGCGAGGTCATCCATCATGTCTGGGACGGCGATCTGCAGGAGCGGAACAATCCCATGCCGCGCTGGTGGCTGATCTTGTTCTTTCTGTCGATCGCTTTTTGCTTCGTGTATTTTCTGCTCTATCCGGCGCTTGGAACGTTCGGAAACGTGCTGGGCTGGAGCAAGGCGGGTCAGTACGAACAGGAGATGGACGCGGCCAAGAAGCGGTACTCTCCGCTGTACGCGGCTTTTGCAGGGCGGGAGATCGTGGATTTGGCGAAAGATCCGAAGGCGCTGTCGCTCGGACACAGCCTCTTCGCCAACAATTGCGTCGCGTGCCATGGCTCGGATGGCCGGGGCGGCCCGGGATTTCCTAATCTGACGGACAACGATTGGCTGCACGGCGCCACGCCCGAGGCGATCGTGCAGACCATCACCCACGGCCGCGAGGGGATCATGCCGGCCCTCGGGCCCGCGCTCGGCGAGCAGGGGGTCGAGGAAGTGTCGGCCTACGCGCTCAGTTTGAGCGGGCGCAAGGTGGCAGCCGACAAGGTTGAGGCCGGCAAGCCGCGCTTCGCCCTGTGCGCGGCGTGTCACGGCGCCGACGGCAAGGGCAATCAGGCCGTCGGCGCACCGAATCTAACCGATGACATCTGGCTGTACGGCGGATCGGAGGCGGCTGTGCGCAAGTCGGTGGCCGAGGGCCGCCACGGCAAGATGCCGGCTCACGAGTGGCTGGGCGACGATAAGATCAAGCTGTTGGCGGCC
Organism: uncultured Gammaproteobacteria bacterium; assembly: GCA_963727045.1. GTDB lineage: Bacteria > Pseudomonadota > Gammaproteobacteria > Steroidobacterales > Steroidobacteraceae > Bog-1198. The sequence continues at coordinate 277,567 of CAVSES010000002.1, read as the reverse complement.
TACGTCTACAGCCTGTCGCACAGTCAGTGATGTCTCATGGCCCCGCGAGCTCACCGCCGGCAGTTTCTCATCGACGTCGCCTTGGTGGTGTGGCCGTCGTTCTTGGCGGCCGGGGTTGCGAGCCTGCTGTTCTTTGCGGCCGTGGACCCGCAAATGCTTCGCGACGCGGGCCCGCGGATTTTCGACAACCTCAATCGTGAGGCCGGATACGCCCTGGGTTTCTTCTTCTTCTGGATCATCGCGGCGTTCGCGAGCGGCCTCAGCGTTTACATGATCAGAAGCGCCCGGCGCGAACCAAGGCCGCTCAATCGCGAAGGCGGCCGGCGATGAAACCGCGGGACGCGATGAGCCCCGCGAAGCTTGCGCCCGTGCCGACGGGCGCGACCCCGCCGCCGTCTGCGCCGGTGCCGCCGACTTCGCAGGCCTCGAGCTTCTATGAGGCGGCTGAAAAGATCTACCCGCGCGAGATCAAAGGCCGCTTCGCAACCCGGCGCCGCTGGATGGTGGTCCTGCTGTTGGGTCTCTTTTACGGCGTGGCGTGGCTCAATTGGGGCGGACAGCAGATGCTGCTGTTCGATCTTCCGGCCCGCAAATTCCACATATTCGGGCTGACGCTGTGGCCGCAGGATTTCGTGTATCTGGCGCTGCTTCTGATCATCGCGGCACTGTCGCTGTTCTTCTTTACGGCGCTGGCGGGACGCGTCTTTTGCGGCTACGCCTGCCCGCAGACGGTGTGGACGGAATTGTTCCTGTGGATAGAACAGTGGACGGAGGGGACCCGCAGCAGGCGCATGAAGCTCGATCAGGGTCCGTGGTCGACCGAGAAGCTGCTGCGCAAGGGCGCCAAGCAGATCCTGTGGCTGACGCTCGCCGGCTACACGGGTTTCACATTCGTCGGCTACTTCATGCCCATCCGATCGATCGGCTCGGAACTCGTCAACCTATCCCTCGGCCCATGGGCTCTCTTCTGGATATTTCTGTATTCGCTCGCCACGTACGGGAACGCCGGCTATCTGCGCGAGCAGGTCTGCAAGTACATGTGCCCGTACGCACGATTCCAGAGCGCGATGTTCGACAAGGATACGCTGGTCATTTCCTACGACCCGGCGCGAGGCGAGCCGCGCGGCGCCCGCCGGCGCGGCGCCGATCCGCGCGCCAGCGGACTCGGCGACTGCATCGACTGCACTCTCTGCGTGCAGGTGTGCCCGACTGGAATCGACATCCGAAAAGGCCTGCAATATGAATGCATCGCGTGCGCCGCCTGCATCGACGCCTGCGACGACGTGATGGACAAGGTCGGCTCTCCGCGCGGGCTCATCCGCTACACCACCGAACACGCCATGGCGGGAAAGAAGACCCACGTGGCGCGTCCGAGGCTGTTCGTGTACGGGGCGCTGCTGACGCTCGCCGCAACCGCCATCGCGTATTCGCTGGCGGTTCGCAAGCCGCTCCTGCTCGACGTCATCCGCGACCGCAATGCGCTTTACCGCGAGGTGCATGGAGACTGGATCGAGAATGCGTACACCATCAAAGTGATCAACGAAGACGACAAGCCTCACAGCTACAGCCTCGAGGTCGCGGGGCTCGACCGGGTCGAGTTGGCGGCACCGTCGGGCCCCATCGAGGTGGCGCCGGGCATCGTCAGCAACGTCGCGGTACGGCTGCAGGCGCCCGCCGACGCGGCGCATGGCGTGCACGCCATCACGCTGCGCATCACGGCACTCGACGCTCCGAATATCGTCAGGACCGAGAAGACCCGTTTCATAGGACCTTGAACTTATGGCATCGACGACCTTAGCCTGGTACCGGCACATCTGGCCCTGGATCATCATCGGCATGATTTCAAGCGCGGTAATCGGCAGCTGCGTGAGCGCCTACCTGGCGGTGCATACCAAAGACATCGTGCTCGAGCACGGCGACTCGTCCGATTAGAGAGCGGCAGCCGTGACCGTGTCGACACCAGAACCGTGTTTTCACTGCGGCAACCCTGTTGACGCGCACAGCGTTCATGAAGTGTGCGTCGACGGCGTCGCGCGCCCGGTGTGCTGCGGCGGCTGCGAGGCGGCGGCGAACCTGATTCTCGGCCAGGGGCTCGGGCGTTTCTACGATTTTCGCACGGCCACCGACCAGGTTCCCCAATACGACGGACGCAATTGGGCGGTTTACGATCGCGAGGAAGCTCTGCGCCGCTACACGCACCTGCGCGGCGACGGCGACCGGGAGGTGAGCGTCCAGATCGAAGACATGCACTGTTCGGCGTGCGGTTGGTTGGTCGAGAACAGCATGCGGCTGCTCGACGGAATCACGGACGTGCAGGTCAACGCGAGCAGCGCGCGTGCCGAAATGCGGTTCGATCCGGCGCGGATCGCGCTCAGCGCGGTGCTTGAGCGGATTCATGCCCTGGGGTACCAACCCCAACCCTTGAGCTTTACGGCCGGCGGACCGTCGTGGATGGCCGAGCGGCGCACGGCGCTCAAGCGGCTGGCCGTGGCGGGTTTCGGCATGATGCAGGTGATGACCTACGCCGTGTCGTTATACGCGGGCGCCATGGACGGCATCGCACCCGATCTTGCGCAGCTGCTGCGCTTCGTGAGTTTGCTGGTGTCCACTCCCGTCGTGCTTTATGCCGCTCAACCCTTCTTCGTCGCGGCGTGGCGCGGAATTCGCATGCGCACGCTGGGGATGGACGTACCCGTGGCGCTGTCGATCGGCGCCGCCTACGGTTGGAGCGTGTGGGCCACACTGCGCGGGGAAGGCGCGGTCTACTTCGACTCGGCCGTGATGTTCACGTTCTTCCTGCTGCTCGGCCGCTACGTCGAGATGTCGCTGCGGCACGGGTTCGGGCTGCACCACGATGCCATTGCGCGGCTGCTGCCCGAGAGCATTCTGCGCATCAGCGGTCCCTGCGAGGAACGGGTGATACCGGATGAGCTGCGTCCGGGGGACCGGGTGCGAATCATGCCTGGCGAACGCGTTCCCGCCGATGGAGAGCTGCTGTCCGGCCGCACCCAGATCGATGAATCGATGCTGACCGGGGAATCGCTGCCGCAGATCCGCTCGCCCGGCGAGACGCTGATCGCCGGTACGCTGAACCTGACGGAGACGGTCGAACTCAAAGTGACGCGGGTGGGACAGGATTCGACGCTGGCGGCGGTGTCCCGGCTCCTCGAGCGGGCGCGGGCGAGCCGCCCTCACATTGCCGACGTCGCCGACGGCGTGGCCGCGTGGTTCATCGGCGGTGTCCTGCTGCTCGCGTTGGCGGTCGGCATCTACTGGCTGCACGCGGACGCCTCGCGCGCATTTCCGACGGTGCTTGCGTTGCTGGTGGTCACCTGCCCTTGCGCGCTGTCGCTCGCGACTCCCGCGGCGCTGGCGGCGGCCACGACCCGGCTGGCCGGCGCGGGTCTCCTGGTCACCCGGGGCCGGGCGCTTGAAACGCTCGCTCGTGCGGATCGCATCGTGTTCGACAAGACCGGCACGCTGACCCGCGGGCAGCCCGGCTTGGAGGAAGTGCGCCTCAACGGCGAGGCGAATCGCGAACGCTGCGCGGCCATTGCAGCCGCGCTCGAGCGGCACTCGGGGCACCCAATTTCGCGCGCGTTCGCCGATGTCGTCCCTGCAGGCGAAGTCGGCGACGTGCACACGGCGGCCGGGCGCGGCATCGAGGGCCGCGTCGATGGTGCGCTGTATCGCATCGGCCGTGCAGACTACGTTCTGGAAATTTGCTCCCTGCCGTTCCCCGCCGCAGCGCCCGACACGCGCGGCATCCGCTCCAGCGTGTTTCTCGGAAATTCAAGCGGGATCCTGGCCGAGTTCGTGCTTAGCGATGGCTTGCGCGACGATGCCCGCGTCACCGTCGAGCGGCTCCGGGCACTGCGTCTTACGCCGCTGATCGCCAGCGGCGACCGCCAGAGCGCCGTCGGCGAAATTGCCCGCCAGCTGGGCGGCCTGGCCGCATGGGGCGACCTGCGTCCCGTCGACAAGGTGGAGTTCGTCCGTTCGCTGCAGGCGCACGGATCGATCGTGGCGATGGTCGGCGACGGAGTGAACGACGCTCCGGTTCTCGCCGGCGCCGATGTTTCGGTGGCGATCGGCGAGGGCACGGATTTGGCCAAGGTCAGCGCGGACGTCGTGCTGCTGGGTGGTGCGCTGGCACCCCTGTGTATCGGAGTCGAAACGGCTCGCCGCTGCATGCGCATCATCAGGCAAAACGTTGCGTGGGCCGTGATCTACAACGCTACCGCGGTGCCTCTGGCGGCCAGCGGCTGGCTGGAGCCTTGGATGGCCGCCATCGGGATGTCCACAAGCTCCCTCCTGGTGGTGCTGAATGCCATGCGGCTGCTCTCTGCGCGACGAACGGGAACCGCGGACACGGCGTCGACGGCACTCGCCGCGCCGCGAGTGGCGCCCGCATGAACATCCTCTATCTGTTGATTCCGCTCGGATTGATCATGGTGGCGCTCATGGTGTGGGCGTTCTTTTGGGCCGTGAAGGGCGGTCAATTCGACGATCTCAAGGGCCCCGCGGTGCAGATCCTGCTCGATGATGATACGAAGCCCATGAACCCCGAGCGGAAACCGCGCCATGCATGAGCTTGCACTTGGGACGGCGTTCATCGCGGGAATACTCGGCAGCACGCATTGTCTGGCCATGTGCGGCGGCCTCGCGACGGCGCTGGGAACGGCCCGGGGGGGCGGCTCGGCTCGCTGGCAGCCGCTGCTCTATCAGTTCGGCCGCATTGCGAGCTATTGCATCGGCGGCGCCATCGTCGGCGCGGTGGGCGCGGCCGCCGGAATGGCCTTCGAGGTCTCGCGGTGGAGCGCGGTGCTGCGACTGGGAACCGCCCTCATCGTGGTGCTCATCGGTCTCAATATCGCTCTCGGCCCGGGCTCGCGCGTCCGATGGCTGCGCGCCCCTGAACGATGGGGCGCGCACCTGTGGCGGCGGTTTGCGCCCGCCGCGCGCTCGAGATTGCCGGCTCAGCCCGCATTCCGCGCTCTCGCCATGGGACTGCTCTGGGGTTGGCTGCCCTGCGGCCTGGTCTATTCGGTGCTTCTGGCCGCCGCGTTCGCGGGCAGCGCCGTTCGCGGGAGCGCGACCATGGCCGCGTTCGGCCTGGGCACATTGCCGGCCATGCTGGGCTTGAGCTACGCGGGCCGCCGCCTGCTGCCGAAGGGCGACACTTTTACGCGGCTGCTGGGCGCGGTCATCGTCGCCTGCGGTCTTTGGACGGCCGCGGTGCCGATCGCGGTTCTTACGGGCACTCACCCGCATGCGCATCACGCCATGGTGATGACGAACTGAGGTGCTGCAGCTGCCGCTTGGCATTGATGAAGGCGTCGCGCAGGGCGAGATAGATGTCCTCGTGCCCGGTGCCATCTGCATGAAGGCTGTCGGCGTGGATGTGCGCGCCGGGCACCGCGAGATCGATCTTGGCCATATAGGGTGCTCCCCGATCTCTGCGGTCACCCGGACCTTCGAGCGTCATATGGCACCGGGTGATGCGCCCGTGGAATCGTCCCAGGCGCTGACCCAATTTCCGTGCGCGCTCCTCCAGGGCCCCTGAGTGCTCGATGTGGCGAAAGGTCAAGGTGATGGGAGGTTGCATCGTCGGGCACCGCAAGTAATCTGTGCCGCCATTATCGGCGATGGCAGCCGGCGTTGCATAAGGGAAATCCGACCGCCGCTACGGGGCAGCGCTAATGGGTTTTTTCCGCCAGCATCAGATGCAGTTTCACGAGGTGGGCCACCGAGCGCGCGCCCATTTTTTCCATGACCTTGGCGCGATGGATTTCGACGGTGCGTTCGCTCAATCCCAGATCTATCGCGATCACCTTGTTCGCGGCACCCTCGACGACCATGTCCATCACCTGGCGCTCCCGCGGGGTCAAGGACTCGAGCCGGTGCTGTACGTCGGCGCGGCGCGCAACCGTGCTGCGATTCTCGGCATCGTGCTTCAACGCGTGATTGATGCGGTCGAGCAAGTCCTGATCGCGGAATGGTTTCTGAATGAACTCGAATGCGCCTTCCTTCATCGCCTGCACGGCCATGGGCACATCGCCGTGTCCGGTGATGAATATGACGGGCAGCATGGAACCCATTCGATTGAGGTGCTGCTGCAGTTCCAGACCGCTCATGTCCGGCATGCGAATGTCGAGCACGAGACAGCCGGGCGCGTCGGGCTTGAAATTCGCCAGGAATTCGCTGGGTCGGGAAAAAACCCCGGTCTTGTATCCAACGGTGCTCAAGAGCGTATCGAGGGCGCGCCGCATGGCGTCATCGTCGTCGACCACGTAGATCATGGGCGCGGCGCTCTGGTCATGGAGCTTTGCCATTTGTTCTCACCTCTCATTCTTCCGCAATGGGCAATCGGAACCAGAAGCGGCTGCCACCGGCAGGCAGATTGTCGAACCCGATGGTTCCTTCGTGCGATTCGATGATCGCACGGCTCGAGGCCAGCCCTAAACCCGTGCCCTGGGGCTTGGTGGTGAAGAAAGGCCGAAACAATTGGGGCCGCATTTCCGCGGGAATTCCGGGTCCCGAGTCCGTGACGCCGGTTTCGACCGTGTAGCGATCGGCCGAAATATCGATCCGGATCGAGGGGGGACTCGCCGCACCGGCGGCGGCGTCGACGGCATTTTGCACCAAGGCATACAGGACATGCTGAATTCTCAGCCGATCGATCCGCAAATCCGGCACCTTGCCCGGCGCATCCACCTGCAGCGTGCCTTTGGCTCGCAGGGCGATGAGATCGAGGACCGGGCGCAGCTCCGCAATCAAATCGATCAATCTGCAACGGGTGCGCTTCGGCAGTTCCTGCTGAAAAATTCGCCGGATGCGCTGTATCCCCTCACCTGCACCGAGCGCTGCGAGGTTGATCTGGCGAAAGACGTCAAGAGCCCTGTTCACCATCGGGTCGGGCCGGTTCAGCATCCGCTCTCCCGCCTGGGAATAGGTCGCAATCGCCCCCAGGGGTTGATTCAGTTCGTGGGCCACGCCGCTCGCCATTTCCGCGAGAGCCGACGCCCGCGCAATCTCCATCAACTGGTTCAGAATGAGATCGGAACCGGCCCAAGTCGACTTGATTTCGTTCAATGGATACCTCTGCGCGAGTGTGCCGGAACGGAGGCCGGCATGCAGCTGCGAATTCCCGAAATAACCTGCGCCGGCCCCTTAAAGCGGGACGTTTCCGGGCCCTGGCGGGGCACGCCCGGGGGAGGGCGGGAATTGTGATATTTTAAATTGTATACTCAACCGCATGCACCGCCAGGTTCTTAGCCGGCCCGGACCGGCCATGACGGTCCATCATGGCCGAAATTAGCTCGATTGCGCAGCGCCTGCTGCAGTTTTCCCCCGACGCCATGCTGGTGATCGACGCGCAGGGCGTCATTCGGTTTTCCAACGAAACCTCCGACTCTTTGTTCGGATACAAGCCCGAACAGCTCGTCGGCCAGCCGATCAAACTCTTGATTCCGGAGCGATTCCACACTCGCCATGCCGCCCACGTGGCGAGCTATGTGCGGGAGCCCGCCAGCCGCGAAATGGGGGCCCGCATCAGCGACCTGTTTGCGCGGCGCGCCGACGGCAGCGAATTTCCCGCAGGCATCCGGCTGTCGCCGTTCCACGATGGCGATCAGCGTTTCGTTGCCGCGGCGATTCGCGACATGACCGAGCGGCGTTCCATCAGCGACGCCCTGGTGGCCGCGCGCGAGGAAGCCGACCGGGCCAATCGCGCGAAGAGCCGCTTCCTTGCGACCGCCAGCCACGATCTGCGCCAACCGCTGCAGGCCATCCGCCTCATCAACGCTTCGATGCAAAAGCTCACTCAGAATGCGCCGGAATTGAGCGAGCTGGTGCGTCACCAAGAGTCGGCCATCGACGGAGCGACACGCCTGCTCAACGCGCTGCTCGACATCAGCCGCCTCGAATCGGGCGCCATCGAACCGCAACTGTCGCCCGTCAGTCTGGCCGCCGCGTTCGAGGATCTCGCGCGCGAATTCGAGCCGGCCGCCGGGGCGAAGAACCTGCAGTTGGGATTTGCCGCCACCCGGGCCGTGATTTCGACGGACCGCACGCTATTGACGCAACTGCTGCACAATCTGATCGGCAACGCGCTCAAGTACACGGAGCGCGGCTACGTGCGCATTTCCCAGTCGCTCGACGAGGACGCGCTCGTACTCAAGGTCGAGGATTCCGGCATCGGCATTCCGGTGGACAAACTGGACCGGGTTTTTGATGAGTACTACCAGATCAGCCCACAGGGGACGAAGCGTCTGGGGGTGGGCCTGGGGTTGGCCATCGTCCGGGAGGTGTCCCGATTGCTCGGCTATTCGGTCGCCGTTGCCTCGACAGCGGGGCAGGGTACGACTGTCAGCATTCGCATACCGCGGCACCGGCTGCTGTCGGATTCGGACGTGCCGACGCGCCCCAGCGCCGAAATCCCCGCGAAGAACACGCCGTCCGGCACCCGATTGATACTGCTGGAGGACAATGACTCCGTGCGGATGGCGACTGAACTGTTCCTGACCCTCGAAGGCTTCGAGACGCGCTCGGCCGCCACGGTGGCGGAGGCGCAGGAGCTTCTGCTCGACATGCGGCCGGGCGATGTGTTGATCGCCGACTACCATCTCGACGGGAAGCTGACGGGATTCGACGTACTGCAACAGTTGCGCGCGCAGAAGGGCCGCGACGTGTCCGCCATACTGCTGAGCGGCGATTTGCAGTCCATGATGCGGGTGGTCAAGACCGCGATTCCACGCTGCCGGTTTCTCAGCAAACCGGTCGATACCAAGGCGCTCCTCGCCGCCATTGCCGAACTCGGCGGAGCATGACGCAAGGTCGGCTACGCGGAATCCCTAATGCCCCGGGCCATGTATTGCAAGATACTCGCGACAAGATCGTCGTGAGCGGGGTAAACGTGATGGCGGAGATCGGCGCGCCGTGCAGAGGTATTCTCATGGCAGGCGCCTTGTTGGTGCTTGCCTGCGGCGGTGTCCATGCCTCGGAAGAGGCCGTGGACCGCGCGACCCAGACGGCGCTCTCGCTCGATGCACATCCGGATCGCGGCGCGCCGCAGTTCGACCGTCATTGTGCGGGCTGCCACGGCGTCCACGCGCAAGGCGACGCCGGGCGCGCGATTCCCGCATTGGCGGGCCAGAGGTTTGCCTATCTCGTGCGTCAATTGGCCGATTTTTCCGGCGCCGAACGCGACAGCGACACCATGCACCGCGTTGCATCGCAGAAGGAGCTGCGGGAACCGCAGACCTGGGTCGATATTGCCGCCTATTTGAACCGCGCGCCGTTGTCGAACCAGGCGCAGACCGGAGACGGGACGCGGCTCGTACTCGGGCGCGGCATCTTTCACGAGCAATGCGTCAGCTGCCATCGCGGCGACGCGCGGGGCGACGGAGACGGATTCGTGCCATCGCTCAGAAATCAGCACTATTCCTATTTGGTCGCTCAGCTGCATAAATTGGGCGAGGGCCGCCGGCACAATGTCGATGAGAGCCTCGTGCGATTTTTGGCAAGTTTCAGCGATCAGGACATGCGGGCGACCGCGGACTATTTGTCGCGGCTGCGTGGCCCGGGTGCGGTCCACAAGATCATGCGCGACAACGGGGTCGTAATCGATTGAGCCGGCTGGCGGCGCTGGGGGACAACCATGGACAAGATAACCGACATTCTCGTCATCGTTAATCCCTTGGTCAGGGACCAGGCTGCCGTTACCAAGGCCGCGGCGCTCGCCCGATGGCTCGGCGCAGCCATCGAACTTCTGGTTTGCGACACGAAGATCTCGCGCGCGGCGCACATGGAGGGCGGACTGCCGCCGCTCAGCAACGCGTTATTGAGCGACAATCTGGATGAGCTGCTCGACGAAATCGCGGAGCCCCTGCGCGACGACGGCATCGACGTCACGACCCACGTCATCAGCGGCGATCCGCTGCACGAAGCCGTCCTCTCCTGGATGCGCAACTCCCCCGCGGACCTCGTGGTCAAGGACACGCACCACCATTCTTTCGCCAAGCGCGCGCTCGCCGTCAATACGGACTGGCACTTGATACGCGCATGCGCAGTGCCGCTCCTGCTGACCAAAAGATCATCCTGGGGCACGCCGCCGGTGCTGTTGGCGGCGGTGGATCCCGGCCATGCCAGTGATCCGTCGGCGCAGCTTGATCAATGCATTTTGGACGTCACGGAATCGTTGGGGAGGCGAATCGGTGCGCAGGTGCATGCGATCCATGCCTATCTTCCCGCCACGATTGCCACCGCGGCCGTGGGCGGCATGCCTCCCATGGTCGGCGTGTCGCCGGAAGCTCTCGCATCGGAACAGGAGATGCGGCGTTCGCAGATCAAGCGGCTGACCGACCGCTACGGTGTCGCCGAGCCAAACCTGCATGTCGATCCAGGCTCGGCCGCGGAGTATCTCCCGCGCATGGCCGCGGATTGGCACGCGGACGTCGTCGTCATGGGCGCCCTCGCTCGCAGCAGCCTGAAACGCGCTCTTTTGGGCAGCACCGCGGAGCGGGTGCTGGAGGCGCTTCCCTGCGACGTGCTGGTGGTCAAGCCGCCGGACTTTGCACAAGAGCTGCCGTTCGGGATTTAGCGCGCGGGGTCATCGATGCAGGCAATGGTATTGCGCGCCCGAGGAGCGCCGCTGACTCTCGAGGAGCGGCCGGATCCCGTGCCCGGAGCCGGCGAGATGCGGATCCGGGTCGAAGCATGCGCGGTATGCCGGACGGATCTGCATCTCGTCGACGGCGAACTACCGCACATCCGCTACCCCATCGTTCCAGGTCACGAAATTGTCGGCATCGTGGAAGCCTTGGGTTCCGGCCCGGTCAGCCTGACGGTCGGGCAGCGCGTGGGCATCCCTTGGTTGGGAAAGACGTGCGGCCATTGCGAGTACTGCATCAGCGACCGCGAAAATCTGTGCGATGAGCCGACATTCACCGGCTACGACCGCGACGGTGGTTATGCAACAAAAGTCGTTGCGGAGGCGGCCTATGCAATTCCCATGGATGCCTTTTCCGACCCCATCGCCGCGGCGCCGTTGTTGTGCGCCGGTTTGATCGGCTGGCGATCGCTGCAGGCGGCCGGGGACGCAAGAACGATCGGCCTGTACGGCTTTGGCGCCGCCGCCCACGTCATCTCGCAAGTGTGCCGGTGGCAGGGGCGCAAGGTGTATGCATTTACGCGGGCCGGCGATTCAGCCGCCCAAAGCTTCGCCCGGTCTCTCGGTGCAGTCTGGGCCGGCGCCTCTCAAGAAGCGCCGCCCGAGCCGCTGGACGCAGCGATCATTTTTGCGCCGGCGGGAGAATTGGTTCCCGCCGCGCTCATGGCCGTAAAAAAAGGCGGGCGGGTTGTTTGCGGCGGCATTCACATGAGCGACATTCCCTCGTTCCCCTACCGCATTCTGTGGGAAGAACGGCAGCTCGTTTCGGTGGCCAACCTCACGCGGCACGACGCGAAGGCATTTCTGCCGGTGGCACACGAGGCCCACCTGGCGACATCCACCATCCGCTACGCGCTCCATCAGGCGAATGAGGCGCTCAAGGACCTCCGCGAAGGCCGCATTCAAGGGGCCGCGGTCCTTGCGATGTGACGGCGGAATTTGCTCTTCATGCTGATCTCCTACGTCCGCCGCTCGCGAAACGCCGGCTCCATCTAGAAACCGGTTACCATGAGACGACGACGCTTTCGCGCCGGGTAATGCGCATGGATATCTCTTCGGGCGGGGTCGGCCCGCCGCAGTCCAAAATCACGCTCCGCAGTGTCTGGAGCCGCATGAAGGAACACCCTCTGGCACGGGTGGGTCCCGGCCTCATCACGGGTGTGGCGGACGACGATCCGAGCGGGATCGCCACCTATTCCCAGGCGGGCGCGCAATTCGGCTTCAACATGCTGTGGACGATGCCGCTGGCGTTGCCCCTGATGGCCGCCCTTCAGTACATGTGTGCATCGATTGGCCGGGTCACCGGCAAGGGACTGGCGGCGAACATCAAGGACGCGTTCCCGGCCGTCGTCATCCGGTCGGTCGTGCTGCTTCTGTTGATTGCCAACACGCTCAATATCGCCGCCGATGTCGCTGCCATGGGGGAAGTCGCGGAACTCGTCACCAGAATCAACCGCCATCTCATGACCGACGTGTTTCGTGATCGGAACGCTGCTGCTGCAGGTATTCATCCCCTATCACCGCTATGTGCGCTTTTTGAAATGGTTGACCCTTTCCCTGCTGGCCTACGTTGCGGTGCTGTTCATGGTTCACGTTCCCTGGAGCCAGGTACTGCTCAGTACGGTGTGGCCGAAGTTCAAATTCGATGCCGCCGCCGCCGCCGTCGTAGTCGGTGTGTTCGGCACGACCATCAGCCCGTATCTCTTCTTCTGGCAGGCATCCGAGGAAGTGGAGGAGATGCAGACGGGGCAGGGCGCGGCGCCGCTGGTGCGCGATCCGCGCGCCGCGGCAGGCGAACTGCGCCGCATTCGCTGGGATACCTGGAGCGGAATGTTCTACTCGAATGTCACGGCGTATTTCATCATTCTCGCGACGGCCGCCACGCTGCACGCCGCGGGAATCAGGGACATCAACACGGCCGCGCAGGCGGCGACCGCGCTTCGTCCGATCGCGGGGGATTTCGCCTTTCTCGTGTTTGCTCTCGGGATCCTGGGCGTGGGCCTGATCGGCGTGCCCGTGCTCGCGGGGTCCGGCGCGTACGCGCTTTCCGAAGCCATGGGCTGGCGTTCGGGCCTCGAGCGCAAAGCGAACGATGCCCGGGGCTTCTACGGCATCATTGCGGTCAGCGTGCTCGCAGGGCTCGGTATCCAGTACCTGCCGATCAATCCCATGAAAGCCCTGTTCTGGAGCGCCGTCATCAATGGGATCGTGGCGGTGCCGCTGATGGTGGTCATCATCCTGCTGGTGTCGAAGAAGTCAGTCATGGGCGCGTTCACGGCGAGCCGCCCGCTCGTCGTCCTCGGCTGGATCGCAACCCTGGTGATGGGCGCGGCGGCGGTTTGGATGTTCATCCCACAGTAGGGGCGCTACGCAAAAGCCGAAAGCCCGGGTGGAAACTCCGGGCAGTCGACGCCCCGCTCGAGTGATACAAATGCTGATGAAGGGTGCAATTCGATGTCCGACTCGAAGAGGTGGGGCATCACTGAAAATGAGCAGGAGTCACTTATGTACGGCAAGATTTTGGTACCAGTGGACGGCACTGAAACGTCAACACTCGGACTCAACGAGGCGATCAACATCGCCAAGATCCACGGCAGCCAGCTCCGTCTGGTTCACGTGGTGAACGAGTTCGTATTGGATTACACCTACAGCCCGGGCTTGTACGCCACCAATCTGATCGAGTCGCTTCGCAAGGGGGGTCAGACGATTTTGGATCTGGCGAAGGCGGCCGCTCAGCGCTTGGGCATCACGCCCGAATGCGTGTTGCTCGAGTCGATCGGCGGCCCGGCGGCGGATCTCATCCTCGAGCAGGCGAGGGATTGGGGCGCCGAACTCATCGTCATGGGAACCCATGGGCGCCGCGGTCTGATGCGGATGGCCTTGGGCAGCGACGCCGAGCAGGTGGTGCGCGCCGCCGGCGTCCCGGTTCTGTTGGTGAGAGGGCCGGGTCAGAAAGTCGGCAGCATGCCCAAGATCGCGTCGGCGGCCGCCTGAGACGCGGCTCGCCGGCTCAGGAGTGCACCGGATTCTGACCGGGCATTCCTGCGGCCCCAGCATTGCGCATCGAAAAGTGCAATGCCCTCCAAGCCTGCGTGAATCATCGGCATAACCCACGGAAGTGAGAGAAATGCCCATCAAAGCACGTAGCTCCATCGAGGCGCGGCTGCCGACGGACATCGAGGGGATCGGTCCCCTGGCCGAACTCGCTCTCGACGTACGGTGGTCATGGAATCACGCCGCGGATGAGGTCTGGCGGAAACTCGACCCGGATCTCTGGGAACTCACGCACAGTCCGTGGGGCGTCCTGCAAAGTGCCGGCAAAGCGCGGGTCGAGCGGCTGTTGGCCGACCCGACATTTCGCAGCCACGTGGATGGACTGCTCGACGCGAGGAAAGCCGCCGGGAGTTCGGCCGGGTGGTTTCAGCAAACCCATGCCGATTGCGCATTGAGCAGCGTCGCGTATTTCAGCATGGAGTTCATGCTGACCGAGGCCCTCCCGATCTACTCCGGCGGCCTCGGCAATGTCGCCGGGGATCAGCTCAAGGCGGCCGGCGACCTGGGAGTTCCCGTGGTCGGCGTCGGACTGCTCTATGCCCAGGGTTATTTTCGTCAGATCATCGACGATGAGGGGGCGCAGCAAGCCGTGTTTCCCTACAATGATCCCGGCCAGCTCCCGATCACGCCGCTGCGCCGTGCCAACGGGGAGTGGCTTCGCTTCCAGTTGGATTTGCCGGGGCACCCGATTTGGCTGCGGACGTGGAGAGTTCAGGTCGGCCGGCTCTCCTTGTACCTGCTCGACAGCAATGATGCGGCGAACTACCCGATGTACCGGGGGATCACGGGCGAGCTGTACGGCGGCAGCCCCGAAACCAGGCTTCAACAAGAGCTGGTGCTCGGCATCGGCGGATGGCGCCTGTTGGAGCTGCTCGACATCCACCCGCAGGTCAATCATTTGAACGAGGGGCACGCCGCATTCTCCGTTTTGGAGCGCGCCCGCGGTTTCATGCGGGAAACCGCACGATCATTCGATGTGGCGTTGGCGGTGACCCGGGCGGGAAATCTGTTCACGACTCATACGGCGGTCGCCGCCGGTTTCGACCGCTTCGATCCGACGCTCATCGACAGGTACTTGGGCGACTACGCGGAAACGAAGCTCAATATCTCGCGGCGCGAGCTCTTGGCGCTCGGCCGCTTGAACCCGGATGATCCGGCGGAGCCGTTCAGCATGGCTAATCTCGCGATGCGGGGCAGCGGCGCCGCGAACGGCGTCAGCCGGCTGCACGGGCAGGTCAGCCGGCGCATTTTTTCACCTCTATTCCCCCGGTGGCCGCTCGAGGAAATTCCCGTGGGACATGTCACGAACGGCGTACACGTTCCAAGCTGGGATTCGGCCGCCGCGGACGCGCTGTGGACGGCGGCCTGCGGGAAGGACTGCTGGCTGCATGCGCCCGACACCGTGTCCCAGGACATCCGGGGCGCCGGCGACACCGAACTCTGGCGGTTTCGCAACGCGACGCGCGCCTCCCTAGTCGAGTACTCGCGGCAACGCCTCGTTCAACAGCTGCGGGCCTCGGGCGCGCCGCGCGCCGCGGCCGAATCCGCCCGGCACGTCCTCGATCCCACGATTCTCACGCTGGGCTTCGCACGGCGCTTTGCGGCGTACAAGCGCCCGAATCTGCTGCTGCATGATCGCGACCGGCTGATGCGGCTGCTGACTCATCCCAAGCGGCCGATTCAGCTGATCATCGCCGGCAAGGCGCATCCGGCCGACCGTGCCGGCCAGGCGTTGATTGCGCAATGGACGCGCTTCGTTCGCTCCGCCGACGTGCGGCGGCACGCGGTGTTTCTCGCAGACTATGACATGCTCCTGACCGAGCGAATGGTGCAAGGTGTGGACCTTTGGATCAACACACCCCGGCGGCCTTGGGAGGCGAGCGGAACCAGCGGAATGAAGGTCTTGGTGAACGGCGGCATCAATTTATCCGAACTCGACGGGTGGTGGGCGGAAGCCTATTCCGGCGAAGTGGGTTGGGCTCTCGGCGACGGCCGCGAGCATGATGAGGATCCGGCATGGGATGCGTCCGAGGCCGAGGCGCTCTACTCGCTGCTCGAGCATGAGGTGATCCCGCAATTCTACGATCGCAACGGCGGCGATGTGCCGGAAGCCTGGGTGAGGCGGATGCGCGAGAGCATGGCGCAACTGACGCCGCAGTATTCGAGCGCACGAAGCGTGCGCGAATACACCGAGCGCCACTACATCCCTGCGGCGCGGCAATACCTTGCGCGGGCTGCGGGGCGCGGCGCTGCAGGCAGCGAGATCAATGCATGGCAAGCCGCTCTGGAACGGCATTGGAGTTCACTGCGATTCGGCGCGTGCAAAGTCGAGACCACGGCGGGCCAGCATCGGTTTGAAATCGCACTCAAGCTGGGCGGTCTCTCGGCGGATGCGGTGCGCGTGGAACTCTACGCGGAGCCGCTCGATGGCGGCGCTCCCGAGCGACATCGCGCGGCCAGCGTGAGGCACTTCATCGACGGCGCCGGCGGCCACGTCTTCGCGACCGCAGTTCCGGCCACGCGGCCGCCGAGCGATTATACGGCCCGCGTATTTCCGCATTTCGACGGTGTGTCGGTGCCCTTGGAAAACAGTCGAATTCTGTGGCAGCGCTAGCGGCACCTCGGCGGTTGCTTGTAGTATTCGCGGGCAAGCATCAGTATGCGGGTGCCACCCGGAGCCGCCGATATGCGTTCCATACCCCCAAATCTTGCCCAAAGCGCCCTCGATGCCGCCCCCGATGCGATGCTCATCATCGACGAATTGGGGACTGTGTTGTTTGCCAACCGGCAGGTTTCGGTTGTCTTCGGTTATCCACACGATGACATCATCGGCCAGCCCATTGAACGGCTGATGCCGGAGCGGTTCCGTTCCCGCCACGTAGGACATCGCAATCGCTATCTCACCGCAGCGCATCTGCGTCCCATGGGTTTGGGGCTGGATCTGTTCGCGCAGCGCCAGGACGGCACCGAATTTCCCGTCGAGATCAGCTTGAGTCCCATCCTGAATGGAGAGAAGCATCTGGTTGCCGCCGCCATCCGCGATGTCACCGAGAGCAAACGCGCAAGGGCTGAACTCATCGTCGCCCGCGAAGCGGCGGAGCGTTCACAGGAAGCCGCGGTGGAGGCCCGCATCAGCGCGGATCGCGCCAATCAGGGCAAGAGCCGATTTCTGGCCACCGCCAGTCACGATCTCAGGCAGCCTCTTCAGGCACTCACCCTGCTCAATCGCACGCTCCGCCGCCTGGTCACCGATCCCGGTGCGTCCGAGGCTTTGTCGCAACAAGAGCACACCATCGCGGCCATGTCGCGGCTCCTCAATGCGCTGCTCGACATCAGCAAGCTCGAGTCGGGGGCCATCAAGCCCGAGACCACGGATTTCACCGTGGCGCAGCTGTTCGGGGAGCTGCGGCGCGAGTTTTCCGCGCTGGCAACGGACAAGGGCCTGGAGTTTCATGTCGAGGAGTGCGGCGACTGCGTGCACAGCGATCCATCGCTGGTCGAGGAGATCTTGAGAAACCTCGTTTCCAACGCCATCAAGTACACGCGCCAGGGGTGGGTCCGGCTGCAGTGTCTGCACGAGGCGGCTTCGGTTCGCATTCAGGTGCTTGACACCGGCGTCGGCATCTCAACGGATCAAATCCCGTACATATTCGACGAATTCTACCAAGTGGGCGTGCCCGCCAACAGTTCGCGGGAAGGCTACGGACTGGGATTGAGCATCGTGCAGCGCATTGCACGCCTGCTCAATCTCAACCTGGACGTCCGATCCGAACCCGGCCGGGGTTCCGCGTTTTCGTTCACGCTTCCTCCGGGCACGGGTCAGGCGGGAGCGGTGGGCGAGCGTCGGGAAGAGATGAACGCCCGTGACAGCGCGATTCGAAAACCCCATATTCTGCTGGTTGAAGACGAACCGGCGGTGCGCAACGCGACGAGTCTGTTGCTGACCGTCGAGGGATATACGGTCGATGCGGTCTCTTCGCTGGGCGAGGCGCTCGCCGCGGCACGCAGCGGAGAGGCCATCGATCTCTTGATCACGGATTATCATCTGCGCGACGGTGAAACCGGCGTGACCGTGATTGCGGAAATGCGGGCGATCCTCGGCGCTTCGATGAAGGCGCTGCTGATCACCGGAGACACGTCCTCGGTCATCCGGCGGCTGCCCCAGGATTCGAATCTCAAAATCATCAGCAAGCCGGTGAATGCCGACGAAATGTTGGGTTTGCTCGAGGCGCTTCTCGCCTCTTGATCGCCGGATTTGGGATCCAGATCTACGTAAAAGCCCTGAGGTGGCGCGGGCAACCTCGTCTGGCGAAGATGTGCGTAGTCCCGCATGATTGCAACGCATCGCGACGCTGAGCGCGTCGTCAGGTATTTCAACCACCCGATCGCAGGTATACGTGGGCCAACCGTTGTTTCTCGTCACAGGGGGCGCCGGCTTCCTTGGCATCAACCTCTGCCGCGATCTGTTGAGCCGCGGCTATGCCGTACGCTCCATGGATATCGCGAAGTTCGATTATCCCGAGAAGTCGGCCGTGGAGGTGATGCAGTCCGACATCCGCGACGATGACGCGGTGCGCCGCGCCATGTCGGGGGTGGACATCGTCGTGCATTGCGCGGCGGCATTGCCCCGCAGCAGCCCACGGGAAATTCATACCACCGACGTCGAAGGAACCCGCTTGTTGCTCGACCGCGCATGCCAGAACGAGGTGTCGCGGTTCATCTATATTTCGTCGACTTCCGTTTATGGAATCCCCGATCATCATCCCATTTGCGAAACCGACCGCCTGCACGGTGTCGGGGCCTACGGCGAAGCAAAGATCGCGGCCGAGCAGCACTGCACGGCGCACCGCCGCCAGGGCCGCTGCATACCCATCCTGCGGCCCAAGAGTTTCGTCGGGCCGGAACGGCTCGGCGTATTCGAACTGCTGTACGACTGGGCATATTCGGCGCGGAATTTCCCGGTCCTGGGTACTGGCGACAATCTGTATCAGCTGCTCGACGTTGCGGATTTGTGCCAGGTGATTCATTCCTGCGCGACCGCCGATCCCGATGCGGTCAACGACACGTTCAACGTGGGCGCCAAGGAGTACGGCACCATGCGCGACAATTTCCAAGCAGTGCTCGACCGCGCCGGCCACGGCAAACGGGTCGTTTCCATTCCCGCTGCGCCCGCGATCGCAATACTTGCGCTGCTCGAGAAGCTGCACCTATCGCCGCTATATGAATGGATCTATGAAACGGCGGCGCATGACAGCTTCGTATCGATAGATTTGCTCGTAAACCGCCTCGGATACGCCCCTCGATATTCGAATCGCGCCGCACTGATCCGAAATTACGACTGGTACGTCGAGCATCGAATCGAATATCGGGGCAGGACCGGGTTGACTCATCGTTTGCCATGGAAGAGGGGCGCACTCGAGCTCGCCAAATGGTTGTTTTGACCGCCGCGGCGCAGCTCCCGGATGCGGCAGCGGCCGGCGTGCCGCTGGTCACTGATCTCGACGGGAGTCTTCTGCGCACCAATTCGCTGATCGAGTCGATATTCGTGCTGATCCGGAAGGACCCGCTCCGGGTGTTCGAAATCCCGCTGTGGCTCGCGAAGGGCGTAGCGCATTTCAAGCAGCGCGTCTGCCGAATTGCCGTGCCGGATGTTCGGACATTGCCGTACCGTGCGGATGTGATCGCCTTTCTGCGGGAACAAAGGGCCGCCGGGCGGACTGTCGTGCTCGCAACGTCGGCCGATGCCGGATTGGCGCATCAAATCGCCGGGGAAACGGGACTGTTCGACCAGGTGTTCGCAAGCGACGGGGTCACGAATCTCAGCGGCGAGCGCAAGCGTGCGCGGCTGGTGGCCGAGTTCGGCTTGCAGCACTTCGACTACATCGGCAACGCCGGCCGCGATTCCGCAGTCTTCGATGCGGCGCGCAAAGCCTTGCTGGTGTCGCCGTCGCCGCGGTTCGCGCGAAGCGTCGCTCTGCGGACGCCCGTCGACAGGGTATTCGAGGAAGAGCGCCACATCGGAAAGGACACGCTGCACGCGCTTCGCACCCATCACTGGGTCAAGAATGCGCTCGTGTTCCTGCCGCTGGCGGCCGTGCACCACGGCTTGGAATTTGCGAATGTGTGGCGCGCGCTGCTCGCCTTCATGGCGTTTTGCCTGTGCGCGTCCAGCGTCTATCTGCTCAACGACCTCCTGGATTTGCCGGCCGACCGCAGACATCCGAGCAACAAGAATCGCAAGCTCGCCTCGGGCCGGATTCCGCCGGCACTCGCATTGGCATTGGTGCCGCTCATGCTGGGCGGCGGCCTTCTGATCGGCTTCCATCTCTCGGCGGCGTGCTTCGGGGTGCTGGGATTGTATTTCCTGGTGATGCTCGCCTATTCGATCGGACTCAAGGATGTGCCGCTCCTCGACGTGGTGATCCTGTCGGGCGGCTATGCGATGCGTGTGGCCGCAGGAGCCCTGGCATTGAGCATTCCGATATCCGGATGGCTCTGGGCTTTCTGCGCGTTCCTGTTCTTCTGCCTGGCGCTGATCAAGCGTTACGCGGAACTCAAGATCGACGAATCGGTGCACGGTGCCGAAGCGGCAAAGGCGTGCGGTTATGGCATTGTTGACAAGCCCGTGATTCTCGCCCAAGGCGTCGCGAGCGGATATCTGAGCGTGCTCGTCCTTGCATTGTATGCGAACACCGAAAACGTCAGACACGACCATGTGCGGCAGGGGCTGTTTACCCTCCTTTGCATACTCCTCTTCTACTGGATCAACTACCTATGGTTGATGACCGTGAGAGGACGCGTGCCGCACGATCCCGTGGCCTTCGTGTTCAAGGATCGCGTCAGCTTCTGGCTCGTCCTCGGCCTCGCCGTCGTGGCGCTGTTGACCATATGAAGCTGGCCGGCGCGCCAAGATTCGACATTCGCACGCTGGCGGCCGCGGGATTGCTGCTCGGGCCGGTCTTGAGCCCGGGCAGCGACCTGCCGCCGGATTTGCTGGCGGCGCAGCGGGCGGAATACGAGGCGAACGCGTCCAAGTCCATCATCGAGCTGCAGCAGTTTCGGCGAACGGTCACCCTCAATGTCGATGCGCGGCAGGGCCCGCCGGTCACGGCGACGCTGATCGAATTGAATCCGGCGATCAACGCCTGGTTCGTGCTGACATTGCGCCGCTCCGGCGAGGAAGCTGTGCATACGTATCACATCGAGAATCCGAAGCCGCAGACGCAGACAGTGGCGCTCGATGCGAGCTACCCGGCCGGCATCCGGATTGGCGCCGAGGGCCGCAGCTTTGATTGCGCGCTGTGGCCGGATGGTCAGCCAACGGTCCTGGAGCGGGCGCGGCGATCCTTGCTGCCTGACGCGCCGATCTGCGAGGATCGCCTTTACCTGCGCAACACGGTGGCGGGGACGTACACGAATCTCGAACGGATCACCAACATGCTCCGCGATCACGTCTGGGGCGGCGAGAAGATCGTGGGCTTCATACGCGACGATTTGTTCAAGGACGCGTTCATCGAACGCGCATCGCCCGGCACCCCGGCGCCGGCGGCCGCCGGTGCGCCCGCGACGGGCGGCCCCCGGCCCGCATCACTGAGCGATGCCTTCGGCATGCGCACCATCCGCCCCGATCACCTCGCCATCGATCTAGGTCCGGACATCGAGAGTCTCGTCCTCGGCCGCTGGTATCCCATTCGCGACGGTCCCGGCATGTTCGTCAGCGCCATCGAACCGGATGCGGTGGCCACGGCGATCCTCAGCAGCTACAGGGAATACGTGAGCTCTTTGGATTCCGTCGAGGGCGGCGCGCTGGACTACCTGGTGGCACTCGATTTGTCGCAGTTCGACGTCGGGTTCGAACTGGGCACGGATCATCCCAGGCTGGGGTGGTCGGAGCGCGCGCTGGTTTCTGTCCGCGATCCACGGCTGCCGGGACCCGACGGGATCGGCAGCGCGGTGCCGCTGGTCTTGAACGGAATCGTGAGTCCGAACCTGGTGGCCCGGACCGCGGTTGCCTTTGCCGGCGGGTTCAAGCGCGAACACGGCGCGTTCCGCTCGGGTCCTCTCGCCGAGCAGAACGCAGGCACCCACTATGGGTTCATCGAGCAGGGCGCGGTCTTCAGCAAACTGCAACCGGGACTTGCGACTCTCCTCGTGACCGATGCCGGCACGATGCAGATGAAGACCTGGACGCGCGCCGACGATGCCCAGCTCGTACACATCAAGCATGCCCGGCAGAACGGAGTCCCGTTGATCGAATACGACGCTGCAAGCGGAATCTCCAAGCCCGGCTTGCTGGTGAGCCGCTGGGGCCCCGGCAACTGGTCGGGCTCGAGCGAGGAGCGCTTCCGCACCCTGCGCGCCGGAGCATGTCTGCAGGAAACGGGCCCGGCGCGTTACCTGATCTTCGGGTATTTTTCCACGGCGACGCCCTCGGCAATGGCGCGCGTGTTTCAAGCCTATGGTTGCCGGTACGCCATGCATCTGGATATGAACGCGTTGGAGCACACGTATTTCGCCGTCTACACGCGAAAGAACGGACGAATTGCCGTGCAACATCTGATCGAGGGCATGGCGGAGGTCGATCGAAAAGGCGGGGATCAACTGGCACCGCGCTTCCTGAGTTTTCCCGATGACCGGGACTTCTTCTACTTCACGAGGAAGGAGCATCCGCCGTGATCAGAAGCATCGTGCTGTGGGCGTTGATCGGTCTCACGCAGGGAGCCTTCGCTCAAGCGACGCTCGCCGAACAAAATGAGGCGCTGTTCGGGCGGCTTCAGAAGGAGCATGGCCTGAGCGAGGAGCAGATGCGCAACATCCGCGCCATCTTTGCCCGATCCGGTTTCATCGGGCAGGGCAATCCCGCGATCTCCCAGCATCCGCAGACGCAGGCGCAATGCGAAATGAAGTTGAGCGCGAAGGGCATCAGCTACGTGAACGCCCACTTCGAGCAGCTATGCGGCGGCAAATACATGGCCCCTCTGTACAACGCCAGGACATCCACCGCCGACGCGGCACAGGCATGCATCGATCAGTTCGAGTTTCCCAACATTCCCTGCGCGTATCCCGTTGTCTGGGTCAAGGCGCGCGAAGCGGCGGAAATTTGCGAAGCGGAAGGAGAGCGTCTGTGCGACGCCCACGAATGGGAGGGCGCCTGCGCCGGGAGCCTCGAGCCGCCGGATTATCCCCTCGAGATGGCAAAGGGTGTTGCGCCGGGGGTCGCGATCGGCCGCATGCGCGCAGCCCACAATGCGGCCCGTCAGGCGGACAAATCGTGGAGCTATGGGCCGCAGTACGAAACCGGCGTTTGCGCAACGGGCAGTCTCAAGACGCCCGGCTGTGCCGGCGGCGGTTGGAAGCTCTGCGGCTCCAACACGTATCCTGCCGGGGATTTCCCGGGGTGCCATAGTTCGCTCGGTGTCTACGATCTCAACGGCAACGCCGCCGAGCACATGAACCTGCCTCTAGCGGAAGATCAAATGGCGAGCAAAGGCAGCCGTGAACTGGGCTACACCGAAATGAAGGGCAGCTGGTTCATCTTCGATGCGTACCGGGCTCACGAGGACTGGTGCCGATGGCGGGCGCCATTCTGGCACGGCACCCGTGTCATGGACCGGCAGAGCCACGCGAACTATCACCTGGGATTTCGCTGCTGCAAGACCATCCGCCCGCCGCCTCATTGAGCCGCGGCGATCAGATCCGCAATGCTCGGGATGTGCGGCTGTTTCAGACGGTCCACGAGGTCGGTCACCTGACGTATCACGCCCTCTCTGCTCAGCAGATGCGCGAGCCGCGGATTTAATAGTGCGCTGAAGAGATTCTGCGGGCGCTTGTCGACGAGGATTTGCGTGCTCACCAGCCTCGCACCGTGGCTGTAATCGGCGTAATGCCACCCATGCACCGTGCTCAACGGCTGTATCGGCCGGCCGTCGAGCCGGTGCCACCCGTAGATTGCCACCCGTCCGAGGTTCTCCCAAAGGCGATTGGTCAGCACCAGATCCTTCTTGTCGCCCGACGTCAGCGAACCCGAATCGGCGCTGATGAGCGCCCGTTGGCCGCGGATGAGATCGTTATGGTGCTCATAGTAGCCGGTGGAACGCATGGCCGCGCCGGCCGGCAGGGGCTGCGGACTGAGATGCACCTGCGACTGCGTATAGATGGCATCCACCAGCTTCGTCGTGGGAAGCGTGAATCCATAACGCTGCGCCACCGCGAGTGCCGTGTCGAGGCGCATGGGAACCAGCAGAAAATCGTCATCGGAGCCCAGTGCCAGATAATCCGGCATCACACAAACCGTAATTTGCGCGCTCATGCCCGCGCCGGAGTCGTCGCGCAATGTGACCGGTTTCAGCTGCCTCAAGAAGCTTGGTATGTTTCCCGCGAGCAGCTCCTCCCGAATGAGAGACTCGCGCTCATCGTCGCCGATGCCCTCCAAGCGGGGCGCCATCTGGCTGCCCGTGCGTGCGGTCGCGGCGCGCGGCGGAATCCGCGCGGTCAGCGATTCGCTGCACGACGAATCGGCGGCAGCGTATGCGCGGGCGCCCGTCCAGGGATTGACCAGCATCAGCAGAAGGAGCGATGCGCAAATGCTCGCGGCTCTAGTGTCGATCAAACCGATTCCTCCCGCGCGTTGGATATCGTTAAATTATGCCCGATCGGGGCAGAAACCCGCAGCCTTCTACGTGACTTTCCGACTAGTCCCCGGGCTCGCTGCGGGCGATATTGCGCCTGCATGAGCGCTCTAATCGTGTCGTCGCCGTCACTGCAAGACAAAGTAGCGGCGTTGAACGATCCTTCAATCTATCCCGACGCGCCCTGGCGTGTGGAATCCATTGAAACCCATTGCGCATGGGTGTTCCTGACGGATTCGCATGCGTACAAGCTAAAAAAGCCGATGCGCCTGGATCGCATGAACAACCTCCTGCTCGCGGCCCGCCACGGCAATTGCCTGGAAGAACTGCGGCTGAACCGCCGTCTGGCTCCCGACGTATATATTGATGTCATTTCGCTAAAAACAACCCCCACGGGCCGGCTTTGCCTGGATTCAGAGGGCACCCCGGTTGAATGGCTGGTCAAAATGAGACGCCTCCCAGCCGCGCTGTTACTAGATCACGCCATCGCCGCGCAGACCGTGACACGCGCATCGATTCGTGCAGCAGGGCAGCTGCTTGCGGGGTTTTACAGCCGGCAACCCTCCATCGCCATCGCCGCCGCCGATTACTGCCACAGGCTCGCGGCTCAAACGGATGCAAATCGCGCCGCGCTCTTGTCGGATGATCTTGGATTGCCGGCGGAACTCGTCGATGCGGTGGCAATGCAACAACGAAGATTTCTCGACAGGCGGTCGGCGGCGTTGATGCAGCGCGCGGAGCGCGGCCGAATCATCGAAGCCCACGGCGATCTGAAGCCTGAGCATTTCTACCTGGGCAGCCCGCCCTGCGTGATCGATTGTCTGGAATTCGACCGCGATTTGCGACTTCTCGATCCGCTCGAGGAATTGGCGTTTTTTTCGCTTGAATGCGAACGTCTCGGGGCGGCTTGGATCGGGGAGGAAATCCTGTCGATATATGCCCGCATGAACGAGGATCCGGTCGATCTGCAGCTATTTGAGTTCTATCTAAGCCGCCGGGCGACCCGGCGCGCGGTCACCGCGGCGTGGCATTTGCGCGACCCGCTCGTGCGCGGCACCAAGGACTGGCGGCGGCTCGCAGTTTCGTATCTCAAGCGCCCGCTACAGGGGTGCTTCGAGTTCTGAGGGCCGCCGGGTCGTGGGCGAGGGCGCCCTCACAGTCCGCCGAGGCTCGAGACCGGGACTCCTTGTTGCAGGCGCCGTATTGCGTCCGCAAACAGCGGCGCGACGCTGAGCACGTGCAGCGAACGATTCAAATAGGGGGTGAAGCTGCCGTCCAGTGCCACGGAATCGGTCACGAGCACCGAGTCCGGACCTTCCTTGGCGAACAATCGATGGGCCTCGGGGCAAAACGCGGCATGAGTCGCCGCCACATCGATCCGTGCCGACCCCGCCCGCCGGCAGGCATCGACCGCTCTTAGTATCGTGCCGCCGGAACTCACCAGATCATCGACGAGAACCACGCGTTTGCCCGCGACATCTCCCACGAACGCATTGCCCGTCAGAACATCGTCGCTGCGATTCTTGTCCATGAAACCGAGGCCCACCTTGCGGCCCAACGCGGTCTCCAGCGATTCTCGAAAGTGCCGCGCCCGTTTGACGCCACCGATATCCGGCGACACCACGACGCAGTCCATGCCTTTCGCACCTGCCGCGAGGTGCTGCACGAAAACCGGAGCAGCCACCAGGTGCACGGTCGGCACACGGAATGCGTTCTCGAAAGCGGCAAGGTCATGTACATCGAGCACGATGATCCGGTCGGTCCCGACCGCTTCGACAATTTGGGCGACGTAGCGGGTGGTCACCGGATCGCGTGCCTTGGTGCGGCGATCCTTACGTGCGTAGGCGAGGTAGGGCACGCAGGCGGTGACGTCGCGGGCGCCCGCATCCTTCAGTGCGCCGATGAAGAAGAGCAGGCGGCACAGACGATCGTTCGCCGACCCGAGGCCGTCGCCGTGCAGCGACTGGATCACGAACACGGATCGATCGCGCACGGATTCCAACGAGCGGATCTTGTGCTCGCCGGCGTCGAATTCGCGCTCTTCGTGTCTGCACAGGGGTGCCCCGAGTGCGGACGCGACCAGCACGCCGAAGGCGCCCGTGGCAGCCGGAGCGAATACCGCCGCCGAACCTTCTCTTGACATGAATTCCCCAGGGTCACAAAGCGACACTGCATACGGCATGCTGTTTTCGCAGCGCACCAACACAGCTGCGAAGTGCGCCACCACCTCTTCCAGTATAGCGCTCTGCCGCTCTTCCGCGCCGCCGGGTCGATTGATTCCTAGGTAAATCTCCGGATACCGCTTCCCCAAGATAAGCAGCAAGCTTTGATCGTTGTCCGGCCATTGGGGCCGGATTCCGCAACGAGAGGGGAAGATCATGAGCTTGATACGATGGGAACCATTGCGTGAAATGGATGAATTTCTGAGAGAGTATTCACCGTTCATCGCGCGCGCACGCCGCGCCGACAAGGACGGCTGGACGCCCACGGCGAACATCAGCGAAACGCCGAAAGAATATTTGATCAAGGCGGAGCTGCCGGAAGTCAAAAAGGAGGATGTAAAGATCACCTTGACCGATGGCGTCATCACCATCAGCGGGGAGCGAAAACAAGAAAAGGAGGAAAAGGATTCGAACGAAATTCGAATCGAAAGCTACTACGGCACATTTTCGCGCAGTTTTTCGCTGCCCGACAACGTGGATACCAAGAGCATCCGCGCGGAAACGAAGGACGGCGTGCTTCGGGTCCATGTTCCGAAGATGGAAGCGGCAAAGCCCAAGACGATCGCGATCGACGTTCAGTAAGGCATATCTTGCTCCTCCGGCAGGCAGTGTCGATGCTGCCTGCCGGAATCCCAAGTCAGCGCGATCGCGCGCGGCTGCCCTCGATTTCAGCCAGCAGCGTGTCGTCGCCGGCGTGCAATCCGGCGGCGTTGCCTTCATCGGAATCCAGATGAAGCTCCAGCCGATAATCCGGCGAGACGCGCACGACGATATCGGCGAAGGTGAGTTTCCGGTCCTTGGTCATGACCTTGACGCCCACGCGGTCGTGGTCCTTGAGCCCCAGCGCAGCCGCGTCCGCGGCGCTCATATGAATGTGCCGCAGCGCGCAGATCACGCCCCGCTGGACGGTGACCTCGCCCTTCGGGCCGGCGATGACGATTCCGGGCGTCTCTTTGAGATCCCCCGATTGGCGGACCGGCGCATCGACGCCCAGGCTGATGGCGTCGGTGCGGGAAAGCTCCACCTGCACTTCGGAGCGCGGCGGACCCACGATGCGCACGCCGGAAAGACGGCCTCGCGGCCCAACCAGCGTCACGGTTTCTTCGGCGGCAAATTGACCCGGCTGCAGAAGCGCCGAATGAACCTGCAGCTCATAGCCGTCGCCGAACAACCGATCGAGCGCCGCCTGCGTCAAGTGCACATGGCGTGCTGAAATTGCGGCCGGAATCTGCACCGGCGGGAGCCCTTGCTCGGCCGCGCGCCGCGCGGGTCTCTTCATGCCGTGCGCGCCCGCGCGCGCTTCTCGACATCCTGGCCCTTGCTCACGATGTCGAGCAGCGCATTGCCGTCGGCGATGAGCAAGCGCAGCAGGTCATCCAATGTGACGATGCCTACGACCCGGCCGCGCACGTTGACGACGGGAATTCTGCGGATGCCGTGGGCGCGCATACGCGCGACGGCCTCGGAAATGTCCTCCGACTCGTTGGCGATGACGAGCGGCCGATAGACGAGGCTGCCGAGCATGGTGGTGGCCGGATCCAACCCGTTGCCGAGCACTTCGACCACGAGATCGCGATCGGTGACCACGGCGATCGGCGTGCACTCCTCGTCAGGGTCGTCCACGACCACCACGTCGCCCA
Source organism: uncultured Gammaproteobacteria bacterium (assembly GCA_963727045.1). Taxonomy (GTDB): domain Bacteria; phylum Pseudomonadota; class Gammaproteobacteria; order Steroidobacterales; family Steroidobacteraceae; genus Bog-1198. Next base: position 249,351 of record CAVSES010000002.1, on the reverse strand, counting down.
CATGCTGCTGCCGCATCAGCCGGGCGGCCTGCAATACGGACGTCTGCCGAGGACAGCAAACGGCGTTCATCGTGCAAACGTCTTTCACTAACATGAGAAATACCCCCCATACGTATCCTGGATCGTGCGCCATGGTTCGCGAGCGCAGTATCGTGGAAAATCCCTGCGGCAGTAAGGGTCAATCGCAGCGCCGGTCCGGGCAACTCATTGCGCCAGGGAAGAGGCGAGGGCAAGCAGACGCGTGTCGAGGGGCTTCTTTGCATTGACCACGGCCGAAAGCGCGGTCGGGGCGAGCTTCCCATCCACGATGCCGAGCAGCACCCCATGCCGGCCGCCCTCGAGGTACTCGACGGCCGCCGCACCCAGCAGGGTCGCGATCGTTCGATCGAACACGCCGGGAGACCCGCCTCGCTGGATATGTCCGAGTGTCGAGATGCGGAGTTCAAAACCCAGGCGCTGCTGGTGTTCGCGGAAGTGACACGCCAGACCCTCGGCGTTGTACTTGGCGCCCTCGGCGACGACGACGATGGCATGGCTCTTGCCGCGCTGGTAGGCGGCGAGCACCTCTGCGGCAACGGACTCAGGGTCGGTGTGCTCCTCTGGGATGACAATCGCCTCGGCACCGCCGGCGATTCCAACGACGAGCGCCAGATGACCGCTGTCACGGCCCATGACCTCCACCAGGAACACGCGTTTATGGGACGCCGCCGTCACCCTGAGGCGGTCGATCGCTTCGAGCGCGATGTCCACGGCCGTCATCGCGCCGATCGTGATGTCGGAACCCGCAAGATCGTTGTCGATCGTCGATGCCACCCCAACCACCGGAAACCCTCGTCTCGAGAGCGCGAAAGCGCCCGCCTGCGAACCGTTGCCGCCGATGACGATGAGGCCGGAAATGTCGTGATTGCGCATTTGCTCTATGGCGGCGGCCTGCCCGGCATCGGTTTTGAGCTCGGCGCACCGGGTGGTTCCCAGGACGGTTCCGCCGCGGCCGATGATGCCGCCGACGTCGCGGGGTCCCATACGATCGAAGCGGCCCGCAATGAGACCCGTATAGCCGTCCCGCACCCCGAACATCTCGAATCCGCGCGACACCCCGATCCTGACGGCTGCCCGAAGCGCCGCGTTCATTCCCGGTGCATCGCCGCCGCTGGTCAATACGGCAAAACGCTTCACAGTTGCTCGATCCGAGCCGCAATTTCCGCCGTCTCGTTGGGAGGCGGCGTGCGAGGCGGGGCGGCGCCCGGCTTGCCTATCTGCCGTTCTATGTCGAGTACCTGCCGGGTCGTCTTGACCACCACATCCGGATTGAGGCTGATCGAATCGATGCCGAGCCGGACCAAGAATTCCGCGAACTCCGGAAAGTCCGACGGAGCCTGGCCGCACAATCCGGAGTGTCGATGGTTGCGGCGGCAGCCTTCCACGGCCAGGCGGATCATCTTCTTGACACCCGGGTCGCGCTCGTCGAAATCGAATGCGACGATCGCCGAGTCGCGGTCGACTCCCAGAGTCAGCTGCGTCAAATCGTTCGATCCTATCGAAAAGCCGTCAAAGATCTTGCTGAACTCATCGATGAGCAGCACGTTGTTCGGGATCTCGCACATCACGAAGATCTCGAGACCGCCCTTGCCGCGTTCCAATCCCAGCTCGCGCATGCGCTCGACCACCCGCACTCCTTCCTCGAGGCGGCGGCAGAATGGGATCATGAGCTTGATGTTCGTGAATCCCATCGCTTCCCGCGCCCGCTTCATGGCGGCACACTCCAGAGCAAACCCTTCGGCATAGGCCGGATGAGCGTAGCGGGATGCGCCCCGAAAGCCGAGCATCGGATTCGACTCCTGTGCCTCGAACCAACGCCCGCCGAGCAGCCCCGCGTATTCATTGGTCTTGAAGTCCGACATGCGTACGATCACGGGCTTGGGGTAGAACGCCGCCGCAATCGTTGCGATGCCTTCCGACAGGCGCTGCACGAAGAAGTCGGCCGGTGTGGCGTAATTTCGCGCGAGGCTGAGCACGGCGCTGCGTTCCTTTTCGTCGGCGATCCGTTCCGGATGCAACAGGGCCATGGGGTGCGCCTGGATGTTCTCGGTGATGACGAACTCCATCCGGGCGAGGCCCACGCCGTCGTTGGGCAGGAAGCTGCTCTGGAAGGCGATCTGCGGATTGCCGATGATGAGCATGATCTTGGTGCGCGGGCGCGCCAGATTCATCAGGTCCGTGCGCTGGATCTCGAAGGGAATGCTCCCTTCGTACACCCTGCCCAGACCGCCTTCGGCGCAGGACACCGTCACGGTTTTGCCCGTCACGAGCTTCTCCGTCGCATCCTCGCAGCCGATGACCGCGGGAATTCCAAATTCGCGTGCGACGATCGCGGCGTGACACGTGCGCCCGCCGCGGTTGGTGACGATCCCCGCCGCGTGCTTCATGATGGGCTCCCAATCGGGCGTCGTATTGTCGGTGACCAGGATTTCGCCGGGCTTGAAGTCCGCGATGTGCGCGGCGCTCGGAATCACGTGCACCGGCCCGGCGCCGATGCGCGTCCCGACCGCGCGGCCCGTGATCAAGGTCTTGCCGCTTCCCTTCAGGGTGAATTCCTCGAGAGTGCCCACGCCCTTGTTCGACGCCACCGTCTCCGGGCGGGCTTGAACGATGTAAAGCTGCTGATCGAGACCGTCCTTCGCCCACTCCATGTCCATGGGCTGCGCCCGGTTGGCCTTGTCGCTGTAGTGGCGCTCGATCTGAATGGCATAGCCGGCGAGCGTCAGCACGTCCTCGTCCGTGATGCAAAAGCGCTGCCTCTCGGCCTCCGATGTCGGGACATTGTGGGTCGCGTTGCGGGTGCCGTCGTCGACGTACACCATTTTGAGCTTCTTGCTGCCCAGGCTTCGACGCAGCACCGCCCGGGAGCCGGACTGGAACGTCGGCTTGAACACCATGAATTCGTCCGGATCGAGGGCGCCCTGCACGATGTTCTCGCCAAGGCCGTAGGCGGCGCTGATCAGGACGACGTCGCGAAAGCCAGTTTCGGTGTCGAGTGAGAACATGATGCCGCTCGCCGCGAGATCGGAGCGCACCATCTTCATGACGCCGATTGAAAGTGAGACCTTGAAGTGATCGAAGCCCTGGTCGATGCGATAGTGGATGGATCGGTCGGTGAACAGGCTCGCGAAGCAGCGTCTGCAGGCGTCCAGCAGGTTCTGTTCACCGTGGACATTGAGATAGGTGTCCTGCTGGCCGGCGAAGCTCGCGGTCGGCAGATCCTCCGCGGTGGCGGAACTGCGCACGGCCAGGCTCATGTCTTCGCCATACTGCTGGCGAAGCTGCCGATACCCGTCGAGAATCTGCGCTTTCAAATCGTCCGGCAGCGGCGCGCCGTACACGATCTCGCGGGCCTGCCGGCCGCGGCGCGCCAGGTCATCCATATCGTCGGGTTTCAGTCCCTCGAGCACCTCGTGCAGGGGTTGCCACGCATTCGCTTGTTCGAGAACGTATCGATATGCGTCCGCCGTGATTGCGAAGCCGTTCGGAACCTTGACCCCTCCGGCGGTCAAGTTGCGGTACATTTCACCGAGCGAGGCATTCTTGCCGCCGACGAGCGGAACGTCGTCGATCCCAATCTCCCCAAATGAGCGGATATAGCGCTTTGTCGGCATGGCAGTACCCCTTGGCTTGACGCTCGAAGCGCGCGTGCGCGAAGTGTGAATCGTGAGCGCTTGCGCCGCGAAAGCGATTCGGAAATGTACCTAGCGGGGCCGGGAGACTGCGGATGTTCGCAGGAAGCCGCCTATGGGAGTCTGATGCCATAGGAGGGTCATCCATGAACGTTGGAAGGGATTGCAAGCGCGCCGTCATCACCGTCCGCGAGTCCGATGAATTCGTGGTCGCGGTGGTCGCGAAGGACGTGAGCCCCCGCACGCTGCGCGTGGGCGATGTCATGACGCGCGACGTGCTTGCACGGAAACTGTTCGACATTGCGGGTTCGATCCGCAACGGGCAGATGGTCGAGAACGCACTGCGCCCGTGAAAGGCCGCCCGCAGCCGCATCGGCGGTGAACCATGGAACGGGAAACGCTTCATCAGTGTTTGCGCGGCATGCTGCTCTCGAGGATATTCGAAGAGCGGGCCGCCGAAGAGTACGGCAAGGGAAACATCGTCGGGTTTCTGCATCTCTATCCCGGCGAGGAGGCGGTGGGCGCCGGCGTCATCTATGCGGCGGGTCCGTCCGACTACATCGTCAGCGCATACCGTGAGCATGCGCATGCCCTTCTGCGGGGCACCCCGGCCCGCAACGTCATGGCCGAATTGTTCGGACGCGCGGACGGCATGAGCGGCGGCATGGGCGGCTCGATGCACATGTTCGACAGCGAACGTCGCTTCATGGGGGGGTATGCCATCGTCGGACAGGGTTGCCCGATCGCTCTCGGGATCGCCTACGCGGTGGCGATGCGCAGACGGTCCGATGCCGTGATCTGCTTCTTCGGCGATGGCGCGGTCAACCAGGGCACGTTTCATGAGTCGCTCAACATGGCGTCCCTGTGGCGCCTGCCGCTGTTGTTCGTGTGCGAGAACAACCACTACGCCATAGGCACCGAGATTCACCGCCACTCCGCGGTGGTCGAAGTCTACAAACGGGCGGCTGCCTACAATATTCCAGCCGATAAGATCGACGGCATGGATGTGGTCAAGGTCCATGAGGCGAGCCGCCGGGCCCTCGACCGAATCCACCGCGGCGAGGGCCCGCAGTTCATCGAGTGCGAGACTTACCGGTATCGCGGCCATTCCATGGCCGACCCCGGAACCTACCGCCCCGCCGTCGAAGTCAAGGCCCATCAAGCCTGGGATCCGATCGCGGCTGCCGTCCGCGACATCGAATTTCAGTATCCGACCCAGGCCGAGCTCGCGGCGGCGGGTCCTGACAACATCGGCCGCCTGGCGGCGCACATGCTGGAGGCGGGCCATCTGGCCGAAGCCGAGGTCGAGGAGCTCAAGGCAGAGGCCAATGCCATCGTCGAGGACGCTGTGCGGTTCGCCCTGCAGAGTCCGCAGCCGACGATGGATGCTGCATGGGCGCACCTGAACTGCAACCGGCGCCACGAAGTGCTGATTTAGGAGGCGGCGTGCCGCAAGAATTGCTCTATTGGCAGGCGCTGAATCGGGCCATGGATATCGAAATGGCGGCGGATGAGTCGGTCTTCACCTTGGGCGAAGACGTCGGGCTCTATGGCGGCAGCTACCGCGTCACGGAAGGGCTGCACGCCAAGTATGGCGAATGGCGGGTACGCGATACGCCGATTTCCGAGAACAGCTTCACCGGTCTCGGCGTCGGCGCGGCGCTCCTGGGAATGCGTCCGGTGGTGGAAATCATGACCATCAACTTCATGCTGCTCGCGCTGGATTCCATCATCAACGCGGCCGCCAAGATTCCCTTCATGTCGGGCGGCCAATTCAAAATGCCGCTCGTTGTGCGGGTTCCCGGCGGCGTCGCCCGGCAGCTCGGGGCGCAGCACGCGCAGCGCCTGGAGCACACCGTGATGAACGTGCCGGGGCTGCGTATCGCGGTGCCCGCGGCGCCGCAGGACGCCTATTGGCAGTTGCGACAGGCGATCGCGAGCGACGAGCCCATCATCCTTTTGGAGCATGAGCTGCTCTATTTCACCAAGGGCCCCGTCGATCTGTCCGCCGATGCGCCACCGATGCACCGGGCCATCGTGCGGCGCGACGGCAAAGACCTCACGATCGTGAGCTATTCGCGGCACGCGCTGCTCTGCCAGGATGCCGCCGTCGAGCTCGCCAAGGAGGGTATCGACGCGGAAGTCGTCGACCTGCGCAGCCTCAAGCCCATCGATTGGGATACGTGCGCAATGTCACTGGAAAAGACCCATCGGCTGCTCGTGGTTGAAGAGGATTGCCGGTTTGCCGGCGCGGGGGCGGAGATCGCATCGACGCTCGGGGAACGCTGCTTCTATTCGCTCGATGCGCCGGTCAAGCGGCTGGCCGGGCTCGACATTCCCACGCCATTCAACGGCAAGCTCGAGGCGGCCACGATTCCTCAGGTGCCGGACATAGTCGCGGCCGCCCGCGACTTGTGCCGCCCCGACAAAGATTCCCGAGTCGCGTAGGTGGGCCAGCCGATTACAATGCCGGCACTGTCCGACACCATGAGCAACGGACGATTGGTGAAGTGGACCAAGAAGATCGGCGATCCCATCAAGAGAGGCGACACGGTCGCCGAATTGGAAACGGACAAGGCGGTGATGGAGGTCGAGGCCTTTCATGACGGTTATCTCGCAGGTCCCCTCGCCCCGGAGAATACCGACATCCCGGTGGGAGAGGTGATCGGCTACATCGCCGACAGCGCCGCCGCCGAGTCCAACGCACCGCCGGCTGCACCGGCAGCGGCGCGTGCAATGCCGGCGGTTGAGGCACCGACCGTCGCGCCGCATCTCCCACCCCCTGCAACATCCGCTGCTGTGCGTGCCTCGCCCTACGCCCGCAGGCTCGCCCGGCAATTGGGCGTGGATATGTCCACGATCGCGTCGGGACCGGCAGATGTGCATGCGGACTCGGTGCTCGATGCTGCGCGGCAGGTTAATTCTCCGGGCCCCCGGACCGGGGGGCAGCAGCGTGCGGCGTGGCCATCGCATGTGCGGGAATTGGTCGCACGCAATATGATCAAGAGCCTGGAGACGCCGACGTTCCGGATCGTGGCGCAACTGCCCGCGGCACCGCTCGTGCAGGCCGCCAAGGCGTTGAATGCATCGTTCACGCTCTTGCTGGCCCGTGCCGCCGCGCTCGCCGTCAAAGGGAACCCCTTGTTCAATTCCCTCTATACGCCGGAAGGATTGGCTCCGAGGCAGCAGGTGAACGTCGGCATTGCGGTCGACACCCCGGATGGGTTGGTCGCGGCTGTGCTTCGCGACGTTGCAGACCGGCCTCTTGCAGAGCTTTCGGCCGATTGGCGCGGCCTGAAGGATCGGGTGAACAACCGCCGCCTCAGGCTGGAAGACTGCAATGGCGCCACGTTCTACCTGTCGAATTTGGGAACGTTTCCCGTGGTGCACAGTTTCGATGCGATCCTGCCGCGCGGTGCGGCAGCCATCCTATGCGTGGGGGCGGCCGACGGCGAAAGAACGGTGTTCACCCTCGGATGCGATCACCGGGTCGTGGCCGGCGCCGATGCAGCCCGATTCATGCAGTCCTTTGCGCAGCTGCTGGCCGATCCCGGCCGGTTGAGCGCCGCCCGATGACCCTTCAGCGTCGCGTGTCGCGGGACGCCTGCTCCTCGAGCGTATACAACGCCTCCGGCGACGCCTCGAGCCGCTCGATGGGTATGGGCGCTCCGCTGCCGTCCGACAAACCGTAGCTGCCTTCATCGATCTTTTTCAACGCGCGCTCGATGTTGCCCAAGCGCTCATCGTCGGCAGCGGTGAGATTGCCCTCGAGCTCAAGGAGCGTGAGTTTCTGTGCGTCGTCTTCAAATTCGCGAGCTTGGCCGCTGGCTTCGGCGTTCGCGCCGGCCTGCTCGGTCTCCTGCCGCCGCCTGACGTCCAGAATCTGTCTGCGAAGTTCCAGGAGCCGATGACGCTGCTTTGCAAGAAAGGTTTGACTGATCCGCGATTGCTTGGCCGTCATTTTTCACCCGTTCGCTTCGATCCTGACATCATACACCCATGACTTTCCGAGCGCCGATTACCGCACGCGGACGGGCACGATCTCGGCCGAGAGCTGCACCTCGTCGCCCAGTCCGTAGTAATAATATGCCGGTCTCGATACGAGACGCAGGAACATGAAGACCCGGAAGCGGATCCGCCCGAAGAAACCCATTCCGGCCGACGGCAACAGGTTCTCGTTTGATACGTGCACGATCCACTGCCGGCGGTCGGTGGGCAGGTCGATCTCCCGGTGGCGCGCCATGCCTTCGAGAGCCTGTTCCACGTTCGGTTCCTCCATGAAGCCGAAACTCAGTTCAACGCTGATGATGCTGCCTTTCGGATCCCGGTCGAAAACCACCACCGCAAACCGGTTCTCGTGGATGTGGGGAACCTTGCGATGGATGACCTCGACGAAGATGAGGTTGCGCGGAAGGATTCCGTAACGGTCCCACAGCAGTTGGAGCAGCGCCGGAGTGCGATCGGTTTCGTGTCGCAGAGGTTTCGGCGCCATCAGAACGGCGGTGCGCTCCATGAAATGCGTGGAGTCGCGCCGGAGGCGCACCAGCTCCGCCATGCTCATCGTCTGTTTGGCGGAATAGGCGGCAAACGTGGCCTTGCGGCCCCATCTCCATGTTGCCATCATGAGAAACAGAAGGGCGCCGACGCACAGGGGCACGAAGGCGCCTTCGAAAAACTTGATCGAACTCCCCAGGACGAAACCCACGTTGATGGCGGTCAGGGGTCCCCATACGAGACCGGTCGCCAGTTTTCCCCAATGCCAGCACAGCCGCGCGACGGGAATCATCGCGAGCGACGTGATCGCCATCACGCCGGAAACGGCAAGCCCGTAGGCCGAAGCGAGCGCCGCACTCGAGCCGAACGCCATCACGAGCACGATGCAGGCGGCATACAGCGTCCAGTTGATGAACGGAATGTAGATCTGGCCGGCATGCGCATGATGCGTGTGCACGATCTTGAGACGGGGAAAGAGTCCGAGCGCCGTGGCCTGCGAGGCCAGGGTGAAGGCGGCGGAAATCAACGCCTGTGAGGCTATGATCGTGGCGATGGTGGCCAGCAGTATCATGGGGTACAGCAGTGCCTGGGGCACCAGACTGTAGAAGAGCTTGCCGCCGGCAATGGGCGCGCCGCTCAAGAGGTACGCGCCCTGTCCCAGATAATTGAGCAGCAGCGCCGGGTAAACAATCGCGAACCAGCCGGTGCGGATCGGTTTCGCACCGAAGTGCCCCAGATCCGCGTACATCGCCTCCCCACCCGTCACCACCAGCATCAATGCGGCCAGCACCACAAAGGCGCGGTGGAATCCGGTGCGGTGCAGGAATTCAAGGCCCAACAGGGGATTGAAGGCCGTCAGGATTTGCGGATGGGATTCGATCTGCGCGGCGCCGAGGACCGCGATCACCGCGAACCAGACGATGAGGATCGGTCCGAATATCCGTCCAATCCCGGTCGTTCCCTTGGTCTGAACCGCGAACAGCACGGTGAGGAGCGCGACGGTAACTGGAATGACCAGGCGTCCCAGCGAGGGGGCTGCCACGCCCAGCCCCTCCACCGCCGAGAGCACGCTGATGGCGGGCGTGATGATGCCCGCGCCGAACAGCAAACCTGCTCCCAGCACCAGCAGCCACAAATAGAGCTGAATACCCCGCTTCTTGTATTCGTGAAGCAAACCGTAGAGCGCAAAGACGCCGCCTTCGCCGTCGTTGTCCGCCCTCAGGACGAGAATGGCATATTTGATCGCCACAATGACGGTGAGGGTCCAGATGACGAGCGAGATACCGCCCAGCACGTCGCCGGGCTCGGGCGGCACGCCACCGTGGCCGAAGAACACCTGATCCAGGGCGTAAAGCGGTGAGGTGCCGATGTCGCCGAAGACGATCCCGGCCGCGCCGATCGTCAACGCCGCAAGGCCGCGCCGCGGCGTTTGAGAGGGGCGCTCGACGCCGCGCACGATCATATCCGCACTCTCCGCTGATCTGTCGGGATGATGATTCAGAACCGGCCGGCCGTCAGCTACGGCTTATACGTAGTGAGCGCCCGTCATCCAGGGACAGGCATCCCTGCTACATCGCGGCTTCCGCCGGCGCGCGCGACTCCGGTTTGTCCTCGGACTTTTCCGTCATGACCGCCTCGGTCAGCAGCAGCACACTGGCGACGGATACGGCGTTCTCGACGGCGATACGCACCACCTTCGTCGGATCGACGATGCCTGCCTCAAACAAGTCCACATAGAGCTTTCGGGCAGCGTCGAATCCCACGGCACCTGCGCGCCCAGGTTCTCCTCGGCGTCCTCCAGGTCCAATTCCTTTGCAATCGTGACGCCGTCGTTGCACACGATCGGGGCGCCCCAGCGCTTTTGCATCAGGACGGACTTCGATTTCGGGCCGAGGGTGATGCGTACGGCATCGGCGAGCTGTGTGGCGCCGAGAAGAATCTTTTCACGCGCGGCCGATCGGAATGAAAGCTGCTTGTGCGTCATACACCACCCGTTGGATTGAGATTGCCCGCTACAGTGCGCTTTGGCGCATCACGGACTGAGAGTCGAGTCCCGCTGATGCCTCCGATATTGCGCGGTCAAATTGAGCGCCCCCGAGCCGTGGATGCCATCGAACGTCTCGGCGGGACGGGGACACGCGCGGCTCAACATGACGGCGACGCGCCTGGGCGTACCCAGGTCGGTCCAACCGCAGGGCGGTACCCGCAATACACGTAGGTGCGCCTCCTGACCGCGAAGGATGTGCCGCGAAAAATCCAGCGGCGCCAGTGTTCGATATAATTCCTCGATTGACGCCGGATCCGGGCGGTGCGGTGACATTTCAAGAGCCCGGCGCATCTTGCAGAGAAGTTCCGGCGCATTCTTCGCGAAAAGCGCCAAGAGCGCCTCGGCCCGCCCGGCCATGATGAAGGCATTCCATAGCGCCCCTTGGGCGATCAAATCCCTGGCCGCCGCCGCCGGCGGTTTCTCGACGAATTTCAATACGGTTGCCGTGCCGTTCCCATCGACAATCCCCGGAACGATGTATCCGAGTTCCGGATCCGCCTCATCCGGTGCGATGCCGAGAAGTAGCACGTCGTTCGGGTGCCGGCCAAGCGCGCGCACTGCCTCGTGCAGTGCATCCGCCAGCACCATTTCATCCTCGACGTGGTGATCGCTCGGAAGTATCACGATGGTTGCCTCCCGATCCTGCGCCATGATCGCGAGCAATGGCAGCAGGATGCCGGTGGCCGTTCCGTAATTTCCCGGCTGGATGACGACATTGTCGACGGGCAATTGCTGCAGGGCGGTCTGCCACCAATCCCGATGCTTCGAGGCGACCACCGCGCAGATTCGCTGCGGCAATGCGATGGACGCGGCCCGCTTCAAGGCTTCGTGCAGCAGCGAGCAGCCGCCTCTCAGCGAACAATACTGTTTTGGAATTGCGACGCCGGCCGAGGTCGTCGTAAGGCTTCGCAGGCGGCTGCCTTCGCCTCCGGCCAAAACCAGCGCCCAACAGCCGCCCGGCATATTAGGATTCATCATTTCACCCCTGTTGCCGACACATCGAGGCGAGACATCGCACGGGAACGGTAACAGAGCGTCCGCATGCGGGCTCTACGCGATGTCCGAAATCGTGCGGGAGATCTACCCATGGTGCCTTCCGTCGGCCGTCGATAGGATGCGTCGGGGATCGCAAGTCGGAGATGTTCATGGGATCGCTGCAGCTGCGAAAAATATTGGTGGCGGTCGCAGATCCGTCTGCCCGATCGAACAAGGCGGTCAAGCGGGCCGCGGAAATCGCTCACAAGACGGGCGCGGGCATCGAGCTTTTCAATTCCGTACCGACGCCGCAAATTGCAATGGGGTTTGCCAGAGTCGAGATGGTGGAACTCATGCGTGCCGCCGCCGCCCGGAGCCGCGCCGGTCTTGAACGGATGGCCAAGCCTTTGCGGCGCGAGGAGCTGATCGTCGATACGGCGGTGCGCACGGGTGCGCCCGTCCACGAGGCCATCCTTGGACAGGCGAAATCGGGCGCCGCGGACCTCATCGTCATTGAAGCGCATCGGCACAGCCGCCTCGCGCGGCTGCTCCTCAGCCAGACTGATTTTGAACTCATCCGGCAGACCCCCGTGCCGCTGCTCATCGTCAAGGGATCCAAGGTCTGGCGAAGCCCGCGCGTGCTGGCGGCAATCGATCCGCTGCATGCTAACGACAAGCCTCTGGCTCTCGACGCACAAATCGTGGATGCCGCGGTCACGGCGGCGTCGGTGCTGGGCGGCACCCTGCACCTGGCGCATGTCTGCCGCCCGCTGGTCGATCTGTTTCCCGGGGTCGTCATGGAGCCGACGATCCTGGCGGTCACACCCGCGCAGGAAGCCGGCTACGAGACCGACGTGCGCCGGCAGTTCTATGCGGCCATCGGCTCGTACGGGATTTCGCCGAAGCGCAGGCACTTTCGCCGCGGCGATCCGGCAACCGAGCTGCCTTCCCTTGCACGCTCGCTGAAGGCAAGCGTGGTGGTCATGGGGGCCGTCTCGCGCTCGGGATTGAAGCGCCTGTTCATCGGCCATACCGCCGAGCACGTGCTGGATGCGCTCACCTGCGACGTGTTGATCGTTCCCGCGCTCAATGCAGCATGAAGACCGGTATCTTCGCGTTCTCGATGAGCGACTGGGTGACGCCGCCGAACACGAACTCGCGCACCGGCCTGTGGCCGTAGCCGCCGATCACGAGCAGATCGGCGCGCAACTCGGCGGCTGCGGTGGACAGCAGCGCAGCCGCTTCCCTTGTCTTTCCCTCGATGATACGGGATTCCGCCGCTATTCCGTGCCACGCCAGCTGCCACACGAGATGCTTGAGGTTTTGCGGCATCACCGCGTCGCCTTCCGTCACGCTCACCAGGACGACCTTCTTTGCGCGCTCCAGCAAGGGCATGGCCGCGGTGATGGCGCGGGCTGATTCGGGCGTTTCCTTCCAACCCACCACAATGGTATCGATGGTGCTCGGCGCCATTTCAGCCGCGATCAGCACGGGGCGGCCGCTTGCGATGAGCAAATCCTCGATGAGCATGCTCGGCATGTAGTCGACATGGTGAGGCCGCGCGAGCACGGTGAGATCGCTGTGGCGCGCATGGAACATCAACCGGCTGGCGGGATTGTCGATTTCTTCGCACCAGCTCGCGGAGACCGCCTCGGAGAAGCCGGGTGCGCTGCGAACCGCCACGCAATGGCTCTTGCAGAACTTTTGGAAGTGGGCGGCTGCGGCCGCCGCAAGGAGGTCTTCCTCCTCGTGCAGATAGGCGAGCGCGGACGTCAACCCGGCGCCCACGCAAAACGCGACGTGAGGGGCCCGGGCCGCCGCTTCGCCGGTGCTCAGGCGCACATGGTAGAACCCCAGATGCGCGGCAAGCGGCTGAGCCACCGCCAAAGCCGTCGCAAACACGCACTCGTCGGTCGAGCTTCCGCTGGTGGGTACCAGGATGGTCTTGATCATGCAATTCTCCTTTGCCCCAATACTTGCCGCAGCCGGCCGCGTTCTCAATAGGGGTTTGCCCTGAACGGGCTGCGCAATTTCACGGGGCCCGGGCCGATGGCCCCGGGGAGTAATTCAAACCGCTCGGCGGGCGCGAAGATTCGCCAAGACCGCACCCGCAGGATCCGGCAGCATCGTGTCGACGGTCATGACGTGCGCCTGCTCGTCCGCCTGCAGGGGCTCGAGATGCCGAAGTTGCTGCTCGAGGATGGCCTCATCCGCCTCCGAGGGGTCGGTCCTCGCCAGTCGTCGGGCGGCGATCCTGTGCGCCATCTCCTCCTCCTGGGCCGTGCACGACACGATGACGAACCGCACGCCCAAGCGATCCGCGAGGTTCTGAAATATCCGCCGCTGCTCCCTCTCCAGGAATGCCGCATCGACGATGGCATTGACCCCTGCCAGCAGACAGTTCTCAGCGCACAGCGCCAGGCGCGCGTACACCCGGCGGGTCATTTCCGGCGTATACGCGCCGTGCGCATACACGTCGTGTCGATGTGCGGGCTCGTTGGGGGCGGCAGGAGCCGCGCCCGCCAGCCGTCCGCGCTCCAAATCGGAACGGATGCGCAGAGCCTGAACGAGCGGCACCAATCGCTCGCTCAGCCAGGATTTTCCGGAGCCGGAAGGTCCACGCATGATGAAAAGCGTCGGCGACCTTGACTGCATGAAGTCCACCGCCGTGCGAACCCTGCACTGCAGCCGCTGGTAGAACTCGCCGTGCCGGGCCGGATGCTGTTCGGCGCTCAAGGCATCGACCATGGCGCGCACGGCTGCACGATACACGGCATAGAAAGGCAGCAACCGGACCCCGTCATAGTCGCCCGTGCGTTCCAGATAGCGGCTCAGGAACGCACAGGCGAGATCCTTGCGGCCAAGTGCCGCAAAATCCATGACCAGAAAGGCAACATCGTTCATGACGTCGATCCAGCGCAGCTTGGGGTCGAACTCCAGGCAATCGAACGGAGTCAAACGGCCCTGCCAGCGGACGATGTTATGGGCATGAAGGTCGCCGTGGCATTCGCGGACGAATCCGCCCTGCTGGCGCTTGCGAAAACGGTCGGCGAATGTGTGCAACGAGTCATGAGTCCAGTCGATCAGCATCCCCAACTCCGGAAATTGTGCGGTCGAATCGAGATGCGATAAGAGAGTCGCCACGTTGCCGAGAACGGAGTTTCGAAGCTGCGTGACGTAGTCGAAGGAGTCCGCCTGGGGCGCGACCGCCGCGCGGGAATGAAATTCGGCCACGCGTTCCGCGAGCGCCGTGACTTCGTCGATGGCAATATCGCCGCGCGCCACGAGCGCCGGCAGCTCCTGCGAGGTGTCGAACTGTCTCATGCACACGGCGTATTCAACGATCGACCCGGAGCCGCCCACGTGCAGCCCGGAGGCATCTTTCGTGATGGCGACGACATCCAGATAGAGTTCCGGGGTGAGGCGCCTGTTCAGACGGATTTCCTCCTCGCAGAGATGGCGGCGGCGCTCGAGAGTGGACGCGTCCAGGAAATCCAGCTTTTGCGCCTTCTTGATCTTGTAGGCCACGGTCCCGGTCAGAACGATCCAAGAAACATGGGTTTCGCGAAGTTCGGGATGCGCCACAGGGTGCGGAAATGCCGCCGGACGCAGCAAATCTTGGATTTCAATGCCAGGCTCGGTGCACTTTTCCATATGACCCCGGGCACCCTAGCAATCCGTCCGAAATGCGTAAATCCGCACAACCCCTCAAGCCGCAAGGGAAGATCCCGTCGATTGATTTTCCGGCCGAACGGTCAGTACGTAGCAGCCGCGGGTATTCCTCCATATGGGCGCATCTGCGATGCATTCAAAATGGTCCGTCGAGCCGGGATTCCGGCGTAAATTGCAGACGGATTCGGATGCATTCAACCTCGCCCGCGCTGATCGTGCCCCATGCGCCGGATGCGCTCCCCGAACCGGATTCGGAGGAGCTGCTGCGATTGAGCCGAAGCGATGCCGCCTCGGTATTGGCGGCACTCGAGACCACGGAATCGGGATTGCTCGATTCGCAAGCCGCGGCGCGGCTTGCTGCCCTCGGCGCCAACATCGTCGGGCACGCTCCCGGCAGCACCATCCTTGAGGAGCTGGCCGGCCGCGCCAACAATCCCCTCAACCTGCTCTTGCTGGGATTGGCCGGGCTTTCCTACTTTCTGGGGGACGTGCGGGCCGCGATCATCATCGCGGTGATGGTCGTGCTGGCCATCGGCACCGCCTTTCTGCAGGAACACCGCTCCAATCAAGCCGCCGCAAAATTGCGGGCCATGGTGAAAAATTCCGCCAGCGTCAAGCGCCAAGGCGCGGGATCCGAGGTGCCCTTCGCGGACGTGCCGCTCGAACAGATCGTCCCCGGGGACATCGTGCGTCTCTCCGCCGGCGATATGCTGCCCGGCGATATGCGCCTCCTGAGCGCCAATGACTTGTTCGTCAATCAAGCGGCGCTTACCGGCGAGTCCATGCCCTGCGAAAAATCGGCGGAATGCAGGGTGAGCACGGCGGCCAACATCCTGGATCTGCCGAACATCGGCTTCATGGGCTCGAACGTCGTCAGCGGCTACGGCACGGGGGTCATCATCCGCACTGGCGGCCACACCTATTTCGGCATGCTCGCGCGTTCGATCGCCGGGCGGCGCGAACTGTCGAGCTTCGATCGCGGGATCAATCGATTCACCTGGCTCATGATCCGCTTCATGGCGGTCATGGTGCCGGCCGTGTTCTTGATCAATGGTTTCACGAAGGGCAGCTGGCTGGAGGCCTTTCTGTTCGCGGTCGCGGTCGCGGTGGGTCTCACGCCTGAAATGCTGCCGATGATCGTGACCGTCAATCTCGCGAAGGGAGCGATGGCCATGTCCGGCAAGCGGGTGATCGTGAAGCGCCTGCAAGCCATTCAAAATTTCGGCGCGATGGACGTACTGTGCACCGACAAGACGGGCACGCTGACCCAGGACCGGATCATCCTCAAGAGGCATATGGACCTCAAGGGTCAGGATTCCGACGAGGTGCTGAAGTACGCCTATTTGAACAGCTATTATCAATCGGGCCTCAAGAATCTCCTCGATGTCGCCGTACTGGATCATCTCGATTTGCACGGCCAGTACGGCGAGGGCAGCGAGTATCGTAAGGTCGATGAAATTCCATTCGACTTCGCGCGCCGGCGCCTGTCGGTGGTGGTGTCATTTCAAGGCAGGCACATCCTTGTCTGCAAAGGCGCCGTGGAGGAAATGTTTGCGGCGTCGACGCGCTACGAACTGAACGGGGAGGAGGGGCGTCTCGATGCCGGGCATCTGGCCGATGCCAATCGCATCACTGCGCAACTCAACGAAGACGGTTTTCGCGTGGTTGCGGTGGCATACAAGAACATTCCTGTGCCGAAAGCGCACTATGCAACGGCGGACGAGTGCGATCTCACACTCGTGGGCATCATCGCCTTCCTCGATCCGCCGAAGGACAGCGCCGCCGCCGCGATAAAGGCCCTCGACAAGGTCGGCGTGCAGGTGAAGATTCTGACGGGTGACAATGAAATCGTCACGCGAAAGATCTGCCGCGACGTCGGCGTGGACGCCGGACGGCTGATGCTCGGTTCGGAACTCGAGGCGTTGAACGATGAATCTCTCGCGCAGCGCGTCGACTCGACCACGGTGTTCGCCAAGCTGTCGCCGCAGCAAAAATCGCGGGTCATAGGCGCGTTGCACAGCCGTGGCCATGTCGTCGGATTTCTGGGCGACGGCATCAATGACAGTACGGCATTGAAGGCGGCGGACGTCGGGATCTCGGTGGATTCGGCCGTCGACATCGCCAAGGAGTGCGCCGACATCATCTTGCTCGACAAGGACCTCATGGTCCTGGAATCGGGCGTGCTCGAAGGCCGCCGGGTGTTCGGCAACATCACCAAGTACATTCAGATGGGCGCGAGCTCGAACTTCGGAAACATGCTGTCAGTCCTGGGCGCGAGCATCTTTCTGCCGTTCCTGCCCATGACCGCGATTCAAGTGTTGACGAACAATCTCTTGTATGATTTTTCCCAGACCGCAATTCCCACGGACCACGTCGACAGCGAATATCTGGCCGTGCCCCGCCGGTGGGAGATCGGCAACATCTTCAAATTCATGGTTTTCATCGGGCCGATCAGTTCGATCTTCGACTTTGCGACGTTTTTCGTGCTGATCCGATTCTTCGGCGGATGGGAAAATGCGGCGCTGTTTCAATCCGGCTGGTTCGTGGAGTCGCTGCTCACCCAAACGCTGATCATTCACATCATCCGAACCTCCAGGCTGCCGTTCATCCAGAGCCGCGCCAGTGCGGCGCTGCTGGCCACCAGCCTCTCGATTTGCGCCATCGGGATCGCATTGCCGTTTACCTGGGCGGGTCGAGCGCTCGGGTTCGTGACATTGCCGGCTGCGTTCTTCCCGGTGCTGCTCGCCTTCCTGTTGGGCTACGCCGTGCTGGCCCATTGCGCGAAGGTTTGGTTCGTGCGGCGTTGGGGAATGTAGATCGACTTGGGATCAGGCGGCCGTGTGAACCAGCAGCCACCCGCTCCACAGGACGAAGATCATTCCCGCGTGGCCCGGGCAGACTCTCGATGCGAAGGACCGGCCGCCGGCAATGAGCGCGGCTGCGGCCTTGACGAGCGTGTTGGCCGTAATGGCGAGCAGTGCTGCAAACGCGGCCGAAGCCACGTCCAGCGTTCCCGAGGAAGCCAGCCGAGCCGCCGATGCGGCTGCCGCGTGAGTGTCGAAGAATCCCGCCAGCGCGATGACGCCCTGCGCGGCGGCAGATCCGAGATTTTTCTGCAGCAGGGCCGCCACGAATAGCATCAGCGCGAATGCCCCGGCGAACAGGAGCGCCAGCTTCGGCTCGAAAGCGCGGCCGGAGGCGGCCTCCGATGTCGAGATCGGAGCACGGGGCCGGAGGGCAAACCCGATTCCATATGCCGCCGCGAACAGGCCCATGGCGGCGATCGCCGGCCCCAGATACCGCAGGACCTCGATGTTTGTCATGGACAAGATGATGAGCAGTTCGATTGCGGTGGCGATGGAGGAGAATGACGCGCCCGCGACCGCTGAATTCAACTGCGAGGGTTCCGTGCCCGCCTGCCGGCCCATGGCGGCAATCGTCAAGATGCTCGAGACGAAGCCGCCGCAGAAACCCGTGATGGCAAGGCCGACCCGTTCACCCAGTGTGCGGCGCGCGATGTATCCCAGGGCATTGATGAGCAGCATGAGAACGGTGAGCCGCCAGATCACGCGCAAATTGATGACGCCGAGCGGATCGACGGTGCGGTCCGGCAGCAGTGGCAGGACGATGAGCGCGGCGCCCGCCAACAGCGTCGCATCGCGGAGTTCCTGCTCGCTCAATTGAGAGAGCGCGAACTTGTGCAAATGAGATTTGGAACTCAGCAACAGCGCGATGAGGACGCCGAGTGCAGCCGAGATTGCAACGTGCCGCACCGTCAGGAAGCCGATCGCGAACGTCGCCAGCAATGCAAATGCCGTCGTCTCGCTGGGCCGTCGCGAGCGATTGGTATAAAAGAACAGCAAGTTCAAGGTCACGGCACCCGCGCCCAGGACCCCGGCCATGATCTCGGAGTCCAGGAGGGCAGCCATGGCGCCGAGCAGCGCAACCAGGGCAAAGGTCCGCACCCCGGCGGCTTCGGGCAATGAAACCGTGTCCTTTTGCTTTTCCCGATCGAGGCCGATGAGCAACCCCACGGCGAGGGCGACCGTGAGACTCGCGGCATGCGAATTCCACATGGCGTAACCCGCTACATTGGGTGAATCCCAGATGGGTCACTGTGCGCCCTCCGGCGCATCACCCGTATCGGGACATTTGCGTATGGTGTAGGGCCATACCGATGTTCCCGGGCGATGGCCGAAGCGCTTCAAGGTACGGTAGGATTCCCACACCACCCCGCGGTTGGCGGCCGTCGCCGGTCGCCCGGCCCGGTGGGGGACAACGAAGTGGAGCAGCTATGGCTAGAATCGGGGACTCACCTCACGCGCCGACGGTCTACGTGGTCGACGATGATGACAGCATGCGCAGGGCGCTTGGCGCGCTGTTGACCACGGTCGGGTATAAGACCGCGCTTTTCGGGCGCCCAAGCGAGTTCTTGGCCCGCTTCAAGCCCGACGACCCGGGCTGCCTGGTCTTGGACATACGGATGCCTGAAATGAGCGGATTGGAATTGCAGCAGCAGCTCAATCGCGCCGGTGCGATGCTGCCTGTCATCTTCATGACCGGGCATGGCGATGTGCCGATGGCTGTGCAAGCGATGAAGGAAGGTGCGTTCCAATTCATTCAGAAGCCGTTCAGGGACCAAGATCTGCTGGACCACATCAACCACGCGCTGCAGCACGACAGCGAGAATCGCAAGGACTTGGCGCGCCGCGCAGACGTTCAGCGGCGGTTGGAGACGCTGACGCCAAGGGAGCGCCAGGTCATGGACTTGGTCGTGGAGGGCGAGGCCAACAAGGTCATGGCCATCGACCTCGGCTTGAGCGAACGCACCGTCGAGATTCATCGCGCCAAGGTCATGGAGAAGATGGGCGCCCGTTCCGTCGCCCACCTGGTGAAGATGCACCTGACGCTGACCGACAGCGGTTGACCCTGTCAGACTCATGCGCGCCCGCGAATCGCGAAGTCGCGCTTCGGTAACTACGGGTAGATGCCATCGGCCATTGCATCCATCCTCTCGTACAGAGATGTACTGTGAGACCGGGAGCGATGGACATGAATATCGGCGCGAACAGCAGACGCAACATATGGTGGGTACCGTCGGGACCGGCCAGGCTCACGCCGCGGACGCATACCGATGGCGAGATCACGGAGGCTGCCGCTCACGCTTTGCGCTGGAAGATCTCCTCGGGCGGGGTCAGCGCCGCCGTGGACAACGGATGGGTCACGTTGAGCGGCCAGGTGGAAACGTCGTCTGAAAAGGCCGCCGCCGAAAAGGCGGTCTATTATCTGCTCGGGGTGAAAGGAATCCGGAATCAGATCACCGTCAAGCCCCCGTGCAAGGCCATGGAGGCGGTCCGAAGGGTCGGGGCCGTCTCGATGCTGCCCGTGCTCGAGGCAGTCGCGGGTTCGTAACCGGAATCACTCTCGGAGTCTTATCCAATCCAGCGGATAGTGGGCGGGTTGCGCGGCACCGGCTTCAAATCGCCTTTCGGTCTGCCGACGATGATTGGCGCCACGGGGGCCCACGACTCTGGAATCCCGAGGATGGCCTTGCCGTTCGGCGTATTGAGGAAGCTTTGTGCGAAGCCGATCCAGCACGTGCCGAGGCCGGCGGCATGGGCTGCCAGCATCAAGTTCTCGGCAGCGAGGGAGCAGTCCTCCACGAACCACGGCGCTGCGGCAATGGCTGAAATCAATACGAGCACGGGTGCATGATAAAAGATGTGAAATTCCGGCGTATCGAGCAGCGGGCGGTCGCGAACCACTGCAAACGTCCATGGTTGCTGGTTTACCGCGCTGGGCGCATGCACGGCCGCGTCGATCAGATCGCGTACGGTGCCCGCCTCAACTCCTTCTGCGGTGTATTCCCGCACCGCACGCCGGCCGTAGATTGCTTCCTGGATATCCATTGCTTCATGCGCTCGTAATCCACTACTTGGCCGTCGGGTTCACATCGAGCAGCGGTTCTGAGTTGCCGAGACGTGACGCGTAGTCGGCAACCGCATCTCTTTGCGGATCGGTCATCGCCCGAAGTGCGCTGGTCATTTCGGGCGGCGCGAGATCCCGGTGCAGGTCCGCCGCCGCGTCGATCTGGCGCCTCAAATACGGATAATGCTGTCCGGCTATCCGCGGCACGCGATTCGCAGCCTCGCCCCGGCCGTCGATGCCATGGCAGGCGGCGCAAATGTGCGTGTAGGTTTCCTGCCCGACGCGCAGGTGCGCTCCCGAGCCCTTCACCGGATTGGGATTGGCGTCGAGCGCCGCCAGATAGTCCGCCAGGTCATCGATGTTGCTCTGATCGCCGAACTTCGGATGCGCTGAGACCAATTGCATGGCCGTGTCCACCCGTGCGCCGAATCGGAACGCGGCGAGCTGCTTGGCCAAATATCGCTTTTGCTGGCCCGCAAGGCTTGGGATCAAGCCATCCGTGGAGCCCCCTGCGTTCGGTTGATGGCATACCACGCACGGCGCGTACAGGTGCCGTCCCGCGGACGCAGCGGCTCGAACGGCTTGGAAGGATCCCACGCAGAGCAGCGAACATGCCAACAAGGCGCAAAGCGGACGATATTGGATATGCATGTTATGAAGCTTAGTCGAGCCGCAGCCGCCGGCGCGTGAGGGAAATCACCTAGCCGGTTGCTTGATCTACCAAGTCGCCGGCGCGAATGCGTGCATTGGCGCTGAGCGGCAGTATGATCGGCGCGTGCCGCCGGGCGATACCCGGGCCGGCGGCGGCTCCGAGTCCGCGTGGAGTTGGTGCGCACCGATGTCGAGCGCGGATTCATTGATTTTGCGGGGGTCTGGCAACGTGGAAACCGACGATTCAAAGAAACACGGGCTCGCCTACGAGGATGAAGCGTTCATCGTCAGCGAGGACGGACGCCCCGTTCGCATCCTGGCGGAGTACCTCGAGCCGCTGCAGCGTTTCCGCCGCGCCAATGTCCGCGACACCATCGTCTTCTTCGGCTCGGCGCGTGCGGCGCCGGACGGGCCGATGGCGCGCTACTATGCGGAAGCGAGGGAACTTTCGCGGCTGATCACCGCGTGGTCCAAATCTCTCCATCCCCACGTGCATCGCTATGTCGTTTGCTCCGGCGGCGGCGGCGGCATCATGGAGGCCGCGAACAGGGGCGCCGCGGATGCCGCCGGACAGTCCATCGGCCTCAATATCAGCCTGCCCCGGGAGCAGCGTCCGAATCCCTACATCACGCGCACCCTGTCCCTCGAATTTCACTATTTCTTCATGCGTAAGCTGTGGTTCGCGCATCTCGCGCGCGCCCTCGTCGTTTTTCCGGGAGGCTTCGGAACTCTGGATGAGCTCACCGAGATCCTGACGCTTGCCCAAACCCGCAAGCTCGAGCGCCCGATCCCCGTCATCTTGTACGGCTCGAACTACTGGAAGGAAGTCCTGAATTTCGATGCCTTGGTCAAACACGGCATGATCGACCGTCAGGATCTGGGTCTATTCGAATACGCCGACGACCCGACCACCGCATTCGCGCTGCTGACGGGAAAGCTCCAGAAGAGCGTCGATGACGCCACGCCGTCGTTCGCACATTCGCGGACTAACGGGTCTGATCGGTAGCCACAGGAGCTTGCGCCCGGGAAATCGCCGCCGATGGAATGGGCGTGCCCAGGTAAGGATCCAAGAGGACGAGTTGGTCGAGCACTCCTCGAACTCCGGGCGTATTCTCGACGAGCATCTTGAGCGCTTCGCGCTGCTCCTCGAACAGCACCACTCCGCCGAGTGCGACCGTGCCATCCCTGACCTTGATCGACAGGTTCTGCCGGGCGCTCCAGGGCTGCGAGCCGAGTTCCCTGTCGATTGCCTGCGCAATGTCCGCATCGGAACTGCCGGCGGCAGGCGTCTCCTTCATCAGAAGTGCCAGCTTGCGCAGCAGGTCTCTGCGGCTCACGATTCCGACGAGCCGGCTGTCGTGGATCACGGGAACCCGTTTCACGCGTTCCCGCTCCATGATATGCACGACCGTTTCCAGCGACGCATCCTCGGCCACGCAATGCACGTTGCGGGACATGACGGAGGCGACGTTACGCGCGTGGCTGCGCACATACTCCTCGGCGGTCAAACTCGGACCGAAAAGAACGCTCTTCCACCACGGCACGCGCCGTTCAGTGGCGGTTTCGGTTCGCCGCAGAAGGTCGCCCTCGGTCAGGATACCGACCAGGTGATTGTCCGCATCCACGACCGGCAAACCGCTGATGTCCTTTCCGATCATCAGGTGCAATGCCTCCAGCAGGGTGGCGCTCTGCGATATCGTGACCACGTCCCGCGTCATTACGGCGGCCGCTTTCACGAAGGGGTGTCCCTGCGGGGAAACGGCTCGATCAGGCCGCACGCCTCGTTCACTTCGTGTTCGGCCCAGAGCCAATCGTCCAGTTCGTGGCCGGGCTCGAAGCCCCGCCGCTCGGCCCGCAGGTAGGCAGCCTTTTTCATCATTTGATGCCGTTCGGCCGGCGTGAACAGCTGGTCGACCAGGGCTTTGGTCATGGACCGACATTCGTCGGGCGTATATGGATCCGTGACGCTGGAAGGCACCCTGACCGTCGCCTCGGCCGCCGGCTTGGTCGCGGTACTCATATCGGTCTCCACAACAAAGGTGCAGTGATGGTGCAAAATCTACCGATCGCCGGCAATCGGTAGATTCCAGAAGGGGATACGTGCTTCCCGGCGCCCATGGTCGCGCGGCGGCGAACGATCGGAATTGCCGATGAGCCCTCGGAAAGTACGAATTGTAGCAGCGGCCGTTTCGCATCATCCTCAACTTGCGGGCACCGAATGGGCTCGCTTGGAATCAGCTCGAGTGTTTGCCGATTGTTGTCAACTTTGAGGAGAGGAAAATGAAACTGGATTCAGAAATTCGACGCGATGTGCAGAACGAGCTGCAATGGGATCCGAGCGTGGACGAGACCGGCATTGGCGTGAACGTCAAGGACGGGGTGGTGACGCTGATCGGCCATGTGGCGCATTTTGCCGACCGGTACACCGCCGAAGAGGTCGCGAAGCGCGTGAACGGCGTTCGTGCCATTGCCAATGAAATAGAAGTGAAGATCCCAAAGCCGGGTGAACGCAGCGATACGGACATCGCGAGTGCCGCCGCGAATGCCCTGAAGTGGAATTTTTCGATCGGCTCGAGCCCCATCAAGGCCGTCGTCAACCACGGCTGGATCACCTTGGAAGGGCAGGTGGCCCATGGCTATCAAAAGAGCGTTGCGGAAGGCGTGGTTCGATACCTTCTGGGTGTGACGGGCATCACCAACGACATCACCGTACGCCCAAGCGTCAAGGCGATGGACGTCAAGTTGAAGATCGAGGATGCGTTCGAGCGTCAAGCACGGTTCGATGCGAAGGACATCGACATCAAGGTCGACGACTCGAAGGTGACTCTGAAGGGCCATGTACACTCGTGGCGGGAAAAGGACGATGCGAGCCGCGCGGCCTGGGCGGCGCCCGGCGTTGCCAAGGTCGAGAATCAGCTGCAAGTTCAATATTGAGGCTCGAAGGTCAATTTTGAGGCCGGATTCGGGGACCGCCGCGCATGAAGCTGCGCGGTAGTCCTCTTCGGGCCAGCGGAGTCCTACATGATGTTCCGCCGCCTGGTGACAGGGACGTCGGCTTCCCTCACCTACGATACTCCGTTAGCATGAGGGTGAGCACGATGCATCAAGAGCCAGCGGCGCTTTGCTGACCGACCACGATATTTACCTGTTTCGCGAAGGTACGCACTCGAAGCTGCATTCGAAGCTTGGATGCCGCCTGCTTGCGCCGGGCACAGGCGCTCATTTTGCGGTGTGGGCACCGAACGCCGCGCAAGTGTCGGTGATCGGTGAATGGAACGGTTGGAGGGCCGGAGAGGACGTCCTCGTTCCTCGGGCGGACGAATCCGGCATTTGGGAGGGCAGCGCATCGGCGGCGGCGCGCGGCCACGCGTACAAATATCGAATCACCTCGCGCGTCGGCGGCTTCGTCGTCGACAAGGCCGATCCCTACGGCGTGTTCTGCGAGGCCCCTCCCGCCACCGCATCGCGCGTCTGGACGCTCGAGTACGACTGGCATGACGCTGCGTGGATGGCCTCGCGCGCTGGGCGCAATGGCCTGGACGCGCCGATGTCGATCTATGAACTGCACATTGGGTCATGGCGCCGCAGGGACGGGAACTTTCTCACCTACCGCGAACTTGCGCATGCGTTGGCGGAGTACGTGCAAGATCTGGGATTCACGCATGTGGAACTGATGCCCGTCACGGAGCATCCTTTCTACGGGTCGTGGGGCTACCAGACGACCGGCTACTTCGCGCCGACCGCCCGCTACGGCACGCCGCAGGACCTCATGTATTTCGTCGAACATCTGCACGGCAAGGGCATCGGCGTGATCCTCGATTGGGTGCCATCGCATTTCCCCGCCGATGAACATGGACTCGTGTTCTTCGACGGCACCCATCTCTATGAACACGCCGATCCGCAGCAGGGTTTTCATCCTGAATGGAAATCCGCCATCTTTAATTTTGGGCGCAACGAGGTCCGCAGCTTCCTCATTTCCTCCGCGCTGTTCTGGTTCGAGAAGTACCACATCGACGGCCTGCGGGTCGACGCGGTGGCGTCGATGCTCTACCTCGACTATGCCCGCAAGCAGGGCGAGTGGATACCGAACCGGTTCGGCGGCCGGGAAAATCTCGACGCCATCGATTTTCTGCGCGCCTTGAACCAGGCGGCCTATCGTCATCACCCCGACGTGACCATGATTGCCGAGGAGTCGACCGCATGGCCCATGGTGTCCCGCCCCCCGGACATGGGCGGCCTTGGGTTCGGCTTGAAGTGGAACATGGGCTGGATGCACGACACGCTCGAATACATGAAGCTGGATCCGATCAACAGGAAATATCATCAGGGCCAGCTGACCTTCTCGCTGATCTATGCATTCAACGAGAATTTCGTGCTGCCGCTGTCGCATGACGAAGTCGTGTACGGCAAGGGCTCGTTGATCGGTAAGATGCCGGGTGACGACTGGCAGCAGTTCGCCAATCTGCGCGCACTGTACGGCTACATGTGGTGCCATCCGGGCAAGAAACTGATGTTCATGGGCGGAGAGTTCGGGCAGCGGCGCGAGTGGACTCACGAGGGCGAGCTCGAATGGTGGGTTTCCGACCTGCCGGAACACTCGGGCGTGAAGCATCTGATGCGGGATTTGAACCGTGTCTACCGCGCCGAGCCGGCCTTGCACAAGGTCGATTTTTCAGCCGAAGGGTTCGAGTGGCTGGACCTCGCGAATGCGGAGGCGAGCGTCATTGCATTCCTGCGCAAGGCACCGGGCGAGGGCGCGCCCGTGCTCGTAGTCTGCAACTTCACGCCCATACCGCGGATCAACTACCTCGTGGGCGTGCCTGCGCGGGGAGTATGGCGGGAGATTCTGAACACCGATGCCAGGGAGTACGGCGGTTCGGGGTGGGGCAACCTCGGCAGCGTGGATTCCGTGCCGATCACGACTCAAGGCCGCCTCGAGTCGCTCAACCTGAACCTGCCGCCGCTGGCCACCCTCATCTTGCGCTTCGAGCCCCGTGGCTAGGGCGAAGCACAAGGCCGCCGCCGCGGGCAAGCCGGCGTCGGCCGCCGCGGCCTCCGACAGCGCGGGCTCACCCGGCGCGAAGAGCGCAACCCGGGAAGTCAGCGAGGGCAGGGTGCGCGCGGTGATCGATGCCGTCCTTCCGGCGGTCGACGGCGGCCGCTTTCCGATCAAACGCATTGTGGGCGAATCCGTCGAGATCGAAGCGCGTTGCTTCACCGACGGCCACGACCAGCTGCGCGTGGTACTGCGCTGGAAGTTGGGCGAGGGCGACGAATACGAGGTCGACATGCAGCCGCAGCCGAATGACGTCTGGCTGGCGGAATTCACCCCGTCGTCCGCGGGGCGCTATCGATACACCGTGATGGCATGGGTGGATCATTTCGAATCCTGGCGCCGGGAACTCGGGCGGCGCGAGGACCGGGCCGATATCCGGGCCGCCTTGCAAACCGGCGCCGCTCTCATCGACCAAGCCGCGGCGCGGGCCGCGGGCAGCGATTCGGTCATTCTCAGCGAGTGGTCCGGCCAGTTGCGCGCGGCGGCCGCGGACCGAGCCGCGGATTCAAGCGCACAGAAGGCGCTGGCCCTCGACGCCGGGCGTGCCGCCATTGTCGCGCGCCATGCGGACCGGAGTCTTGCCGCGTCCGCGTCGCTCGAGCTGATCGCGGACCGCAAGCGCGCGGGATTCAGCAGCTGGTACGAAATGTTTCCCCGGTCGGCCGGCGTCGAGCCGGGCCGCCACGGAACGTTCCGGGACGTCGAGGCACGGCTGCCGTACCTGGCCGGGATGGGCTTCGACGTGCTGTACTTTCCGCCGATTCATCCGATCGGGCGAATCAACCGCAAGGGTACCAACAATAGCCTGGCCGCGGGCCCCTTGGACGTCGGCAGCCCCTGGGCCATCGGCGCCGCGGAGGGCGGGCACAAGGACATTCTTTCGCAGCTGGGCACGCTCGAAGATTTTCACCGGCTTCTGGCCAGGACGCGCGAGTGCGGCATCGAGATCGCGCTCGATATCGCCTTCCAGTGCGCACCCGACCACCCCTACGTGAAACAGCATCCGTCCTGGTTCAGACATCGTCCCGACGGCAGCATTCAATATGCGGAGAATCCGCCGAAGAAGTATCAGGACATCTATCCGCTCGATTTTGAAACCGAGGATTGGCGGGCCCTGTGGGTCGAACTCAAGAGCATCGTCGATTTCTGGATCGCTCAGGGTGTGAGGATCTTTCGCGTCGACAACCCGCACACCAAGGCCTTCGGGTTTTGGGAATGGCTCATCGAGGCAATCAAGCGCGACCAGCCGGAGGTGATTTTTCTGGCGGAGGCCTTCACGCGGCCGAGGCTGATGCACCGGTTGGCCAAGCTGGGCTTCTCGCAGTCGTACACGTATTTCACGTGGCGCAATACCAAGCAGGAGCTCACCGAGTATTTTTCAGATCTCGCGCAGGGGCCCGGCCGCGAATACTACCGGCCCAACGTGTGGCCGAATACGCCGGACATCCTGCACGAAACGCTGCAGTCGGGATTGCGCACCGTATTCGGGTCGAGGCTCGTGCTCGCCGCGACCCTGGCCGCCAATTATGGCATCTACGGTCCGACGTTCGAGCTGCAGGAAAGTGCGCCGCGCGAGCCCGGCAGCGAGGAGTACCGCGACTCGGAAAAGTATCAATTGCGCCATTGGACCGTCGACCGATCGGACAGCCTGTGGTCCCTGATCTCGCGCATGAATCGGATTCGCCGGGAGAATGCGGCGCTGCAATCCGACCGCGGATTGCACTTTTGCCGCATCGACAACGATCAGCTGATTGCGTACCTGAAGATCGATGCCCCAACCGGCAACGTCATCCTGACCGTGGTGAATCTCGACGCGCATCAGCCGCAGTCGGGCTGGGTGGACCTCGACGTGGACGCCCTGAAGCTCGAGGATGATCAGCCGTATCAGGTGCACGATCTCCTGAGCGACCAAAGATACATCTGGCGGGGCCGGTACAACTACGTCATGCTCGACCCGAAGCGCGCGCCCGCCCACGTGTTCAGCCTGCGGCGGCGCGTTCGCAGCGAGCGGGATTTCGATTATTACCTGTGAACCCGGGCGCCTTAGGATGAACGACCTGTAGTTGAACGACGCCACAATGAACGACGCAATCTCTCCCGCTCCAGAGGCCGCCCCGGCGTCGGGCTTCGAGCCCCAGGACCCGCTTTGGTACAAGGATGCGGTCATCTACCAGCTGAACGTCAAGTCGTTCTTCGACTCGAACGACGACGGCATCGGCGACTTCAAGGGACTGACCTCGAAGCTCGAATACATCAGGGATCTCGGCGTCAACACGATCTGGCTGATGCCGTTCTATCCCTCGCCGCTCAAGGACGATGGGTATGACATTTCCGATTATCAGAACGTGCATCCGCAGTTCGGCACGCTGGAGGATTTTCGCTCCATGCTGCGCGAAGCCCATCGTCTCGGATTGAAGGTGATCACCGAGCTGATCATCAACCATACGTCCGATCAGCATCCCTGGTTCCAGGCTGCGCGCACCGCCCCCGCGGGCTCCCCGCAGCGGGACTTCTACGTCTGGAGCGACACCGACCAAAAGTATCTCGACACCCGCATCATATTCACCGACACCGAAACCTCGAACTGGACCTGGGACCCGGTGGCGAAGGCCTACTATTGGCATCGATTCTTCAGCCACCAACCGGACCTCAATTTCGACAATCCACTGGTTTTGGAGGCGGTGCTCGCGACGATGCGCTTCTGGCTGGACATGGGTGTCGACGGCTTCCGGCTCGATGCGATTCCATATCTGGTCGAGCGTGAAGGCACCAACAACGAAAATCTGCGAGAAACACATGCCGTGATCAAGCAATTGCGCGCCGCGATCGACGCGCGCTACGAAAACCGGTTCCTGCTGGCCGAAGCCAATCAGTGGCCCGAGGACGTGCGCGAATATTTCGGCGACGGCGACGAGTGCCACATGGCCTATCACTTTCCGCTGATGCCCCGCATCTACATGGCCATTGCACAGGCGGACCGCTATCCCATCATCGAAATCATGCAGCAGACGCCGGATATTCCCGACAGCTGTCAGTGGGCGATCTTCCTCAGAAACCACGACGAGCTGACGCTCGAAATGGTGACGAGCAAGGAACGCGACTACATGTACACCACGTACGCATCGGATTTGCAGGCCCGCATCAACCTGGGGATCCGCCGCCGCCTGGCGCCGCTGATGGAGAACGATCTGGAGCGCATCAAGCTCATGAACAGCCTGCTGCTGTCGATGCCCGGATCGCCCATCGTGTATTACGGCGACGAAATAGGCATGGGGGACAATTTCTTCATCGGCGACCGCAATGGCGTGCGCACCCCCATGCAATGGAGCCCGGACCGCAACGCAGGGTTCTCCCGTGCCGATCCGCAGCGTCTGTATCTTCCGCCCATCATGGATGCGGTCTACGGCTATCAGTCGACGAACGTCGAGGCACAATCCCGCGACCCGAGTTCGCTGCTGAGCTGGACCAAGCGCATGCTGGCCGTACGCAAGACCAGCAAGGCGTTCGGGCGCGGCTCGCGCCGATTCTTGAGGCCCGGCAATCGCAAGATACTCGCCTACCTGCGTGAGTCCGGCGAGGACACCATATTGTGCGTCGCCAACCTGGCGCGCTCGGCGCAGCCGGTCGAGCTCAATCTTGCCTCGTTCAAGGGCCGGGTACCCGTCGAAATGCTGGGCCGCACGACCTTTCCGCCGATCGGCGATCTGCCGTACCTCTTGACGATATCGGCCTACGGTTTCTACTGGTTCCGGCTGGCCACGGACGCCGAGGTGCCCTCGTGGCACGAGCAGATCGTATCCATCGATGAGCGGCCGGTGCTGGTGCTGTTCGACGGATGGACCAGCCTGTTTCGCGAGCGGGTGGTGCCGTGGCGCATCGGGATCGCCGAGAAGACGCGGCTGCAGTTCGAAACCGACACGTTGCCGCGCTATATCGAAACGCAGCGATGGTATGCGGCCAAGGGTGCGGCGGTCGAGCGCGCCCGCATCGAGGATCACGTGCTCTGGCAGGAAGGCAAACTGAGCTGGCTGGTGACCCTGCTCGACCTGGAGGGCGGAGGCGAACACGCGGAATACTTCATGCCGCTCGCGCTGGCTTGGGAGGAGCGCGACGAAGAACGGGTGCGCAATCTCTCCACGGCGGCCGTGGCCAAGATACGCCAGCAGGCGAATGTCGGGGTGATGGGCGACGCCTTTGCGGACGAGATGTTCTGCCGTTCGGTCGTGGCCGCCATGGCGGTGCGAAAGGAAATTGCCATGTCCCAAGGCAGGCTGCAGTTTCGTCCGACCGCCGCATTCTCCCGATTGGCGGGTACGGATTTCGGTGCGCTGCCGGTGGCGCGCCCGCGCGGCTCGAGTTCGAACACCGTGGTCGTCATCGGCGACCGTCTGATGCTCAAGGGTTACCGCCGATTGCGGGTGGGAGCGAATCCGGAACTCGCGATGGGCCTGTACCTGACCGAGGTCGTCCGCTATCCGAATTGTGCGCCTTTGGCGGGTGCGCTCGAGTACATCGCCAACGGCGGCGAAACCCGGCTTCTCGCCCTGCTGCAGGGCCACGTGGCCAATCAAGGCGACGGGTGGACGCACTCGCTCGAATACTTGCAACGTCATCTTGAACAGCATCGAACGGCCCCCGCCGGCGATGTCGTGCCCGCCAATGCGCATGAAGCGTATCTCGCGTTGATCCGGGTTCTGGCATTGCGCACCGCTGAATTGCACAAGGCATTGGCCCAGCCGTCGCGCGATTCCGCGTTTTCACCCCAGCCCCTGACGCGTTCCGACGTAGAGGCGTATCGTCAGCGCGCACTCGACGAAGCTCGCGATGCCTTGGGGTTGCTCACATCGAATTTGGAGCAGGTGCCGCCCGCAGATCGCGAGCGGGCGGCCGCCGTGCTCGCGCAGCGCGAGCAGGTGTCGGCGCGCATCGAATCGCTGTCCGGCGAGCCGCCGTCGGGTCTCAAGATCCGAATCCACGGCGACTACCACCTCGGACAGGTGCTGGTGACGCGCAACGATTTCGTGATCATAGACTTCGAAGGCGAGCCCGGGCACAGTCTCGAGCAGCGGTGCGCCAAGCACTCGCCCCTGCGGGACGTTGCGGGGATGCTGCGCTCATTCAGTTACGTGCAGCACAGCGCCTTGCGCAACGTGGTTCACGTCGAGTCCGAAGCCGCGCGGCTTGCGCCGCTGGCGCGGGCGTGGGAGATCGAGACCAGGGGCGCATTCCTGTCCGCCTACGAGGCCGCGGTGCGCGGCTCCAATCTCTTCGGGCCGGATGCGCTGCAGCCGGGCCGCGGCCTGCTCGGTCTGTTCGAGCTGGAGAAGGCCCTGTACGAGTTGCGCTACGAACTCGGCAATCGACCCCAGTGGGCAGGTATTCCCCTGCAAGGCGTCCTGGATTTCGGGGGCGCCAAATGATTCAACGGACGCTGTCTTAAGGATCCGGGAGGCGGGCATGCAAAGCATCGATATTCTGCTCGAAACGGCACGCGAATTTCTGCATCAAGTCGCGGCATTGCTGCCGCGGCTGCTGCTGGCGCTGGTCGTGGTGGCGATCGGCTGGTTGTTCGCGAAGGCTGCGCGGTTCGCGGTCGAAAGAGGCTTGCGCGCGGTCAATTTCACCGTGCTCACGGAACGCGCCGGCACGGACAATTTTCTGCACCAGGCGGGCATGCGCGGCGATACCACCTCGCTGTTCGGCCTCGTTGCCTACTGGCTGGTCATCCTGGCGGCGCTGATGATTGCGTTCAACGGACTGGGTCTCACCTACATCACGGACCTGCTGGCGCGGGTGATTCTGTTCGCTCCGAAGCTGCTGGTGTCGATGCTGGTGGTGGTGTTCGGATCCTATTGTGCCCGGTTCGTCGGCGGCGCCGTGCACACCTATTGCACGGATGCGCAGATTCCGGACGCCGACCTCTTGGGCAGGATCGCCCGATACCTCATCGTGATATTCGTCATCATGATCGCGCTGGGCCAGGTGGAGATCGGCGGCGACATCGTGCAAAGAACCTTTCTCATCATTTTGGCCGGACTGGTGCTGGCGTTGGCGCTTGCCTTCGGACTGGGGGGCAAGGAGTGGGCGGCCGCCATGCTGGAACGCTGGTGGCCGCGCCGCGGACGAGACGGCGACACCTGAGGATCGTTTGACCCGCGGATCCTGGCGGGGCGCCATCCGCGCTGGATTGACGGTTACTTGATCGCGTGCCGATATTGAACGAACCCCGAACGCTCCGCGATCCGGTCATAGAGCAGCATGGCGTTGGTGTTCGATTCATGCGTCAGCCAGTGCACCCGCGCGCATCCCCAGGCGCGGGCGAGTTCGTACACATGTTCGATGAGCTTTCGGCCGACGCCACCGCCGCGCGCAACCGGACTCACGTAGAGGTCCTGCAGGTACACGTAATCGCCGATGGTCCAGCAGGATCGATGGCGGATGTGGTGCACCAGTCCGACCGCGGTCGGGCCGTCCCAGGCCAGCGCTCCCCCCATCGGTTCCTTGGGATCGAGCAATCGAGACCAGGTGATGTTCGACACTTCGGGCGCTATGTCGGTCTTGTAGAACTCCTGGTAGCCGCGCCACAGCGGCAGCCACTCGGCCTGCTGGTGTCCCGAGAGTGGTCGAATTTGGACGGTTTCCTTGGTCATGGTCGGTCCCTTGTTGCAAGTCAGGCGTCGATGAGCCCGTGGCGGATCGCAAGGAGCGTGAGCTCGGATTGATTCACGACGTTCAGCTTTTGTTTGATGTTGTAGAGGTGCGTGCCGATGGTCGATGCGGACAGATTCAAGTCCGAAGCGATGCGCTGCACCGTCGCGCCGCGGGCAAGGCGGACGAAGACCTCGAATTCCCGCTCGGACAGCCGCTCGACCGGCGACTTCGCGGCGCCGTCGAATTCCGCCAGTGCCAGCTTCTGGGCGAGAGCCGGGTCAAGATAGCGGCGGCCCGATGCAACCATCGTCACCGCTTCGAGAAGCGCCTCGGGGGCGCTGCGTTTCGACAGGAAACCGAGCGCGCCCTCCTGCAGCGCGCGGCGCGCATGCATCGGGTCGTCGTGAGCCGACAGCGTCAACACCTGCGCCTGACCGTGCCGGGCGCGAATGCGGCGCAGGGCCTCGAGTCCTCCCATGCCCGGCATCGCGAGATCCATCACCACGACGTCGGGCTCAAGCTCAAGGTAGAGCTGGCATGCGGCTTCGCCGGAGTCCGCTTCGGCGACGACCGACATTTCGGCGGTGGATTGCAGCAGCAGCCGAAATCCCATGCGCACGACGGCATGATCGTCGACCAGCAGGATGCGGATCACGTCTTCACGTCCAGGGGGATGTCCGCGGTAAGGCGGACACCCGATTCACCGTTCCTGCCGATGTCGAATGTGCCGCCGAGTTGCCTCACTCGATCCGCCAGGCCGCGCAGGCCAAAATGCCCGGGCCGCGCCCAGTCGGCAGGCAATCCGACTCCGTCGTCGGTCACGATGGCCACGATACGGTGCGCATCGCATTGAACATCGATGTCCACGTGCGAGGCCTTGGCGTGCCGCAGGGCGTTGATCAGGCCCTCCTGCACCACTCTATATATGGTCAGCGTCACGCTCGGTCCGAGCTCGATCGGCAGCTGTTGGCGCAGCGACAGCGCGATCGATGGATGACGCCGCTGCCAGTCGCGGACCAGGCTCTCCAGTGTCGCGGCAAGGCCCAAGGTGTCGAGCGAGAGCGGGGCGAGCCGCGGAATCAGACCGTGCATGGCGTCGTACAGGCGCGCTGCCTCCTCCGAAATCAATCGCGCCACATCGCCGGCCGCGGGGTCGTGCGCGCCTGCCTGCGTCGCAATGGCGAGCGCGAGGCTGCGGATGGCGGTCACCGACTGGCCGAATTCGTCGTGCAGTTCGTGGGCGATCAACCGCCGTTCTTCCTCGACCCGCTGGTCCGCGAGCGAGGACATTTCTCGCCGTTCCTCCAGGCGCGCCTCGGCGTCATGCGCCTTGCGTTCGGCCAGCACCTTGTCCTGCACAGCCTGCGCCATGCGATTGAACGCGGCGCCGATCGTGTGCGCTTCGGTTCCGGCCAGCGGCGGAAGCCGGAAATCCAGATCCCCCCGCTGAATGCGCTCAAGGCCGTCCGCGATGACCGGAAAGGGCTCGAGCGCCCGCTTCACCGACCAGAACGCGAGTCCGTTCACGATGATGAGCATGACCACCGCGATGGTGGCGAGCCGCGTGATGTCGTCCCACGCATCGAGCACCGAGCGCGACGCCTGCGCCTGCACCACGAGCAATACGCCGCCGTTCAGCTCAAAGGTATAGGACGTCTCCTGGGGCGCCAGCAGGCGTGTGAACCAGGCCGGCGCCTCGCGACCGGCCTTGTAGGTCGCCGGCGGAGATCGATACAAGATCTGCCCCGATGCCGTCTGCAGCGACACTTCGTTGGCCCGGACCCGGCCGAGTTGCTGCAGGAACTGCAGCACGAGTTCCGGGCCGCCAACCCGGGAATAGACGGCCGCCAGGCGGCCGAGGAGCTGCGAAGCCACACGGTTCGCTGCCTCGATTTCCTCGCGGACGGAGGTCCTGGTGCTTTGAACCTCCGCCGCGATCAGCACGATCACGAATGCGGCGCTCAAGGCCGCAACCACGAGATTCAAGCGGGTCCGCAGTCGCATTGGGCGCATGGTACCAGGGCCCGTGCCGGGGAAGGGCGCGCCGGGAGCGCCCCCCGCGGGTCGCGCCCCGGGCGCATGCACCCGCGCTACGCTCTCATGAAAATCATGAGACCAGTTTCATGATGCCGCTGATCCGGGCTGTCCGGCTTCAGGAGGACCATTGGCCGGTACCTGAAGATAGGAGCATCGATATGAAATGGGAAACCCCGCAGGCGGTTGAATTGCGGTTCGGAATGGAAATCACGATGTATGTGTCGAATCGCTGAATAGCGAGGGTGCCGGCCCGCATCTGCGGGCGGCACCTATTTCTGAGTGAAAATACGGGTGCTGGGGTCGGCCGCCGGAGGCGGGTTTCCCCAATGGAATTGCAATTGCCCCAACTGCAGCGGTTATCGCGCAGGCACATTGCATGGCACCGCCCGAACCCAGTCCTCCATCGCCGTGGGCGGAGGCACCTCGTGGGCGCTGGTGAACGCATCACCCGACATATTGGCGCAATTGCGCGCGAATCCCGATCTGCAGCCAGGACGCGCGGTGCGCGACAGCGCCATCGTCTCCATCATTCTCGTCGACGGACAAGTCGACCACACGACCGGGCTCTACATGCTGCGAGAATCGGTTCGTCCGTGGCCCATCTGGTGCACCGACAGCACCTATGCCGACCTCACCCGCGGTAATCCCGTGCTCGGCGTGCTCGGCTTTTTTTGCGGCGTGGACCGGCGACGCATCGATCTCGAGGATACGACCTTCAGGATCGATGCATTGCCGGGTGTGCGCTGGCGGGCGTTGCCGGTGGCGAGCAAGCCCGCTCCTTATTCCCCGAACCGGGATTCCCCGATGCCCGGGGATAATCTGGCGCTGCTGATCGAGGACGAGAGCAGCGGGAAGACGGCGGTTTACGCTCCGGGGCTGAGCGCCATCGACGAGGGTGTCTGGAGCGCCATGCAGTCCGCCGCCTGCGTGCTCGTCGACGGCACCTTCTGGAGCGACGATGAAATGATACGGCTCGGGGTTTCGCGCAAACGAGCCCGCGACATCGGCCACCTTCCGCAGAGCGGGGCCGGGGGGATGCTCGAGTGGCTGGATCGCCTGCCGCGCGCCGTGCGCCGGATATTGATCCACATCAACAACACCAATCCCATCCTTGACGAGTCTTCCGCGGAGTCCGCGGAGCTTTCGCGCCGCGGCGTCGAAGTCGCCCGCGACGGCATGGAGATCGCGCTGTGAACTCCGCCCCCTGGAGCCGGGAGGAGTTCGAGGCGCAGCTGCGGACTCAAGGGCGCGCCTATCACATTCACCACCCCTTCAATGTGCTGTTGAACTCGGGCAAGGCGACACCGGCGCAGATCCGCGGCTGGGTCGCGAACCGCTTCTATTATCAAATCAACATCCCGATCAAGGACGCCGCGATCTTGTCCAACTGCACGGATCGTGCGGTGCGCCGCTCCTGGGTGCAGCGCATTCTCGACCACGACGGCTACGGCGACGATCGCGGCGGAATCGATTCGTGGCTGCGGCTGGCGGAAGCCGTGGGACTTGCGCGCGAGAGTGTGGAGAGCCTGACGGAGGTGCTCCCGGGGG
This sequence comes from uncultured Gammaproteobacteria bacterium, assembly GCA_963727045.1. Classification (GTDB taxonomy): domain Bacteria; phylum Pseudomonadota; class Gammaproteobacteria; order Steroidobacterales; family Steroidobacteraceae; genus Bog-1198. The sequence goes on along the minus strand of CAVSES010000002.1, from coordinate 212,621 downwards.
TTCGCTTCGCGGTCGACGCCTACGTCAATTTTGCGCGCCGGGCGCCCTGGCCCGAGGCGGTGTGCTCCTCGCTGACGGAGCTGTTCGCACCGGAAATCCACAAACAACGCCTTGCAAACTGGCCGCAGCATTACCCATGGATCGACCGCGGCGGACTGGAATACTTTCAAAGCCGCGTGAGCCTCGCGCGCCGCGACGTCGAATTCGGCCTCGCGATCACTCTGGACCGCTTCGACACGCGCGCCCTGCAGGAGCGTGCGCTCGACATCCTGAGATTCAAGCTCGACGTGCTGTGGCAGATGAGCGATGCCATGGCGCTGCGCTACGTGAGCCCTGCATGAATCCGCCCGTCATCGACGCGCTGTCGCGCCCCGCCATCGAGCGCGGATTCAGGCTGCAATGGGAGGCCGCGCAGAATGCTCACGTCCTGCTCTATCCCGAGGGAATGATCAAGCTCAACGGGAGTGCCGGCGAAATCCTCAAACGCTGCGATGGTGCGACGACGATTGCCGACATCACGGCGGATCTCGAACGCGCCTTCGAGGCTTCCAACCTGTCCGGGGACGTCATGCGCTTCGTCGCCATGGCTGTGGAAAAGAAATGGCTGAAGATACTCCCGTGACCGCGCCCGCACGCCCCGGTCCGCCGCTCTGGCTGCTGCTCGAGCTCACGTACCGCTGTCCCCTGCACTGTGCGTTCTGCTACAACCCAACGGACTTCGCGCGGTCCGACGAGGAGTTGCGCACGGAGGACTGGTTTCGCGTGCTGCGCGAAGCGCGCGCCCTCGGCGCCGTGCAGCTCGGCCTGTCGGGCGGGGAACCTTTGACGCGCGACGATCTCGTGCCGATCGTCGAGGAGGCGCACCGCCTCGGCTTCTACACGAACCTCATCACTTCCGGCGTGGGGTTGAACGATGCGCGACTGGATGCGCTGAAGACGGCGGGACTCGATCACATACAGCTCTCCTTCCAGGACAGCACGCGGCAGATGAACGATTTTCTGAGCAGCACCCGCACCTTCGACCTCAAATCCACCGTGGCCGGCTTGATCAAGAAATACGACTATCCCATGGTGCTCAACGTGGTCCTGCACCGCCTCAACATCGATCACGTGCAGGAGATCCTCGACATGGCGTTGCGGTTGGGCGCCGACTACGTGGAATTGGCAAACACGCAGTACTATGGATGGGCCTGGCACAACCGCGAGCAGCTGCTGCCAAGCCGGGCCCAGGTGGAGCGGGCAGAGCAGACGATGCGCCGCTTCCGGGAGAAGGTGGGCCGGCAGATGCAGATCTACTTCGTGGTGCCCGATTACTTCGAACGCCGCCCCAAAGCGTGCATGAACGGCATGGGCTCCATCTTTCTGACGATCGCGCCGGACGGCACCGCTCTTCCCTGCCATGCCGCGCGCATGCTGCCGGGATTCGAATTCCCCAACGTGAACCGTGCGAGCATCGGGGAGATTTGGTACGGCTCGGAAGCCTTCAATCATTTTCGCGGCGACAAATGGATGAAGGAGCCTTGCCGAAGCTGCCCGGAGAAGGTCCGCGACTTCGGCGGATGCCGCTGCCAGGCCTATCTGCTGACGGGCGATGCGGCGAACGCCGATCCGGTGTGCGATTTGTCGCCCCACCATCACCTGGTCACGGAGGCCGTGGAACGCGCGGAACGCCCCGCCGCCCCTGCGCAGGGTGGCGCGACGCCGGAGCGGCCGCTGGTGTTTCGAAGCGAGCGCAATTCGACTACGCTGTTCGTCAAGCGGGACGTAGTCTGACGACAGGTTCTCTAGGATGCAGTGGATGACATGGCTTTTCCTCGCCGCTCTCGCGGCGGAGACGCTGACGCGTCTGTGGCTGGGTTCGCGGCAGCTCGCCGCCGTGCAGGCCCACCGGAACGAAGTGCCGGAGCGTTTTCGCGGGCAGATCGAGCTGGCCGATCAGCAAAAGGCAGCCGACTACACCGCGGCGCGGGTTCGCCTGGGCCGATGGGCGACCGTCGTGGAGGGGGCGGTGAAGGTTCTGCTCACCGTGGGCGGGGGCCTGGCCGCCGTCGATGCGGCTTGGCGCCACACGGCATTGACCGAACCGTGGCGCGGTGCACTCATCGTCGCCACCCTGCTGATGCTGCTGCAATTGGTCGGACTGCCGTTCTCGCTTTGGCGAACATTCCGGGTCGAAGCCCGATTCGGGTTCAACCGCGTCTCGCCGGGACTGTATGTCAAGGATCTGGCCAAGCAGTGGCTGCTCGCAGCGCTGCTCGGAGGGCCGCTGCTGCTGGCCACGCTCGCTCTCATGGCACACGCCGGCACGTGGTGGTGGCTGTGGGTCTGGCTGATCTGGGTGATCTGGACCTTGGGGTTGACGTGGGCGGCGCCGAAGTTCATCGCACCGTTGTTCAATCGATTCTCGCCGCTCGCCGACGAGTCGCTCAAGAAGCGCGTGGAAGCACTGCTCGAACGTTGTGGATTCGCAGCCCGCGGAGGCGTGTTCGTCATGGACGGATCGCTCCGCTCGGCGCACGGCAACGCCTATTTCACGGGCATCGGGCGCAACAAGCGCATCGTGTTCTTCGACACCCTGCTGTCCCGCATCGACCCGCCGGAGATCGAGGCGGTACTGGCGCACGAACTCGGTCATTTTCGGCTGCATCACGTGCGCCAGCGGCTCGCGGCATCCCTGATACTCGTCTTCGGGGGGCTGGCGCTGCTCGCCTGGCTCGCACGCCAGCCGGGCTTTTACAGCGCGCTCGGCGTGCCGGAGCCCTCCGCTGCGATGGCGCTGCTCCTTTTCATGTTGACCGTGCCGGTCGTCGCTTTTTTTGCGACTCCCGCCATGTCATGGTGGTCGCGCCGCCACGAGCGGGAGGCCGACGATTTTGCCGCCAGATACGCCGATGCCGGGAAGCTGGCCGCTGCCCTGGTCAAGCTGTTCCGCGACAATGCCTCCACCCTCACCCCGGATCGCATCCACTCGGCGTTTTTCGATTCGCACCCGCCGGCGCTCGAGCGGATCGAGCGGCTGAATGCACGCGTTGCCGGAATGCGCTAGATGAACGAATCGGGGCTGGAACACAGCCGGCCGCCGTCGACGCTGATTTATCCCCTCAAGGCGGAGCCGCAGACCGGCGACGGTTCTGCCGTCACCGTGGCGCCCGGTGTGCTGTGGCTGCGCATGCCGCTGTTCGCGGCCCTGCCATGGATCAACGTCTGGGCCATCGCGGACGGGGACGGGTGGTCGATCGTCGATACGGGGCTCAAATCGGCCGACACCATCGATGCCTGGCACACGGCATTTTCGAAAACTCTCGGCGGCTCGCCGGTGACGCGCGTGGTGGTCACGCACATGCATCCCGATCATTGCGGCATGGCCGGCTGGATTTCGGAGCGGTTCAGGGTGCCCTTGTGGATGAGCCGTTTGGAATATTTGACTTGCCGGCTGATGGCGGCGGATACCGGACGAAGCGCTCCGGCCGAAGGGGTGGCCTTCTATCGCGCGGCGGGCTGGGATGAGGAGGCGATCGAGAGGTACAAGACGAGATTCGGGTCGTTCGGGGAAATGATCTATCCGCTGCCCGCCTCATATCATCGACTCGCCGATCGCGACGCAATGCGGCTGGGCGGCCGCGATTGGATGGTCGTCGTCGGAAGCGGCCATTCCCCGGAGCATGCGTGCCTGTACTGTCCGGAATTGAAGCTGCTGATCTCCGGAGATCAGGTGCTGCCGCGAATTTCATCGAATGTATCGGTCTATCCGACGGAGCCCGACGCCGATCCGCTCGACGACTGGCTCACGTCGCTTGCCGACATCAAACGGCGGATTCCCGACGATGTTCTCGTGCTGCCCGCGCACAATAGTCCATTCAACGGACTGCATACACGGATCGACGAACTCTCAAAGTCGCATCTGGAAAGCCTCGCGCGCCTGGAAGGCGCGCTGGCGGCGCCCAAGCGTGCGGTCGACGTGTTCAGTGCGCTGTTTGCCCGGCCCATCAAGCCGGGTGTGCTCGGCATGGCCACCGGTGAAGCGATTGCGCACCTCAACTACCTGACGGCGAGGGGTCGGGCGATCCGCGAGCTCGATGCCGACGGCGTCTGGTGGTGGCGAGTGAGCCCCTAGGGTCCTGGCAGCGGCAGCGGACAACCCACGCGCCTACGCCGCCGCGCGATGCGCCGGGTCGTCTTCCAGCGCCCTCGCGAGAACGTCATCGATCTTCTCCGCCCAGACAAACTCGAGCTTGGCGCGCACGCTCTCGGGAATGTCCTCGAGGTCGCGGCGATTGCGCGCCGGCAGAATCACCGTGCGGATGCCGGCCCGCGCCGCGGCCACGCATTTTTCCTTGATGCCCCCGACCGGCATGACCACTCCCCGCAGGCTGATCTCTCCGGTCATGGCCACGTCGCCCCGCACCGTACGCTGCAGGAGCAGGGAGACCAGGGAGGTCGCGATGGCGACCCCGGCGCTCGGGCCGTCCTTCGGGATGGCGCCGGCCGGCACGTGGATGTGCAGGTCGCAATCATCCAGACCGGATGGATCGATCATCAAGCGATCCGCCTGCGATTTCACCCAGGTGACGGCAGCCTGGGCGCTCTCCTTCATCACGTCGCCCAGCTGGCCCGTGAGAATGAGCTTGCCGCTGCCGCGCACGCGGCTCGATTCGATGAAGAGAATGTCCCCGCCCGCCGGCGTCCAGGCAAGCCCCGTGGCAACGCCCGGAATGCTGGTGCGCAGGGCCACGTCGTTTTCAAAGCGCGCGGCGCCCAGGATTCGCGGCACGTCCTCCGCACCGATCGAAACGCTGTTCGCGCCGCCCGAGGCGATGGTGACCGCGGCGTTTCGCAGCAGTCGCGCCGATCTGGCGCTCCAAATTCCTCACCCCCGCTTCGCGGGTATAGTCGACGATGACGCGGCGAAGCGCCTCGTCGGAGACCTGGACCTGCTCCGCAGTGAGGCCGTTCGCCTTCAGCTGACGCGTGAGCAGGTAGCGCCTGGCGATCTGCAGCTTTTCCTCTTCCGTGTAGCCGGTCAGCTCGATGATTTCCATCCGGTCCCGCAACGGCGCCGGAATGGCATCGAGAACGTTGGCGGTTCCTATGAACAGCACCTTCGACAAATCGAATGGCACGGCCAGATAGTTGTCGCGGAACGAATTGTTCTGCTCGGGATCCAGCACCTCGAGCAAAGCCGAAAATGGATCGCCCTGATGGCTCGCCGACAGCTTGTCGACTTCATCGAGCATGAGCACCGGATTGCGGCTGCCGGCCTTGCGGACGGCCTGTGCGATGTTGCCCGGGAGCGAACCGATGTAGGTGCGCCGGTGGCCGCGGATCTCCGCCTCGTCGTGTACGCCGCCCAGGCTCACGCGCCCGAATTTCAGGCCGATCGCTTTGGCAATGCTCTGGCCGAGCGAGGTCTTGCCCACGCCCGGCGGCCCGACGAAGCACAGAATGGGGCTGCGGCCCTCGGGATTGAGTTTTCGAACCGCGAGAAACTCCAATATGCGGCGCTTGACCTTCTCGAGACCGTAATGGTCCTCGTCGAGTATCGAGCGAGCCTGTTGCGATGTCGACCGTCTCAGGGTCGACCTTCGACCAGGGCATGGCGATCAGCCAGTCCAGATACGTGCGGGTCATGGAATATTCGGCCGAAGAGTCCGGCATGCGCTCCAAACGCTTGAGTTCCCGCTGCGCCTGTTCCAGGACTTCGGCGCGGCATGCCCGCGTCCTTGACCGATTGCTTCAGCTCTTCGAGTTCGGCCGAGGAGGAGTCGGTTTCACCCAGTTCCTTCTGGATTTGCTTCAGTCGCTCGCGCAAAACCGCCTCCTTTTGCCGCTCGTCGAACGCCTCGCGGGTGCGTTCGTCGATCTGGCGCGACACCTTCAGCACCTCGATGCGGCGGTTGAGGAGGGCGAGTACGCTTGATCGAGCCGCGTCCTCAAGTCGAAGGTGGCGAGTATCTCCTGCTTTTCCGCGGCCTTCAGATCCATGAAGCTCACGATCATGTCGGCGAGAGTCGAAATCGACTCGATGCTGCGGATGGCGGTGACCAGCTCGCCGGGCGCCTGCGGCAGAAGCTGCACGGCCTCCAGAGCCCGTTCGCGCAAATTGAGCCCGCGAGCTTCCACCTCGCGTCGAGCACCGTGGGTTCCTTGTGCGTTTCGATGCGCGCGACCAAGAAGGGCTCGCGGCTCACGTAATCCAATACCGTGAAGCGCTCTTCGCCCTGGGCGATCAAATGATGCGTTCCGTCCGGCGCCGTGATGAATCGCACGATGGTGGCGGCCGTACCGACGCGGTGCAGGGCTTCGGCTCCTTGCGCGGCGCCGTTTGAACCGTCGGTGTCCGCTCGGCGGCTTCCGTGTCCTTCTGCAGCACAAGTCCGACCCGGCGCTGCGTACGCACCGCCTCCTGAGCCGCCGCCAGCGCGGAGTTGCCGGCAATGGCGATCGGCAGCACCACGCCCGGAAACAGCACCGTGTTGCCGACCGGCAAAATGATGAGCACGTCTTCAGCGTTGTTCATGGCGCCTCCCTCGTGAGCCGAAGATAAAGGCAACCGCGATCGAGCCGGCGCTCCACCAGCGCGTAATGCCCCGGCGGTATGTCGATGCGCCGGCGCATCCGTCCGTAGGGAATTTCCAGCCGCACGACGTTCATGCGGGTGCCCAAGGCGGGCGGCGGCACGACGGTTTCGATGTGCAATCCGGTGGGAGTGACCTGCACGACCACCTCTTCGGCGCGGGCACCGGGCAACGCCACGATCACCTGCAGTTCCGAGCCGTCCGCGAAAATATCGACCGGCGGTTCCCACACCGGCCGGGCCGGAGGGCCGGCCAGCAGGTCAAAGAATTGCCGGTGTTTGCGCTCGGCCTCGTCGAGGATCGCGCACGCGTCGGCCCACATCCAGGATCGTCTGCGGTTGGTATTCATGTTCCTGGGGACATGCGGGCAGCATGGTTCGAAAATCAAGGGCGGCTAGGATTGACCCGCAGGTCGCGGATGCCGTTCCATCACCCGCACCGTGTAACCGCCGGATTTCTCATCCGCTCGCAACGCGAGCAGGCCGCGCTTCTCGCCCTCGGCCAGCAAGTCATTGAACGAACGGAACCCGTAGGCGCGCTCGTTGAAACCCGGATGGCGCCGCTTGATGGCTTGTTTGACCATGGAGCCCCAGATCGGTTCGCTGCCGCCGCGCTCCTCGGCCAGCGCCTCCAGAGTCTCCACGATCAAGTCGAGCGCATCGTTGAGTTCCGGACCCTTGTTCTCGCCGGTCCCGGTCTCGGTCGGCGCGCTCTCCGCAGACACGGCCGGGGTGCGGGCGGCGCCCGCGGAACGGCGGCGCGGCTTCGGCTCCTTGCGGACCAGGTCATCGTAGTAGATGAATTCATCGCAGTTGTTGATGAAGAGGTCGGAGGTCGAATTCTTGACCCCGACGCCGATGACGGTCTTGGCGTTCTCGCGCAATTTGCTGACCAGCGGCGAGAAGTCGGAGTCGCCGCTCAAGATGACGAAGGTGTCGACGTGCCCCTTGGTGTAGCAGAGATCGAGCGCGTCGACGACCATGCGGATGTCCGCGGAGTTCTTGCCGGACTGGCGCACGTGCGGAATCTCGATGAGTTCGAAAGCCGCCTCGTGCAACCCGCGCTTGAAGTCCTTGTAGCGGTCGAAATCGCAGTAGGCTTTCTTGACGACGATGTGGCCCTTGAGCAGCAATTTCTCGAGGACCTTCTCGATGTCGAAACTCGGGTACTTGGCATCGCGCGCGCCCAGCGCGATGTTCTCCAGGTCCAGGAAAACGGCCATGGTGGCGTCGGAGGTTCGGGTGGTCATGCCATTGAGTTTACTCCATTCGGCGCTTAGTGTCCGCGCGAAGTCCCTTCAGAACCAGTTGTAATTGAAGCTGATGCTGATCCGCTCGGCATTGACGCGGTTCGGCCACCACCTCGTGCCGCAGCCAGCTCTCGAAGAGCACGACATGACCCGCCTCGGCGGGAAATGTTCCCCACAGGCGCGCCTCGCGAGTGGCCGAGGGCTTGCGCGGCGGCGCCGCCATGAAGCGATCGAGACGCGGATCTTCGAACTTGATCCCCGGACTTCCACGCGGCGCGTGTACGTAATAGGTGCCGCTCAGCGTCGAGAGCGGGTGCAGGTGCAGGCCATGCACCACGTTCTTCGGCATGATGTTGATCCAGCAATCCGTCATCTTGAGGTCGCGCCCCGTGAGGTCCCACTGCACCGCGCTGGCGAAGGCTTTGACATGCCGTCCGAGTTTGTTCTCCAGGGACTTGAAGGTCGGGGAGATGCGCTGCAGCCAGTGCACCGAGCCATACGACGTGTAGCCGCCGGGGTAGTTCTCGGCGGACCATCGGCGGCCGGCGGCATCGTCTTGCCGCAACTGCCGGCATTCCTTGAGCAGCTGACGGTTGAATTCGTTCGCCCCGCGCGTCTGCAGGGCGTTCGAGTACACGAGCGTCGGAAACAATCTGTGCAGGGTCATTGCGCAAGCCTAACGGGCTCCGGGCGCGGTGGCAAAACGCCCGCCGCGGGCCTGACTTAAGATAAAATCCCGCATGAACTCCGCTCCGACCGCTGCTCATGCGCATCCCGGCGCCCTTCCATGGCGGGTGGCGCCGCCGCTGATCAGCACCGCGCTGATCATGATCGGCTCCGGATTCCTGGGCACGCTGCTGCCGCTGCGATTCTCGGCCCTGGGGCTGTCGGATGGCGTCATCGGCCTCATCGCGACCGCGGAAGCCCTCGGTTTTCTCGCGGGGTGTCTGTACGCCCACAAGGTGATCGCACCGGTGGGTTTGGAGCGCGCCTATGCCACCTTTGCCGGCCTGAAATCGGTTGCGATCCTGAGCCTCTATTTCGCGGGCAGCGCGCCGGTGCTGGCGCTGCTGCGCTTCCTGATCGGCGTCAACGCCGCCGGGCTTGCCATCATCGTCGAGAGTTGGCTCAATGCGCTGGTGCCGAACGAGCAGCGCGGCCGGGTGCTCACGATCTACGTGCTCGTGTACGGCCTGTTCTTCGGCGTGGGGCAGTTGTTGAGCCAGAACCTCGATGTCAAGGGCCCGGAGTTGTTGATCATCGCCGGCATTTCGACGACCCTCGCACTCGTTCCCATGGTCGCGATCGACGTGCGTGCACCGGTCCTGCCCCGCCGGGTGACGCTGGAAATCCTCAAGGCGCTGCGCACTTCACCCGTCAGCGTCAGCGCCTGTCTGCTGAACGGATTGATCTTGACCGCATTCACGACCGTGGGTCCGCTGTTCAGCGCGCGCATCGGCTTCGATCAACAGCACATCGTCCTCCTGATGGCCTGCGTCTCGCTGGGCGGACTTTTCCTGCAGTGGCCGATCGGCTATTTCTCGGACCATATCGACCGCCTGCATGCATTGATCGGGCTGGGCCTCGGCATCCTGGCCGTGGCCGCCGCGCTCGTGTGGGCCGATCGCGGCATGCCGTTCGCGCTGCTGGCCCTGCTGTTCGGGGTGTTCGGCGGCCTCGCCGAAAGCCTCTACGCCGTCGGGGTCGCGCATGCGAACGACCGCGCGGTCGCAACCGACTACGTCGCGCTGTCCTCGACGCTGCTGTTCGTGTGGGCACTCGGGTCATCGCTCGGCCCCACCGCGGGGACCTACGCCATACAGCTCATCGCGCCGCGCGCATTTTTTGTCTATGCGATGGTGCTCACGCTGGGCTTCACGATGTTCGCCATGTGGCGGCTGTCGCGCCGCAAGGCCGATCCCATCGTCGAATCCCGCGAGGAGTTTCTCGCCTATCCGCAGACCTCGCCCGAAATCTACGCCTGGCTGCCTTATCACACCGAAACCCCGGGCAATGCGCCGCCGCCGGACGAAGCGAAGCCCCCTTGACCCCTGTTAGGCAATACAAGGTATCCACCATGACAGCTCGAATATCTCCTGATCCCGGAATGTTGTTGCGCGCACTGGTGTTGGCCGCCGCGCTGTGCGCCGCTCCCGCGTGGGCCGTGGATAATTACACGCCCATCGCCCCCACCATGGGCGATCGCACCGTGACGCTCGACGGCCGCAGCCTCACCATCGGGCAAATCGTCATGGTCGCGCGCCATGGAGCCAGGGTTGAATTGAGCGCCGATGCGCGCCGGCGGCAGGCGGACAATTACGGTCTGCTGCTCGAAGCGGCTGCCGAAGGGATACCCGTTTATTGGTTCAACCGCGGCGCAGGCGATCAGCGGGAGACGGTCATGTTCGAGGGCGATCCGATGTCGCCGAAGAATCACGCGCTGATCGCGAAGTCGCAGGAGGAGATATTTCGATCCGGCGCATTGTGGGGCACCGGGCCGGAAGTGTCGGAAGAGGAAATCGTGCGTGCAATGATGGTGATTCGCGCGAACGCCATGGTGTACAACGCGCCGAGTCCGCAGTTGTCGCAGATGCTGCTGGACCTGCTCAACAAGCGGATCACACCCGTGGTGCAGTCTCGCGGCAGCCTGGGTGAAGGCGATCTGGCGCAGTTGGGCAACGTAGGAGCGGCCATGGTGGGCGCCGGCGAGGCGTATTTCGAGGGCGCCCGCATGAAGGCCTCCCAGGCGCTTCAGAGCGCCGGCCTGGCGCCGATCCAACCCTTCGCCGCCGACGACAATGCATTGACCAGCAGCAATGCCTACGCCACCGGGCAGGCGGCGCTCCTCGTCAACGATGCGAGGGAGGCGATCGAATGGTCGGATCTCATCTACGCGATGGATCTGAACGGGATGAACAGCAGCATCACGCCCTTGAGTCTCGTCGTGCAGCACGACCGGCCGGAGAAATGGCTGAATTGGCACGCTGCCCGCGTTCTCGACATGATCAAGGGAAGCTATCTGTTCGGGAAGGACGCCAAGCGCATCATTCAAGATCCGGAAAGTCTGCGGGCCTCCTCGATTCGCCAGGGCTCAGCCTGGGAGGAGTGGGCCGCTCTCAGGGACGCGGTGATCTTTCAGGCGAATTCATCCGATCACAATCCCGCGGTGAACGTGGGCCTCAGCCCCCAGGATTCGTGGGAGCTGGCGACTCCGCAGCTGATGCGCTTCTTCGTCAAGGGCGGTCCGCACAGCCATGGACAGCATGGCTACATCGTCTCGAACGCCAATTGGGACCCGTACCCGATGGCAAACCGGATCGAGAACTTCGTGGTCGCGCTGGCGAACATGGACATTGCGGTCATGCTGCGCATCGAGCGGTTCAGAAATCCCTTCTTCACCGGGGTGTCGGCCGAAGAGGTGTTGCCCACCGCGACCAGAACCTTCACCGACTACGCGCCGGTGGATCTTCAGCAGGAAGTGCAAAGCTTGATGAATCCCGTCGCCCCCTTCGGCAGCGCCATCGTGGGAACTGTGGAGGATTTGCAGGCGCAGACGCGGATCAAGGTGCAGCGGGCGCGTCAGGCGGTGGCGACGACCTTCGACTTGCTGGGATTCGACCTGATCCAAGGGAGTCTGTGGATGGACGTGCGCAAGGCGCAGGATCCGGCGCGAACCTTTGGAGCCGCGCCGACGGCGGCATGGACCGCACTGCGCCGGCACGTGCCGCTTCGCTTGGATCCCGGCGGATCGACTGTCCAATTAGTCTCCCTGGCGGCTTCCCAGTTCCTGAAGACCACGCCGGCATCGACGTTCTACCGCGGCGATGCTCCGCCGGGCGGCGATTAGGACGCCGTACGGCGCGAGCTGCGCGGCGGCGGCATCGGCTCCAGCGCCCGCTCCAGCGCCAGTCCAAGCGCGAGCAGCGCACGGTCGCCTCCGGCCGGCGCATCGAACTCGATCGACACCGGCAGTCCGTTGCGGGTGAGCCCGACCGGCAAAACCAGCCCCGGAACGCCCGCGGTGCTGCCCGGCGCGATGTTGCGCGCCACGGCGGTCTCGAAGGGCAGTGCCCGGCCGCCGGCGTCGACAGTGCTCTCCTCGCCGATTCGCGGCGCCGGGACAAGGGTCGTCGGGAAGACGATCGCGGCCGCCTGCGTGCGGGTGAAATATTCCCCGTATAAACGGTGCAATTCCGGCAGGTATCGATCGCGGGCCGCCGCATAGACGGGCTCGGTGACGAAATTGGCGCCCCCCGGCAGCACATCGCTGCGAAATATCCGCTGAATGTCGGGGCTCGCGCGCTCGACGAGGGTGTCGAAGTCGATCCCGGTGCCATAATCCTTGAGGTAGGCCGCCAGCGCGAGGCGAACATCGTGGTTTTGGACCTCGTCGGTGATGCGATCGATGAGCGTGGCGAGTCCCGTCATCTGCGTCTCGACGATTCGTGCGCCCGCATCCTTGAGCCGTGCGAGCGCGAGTTCGGTCAGACGCAGCACCTCGGGGTCAAGATCGGTCCACCAGTAGTCGCGTACGATCCCGATGCGCAGATCCTTGAGCGGCGCCGCGTCGAGCTTGCGCCAATCGCCGGCAGCCACCGAATCGAACAGTGCGAGATCCGCGACGCTGCGGGCATGCGGGCCCACCTGATCGAAGAGCGGCGATATCGGCACGCAACCGCGGGTGGAATAGCGCCCGGTGGTCGGCCGAAATCCGGCGATGCCGCAGAATGCCGCCGGAACACGGATGGATCCTTCGGTGTCTTCGGCGACGCCGAGCGGCGCGAGACGGGCTGCGACGGCCGCCGCGGTGCCCCCGCTGCTGCCGCCGGGAATGCGCGAGGGATCGTAGGGATTGTGTACCGCCCCGAACGCCAGGTTGTTGCTGGTCCAGCCGTAGGAAAGCTCGTGCAGATTGGTCTTGCCGAGGAGGAGGGCTCCGGATGCGCGCAGCGCCGCAACCACCGGCGCATCCTCCTTGGGACGGAAACCGCGAAGCGCCGGCGTGCCGCCGGTCGTTGGATAGTCGCGCGTATTGACGCTGTCCTTCACCGGGATCGGAAGTCCGAACAGAGGCCCCGGCTTCTGCCCCGAGAGACGTTCGCGGTCGCGGGCCCGGGCATCCTCCAGAACTCTGGCCGGCTCCAAAGTGATGAAGGCATTGAGGGCGCGCGCGGAATGGCACTGTGCAAGCAGTGCCTGCGCATACCGCTCGGCGGTGAGCGACCCCTCGGACATGTGGGCAACCGCCTCGACGGCGCTCAAGCCGCAAAGGTCGCTCACCGCGCGGCCGCCCGGCATGTCCGCATGAGCCTTGGCGCCGGCCGCCGACACCGCGATGCCCGCGGCGGTGCCGAGCACGAATGCGCGGCGCGAAACATCACGACGGTCGGACACGATCACGTCTCAGCGCTTGACACATGCAATGCACCGCGCCACCGCCATTGCCGATCATGGACACATCGGGGTCGTAGACCGTGAGGCCTTCGGCGCGGCAGGCCGCGACGAGATTCTTGCTCGACGCGGGCACCAGCACGCGCTCCTTCCCCAGGGCCACCACGTTGCTGCCCATTTGCATGGCATCGCCGTAGGGGATTGGAATGGCGCGGATGCCCTTCGAACGCAGCCAGTCCACGAGTTCCGGCTCGACGGCTTCCACGCAAACGACCGCCAGGCCCTCGGCGATCATGCCCATTTGCACGTCCAGATGCAGAAAATGGGAATCGAACGCGTAGGTGTGAAGCTCCCATCCTTCGGCCCGAAACCAGCTCTGCAGTTGCCGAACGGCCGGTTCGATCGAACGCTCGCCCGAATAGCCGCACGCGGCAACGCCGGGCCGCAGCACCATGAAGTCGCCGCCCTCGACGTTGCCGGCGGTGATCAGATCGTAAATCGGAATGCCGCGGTCGAGATAGAACTGCAGGCATGCCGCATACTCGCCGCGGCGATAGGATTTCTGCAGCTGCATGATGACGGCGCCCCACGGGGTCATGACGCTGCTGTCGCGCGCGAAGATTTGGTAGGGCAGCGCGGGATCGGCGGCGAGCATGTGCACATTGACGCCCGCCTGGCGGTAGACGTCCACCATCTCGCCGTACTGACGCCGCGCGACCTCGAAGTCGAACCGCAAACCCACCCGTTCGGCGCGCTGGCACACGGCGTTGCCGGGCTGCCACTTGAAGTGGTCGATCGGGCCGATCAACACGTCGCGCAATGTACCGTATTCGCTGTCGACTCCCCAGGAGTCCAGCGGCGGCGTTCCCCCGCCGTCGATTCTCGTGCGCAATGGCATCAACGCTCCCCCTCATCGCCGGCATCGGCGCCCAAGCATCATACCAAGCTAAAGGATGCCGGCGTGCCTCGATAGGTATTCGCGCGTCGCCTGCAGGAGGCCCGCGACGTCGCTCTCCTGCATCGGGAGCGAGAGATTGATCATGCCGCGGGGTGCGATGTAATAACCGCGCTCCAACATTTCCAAATGGAACAGCCGGCGCCGCGGCGCGGTCGCCGCTTCAACCTGGCCGGGCTCGGAGATGGGCGTGCCGTGCCAGTGAACATTGAGCAGGCCGCCGATGCCGGTCGCCTGAAAGCCCACGCCTGAGGATCTGCCGAGATCGTTGAGCCTCTCGCGCAGATGATCGCCGAGCGCATTGAGGCGCGTACAAGCTTCGCTCGTATACACATCGCGGGCGCCCGCCAAGCCGGCCGCCATGGTGACCACGTTGTTGTTGAAGGTGCCGCCCTGCGACAGAACGCCGCCGGCGCGCAAATCGAGGTGCTGCATCAACGCGCGTGAACCGCCGAAGGCGCCGAACGCGAAGCCGCCGCCCCAGAATTTCCCGAGCGTGGTCAGATCGGGATTGATGCCTCGAAGCCCCTGCACCCCACCCGGCGCCAGCCGCGAGGTCATGACTTCATCGAACACCAGCGCGGCACCCGCGATCCGCGTTTCCTCGCGCAGCATGGCGAGAAACTCCGGGGCCGCCGGTATGCACCCGCCGGAACCCAGCATGGGTTCGACGAACACGGCCGCGAGTTCCGCGGCATGTGCGCGCAGCAGCGCAAAGGTCCCCGGAATGTCGTTATAGGCCGCCTTGATGACGGGGAAGGGCACGGTGAGGGGCGGGTCTTGCTCACGATAGATCATGAATCCACCGTGGTAGCAGCCGTTGAACACGAGGAGCTTCGGGCGCTGCGTCGCGTGGCGCGCGAGCTGCGCCGCGAACAGGCAGGCTTCGGACCCGGAGTTGCAGAATCGCACCTGCTCGATCGATGGAATGCGCCGTGAAATGAGTTCTGCGAGCTCGACCTCGTGCGTGTTCGGCCCGCTGAGGGAGATGCCGGAGCCGAGGGCGTCCTGAACGGCAAGCCGGACCGCTTCACAGTGGGATCCGAAAACTCCCGCGGCGTAGTCGCCGACAAAATTCAGGTACTCATGGCCGTCGAGATCGGTGATACGGGCACCGTCGCCCCGGGCGATGGTGAGGGGGAAAGGCGCGAAATAGAGCGTCTGCCGGGAGTGGCCTCCGGGCAGCACTGCGCGGGCACGCTCATGGCGCGACCGGCTCGAGGGATTGGCGGCGATGAACCGATGCTCGGCGGCCGCCAGGGCATCGACCACGGCGATCGTGTTCTTGATGATTTACGGCACCGGTGTGGCGAGGGGCTGTCCCTTGTCGATGATCCACGCGGACACCGCGGTCCCGCCGTCGCCTCCCGGCGCCGCGACGAGACTGTGCACCGCGCCGCGCGGATTGAAGAAGCTGTCCCCGGCTTTGAGGGATCGGTCGGGTTGTCCGCGCACCTTGAGGATGAAGGTTCCTTTGAGGACATAGCCGGCCTCGTCGCCCGGATGCGTGTGATATCCGATGGATGTGTCCGCCGGAAGCATCGCCGAGCCGATGACGATCTCCTTCCCCGGCACTCCCGATTGGTCGTGGCGTTCAAAGATGGTCCTCACAGGTTGCGCGGCCGTTTTCGGTTCATCCGCTGCGGCGTTCAGGGCGAGGACGGCGACGGCGATCAGTGATAGGTGCGTCAATTTCATGGGGTGGTTCTCACTGTGCTGATGGTACTAAACTGGCGAAATACGCGGACACCGCGGCGACGTCGGCAGCATCGAGGCACTGCGCGACGGAGCGCATCAACTCACCGGAATCATTCTTGCGCGTGCCGCGGCGGAACGCCTCGAGCGCGCTCGCGAGATACTCCGCCGATTGGCCGGCGAGATATGGCGCGGCGCGGGGCACACCGACGCCGTCAGGGCCATGACAACCGTCGCAGGCAGCAACGCGCTTGGCTTCATCGCCCTGGTGCGCAAGCTGGTGACCGCGGGCCAGCTGCACGGCGTCGAGCGGCGGCGTGGGCGCGATATACGGGGCCGAAATCGCTGCATAGCGTGCTGCAAATTGGACGCGCTGCGCTGCGCTCAATTCCCTCGCGAAGTTCGACATCACGGGACTCTCGCGCATGCCTCGAGCGTAGTCCTCCAGCTGCTTCTGCAGGTAGTCGGCCGATTGGCCCGCGATGCGCGGAACATGCGCCGCCGCCATTCCTTCGCCGCGCGCACCATGACAGGCCTCGCAGGGCGCAGTTGCCGCCGCAGGCGTGCACGGCAACGCCGCAAGCGCGCACAGCGCGGCCGCAAGCGCGCCAACCAGGCCTGCGCGCCTTCGCCGACGCACCGTCATGCCGGCACCAACGGGCCGGGATTTTTCAAATATTTGTTCAAGAGCGCGTCGATCGTCCAGTACGCCAACGCGCCCAACGTGCCCGTCGGATTCCACGAGGCGTTTTGCGGATAGGCCGAGGCACCGATCGCAAACACATTCGGCACATCCCAGGACTGCAGGTATCGATTGACCACGCTGGTTCCCGGGTCCTCGCCCATCACGGCGCCGCCCGTATTGTGCGTGGATTGATACTGGGTGATCGTGTAGGGAGCCTTGCGCGGATACCCCGCCACGAGCTTGGCGCCCATCGCATGACCGATTTCCACCGCCTTGGCGGTGAGGTGGGCCGACATTTTCAGATCGTTCTGCGGGAAATCGAACGTCATGCGCAGCAGAGGCTGACCCCAGGCATCGCGATAGTTCGGGTCGAGATCCAAGAAGTTCTGGCGCTGGCTGACCGAGCTGCCGTGGATGCTGAGCATCACGGTATGGTTGTAGTGCCTGACAACAGCCTGTTTCCACGCCTTGCCCCACGCCGGAGTTTCCGGGGGCACCGGATGATAGAGGATGGGCCGGCCGTGGCTGTTGACCGCCCCGATGTAGCCGCCGCCGATGAAGCCGAGGCCGCCGTGATCGAAGTTATCGCCGGCGAAATCGTTGATGACGGTGCCGGATGCGCCCGAGGCCATGAATGGATTGATGATCGTGTCCTGGTCGAAGAAGGCGGCCACCGCAGCGGTCGTCTGATAGGAATAATTCCGTCCGACCACGCCGCGGCCGGTCGCCGGATCGTAGGGCGCGCCGATTCCCGACAGCAACAGCGTGCGAACGTTGTTGAGCGCGAAGGCGGAAGCGATCACCAGCGATGCCGGTTGCTCGAATTCCCGGCCGGCGGCATCGATGTACGTGACACCGGTCGCTTGTTTCTTGGTCGAATCCAGATTGATCCGCTGCACCTGACAGCCGGTGCGCAGTTCGAAATTCGGATTCGCGAGCAACACCGGCAAGATGACGGTCTGAGGCGTGGATTTTGCGTAGTGCTCGCAGGCGTGACGCTCACAGAAGCCGCAGAAGACGCAGGTGTTGAGCCGCATGCCTTCAGGATTCGTATACGGCCGGCTCAGGTTCGACGAAGGCTGCGGAAACGGGTGATAGCCCAGGCTGCTGGCGCCCTTGCGGAATAGCGCACCTTGGAACAGCTCCTTCTGCGGAGGCGTCGGATACTCCCGTGTCCGGGGCGATTCGTGCGGATCGCCGCCGGCCTGAATGCGGCCCTTGATGTTACCGGCCTTGCCGCTGGTTCCCAGCAGATATTCGAAGCGATCGTAGTGACTCTCCAGGTCTTCGTAAGTGATCCCCCAATCTTGAACGGTGAGATCCGGGTCGAGAAAATTTCGGCCATAGCGCTCGTGCGTGCGGCTCGCCAATTGAAAATCATTGGCTTGGAAACGCCAGGTTTGTCCGTTCCAATGCACCATGGATCCGCCGAGACCCGTGCCGGGGAGAAACGATTCCAGGCGCCGGACCGGCAGCGCCGTCTGCGATTTGAGATTGCGGAATGTGACGGTTTCACGGGCGCTGTCCTGCATCAACGCCTTGCGCACGTCGAAACGCAATTCGTCGTGCATGGACGGGCTCTGGAAATCAGGCACCGTGAAACGTGCCTGGCCGCGCTCCAATCCCACCACTATGTAGCCGGCAGCCGCCAATTCCTTGGCGACGATGCTGCCGACCATGCCGACCCCGATGACGACGACGTCCACTTCCTTCAAACGCTGGGCCATCGCGGGGGTCCTCTAAAGACTGGCCGGCACGTCTTGATCCTGGTGAATGCGGCCGTGCGCGTCCTCGCCGAGGCTCATCGGTTGCCGGTCGAATTTCAGTCCCTGCCGGTCGATTGTCTCAAAGTAGTCGGCATAGGCGCCCGGAAAACCGATCATCCGCCAGGCCGCCATGTCCTTGTTGCCGCCGTAAACCGGGTCGCTGAAAAAGCCTTCGATCGACATCTTCAGCAGCGTGTCGAAGAACACGGCCGAGGGCACTCCGTCGAGATCGTACGCGCCCGCTTCCAGCGACTTGAGGTAATCATCCTGGGCGTCCGTCGACATGTTCGCGAAGGATTTGCCAAGCGCGTCGAGGCCGCGATCGATGGCACGCAGCGACACGTGAAAGAGCTCCGCCGGCGTGAACGGCAATTGATAACCCTGAGTTGGCGTCCCGGGTTGCCACGGTCCGCTTCGATACAGGCGTTCGCCGGCGCCCCAGGCGCCTCCCAACTGCCGGTCGAGATAGCGGGGGACACCGGCTGCCAGAGCGCCCGGACCCAATTCATCCGCTGGAATCAGCCGCTCGCACGCGGGTTCGATGAAGCGTACTTCCGCGGCATTGAAGAAGAGGTAGGGGGGCTTGGCGGGCTCCGCCGGTTTCGGCGTGCCCGGCCCGGCGGCACCTGAGGCGGCGGGCAACAGCGCAGAGGCCGGGATCACGGCGGCACCGACGGTCGCGACGAACGAGCGCCTCGTGATATTTTTCATCTACGGCTCCCTCCGTTCTGTGAGCGGTGTCTATACTACATCGCGCGCCTGATTTCCAATCCGCACGTAGCGATGAGCCAGGGCCGGAAGGACGAACAGGTTCAGCAATGTCGAGGACAACAATCCGCCCAGCACGGTCACCGCCATCGGCCCCTCGATCTCCTGGCCGGGGCGATTCATGCCGAACGCGAGCGGCGCGAGGCCGAGCGCGGTCACCGCCGCCGTCATGAGGATCGGGACGAGCCGCTCATTTGCTCCCCGGATGACGACGTCGAGGTTCCAGGGCGCGCCTTCCACTTCGACCAGATGCTCGTAGTGGGCGAGCTGCAGGATCGCGTTGCGGGCGCTCACCCCGAATACCGTCACCAGGCCGACCACCGTCCCCAATGAAATACCGATGCCCGTGACGACGATCGCGAGCACGCTGCCGATGAGGCTGAACGGCAGATTCGCGAGCACGAGCCAGCCATTCGCGCGCCAGTGAAACGAAATGAAAAGGATCATCAGGATCAGCCCGAGCGCGAGTCCCGAATACATGAAAAGTTCGGTGCGCGTTCTCGCTTCTGCTTCCGCCGCGCCGCTGAATTCGATGAACACGGCCGCCGGCAGCTTCACCGATCGCGCAATGGCCTGCTGCGCACGCCGCACGACCTCCTGCAGAGAACCCTTGCCGACGTTGAACGTCACGCTGACCCGCCGCTGCCCGCCGTCGTGCTCGATGCTGTACCGGTCGGAAGTGGCGGCGACATGTGCGATCTGCGACAGGGGCACGGGTCCCATGGGGCTGCCGATCATGAGCTGCGGCAGCCTCATGGGCTGGTGGCGAAGCGCATCGGGCAGCAAAACCACGACATTGACGGTGCGCGTACCCTGGTACGTCTGCCCCACGACCTTGCCGGCGTAGGCCGATTCGACCGCGTCGAGCGCGTCCTGCACCTTGAGTCCGGTGGCGGCGAGCGCCTCCGGAATGAGTTCGATCGCTATCGTCGGCGTCCCATTTTGGCGCTTGAACTGCAGGTCGACGACGCCCGGTACTTTACCGAGCACGGCGGCGACCTTGTCGCCGGTCGCATCGAGCGCATCCAGATCATCGCCGAATATCTTGACCGCAACCTGGGCCGTCTCGCCGCTCAAACTCTCGCTGATGCGATCTCCGAGAAAGGTGACGACTTCGCTCTGAACGCCGGGATAGCGCTCCAGAATGGACCGCAGATGTTGCTGCGCTTCGTTCTGATCCACGGTCGAGTCCGCCTTGAGTTCGACGTGAAATTCGCTGCGATGCGGACCCCAGGTATCCTCGCCGAGCTCAGCGCGGCCCACCTGCTGCTCGATCGACTGTACGTACGGAAGCGCCAGGACGTCCGCGCTGATGCGCTTTCCGGCGGCCAACATTTCCTCGAGGGAGGTGCCGGTGATGGAACTCGACATCTGAACGACGAAGTGGCCTTCGCGGAAGTCCGGCATGAAGGTGCCGCCCACGAACGGAAGGGCGGCCAGAGCGCCTGCAACCAGCAGCAGCAACATCGCGGCGATGATCTTGAAATGCGCGCCGACGCGGTGAACCGCGCTGCTCTGCCATGCCTTGAGGCGCCGCAGCCAGCCGGCCTCGGAGTGCGCCTCGCGCCTTCGCAGGAACAGGGCGCACAGTGCCGGAGTCGATGTCATCGCCACGAGCAAGGATGCCAGGACCGCGAAGATGAATGCCAACGCCAACGGACCCACGAAATGTCCTTGAACGCTCGAGGTGAACAATTCGGGCAGGAATACCGCGATCACGACGGCGGTGGCATAGATCACGGGACCGCGCACCTCGAGCGACGCGTCCTTCACCACCTCGAGACGCGGCTTGGGATCCGGGAGGAGCCGGTTTTCCCGCAACCGCCTCAGGATGTTCTCTATGCCGATGATCGCATCGTCGACCAGCACGCCGAGCGCGACGGCAAATCCGCCCAGCGTCATCGTGTTGAGCGTGAGCCCCATGCGGTCGAGCACGGCGACCGCCGCGAGCAGCGACAGTGGAATGGCGGTGAACGCGATCAGCGCCGCGCGAAAGTCCCGCAGGAAAAGGTAAAGAACGGCAAGGATCAGCACCGCCGCCAGGCCCAGCGATTCCTTCAAGTCCCCGAGCGCACGCTCGATGAAATTGGCCGGCCGATGCAGGCTCGAATAAAGGGTGATGCCTCTGCCCTTCAATGCCGGCTCGAGGGCGGCGAGCGCCTTCTCGACCGCCAGCGTTGCGGTCAGCGTATTCGCTCCGTATTGGCTGGCAAGGGACATCAAGACGCCGGGCTTGCCCATGATGAGCGAGTCGCCCGAACGCAGCGCCGGCGCGACCTTCACTTCGGCGATGTCGCGCAGCACGATGGGCGTGTCGTTGCGCACGGCGACGACCGCCTTGCCGATCGCGTCGATGTCCGGCGCCGGAGTCGGCGAACTCAGGAGAATGCGCTGCGCAGGAATGTCGATGAAGCCGGCTCCGCGAAGCGGCAGCACGCCGCGAACCGCATCGGACACGTCGTTGAAGGTGATGTTGTAGCTTGCGAGCTTCTGAATGTCGGGAAGAATCTGTATTTGCCGGACGCTCCCGCCGAATACGATGACGTGGGCGACGCCCGGGACCGCGAGCAGCCGCGGCTTGATGATCCAATCCGCCGTGTCGCGCAGCTCGTATGCGTCGACCTTGTCGGACAGCAGGCCGATCTTCAGAAGATCCATCGTGCTCGACACCAGCGGCGAGAGCTTCGGCGTACCGACGCCCGCCGGCAGGCTGCTGCCGAGTTCGGAAAGGCGCTCCGAGATGCCCTGCCGCGCAACGTGGACGTCGATGCCGTCGGCGAACGTGATCGTCACCACGGAGAGTCCGGGTATGGATTCGGAGCGCAAGGTCGCCAGTCCAGCCGCACCGTTCACGGCATTTTCGACCTGTTTTGTCACCAGCTCCTCGACCTGCTGGGGGGCAAAACCCGGAGCCTCCGTCTGAATGTCGACCTGCGAAGGCACGAATTCCGGAAAGACGTCCAGCGGCGAACGCAGCGCGCCCCAGCAGCCGAGCACGAGCGCGAATATCGTGAGAACGGTGACCGCGCCGAAATGACGGACGGACAGCGAGACCAGAGCCCGCATCATCGCTAGTCGGGCTCCGAACCCGAGCCGGATTCCTTTGCCAGCAACAGGCCGGCCGCCGCCGTCACGACCTTGTCGCCGGCCGCCACTGCAGCCGTGACGAAGTAGCCGTCCGCCGTCGGTCTGCCGGTGTCGATCTGCACCCGCTCGAACGTGCCCGGCCGCGTCTCGACATAGCACCAGTACTTGTCTTCGCTCATGACCGCCGCTGCCGCCGGGATCGCGACGCCCGACAGCGGCGTGCCGGTCGGAGCCCAAACTTGAAGCCGCTCTCCTTCGCCGGCATCACCGCCTTTCAGCAGCGCAAAGAAACTGCGTCCGGGCACGGTGGCATCGGCGGGGGCGTCCCACACGATGTTCACCGTCCAACCCGTACCCGGCCTGTTGGCGCCGATATGCGCAGCGCGCAGGCTTCGCGGCGTTGCGCCGCGGAGCGCGCCCAGGGGAAAGGTCACCCGCAGCAACTTGACCCTGCCTGAGGCCAGGTCCTGCAACATCGCGTTCCGGCCGCCGACCTTCCACGGCGGGTTCATGCCGAACATCGACGACAATCGACGCGTGGTCAGCGTAAGTGCCGCCTCATCGGATTCCGCCTTTGCAGCCGCAGTTTCCTCGACATCGGCCGATACCGCGCCGGCAGTTCCCGACAATTTTTTTGCGCGCGCCAGCGCGGAACGGCTCAATCGCTCCGCGGCCTGTGCGGTGGCCAATTCAGCCGCCGCCTGCGCCAGGGTCTCGTGATTCACGACCACGCCGAATCCGGCGGTCTCTTGCGAATAGTCAGTCGCTGTCGCAGCCTGCGTGGCGATCCCCAATTTTTCGACCTGATCGGGGGTCAAGCTCACGCCTTCGCCCTTGGCCTCTTCGGCGGACTTGGGTTCTGCATCGGGCTTTGCAGCAGCCGTGTTGGCAGGATGCGATGTGTCGCCGCCGGGCGCGGATGCCTGGTGGCAGGCACACAGGGCAAGACATCCGAGGAGCAGCGCGCCGAATTTCATGATCATCTCGCCGCTGCCGTCTGCGGCTGCCCCGCAGCGTCCGGGCTCTCCCAGCCGCCGCCCAGGGCCTTGCAGAGGCTGACCAGGACCTGAAGGCGCGCGAGCCGGTACTGAATATAAAGATCGCGCACCGAGTAAAGAGTTTTCTGCGCTTCGAGTACGGCGAGAAAGTCGCCGTATCCTTCCTGGTAGCGAAGCCGGGCTCCCTCGAATGCGCGCTCACTCTGCGCCACGTTGTCGTTTTGAAAATCCCGCGCGGCCTCGATGTGCTGAATGGCCGACAAGGAATTCTCGACGTCGACGAGCGCGGAAACGATCGCGGCCCGATAGCTCGACGTCAATTCCCGTTGCCGGGCTTCGGCCTCCGCGCGCGCCGCCCGCAACCGGCCGCCGTCGAATATCGGCTGCGCGAGCGAGGCGCCCAGATTCAACGTGGGCCCTGCGCCGCTCAACACCAGGATGGCGGCATTCAAGGCCGGGTTCTGCACGCCTCCGGAGGCGGTGAGCGTCAGGGACGGATACAAAGCGGCGCGCGCCGCAAGAAGGCCGGCGCCCGCGGATTGAAGACTCGCCTCTGCCATGAAAATGTCCGGCCTTCGCCGGAGCAGTTCGGACGGCAAGCCGGCGGAAACGACGGGCTCCTTCAGCGAATCGAGCGGCGCTCCTTCGATTTGGAATCCTTCGGGCGGGCGCCCCAACAGCAGCGCCAGGGAACTCAATGCCTCTTTCTGCGATTGTTCGAGTTCGGGGATCGCGATTTCAGCCGTCGCCAACGCCGCCCGCTGCGTTGCGACCTCCACCGGATTGGACATTCCCGCTCTGAAGCGAGAGTTCACGATGTCCATCAGCGCGCTCGCGGCGTCGGCATTGGCCCGCGCGACCGTCAACCGCTCCCGCAGCGACAGCACCTGGAAATAGCCGTTGGCGACGCCCGCGAGCGTCGTCAACGCCACCGTGTCGCGGTCCGCGCGTGAAGCCACGGCCAGGTATCGCGCCGAATTTGAATTCGCGCGGTTCCTGCCCCAGAAGTCTATTTCATAGCTCGCGGACAGAAGCGCCGCCCAATCGGTCTCGTGGGCGTTGCCGTTCACCGAATGTCCCGCGAGATAATTGGCGTTGCCGCCGGCATCGACGCCGGGAAGGATGGCCGCATGGGCCTGCCGGGCACGAGCGTCGGCTTGCGCCACGCGCTCGCGCGCCGTGGCGATGTCGAAGTTGTTTTGCGCGGCTTCCGAGATCAATGCGTCCAATTCCGCGCTCGCGAAGCCGCGATACCAGTCTTTGCCCGGCCAACCTGCCGGCGCGCCGGGCAAAGCGCCGTCGAAGGACCCCGGCACCTGCGGCGCGGGAGGGGTCGCGGCCCGCAGCGTGCAGCCGGCTGCAAGGCCGGCGATCAGAAGGCAACGCAAGAAATTGCCGGGCACGCACATATTCCCACGCTACCACGGGCGGGACGGATGAATGTGTACCGTTTTGTAAACTTTATGTTCGTCGAGGCGCCGTGTCCGGCGCCGGGCTCCTCCGGCGCCATGCGTTTCCGTTTCCGGTGGCGTAACCTTCCGGCGAATGAACATTTTGCTGGTGGAAGACGATGTTGAGCTGGCGCGCTCGGTGGTCGAGCATTTCCGGGGCCACGGATTTGCCGTGCACCATTGCGAGGATGGGAACGGCGGACTCAAGAGCGCCTGCGAGGGCGAGTACCAGGTCATCATCCTGGATCGAATGCTGCCGGGGCTCGACGGAATGACTCTCGTTCGAAGGCTGCGCGAGCGGGCGGTGAGGACGCCGGTGATCTACCTGACCACCATGGGAGGGATCGACGATCGGGTTCAAGGATTGGAAGCGGGCGGCGACGATTACCTGGTCAAGCCGTTTGCCTTCGAAGAATTGCTGGCACGGGTCAGGGTGCTTTCGCGCCGTCCGGCGAACGCGCCCGACTCGGCGGTTCGTCTGGTGCAGGGATCGATCGAACTGGACCTGCTGAAGAGAACCGTCGCGCGCGCGGGCACGAGCGTCGAGCTCCTGCCGCAGGAATTCCGCCTGCTCGAGTATTTCATGCGAAATCCGGACCGCGTGCTGACGCGGCGGATGCTCCTCGAAAACGTGTGGGGCATTCATTTCGATCCGCAAACCAGCGTCGTCGAAAGCCACATCAGCCGCTTGCGCGCCAAGATCAACCACGGCTTCGACTTCGACGTGATTCAGACCCTTCGCGGCACGGGATACAAATTTCTTGCGCCCAATTAGAGTCTTCAAGACCGAGAGCTTCCGGTCCGCGGCGCTGTTCGCCACGCTGTTCCTGGTTCTGTCGTGGGCGCTGCTCGGCGTCGTGTATTGGATCGTCGATGAGACGCAAACCTCCGCGCTCGTCGGCGCGATCGATGCGGACATCAGCACCGTCCGAAACGGCTATCGCGAGAAGGGAATCTCGGAGGCCATCGAGGTGGTGCACCAGCGGTTGGGGTCCGGGGACTATTCGGGCGTGGACCTGCCGGGGGGCTACATCTTGATTCACGACAAGGCGACCGGCCAGCTCGCGGGAAACCTGCAGGCCCCGGACGAACGGCTCGGCCTGTTCAGCTTTCGCGCGCCGCGCAATTCAAGTCTCGAGTCCCGGGTTACGGTGCTCGGTCGGGGCGTGGAGATCGCGGACGGCGTGTACTTGTTCGTCGGCCGCGACACGGGCCAAATCGCGGCCACGCGCGTGCGCATCCTCAAGGCATTCGCCTGGATCGAGGCCGCATCCATCATTCTCGCCGCACTCGGCGGAATATTCTTCAGCGTGCAGTTCATGAGGCGCATCGACGCGATCACGCGCACGTGTCAGGCGATCATCGCGGGCCGGTTCAATGACCGCATTCCATTGCGCGGCAGCGGCGATGAGCTCGACATTCTCTCGGCCGCCATCAACGACATGCTGGATCGAATATCCATGCTGCTCGAGAATCTGCGGCAGGTGTCAAGCGATGTGGCGCACGACCTGCGCACCCCGCTCACGCATTTGCGCAACCGTCTCGAGGAGGCGCGCCACAAATCGGTGACGACCGACGATTATGCCGCGGTCATCTCGCATGCGATCGAGGATACCGACCATTTACTGGTCATATTCGCCGCGCTGCTGCGGATCTCGCAGATAGAGTCGGGCTCCCGTCTGGCGGCATTCTCCCTGTTGTCGCTGTCCGGGCTCCTTGAAAGAATCCACGAGATGTACCGCCCCGTGGCCGAGGATGAGCACTACGTGCTCACGCAAGATATCGACAAGGACGTGCGCATCCGCGGCGACGCCGAATTGCTGACGCAGCTCTTCAGCAACTTGATCGAAAACGCGATCCGGCACACGCCGCCCGGTACGCGTATCCTGGTGAGGTTGCGCGGGGAGGGCGGGGCAGCGGTGGCGTCCATCGAGGACAATGGTCCGGGCATCCCGGCGGACGAGCACGACAAGGTATTTCGCCGCTTCTACCGGCTCACGAGCAGCCGATCGACGCCCGGCAACGGCCTTGGCCTCGCGTTGGTCGCGGCAATCGCCAATTTGCACCATGCTAAGGTCGAGCTTCAGGATGGCCACCCGGGCCTGTGTGTCCGGATCACGTTCGAAAATTTGTCCTAGGAATTACGATGCATCGACTGTTCATTGCCGGAGTCGCGGTCTGTCTCTCGATGCCGGGCTGCGCTTGGATGCACCGAACCCCGACGAACGGGGCGCCGGGGAGTTCACAAGAAGCACCACCGCCGCCTGCACCGCGCGGCGAAGCCGGAACTGCAGAGCCTGCGCCGCGGTCGCCGACGGTGGACTCAGCGCCGCAGAGCGGTGGGGCGCCTGCAGCGCAAGCCGCGCCCGCACCGCCCTCTCCGACGCCGTCAGCGACCAAAGCGCCGCCAGCGACCAAAGCGCCGCCAGCGACCAAGGCGCCGTCAGCGACCAAAGCGCCATCAGCGACCAATGCGCCGGCGGTGACTCAAGTGCCGCCAGCGACCCAGGCGGCGCCGGCAGCGAGCAAAGCGCCGGCGGACACGCTCGACCTGGCGAATCTGGAACAGCGGCTGCGGGATACGCGCGCCATTGGCGTGTTCACGAAGCTGTCGCTCAAGAATCAGGTGGACGATCTGCTCGAGGAGTTTCGAGCGCTGTATCAAGCCCCCAATAAGCGACCGCCCGTCGAACTGCGCCAGCGGTATGATCAGCTGCTCCTCAAGGTTCTCGCTCTGCTGCAGGACGGCGACCCGCCGCTCGCGACGGCGATCGCGTCATCCCGAGAGGCCATCTGGAGCATTCTCGCGGACCCCGAGAAGTTCAGAAAAATTTAGTCAGATCCAGGAGATCACATGAAGCTTCATCCATGCGTTTTTTTGACGGCGGCTGTCTTGACGGCCGGCGTGCGCGCCGCGGACGACGCGTCGCTCGGCAAGGATCTCAAGGCGACCATCGCGCTGCAAGGGCTGCCCTGCGATCAGTTGGTGCAAACGAAGCGCAATGCGGACAGCGACTACACGGCCTCGTGCAAGGACGGCAATCGCTATCACATTTTCGTGAACGCGCAGGGGCGGGTGATCGTGCAAAAGCTATGATGCGGCCGGCATGCATCATCCAGGATCGGTTGCCGAACGCATGCGTGCGCCTGTCGGTAATTGAACTCCCGCGGCAGGAATGCGGGACTGCACCCATGCGTGCAATGCCACAGCGCTCAGCACGATCGGCAGACCGAGCAGGGTATTCGGGGAAAACGACTCGTTGCCGAGCCACCAGCCCACGAGCAGCGCCACGGGCGGATTGACATAGGCATAGGTGGAGGCAAGCGTCGGCGAGACCCGTTCGACGACGAAGCGGTATGCCGAGAATGCGATGACCGAGCCGAAGACTACGAGATAGCCCCAGGCCCACCAGACACGCGGGGAGTGTGGCAACGTCCAGCGCTCGCCGAGCAATGCACTCAGCACCAGCGCCGACACTCCGGCGGTGAGCATCTCCGCGCCAAAGCCCGTGGGCCCGTGGGGGATGTCGATGCGGCGCGCCAGAACCGTTCCCAAGGACCAGCACGTGGTACCGAGGAGGATGATGAGCGTTCCGGCAATGCTTCCGTGAAGATCGCGACCCATCAACATCACTGCGGCGCCGGCGCCGCCCAGGGCGATTGCACCCCACTCCATGCGTCGCGGCCACCGGCCGAACACCCCGGACCAGAGCGCCGTGCCGAGCGGCATGATGCTGATGAGCGCAACGGTCGCGCCGGAGCTCACCCAGCGTTCCGCGACGGCGACGCCGCCGTTCCCGACCACGAGCAGCAAGAAGCCGAGGAGCGCCGCGCCGCGCCACTGGCGCGCCGTCGGCATCTGCCGGCCTCGCAGCGCCTGCCAGGCGAGCAGCAGTCCGCCCGCCGCCAGAAAGCGCGTTCCGACGAGGAAGAAAGGCGGGGATCCCTCGATGCCCACCTTGATGGCGAAGTACGTCGTTCCCCAAATGATGTAGACGGTCAAGAGGCAGGCGGCGATCAACCACCACGACGGTGTGGTGGAAGTTCGGACGGGCGCGCTGGACAACATGTTTCTCGTCACCCCGGGGGCTGCAGCAATCAGAAGCATCATAGCGGCCGGCTGTCGGATTGGCTTTGCATGATTTAAGATATTGGACCGAAATAGCTTGGTAATTAAGCTCCAAGGCCACGGAGGATTTCACTATGGATGCACTTGACCTGAAAATCCTTGCAACTCTTGATGCCGATGCGCGGCGGCCTTACGCGGATGTGGCG
Source organism: uncultured Gammaproteobacteria bacterium (assembly GCA_963727045.1). GTDB lineage: Bacteria > Pseudomonadota > Gammaproteobacteria > Steroidobacterales > Steroidobacteraceae > Bog-1198. The sequence goes on along the minus strand of CAVSES010000002.1, from coordinate 183,726 downwards.
CGGGAGTTCGGCATTTCACAACCCACGGTTGCCGATCGCGTTCGGCGTCTGGAGGGACGAGGAATCGTGCGCGGCGCGAAGCTCTGCGTCGACCTCGCGCGTCTGGGTTTCAACATCAGTGCCTTCGTGCGATTGCGCGCGACGCCCTCGCATAAGCGCGGTCTCACGGAAACCGCGCGCGCCATGCCGCAGGTCATCGAGATGCACAGTGTCACCGGCGATGACTGCATGATTGCGCGGGTCGTGGCGCGTTCGGTGGAGGAACTCGCGGAGACCCTGCAGAGGCTGTCGATGTTCGCCGACTCGAGCACGTCGGTCGTGCTGGAGACGGTGATTCCGCTGCGCAATCCGATTCCGGCGCAGAAACCGCTGCCTGCAAGGGCGGCGCCGAAGAGCGCCGTGCGCCGCCGCGCATCCGCGTAGCGGCGCGGCGTCTGCGTCACCTTGAGGCTAGGATCCGGACTTGAACAGAAGCCACGCACGAGTGAATGCCCGCGTCTCTTCCGGCGTGTAGACCCTTTGCAGTTCAAAGCGGCTGCGAACCGCCGGCGGCGGATAGATGAGCGTGTTGTTGCGAACCGCGGGCTCGAGGAACGGCAGCGCCGCCGCGTTGGCGGTGGCGAAGCCGATGAAACGGGTCACCGAGGCGGAGATCTCGGGACGCATCACGAAGTTGATGAACGCGAGCGCCGCGCCAGGATTCGGCGAGTCGGCCGGAATCACCATGTTGTCGATGTAGAAAGGCACCATTTCGCGGACGAATGAATAGTCTATCTTTACGCTGCCGTGGGACTCGTTCACCATCCGCCGCGCGACCATGGCATCGCCCGAATATCCGATGGCGAGACACAGATCGCCCTCGGCGAGCTGCTGGTAGTAGCCCGCCGTGGCAATTCGCTGCACGTAGGGCTTGATCTCCCGCAGCTTGGACATGACGGCGTCGAGGTCGCCCTTGGCGGCCGAGAGGCGGGGCTGGCCGAGATAACGCGACACCATGGGCAGCACATCGCCCCAGGAGTCGAGCATGCTGATTCCGCAGCCCGCGAATTTCGCGGCGATGTCCTTCTTGAACACCATGTCGAGGCTGTCGATCGGCGGGTTCGGCATGATCGCCTTGATCTTGTCGCTGTTGTAAAGGAGCCCGGTCGTTCCCCACATCCATGGCACGGCATATTGGTTGCCGGGATCGACGGATGCCAGCAGCCGCATGATTTGGGGGTCGGCATTGCGCGCATTGGGGAGACTTGCCTGGTCGAGCTTTCTCCAGAACCCCTTGGGGATTTCGCGCGCGAGCTCGGGCGATGCATTCATCGTGACGACATCGTAATTCGAGTGGCCGACGGACAGGATGGTCTCGGCCGTTTCGGGCGAGTCGAGCACCGAATAGTTGACGTGAATTCCCGTCTCGGCCTGGAATTTCGCGATCAGCGCGGGCGGAAAATACTCGGACCACGCGTAAAGGTTGAGAATCTTGGCGCGATCCGCGGCGGCGCAGGTCAGCCCCCACGAAAGGATGGCGATGCCCGCCGCTCGCGCAGCTCTGCCTCGTGTGGTCATGCCGGCATCGTCAATGGATCCATTCGGCCGATGATACAGGGCGCGGCACCCGCCTGCCGCGCGCCTCATCTGTCGCGAGTGTCAAACTTTCCTAAACCAAGGTAGTCTCAGGCCCGGTACTTTTCGTGGCAAAGGGAGACCACGGATGGCTTCACGGTCCTTTGCAATTGGAACCCTGGCGGCACTGACGACGATGGTGGCTGTCGCCACCGTCTCAACTTTGCGACATCCGCATTTGCGGGCCGCCGTCAAAGCCGGCAGCGCGCACCTGCGGGCCTTCGGCAGCCGAAGTGCCCAACAACCCCAAAGTGCGCGGGGCGCCAAATTCGACGGCGCGCTCGCGGATCTGTCGCGCCATGCACTGCGCGCCCGCCCGGATCACGCGATTGAGGACTTGCGCGCTCTCGCGCCCGCGGCAAGAATCAAGGCGGATGCGTCGGGCACACCGATGGTGCTTATCGACGCGGTGACGCGCGGCGACCCGGCGCAGCTGAAGGCTGCGCTGGTTGAATTGGGTTTACGACACCCAGCGGTGTATTCCAATGATGTCGGCGGCTGGCTGCCGGTGACGGCACTCGAGGCTGCGACCGCCCGCGCCGAAGTTCATTCCATCCGCGCCGCCATGTCGCGCACGCGTTCCGGTGCGGTGACCTCGCAGGGCGACTTCGCGCAGCACAGCGATGTGGTGCGCTCGGACAATGCGCTCACCGGTGCCGGCGTCACGGTGGGGATCCTGTCCGACAGCTACGATTGCTATGCGGTTTACGCGGCGAATCACGTGGCCGCTTCCGGGGCCGCGGGTTACGCGTCGAACGGCTTTCTCGCCACGGCGGCTGACGACGTGTCGACCGGCGACCTGCCGTCGACCGTCATCGTGTTCGAAGAGGCGATGGCGGGGCAGGGTGGCTGCATGAATTATTTCCCGCCGACCCAGCTGCCGTTCGGCGATGAAGGTCGGGCGATGATGCAGGTCGTTCACGACGTCGCGCCGGGCGCGGGCCTGGCATTCTACACCGCGGAGAACAGCGAAGCGGATTTTGCCAGCGGCATCGGCAAGCTGGCCGCGCCTGTCGCTTCCGGCGGCGCGGGCGCCAAGGTCATCGCGGACGACGTCGGGTATTTCGACGAGCCCTTCTTTCAGGACGGCATCGTCGCGCAGGCGATCGATGCGGTGGAAGCGCAGGGCGTGGCGTATTTTTCCGCCGCCGGCAACGACGGCTCGCTGGCATACGACAACACCACTCCGACCTTCAACACGGTGTCGAACACAGCCCCGAATTCGGGCGAGCATCTGTTGAATTTCGATGCATCGGGCGCCACCACGGTCACCTCCCTTCCAGTCACCATCGCTTCAATGATTCCTGGAGAATTCGTCGCGATCGTCGTCGAGTGGGATCAACCCTACTTCACCGGGGCCCCCAACAGCGGCGGCGCCACCAGCCAGATCGATCTCTGTGTCAACGTCGCTTCTGGAACCGACGTGATCGAGGGCTACATCAATAACACGGTGAGCAGCGGTACCGTGACGTGTTCCGGGGTCAATGCGCTCGGCAGCGACCCGTATCAAATATTGATTTTGGGAAATCCCGCCAACGCCAGCGGCAATACCGCCGCGGAGGCACTGAACATCGTCGTCGGGGTGGCCAACGGCACACCCTTCCCCGGACGCATCAAGGTGGCCGTCGAGGACGACGGCGCCGGCAGCACCATCGATGCCTTCCAGACCAACAGCGCCACGTTGCAGGGCCATCCCGGCGCCGCCGGGGCGGCCGCTGTGGGCGCCGCATTTTATTTCCTTACTCCGGCCTGCGGCACGACGCCCGCCCAGCTGGAGTATTTCTCGTCCGAAGGCGGCAGCCCGATCTTGTTCGACGCCTCGGGGACTCGGCTGGCGACGCCGGTGGTTCGCGCCAAGCCGGATTTCGTCGGTCCGAATGGCGGGAACGACACGTTCCTGGGCTTCACGCTGGCGAGCGCGGGAGTGACGGGCGGCAAGCTCAACACGACGATTGCGGCCTGCCAGAATGATCCGAGCTTTCCGAATTTCTTCGGCACTTCGGCCGCGACGCCGCACGTGGCCGGCATCGCCGCGCTGATGCTCGAAGCCAATCCCGCGGCCACGCCGACGGAGATCTATCATGCATTGCGCATGAGTGCATTGCCGTTGGCGTCCCCCGTTCCGAACGTCAACTCCGGCTACGGCTTGGTCCAGGCGGACGCGGCGTTTGCATTGATGCCGGCGGTCGCACCGGCGGCACCCACCTTGACGCTGGCGCCGAACACGGTTGTCTTGGGGAATGCGACGGCGATCACTTGGTCCTCGGTCAACAGCGCCGGGTGCACGGCGTCGGGTGATTGGGCCGGGGCCCTCGCTTCGAGTGGCACCCGATCGGTCACGCCCTCCGCCGCCGGCACGGACACGTACACGCTGACATGCTCGAACAAGGCCGGGACATCGCCGGCCGCGTCCGTCAAATTGACCGTGACCGCGCCGGCCTCGCACGGCGGCGGCGGCGAGCTCGGGCTGTTCACACTGCTCGGTGTCGCGGGAATCGCCGCCGTGAGATTTCTTCGTCTGCGGCCGCGCGTGCTAACCTAGCGGTTGTGGTAAGCGTTGTGAGCGTTAAAGGATTGCCCGGGCGCGAATGGCTGCGCGGCAGCGCCGCGGTGTGCGTTTGTCTTGTCGCGCTCGCGACTGCGGAGCCGGCGCGGGCGACGGTGTACACGCTTGCGAATCGCGACGATGTCGTGGTCGGGCAGGACAAATCCGTCGTCACCGTCTATGAAGACACGCTCTACGACCTCGCCCGAAAATTCAGCCTGGGCTCCGAAGAGCTGATCCGCGTCAATCCCGGAGTGGACCCGTGGCTGCCCGGCGCCGGCAAGACGCTGGTTGTTCCCGACAGGCATATACTTCCGCCCGGACCGCACGAGGGAATCGTCGTCAATCTTCCCGAGCACCGGCTCTACTACTACCCGAAACCGAAGCGCGGCGGTCCCATCGAGGTCATCACGTATCCCGTGAGCATCGGCAAGATGGACTGGCGCACGCCTCTCGGTCTCACGCATGTGATCGCAAAGCAGAAAAATCCGGTGTGGTATCCGCCGGAATCGGTCCGCAAGGAGCATGCAGAGGCGGGCGATCCGCTCCCCAAGTCCGTGCCCTCCGGTCCCGACAATCCTCTCGGGTTGTTCGCGATGCGTTTGGCCGCCGGCAACGGCACCTACCTGATCCACGGCACGAATAATCCGATCGCCGTGGGGCTGGCGGTGACGCATGGTTGCATCCGCATGTACCCGGACGATGTGGAGGCTTTGTTTCCGCTCATTCCCGTAGGCACGCCGGTGCGCCTCATCAATGAACCCATCAAGGTGGCCTGGGTGGACGGCGAACTCTTGCTCGAAGCGCATCCGCCCGTCGATGCCGAGGGGCAGAGCTTCGAGCCCGACATCGATCAATTCGCGGAGATGCTGCGCACGGCCGTAGGAGATGTCACCGTGGCGATCCACTGGGACTACGCGCGTGAGGTGCTTCAAAAGGCGGATGGGGTCATCGCGACGGTCGCGCTGGCGGCCGACGACCCGAATGCACCGGAGGCCGCACCCGCCGACTCCGCCCCGGCTGAGGCGGCACCGCAGGCAAGCGGCGACGCGAAGCCACCGGGCGCCGGCCCGTAACTACACGCTGCAGCTCGAATCCGCGTGCACGTTCACCGAGGCAGCATTGCCCACCACCGTGTCGGCATGTCCGCATTTCGGCGACACCGGATCGGCGCTGGTGGCGGTCCACGATAAACTGGCCCTGCCGGTCGCGTCTCCGACCAGCGAGATCGGCACCGATGTGAATCCATTGATGCGCGCGTTGGCGAGTACGACTCGTTCGGGGCTGGTCGCTCGGTCATAAACGGTCACCAAAATGTCCTCGGTGCCGTCGTTCGTGATTTTGACATCGACGCCTTGGCCCAGCGCCGTGCCTGCCAACAGCAGCGGCAGGCAACTCAGAATCAGGACAGCTTTCATCGAGCTGCGCATTGTCGTTCCTCTCGAAAAAGTCCCAGGGTTGCGGAATCAGGCACCGATCACGCTACCCGCGGGCAAGCCCGCCGGGGAGCCCAGGGTTGCGGAATCGCACGTGGGAGATTGCCTACGGAACGCGAATTCCTGATACCTTCATTGTGCAGATCAGCAAATAACGATTGTGCAAACCAGCAAATGAGCCGGCCATGACGACTCCTTCCTCGCGCATCCTGACTCCTCCGGTCCGCCACGGCCGATGGGCCATGTTGAGCGCACTGGGCGTCGTCTTCGGCGATCTCGGCACGAGTCCGCTGTACACGCTGCAAACCGTGGTGCAGGCCACCGGCGGTCAATTCACGCCGCATAGCGCGCTCGGCGTTCTGTCGCTGATCGTCTGGACCTTGATCGTCACGGTCTCGATCAAGTATTGCCTGTTCGTCATGCGGGCGGACAATCATGGGGAAGGCGGAATTCTCGCGCTGATGTCGCTCATCGGCGCGAACGGTTTCAAGCCCGGATCCAAGTTGTTGACCGGGATGGGATTGCTGGGCGCTGCGCTCATCTACGGCGACGGCGTGATCACGCCGGCGATTTCGGTGCTGAGCGCGCTCGAGGGCGTCAATGTGGCGACGGACACATTCAAGCCCTGCGTCATGCCCGCGGCCGTGCTCATTCTCCTCGGCTTGTTCGCCGCGCAGCGGTTCGGCACAGAGAAGATCGGCCGCGCATTCGGACCGATCATGATGCTGTGGTTCATCGTCATTGCAGCGCTCGGGGTGAAGTCCATCGCGCATCATCCTGGGGTGGTTGCCGCGCTCGATCCAGCCTACGCAATCAGGTTCATGGCGGGTTCGGGAAGCGCCGGCTTCCTGGTGCTCGGCGGCGTTTTTCTCTGCATCACGGGCGGCGAAGCGCTGTATGCCGACATGGGGCATTTCGGCAAGGGACCGATTCGAGTCTCCTGGTACGGCGTGGTGTTGCCGTCGCTGCTTCTCAGCTACGCCGGTCAGACCGCGTACTTGATGGACAAGACTGCCGTCGCGGGCAACCCCTTCTTTCAAATCGCACCCTCCTGGTCGATCTATCCGCTGGTGTTGCTTGCAACCCTGGCCACGATCATCGCCAGCCAAGCCGTCATCACCGGCTCGTTCTCCATGACGCGCCAAGCCATGCAGCTCGGATGGCTCCCGGGCGTGTCGATCCGCCAGACCTCCGACCGCATTTATGGCCAGATCTATGTCCCCGTGGTCAATTGGTTGCTCATGCTGGCGACCCTTGTGACGACGGTGGCCTTCGGCAGTTCCGACCGCCTGGCCGGCGCCTACGGCACCGCTGTCTCCACGACCATGCTGTTGACGACCGTCCTCTTGTACCGCGCCATGCGCGACGTGTGGCGCTGGCCCGTTGCCGTCGTCATTGGAGTTGCCGCGGTGTTCCTCGTTGTCGACGGCAGTTTCTTTCTGGCGAATCTTCTGAAGATCGCGGACGGCGGCTGGCTGCCGCTCACCTTCGCCGCACTCTTGTTCGTGGTCATGATCACGTGGCGTAGCGGGACCGATGCGGTGCGCGCGACCCTCCTGCAGCCGCCGCAAGCCGCCGAGCGCTTTCTATCGGATCTTAAGAACGGATTGATCCCACGGGTGGAAGGCACCACGGTTTTCCTGACGAGGAGCACTCAGAAGGTGTCCGGACTCATCATGGCCCATGTTCATTTCGTCGGCGTTCTGCCGAGGCACGCCATCGCCCTCAGCGTGGTCTTCGAAGACACGCCCCGCATCGCGGGCCCGCATTGCACCGTCGTCGACAACGTCGGCGAGGGGCTTTGGCATCTCGTGGCGCGATTCGGCTTCTTCGAAATTCCGGACTTGCGGCGAGCGCTCGACCAAGCCCACGGCCTCGACGAAGCCGTGGATTTCGACAAGGCCACGTTCGTCGGAACCCGCGATCTCATCGTGCGCAAGCGCAAGAGCGCACGCATGCATGGGTGGCAGCTGGCGTTGTTCGCGTTTCTCTACCGCAATTCCGTGAAGGTGGTCGACCGGTTCAATCTGGCCCCCGAAAATGTGATCGAGATTGCCAGGCAAATTGAGATCTAGTTTCCCGATCGGCGATCTGGTCGTGGAAGATGGGCCCCTGGTCATGGAAAACCGGCGCGTCCTGCGCTTCGCCGTCGATCCAATCGCCGAGGACGCTCAAGAGCCCCCATACCAAGGCCAGGCTTAAAACGACCACGAGTAGGGCTGCGGCGAGAACAGGCATGGTCAGGACTCTGCCTACGGTCAACGGAAGCCTCATTTTCCCTGAGGCGCAAATTCCCGTTTGTAGGAAAAAACCTGATAGTGCTGTCAGATCGCTGCGGGTGCCTGATCCGTGGCCGCGAGCACGCGGCCGCGCACCTCCCCGAAGCCGATGCGCACGGCACCAGGCCTCTCGCACCACCCGCGAATGATGACGGTGTCGCCGTCTTCGATAAATGTGCGGTGTTCGTCGCGGCTGATCTTGATCGGCTGTTTGCCCCCGGCGGAGAGCTCCAGCAACGAACCGGCCTCCGCAGGCGTGGGGCCCGACTGAGTGCCGGTCCCGAGCAAATCGCCCGCACGCAAGTCGCACCCATTGACGGTGTGGTGCGCGACGAGCTGTCCGACCGTCCAATACGCATGCCGATACGTGGTCGATGAAAGCCGATGCGGGGGTTCCTGCCGTTCGAGCATGGCCGCGCTTTGAATCAAGGCTTCGAGCCGGATATCGATGGCGCCCGCCTTGCGGTTCCACGAGGAGTCCAAATACGGCAGAGGCGCCGGCGCGGCGTCCGGCCGCGCGAAGGGAACACGAAACGGCGCCAGCGCCTGCAGCGTGATCACCCACGGAGAAATCGTCGTCGCGAAATTTTTTGCCAGGAAAGGACCCAGCGGTTGATATTCCCAAGCCTGCAGATCGCGCGCCGACCAGTCGTTGAGCAGGCACATGCCGAAGATGTGCGCTTCGGCTTCCTCCAAGGGAATGCGTGTTCCAGGCGGGTTGCCGTCGCCGATGAAGACTCCGAGTTCGAGTTCATAGTCCAGCCGATTGCTTGCGGCTACGACCGGCTGCGCCGCCCCGGGCGCCAGTCGCTGCCCTCGAGGCCGGCGGAAGGTTTGTCCCGAGACGCCGATCGAGGAGCTGCGGCCATGGTAGCCAATGGGAACCCACTGATAGTTCGGCAGCAGCGGGTTGTCGGGCCGCATCATCCGGCCGACCGCCGTGGCGTGATGAATGGATGTGTAGAAATCCGTGTAGTCGCCGATCTGGGCGGGCAGGGCGTATTGCGCCTCGCTTTGCGGCACCAGGCAGTTCCGCAGCTTGCCCTGCAGGCCTGAGCCTTGCGCGAGCGCCGCGAACAGCGCCCGCCGCACGGCGCTCGAGACATCGGGCCCGAGCTGCATCAGCGCGTTGAGCGACGATGCGCAGCCCGCGCGAATGCCCCGCGCCGCCATGGGTTCGAACTCGCCGAACTCGTGCAAGGCGCGGAGATCCAGAATCTGATCGCCGATGGCCACTCCGCAGCGGAATTCTTCCGTGGAGCCGCCGCGGCGGAATACGCCGAAGGGCAGATTTTGGATGGGGAAGTCACCTTCGGGCGCATTGGCCGAATCCAGCCAGCTTCGCGCCCGCGGGTCGTGCGTCCCGTCTGTTGATGCGGGGCCGGTCACGGGCGGGACGGATCGAAGTGCTTCTTCAGGTCGAGCCAACAGGACATGTAATCCTGCTGCAGCCTCGGGGTTCCTCCAAGGGCGGACGCCGTCGGCCGAATCGCAAGCCGTGTCTCGAACATGAATGCCATCGTGTCGGTGATATGCGCAGGCTTGGTCGTGTCCGCCGCCGTGGCCTTGTCGAAAGTTGCCGCATCCGGTCCATGTCCGCTCATGCAGTTGTGCAACGAGGCGCCGCCTGGGACGAAGCCGGTGCTCTTGGCGTCGTAGAGCCCGCATATCAAGCCCATGAATTCATTGGCCACGTTGCGATGAAACCAAGGCGGCCGGAACGTGTTCTCCATCGTCAGCCAGCGCGGCGGGAAAACGACGAAATCGATGTTGCTCGTGCCCGGTGTTTCGCTCGGCGAATGGAGGACCAAAAAAATCGACGGGTCGGGATGGTCGTAGGAAATCGATCCCATGGCATTGAAGCGGCGCAGATCGTACTTGTACGGAACACAGTTTCCGTGCCATCCGACCACATCGAGGGGGGAATGGTCCATGGATGCGGTCCAAAGGCGTCCGAGAAATTTGCCGACGAGTTCGCACGCCACGTCGAGATCTTCATACCGGGCGCGCGGCGTCTGGAAATCCCGCGGGTTGGCAAGCCCGTTCGAGCCGATCGGGCCGAGATCCGGGAGCTTGAACGGGGCACCGAAATTTTCGCAGATGTATCCGCGGGCGGGACCGTCCGGCAGCGCGGTCCTGAAGCGCACGCCCCGCGGAATGACGGCGATTTCCTGCGGTTCGACGCGCAGGCGCCCGAGTTCGGTATCGAGGTTGAGCGTGCCCAGCTGAGGCACGATCAGCATTTCGCCGTCGGCACTGTAGAAGAATCGCCGCTCCATGGGCCGGTTCGCGACATACTCGTAGATCGCGCATCCCGAATGCATTTCGGGCGATCCATTGCCCGCCATCGGCACCAGGCCGTCGAGGAAATCGGTTGGCGCCGCGGGCAGCGGCAAAGGATCCCATCGGAGCTGGTTCGGCGACACGGACGCATCGATCGATGCATCGCCGAACGCCGGGTGTTCCAGGCGCTGAAACGGCCGGTGCGTTACCGAAGGCCGAATGCGGTAGAGCCAGGATCGGCGATTCGCATGCCGCGGTGCGGTGAAGGCGGTCCCGGAGAGTTGCTCCGCGTACAGTCCGTACGGGCAGCGCTGCGGGGAATTGCGTCCCAGCGGCAGTGCTCCGGGGAGGGCCTCGCTCGCAAACTCGTTGCCGAAGCCGCTTTGGTAGCCGGAGTCATCCGAGTGGGACACGAGTGCGCTCATACGACATGTTGGAACCCCGGTGCAGCCAAGCAGCCAGTCTATAATACCGGGGCGGCCAAAGTCGCGAACGGACAATCCATGCTCAATGTCAGTCAACCCATTCGTGCGGCAACGGCGGATGAATTGAAGAGTCGCATCGTGTCTTTCATGCGCGGCGCCTCCACGGAAATCACGCCCTCCGAGGAAAGCCGGCTGACGGAACTCGAGTGCGTGCTGCCCGCAGGTACGCACGTCTACGTGGCGCACACCCCCACCGCCAGCTTCGATCAGGTCATTCATGCCGCCCTGGCCGTGCAGGGCGCCGGGTTTCATGCGACGCCGCACATTGCGGTCCGGCGCGTTCCCTCGGCGCAGGCGCTGCGCGCCGCACTTCGGGAGTTGCGCCGTGGCGGGGTCGGGGACATTTTGCTGATCGCGGGCGACGCTCCCCGGCCCATCGGCGAATATGCAAGCGCCCTGGATGTCCTCGAGTCGGGAGTCGTGGAGGAATGCGGCATCGGCCGGATTGGCGTCGCCGGACACCCGGAGGGCCACAATGCGGTTGCGTCCACGTCGCTGTGGGAAGCGCTCGAAGCCAAACAGTCTTTCGCGGAACGGGCGCGGCTGCCCATGCACATCGTCACGCAATTCGGTCTCAATCGGGCCGCGTTCAAGACATGGGAACGCGAGCTCGTGCGCCGACACATCCGCCTGCCCGTGCGGGTGGGCATCGCAGGTCCTGCGCCGCTGCCCAGGTTGATGCATTTCGCGATTCAGTGCGGCATAGGTGCATCCATGCGCGCCCTGATGCGCAATATCGGCGCGGCAGCCCATGCCTCCGACCTCGCCACCAGCCCGGACCGGCACCTGCTGGCCCTGCTGGCGGCCCCGCCCTCCCCGCAAATAATCGGTCCGCATTTCTTCGCATTTGGCGGCGCTGTGGAGACGGCGCGCTGGATGCGAAGCGTGGCGGCCGGGGCATTCGATATCGATCCGAAGAGCGGTCAGCTGCGGCTCAGGGATTGATCGAAGCGACGGTGACCACAGCGTTTTGGGAGTTTTTCCTACATATTGTCAAATGCATTGTGGGGAACATGTGCGACATGAGCGAAAAACGCGAGACTGTGTTGGCGGTGCATGGCAGCACCGACGGGTATTGGTACATCGGCGCGGGCCGAAGCATCGCTGAAGGGCCCTATCGGAATCCAGACCACGTGCTGACAGTCGCCTCGGATCTGCTCGCGGGAGAACTCCATTGGCGCATCGACGTCTTCGATGTTGCGGGCAACAAGATCATCACCTACAGCAGCGAAGAGTTGAAAGCCGACGATCTGCATCCACTGCGCCGCCAGCCGCGGTGGAGCACGCTCGCAAACGGCACACCGCATTGATCGATTCCAACAGCAGGAGCTGGTTCTAGCGTGCGCTGCTCATTGCCTTGAGCAGCCGGTATGTGAATTCGACGCTCTCATCGAACGCCTGAACGCCGATCCGCTCATCGCGGCCGTGAGCGCGGTTTTCATCGACGTCCTCCCATACGCCGCTCACGTCGTAGCTCGCCATGCCGGCATTGCGGGTTTGGCGGTCGTCGCTGAACCCGGTCGCCATCGTGGGGATGATCGGCACCTTCGGCCACATCGAGTGCACGACCGCAGCCACCTTGTTCATGATCTCCCGCGTTGGCGGCGATTCCGGACTCACGATCGGCGGCGCGTCGAGCGTGACGCGGATCTGGGGATCGGAGAGCGTTCCGACCAGGAGCGTCTGTACATTGTCGGCCGAGTCGCCCGGCAGCATCCGGCATTGGACGGTGGCCGTGGCGCGTTGCGGCAGCGCATTTTCGGCATGACCGCCTGAAATCAGCGTCGCCACACAGGTGGTGCGGAGCTGCGCGTTGAGACGCACGTTTTGACTCAGACGTTCCGCCGCCGCGAGATCGGGCGGCGACTGGGCAACCGCATGCATGTCCGCCGCCCGCGATCCGCCTTCGAGCGCGCCGAGCTGCTCGAAGCTTGCCCGGGTCGTTGCGGTCAGCATCACCGGAAACTTGAACGCTTCAAGGCGGACGAGACCGGACGCCAGCCTGTAGATCGCGTTGTCGGGGCCGGGTAGCGATCCGTGTCCCCCAGGGCTCGCCGTCTCGAGCGTGAAGGTCACATACGTCTTCTCGCTGGTTCCCACCTCGAAAAATTGACGCTCTCCATCCTTCGTATTGCCGCCGCCGCCGTCCAGATTGACGACCAGGGTGGCGTCGATCAGCTCGCGGTGGTCTTTGAGAAGGTAGGCAGGGCCATTGGCGTCGCCGCCGGCTTCCTCGTCCGCGGTGAACGCGACGATGACATCGTGGTCCGGAGTGAATTTCTCCCGCTTCAGCCGGATCAAGGACTCGACGAGAGCCGCGTCGCCGTCCTTCATGTCGATCGTACCGCGCCCGTAGAACCATCCGTCGCGCTCCGTCAATTTGAACGGATCGACGGACCAGTCTTCGGGTTTGGCCTCCACCACATCGAGGTGGCCGAGGAACAGGACGGAGCCGCCCGCGCGCTTGCCGCGGTATCGGACCACCACGCTGCCCTTGGTCGGGTGGTCGGGGGGGCCGTCAGAACCACATCGCCGGAAGGAAAGCCCGCGCTCGACAACCAGCCCTGAATGGCCTTCGCGGCTTCCGTGGAACCGTGCGCATGAGTGGTGTTGATCTCCACGAGGCTCTTCAATATGTCGCGGGCGAGTTCCGTGTCCTGAGCGGGCGGAAGCGGGGGCGAAGAAGACGCCCACGCCGACGCCGCAGCGGCCAAGCCCAAGACCAACAACGATCCTCGCATTGAATTCTCCCTTCGCTTGCAGTTCACTGTAGCCTATCGGAACCGAAGAATGAGCAACAGCAGACTCGAAGCATTCAGCGACGGCGTCATCGCCATCATCATCACCATCATGGTGTTGGAGCTCAAGGTGCCGCACGGCGGAGAGTTCGCTGCGCTCGTGCCGTTGATGCCGAAATTTTTAAGCTACGTCCTGAGCTTCATCTACGTGGGCATCTATTGGAACAATCACCACCACATGCTGCATGTCTGCGAGAAGGTTACCGGGCGGATCCTATGGGCAAATCTGCATCTTCTGTTCTGGCTTTCATTGTTCCCCGTCACCACGGACTGGATCGGGGAGAATCCGTTCGCCGCGGCACCGTCGGTGCTCTACGGGCTGGTGCTGCTGATGGCCGCCGTCGCCTATTGGATGCTTCAGCAGCTGATCATCGCCGCGCAGGGTCCGGATTCGCTTCTCAAGAGGGCTGTCGGAGCGGACTGGAAGGGCAAGACGTCTCCCGTCCTTTACTCGATCGGCATCGCCGCCGCCGCCCTCCGTGCGCCCACCCTGGCCCAGGGTCTGTACGTGCTGGTGGCGCTGATGTGGCTCGTGCCGGACCGTCGAATCGAAAACGTCCTCGTTCCGAAGCAGCGCTCAAGGGCTAAATGATGCCCTTGTCGCGCAGTCTGTCGAAGTCTGTCGAGGGCATCGCGAGACGCTCCGCGAGAACGTGGCGCGTATCCGCGCCCAAGAGGGGCGGCGCCGAGCGGTAGGACACCGGCGTCTCCGACAGGCGCAGGGGATTCGCCACCAGCGGTACGGTGCCGGCGACGGGGTGGGGCAGATCGATCCGCATCCCGCGGGCGAGGACCTGCGGATCCTTGAAGACGGCATCCAAAGAGTTGATGGGGCCGGCGGGTACGCCCACCTGTTCGAGAGCGGCCACCCAGTGCGAGGTGGGATGCGTCACGGTCACGGCGCTCAGTCTGTCGATCAACTCGCGGCGGTTTTCCACGCGTTGTTTGTTGCTGCAAAAATCCGCATCGCCGGCGAGTTCTGCCAGGCCGAGCACGGCGCACAGGCGGGCGAACTGTGCATCGGTACCCACGGCGATGATCATGTAGCCGTCGCTCGTCGGAAAATCCTGATAGGGAACGAGGTTCGGGTGCGCGTTGCCCGAGCGCCGCGGTGCGCTGCCGCTCACCAGATAGTTCATCGCTTGATTTGCGAGGCATGCTACTTGTACGTCGAGCAATCCAAGGTCGATGTGCTGGCCGGTGCCGCTGCGTTCGCGGTGTGCGAGCGCAGCGAGTATCCCGATGGCCGCATAGAGGCCCGTCAGAATGTCGGTCACGGCGACGCCGGCCTTTTGCGGTCCGGCTCCGGGCTCGCCGTCCTTGAGTCCGGTGATGCTCATCAGGCCGCCCATCGCCTGCACGAGGAGATCGTAGCCGGCCCGCGGGGCGTAGGGGCCGGTCTGGCCGAAGCCGGTGATGGAGCAATAGACCAGACGCGGATTCAAGGCGCGCAGCGATTCATAATCCAGGCCATGGGGCTCGAGTCCGCCCACCTTGAAGTTCTCCAATACCACATCCGATGTTCGGGCGAGGCGCTGCACGATGGACCGGCCTTCGGGAGTCGTAAAGTCCACGGTGACGGATTTCTTGTTGCGGTTGGCGCACAAGTAATAAGCGGCATCGGCGCTGTCGTTGCCCTCGAGGTCGCGCAGGAAAGGGGGTCCCCAGCCGCGCGTGTCGTCTCCGGAACCCGGACGCTCGATCTTGACCACATCGGCGCCCAAATCGGCGAGAACCTGGCCCGCCCAGGGGCCGGCCAGGACCCGCGACAGATCCAGTACCTTGACATGCGAAAGTGCGCCCTTCATTGCTGGCAACTTACCACGATCGAAAGGCACACCGGCTCCCAAGTTTATGCGATGCTTGCCCAACGTTTGAGGATATAAGGCTGAAAGATGGCGAAAGAGAGTTTCCATTGGGACGACCCGCTGCTGCTCGACCGAATGTTGTCGGATGAAGAAAGAATGGTGCGCGACGCCGCGCGCGACTATGCGCAAGACCGGCTGGCGCCCCGCATCGTCGAGGCCTTTCGCCGCGAGCATACCGATCCCGGTATCTTCAAGGAGATGGGTGAATTGGGATTATTGGGCGCGACCATCCCCGAAGAATTCGGCGGCGGAGGCCTCAATTACGTGAGCTACGGCCTCATCGCGCGCGAGGTCGAACGGGTCGATTCCGGATATCGGTCGATGATGAGTGTGCAGTCCTCCCTCGTGATGCTCCCCATCCATCGCTTCGGCACGGAGACTCAGAAGAGGAAGTACCTGCCGGCCCTGGCGCGAGGCGAATCGATCGGCTGCTTCGGCCTGACCGAGCCCGATCATGGCTCCGATCCCGGCAGCATGATCACCCGGGCACGCCGCGCGGACGGCGGCTACCGCTTGTCGGGCGCCAAGACGTGGATCTCCAACAGTCCCATCGCGGACGTCTTCGTCGTCTGGGCGAAGACCGACGATGAGATCATCCGCGGCTTCATACTCGAAAAAGGCTGGAAGGGGCTGGCGGCGCCGGTCATCCACGGCAAGGTGGGACTGCGTGCATCGACCACGGGACAAATCCTCATGGACGAGGTGTTCGTGCCCGAGGGGAACCTGCTGCCGGGAGTCACGGGCCTCAAGGGACCGTTCACCTGTCTGGATTCGGCGCGCTACGGCATCTCCTGGGGCGCACTCGGCGCGGCCGAGAGCTGCTGGCACACGGCGCGGCAATACGTGCTGGATCGCAAGCAATTCGGCCGCCCGCTCGCCGCCAATCAGCTCGTGCAAAAGAAGCTGGCCGACATGCAAACCGAGATCACACTCGCCCTGCAGGGGTGCCTGCGGCTCGGGCGCATGAAGGATGAAGGAATCGCGTCCGTGGAAATAACCTCCATGCTGAAGCGCAATTCCTGCGGCAAGGCGCTCGATGTGGCGCGTGCCGCGCGCGACATGCTGGGCGGCAACGGGATTTCGGACGAATTCGGCGTGATCCGTCATCTCGTGAATCTCGAAGTGGTGAACACCTACGAAGGCACTCACGACATTCATGCACTCATCCTCGGCCGCGCGCAGACCGGCATCCAGGCGTTCTCGTAACGGGGCCGAACGTCATCGTCCCTGCAGCGTCGGGAAATTCTCGGCTGCCTTCTGCACGTCTGGCGGAAAGTCCGCCATCTCGAACACCTGACGCACTTCGATGACTTCATTGTCCAGCGCCGGACATCGCGCCGCCCACTCGATGGCCTCTTGTCGCGACTTGACCTGAATCATCCAATACCCGCCGAGGACCTCCTTCGACTCCGCAAACGGTCCGTCGGTCACGATTGGATTGCCGGACTTGAACGAGATCCGGGCGCCCGTCGATGGTGGGTGCAGCCCGTCCAGGGAGAGCAGTATCCCGGCGTTCTTCAGGGCTTCGTTGTACTTCATCATCTCCGCCACGTGCGCGGCATCGGGCACGGTGCCCGGCGCGGCCGTCCCGTACCCCGAAGGAATCATCAACATCATGAATCGCATGTCGTTCTCCGTGTTCGTTGCCTACCCACAAGGACGCTGCGCAGGGGCGCCACCCGACATCAATCGGTCCAATTGCAGCCGAATATGCGCAGCCTCGGCCGGCGAATTGGCGAGCGCAATCGCCCGATTGTAGGTGTCGCGGGCCTCCTCGAGCCGGCCGAGGTCTTTGAGCAGCGCACCCTTGACCCCGTGAAAATAGAAATAGCCCGACAGCTTGCCGGCGAGCGGCTCGATGAGGGCGAGCGCCGCGGCCGGACCCTGCACCTTCGAGAGGGCGACGGCGCGATTGAGCGTCACGACCGGGGAGGGCTGCAGTCTCTCCAGGGTCGCATACAGGAGCTCGATCTGCGGCCAGTCGGTCTTCCCCGGAGTTGCAGCGCGCGCATGAAGCGCCGCAATCGCCGCCTGTACCTGATACGGGCCCGGGCGCGCATGCCGCATGGCCTTGTCGATGAGGGCGAGACCTTCCTCGATCATCCCGCGATTCCACAAGGCGCGATCCTGGTCCTCCATGAGAATCACTTGTCCGTCGGCGTCCAATCGCGCGACGCAGCGCGAATGCTGCAGCAGCATCAATGAAGTCAATCCCATGATCTCCGGTTCGCTCTGAAACAGCCGCAGCAGCAGTCGCGCGAGACGTATGGCTTCCTCGCACAAAGTGAATCTGAGGCCCGCCGTATCTCCGGTCGCCGAGTAGCCTTCATTGAAAATCAGATAGATCATGGTCGCGACGGCCGCGAGACGCACGGCGCGCTCCGCCGCGCCCGGAGTCTCGAAGGGCAGATTGGTTCTGGCCACGTGCGCCTTGGCGCGTGTGATCCTCTGTTCCATGGCGCTTTCGCTCACCAAGAACGCCCGTGCGATCTGCTTGACGGTGAGGCCGGAAACGATGCGCAGCGCCAGCGCGATCTGCTGGGTCGGCGGAAGATCGGGGTGGCAGCAGACGAACAGCAGCCGCAGAAGATCGTCGCGATAGTCGGCGCTGTCGAGGCGATCAACCAGCTGCTCTTCGGCATCGTCGAGATCCGACAATGCATCGTCGGAGGGCAGCGGCTGCTGTCGCCGTTGACGGCGGGCGGCGTCGAGCGCGGCGTTTCTGCCCACCAATATGAGCCATGCCGCCGGATCGCGCGGCGGACCGTTGCGGGTCCAATTCGTGAGGGCCCGCAGACACGCGTCCTGATACGCCTCCTCAGCCGTGTCCATGTCGCGAAAATAGCGCAGCAGGGCGGCGATCGCCTGCGGGCGGGCGGATGTCAGCGCGGCGTCGATCCACGCCGGGTCATTCATTCGAAGCTTCGGTTGGCCCGCAGCACCGACACGGGCCGGAGTTCGTAGGCGCCGCCGGGGTTGGCGCGCGCCAGCTCCGATGCCGTGGCGATCGCATCGTCCAGATCCGCGCAATCGATGATGAGGAAACCGAGCAGCTGCTCCTTGGTTTCCGCGAACGGACCATCGATCACCAGCGGCGGGTCACGGTCCTTGCGCAGCGTCGTCGCCGCCGTCGTCGGCATGAGGCGCGCGACCGGGCCCAAACGCCCGGCCTTCGCGAGTTTGTCCTCCACCGCGGCGAGTTTGCCCATGACGGCTTGTTCTTGATCCGCCGACCACGAGGTCACGACGTCTTCGGAGTGATAGCAAAGAACTGCATATAGCATTTGAACGTTTCCTGTCCTCCATGCGTCAAGGACGAACTACAGTGTCTCCGGCCGACATCCCGCCGGCACCATTTTCAGGTCCCCGGGGGGGAAGCGTCACGTCGCCTTGGGCCGCGGCTCGCCCTGGGTGATCAGGCAGGCGCTTCGGCTGCCTGTGACATATATCCATAGCCAGCTCAAGGCGACGGCCAGCCGATTGCGCACGCCGATGAGGAAGTAAATGTGGGCGAGCCCCCAAATCCACCAGGCAATCCACCCGCGCACCTTGACGCGGCCGAAATCGATCACGGCCGCCCGTTTGCCGATGGTAGCGAGGTTCCCGGAGTGGGAGTACTTGAAAGGCCGCGGTTTCGAATCTCCGCCGAGGCGTGTTCTGATCGTGCGGGCGACATGCATGCCCTGTTGCTTCGCCGCCGGCGCGATTCCCGGCACCGGCCTGCCCTGCCAGGCATTGATGGTCGCGGTGTCGCCGATCACGAAGATTTCCGGATGGCCGGGTGCGGTGAGATCCGGCTCCACCCGGACGCGTCCCGCGTTGTCGGAGGCAAGCCCCACCCAGGCGGCGGCGGAGGAGGCGCGCACGCCCGCCGCCCACAGAATCACCTTCGCGGCGAGCGGCCGATCGCCGTAGATGACGCCTTCTGCGCTGCAGTCGCGCACCGCCTGGCCGAGCTGAATTTCCACTCCGAGACGCGCAAGCGATCGCTCTGCGTACGCGGAGAGATCCTCCGTGAAGCTCGGCAGGATGCGCGGGCCGGCTTCGATCAGGACCACGCGCGCCTTGCGCGTGTCGATGTGGCGGTATTCCGCCGGCAGATTCTGGTGCGCCAGCTCGGCGATCGCGCCGGCCAATTCCACCCCGGTGGGCCCGCCGCCCACGATCACGAAGGTCAGCAGCGCCGCGCGGCGCTCGGGATCGGATTCGCGCTCGGCCCGCTCGAAGGACAACAAGATTCGCCGCCGGATCGAGGTCGCGTCTTCCAAGGTCTTGAGACCGGGCGCGTAGGGTTCCCACTCGTCGTGACCGAAATAGGCGTGTCGAGCCCCCGTGGCGAGAACCAGTGTGTCGTAAGTCTCCCGGCCGCCGTCCTCCAGCAGCACCGCGCGGTTCTGGGTGTCGACTCCGGTGACCTCGCCGAGCAGCGTCGTGATTTCCTTGCGCTTGCGCACCAAATGCCGGATGGGCCATGCGATTTCCGAGGTCGCGAGCACCGCGGTGCCGACCTGGTACAACAGTGGCTGGAAGAGATGATGATTGCGCTGATCGATGATGGTGATCTTGACGCCGGCGCCGGCCAGACCATGCGCGACGGCGAGGCCGCCGAAGCCGGCGCCGACGATGACCACATGATGGGTCACGGGCCCTGCTCCACGGCGTAGCCCGCTTGAACCCAGGCATCGAGCCCGCCATGCAGCGGCCGGACCCGCTTGAATCCGTGATTCATCAGGAGTTTGGCGACGCGGGCCGCGGAGGCCTCGCTCGGGCACGTGCAATACAAGACGATTTCCCGGTCGCGCGGCAGCTCCTTGAGACGATGCGCCACGTCCTCAATGGGAACATGCAATGCGCCCGGAATCCAGCGCGGCTCCAGATGACGCGCGGTGATCGATCGCACGTCGATGATCACGGGCGATGCACCGGCCTGGATGAGCTCGTAAAGATTTTCGACGCTGATCCGCGCCATGCGCAGCACCCTGTAGAAGCGGCGACGCTCCCACCACTTGTACGCGATGTAGACCGCGAGCAGGAGCGCGGCGCCGGCCGCCGCGATGCCACCGATCTCGCTCAAATGTTCCAGCAGCCGGGCGATCTGATGACTGAACAGAACGCCCGCGGCGAGACCCGACCCCACCCAGAGAGCCGCGCCGCAGGTGCTCAAGGCCACGAATCGCCGCCAGGTGATGCGCATCGCGCCGGCCATCGGCGGTGCGATGATCGCGAGGCCGGGAACGAATTTTGCGATGACGAGCGAGTTGATCCCCCAGCGTTCGAAGCGGCTTTGCGTCTGACTGACGCATGAGTCGGGCTCCAGGGAGATCTTGCACAGGGTTTTCAGAACGCGGATGCCGTACTTCCGGCCGATCAGATACCAGCCGCAATCGGCGGCGAGGCAGGCAAGCACCGACCAGGCAAACAGCGCCCCCAGCGGCAGCTGTCCGTCCGCGGCAACGGCGCCTGCGACGATGAGCGTTGGGACCGCGGGCACCGGCAGTCCGATCTGCTCGAGCAGCACGTTCACGACCACGAACATCAGGCCGTAATGATCGATGGCCGGGATGAATGAGTGCGTCAAGGACCATGCTCGATGTTGGGCAGGAATGCCGCCACCATGCCGAGAAGCGGCAGATACGCGCAGATGCGATACACGAACTCGATGCCGTGCCGATCGGCCACCCCCCCGAGCACGGCGGCGCCGATGCCGCCGATGCCGAAGGCAAAACCGAAGAACAACCCCGACACCGCGCCCACCTTGCCCGGCATCAGCTCCTGCGCGAATACGACGATGGCCGAGAATGCGGAGGACAGTATCAATCCGATGAGGAAGCTCAGGATGCCGGTCCACAGGAGGTCGACGAACGGCAGGAGAATCGTGAAGGGAGCGACGCCGACGATGGAGAACCAAATGACGCGCTTGCGGCCGATGCGGTCGCCGATGTGACCGCCGAACAGGGTGCCGAGCGCCATCGCCAGGAGAAATACGAACAGGTACAGCTGAGCCGACTGCATCGACAGCTTGAACTTCTCGATTAGATAGAAACTGTAGAAGCTCGAGATGCTGGCAATATAGAAGTACTTCGAGAATATCAACACCACCAGGATGCCGATCGACCAGGCGACCCGCGGCGCGGACACGGGACCCGGCGCAACGGCGCGGTGCCTGGCGCCGGAGCTCCGAAGATGCTGGCTCTTGTACCAGGTGCCCACCCGCGCCAACACGGCGATGGCCAGCAGTGCTGCAAGCGTGAACCACGACAGGCTGGTCTGCCCGTGCGGAACGACGATCCACGCCGCCAGCAGCGGTCCCATCGCACTGCCGGCGTTGCCGCCCACCTGGAAGATAGACTGAGCCAGTCCATGGCGGCCGCCCGATGCGAGCCGGGCAATCCGCGAGGATTCCGGATGAAAAATCGAAGAGCCGGCGCCGACCAGGGCAGCGGCCGCCAGCACGCTCGCATAGTTCGGCGCAAAAGCCAGGGTCATCATGCCGGTCAGCGTGAAACCCATTCCTATGCTGAGCGAATACGGCTTTGGATGCCTGTCGGTGTAGATGCCGATGATCGGCTGCAAAACCGAAGCGCAGACCTGATAGGTCAGGGTGATCACGCCGATCTCAGCGAAGCTCAGGTGAAATTCACCCTTCAGCAGCGGATAGATCGCAACGATCAGCGATTGCATCATGTCGTTGAGAAAATGCGAGAAGCTGATGGCGCCCAAAACCTTGAAGCGCGTTTGCGTCGCTTCGGCGGATGCCGGCGTGGCAAAACTCTCTTTCATGGAGTCATACCCTACTAGCTACTTCGTTGTCTGTCCTGAGAGAATGCGACGATGGATCGCTTCGAACCCTTCGTCTTTCTGCGCGACATCGCATCCCGCTGGGACGTGCTGGCATTCATCGTCGTGATCGGCCTCATCGCATTTCTGGGCGAGACGTCGCGGGGACTGTTTGCCCCCTTGTCGCAGCTCGAGGCGGTTCCGCTGTCGCTCGATCCGTCCCATTTGCCGGAGTACGCGGCACGAACGACGTTTCGCATGCTGGCGGGGCTCGGCCTCTCGCTCGTGTTCACTCTGACATACGCTACCTGGGCGGCCAAGAGCGAACGGGCCGGCAAGCTGCTCGTGCCGATTCTGGACATTCTGCAGTCGGTGCCGATCCTGGGTTTCATTTCCATTACAGTCGTGTTCTTCATGTCCCTGGCTCCCGGACGCGTGCTCGGCGCCGAATTCGCCGCCATCTTTGCGATATTCACCAGCCAGGCATGGAACATGGCCTTCAGCTTCTATCAGTCGCTGCGCACGATACCGATCGAACTCATGGAGGCCGCGGAATCGTTCCGATTGTCGCCATGGATGCGATTCTGGCAGCTGGAGGTCCCGTTCGGCATGCCGGCGCTCATTTGGAACATGATGATGTCCATGTCGGGCGGATGGTTCTTCGTCGTCGCCTCCGAGTCGATCAGCGTCGGACACACCACCGTCGCACTGCCGGGCGTCGGTTCCTACATCGCACTCGCCATCGAACAGAAGAACCTCGTGGCCATCGGCTGGGCGATCGCCACCATGTTGATCGTGATCCTGATGTATGACCAATTGCTGTTCCGCCCGTTGGTGGCGTGGGTGGACCGTTTCCGCGTGGAGCAGGAGCCCGGCGTTCGGGTACCCGACTCCTGGGCCTTGACCATGATGCGCCGCTCTCGATTGATCCAGGCCGCGACCGTGGCGTTCCGCCTGGCCGTGCTCTGGACCAGCCGTGCGGTCAAGCGCACCGACAAGCCGGCTCAAGAAACGCCGGCGCCCCGAAGAAGCCTGGATCTCCTGTGGGTGTCGCTCATCGTCGCAGCCGTGGTGCTCGGCTTGTGGCACATCGTGGCGGTGCTGGTCAAGAACACGTCGCTGTGGGAGGCGCTCGAGGTGTGCGGACTCGCGACGCTCACCATGTTGCGGGTGTTCATCTTGATAGCGCTGGCGAGCCTCGTGTGGGTACCCATCGGGGTGTGGGTGGGCATGCGGCCGCGGGCGGCGCAGATGGTCCAACCCATCGCCCAGTTCATGGCCGCATTTCCGGCGAATCTGCTGTTTCCCATCGCGGTGTACGGCATCGTCGCCTGGAAACTCAATCCGGACGTCTACTTGAGTCCGCTGATGATCTTGGGCACCCAGTGGTACATTTTGTTCAATGTCATCGCGGGCGCATCGGCCATACCGGCGGAGATGCGCTACGTTGCGGCGAATTTCCGGGTCACGGGCTGGCTTTGGTGGCGCAAGGTGGCATTGCCTGCGATCCTTCCGTTCTATGTCACCGGCGCGATTACGGCGTCCGGCGGCTCATGGAACGCCGCCATCGTGGCTGAGCTCGCGACTTGGGGTGATACTCGAGTCCAGGCGCGGGGACTCGGATCGTATATCGCACTGGCGACCTCGGCGGGGGACTTTCACCGCATCGTATTGGGGATAGGCACGATGAGCCTGTTCGTGGTCATCATCAATCGTCTGTTTTGGCGGCCCTTGTATTACTACGCCGAGCGCAAATATCGGCTTACTTAGGTTCATTGGGTTTTGGCAATGAATAATTCTCCGCTACTGCAATGCACCGAGGTGCGCAAGTCGTTCCCCAAGCCCGACGGCGCGGAGCTTCTGGTGCTCGAGGGGATGAATCTCGAGTTGCGGGAGGGCCAGATCGTGGGGCTGCTCGGGCGGTCCGGTTCGGGCAAGTCGACGCTCCTGCGTCTGATTGCCGGATTGTCCGAGCCGAGCGCCGGACATCTGCGCTACATGGGCCAGCCGATTTCCGGCCCGGCGCCGGGCATAGCGATGGTATTTCAGAGCTTTGCACTGTTTCCGTGGCTCACCGTGTTCGAAAACGTCGCGCTTGGCCTCGAAGCGCAGCGAATGCCGCGGGCCGATATCCGCAAGCGTTCCCTCGCGGCGATCGACCTCATCGGCTTGGACGGATTCGAGTCCGCCTATCCGCGCGAGCTGTCGGGCGGCATGCGGCAACGCGTCGGGTTCGCCCGGGCGCTCGTGGTTCACCCGAACATCCTGCTCATGGATGAGCCGTTTTCCGCGCTCGATGTGTTGACCGCCGAAACCCTGCGAACCGATTTCCTGGATTTGTGGGCGGAAGGCAGGATGCCCATCAAGGGCGTCATTCTTGTCACCCACAACATCGAGGAAGCGGTCCTGATGTGCGACCGCATCCTGGTGTTCGGCAGCAATCCGGGCAGAATCCTGAGTGAAATCAAGGTGTCGCTGCCCCAGCCGCGCAACCGTCTCGACCCGAGTTTTCGCGAGCTCGTCGAACGCATCTATGTGGAGATGACCGCTCGTCCGCAGGGCGGTGCAAGCGCCCGGCAGGAGCGTTTCCCGGGGTTGGGCATCGGCACCGTGCTGCCGAGAGTGTCCTCGAACCTCCTGGCGGGCCTCATGGAGGCCGTCGCCGCCGCACCCTTCAACGGCACGGCCGATCTGCCGAAAATCGCCTCGGATTTGCAGATGGAGATCGACGAACTGTTCCCGGTCGCGGAAACGCTGCAGATGCTGCGGTTTGCGGAGCTCGAAGGGGGCGACTTGAAACTGGCCGAGGATGGCCTCGCTTTCGCCCATGCGGACGTCGATGAGCGCAAGCGGATCTTCACGCGCCATCTGCTGACCTATGTGCCGCTGGCCGCGCATATTCGCAGGGTCCTGGACGAGCGCGCCTCGCACTCGGCGCGCAAGAGCCGCTTCGTCGACGAATTGGAGGATTTCATGAGCGAGGAGGCCGCGGACCAAACCCTGCGGGCGGTGGTGAGCTGGGCCCGATATGCCGAGGCGTTCGCCTATGATGACGATAATGCCGTATTCAGCCTGGAGAATCCGACATAAAATGCTTCCCATGACCGAGACCTCGCCTTATTTGAATTTGCACGTCCCGCCGGACGAGATGGTGAAATACATCCAGGATCTGATGACCCTGCCGCACGGAGAAATCGCCGCCAGTTCGGCGATGACGCTGGCTCAGCGTCATTGGGGCGGCGACACGCCTCTGGCCCGCGCCGCTCTTCTGCGGTGGGGAGCGCTCAATCTGGCTTTTCAGGACAAGCGGCTGGAAACCTGGACCGTCACTCGCGAGCGCGACCGCATTCAAGTGCCGGCGGCGCTGGTCGCGGCTGCGGGAATCGCTCCTCTCGTGATCGACAATGAGAGGGCGGTCTTCGACATCCCCGCGCTCCTCGATGCCACGTTGGAGTTCCAACCGCCGGCGGGTCAGGCTTAGCCGTTCATGACAATTCGGCCGGCGCACAAGCCGCGCATCGATGTTCTGCGCACCATTGCGCTTTACAAAATGCTGAAGGTGCTGCTGCTTCTGGCCATTGCCTACGGCGAGATTCGTCTGAGCGACGCATCGCTTTTTGCCAAGCTCGTGACCTGGGCGTCCGCGCGTCCCTTTGGATTGGAGCACAAGGTCGTGACGCAGTTGCTTGAATGGTTCAGCGGCTTGAGCGCGTCGCGGGTGCACGCTCTGCGCATGGTGACCCTGGCGTACGCGGCCGTGTTCGCGGTCGAAGGCGTCGGCTTGTGGATGCAAAAGCGATGGGCCGAGTGGCTGACGGTGATCATCACCGCCTCCTTGATTCCCCTGGAGATTTGGGAGCTTCTGAACAAGCCGAACATCGGCAAGGCGCTGGTGCTCGTCGCCAATACGGCCATCGTTGCCTACCTCGTCTGGCACGTCAGGTCCAGGGGTAAAACGCTGGAGCGGACCCCTTGAAGCTTGTGAAATGAAATCATCTTCATCTCGGATGAAATGAAGGGATCGAAGCGTATTCTTCGCCACGCTCGTCAATACCACCGTTTGGAGATCTCATGAACAAGTCCGGAACCTTGATTACCTCTGCGCTGTTGACCTTTGGCCTCGCCGCCGCCGCCATGGCTGCCGACATGCCCAAGGCCGCCGCGCCGACGGCTGCCGATGCTCCCGCCGCAGGCGCCCCTGCCACGGATGCACCGAAGCCGAAGAAGCACAGCAAGAAGCACAAGAAGCCCGCTGCTGCTCCTGCGACAACCAAGTAAGAATATTGGTATAACGCCCCGACCGCTCGACGGCGGCCGGGGCGTTTTTTTTTAAGGTCCGCTCGACGCGGGCGCAGATCATGAGGGGGCGGGCAAATGGATCTCGTAGTAGCTGTCAAGGCGTTGATCATGGGGGTGGTCGAGGGATTGACCGAATTCCTGCCGGTCTCGAGCACCGGACATCTGATCGTCGCCGGGAGCCTCCTCGACTGGAACGACGAGAAGGGCAAACTGTTCGAGATCGTGATTCAGTTCGCCGCCATTCTCGCGGTATGCTGGCTGTACAGGCAGCGGCTTTGGAAAGTGGTCTCGACTCTCCCGCGCGACCGCAAGTCGCAGCTCTTCACGTTGAATCTGGTGCTGGCATTCCTGCCGGCTGCGGTGCTCGGCGTCATCTTCATCAGCAGCATCAAGAAATACCTGTTCGCGCCGATACCCGTCGCCATGGCGTTCATCGTCGGCGGCATTCTCATCCTGTGGATCGAGAGCCGCAAGCGAACCGAGCGGATCTCCTCCGTCGACGGAATTGCGCCGCCGGACGCGATCTGGATCGGCTTTGCGCAGGCGCTGTCGATGATCCCCGGCACCTCGCGCTCGGGGGCAACCATCATGGGCGGCCTGCTGCGCGGATTGTCGCGGCCCGCCGCCACCGAGTTTTCATTTTTCCTGGCTATCCCCACCATTTTCGGCGCAACGGCGCTGGAACTCTACAAGGCGCGGCACTCCATCGATCTCCATGATCTGGCCATCATCGGCGTGGGCTCGATCGCCTCGTTCGTGAGCGCCGCATTCGCCGTTCGCGCGCTGATCCGCTATGTCAGCGGCCACAATTTCAAGGCATTCGCGTGGTACCGGATCGCCTTCGGTTTCGTGATTTTCGCCACCTGGCGCTTCGGCTGGGTGAAGTGGTGATCGGATGAACGGCGCCGGCAACTTGACCGCCTATGCCGTCGCATCGGTGGACATCGCTCATCTGATCCAGATTGCGCTGACGCCCATTTTCCTGATCTCGGCGATCGGCGTCACGCTCAATGTATTGACCAGCCGTCTGGCGCGCATCGTCGATCGGGCCCGCGCCATGGAAGGCATACTGCAGAATTCCGATCACTCCCCCGCCGCACGGGAACTGCACGATGCGCTCGGCGTGCTGGCACGGCGCGCCCGCTACATCAATGCCGCGATCACGCTGATCACGCTCTCGGCCCTGTTCATCTCGCTGGTGGTCGTGATGCTGTTCGTCAACGCGTTTCTGCGCTGGGATCTATCGGTGTTCATCGCCTGCATGTTCATCCTGTCCATGCTGTCCCTGGCGGCCGCACTGACTGCATTCCTGATCGAAGTGCGCATCGCGACGCGCACGCTGCGCATCGGTATCGAAGCGGCATCGCGTCACTGAGAATGAGCGGCGGCCTGTTCGCGAACCGCGATCGGAACGTTGCACAAATCGATGTGACCGGCGGGCACCTTGAAGAAGTCCTCCGGCCGGTTGCGGCGCGATTCGATCAGCGCGGCGAAAGCCGGCGAATCGGTGCGGATCACCTCCAGATGGGACCGCTCCGATTCCGGCACATCCGCCGCGATGCGGATGGACTTGATGGGCATGGGGGATTGGGTCTTGGCGTAGAAGCCCATGCTTTCGCTTCCGCGGGGCAGCGCCGACAGCAACTCGATTCCTTTGACCACCCGTCCGACGAGCGCCACGTTCCGGTCCAGATGGCGGGGGGCGTGTCCGATGACCACATACAGTTCCGCGCCGCTGCCGCTCTCGACGTCGAGGTCACGGCCGACGCCCACCATGCCGTAGCAATGCGTGAGCCATCTGCGGTGCAGCGGGGCAGAGCGCGCCACCGGCATACCGTTCGAAAACCCGACCTCCGGCGCATACACATCGCCGTCGGGCAGACGCGTGAACGGCATGTCGGCGGGTATGGGCGAATCGAATTCCGGGGCCACCTTGCCGATGCCGGCCGGAAGCGGATGCCGGTTGTCCGGATCGCCCCACTGCGCGACGTAGTTGTCCTGAACCCGGATAATGGACAGCGCGTCGAAATACCGCGCCCGGGTCAGGCTCTTGATGTTGGCCACGTGCAGGGGCGCGAAGCCGGGCGCGAGCTCGATTACCACCCGGCCGCCGGGCAACTCGACGTACAGGGTGTTGTTGGGGTCGAGCGGCCGCCAATCCGCGGGCGTCGATGAGGCGATGACTTCGGGCATACTGGGATGCTGGGAGGCGGGCACGGGCGCCGACAAAAAGACCAGCACGCCTGCGATTAAAAACCTAAAATCGAGCGACATGCATCAAGTATTGCACAAATCGGAGGACCGTCTTGCGGGGGACGGAATGCGCCGGATCTCCTGCGTTGCGCTGCTCGTGACGCTTTGCGCCGGCGCGCAAACGGGGGCGGCCCAGGGCTATCCGGGTGCGGGCCAAATGCCCCGGGGCGGCGGCGGGGGCCAGGAGATGCCCAGCGCGCCCACGGCCGACAAACCGGATGCCGCGGCGAAAAAAGCCTTCGCTGCGGGGGTCAAGTCGCTGAACCGGGCCCGGGAGCTCGAAGAGGCCGCGGCCAAGGCTACGAATCCGGACAAGAAGGCCGACGCCATGGACAAGGTCGGCGACGCCTACAACAAGGCATTGGATCTGTTCACCGAGGCGCTGAGCAACAAGGGCGACATGGTGGAAGCCTGGAATGGCGCCGGCTATGTGCATCTGCGGCTGGGTGCATACCGCGAATCCATCGACGATTACAATCATACGCTCACGCTCAAACCGGATCTTCTTGAGGCCGTGGAGCATCGCGGCGAGGCCTATGTGGCCGTCGACCGGCTGGACGAGGCGAAGGCCGCGTACATGGACCTCTTTAATCACGCGAGACCGTTGGCGGATCAACTGATGGTTTCGATGCAGAAATGGCTCGGGACCCACCGCGCGGCGCCGGATGGCATTCGAGCCGCGGATATCGACTCGTTCGGCAAGTGGGTAGAGGAGAGGGACGGGATCGCCAAGCAAACGGCGTCCGCGACCGCCGCTAATCCTTAAGCGCAGAGCGCTCAGATTCGGTACCGGCCTTGAGCGCCTCGGCGAGCGCGCCGATTTCCAGCCGCAGCTGCCGCACCGATTCCTCGAGCTGGCTGACGCGTTCGCCCAAGCTCGCCGCACCGGCCGCCGCTTCCTCGACGGCGGATTCCTCGACCGACTCGATGTTTCCGGAAAACAAGTGGGCGTACCGTGACTCGCGCGCGCCGGCGGCTCTCGGCAGGCGGGCGATGAATGGGCCGTCTTCGCGCGCCATCAAGCCCTTGAGCGTGGCTTCCACCTGGTCGGCATCGGCGAACTCGCACAATCTATTGGTTCTCGCCCGCAGTTCCCCGGGTGTCTGCGGTCCGCGCAGCAGCAGCACGCAAATGATGCCGACCTCTTGTTTCGAGAATTTGAGCGAGCCGAATTCCGTGTTGCAAAAGCGGTGTTTGTACTTGGTGACCCGGCCGCCGTAGCCGGCGGACCTGTCGCTCACCAGGTATTTCTTCAGCAGCGAGTCGACCGCCTGCTGAACGACGGTTTCGCTCAGTTCCAGCACCGGATCGCGGTTGGTCTTTTGGTTGCAGGCGTTGGTGAGGGCGTTCAGCGACAGGGGATATTGATCGGGCGTGGTGACTTCCTTTTCGAGAAGACAGCCGACCACGCGCGCTTCGTTCGGGGAAAGTTCAATGTTCATTGGGCTTCCTGGCTTCCAAGTCGGCTCCGGTTGTTTTAGGGTAACGCCCTAATCAGCCGGTCCATTGTCAAAAGTACCAAGGATATCCTCTCATGAAGACCAAAGCCGCCGTCGCAACCGCAGCCAACAAACCCCTGGAAATCATGACCGTGGATTTGGACGGACCCCGCGCGGGTGAAGTCCTGGTGGAAATCAAGGCCAGCGGTGTCTGCCACACCGATGAGTTTACCCGATCGGGCGCGGACCCCGAGGGCTTGTTTCCGGCAATACTCGGCCACGAGGGGGCCGGCATCGTCGTCGATGTGGGGCCGGGCGTGACCACGCTGCGCAAGGGGGATCACGTCATTCCGCTCTATACCCCGGAGTGCCGGCAGTGCAAGTCCTGCACATCGCACAAGACCAATCTGTGCACCGCGATCCGCGCCACGCAGGGGAAGGGAGTGATGCCCGACGGCACCAGCCGTTTTTCCATCGGGAAGGACGTCGTCTACCACTACATGGGATGTTCCACGTTCTCCAATTTCACGGTGATGCCTGAAATTGCCCTGGCGAAGATCCGCGAAGATGCTCCCTTCGACAAGGTGTGCTACATCGGCTGCGGCGTGACCACGGGGATTGGCGCGGTGACCCATACCGCCAAAGTCGAGGCGGGAGCGAACGTCGTCGTCTTCGGCCTGGGAGGCATCGGCCTCAACGTCGTCCAGGGCGCGCGGATGGTGGGTGCGAACAAGATCATCGGCGTCGATCTGAATCCGGGACGCAAGGCGCTGGCCGAAAAATTCGGCATGACGCATTTCGTGAATCCCAAGGAAGTCGGAGGGGATCTCGTCGCACATCTGGTGGCTCTCACCGACGGCGGCGCGGACTACAGTTTCGAGTGCGTCGGCAACGTGAATCTCATGCGCCAGGCGCTCGAGTGCTGCCACCGCGGCTGGGGCGTTTCGGTGATCATCGGTGTCGCCGGAGCGGGCAAGGAAATCGCCACGCGGCCGTTTCAATTGGTGACGGGGCGCGTCTGGAAGGGGACCGCCTTCGGCGGCGTACGCGGACGTACCGAGGTTCCTCAGATCGTCGACTGGTATATGGACGGCAAGATCAACATCGATGACCTCATCACGCACAAAATGCCGCTCAACGACATCAACAAGGCCTTCGATCTGATGCATTCCGGGGAATCGATCCGCAGCGTGGTGGTGTACTCATGAGCCTGACGCTGGTCTCCGAGCATGGTTGCTTCGGCGGTGTGCAGCGCTTCTACAAGCACGATTCCCGGGAAGTCCGCGGCCCCATGAAGTTTTCCGCCTACCTGCCGCCGCAGGCGCGCACGGGAAAGGTGCCGGTGCTGTATTACCTGTCGGGCCTGACCTGCACCGAGGAGACCTTTCCCATCAAGGCGCATGCACAAGCGGTGGCGGCCGAGTTGGGGCTGATGCTGATAGCGCCCGACACGAGTCCGCGCGAGCCGCGCTTGCCGGGCGACGCCGATAGTTGGGACTTCGGCTATTCGGCCGGCTTCTACGTGGACGCCACCGCGGCTCCTTGGTCGCAGTATTACCGGATGTACAGTTATGTCACGCGCGAGCTGCCGGCGACCGTCGCCGCAGAACTGCCGGCCGACGCGGCGGCGACCGGAATATTCGGTCATTCCATGGGGGGGCACGGCGCGCTCGTGTGCGCAATGCGCAATCAGGACCGGTACAAATCGGTCTCCGCATTCGCGCCGATTGCGGCACCGATGCAATGTCCCTGGGGTAAAAAGGCGTTCACCAATTATTTGGGTTCCGATTCGCAGAGCTGGCGCGACTACGATGCGAGCGAACTGGTCGCGCGTGCGCCCTTTCCGGGACCCATTCTGATCGATCAAGGAACGAGCGATCAGTTTCTCGTCGAGCAGCTCAAGCCGGAGAAATTTTCCGAGGCCGCCGCGAAGTCAGGACAGCGGTTGAGCCTGCGCATGCAGCCGGGTTACGATCATGGCTACTACTTCATCCAGACCTTCATGGCAGATCATCTGCGCCATCACGCGAAACAATTGAAGAGTTGAGCGGTTCGACGGACACCGCGCCGCACTGCGGATGTCGCCGCATTCCGATTGACCGTAATGCGATAACGCGTATGATTCCGCCACGCGCAAGGTTCCCGCAAGGGATTTAAATTGGAACGCGGTGAAACACCGCGGCTGCCCCCGCAACTGTAACCGGCGAGCGACGGTCCACGAATCCACTGAGGCTTCAGGCCTTGGGAAGGCGGACTCGAAGCGATGACCCGGGAGCCAGGACACCCGCCTCGCGCCGTCGTCCTGTTATTGGCCGGGGTGCGCTGATAGCTGCGGGGGAAACCGTCGCGACGACAGTGTTGGAGTCGTCGCCGCGGAAGCTTGAAAATTGCCAAAACTCAGCATCATTGCGCTTTCGCGCGCCGGCTCTTGGGCCCCGATCCAGGAGAACCCCGTGCGCAGATCGTTTCTTCTCATTGCCGTTGCAGTTGTTCCACCGCTCGCGTGCGTCAGTCTCGCGGGCGCTGAAACCGAATACGGTCCCGACACCGTGGTGGTCACCGCCACCCGCGTCCCCACGCCGGAACTCGAGATCGCGAGCAGCATTTCGGTCATTACCGCCGATGACATCTCCGCAAGGCAGGTCGAGACGCTTCCCGATCTGCTCAAGCAGGTGCCCGGCCTCAACGTGATTCAAAGCGGCGGCGTCGGCGGCCAGACCTCGGTGTTCATGCGCGGCACGAACTCCAACCATACCAAGGTCCTCGTGGACGGCATCGACGTGAGCGATCCGAGCGGCCCCTTCGGCACCTTCGACTTCGGTCCGTTCTTGACGCAGGACATCGAAAAGGTGGAGATCCTGCGCGGTCCGCAAAGCGGGCTCTACGGTTCGGACGCCATCGGCGGCGTCATTCAAATCATCACCAAGAGCGGGTCGGGGCCGCTCAAGGTGAGCGCCGGCGCCGAGGCGGGTTCCTTCGACACTTTCAATCAGACGGGGGCCTTGAGCGGATCGGTCGGCGGGTTTCACTACGCCGCGACCGTGGAGCACGCCCACGCGGGAGCGACCCCGGTCACCCCGCTGGACTTGCTGCTGCCCGGAGAGCGGCGGATCGATGATTACGGCGACAACCTCACGGGGTCGACCAAGCTTGGAGTCGACGTGAGCGATCATTTCGACCTCGGCCTCGTCGCCCGTTACACGCAGTCGCACCTCCGCCTCACCGGCGAGAACGAGAACAACTTTCCGGCGGACTTCCCCGATTCAGCGCAGAGCCACAACGATACCCGCCAGCACTATATGCGGGCCACGGGGCACCTCGACTCCTTCGAGGGCGCCTTCGAGCAGACGCTCGGGCTGGCGTTCAGCGACATCAAATCCTACGAGACGAGTCCGGATTTGCCCGAAAGCGACTTCTTCGGAGAGCGCGTGAAGGTCGACTGGCAGGGCAACGTCCGGCTCGCCGCCGGCGAAAAACTCGTGCTCGGCGCCGAACATCAGCGGGACGAGATGACCGTGCCGATTTCCGCCGGCACCACGGTCGATTCGGGCTACGCCGAGATTCAATCGAGTTTCGCCGGCGGCGTTTTCGACACTCTGAGCGTGCGCTACGACAATAACGACCGGTTCGGCAGCAAGCTCACCTACCGCGCGGCGCCGGCGTTTGTCCTTGAGGAAACGGGAACCAAGTTCAAAGCGAGCGTCGGCACCGCATTCAAGTCACCCACCTTGAGCCAGATGTTTCAGAGTTTTCCGGACTTCAATTTTTTCGCCAATCCCGATCTAAAGCCGGAGAGCAGCGTGGGATACGATGTTGGATTCGAGCAGGCGTTGCTCGGCGGCAGCATCCGCTTCGGCGCCACCTTCTTCCGCAACGACATCAAAAATCTGATCACCAACAATGCGGACTTCTCAACCGATGTCAATGTCGGCCGCGCCGTTACCCAGGGCGTCGAGAGTTTCGTGGTCTATCGGCCGGCGGAGCAGCTCACCGTGCGGATGGATTACACGTACACGGAGGCCACGGATGAAATTCTTCACCAGCAACTGTTGCGCCGGCCGAAGCACAAGGGCACCTTGAACGCGGTGTGGCAGGCGACGAACCGGCTGACGCTGGACGCCACTGTGCTGTCGGTGGGCTCCTGGATCGACGGGAACCGGGATTTCTCGATCACCCGGCTGAGCGCGCCCGGGTATACGACGATGGATGTTGCCGCGGGTTACGACCTCACGGCCCATTGGGGCGTCACCTGCCGCATCACCAATCTGTTCGACCGCCGCTATGAGAACCCGGTCGGCTTTCTTCAGCCGGGACTCGGGGCCTTTGCGGGAATCCGCGCGAAGTTTTAGAGACTCGGCGCCGCCGGGAGACGGCTTGCCCCACGGCAGTTCAGCGGGTCTGAACCAACGGTTCGGATGTGATCCGACCGTCGAAGTCGGTCCATACGTGCTGCGCGAAATCATAGAGTTTGCAGCGCCGCACGGTGTTCCAATAGTAGCGCCAGGTGAACACTTCGGCATTCAGCCGTTCGTCGAGCGTGGCGGTGAGCCGCGCCTGAGCCTCTTTGAGGCGATACAGCGGAATGCCCATGTTCACGTGATGCGCGCCGTGCTCGAGGATGTAGTGGATCAACCCGTCGAGCGGCCGCATAAGCTTGATGTGCACCGTCGTCGTTGCATAGCCGGCGTTCGCCGACCACTCGTCGCGCCGCTCGTACCAGGCGACCCGCGGGTGGGTGTGCTGCACGTAGATGACGAAGCCCATGAGGCAGTTCCAAAGGAAGAAGGGCACCGCGAACCCGAAAATCAGGAGCGACCAGATCGATCTGCCGCTGTACACGCCCCAGACCACCAGACCGCCAATCCACAGCAAGCCGAATGCGGCCACCAGCAAGCTGTCCCAGGTGTAGCTCGTGCGGCGGGTGGAGACGTGCTTGCGTCCGGGAAAGAAGAGCTTCTTCCACCACATTTCGACCATGTAGTAAACGCCCTGACCGAGCCCGCTGCGGTAAATGCGCTCGAGCCGGCGCCGGATCCGCGGCAGGCGCGCAAACTCCGAGGGTGAATAGGGCGTCCAGACGTAGTCGCGGCCCTTCAGATTGGTGAAGCCGTGGTGGGCGAGGTTATGGCCGATTTCCCACAGACTGTACGGCGTCAACGATGGCAGGAATGCGATTCTGCCGATCCACTTGTTCAGCGTCTTGTTGGGTGTGTAGGAGCCGTGACAGGCGTCGTGCCCGATCACGAACAGACGCGCGATCCACAATGCCGCCACCAGCGATGCGAACACCTTCACCCACCAGGCTTCGACGAACAAGAGGCTGACGATCGACACGCCGAGCACCAGCCAGTCGAGCAGGAACCAAACGATCGGCGTCGCAATGCCGCGGTCGATCGTGAAGGGCTGCAGCAATTTTTGAAATTTGAAGCGGGACTTGTCGGGAGCGATGACCGGCCGATCATCCGCTTCGGGTGTGGGAGGTGTTTGCATTCGATGCTCCAGCCTGCACGTAACCATTCAGGCAACGCGTGCGATGAATTTCACATTATACGCCTGTTCAGGCGTGCGGCTTGTGAAATGCAGCGCGGAAATCCAAGAAAGATCAGGCGGTCTCTGCATCCGGCCAGAGAAGCACTCCCAGATGCTCGCAGGCCTCGATCAAGGCCGTGGCGGCCTCGCGAGTGCTCGCATCCAAGCGCCGATCGTGGGTCAGGAGCCAGGTCAGCCGGGCGCGTCTGGAACGTGCGGACGGCTCGCTGTCGAATAGCGCGGGAAACAGTCCCAAGGCGTCGACGAATTCACGCATGGCAGCGGTCGAGGGGGTGTTCGGTGGCGGCGTCAACAGCAATTTGAGCCAGGTTACGCAGCGCTTCGCGAGCCCGGCTCGCGTTATCCCCAAGCTGGTGCGGCGCCGCGATTCTCCGTCCGCCAAGGAGTCGGCCAGATTGCGATACCGCTCGACGGCCGATTCATCCGCCGGAAGCGCAGGGCTCGCGTCGGACAGCACCGATCGCAACAAGTCGGCAAGCAGCAGCGAGAGCGACTCGGCCAAGAATCGTTGGCACTGTTCCGTATCGGGGCGTGCCAATTGTTCCCAAGACAGGGGACCACCAATTCGTCTGGCGTTCGGTGACTTTGACATGTGCTTAAGTGTAGCGGCTCCGCTGCTCACCGCAACTATGTCATTATGGGACCGACGTCATTGACTTGCCGAATATTCGCAAAAACGCGGGCGCCTCGCGTTCGGCCGCCGGGTCAACGGAAAAATTTAATCAAATTAGATGAAATCGCCCCTGTGGCCGCCCCGAGACCAAGCGTTGGAACCTAGATCCGAACTCGCTGCCGGAAGATGCGTATCCGTTGCGCCGGGGGTTCGCCGCATCGTTGCAGGGAATCCCGGCATGATGACCGGACCCGGCACCAACACCTACTTGATCGGACAGCACGATGTGGCGGTGCTCGATCCGGGGCCCGACGATACACGGCACCTCGATGCCATCTGCGCGGCGGCCGGCGCCTCCATCCGTTGGATCCTCGTGACCCACACACACCCTGATCACTCACCCCTGACGCGCCGCCTCGCCGAGCGAACCCAGGCGCGAGTCATCGGTCTGCCGCCGCCCGGCGACGGCCGGCAAGACGACACGTTCGCACCGCAGATCCTGCCGGGCGACGGCGAACGCTTGGTCCTTGGCGATGCCACCTTGATCGCGATCCATACGCCCGGACATGCATCGAATTGCGTCTGCTACCTCCTGGAGAGCGAGCGGCTCCTGTTCACCGGCGATCATGTGCTCGAAGGCGTGTCGCCGGTGATCTTGCCCCCGGATGGCGACATGTCGGCGTATCTGCGCTCTCTCGACAAACTCAACTTCCATGGCTTCAATCGCATCGCTCCAGGACATGGCGGCGTCATGGAGCGCGGCCGGGAGATCCTGGCTTCTCTGCTCGCGCACCGCCTCGATCGCGAGGCCAGGGTGCTGCGCAGCCTGCAGCGTTTGTCGGCCGCCAACCTCGATGAGCTCACGGCGGCGGTGTACGACGATGTGGCGGTGGAGCGGCATGGCTGGGCGCGCCTGACGCTCGAAGCGCACTTGATCAAGCTCGCACACGAGGGCCGCGCCGGTGAAAGCGGCGGCCTCTGGCGGCTGCGCCAGCCATGAGGGGCCGGCTCGCGATGGCGCTGCGCGCGGCGAGCGTGCGGCGCGGCGGCAACTGGGTGTTGCGCGACATCTCCTTGAGCCTCGAGCCCGGAGAGCGGTGGGCGCTCCTCGGCGACAACGGCGCAGGCAAGACGCAGCTGCTCAAGTTGCTGAGCGGGGAGGTCTGGCCGTCACCCGGCCGCCGCGAACCGCAGCATGCGAGCAGAAGCTATCGGGTGGGCCGGCGGCAGGTCGACCTGATCGATGCCAAGCGGCGGATCGCCTATGTCGGTGCCGAACGGCAGGACAAATACGCGCGCTATGGGTGGAACCTCTGCGTGCGCGACCTGGTCGCGACCGGAGTTCACCGCACGGATCTCAAACTCCTGCCCGTCACCGCGGCGCAGGCCGAGCGGGTCGACGCCGTCCTACGGGTTTGCCGACTGCGGCGGCTTGCCAGCCGGCAATTCCTGACGCTCTCGTATGGACAAAAGCGGCTGGCCCTGCTGGCTCGCGCCCTTGCACAGGATCCGGACTGGCTGCTGTTGGACGAGTTCTACAATGGACTCGACGTCGAGTACCGGCGGCGCATCGACCGGGTGCTCGCTGCGGCGGTGCGCGCCGGCGTGTCCTGGGTGGCGACTGCCCACCGGGCCGCCGATGTCCCGCGCGGTACCCGTTACGTGTTCGAACTCAACGCGGGCCGCATGCATGCGGTCAAGCGCATTCGCGCATCGGACCTCGAGCGCCTCGCGGAGCGGGCAGGCGAGCGTCGACGCAATCCAAGGCGGCCGAAGCGCACGGCGGCCGGTGCCTCCTTGCTCGTGCGGTTGTCGCAGGTCGATTTGTACGTCGACTATCGATTGGTGCTGCGCGATCTTGACTGGCAATTGCGCAAGGGGGAGCACTGGGCGGTATTCGGCGCGAATGGTTCGGGAAAGACCAGTTTCTTGAAGCTTCTCTACGGCGATCTGTCGCCCGCCCTCGGCGGCCGGATCGAGCGGATGGGCTATCCCGCGGGCAGCCCGATCGCGGATTGGAAGCGGCACGTCGGCTACGTTTCCCCGGAGCTGCAGGCCGACTATGCAATCGACGTCAACGTGCTGGAGCTGGTCGCGAGCGGGCGGTACGCGAGCATCGGTCTGGTGGATGCGGCCACGGCGGATGACCTGCGCAAGGCGAGGTATTGGCTGCGGTTCTTCGGGCTCCTATCCGCGGCCCGCCGCCGGCCGCGGGAGCTGTCGTATGGGCAACTGCGGCGCGCGCTGTTCGCGCGCGCCATGGCTGCCGACCCGCGCATCCTGCTGCTGGATGAGCCGCTCACCGGCCTCGATCCCGCGCAACGCGCGATCATGAAGCGATTGTTGGAGCGCGTGATGAAACGGTCGACCGTGATCATCGCCGTGCACCACCCGGAGGACCTGCCGCGCGGCATGACGCATGTTCTGCGTTTACATAATCGGCGCGCGCATCCGGTCGATTCCTATTCTGCGACTTGAGTCTGCGGCAAGACCTGCATCGACGGCAAGACTGCGATCCTCGAACAAGACTCAAGGATCGGAATATGTCGCGTTCAATATCGGCGATGGCTCTCCTGATCCTGGCGCTGGCCGGCTGCAGCCACTCAGGATACGCCGTTCGTTCGGTGCCCAGCATTGCCGCCGAGAACGTCGGCAAACCCGTGAGCCGTCTGCAGGAGGCGCTCGGTGAGCCGCGCAAGATCGATCAGACGCCGACGAGGTGGGTATACGTCTGGTTTCTCCCGGAAAAACCGGCCGGTGCGCCGACCGGATTTCACGGCTGCGAAATGGAAGTCACGGTCGATGCGCGTTCTCAGCGAGTGCTCGGCTATTCGCTGTCGAACATCGGATGGTCCAGCTGCCGTCAGGTCGAGCGGCGGATTCGAGTAGCGGAGCGCTAGCCGCGCAGCGCCGCGAAGGGCGCGCCGCCCGCAGGTGCCGCGCCGTCCGCGAGCCGATCCTCGTTCTTGGGTACAATGCTCCCCAAGGTCCGATGCCCCCGGGCGCCGGACAATCCGGAGACAGCCTTTTGTATCTTATTCCCATTCTGTCCATCGCCGTTCAGGCCGGCTTGATCGTGCATGTGATCAAGACCGGACGGAACATGCTGTGGATTTGGGCGATCGCGCTGCTGCCGCTGGTGGGCTCGATCGCTTATGCGGCGGTGGAGATACTGCCCGGGGTTCTGGGCGGCCGCGCCGCGCGCCGTGCCGGTTCGGGCGTCCGGCGCATGATCGATCCGGACCGTGATTTGCGCCGCGCCAGCGTCGAAGTGGAGGTCTCGGGGAACGTCGATGCGCGGCGAAGGCTCGCCGATGAGCTCTACGGGCGCGGCCAGTTCGACGCCGCAATCGATGCCTACCACGCGGGACTCAAGGGCATTTTCGAACACGACCCGACATTGTTGCTGGGGCTCGCGCGCGCATACTTTGCCAAGCAGGATTTCGCCGCCGCCCGCGCGACGCTCGAACGCACGGCCGAACACAATCCCGAGTTCAAATCGCCGGATGCGGACCTTCTGTATGCACGCACCCTCGAGGCCGAGGAAGCGCTCGACGAGGCCGAACGGGTCTACGCAAAGCTCGCGCCCGGCTACCCCGGCGCGGAAGCGCGCCTTCGCTATGGGTTGCTGCTCAAACGTCGCGGCAAATTGCCGGCTGCGAATCTCGTGCTCAAGGAGTTGCTGGATGGCGCAAAGCTCGGCCCCGCCCACTACCGCAGGGCGCAGGCCGAGTGGCTGGAGCGCGCGAGGCGCGAATTGAGCTAGAATCCCCCGCCTGCAATCCGCAACCAGGAGAGGAGTTTCACCATGCATTTGGTCCAAAGAGTCGGCCGATACGCTCTGATTTCGATGGCGGCGATCATCCTGGCGGCGTGCGCTGGCCAGAAGGAACCCGCGCAGAAGCTCATCAACGACGTTGAATCGACTGTGACCGCGGCATCGACCGAGGCCGCGAAATACGTTCCCGATCAGCTGGCCGACGTGCAATCGAAGCTGGGCGCCCTGAAGGCGTCTTTCGACAAGCAGGACTATGCCGCGGTGGTGATGGCGGCCCCGGCCGTGTTGAGTGCGGCGCAGGGACTCGCAACGGCCGCGGCCGCCAAGAAGGACGAAGTGTTGAAGGCGCTCAACGATCAGTGGACCAGCCTCGCGGCTTCATTGCCCGGCGCAGTCAGCGCGGTCCAAGACCGTATCGATCTGCTCGGCAAGAAATCAAGCAAGAAGATGGCCGCCGGCATCGATCTGGCCGCGGCCAAGAGCGGATTGAGCGATGTCTCCTCGCTCTGGTCCAAGGCGCAGGCGGCGTTTGCCTCGGGCAACATGGACGAGGCTGTGAATACCGCGAAGGACGTGAAGGCGAAGCTCGACGCCCTCGCGGCGTCATTGAAACTCGATTTGCCGGCTCCGGCGGCCGCGGCTTCTTGAGCGAAGCCGGCTGCAATCATATGATGCCAAGGGTCGGGGCCGCGCCGGAATCTTGAAGGCGCGGCCTGGGCTCCTGGCGATTCGCTCAAGGCGCCAACGTCCCCTGGCTGACGATCACCGCGCTTCCGCCGATGTGCGCGGCCACCAGGCTGCCGTCGTTGATTTCGAGCTTGACGTGAACCTGTCCCGGCCTCTTCATCTGCCGCCCCTGATGGCCGACGAAGGCGGTCGATTTCTTTCCGAACTGCCCGAGATCCCATAGATATGCGGCGAGCATGGCATGCGCATTTCCGCTGACAGGATCCTCGGGGATGCCGAGCGCAGGACAGAACATGCGCGATTCGGTCGACCATTCATCGGATGTCTTGTTGATCGCAAAGACGAAAAAACCGTCCACCCCGAGCTCGCCGCCCAGCGATAGAAGGGTGTCGAAATTCGGCGCGAGAGTGTCGAGCTGGCGAGCGTCGGCAATGGGCACCAGCAGCCGCGCGCTGCCCTTGCGGGCGACCCGGGCCGGCATCACTTCATGCAGCTGGGTCGCCGGCAGACGCAGCGCCTCGGCGATGCGCAGCGTGTTTTTGAAGGGCAGTGGAGTGTCGAGTTCGGGGGTGGTCTGGCGAAACGCGATCAGAGGTCCGAGGACCCTGGCGGGCGGCTTGACCTGGGCCGTCACCTCGATGACGCCGGTGCCGGAGTGCTGGCGGCACGTACCCTCGACGCGCCGCCCCAAGGCAAGCAGCACCGCGTGGGCGGCGACCGTTGCGTGTCCCACGAACGGCGCTTCCTTGCGCGCATTGAAGAAACGCAGCCGGACGTCGTAATCCGGACCATGCGCCGCGAACACGAACGCGACTTCGGCGTGCGAGAATTCCCGCGCCACGGCGAGCAGGGTTGCGTCGCTCTGCCCCTCCGCGTCCAGAACGACGGTCGCCGGATTGCCGGTGAAGCGGGTGGTGGTAAATGCGTCTACTTGAAAAATGCGCAAAGGTCCCTCCGCAGCCCGTCGCATGAGTTTTGCACGCATCGGTGCGTCAGGCTACACTTGCGTGAACCTTGGGGTGGTCGTAACAGGCCTGAGACGCGGGAAGTCGAATTCGACCTGCGAACCCGTCGAACCTGACCCGGTTAATGCCGGCGTAGGGAGTGGTAAATCAAATGCGTTCAGCCATTGAAATCAGCATGTACCCGCTTACGGAAGACTATATTCCATCCATTCAGGCGTTCATCGACCGGCTGAACACTCATTCCGGCCTTGTCGTGCGAACCAACCCGTTGGCCACCCAAATCTGGGGTCCGCTCGATCAAGTCATGGCGGCACTGACGGAGGAGATGGCGCGATCCGCGGCAGCGGGTGCGCCGCAGCTGGTGTTCGTCATGAAGGTGCTCCCGGGTTTGGCGCCTCCGGAGCCCGCGGGCGCTGCGTCCCTCCCCAGCACCTCCCGGTGACTCGCGATCTGTCGATCCAGCTCGTCAGCGCCTGGCGCGGCACAAGTTGGATCGAGATTCTCGCCGCCGCGCTGGCGGTGGCGTATCTCTTGCTGGCGATCCGCCAACGGCTCGAGTGTTGGATCGCCGCGTTCGTCAGTTCCTGCCTCTATGTGTGGGTCTTTTTCGGAGCTCACCTCTACATGGAGTCCGTGCTGAATGCCTTTTACGCCGCCATGGCGGTGTACGGTTTTTGGCAATGGCGGCGGCGACGGGGCGGCAGCGGCCTCGCCGTGTGTCGCTGGCCCATGCAGCGCCACCTGACCGGCTTTCTGGGTGTCTGCGCGCTGTCGGCGATGAGCTACTATTTCCTGCGGCGATTCACCCCGGCCG
Organism: uncultured Gammaproteobacteria bacterium; assembly: GCA_963727045.1. Classification (GTDB taxonomy): domain Bacteria; phylum Pseudomonadota; class Gammaproteobacteria; order Steroidobacterales; family Steroidobacteraceae; genus Bog-1198. Next base: position 141,243 of record CAVSES010000002.1, on the reverse strand, counting down.
CGTGGCCCTTCGTGGATTCGATGGTGACATGGGCCAGCGTATTCGCCACCTTTCTGGTTGCGCGCAAGGTCTACGAGAACTGGCATTGGTGGCTGGTGATCGATTCGGTCAGCTTGTTCCTCGACTTTACCCGCGGTTTGTATCTGACGATGCTGCTGTTCGGGTCCTACCTCGTGTTGATCGTGGTCGGCATGCGGCGATGGCGCCGCACACTGATGGAGCCGAGCATATGCTGACGGGTGAACTCGAGCGGCTTGCTGTCCGCCATGTGCCGGGCGAGGGGAGTGTCGACATCCGGCGCGTGAGCAGCGGCCTCGTGAATGAAACGTTTCGAGTGGTTCGCGACGGCAGCGCCTACGCGCTGCGGGTGACATCCGGGGCTTTCGGCGATCTCGGCCTCGATGGAGCCTGGGAGGCGCGCGTGCTCGGGCATGCCGCCGCCGCGAATCTCGCGCCGGTGCCCGTGTTCTGCGACGCACATCGCCGGCTCCTGATTTCGCGGTGGGTTGAGGGCCGGCCGTGGAATTCTTCGGATGTGCGGACGCGGGAGAACATGTCGAGGATGGGCGACCTTGTGCGCCGCATCCATTCGCTTCCCGTGCCGGCGCCGGCACGCCTGATGAGTCCTGCAAAATGGATCGACCGCTACTCTGCCGCGGCGGCCCGCAGCAGCCGGGCGGGGCGCGGGTATGCCGAGGCGCTGCGCGAGTCGGCCACGCAGCGCCTGACCGAACTTGCAGCGCTGCCCGGGGTCGATCCGGTCCTGTGCCACAGCGACTTGCATACCCTCAACCTGATCGACCGCGGAGACTCGCTGGTGCTCCTCGATTGGGAGTACGCACACGCCGCAGATCCCTTCTGGGATCTGGCGGGTTGGAGCGCGAACAACGATTTCGAGGACGGCCTTCGAAAAGAGCTGTTGGCGGCCTACATCGGCCGGCCGCCCAGCCCAAGCGAGGATCTTCGCCTGCGGCTCGAGTGCTGGCTGTACGACTACGTGTGCTTGACCTGGTGCGATCTCGCGCAACGCGCTGTCGCGGGCGAGGGCGAGGGCGTTGCGGCGCGCGCCCGGGAACTCGCAGCACGCCTCGGAGCAACCGCAAGTAGTCGCGCCGATTAAGTTCCGGCACACTACGCGAACCCCGCAAGGGGATACCAACGGAGAGCTCAATGGCGCGGATGATCGTAGTGGACCGGGACGGAAAGGAGCATGACATCGAGGCGAAGCCCGGTTTGAAGGTGATGGAGATACTGCGTGAGCTCGATTATGGAGTTGCTGCGATTTGCGGCGGTTTATGTTCCTGCGCAACGTGCCACGTCTATGTCGATCCCGCCTGGTCCGCACGGCTGCCCAAACCGCAGAGCGACGAGCTTGAACTGCTCAAGGAATTGCCCGATTTCCGGGAGTCCGCCTCCCGCTTGTCGTGTCAGGTCGATTTCACCGATGCGCTGTCGGGCCTGAAGGTCGCGATCGCTCCGGATTCGTGACGGCGTAATCGTCATTTCTTCTCGGTTTGGCGCCGCACTGCCTCCTGCGCCGCCGATATCGCCTGCGGATCGCCCAGGAACCGGCGGCCCAGAGACAGCAGCTGCTCGTCCAGTTCATAGAGGATCGGGATGCCGGTCGGAATGTTGAACCCCACGATGTCGCTCTCGGACATCGTGTCGAGCATCTTGACCAGGGCGCGCAGCGAGTTTCCATGCGCGACGATGAGCACGTTTTTGTTGGCTCGAAGCTCGGGAACGATGCGCGACTCCCAATAGGGCAGCACGCGCGAGAGCGTGTCCTTGAGCGATTCCGTCGCGGGCAGCGATGCGGCGTCGACACCCGCGTACCTGGGATCGAAGCGCGGGTGCCGCGGATCATCCAAGCCCAACGGCGGCGGTGGTACATCGTAGCTGCGGCGCCAGATCTTGACCTGCGCCTCGCCGTGCTTCTCCACCGTCTGCGCCTTGTTGAGCCCCTCGAGCGCGCCGTAGTGGCGTTCATTGAGCCGCCAAGTCCCCTCCACCGGCAGCCACATGCGGTCGGTCGTGTCCATGATCAACCAGAGCGTGCGAATGGCTCGCTTCAACACCGAGGTGAACGCGATTTGCGGCTCGAGCTTTTCGCGCATCAGCTCGCGCCCCGCCTGCTCCGCCTCCCGGCGTCCCTGGTCGCTCAGGTCGACGTCATGCCAGCCGGTGAACAGATTTTCAACGTTCCAGATGCTCTGTCCGTGGCGAACCAAGATCAATTTTCCGGGCACGTTTCCTCCTGCGGCCGCAGGATCGCGGCAAAGACACCCTCGAACAGCGTGGCCAGGGTCCGGTTATGGACGATCTCGATGCGCAGCCGAATCCGACCCCGCCCTGCACGCTGCAACATTTTGCGGAATATGGCGATCTGCGCGTCGGGAGGCGCCTCGACGCTGGCCCGCAGATCACCTTGCACGGGCGCGAGGTATTGCACGCTCGATTCCTGGATCACCGCATCGGCCGCGAGTCCCCGCGCCGCCAGATAGCGGGTGACCCAGGCCCATCCTGTCAGAACGGCCACCGAATATAAACTGCCCCCGAAGGCGGTGCCCTTGTAGTTCGCGTTGGGTGCAAGCGGGGCGCGCAGCACCACCGCGGCATCGTCGGCGCGCTCGACGACGATGTCCATGTGCCTCGCCAGCGGAAATTCTCCCACGATCCGGTTCTGCAGGTATTCGCGGCCGAAGTTCGCGGATTGATTGGTCACCCGGTCAATCCTGGGCGAGGCGCCTGACGGCCTGCAGAGCGACCGACAGAGTCGCGAAATCCGGCGGCGATCCGGTGCGCAGGTCGACGACGACCCGCTTCAACGCATCGACCGGGGCTGAATGACGCGCGATCCATTCGCCGACGCGCGCGCCCGCATCCCGTCCCTTGCAGGCGAGGACGGCCCCTGTGATTTTGCGCTGCAGCTCGTAGAGGTTGTCGCGCAGCGTTCCGCGCGCAACCGCCTGCCAATGACCCTCCGCGGCCAGCCCCTCGATTTGTTCCTTGATCCAAGTCAAGCCGATTCGCTCTCCCAGATCGAAATACGCCTTGGCCGCATAGATTATGTCGATGTGCGATGCCATTGCGACCTCCACCAAATCCAATGCGCAGTGCAGCACCTCCAGCGAGGCGATTCGGGCGGCGAGATCCTCGGGCACGTGCTGTTCGACAAGGCTCGAACGCTGCACCCGGAGCCGCGCCTGCTCGGTGACGCTGAGAACGTCGGGGAGTTCGCGGAACAGCTCCCCCACCTTGGCGGCGTAGCGCAGCACCGCACGTTCGATGCCGAGGTCGTTGCGCCGGTTCTCGAGCAGCCAGTACGTCATGTGCCGCAGCAAGCGCGTGGTTTGATGCATCGCCGTGTATTGAACGGCTGCCGGAATCCGGTTGTCGAGAGCCTCGATCCGGCTCCAGATGTAGCGGGCGGCGAACACCTCGCGCGCTATGCTGTAGGCGCGCGCAATGGCGGCGGGATCCGCTCCCGTGTCATCCTGAGCGCGCACCGGGAACACCGGCCCCATTCGATTGATCAGGCTGTTGGTGATCGCCGTCGCGATGATCTCGCGCCGCAACCGGTGGCGTTTCAGGCGCGCCGCGAAGCGCTTCTGCACGGGCGTCGGGAAGTAACGCGCGAGCTCGGTGGACAGATAGGGATCTTCGGGAACGTTCGAATGGATGAGCGCCCGATACAACCAGATCTTGCCGTAGCTCAAAATGATGGCGAGTTCCGGACGCGTCAGTCCCTCGCCGGCCTTGCGGCGCTCCGCGATTTCCTCGGTGGACGGCAGAAATTCCAATGAGCGGTTCAGGTCGCCCGAGCGCTCGAGCGAGCGGATCACGTACGCGTGCTCGCTCAAGCGCTCCTTTGCCTGGAACTCGCTCGTGCTGATCGCCTGGCTCTGCAGATAATTGTTCCGCAGCACCAGAGCGGCCACTTCGTCCGTCATTTGAACCAGCAGCCGATTGCGCCCCGGCCGCGTGATTTCCCCGGCCCGAACCGCGCCGTTCAGGAGAATCTTGAGATTCACTTCCACGTCCGAACAGTTCACGCCCGCGGAGTTGTCGATGAAGTCGGTGTTGAGCCGGCCGCCGCGCCGCGCGAACTCGACGCGTCCGAGCTGGGACAGCCCCAGGTTGCCCCCCTCGCCGATGACCTTGCAATTCAGTTCGCGGGCGTCGATTCGCACCGCGTCGTTGCTGCGGTCCCCGACGTCGCTGTGGCTCTCGAAGGTCGCCTTGACGTAGGTGCCGATGCCGCCGTTCCAAAACAGATCCACATGCACCTTGAGAATTGCCTTGATGACCTCGTTCGGCGTCGCCTGTGCGGGCAGTTCGAGCAGGGCCTGCGCTTCGCGCGACAGGGTCAGGCTCTTCGCGGCCCTCGAAAAAACACCGCCGCCCTTTGAAATCGCCCGGCGCGAATAGTCATCCCAACTGGACCGCGGCAATTTGAACAGCCGCTCGCGCTCGGCGAACGAGCGCGACGGGTCGGGTTGCGGATCGATGAATATATGCAGGTGATTGAATGCAGCGACCAGCTGAATGTGCGGCGACTGCAGCATGCCGTTGCCGAACACGTCCCCGGCCATGTCGCCGATGCCCGCAACGGTGAAATTCTGGCTCTGGGTGTCGATCCCGATTTCGCGGAAGTGCCGTTTCACGCATTCCCATGCGCCGCGCGCGGTGATCGCCATCTTCTTGTGGTCGTAGCCGGCCGAGCCTCCGGAGGCGAATGCGTCGCCGAGCCAGAATCCGTACTCCTCGGAGATGGCGTTGGCGATGTCGGAAAAAGTCGCGGTACCCTTGTCCGCGGCGACGACCAGATAGGCGTCGTCGTTGTCGTGGCGCACCACCTGGGCAGGGGCGACGATCTTCTCATCGACGATGTTGTCCGTAATGTCCAACAGGCCCCTGATCAGGGTCTGGTAGCAGGCGATCACTTCGGCCTGCTGCGCCTCACGCTCCGCCGGCAGGCGTTTGACGACGAATCCCCCCTTGGCTCCCACGGGAACGATCACCGTGTTCTTGACATTCTGGGCCTTCATCAGTCCCAGCACTTCGGTGCGGAAATCCTCGCGCCGATCCGACCATCGGATCCCGCCGCGCGCCACATAACCCATGCGCAAGTGAACTCCTTCCATGCGCGGCGAAAACACGAAGATCTCAAACAGCGGCTTCGGAAGAGGCAGCTCGCGGAGCTGCTGGCTTTCGAGCTTGAAGGACAGATACTCCTTGAGCTGGCCCGCGGGGCCGTGTTGGTAGGCGTTGGTGCGCACGGTCGCAGACAGTGCATTCCACAAGGCCCGCAAGATCCGGTCCTCATCTGAACGCGTCACCTCCTCGAGCGATGCGCTGATGCGCTGCTCGAGGCGCACGAGCGTGCCCGGGCGCGATGCCGCAGAAATCTGCGGATCGAATCGGGTCATGAAGAGGTCGGCCAGGGTGCGGGCGATGGCGGCGTTCTTGACCAGCACCTGGGCGATATAGCCCTGGCTGAAGGGCAGTCCGGTTTGCAGCAAGTAGCGGCAGTAGGCGCGCATGACGATGACGATGCGCCACGGAATGCCGGCCGACAGGGTCAGCTGATTGAAGCTGTCGCTGTCCATTCGGCCGGTCCAAACGGCCGTGAACGCGTTCTTGATCTCGCGCTCCAACGCGTCGAACGGGATGGCCGCGGGAGTCTGCATCAGCAGTTCCAAGTCTTGAATCCAGGCACGCCGGGCGCCGGGGAATTCCAGCTCGTAGGGGCGTTCGGCGATCACCTTCAGCCCCAAGTTCTCCAGCATGGGCAGGAGATCGGAAATCGGAATGGCATCCTGATCGCGGAAAATCTTCAGGAAGAACTTGTCCTTGCGACGCGGCTCCCGTCGGTAGATATCCAGGTGCAGGCGCGCCGGCTCCTTTTCCACCGCCTCGAGGAACGACACGTCGAGCGCGCCGGCGTCGCCGTTGAAGTCCTCGGTGTAGGCAGCCGGAAATGCCTGTGCATACTTCTCGAAGAGCTGCAGGGCGTACGCCTCGTCGAGGCGCGACAGCAGCGCCGTCTTGAAGCCGTCCGCCCATGACCGCACCGCGGCGGCGACGCGGCGTTCCAAGGCGGCCGCGTCCACCCGGGTCTCATCGCTCGGGCGGGTGCGCGCGACGATGTGAATGCGCGCGAGATTCGACTCGGCGATCTGCACCTGCGATTCCATGCTGAAGGCCGAAAACGCCTCGCGGATGACTTTCTCGATGCGCTGGCGGACCTGCGTGTTGTATTTCTCGCGCGGTACGAACACCAGGCAGGAATAGAACCTGTGAAAGGCGTCGCGCCTCAGCAGCACGCGGACCCGAGGGCGCTCCTGGAGGCCGAATACGCCGATGACGATGCGGTTCAGTTCAGCGGCATTCGCCTGGAAAAGCTCGTCGCGCGGAAAGGACTCCAGAATATGCTGCAGCGCCTTGCCGTCGTGACTGTCGGGCGCGAGTGCGAAGTGATCGACCACTTGCGCAACCTTGTGGCGCAGGACCGGGATTTCACGCGGATTGCTGCTGTAGGCGGACGAGGTCCACAGACCCAGGAAGCGCTTTTCGCCGATCAGACGCCCCTTGGCGTCGAAGTGCTTGATGCCGACGTAGTCGACGTGTCCCGCCCGGTGGACGGTCGACACCAGGTTCGCCTTGGTCACGAGCACGATGTCGCGTGAACGGCTCTGACGGCGGATGTCGCTCGCCAGCGAACGGTTGCTGCCGGTCGATCTTCGATGGCCGCGGCGCAGTATCCCCAGTCCAGTGGCTTCGACCGGCCGCAGTGCCTCCTGTCCCCCGCGTCCCTGCAATCGATATTCGCGATATCCCAAAAAAGTGAAGTGACGATCTTCCATCCACGCGAGCAGTGCCAGGGCTTCGCTCAAATCGTTTGCATCGAAGCGGCCGCTCAGGGAACTCAACTCTTGCGCGACTTCTCGAATGGCGCTGCGCATCCTGTCCCAGTCGGCGCAGGCCACCCGCACGTCGCGCATGCTGCGCGCGATCTGCGCTGCCAGCGATTCCAGCACGGCGGGATCGACGATGCGGTCCACTTCGATGTGCTGAAATGATTCCAACCGCATTTTTTTGCCGGAAGGCTGCTTGACGCCCTTGGACGCTTCTCCGCGCTCTTGCAGCGACAGGAGATTTCCGGAGCTGTCCCGTGCGACCGCAAACACGGGATGCGTGAGGAAATGCAGGGTGAGAGACCGCTGGGTGAGCGCCATGCCGATTGAATCCACCAGGAACGGCATGTCGTCGTTCACCATTTCGATGACGGTGTGCGGCGAGGTGTATCCATGCTCGCGCAAGGTGGGATTGAACGCCCTCACCAGGGCGGACCTTCGCCGCCGTCGCGCGAACATCAAATGCGACAGCGCGCTGGCCGCAAGCTCCGCCGGCTCGCGTGCGGCGAGGTCCTCCGCATCGACATTGGCGTAGTACGCCCGCAAGAAGCGCGCCCAGTCCAGGTCGCGCATCGACTTGGGCGGCCGAACCGCAGATCGCACGACGGCCGAGACGATCTTGCTATGCTGTTCCGATGAAGCCTGGTACATGGTTGATCCTTGCTTATTCCGGCTTTTCTAGATCCGCGATCACTGCACCCAGGAAGCGGCATGCCTCGCCGCCCGTGATGCAGCGGTGATCGAAGCTCAGGGAGAGAGGCATGCGACGGCGGGCATGCACGGCACCCCCGAACACCACGGCATCCTCCCGTACGCGGCCCGCGCCCAAAATGGCGACGGCGGGAGGCACAACCCGGGGGATGCCGTAGCGGCCGGCGAGTGTGCCGAAATTCGACAACATCAGCGTGAATTCGCGCAGGTCCTCCGCCGGAGTGCTGCGCCGGTGCGCCGCCTCCTTTTGATGCGCAATGGCGGCACGTAGTTCCTCGGGCGATTTGCTCTCGATGCGCCGGATCACCGGGACGATCAATCCGCCCGGCGTATCCACCGCAACGCCGAGATTGATATGCGCCACCAGGAATCGCGATTGCGCCGACGGATCGTACCAGGCATTCAGGGCAGGCTCCGCCCGCCAGGCGCAAATCATCGCACGCATGAGTCGCAGCATATAGTCGCCGCGGTGGATCCAGTCATGAATGTCCGCATCGTCGCACACGGTGCTGCCGGCCACCTGATCCCGGGACTGCGACATGCTCTGCGCCATGGCACGCCGCACCCCGCGCAACGGCTCGAGAGCGCCGTCCAGAGGTCCTGCGGCGGCGATCGCCCGCGCCGCGGCAGAGAGCGGCACGCCCGCGGCGCCGCCGTTTGCGGCAGACCCGGTGCCGTTCGCCGCAGCGCCGCCGTTCGCAGCGGGCGATGAATTGGCGTGCTGCAGCACATCGTCGAGCGTGATCAAGCCCCCGCGGCCGCTGCCTTCAACATCCGCGAGGTCGACGTTCAAATTTCTTGCGAGCGCCCGGGCGGCAGGCACGGCGCGGCCGCGAACGGAGGCGACGGGGCCGCGCGATCCGCCGGCCGTTGCGGATTCCACGAATTCTTCCTCGCTGGTCGGCGGCATGCGGCCGACAACGGTTCCCGAATCGAATTCGATGAGCGGCGCGCCGGTGGGGACGATGTCGCCGGGGACGCCGCGCAGGGCGGTCACCACGCCGCTGAAGGGGGCCGGCACTTCAACGACCGCCTTGGCCGTCTCCACCGAGACCATCGGTTGATCGACGCGCACGTGATCGCCCACCTTGACGTGCCAGGCGACGATTTCGGCCTCGGCCAAGCCTTCACCCAAATCCGGAAGCCTGAATGTACTCATGCGGGTTCCTGGGAGCCTAGTCTTCGAAAGTCAGTTCCACCGCATCGACGATTCGCTGCACGCTCGGAATGTAATCATGTTCGAGCTGGAACAGAGGCATGACGGTGTCGAATCCGGCAACTCGCCGGATCGGCGCCTGCAAGTCGTAGAGGCCGTGTTCCGCGACGAGCGCCGCGATCTCGGCCCCCACGCCGACATTGCGGGCGGCCTCGTGGACGATGACGAGGCGGCCGGTCTTCGCGACCGACGCCAGGATCGTCTCCATGTCGATGGGGCTCAGCGTGGCCAGGTCGAGGACCTCGGCGCTTATCCCACGCTTGTCGAGTTCGGCGACGGCGCGCAGAGTATCCACCGTCATCGCCCCCCACGTGACGATGGTCACGTCGCTCCCTTCGCGCAGAACGAAGCATACGTCGAGCGGCAGCGCCTGGCCGTCATCATGCACTTCCTGCCGCATCGCCCGGTACAAGCGAACGGGTTCCAAAAACATCACGGGATCCGGATCGCGGATGGCCGCCAGCAACAGCCCATAGGCGCGCACCGGCGAGGACGGACATACGACGCGTATGCCCGGGATGTGGCACAGCATGGTTTCCGTGCTTTCCGAATGATGCTCGGGTGCGTGTATGCCGCCGCCGTGCGGTGTGCGGATGACGACGGGACAACTCAGCCGGCCGCGGGTGCGGTTTCGCATCCGAGACATATGGTTCACGATCTGGTCCAAAGCAGGATACAGGAATCCCATGAACTGAATTTCCGCCACCGGCTTCAGACCGTGCGTCGCCATTCCAACCGACATGCCTGCGATGGTGGCTTCTGCGAGCGGTGTGTCCTGCACCCGATCCGGGCCGAAGCGCTCCTGCAGGCCGGCGGTGGCGCGGAACACCCCGCCGTTGGCGCCCACATCCTGTCCGATCACCACCACCTTGGCGTCATGCTCCATTTCCCAGCCATGCGCCATCGCGATGGCTTCAACCATTGTTATTTTCGCCAATTTCAGGAGCCCGGCTGAGTATTCTGGCGCCCGTCCGGAGTCGAGCCGTATTTGCGGGCGATGAGGCGCTGTTCGTGCAGGTGAGCCGGTAATTCGGCGAACACATGGTCGAACATCGCGTCGGTCGACGGTTTCGTCCTTCCCAGGTACCCGGTCACCGCCGCGTCGACCTTCATGGTGCAGTCTTCCATCAAGGACTCTTCCTTGGCCGCATCCCATAATCCGGCATTGACCAAGAATGTCCGGATCCGGATCAATGGCTCGAGAGCCCAGGCAGTCTTTACTTCCTGCGCCGATCGGTACCGGGACGCGTCGTCCGCCGTCGTGTGATCGCTCAGACGGTATGTCAAGGCCTCGATCACGGCGGGCCCCGCGCCGCGCCGGGCGGCCTCGAGCGCCTCGCCGACCGCCGCGCGCACCGCGAACACATCGTTGCCATCGACCTGCACGCCGGGGATTCCCGCGGCCACCGCTTTTTGCGCGAGGGTCTGCGCGGCCGTTTGTGCCTTCGTCGGAACGGAAATGGCCCAACCGTTGTTGACGATGACGAAGACCACGGGCAGCGCGCGCGAGCCCGACAGATTGAGCGCCTCGTAGAATGCGCCCTCGGATGTGCCGCCGTCGCCGATGTAAGCCAGCGCGCAGCGCGGTAATTTCAGAATCTTGAATGCCATGGCGGCGCCGGCCGCATGCAAGGTCTGGGTGGCGATGGGCACGCACCAGGCAAAGTCGTGGCGCGGCACGGCAAAGTCGTTGCCGCATTCGTCACCGCCCCAGTACGTCAATATCTCCGTCATGGTCACGCCGCGCCAAAGCTGCGTGCCGAATTCGCGATACACCGGAGCCAGCACGTCCTCGGGAAGCATTGCAGCGCCGACGGCGACGTGCACCGCCTCGTGGCCGAGGCACGATGGGTAAGTGCCCAGCTGGCCGGTGCGCTGAAGGTTCACCGCCTTCGCGTCGAACACCCGCACCAGCGTCATGGCCCGGTACATGCGCAGCAGTTCGGCTGCGTCCTGCGCAAACTGCGGCAGCGGCGCAACGACTTCGCCCCCGGGTCCCAAGATCTGTCTGTATTGAATTCTGAACTCTGCGACAGTCTTCATGCGCGAATTATGCCAGGGCTGCCTCCGCCCTGTCGCTCATTCGTGCCGTCTCCGAACTGCATCACGTCGACAGCAAAAGTAGCGGCGCGTTTGTCAAATCTTCGAAAGCGCGGCCGCACTCGCTCAAGGGAGGTGCGGGCCGGCGAGATAGTGCTGCGTCTGCATTTCGACGAGCCGGCTCGATGCGCGCTGAAAGTCGAATTGCAGCCGCTCGCCGCGATAGAGCGCGGCCGGCACCGCCGCCGCTGAAACGACGATCTTGACGTTGCGGTCGTAGAATTCGTCGATCAACATGACGAAGCGGCGTGCAGCATTCTCGTTGCGCCACGTGAATTCGGGAATGTTGGAGATGAAGATCGTGTGATACGAGCGCGCGAGCTCTATGTAGTCGTTCTGGCTGCGGGGTCCTTCGCAGAGCTCGCTGAACTCGAACCACACCATCCCTGCGCCGCGGGCCACGGCGGCGATGGTGCGGTCTTCGACGATCAATTGCGTTGGCCCCTGGAGCGAAGCGCCCGCGAGGGCCTCAAAGCGCTGGCGCAGCTGCACGGATGCGTCCTCGCGCGCGGAGTCGAGGTACGTCGGCGCCTGTTCCAGCTTCCGCAGGCGGTGGTCGACGCCGCCGTCCAGGTGCAGCACGTCGACGTGTTTCTTGATCAATTCGACGGCGGGCAGGAATCTTTCGCGCTGCAATCCGTCCCTGTACAGATCGTCGGGCGGCGTATTGGACGTCGCCACCAGCGTCACGCCGCGGCGGAACAGACCGGCCAGCAGCGCGCTCAAGATCATCGCGTCGGCGATGTCGGCAACGAAGAATTCATCCAGGCAGATGATGCGCGCGTGCTGCGACAGGCGTTGCGCGACGGTCTCCAAGGGCTGCGTGCGGCGCTTGAGGGAGCGCAGCTCCGCATGCACTCCGCGCATGAAGCGGTAGTAGTGGCAGCGTTTCCTCCGCGGGAGCCGCAGGGCCTCGTAAAACGCGTCCATCAACATGGTCTTGCCGCGCCCCACGCCGCCCCACAAATAGAGCCCCCGCAGCGGCACGGCTGCGCTCGACACCGAGGTCAGCCGATCGAAATACCTGCGCAGCCGTTCGCGGACTGAACTGGAAGATTCCAGGGCGGCGCTCAGGCGGTCGAGGCGGACGGCCGCATCGACCTGCGACGCATCGAATTCGAGCCGGTGAGCCGCCACCTCGGCCCTTAAGGTAGCCTCGACCGACATCGGGGAGTGGGTCACGGCCGGTGCGGCCACTGGGAGCCTAGAGACTCTGGTAGTTGGGGCCGGAACCGCCCTCCGGCGTCACCCAGGTGATCTGTCCCGCATAAGGTTCCTTGATATCGCAAGCTTTGCAGTGCACGCAGTTGGAGGAGTTGATCTGCAGCTTCTTTCCGCCGCTGCCGTCGTCGATCATTTCGTAGACGTTCGCGGGGCAGAAATTGGTGCACGGATTGCCGAATTCGGTCGTGCAGCGGGTGGCGCACAACGTCGTATCCGCCACGTGCAGATGCACCGGCTGGTTCTCGTCATGCGTGGTCGCGGCGAAGAATACGAACGCCAGCCGGTCGCGCGGCGGCAGCGTTCGATCGCCCCAGCCACGGTCCGGTGACTCGTCATCTTGCAGCCTCTTGAGTGCCGTATCGTCGGCGTGATTGGCGAGTGTCCACGGCAATTTACCGAAGGTCACCGTCTCGAGCGCTGCGTTGGCGAGTCCAAACCACAGCCCGCGGCGGAATCCCGGCCGGATATTGCGCACCTTGTAGAGTTCCCGGCCGCCCTTTCCTTCGCGCCATCGCTTGTCGAACCCTGAGGCCGTGCCTTTCTCGACGAAATGCGCGGCAGCGGTCATCCCGGAGCGGATCGCCTGGTGGATGCCTTTGATCTTCGGTGTGTTGAGCGTGCCGCCCGCATCGCCGATGAGCATCGCGCCCGGCATCTCGAGCGTCGGCATCGATTGATAGCCGCCTTCGATCACCGTCCGCGCGCCGCCGGCGATGATCTCTCCGCCCTGCAGCAGGCTCTTGATGTCAGGATGATTCTTGTATTGCTGGAAGGCCTCGAACGGTTTGAAGCGAGGGTCCTCATAGTCGAGACCAACGACGAATCCAACGTATACGCGATCGTTGTCCAAATGATACAAGAAACTTCCGCCATAGGTCTTCGAGTCGAGCGGCCAGCCCAAGGTATGTTGAATGAGGCCAGGGTGGACGCGCCCGGGCGGCAACTGCCACAACTCTTTGAATCCCAAGCCATACGTCTGCGGCGACTTGCCTGCATCCAGTTTGTACCGCCTGATCAATTGCTTCGAGACGCTGCCGCGGCACCCTTCGGCGAACAGGGTGACTTTGGCGTGAATCTCGGGTCCCAAGGCGAAATTCGGACCCGGTTTGCCGCTCTTGTCGACGCCCATGTCCCCGATTCGCACTCCCTTGACGGCTCCGGCGTCGTCAAAGAGGGCTTCTGCCGCCGCAAATCCCGCAAAGACGTCGACCCCCAGCTTTTCGGCTTCCTGGCCGAGGAGGGGGACCAGCTGCCCGAGCGAAATGATGAAGTTGCCATGATTCGCCATCTGCGGCGGTGTGGGCAGCCGGTGACGTTTGGTGCGGGTCATGAACAGGAATTCGTCGCGAACGGCCGGTACGCACACGGCTGGCCGATTCGTACGCCAGTCGGGCATGAGCTCATCGAGCGGCCCGGGCTCCATGACCGCGCCGGACAAAGAATGCGCCCCCAGACTCGCCGCCTTTTCCAGTAGACAAACGCTCAAGGAGGGATTCAGTTGTTTCAGTCTAATCGCGCAAGCGAGACCGGCGGGGCCGGCACCGACGATCGCAACCTCATATTCCATGACATCGCGGGGGGTTTCACTCATCAATGACACCTAAATCAAGAGGGGGCGGCCAAAACGCCCCGAAAAGGGGGCCGATAGTAGACCATAAATAGGAATGACCGGAGAGACATCCAACAGGTGGACAGGGCGTGAGGGGATATTCGCAGCGACATCGCTTTACCTCATGGGGACACCCATGTTGACAGGCCACGGACGCCGGCTTCCAGGATGGCCAAGGGATTTGGGCATGGATTGGGCAGGGACGCCCGCCCCACCCTCGAGAGCGGTTCAGTCCTGCCGCCAAGCTGGCTTGCGCTTGGCGAAAAATGCGCTGAATCCTTCCTGTGCTTCCGCCTGAACGCGTAAACGCGCCAACCGGGCAGCGGCATCGACCGATGCGGCGCCTCGGTTCGTGGCGACGGTCGCGGCAACATCGCGGATGAGCGCCTTGGCCTCCGCCTGAGCTCGAGGGGCGCCTCTCAGAAGCGAATCGATGATGCGTGTGCAGGTGGAATCCAGCAGGTCGCCGGATACCACTTCGTGCACCAGCCCGAGTTCCTTGAGCGCGGCCGCTGTCAGAGTCTCAGCGCTCAGGAAGTATCGCCGCGCGGCGCTCGCGCCGATCTTGCCCAGCACAAACGGCGAAACGACTGCGGGGATGATCCCCAGACGCACTTCCGTGAAGGCAAACCTGGCCTCGTCCGCCGCCACCACGATGTCGCAGGCGGCCAGCAGTCCGAGCGCTCCGCCGTAACCGTCCCCGTTGACGCGCGCCAGCGTCGGCTTCGGCATGCAATCCAGGGCCGCGAGCATCGTGGCGAGCTGCCGGGCATCCGCCAGATTGGCCGCTTCGCTGGCCTGCGCCTGCGCCTGCATTTCGGCGAGATCCGCTCCGGCGCAAAATGTCTTGCCGGCGCCGGTTATCTCAACCACTCGAACCGAAGGATCTTCCGCGCACCGGCGCAACTCCGTCAGCAGCGCGGCGATGGTCGCGCGATCAAGGGCATTGCGTTTCTCGGCGCGATTGAGCGTGATTCGTGCAACGCCGGCGGCACACGCCGTGAGAAGCGGGGCGTTCACACGAGTTCGATCGCGATCGCCGTCGCTTCGCCGCCGCCGATGCAGAGGCTTGCCATGCCGCGCTTCTTGCCGCGGTTGCGCAGCGCGTACAGCAGGGTGGTCATGAGCCGCGCGCCCGTCGCCCCGATGGGATGCCCGAGCGCACACGCGCCGCCGTTGACGTTCACTTTCTCATGATCGAGGCCCAAATCCTTCATCGCCACCATGGTCACGGCCGCAAAAGCCTCATTGATCTCATACAAATCGACGTCCTTGGCCTGCCAATTCAATTGCGTCAGCAGCTTCTGCATGGCGCCCACCGGCGCCAACGTGAACCATTCAGGTTCGCGTGCGAAGCTGGCATATCCCAAAATTCTGGCAAGCGGTTTGAGGCCCTGCGATGCCGCGTAGGATTGACGCGCCAATACCAACGCGGCGGCGCCGTCCGAGATCCCCGAGGAACTCGCCGCGGTCACCGTGCCGTCCTTCTTGAATGCCGGCTTGAGCGTTGGAATCTTGGCGATATCGAGGGTGAAGGGCGTCTCATCCTTGTCGACCACGACCTCGCCCTTGCGAGTCTTGGTCGGGACCGGAACGATCTCGGCCGAGAACGCGCCGCTGGCGATGGCGGCGAGCGCCCGCCGCACCGATTCGGCCGCGAAATCATCCTGTGCCTTGCGGGTGAAGTCGTACCTGGCCGAGGTGGCCTCCGCAAAACACCCCATGAGCTGCCCATCCCAGGGGCTTTGCAAACCGTCACAGAACATATGATCCAGCACTTCCTGGTGCCCCATCCGGTAGCCCGCCCGCGCTTTGGGCAGCAGGTACGGGGCGTTCGACATGGACTCGATGCCGCCGGCCACGACAACTCTGGCGCCGCCCGCCAGTATTTGGTCGGCGCCCAGCATCACTGCACGCATGGCCGAGCCGCACATCTTGTTGACCGTGGTCGCCGGCACGCTCGGCGCGAGGCCGGCGCCCAAGGCCGCCTGACGCGCGGGAGCCTGGCCAATGCCGGCCGCGAGTACGCAACCCATGATGACCTCATCCACCTGAGTCGCGGCCGCCCCGGCGTCCGCGAGCGCCGCTTTGATGGCGATCGATCCCAATTGGGGAGCGGTGAGCGTGGTGAAAGCACCTTGAAAGGCTCCGACCGGCGTGCGGCGGGCAGCCAAAATGACGATGGGATCAGGATTCATAAGCCGGTTCCATGGTTGTGCGGGGACGATTGCCTAGTATAGCCGCGATGCGTGCCGGGGATTTTGGGAGCGCTCCAGGCGGCGCGCATTCGTCCAGGCTCCTCGGTTCAAGGGGCGAGCGGTTCGCCAACGGCGCGGGCAATCAGCTCGCGGCTGCGGTGTCTGGCGTCACCCGCGCTCAAGACCTCGAGTATTTCGACCCGTATCGGCCGTCGATGGACGGCGAGGCGCGCAGGCGGCAGAACATCCCGTGTGCCGTGAATCGCCATGGCGACGACCGGCATGTCGGAGCGCGCCGCCGTGGCGAAGGCGCCGCCCAGGAACTTGCCCACCTGGCGGACCTCGGTGAATGTGCCTTCCGGGAAGAACACCAGGGACTGCCCCGTGGCAGCGAGTTTCAGCACCCGACGCGCATCGACTCCGCCTCGGTGCCGATTGAATCGTTCGACGAACTGGGATCCCAGCCGTCGCAACAGGAGGCCCGCGAGCGGCACGCGCACCATCTCTTTCTTGATGACGAAGGCAAAATCGGGCGGCAGCGCCGCCGCGGCGACCAGACCGTCGATATAACTCGCATGATTGGCCACGACCACGCAGGGTACCTGCGGCAGACGATGCAGGCCCTCGACGGCGAATGGGATGCCGGCGGCGGTCAAAAAGGCCCGCGAGAACACACCGGCCATCTGTCGGCGCCGGCGCAGGCTCGGTAGGAACAGATTGATCACGAGCACGGTCAGGCCGAGGAACGTGAACACCACCGCGCAGTAGCCCGTATACACCGGCTGCGCCGCCCTGCGCACGCTGCCACGCTTGTTTACTGTGATCTGGTTCTCCTTATGTTAATTCTTAAGGGTATTGTGATTCTGGTCACGCCGACCGGCCGGCACCCCTCGCATACTCGCTCCTGATAGCGCGTACGGCACTATTTCGTGCGAACAACCACGCGGAAGACTATGGCGACGGCTCTCAAACGGACGGTTTATACACGCACCTCGGGCGCAGCGGTACCGGCCGTGCGCGAAGCAGCAGACCCAGCCCTGCAGCGCTTTCTCGACGCGGTGTGGCTGGAGCGCGGGCTGTCGGCGAATACCCTGGCCGCTTATCGCGCCGACCTCACGGCACTGGCGCGCTGGTTGGAGGACCGCGACAGCGCCTTGCTCAAGGCCACGCGCATTGAATTATTGGGCTTCATCGCCGCCCGTGTCGAGGGTGGGTCGAGACCTCGATCGACCGCCCGGCAGCTCTCGAGCTTTCGCCGGTTCTTTCGATTCATGATCCGCGAGGGATTGATCGAACTCGATCCGACGGCACAGATCGCCATGCCGAAGATCGGCCGCTCCCTGCCCAAATCCCTCACCGAAGCGGAAGTCGATTCGCTGCTCGAGGCGCCGACCGTGTCGGACCCGCTCGGGCATCGCGACCGCACGATGCTGGAAGTTCTCTATGCGACGGGGTTGCGGGTCTCGGAGCTCGTGAGCCTCAAACACAATCAGGTCAATCTCAATCAGGGCGTGATGCGCGTGGTCGGCAAGGGCAACCGCGAACGCCTGATACCGCTCGGCGACGAAGCCGTGAAGTGGCTGCAGCAATTCATGCAAGGTCCGCGGGTGGAAATCCTGCTGGAGCGGCAGACGGATTATCTGTTTCCGACGCGCCGTGGCGACCGCATGACGCGCCAGGCATTCTGGCACATCATCAAGCGCTACTCGAAGAAGGCCGGCGTCGAGAAGGAGCTTTCGCCGCACACGCTGCGGCATGCCTTCGCGACCCACTTGCTGAACCACGGGGCGGATCTGCGCGTCGTGCAGATGCTGCTGGGGCACAGCGACCTGTCGACCACCCAGATCTACACGCACGTCGCCCGCGAGCGCCTGAAGGAGCTGCACTCTCAGCACCATCCGCGCGGTTGACAGCCCGCATTGACGGTGCGCCGGGGTCCGGCGGCCCTGTTAGACTTGTCTTGAACCTCTTCGGCCGCCCGGGGTCGAATCTACAATTCCGCCGGAGCTCAAGGAGCACATGAAGATCCTCGCCGCCGCACTGGTCATATGCACCGTAGCAGCCTCAGCGCACGCGGCCGCCGCTGATCCGCCGCATACTGCCGTCGCGGATCCTGCGCACGCGGCTGCCGCTGATCCGCCGCACGCCGATCCCGGCGACCAAGCTGCGGATCCGCGTGTGGCGTTGCTGAAGCGCTTGCCCGTGGGATCGAAGCTCGAGGATCTGGCACCATCGCCCATCCCCGGGATGTACCAATTTACGCAGGGAGCCGAGGTCAGCTACCTGACCGCAGACGGCAAGTATTTTCTCGACGGCAACCTCTACGACATGGATTCACGCGAGAATCTGACGGAGGTGCTGCGCGCGCGTGCGCGCCTCGCCATGATCAACGCCGTTCCGGAATCGCAGATGCTGATCTTCGGGCCCAAGAATCCTCTGTACACCATCACCGTGTTCACCGATGTCGATTGCGGCTTTTGCCGCAAGCTGCACAGCGAGATGGCTGAATTGAACCGTCTGGGCGTTCGCGTGCGCTACATGTTCTATCCGCGCACGGGGCCCAACACCGAGAGCTGGAAGAAGGCCGAAGTGGTCTGGTGCTCGCCGGACCGCAACGAGGCCCTGACGCGCGCGAAAGCGGGCGGTGCGATGGACATGAGCAAGACCTGCGGCGCGACTCCCGTCGCGCGCGAGTATGCGCTCGGCCAAAGCATCGGAGTGCGCGGCACGCCGGCGATCCTCACGGAGAACGGCGACTACATTTCCGGATACATGCCGCCGCGCGATCTGGTGCAACAAATCAAAGATCTGCAGGTCGCGAAGCGCTGAAGGATGCCCCCAAGAGCACTTGCGCGCGGGGGCGCGGCCGGCCGACGCTAGCGCTCGAGCAGCTTGAGCTTGTCCGCAACTCCTTCCCACTGCTTGGCGTCCGCCGGCGCTTCTTTCTTCTCGCTGATCACCGGCCATTTCTTGGCCAGCTCCGCGTTCAACTTGAGGAAGCTTTCCTGGCCGTCCGGGATCTCCTCCTCGGAAAAGATGGCCTCCACGGGGCACTCGGGTTCGCACAGCGTGCAATCGATGCACTCATCGGGATCGATCACCAGGAAATTCGGGCCTTCGTGGAAACAATCGACCGGGCAGACCTCCACGCAATCCATGTATTTGCATTTGATGCAGCTTTCGGTGACCACGAATGCCATGACTTACCCTTCTATTGACCAATCAGCGTGAATACTATTCTGCCACACCCGCGTTGCGGCAGCCTCAACGCGAATGCGCAACGCAACGTCAGGATTTCAGGCGGCGGCTCAATTCGACGAAATGATGATCCTCGCGTCCCGCAGAGCGATCCTCGAAGTACTTGCGCAATGTGAATTCGCCGCTTGGAAACGCCAGCTCCGACCACGGGATGTCGGCTTCGTCGTACAAGCAAACCTCCAGACTTTCCGGTCCTGGGGCGAATTCGGGCTGAAGCAGCTTGGCCCGGAACATGACGTGCACCTGGCTCGCGCCCGTCACGCTCGCGACGGCCAACAGCGAGCCGATTTCGACCCGCGCCAGCGCCTCTTCATAGCACTCCCGGGCCGCCGCGGCCTGCAGGGTTTCGCCGTTTTCCATGAAACCGGCGGGCACCGTCCAAAACCCCAGGCGTGGTTCGATCGCGCGGCGGCAGAGCAGGATCTTGCTCTGCCATTCCGGTACGCAGCCCAGAACCAGCAGTGGATTCTTGTAGTGGACCATGCCGCAGCTGGTGCAAACGAAGCGCGAAAAATGGTCCCCGGCGGGAACCTTGTATTCGACCGGTGAAGCGCAGTTGCTGCAGAAATTCAAAGCACGTCCATAAATAAAATTCTGGTGCCCGGAGAGGGAATCGAACCCACACGGTGTCACCACCACCGGATTTTGAGTCCGGCGCGTCTACCAGTTCCGCCATCCGGGCATGCCAGACCGGGCAGTATATGCGATTGGCGCTCTTGGTAGAATGCTTAAACACAAATGCGGCGCACGGACTTTCACTTCGATCTTCCCCCCGAACTCATTGCTCAGAGGCCGAGTGCGGCGCGCTCCGCCAGCCGGATGCTGTTGCTGGACGGCGCCTCAGGGTCGCGGCAAGACCTTCGATTTTGCGACCTTCCCTCGTTGCTGAGCGCTCGGGACTTGCTGGTTTTCAACGATACGCGGGTAATTCCGGCACGGGTGTTCGGTGTCAAGGAGAGCGGCGGGCGGGTGGAGATTCTGCTCGAGCGCGCGCTTACGCACGACACCGCGCTCGCGCACCTTCGAGCCAGCAAGGGGCTCCGGGCGGATGCGGTCGTGAAGCTGTCAGGGGGTCATACGGCGCGCATGCTGGGCAGACAGGGTGATCTGTATCGCCTGCGGTTCTCGTGCGCCGTCGAAGCTTTTTTCGAGGCGCACGGCGAAGTGCCCCTGCCGCCCTACATCGTGCGCAAAGCCGACGGCGCGGATCGGGAGCGCTATCAGACCGTCTACGCGAACATTCCGGGTGCCGTCGCGGCGCCCACCGCCGGTCTTCACTTCGACGCCGACACGTTCTCCGCGCTTGCCGAGCGTCAAGTACGCCACGCCTTCGTCACCCTGCACGTGGGTGCGGGGACGTTCCAACCCGTGCGCGTCGATGACATCGAACGGCACGAGATGCACGAGGAGCACGTGACGGTACCCGAGGCCACGTGCGATGCGATCAATGAAGCACGCGCGGCGGGTGGGCGCATCATTGCCGTGGGCACCACCGTCGTGAGAAGTTTGGAAACCGCGGCAGGTATTGCGCGGGATGCCGGAGGGGCCGGTGGCTGCATTGCTGCCTATCGGGGCGCCACGCGCATCTTCATCAGGCCGGGCCACAGATTTCGCGCAGTCGATGCCATGATCACCAATTTTCACCTGCCGGAGTCGACGCTTCTCATGCTGTGTTCGGCTTTTGTGGGGCGCGAAGCGTTGCTTGCCGCCTACGATCACGCGGTACGGGCGCGCTATCGTTTTTTCAGCTACGGTGATGCAATGTTCTTGACGCCCCACAGCTCCGCGTTGACACGCGCGGCGCCCGGACCTGGGACCGATGCGGTTTGAACTGCTGGCGCGCGACGGCGCGGCGCGGCGCGGCCGTCTGGAATTCCCGCGGGGCACGGTGGAGACGCCGGCCTTCATGCCGGTCGGCACTTACGGCACGGTGAAGGCGATGACGCCGGAGGATCTGGAGGCGATCGGCGCGGAAATCGTGCTCGGCAACACCTTTCATCTCTACCTGCGGCCCGGCCTCGATGTCATCGAGGCGCATCGAGGGCTGCACCGCTTCATGAATTGGCAGCGGCCGATCCTCACCGATTCGGGCGGCTTTCAAGTGTGGAGTTTGGCGGAAATGCGCAAGATCACGGAAGCAGGCGCGCATTTCCGCTCGCCGGTCGACGGCGCCGAGGTGTTCCTCTCGCCCGAGGAATCGATGCGCATTCAACGCATCCTGGGCTCCGACATCGCGATGAGCTTCGACGAGTGCACGCCATACCCCGCCACCGAGGCCGAAGCGCGCGCTTCGATGGAATTGTCGATGCGCTGGGCGACGCGCGGCTTTCGCGAGTACTACCGTGCGGATCCGCCCGGCACCCTTTTCGGCATCGTGCAGGGCGGCATCTACCCGCACCTGCGGTCGGCATCCCTGGCCGCCCTCGAGGAAGCCGGCTTTGCGGGCCTCGCGGTCGGAGGCCTCGCGGTCGGAGAGAGCGTCGCGGAGCGCGACCGGGTTCTCGATCAGCTGTTGCCCGACATGCCGCCGGGCAAGCCGCGCTATCTGATGGGCGTGGGACGGCCCGAGGACATCATCGAAGCCGTGCGGCGCGGCATCGACATGTTCGATTGTGTCATGCCGACCCGCCACGCGCGCAATGCCCATCTGTTCACGCGAACGGGCGTCGTCAACATTCGCAACGCCGTTCATCACAAGGACACCGGGCCGATCGAGGAGGGGTGCGCCTGCTACACGTGCCGGAACTTCAGCCGCAGCTATCTGCGGCATTTGGACAAATGCGGCGAAATATTGGGCGCACACCTCAACACCGTTCATAATCTGCACTTCTATCTGCGCTTGATGAGGGAGATTCGGGCGGCGATCGAGGCGGGGCGGTTCGAGGCCTACGCCGCCGAGTTCTATGCATTGAAGGCATCCGCAAGCCCGCGTTAAGTTTGGGCGTGGGCTGCTGTACAATACCCGGCTTTGTGTCGTGGCGTCCGCTGCAAAAAACGAGTGTAACACTATGGATTTCTTCATTAATACGGCAAATGCGCAAGCGGCCGGCGCGGGCGGCGGGCAGAGCATGCTGAGTGCCTTGCTGCTGCCCGTACTGCTCTTGGTCGTGTTTTACTTTCTGCTGATCAGGCCGCAAAACAAGCGCGCCAAGGAACAGCGCGAGATGCTCTCCAAGGTCGCCGTGGGGGATGAGGTGGCGACCACCGGCGGCATTCTCGGCAAGGTGACCGAGGTCGGCGAGCAGTTCCTGACGCTGGAAATCGCCAGCGGCGTGAACGTGAAGCTGCAGAAGTTCCAAGTTGCGCAGGTCCTGCCCAAGGGCACGGTCAAGAGCGCATGATCGCGTACCCGCGCTGGAAGATCGTGCTGGTCGCGGTCGTTTTGGCTCTGGGAATATTCCTGGCGCTGCCCAATTTGTTCGGCGAGGAAAATGCGCTGCAACTCGCCCGCGACCGGGCCGCCGTGATCGAAGGCGATCGGACCCGGGTCGAGCAGGTACTCAAGGACAAGGGCGTCACGCCCACGGGCTCCTTCCTCGACCAGGGACGCCTCACGCTGCGCTTCCGAAGCAAACAGGATCAGTTGAAAGCGCGGGATTTGATCGCCGAAGCGAGTCCGAATCAATTCACCATCGCGCTCTCGCAGGCGTCGCGCGTCCCTGAATGGATGCGCAATCTGGGCTTGAGTCCCCTGAAACTCGGCCTCGACCTTCGCGGTGGCGTATATCTCGTCTATCAGGTCGACGTGCAGGGCGCCGTCAAGCAGCTGCTCGACCGGCACGAGCAAGATTTTCGCGCGTCGCTCCGAAATGCACGCGTGCCCTATCAGGACGTCGCCGTCGACTATCCCGCCTTTCGCGTGCGCGTCCTGTTTCGCGACGCCGACAGCATGGCCAAGGGGAAGACGGCAATTCTCGCGGACAGCCGAAATTTGAATCTGGCCGAGATGACGGTCGACGGCGCCCCCGCGCTCGAGCTCAAACTCGCGCCCCAGGAGATCAAGGAGCGCCAGGATTACGCCGTTCAGCAGAACATCGTGATCCTGCGCAATCGCTTGAACAGTCCTGAACTCGCCGTATCGGAGCCGCAGGTAGCCCGCCAGGGCGTGGACCGCATTGCCATTCAATTGCCCGGGCTGCAGAACTCGGCAGAGGTCAAGAAGATCCTGGGCAAGACGGCGACCCTGGAGTTCCGCATGGTCGACGAGACCAACAATCCGCTGGAAGCGGCCGCAGGGCGCGTGCCGCTGGGTTCGAAGCTCTACTACACGCGCGAAAAGCAGCCCGTGCTGCTGAAGCGGGAAGTGGTGGTCACCGGCGACCAACTGACGGATGCCTCGTTCCAGCCGAACACGCAGGAAGGCGCTGCGGTGTCGGTGAGCCTGGACAGCCGGGGCGCCGCGAAGATGCTGAAGAACACGCAGGAGAATCTCGGTCACTTGATGGCCGTGGTGTTCATCGACCGTTCGCGCGAAAAGAACGCCGAAGGCGTGGTCGTCGACCGCACCACCGAAGAGGTCATCAACCGCGCGACCATTCGAGGCGTGTTCAGCAACAATTTCCAGATCACCGGCGTCAATCCGATCGAGGGGCGCGAACTCGCGCTGCTGCTGCGCGCGGGCGGCCTGGCGGCGCCGCTGTCTCCCGTGGAAGAGCGCGCCGTCGGTCCGAGCCTGGGCCAGGACAACATCGACAAGGGCGTGAACGCCATGGTGTTCGGCATGCTGGCGGCCTTCATATTCATGGCGATCTATTACAAGGTGTTCGGCGTGATCGCGGACATCACTCTTGCGGTCAACGTGGTGCTGCTCACCGCCCTGTTGTCCCTGCTGGGGGCGGCCCTCACGTTGCCGGGAATCGCGGCGGTCGTGCTCACCGTCGGCATGGCCGTTGACGCCAATATCCTGATCTACGAGCGCATACGCGAGGAATTGCGCAACGGCGTCTCGCCGCGTGCGGCGATAACCGCCGGGTTTGACCGTGCCTTCTCCGCGATCTTCGATTCGAACATCACCGCCTTCATCGCGGGCCTCGTGTTGTGGCTGTTCGGCGCCGGCGCGGTGCGCGGCTTCGCCGTGGTTCTGATGCTCGGAATCGGCACGTCGATGTTCACGGCCCTGATGGGCAGCCGCGCACTGGTGCAGATCATTTACGGCGGAAAACGCAAGGTCGATCGCCTGTCGATTTAGTCGGCAGGATCGGTCCGAGGTTCATACATGGAATTCTTTCACAAGGTGACGCGCTTCCCCTTCATGAACACCCGCAAGGTGTGGTATGGGTTGTCGGCCGTTCTCATCCTCGCCTCGATCGGACTGGTGGCGTTGCGCGGTTTGAATCTCGGCGTCGACTTCACCGGCGGCGTGACCGTTGAGACCAACTTCGCCCAGGCGCCGAACATCGAGGCGCTGCGGACTGCCCTGGTCAAGGCGGGGGTGGCCAACGCACAAGTCCAGGCCTTCGGCAGCTCGCGGGACATTCTGGTTCGCCTGCCGCCCGACCCGAACGTCAAGGGCGAACAGATCGGTGCGAAGATCCTGGAGATCTTCGAGGCGGTGCAAAGCGGGGTGAAGCTGCAGAGCACGGAGGTGGTGGGTCCCCAGGTCGGACAGGAACTCTTCGTCAAGGGCGGCTGGGCGCTGTTTGCCACCTTGGTATTGATCCTGATCTACGTGCTGTTCCGCTTCACGCTCAAGCTTGCGTGCGGTGCGATCCTGGCCGTCCTGCACGATCCCATCTGCGTGATCGGTTTTTTCGCGCTCACACAGATGACCTTTGACCTGACGGCCATTGCCGCGATCCTGGCGGTGATCGGCTACTCGCTGAACGACACCGTCATCGTATTCGACCGCATCCGGGAGCGCGCCCGTACCGCGCGCAAACTCAGCATCGCGCAGGTGATCGACGAATCCATCAACCAAACCCTGTCGCGAACCTTGATGACCAAGTTGGTGACCTTGCTGGTGGTTCTGGCGCTGCTGTTTTTCGGCGGGGAGACTCTGCACGCGTTTTCGGCGGCGTTGGTCATCGGCATACTCGCGGGCACCTATTCGTCGATCTACATCTCCGCGGCGCTTGCCCTGGACTTCGGATTGCGCACCGACGACTTGTTGGAGCGCAAGCTCACGAAGCCCGAGGAAATCGACGGCTTGCCCTAGCGGCGTGCTCCGATGGATCTTCTCTCCGATCCGCAGGTTTGGCTGTCGTTCCTGACGCTGACCGTGCTGGAAATCGTCCTCGGGATCGACAACATCATCTTTCTTTCGATTCTGGTCGACCGGCTGCCGAGCGGGCGCCGCCGAAGCGCGCGATTTTTGGGACTGTCGTTCGCGATGCTGACCCGGATCGCCCTGCTGTATTCGATCACCTGGCTCGCGACTCTGCGCAGTACGCTCTTCACCGTGCTCGGCAACGAAATATCCGGCCGCGATCTGATCCTGTTCGGCGGCGGCCTGTTCTTGCTGGTAAAGAGCCCCTTGGAGATCCGCGACATGCTGCGGGGCAGGGAGGCGAACCGCAAACCCGGCGCATTGAGCGGCTTCTGGATGATCATTCTGCAGATCGGCATCATCGACATCGTGTTTTCGCTCGATTCGGTATTCACGGCAGTGGGCCTTTCGAAGCACATCGCCGTGATGATCGCCGCCATCGTCGCGTCGGTCTTGGTGATGATGATGGTCTCGCGCGCGGTGGGCGGCTTCATCGAGCGGTATCCGACCATCAAGGTGCTGGCGCTTGCGTCCCTGGTCCTGGTGGGCGCGGCGCTGATCGCACAGTCCCTGGATTGGGAGATCCCCAACGGCTATCTGTATTTTGCGATGGCGTTCGCGGCCGCCGTGGAATGGATCAACATACGCCTGCGAAGGCGCGCCCGGAATTGAGCGCGGCCTTCCTGAGGCGGCGGCGCTGGCGTCCGTCAAATTGATTGGTAGCGCCGCGGGAAAGCCGCTACAGTCCGCGAAGTCCTCTTTGGCCGCAGGCGGTGCCTATATGAATTTAAAAGGGATACTCGCAACCAAGCCGATCGCCACGTATCAGAAGGAGGCCTCCGACAAGAGCTTGAAGCGGGCGCTCGGCATCCCGGCGCTGATCGCCTTCGGCATCGGCGGCATCATCGGCACCGGCATATTCGTGTTGACGGGGCTCGCGGCCGCCCAGCACGCCGGACCCGCAATCGTCATCTCCTTCGTCATTGCTGGCATCGGCTGCATGTTCGCGGGTCTGTGCTATTCCGAATTCGCCGCCATGGTGCCGGTCGCGGGCAGCGCATATGCCTACAGCTATGCCACGCTCGGCGAGGGGGTCGCGTGGTTCGTCGGATGGAACCTGATTCTCGAGTACATGATGGCCGCCTCCACCGTGGCGGTCGGCTGGAGCCGCTACTTCATCAAGCTGCTGGATCATTACGGCATCAACTTCATTCCGGATTGGCTGAGTTCGGCGCCCCTCGCGGCCGACGGCGGCGCGGGCTATTCCGTCCATGCTACGGGCGCTTTCGTCAATCTTCCGGCGATTGCCATCGTCGCCGCCGTGACCGCCCTGTGCTACAAGGGCATCAAGGAGTCGGCGGTCGTCAATACCACCATCGTCGCCATCAAAGTCTGCATCGTTCTGGCCGTGATCGTGTTCGGCGCGGTCTACGTGAATTCCGGCAATTGGGTGCCCTACATCCCGAAGAACACGGGCACCTTCGGCGAGTTCGGATGGACCGGCATAATCCAGGCATCCGGCATCATTTTCTTCGCCTATATCGGTTTCGACGGCGTCTCGACCGTGGCGCAGGAGGCAAAAAATCCACAGCGCGGCATTCCGATCGGCATGCTGGGGAGTCTCGCCATCTGCACCGTGCTCTACATTCTCATGTCGAGCGTGATGACGGGATTGGTGCCCTTCAAGCAGCTCAATGACGCCGCGCCGGTGGCCGTGGCTCTGGAGTCGCATCCGCAGCTCACGTGGCTTTCGGCCTGGGTCATCTGGGGCGCCCTGTTCGGACTCACCTCCGTGATCATCACCATGATCATTCCGCAGGCGCGAATCTGGCTGACCATGTCGCACGATGGTCTGCTGCCCAAGCTCTTCGGATCCGTACATCCGACATTCCGCACTCCGCACATCGCGACCCTCATCACCGGGGTCCTGGCGTGCACGTTTGCGGGTCTGCTGCCGATCGGCATCCTCGGAGAGCTGGTGTCGATTGGCACGCTCGTCGCCTTCATCGTGGTTTGTCTCGGCGTGCTGGTGCTGCGCTATACGAGGCCTGATCTGAACCGGCCTTTCAGGGTCAAATGGGTTTGGTTCACCGCGCCCATGGGCGTGCTTTTCTGTTCGGTCATGGCGGGTTTTCTGCCCGGCGCGACGTGGATACGGCTTCTGCTCTGGAGCATCATCGGAATCGCGCTGTATTTCGCCTACGGCTACAAGCACAGCCGCCTGCGCGAGCCGCAGGCGCCGTCGAGCCGGCCGGAAGCACCGTCGGGCGGCGCTAAGCCCGCAGGGCAGCCGGTGTGAGCGGCCCCAGGGCGTCGAGCAACTCCTGATAGACCTTCGGGTTGCCTGCGACGATATTGGGACCGAGCGAATATTCGGCGCCCGTGGGAGTGCCGACGCGGCCGCCGGCCTCCTGAATGAGCAGCGTCCCGGCCGCCGTATCCCAAGGCGACAGGCCGAACTCCCAAAATCCGTCGACGCGGCCGGCCGCCACGTATGCGAGATCCAGTGCCGCCGCGCCGGGCCGGCGTACTCCGGCGGCGGCCTTCATCACGACCTTGAGCATGGCGAGATATTCATCGATATGCGATCCCGCCCGGAAGGGAAATCCGGTTCCGATCAACGAGCCTTCCAGGGTGCGTTGGCTGCTCACCCGGATCTTCCTGCCCTCGAGCTGCGCTCCGTCGCCGCGCGAAGCGGTGAAGAATTCCTGGCGCATGGGATCGTAGACGACGGCGTGCTGCAGCCTGCCCTTGTGTTCGAGCGCGATCGAGACCGCGAACGTCGGGAAGCCGTGCAGGAAATTGGTGGTGCCGTCGAGCGGGTCGATGATCCAGACGAACTCACTGTCGCCCGCTCGTCCGCTCTCCTCGGCGAGAAACGCATGCTGCGGATGGCTGCGGCGGATGGTGGCGATGATGTCCGCTTCGGCCTTGCGGTCGATGTCCGTGACGAAATCGTTGCGCCCCTTGGTGTCGATCTTCAGGGAATCGAGGCGCGAAAGGCTGCGCACGATCAGATCACCGGCGCGGCGGGCGGCACGCATGGCGATATTGAGGAGTGGCTGCATAAGGGGCGCTAGAATAACAGGATGACGGACCTCGTTCGCATCGTCCTCATCGATCCCAGCCATCCTGGCAACATAGGTTCGGTCGCGCGTGCGATGAAAAACATGGCATTGACGGACCTGGTGCTGGTGCGCCCGCGCTCCTTTCCGCATGCGGAATCGAATGCGCTGGCGGCGGGCGCCGACGATATCCTGGCCAACGCGCGAGTCGTCGCGACCGTCAAAGAGGCGATATGCGATGCCACGTTCATCGCGGGCACGACCTCCCGCCCACGTTCGTATTATTGGGAATTCACGACTCCGCGCGACGTTGCCGGACGAATCGTCGGTTTGTCCGCGGGCAACCGCGCCGCACTGCTGTTCGGTTCCGAGCGCTACGGCCTCGCCACCGAGGATCTGAACCATTGCAACGTGCTGGTGCGCATTCCCGCCAACCCCGAGTATTGCTCGCTGAATCTGGCCATGTCGGTGCAGCTCCTGGCCTACGAAGTCTTCATGTCTCGCGAGCAGCCGCAATCGCACACCCAGCTGGAACTGCCGCTGGCCCCGTCGGGCGACGTGGAGCATTTCTACGGGCACTTGCACGAGGTGCTGAACGAGATCGATTTCGAGGACCGCACGGGACACCTGATGGAGCGCCTGCGGCGGCTGTTCAACCGCGCCCAGCTCGATCGCAACGAGCTCAATATCATGCGCGGCATATTGAGCGCCGTGCAGGGCAGGCGTGGGCAATCGGCACAGCGGCGCAGATGATGAGGCCGGTGTATCTCGACAACGCAGCGACGACGCCCGTTGATCCCAGGGTGGCGGCAGTCATGGCGCAGTGCCTGACCGCGGAGGGCGATTTCGGCAATCCGGCATCGGACAGCCACGACTACGGCGATGCCGCCGCTGCGCTGGTCGACACCGCCCGCGCGCGGGTCGCCGCCACGACCGGAGCCTCGCCCAGCGAAGTGATCTTCACATCGGGCGCCACCGAAGCCAACAACCTGGCGATTTTCGGCGTCGCGCATTATTACCGGGGGAACGGCCGTCACATCGTCACGGGCCGCACGGAACACAAGGCGGTACTCGATCCCTGCCGCGAGCTCGAGCGGCGCGGATGGCGGGTCACGTACCTGGCGCCGGACAGCGGCGGCGTCATCGATGCGGGCCGGGTCGCCGCGGCGTTGCAGGCCGACACCGTGCTCGTGTCCATCATGCACGTCAACAACGAGATCGGCGTCATTCAGGACATATCGGCCATGGCCGCGATCTGCGCACAGCATGGCGGGGCGCGGCTGCACGTGGATGCCGCGCAGAGCATCGGCAAGAGTGCCGTCGATTTTGCGGGGATGGGCGTTGATCTGATGTCGCTGTCGGCGCACAAGGTGCACGGTCCGAAGGGCGTCGGAGCGCTCTTGGTGAGCGGGCGCGATCGCGGCGGGCGCGTTCATCTGACCGCACGGCAGTTCGGGGGCGGACAGGAACACGGCCTTCGGGCCGGAACCGTCGCGACCCACCAAGTGGCCGGCATGGGTCTGGCGTTCGAACTTGCGAGCGCGGCTCCGCCGTCGGAAACGGAGCGCATAGGGCGGTTGCGGGATCGTCTGTGGCGGGGGTTGGCGGGGGTCGGGGCGATTCGCAACGGCGATGCGCGGCGCTCGGTGCCTCACGTGCTCAACGTGTCCTTCGAAGGGGTTGAAGGCGAAAGCCTGCTTGCGGCGGTGCGGGGGCGCGTCGCGGTGTCGACGGGCTCGGCGTGCACCTCGGCTCTTCGGGAGCCCTCCTATGTGCTGCGCGCCCTGGGCCGCGACGATGTGTTGAGCGAGAGCAGTCTGCGGTTCGGTTTGAGCCGCCTGACCAGCGAACTCGACATCGACAGGGCGGTCTCCGCCGTCACGGAAGCCGTGTTGCGATTGCGCCGGATCGGTGGCCAGTGATCTACAACGAACTGACCCAGCGCTATTTCCAATCGGCTGCGGAGACCGCGGGGGTGCTCGATGGTCCGGATGTGCACCGCGGTGCCGCGGGCGGGCGCGCCCAGGGCACGTGGGTGCAATTCGACGTGCGGGCGAATTCCGGGGTCATTCGGGCGGCAAGGTTTCTGGCTTTCGGCTGCCCCCATACCATCGCAGTATCGGCCTGGGTGGCCGAGCACGGGGTCGGGGGCTTGCCCCAAGCCGCTCTACCGGAGAGCGTGCAGCAACTGAGCGAACGATTCGAGGTGCCGGTCGAGAAGCGCGGACGGCTGCTCATCATTGAAGATGCATGGGTCGCCGCGGTGGCCGGTGCGGCGCAGCGTTGATCGCCATTGTTACCCCTCGGCGAACCCCCATATTGCCGTGCGGGGACCGGACGCGGGGGGATTTGGGTACGCGAAAAAACGCGTGCTGGTTCCGTGCGCGGGGGACATCCACGTGTTATGTATACCGCAACGGCCGGAATGATTGGCTGCATCGAGAGGGCAGAGTGGTATGGCGATTTTGTTGACGCAATCCGCGGCAGATCGGGTTCGAACCCACTTGGCGCAACGCGGAGCCGGTTTGGGCCTGCGGGTCGGAATCAAGAAGACCGGTTGCTCGGGATTCGCGTATGTCGTGAATTATGCTGACGAAATCAACCCGGAAGATGCGGTGTTCGAAGTGCTTGGGGTGAAGGTCGTGGTCGATCCCTTGAGTTTGCCGCTGATCGACGGGACCCTGGTCGACTTCGTCAAACAGGGGTTGAACGAGGCCTTCAAGTTCCAAAATCCGAAAGCCAAGGGTGAATGTGGCTGCGGTGAGAGCTTCAACGTCTGACCGAGCGCGCGCGGGAAGGAATCCCCGCAATGAGTAGTCCGCGGCCGCTCACAAGGCCCGGTTTTTCCAAGTAATACAGGGACTTCGGCGGTCATCCAGATTGCTTGGGCGCGGCCGCTCCAGTACACTTCGCGGTCTTTGTCGGCCCCTCGAGGGGCGGATTTCCTTTTTCCACCCGAGGTCCTCATGCCAATCGAGCGTACTCTTTCCATCGTGAAGCCGGACGGCGTGGGCCGCAACCTGATCGGCGATGTCTATCGTCGGTTTGAGCAGGCGGGCTTGCGAGTGGTGGCGGCGCGCATGCTGCACCTTTCGCAGGCGGAGGCGGAGGGCTTTTACGCAGTGCACCGCGAGCGTCCGTTCTTCAAGGACTTGGTGAAGTTCATGACCTCGGGCCCCGTGATGGTGCAGGTTCTGGAGGGTGAGGGTGCGATTGCCAAGAACCGCGAAGTGATGGGCGCAACGGACCCGAAGAAGGCTTCCAAGGGCACGATTCGCGCGGACCTTGCCACCAGCATCGACGAGAATATCGTTCATGGCTCGGATGCGCCGGAGACGGCGGCGCGGGAAATCAGCTACTTCTTCCGCGAAATTGAGCTCTGTCCGCGTACGCGCTAGCGTAGCGGCGCAACCACCAGGAGTGACCAGTTGGCCGGCGAACGCGTGAACTTACTCGGATTGCCGCGCGCGGAACTCGAAGCATTCGTCGCCGAGCGGCTCGGCGCGAAGCCGTTCCGCGCACGCCAGCTCATGAAGTGGATCTACCGCCGCGGCGCCGCGGATTTCTCGGCGATGACCGATCTGGCGCAAGACTTCCGTGCGCGGTTGGGCGAGGTGGCCAGGATCTCGGTTCCCGAGATCGTGACCGGGCAGGAATCGAGCGACGGCACGCACAAGTGGATGCTTCGCATGGACGAGGTGCAGGGAATCGAGACGGTTTACATACCCGAACCGGATCGGGGCACGCTGTGCATCTCGAGCCAGGTGGGTTGCGCCATGGATTGTTCCTTTTGTGCGACCGCCCAGCAGGGCTTCAATCGCAATTTGAGCGTCGCGGAAATCGTCGGGCAGGTGTGGCTGGCGCACCGTGAACTTGCGCAATCCCGCCCCGGCCACGGCGACGGGCGCGGTGGCGATGCCCGCGCAAAGATCACCAACATCGTCTTCATGGGGATGGGCGAACCGCTTGCCAACTACCGCAATGTCGTGCCTGCCATGCGCATATTTCTCGACGATTTGGGGTACGACCTGTCGCGGCGGCGCGTGACGTTGAGCACCTCGGGGCTGGTTCCGCAGATCTACAAGCTGGCGCAGGAGTGCAACGTCGCGCTCGCGGTGTCGCTGCATGCGCCGAACGACGAGCTGCGCAACGATCTCGTCCCCATCAATCGCATTCATCCCATCGACGAGTTGTTGACCGCTTGCTGGCACTACATCGATGCGCAAAACGGCCGCAGCGTGACGTTCGAGTACGTCATGCTCGACGGCATCAACGATCAGCCGGACCAGGCGCGCCAGCTTGCGCGCCTGCTCAAGGGGCGGCCGGCGAAGCTCAATCTGATTCCCTTCAACGTGTTTCCCGGGACGCGCTACCGCCGCTCGCCGGCGGCTGTGATCCTGAAGTTTCGCGACATCCTCAATGACCATGGCGTCATCGCCACGATTCGCAGGACGCGGGGCGACGACATCGACGCGGCCTGCGGTCAGCTGGCGGGGCGGGTCACGGATCGCACGTCCGCGCGGCTCGGCGCCAAGCTCGCCCCTTCATCACGTACCCAGGCGGAAATTCGATGAAGTTCAGACCGGTGAAATACCTGCCGCTCATTTTTGGCTGCTGCCTGGCGGCCTGTTCGCACGATTCGGGCTTCAAAAAGGCGTCGCCCGCGGTGACGGCCGCCACGAATGTGCAGCTCGCGATCGAGTACATGAAGCTCGGCAAACTGGCGAATGCGCGCGATTTCATGGAGCAGGCGCTCAGCGAGGATCCCGGGAATCCAAATGTGCAAATGACCGCGGGGCTCGTGTACGAAAGGCTCAACGACATGCCGAAGGCAGATCGCGCCTACTCCGCGATGTATCGTCTTGGCAAGGGCGACCCGAACATCCAAAACACCTACGCTGGATATCTATGCCGGACCGGCAAGGCCGTCGCGGGCGAGAAGCTGTTCGACCAGGTGGCCCGCAACCCCTTGTATCAGACGCCGGAAATGGCGCTGGTCAACGCGGGAGTCTGCGTGCGCGGCACGGGCGATGTGGTCGATGCGGAGCGCTATTTCACCCGGGCGCTCGCGATTCGTCCGAATTTGCCCGAAGCGATGCTGCAGCTCGGAAACATCGCGTTCGATCGCGGCGACGTTGCGCAGGCGCGCGAGATCGTACAGCGGTATCTTGCGGTGAATGCGGCGACATCGGAGGTTCTCTGGCTTGGGTTTCGAGCCGAGCGCAAGCTGGGCGATGCCACCGCGGCGGCCGCATACGCGCGGCGCGTGCAGACTGAATTCCCCAATTCGGAGCAGGCTCAAATGATGCGTTCCGGCGTGGATCGATGAACGATCCCGTGCCAACCAGCGGTCCGCGGCTCAAGGCGGAGCGCGAGCGCCGGGGGTTGAGTTCCCAGAAGGCGGCCGATGAGCTGCATCTCGACGCATGGGTCGTCGATGCGCTGGAGGCGGAAGACTACGAGCGCATCGGCCCGTCGGTCTACGCCAAGGGCCACTTGAAGCGGTATGCGGCGTTGCTGGGACTGCCCGCCGCGGAAATCATGCAAGGTTATGAATTGCGGGCGCAAGCTCCGAAGTCCCCCGCATCGCAGCCGCTCAATGTGACCATGCGCCCGGATGCTCCGCCCATCAGAAATCTGCCCTGGCCCCAGGTCGCGGGTTCGGTGGGTGTGGCCCTGTTGGTCATCGGCGTGCTTTGGTGGAAGCCGTGGCATCAGCGTACAAGCGCGCGCGCACCCAGCCCGCCCGCGGCGGTGAAATCCGGCGCCGCATCGGCGCGGTCTCCGGCCGATTCTGCCGAGGCCGTGGCCACCCCAGCCGATATGCCGGCGCCCGCGCCGACCCGCCACGGCATCGACCCCTTCGCCGCCGCCATCGACCGCCCCGGGGGCCGCCGCCGCCGCGGTCACCCAGGCGGATGCAAATGCAACGGCGGGCACGGGGCGCGCCCGCCTTCGCTTGAGCTTTTCCGCGGATTCGTGGGTGGATGTGCACGATGCAGCGGGCCGGCGGGCGTTCGCCGGCAACGGCCGCGCCAACAGTGTGAAGACCATCGCCGGCATGGCCCCCATGCGCGTGTATCTGGGGTTCGCCAGCGGCGTGCAGCTCGAGATCAACAACCGGGCCGTCGCGATCGGACCGCAATTCGTCGCCGGCGACGTGGCGCGTTTCGAGGCCGGTGCGGACGGCGTGCTGCGGCGAGATTCGCACAGCGCCGCGACCCCCGGCGGCGCTGCGGGCCCGGCCATGCAGTCGCGCAACGCGCGTCCAACCGGCTGATCGGAGAGGCTCTTGAGCAAGATCATCGAGCCCCTGCGCGGCGTACACGATGTGTTGCCCGCTCAAATTGCGGCCTGGCAGCACCTGGAGCGCATCACGCGGGAGGTTTTCGCGGGATACGGGTACGAGGAGTTCCGCGTTCCCGTGATCGAACAGACGCAGTTGTTCAAGCGTTCGATCGGAGATTTTACCGACATCGTCGAAAAGGAGATGTTCAGCTTCGTCGATCAGGGCGAGGATCACATCACGCTGCGTCCCGAAGCGACCGCGGGCATCGTCCGGGCGGTCATCTCGAACGGTCTGCTGCGCGAAGGGCGCCTTCGCGTCTGGTGCATGGGGCCCATGTTCCGGCGCGAACGGCCGCAGGCGGGACGCTACCGGCAATTCCATCAGATCGACGCGGAGGCATTCGGATTCGAGGGGCCCGATGTCGATGCCGAAATCATTCTGTTGTCCGCGCGGTTGCTGCGCCGTCTGGGCTTGACCGGAACGAAGTTGCTGGTCAATTCGCTCGGAACACCCGCGTCGCGCGCGGCCTACCGGGAAGAGCTCACGCGCTATTTCGGCGCGCACGAGGCCGCGCTCGACGAGGACAGCAAACGGCGTCTCAAGGGCAATCCGCTGCGAATCCTCGACAGCAAGAATCCGGACATGCAACGCATCGTCGCCGGCGCGCCGCTGCTGCTCGATTCGCTGGACGCGGAGTCGCGGACGCATTTCGAGTCCTTGTGCGCGCACCTGCGAGGGGCCGGCATCGAGTATC
This sequence comes from uncultured Gammaproteobacteria bacterium, assembly GCA_963727045.1. Taxonomy (GTDB): domain Bacteria; phylum Pseudomonadota; class Gammaproteobacteria; order Steroidobacterales; family Steroidobacteraceae; genus Bog-1198. The sequence continues at coordinate 105,694 of CAVSES010000002.1, read as the reverse complement.
ATGTCGAGCCGCACCTGGTCCGCGGCCTCGACTACTACACGAGAACGGTGTTCGAGTGGACCACCGATGCCCTCGGTTCGCAAAGCACGATCTGTGCGGGCGGACGCTACGACGGCCTGGTTGCCCAGTTGGGCGGCGCCGGCACACCGGGAATCGGTTGGGCCATGGGGCAGGAGCGCATCGTCATGCTCCTCGAGAAGCAGGGCCTGAGTCTTCCACGCGGCCGGCCGCAGGTTTATCTGGTGCTGGCGGGGGAACGCACGGAGATCGCGGGCTTCAAACTGGCGGAACAATTGCGCAACGCGTGGCCGGATCTCGCATTGCAGGTCAATCTCGGCGGAGGGAGTTTCAAGGCGCAATTCAAGCGTGCGGACAAGAGCGGCGCGCAGCTTGCAATTCTCATGGGGGATGACGAGGTGGCTCGCGGCGTGGTCGCAGTCAAGACCCTGCGCCAGGAACTGGCGCAGGAGGAGTGCCCCATCGACCAAATCAGTGAACGCTTGGGTGTCTTGTTGGGTCTTAAGGGCGGGTAGCGGAGAATCCATGACAGAAGAATATTTGACCGACGACGAACAATTGGAAGCCGTCAAGCACATGTTCACGGAGTACGCGCCGTGGCTGATCGGCGGTGTGCTGGTCGGTGCCGCCTTGTTTTTCGGCTTCCGGTATTACCAAAGCTATACCAACGAACGTGCGCTGAAAGCCGCGGCGCAATTCGGCGCCCTGACCACGGCGCTCCAGGCGAACGATCACTCGAAGTCCCGGCAGATTGCCGACGGCCTGATCAAGGACTACGCAAGTTCCCCATACGCCGACCAGGCGCAGCTGACATTGGCGCGGCTCGACGTCGAGGAGGGGCAGCTCGACAAGGCGGTTGCGCTTCTGACGAGGGTCATGAGCGAGTCGAAGGACACGGAACTGCGGCAGATCGCGCGTCTGCGCCTGGCGCGGGTATTGACCGACCAGGGCAAACCCGATGAAGCGATCAAAACGCTGGCCGAGCCGATGTCGTCCGCATTTGCGACGCCCTATCACGAGGCGCGCGGCGATGCGTACCTGGCCAAGAAGGATGCCGCCGCCGCAGTCACCGAATATCAGGCGGCGCTGGTGAACGCCGAGGCGATCGGCATCAATCCCTCATTGTTGGAATTGAAGATTCAAGATCTGGGCGCCGCGCAGGCGCCCGTGGCCAAGGCAAATCCAGCAGGCACCTCGAACAAGGCCAAACCCTGATGCGCTTACTGTTTCCTTTGAGCCTGGCGGCGCTGCTGATCGCGGCCGGTTGCAGCAAAGACAAGGACGTGGAACCGCCGGCGAAGCTGGTCAAATTCCCGGAGACGCTGCCGGTCAAAAAGCTCTGGGGCGAAGGCGTAGGGGGCGGCAAGAAACAATTGGTGCTTCGCCTGGGGTTGGGGCCCGTCATCGACAACGGCGTGGTATTCGCCGCTTCGCACAAGGGCGAAGTGCTTGCGGCTTCACTCGACACGGGGCGCCACGTTTGGGTCAAGAACCTCAAGATTCCGCTGTCGGCCGGACCGAGCGCCGGCCTGGGGATGGTCGTCGTCGGCAGCAGCAAGGGCGCGATCGTGGCATTGGACGGCGCCACCGGGCGCGAACTGTGGCGCTCGCGCTTGAATTCCGAGCTTTTGTCCGCGCCGGCGATCAGCGAACAAGTTGTCGTACTACGGTCGGTTGACGGCCGGCTCCATGGCCTCGACTCGCACAACGGCAAGGAACTGTGGTCGGTTGAACAACAGGTTCCCCGCCTCAGTCTTCGAGGTACCGCGACACCGATCATCGCCAAAGAGGTGGCGATCAGCGGCTTCGACAACGGCAAAGTCATGGCCGTGTCGCTTCATTCCGGCGACACGGTCTGGGACACCGCGCTGGCCTCGCCGCACGGCCGCACGGAACTTGACCGGCTCGTCGACATCGATTCGGCGGTTCGCATCGTGGGCGACAACGTGTTCGCCACCGGTTTTCAAGGCCGCACCGCGATGCTCGCACTCGATTCGGGACAGATTTGGTGGGCACACGACATGTCGAGCTATCGAGGACTGGCGGCCGATGCCGACAACTTGTATGTGACGCAGTCCGACGGCATCGTGGTCGCACTTCGCCAGCGGGACGGTTCGGAACTCTGGCGCAATCAGAAATTGAAACTCCGGCGATTGAGCACACCGGTATTGACGAGCACAGCGGTCGGAGTCGCCGATTTCCAGGGCTATCTGCATTGGCTCGACAAAACGACGGGTGAACTCGTCGCCCGCGAGCGCATCGCCAAGGAACGCATCACCAACTCACCGGCTGCGGTCGGCGATACCATCGTCGTGCTCACCGACGGCGGCAAGATGGCGGCATTTCGCGCCAAGCCGATGGCGGCCACGGCCGCCGTGCCCGCCACGAATCCTGCGGTCCCGCCGGCGTCAACGCCGCCGGCCGCGGAATCCGCCGCACCGGCCGCGGAGCCTGCGCCGGCCGTGGAACCTGCGCCGGCCGCGGTGCCTCCCGCGGACTCCGCCGCGCCCCCTGCGCAACCCGACGCTCCGCAGAAGCCTTAAGACGGCTCCCAAGGCACCGTGCTGCCCGTCGTCGCATTGATCGGCCGGCCGAACGTCGGCAAGTCGACGCTGTTCAATGCCATGACCGGTACCCGCGATGCGTTGGTTGCCGATCTGCCCGGGCTCACACGCGACCGGCAATACGGATTCGCGCGGCGCACGTCGGTCCCCTGCATCGTGGTGGACACCGGCGGCCTGGTGGAAAACGCCGACGTCATCGAAAGCTTGATGATTGCGCAGACCGAGCGCGCAATCAGCGAGGCGGATCGGCTCATCGTGCTGGTGGACGGACGCGCGGGCGTCACGCCGCAGGATCAGTTCGTCGCCCAACTGGCGAGGCGCAGCGGCAAGCCCGTGTTCCTGGCGGTGAACAAAACCGAAGGTTTCGACCATGACATCGCCGTGGCCGACTTTCATCAATTGGGATTGGGCGAGCCGCATCCCATCGCCGCCGCGCACGACCAGGGCGTCGTTTCGCTGCTCGAGGCCGCTCTTGCAGGGCTGATAGCAGATCCGCACGACGGTCCCGAGACGACCGGCATCAAGGTCGCGGTCATCGGCCGCCCGAATGTGGGCAAGAGCACGCTGATCAACCGACTGCTCGGGGAAAATCGCATGGTGGCGTTCGACCAGCCGGGCACGACGCGCGATGCGGTACTGGTTCCCTTCGAACGCGACGGCGAGCGCTACACGCTGATCGACACCGCGGGCCTCCGGCGCCGCTCACGCGTCGAGGAAGCCGTCGAGAAATTCAGCGTCATCAAGACCTTGCAGGCGATCGAGACCGCTCACGTCGTGGTCGTCGTGATGGACGCGCACGACAACGTGGCCGAGCAGGACGCGAGTCTCCTGGGGACGGTCATCGAGCAGGGCCGGGCCCTGGTGCTCGCCGTCAACAAGTGGGACAACATTCCCATGGAGCAGCGCGACCTCATTCGCCAGCAAATCGAACAGCGCCTGCAGTTCGCTGATTTTGCGCCGCTGCACTTCATCTCGGCGCGGCACGGCAGCGGCGTCGGCGAGCTTTTCGCCGCGGTACGCAAGGTGTACGCCGCGGCCACGCGCGACATGAGCACGCCCGAATTGACGCGGGTGCTCGAAGCCGCCATCGAAAGCCACCAACCGCCCCTGGTCAGCGGCCGCCGCATCAAGCTGCGCTATGCGCACCAGGGCGGCCGCAACCCGCCGGTGATCGTCATCCACGGCAATCAGACCGATCATGTGCCGGACGCATATCGACGCTACTTGGTGAATGTCTACCGCAAGGCGTTCGATCTGATGGGCACGCCGGTGCGTGTCGCGTTCCGCGGCGACGAGAATCCGTTCGCCGGCAAACGTAATCCCCTGACCCCTCGTCAAGTGCGCAAGCGCAAGCGGCTGATTCAGCGCAACAAGCGCTAGGCCGATATTTGCTAGACTAGGACAACGGACCGGCGGCGATACGGCGGATGTCCAGTGCGGCAATTGAGCAAGACAAAGACCTTCCGCATCTCCGCGCTGGTGGCAGTGCTGGTGGCGTTGTACGCCCTGGCCGGATTCGTATTCGCTCCGAAAATGGTCCGCTCTGCGCTGCTCCAGGACATCCCCAAGACCCTGGGCGTGTCGCCGACGGTCGGCGACATCCACATCAATCCCTTTCTGTTTCAGGTCGAGATCAAGGATTTCTCATTGGCTTCCCCGGGCGGGGAAAGGTTGGCGGGCTTCCGGCGCTTGTTCGTCGATTTCGAGTTGTCCTCGATATGGCACCGCGCGTACTCGTTCGTCAACATCGAGATCGACGCACCGGCCGTGAATGCCGTGGTGGCGCAGGATGGACGTCTGAACCTCCTGCAATTGAGCCTGAAGACCGCTCCGGTCCCGCCGTCCCGAAAAAGGAGCCCTTGCCCAGCGTCCGCATCGGTCGGTTCAAAGTCAGCAACGGGCTCGTGACCTATGACGATCACAGCCGTCCGTCGGAGTTTGCCGCGCGGCTGGAACCGATCAATTTCGAGCTGGACAACTTCACCACGGGCGTCGAGGGCGGCCGCTTCACCTTCACCGGATCCTCGAAGCTCGGTGAGCGCGTGGAATGGCACGGGCACGTATCGGTGCAGCCCGTCGAATCGGATGGCGAGTTTCAAATCGATGGTCTGCAGGCGCACACCGTCTGGGAGTACATCGAAGATCGCCTGAGTTTTGCGGTCAACTCCGGCACCATCGATCTCAATGCGACCTACCATTTTTCGTTGCGCGACGCGGTCGATTTGAAGGCCGCGATATCCAAGATCGCGATACACGATCTCAACGTGAGGCCGAAGGACTCGCCCATCGACTGGGTCGCGGTGCCTTCGTTGCTGCTCAGCGGGACAACGGTGGATCTCTTGAACCGTACGGCGTATTCGGATTCGCTGATGCTCACCGGGGTGAAGCTGACCACCTGGCTGGAACCCGACGGATCATTCAATTTGCGGAAGCTAGCGCAGCCGCCGCCGAATGTTTCCGCGGCAACCCCGCCGCCTGCGACAACTCCGCCGCCCGCGGTAACCCCGCCGCCCGCGGCACCCGCCGCCCGCGACGGCGTCTGGCGCCGCTTCGCCCTGGAAATTTGATCTGCGCGAATTCGAATTGCGCGATGGCAGCATATCGGCCGAGGACCGCAGCACCGCCCCGGCGGCGAAGGTGCTGCTGGCGCCGATTTCGCTGAAAGTGACCGGCGCGAGTCTGGATCCCGCCAGACCGGTGAGCGTGAGCCTCGACACGCGCATCAACGATACCGGATCCATGAGCGCCAGCGGCGATGTCACGCCGCAACCGCTGTCCGCCAACTTGGCGTTGAAGCTGGATGGCATCGAACTCAAGGCGCTTCAGCCTTACATCGGAAAGCGCACGTCCATGACGCTGCTCGCCGGGCGCTTGAGCGGCGACGCCAAAATACGCTACGGCGCTGCCAACAAGCCCGCGCTGCAGGCTGCAGGCAACATCAGCGTCGCCGGTCTGCATACGGTCGACAATGCGCTGCACGACGACTTCATCAATTGGGAGCGCCTGGATCTGTCGGGGATCGCCTTCCAACATGATCCCGACCGGCTCGACGTCGAACAAATGACCGCGCGCAAATTGTATGCGCGCGTCATCATAGAGCCCGACACGAGCTTGAATGTGAAGCGAGTGTTGGCCGGTCCGGGTGCGACCTTGATCGCGCCGGCCGCGCCTGGCGGTGAGCCGGTGGCGAAGACCGCACCAATTCATGACGAGCCCGCGGCAGCTGCGCAGCCGGCCAAGCGCAAGTCGCCCAAGTCCGCCAAGAGTTCCGTCCCCGCGCCCCCGGCGGCGCCTGTTCCGATGCCGATGGCCATCAAGAAGATCGTGTTGCACGCAAGCCAGGCCAACTTTGCCGACCTGTCCGTGCAGCCGAATTTTTCCACCGGCATTCAAAACATCGAGGGGACGGTCCTCGGTCTGTCTTCCAAAGCGAATTCCCGGGCGAAGGTCGACATCCACGGGGCAGTGGATGCGTTTTCGCCCGTCTCCATCACCGGTGAAGTCAACATGCTGAGCGCCGCCCTGTACACCGATCTGTCGATGAGCTTTCGCAACATGGAACTCACCATCTTCAATCCGTATTCGGGAAAATTTGCCGGCTACAACATCACCAAGGGCAAGCTCACCACCGAGCTGCATTACAAGGTCGAAGGCCGCAAACTCGATGCTCAACACCACATCAGCATCGATCAGCTCGAATTCGGCGACAAGACCGCGAGCAAGGACGCGGTGTCGCTGCCCATCAAATTGGCGGTTGCGCTGCTCAAGGACCGCAACGGCGTCATCGATCTCGATTTTCCCGTGACCGGAACGCTCGACGACCCGTCATTCCGCCTGGGACCCATCATCTGGAAGGTTTTCCTCAACATTCTTGAGAAGGCGGTCACGGCGCCCTTTGCCCTGCTCGGCGCCCTGTTCGGCGGGGGCCCGGATCTGCAATTCGTCGATTTCCAGCCCGGGGTTGCCGATCTGGATGCAGGCGCCGCGGACAAGGTCAAGGCCATGGTCAAAGCGCTGAACGAACGGCCGCAGCTCAAAATCGAAGTGCCGCTCGCCGCCGTGGCCGATATCGATCGCCCGGCATTGATCGAAGCGCAGTTTCAGATGCAGGTCCGCGAGGCGCTGGCCGGCAAAGCCGGCCGCAAGAAATCGGCGGCACCGGCGCCGGAATTTGACCAATTGGATCCCGCAGCGAAGGTCGACATATTGACGCAGATCTATCAGAAGAGCATCGGCGGTGAACCGAAGTTCCCGGATGCGATATCAAACCTCAAAGCGAAACCCGAAATCGCCTCGGCGCAGGCGGACTTTCTCGGCAAGGAGCTGCGCGGGCACATTACCGTTTCGGATTCGGCGCTCACCGCCCTGGGTCAACAGCGGGCGATGGCCGTGCAGCAGGGGTTGCTCACGGACACCCAGCTCGATCCCGCACGAGTGTTCCTGGTGGAGAACGACAAGGCAAGGAATCACGACGGCAAGGTGCGCCTGGAATTGTCGTTGAAGTAGCCGGCCCTGGCTCCGTGGAATTCCAGGGCCGTCGCGCCTCATTTCGAGGCAGGGCCCCGGCGGCGATGCCCTCATTCGGTGCAAACTCAGCCTGAGTAGCCGCGCACGAAGCGCTAACCCGCTGATCGTGCTCAAGTCTTCAGGTGTGGCACAAGCGGTGCTTATCCTCGAACCGGATCGGGGTACACCGAACAACTCAGCGGCCCAACGATCGGGCGGGGACGGCAGTCGATGAAGCTCATCACCGCGATTATCAAACCGTTCAAACTCGACGATGTGCGGCAGGCCGTCAGCGAGGTCGGAGTGCAGGGTATTACGGTGACCGAAGTGCGCGGCTTCGGCCGGCAACGCGGCCACACCGAAATCTATCGCGGCGCCGAATATATCGTCGAATTCGTCCCAAAGACGAAAATCGAGATCGCGGTCGACGATGCGTTGGTCGATCAAGTGATCGAGGCGGTTGCCAGGTCGGCTCAGACCGGAAAGGTCGGAGATGGAAAAATATTCGTCTTCGATCTCGCCCAGGTCGTGCGCATCCGGACCGGCGAACGGGACGCGAGCGCCATATAGTGCAAGGGGGAATTTCTTCGATGAATAAACTGTCTCGATTGGCCTTTCTCGGTGTTTCGACCCTGTGGCTGCAGGGGGCATGGGCGGATGCGCCGACTGAACCAGGCTTGATCGGCGTGGACAAGATCAGTTCCGGCGACACTGCCTGGATGCTGACGTCGACCGCCCTGGTGCTGATGATGTCCATACCGGGCCTGGCGTTGTTTTACGGCGGCATGGTGCGCAAGAAGAACGTGCTGGCGACCCTGATGCAAACTTTCGCGATCACCTGCGTGGTGACGCTGCTATGGTGGTTGATCGGATACTCATGGGCATTCACGCCCGGCAGCCCGTTCTTAGGAGGGGCGAGCCGCGCCCTCTTCAACGGCATGACCTTCATGCACGATCCGGCCAACCAGCTATCGGTCTCGCATCTGGCTCTGACCATACCCGAGACCGTGTACGCGATGTTTCAGCTGACGTTTGCGGCCATCACCCCCGCGCTGATTGCAGGCGCATTTGCCGACCGCATGAAGTTTTCCGCCATGCTGGTATTCATGGCCGTCTGGTCGTTGCTCGTGTATTCGCCGATCGCCCACATGGTGTGGGAACCGACCGGCTGGCTCAACAAGGCGGGAGTGCTGGACTACGCGGGAGGCACGGTCGTGCACATCAATGCCGGCATCGCGGGTCTCGCCAGCTGCCTGGTGCTCGGCAAACGATTGGGCTATGGTCGAGAGAAGATGGCGCCTCACAATTTGACGTTGACGCTCATCGGCGCCTCGCTGCTGTGGGTCGGCTGGTTCGGATTCAACGCGGGATCAGCGGGGGCGGCCGATGGCCGCGCCGGCATGGCGATGCTGACCACGCAGATGGCCACGGCGGCCGCTGCGCTTGGCTGGATGTTCGCGGAATGGCTCAGCCGCGGCAAACCCAGCGTGCTCGGCATTGCTTCGGGCGCCGTTGCAGGGTTGGTGGCGATCACGCCGGCGTCGGGCTTCGTTGGTCCGAATGCCGCCGTCGCCATCGGGATCATCGCGGGAATCCTGTGCTACATCGCAGCAACCTCGTTGAAGCGCGTCATGGGCTACGATGATTCGCTGGACGCGTTCGGCGTGCACGGCATCGGCGGCATCGTGGGGGCGCTCCTCACCGGCGTGTTCGTGAGCAAGGAAATCAGCGGCGTCGACGGTTCCTTTCTAATCCAGCTGAAAGGCGTCGCCGTCACCGTCGTCTATGGATTTGCGGCAAGTTTCCTCATATTGACCGTGATCGACAAGACCATTGGATTGCGCGTGACCGAGGAGCAGGAGCGGGAGGGCTTGGACATTTCGCTGCATGGGGAAAGCATCGAGTAACGAGGCGCCCCGGCCGGGATAGGCTACAATCAGGCCATGTCGCCGATCCTCGACACGCTGATCGTCGGTTTGGTTGTGCTCGGGCTGTCCGGCTTTCGCGTGGCCCAGGAATACGAGCGAGGCGTCGTGTTTCGGCTCGGACGCTACAAGGGCCTGCGCGGACCGGGCCTGTATTGGATCATTCCCTTCCTCGAGCGCTCGGTCCGGGTGGATATCCGTACCCGCACCGTTTCGGCGGAGCAGCAGGAAACCATCACGCGCGACAGCGTGACCATCAAGGTCAATGCGGTGCTGTGGTACCGGATCGTCGATGCGTCCAAGTCAGTGATCGCGGTCGCCGACGCCCCTGCGGCGGTCTACCAACTGGCGTTGACCGGTCTGCGCAACATCATAGGACAGCACGATCTGGACGAGATCCTGCAGGAGCGAAACAAGATCAACACGCTGCTGGGCGACAACATCGCGGGCTCGACCGCCGCCTGGGGCCTTGAGGTCCAGCGTTTTGAAATGAAGGACGTCGAGCTGCCCCAGGCGATGCAGCAGGTGATGGCGATGCAGGCCGAGGCCATCCGTGAAAAGCGCGCGCGCATCATCAAGGCCGAGGCGGAGCTCGAGGCGTCGGTAAAACTGTCCGCGGCGGCGGCGCAAATAACCGCGAACCCGGCCGCCTTGGAGCTGCGCCGGATGCAGATGATTTCCGAAGTGGGCGCCGAGAACAACAGCACCACGGTGCTGATGATTCCTTCGGATTTCGTGTCCTTGGCGCACACTTTGAACGATTATTTGAAGCGGCAAGGCCCGTGAACAGCACCGCGCTGCTGTCGGCCCTCTTGTACCTGGCCGGGGCGCCCGCCCGCTAAGGATCAGAATCGCGACGCCGTCCGTTTTTTGCGACATCGGCGGCGCATCGAATTTGCTGCGCAATCGAATCGTGATCAAGGTCTCATTTCGCAGTCGATTATGCCAGGTAGTCTCGCGCTGCCGTCCCTGGAGTCCGCCACTGGAGATATTGAATGAGCAATCCCTACAACAGCGCGACCGATCGCGCTTCAGTGCTTGGCCCGACGCTTTATTTCAAGGGCGATCTGTCCGCTGAAGAGGACCTCTTGATTCAGGGCCGCGTCGAGGGTTCCATCACGCATACGCAGCGCCTGACCGTCGGGCCCCAGGGCACCGTCAAGGCGAATATTCGCGCCCAACTCATCATCGTCGAGGGTACCGTCGACGGCGATTTGCAGGCGGAGAAATCCGTGTTCGTGAAGGAGACCGCGAAGGTCTGCGGGAATATCTTCGCACCCACCGTGAGCATCATGGAGGGCGCCAATTTCAGCGGCAGCATTGACATGGACGGCAAGAAAGTCGCCCAGCAATCCGGCAGGCCGGATGCCTCCGTTGCGCGCGCCGTCAAAGTTTCCGGCGGTGCCGCCTAACTATGTCCTGGTTTAAGAAACCTCTCGATGGAGATGCTCCCATGATGAATGCCAATTCGAGCGGCCGTGCCGCGCCTGAACCGTCCATGACGCGGCCCGAGCCGCGCGAGCCGCGCGTCGAACCGCGCGTCGAACCCCGCGTCGAGTCGCGCTCGCCGCAAGCCAGGACCGCCGAACCGCGAGTGCCCGAAGCCAAAGCGCCGGAAGCAGCGCCCCGGGCTTCGGTGCTCGGACCCACCTTGCGATTCCGCGGAGAATTGTCTGCGCAGGAAGACCTCATCATTCAAGGCAGCGTCGAAGGGTCCATCACCCACACGCAGAGCTTGACGGTGGGAACCGACGGCTCGATGAAGGGCGACATCCGCGCGCGCGTCATCGTCGTCGACGGCAAGGTCGAGGGCGATCTGTACGCCACCGAATCGGTGAGCATCCGCGCCACGGCGAAGGTCAAGGGCAATGTGTTCGCGCCGCGCGTCGGAATCACCGAGGGCGCGTTCTTTCAGGGGCAAATCGAAATGCAGCCGTCTGGCGCGGCGGTCCAGGAACACAGCGCGCGCCTGCGTCAGGCCGCCATGTCGCCGCCGTTGGAAGCCGCGGCGGTCGAGCACATGTTGGGAGGAGCGAGCTGAACGCCCGCTGCCCCGGCTCCTAGGGCAGGAACAGCTCCGGATCCACCCAGGCGCGATTGAGGCTTAGGCCCCAGTGCAAATGGGGCCCTGTCGCGCGGCCGGTCATGCCGACGGCGCCGATGCGGGAGCCGGCGTCAATGCGCTGTCCGGGCTTCACGTCGACCGAGCTCAAGTGGCAGTACATGCTCACCATGCCGCGGCCATGGTCGATGAATACGGTGTTGCCGTTGAAGAAATAGCTGCCCGTGTCGACCACCGTGCCGGCGATGGGCGAAAGCACCGGCGTACCGCTCGGCGCCGCGATGTCCATACCGCTGTGAGGATTGCGGGATGCGCCGTTGAAAATCCTGCGCGAGCCGAACGAGCTGCTGCGCGGTCCGGGCACCGGCGCCGGCAGACGCAGGGATTCGGGCGAGGGGTCGCTCCAGTGACTCAAGGCCTGTTCGATGCGGATTTTTTCCCGGTTGACGCGCGCCAGATCCGCGGCCGACAGATTGACCTGACGCGGTGCAACCTTGAGCGATTGACTGGCGTACTGCTTGTTGCCCACTTCGAATTCGACCTCGCGTCGGCCGTCCATCCCGCGCACGACCACCTGGCGCATTCCGAGCGGCGCTGATAACGGAATGCCGATCACGGCCACCCAGGTCGAACCGTCCTGCACAACCAAGGCACGATGTCCGTCGCTGTCCACATAGGGCAGAGAGGCGCCGGCGGACTCCAGGCGCAGTAACTTGACCCCGCCGGGTACCGCATTCTCGCGCGGCAGATCGAAGCTCTGGGCTCGCGCGGCCATCAAAGCGACGAGCGCCGCGCCCCACCCGAGGAGCGCGAACGCGGTTCGGCCCGCGCGCCGCCCGCTGCCGGCGGAGGGTCTGCGCGTCACTGCGGCCCCTCGACTTTGGCGCGAATCCTGCCTCGTGCGAGCCGCGCTTCGATCATGCTCCCCGGCGCGGCGTCCGCGGCATTGCGCAGAATTCCTCCTCCTTCAACGCTGACGATGGCATAGCCGCGCTCCAGTGTCGCAAGCGGGCTGACCGCTTGCAGGGTGCGCACCAACGGCGCCAGCCGCTCGCGTCTCACGGAGATGACCTGCCGGCACGCGCGGCGCAGGCGTTGATCCAAATTCTCGAGGAGCAGCAGCTGCTGCGTGAGGCGTGCGGACGGACTCACCAGGGCGGCTCGGCCCGTCAACCATCGCAAGCGTTCGCGATGCTCCTGAAGTCTGCGGCGCAGCGCGCGCACCAGGCATTGCTCGAGTTCGTCCAGTCGTTGCGCCCTGGCGCCCAGGCGCACCGACGGGCTGACGAGGGCCGCTCGCCCGGTCAACCAGCGCAGACGCTGGCGGCGCTCCTCGATCTGGCGCCACATGCAGCGCTGCAGCCGTTCGCCGAATCGCGTGAAAGTACCCAGCCACTCCTGCGCATCGGGGACGACCAGTTCAGCGGCCGCGGAAGGCGTCGGCGCGCGCACGTCCGCTGCGAAATCGGCGATGGTGAAGTCGATCTCGTGGCCGATGCCGGTGATCACCGGAATGGGCGACGCCACGATGGCGCGCGCCAGGCGTTCGTCATTGAAGGACCACAGATCCTCGAGGGAACCGCCGCCGCGGGCGAGGATCAATACATCGCATTCTGACCTGCGCCCCGCCATTTGCAGCGCTGCGATTATGTCCGCGGCCGCCTGCGCGCCTTGGACCGGAACCGGGTAGATCAGGACTCGGGCCGCGGGAAATCGCCGCGCCAGCACGTGCAGGATGTCGCGGATGGCGGCTCCGGTGGGGGAGGTGATGACCCCGATGCGTCGGGGCAGACCCGGCAAGGGCCGCTTGCGCTCGGCGGCGAACAGGCCTTCCAGCTTGAGTTTGGCGCTCAATTCCTCGAACTCACGCTTCAGGGCGCCGAGGCCCGCATCTTCCATGTGATCGACGATGAGCTGATACTCGCCGCGCGGTTCGTACAGCCCGATGCGCGCGCGCACCAGCACCTTTTGACCATCCCGCGCGGTGAACGCGCACAGCATATTTCGCTGTCTGAACATGGCACAGCGAACCTGCGCGGCCGCGTCCTTGAGCGAGAAATACCAGTGCCCCGAGCTCGGTCTGGAGAAATTGGAGATTTCCGCCTCCAGCCACAGGCTGCCGAAGCCGCGCTCCAGCAGCACCCGGACCTCGCGGTTGAGCCGCGAAACGCTGTAAATATCGCGGTCCGGCCGCATGGGGAAGGCTGCGCTTTTGGTGGATTCCATGCGCAAATGATAGCGGTTTACCGCGCCGCAGGCGCAAGGTACAATGCGCCGCCTCTTAGATGAACCCGTGAACGCTACCTATGCGTATTCTTGAAGAGGCACTCACATTCGACGACGTGCTGCTGGTGCCGGCATATTCCGAGGTCCTGCCCCGCGAGGTTTCCCTGGCCAGCAGGCTGACCCGCGAAATCGACGTCAATCTGCCCGTGATTTCCGCGGCCATGGATACCGTCACCGAGGCACGCTTGGCCATCACGATTGCCCAGGAAGGCGGCATCGGCATCATTCACAAGAACATGTCCGTCGACAATCAGGCGCGGCAAGTCGACCGCGTGAAGAAGTTCGAAAGCGGGGTGATCAGCGACCCGATCACGGTGAACCCGGACATGACGATCCGGCAGGTCCTCGAGCTGACGCGCGCGAAGAACATCTCCGGAGTTCCCGTCGTGCTCGGCACGAAGGTCGTGGGCATCGTCACTCATCGCGATCTGCGGTTTGAAACCAAGCTCGATGCTCCGGTTTCCTCCGTGATGACGCCCAAGGATCGGCTGATCACGGTTCGCGAGAACGCGCCCAAGGAACAGGTACTCGCCCTGCTGCACAAGCACCGCATCGAAAAGGTGCTGGTGGTCGCCGGCGACCATGAGCTCAAGGGCATGATCACGGTGAAGGACTTTCAAAAGGCGACGGAGTTTCCGAATGCGTGCAAGGACAGCGTGGGGAGCCTGCGCGTCGGAGCGGCGGTGGGCACCGCCCCGGACACCCTGGACCGCGTCGCGGCACTGCGCGAGGCGGGCGTCGACGTCGTGGTGGTCGACACCTCTCATGGCCACTCGCGCGGCGTGCTCGAGACGGTGGCGAGAATAAAGGCAAAGTTTCCCGACCTGCAGGTGATCGGCGGAAACATCGTGACCGCCGAGGCGGCGCTCGATCTGGTCAAGCACGGCGCGGACGCCGTCAAGGTGGGCATCGGCCCGGGGTCGATCTGCACGACGCGCGTCATCGCGGGCGTCGGCGTGCCGCAAATCAGCGCGATTGCACGGGTCTCCAAGGCATTGGAGGGCACCGGCGTGCCGGTCATCGGCGACGGCGGGATAAGGTACTCCGGCGATATCGCCAAGGCGCTCGCGGCCGGCGCTCACTGCGTAATGATCGGCGGCATGTTCGCCGGCACCGAGGAGTCGCCCGGGGATGTGGAACTCTACCAAGGCGGTTCCTACAAGGCTTACCGCGGCATGGGCTCGCTGGGCGCGATGTCCCAGGCCCATGGTTCCAGCGATCGCTATTTTCAGGACACGACCACCGAACTCGAAAAGCTCGTTCCGGAAGGGATCGAAGGGCGTGTTCCCTACAAGGGCAGCCTCGTCGCGATATTGCACCAGCTGTCGGGCGGCCTGCGGGCCGCGATGGGATATACCGGCAGCGGCAGCATCGAGGAGATGCGTACCCGTCCGCAATTCGTGCGGATCACCAGCGCCGGCGTTCGCGAGAGTCACGTTCACGACGTGACCATCACCAAAGAAGCGCCAAACTACCGGATCGGTTGATGCCTGACATCCACGCGGGCCGGGTCCTCATCCTCGATTTCGGCGCCCAGTACACGCAGTTGATCGCGCGCCGCGTGCGCGAGCTCGGGGTGTATTCGGAAATCTATCCCTGCGATGCCGATGCTGAGCAAATCAAGCGCTTTGCACCGAAGGCGATCATTCTCTCCGGGGGCCCCGAATCGGTCTATGACGCCAAAGGCCCGCAGGCGCCGGCGGAAGTATTTACAGCGGGCGTTCCGGTGCTCGGCATCTGCTACGGGATGCAAGCGATGGCCGCGCAGCTCGGCGGCCAGGTCGAATCCTCCACGCATCGCGAGTTCGGCGCCGCGCAAGTTCTCCCGGCCGCGGATTCGCGCCTGCTCGATGGCTTGGAGGACAATCGCGACGCCCAAGGCCGCCGGGTGCTCGACGTATGGATGAGCCACGGCGACCGTGTCGTTGCGCTGCCCCCGGGATTCAAGATCATCGGGTCGAGCGACAACGCGCCGCTGGCGGCGATGGCGGATGAGACGCGGAAATTCTACGGGCTGCAATTTCACCCCGAGGTGACGCACACCTTGCAGGGTGCGGAGATCCTGCGCCGCTTCGTCCGCGAAATCGCGGGCTGTCCCGCGAACTGGGCCACCGGCAATATCATCGAGGACAGCGTGGCGCGCATTCGCGCGCAAGTCGGCACCGACAAGGTACTGCTCGGCCTGTCGGGCGGAGTGGACTCCTCGGTTTTGGCTGCGCTATTGCATCGAGCCATCGGCCCGCAGCTCACCTGTGTGTTCGTGGATCACGGCCTGCTGCGCCTCGGCGAGGGGGACCAGGTGATGGCCACCTTCGCCGAGCACATGGGCGTGCGCGTCGTCCGCGTCGACGCGGAGAGCCGTTTTCTGGCGGCTCTCGCCGGGGAAGCGGATCCTGAGAAGAAGCGCAAGATCATCGGGCGCATGTTCGTCGAAGTGTTCGATGAGGAGGCCGCAAAACTCAAGGACGTGAAGTGGCTCGCCCAAGGCACGATTTATCCGGACGTCATCGAATCGGCGGGCAGCAAGGGCGGCAAGGCGCACGTCATCAAGTCGCACCACAACGTGGGCGGATTGCCGCAGCACATGAAGCTGGAGCTGCTGGAACCGCTGCGCGAACTATTCAAGGACGAAGTTCGCAAGCTCGGCGTCGAACTCGGCCTGCCGAAGGAAATGGTGCACCGGCATCCGTTTCCGGGTCCGGGATTGGGCGTGCGCATTTTGGGCGAAGTCCGCAAGAACCACGCGGACCTCTTGCGCCGTGCGGACGCGATATTCATCGAGGAACTACGCCGCAACGGCCTCTACGACAAGGTCAGCCAGGCATTTGCCGTATTCCTGCCCGTGCGCTCCGTCGGCGTGATGGGCGACGGGCGGCGCTACGACTATGTGGTTGCGCTGCGTGCGGTGGAGACCATCGATTTCATGACCGCCCGTTGGGCGCGATTGCCCTACGAGTTTCTCGATCGCGTCGTGCACCGCGTGATCAACGAGGTCCCGGGGATTTCACGCGTTGTGTACGACATTTCAGGGAAGCCGCCGGCGACAATTGAGTGGGAGTGAGCAGGGTCCTCCCATCATTTTGCCACGTATCCAGGCTGTAGCGGAACGGCGAGATTGACGGCATAACTGGCAAAAACCCCGGATTCCCGGCACACCCTGCACCGTCCTGCAGTGTGGTGATCAAAGCTGCGGTTCCGCTCGCCCCAACGTATCGTTGCGTTTATGGATCGCCAGGCTCATGGAAGTCCTGGTAAAAATCCTCCACGCAGCCGCGGCAAATCGCCACACCTTTTCCTTCGACGAGGCCGGTGATCTCGAACGAACGCTTACCGCAAAATGAGTACCGAAGAGCGCCCGACGTCTCGTCGTAGTACCGAAGCGCTTCGTCAACCATTGTATTGAGATCAATCAAGCGCTTTGCCACTCCGGGATAGTCACGTTCCGCCCGCAGCTTCGCTTCGTCGATTGTCGGGCCGCCAGAAGTCCCGAGTACCTCCCATTCCGAGTCACAATGGAACAGCAGCGCGTCGACGTCCTTTCCAAGGTAAATTGCGATCGCAAGGTGGGCACTGCCTCAATGAGCGTGTCCCCGGCGTAAAGTGCGCCCTACTTCATTGTAGGGCAAGTCATCGACGTATGCGTAGGCGACAACGCGGGCGCTGGTAAGCACTGGCGGCGGTGGCGTGCGCAGCGTCATCGTGGCAGGCCTCGTGTTCTGTCCTGATTATGCAGCAATTCTGTTCCGCGCTCGGCCCCGGGTAACCAGCAAGTCTGCTGAGATTTGAAACCGTTCGCGGAGTCTGCGCACCATCGACATGCTCAAGTCCCGCTTTCCGCTCAAGACCTCGCTCACGCGGCTGGCCGTACCAAGCAACGGCATGAGATCGGCGCGCGAAAGGCCATGCTGGTCCATTAGGTACGCAAGTAGAACTGGAACTGTCGGCGCCGTGCGTGGCCACTCCGAGCGCTCGTAAGCCTCGACCAGCCGGGCCTGGGCTACCATCCGTGCACGGTCCTCGGGTTCGCTCGACCCCATCAACTTCTCGATAAGCTTCTTGGCTTCAGCGTGGTCCGCTTCATCTTGAATCACAATCAAAGTCGCTTTCATCACACTGTCTCCGCATCAATGCCGTCATATTCCTCATGCGATCCGAAAAATCGGATCATCAAGACCCCTTCCGCGTACTGAACTAACGCAATCAACCGAAAATCATTGGCTTTGATATTAAAAACCACACGACCGCCCTTCAAGATGCTCGCCTTCGGATGTGCCTTCTTTATATCCCCCGGCGTCTTCCAGTCCGCTGCGCCCGCGATCGCCAGCCAGGCGTCATATTGGGATCGCGCAGCCTTGATTCCCCTATGGCCGGCCCGTGACCGGAAATAAGCTTCTACGATATCTGTGCCGATAACGATCACGGGGACAAAGCATAACCCCGGATTCCCAAAAATGGAACTGCGGATTCCATTTTATGGAAAACATATCGGAAGGTTTACTGCGCTATCCGGTGAGATCCGTCGACCTGAGGCAATTGCTTTCGGCATCTATCGCCGTCTATCGCCTTCAAGCGAGATATTTCGACGGTGTTTCTGACGGTAAGTCCGGGATGGCTTGATGAAAAGCCTCTCTATTTCAGGCATTTGCAGGTGCCGGCGACGATTGAGTGGGAGTGAAAAGGGCGTTTCGGCATCTATCGCGATCTATCGCCTGAACGCGCAAGCCTCTGAAAAATAACGGTTGGTGCTATGCCGTATTTTTGGCCCCCGACCCTTAAGCGAAACTTTTTGACGGTATTTCTGACGGTAGAAATTTTCCAGCGATTCCAGCGCCAGGAAATACGGTCAATTGATATGCCGGATAGCGAAATACGCCGCAAATAAAGGCATCGCCGGCATTGCGCATCGCCGGGCTTCGGGAATTGTGGAGTTTTTCACCAACGGACCTCAGCCGTCTGGGCGTAACGTGAGCTGACCCTTGAGAAGGGCGAACGGCTGGAATCGGGGAGGGCTACCGACGATCCGGACCAGAAATGCCGCAGATATATGCCGATAGCCCGAAGGCTGCGGCGCCCCCAAATGCGGAAACGCGCTCCACATCGGAGACCTCAGCGCCCATGCTCGATGTGCACGCCCCTCACGAATCGATTCACACCTGGAAAGGTTTCTTCATCCACATCGCCACGATTGCCTGTGGCCTTCTGCTGGCGCTCGCGCTCGAGAAAACCGTGGAATATCTTCACCAGCGCCATCAATTATCGGAGGCACGGAGCGAGTTGGCCGCTGAACTAGAAGATAACCGACGAGCCTGGCAGAAGAATGTGGCCGGGGTTGAGAGAATGCAGCGAGAGCTCGAAGTCGATCTTAGGGTGATTCACGCCCTGCGTTCCCACGCTTTGCCCGATGGCAAGCTCGACTATTCCGTGGACCTGTATGCGACGCTCGATGGCGCGTGGCAATCAGTTCACCAGAGCGGAGCGCTCGCTCTGATGCCGCAAAAGGAACTCTCGAAGGAGGCGTGGTTCTACCGTCTGCTGCTCGATCTCATAAACGCACAGACGGCCTTCATACCCACGATGAAGACTGCTGGCGCGATGGCCGCCAGTGCGCCGCCAGAGCAACTTGATATACGCCAGCTTGACGAGCTGACGAGCAAGACCATCGAGGCGCAGGGTCAATTAGATTATTTGCGGTTGTTTCTCAATATTGAAAAAGAAGATGGTCTCGACAAGCTCGGCGGGGCGAGGCGCGGGGAGACTGCAGTCGAGTAATGATCGTGGCGATGGGCGGCGTAGGTCATCGGCGATGCATGGAATAGCTCGGGTGAGGCGCCGATTAGCATCCATTAACGACCGTCTCTATCGGGTCATGAGTGCGCGTAGCCCAACATGTCGAGGATGTTGTGCGATCGCGGCGGCAAGAGAACCATTGCGTCATTGGATATCCCTGGAAAGCCCACGAGTTGTTGTGGAAGGTTTGCAGCCCAATTGATTGCGGAGGCTCTGTGCAATCCACTGATCTGATTAGCTACTGGCTTTCGTTTCCCGACGATCCCACATTTCCGTATGGCTTTGGCGTCACTGGGTGGTCTGTTGCCGACGCTTACACGCTCCTCGAGTCCAATGGCTATGATTTCCATTTGCGGGCGAAACAAGTGAAGATCCTCGAAAGGGTAACCCCAAACGATATTGAGGCCAAACACGTTGGGGCGAATTCTGGGCCACACGTCTGTCGCGGCGTTTGGTATCCATGCCTTAACGTAGGTTTAGGTGCCCCGACCGGGCGAATTGGCAGCGTTTGAAGTTGGAGCTATCGGGTATTCGATGCCACAAAGCTGCCGGTGGCCACAGGCCGGAATGGGTCAACATTGACCGCTCGCCGGTCCGGTCTAAACGAGCGCCGCAGTTAAATTGCGTATTGTGAACGGCAGGCCAGCACGGGCCCCGGCCCAAGGACAATTGCAATCTGTTTGTATATTACGGTAATATACAAAAATGACAGACCTGGCGAAAGTCATTGGCTTCGAATGGGATGAGGGCAACTCGAGGAAGAACGATCAGCATGGCGTCTCGATGGCTGAGGCGGAGCAAGTATTTTTTAATTCGCCGTTGCTTGTTCTACCCGACCCGAGGCATAGCGAGGCCGAGTTGCGCTTTCATGCCCTCGGCAAGACCAATGAAGAGCGGCGACTGCACATTACCTTTACGCTGAGAGACGCCGGGCAGTTCATCCGGGTGATATCGGCCAGAGACATGCACCGGAAGGAGCGCGTGATTTATGAACAAGCGTCTTAAGCCCATCCCGAAATTTGCCAGTGAGGCCGCGGAACGGGCGTTCTGGGAAAAGAACGACTCAACGGTGTATATGGAATGGAAAAAAGCGCAGGTGGCTGTACTTCCTAATCTAAAGCCGTCAACCCAGACGATCTCTTTGCGGCTACCGCAGCATCTTCTTGACTCTATAAAGTCAGCTGCCAACGCGCGAGATGTGCCATATCAATCTCTGATCAAGGTGTGGCTGCAAGAGAAGCTGCAGGATTCGTAATTCCTTTCGGCATCTATCGCCGTCTATCGCCCTCAAGCGGAAGTTCTTGGCGGTAGATCTGACGGTAAGTTTGGCGCAACCTCAGAATAAGTCCCGTATATTCAAATACTTATAGGCGCAGGAGACAATTGAGTGGGAGTGACCAGACCGCGCCGCTACCCTATTCTCGCATGGTCTGCTGCCGCAGTGAACCCTGAGTTTCTGGGCAAAACTGGCAAAAACCCTCTTTGAGTTCCCGCCTGATAGCTGCAATGCGAGGCGGGCCCTGTCTGGCGCAGGAAGCCATCGTTTCTTCCTGGTTTGCTTCATGTGCATCAGCACCGTCAGGCAGAACGCTGCCGGTCGAGCCGCCAAGCGCGACCAGCACAGAGTCCGAGCTGTATGGGCGTGGAAAAGAAACTTCGGGAATCACACACCGAAGGCGCCGCGCTGTGGAGAAGGCAGGATATCGAGGACCACTTCCGAGGGTCGACACAGCCGTGTGCCCAAGGGCGTCACGACGATGGGGCGGTTGATTAGGATCGGATGCGCCAGCATGAAGTCGATCAGCTCGTCGTTCGTCCACTTCGGATCGTCTAGGTGCAAGTCTTCGTAAGGAGTGTCCTTTTTCCGCAGCAGGTCCCGCGCGCTGACGCCCATGTCCGCGATCAGCCGGACGAGCGTATCCCGCGACGGTGGCGTCTGCAGATACTCGATGATGACCGGATCCACACCGCTATTGTGGATCAGCGCAAGGGTGTTGCGGGACGTGCCGCACGCGGGGTTGTGATAGATCGTGATGTATTCGGCTCGTGTCACGGTTTGTGGCCTCGCAGGGATCTCTCGTACCAGGGCTTCGTGCGGGTAATGATCTTCACGACCGACAGCATCACCGGCACCTCGATCAGCACTCCGACCACGGTGGCCAGCGCCGCGCCGGAGTTGAAGCCGAACAGGCTGATGGCCGCGGCCACCGCCAGCTCGAAGAAATTGCTCGCGCCGATCAACGCCGAGGGACCGGCAACGCAGTGGGCCTCACCGGCAGCGCGGTTCAGTAGGTAGGCCAGCGCTGAGTTGAAATACACCTGGATCAGGATCGGCACTGCGAGTAGCGCGATTACCAGCGGCTGGCGCAGGATTTGCTCTCCCTGGAAGCCAAACAGCAGCACCAGCGTGGCGAGCAGCGCCGTGAGGCTCAGCGGGCCAATCTTTGAAAGGGCGGTCCTCAGCCTTTCTTCGCCACCGTTTGAGAGCAGCAGTCTTCTCAGCACCTGGGCTACCAGCACGGGCACCACGATGTAGAGTCCGACGGAGAGCAGCAGCGTATCCCAGGGCACAGTGATGGCGGACAGGCCCAGTAGCAGTCCGACGAGCGGCGCGAAGGCGACGACCATGATCAGGTCGTTGAGCGCCACTTGGGAAAGTGTGAAATGGGGCTCGCCATCCGACAGATTGCTCCACACGAACACCATGGCCGTGCACGGCGCGGCGGCCAGCAGGATCAGGCCGGCGATGTAGGAGTTGATCTGGTCGGCCGGCAGGTAGGGCCGGAACAGCACGCCAATGAAAAGCCAGCCCAGCAGCGCCATCGAGAAGGGCTTGACGGCCCAGTTGACGAACAGCGTCACGCCAATGCCGCGCCAGTACTTGCGCACCTCCCCGAGCGCGGCGAAATCGATCTTCATCAGCATCGGGATGATCATCAGCCATATCAGCACTGCGACGGGCAGGTTGACCTTGGCAATTTCGGCGCCACCGATCGCCTGGAACACCGCTGGCAACAGGTGGCCGAGCGCGATGCCCACCACGATACAGGCCGCGACCCAGAGGGTCAGATAGCGCTCGAAACGGGACACGTTCAGGCCTTGCCGATGTCCCGCAGCTTGGTGCTGAGGGACATCTTGTCGAGTGAGCTGATCGGCAGGCTGGTGAACAGGTTGATCCGCCGTTCCAGGGCGTGAAAGGTGCTGCGAAAGGCGTTCACCTTGTCGATGTCGGTGCCTTCCACGGCGGCCGGGTCCGGCAGCCCCCAATGCGCAGTCATCGGTTGGCCGGGCCAGGCCGGGCAGACTTCCCCCGCGGCGTTGTCGCAGACCGTGAACACGAAATCCAGCGGTGGAGCACCCGACGCTGCGAACTCATCCCAGCCCTTGCTGCGCAGCGCTTCGGTCGGCAGGCCCACGCGTTGCAGCATATCCAGCGCGTAAGGGTTGACCTTGCCGGCCGGATGACTGCCCGCGCTGTAGGCCATGAACCGGCCACCACCAGTGCGATTGAGTATGGCCTCGGCCAGGATGCTGCGCGCTGAGTTGCCAGTACAGAGGAACAGTACGTTGTAGGGTCGATCAGCCACGGGGCGCTCCTGTTGGAATCAAGTCAGCGAATCGGACAAGTAGGCGGCCGGGACGAGCAGCGTGTCAGGCAGCCTTCCGCTTTGATGAGGGCTTGGCCGGGGCACAGGACCCGGACTCGCAGGTGGTCGAGAGACTGCAGCAGTTTTCGGTTAGAAACGCCACCAAGGTGTTCATGCGTTCGAAGTTGGCGCTGTAGTGCAGATAACGACCTTCCCGTCGAATGCTCAGCAGCCCCGCCTGGGACAGTTCCTTCAGGTGGAAGGAGAGGGTTGGTCCGGCGATATGGAGCCGCCCGGCGATTTCTCCTGCCGGATAGCCGTCAGGGCCGCGCTTGACCAGCAGCCGGTACACCGCGAGCCGGGAGTCCTGGGCGAGCGCACTCAGAGCGCTCACAACCTCATGAGATTTCATGCTTCTAGATTTATCGAAATGATAACCAAAGTCAAGGGCACGGAATGCCACTATGGGTCTATTGCGCACCTACGTGCCGAACTGGTCGATATGCAACCTATCGCCCGTGACGCCTTGCGCATTGAGGCTGTGGACCAGCTGCCGCAACATCATCGAGGGACCGGCGGCGTAGATGTCCCGGCCAGCAATCAGCGTCGGTGTGCCGTTCAACGCGTCCGCAACTGTGCCGCGTGTGACCGTCAGTCTCTCGCCCTGCGTGAGCGCCGTGTCGCCACTCTCGGCGGCGAGCCACACCTGAAGTTTCGGGGCGCTGAGCAACCCAGCCTTCAGTGTATCCAGGGCATAGAAATCCTCCGCGCGTCGCACGCCCCAAAGAAGCGTCATGTCCCGCTGGGGGGGCGAAGCGGATCTGCTGCTCCAGCAGCGCCAGGATGGGCGCAAGACCCGTGCCCCCGGCCACGAACAACAGGGGCGTTTCCGCCGGCGAGCGCATGGTGAACGCCCCAAGTGGGCCGCGGGCCTGCAACTGGTCGCCGACCTTCATCGTATCGAATGCCCATGTGGTGAAACGCCCGCTTTGCACCCGACGTATGTGCAGTTCGATGTTGCCGTCGCCGTGCGGCGAATTGGCAATCGAGTAGGCACGCGACATCTGCGTCGATTCCGGCTGCCACAACTCGATGTACTGCCCGGGAGAGAACTCGCACAAGCACTCTCCGGCGACCACCGGGCTGAGCGTCACCTTGACGATGCCGTCGCTGGGATGAGTAGAAGCCAATGAAGTCGGCAGCCTCGCCGCCGATTTCCCACGTCGTCTGATAGCTTCGCGTTGGGCGGTCACCCGGTACGGCCGACGCCGGTCTATTCATGACCGTGACGGTCAGGGCAGCCGGGATTGCCTTCAGTCGAAATGCGAAGGGCTGGCCTTCCGACTAGCCGAAACGCAGAGCCGTAGGGCCCAGCCAGGCTTCGAGCTGTGAGTAGGACTTGATGTCATCAGGAATGGGGATCGCCTGCCACCGCCGGATCTGGCTGTAGACCAGAAATGGGGGTTGGAAGTCCCAGGACGAAGTCACCCAGAGCTGTTGATCACGAACCTCGACGGCATAGGGAATCGAGTCGATGACAAGAACCTCGCCACCGAGGTGTTGCACGGGTCCTACGGCATAGAGATGAGGGAGGCCCCGCAAGTCGCGCAGATCGGCATAGCTGCCGAAATCGCCTTTGCCAAAGTTGGCACTGGCACCCAGCGTCCTGACATCGAGCGATGAACCGCCCGTGCGCTGCGCGGCGCAGCCGCAGAGCGTCACCACCATCAGGGCAGTGAAAACGGCGCTGAAGACCTTCAGGTGCGTCGAGTTTCCAGGCTCAATGGCTGGGGGCGAGCCAATGCGGTTGGCATAGGGAAGGAGATGTTTCATGGCACCACGATGACCGCCGCAAATCCACCGCCGGGCGTGCGGAAGTTGGTGGTCTGGCCGGCATACATGCGCGCGGCGAGTAACAGTATCCGGCCGTCGTAGGAGTAGGCACGCACGTCGACCTTCAGCCTGGTCGGAACGCCATCGACCTGGGTCAGTCGCTCGGTCGGCGGCACCAACGCTTGGGCGATATACGTGCCAGCAAGGATCTCGCCCCACACCCTGCGCGTCAGCTTGTCGCCACGGTAGGCTGCCTTGGCGCCATAGCCGCCCGCAGGCTTGAAGAACAGTTCACGACGTCCGGCCCATAGGGCATCAGCGTTGTCGGCGGTGACCTGCCGGCTTCGAGGCACAGCCTCCCTGAGCACCGCAAGGTCCGAAGGCGGCACGCCCCAGTGGCTGAGTAAGGGCTCGTCGCTCAACGTAACGAGATTGCGTTTGTCCGCGTGCAGTGCGTGGGTGCGCGGGTTTGGGGTCAGAACCACAGCGCCCGCTTCATAGGCCGTGCGCACGGCCGCGTGCTCGGGCGCGGAGAGGTAGAAGTCAGTGAGTCGGTTGTAAATCATGTCAACCGGCCGTTCCTCGAACCACAGTGCGCCTTCACGCCACTGCAACTTACTCGGATCAGCGACGCGAGAACTCAAGCCATGACGTTCGAACAGTCGACGAAACAGCTCAAACTCCGAGGCGAGGTACTGCGTCCCGGGATCATCGTCGACCACCAGCAAGGTTCGAGGCGATGAATCGCCACGCTGCAACCGCCATTCCCGCATGAACATGTCGACGAACACCGGTTCGAGGCTGCGCGGGCGCGGTTGCGACGCGAAGGCCCAGTTCATGGCCTCGCAGCAGGCCTGCTGGGCGTCTGCCAGCGCCGCGTTGAGCAGTGCGCCCCCAGCGTTGGTGTTGATTTCGATGAGTTGGGGTCCGTCAGGCCCCAAATGAAAGTCATAGGACATGAAAGCGCCGGCGGGACCGAAGGCGAGTTGCGCAATTGGCGGGGCGCGCGCCAGTGCCAGCGCCTGGTATTCGGGCATTCGGATCGTGCGTTCGATGGCGGAGACGCCTGACTGCATCCGGTGTCGCACCTCCGGCGTCAGGAACACCGCCGTCGACGAAAATAGATGTGGCCGGGTCGCCTCCAGGGTGTCCGTCAGGCCAGTCAGGTGTGCATCGCTGTCTAGCCTTCTACGTAGGACATCCACATCCAGTGTGCGGCAATAGCAGTCCTTGTTCAGCTCTTCAGCGCTGGCCCCCAGTTCATGAGCGACACGACGATTCTGAGTCACAGTGGGTTCACGCAAGACGACATGGACTGGACAATCATGATATTGGGTGTCACGAGGCGGCTAGAACAACTCACCACCAATGGCCTTGTCGATCAGGTGAATTGCCGATGACACGCAGGCCTTCGTTGGGCCGGAACAGTAATGTTCCAGTGCACGTGAGGCTGCCCGTAAATGTGTCGCTACCAAATCGATGTCTTCCGTGTTCTGGATGGCAGCGCGGCACTCGTCGAGCACACGCAATGCCCTGTCAAAGTTCATTTGATCGTCCGGCACCGAGTGGCGCGCAGATCTAACGGTTTCAGCCGCGTCCGACAAATGCTTATCAACAAAGGCGCGGCTAGAAATTGAGATGTTGGCCATTGGGAACCCATTGACAGATCGTTGTCATTGTTTTGAAGGCGTGCAAGGTGAAGGAAATGGTACGCGCACCACCTGCAATGTCACGTGCTCGATTTTGAAGCGATCGTGCAACTGCTGCGTTGCCTTCTGGAGGAAGGCATCGTCGGTTGGGCTGGTAGGTACGACCAAGTGCGCCGTCATCGCGATATCCGACGTACCCATCGCCCAGACATGCAGATCGTATACCTCGGTCACGCCCGGCAAGTTCGCCAGCAGCGACTTTACTTCAACCAGGTTTATGCCTTCGGGCACGCCGTCGAACAGCAGGTGCAAAGACTGCTTGAAGAGGTTGGCCGTGCCGACCACGATGACTACAGCGATCAGGAGGCCAGCCACCGGGTCGAGCCAGGTCCAGCCGAACCACAGGGCCAGGCCACCGGCTACCACAACTCCAGCCGACACCAGCGCGTCAGCCGCCATGTGGACGAATGCGCTGCGAATATTGAGGTCGTGCTCGCCACTCCGCATAAACAACAGCGCCGTACTGGCATTGACGAGAATGCCGATGCCGGCAACCACCATGACTGTGACGCCTTCGATGGGTTGAGGCGAGCGCAGCCGGTGCACGGCCTCCCAGGCCAGTGAACCCATGGCCACCAGAAGCAGCACGGCGTTGATGAAGGCCGCGAGGATACTGGCTCGCTTCCATCCGTAGGTATGGCGCAGGTCGGGGCGCAGGCGACCAGCCAGCACGCCGCCCCACGCCAGGACCAGACCGGCGACGTCGCTGAGGTTGTGCCCCGCGTCGGCCACCAGGGCCAGCGAACTGATCCTCAGGCCGTAGAAGGCCTCGACGGCTACGAAGGCGAGGTTGAGCGCGATACCAATAGCGAAGGCGCCGTTGAAGCTGGCGGGTCCGTGGCTGTGGGCGCCCCTCTCGCTCATTTCTCCGTGTCCATACGGCGCAGTACCCCCGACAATGTGGTTCCCGGCGCCACGGTATTGAAGACCGTGCCGTACTTCCTGACGTTGTCGTGCAGCAATTCGAGGCGATGGTCAGATTCGTCGGAATCCACCAGGATTTCGTAACTGATGGATTCCATTCGGGGCGGGACGTCCTGTCGAACTCCATGCACAGTGACCCGGACGCCGCGCAACGAGAAGTTCAGGATGGGTGTCACGCGTTCGATGCCCTTGATCATGCAGGCGGCGAGTGCGGCAAGCAGCAGCTCGGCAGGGTTCAGCGCGTCACGGCGTCCCGCCAGATCAGTGTCTAAGGTGATCTCGGCGTCTTTGCAGCGCGCGCGGCTACCGTGCCCGTCCACACGCCAGGCTTCGACTTCAAAGCTCAGCTTGGCGCCTGTCGCCTTCAGTGCGTCAGCCATTGTTCGACCTTATCGCGGCTCGGCACTCCGCCGGCATGCACTACCTTGCCATCGATGACGACTCCGGGAGTCGACATGACGTTGTACCTCATGATGTCACGCGGCTCCTCGACCTTTGTCAGCGTGACCTAAATACCCTTCGCCTGTGCAACTTGTTCGATGAGGGCGACGGTCGATTTGCATTTCGCACAGCCGGTTCCCAGTACCTTGATCTCTTTCATGACGGACTCCTTACATTTGCAAGATGACGATTCCTAGAGCACCGCGTTGAAGACGTAGCCCACGATCAGGATCCCGACGGCGACCACGCCGACGAATGTGGCGATGAGCCGCATCTTCAGGGCCTTGCGCAGGATGACCATCTCCGGGAACGACAGTGCGATGACACTCATCATGAACGCGAGCACCGTGCCCAGGGCCGCTCCCTTGGCCAGCAGCGCCTGGACAATCGGAATCACGCCAGCCGCGTTCGTGTACATCGGCACGCCAATGAGCACGGCCAGCGGCACGGCCCACCAGGCATCCTTGCCCATGAAGGAGGCCATGAAGTTCTCCGGAACGTAACCATGGATTCCCGCGCCAATCGCGATGCCTGCGAGGATGTACGGCCAGACCTTGCCGACGATTTCACGCACGCCGGCAATTCCCGCGTCGATGCGCTCGCCGAAGCTGATTGACTCGTTGCTGCTGGCTGCCGCCGAACGTGGCATCTCGCGCACCCAATCCTCGAGGTAGGCCTCCATTTTGAGCCGTCCGATGAGCAGGGCGACACGCCAACCGAACATGCCGAACAGCAGGGTAAGAGCCACCTCGTTCACCATGGGAGCCGAGATGAGGAAGGAGAACGTGACACCCAGTGGCACGCCGGCCTGCACCAAGCCAATGAACAGCGGTACCGCAGAGCACCAGCAGAAGGGCGTTACGACACCCAGGCTTGCTGCCATCACATTGGCGACACCTTCCGTACGACCGGCGAGCAGCGCGCGTGTTCGCTCCGGCGTGAAGTAGGAATTGATCATTCCCATCACGAAAACGATGCCGGTCAGCAGCAGCAGGACCTTTGGCGTGTCGTAGAAGAAGAACTGCAGCGCACCGCCCAGGCGGCTGGCGCGGTCCACGGGTAGCGCCGCACTAGGCCGGCGTCGACGAGAGTGCGTCAGATGTAAGGGGCTTGATCTTGGGCCGCCTCTTTTTGGCGGCATGCCATAAATCAAACGCGGCCTGCATGGTAAGCCACGATTCTGCTGACCCTCCAAGAGCTGCCGCAAGGCGAATCGCCAATTCGGCGCTAACGGCTGCGCGGCCGTTGACCACACGTGAGAGTGCTACACGCGAAACGACTAGCCGTTTTGAAAACGCTGTCACGGTCATTCCGCCGTCCGATCGTAGAACGGTATCCTGCAGTATTTCCCCGGGGTGCGGTGGGTTGTGCATGCGTGTCATCGGAAAAATCCTCAATCAGTGATAGTCCTTATAATCGACCAAGATTGCATCGACGCCTTCGAATATGAACGTCAGCCGCCAATTCTCATCTACCCACACTGACCAGTGACCCTGAAGATCACTCTTGAGCGGGTGCAGACGCCACCCAGGTCGGTTCATATCCTCAGGGCCGAGGGCGGCGTCCAACTGACCCAGTTGCAGCCGTAAGCGCTTCGCGTGCTTTGGTTGAATACCGGCTTTTGAACCAGTACGAAAAAAACGTTCCAGCCCGCGATGGCGGAAACCTTTGATCATGAGGTAGTGTATCTCATGGCGATACAGCGCGCAATTCCGAGGGCGTGCTCCGCTATGTCAGGGACATCGTCTCCGCGACAGTGAACACTGAGTTTCTGGGCAAAACTGGCAAGTACCCGCTCTTCACTTAGTCTTCTTGACGATGCGCACGTGAGCGACGGTCTTTGAGGGAATGTACTCGACCACCTCGTAGTGATCTGCGAGCCCATCCAATCCCTCAAACATTCTTTCGCCACTTCCCAACAAGATCGGCACCAGCACGCAATGCAACTCATCCACAAGGCCGGCGTTCAGATACTGGCTGACCGTGGAGGCGCCCCCTCCAATGCGTACGTCCTTGCCCTTGGCCGCCGCGAAAGCATGCTTCAGAGCGGACTCAATGCCATCGTTGACGAAACTGAAGCTGGTGCCTCCTTCCATCTCGAAGTTCGAGTGTTTGTGATGGCTGAGCACGAAGACAGGGTGGTGATAGGGCGGGTTCGGGCCCCACCAGCCCTTCCAGTCCTCGTTGAGCCAGGGCCCG
The DNA here is from genome assembly GCA_963727045.1 of uncultured Gammaproteobacteria bacterium. Lineage (GTDB taxonomy): Bacteria > Pseudomonadota > Gammaproteobacteria > Steroidobacterales > Steroidobacteraceae > Bog-1198. The sequence continues at coordinate 75,853 of CAVSES010000002.1, read as the reverse complement.
CGTTGCGGGCCGAACATGTTACGGCCCATGATCGTGGCGCCGATGTTGTCGAAAGAATGGACGAGGAATTCGTTGTCGAGGCCCTCGGCACCACCCTCTCGACCGGTCATCTCGGCGAAGAACTTGGTGGCAAAGGCCCACTCCATCAGGCGCAAGCCGTCCTTACCGAAGGGCGCATCGAGCGCTTGGCCCTTTGCCGCCGAGAATCCGTCCAACGAGATGGCGATACAACGTGCAACGAGTTTGGGCATGCTGGATCCTTGAACTAGAGCTTCAGTGTTGGTCTTTTTGCAACACCCGGCCCAGCAGCTCCAGCTGCTCGCCGATGCCGTGGACCCGCATCTTGGGGCCCTCAGGATTGCCGTCAAAGTACGCGCCGTGTTCGGTCACGCGCAGCAAGGTCCCTGTCCCGTCGGGCAAGAACTCGACCGTGGATAGCGAGACCGAGAAACGCTCACCGGCGGCGGACAGGACGTAGCTGTTGATGATGCGCTCGCCGGGCACAATATCCAGGATGCGGCTTTCATAGGTGATGAGGGGCCCGCCTGGAGGCGCGCCTTGCTCCAGCTCCTGACCTCCCACGCGGAAGTCGAGGCTGTGGGAACGCTGGCTCCAGTCTTCGGTGGAACCGAACCAGCGCTTGCGGTACTCCGGCTCGGAGAAATAACGGTAGACCTTGGCTGGCGCAGACGGATAGCGGCGCTCCAGCGTGAAGGTGTCGTGGATCAGGGCATGCTTGGCTTTCATCGTCTCCTCCTCTTCTCTGCCGCCTCATCCTCTGCAAGCAGCTCGCCCAGGCGGACCAGACGGCTCTCCAACAGGGTCTTGCGCCCTTCGATCCATTTCGTCACCTGGTCCATAGCCCCAATACGCAGACGGCAATGCCGCGTACGCCCCTGCTTGTAGGAGTGCACCAAGCCGCTGGCCTCCAGGATCCGCAGGTGCTGCGTCACGGCGGTCAAGGTCATGTCCATGGGCTCCGCCATTTCACTGAGCGTGGCAGGGCCCCTGGCCAAGCGGTCGACCATGGCGCGGCGGCCCGGCGCGGCCAGAGCATGGAAAAGGTCATCGATCGAATACTGAAGCATATACTTCAGTATATTCGCAACTTCTTCCGCGTCAACATATTTCCAAAGCCTTATCCCGTTCCGAGCGCATGACCAGCAGTAAGGCGCCATCTCGTAGAGGTTTTTCTACGTCGCGGTGATTTACCAGACGCCTCGGACTCCGGGTCGCCTATTGATTTGTATATCGCCACTCAGTAACATAACTAAATGGCGATATACAAAACGGATCAACTGAGCGTGACGTTCGCAGCGCTCGCTGACCCCACGAGGCGCGCGCTTCTGGCGCGCCTCGCTCAAGGGGAGGCGGATGTATCGGAACTGATGAAGCCCTTTGATCTCAGTCAACCCGCGATTTCAAAGCACCTCAATGTATTGGAACGTGCGGGTCTTGTTATGCGCGGGCGGGACGCGCAGCGGCGGCCTCGTAGGCTTGTTGCGCGCCCCCTCGCGGAAGCTACGCAGTGGCTGGAGGCCTACCGGAACTTTTGGGAGTCTTCTTTCGCGCGGCTCGATGGTTTGCTGAACGAGTTGAAAGCTACCGATAGGAAACGCCGTCGGACCGCCCGGAAGAGGTAGCGGAATGGCACGATTCCCAGATAGCTTTAAGATGTCCACGCGCGGCGATCGCGAGATTCTTGTGACGAGGGATTTCGACGCGCCGCGACGCCTAGTCTTTGACGCATTTACCAAACCGGAACTCGTCCGTCGCTGGCTGCTAGGCCCACCGGGATGGACCATGCCGCTGTGTGAAATCGATCTACGCGTCGGCGGAGCCTATCGTTATGCCTGGCGTTCCGAAAAAGACGGCGCCCAAATGGCCATGGGCGGCGTGTTCTGCGAAGTAATTTTACTCGAGCGCCTCGTTGCGACCGAAAAGTTCGACGACGCGTGGTACCCGGGCGAGGCCCTCAATACCACCGTCTTCAGCGAAACGCGCGGTGTAACCCGGACATCGATCACTGTTTTATACGAATCCCAAGAAGCACGAGATGCGGCGTGCCGCTCTGGCATGGAGTACGGGATGGCCGCTGGCTACGACCGACTCGAATCACTACTGCCAACCATTGGAGAACGTTGATGATCAAAGATGTCTGGATAAACCTGCCGGTGAAGGATTTGGCCAAGTCCGCCTTGTTTTACGAAGGCATCGGACTTGCCCGCAATCCGGGACCTGGCAACACTGAAAACTCTGCCTGCTTTGCCATCGGAGAGAAAAAGGTTGTATTGATGCTTTTCGCAGAGAGTGCCTTCGTCGGCTTCACCAACAATGCCCTTGCCGACTGTCGCAATGGCACAGAAGTTCTATTCTCCGTCGGTATGGAAGACAGAACGCAGGTGGATGAGTTTGCAAAGCGCGCCCAATCTGCTGGCGGTAAAATATTTCGCGAACCTGCCGAGTCCAATGGGTTCATGTATGGGTGCGGGCTCATCGATCCTGACGGTCACCGGTGGAACGCGCTGTATATGGATTTCAGCAAGATGCCGAAGAAATAAGCGATTGCCGTCCTGCTAAGTAGACGCACCGTTGCGCTTGAAGTACCTAGAGAATTATGGCGCGCAGTCACTCAAAAGGGTAAATTGGGCAGAAACTCATTTCATTCCGCCGCTCGCCTGCTCTCGTTGATCCTCCCTACTACAAAGATGATTTGAGAGGGCGGCGCCTGCGCGAATGGATATTCGGCACAGGTGCCCGTCCGATCTTGGTTTGCTGATCGAGTTGTTTGCGTGCGTCCAGCCACGCATAAAGTTCGTCCGAATCCCAAACAACGCAACGCGGGGTTAAATAGAACCGTCTTGGAAAATCCTCACGCTGCTCCAACTCGTAAATAGTGGTATTCGACAGCGGCACAATCCTGCGCAGTTCGGCGCGGCGCAGCGCAGCGCGCGTCTTGGCGGGAGAGTCGATGCAGGTGGGGTCGTAGAGGATGGCACTGAATTGTGGTGCTCGTAGTGATGGGCGAGTTGGCTGGCCGATGAGGCACTACCTACTTCAGCTCTTCTCTGCCCGGATGGCGTAGAACTGCAGAGCAGCCTCTTCAAAATTTCCGACAAGGAAATCGGCGATCGGTTGCGTATACCAGTTGAATGCCGTACTAACGCGGTAGCGCATCGTCACTCGAAGCTCTGTGCCTGCGTTCAGTTTGCGTAAAACATATTCGGTGTCGATCACATCGAAATACCGCCCGCCAATCCTCACGTGATCGTCGAGTGCCCCTGCTGGAAACGAATCGTTTGCAAACCGATAGGTCCAACGAATGCGACGGTTTGGTTGCCAGTCGGCCGCAATCTGATCGAACTTGATGCCTTTTCCCATCATGATGTGACGCACTTGGGTGCCGTCGGCTAGTACCGTAACCGCCGATAATGGTAGGGGCACACCTATGCGATACATCCATGCAGTGCCGATTTCGGCTGGCCGGATGTCTTTGGCGAATGTGAGGTGTGTCCAAATTACCTCGGGGCTCGCGGAGATCGTGCGGATTCTTACGGCCGACCGGATGTCTTGCGGGAGCGTAAGATTCTGCTCGAGACCTCCTAATAAGAGCGGTAACGCGGCAAAGCTGTAAATGGCGCGTTGCGGCCACTTTGTCCAACGGCATACAGCGCCCATTAAAAGACCGCCGAGGCCACCAACGAGGCTAAAAAGGGGCACCGCAAGTACCGCGCAGATGAGCCCCTCCACTCGGATCACCATCGTGCCGATTACAAGTAGTGCATTAGCGGCGGCGGCGGCGAAGAAATAATAGGACCAACTCCGGCCGCCTGCGCGTTCCGCGATGTATACAGTTACTGTGCCTACCAGAATTGGTACCAACAAGGTAAAGGAGGACATCATTGCGTGATACGGCTCGCCGGCTTTGCCAGAGAAAAGGAGACGCAAAGCGACGCCGACGATGGCCCCGCAAAGTAGTGGTATGGTCCAGCCAAATCGGGTGACCCAGAACCGGCGAGTCTCCTGCGTGTCAGGCGACGAAGCCATCAGCCTCTACTCCAGCGCCTAAAGAATGTTCGGCTGTCGATATCATTCTGATCGGCGCCGCGCGCAGTACTTCGGTCAGCTCAGGGCGGTAGGGCAGGTCTGACGGCAATCGCAAATTCGTGACCATTTCCGAGACGCTCAAGTCCCAAAAGTACCCACCAGCCCGGGTCCCACTCACCCTGGGCGAGTCCAAGTCGCGCTGATCCCGGATATGCGTGATGGTTGTTATGCCAACACTCACCCATGGTCAGAAGAGACGCGAATCGTACGTTGCGACCCTGTACCGCGGCTCCTCGGACCTCGCGGTGAACTGCGCCATGGTTATGTGCCAAATGACCGATGAGCCAATGGCCGAACACGCCTGCAGTCACGCGAGCGCACACTGCCCACCACACGAATCCCCAACCGCCGGCGGCGTAAAGAAGGAGGGCCGAGGGGAGTTGCTGCGCCATCCATGTGCGTTCCAGAAATCGATAGAAACGATCCTCGGAGATTCTCGGCTCAATTCGGATGACGGGCGGGTGGAGCAGCACCAGTTCGCAATTCAGCTGCCACCATGCATCCAGCCAGGCGGATCGGCCGTGTTTCAGGTAGTCGTGGCAATCAGGGAGTCGCTGCGCGTGATCGCGCAACTCGTGTTGACGGAGGAGACCGATCGGGCCCGCGAGTCCGACCTGTACTCCGAGGTACACGAAAAGGTATTCGAGCCATTTCGGACATTGGTAGCTATCGTGGACGAGCTTTCTGTGGCTACCCAGAGAGTGGCCGAATAGGAGCACGGCTACGGTCGCGACCAGGAATGCGGCAAAGGCAGACCAAGTAAAGGTGATCGCGCCGCCGACAAGGGCACCTGTCAGCATGGCAAGAAACCAAGCGGACTTGACGGGCGCGTACCGCACTGTGCCGACGCACACCGAATCTAGATTTGCCGCGGCGACACGGTGTTGATCGAGATTTGCGGCGACGCCTTCCATAGCAAATCCGGGCTACTCGGTCGCGCGTCGGCGCTTTGCAAGCGCGCGCGATTCGCGCTTGAGGGGGCCAGCTACGGGGCAGATTTCAAATGCATAACCGGTCAGCGTGCTGACGAGGCTACTCGGATTCAACCGATACAGGACCCGTTGTCCCTTTCGTTCGCTGGCGACCAAACCTGCATTCTCGAGTACTGTTAGATGTCTCGACATGGACGGTGCCGTCATCTGAAAGCGAGCTGCGAGTTCGGATGTCGTGAGTTCCGCCTTGGAGAGGTACGCCAGAATTTCCCTGCGAGAGCGGGATGCAAGAGCTTCAAAAATCTTGTCAACTGACATACCCGCATAGTATTAGCGAATTGGCTAATCGTCAAATATACTAATACTCGGTCGGAACGAACCCCCTGGCACGGGGAAACTTGCGGCGCTGGAGAGTTGGGGGGTGGGAAGCAGAACCATCAGAAGTTGTAAGATTATGAAAAATAAGGAAGTAGGGATAGATGTAGTCAAAATAGACATTAATACTGAAAAATGTCGATTTAAGGAAACAAATTTGTACGTTAATGTGTACTAAAGGGTATATTTATTGGCAGTAATGTTCCCTATAGTCTACAGGTGACCCGTGCCCCGGTATCTTCGAACCAGTAATGCCCAAATCCTCGACCGCAAGCGCACGGAGCTGCAGGCGGCTTCAGCGGCGTTGCGCCAGCGTCCTGTGAAGGGTTGGGTCCACGCCCTGCGATCAGCACTCGGCATGAGCGTGACCGTGCTTGCTCGGCGCCTCGGCGTCAGCCACTCCACCGTGCTGTCCTATGAGAAGGCCGAGTTAACCGGGCGGATCCAAATCGACACCCTACGGCGCGTTGCGGACGCGCTGGATGCCGAACTCATCATCGCCCTAGTTCCGCGCCAGCCGATCGTCGATACGCTGCGCGCGCGCGCGAGAGAGATTGCCCAGCAGGAAATGAGCGCGACCGTACAGAGCATGCGACTCGAGAATCAGGAAGTGACAGCAAGTGAGACTAAGGAGCAATTCGACATTTTCGTAGAGAATCTCGTGCGCGAGCCGAAGAAGCTGTGGCGCTGACCGATCCCCATGCGCCCGGCGCAACACCGCTCACGCCGGTGCAACTGCGTGGGCTGAGGCTTCCCCTGACCACGCACGGCGAACTGAACGCCGCCGAGCAGGAGAATATTCTGCGCGCGCGTCTATGGGCGCGCGGCGCGCGCTCCATCGCCATGCCGAAAATGCTCACGCGACAATTCGTCGAGCAACTGCATTTGCGCATGTACGGCGATGTGTGGGGCTGGGCAGGCACCCAGCGTCAGGTCGACACCAATATCGGCGTACCGTTTCCCCACATCGGCGTAGCCCTGCGCGAGCTCTTCGATGATGCCCGCTACTGGCTCGACCACCGGACATACGAGCCCATGGAATTCGTTGTTCGCTTTCACCACAGGCTTGTGTTCATTCATCCCTTTCCCAATGGCAACGGACGCCTGAGTCGCTTCTACGCGGATCTGGCGCTCACTCGTCACTTCGGGCTCAATCGCCTCACATGGGGAGGCGGTGAACTGGATGGTCGGGATCCGCGGCGGCAGGACTACATCGCCGCGCTACAAGCGGCGGACGATCACGACTACCGCTCCCTTCTCGCGTTCGCGCAGACCTAGGGGCCAGCGCGAAAGTGGCTATCGCAAAGAACAAGCTGGGGATACCCTATTGCCATCTATCGCCACCAAGCGGCGCACTTTTTCGGACTTCCTGACGGACCTTTGGATGTGGCCTCTAAAATCCGCTTTCTCCGTCAATGGCTTGAGACGCCAGTAGACAAGGGCATTTTCCCAGTGTGGCACGGTCGGCCGATGAAGGGAACCCTGAGTTTCTGGGCAAAACTGGCAGAAACTCAGACCGTCGCTCGGCGACTGCTTCCAGTTGCTTTTCAGTACGCGGCTGTATTCCCGCACGCTGCTAATAACCTTCCCGCAGCCGCATGCCTTGGATGACCTGCAACTCTCTATCGAGGAGCGGCCGGCCCATCGTTTTCTCTAATGGCTGTTCTTGTGCGGCGCCTGGTAATTGCGCGGAGCCTGATACGCCTGATAGTTGTGCGGCGCCTGGTAATTGCGCGGAGCCTGGTAATTGCGCGGAGCCTGATACGCCTGATAGTTGTGCGGCGCCTGGTAATTGCGCGGAGCCTGATACGCCTGATAATTGTGCGGTGCCTGGTAATTGCGCGGAGCCTGATACGCCTGATAATTGTGCGGTGCCTGATAGCCGCTCTGGGTCGGGAAGTTGTTCTGCGGCTGGTAACTGCGTTGCGCCTGATAGCCATGCGGCGTCTGATGGTTGCGCGCCGTCTGATAGCCGTTCTGCCGCTGCGCGCCCCGTGGCGCCTGCCACCCATGCTTGCCCGAGGCGAACGAATGCTCGACTGTCGGAGAAATCTGCTCGCGATTGCCGTGCGCTAGCGCCCTGGAGGCTTGCGCGCCGTTCGCGGCCACTACGCCGCTGTCCTGGAACGACCCCGGCCGCTGGGTGGCCGCGATCGGCGGGTGTCCGTGATTGAACGAGGCGAGCGATGTGCGCAGATTCTGCGCGGCCGCGGCCTGCGTCCGCTGCGGCGCGGTAGGTGCGTAGTGCGGCTGGTGCGCGGCCAGCAGATCGCCGCGCGTCGGAGCGGCCGGCACACCGTTCACGCCGTTGAAGCTCGCGCGGTTACCGTAAAAATTGTTGTTGATGGTACGGTTGTAGACGTTGGTGATGTTGACGTTTGAGACGTTCGTCACCGAGCGGTTGTAAAAGAAGTCGCCGCCCTGCCAGTGACCTCCCGTAAAACCCTCGCCAAAGTAGCCGAACCCATAGTTGATCCCGCCGTAGAAGCCAACCTGCGGGCCCCAATAGCCTTCGTTCCAGACGTACCCGCCGCCGATTTCGCCCCAATAACCGGGGGTCCACAGTAGTCCCAGGCTCGGCGCCGTGACCCATGTGCCTGGCACCCAGTAATAATCCCCGTCATCGCTGGCATAAGCCCAGTACCCCGGTGTCCACATGTAGCCCGGAGCCGGACAGGGCGGCTGCGCATATACGGGCAGCGGTGGCGGCGCAAAGCCGACGTTTATTCCAATTCCCACCCCAAACCCGGCGAAAGAGGCCGCCGGGAAGGTCATGGCCAATATGGCGATCAAGACTGCACGATGCATGGAGGTGTGATTCATGACTTGTTGCTCCTGATCAACGCGAGCTCTTCGACGGCGTACGTCCGCGGACTCCAAATTAATCCCTCCGCTTATTAGGACAAACGGCGCATGAGTTCGTGCGTTGACGCGCCCACCGGGGGAATGGTGGGCCATTAAGTTTTGTTCATCGCGCTCTACCAAACCGTGGTGCACCGTATGAATTCGCCGAGCAGCGGGCACGCGGGAGCAAGATGTGGTTCGTGGGGACCCGAAAAGCTCCGCCGATTCGGGCACGCCATTCACTCAGAATGGGAGCGCACGAGTTGAACGGCCACTAGAAAGCCGCGATGACTATCTTTCCTCGGATTCTGTGAATTGTCCCGCAGATCTCTGCAGGATCGTCTCGGCATTGTTCAGTGCGTAATGCGATCGATTAGAATATGGATCTGAAATTCTCGATGCACGGGCAACGATGGATGGGTGAACGATGGATGCGGCTCATCCAGCAAGCCGGCATTCTACCCGGCATACGCCGCACGGCAGCCTATGCACCCGCTGTGGCCGTCGCATTAGCGCTTGTGCCTGAGATAGGCGCCCAGGCAACCGAGGGCGCGGATCGGAATGCCAAATCCACTCTGACAATGCACGCTGATAGCTTTGGCGAACATGTTAAGCGCGATGCGAAAGCGGTTGGAGCCGCATTCAAGGAAACGGCACATCGGGTCGGAGTCGCGGCAAAGGCCGTCGGCCACGAAATCGCGACCGCTGCCAAACGCGGTGCAGCGGAGACACGGTCGGCGATGAGAGGCGAGAACGTCGCCTCGACCGCACCGAGTCCCACTCGGTAGTGTCGGTAATTACGACTGCATAAGGGGCGGTGCCGTTGTGTTGAGGGACATGCAACCCCCTATCCCGTCGATCTAAGCCTCGGTTTGACGTAGCATCAGGCCTGCGGCTATACCCACAGTCAATGACGGATCACATCATGCGGCTCGTAATCGGTGCACTTGGGTTAGCGATCGGTGTGACGCTCACAGGCTGTGTCGCCCAGCCAGTCTATTATGGATGGCCGGACGAGACACCGGCCCCTGATTCCTACACCGCGGATTCCTACGCCGGCAATTCCGACCCGGGTTACCAGGTGTCGTCCGATGCGCCGGAAGAGATCACCGAGCCGCCACCGCCCCTGCCGGTGTACGAGCAGCCGCCGTGCCCGGAGGAGGGTTTCATCTGGACTCCTGGATTGTGGCAGTGGGGGCCCTCGGGCTACTTCTGGGTGCCGGGCACCTGGGTCGGGCCGCCGGCGCCCGGGTTGCTCTGGACGCCAGGCTACTGGGGACTTGCCGGTAGTGGGTACGCGTTCCATGCCGGCTACTGGGGGCCGCACGTCGGCTTCTACGGCGGCATCGACTACGGCTTCGGCTACGTCGGCGAGGGTTACTACGGTGGCCGCTGGGCCGGCGACCGATTCGAGTACAACACGTCTGTCAACAACGTTAACGTCAACATCGTCCACAACACTTACAATCAGACCATCGTCAACAACGTCAATATCGGGGGCGGCGCCCCCACGAATCGCCTCAGCTACGCCGGTGGTCCTGGCACGCGTCTGACGCCCAACGCCGCGGAAATCGGTGCCGCGCGTGAGGTGCACCTGCCCCCAACCGGCGAACAAGTGCAGCACCAGATGATGGCGCGCGGCAATCCGGAACTCGCGGCTCGACGCAACGAGGGTCGCCCGCCGATCGCAGCCACCGAACGTCCCCGCAACTTCAGTGGTGGGGTCGTCGCCGCGAGGCCCATCGGGCCTGCCTATCGCCCGACGGCGGCGCCGGTCGCGCGCACGCCGCACTTCAATCCCTACGTGCACGCCGGCGATATGCCCATGCGCCAGAGCAACGCCGTCTGGAGCGCCGGCGGCGGCGCCGATGCACAGGCCTATGCGGCGCGTCGTAACGAACTGTTCGCGCGCCAGGAGCAGGAGCGGCAGGGGCTCGCGCGCCAGCAGCAGCTCGAGCACGAGAATTTCGCGCGCCAGCCCGCTCACGATCACGCCGCGTTCGAGAACCTGGAGCAACAACACTGGCAGCAGACCTCTCGCATGGTGCAGCAGCATCAGCAGCAGTCCCGGCAGTTCTTCCGCGCGCCGCCCGCGCGCGCCGCGCCACCACCGCGGCGCTAGCGAATCGGCGCTGCGGAGCGGGCAATGACCGGCAATCATCGGGGCCCTGATGGGTTTGTTGTGCGGTTGCGGTTGGACGATCGGCGGGATTGGGGAGTCCTTGGGATATAGCGCCGGCCTTCTCCGATGCCTTTCCTTCACATCATGCAAACCTGGTTAATCAACCGGGCCCGTGAGTTGACCTCGGTTTCACGCGATGATCGTTGCTATCGCTCGCTCTCGTGGTGCAAGGCTCGCAACGCTCAACGTAAGGAAATGCGAGGAATGCGTCGTTGAGATCTACAATCCCCGGATTAGACAACGAATTCGGCTGGCCTCTGCGGCGAAGCCGCGCGCAGCTGACATTGCAGTTACCAACAGTGGCTGATCTCATGCGTAGGGAACGGAATCCCAACCGACTTCCAAGTCGCAGCGATGCGATCGATCGCGGGCTGCGCGCGAGCGATCCATTCCGGATGCCGCCGGCTCGCTGTATCCGACACGTAAAATTCCGACGCTTGTAATTTGCTGCCGTAACGATCGTGGAAACTCTGCGCGGCGGATTCCAGAGAGGATTTGCCGAAGGCGACGATCCGCCGGTTGCGGCTCGCCGACAATCCGGTCAGTGCCAGCAGTAAATGATATTGCTCCCAGTATCGAAGATACGCGTCGAAGTAATCCAGGCGATTCAGTTCTTCCGGGCTGCAGCCATTGTTCTCGAGATCGCGTCGACACCACCCCTCGATGTTAGACCGGACGGCAAAGCGCCCATCGGCCGGCAATCCTCCTGACTTTTCATAGGTCGATACACAGCTTGCGACGGGATGGCGCACGGTCACAACGTGTTCGGTTCCTTCGCCGAACACGCGATGGAAAAAGCCGCCCGCGTAGATGCCTTTGGTGAGCTTTTTTGGCACCACAATTCTTCCGCCGTGCTGCTGCCGGTCGCCAAAGAAGACCTCAACCATGGTCATGTATTCCGCTATGGTCTTGAGGCTGACAACCCAACTGTTGACACCGGGTTGCAAGTCAAAGGGTCCGGCTTCGGGAAAACTGTCATGGGCGAGCCCGCTCGGTATATGCGCCGGCACCAGGGCGACGGCGCGACAGAGTTCCGCCGTGATGTACGATCCCCCTGTGCGCGGAATGCCGACGCACGTGACAAGGTGAAAGCGTGACTGGAACTCCGATAATGGGCCCAGATCACCCGTGAGTAAGGTAAATAGGAGCGTGTACGCACGAGCCAGCTTCTCCCGTCCAAACGGGCTGCCCATGACGATCGCGGCCGCGTCGGCTGTACGGTCCAGGTCGAACTTGGTCGACGAAAGTGCTTCCGAGCGCTGCTCGGACCATACCTCCCGAACAAACGGTTGCCCCGAGACGACCTGCGCCAGGAAGTGGACAAAGACCGGAGAAACGGGCAACTCGCGGTCGGTGAGTTTGAATTCAATACCCATGGCCCGGCAGATTAGCGCAAGTGAAGATCAGCCAAGAAGACCGCAGTGTGACTTTGGGCGCATATTCCAGGAATGGAGTCTCCAGCCGAGGAGCAGCGTGTGCCTTGTTTCCGATCATTTCATAACGCCGCCCTCTAAAAGAATGTTCAATGGCTCACTCCAACCTCCGGAACCTCTCAAGCGCATTCCGGTCAAAAGTTAAAGTATCGATTAAAACCACCGTGACAGGGGAGAGAAAGATGGGATTGCATAATCGCCTACTGCCAATCGTGACGATTACCGGCAGCTCCTTGATGGTGGGATGTGGCGGGAATTCGGGTGGCTCTTGCGGATATGGGTCTTCGTACGGCTCTTACGGTGGCTGCACCGCCCCCGTCATTACAGGCGATGGATATTACGAAGGCACATTGACCAGTCAAGGGCAGTCGAGCCCCGTTGTCGCAATCATTGCCGACAACGGCGACGGAGCGATAGCCGGTCAGGATGGGACTTATTATCGGTTGAACGTCAGCCTGCCCGGAAATTCGGTAACTGGGACGTATTACGGGCTCTCTACCAGTACCGATTTTCCGAATGGGACGCTAGCGACCTCCGGAACGATATCTGCGGCCGCCTCGCCCAACTTGAATGGCAGCCTCATGGATCAGACGGGTGCCGGGGAGTCCTTCGCGCTCAATTTCGACACGGTTTACAATCTCGGCTCGGCGCTCTCGACATTGGCGGGAACTTGGAGCTATACCGCGAACGGATTTAGTCTGACGGCGACGATACGACCCGATGGCACCTTTTCGGCCGTCGATTCAAACAATTGTTCTTACGAGGGTGCGTTTGGTCTCATCGACCCGAATTTCAATGCCTATAGCGAGAAATACATTCGTTCATGTGGCGGCGTCAACGTCACGTTCACCGGCTTGGCCACGTATTTCCCACCCTCAGGCAATTCCTCTACCGCCGACATAAAATTGCTTGCGGACGACAACACCAGCGAATTTCTGGTGGCAGATCTCCAGTAGGCGTGCCGGTGCTGGTTGATGTCCTGGCGCCGTACAAGGCGCCAGAGACGATTGAGTGGGAGTGACCCCGGCGGTACCCAATTTTGGCACGGTCGTTCGCAGCGGTGAACCCTGAGTTTCTGGGGCAAAACTGGCAGAAACTCACCTCCCTCCGCTGCGCGCAGATCGGCGCATTTAGCCAATAAGATCAACCGATTCGACCTCCTAGATTTTTTCCCATGACTTTTGGGCTAGTTCACAGCCTGAAGCTTTGCCGATTTCATTAAGTTCAAGATCTCATCATTGATTGGTCCGGGATTGGTTTTTCCGGCGAGTTTCGGGGTGTACGTAGCGGCAACGCCGTAGACGACAACCGAGACTTTCCGCTGTGGATCAACCCAGCAGGCAAAGTAACCGTTCAAGCTCACATCGTGATAGGAGGCGACGCCGGATGGCCACGACGACTTAGGCGGCATTCCGATCAAAGTCGGCAGTGGACCTGACGCGTCGGCGCTGAGGTCACTGTGGCTTTGCATGGTTCCGTGCCAAAGCGGCCAGCTGTGGCCATCGATTAAAATGTTCCCAACTCTGGTGGCCTGAGATGCATCGGCGAGCGGCAGGGGGTCGCCCATCGCCGATAGCCACGAACGTTGATCGAGCGCTGTCACCTGCCAAGCCAACGTCTCCAGGTTTGCAGGGAGAGAGCCATCCCTCTGTTTGATAACGTACCCACCGACCCAGGCCTGATAGTAGGGCGATAATGGATTCGAGCGTTCGCTGTAGGATGTGGTCCAGGTTCGTGGTCCCGCAAACATGTAATAGTTGACGCCGCTTGCTTTGAGCGGATCCCAAATATCGTTCATCTGATTTTTCATTGGCGAGATCCACGCGGGTGGTGGCTCCGCAAATGAAATCGTCACGGAATCTGCACGCTCCTGTGCCACTAACCCAGAGTCCCGGTTCAGAATGATACGCGCGATATTCAATAGCAAAGCGCACCGCGTCATGTATGTCGCGCCCGCAAGGATTGCCAGGCACGCCAAAATAATGACGATCCTATTGCGCCATCGAACGAGTATTGGAGTACCAGTCCGTGGGGACGAGAGCATCCTGCCGATCATTGAACTGTTTCCTGTGGAATTCAGGCGAGCGGCTAGCTTATCAGCGTCGCGACGGCCGTCGAGTTTCGCCGGGACTATATAGATTGATTGAGTCCTTCAGGATCTATCACCTTCTATCGACGCCAAACGGATGTTTTTGTCGGTAAAAATGACGGTAAGTCTGGCGTACGCTAAGGAGAAGTCCCGTATTTTCAGCTGCTTATACGTGCCGGACACAATTGAGTTGGAGTGACAGGGGTCCTCCGGTCATTTGCCACGTATCTCGGGTGTAGCGGAACGGCGAGATTGACGGCGAAACTGGCAATAACTCCGAGGATTCCCGGCACGCCCGGCACTGGCGCGATCAAGGTTCTGGTTCCGCTCGCGTGTACTCGTCCCCCGGCGAAGTGATCGGCCCAGACGGCGCGGCACCACTTGGCGACTCTGTTCACCAGTCTCGGGGAACCTGCTCGGAAGTGAACCCTCCGCAACTCCCATTCGGGTGGATCGCATCGACCGCAATCGCAGTTACCTTACTGTTGTTGCTGGTAATAATGATCGTCGCTGGTCAAAGTTCCAGGGTGCTGTCCTCCGGGCTGCCTTCGGTGCCCGAACTCAAAAGCACGAATTCGAACGCCGACTGCACGGCGCTCTGCGCCTCTAGTCTGCTCGATTTGCGCTCTTGCTGCGTCATAAACTTGCTCAAAGCGTTTGGCCGATGGATGTATCTGGGTTTCAGCGTGTTCAACGCGATGCAAGCAATATCCGCCAGAAGCTCCGGATTTGCTCGTATGGCCGCCGTTCGCGCGGCCAGCTCTTCTATCAACTCGCGCACTATCGACTCGCGGTGATTTTCCACGCATTCAAACCACATGGGGATCGTTGTCATTACGCTAGTCGCTCCCAGCCAAATGTTCTTACGGTCCAGGCATACAGGGGAATGAGCGCTCGTACTCGGAGCTCGTGAGATGGTATCGACAACAACCGTGCTTTCTTTAGTGTGACGGAGTGGCCGCGAGACAAACAGTGTGTTGCGGCCCAAGGTTTCGAACCGCCCGCCCTCGGGGAAGTCCGCCGTGGTCGATATCCTCATCGAACAACTATTTCAATTCAGTAATAACTGCCTGTCCGTGACCTTGGATAAGAAGTTCTGTGTGCGAGTGATCGCGGGGACTAAATTTAATTTGGGCAAACCTGAATTCACCGACTACTTGTTTGCCGTCGGAAGTAGTGGATTGCAAGGCCCCATTCGCCTCGTAAACCACCAATGCATCTTTGTCATGGAAGTGCATGGGTGTGGGCTTGCCCGCGTGCCAGACATTATTCCAAACGACAACTTCGTCATTCTCCAGCAACTTCGTTGCGTACTGTCGGGGAAACGCAAGGGGGTAGCCGCTGTTATTCGCGATTGGCTCAAGCGGATGGTCCTTAAGTTCGATTACGACGGTGCGGACACCCGCCTTACCGGCAATGTCGCCCTTATGACCAAAAACTGCCGTGCCCTTCTGGGAAAGAGATACCACTACAAAATCATGCTGCGCTGGAGGCAACGCACTCGTCGTATCCCAAACAGTGACGCGTTCGTTATCTAGAATAGGCTCAGCGCCATGACTCAATGTGGCGATGCCTAAGGCAAAGGCAACAAAAGTAACCTTGAACATGGAAACGATTGTACACGCACCCCACTAGGTCCCCAACGCAGCCTTGGTGCCGTTGATCATTCGGTCGCTAAGGCGCCATTTCCTCTGGCGCTAAGCTGCCAGTCGCAACCGTCTCATGAAAGTGGAGATTTAGAGTCATGCCCTCAAGCTACACAATCGGTGATCACTTTGAGAACTTCGTTAGGAGCAGGTGGAGGGTGGGAGTTACGCTTCCGCCAGCGAGGTTATTCGGGACGGGCTGCGACTTTTGGAAGAAGATCAGCAGCGTCGCCAGGCGGTGATAGACGGTCTGCGTGGCGAAATCCAAAAGGGTCGCCGTAGCGGCAAGCCGAAACCCACACGCGCGCCGCTCAAGCGACTCCCGGGGTAAACTTCAGCCCCAGCGCTCGCATCACCTTAAGAACCGTCCCAAAGCTCGGATTGCTATCTTTTCACAGCGCTTTGTACAAGCCCTCGCGAGTCAATCCAGTCTTTTTCGCCAGGCGAGACATTCCTCTTGCGCGCGCAATAGTGCCGAGCGCCTGCGCGCGGATTCTTCGCGGGGTACTGCTGGTGATAGTCGGCGACTCAAAGGCCGACGTCTATGAATCTCAAAAACCTCATGGTAAGCGGGAAAAATCTCGTTGCAACCGTCGCTTGTCGTCTCTCGGTTCTCTGGCCGTAGGAAATCAGCAGACCCTCTCGCATGGTCAGTGGCGGTGAGCGTGGTGCTGGTCCGGCACATGCGAATGCGTGTGCCGAAGCGGTAGGTGCCGATGTCGATGACTATGGGGTCCGACAGGCACTGGATCATGAAAATGTTCGTGATGCCCATCATCATGGCTGTGGGCGTGTTCGTGTTCCATTTCGTCGTGCTGATGCTCGTGCCCGTGGCTCTCGATGAGGTGGATTAGGATGCCGGCAATCATCAGGACAGCGCCAGCCAGCATCCACCAGCTACCGACGCGCTCACCCAGTACGACAGCAAGTAGCGCGCCTACAAATGGCGCAAATGCGAACACAGAGCCTGTGCGGGCGGCACCAAACGACCGCTGTGCCAACAGGTAGAAGCGCAGACTCAAACCGTAACCCGTTGCGCCGACCAGCAGAAGACCGAGCCCTGGCAACAATCTCGGTACAGACTCTTTGAAGACAAAAGCCAGCAATACCGTCGCCGCAGCGCCGATCGCACCTTTGATCATGACGACCTGACCTGGATCGCGTGCCGACAGGGCGCGCGAGAGTGTGTTGTCCACGCCCCACGATGCCGTGGCGGCCAGGACCGCGATCAGCCCAATAACCTGACTGGTCCCCGCCTCGGACCGATCGAGCACCAGAACCATGCCGCCCAGCGTGAGCATGCCCATGGCCAGAGTCACTCGCCGGTCGAGGGTTTCGTGATACCAAACTCGTGCCAGGACAGCCGTGAAAACCGCCTCCATGGTCAACATGAGCGACGCGCTGGTCCCGCTCGTATGTTGGAGCCCCCAGGCCAATGCAACCGGGCCGATGCCGGCCCCGAATAGCGCCATCAACAGAAGCCGGGAGGCATCGCTACCTTGAACACGGGCCTCGCGGCTGATCGGTTGACGCAGGATGGCACCGATGAGGGCGGCACCCGCGTACAGCAGCGCCGCCGTCGAGAAACTCCCCACGCCCGCTCCAAGGCGCTGCACCAATGGCGTACTGATCCCGAATAGCACTGCGGCCAGAAACGCAATCAGACCGCCCCTGAGTGCCGGCCACCGACTGTCGGAAGGGTTGGGTTCACCTGGCATGGGCGATCACTGTAGCCGCTTGCCTCTGTTTTTGCCGCAATCCAGGCACACTCTGGGTGCAGGAGTCAGACGCCCATTGACAGCCGCAGTGGTCGGGCGGGGGGTTGCTCTCATCCGGTTCGGCCGGCAACAGGACCCGCGTCGAGGCGCGCCGCGACCCGATCCCACTGGATGTTGCCGAAGAAGGCGTCGATGTACTTGGCGGCAGCAGCGCCGTAATCCATCTGGTAGGCATGCTCGTACATATCCATGACCAGAATGGGGGTCGTGTCGACGGGTCCGGTGGCGTGATCGGCCATCCAGTAGTTCTCCAGGATGTTCAGGTGACGATTGAGCCCAAGCACAACCCAGCCGGAGCCGCCGGCCAGGCCCTGGCCGATCTTGCGGAATTCGGTCTCCCACGCATCAAAGGTGCCGAACGACTGCGCGATGCGTGAGCGCAAGGGTGCACCGGCCTTTCCGTCGCCGCCGAGATTGCCGAAATACCCCTCGTGCAGCACGACGGAACCCGTGCGAAAAAGCTGCTCGCGCTTCAGGCCGTTGTAGACGTACGCGGGTGTGTTGGCGTCGGCCACGGCCTGAGCCAGGCGACTGCGAACGACGTTCAGTGCTTTGACCGCTCCCGCGTAGTTGTTCTCCCAATGGGACTGAATGAGCTTCTCCGACAGTCCCTTGAGGGATTTCGGGTCGAAGGGCAGGGATGCCGGAGTCTGCGTGCTATCGAAGGCGGGGCCCTTCGCCCTTTCGGTCGTGTCCGCTCGCGCTGCGGAACCCATCGTGGTGGCGAGGAGGCCAAGGCCTGCCGCCGCAACGAAGTCACGTCGATTGGTGTCGGTCATGAGTTCATCTCCTTCGGATTCGATCGGGGTGCCAGCCGTGCCGGGTCGGTCAGCGCGTACTTCTGCAGGAACGCATCGAAGCTGCAGCGGGACCCCGCGTGGGTCAGCTCGACGCCGGGAACATCGAATGGAATCGCGTCCTCGCTCGCCGCAGCGGATAGAGTGTTTGCGGCCGCGACGTACCGGATGTCGGCCTCCGGGTCGATGAAACGACGGATCAGCCACGGGCAGGCCAGCCGATCGATCTTGGGGCGTTCGCACGTCACCCACTTCATGCTCGTCCACCTTCTGCTGAGTCCATTAGTGTTAGGATACAAAAGATACTCCAAAAGCAAGAGACGAGATACAGTCGTATCATGGAGAGATCAGATCCAACGCTGCCGCCCGGGTCCCGCTGGCTGTTGCTGACTCACCAACTGCCGCCACATCCGGCTTACCTGCGGGTGAAAATTTGGCGGCGCCTGCAGTCGATCGGGGCGGTCGCGATCAAGAAGTCGGTCTATGTGCTGCCGTATTCGGACGACGCGCTCGAGGATCTCTTGTGGACCGCGAAGGAAATCGAGGCGGGCAAGGGTGAGGCGCTCGTGTGCGAGGCGCGAATGTTGCAGGGCGCAACGGATGGACAACTTCGGGCGCAATTCGATGCTGTACGGGAGGCTGACTACGCCGCGTTGGTCGAGGAAGGGAAGGGCGCGAAAAGGCTCGTGGCCAAGCGTCGGCCATCGCAACAGGATCTGCAGTCCGCGGAGGCAGCCGTGAAGCGGCTGCGCAAGCGCTTCGCGGAGGTTGCCGCGATCGACTTCTTTGGTGCCGGGGGTCGGCAAACGGCGGAGTCGCTCATCGCCGAACTCGACGCGCGTATCCGCGCGCTCACGACGCTGTCCGCACCGTTGGTTGAGGTGCGGCGCAAGCCTACCCAGGAGACTTTCGATGGAAGGACCTGGGTTACCCGGCGCGGCGTCAAGATTGATCGTGTCGCCAGTGCCTGGCTCATTCGGCGCTTTATCGATGCCAAGGCGACGTTTCGGTTCGTGGACCCGTTGGCCTATCAGCACGCGCCCGGCGAACTGCGCTTCGACATGGCGTCCGCGGAATTCACCCATCGCGGTGACCGGTGTTCCTTCGAGGTGCTGCTGGTGGAGATGGACATCGCCGACCCGGCACTCGCCGCGATCGGTGAAATCATCCATGACCTCGACCTGAAGGACGGCAAGTTTGGTCGGCCCGAGACCGAAGGTGTCCGGCAGCTCATCGCCGGCCTGGTGCTTGCTGCCGACGATGATGAAGAACGCATCCGGCAGGCCGGGGCGCTCTTCGACAATCTCTACCGGTCCTTCCGAGAGGGCCTGCCGACGGCCCGGGCCAAGAAGGGCTCATGAGCACCGCTCCGCCCGGACGAATTGCCGAGATCGTCCGTTACTTCATGATCCAATGAATCGCATTTCACTGCCCGTGGCCACCGTCCTTTGGGCCCTCTGGATCGGTTCCGCGAGCGCTGCAGAGCAGGCGATGCTGGAGCTTGAGTACAAAGTCCCGCTGGGAGAGGTGAAGGGCCGTATAGACCACCTTGCCCTTGATGTCGCAAGGCGGCGGCTGTACGTCGCCGAACTCGGCAACGACACGCTCGGCGTCATTGACCTCAAGAACCGTGCGGTTCTGCGCACGATCTCCGGGCTCAAAGAGCCCCAAGGCGCCGGGTACGAGCCGAGTACGGACAGCGTGTACGTGGCGAATGCCGGTGATGGCTCGGTGCGAATCTTCCAGGGGGAAGACCTGGTCCCGGTTGGTCGAATCGCGCTGGGCTCTGATGCCGACAATGTTCGGATCGATTCTGCAGCTCATCGCGTTTATGTCGGCCACTCGGACGGGGCCATCGCGGTGATCGACGCGGCCAGCCGCAGTACGGTGAGCGACATACACCTCAAGGATCATCCGGAGGGCTTCCAACTCGACCCCGGTGGGCCGGCCATCTGGATAAACATACCCGGCAATCGGGAAATCGCCATCGTTGATCGGGCATCGGGTCGTCAGATTGCTAGCTGGCCGATGGAGCAGTGGGGAGGAAATTTCCCGATGGCGCTGCAATCGGACCGAGGTCGCCTCGCGGTCGTATTTCGGCAGCCGGCACGGCTGGCGGTGTTCAATACCAAGACCGGCCAGGTGCTGGACTCGGCTGAAACGTGCGGGGACTCGGATGACGTGTTCGTCGATGCCAAGCGACACCGTCTGTATGTGAGCTGCGGCGATGGCTACATCGATGTCTTCAGTGAGACGGCGCAGGGGCTCGTGCGCGGCGCCAGAGTTCCCACCATTCACGGGGCGAGGACCGCGTTGTATTCACCGGAGCTAGACCGGCTGTTTCTGGGGGTCCGGGCATCGGGCAACTCCACGGCGAGTGTCTGGGTGTTCAAGGCCGCGCCTTGAATGCGGGTTCCGATACCATTCTTCTGGATCGTCGTTCTGCGTCACTGGAGTGCCGCGCTTGTCGCTGCAGCGCTGGTGTTGTCGAGCACGTGTGCCGCCGCGGCCGACGCCCCGCCGTCTTCGGTGCCGTCCCCCACGGCCGATACGATCGTCGTGACCGCACAGAAGCTCAGTGTCGAGACGAAAATCGACCGCAAGGTGTACACGGTCGCGGACGACGCGCAAAGCGCGTTTGGCAGCGCGAGCGACATCCTGAACGTGATCCCTTCAGTGGACGTGGACCCGGACGGTGTCATCTCCCTCCGCGGTGATGCGAATGTCCTCGTGCTCATCGATGGCAGGCCATCGACCCAGTTCCAGGGTTCCGCGGCCGGCGAAAATCTGCAGTCTCTGTCGGCAGCCGACATCGAGCGCATCGAGGTGCTCACGACACCACCGCCCCAGTTCAAGGCCGAGGGCGCGGCCGGCGTCATCAACATCATCACGCGCAAGCGGCGAGCCCAGGGCGCTTCGGGGACGCTCCAAGGAAGCCTCGGGAACGGCGGACGGTACGTCGCGGCGACCAATCTCAGCTACGGAGGTGAGAAGGGCTCGGCATCGCTCAGCGCGGGTTTTCGTCAAGACTATCGAGATCGGAAGGTCGATTCGCAGATCATCGCGCCCGATCCCAATTCCGGGCAGGTTCTCGACAGTCGCAACGGGTTCTCGGAGCTCCTGCGTCGGCAAGTGCCGAGTGTGGGACTGTCGGGTGACTATGCCTTGAATGACCGACAGTCCGTTAGCGGAACCGCCAACTGGTCCAGGCGCGGTGGCCTTCGAACCTACGTCCAGGATAACAGCAGCATGAACGCCGCCGGCGTCCTCACAAGCTCAACCGGGCGACTTTCGAGCGGCCACGACCCCGAAAACGACTACGACGGGTCTTTGCAATTCACCCAAAAATTGAATCGGCCCGGAGAGACGCTGGAGCTGTCGCTGCACCGCTCGATTTCACACCAACATGAACACTATGACTATACCAACGAGTCATTCCTCCCCGTTGCGCCGGACTATTTCAACAACCTGAGCTTTACCGAGGAGCATGGCATTACTGAAGCGGGTGCGAATTACGTGCTACCGATGAGCAAGACGCAGACCTTGAAGTTCGGCTACGCCTTCGAACAGGATGACTACGAATTCAATAATATCGGCGCCAACGTGGACGCGGTTACGGGCGCTGAGACCATCAACCCCACGCTGACGAACGACTTTCAATTCCACCAGATGACTCATGCTGGTTATGGCAGCTACCAGGCGGCCGTCGGCGATTGGAACTGGCTGGGCGGTTTGCGCGCGGAATGGACCTCGAATGACGCGTTGCTCGTGACCGGCGGAATGAGGACTACCCAGCGATACTTCGACCTATTTCCAAGCTTACTTGTAGATCACCCCGTGACCGAACACTCAACCCTCTCCTTTGGTGCGAGCCGCCGTATCACGCGGCCCCAACCCGACAATCTGAACCCTTACGTCGACCACGAATACACTCCGAATCTCAACGCCGGCAATCCAAACCTTCGGCCGCAGATCACAGAGTCGTTCGATCTTGGGTTCGAACTCGACCGACATGCCGCGAGCTATCAAGTCACGGGCTATTACCGCCGCAACAAGGACAGCGTGACTGATGTGATCGAGTATCTCGGAAACGGGTTTTCGCTTGCGACCAAAGCAAACCTGTCTCGAAACGATTCGGCAGGCGTGGAGTTCACGGCGACAGGTCATGCGGCCACGTGGCTGTCTTACAGTGTCAGCGGGAACGGGTTCTATACGCAGATCGATGCCACTCAACTCGGCACTCCGGGTCTCCGATCAACGATGGGACTCAACCTCAAGACGAAACTCGATTTCCATCCAACCGCGCAAGACTCACTGCAACTGAACTTCACACGCACCGACAAGCGCCTTACCGCTCAGGGCCTGGTCAGTGCCATCAACCTCGTCAATCTCGGCTACAAGCGATCGTTGACGCAAAAGTTGTCGCTGGTCGCCACGGTCTCAGATCTGTTCAATGGACAGCATTTCGAGCGGTATACGTCGACCCCGGTTCTGACCCAGGATTACCGCCGCACGGTTGCGGGTCGGATCGCCTTTGTAGGCGTGGTCTACGCGTTCGGCCTGAACAAGA
The DNA here is from genome assembly GCA_963727045.1 of uncultured Gammaproteobacteria bacterium. Lineage (GTDB taxonomy): Bacteria > Pseudomonadota > Gammaproteobacteria > Steroidobacterales > Steroidobacteraceae > Bog-1198. The sequence continues at coordinate 53,100 of CAVSES010000002.1, read as the reverse complement.
AGGAGAACCAACCCGGATTCGACTACGATCAGGGAGGCTAGAAGCTCTAGCGCCTCATCGCAAAGTCTCCTTTCAGATGCTTACAAGTGCCGGCAACCATCGAGTGCACCGCTGACCAGCGCGAGAACCGGCGGCGGTACGCGGTTCTTCAGCATCGGGGCAGAATACCGGATGCGGCCGTTCCAAGAGCCGACCCATCAGCGGTTGTGCGGTTTCGTAGAATCGAGCGGACATGTTCTCAATCCCAAGAGCACCAATCCTCCGACAATTCGGAGGGTACGATCGATGGTTCCAACGTTGCTTTTGACGATGGCTTCTCCAATATTCTCAGGCTACACAGGCGCAAGGGCTCGAACACTGCGGTAGAGTGTATACGCTCCGACCAACAGGATCAGAGTCGCGAGCACGACATTCAGCGCGCCGCGATGAGTAGCCAGTCGGGTCGCGAGACGCGCACCGAACCATCCTCCGACAACGCCGCCGCCGATAAATGTGGTGGCGAGCGCCCAATTGACCCATCCGGAGTACGCATAGTTGAAGGCGGTCGTCACTCCGAATGCGGTGACCGCCACCAATGATGAGCCGACTGCGAAAAGAATGGGCATCCCGGTCGCCGCGATCAATCCGGGGACAACGAGAAATCCGCCCCCGATTCCGAAAAACCCCGACAAGAGCCCCGTTGCAAACCCATAGGCGGTCAGCTTGAGCGCATTTTCCCGGCTTAGTCTCACGGCATGGTTGCCTGACGAGGATCGCCTGCGAAGCATGAGCCCGGCGACCAGAAGCATGAGAAGGGCGAACAGCGCCAGAAGCTTCTGTCCGTCAATGGCCTTCCCAAGCGTAGACCCCAGCAACGCTCCGACGACGCCCACAGCGGCAAAGACACTCGCGCACCGCCACTTGACGTTGTCGCTGCGCGCGTGGTTGGCGAGGTTCAGGGCCGCATTGGCCGCGACCGCCAGCGCGCTCGTGCCAATCGCGACATGCGGGTCATTGATACCCACCAGGTAGATCATCAGGGGTACCGCGAGGATGGATCCGCCGCCGCCAACCAGTCCCAACGAAAATCCGACCAACGACCCAGCGGCCGAGGACAGGACATATTGCAGGGCGGTCAAATCCATTGGTGGAACGTCAATCTTCCTCGAAAAGAACCTCGGGTCTCGTCTGTTGACGAAAGCGTTCGCCGGCTCGCCAGATTGAATCCGTCATAGCGCATTCAAGGGCAGCTTGAGGTAGCGAACGCCATTGGATTCGGGATCGGGCAGGTGGCCGCCGCGGACATTGACCTGGACAGAGGGCAAGAGCAGTGCGGGCATGCCCAGAGTCTTGTCCCGAGCATCTCGCTGCGCGACAAACTCCGCTTCGCCTACCCCCTCGTGTACATAGATGTTTGTGGTGCGCTCGGCACCGATAGTCGTCTCCCAGACGACCTCGTCCCTACCAGGGGCTTTGTAGTCGTGACACAGAAACACACGCGATTCATCCGGTAGTGCCTGCAAGCGCCGAATGGAACGATAGAGGGCCGCTGCGCTCCCACCCGGAAAATCACAGCGTGCGGTTCCATAGTCCGGCATGAACAGCGTGTCACCTGGAAATACCACGTCGCCGATCACATACGCCATGCATGCCGGCGTGTGTCCGGGTACGTGCAGGGCGATCCCGTCAAGCTGACCGATCGTAAATCGCTCACCATCATGGAACAGATGATCAAACTGACGGCCATCTCTCGCGAACGTATCGCCGAGGTTGAACAATGAGCCGAAGGTTTCCTGCACCGCCGTGATTCGTTCACCAATAGCCAGTCGACCGCCCACCTGTTCACGCAACACCGGCGCGGCGGAGAGGTGATCGGCATGAGCGTGCGTCTCAAGAAGCCATTCGACGCGAAGGCTTTGGGTGCGCAGTCGCTGAATGATTAGATTCACCGACGTCTCGGTGGTGCGGCCGGAGGCTTGATCAAAGTCGAGTACGCTATCGATGACCGCGCAGCTATTCGATGAGGGGTCACGAACAATGTGACTGATCGTAGAGGTGGGAGCATGAAAAAACGACCCCACGAGAGGGCGCCGCGGCGAATGTGTCGTCGCCTGCCGAACGATTGACACTGCCTCAGCGAGCGCGAGATCGCTGGAGGTGGTCTTCATAAATGTCTGCTCCCGTAGTCATCGGTCTATACGCAATAATTCCTATAGCAGAAGTCTGACGTTCGGGACGCCCAGGATATTCTGTGGTGTCTTTGGCGGTGGCGCCTTCGCCGATAGATCGTGCCAATATCCAAGCGGCCATGATTGTCAAATGACTGATCCCGACAAATCCATACGGCATTCGTGTAGGGCAAATAGACCTCGGCGCACGTCCGCCCGTCATCAGAGCCATCGTCAACATGAGCGACGCGCTGGTCCCGCTTGTATATTGGAGCCCCCATGCCAGAGCAGCCGGGCCAATGCCGGCGCCAAATATAGCCATCAAAAGAAGACGCGAGGCATCGCAACCTTGGACACGGGCCTCGCGGCTGACCGGTTGACGCAGGAACCTTGCCTCTTCTCTAATTGGGAGCGCTGGCGGGCGGCGTCTGCATCATGCGACCGCGGCCCATCCCACGTCCCATGTCCATCATCGGGCAGCCCTGTGCGCCCACCGTTTGCAGGCAACTGGTCCTCATCTGCGCGCGGCACTCGGCGAAACTCTTGTCCGATCGTAAGCACGCAGCCATCTGCTCGTGCAGAGCCGCCATCTTCTCGCGTACTTCTTTTGATGGAACAGCCTGCGTGGCTGAAGTCGCTGACGGAGGGTCGGCTGACCACGCGCTAGCGCTCGAGAGAAGTGCGATCGCAATGAGTGCTGCACGGCCTGTGGTTGCAATTTGAGCGTCGCGCATGGTGATACCCTCCAGTCCAATGTTTGGCAGACGTTAGCTTGCACCTGCCTTATCTGCAATCAGGGTTTTCCGCTATACACAACTGAGTGATCCGTCGCTGCGAAGTCTGGACTAATTGGCTGCAGTGGTTGATTGGGGAGTAATTCGACGTGGTTGTGAACCGGCGCTGAAGATTGACCCGGAATATAGCGTCTCCTCCGGCAGAATCTGAAATCGCGTGAGGTAGATTGCGCGCAGCGGCGGTCCGAGGACGGACACCGCGGTCGACGCCAGAACGCCCAGCCGGTCAGGATCAACAGAAGTCCCAGATACATGGGATTGCGGGACCAACGGTGGACGCCGCCGGTGACCAGTGCGGTGGCTTTGTCGGGCTGCAAATCTATTCCAGTGCCCGTACGAATCGAGCGTACAGGAACTGCTGGCAGGTGCCCGATGGCGTCGCGTGATCCGACAGGAGACTCTCGGTGAGCTGGAAGGGCATGCCAAGCTCCTTCGCGAGTGAGTCCGCGTCGTAGCGGCAGGTGTCGAGCCCGCTGCAGCGTGCCGGGCCCTGCGGACCGAAGGTTGCAATAATAACGTGGCTGCCCGGCGACGTACCGGCCAGCAGCGCGGCGCGATAGCGCGCGCGATCTACAGGATCGGTCAGGAAATGAAACACCGCCCGGTCGTGCCACAGGGCATAGCGGCGCGCGGGACTGAACATTCTGATGTCCTGCCGAAGCAGCGTCGCGTGATTTCGAACCGCACCGAGTCTGGCGCCCACCTGGGCCAACACCTCACCGGACAGGTCGAGCACGGTAACGTCGGTATGGCCGTGCGCGAGCAGCCGGTCGACGAGCAATGAAGCGCCGCCGCCCACATCGATGATGGGAGCGGCCGGCGCCAAATCGGCCTTGACAATCAGTTCGAGTGATTGCGCGGGTTCCGCTTCGTACCAGCTGACCTCGCTCGCGGAGCGTTGGCCGTAAACCGCGTCCCAGTGTAGTTGCGGGTCAGGCATGCTCATGGGTCAACTGTCCAGGGGGCAGAAGGCGGAACTCGATCGGGCGCAACAGCATCTGGCGGACGCGGCATTGTCCGGCGACGGTCATCAACGCGCTGTCCCTACCCGTCGTCACAGTCGTGATGGGCGTTGTCGCTACCTGAGTTCCGGGCAGCAGTTGGGTTTGTGCTCAGAGCAGCGATGATGGGGCACGGGGCCGCCGCAACGGTGTGCTCACACTGGCCAAGCAACTCAGATAGCACCCTCTCCATCTGCCCAAGCGCCTCAATTTTCTCGCGGATGTTGGCGAGTCGGTCGCCGGCTATTTTGCGGATTGCGCTGCGACTTCCCCCTTGTTCGAGCCGCAGAAGTTCGCGAATCTCCTCAAGACTGAAGCCAAGATCTTGCGATCGCTTGATGAACCGAATCCGGTCGATCGTGGCGGCCGGATAGCGCCGCACGCCGCCAGCGCTCTGTGGGACAGCCAACAGACGCCGCCGCTGGTAGTACCGTACAGTTTCGATCCCCACCTCGGCCGCCAGAGCGAGCTTTCCAATAGTCACTGCGGCGGCGTCTGAGCGGAATGGGACTGTAGCGGAAACCTGACTGGCGGCTCTTCTGGGCATCACTTGACTCCGTACCTAGGTACGGAGCTTAGACTAGCTCATGCCCCCGTACAGCATCCCCGAGGACAGTCCATGACCCCGACAACCCAAAAAGCTTGTTGCGGCGCACAAGCGGCCAATGACGCGGCGGCAGCGCAAGCGGTGTCGGTGTCGGCCGCTGCGGTCGAAGTCCGCGATCCCGTATGCGGCATGGTCGTGAACCCTGCCACCGCGAAATATAGGGCCGAGCACGATGGGCGGACCTACTTTTTCTGTTGCAACGGTTGCAAGGCGAAGTTTCTAGCGGATCCGACTCGGTTTCTGAAGTCTGCCGACAAAGCCGTCCCCAGCGTCCCGGCAGGTCCAGTTGCGCCCGTACTTGCGGGAACGATCTACACCTGTCCCATGCATCCGCAAATCCGGCGTGATGCGCCCGGCAGTTGTCCGATCTGTGGCATGGCGCTGGAGCCGGAGGGCATTCCGGAGGCCGAAGGCACCAATCCTGAGCTGAAGGATATGACCCGGCGCTTCCTTGTCGGTGCGGTCCTCGCCACCCCCATCTTTGTTCTGGAAATGGGCGGCCATCTAGGGTTGGTGAACATGGAACACTTCGTGTCCATGGCGGCATCGGTGTGGATTCAATTCACCCTCGCGACACCCATTGTCCTTTGGTGCGCGTTGCCCTTCTTCCAGCGAGCCTGGGCGTCGGTCCTCAATCGATCGCCTAACATGTTCACGTTGATTGCGTTGGGAGTAGGCGCGGCTTATGGGTACAGTTTGGCCGCGACTTTCGCTCCCAGTCTGTTCCCGGCAAGCCTTCGGCAGCATGGGGGTATGATCCCGGTCTACTACGAGGCGGCGGCGGTGGTGACGGTCCTCGTGCTGTTGGGCCAGGTCCTTGAGTTGCGTGCGAGGGAGAAGACCGGCGGGGCCATTCGCGCACTCCTGAAGTTGGCGCCGAAGACGGCGCGCCGCCTTCCTGCGGATGGTGCCGATGAGGAAGTGTCGCTCGATCAAGTCCATGTCGGCGATCGACTGCGGGTGCGCCCCGGCGAAGCGGTTCCGGTGGATGGGTCCGTGACGGAAGGAACGAGCTCCGTGGACGAATCGATGGTGACGGGCGAGTCGATGCCAGTCGAAAAGACCGTGGGAGACAAGGTGATCGGCGGAACGATTAACGGGACCAGGGCACTGGTGATGACCGCGGAGAAGGTCGGTGCCGATACGATGCTGTCCCGGATCGTGCACATGGTGGCCGACGCACAGCGCAGCCGGGCGCCCATCCAGCGGCTGGCCGACTCGGTTGCGGCGTGGTTCGTTCCGGCGGTCATGGCCTCGGCGGCTCTTGCGTTTGCCGCCTGGATCATCTGGGCACCGGCGCCGGCGCTGGGCGTGGCCGTGGTTGCCGCAGTGTCCGTGCTCATCATTGCCTGTCCCTGTGCGCTCGGACTCGCAACCCCGATGTCCATCATGGTCGGCGTCGGCAAGGGCGCTAACGCCGGCGTCCTCATAAAAAGCGCCGAAGCCCTGGAACGGTTCGAGAAAGTCGATACCTTGGTCGTGGATAAGACCGGCACGCTCACTGAGGGAAAACCGCGCGTCACGGCGGTTGTGCCGATGGCCGGTTTCGATGAATCGACCGTCCTCTCGTTCGGCGCAAGTCTGGAAAAATCCAGCGAACATCCGCTTGCCGCTGCGATCTTAACCGCGGCCAACGACCGTAAGGTGGCTCTGCAAGAATTCACGAATTTCGCGTCCGTCACCGGCAAGGGCGTGACCGGAACAATCGGCGGTCGGCAGATCGCCGTCGGCAACGCGGCGCTGCTCAAAGACCGTGGCATTGCCAGCGCCGACCTCGAGGCTCGCGCCGATATCCTGCGCAAGGACGGCGCCACGGCTCTTTTCGTGGCAGTTGATGATAGGCCGGCCGGCATTATCGCGGTCGCCGATCCGATCAAAGCGACCACCAGGGCTGCACTCGATGCTCTGCGCAAAGAGGGTTTGCGGATCGTCATGGTCACTGGCGACAACCGAACCACGGCACAGGCGGTCGCATCGAAGCTCGGGATCACCGAAGTGGAGGCCGACGTACTGCCTGATCAGAAGAACGCCATCATTCGACGCCTGAAAAGCGAAGGCCGGGTGGTCGCAATGGCCGGAGATGGGGTCAACGACGCCCCCGCACTCGCCGAGGCCGACGTCGGCCTCGCGATGGGGACGGGAACCGATGTCGCCATACAAAGTGCCGGTATCACGCTCGTCAAGGGCGATCTTGCCGGCATTGCGCGCGCGCGGTCCTTAAGTCACGCCACCATGCGCAATATTCGCCAAAACCTTGTGCTTGCGTTCGTATATAACGTCGTTGGGATTCCCGTTGCCGCCGGAGTGCTGTATCCCGCCTTTGGGATTCTCTTGAGCCCCATTATCGCGGCCGCCGCCATGAGTTTCAGTTCCGTCTCGGTCATCGGCAACGCACTCCGGCTGCGAATCACCCGAATCTAAGAATGCGCGCCGCTCAGCATCACTCCGAATTCCCGAAGCCGGTGGGTGGGCGTAAGTTATTTCTCACCGTCTGCCGTGCCCTCGCAATCACCCTTGGAATTGCGACGGGAATCGGCGGTTGTGTTCTGGCCCCGCAGGGAACAGGGGATGAGCATGCAAAGCTCAATTCGGCCGCGCCACCCTTTGAGCCTCGAATCGAGGCGCGTCAACTACCGGAGTTGCCAGCCGTCGCCACCTGGCAAGACGTGCTTAGCCGAGCATTCCTCGCCAACGGCGAATTGGAATCAAGCTACTTCGAGTGGAAGGCGGCGTTCACGCGGATCGACCAGGTGGCTACATGGCCAAACAGCAATGTGGCGCTCTCGTTCGGCTACCTGTTCTCTCCGGGAAACATGAAGGCCTGGGATCGTACGACAATGGGGGCTGGCTTCGATCCGTCGATGAACTTGTCGTTGCCGGTCAAGACCCGCAGCGCCGGCAAAGTAGCGTTGGATGCCGCGAGAGAAGCGGGCGATCGATTTCGCGCGGTCAAATTCGACCTGCAACGCCGGGTGTTGCGGGCGTATCTGGACCTGGCGCTCACCAAGGAACTCATTCGCATCGAGCGGGACAATTTGACTTTTTTAAAGCTTCTCTCGGATTCGGCCTCGGATCGGGCGGAAGCCGGCGGACCGATGCAGGACCTGTACAAGGCGTTGATCGAATCAGAGACCGCTCAAAACGATCTGGCTGGATTGGAAGCCAAGGCCGAATCACTGCGCGTGGAGCTCAACGGTATGTTGGGTCGCGACGCCTCCGCGCCGCTCGGCTTGCCGCCTGAATTGCCACCGCCTCGTCCGGTGACCGCCGACGACGCTGCGCTCATTGAGATGGCGGTTACGCAGAATCCCGAGCTTGGGGCGCTCGCTCAACAGGTCGCTGGCCGCAGCGACGCGGTGGAACTCGCGAGGCTGGCGTACCTGCCGGACGTGATCCCCTCCGCGAGCGTCACGGGTAGCGTCTCTCAGTCGCTAGGGGCAATGCTGATGGTGCCAACCAAGCTACCGGCCATTCGAGCCGCGATTGATGAAGCAGAGGCAATGACTCGCTCTGCCGAAGCGATGCTGCGACAGACCCGACGGGATCGGGCTGCGCGGTTCGTGGCCGACCTCTATCTCATGCGCAATGCCGAGCGAGAGACAGCGTTGTTCCGCACCAAAGTGGCTCCAGCCGCCCGACAACTCGTGAGCAGCTCGCGCAATTCCTATGCCTCGGGGACCACTGGATTCGCCGGTCTGGTCGACAGCGAGCGGATGTTCATTTCTGTGCGACGCATGGTCGCGCAATCACAGATAGAGCGCGAACAGCGGCTCGCCGAGATCGAGGCGCTCGCCGGTGTCGATGTAGAAGCGCTGGGTAGTCACACGCAGGCCGGCGAGCGGCCGACGGCCAATACGACGCGAGCCGAGTGATTTTGGGGAAGACACTGATGGCACCGAACGCAAGACGAGGGATTCTCCTTGGCATGGTGGCAGTCGTGGCAGTGATCGTTGGATCCGCTCGCCATGCCCACGGGACTGAACCGCCGGGATCGACGAACACCATGCCAGCTGACATGCCCGGCATGGACATGTCGAACGCCTCCAAACCGGCGTCGCCATCGCCAGCCGCGGCGCCGCCTCCCGGGTACGCGGTGATCGACGTCAACCAAGACGTTCAGCAGCGCATCGGGGTGACCAAAGGAAAGGTGGAGACGACACCCCTCGCGATGACCGTCCGCGCGGTCGGTATCGTTCGGCCGGATGAGACACGCATTGCTCACGTTCACGTGAAGACCGAAGGCTGGGTCAAAAAGCTCTTTGTCGCATACAACGGCCAGAAGGTCAGGGCCGGCGATCCGATGCTCTCGATTTATAGCCCGACATTCTTCGCGGCCCAGCGGGAATTCCTGTCAGCGTTGCGGGTGGCGAAGTCCGGCCTTGATAGCGAGGGCGATCAGAAGACGGTAGTCGATACCGCTCGCAGGCGCTTGGAACTCTGGGACGTCCCAAAAGATGAGATCCAGAAGTTGGAGGAAACAGGCAACGCGGGCATGTCCCTCCTGTTGCGAAGCCCGATCTCGGGTACTGTATTGCAAAAGACAGCCTTCGCCGGTCAGTACGTGGGGATGCAAAACGAGCTGTTCATCGTCGCGGACCTTTCAACGGTGTGGATGCAGGCGAAGATTTTTCAGTACGAATTGCCGCATGTCGCCGTCGGCATGCCGGCCACCGTGTCATTCCCCGCAACGTCACAGCGCACGCTCATCGGAAAGGTGGTCTTCATCGATCCGGTGGTCGATGAGATGTCGCGATCAGTGCAGGTGCGCATCGAGCTGCCAAATCCGAACGGCACTTTGCTGCCCGGCATGTTCGGCGATGTGGTGATTTCGCACGCGATGGGTTCCGGTTTGACGATACCCGCCTCTGCGGTCATCCGTACTGGCGAGCGAGACATCGTATTTCGGGTCGTGACTGATGGTCGGTTCGTACCGGTGGTGGTCACAATCAGCCCGACGCGATTCGCCGATCGCTTTGAAGTGCTCGAGGGCCTCAACGCTGGCGACGAGGTCGTGACCTCCGGAAATTTCCTCATCGACTCGGAGAGCCGATTGGAGGCGGGCGCGGGCAGCATGGCGGACATGCCAGGGATGGCCCGGCCCGCCAAAGCGGATAGTCAGAAGGCTAGCGACAAGAAATGATCGCTCGCACCATCGAATTCAGCGCGAGAAACCCGTTTCTCATGCTGATATTGGTGGTCGTGGCCATCGGCGGGGGCGTTTGGGCAACCTTTTCAACTCCGCTTGACGCCATTCCGGACCTCTCCGACGTCCAGGTGATCGTTGCCACCGATTGGGCCGATCGCAGCCCCAACATCATTGAAGACCAGATCACATATCCGATCGTGACGCAGCTTCTCTCTGCGCCCAAGGTCAAAGCCGTCCGTGCGAATAGTTTCTACGGCTCGTCGCTCATCTACGTCATCTTCGAGGATGGCACGGACCTTTATTGGGCGCGCAGCCGGGTGTTGGAATATTTAAGCGGCATGGCGGGCAAGCTGCCACAGGGTGTGTCACCGCAGCTCGGGCCGGATGCGACCGGCGTCGGTTGGGCGTTGGAATACGTCTTGATCGACAGAACCGGCAAGCACTCACTGTCAGAGCTGCGCACGCTTCAGGATTGGCAGGTCCAGTATCAGATCCGCGCGGTACCGGGCATCGCCGAAGTGGCTTCCGTCGGCGGCTTCGTCAAGCAATACCAGGTGACGATTGACCCAAACAAGTTGCAAGCCCACAAGATCTCCATCAACCAAGTCGTCGAACAGATTCGCCGTAGCAACCAGGAGGTGGGCGGACGCGTTTTGGAGTTCACGGGCCGTGAATACATGGTGCGTGGCCGAGGGTACCTGCGCAACCCCGCCGACCTCGAGATGGTGGCCGTGGGGGCGCAAGTCGATGGAACTCCTATTCTGGTCAGGGACGTGGGATTCGTTCAGCTCGGACCGGATATTCGCCGGGGCGCCGTGGACTTCAACGGCCTGGGCGATGCCGCTGGCGGCATCGTCGTGGTCCGCTATGGGGAGAGTGTCTACGACGTCTTGGCCCATGTGAAACAGGTCATCAAGGATGTCGTGCAGCCGTCGCTCCCCGAAGGCGTGGAACTCGTGGTCACCTACGATCGATCGACGCTGATCCGGCATTCCGTCGAAACGCTACGCGGCAAACTGATCGAGGAAAGCCTGATCGTGAGCCTGGTGTGCCTGGTTTTTCTATTTCGCCTGCGAAGCGCTTTGGTTGCCATCATCACGCTGCCGCTGGCGGTTCTCCTGGCAATGCTGTCGATGCGATTGATCGGACTGACCAGCAACATCATGAGCCTAGGGGGTATCGCGATCGCCATTGGCGCGATGGTGGATGCAGCCATCGTGATGATCGAAAACGCCCACAAACACCTGGAACGAGAGCAGGCCAAGCCCCTGGAGGCACGGCGCCCCCCTCTCGAAGTGCTGATCGATGCCGGCAAAGAGGTGGGCCCGTCGCTATTTTTCTCGCTATTGATCATTACGTTCAGCTTTTTGCCGGTATTTTTCCTTCAGGACCAAGAAGGACGGTTGTTCAAGCCGTTGGCCTTTACCAAATCATCGAGCATGTTCTTCGCGGCACTGTTGTCGATCACGGTGACCCCCTTTCTGATGACGCTGCTAATCCGTGGGAAAATATCGCCAGAAGGGAAAAACCCGATCAATCGATTCCTGATCCGCGTTTACGAGCCGATCGCGAGGCTGGCGCTAAAGCATCGTTACTCCATGATCGGCGTCGCTCTCGTGGCGGTTGCATGCATCGTCCCAATCTACTTTAGTCTAGGCAGCGAGTTCATGCCCCCACTCTGGGAAGAGACTGTCCTTTTTATGCCCGCGACCCTGCCGGGAGCGTCCATCCAGACGATGACGAGAACCATTCAGCAGCAAGATCAGATTCTGATGAGTATTCCGGAAGTGGCCAGTGTGTTCGCGAAAACCGGCAGAGCGGAAACCGCCACTGATCCCGCGCCCTTGGAAATGGTCGAAACCGTTGTGAATCTCAAGCCGCCGGAAGCTTGGCGAAGCGGCATGACCCCTGAAAAGCTGGTCGCGGAGATGGACCGGGCGTTGCGCGAGAAGATGACCGGATTCTCGAACAGCTGGACAATGCCTATCAAGGGGCGCATCGACATGCTCTCGACCGGCATTCGGACACCGATCGGGGTCAAGGTATTCGGGCCGGATCTTACGGAAATCGGCCGAATACTCTCGGAAGTGGAGGCGACCTTACGCACCGTCCGTGGGACGCGCAGCGCCTTTGCCGAACGAGTGAGCCAAGGGTATTACCTCGATTTCGACGTGAACCGAGAGGCCATCGCCCGCTATGGACTCTCGGTGATGGATGTCGAGGACACCATCATGGCCGCCGTGGGCGGCGCCAATGTCACTCAAACCATCGAGGGTCGGGAACGGTACCCGGTGAATGTTCGATATGGCCGCGAACTGCGCAACGATTTGGGTTCCTTGCGGCGAGTGCTTGTCGCCACGCCCAACGGGGCACAGGTACCGTTGGGAGAACTGGTCGATCTGCGATTTGTCGATGGCCCCGGCTCGATCAAGAGCGAGGCCGCGCAACTCGTGGGATACGTCTATGTCGACCTCGCCGGACGCGATACCGGTGGCTATCTGGAGGATGCACGCCAAGCCGTTGCCAAGATGGTGAAGTTGCCGACGGGTTACCGACTCGAATGGAGCGGCGCGTTCGAGGGCATGCAGCGGGCGGGACAACGCCTGATGTATGTCATCCCCATCACGCTCCTCATCATCGCCGTATTGTTGTATTTCAATGGCAAGTCGCTGGGTAAGGTTCTGATCGTTCTTTGCGCGGTCCCATTTTCGCTCGTGGGCGCGTTTCTGTTGTTGTGGTTCTTGGGCTATCACCTGAGTGTTGCAGTCTGGGTGGGCATCATTGCCTTGGCCGGCGTCGATGCGGAAACCGGCATGGTCATGCTCCTGTACCTCGATGTAGCCTATTCGCGCTGGCAGCGTGAAGGTCGCATGAAGAGTATCGGCGAACTGGAAGGCGCCGTCATGGAGGGCGCCGTGCAGCGCGTGCGGCCCAAGATGATGACGGTATTCGCGATCCTGCTGGGCCTTCTCCCAATCATGTGGTCAAGCGGTACAGGATCCGATGTCATGAAGCGAATCGCGGCCCCCATGGTGGGAGGCATCGTCACGAGTTTCATTCTGGAGCTGTTGATCTACCCGGCCATCTACGTGTTGTGGAAGTGGTGGGCAGAAGTCCGGCACGTGCGAGCGACGGCCTAACGTGCGAGCGGGGTGTCGAGCCGCAAACCACGACGAGCACAGCGTCCAGGCTGTACAGGCGTGTGAAGGCTAACCTGGGGAATCACACACCGGGGGGCGTTGCGTTAGCGGGTACACCGACCATGTCGTTCGCGATGTCGAGGTGCATATTCCCAACCACCAGCTTCGATAGCTCAGCAAATCCAATCGGCGGGAGAGTCAGCCAAGGAACCGTGAAGATGCGTTTCGCCAGACCCTCGGACATCCGTTCCAGCTGTTTGCGTTCGCCGGCCAGTCGCGCCGCCAGCAGGGGGTCGCGTGTGCCAGCCGCCAGAACACTCTTATTGAGCACCCAAGCATAGGGTTCGATTTTGGCGCGGCGGAGGTCGGCCTGCAGCGCGGCGGCCTGCGTAACCGGGGTCACTTCGGGCAAGGTCACCAGAATGATCTTTGTGTAAGCAGGGTCCTGCAGCCTCATCAAAGGGGTGACGATGCGCCCCGCGCCGTGGCCTTCGAATTCCCGCATCATTTGTCGGTGGTAGGCGCCTGTCGCATCCATCAGAAGCAGCGAGTGCCCGGTGGGTGCGGTGTCCAACACCACGAAGGCACTGCGCCCTTCGCTGACGATGTGCGAGAAGGCGTGGAATACCGCGACTTCCTCGGTACATGGAGAGCGCAGGTCTTCCAGCAAAAGCGCTTGTTCCTGCGCATCCAGACCAGGTGATTTGGCCGCCATGATCTTGTCAACGTAGCGCTGCGTCTCAACCTTTGGGTCGATGCGGCTCACACTCAGCCCCGTCACCTCACCATCCAGCGTTTCCGCAAGATGTGCTGCTGGGTCCGTGGTACTTAGGTGCACAGTTTTGCCACGTCGGATCAGTCCCAGGGCCAAGGCCGCGGCCACTGTCGTCTTGCCGACGCCGCCCTTGCCCATCACCATGATGAGGCCATGACCGGCGGCGGCCAGTTCGTCGCCTAACGCGTCCAAGCCATGCAGACTCCCGAGGCTGTCGACGGCTGCCGCTTCGCCTGATGCGATCGGATCCATGCCGTCGGCCAGCAGCGCACGCAAGGCGGGCAAGCCGACGGTGTCGAACGCCCGCAGCGGCACGCGGTCCTGCGGCAAGGCGCGGAGTGCCTGGGGCATGTCCGCCAGAGCTTGCTGGCCCAAGGCCTCAATGGCACCAGCCACCGCATCCGCACGATTGCTGGCGTGAAACACGCCGTTGATCGCGAGGCGCTGGTTGTTCAAGCCCAGCGCGTGCAACTCCTCCGATGTACGTGCCGCTTCCGCGATCGCGCCTTTGTCCGGCCGCGTCACGAGGATCACAGTGGTCTGGGTCGGATCGGTTAGGGCGCCGAGCGCGGTCTTAAAGCGCACCTCCTGCATCTTCAGTCCCGAATGCGGCCCGAGGCATGAGGCTCCGCGATCGTTGCCATCCAAAAATCCACTCCATGCCTTGGGCAGGCTGAGCAGGCGCAAGGTGTGCCCCGTCGGTGCCGTGTCAAAGACGATGTGATCGTAGTGTTCGGCAGTATCGGACAACAGGGAAGCGAACTCGTCGAAGGAGGCGATTTCCGTGGTGCAGGCGCCGGACAATTGCTCGCGCACAGTGGCGAGTTCGGCTTTACTGGCGCCGGCGCCCATCTGCGCGATGACACGCTGCCGATAAGACTCGGCCGCTGTGTCAGGGTCGATGTTCAGCACGGACAGGCCAGGGGCGCCAGGTGCGGGCGTGGGTGTGTTGCGAAGTTCGATCCCCAGCATCTCATCCAGGTTCGACGCCGCGTCGGTGCTGACCAGCAGAACCTTCTTGCCTGTGTCCGCAAGGGTCAGGGCTGCCGCGGTCGACAGCGACGTCTTTCCGACGCCGCCTTTGCCGGTGAAGAACAGGTGTCGGGTGGGCTTGCTCAGAAATCCGATGTGGATGGGCTTTAACCATCCTCGAATTTCGTCGTGCGATGGCAGGCCGCCGCTGTGCACGATCTTGCCGTCTATGATTACGGCAGGCGTCGCGTGGACACCATGCCGGTGTATCTCTTCGGGGTTCTGGACCTTGATGATTTCAACGGCAACACCTAAGTCGCGGGCGACCCGTTCGATCATGCCGATCGTGACGCGGCACTTGCTGCAACCCGATCCCAAGACTTCAATTTCCATATTTACGGCCTCACACACGATCGTCATCGGAAGCGCACTTGCTGAAAGTGCACGCGGGCGCGGACTCACGAATAAGCCGACGAACCGCATCTATTCTACGCGTGACTAACCCGACGAAGCATTGGAAAATCCTATCCAACGTCTCGTCTCACTAGTGGATTTCCGCATCAGCGGTGTAGAAACACCTAGGTCGTTGTTGCCATCAATTACGCGCCCGGAGATCGTGGCAGATGCTGGCATTGATCGCTATTCGCGTCGCCGTCCGATCCTGCAGTTCCTTCGCTCACTTGTTGATCTTCGGGCTCGCGTCAACGGCTTTCACGGCCGAGGTGTTGGGAGCGCACCATTTGATCATCGCTACTTTCAACGCATCGTTCAGAACCAGGCACGAGACGAGCGCGTAGCCGAATATCCAGAGCATCTGCCACCAGGGCAAAGGCGATAGTCCTTTGAGACCCACGAACGTCAGCACGGTGCCCACGATGGCGTCCGCAGCGAGCGCTGACATGAAGATCTTGCTCGGCAGGGTCGCCCAAAACCAGCTGCGTTCCCGCGCCGACACTACTGAGAATACGGCGAAGTATAGGAGCATTAGAAAGCTGAACGTGTCGAGCGCGCTATTGTTGGTTGCCAAATCGAATTTCGTCCAGCCGATCCACAACAGGAAAAGGGTTTCGGCAACCATAGCAATGCCGAGAACGACGGCCACGACTATGAAGCCACCAATGTTCCATGTCTCCGGATTCTTCGACGGTTTAACATTGTCGGTGGAGAGGGAGACTTTCGCGAAATCCGTCAGGAACACCAGCAGCAGCATCGCGAAGGCGGAAACCACGAACTTGCCCGTCACAATGAACGCGATGGCCACGAAGGCAGCCTTCAGGATGGTTCGGCTGATTTTGTTGATGATCCACGTGAGGATGCGCTGATAGATCGTCCGTCCCTGCTCGACCAGTGTGACGATGTTGGTCAGCCCCGCCTCGGTCAATACGACGCTTGCAGCGCCTTTGGCTACGTCGGTCGCGGTGCTAACGGCTATCCCCACCTCGGCCTGGCGGAGTGCCGGCGCATCGTTGACGCCGTCCCCCGTCATGCCGGTTACATGCCCTGCGGCCTGCAGATGTTTCACCACGATATATTTGTCTTCCGGGTACACCTCGGCAAAGCCGTCGGCGCCCGCGAAGAGGTCAGCCGGATCGGCACCCTTTTGTGCGCCGGCAGCTTTCAAGTCCGCGACGCGCTGCATCTTGGGGAGTCCGACACCTTGGCCGATCTCGAGCGCCACCGGGAGCGCGTCGCCGGTCAGCATCTTTACCTGTACGCCCAGTTCATGGAGTGTCGCGATGAGCTGCTTGGCGTCCGGTCGCGGGGGATCGTACAGCGCCACTAGCCCAAGCAAGACAGGAGTGGCGTTGTCGGCGCCGCGCGCCACCGCTAGCGTGCGATAGCCCTTTGCAGCCGAGGCGCGGGCGCGCTCATCCAGCACCGCGATGGCGGGGGGCTGAAGCCCACAGGCTTCGGCGATCGTGCGCACGGCGCCTTTCATCACGCGCAGCCGCTGTCCGTTTTGCTCGACAACGGCTTCCGTCCGACGGGTTTTTGCATCGAACGGCGCGAAGGAAACGGGTGTGACGGCGGCAAGGCCATCGAAGACATGATGAGCTTTCGCCGCGGCGAGAAAGGCGAGGTCGATCGGATCTTGGTTGGATTCCTGCGACGCGAGCGCGCCTGCGACTAAGACATCGGCTTCCGTAGCAGTTTCCAGCGGAATCACGCCCGTGATGGCCAGTTGGTTCATCGTGATCGTGCCGGTCTTGTCCACGCAAAGCACGTCCATTGTAGCGGCGTCTTCCGCGGCACTCAGTCGGGTAACCAAAACCCCACGCCGGGCCAGTTCTTTAGAGCCAAAGGCCATGCTGACCGTGAACATCACGGGAAGGGCGACCGGCACGGCGCTCATCAAGAGGACGAGCAGCAGCGGAATCATTTCCATGAGCGGCGCGCCGCGGATCAGGGACAGCACCAGAACCACGGCGAGCAGTGCGCCGACAATGACGAACAGCCAGCGCACGATCTTGGCCACGACCGCTTCGATATGAAGCTTAGGACGCGCCTCCTGCACCAGTTCCGTGGTGCGCCCGAAATAGGTTTGCGCGCCCGTCAAAATCACCACGCCATTGCCCTCGCCGCGCCGGACGATGCTCCCCGATGAGAGGACCTCGCCCGGCACCTTGTCCGCTTCTTTCGACTCGCCGGTGAGCACTGATTGGTCCACGCTCATGGCGCCGGTAAGGAGTTTTACGTCGGATGGTATGATGTCGCCTGGACGAACGCGGACGATGTCGCCTGGCACCAACTCTCGGGCGGGAATCACTTGCCAGCGTGAATCACGACGGGCACGGGCGTTCACCTGCAGGCGCTTGCGCAGGGCCTGTACGACACCCGCGGCTCGCTGTTCCTGAGTAAAGCTCAGTACGGCGTTGACAATCAGCAGCGCGCTCACGACTGCGAGGTCGGTATAGTTCCCGAGCACGGCGGATAGAACCATGATCAGTTCGAGCATCCACGCCGAGATTCCCCAGAACTTTTTCAAAAATGTTAGGGCTGGGTGCCCCTTCATCTCGGCGACTTCGTTGTAGCCGTGCTTCCTGCGCCGTGCATCGACCTCCACCTGTGTGAGCCCCGTATCGGGATTCACGTGGAGCGTCTCAAGCGTGTCGGGAACTGTTGCGGTGGCTATGCTTGGAGCACTTGTGGGCATCGAGTGCGGCGGTTGGACGTCGGATTCCTTTGGGGATGTCACCATCGTGCGTATCCTTTTCGAGTTGTTGCGAAGGTCACGCCAGTTGTCCGGGCTGCTCGTCCATCGCTGTCCGGGTCGACGCCTGCAATGTCGGACAAAGATACGCTCATTGCTATTGGTGCATTCTGGGGTGGCATCTGGGGACCGTTGCTGGCTCCGGGTGTAGGTGGTGGGCGGCGTGTCGGCATTGGGGGCAGCACTGACCCCAGCTCGGCGTCCCCAAGGATCAGGTATTTTGACGATGTAGCCACGAGTGGCTACAATAGGTCGCATGAAGACCGTCGGCGTCCGCGACCTCAGGAACAAGCTGAGCGAATACCTTCGCCGCGTGCGGCTGGGGGAGAGCGTCTTGGTCACCGATCGGGGAGAAGTCGTGGCAGAACTCCTGCCACCCGGGCAAGGGCAGGGCGATCCGTCGGTGCCGCCGGGAATTCAGTCGCTGGTCAAACGGGGCCTCCTCACCCTGGGTTCTCCGGTTGGAACCGAGCTGTATCCTGCGCTGCCGCGCAAGCAAGGCGAACGCCGGCGGAGCGTCGCCCAATTGCTCGACGAGGAGCGCGGCACTCGGTGAATCTCTACGCGGAGTCTAGTGCCGTGCTGGCATGGCTCCTTGACGAGCCGACCGCGCCCGCGGTGCGCCGCCTACTCGGCGAGGCCGGAATCATCGTCGCTTCCGACCTGACCCTGATCGAGTGTGATCGCGTATTGCTGCGGGCGGTGGCGCTCAAAGAACTGACGGAGGCCGACGCCGCCGACCGTAGAGCGCATCTCATCGAGGCTGCTGCTCATTGGCAAGTGGTGCGAATCGCGGCCGAGGTAGTCGATCGCGCGCGACAGCCGTTTCCCGGTGAGCCGATTCGGACACTCGATGCCATCCACCTTGCATCGCTTCTCCTGGCGCGTTCCGCGGTCGCCGGCCTTCGATTGCTGAGCCTCGACGAGCGCCTGCGCCAAGCTGCGAAAGGGCTGGGTATCGCCGTCGACCCTGCCTGAGCATGGCTACTGTGAAGCGGCAAGCGCGTTGGCCTGTCTCAGGGCCAATTAGCGGGGACGCGACCAAGCTCCGCATGCCGGGCATGCCTCCATAATGGCCATTCGCGCTCACACTCGACCCACTCTTTCGCAGTAGCAGGCCATGTGACCTAAAGCCCGGTCACGCACCCGTCCGTTCATGGGTTGCGACGTCGCCGTGGTCATCTCTGGCGGGTTTCCGCTCCGTTACCGGTTAATAGAGGAAAGCCCATTGGAGGACCCGGTCATGAACCCCATTTCGCGCTTGGCCCTGACGCTCCTATCGGTTAACGCCGTATTCGCAGCCGACGGCCAGGAAGCTGGCGCCTACTCGATCACTCAACTCAGCAGGGGGAGGACTCAGGGAGGCGGCTTGAAAGAACTACGCGCCCCTGCAGCTCCGTCGCATCGGTTCGATCACCACTGAGAGAAGTTTATGCCTTGGCGCTCAATACACCATTCCCCGTCTCTCAAAATTGCAATCGTCGGAGGCGGCATAGCCTCGTTTGTGGCCGGGATAACGCTCCGGGAAAGGCTGCCGAATGCCGCGATCACGCTGTACTCCGCCGTAGGCGAGACGATGATCGGAGGCCAATTGGCGAGTTGGAATGAGCAGGGGTATCCCGTGGAGCACGGGTTGCATGCGCTGTTCGGCTTCTATGACCACATTCTTCCCATTCTAAAAAAGATTGGGGCGTACGAGAATTTGACTCGCAGCAAGGAGCATATCTTCATTCGCGAGCGGGGCGCGATTCATCGCTTCGACCTCCGCACCTGGCCGGCGACATACCGTGGATTCACCGCCGCCGAGAAGATGCGTTTCCTCGCCGCCGCTCCCGCGATCGGCAAGCTTGTGCTCGATGTCAAGCGAAAGGGCTTCGGCGTGTTCGATGCTTATGATCAGTGCGATCTGCGGGCGCTCGCGCGCATGCACGGGGTGCCTGGGTCGGTGTTGCAAAGCGGGTTCTTCCGGCAGTTCTACGAAGCAGCCTTCAATGCGCCGTCCGAGCTTTCGGCGGCGGTCGCGCTCGAGTCGATCTACAAGATCTTCTCCAAGCGATGGCACTACTACTTCAACTCGCCGACGAGGGAGAGCATCATCGCCCCGCTGCAACGCCATTTCACTCATTGCTGCCGTGGCAGGATCGAGTTCAACCAGAAGCTCGTTAAGGTTCGCACGGACGACGCCGGCGTCCGGGTGGTGGGGCTCGATTTCGAGAATCAGGCCACAGGCGGCCGACTTTCGGTCGAGGCGGACGAATACGTTCTTGCGCTCGGGCTTGAGGACTTCAAGCTGGTGGACTTTGGCGCGATTGCGTCCCAGCACGACTATTTCCGGAACGTGCACAAGCTGCAGACCGTGTCGAGCTTTTCCATCCAAGCCTGGTTCAAAGAAGACCCTGTCCCTCTGGAAATCGACAGCATGGTCACTGGCATGCCTCAACCTTTCGGGATCCTCTGTCCGATCACGCGGGTGCGTGCGACGCGACCACCGCAGGAACTCCCGCTCCGGCACGAGATCATCGCCACAGGACCGGAACGAGGATATGAGGACATTCCGGACGATATCATCAAGGCGGGCTTCATCGAAGGGCTCCGCGACGCGGGCTTCCGGATCCCGGACGACCCGGTGCACATGCACGTCGTCCTGCGGCGCAATCGCGAATCATTCCACCGCTACCTGCTGACCCGGCCGGGTGAACTGCATTTGCGGCCCCCACATCAAAGCCCGCTGGAGAACCTCTGCCTCGCTGGCGCGTGGGTGCGCAATGAGTTCGCGCTTCCTTGCGTGGATGCGGCGGCTGAGGGCGCAATTAAGGTCGCCGGGTTGATCGCAGCGCGCGCCCTGGCAGCACGAAATGCGGAGGTGCGGCAGTTCGCCGGGATGTCTCGCAGCGCGCCACTCGTGCTGCCGCCGCCGTACCGCTTCCCGCGCTCCACGGGCTCGTTCTTCCTTCTGGATGCGAACCCCGAGCGTCTGACCGAAGCGATCTCTCCCGATCTGAAACTGTTCCCCGGGCTTGGCGACAAAATTCTTTTCGCAATCTTGCGCCACGAGGATGTGCACGCTCAATGCGATCCAAGTGGGGCGCGCTACGGCTATAACGAAGTATTGCTTGCGGCGTTCGTTCGGGAAAAAGGTCTCAATCCGATCGGTAGAATGGGACTCTACCCGATCTGTGTCTACGTCGATGACGACACGGCGATGGCCGCCGGGCGCGAGGTTTATGGCTTTCCCAAGAAGATGGCTCGAATCGAGCTCGGCGCGCACGAGATGGGCCTGGTTCGATGCGGCCTTGCGCCCGAAGCGGCCCCCGGGCCCGTGCAACCGATCAAGCTGATGAGCGCTCGCTGGTCTGCCACGTACGCGGCGAAACCACCCTTCGCCCGGTCATTGTTGGGAGACCTGGCTCGGCTGATGGTTCTCTACAATACCCGCCACATCGATCAGCCCGGAGCACACACTTGCATAAGCTCTGACCCAGGCCAGCTCACGAAAGTCGCGTTGGCGGACGTAGAGCTGCGCCGTGTGTCGTCATTACATGACCTCCGCTTGCGAGTAGACGCGTCGGTCAACGACCCGGTTTACCAGCTGATGCAAGCAGACCGCGACGCGGCCGAGATACGCGCGGCTGGGGGCGTCAAGGTGGAGTTGGCCTTTTCCATGGGAACTGCGCGGATCGTCGGGGCTGTTCAGGGGGCACGCGATACGCGCGCGCTCGGCCAGATACTGAGTGATAGTCGTGAGCTCGGGTAGTGTCGCCCGGTCATCGGGGGTTCTTCCGATGCGCACCACGCCAATTGCCCCGACTGCGGATCGTGGCCGACCAGACTCCACGCCAATTGGAGTGATCTGGGCGCGAACGGCGGCTCCCCCGGTGAAGTCCAAGCCCTGTCTGGCGCGAATTCGCGCGGCATTGGTGTCACCATAGTCGATGCGGCTGAACAGCGCCCATCCCATGGCGGAATTGCAAGGTCAAATGACCTTGACAATATGAAGATACTCGTAATATCGTAAAGACATGAAGACGCCATCGGTCATCGCCGCGCTGAGCGCACTTGCCCATGAGCATCGATTGGCGATCTATCGGCTCCTCATAGAGCGCGGTCCGGAGGGACTGGCGGCCG
Source organism: uncultured Gammaproteobacteria bacterium (assembly GCA_963727045.1). Classification (GTDB taxonomy): domain Bacteria; phylum Pseudomonadota; class Gammaproteobacteria; order Steroidobacterales; family Steroidobacteraceae; genus Bog-1198. The sequence continues at coordinate 31,182 of CAVSES010000002.1, read as the reverse complement.
GCGCCATTGGCGGGCGGCTCAGTCTGCTGCCGTCCTCCCTGACGTTCCATCTGCAGAACCTGCAGCGCGCCGGGCTCATCACGCAGCGGCGCGTCGGCCGTCAGCTGATCTACAGCGCCGACTTCGACGTCATGAATGGGTTGATCGGTTATCTGACCGAGAACTGCTGCAGTCAGGGCAGCACTGAGTGCGGGACTGCATGCAGCCCGGTCGCTTCCGCCAGAATTCGCAGTAAATCCCGGAGAGTCGCATGAAGCGTTTCCATGTGCACGTCAGCGTCGACGATCTCGCCGAATCCATCCGATTCTATTCGACCATGTTTGCCGAGCAGCCGACGGTGCGGCAATCGGATTACGCGAAGTGGATGCTCGAAGATCCGCGGATCAACTTCGCGATCTCGACGCACCGCCAGCCTGTCGGCGTCAATCACCTGGGCTTTCAGGTCGACTCCGATGCAGAACTGCGGTCTCTGCACGACCAACTGCAAGCGGCCGATTCCCTGCTGATTCAAGAAGCCGAACAGCCCTGCTGTTACGCAAAATCAGATAAGTATTGGGTCACTGATCCAACCGGAATTGCGTGGGAAACTTTCCACACCCTCGCCGGCATTCCTGTCTATGGCGAAGACACGCCGGTCTTCAACCACGGCACTTCCGCCGTGGCCTCCCAGGGCCCGGTGAAGGCCTCATGCTGCAGACCGACGGAGGAAGCCCCACCCCAAGGTTGACCGCGCGGACTGCGGGGCGGCTTGATCAAGACATCCAGGGCGGAGCGCATAAATAACGTTTTGTTTCTGTGCACCGGCAACTCCGCGCGCAGCATCCTGGCCGAATCTCTCTTGAATCACCGGGGCCGCAGGAGGTTCCGCGGCTTCAGTGCGGGAAGCTTCCCCAAGGGGGAGGTCCATCCGATGGCCTTCGATCTTCTCAGGCGCATGAACATGCCGGTTGAAGATCTTCGCAGCAAGAGTTGGAACGAGTTCGCCGCGCCGGGCGCGCCGCCGATCGATTTTGTGTTTACGGTTTGCGACAACGCGGCGGGTGAGCTTTGCCCCATCTGGCCCGGGAAGCCCATGACGGCACACTGGGGAATCTCAGATCCCGCGGCGGTGGAGGGCACCGAAGCCGACAAGGCGCTGGCTTTTCGCCGGGCGTTCAAGGAACTGGAATCAAGAATCAAGCTCTTCACGAGCCTTCCGTTCGCATCGCTCGACGTCATGACGCTGCAAGCTCGGCTGCGCGAGATTGGCGGCAGCGGCGTCCATCCCGAGCGGACCTGACATGCTCAGCCGGTCGCTCGCCGCCGAAGGCCTTGGGTCGATGTTGTTGGCGGCGGCTGTGATCGGATCCGGAATCATGGCTGAACGCCTGGCTGGAGGCAATCTTGCGGTCGCGCTGCTGGCGAATACCGCGGCAACGGTGGCGGTGCTCGCGACGCTGATTGCGCTGCTCGGTCCCATCAGCGACGCACAGTCGCCTATGTGATGATTCAAATCGCCGGCTGCTGCCTGGGTGTGCTCTTGGCCCACGCGATGTTTGAGTTGCCGTTGATCCAGGCGTCCGTGCATCTGCGAACCGGTCCCGCGCAATGGCTCTCTGAAGGCGTTGCTACTGCGGGGTTGATTCTTGTGGTCTTGGGAAGCTCGGGTCCGACGGAAGCTGCATGGCGGGTGTCCGCCTGGATTGGCGCCGCATACTGGTTCACCGCATCCACTTCGTTCGCCAATCCCGCAATTACCATCGCGCGTGCTCTCAGCAACACCTTCGCCGGCATCGCGCCGGCGCATGTTGCAGGGTTCATCGTCGCGCAACTATGCGGTGCACTGGTCGGCCTCTTGCTTGCAAAGTGCCTGCTCACCCAACATAACCACACTCAGACCACCCGGAAGCACGATCGGCAGAATACCGATCAGTACTTGTGAGAAGCTCTTGCCGAGGGCGATGAGCCACCCGGCGAACAACGGCCCCAATAGGGACCCGCCTCTCCCCACCGCAATCGCGGTACCCAGCACGGTGCCGCGCATGGCACTCGGGTACGCGTCCGTGACCGAACATCGCGCGCCATGAGCGGCTGAGCGTGGGTGATCTTTCGCCGGGATCCACTGGGCGACGGCCCGGGTGTCGACTTGGAGAAAGACACGGCATTGAAAGGGCCTCGCGGATGATGGGTATAATCCTGGCAGACTGTCTGATCGGCTTTTTTGCCCGACGGCAGCTAGCCGATCGGATTCCGGCGGCAGACCACCTGCCCGTTTCGTTTCGGCGGCGTGCGGTGCTCATGGGTGACATTGGTGGGGTCATCAGCGGCACTCTTCCCCATGTTGGCTTTTCGGAGACATCAATCACTTCGATGCTGCATGGAGCGAGCGATCGGCGATTCTTTGTCTCGTACAAGGGCCAGAGGATCGGCACCCATACGGTCCTTTACTCGTCGGAAGACCCGGAGACGCGGATCAACACAGAGATCCATCTCGTGGTGAAGGTGGCATTCTTCACCGTGTTCGCGTTCAGACACCGTTCCGAAGAGATTTGGCGGGAGGGACAGTTGATGTCCATGAAGAGCGAGACGGTCGAGCATGGGGCGCCGGATATACGTATACCCGCGATGTGCTCTTGGAATTGTATGGCTGGATGATACCGGACCCTGAACGAGTGCTGGAATTCGGGTCGTCCGCTCAGAACGAAGCTCTTTGCGACAACAAGGTCGATGTGATCATCTTCGAGGCGGGACACCCAAACGGGCTCACGCAGGAGGCGACGAGCGGCTGCGGGGCGAAGCTCGTTCGCGTCGCCGGACCGCCGATTGACCGGCTGCTGTCGATGGACCCTTATTACACGGCGGCGGTGATTCCCGGTCACATGCACGTCGGTAACCCGGACGATGTCCCGACGATCAGCACGCTGGCCGTGCTCCTCACGCCGAGTGATCAGCCGGACGAACTCGCCTACGGAATCGTCAAGGCGGTGTTTGAAAACCTCGCCGATTTCCGCCGCTGGCAGCCCGCGCTCGCCACGCTGCAAATCAAGGACATGGTGCCTGGTGATGGCGTCATACCGATCCATCCAGGAGCTTTGAAATACTATCGCGAGACTGCCAGCGTCCACTAGGCATGCGAGCGCTCATATCACGCCATAACATCCGCGCCCAGGTTGACCAATGCCTGTTCTCCGGGCGGTGATCATGGCCGCCCAGATGCACCGAATCAAGTAGCTGCTCCAAGTGGAGCGCAGCGATAAGACTTCGCTGAGGTGATGGGATTTGGCGCGGCCGTTACAGACGACGGCCTTGAATGACCTGAACGAGAATCATCACGACGGCGATGACCAGCAGGACGTGAATGACGCCCCCCATCGTATAGGAGGTGACGAGCCCCAGTAGCCAGAGGATGATCAATACGACGGCAATGGTGTAGAGCATGGTGACTCTCCCTGAGAAACTCTATTGGTGCATGGACAACGATACGGCTCCTACGATCGTCAAAATTAGGATTGATTTGCATCCGTGAATACCCCTAGTCGTTGTGTACTGCACCGTACAGAGACCGGCCCGGAAGTTGACGACCGCGCAGGAAACATTTATTGGAAGCACCATTCATTGCAGGCGGCGGCAATGAGGAGTGCGAGCTCATCCCTCGTGGGCTCAGATCCGCTCACCGCGGCGGCTGTCGAAGCGGACATCCGTTCGCTGTTGGGTCGCGAGGGGATCGACGACTTCGCCGACCTTCGTCTAGTGCAGCTGCGCCCGCAGCAAGGCCATGCGCCGATATTGAAGGTGCAGCGAGTACTCCAGTTCCTTCAGTCGCGATTGCAGGATTGAGCGCTCCCACCGCTGAATCATCACGCGCCTTGCATCCTGGACGCGCTGTTCGCGCAGCTTGTTCCAGGTAGAGACGGCGTTGTGGAAGGCGGCATACTCCTCGGTGATGCGCTCTTTCAGATGCTCGAGATGCGTGCCCGCGGGGCAGCGGGCCAACTGCAACTCGGCGCGGCGAAACTGCGTGTCGAGCAGCGCGCGCTGGATGCGAAACCACGGCACGCGCTTCAAATTCTTCGCCAGTCCGCACCAGCTCAATCCGGCGATCAACCATTTCGAGGGATCCCATTGCCACCAGCGAACGCCGTTGCGGTAGTCATGGGCAAACATGTGATGGAAATTATGATACCCCTCGCCGAAGGTCAGCAGGGCCACCACGCCGTTGTCCCTTGCGGTGTTGTCGCCCGTGTAGGGTTGCGTGCCGACTATGTGGGCAAGCGAATTGATGCAAAACGTCAAATGATGACTGACCACGAGGCGCAGCACGCCGGCGATGAGGAAGGTCCCGAGGATGTCGCCGCTGGCCCACCCCACAAGCAACGGCAGGCCGACATTCATGGGCACCGCCACCCAGAGGTAGTGGCGATGCTGCCACGATATCCAAGGGTCATTCTGCAGATCGCGGACGCAGCTTAGATCCGGTCTTCCGCTCGGATAGTTGCGCAGCATCCATCCAATGTGCGAAAACCAAAACCCGCGGCGCGCGCAATACGGATCTCGCTCCGGATCATCGATGTATCGGTGGTGCGTTCGATGACCCGCGCTCCACAACAGCGCACTGTTCTGCAGTGCCATGCCGCCGAACAACAGGAACACAATCTTCAGGATCGGGCCCGTTTCATAAGTTGCATGCGCAAACAGCCGGTGATAGCCGCAGGTGATCGCGAGTTCATTTGCACAGAGGAACACGGCGAACCAGATCCATGCCGCAGCGTGATAGCCGTGGGTGAACCCGTACCATGGAACGAGAGTGAGCGCCGTGGCGCCCGTCACTACAAACATCAGGGTCGCAGCGTAATTGCGCGGCGCTGACTTCCACTCGTCTGTTAGCATGCTTTCCCCGCTCCCGAACTTTGGGCGCCAATAATCATGCCATATGGTGCCATGAGTTCGCCCTCGATTCATCGCTTCCAGCCGCAGCTTGCTGCGGTATCTACCTATAAAGAGGGCAGGGGGCGGCCCGGTAGGGCTAATCGGCGCAGCGGGCATGGAGAGCGGGGGCCCCCGACCACCCCCCCGCGCTCCCAGGATTGTAGGATTGAGCCATCGAAGACCGTCCTTGGCTCAACCCCCGCAACAGAAGGAGATATCCATGGCAGACAGTCCGAAACCCAATCCGCCAGTCAAGGGCGGCGCGGTCCCGTATCTGACAGTGGACGGTGCAGCCAAGGCGGTTGAATTCTACAAGAAGGCATTCGCTGCCGAAGTTGCATCGATCCAACCGCCCGACGACAAGGGCCGCACCATGCACGCGCACATCTATATCAACGGTGCTTCCGTCATGTTCAGCGATGCGTATCCGGAACACGGCCATCCGTTCCAGACGCCCGCCGGATTCAACATCATGCTGCCCGTCGACAACATCGATGCCTGGTTCAAGCGTGCGGTCGATGCAGGTTGCACGGCGATCATGCCGCCGGCCGACATGTTCTGGGGTGACCGCTATGGTCAGTTGAAGGATCCGTTCGGTATCACCTGGGCGATGAATATGCCGCTCAAGAAATAGCCGGTCGGCGCTCGGCGCCCCCGCCCCTAGGCTTGGGCTGGCGAGACTGCCACAATCGCAGCACCCGAGTAACTGCGAGGCGCAGCATGGGCATGCGGTATTGCCGACGTGTGTATCTGGCGGGCCTGGCCGGTCTGGCCGTGGCTTTTAGCATTCCCATGGCCCTGGCCGCAGAGCATACCCATGACAAAGGCGCCGGCCATGCGCACGATAAGGGCGCCGGCGCCTCCGGCAGCGGGAAATCCCCCGAATCTCCCGGTTGCCTTCAAGAAAGCCCTCAGCAGTGTGTGGCGGCCGCCTTGGACGCGATGGGAGGGCGCGAGCGATTGCAGCGGGTGGCCAATGTCAGGCTGCAGACCGTCGGGCACACCCTGCTCATGGAGCAGTCATACCGGCAGGAGCCTTTCATCACCTCCTATGAAGGCGGCCACACCACCCTGGATTTGGCGAAGCAGCGGCTGCTCGCGGAGGTAAAACTGACATGGCCGGAGTCCGACGCGAATCAATCCGATTCTGATACGACATTGGTCGTCGGCGCCGATGGCGGGGTCTATCACACGAAATTCGGTGATTCCCCCTGTTCCCTCAGCGACTTGGACGCGGCCCGGGAGGAACTCGCCTTGGGTCCGGCGCGCCTGCTTTTGACCGCCGCCGATGCCGCCGACCTGCACTATGAAACTCCGGAAATTCTACGATCCACACCCCATGCCGTCGTCGCATTCAGCTGGCGCCGGATTCCAGTACGAGTGCTGCTCAATCCATTCAACCACTTACCCGACGCGGTCGAGACCACGCAGGTCTTTCACGATTTTTGGTATTTCTGGGGCGACGTGAGGCAGAGGATTTATTTCGACAATTGGAAACTCATCGAGGGGATTTCATATCCCACGAATCGGGTGGAGGAGCGCAACGATGTCCTCTGGCGTTCCACCCAAGCACTCAATGTGGAATTCAACGTCGAACTTGACGAGAAGATCCTCGAGATGAATGCGGGTGCCGTCAAGCAGAGCGCGGCGTCTCCGGGCTGGAACCGGCCGTTTGGCGTCAAACAGGCGACCGCATTGGCCCCGGGGATCGATCTTTATGCCGGATCGTGGAATGCGACCGTGGTGAAGGAACCCGGCGGGATCGTCATTCTCGAAGCGCCGATATCCGGATCGTACACGCAAGGTGTTCTCAAGGAAGCGCGCAGGCGTCACCCTGGCTCGCCGATCATCGCCATTCTGTCGACTTCGGATTCCTGGCCGCATACCGGCGGGGTGCGCCAGGCCGTGGCATTGGGTTTGCCCGTGCACATCCTGGATTTGAATGAACCGTTGCTCGACCGGTTGATGCGGGCGCCGCACACGATCGAGCCGGATGCGCTGCAGAAATCGAAGTCCGTGAAGGCACCGCGCTGGAAGATCGTGGCCAAGAAACAGACGATCGGCACCGGTGCAAATCGGATGGAACTCTATCCGCTGCGCGGCGCGTCGACCGAACGGCAATACATGGTTTACTTTCCGGAGCAGCGACTCTTGTACGCGAGCGATACGCTGGCACTCAACGATGACGGTACTTTGTATGACCCTGAATTGATGTACGAAGTCGCGCAGGCCGTGAAGCGCGAAGACCTGAACGTCGATACCGTCTTCTCCATGCACCAGGGCCCGATGCCATGGGAGAAGGTCATGGCGTTGATCGAGAAGGCCCGCGTTTCCGAATCCGCCCCGGCCGAGAGCGCTCCGGTCGAGCCCGCGCCGCCACCGAGCTCATGAAGTCGGCTTGACCGCCTTCAAGTGTCCCGGTCGAAGTTCTCCACGCTCCAGCACAACCACCAGCTGCCGCCAGTTGTCGATGAAATGCCGCGCGCGCTCAGGGCCGATGCGGCTCACGATCAGGCCGTAGAGCGATCCCTCCATGTCGGCAAGTTCCCGCTGAGCCAAGTCGAGATACCAGCCGTGACGATCACGGATCTCGATTTCATCGAAGCCGGCCGCGCGAAGCGCCTCGGCGCTCTCGGCGAGGGTGGCCATGTTGTACGCGATGCCCTCGAGCCGGAAGAACTCCAGCATCTGCGATGAATATTGCGCGGCGCCGCCGCGCAACCAATCACTCGCGATGAACCGGCCGCCGGGACGAAGCACCCGCAGCGCCTCGCGAAAAATCGCCGGCTTGTCGGGAATCTGCACCAGCGAATCTTTGGAGAAGACCACATCAAATGCGGCATCGGCAAAGGGGAGGGGGCCCGCGCTCACTTGAAGACCTCGAATGCGGTCAGTCAGCAGCGCCTGCTCGATCCGGGACCGCATGCTTGTCAGCAGCGACGGGTCGATATCGATCCCGATCACGGTGGCGGCCCCATATTCCCGGACCAGGAGGACGTCAATCGCTCCCAGCCCGCAGCCCACATCGAGCACCGAGCAACCGGTGATGTCGCTTCCTTCGAGCAGCCGCCAGACCTCCTCCGGTCCGCCCGGCGATAAATAACCTTCGCCCCAAATGATCTGCAGCAGCGCCTGCATGCCCTCGTCGTACTCGCCCGGTTCGCTGGGTTGACCGACTTTCGGGGGGTCGTTGAGGCTCATGTCGCGCCGAGTTCGGCCAGGAGCGACGTCGCGCCGTATACCTTGCCGAGCGCCTCGCGGATGATGGCCGGATGCACGGCGATTGCGCGATTGTTTGCGGGGTTGAACCAGTAGTGACCGGCAATCGAGTGAATGTTGCCGTCGAACATCAAGCCGACGACGTTGCCGTCGCGATCGATCAACGGACTGCCCGAATTCCCGCCGACGATGTCGCTGTTGGTCGAGATGCAGAATGGCGTATTCATGTCCAGTTGGTCCTTCACCTTCATCCAGCTCGCGGGAATTTCGAACGGCGAGGCACCGGTCGCGCGCTCGAATGCGCGGCCCAAATACGTGAATGGCGCCACGACCGAGCCGTTGTCAACCCACCCCTGCACGGTGCCGTAGTTGAGGCGCAGCGTAAACGTTGCATCCGGGTAGACGTTCGTGCCGTAGGCTTTGAATCGTGCTGCGGCGATGCGCTCCGCCGCTGCCGCAATCGGCGCCTCGACTTCATCCTCGTATCGTTTGCGGATGTCGCGGGCGTCGGCGTCGACCGCGCGTGCGAGTCCGATCATGGGATCGAGCGATGCATCCACCGCCGCCTTGCCGCCTTGCCACAGCTGTTTGCGCACGTTTGCATCGTCCAGCTTGGTTTCGGCGATGAGCCGGGTCGCGAGCGCATCGGGCGATTCCGTCGACATCAATCGGCGAACCACCGGATGATCCGGACCCAGCCATTCCCGCATGCGCTCCAGGGAAAACGAAAGCGTCAGTACCTCGAGTTCCGGGTAGACGGGAACGCTCGTCAGCAGCTCGCGCTGAATCAGCGGAAGAGAGGCATCGGTAAACTCCCGCAGCCGGTCGGTGTTGCGCTTGATGCGCTCATCGCTGCCTCGAACCAGAAGGCGTGCGTCGCGGAACAGGCCGCTGTTGAACCCGGCGCCGCTTTCGAGAAAGGCGTATTGCAGGTAAATCACGCGTTCCCGGTCCGAAGCGGATTTGATTTCGCGCCATGGATCGGGGTCGCCGAGACCGGCGCCCGCCCGCAGCTTCTCTTCGGCCTCGGTCTTGCTGTTCAGCAGCGCATCATCGTTCAACGCGTCGAGCTGCTTGCGGCGCACCTTGATCGCGTTCTGCAAGCTGTTGAGAGGCGCCAATACGATGCGTCTATCGGCGGGATTGTTGGTTCCGAATTGAATGAAGCGGCCGCGCAGCTCCGCGGCCCGCATCAAGGTGCTGGGCAATGGCAGATCCCGATCGAATTCGAGCTGGGCACGGGTTTGCAATCGTGCGGTGGAACCGGGATGACCTGCCACGAACACCAGTTGTCTGTCGACGGGCCCGGCGAAATTGATTCGCAGGTGATTGGCGGTCGGGGCGGGTTTGCCCCTCTCGTAGGCGCGCAGGATAGAGAAATCGAGCGACCAACGCGGAAACTGGAAGTTGTCAGGATCGCCGCCGAATGACGCGATATCCGCTTCCGGTGCAAAGACCAGCCGCACGTCGTCATAGCGCTTGTACTTGTAGAGAAAGTATTCGCCGCCCTGATAGAGGGTCACCACCTGACATCGCAGCTTGCCGGACTTCGCTTTGGCGCTTGCCTGTTCGCATGCCTGCTCAAGATTGGTCAGGGCCCGTTTGCGGGCACCATTGGCGTCCGCATCGTTCAACCCGGCAATAGCCTTCGCGACCAAGTCGGTCACGTTCTCCGTACCGACCAGCACGTCGGCGAGCTGTGCCGTGCAACGCGGCTCTTTGCTTCGATCTGCCGCGGAGAAGCCAAGCTCCACCAGGCTCTTGTCCTTGGTCGACAGTTCGGCCAGGCAGGATTCCACGCAGTGGTGGTTGGTCAACATCAGACCCTCGGGGGAGACGAACGACGCTGTGCAATTCGCCAGCCGAACCGTCGAGAGGCGCACATGATCGAGCCAGGCAGGCGTGATGTCGGCACCGTATGTCTGCCGAACCGTGCTCGATGGGAAATTGTCGAATGTCCACATGCCCTCGTCCGAGAGCGCGGGCGATGCCGCCAGGCAGGTAAACACGAATGTCAATCCACGCATGAACATGCTTCATATCCCCCTTCAATCGCCGTCAACCATTCATGGATTGTACTGTTCCATGCACGCAATGGCATTTGGGCCCCCGTCCAATCTGTGGTCAAATCGCATTGCGTACTCTCCACCGAGGCCCGATCGGCATTGAAATCCGACAATCCCGCCGCGCGTTCGCCCGCCGCCACGCACCGCGCCTTCGCGTCGCTCGCAAACGCTGATTTTCGCATCTTCGTCTTTGCCGCCACTGCGGTGATGATGGCCGACAATATTGAGCACGTCATCAGCTACTACGTGATGTTCCAAAAGTTCCACTCGCCGGCGCTCGGCGCCTTTGCGGTGGTTTCTCATTGGGTGCCGTATCTTTTTCTCGGCGGCTTTTCAGGCAGATTGGCCGATCGGTTCGATATCCGGCGCCTGATTCAAATCGGCATGGTGCTTTTAATGGGCGTCTCGATCGGATGGGGCGTCATGTTCATGGCCGATTCAGCGGCTGTGTGGAAGGCGATGGTGCTGCTGGTCGTTCACGGGCTGGCCGGCGTCATTTGGATTCCCGCCTCGCAAGTGCTGATACACGAAATCGTCACTTTGGAGCAATTACCGAGCGCGGTGCGGCTCAACGCCACGGGCCGCTACCTCGCCTTCGGAGTCGGACCCGCCGTCGGTGCGGGTTTACTCATGGCATTTGGGAATATCTACGGAATTTTCATCAACGCGCTGATCTATATTCCGATGTTCGTCTGGTTGATCAAGGTGCCCAACCGGCGGCGCGTACGCGAAGCCGGAATGGACGCGCCGCAAATCAATGGCCTCGCCGACATCTGGTCGACCATGAAGATCATGGCTAAGAATCCGGTGCTGGCCTCCATGACAGTGTTGATCGGCGCCGCGTCCTTTTTTGTGGGCAATGCATACCAGGCCCAAATGCCAGGATTCGCCCTCGATCTTGGCCACAATCGCGCGGATTTTTCATATAGTGTGCTGCTGGCGGCCGATGCGATAGGCGGCCTGGCCGGCGGCGTGATACTCGAGAGCCGCGGAATGCTGCCGCCGAGGCCTCGCACCGCGTTCATACTGGCGATGATCTGGTGCTTCGCGCTGTTCGGATTTGCAAGGTCGCACACATTTGCGGTGGCCGTGGCGCTGTTGCTGGTTGCGGGCTTCGTCGAGCTGAGCTTCAATTCCATGGCACAGTCACTGGTACAGCTGAACGCGCCGGCGGAGATCCGCGGCCGAGTACTCGGGGTATTTTCGATGTCGGCGTTGGGATTGCGCACCTTCAGCGGTCTGAGCGTCGGCCTGCTGGGATCGTTGATTGGCATCCACAACTCCTTGAGCTACAGTGCGGCAGCGCTTTTTCTTCTGTATGCGGCGCTATTCGCCGTCCGTTACGTCCGTCAACAGCGTGCAGGCGCAGGAGCCGGGGCGTGAGTTCCTCAAGCGATGTCGAATTCATGCGCCGCGCGCTCGAACTGGCGAGGCGTGCGGCGCTGGACGATGAGGTGCCCGTCGGCGCGATACTGGTGCTGGACGACGAAATCATCGGGGAGGGATGGAACCGGCCCATCGACACTCACGATCCGACAGCACATGCGGAGATCGTCGCGCTGCGCGCAGGCGCCGAGCGGCTGAGCAATTACCGTCTCGAGAATACCACGCTGTACGCGACTCTCGAGCCCTGCGTGATGTGCATGGGAGCCGTGCTCAACGCACGGGTGCCGCGGGTGGTGTTCGGCGCATGGGACCAGAAGGCCGGCGCCTGCGGCAGCGTCATCGATTTGCCGCGCGAACGGCGGTTGACGCGGCAAATCGACGTGTTCGGCGGCGTGTGCAGCGACGAATGCGCCGCGCTGCTGCGTGATTTCTTCCAAGCCCGGCGCTAGTTCAGCGAAGCGCCGCCGGCCCCCCAGGCCCATTCCAGGAGATCGCGGTAGCCGCGCACGTTGTCGACATAGCGCACCGGTTCCCAGCCGCGCGCATACCCGTTCTCGGTCTGCGAGTACCAGTGTTCCTGTTCCAGCAGAGGCAGAAATTCGCGCACGTCCTGCCAAGAATCCGGATCGCGGCCCGCCTTTTGCGTGAGCACCCGCGCATCCTCCAAATGGCCGTAGCCGATATTGTAGGCAGCCAGCGCAAACCAGGTGCGATCCGGTTCGGGCACATGAGTCGGAATCTTTTCGTAAACCTGCCGAAAATATCGCGCGCCGCCGAAAATGCTCTGCCGGGCGTCGGAAGGATTGGTGACTTTGGCTTCCGTCGCCGTATCGACGGTCAACTGCATCAGCCCCTTGGCGCCCGAGGCCGACGCCGCGCTCGGATTCCATTTCGACTCTTGGTAACCGATTGCGGCCAGCAACCGCCAGTCCTGGCTGCTTTGCTCAGCGGCCTCCTCGAACCATTTCTTGTACAGCGGCAGGCGGCTTTGCAGATGGCGCATGAAGCCGCGCGTCCCCACGAACTCCAAATCCTCGGAGCGGCCGTAGTAGCGCTTGACGATCGCCGCCAGTTCGCCGTTGGCGCTCATCCGGGCAAAATAGCCGCTGATGTCCTGCACGAATCCAGGATCGCGCGTACTTGCTGCCCAAGCCAGCGATTGACTGCCCGTAAAATCGAATGCGATGCGCAAGTCCGGGTGCGCGTCGTGCGCCAGGGCAAATTCCGTGGAATCGGCAATGGTGTAGTCGATGCTCCCGTCCGCCACGCCGTCGAGCAGCGCCTGCGTGTCCGTGCTGGCATTTTCAACCCACACCAGGTTCGGCAGCAGATTGCGGGCTGCGTACAGGGTGTTCGCGTGGGCGCTACCGGCAGCGATTTCCAGGTCTCCGCTGCCGATTTCGGCGAGCGAGCGGGGTCGCAGCGCGCCGCGCATGTAAACCAGGTGCTCGCGGACCCTCTGGTACGCGGGCCCGAATTCCACACCCGGGATGCTCTGCGATGCGACTTTCAATCCCGCCGCCGCCAAGTGTGCATGGCCGGTGGTGAGCGCCGCATAGATCTCCGCGTAAGTGCGCACCGGGGTGATTCTGAGCTTCACCCCGAGCTCGTCGGCAAAACGCCGCGCCAGCTCGTACTCCGGACCTTCCGGCATATCGTCCGGACCGCGATAATAGGCCAGGGGGCCGTTGCGCGTAACCACGCGCAACTCGCCGAGTGTCTTGATCTGGTCGATCAGACTTGGGGTGGGAGTGCACGTGCCCAGCAACGCGACGGCGGATACCGAAATGAGGACTTTCGTCCAACGTTGCCAATAGATATGGAGGTCCAAGTTACGCACGGTCGTGAGCTGATTTGAGTTCCGTGAGGCGGGGCCATCTATCTTGAACAGGCCCGTTGCCGATGCGCTAGAATAATCCTTTATTTCTTCCTGCGGGCTCTTGACAAATGCGTTTCTATCACTGCTGACTATCGCGTCACACTGCAGCAATGCTTAAGTTAATGCCGTAAAACTTAAGTAAATACGCAAAAATTTTAAGTTAATCGGAGAGGTACCGAAGTGGTCATAACGGCGCCGACTCGAAATCGGATGGTCGGGTAATTCCGGCACGTGGGTTCGAATCCCACCCTCTCCGCCACTTCTTTTGTGAATCGTTTCTGAGACTTGAGTCACTCGGGCTTTTTCCTACTGCCAAACTACTGCCAAATTCCGGGGACTCTGGGGGACGAATCACAATCAATCTCGCGCGATTTGTCCCTGCATTTGCAGAGGAAATCAGAGCACGAGCATCGGGCATTGCCGCGCGCGCATAGGGTCTTCTTTCCATCGCTTGTTTGATCGCGTGAATGTCGGTATCCGTCGCTCCCTCGAGCCACGCGGCGTACATGCGCAGCATCACCTCGACGCTATGCCCGTGTTGCTTCGCGACCCAGAGCAGATTCTTTCCGAGCATGAGCTGCCACGTCACCGAGGAATGCCGCGCGTGATAGGGCCCGCGCCGGCGAATATCGAGCGCCTTGATGCTCTCGCTCCAGCGCCAGCGGGTGATTTCCGGATCGCTGATCGGGCGGCCGTCTTCGAGGAAGAAGAGGTGTTGATGCCGAATTTTGCCGGCCGCGACGTATTCCTGCCGGAGCGCTAATTGGCTCTTTAGAACCTCGAGCGCACGCGGGCAAAGCTCCACGTCGCGGTCTTCCTGCGTCTTGGTGCGGTCTTTATCCCGCCGCAGGACGCGTGCCTTGGTGACCGACAACACGGCTCTACGGGCATCGTAATCCGTTATGAGCAGGGCGATCTGCTCAGACGGTCGCAAACCCGTGAAGAAGCGGAATTCATCATAGTTGCCGAGGGCCTCGCCCCAATCCGCATGCAGCCTCGCGATGAGCGTCTCCGCTTCCTGAATCGTGAATGGGGCGACGGCGGGGCGGTCTTTCTTGGTCATTCGCAGACACGTGAGGCCCGAGGCCGGGTTGTGCTTTTCCGGATGGTCGCGGTACCCGTAGTCGAAGGCACAGCGAACCACGCTGATCGCAATGTTGTAGGTTTTCTTTGACCATTGGTAGGCGTTCGCGATTTTCGCGAGCTCAGAGTATCGGATCTCATCAAAGATTCGCGGCCCGATCTCCGGTCGCCAGATTTGCGTGAGGAGCTTGGCGTACCCCCGGCCTGTCACGAAGGCCAAGTCTTTTTTGGCGACCCGTGATTCGCAGGCCAGGAGGAATTCATCGAAGACCTGATCGCAGGTTCGTCGCTTCTGATAATCGAGGAGACATCAACCAGTGCCAGGCCGCTGAGGACCGCTCGATTGATGATCCGTCTATGCCGCGATGACCAGATTCTCTTGCGAGACCGCGCGGCGGCCCGACGGATGGCACCGGCCACGTACGTTTCCGTGCTGACGCGCGCTCACTTACGGTCGCTTGCGCCACTGCCGAAGGAGGAGCTATTGGCCCTCAAGCGCACCCTCGGTGAGCTCGGGAGCATCGGCCGCAACTTGAACCAGATCGCCCACGCCGCGAACCAGGGCCAGGTTGTGACGAGTCCCGGGCGCGACGATGTTGAGGCTATGCTACGGATTTGTGGGGCGCTTCGAGATAACCTGAAACGGGTGCTCGTGGCGAATCTCAAGTCCTGGGAACAGGGCTCTGCCTAGCTGTCCCCTGGGCGGCTCAAATCGGCCACTTGGAGACGGTAACAATGCTGAGTTGCCCGCCGCAAACCGGTCATTGATTGATAGCTGTCAAGTCGTACGCGGATCCAATTCCGATGCGTTCACCCACCACCAATCGAGCAGTCCTTCTATTGACTCGCCAACTAATGCGGGATGGTCAAATTCCTCTGTGTCGTACCAATAGAATCGTCCTGTAATGGTGTTTAGCAGTAAGTATGCATCGCCGTTATCATGATAGGACAAAACTAGGATTCCAATCGGTGGCTCGACAAACAGCCCGCTCCACTCCCAAGTTGCCGCGTCGAGCCATCCCTCCATCGGCAATATGCCGAAATAGCTACGCTTCTGATCGGCGTCTGCCCAGAGATGAACGCCGTTGATCTCGTGTATGAACGACGCGAGATCTGCCGAAATGACGTGGTTGGGGTGGTGTCTTTGCCAGCGGGAGATTTCCTCCAATGAAGCGCCGTGACCAAGCAGGTGGGTATAAGTGAATCGCTTTATTTCATGTATTCGATCAGGATGTGAATTGATCTCTTTTAGAGTCATGAATCTTGAGTCATTGATTAGGGCCTGAAGCGTAGGTCCAGGAACGGAAACCATACGAGTAATGGCAACCGGTTCTTGCGCTTGAGCCAGCGACTTGAAATCGGAAACCCTCATTGAGCCTTCATCTTATTTCGAGCGCGGCCTTGTCAGAACCAACGTGTGACGTAGAGTATCAGGGCCGCCGGATGGCAACAAAGGCGCGTTTCCCGAGTTCGTATCCGAGCAAATTCGTTCTTGTTCAATCCAGCAAAGCTGCCGCTCGCGACCAGCGGTTTAGGGTCGAGTACGGACTAATAGGGCACGGGAGTCCCTTGCAAGGTGAGTAGGCAGTTCAAAATACCTGCCGATCAGCTTCGTCCGTTAGCCCAAGGAAGGGGATCATGCGTCGCCTCCGACCACATCACCGTCGAAGGCCGTCCGGTCGGTTATATGTATCGGGAGCAAACCGAATCCGGTCTCGATAGCGGCTGGCGCTTCTTCTCCGGTGCGGAGAGCCAGGACTACGCCGACAACTCAGACAACTTCGCGCTATACGACGTAAACACAATTGCCAATTACGACTTGACGATCATCCCATATCTGGACCAGCCCGTCGGTACAGCGTGGGGCAAGAGCGGCCAAGGCCAATTTGAGCGGGAGTATCTCTCGCCCAATCGCATCGACGGCGATTGATTCACTTCCCGTAAGCTGACACACGCCACAGTCGGCTCAGGGTCGAAAGCGCCAGTTCGACGGCCTGTTCAAGCGCATCGGTCGGCACCCCAGCAAAAATAGCAATTCTTGACCTGACTTTCGTACTTTGAATTGCCGACAATGGCTTCGTAGAAGACGCAGCGGCAAATTGGATAACGAAAATCGCGCCGCACGTTTGACGGGTTCGAGTCCCGCGAATAGCATGAGTGGTTGCTGCGTTGCGCTTTCGGGGGATGGCGAATGAAGCGAGTTCTATTGGTCGGTCTCGATCCGGCGACGGTGGACTTTTCGGATCCAGCGCTGCCGCCGGGCATGACCGCAGAGAAGATTCACGCTGGAATCAAGCTTGCGCTCGCCGATATGGACGGGCGGGGCTGGCTCACCGAGAACTGCTTCATCAACCCCGACGAGACTGCGGTCCCGACCGTGGAGCGCCGCCTCGCCGATGCCCGCTACGACTGTGTGGTAGTCGGTGCGGGCGTCCGGCTGCCACCGAGCCGGCTGGCTTTGTTCGAAGCGGTGGTCAACGCCATCCACCGCGCCGCGCCGCAAACGCCCATTGCATTCAACAGTCGCCCCGAGGATACCGGCGCGGCGGCAGCGCGGTGGATCTGAGACTCGGGCGCAAGCTGCCAGGATATCCACCATCGCGGTCAGGCACATGCGCTGGCGAAACTCGCCGGTTAATTTGGATTCCCGATAGCTGCCAGTGACGACCGGCGGGAGAGGGTCGATCACGGTCGCAAGGTCAAGAATTAGCCACCTGGAAACGCAATCGAATTATGGAACGCACGGCGCTGTTTGAGAAACTTATTGAAGAGGCTCAAAAATATCTCCGAGGATGTCAGGACGAGTTAGAGCGTGAATATCGGCTTGGGCACTGGCCACGTTTCGATTGGGATCAAGATACACAACACCTTGTATTCTCGGAAAACGGAGTAGCAAAGGTCATCGCGGATATTCAATTCGTCGGGTCCATATCGACCGAATCGGATACTTGGCTTTGGGCCTGGGCGAATGACTCTGTTGATCCAAAACTCTCGGCGGCTTTGTCAGTGGTGCGAGAATTCGGGGAGCAGCGCGGCTTTGAACATCTCACAAGCAAAAAGTGGTATGCCCACGAAGTTGATGGGTGGGAAATGGTATCGATCGCAGCTTTTCTCCTGAGTGCACGTGGAGCGCATCGCACTCCGAAAGGAAACGGCTTTACGTTCATGGTCATGACGAATGTGCGTTGGGCTTCGTGACCCGCCCGGTATGTGCGGAGTATGGAGCGCCGCTTAGCCGCCAATCCTGGGTGTCAGCAACGGGTCCGAAAGGGTGAGTTCGCCGGCGTTTATTTAGTGCGATACAACGATGGCAATATCAGCAAAACGCTTATTCATTTGTCTCGACAATGCAGGGTATGAGGTATCGCTCGAGCGGCTGAAAATTTATGTTGCATTGACGGACGCAAAAGCAGAGAGCACTGGGTACCTTAGGATTATCGACGAATCTGGGGAGGACTATCTTTACCCCACGCAGCGCTTCGTTGAGGCAGATCTTCCAGTCTCGACCCGGCGGGCGGTCCTGCGAGCGGCCTAGCCGTGACCATTCGAGCGGGAGGTAATGTATAACATGCGGATTTTAGTGAGATATTTGGCCTCCGGCCAAGCAATGTCCGTACCGGCAAGCTCGTTTTGATGGCCAGCGCCCGGAGCGGTATCCTGTACGTATGAGCGCGTTGGTTATTGAGAATATGTCCTGGGACGAAAAACTTCGGGCCATGGAAGAGCTATGGGAATCGCTCAGCCGGGATGAAGCCCGGCTCAAATCTCCGCCTTGGCACGAGGAGGCGCTTCGGGAGACCGCCGCACTCCACGACGCGGGCAAGGAGCCGCCGATTGACTGGGACGCCGCGAAACGCGAACTGCGCAAGCGCGCTGAGTGAAAGTCAAGATCCTGCCGAGGGCGCTCGAGGATCTCGACCGCGGGCGCCGATTCTATGCTCGGCAGAGAGGAAGCCTCGGTGATTATTTTCTTGACGCGCTCTTTGCCGATATCGACTCCCTGGAGCTCTACGCCGGCATTCACATGAAGGTGTTCGATTACCATCGGCTTCTTGCGAAACGCTTTCCCTACGCCGTGTATTACAGGGTCGACGGCGAGACTTGCATCGTATTTCGGGTGCTCGACTGCAGGCAAGAGCCGGAGAAAACCATGGAAGGGTTGAGGTGAGGACGAGCGGACGCCTACTGCCAAATCTACTGCCAAAAGCGGGGAGGCGCGGGGATTCCAGGGGACGGCGAGATCCAAGTTTTCAGTAACTTACTGATTTCTATTTGCGTCTACGTGGGTTCGAATCCCACCCTCTCCGCCACTTTGAACGGGTCCTTCTACAACCGGCAGATAATCCCTGCCGATCTGCTCGTGCACTTCTGCAAAGGCGAGATCGTTCGCAGAGTGCGGACGAATAAGCCCCGCGAGGCGCAAGCATCGGCGAACGCCGCGCAGCGGGGTGCGCGAGCGAGGTGATGAGCCCCCGATATGGTGGTGGTCGGCGTGGCGCTGTTCGTGGGAGTGAGCGATTCCCTCGCTACGGCTCGGACCTTTCAATTATCCACGTCTGCAGGAGGCCGGCCAATTTGCGCAAGAATGGCGCTTCTGCGTATATCCGGCTTCTACGTATATCCCCCAATTACGCAATCTGGAACGCTAGTTGACTATCAGTCCTCGCTTCGAGGAAGCAAGTCATCGTGGAGATGGTGAATGCGAATCCGTTGCTCACAGATCATGGTTTTGACCGCGTTCTTGTCCAGTCCGCTGCTTGCTGCGGATGAAGTGATGCGGGCTGCGCAGGCGCAGTTCAAGCCCATTCCGGAGAATCCGCCTGCGCTGCCTGGGAATACTGCCACGCCCCAGAAACTTCAGCTCGGCAAAATGCTCTATTTCGATCCGCGGCTGAGCGCGAGCCATGCCATCAGTTGCAATTCCTGCCACAGCGTCGGCCTCGGCGGTGTAGACGCCCAGGAGACCTCGATCGGGCACCACTGGCAGCGGGGCGGGCGCAACGCTCCGACTGTATTCAACGCGGTGTTCAACACAGCGCAGTTCTGGGACGGACGCGCGAAGGACCTCGAGGCACAGGCTGGAGGCCCGATCGTAAACCCAATCGAAATGGCCTCGCCAACTGCTCACGTCGCAGAGCAGCTCGCCGCTACGCCCGGATATGTCACCGCGTTCCGCGCGGCGTTTCCCGGCTCTTCGGATCCGGTGACCCTGGAAAACGCACAGCGGGCGATAGCGCTATTCGAGGCCACGCTCATCACCCCGAATGCTCCGTTCGATAAGTATCTCAAGGGCGATGCTGCCGCTCTGACATTGACGCAGAAAGGTGGTCTAAAACTTTTCATGGATAAGGGGTGTTCGGCTTGCCACAACGGCATCAATGTCGGCGGCGGTCAGTATGCGCCATTCGGCGTGCTCGAGAAACCAGGTGCCTCTTTCCTGCCGCCCACAGATAAGGGACGGTTCATGGTGACGAAGACCGCGAGTGACGAGTACGTGTTCAAAGTGCCCTCGCTGCGCAATATCGCCCTTACCGCACCTTACTTTCATACCGGCAAGTCCTGGGACTTGCGTCAGGCGGTGGCCGTCATGGGTACGAGCCAGCTCGGTGCACAGCTCACCGAGGATGAGATTGATCGGATCACCGCATTTCTAGACAGTCTTACGGGCGACCAGCCGATAATCGTATACCCGACGTTGCCGCCCAGCGTAGTGGAATCGCCGCAGCCTGAACGCTGAGCCGACGACCGGCGGTTCGACCTCACGGTTCAGGATATGAAACCGTAAATCGGAGGAAGGATCGCCCACGTGGCTCAATTCGGATCCGACCCTGCATTGGATCTCGCAACCCGGCAGAACGTTCTCTCGTTCCTTACCAACAATGCTGCGGAGAAAAGCCCGCGCGAAGCAGCGTTCAAGATCTATCGCTCGATCGAGGCGTCCGCGACACCCCTGCTCCCATCCGGATGCCGGGGCCGGAACGTTCGAAGATTCCGCCATGCGAGTGCCACGCTAGCTTTCCCGGAGTCCCTTGGTCGGCGCCGCGGAGGATTCAATTATCGACGGGTGGTCAAGATCGGGACGATGCAGGGGGTCGATGTGAGTCATCAGGTTCAACACTCGATGCCGTTGTAGGACGCGCGCTCGTGCGGCAACGGCTATGTCGTGTCCAGCCTCGACCGTGATAGTGGCATCAACTTCCAGGTGGGCGTCCACCACGATCAGGTCGCCCATTTTTCGCGTGTGCAAGTCGTGAACGTTGCTGACACCGGGTGTCTCGAGCAGCGTCTTTCGAATCTCTGCGACTTCGACTGCATCTGCCGATCGATCCATCAAGTCGTGCAAGGCCTGCCATCCGAACGACCAGCCCATTTTGACCACGAGAAGGCCGACGATGAGCGCCGCAATCGGATCGAGGATCGGGTAACCAGCCAGATTGCCGAGTATGCCGATCCCGACGACCAACGATGACGCCGCATCCGAACGCGCATGCCACGCATTGGCAATCAACATGCCCGATTTGACTCGAGTGGCCACGGTCAGCATGTAGCGAAACAACGATTCTTTGGCAACGAGTGCGCCCACTGCCACCCACAGGGCGGCAACGTGGACGCGCGCCACGGTGTGGGGCGATTCGAGCTTGCGAAATGCCGACCAAAGCATTCCCGCCCCGACGCCCAACAGGAGCATGCCGAGAGCCAGAGACGCCGCGGTCTCGAATCGCTGATGGCCATAGGGATGATCCTCGTCGGCTTCTTTCCGGCTGTGGTGACCCGCGAACAGCACGATGAAATCCGAAACCAAGTCCGATAGGGAGTGTATGCCGTCTGCGATCAAGCCCTGCGATTTTGAGCCGATCCCGACGAGCACTTGGGTTGCGGCAAGTACGACGTTGACCGTAACGCTGACCCACGTGCTGCGCGAGGCTGCTGCCGCCCGCTCGGCGGCAACCTCCTTTGCATCTTCGGTACTCTGGAAATCCTCGGTATGGATCATGGTCATCGGTCTCCAATCGTTACGACTTCATGTGGCGACGTCGAATATTGTAAGACAAAGGCAAGTTCGCCCGGCGCTTGAGAACGGATGGTGAAGAGCGGTTGATCCCCCGGTGCTTCAAATACGTACAAGTCCTGATGACGCACGCGGCTGCGGAACACAAAATGAGATCCAGTAAACAATGCCTTGTGGAGCAAGTATATGGCTCACTATTTCGCTAGACGACTCCTCGCCATTGCCGCTGTGACCGTTCTCACTGCTTCCTGCAGTTCGGGTCCCAACTCTCAAGCACCGTTTACTCCCGACATTCAAACAATCAGTGATGCCATCGCAACCGCCGCCAAGTATCCAACGAGTGCAGTGGAGTTGACCAGTAGCCAGGTTCGATTGCGAATTGCGGTGAGCGATGCGGCGCTTGCGATGGCTGATGAGGTCACTCGAAGCAACGCCGCCAGTTCCCTCGTCGCGGTCACTGAGCAGGTCTTGGCCGCCCACCCGGAATACGCAAAGATTCAAGCGATCAGCGTCGCGATAATTCACCCGGGCGTGGCAAGAGCCGAGGGCAATGGCTGGCACATTGAAGATGTAGTGGAGTTCCGCAAAGGCCCAAATCAGCGCTTTTCCCTGCACGTGACCTGACGGTACGCATGGGCGTCTAAATCTCAAACTGACCGACGCCGCATTTCAGATTCTGGGTCTAACCTCCACAGGGATCAAGGTGAGTCGATGCAAAAGTGCGCGGCGCCGCGCCAACGGCCACCAGTCATATAGCAGCGCCTCGGTCGGCCGCCACATCGCGACCCAGCCGAGGATGAGAAGACCCTCATCAAGGATGGTTCGATCGAAACCCACGGGATGTGCCACCAGCCAGCCTCGAAGCACCAAGCAGGCAATCAGGAACGCGAACCCGATCACAAAGCTGACTGCACCGTAGCGAAGCAGCCGAAAAATGTCGGCGTGCAATTGCCGTTCGCGATACGCGAAGTAATTGTGTACGGAATCAGAAAGTGTGTGCGCGGCTTCGCTCTGCGCTTCGGACAAAGGGAGGTGCACGACGAGGCGCAAGCGCCGGCGAGTCCCCGCCTCGCGGCAGGCCTCTACCAGGTATTGCTCGGCGCCTTCGTCCAGATCCTTCTCTCGAAATGGTGCCGGGTCGAGAGTGTGGAATATTTGGCGAACCGTATGCAGCCGAATCTCAATGAGGGTCTCATTCCCCTCACATCGATAACTGGTTGCAGAAGATTCTTTAGCCAAGCCGATTTGACTCCGACGCGAACAAGCCGGGCCGTGAATAACCAACATAACACGCCAGTGGTGCGGGGTTCCCGTTGCGGCTTGGATCCCGCCACTATCTGCTCATTGATCGTAAGGCGACGTACGATCCGATACAACCATTACACCGCATCCACAGCGCGTTGCAGCCGTTCGCGTACGTCTGCCGCGACGGCGGCGAGCCCCGCGTTACCGGTGCGCTCGAGGCTCTTTGCCGGATCCACAGCCGCGATCTCGACGTGACCCGCCGCGCTTTGGCGCACAATCACGTTACACGGAAGCAGCACGCCGAGCTTGTCCTCCATCAGCAAGGCTTTGTGAGCAAAGGCTGGATTGCAGGCACCGAGGATCCGATAGGCAGGAAACTCCACGCCGAGCTTGCCTTTAAGTGTGGCCTGGACGTCAATGTCGCTCAGCACGCCGAATCCCTCTCGGGCCAGGGAGCCCTTGACCCGAACCACAGCGTCCTCAAAGGCAAGTGGCACGATTCGCGATAGGTAGTAACTCATGTGTGAATGCTCCTTGATCGCCAGACCCATCAACGGTCACGGTGCCACAAGAACCCATGGCAGGCATGAGGAGTTCTACGTACGCGGATATACGTTGAGCTGCCATCGATCCAGTGAAACCACCTATGGTCCGCCATGCCCCGGCGCAGTTCCGCTTGAATATTGACTACGCAAATGCGCAAACGCCGGAAATCACGGCGACATCAACGCTACGGCGCCGCAGGCACGAGTTGGATGCGGGTGATTTCCGACGGGACGCCGAAGCGGTTGGGAGGCCCCCAATATCCCGTGCCGCGGCTCACGTAAATCCATAGATCCTTCAATCGGTACAGTCCCCCGGTGAAGGGTTGAAAGAATCCCACGAACAGGTTCCACGGCCAAAATTGGCCTCCATGGGTATGTCCGGAGAGCTGCACATCGAAGCCGGCGTGCGCCGCCGCCGTCGCGGAGTTCGGTTGGTGGGCGAGCAATATTCTGGCTCCCGCGTTGGCCGGCGCACCGCGCAGTGCGGCTGCCGGATCGCTGCGCTCGGCTCCGTCGAAATGATGGGAGCTTAAGTCCGTGACGCCGGCGAGGACCAATGAAGCGCCGTCATGCGTCAACACCACGTGCTCATTCTTGAGGACACGCAATCCCAGACGCCTGATTTCAGCGGTCCATGCGCGTTCACCGGAATAGTACTCGTGGTTGCCCGTCACAAAATAAACTCCATGGCGCGCAGCCAGTCCGGCCAACGGTGCGGTGTGCAATGCCAATTGATGCACCGAACCGTCCACCAGATCACCGGTGACCGCGACCAGATCGGCTTTCAATCCGTTGACGAGTGCGACAATCCTCTCGACGAAGCGGCGCTTGATTGTCGGCCCGACGTGCACATCGCTGATCTGAGCGATCGAGAATCCGTGCAATGCTGGAGGAAGGCCGGCCACCGGAATGTCGACATGGACCACCCGCGGTCGGCGCCGCGCAATGACCAAACCGGCCACGGTGACGGCTGCGGTAAGGGCCAATGTCCAGCGAGCGGAGGGAGCAACCAGCGACGCGGCTTGCCCGCTGGACAGCGCCAGATGGGCAAGCAACAGCATGAAGTCACGCAGCACGGTGAAGGCGAACAGCGTGGAAAAGAATCCCATGGAAAGCAGGCCCACCCAGTTGATGAGATGCTCCATGCGGGGATTTCGAACCGTGCGATGACGCACTGAAAGCGGAATGACCACACAACAGGCGGTCAAGACCGCGATGCCGATGCAGATTCCGACGGGGCCGATCGACAGTGCGGACAACAGGCGCCAACCAATGTATCCGGGCAGTAACAGCAGCAGCCACACGGGGTTCAAAAAGAGGCGGCGCACGGTCACGGCCCCAGAGGTGGGGGCGGCTCACCGCCGGTTCAAGACCGGCGCATCGGCTTGCGCAGGGATTCCATGCCCTTAAACTCGACGAATTGCGTGGTTGTGGCCCACAAATAGTCGCCGTAGTAGAAGGGTTCAAATGCGGCGGCGCCATCCATCGGCAGCGGTGTGATCTCGGCATCGGCACGCGCTTCGTAAAAAAAAGGGATGGACATGCGTTCTTGGCCGGTGCCGATCACGCGATGTTCGGTTGCCTTGATTCGGCCGCCGCACCAGCGCTCGAGCACCTTACCGAAATTGACCGCGAGACCGTCGTCGATCGGCGGCACATCGAGCCAGGCACCCTCGCGGTGACGAGCCTGCAACCCGGAGACTTGATCCTGCGCCAGCAA
Organism: uncultured Gammaproteobacteria bacterium; assembly: GCA_963727045.1. Taxonomy (GTDB): domain Bacteria; phylum Pseudomonadota; class Gammaproteobacteria; order Steroidobacterales; family Steroidobacteraceae; genus Bog-1198. The sequence continues at coordinate 6,125 of CAVSES010000002.1, read as the reverse complement.
GGTCAAAAAGCCTGAATCCACATGCGGTGCGCCGTTCACGTAAAATCGGCGGCCCTCATGGGTTACCCAGACGTCGGGATCCGTTTTCGCCGTCTGCTCCGCGTCGGTTCGAACGGGATAGCGCAACAGGCGCAAGGTCGACAGGCCACGGTCGAATGCGGGATCGAAGTAGCGTTCATCGAGGGTTAGACCGCGCGCGATTGCCCGCATGAGCGCCTGGCTCACCCTTTCCATGGCGCGATAGTAGGCGGCCACGGCTTCGTGCCAACCGGGTAGCGCGGCCGCGGACGGGAGCGGAGTCGCCTCGCGCAGGGGATCGTCGTTGCGAATGACCGCTGCTCCGTGCACGACGTCGGCGCCCATGTCGATGCCTTCTTTTGCAGTCAGGTAACCCGTTTGCAGCGGAAACCAGCCTCGATATATGTTCTGATGCGAAGGATCGAATTTCTGGCGCCAGAGCTTGCGTGTCTCATGCCCCGGGAGTTCGAACAGGCGAAGCAGATTCGACCGGGCCGCATGGCCGGTCGGTATGTCCCTTGGCAGTCCTCTCACCACCATGAATCCCGTCGTGGCCGCCGCCGCCATGATTGCCTGGTCGGCTGAATCACGCGCGCCCGACCGCTCGCCGAACAGCGAACCGATTTCAATCAAGGGAATGGAATGATTCATGAACTGATGACCAAGGATCTTGGAATCGCGCCGCGACGGCAAGTATATTGTAATTGTTTGAACTGACGCTTCGGCGTTTTGACCACCGCCACCAAAACGTCCAAGCGTCGAAGTTTTTTTTGCGAGATCCTTCCGCGTTAGAATCAATCTAGCTTGGCCCGAACACCGCACCGCGCGGACACGCGGCCGTTATTCAAGAACAAAGAAGGGCGAGTACATGGGCCCGTATGTAGATTCTGTCGTTTCCGATGAGTCGATGCCGACTGCGACCCGCGTCGTCATAATCGGCGGGGGCATCGTCGGGACATTCGCGGCGTTGACGCTGGCGAGCCGTGGGATTCCCGTGGTGCTCTGCGAAAAAGCCTATATCGCCTGCGAGCAGTCCAGCCGCAACTGGGGTTGGTGCCGGCAAGCGGGCCGCGATGAGCGGGAAATGCCGCTGATCGTGCAGAGCTTGCAGCTGTGGCGCGACATGAACCGATTGACCGAAGCCGACACGGGCTTTCGCGAATGCGGCGTACTCTATGTGGGTGAGAGCGAATCCGACGAGAGGCGATTCGCCGCATGGGTCGACATGGCGAAACCCTATGATATCGGCACTCGCATCGTGCGCGGCGCGCAGCTTGGGGCCTTGATGCCAGGGGCGAGCCGCAGCTTCTCGTGCGGATTGTACGTGCCCACGGACGGGTGCGCAGAACCGCAGCGGGCCGCACCCGCGATTGCCCGTGCCGCGCAGCGTCACGGGGCGGTCGTGCTTGCTCACTGTGCGGCGCGCGGCATCGAATGCACCGGCGGCCGCGCCGCGGCGGTCATCACGGAGAGAGGGCGGATCGCGTGTGACGCCGTCATTCTCGCCGGCGGTGCCTGGTCGAGTCTCTTCTGCGCCAGCCTCGGTATCCGCCTTCCGCAATTGAAGGTGCTCTCCTCCGTGATGCGTACGGCCCCGGTTGCGGGTGGGCCGAATCCTTGCACGTACATGGATGAGGTGGGCTACCGCAAACGCCGTGACGGCGGCTATACCATTGCCAGGGGCGCAGGCTACGTGGCGCCGTTCGTACCCGATTCGCTGCGGTATTTGCGGGACTTTCTGCCGACCATTCGCAAGGAACGCGACTCGCTGCGCCTGCGCGTGAACGCACAGTCCGTGCGCGAGTTGTTTTCACCGCGAAGCTGGCGGCTGGATCGGCCAAGCCCGTTCGAAGTCGAGCGGGTGTTGGATCCTAAGCCGAACAAGACCCTGAACGGCCAGGCACTGGCGGCGATGATGAAGCTCTACCCGCAGTTTCGCGGCGTGCCCATCGTGCAGCAGTGGGGCGGATACATCGATGTGACCCCGGATGTCGTGCCCTATATCAGTCCGCTCGGTACCTTGCCGGGACTGACGGTGGCGACGGGTTTCTCCGGGCACGGATTCGGCATAGGTCCGGCCGCCGGGCGGTTGGCGGCTGAACTCGCCATCGGCGAGATGCCATCGGTGGATCCGGCGCCGTTTCGCGCGTCGCGATTCAGCGATGGCTCCCCGATAGTGATCGGACCGGAAATCTAAATCCGGGGGCCGTGACGGCCACGGCGCGAGCGCCTGATCGCGCCCGCGTCCCGGGCCCGATCTCAGCCCGGTTTGCGGAACTTGAGCACGAAGTTGTCGGCTTCACCGATGGCGACGTATTTGGCGCGGTCCTTGTCCTTTTGGGACAGCGTGGGCGGCAGCGTCCACACCCCATCCACCCAATCCTTGGTGTCACGCGGATTGGCGTTAATCTCCGAGGAGCCGACGAATTCGAATCCTGCCTTCTTCGCCAACGCGATCGCATAATCCTGACGAACATACCCACTCTTGGCTTTCGGATCCTGTGGTTGATCATTGCGGCCGCGATGCTCTTCGATACCGAGAATTCCGCCGGGCTTCAGCGCCTTGAAAGACGCCGCCAGCGCATCCTCCGCATAACCGTCCTCCATCCAATTGTGCAGGTTGCGGAAGGTCAATACGAGGTCGGCGGAGCCGGGCGGGGCAATATCGAAGTGGCCGGCCCCCAAAGTCGTCTCGTGAAGGGTGCCAAGCCGATCTTTCTCTGCGGCAATTCGCGCGTGAAAGCGTTTCACGCCCGAATCTTCTTCGGCATTTCCCGGTGACGGCAGCGCAATGTAGTAATGGCCGCGGGGGGCAAGGTAAGGGCCCAGAATGTCGGTCCAATAACCTCCGCCCGGCCAGAGCTCGACCACCGTCATGGTGGGCGTCAATCCAAAGAATGTGAGTTCTTCGACCGGGTGGCGCGCAGAGTCTCTCGCGACGTGGGCGGGATTGCGTGACGGACTTGCGGCGGCGGCCACCAGCGCTTGATCAGGTGGCGCGGCGGCCCAAGCGACGGATGCCACGGCAGCACACAGGTTCAACACCAAGAATGAACGGAGGCGGGGGCTTTGCATGGTTATACCTTTGTCCAAGCGTTTATCGATCGGCACTATCACAAATTCATCGGCGCGGCGTCAGTCTATCGCCCCGCGCCCTGCTCAATTCGGCGGCGTATCGCCGGTAAACGGAATCGGCGTTGCACCCGTCACCGTGCCGATCGTGGCCTTGTCGCTGACGTAGAGCTTCACAGCGCGCTCGAAGTGCAACTCGCCCTGTACAGTCGCGCCCGGCCCAATCACGATCCGGGGAACGTCGTGCAATATTTGCAACAGTTCTCCGGATGGTTTCTCAACCAGGATGCCGCCTTCCACGTGCGATGCGCCGGTGATGTTGATGTCGCCGTTGACTGTCTTGATGCCGCCCCCAACATGGGCTGCAGTGAGGCTGATCTTGCCGTTCACGTTCGAGAGCGACGCAATGATCTCCGCCCCGTCTCCCAAGGTGAGCTCGCCGTTCACCGACGAAGCACTGCCTGACACATGGGCACCGATGCCAAGTGCTATGGAGCCGTTCACACTTGTCAGTGAGGCCGCCGAGGCGTGATCGCCCAAATGCACGCTGCCATTGACCGTCGTGGCACTGGTCACGGCCGCGTTGTCGTCTATATGAATCGATCCGTTGACCGTCGTGACGGCGCCCGGTGGTTTGCCGGCTGCCACGTGAATGGATCCATTGACCTTCGTGGACTCGTCGCCGTCACTTGATCCGCCGCACCCCGCGAGTGCCGCGGTCAGTGCGACGGCGGCAATGAGGCCATGGATGGCGGTCCGCGCGGTGCGGTTGATCATTGAATCACTCGCGAGGTCGATTCCTGCGCTCATGGCGAGTCCCCCAGCCGTGTAGTCAAAGCTACTCTACCAGCACCGTTCAAGACCTCAACTATTGTGCCCCGGCCACGCCCCTTTCGGGTCGCCCTGCGGGCGATCGCCGCCGCTGCGCGGCGTCGTCGAACCCGGCTCGTCTATGTCGGGGGTTCGGATTGGGCGAGATCAAAGGGCAGTTCAGGGACGAACGTTGCAAAAATTTTGAAGGGGTTTGCCGGCTGAGGGATTCGCTTTCGCGCGATAACGATCGGAAATCTTTCAAGATTCTCGCGATGAAATCGATTGGTACCCCAAAAAAGCACCCCATAAGGGATATCGTTCATGACGGGTGCTATCTGAACCACGGGTTGCGGAATGTCCCAAATCGGCGTGCGGCGCATCGTATGGGCTCCATAGGCGTCAGCGTCGAGGCCGATTTCGGTGACCCAAGCCTCGACGATTCTGGCGTATTGTCGCGTCGATCGGCCGACGGCCTCCAACCGACTCGCGAATGACGCTGTATACTGCCTCTGGCTGAATGTCAGCTGACAGACGCAGATCGACAGCCCATACAACGCGGAATCGGCGGGTGCAAGCGCATGAGAGACTCAATTCTTGGATCGGCGGCGACTTGAAGGAATAGCGCTATTAACCGGCCCTTGCCGGTCGATGGAGGATGGCAGCGATGCCAGAGACAATGCATCTGGCGAAAGACTCTCTGGCGGTATGTGGGCTGCTCATGCTGCTTGGCGGATGCGTCTATCCGCGCGCAGTCGCTCCCGAAACCAACTCCACCGCAACGCCAAGGCCCGCACCATCGACCACGCCACCGTCTGCCAACGCTCCTGCCTTAGAGTCACCACCTCAGACCGCCGCGCCCGCTGCGGCCGCGGCGAGCGATGCCACGAACTCGTCTACAGTGCCGCTCAACGATGTGGTATCGCCGGCCGCGCCACCGAAGCCGTCAGCCGCAGCCGTCTCGAGCAGCAAACCGGGTGCGGCGATGCCTGCCGCGAAGAACGTGCCGCCGGCGTCGCCGAAAGTCTCATCCTCCGCACGCGAGGTGGGGTCGGGCGTCGCGGCGGCGCCGGCAACGGCGGCGACTCCGCTGACTCAGGCGGCTCCGACGGCCGCGGCCCTCGATCTGACCTCTCTGGAGCAGCGATTGCGCGACACGCATGCGATCGGCATCTTCACAAAGCTCTCGCTGAAGAACCAGGTCGATGATTTGCTCGCGCATTTCAAGTCGTTTCACCACGGTCAAGTGCCACCGACACTCGCGCAGCTGCGGCAGCAGTTCGAGTTCCTGCTAATCAAAGTCGTCACCGTCCTACAGGATGGGGACGCTACGCTCGCGACCGCGGTATCCGCTTCGCGCGAGGCCCTTTGGAGTATTCTTTCCGACCCGCAGAAGTTCGCTCATATTTGATTGCCATGACAGGAATCCCTATGCGCCCGAGCACCCCCCTTCTCGCCCTAGTGGCCCTGAGCACCCTCGCTTCCGTCGTGGCGCTGGCCGCCGAGGACGCGTCCTTCAGCAAAGACCTCGCGGCTACGATCGCTCTGCAAGGCCTGCCGTGTGACAAAGTCGTCAGCGCGCAGCGAAACAGCGACAGCGACTACACGGCGACCTGTCGCGACGGCAACCGCTACCACGTCTACGTCGACCCGAACGGGCGCGTGGTCGTGAAGAAGCGTTGAGATCTGCGCGGCTGGAGTCTTGAGAACCAGCCACTCACTGCGCTCGCCGGCTGATATGCTGCCGGCTTGCGCAAGTCCCTGATTAAAGCAATTGCACCGAGGAATTAACGTGCGTGCCCTTGGCCGCCCGGTGTTGGATCTCTTTGCACGGCTTAGAGCAAACCTGTCCCCCGGAAGCTACTTTGGTCTGCAGATGACGTTGGGTTTGCTGGTATTCGCTGCAGCCGCGTGGCTGTTCGGCGGCATCGCGGAGGATGTAGTTACCGGGGATCCGCTTATACTGTACGACTTGGAGGTAGAGCGCTGGTTTCACCTTCACCAAACGCCGCGGCTGAATAGATTCCTTTCAGGTGTCAGTCGGCTGCACGAATGGCCCGCGGTGACGGGTGCTACGGTGCTGCTCCTGCTGTATCTCCTTTGGCGTCGCGATTGGCGCTGGGTGACTACCGTCATCTGCGTTGTGCCAGGCGGAATGCTGCTCGATGCCTTCTTGAAAGTGGCTTTTCATCGCGCCAGGCCTACGCTGTCCAGTCTGGCTGCCG